>CAVRUI010000003.1:0-2811154 GCA_963724345.1 uncultured Chloroflexia bacterium | reverse complement strand
ATCTGGGATGGTCGCATCGAGGAAGCCGTCCGGTACGCGAGCGAGAGCGGCTTCGACGAGATCAACGAAGGTCTCGGCGGATGGTTGACGACGTACCCCGGGCGCTCGGGCTACCTCACCCACTGGGGCGAGGCGTTCAAGTACGCCGCGTCCGTCCTCGGCCTCCCACCGGGCGAGTACCCGTACTCGCGGCCCCCGCAGGCGTACCTGCCGGACGTCGCCAAGGAGCACATCCGGTCGATCTACGAGCGCGTCGGGCTCGTCCCGCAGCCCATCGGCGCCTGAGGCTCCGCGCCCCGCGGCGGCGTGCCTCGCGCGGGCTTTCCGCTTCATTGCAATTGTAGTAAGTTTGGCCGTCTACGACACGCAGGGTGAAGTCCCAGAGGAGGAACTCCGTTGCCGACTGCACGCGAAGCGAGGGATTGGGCGGCCCAGGGCGGGCTGCACGGAATCGGAGACTCCCTGTACACGCCGTTCAGCGGGCACGACGGCGACGACATCGACTGGGACGCGTACGCGACCCTCGTTCGCTACTGCGTCGGCGATCTCGGGCACGACATGCTCTGGCTCACGAGCGGCATCGCCGAGTGGTGGGCACTGACGATGGACGAGCGCAAGAAGTTGGTCGAGGTCGCGATCGACGAGGCGCGCGCGATCGCGCCCGACACCGTGATCCAGGCGTGCACGGCCGCGACGAGCGCGAAGGACTGCGTCGAGCTCACGCAGCACGCGGAGGCGTACGGCGCGGACATCTGCTACATCCAGACGCCGGTGATGGAGGTCCACGCGGGCGAGGGCGTGCTGCGCTTCTTCGAGTACGTCGCGGAGCGGACCGACATCGCGCTCGGCATGTTCAACTCGCCGTCCTCCGGCTACGTGCTCACCGCCACCGACATGGCCGCAGATCGTGAACGACGTCCCCGCGGTCGTCGCGGTCAAGCAAGGTGTGCTCGACAGCTACATGACCACGCCCGCGCTGCACGCCCTCGCGCCCGACCTCGTGATCTGGGAGTGCAACGCGATCGCGTACCACGCCGGGTGGTTGAAGCGCGGCGTCGTCGGGCCGGCGCAGCTCGGCACGTCGGGGTGGATGCACGAGACGCCGGAGAAGCGGACGCTCACCGAGTACTGGAACCTGATGTGGGCGGATGAGATCGACGCGGCCATCGAGTACGCACGCGAGTCGGGCATGAACCGGCTCGGGGCCGGGCTCTCTCCCTGGCTGACCGAGTACCCGGGCCGTCCCGAGTACTTCACCCACTGGGCCGAGGCGTTCCGCTTCGCGGCATCGGTGCTCGGTCTGCCCACGGGCGACTACCCCCACAGCCGGCCGCCGCAGGGGATCCTTCCCGAACGGGCCAAGACCCAGATCCGGGCGGCGTTCGAGGAGGCCGGGATGGCAGCCGAGCAGCGCCTGGTGACCGCGTAGCGACTCAGAGCATCGCGGCACCACCGTCGACCGACAGGGTGCATCCGGTGATGAGGCCGGAGTCGGGGCCGGCGAGGAACACGACGGCGCGCCCGACGTCCATCTCGGCGTCGCCCCACCGCCCGACGAGCTGACCGCCGTCCAGGAGTGCCTGGAGCCGCTCGGCCTCGTCGGGAAAGGTCTTCACCACGATGTCCGACAGTGCCGTCGGGCTGATCGTGTTGACGTTGATCCCGTACCGGGCCCATTCCCGGGCCGCGTTCCGGGTGAGGGCGCGGATGGCCTCCTTGGTGCACGAGTAGCCCACGTATCCGGGCACGTTCCCGTGGCCCGTCGTCGAACAGGTGTTGATGATCCTGCCGCCCTTCTCCTTCATGTGCGGGAAGCACGCGACCATGAACGCCCACGAGCCGAGCAGGCCGGACTCCCACGTGGCCCGCATCTCGCTCTCCGTCCAGTCTTCGCACGGGTGCATGGCGTAGATGATCTGGGCGTTGTTCACGAGGATGTCGACGGTTCCCCACTCGCGCGACGACCGCGTCCACCGCGCTGGTTGCACCTGATCGACGACGCAGACGTCGCACTGGATCGGCAGCGCGCTCGCGCCGAGTGCTTCGAGCTCGCGCGTGGTTCGGACCACGCCCTCCTCGCCGTCGTAGGTGCGCGCCAGGACCGCGACCTTCGCTCCCTCCTTGGCCAGCGCGAGCGCCTCGCCCTTGCCGATGCCCTTGCTCGCGCCGGTGACGATCGCGACCTTGCCGTCGAGCACTCCCACGTCAGCTGGGATTCGCGAGGGGTGTGAACTCCAGGTGGAGCGACTTGAGGCCGCGGAAGAGGTACGTCGGGTCGTACTCGTAGTGACGGTCTCCGGGCGGGCCGTGCTCTTCCTCGGAGATGCGGATGTCGCCCATGCGGTCGAGGATGGACTCCAGCGCGACGCGGCTCTCCGCCCGTGCGAGTGACTGCCCGAGGCACGCGTGCGTCCCCCGTGCGAAGGCGATGTGCTCCAGTGCGTTGCGCCGTCCGAGCAACGAGCTCGTCGGGTTGCGCGAACCGGCAGCTGTCGCGGTTCACCGCGCCGATGACCAGCATCACCGTGGTGCCCGCCGGGACATCCACCCCGCCGACCGACGTGTCGCGCCCTGCGCCATCCGGAAGTGAGCCTTCACCGGGCTCTCCGACCGCAGCATCTCCTCGACGAAGCTCGGGATCAGCTCGCGCCGCTCCCGGAGCTGCTGCTGGAGCTCCGGATTCTCGCCGAGGTACTGCAGCGCCGACGCGAGGAGCAGCGCGGTCGTCCCCTGACCCGCGACGAAGATGAAGGTCGCCTCGCGGACGATCTCGATGACCTCGGGCAGCGAGCCGTCGTCGAACGTGCGCCAGCGCCAGCTGTGTGAGGACGTCGTCCCGCGGCTCTGCGCCGGCGGTCCTCGACGTAGCGGATGAACGACTCCTCGAGGAACACCATCGGATTGTCGTACTCCTCGCCGAGCGTGCCCGTCGCGGGCACGCTGGCCAGCATCGCCTTGAAGCTGTCGCGGTCGCCTTCGGGCACGCCGAGGAGGTCGGCGATCACCGTGATCGTGAACGGCTCGGAGAATTGGCGGAGGAACTCGCACTTCCCGTCGGCGACGAACTCGTCGAGCGCGTAGGCGGGCGAGCGGCCACATGAACGCCTCGTTCTCCCTGAGACGCCTCGGTGTGAACAGTCGCGACATCAGCGCGCGGTAGCGATCGTGCTCGGGAGGGTCCATCGTCGCCATGTAGCCGTGCAGCGGGAGCTGATCGCCGTAGCGCTCGAGCAGTGGCGTGATGTCACCGTCGGCTTCGCCGACCGGGAGGCCGGAGAACGGTCCCGACGCGGCATTGCACGACGAGAACGTGCCGGCATCGCGGTAGACCTGGAGCGCCTCGGCGTGCCCGGTCACGACCAGCACACCGTGATGGGGCTCCAGCCACGCAGGGCCGTTCTCCCGCATCCGCGTCGAAGTACGCGTACGGGTCGTCGATGATGGAAGGGTCGCTGAAGAAGTCGACCGATGCGATCGTCGGTACACCGTCGTCTGTCATCGCGCACCCCCCTGCTCGGAGCCTGCGCTCCGCGCCGTCTGCTAGTTCGTGCCCTGCGCCTCGGCGATCATCGCCACGATGTTCGACGGCGTGAGCGGGAGCCGGGTGACCCTCACGCCCAACGGCGCGAGCGGCGTCGGCCACCGCGTTGGCAACCGCCGGTGGCGCGCCGATGCACCCACCTTCGCCGACACCCTTGTAGCCACCGGGGCCGGGGCTCGGCGTCTCGACGTGGCCGAACTCGATCAACGGGATCTCGGTCGCCGTGGGCAGCAGGTAGTCCATGAAGGTCGTGGCGAGCGGGTTGCCGTCCTCGTCCCAGACGACCTCTTCCAGCAGCACGCCGCCGATGCCCTGGACCGCGCCGCCGGCGATCTGGCCCTCGACCACGTTCGGGTTGATCATCGGGCCGCAGTCCTCGCTCACGATGTAGCGGAGGAGCTTGACGCAGCCGGTGACGATGTCGACCTCGCAGGTGCACAGGTGGGTCGCGTTCACCAGGAGCCACTGATTATCGGCGCGGTAGCGGCTGCTGACCTCCAACCCGACGTCCATGTCGGGCGGCAGCGACGGCGCGTTGTAGTAGACCACCGCCGCGATCTCGGCCAGCGACATGCGGGCGGACGGAGTGCCGCGCACGCTCGCCACGCTCTCGACGAGCTCGATGTCCTCCGGGCGCGGCCTCGAGCTGGTGGGCGGCGATGGCGACGATGCGCTCGCGCAGGATCGCCGACGTCTGCTGCACCGCGCCGGCGGCCATCGCGCCGCTGCGGCTTCCCCCGTGCCCGCGCCGTACGGCGTGAGCGCGGTGTCGCCCTGGATGGTGTTGACGTCGTCGATGGCGACGCCGAGCGCGTCGGCGGTGAGCTGGATCACGGTCGTCTCGACGCTGTTGCCCGCCGACCCGCCGGCCATGTAGACGTTCACCTTGCCCGACGGCTCGACGCGGATCGTTGCGCCTTCGGTCGCGTAGGACCCGAGTCCCGGCGTCGACGGCTCGACGTAGTTCGAGAAGCCCACGCCCAGGTACCGGCCCTCGCGCCGCGCGACGGCCTGCTCCTCGCGGAACGCGGCGTAGTCGAGGATCTCGAGCGCCTGCTCGAACGTCTCCGACGGGGAGATGTGGTCGAGGGGGAACCCCATGGCATTGGTGTACGGCAGGTCGTCGCGTTGCAGGAGGTTCCGCCGCCGCAGCTCGACCGGATCGACTCCCATCTCGCGCGCCGCGATGTCGAGGAGCATCTCGCGGGAGAGCGACTCGAACTGCCACGGGCCACGGTAGGGCGACCGCCCCGCCGTGTTCGAGTAGACGGCCTTGCAGCTGAACGCCAACGCCGGCACGCGGTAGGGCCCCGGGAACATCGGCCCGACGAGCCCGAGCCCCACCATCGGCCACGGCGTGGGATACGCACCGCTGTCGGAGCACATGTCGAGCTGCGCACCGAGAATCTCGCCGTCGGCGGCGAACGCCATCTTCACGAACCCGTGCTCGCGGCGACTGGTGCCCGCGGCGAGCAGGTTCTCCCGGCGGTCCTCGACCCACTTCACCGGTGCGTCGAGCATCCGGCCGAGGAGCATCACCACCATCTCCTCGCGCTGGTTCATGATCTTCTGACCGAACCCGCCGCCGGTGTCGCGCATCACCACGCGGATGTGGTGCTCGGGCATGCCGAGCAAGCGCGCGCGAGAACGAGCGCATCTCGTGGGGGGACTGCGTCGCCGCGTAGATCGTGAGCTCGTCGCTCGCGCGTCGATAGTCGACGACGAGGCCACGGGTCTCCATCGGGACCGCGGTGTACGCCTGCTGGTAGATCGTTGCCGACGTGACGTGGGCCGCCGACGCGAACACGTCCTCGAGCGCCGACGCGGGCAGGCCGTTGATCTCTCCGCAGACGTTCGACCCGTGGCTCTGGTGCACGAGCACGTCGGTCTGCTCGGCCTCCGTGTAGTCGACGAGCGCAGGAAGCGGCTCGTACTCCACGTCGACGAGATCGGCGGCGTCCTCGGCGATGTAGCGGTCGTCGGCGACGACGACCGCGACGCAGTCGCCGACGAAGCGCACTTCGTCCTCGGCCAACGGTGGCCGCGGAGTCTCGGGCGCGTCGGGGCCACCGTCCGCGGTGTGCCACTGCTCCTTCATGCCGGGGTTCACGTCGGCGGCGACGAGCACGTGGCGCACACCGGGAACCGCGAGCGCCGCCGACGGTGTCGATCGCGAGGATCCGGCCCCGGGCCACCGGGCTGCGCACGAAGCACGCGTGCAGCATCCCGGGCAGCACGACGTCGTCGACGTAGGTCCCGGTTCCCGTGAGCAGGCGCGCGTCCTCGACGCGATGCACTCGCGCTGCCGTGGCGAACCGTCCTCCGGCGGGAGCGACCGGTGCCTGGGTCACGACGGCTCAGCGAGCAAGGTACGAGTCGAGTTGCACGTGCGCGTTCGCGATGCCGTCCTCGTACTTCTTCGCGAGGCGGGTGGTCTTGAGGCCGGGATTGTGCAGGCCCCGCTGTTGCCGCTCGAGGTTGGAGAAGTCCTGCACGCAGATCAACGGCCACTCGCCGTCGTCGATGCCGAACTCGCCGTCGAACTTCGGCTTCACCAGCTCTTCGCCCTCCGGCATCAGCGTGAGCGACCACATCTCGAAGTAGCAGTACTCGGGGTCGTCACGATCGGGGCGGGCGCGGTAGCTGAGGGAATTCCCGTAGAGCGGGTGGAGCTTGAAGTTCGGGAACATGAACCACTGGCTGCTCCAGAGGCTCTGGATCGCGGGATCGGGGCCCGGCAAGTTGATGCCGGCGCCGGCGTTCCACGCGTACATCGCTTCCACGAACTTCCGGGGGAAGTCCTCGGGCGCGCTGGTGCGGGCCGACTCCGCGGCGAAGAGGTCCTTCGTGCAGGACGTTCGTGGCGAGCTGCTCGTTGATCATGCGGAGGTAGGCGATGGTGGTGTTGGGGTCGGCGGCGCCGGACATGCCGAGCTTGCTCTTCACGGTGCCCGAGGCCTTGTTGTCCGGGTCCTTCGCCAGGCTCTGGTGGCCGTTCGGGTACGACCGCTGGAGGTCGTGCGGGTTGGGGAAGTCGTCGCCGGCATCCCCGATCAGCTGGGTGTGGGTGCCCCGGACGTGCCAGCCCTCCATGAATGCCTCGAGCGCCAGCTTCCAGTTGCAGCGCAGGCGAATGCCCTTCCACCAGTCGACCCGCATGTCGGCGATGCGCAACGGGTCGAGGAACTCCGGCACCGGGTGGAGCGTCTCCATGAGGGGCGGGGCGCTGAGGTCCATGTTGATGTAGACGCAGCCGGCCCACGTGCCGACCTGGCACTCGACGAGGCGGAGGTCATCGGGATCGAGGACCCGGTCCTCGAATCCCTCGCAGCCGTACAACGACGCGGCCGGCGTGCCGTCGATGTCCCAGCGCCACGCGTGGAACGGGCAGACGATCTGCCCACCGTGGAACGTCCCGCATCCCTGCGCCAGCTGCATGCCACGGTGCCGGCACGAGTTCTGGTATGCCTTGATCTCGGTCGGGCTGGTACGGACGACGATCACGGAGTAGCCGGCGACCCAGTACTCGACGAAATCGCCGACCTTCGGGATCTCCTGGAGCCGGCACGCCATCTGCCAGACGTGCGGCCAGAGCTTCTCGTTCTCGAGCTCGAAAAAATTCCCGGTCGAAGTAGCGTTGGGGCGCGGTGTACGCCCGATCGGTCATCGCGAACGGGACGCAGGACGTGTCGACGGCCGCCGCCGGGCGCGGCGGCTCTGCGTCGCCGGTCTTGGCGTCGGTGGTCAGCGTCATGCTCGTACTCCGTCCTGGTCGTGGCCCGAGCCGACGCCAGCTCGTCCCTGACGAAGCGTCCGTCGATCATGACCGCCTTGATGTTGTCGGCGTTCTCGAGGATCGTGATGTCGGTGCTGGGATCACCGTCGACGGTGACGAGATCGGCGAGCAACCCCTCGCGGATCTCCCCCACCTGTTCCTCGTGACCGGAGAGCTGCGCGCCGTTGTGGTCGCCCACCGCAAGACGTCGAGCGGCTTGATGCCGACGTCGTTCGCGTAGATCGAGAGCTCCTCGCCGTAGATCCCCGCTGGTGCGGCATCGGCCCGCCGCCGTAGTCGTCACCCGGGACGATGTTCACCCCCGGCGTCGTTGGCCAGCGGGAGCATCCGGCAGAAGTGGTCCCAGTCGTGGTCGAGGTCGCCGCGTGGCATCTCGGGCATGACGTCGGGGGGCAGCATCCGGAGGAACGTGAGGAACTTCATGCTCGGGATCCAGGTGGTGCCGTTCTCGGCCATCAGCTCGATGCAGCGCTCGTCGGTCTCGTCGCCGTGGTCGATCACGTCGACGCCGGCCTCGATGCACTCGATGATGGCGTCGCGCCAGACACAGTGGGCGCGGACCTTCTTGCCACGGTCGTGGGTGGCCTCGACGACCGCGCGCAGCTCCTTGGGGGTGATGCCGCGCCCACGGTCGACGGTGCCGTGGCCGCTCGTCGCCGCGATCTTGACGATGTCGACGCCGCGCTGGATCTCCTTGCGGGCCGCCTTGCGGAACTCGGCGGGCCCGTCGACGAACCGGTCGAACGGGTGGTAGTGCATCTGGTACCACCACTTTCGCGGAGTCCTCGGAGTGGCCGGTGGTGTTGAGGCGCCGCCCTCCGGCCGTGATCCGCGGACCGTCGAGGAGACCGTCCTTGATCGCGATGCGCAGCTGCTCGTCGATGTCGAAGCTGCACCCTGCGCCGACGTAGCTCGTGATCCCGGAGTCGAGCAGGGCCTTGCAGTTGCGGATGGCCCGCGCCATGAGCACGCCCGGCGGGCGTTCCGCCCGCGAGTAGATGTTGTTGTAGTGGTACGGCTCGCTCGGGCCCGTGTCGATGTGCACGTGGCCCGTGAACATGCCCGGCATGAGCGTCTGCCCCGCCAGGTCGATGACCCGGTCGTCAGGAGCCGTGTCGACGGGTCCCGTCGCCACCTTGACGATCTCGTTGCCCTGCACGACGACCGTGGAGTCGGGTCGGCTCGGGTTGGTGCCGTCCAGCAGGCTCGCTCGTGTGAAGACAATGTTGCCCACTGGGTGCTACCTCGGGTCTCCGAAGGGCTTGTGGACGTCGCCCTTTGGGAAGTACTCGACCTCCGGCACCTTGAGGACCTCTTCCATCGTCGGGCCGTACTTGTCGACGACGGGCTGGAGCTTGGCGCGGTCGAAGCCCCAGAGCTCCACGGCACTCTCGCCCAGGATCAGCCGCGTGTCCTCCGGCGTGACCTTCGCGGCGCCGAGCGTCGCGTTCAGGTACTCGATGTGGCCGGGGCCCATTCCCCACGAGCCTTCCGGGTGCGGGAAGTCCATCCCGATAGTGACCTGCTCGAGCCCGATCTTGTCGAGGTTCTCGTATCTCCTCCTTGGAGAACACCGACGAGCCGAGGTGGCACTGGCGCCGGAAGTACTCCGACGGCGGCACCGTGAGGAACTCCTTCACGGACGCGTGCGTGAAGGCGCCTTCATAGGTGTAGTCCATGCTGCGGACCGCGCCCGCGCCCACGTGGAGCCGGCCTCGGTGAGCACCAGTTGGAGGTTCGGGTGGTGCTCCAGGACCCCGCCCCAGATGAAGTGCATCAGGATCTGGTGGACGAAGTAGAAGACGGCTTCTGGATGATGGCCGGCACCACCGAGGGGTGCGGGATGGGCGGCATGGGCGGGAAGTACTCATCGATGCCGGTGGGGAGCAGGCCGAACTCGAAGGTGCCCGTGATCGCCGAGTGGCTGTTGACCGGCATCTCGAGATCTTCGAGCGCCGACCAGATCGGCTCGAAGTCGGGGTGGTACACCGGGAACTCGGCGCTGAAGGTCGGGAGGCAGATGCCCTTGAGTCCTGCGTCCTTCGCCCACCGGATCTCGGCCACCGCGGCCTCGACGTCCTTGAAGTCGATGAGCGCCATGCCGGCAAAGCGCTCGGGCGTGGTGGAGCAGAAGTCGACCAGCCACCGGTTGAGGCGAAGTACGAGCCCACTCGCTGCTCGTGGGTGAGGCGGTAGTTGTTCAACGCACGCGAACTGGCTGTAGAGCTCGAAGGGGATACCGAAGTCGGGGAAGATGACCTCCGCTGCAAGCCCGCCGCGAGCCATCTCCTCGAACCGTGCATCGACGTCCCAGGTGCCCTCGAGCCGGTTCGGCTCGATGACGTTCTCGATCCACATGTCGACGAACTGCTTGTCGAAGGTGTTGACCATGCTCGCCGGCTCGTCGACCGCGTGCCCTTCTCCGTGTAGACGTCGCAGAAGGCGTCGAAGTCTTCGCGGAGGTTCGCCGGGATGTACGGCTTGAAGTCGGGCATTCGGGCAGTGGCGTGCCCGTCCGACGAGATCATCAGCACCCGCTCGCTCGATGGGGTGGTCTCAACCGTGTTCGACATCGTGTCTCCCATTCACGCCATGTGGGTCGTGGACGTCGTCGACGACGAGGCGCTTCCCTCCGAACTTCGCGCCGCGTGACGGCGGCGACGGTAGCGGGGCCTCACTCATACTGTTACCCAGATTACGGTGCTGTCAATGTGCGAAGTTCTACAACTTCGTATCACGCTTGAGCGCACCTCGGAGGCCCACACCTCAGAGTGAGCCCATACGTCAGAGTGAGGAGGCGGGACTCCCCGCCGAGATACTCCGCGAGCAACTCGTCACCTGCGTCTGCCGTGCGACCGCTCCACGACCACGAGGCCGTGACGCAGGATCACGGCCTCGTCGGCGAACCCGAGCGCCCGTTCGACGAACTGCTCGATCAGCAGCACCGTCACGCCCTCGTCACGGATCTTGCCCAGTGACTCGAACACGAGGTCGACCATGAGAATACGCCTCAGCATACTCAACGATATTATCCGCGCAAACGCACCCCAAGCTTCAACACTTTTATATCGACGCCTTTTCCGGGTCGGGGCTTCATATATCCAAGAAGAGCGGCGAGTATGTGGCAGGGAGCACCTCAAATGCCTTGGACATCACGCCGCCTTTCCAAGGATTCTTTTTCATAGATATTGATAAAGATAAGGCGCAAATGCTACGAAAAACAACAGAAGGATTGGAGAATGTTCATATATATGAAGCAGACTGCAACATAACTCTGCTTGCGGAGGTTTTTCCCAAAGTCAAATTTGAAGATTATCGCAGGGCTCTGTGCCTTTTAGGATCCATACGGACTGCATTTGGATTGGGAAGTAATCGCAAAGGCGGGAAGTATGCGATCAGTTGAAATATTCCTTAATTTTCCTGTAATGGACATGAACCGCAACGTACTTTGGAAAAACCCGGAGAATGTTCCCGTGGATCAGATTTCCCGCATGAACGCGTTCTGGGGGATGAATTTGGCGGGATGTAGCATATGATACAAGGCAAAGCCTCTTCGGTTATCCGGTAAAAACCGACAACGATACGATTGCATTGGCGTTTCAAGAACGCCTGAAAACAGTGGCCGGTTTTAAGCACGTTCCGGCTCCAATTCCGATGAGAAATTCAAAAGAAGCAACCGTTTATTACTTGTTTTTCGCTTCGCCGAAACCTGTGGCCGCTGATATTGTTTCGCAGATATTCGAGAAATATCGAAAACCAGGAGACCAGTAATGGCTAACCATTCCTCCATCGAATGGACCGAATCCACCTGGAACCCGGTGACCGGCTGCACGAAGATCAGCCCCGGGTGCAAGCACTGCTACGCCGAGCGGATGGCGAAGCGGCTGCAGGCGATGGGGCAGCCGAACTACGCCGAACGGGTTCCGGCTCACGCTGCACGAGGATGCTTGGAGCTGCCGCTCTGCGCTGGAAGAAGCCGCAGATGATCTTCGTCAACTCGATGAGCGACCTGTTCCACGAGGACGTCCCGCTCGACGTTCATCCAGCGCGTGTTCGACGTGATGCGGCGGGCGGACTGGCACCAGTTCCAGGTGCTGACCAAGCGCGCCGAGCGGCTCGCTGGAGCTGGATCCGCAGCTCTGACTGGCCGGCCAACGTCTGGATGGGCGTGAGCGTCGAGAACGCCGACGTACGCCGGCCGGATCGACTGACCTGCGGCGCACCCGCGCGCGGATCAAGTTCCTGTCGCTCGAGCCGCTGCTCGGGCCGCTTCCGGAGCTCGACCTGCGACGGGATCGACTGGGTGATCGTCGGCGGCGAATCCGGCCCCGGCGCGCGGCCGATGGACCGCGAGTGGGTGGTCGACATCCGCGACCAGTGCCGCGCCGCGCGCGTGCCGTTCTTCTTCAAGCAGTGGGGCGGGGTGCGCAAGACGAAAGCCGGCCGCGAGCTCGACGGCCGGACGTGGGACGAGATGCCAAGGACCGTAGCTGCCACAACCTGAGTGGGATGCCCTCGCTTCTCCCTCCCCATTCTCGGAGGAGGGCCGGGCCGCCGAGGAAGAATCACCTGCCAAGAAAGAGACCCGAACCCAAATCCGTGCCCGTCACCGCCATCAAGCCACAAGGACAAGCGCGCCAACATCCCCACCGAGGAACTGCGCGACTTCGTCGCCGAGGACGAGAAGCGCGCCCAAGACGATGCTCTACCCGCGCGACCCGTCGCTCGACCCGCAACTGGTCTGGAAGGGCAAGGACGAGCAGGACCGCGCAGACCTGGCCGTGCCGGCCGTGCCGATCTACATCCAGGAGAAGATCCACCCGCAGGCGATCATCGAGGACGTGCGCGCGCAGGCGCAGACAGCCGGCGAGCCGACCAGATCGACGCTCTTTGCCGACTTCAACGGCGATCGCGCTTCGAGGAGCGGGTCGACTTCTACCACCACGAGCAGAACTGGTCGAACCGCATGATCCTGGGCGACTCGCTGCTGGTGATGACCTCGCTGGCCGAGAAGGAAGGGCTCAAGGGCAAGGTGCAGATGATCTACATCGACCCGCCCTACGGCATCAAGTTCGGCTCCAACTGGCAGGTGAGCACGCGCAAGCGCGACGTGAAGGACGGCAAGGCCGAGGACGCCACCCGCCAGCCGGAGCAGGTCAAGGCCTTCCGCGACACCTGGAAGCTGGGCATTCATTCCTATCTGGCCTACCTGCGCGACCGGCTGGTCGTGGCCCGCGAACTGCTGACCGAGAGCGGCAGCGTCTTCGTGCAGATTGGCGATGAGAATGTGCATCTGGTGCGGTGCGTGCTGGATGAGGTGTTTGGGAGTGAGAATTTCTGTCGGTCAGATCACTTTCGCAAGACAACGGAGCAAGCAGCGGCTGAGCTACTTGACCGGTAGTTGCGACTATCTTGCTTTGGTATGCAAAGAATCGAGAACAAGTGAAGTATCGGCAGCTCTATTTGACAGAAAGTATGGCAGATGACGGTACTGCGCGATATACACGATGGTTGAACTCGCTGATGGTACGCGACGACGGCTGACAGACGAAGAAACGATCGCAGACGAGCTAATTCCTGACAGGATGCAAGCATTTATCAGTCATGACAACTTACTATCGCAAGCGTGAACCGTCAGCGACTTTCCGTTTGAGTTCGAGGGCAAGAATATTCATGCCAGGCAAACGGCATTGGAAAACCAATCCGAAGGGAATGCGAAGACTTGCATCAATGCAGACCGACTTGCATGTCGCAGGAAATACTCTTCGATATGTGCGATATCTTGATGACTTTCCCGTTCATGCCAATCAACAACATCTGGACTGATACTGCAACTGGCAGCTTTGACCGATGACAAAGTCTATGTTGTTCAGACCAACACCAAGGTCATTGAACGCTGCCTGCTGATGACCACCGACCCCGGCGACCTGGTGCTCGACCCGACCTGCGGCAGCGGCACCACCGCCTACGTCGCCGAGCAGTGGGGCCGGCGCTGGATCACGATCGACACCAGCCGCGTCGCCCTGGCGCTGGCGCGCACGCGCCTGATGGCCGCGCGCTACCCGTACTACCTGCTGGCCGATTCGCCCGAAGGCGCGCAGGAAGGAGGCCGAGGCTGACGGGCCAGCTGCCGCCCGACGGCCAGATGCCGGCCGCGAGCGGCCAGGCGACATCAAGCGCGGCTTCGTCTACAAGCGCGTGCCGCACGTCACGCTCAAGTCCATCGCCAACAACGAGGAGATCGACGCCATCCACGCCAAGTGGCAGGAGCAGCTCGAGCCGCTGCGCGCCGAAGATCAACAAGCTGCTCAAGCAGAACTGGGAAGAGTGGGAGGTGCCGCGCGAGACGGCCGACGACCTGTCAGGCTCGAAGGCCGCGAAGCTGCTCGCCGAATGGTGGCAGCTGCGCCGCGAGCGCCAGACAGGAGATCGACGCCGCCATCGCCCGCCGCGCCGACACCGAACTGCTCTACGACCAGCCCTACGAGGACAACAAGCGCGTCCGCGTCAGCCGGGCCGTTCACGGTCGAAAGCCTGTCGCCGCACCGCGTGCTGGCCACGCCGACGAGGAATCGGCCGGCACCGAGACGCGAGCAGGAAGCGCCGCAGGCAGCAGGACAGTTCGCGACCATGATCCTCGACAACCTGCGAGAAGGCGGGCGTGCAGAACACGCGTCAAGAACGAGCGGCTCAAGTTCGACCGGCTCGAGCCCTACGCCGGCGCGTGGATGCACGCCGCGGGCGAGTACACCGACGCCGACGGCAAGACCCGGCGCGTGGCCGTCTGCATCGGCCCGGAGCACGGCACCGTCGGCCCGGAGCAGGTCAAGGAAGCCGCCAAGGAAGCGGTGCAGGGCGTCGGCTTCGACCTGCTCATCGTCTGCGGCTTCGCCTTCGACCCGCACGTCTCCGAAGAGGCCAAGCGCTACGGCAAGCTGACCGTCCTGCCCGCCGCGCATGAACCCCGACCTGGCGATGGGCGACGAACTGCTCAAGAAGACCGGCGCGGGCAACCTGTTCATGGTCTTCGGCGAGCCGGACGTGGAGATCAAGAAGCAGAAGGACGGCAAGCTCGTCGTCGAGATCAAGGGCGTGGACGTCTACGACCCGACCACCGGCGAGATCCGCTCGCACTCCACCGACGACATCGCCTGCTGGTTCATCGACACCGACTACAACGGCGAGAGCTTCTTCGTCCGCCACGCCTACTTCACCGGCGCCGACGAGCCCTACGAGAAGCTCAAGCGCGCCCTGCGGGCCGAGATCGACGAAGCCGCCTGGTGCGCGCTCTACTCGCACCACGAGCCGCCCCTTCGACCCGCCCGAAGACCGGCAAGATCGCCGTCAAGGTCATCAACCACTACGGGGACGAGGTGCTGAAGGTGTATGAGGTGGAGTAGCTATCGCGCTCGATTAATTCCAGATATGGCTTTGTTATTTTGCTGTTAAAAAACAGTAAATTTATATTGTCTCGAGTAGTATCAGGAATAAGATAAAGAAAAATTGAAGCAGGTAATGCATTGGGAGTATATGCGCGCGTGATGATCTTCTTATGATAAGCGTAGTCGGCATCTGATAATTTTGATGAATTGAGGAGATTTTCTCATGGCTAAGGGCGAAGCATCCGTAGAAGAACTTGTTTCCATGATCGAGCGTGGTGAATTAGGTTTGCCAGAAATGCAGAGAAGATATGTCTGGCGATCTACCCGCGTCCGCGACCTGTTGGATTCACTATATCGTGGATATCCTTCTGGGGCTATCCTTCTCTGGGATACGGAAGAAGATATCCCAATGCAGGATTTTTCAGTAGATCAGCAAAAGAATCCATATAAAAGGACTCGTTTGCTTCTTGATGGTCAACAACGTTTGACTTCTCTCTCGGCAGTTATACGAGGCAAGCCAATTATGGTAAGGGGGAAGAAGAAGCCATTGGAACTACTTTTTAACTTGGAGCACCCGGACGATTTATCCGTTGTTACCGAAGTAAACGAAGAAGACAGCGATGATGAGGAAGAGGAAGAGGTTCTAGTGGATGAAAACGACTCCGATTCCTCTGAAGATGAATTAATGCAGCGTTTTAATAAAATGACTTTTTTAGTTGCGGCTAAGAAATTGGAACAGGAAACACATTGGGTAAAAGTCTCTGATGTATTTAAAACTGATGAAGATGCACCTTTTCTAGAACGAGCGGGGATCGAGAAAGTTAACGACCCACGTTATAAGAAATATAGCCAACGCCTGGCGCGATTGCGCGGTATTCGCAAGTACGTATACCGCCTCGATATCCTAGAACGGTCTCTTTCATACAACGAGGTTACTGAAATATTCGTTCGCGTAAATTCCTATGGCGCGAAACTAAGGAGTTCTGATTTAGCGCTTGCGCAGATTACAGCAAAATGGCAAGGCTCGCTTAAATTATTTCAAGATTTCCAGGACCAATGTTCAAAAGTCGATTTTGATCTTGAATTGGGGATTGTCTTACGTAATTTAATTGCTTTTACTACTGGACAATCGCGATTCCTCACGGTAGGAAATCTTCCGGTCTCGACATTAAAGCAAGCGTGGATTGAGTGTAAGAAGGGGATAGAATTCGCCATCAATTTTCTCAAGAGTAATTGTGGGATAGAATGCGAGGAATTGCTTTCTTCCCCGTTCATTATTGTTGCCCTCGCCTACTACGGATACAAGAAAAATTACAAGATAGGATCCAAGGAGGCTAGCCGCTTGCGCTATTGGATGATGATAGCCAATGCAAAAGGTCACTATTCTCGAGGTTCCAGCGAAACATACCTGGACCAAGACCTATTGATGATTCGTCAAGGCGGCGATGCGGATGCATTAATTGAGCGTTTACAGACACAGGTTGGTCGATTGGACATAACGCCTGAGGAGTTGGAAGGCCGCAATCGGCGGAGCGCTCTTTTCAAATTGATGTTCCTTGCATTTCGAGCAGCAGGAGCAAAGGACTGGTTCTCTAACCTAAATATTGCTTTAGATCATTCCGGTACTCAGCATCGTCTACAGTTTCATCATTTATTTCCGAAGGGACTTCTTAAGAAAACGTCTTTTTCCTTACGCGAAGCCGATGATATCGCCAATCTAGCATTCATAAGCGGAAAAACAAACCGGAATATTAGTGATAAAGCTCCATCCTCTTACTTTCCAAAGGCGATTAAATCGGCGGGAGATGAGTCATTCAAAGCCCAATGTATCCCAACCGATCCTTCGTTGTTAGAAATTGACCAATTCCAAGAATTTCTTACCACGCGCCGCAATCTAATAAGCCAACGATTAAATGATTATTTGGAGTCTAAATAAATTCTGGAGGGGATCATGGACCTCAACGAAGCCCGTAAAGTCGTCTGGATCCGTCCGAATCGCAGCCCGATGGGAGAGTTGTTGGATAGGGTATGTTGAATCGAAAGGGCAGTTGGAATGGGCGGCGGCCAATGTCTACAATCCAGAATTCCAGAAAGCCGCCGCGGATTTATTGAGTGGGTGAAGCGTTCCAACGAGATCGGTTGAACGAAGAGCGCAATTTCCACGCCTCGGAAAGTCCATCCTCCCAAGCCTGGACTTCCAAAATATCAATCGACCAAGCGCAGGGCAATCATTTGGCCGTTCACCGCCGTATAAAGGCGAACCGATGGGATCCGCTGGTGGATGAGAAGAAAATCTCACTTGAAGGATCTTGGGTATGCGATAGAAAACGCGTGGGATCAGAAAGTAAGAGGATGCGGCAATGATTCTATCGGCAATCCGACTGAACCAAATCGTAAAGGAGCCTCAACCGCCGAAAGGACATTTGCAATATTGTTCAAAAGGAAGAAGCTTTCTGAGTAGAAAACATACATATCAGATTATTGCAGGGTAAATGGACGGAATTGGGTTTGGTTTTTCGGGCTCTTATATTTTGGTTACGATTTCTTTCTAAAAGAGCATAAGCCGAATCTTCATTGACGATTTGGAGAGATTCTCTCCTCGCCATCGGGAATCATGCTTGATTATCATTGCATTTATCGGAATTGTGATTGTTATCCCTCTTCCCAGTAATACTGAACAATTAAAGGAGTTGGACGAAAAAGCTGAACTATTTCGAAAAGGCGCAGGAAGGTGAAAAGCGGGTTGCCGAGGTTATGAAGAGAACCCTTAATGGAGATTGGTCGCTCTTTCGAAATGTATCCATTCCCGGACAAAGAGGCGGCGATATGGATGCCGTACTTGGTCGGCCCGAACGGAGTTTGGGATTTTGAAATAAAGGCTTTGTCGGGAAAATTCGCGAATATCGGAGAGATGTGGCAGTGCCTGGAAGGAAAGCATTGGAAAAATTGGAACGAAATCCAAGCATCCAGGCGAGCAAAAATGCTGTACGACTGGAGGAATCTTCTTGCGGCTGACCATATTTCCGTGTTTGTCAATTCCGTTGTCGTCTGGGCCAATCCAGAAAGCCCGCTGGAGGTTGAAAATCCCTCGGTGGCTGTTTGGAAACTGGACCGGCTCGAAGATGAGCTTGGAAATATTCAAGAAGGAAAGGAAATATCTGAACCGGATCGAAAGAAGATTTGCGAAAAATTGACGAAATTGATCGAGAGACAAAGTAAATAGAAAACGTGACTATGGTTTGGAAGAGCAATTGGGTTGAGCGAAGTATTTCATAAAGGATAAATCGTAATGTCCAAAAAACACGGTGAAATAACCGCCGCCCTCGGGAAGGAATTAAGCGACAGCCACGAGCTGGCCAAGCTTGGGTTATGCCGTGATCTATGACCACGGAAAAGGCGGCGCCGACGATGTGGGCGTCACGTCGGCATGGATCGGCGAGGAAAAGAAAAGGGATAACCGGCTGGCGGAGATCGACATCGTCGTTTACGAGATGCAGGGAAACAAGGCCAAACTGCTGATAGAGATCGAAGAAAGCGGCGACAACCCGAAGAAGATCATCGGCGCCGCGATGGCGACGCTCTTCGGGGAGAAGATTTCTTCATCGGGGCAGGCGGATTTGCAGATCGGCAAGTGGACAACCCTGCTCGTCCTGGCCAAGGGCGAGGGAGATGCCCACCTCGAAAGAACGCGATTAATTGAGGAAAGGATTAATTGCTTATTGCGCGTGGAAGGGATCAATAAGATGAAGGTTGGAGCAGTAAAACTTGCTCTTTTCCAGCACGAGGACGATTTGAAGCCAATGATCGTTGCTATGCTGAAATCTCGTCAGCAAATGGATTGAATGGATCCCTTGGAACGAAAGGAATTAGACAGGATTGACAGGATTATTAAAAACCGATTTACAGGATTTCTTTTTAAGATTTTATAAAAAATATCCTGTCAATCCTGCCCGTAAGGGCAGGATCGGCCGTCCGCCCCTACAAATCCTGTCTATTCTTTTCGACTATCGATTGCCCATGGTCAATCTGAAACAGGGGGATTCATCCCCCGGGGAATGGAATTGACAGGATTTACATGATTTCCAAGATTTTGATTATTAATCATTGTGTCAATCCTGTAACACTGTCTATTATTCCCGCTGAAAGCATATAATCCAAAGCGACCATCGATAATCGACCCCCGATAAAAACACTCGGGGGCAGGCGATCGACCATCGGAGAACCGGACGATAGACGATGGACCATGGACCCCGCCGGTGAAATGGGAATAGACGATTGACAGATTATTAAAAACCGATTTACAGGATTTCTTTTTAAGATTTTATAAAAAAATCCTGTCAATCCTAGACGGACAACCATCCGTAACAAATCCTGTCTATTCTTTTCGACTATCGATCGCCCATAGTCTGCAACCCACGGAGGCCGCGATGCCCAACCGAAAGCTGCTCGCCGTTTGCATCCTGATCGCCGTTGCCGCCGCGATCGTTCCCGGCCGGGCCGCCCTGTCCGACGCCGCGCCGCCCCGCAGCCGCCCGCCGGCAGCGTCGCGCCCGCCGCCGGCACCACCATGGTGCAGATGCTCGCCGAAAACGTCACGCTGTGGATCCGCCCCGGCGCCGGCGGAAAATACGCCGCGTCGGTGACGGCGGATTTCAACTTCCGCAACCAGGGCCACTCCGCCGAATCCATGCAGGTGCGCTTCCCGATGGAGGCCGTCGACGGCAGGGGCGACGGCTACGGCAGCCGGCCGTTGATCCGGAATTTCGCCGCCAAGGCCGGCGGCGCGGCGCTCCCCGTCACCGCCCTCGAGGAACCGCTCGCGGACGGGCCGGCCGTCGCGTGGTCCGCCTTTCCGCTGACCTTCCCCGCCGGCAAGGATGTTCTTCTGCGCGTGACCTACGAGACGGACATCACCAACGGGAAATACGGCGACGGCGGACTGGATTACATCCTCGAAACCGGCGCCGGCTGGTACGGGACCATCGGCTCGGCGGTCGTCACCTACCGCTTCCCCTACGCGGTCGGACCGGTCAATGTCCCCGGCCAGGAGCAGGCCGTCCGCACCGGCAACGAGGTGCGCTTCCTCTTTTCGGATTTCGAGCCGGATGAGAATTCCAACGTTCGCCTGCACTTCCTCTCGCCGGCGGCCTGGCAGAAGATCCTCGACCTGGAACGCAAGACCGGAGAGAATCCACAGGATATCCGGTCCATCATCGAGCTGGCGGATATATATCAGGACTTTTGCATTTCGGGAGGCGCGGACGCCTCGCGCCTGGCCGAGACGATCGTGTTGGAGGGACTGACCTACAACCCGGATTCCGCGGACCTGCACGCCGAGTGGGCAAAAATCTACCTGGACCGGCTGCTCCCGATGTGCGGCGGATACGGGAGCGTATTCGACCGCGACGAAACCATCGCCGGCCTCCAGCGCGAATTGAACCTGGCGCTTCGGATCGACCCGCAAAACGAGCTGGCGCTGAAAGTGCAGCAAAGCATCGCCGAACAGCTTGAATATGATCCGGATTTTCTGAGTAATTCCGAGCCCGTCCCGGCGACAACCGTTCCGGCGACGGAAACACCCACCGAAGAAATAATAAAAACGGAAACCGCCACGCGGTTCGCCGGCACCGACACGCCGACGCTGTTCGTAACCCCGACCGCGGAAGCCTTGCCGCCCGGACCGGAGCCGTCGGGCGGAATCCCGGCCGGATGGCTGATCGGCGCCGGGATCGCCGGCGTCGTGCTCGGGTTGATCGTCCCATCATCGTGGAAGCGGCGGGTGAAGGGAAAATCATAGACAGGATTTACAGGATTTGGATTCACGATTTACAGGATTTTAAAATTTTTTAAAAAATCCTGTCAATCCTGACAAATCATGTAAATCCTGTCTATTTTCTCGGGGTTGAAACCCCTCGCTGACAACAAAGAAGCCCTGCGGGCTTGCATGGCATAAGGCAGGGCTTTAGCCCGACGGGAAAATCATAGACAGGATTTACAGGATTTGGTTCACGATTTACAGGATTTTAAACAAAAATTTATAAAAAATCCTGTCAATCCTGAAAAATCATGTAAATCCTGTCTATTTTCTTGGGGTTGAAACCCCTCGCTGACAACAAAGAAGCCCTGCGGGCTTGCAGGGGATAAGGCAGGGATTCAGCCCGACGGGAAAATCATAGACAGGATTGTAGGGGCGGACCCCTCACTGCGTGTTCGCGCAGGTTCCAAAATCAACCCGAACCTGCGCACTCCGTGAGGGCGGGTGCCGTCCGCCCTTACGCACGATTTACAGGATTTTAAAATTCTTTTTAAAAAAGAAATCCTGTAAATCCTGTCCAAATCATGTAAATCCTGTCTATTTTTTCTCGACCATCGACCATCGATGGTCGATGTCTGGTCGATGGTCGGCTTTATCCCTCCCACCACGCCATGTCCGTCGATCCGTAAGAAGGCGTCAACCCCGATGCCAGGAGTACCGGCGACCACTCCGGCGCCTGCGCGCGGTAGAGGTCCCCCGTTGCGGTGATGAAGTAGAGCGAATCGCCGTCGGGCGAGAAGAGCATTCCGTTGCCAAAAGCGATCCGGCCGGCATATATCTGGCGAAGTGCCGTTCCGTATTCACCCGCATAGATTCCGTCGGTATTGCCGAGATTTGCGGATGCCCACCAGCGCCCGCCGGGCGCGACTTCCGGAATGAAGGAGGCTGTCGCCGGCAACGGGCGGATGTCGCCGGCGGGTGAAATCTCCAGAACCCCGTTATCCCTGGTCACGGCAAGGAAGGCGCCGATCTCTTCCGTCCACTCGATCCACCGGATATTTTGGGTGCCGATCAGCCGCGGCGTGCGGTCCGAAGCGGTTAGGAGATACACGCTCCCCGGAGGCGGATTCGCATCGGACGAAGCGGCATTTTCCGACTGCGCGAAGAGCACGGCGTTTTTCCCCACGGCGACGTCGCTCAGGCAGCCTTCGAAGACCAAATCCGCCTTCTGTGTGGAAAGATCCACCAGGCGCAGGTTGTTCGGTCCGCAGGTTGCGAACCATGTGTGCGCGACGAGCGTATGATCATCCAGCCAGCCGGCCCCCACTTCGTCGCCGCTGCGCTCGCCGATGTCGTACAGGGAAATGATTCCGCCGCCGTTGGCGCGGGCGGCGTAGAAGCCGGTCACGCCGTATCCGGCGCCGGAGCCGAAACTCCCGGCCGCGTTGTGCACGATCCATGCGCCGTCGGGCGACCACAGCGGCCGGTAGGCCTGATCCGGGCCGTCGGTTAGCTGCACAACCTCGCCGCTTCCCCGGTTATACACGTATAGATCCGCCGACGACCCCTCCTGGGCGCCGATGAAGGCCAGCCGCCCGCCGTCCGGCGACCAGGCGAGGGAACCTTCCGCGGTCAACGCTAACGCGATTCCGAACGGGTCCCTGGCTTGGGGTTCGGTGGCGGGCGAGGTGAGCGGAATCCTGACGGATGGCACAGCGCCCGAAAGGGACATTATATTGAGCGTCAAGTCACGATAATATCCCTCGGGAAGGGAAGGATCGGAGCTCGTGATATAGGCAAACAGGTCGCCCGCGGGCGAGATCGCATCGGAAAGCGGGCCGGGAAGGATGACCCGGCCGCGGGTTCGAATGGAAGCCTTGCTGCCGTTGGTTCGGGCTATCCACAACCCCTGTTCGGTGGTGACCATCAGCCATTCGTCTCCCGCGGGCGCGGGCGGCGGAGCGACGGTCACCGTGGGAAGAGGCTCCACGGGCGGCAGGCCGACGGTCGCCGTCGGCGTGGGTTCCGCGAACGTGGCCGTGAGGGTGGGGTCAAGGCCGGCGGCGGCGGTGACGGCGGGTGGAATGACGTTGTCAGCGGTGTCCGCGACGGCTTCCGTCGCGGACGTCTGCACAATCTCCAGTGTGCAGGCCGCCAGCAGAAGAACCAGCGCCGACGCGCCGATGCGATGCAGATGAGGTTGCATAGGCAGTATTCGCTTCATGGCATTCTCCCTTGGGGGCAATTGTATACGACGAGAAGCCGTTTTTTGGGGTGTTACAGAACTGTAATACGATCCGCGGATTTTTTATCCCATAGGATATAAAAAATGCCGATTATTATTACCGTTAATCGAGCGATCGACCTTCGGAACCCGGCCATCGACCCCCCGAGTGCTTCTATCGGGGGGCGATAGACGATGGGCGATGACCGACGGGAAAATCATAGACAGGATTTACGGGATTATTAACAGGATTGACAGGATTTTATTTTTTTACAAACAAGATCTAAAAATCCTGTCAATCCTCTTTTAAAATCCTGTCAATCCTGTCTATTCTCTCGGGGTTGAAACCCCTCGCCGACAACAAAGAAGCCCTGCGGGCTTGCATGGCATAAGGCAGGGCGCCTGTCCCGCGCGCAAGTCCGACCCCGAAGCGAAGCGAGGGGGAAAGGACGCGCGGGATCAGCCCGACGGAAAAAATCATAGACAGGATTTACGGGATTTTTAAAAAAAGCGATTTACAGGATTTCTCTAAAAAAAAATAAATAATCCTGTCAATCCTGATCAAATCCTGTAAATCCTGTCTAATATTTTCCCCGTCAAATTATAAAAACCTAGTAGTCAATCACATACGCCAGCGAAAGCTCCGGGCTCGCGGGCTGCAAATTCGACGCCAGAAGAACCGGCGCCCAATCCGGCGCACCCGCGCGGTACAGGTTGCCGGCCGCATCGAGGAAGTACAGCGAGTCGCCGGCCGGCGAAAAGAGCATTTGGTTGGGCGAAATCAACCCGGTGAAGATCTGGCTCATCGGCTGGCCGTACTTGCCCGAGCCCAGACGCCGCGCTGAATCTGACCATCGCCCAGAACAGGCCGTCGGGAGAGACCATCGGAATCCGAGTCGGTTCTCCGCCAAAACCCGGATTTGGCCGGTCGGCAGGACTTCATATAAAGTGTTATCGCCCGCCAGGGCAAGGAATGTGTTGCTGCCTTCCGACCAGGCGATTTCGCGGATGTCCGCGTCGCTGACCTTCATCTGCGTCCCGCCGTTCCCGGATGAGATGAACAACCACAATCCCGGCTGGGGATTCTCATCGTACATTGCCGTATCGGGGGATTGCGCGAAGAGGATGCTGCCCGCGCCGACGGCGGCGGCGCTCAGGCAGCCCTTGAATTGCGGATTTGTTTTCGGCAGGTCGAGATCCGTCCAGCGGATATCCGAGGGACCGCAGGTGATGAACCACGAACTCGTCACCAGCGTGTGCGCATTCAGCCAGCCGAGGACGTACTCCCCGCCGCTGTGTTCGGCGGGGGTGTACAGGGATATGACGCCGCTGTCGTCCGCGTGGGCCGCATACATGCCGGTGACGGGTATCCCCGCGCCGGTGCCGAACCCGGCCGCGGCCGTCTGCACGATCCACTTGCCGTCCGGCGACCAAACCGGGGCGTAGGCCTGGTCCGGGCCGTCCGTCAGGCGCAGGTTGTTGCCGGTATCCAGGAGATATTCATACAAGTCCGCGGAAGGCCCCTGCGCGGCGCCGATGTACGCCAGCTGGTCCCATCCGGCGACCAGGCGAAGGATTTATGCTCCACCATCGCGCGGATGATATCCGACGGGTATTCGGTCGCCGGGCTCGGTTTCGGGGCGAGGTGAGCGGAAGGGAAACAGGAGAAATGCGGCCGAACAGGGACATGATGTTTAATGTCAGATTGGGATAATTTCCGTACGGCCGGTTGAAATCGGATGTCGTCAGGTAGGCGAAATCGCCGTCGGCGGAGCGAGAGGGCGCCGGCGAGCGGGCCCGGAATGATGAGCGGGCCGGTGATCCGCAGCGCGCCCTCCGTTCCGTCGGGATGGATCGTAAACAAGCCCTGGTCAGTGTTGACCAGCAGCCATTCGCCGCCGGAGGATTCGGGCGAAGGCACGGGTGCCTCCGTGCGGGTGATGATCACGGTCGACGTCGGCGCCAGGTCCTGGGTGGGAGTGGCGGTCGGCGTCGCGGTCGGCGGCACCAGCGTATCCGTCTGCGGCGCGCACGCCGCCAGGAACAGGATCAGAATCGGCGCGCCGATGAGTTTCCGATAATCCATTATTCTCTCCATGCGATCCTCCATAGGGATGGTCCATTGTAGCAGAAGGTAGAAAGATCATAGACAGGATTGACGGGATTTTATAAAACTGATTTACAGGATTTCTTTTTTAAAAAATAATAAATAATCCTGTCAATCCTGATCAAATCCTGTCAATCCTGTCTATGATTTTCGAGGATCTAAAACCTCTCAGGCGGCATTAATCCCCGCAGGTCTATAATTTCCTCATGCCCGATCCCTACTCCACCCTGCAGGTAGACCGCCGCGCCGAAGCCGAAGTGATCGCGGCCGCCTACCGCTCTCTGGCGCGCAAATACCACCCGGATAAGAACGCCTCGGAGACGAGCACCAAGCGCATGCAGGAGCTCAACGCGGCCTACGAGATCCTCGGCGATCCGGCCAAGCGCCGCGCCTACGACCGCGTGAACGCGCATCCCGCGGGCCGGGTGCTGTGGCGCGATCCGGATGCGATGGTGTGGGGCGGCGCCTCCGGACGAGAAGGAAACGACCGACTGGGCGAGCTCGTACGCGCGCCGCCGCTCGCGCCCCGCGCCCATCCCGCGCAAGGGATTCTGGGAGCGCAACCTGGGGTGCATCCTGTATCTGATCTTCGCCGCCTTCGTGTTCTGGCAGGTATTGGCGACGATATTGCTGAAAATGTGACAAGATCTTTAGACAGGATTGACAGGATTATTTTCAGGATTTACAGGAGATTAAAATATTTTTAAAAATAAAGAAATCTTGTCAATCCTGATAAAAATCCTGTAAATCCTGTCTATTTCCCTCGCACTCATTCCAACAGCATCGGCTTGGTCAGGAGCGAGCCCGGCAACGGGATCAGCTCGAACGGGTGCCGGTAGTCCGCGCCGATGCAGCCGACGCTTTCCGGCTCCGGAGCCAGCCCGTTATGCTCCCGGATGCAGGTCGGGTCCACGTAGCGCCAGCGGCCGTCCAGATGGGCCGCGAGGTAGAGGTGGTTGGTTCCTTCGTAGGCCTTGGAA
Source organism: uncultured Chloroflexia bacterium (assembly GCA_963724345.1). Lineage (GTDB taxonomy): Bacteria > Chloroflexota > Anaerolineae > Anaerolineales > RBG-16-64-43 > JAFGKK01. The sequence continues at coordinate 2,785,369 of CAVRUI010000003.1, read as the reverse complement.
TGGGCGACGGCGATCGAATCCGGCAGAACCCCCACCCGGTAGAGCAGCGTGGCCAGGGTGAGCGCCTTGGAGTTGCACGCCCCGAGCGGCAGGACGTTGTAGCGCGCGAACACTTTGGCCATTTCGCCGATCGACGGCCAGTGCTCCGCCGGCGACGACGTCAGCTCCATCAGGTAATTCCAGGGTTCCTCGGCCGCGGGCTCGCCGAGGATCACCGCCTTGCGGCTCATCCACTTCCACAGCGCGCCGATCCGCCGCCAGCGCTCCGCGTCGTCGGCCGCGGCGTCGGCCGGCAGGCCGATCGAGTTCAGCAGCGCGCGGATCTCCGCGTTATCCCCGTTGAGTTCGGGGTAGAAATAATCCGGCGGGGAGGCGATCGCCCCGTCGTCGCGCCAGCACCCGCCCGCGTCGCAGGTGTAGGTTTTTTCGCCCTCGTAGCGGGTCTGCTCGACGATCGGGTAGGGGAACGGGCGGGTGGCGGTGGGAGTCGGCTCCGGCGTGGGCGTGACCGTGGGCGTGAGCGACGGACCGGCGGCGGCCGTTTCGGCGGGGGTCGCCGACGCGGGCAAATTTCTCCCCGGCGCCGCAACCGGCAGGTTGCACGCGAGGGCGATTGCGATTCCAAACAGAAGCAGGGTCCGGCGTTTCATACGGGGAGAAGTATACATCCGACGGTCGACGATCGATGGTCGGCAGGGGGATTTGTCCGCCGGTGTAAAGAGCTTTAGACAGGATTGACAGGATTATTTTCAGGATTTACAGGATTTTAAAAATTATTCAAAAATAAATAAACAATCCTATAAATCCTGAGAAATCATGTCTATTCTTTTTATCGATCGACCATCGAAAAACTCGACCATTGACCAAGGACCGACGGGAGACGCGATGCGGGGAGGTCGTTGTCCGTCCGGGTTTCCTCGGGGTTGAAACCCCTCGCTTATAACAAAGAAGCCCTGCGGGCTTGCATGACATAAGGCAGTGGGCGCCCGTCCCGCGCGAATGTCCGACCCCGAGCGCCTGCCCCCCAAGCGATGAGCATCGGTGAACTTCCGATGCGAAGAAATCGCGCGGGGGCAGCGAGGGGGAAAGGACGCGCGGGATCAGCCCGACGGGCGACATTGGCCATCGTCGATGGTTGACAGGAGATTTATCCACCGGTGTAAAGAGCAATAGACAGGATTGACGGGATTATTTTCAGGATTTACAGGTTTTTAAAATGATTTATAAATATAAAAATCCTGTCAATCCTGAGAAATCCTGTAAATCCTGTCTATTCTTTTCTCCTTCCTACCAATCGTCCTACCCATAGAGGAAAAACCCCGCCGAAGGTACCGGCGCTAGTACGAATGGAGTGCCGGATTCGCCTCCAAAAACAGCCGTCATATGTCATTTGTCCCTTTCCTCACATGCGCGGAAACCGGTATAATTTTACAGTTTCCGGCATCATTCATTCCTTTTAATACGGAACCCGGATCATTTTATTCACCGGTTTTCCGTCTCCGAACAGGAGGGACATGAAGCTCACCAGCAGACGATTTTTAAACTTCGCCATTATCCTGTCCGTTATTCTGGTCCAGCTGTCGACGGCCGCGCGCGCGCTCGCCGACGACAGCACGCCGCCCGGGGAAACGCCGGTCGTCTCACCGACCGACGATCCGGCGGTGACCCCGGAGGTCGCCGACCCGACGGATACCGCTCCGACGGAGGAACTGACACCAACCGAAACGGCGGCCGACCCGGCGGATGAGCTGACCCCGGAGGAAACCCTCGCTCCGGAGGAGACGGCTTCTCTTGAAGAGACGCCAACATCCGATCCGGAAGCAACCGAAACGCTCACTCCCGAGGAAACGGCGACGCCGGATCCGGAAGAGACTCCCGCACCGGAACAGGATTGCGTTCCCGTCCATCCGGCGGCCGATGTTCCGGCCGGTCCGGCGATGCGGCCCCCGCGGATGAGGCTGCCGCGCCCGAAGCAGCCGGCGAGGAGACTCTCCCGCCCTGCCCGGGCACGCTCGACGGCGACCTGACCGTCCCGATCAGCGACCCGATGTGGTGCCCGGACGGCGCGGCTCCCGGGCGACGCGGCCTGCACTCCCTCGTTCCCGACCATCACCGAGCTGATCGCCTTCCTGCAGGCCAACCCGACCGTCTACTTCGGCGACGGCGCGATCTACTTCCAGGCCGGCGATTACGCCGGACCGGAAGAGTACATCAGGATCGATTACACGGTCGTGCCGGCGCTCGGCACGCTCGATCTCCTCGGCGGGTGGGATCTGGATCCCGACGGCGGATACACTCCTCCGGCCGCGGGCGATACCACGACCTTCACGGTCCCGGTCGAGGTGGTCTGGGATGACGATGTGACCTTGATGGACATCACCGTCGATCTGCCCGCGGGCAGCACCGACGCCGGCCTGTTCGTGGATTCGGGCGGCGACATTCAGCTGGTCCGTGTCCGCGTAAGCGGAGGATCCTCCGGCGCGGAATTGATCGCGGACGGGGATGTCGGCGTCCTCGACAGCGAGTTTTCCGACAACACCAATTACGGTTTGCTGATTTATTCCTCCGGAGTCGTCTCGCTGACCGATGTGGTCGCCGACCGGAACAACACCGGGATCTTCATCGACAACACCGGCGGAATTTCCGAAGTGCACCTGGACAACATCTTCGCCGACGACAACGCCTGGACGGGTGTGGACGTGCGCTCCGCCGGGCACATCGACCTGGGCGCCGTCCAGGCCAACGGCAACACGGTCGGGGCGAACCTGGAAAGCACGGCCGGCGCCGGCAACATCTTCGTCGCCGACAGCGTGTTCAACGGCAACACCTCGGTCGGCATCCGGGCCGTCACCAATGAAGGCAACATCCAGCTTGTCAACGTGACGACCGACAGCGGGGACGCGCCCGGCAGCTTCGGCGCCTGGCTGAAATCCTACGGCGGCGGAACGATCACCGTCACCGGCGGCGTCTTCGCCAACGCCGATACCGGCCTGTTCATCGTCGGCACCGGCGACGTGACCCTCACCGGCGTCACCGCCGAGAACAACCTCGGCGAGGGCGCGCTGATCGAGAGCGGCTGGGTGTTCGGCTGCTTCGGGCCGGACGGCATCGGCGTCACGATCGACGGCGGAACCTACCAGGATAACGGCGGCTTCGGGATCGTCATCTACCCCGGGCCCAACGGCACGGGCACGCTCGCCGGCACGATCGCCTTCCTCAACAACACCGACGGCGACGTCAACCTGGACCTGACCAAATCCTGCAATCCGGGTTCGGATGAAAAGCCCGCCAAGCCGTACCAGGTGGTGGAAGTTTCCGGCAAGGGCGACGATCCGGTCCTGCCGGATTGCGAGACCTACGCCGGCACGATCCTGATCATGCCCGATCTGACGCAGGTAAAAGTGACCTGCCCGGTCACCTCGGAAGTCACGCTCAAGCAGATCGGCGCCGATGAGCTCCCCGGCCCGCTCCCGAGATCCGTCACGCTGATCGAAGGCCTGGTGGTCACCTCGGGCGAGGAAGGCGTGCTGCCGGAAGGCGGCTCGGTGCGGATGTGCTTCAAGCTCCCGGCCGAAACCGCCGGCAAGCACTTCGCGATCATGTTCTGGGATCCGATCGCCAACGGGAACCTGGGCGGCTGGATCGAACTGCCGTTCAACCAGTTCGGCGGCCAGATCTTCCCGCTCCATCCGGATACGCCGGAAGACGGGATGCTGATCCTGGAAGGCGTCTACCAGAGCGGCGACAGCCTGTGCACGAAGGTGAACTTCACCGGAACCTTCGTCCTGGTGGCGCGGTAGAGCATGACCAAACCTAAAGCTGAAAAGAATCGAGGGACGAGTGCTTCGTCCCTCGATTCTTTCTCCCGCTTTTTCTCGCCCGTAGGCGCCCGGCTCACCCCGGCGTGGAAATCGCTCCGCGAATCTTTCGCCCGAATCGGAGGATGGCGCACGGTCGCGCCGTACGCGGCGGTCGCGGCAATCGCCGTGATCCTCATCTTCCTCGGCGCCACCGGCCGGCTGCCGTTCGCGGGCGCGCCGGCCCAGGCCGGACCCACCCACACGATCACCAAGCCGCCGGTCGTGACATCCAATGCCTGCCTGACCTCGATCATCCGCCCGGATGTCGAAAAAGTGGACGCGATCATGCTCGAGTTCTACGACGCCTCGGCGCTCGCCTCGCAAACCCCGGCCGATCAATTGCTCCAGGTCATCCCGGGCCTGCAGGAGATCCGCCGCCGCGCGCAGGCGCTGAAGGTTTCCGGCTGCCTGGATAAACTGCGCTCGTTCCAGGTTTCGCACATGAACATGGTCATCAACACGCTGATGGCGTTCATGAGCAAGTCGGATCAATCGATCCTGGTGGAAGGCATCGTCCAGGCGCGCCTCCTGAACGAGGAATACAAAAAGGAAAAGGCGCGCCTGCTCGGCGAGACGTATGTGCCGCCGGCCACCCGCACCTTCACCCCGACCGCGGGAACCACGACCCCCAGCCTCTCCGCTGCACCGTAACCAAAGAGCTTTGGACAGGATTTACAAGATTTTTTCAGGATTTACAGGATTTTAAATCTTAAAATTTTTTAAAATCCTGTCAATCCTGCGAAATCCTGTAAATCCTGTCTATTTTCTTCTTATTCTTGTCTTATATACATTCCTCTACAATAATTACTTCAGCAACACGATACAATCTCCGGTATAGACAGGAGAGCCGCCCTATGGATTCGGAAGCCAAACAACACCGTTCGATTCTGGAAAGGATCGCCGAAAATGCGATGCGGGATAAGGGGCTGCTGCCCGAATTTTCGGCCGAGGTGATGGCCGAACTCGGGCGCATTCAAAAATCCGCGCCGCAAGGCGAAGGGCCGGGCCGCGATCTGCGGAGCGCGCTCTGGTCGTCGATCGACAACGACGATTCGCGCGACCTGGACCAGCTGACCGTCGCCGAACCGGCAACCGGCGGCGTCAAAATCCTCGTCGCCGTCGCGGACGTGGATTCGCTCGTCAAGGACGGCACCGCGATCGACGGGCACGCGCGCCACAACACCACCTCGATCTACACCGCCGCGCGCATCTTCCCGATGCTTCCGGAACAACTCTCCACCGGCCTCACCTCGCTCAACCTGGGAGAAGACCGCCCGGCGGTCGTGGTCGAGATGACGATCGGCCCGCAGGGCGCCGTGCTGGGTTCGGAGATTTACCGCGCGCGGGTGACCAACCGCGCCAAGCTCGCCTACAACGCCGTGGCCGCCTGGCTGGATGGGGCCGGCCCCGCGCCGGAAGCGCTGGCCGCGGTCCCGGGCCTGGCGGAGAATCTCCGGCTGCAGGACAAGGTCGCCCAGATCCTGAAGGCCTCGCGCCAGGCTCTGGGCGCGCTCAGCCTGGAAACCATCGAAGCCAAACCGGTCTTCGAGGGCGATCAGATCCGCGGCCTCGAAACGGAGGAAAAGAACCGCGCCAAGGAGATCATCGAGAATTTCATGATCGGCGCCAACGGCGTGACCGCCCGCTTCCTCGAGGCGAAGAAGTTCCCCTCCATCCGCCGGGTGGTCCGCATCCCGAAACGCTGGGACCGGATCGTCGAGATCGCCGCGCAGCACCAGTTCACGCTCCCGGCCGAACCGGATCCAAAGGCGCTTGAGACCTTCCTGCTCCAACAGCGCGCCGCCGATCCGCTCCGGTTCCCGGACCTCTCGCTGGCGGTGATCAAGCTGCTCGGTTCCGGCGAGTACATCGCCGAAAAACCGGGGGAAGCGGCGCCGGGCCACTTCGGATTGGCCGTCAAGGATTACACCCATTCGACGGCGCCCAACCGGCGCTACACGGATATCCTCACTCAGCGGCTGCTCAAGATCGCGCTGCAGGGCGGAACGCCGCCCTATACCTTCGATGAACTGGAAGCGCTCGCCCTGCATTGCACCGAGGCGGAGGATGTCGTCAACAAAGTCGAACGGCAGGTGGAGAAATCCGCCGCCGCGCTGCTCCTGGAAAACCGGATCGGCGAGCAGTTTGATTCGATCGTCACCGGCGCCGCCGACAAGGGCACCTGGGTGCGCCTGCTGGAGATGCCGGTGGAGGGGAAACTCGTCGCCGGCTTCGAGGGGGTGGACGTCGGGGATCGGGTCCGCGTGAAGCTGACGTCGGTCGACGTCCAGCGCGGATTCATCGATTTCAAGAAAATCTGACGATGGACGATAGACGATGGACCATGGCCGATAACTGTTCGAGATGGGTTCGATTCATGATTTCCCGACAAACAAATTCGGCTCATCGATCCGTCAATGGTCAATAGGCATAATACCGACCCGGACAAATTACGGCCATCGTCCATGGTCGATGGTCCATGGTCGGATTTTCAGGGGATAAAAGGAGAAAAATATGGATAAGCAAATCGGAATCTGGATCGATCATCGCAAGGCCGTCATTGTGATCATAAAGGGGGAAGAGGAAGAAATCAAGACGATAACATCCGGTGTCGGAAAGCACACCCGCTTCAAAGACGGAAAGGCCGACGAAGACGGCTCGAGCGAAGACGTCTCCGACCGGAAGTTTGGAAACGAGCTGAACAGCTACTACGACGAGGTGATCGCGGTGATCCGGGATGCGCAAACGGTTCACGTCTTCGGCCCGGGCGAGGCCAAGCACGAATTGGAACACCGGCTGGAGCACGCCGGGTTGAAGAAGCTCGTCGCCGCGGTCGAGACCATGGATAAGATGACCGACCGCCAGATTGCCGCCAAGGTGCGGGGGACGGTGAAGACGGAAGAATAGCAGACCGACCATCGACGATGGACGATAGACCATGGCCGATGGGCGTACGAGATGTGTGTTATGTCTTATGGCCAAAAACCACAACCAATCAATGGCTAAGGTCAATAGACAAGAACCCGGTCAATAACAATTATCGGCCATCGTCCATGGTCCATCGTCTACGGTCTGTTTTATCGATGGTCGATGGTCCGTCGTCGATGGTCGGGTTTCAATCCCGTTTGATCACGCGTCAAACCCATATAGGGGTAGAATGAAGGCAACAGAATGTTCAGGGGCGGTCCGCCGGGCCGTCCTGGTTACTCCGGTACGATGTTTTCAAAGAATAGAGAGTGAACCCCAATGGCAGACAAGAAAAGCGTGAAGGGCGACAAGCGATTATCCAAGAGCAAGCGCACGCACAATCGGCGGGTGAAGCAGGCGGCTCATAAATCCGTAACCGCTGCCGCGTAGGTATTCCGGGTTGGATCGTTGGATAGGCAAAGGAACCCTTGGAGATAACCAAGGGTTCCTTTTATTTTAAAAACCGACCATTGACGATGGGCCATGGACGGTCGGAGAGACCATGGACGATAGACGATGGACCGTCTGACGGGCGACGAGATGCGTGAAGGTCGTTTTCCGTCCGGGTTCCCCGGGGGTTGAAACCCCTCGCTAACGACAAAGAAGCCCGTTCGGGCTTACATGATATAAGGCAGAGGGCGCCTGTCCCGCGCGAATGTCCGGCCCCGAGCGTCTGTCCCCCGCGCGATGAGCATCGGTGGACTTCCGATGCGAAGAAATCGCGAGGGGGAGCGAGGGGGAAAGGACGCGCGGGATCAGCCCGACGGACGACAGGTTTTCCGATGGTCGATGGTCGGATTTTCGGTGGTAATATACCTCCACGAAAGGCAACCCCCATGGGCTTCTTCTTTATCGAATTAATACTGCTGACGATACTCTATCTGGTCCTGTATTTCCGGGGCAGGTCCGGGTTCGAGACTCTCATGATCTCCATCGGGGCGGGCAAGCGCCGCTCGGAGGATATCAGCGATCCGGCGCTGCCGGTCGCCCCCGAACTGAAATATTCGATCGACGCGCTGACCAAACTGGGCTTTTCCCGCCTGGGCGAGGTCCAGGTGAAAATCCCCGGCGGGCGGACGGCCGGAAGCCGGATCTTCATTTCGAAGAACAAGAAGGTTTTCGCCGAACTCACGGAGGGCCGGATCGTCCTCTTCGCTTCCGTGTTCCCCGACGACGCGGTCGTGGAAACGGGTTTTCCGGTCGGGGAAAATATCCACTCCGCGGACTTCCGTTCCCACACGGTCACCACCGATATGGAGCAGGCGTATACAGCATCAACTGAAGCAGATCGAAGCCTTCCCAAAAACCCATGGGGCGCCGCGTAAAATCCAAACCATGAAGGCTTACCTGGATTGGGAGGCGATGTACCGGAAGAAGCACGTCGGGCGCAAGATGCGCCGCCACACGTGGCTCGGGTACCTGCAGGCCGCGGCGTTCGTCTTTGGAGTCCTGGCATTTCTGGCCGCAATCGTCTATTGGCTGGGCTCGGATTTATCGACGATCGAGCCGATGCTTTTCATCGCGCTGGTTCTGGTCGGGGTTCTCCTGCCGGTCGCCCTTGTCGCCTTTTTCCTCCCCTACATCGGCGATTGGGGCAGCCGCCGCGGGCAAAAATAAAGAAATAGACAGGATTGACAGGATTTTTCAGGATTTACAGGATTTTAAAAATATATATAAATTAAAAATCCTGTAAATCCTGTGTAATCCTGTAAATCCTGTCTAAGAGATTTTAATCCCCCCTATTTCGCAAGCGTCGGCGCATCGCCCGGCGTGGCTGTCGGTTCGTTGCAGAAGCGCGATTTTTGGATCATGACCATGTCGTTCAGCGCGATCTGGCGGTACACGTCCGGGTCGCCGCCCGGCGCCTGAAAGAACGCCGGATCGGTATGCTGGGCCAGCCATTGCAGCAGGTAATACTGAACCCCCCAGGATCCCATCTCGGCGATCGTTTGATCGTCTTGCCCATTGCAGGTATGCTCATAGCCCTCGTTGTGGCGCGCCTCGTGGACGAAAAGCACCATCGTATCCATCAGCCCGCCCCCCATCGCCGGATCGACCCAGCGCCCGGTTAAAAATATGTATGAATTCTCCGCCACCAGGATGTTGATCACATTCGCCGGCTCGCAGCAGTAGCTGTACGTGATCTCGCGGAACCGGATCCCATCGATCGTGTCGATGAACCATTGATACAGGTTTTTATCCGTCCAGGGCAGGGAGCTGTCGAAGGAAATGGCATTCATGATCATGATCGACTGATATGCCCGTTTCTGCAGCGGGGTCAAATCGAGAGATCCCTCGGATTCCTTGCAGGCCAGCGTTCCCTTGGTCGGATCGACCTCGAACGTGATCTTTATGTCCGCCAGCAGCGCCGCGATCTCCTTCGCCGTCGGGCAGCGATCGAAGAACTCATCGACGGTCGAAAATTCCGGTGTGGATGTTGGCCGTCCTTTCGGCAGGGCGAGAGTTGCTTTAACCTGGGTGTCTGTCGGTGAGGGTAAATTTATCGTAGGTGTGTTTTCAATTTGCGGGTTGAGGGTTGATTTTGCCTGCGGCAGGTTGCAGGCGAGGATCAGGATGAAGGCGAATGCCAGGAGGATGATTTTAGTATTTGACATGTATTCTCCGGAAGATAAAGAAATAGACAGGATTTACACGATTATTCAGGATTTACAGGATTTTAAAAATTATTAAAGAATAAAAAATCCTGTAAATCCTTTTTGTAATCCTGTAAATCCTGTCTAAAGATTTTTTTCAATTACTAGCCTCATCCAGCTTCTCCACCTCGTCATCCGTCAGCCGCCAGCCGAGCGCGCCGGCGTTCTCGCGCACGTGCTGGGCATCCCGCGCGCCCGGGATCGGCAGCGCGCCCTTGCAGATCACCCAGTTGAGAGCCGCCTGGGAGGGAGTCTTGCCGTGCGCCTGCGCGATATCCCGCAGGAGCGCGGCCAGCGCGGCGTTCGCTCCCGCGGGCGAAGACCCGCTGCCGAGCAATCCGCGCGCCAGCGGGCGGTAGGCCACCAGCGTCACGTTCAGTTCGCGGCAGGCCGCGAGCAGCCCCTCGCGTTCCGGTCCGCGCGCCAGCAGGCTGTATTCCACCTGGTTGCTCGCCAGCTTCACCCCGCGCCGGGCGAGCACGGCATGCGCCGCGCGCATCTGCTTCTCGTTGTAGTTGGAAACCCCGGCCGCGCGCGCCAGCCCCGCCTCCACCGCATCCGCCAGCGCGTCCATCCAGGTTTCGATCGGTACCGGCGGAAAGGGGAAGTGGGTCATGTACAGGTCGACCCGCTCGAGGCCAAGGCGCTCGAGGCTTCCCTTCAGCGCGTCGATCAATTGCGATTTTCGCAGCCGGGCCGGCATCGGCATGAACTTGGTCGCGATCACCGCATCGCCGGGCGAAGATTTCAGGCACAACCCGAGTGTCCGCTCCGATCCGCCCAGCGTGTACATCTCCGCCGTGTCGAAAAAGTTGATCCCCGCCGCGAGCGCCGCATCGAAGGCGGCTTTCAGCTCCGGGTCCGCCTTGTTGTTGGATCCCCATTTGTTGGTGCCCACTCCGAGCGGGCTGACCAGCAGATCGCTCGCCCCGAGGTTAATCCGTTCTACTTCCGCTTGCTTCGCCATGTTCCCTCCTTGGAAATCCATCCGGTCGAAATCTTACCCCATTATCCCGCGCATGCTGGAATTTGAAACGTGGGATTTGTCATTAAAAACCCCTCCATCTAATATATATCCAACGCAAACAGGCGTATGCAATAAAAGAGGGAGAGAGACGAAATACATCCATAGGGGAACCTTTCGGAACCCTAAGGGTAGGTGGTACCCTAAGGGTAGGTGGAACCCTAAGGGTGGGTGGTACCCTAAGGGTGGGGCACCCTAAGGGTGTCGGAACCCTAGGGGTTGGCGGGAACCTGGAAAATCCGAGAAGGAGGAGGAAAATGGCTGTCAACCGCAAAATCCGCAGGGTCTTCAAAAGCCAGCCGACTCTGGAGGGCGCGGGGGTGCACCTCAAACGCGCCTTCGCAAACCGCGAGGTGCCGATGTTCGATCCGTTCCTCCTGCTGGACGATTTCCGGTCCCGCGATCCGAAGCTTTACCTTGCGGGATTCCCCTGGCATCCGCACCGCGGGATCGAAACGATCACCTACATGCTGGATGGGAAGGTCGAGCACGGAGACAGCATGGGCAACTCGGGCGTGATCGGGCCCGGCGACGTGCAGTGGATGACGGCCGGGAGCGGGATCATCCACCAGGAAATGCCCAAGGGGGATGCCTCCGGACGCATGGGCGGCTTTCAGTTGTGGGCCAACCTCCCGGCCGCAAACAAGATGATGGAACCGCGCTACCGCGGCGTGGAGAGCCGGCAGATACCGCAGGTCAATGCCGCAAAGGGCGTGAGGATCCGGGTCATCTGCGGGAACGCCGCGGGGCGGGAAGGGGCGGTGCGGGATGTCGTCACCGATCCGGAGTACCTGGATGTGACCCTCGCGCCGGATACGGAATTCCGGCACCCGACCAGGAAGGGGTACACCGTCTTCGCCTACATCGTCGAAGGGCGGGCGGCGTTTTGTTCGGAAAAGAATCCCTTCAACTACGAGACGGAGATGGTGAGTTATTTTGAATTCAAGCGGGATCCGTTTTTAGCGGACGGGACTCTGGCGCTCTTCACCGACGGCGAGGAGCTGACGGTCGCGACCGAACAGGATCCGGTCCGCTTCCTGCTGATCTCGGGCAGGCCGATCGGCGAGCCGGTCGCGTGGTACGGCCCGATCGTGATGAACACCCAGGCCGAATTGGAATTGGCGTTCGAGGAATTCGAGCGCGGAACGTTCATTAAAAAGAAACCGTAGGGGCGACCCGAAACCGTAGGGGCGACCCATTGGGTCGCCCCTACGGTTTGACCATGGACGATGGACGATGGACCATGGAAAAACCGACGATCGACCATCGACGATCGACAATCGAAAAAAGAAGACGATGGTAGGTTGGGTCATGGGAAAACCATCCACCGTCCGAGCTTGAATTTGCGATGGTCTATGGTCGATGGTCGTATGGTCCGGACGGGCGACCCACTTGGTCGCCCGCCCCGCAACCCACACCGCCGCAAAGGCCACCGCCAATCCGCCGAAGACGTCCGCGACGTAATGCTGTTTGATCAGCACGGTCGATGCCACGATCAGCGCGGTCCAGAGAGCAGCCGGAATCCCGATCCGCCGGTCGACCTTCAGCCAGTGGATGGCCATGATCGTCGAGATCGAAGTATGCAGGCTCGGGAAGCAGTTGAACGGGTTGTCGCCTGCGTACACGGCGAGGATCATCCGGGTCAGCGTATCGGCGCCGTTCAGCACCGGCCGGATCACCTCCGATTGGAGGAAAAAGTAGAAGCCGTAGCTCACCAGCCAGGCGCCGAGCATCGCCAGGGCTGCGGATTGAAAGATCCGCGTGCGCAGCAGCAGAAGCGCGACCAGCGTGAAATAGACGTAGGGGTTCAGGGAGACATACGGGATGACGAAAAGGGGGACGACGGGCAGGGCGTTGTCGAGCGAGGTGCGCAGGTTCAACACGGCGGGCCCGTGGTTGAGCAGAAAATAGATGTCGTTGGCGAAGTAAACCGCCGCGGCCAGCCCCAGGCAAATCAGCGCGTTCTTCCAGCCGGTAAAAAACACGCCCCGGCCGAAGAGTTTCCGGATATTTTCCATCATGGTCATCCTCCTTGTTCAGGCGGTTTTACGAGGCGGCAGACGATCGACCATCGACGATCGACCATCGAAAAAATCCGACAATGGACCATGGACTATAGACGATGGTTGTCCGTCCGGATCCCTCGGGGTTGAAATCCCTCGCTGACGACAAAGAAGCCCGTTCGGGCTTGCATGAAATAAGGCAGGGCTTCAGCCCGACGGACGACTCAGGATGAGCAGTTCATCAATAACGACAATCGGCGATGGTCCATGGTCGATCGTCGATGGTCGATCTTATCCCCTTGCCTGGACCTTCTCCGGCTTGATCTTGTAGATCACACGGATTTCCCCCTCGCGCTTGGGGTAATTGCGGTCGCCGCGGTACTTCTGCTGCAACTCGCAGATCTGCTCGTAGGCGCCCTCCTCGGATTCGAACACCACCGGCCCCTTGATCTGGAGGTAGCGGTAGTAGTTGGCAGGATCCGCGATCAGGATCGCCACGACCGGGCGCCGATGCATCACCTTGTCCTTGACCCGGCCGCGGGCGGTGTTGACGGTGATCAGTTCGCCGTCCCAATCGAACCACACCGGCGTCACCTGCGGAGTCCCGTCGGCAAGCACCAGCGCCAGATCCGCGAACGCCCTGCGCTCCGGGGCGAGCAGGTCGTCAAAGCTTTTGGGAATTATTGTGTTCATGGGTGCCGCCTTTCTGAATCACGGATTACACGGAGAAAAAAGCGATTACACGGATAATTCAAATTATTATAGATTCTTTCCACAAATTCGATATTAATATCCGTGTAATCCGAAATCATCCGTGAAATCCGTGGTTAAAAAAGAACGCCGGGATTGCTCCCGGCGTCTGTTATCCCCAGTGGCGCAAGGCCTACGCGCCGAACACCTGCACCTTTTCGAGCACGTTCATCCCCGCGCCCTTCAGCGCCTGGATCGCTTTATCCAGATCGCTGAAGCGGAAGATCAGCACGGCTTTCCCCTTGTTGCCGGTGGAGTAGGCGTACATGTATTCGACGTTCACGCCCGCCGCTTCGACCGGCGCCAGCACCGCCGACAGCCCGCCCGGCCGGTCCTCGACCTCCACCGCCAGCACTTCGGTCTGCTTGACGGTGAAGCCGCCCGCCTCCAGCGCGCCCTTGCCCTTCTCACAGTCTTTGATCAGGAGCCGCAGGATGCCGAACTCCTTGGTATCGGCCAGGGCCAGGGTCGAGATGTTGACCTTGGCGTCGGCCAGCACGCCGAGCGCCTTCTTGAGCGATCCGGGTTTGTTCTCCAGAAAAACGGAAAGTTGTTGTATTTTCATATCGGTCTCCTTGAGCTGAGCCGGTCGAGTAGGCCTCCGCGAAGCGGACGCCGTATCGAGACCATCGTATATATTCCTACATCTTCCGCTGATCGAGAACGCGCTTGGCCTTGCCTTCCGAGCGCGGAATGCTGTGCGGTTCGACGAGCTTGACGGCCACTTGCAGGTTGATCGTCTCGTCGAGCGCCTTGGCGATCCTCTTCTGGAGGCCCTCCATCGCCCCGACCGTGTCGCCGAAGATCTCCGGCGTGACCTCGACCTGCACTTCCATCCTGTCCAGGCCCTTGTCGCGGGTCAGGACGATCTGGTAATGCGGCAGCGTGCCTTCCACCTTCAGCAGGGCATGTTCCACCTGCGACGGGAAGACGTTGATCCCGCGGATGATGAACATGTCGTCGCTGCGGCGGCCGACCCGCAGGAAGCGGCAGATGGTGCGGCCGCAGCCGCACTGCTCGCGCGCCAGGGTCGTGATGTCGCGCGTGCGGTAGCGCAGCATCGGCATCGCCTTCTTGGAAAGCGTCGTCAGCACCAGCTCGCCTTCCGCGCCCTCCGGCAGCACCTCGCCGGTCTCGGGGTTGATGATCTCGGGGTAGAAATGGTCCTCGAAGATGTGCAGCCCGTGATGCTGCGAGCACTCGATCCCCACGCCCGGGCCGACGATCTCGGAAAGGCCGTAGATGTCGAAGGGTTCGACGTTCGAGTTCTCGATGATGTATTGGCGCATGGATTCGGACCACGGCTCCGCGCCGAACACGCCGACCTTCAGCGGCAGTTCCTTCATCTTCACGCCCATCTCGCCCGCCCGCTCGATCAGGTGGATGAAGTAGGAGGGCGTGCAGGTGATCGCCGTGACGCCGAAATCCTTCATGATCATGATCTGCCGGTCGGTGTTGCCGCCCGAGATCGGGATCACCGTCGCGCCCGAGCGCCTCGGCCCCGTAGTGCAGCGCCCAGGCCGCCGGTGAAGAGGCCGTAGCCGTAGGCGTTCTGGATCACGTCGTTCTGGTGCAGCCCGCAGGCGGCCAGCGACGCGCAGCATCACGTTCGACCAGACCTCGATGTCTTCGCGGGTGTAGGCCACCACGATCGGCTTGCCGGTCGTGCCCGAGGAGGCGTGCAGGCGCACGATCTCCTGCATCGGGCTGGCGAACAGGCCGAAGGGGTAGGTGTCGCGCAGGTCGGTCTTGACCGTGAACGGGATCAGGTCGATGTCGGCCAGGCGCTGGATCGCCTCCGGCTTGACCTTCTTCTCGTCCATCCGCTTCCGGTAGAGCGGCACGTTGTCGTAGGCGCGCCGGACCGTCGCCTGCAGGCGCTGCAGCTGCAACTGGCGAAGCTGCGCAAGCGGCAGGAAGTCCGGCGTGCAGGCCGGGTGAAATGTTCCCGGAATGTCGTTCCATTGTTCCAAGGTCATGACGGGTTCCTCCTTCAAAAGCGAATGATATCGAAAAATAGCAGGGCGGAAATTACTGCCATCTCTCCCTCATCCCCTCGCATAACCGTTCGCCGGACGACCACCGGCTTCACATGCTTAGGGGACGGGTCCGGCCTCCCGTCGCTTTCCCTCGCTTCGCTCGGGACAGGCGCTCCGGTTCGGCCACCTTCTCCCAGCTAATGCTGGGAGAAGGAAAAAACGAGGGAGGAAAAGTTCCAGCGCTGCATTCTTTTCCCTCTCCCAACATAAGTTGGGAGAGCCTGCCCCGGCGATCTTCAGGGGGAAGATTCAAATCCGGTGGTCTTCCGGATTTGAATCAGGGTGAGGGCTTCGCGTTCCTTCCGAGCCGGAACGCCTTCTCGTTCGCTTCAAAGAGCTCCGGCGCGAAGGCTTCGCGGATCGTCTGCAGCCAGACCGCTTCCGGGATTTCCAGATGCGCACTCAGCGCGCCCAGCAGCGCGATGTTCAGGCTCTTCTTGTTCGTGAGCAGCGATTTCGTCGATCATCTCCGGGCGGATCAACAGGCCGTCCTTTTTAAGCGCCGGCAGATTGTTCTCCACCTGGTCGGCCGAGACGACCACCAGGTAATCCGATTCGCCGGCCGGGATCATCGGGCTCCAGACTTCCTTCCCGAAGCGCACGTCGCTCGAAACCGAGCCGCCGCGCTGGCTCATCCCGTGCAGTTCACTCTTCTTGACCGCGAGGCCGGCGCGGAAGGCCGCCTCCGCCAGAATATCCGAAGCGCGGATCACACCCTGGCCGCCCAGGCCCGCGACTTTTACGTTGATGGTTTTATTCATGATGGTTTTCTCCCTCACTCTGCCGCTGCCGGAGCCGCGGCCTGCTTGCGGGCGTTGATCTTTTTCGCCGCGAGCAGGCACGGATTGCGAACGACGATCAGGGTCAGATCGTCGGCAGCCAGCGAGGCGCGCACCAGAGCTTCGAAATCCTCGGCCGAGTCCTTGGCCGTGACGGTGTGCACCTTCTGCACGCCCATCGCCGCGCCCACCGCCTCGAAGTTCATCCGGTTCGAGGCGCAGTCGCCGAGCGTGTAGCCCGTGCCGGGATGATCCTGCAGGCCGGTCATCGCGGTCGTGCCGTTGTCGAGGATCAGCAGCACGTGGCCGGTTTTCGGCGGATTGTATACCATCTCCGCCAGCCCCGTCAGCCCGCTGTGGGCGAAGGTGCTGTCGCCGATCACGCTCACCACCCGCCGCGCCTGGTCCTCCGGCAGCACGTGCCGCAGCCCGAGGCCCACGCCGATGCTCGCGCCCATGCACACGCAGGAGTCCATCGCGTTGAAGGGCGGGAGCACGCCGAGGGTGTAGCAGCCGATGTCGCCCGCGACGATCAGGTCCATCTTGCCGAGCAGTTCGAACGTGCGGCGGTGCGGGCAGCCGACGCAGAACTGCGGCGGCTTGCCCGGGATCGGCGCGGCTTCCGGCGTCAGGTCGCCCGCCAGGATCCGGCGCACGCGTTCGACCGACAGCTCGCCGAAGCGGTACATCTCGGCCTTGCCCTCCGCCGGCAGCCCGTTGGCGCGAATGGCGGTGGTCAGGAACGGGTCGCCTTCCTCGAGGACGACGATCCGCTTGAGCCCTTTCGCGAATTCGCGGATCTTCTTGAACGGGATCGGATAGGTCATCCCGAGTTTAAGGACGCTCGCTTCGGGCGCCGCCTCGCGCGCGTGCAGGTGGCACACGCCGGAAGTGATGATCCCGAGGTCCTTGGAGCCCTTCGTAACCGTGTTTAGCGGTGAGCTCTCGTTCCATTCGGCGATCTCGGCCAGTTTCACGCGCAGCCGGCGGTGCGCCGGGCGCGCGTTCCCGGGGACCATCACCCGCGATTTGCGGTCGTGCTCGAAGGCGTAGGTGACGGGCGGGAGCGGGTGCGGCTTGCGCACGAGCGTGCTCTTCGAATGGCACACCCGGGTCGTCATCCGGAACAGGACCGGGATCCGCCAGCGCTCGGCGATCTCGATCGCGGTGAAGAAGAAATCGTACGTTTCCTGCGCGTCCGCGGGCTCGAGCATCGGCACGCCCGCCGCTTCGGCGTAGCGCCGGTTGTCCTGCTCGTTCTGGCTCGAGGCCATCCCCGGGTCGTCGGCCGAGACGACGACCAGCGCCCCGGCCGTGCCGGTGTAGGCCGCGGTGAAGAACGGGTCCGCCGCGACGTTGAGCCCGACGTGCTTCATCGTCGCAATCGCCCGCGCCCCGCCGAACGCCGCGCCGAGGGCCACCTCGAGCGCCACCTTCTCGTTCGGGGCCCATTCGGCATGCCCCCCGATCTGGGCAAACGTCTCGAGGATCTCGCTCGAGGGCGTGCCCGGATAACCCGCGCCGAGCGCGACCTTGGAATCAAGCGCGGCGATCGCGAGCGCTTCATCGCCGCTGACGAGCATCTTGTCGGAAAGTTTCAATGCCATAGTCCGTTTCTCCAGGTTTCCAATTATTTCCACGAAGAGCACCAAGAAAAATCGGAAGTTCACGAAGTTTTTTTATTACTTAATTACTTCGTGTCCTTCAGGTTTTTATTCGTGTTCTTCGTGGATTCTTGCTTCCGGAATGCCGTTCCGGTGAAGGTTGCAATCAGTTGGTCGCCGCAGCGGATGTCGACCCGGTACAGGCTGGTCGAGCGCCCGAGGTGCACTTCCGACGCGGTCGCCATCAGCTCGTCGCCGAGCTTCGCCGGCTGCAGGTATTCCATGTTGGTCGCGAGCGCCACGGCCGGGACGTCGTACGAATTGGCCGCCATCCCGAAGGCGATATCGGCCATGGTGTAGAGGAAGCCGCCGTGGGCGATGCCCATCATGTTGAGCTGGGTCGGCTTGACCCGGCCCCGCACGCGGGCCGTCCCCGGCGCGGTGGATTCGGCCTGCAGGCCGAGGGTGTTCATGAAGGGATCGACCATGTTGATAGGGATCCTTTCTCTCCGGTTTGCCATCAACGACAGACCATTGACGATAGACCATGGACGATGGCCGTTAATTGTTCAAGTTGGTATTATGCCTATTGACGACATCCGTCAGTAGACATAGAGCAAATCTCAACGAATTATCGGCCATGGTCCATCGTCTATGGTCCATGGTCGGGCGCTGAACGCATCAGCGTTCACGCGACCAAATCCCGCTTATCCACGATCCTCTTCGCCTTCCCCTCGCTGCGGGCGATCGAGAACGGCGCGACGATGCTGACGGCCGTCGCCAGGCCGAGGATGTCGTGCAGCCTGGCGGTAATCTGCTTCTGCGCGCGCTCCCGCGCCGCGGGCCCTTGTTCCCACAAGGGCGGCGCGGCTTCCACCCATACCTCGAGCGTATCCAGCTTGTGCTTCGGCCGGTCGACCAGAATCTGGTAGTGCGGTTCCACGCCGGGCGTGGCCAGCACCACCTCTTCGACCTGCGAGGGGAAGACGTTCACGCCGCGCACCACCAGCATGTCGTCGGTCCGCCCGTGAACTTTGCTCATCCGGACCATCGTCCGGCCGCACCGGCACGTTTCGTGCCGGAGGGCCACCCGGTCGCGCGTGCGGTAGCGCAGAAGCGGCATGGCCTGGCGGGTGATGGTGGTGATCACCAGTTCGCCCTCGGAGCCGTTCGCGAGCGGGGCGCCGCTGTCCGGATCGACCACTTCGGTCAGGAAATGGTCCTCCCAGATGTGCAGCCCGTCGTGATAGGGGCATTCGAGCGCGACGCCCGGGCCGATAATCTCGGTCAGCCCGTAGCTGTCGTAGGCTTCGATGTTCATCCGCGAACTCCAGCTCGCGGCGCATCTCTTCGGTCCAGGGTTCGGCGCCCAGGAGGCCGACGCGCAGCTTCATCCGCGCATGGAAATCCACGCCCATCTCGCGCGCCGTCTCGGCCAGCACGACCGCGTAGGAGGGGGTCGCGACCAGGACCGTCGCCTCGAAATCCTCCATCAGAAGGATCTGGCGCTTCGACATGCCGCCGCCGGACGGGATGACCATCGCCCCGATCCTTTCCGCGCCCAGGTGGAACCCGAGCCCGCCGGTGAACAGGCCGTAGCCGAGGGCGTTGTGGACGACGTCGCGGCGGGTGCAGCCGGCCATCGTGTAGACGCGCGCCATCACCTCGGCCCACATGTCCAGGTCGTCCGCGCTGTAGGCGCTGACGGTCGGCTTGCCGGTCGTGCCCGAGGAGGCGTGCACGCGCGCCACGTCGTCCTTCGGTATCGCCAGGAGTTTCAGCGGATATTGTTCGCGCAGGTCGTCTTTGGTCGTGAAGGGCAGGCCGGGGAGGTCGGCCAGGGACCGGATCTGCGCCGGTTTTACCCCCTTGCGATCCAGCGCCTCGCGGTAGAACGGCACATTTTGATAGACACGCTCCGCCGTTTTGCGCAATCGTTCCAGCTGCAGCGCCTCGAGTGCGGGGCGCGGCATCGTTTCGCATTCCTCGTTCCAATAACAGAATTTGCTTGTCGGACATCACTCTCTCCAGCTTCACCCCTTACCCCTCCCCCAACCCCTCCCCATTTTGGGGAGGGGCAGGGGAGGGGTGAGGGGTGCGGGGTGCGGTTATTTCATCGCATACACGTGCATGACCTGCTCGCCCGCCTCTTTGAGCGCGGGGACAAGCTTCTTCTCCTCGACCCCGTCGAGGCGGAAGGTGAAATAGACGTGCTGGGGATCCTCGCCGTGAAACGCGACGATCGAGTGCAGGTTGCCGCCCAGCCCGGCGATCACGCCCGTCAGCCGGGCCAGTTCGCCCGGGACGTTCGGCGAGCGCAGCGTCACGCGCAGGATCTTGTCGCCGCCGCCGAGGACTTCGACGAAGGTCTTGAAGATATCGGTCTCGGTGATCACGCCGACGAGCTTGTCGCCGTTCATCACCGGCAGGCATCCGATGTCCTTTTCGATCATGACCCGCGCGGCTTCTTCGAGCGGCGCGTCCTCCGCCACCGTTATGGCCGGGCTGCTCATCACATCCTGGATCTTCAGGTTGGACAGCAGGTAGTTCATCTCGTAAATGCTGAGCGATGTGGCCGAGGAGGGGGCGGCGTGCAGGAGATCGGTTTCGGTCACCATCCCGATCAGCTTGCCGGATTTGTCGACCACCGGAAGGTAGCGGAACTTCTCCTTGTGCAGCATCCGCAGCGCCTCGGGGTGCGAGGTATCGGGGGTGACCGTCTTCGGATTGGGGGTCATGCGGTCTTTGACGAGCATGGTAGCCTCCTTGATCCTTCCTCTTCCCCTCCCCACATTGGGGAGGGGGCAGGGGGAGGGGTGGGTATTCGGTTTCCCAATTATCGTTCCCCCTGCATAAATAACAAGGGGCAGTCCCCCTCCCCCTCCTCTGTCCTCCCCCGTTTATCAAAGATCGATAAACGGGGGAGGATTTTGCGCAATCACCCTCCACCGTCAAGCGGTCTTGTCGCGGGGGAGGCATGTTCTTGATCACCCTCCACCGTCAAGCGGTTTTCTTGACGGGGGAGGGCAGGGGAGGGGGCATCACTTCCCCAAATATGCCTTCTGAACCCGTTCGTCGCGGGCCAGTTCGGAAGCCTTGCCTTCGAAGGCGATGCTCCCGGATTCGAGGACGTAGGCCCGGTCGGCCAGTTCGAGCGCGGCGTGGGCGTTCTGTTCCACCAGCAGGATCGTCGTGCCGTGGTCGCGCATCTGTCCGGAGACGCGGAAGATCTCGCGCGCCATGAGCGGCGCCAGCCCGAGTGAGGGCTCGTCGAGCAGGAGAAGCTTCGGCTTGGCCATCCAGCCCCGGCCGAGCACGAGCATCTGCTGTTCGCCGCCGGAGAGCGTCCCGGCGGTTTGTTGGATCCGTTCACGCAGGCGGGGGAAAATCTCGAACACGAAATCCAGATCGCGGTCGATCGCCGGCTTGCCGTCGCGGCCGTAGCGGTGGTAGGCGCCCAGGATCAGATTGTCCATCACGCTCATCGTCGAAAAGATCTGGCGCCGCTCGGGCACCTGGCTGATCCCCAGGCGTACGATCCGGTCCGGTCGCAGCCCCGTGGTCGTTGTGCCGGAGAATTCGATCCGCCCGCTGCGGGATGGGATCATCCCGGAAATGGTGTTGAGCAGCGTGGATTTCCCCGCGCCGTTCGATCCGATTACGGCGACAATTTCCCCGGGCGCCACGCGGATGGACACGTCGCGCAGCGCCTGGATCCGCCCATAAAACGTGTGGAGCCGCTCGACGGTCAGCATGGGTCGCGCACATCCTCGCCCAGGTAGGCCGCGATCACGCGCGCGTCGCTCCGGATTTCCGCCGGAGTCCCGTCGGCGATTTTAACGCCGTGCTCGAGGACGACGATCCGGTCGGAGAGCGCGGTGACGAAGGGGATGTCGTGCTCCACCAGCAGGACCGAGACCCCGCCGGAGCGGATCTCGCGGATCAGCCGCTGCAGTTCGTCCTTCTCCGGGCGGTTCAGGCCGGAGCCGGCTTCGTCGAGCATCAGCACGCGCGGTTCGGTGGCGAGCGCGCGGGCAATCTCCAGCAGCCGCTGCTGGCCGAAGGGCAGGCTGAGCGCGTCGTCCTCGGCCTTGTCCGCCAGGCCGACCCGCGCGAGATGGTCCAGCGCCCGCTCGCGGATCATGCGCTCCCGGGCGCGGGCGGCGGGCAGGCCGAAGGCCGTGCTGAAGAGGCTGTAATCCGCCTTGGCGTGCAGGCCGACCATCACATTCTCGCGCACCGTCATTCTTCCGAAGAGGCGCACGTTCTGAAACGTGCGGGCCAGTCCCAGGTTGTTGATCGCGTGCGGCTTCAATCCATCCAGCCGGCGCCCGCCGTAGCGGATCGAACCGCCGGTGGCGGGGAGCAGGCCCGAGATCAGGTTGAAGATCGTCGTCTTGCCGGCGCCGTTGGGGCCGATCAGCGAGACGATCTCGCCGGGTCCGACGGCGAACGATACGTCGTATACCGCCATCAACCCGTCGAAATCCTTGCGCAGGTCGGTCACTTCCAAGAGGGCGCGGTCCGCGTTCATGCCGGTTGCTCCCCTTGTGCCGCGGGTCGCCGCCGGCGCAGGCGGCGGAGGGCCTGCACGCCGCCGGCGGTCACCCCGGCGGGCAGGAAGATCATGATCAACACCAGCAGGATGCCGTAGAGGATCAGTTCGTAGCCGCCGCCCTGGAGCGGCAGCACCTTTTCCATCCGCACCTTGATCACGTCGCTGATGACGTAGAGCGTGGCCACGCCGAAGGGCGCGCCCCACACGCTCGCGAGCCCGCCCACCGCCGCCATCGTCACCAGCTCCACCGACGTGGTGAACCCGAACGGATTGGGCGATACCGCGCTCTGAAAATGGGCGTACAGGCTGCCGGCCAGGCTGGCCAGCATCGCGCTGATCACCAGCACCTGAACTTTCGCGCGTTCGGTGTCCACCCCGCTGACGGCGGCCGCGGTCTCGCTGGTGTGGATCGCCCGCAGGGCCCGGCCGGTCCGCGAGTTGACGATGTTGAGGGCCACGAGAATGACGGCGATCGCCGCGCCCCATACCAGGAAGTAATAGCGCTGCATCGGCCAGAGGAGGAACTCGCCGATCCGCAGGCGCGGGATTTCCGTCAGGCCGTCGTTTCCGCCGGTGAGCGCCGGAAATTCGCCGCTGAAAATATTGATGATGAATCCCAGCCCGAGCGTGGCCATCGCCAGGTAGTTGCCCTTGAGGCGCAGAATCGGCCGTCCCACCAGGTAGGCGAAACCTCCGGTGAGTCCCATGCCGGCGATGATCGCCAGCCACGGCCACCACCAGGTGTCCGCAATTCCGGGGAGGATGCCGTGCCGGGAGGCGAGGGTGGAAAGTATGGCCGAGGCGTATGCGCCGAGCGCATAAAAGCCGGCCTGCCCGAGCGAGATCTGCCCGGCGTAACCCATCAGCAGGTTGAGCCCGACCACGACGATGGTGAGGATTCCGATCCGGATCATCGTGTCGAGCGTCACGATCCGTCCGGTGAGGTCGCTGAAGCGCAGGCCGGACGGGCGGACGAGGTCCACCGCGCCGAGGGCAAAAATCGCAACGGCGAAGAGGAGGATCGCGATCGTAGTTGGCGTGCGCGCGGAGCGTCTTCATCGGCGGGGCCTAGCCTTCCTCGGCGGGTTTTTCCCCGCCCCCGATGATCCCCTGCGGGCGGAACAGCAGCAGGGCGATCAGGATGAAGAAGGCCACCGCGCTCTTGAAGGCCGGGTCGGTCACGCCCGCGGCTAGGTTTTCCACCACGCCCAGGAACAGGCCGCCCACGACCACGCCGGGGACGCTGACCAGCCCGCCGAGGATCGCGGCGACGAATCCGCGCAAGCCGAGCATCACGCCCATGTCGTAGATCGGGCGGGTGACCGGGCCGAGGACGATCCCGCCGATCGCGCCCAGCGCCGCCGCCAGCGCGAACGAAAGCAGCGACATGCGGCTCGGGTTGATGCCCATCAGCTGGGCCGCGCGCCGGTTGACGGCGCAGGCGCGCAGCGCTTTGCCGATCAGGCTGCGCTGCAGGAACAGGTAGAGCAGGATCAATATAACGATCAGGGTTCCCCAGATCCACAGGCTTTGCGCCTGGATCGTCACCTCTCCGATGCGGAAGATGCGGTCCTCCAGGGCGAGGGTGGTGAAGGCGGGCAGCACGTGCGGGTCGGCGCCCCAGATCAGGAGCGCGGCCGCCCGCAGGATGATCGTCACGCCGATGGTGATGATGATCAGGGTGACGGCCGACGAGCGCCGGGCGGGGTAGATCGTGAGCCGTTCCATGAGCACGCCGATCAGGGTGGTGAGCAGAATGCCGGAGAGGATCGCGGCCGCCATTTTAAGCGCGGGGGGCAGCGGCAGGTTGGCGCCGTTCACGCTCAGGGTGATCATCGCCCCGAGCATTACGAATTCCCCCTGGGCGAAGTTGATGATCCCCGTCACGCTGTAAACGACGACGAACCCCATCGCCATCAGGGCGTAAATGGAGCCCGCGCGCAGGCCGTCGAGCGTGAGCTGGACGTAGTTTTGCGGCTGGAAATGCTTCAGCGAGCCGAGCGCAAGCGTGAGAATCCCGCACACGGCAACGATCAGAATGCCTGCGAGAATTCGGACGCTCTTGCGGCGAAGGAGGCGGGCCATGGAATTGGCGGCTCGGCTTTCTGTTTGGGATTTCCGCGGCTTGCGGCGGGCGCGGCCGGGAGATCTATCGGCGAAGCGGACCTGTCAGGTCGAAAGACCTGACAGGTCCGGCGGTTTCGAACAGAACGTTTACCAATCCTTCTGCGGGAAGGCCACCCACTTGCCGCCTTCCACTTTCACGAACAGCAGCGAGTCCCTGGTCAATCCGTTGTGATCGGCGGCGGACATGGTGAAGACGCCGCTGATGCCCGGCCAGCCGGTGATTTTCGTTTCGAGGTATTCGCGGACGGCCGCGCGCTGATCGGCCAGCGACATCCCGTCGTTCAGGCTGCCCAGCGCCGCGACGATCATTTCCAGGCCGTCCCAGGCGTGGCCGCCGAAGGTGCTGATCGGTTCGCCGGTGAAGGCCGTATAGTCGTCGATGTACTTCTGGAGGACCGGCTTCTGCGGATCGTCGGCTGCCAGCTGGTCGATGACGGTGACTTTCCCGCACGGGAAGACGACGCCCTCGGCCGCCTGTCCGGCGGTGGTGATGTAGGACTGGTTGCAGATGCCGTGGCCCGAAGTGATGATCATATCCGGAGCCGCGGTGCGGATGGCGATGGTCACCAGCGAGGCGACCGGCGGAGTGGAGCCGATCTCGACCGCGGTGCAGCCGCTGGCCGTCATGCCCGCCATCTGCGCGGAGAATTCGGTGTCGGTGGCGGCGTAGGTGGCTTCGTAGACAACCTTCAGGCCGGCGGCTTCCGCGGCGGCCTTGAAATTGGCGTTGGTGTCTTTGCCGTAGCCGTCGTTGGTGGACACGATGCAGATGTTGGTGACGCCCTTGGCCTTGAGGTAATCCGCCTGCCACAGGCCGGCGTGCCCGTTGGTCTGGGGGGTCTTGAACATGTATTTGAATTCGGCGCCCGCTTTGGCGTCGGTGGTGATGGATTTGGCGGACGCCATCGAGATGCAGGGCACCTGGTTCTCCTCGCACAGCGGGATTTCCGCGACGCTGGCGCCGCTCGAGGTGCCGGAGACGACCGCAATAACCTCGTCCTCCGAAATCAGGCGGTTGACGTTGCTGACGGTTTCATCGTTGGAGGTCTTGTCGTCGTAGATGACGATCTCCACCATGTGGCGGATGTTGTCGGGCCCGAGGATGCCGCCCTGGTCGTTCAGCTGCTTCTGGATCATCTGGGCGGTCTTGGCTTCCGGCAGGCCGAGCGAGGCGCTCGCGCCGGTGGCCGAGGAGTTGAACCCGATCTTGTAGACGGCGCCGGTCTTCGGTGTCGCGGTGGCGCTCACAACCGTCGCTTTGGCGGTTGCGGCGGCCGTCGGCTGGGCGGTCGGCGTCGCGGCGGCGGACGAACAGCCGCTCAGAATCAGAACGAATATGGAACATAAGAACACTGCCATTACCTTGCGATGCTTCTCCATCTTCTCCTCCAAAGTTTGTCAAAATCAAGCCCTCTGGGCAGGGCAGGCGCATTCTCCCAAATGCCGCAGGGCTTGTCAATCCAAAACCGGTTGAAATCGCGCCCGAAACATCCGGGGCCGGCGTATATTTGGCGATGTGTGCTGTTGGAACGGCGCGTGAGATGCGGGGGGTGTTTAGGAAAAAGAACTCGGACCCGACAAGTCTGTGAGACTTGCCGGGCCGAGAAACAGGAAGGAGAAATCGTTATGGGTCATTTTGCGGTAAACAAGTCCGGTCGATATGTGGGCGGTATTCTATCAGACCTTTCGGGCTTCGCCAATTGCTTTTCCCAGCCGCTTGATTCCCTCTTGGATCCGCTCCGGCTTCATATTGGAGAAATTCAGGCGGAAATACCGTTCCCCGGCCTTCTCGTCGATCGCGAAGAAGCTGTTGCCGGGGACAAAGGCGACGTTCATTTTGATCGCCGTGCGCAGGAGTTCGGCGCTGACCATCCCCTCCGGAAGCCTGGCCCAGAGGAACAGGCCGCCCGCCGGGCGGGTCCATTCCATCCCCTTCGGAAAATGTTCGTCCATCGCCGCCAGCATCACGTTCCGCCGCTCGCGGTAGACCTCGCGGATCTTGAGGATGTGCTTTTCAAGGAAGCCGTCGCGCAGGCACTCGTAGGCCGCCATCTGGACGAAGATCGGCGTGTGCAGGTCCGCGCCCTGCTTGATCTGCACCAGCTTCCCGATCACCTCGGGCGGAGCGGCGATCCAGGCCAGGCGCAGGCCCGGCG
Source organism: uncultured Chloroflexia bacterium (assembly GCA_963724345.1). GTDB lineage: Bacteria > Chloroflexota > Anaerolineae > Anaerolineales > RBG-16-64-43 > JAFGKK01. The sequence continues at coordinate 2,758,848 of CAVRUI010000003.1, read as the reverse complement.
CGAGCGTCTTGGAGAAGGAGCCGCAGTAGATCACGTTCCCGGCCGGGTATCCGTCGGTTGTCTTCAGCCGGGCGGCGTCCAGTGCCATGAGCGGCGTCAGGGTTTCGCCCTCGAAGCGCAGCGCGCTGTACGGGTCGTCCTCGACGATCGGGATCCCGTACTGGTCGGAAAGCGCGATCAGCGCCTCGCGCCGCGCAAGCGTCAGGGTCACCCCGGCCGGATTCTGGAAGGTGGGGATGACGTACATGAATCGCGGGCCGCTGCGGAAGGCCTCGGGCAGAAGGTCGGTCTGCAATCCGTCCTCGTCGGTCGGGACGGTGGTGAAACGCGCACCGAAGATGTTGAAGATCTGCAGCGCGCCGAGGAAGGTCGGGTCCTCCACCAGGATCCGCTCGGCGTTGTTGAGGAGCAGCTTGCTGATCAGGTCGATCGATTGCTGGGTGCCGGTGGCGATCAGGATGTTGTCGAGTCCCAATTTCATGCCGAAGGAGTCCATCTGGCGGGCGATCATTTCGCGCAGGGGGGCGTAGCCCTCGGAGTTGCTGTACTGCAGCGCCATCGGGCCGTTGGAGGTGAGAACTTTGTCGCAGGCGGCCTTGAACTCCTCGACCGGGAACACCTCCGGCGCCGGCAGCCCGCCGCCGAACGAAATCATCTCCGGGTTGGCGGTCACTTTGAACAGGTCGCGGATGGCGGAGGACTGGGCGGATTTCGCGTTCTGGGCGAAGCGGTACTGCCAGGGGGTCGGCATGTGCGGTTACCTTTCTGCGGCTCACGGCGCCAAGGTTTGGGATTTTTTAGTTGCGGGAAGCGGGCTCATTATAAACCGGAGGGGGGTCGGGCGTCATTCCGAGGGGCCTTCAGGCCCCGAGGAATCGGAGAGTTAATGGAAAACGGAAAATCGATACCGATTCCTCGTCGCCCTACGGGCTCCTCGGAATGACACCCGCTATCAGACCTGTCAGGTACGGGGGGTTTACCGCATCATCCTTCCCGCCATACCGGCCATGAACTGCCGCGGCATGAGCGGCGCCATCCATGCGATGAAGGTGTTAATCCGGCCGGCCACCACGCACGAGCGTTTGCGCAGCATCGCCCGCAGCCCGATCCGCGCCACATCGGCGCTGTTCATCGCGGTCAGGCGCTGGAAGGCGGTCATCTCCTGCCCGGCCACGTCGAAGAACTCCGTGCGCGTGACGCCCGGGCACAGGACGGTCACAGTCACCCCGCTCGGGCGCAGTTCGTAATGCAGCGCCTCGCCGAAATACAACACATAGGATTTGGCGGCCGCGTACGCGGCGTACATCGGCGTGGGCTGGAAGGCGCCGGTCGAGGCCACCTGCAGGATGTAGCCGGATTTGCGCTCCACCATATCGGCGGCGAACAGGCGGGTCAGATGCGACAGCGCCACCACATCCAGCTCAAGCATCGCACGGCAGCGTTCCCATTCCATGCGATCGAATTTTCCATAGACGGCGTACCCGGCGTTGTTGATCAGGACGTCGACGGTGAGGCCCCGCGCCTTAAGCCGATCGAACAGTTCCTGAGGGGCATCGGGACCGCTCAGATCCATCACGACCATATCCACTTCGGCCGCGTGGCGTTCAAAAATTTCTATCCGCAGCGCCTGCAATTTTTCCGCCCGCCGCGCCACCAAAATAAGCCGGCAGCCCATCGCGGCAAGCTGGCGCGCGAAATCCGCGCCCAGCCCGCTCGAGGCGCCGGTGATGAGCGCGGTTTTTCCGCGAAGCAATTCAATCGACATTGTGAAGTCTCCTAAAAAGGTTGATGCGGAGGGTCCGAGTCATTGCGAGCCTGCCCTCGCGCCTGCCCCGTGTTTTTGGCGGGGGAGCGCATCACCATGGTTTTTTCTATGTGGTGATGCGGGTGCGAAGCGAGGGGGGGCTTGGCGAAGCCAAGTAGACGAAGCAATCTCCTGCTTTGGCAAAAAGAGGGAGATTGCTTCGTCGAGCCGACACAAAAAGATCGCCCGTTTCGGCCCTCCTCGCAATAACTCCCAATGAGTCCGCCGATGATACTCATCCGCATGGCGTTCGATCACCCGCACGGCGCGCCGCTAGATTGCGGGTTACCGCCGTCACAGATTATTGTTGCGGATTTCCGCAAACGGAAACGGCTTGCCGTGGCCTGGGTACACCGTGACGGCATCCAATCGCTTGATCTTCTCATTGCTTTCGCGGAGCTGCCGCCGGTTCTCGATATACGGCGCGGCGTGCGAGCCGAACATATTCGAGAGGGTATCACCGGCGAACAGCTGGCCGTCGCCGGTCAGAAGGACGATCGATCCCGGGGTGTGTCCCGGCACGTGCAGGACCGTGGCGTCCAGGCCGTACTCCGCCAGAGACTGCTTGTCGGCGAGCAGGATATCCGGCGCGAAGGTTTCTAATGCGGGGAAGGCGCTCTGTTTTTGGAATCGAGCCGCGATCCCGCCGAGGGCCCGCAGCATGCCGCCCATCGGCATGCCGGATTCGCGGACGAGCGGCCTTCCGCTTTGCACCTGATCGCGGTCGCCGGGATGGACGGCGATCTTCGCCTGGTATTTCTTTTGAAGCTTGGCGCAATTGCCGGTGTGGTCGATGTCGCCGTGCGTGATCACCACGAGGCTAAGTTTTCCGGGCAGAGCGCCGGCCCGCAGCAATTCCGCTTCGAGTTTGCGCCAGTGCATGGGCAAACCGGAGTCGACCAGGACAAACCCGCCGCCGGCGCGCAGCAGGTAGGCGTTGACCATGCCGAGGTTGAGGCGAAGGATTTCCGTGGCCATATATCTGCCCTCCCGATGACGCCCTGATGCCAACCCGGGCCGCAGTGGAAGGTGTCATTGCGAGCCTGCCCTCGCAGAGCGGGGGGAGCGAAGCGACCCCGGCCTACCCCGCCGGGGCAGGCGAAGCAATCTCCTTCTTGGGTCAAATAGGGAGATTGCTTCGCTCCCGGAGCCTGCCCCGAGCGCAGCGAAGGGGTCGCCCCCGCTTCGCAATCAAAACTGCTCAAGGAGTAAAGGCGAGCAGTTTTGCTCCGCGGGGGCAGGCTCGCAATGCCAGCCCAGCTACTCCAGCACCTTCTCCAGCACTCCGTAGGAGATGATTTCGTTGATGCTTTCGACAAGCGGCGCGGCTCCCGGTTTCCCGCCGATGATCGAACTCCGCAGGATCATCGAGGTGAAATCGTAATCCTCCGCGCCGCGGACAGTGGCCAGGACGCAGCCTTCGGCCGCGAAACCGGTCACGACCACGGTGTCGACGCCCAGCTTGCGCAACGTCTCCGCGAGCGGCGTCTTGGTGAATGAATTGCCGTACGTTTTATGAATGCGCACATCGCCGGGCAGAATTTTCAGGATTTCCGGCACATCGAATCCCGGCTGCCCCGGGACGAGATTGTCTTCGGGATTGGTATGCTGGATGCAAACGACGGGGAGATTCTTTTTCCGGAAAAGATCGATCGCGGCGTTGATGTATTCGGCGGCGCTTTTCAATTCAGCTGCCCTTGCGGGGTTATCCGAAAAGAATTGTTTTTGAACGTCGATGACCAACAAAGCCGGTTTCATCGATCCTCCTTTGAGCGCAAACCGTTCCGCCGGATTAATAAAACACGCGGATGCCCGTGGAAGGACGGGCGCCCGCGTGAATTGTACTCCGTTGTATTAAGTTGCGGGCGGGGCTCCTACAATTCATCCCCGATCCGCGCAACGCGGTTCCTTACCAAATAGAGGGCGATGACCGCGCATGCCAGGCTGAACGCTCCGCCCAGAAGCAGCCCGATCGCCTGCCCGGCCAGTTCGGGAAGCCCGAAGGCCGAAAGCAGCATGGGCGGGCCGAAAAAGAGAACCACGCTGACCCCCATATAAAGGAAGCTCAACAGCATGCTGAAGCATCCCGAAAGACCGGGATTCATCTTGCGCGGATCCTCCCACTTGAGGTTGACACCGACGACGCCGAAAGCCACGTTGATCCCGGCGGCCCCGACGATCGACACCGCAACGATCGCCAGGCCGAAGAGCAGGATCGAGATCGAAGCGCCCCGGATGAGGGAGATGATCACCATGAAGAGTGTGCCCATGACAAGGCCGGGCACATACGCCACCAGAAGTTTCGCCATAAGCAGCCGGACGGGCCCCACCGGCGCCGTCTTGAGCATCCAATAGTTTTTTCCCTCCTGCGAAAAACCCATTATCCCCAGGCGCGAGATCAGCGACCAGCCCACCAATAGCGAGATTCCGATATTGCTGTAGATCATGGCGGTCCCGATCAGGTTCATGAACCAATCCGGCGCTTCGCCGCGGCCTCCGAGCGGAATCCCGCCGGGCCGGAAAAGGATGAACACGTACATAAAACCGACGATCAGCGGCGTGATCAATTGCCCCATGTTGCGCGGATCGCGGCGCAGGGTGAGGAAATCCTTGCGGACCAGTCCCATGACCGGCTGCGGTATGAATTTCGCGAGGAACGATGCGGCGGCACCGGTTCGGACCGGCGCGGCGGTCCCGGCCAGGACCGCGCCGGGATGACCTCCGGCTGGAACCACGCCGGGATGACCTCCGGCTGAAACGCCGGGATAAGGGCCGGCTGGAACCGCACCGGGATGACGAACCTTAGGCGCAGTGCGTTTCTTTCTTCCGCCGGCCTGCATGCTTGCCCAGCCGGAGTAATACAGCCGCTCGGCGACCTGCAGCGAGAGGAGGAGCAAGCCGCCGGCCAGAACAATCGTGAGCCCGAGGAACAGCAGCGCCGGCAGGAGGCGGGCCTCGCCGAGGTCCACCAGCCCGCGCCCGGGCCAGGAAAGCGGATTCCAGATCGCGTTGAAGCGCGTGATCGCGGCAAACGGGATTTGCTCGGGGCCGAGATTCTGCTCGTCCAGGCGCATCGCGTTGACGAAGTTGCCGGATTGCGAGCAGATGATCGAAAGGAGCGCGCCCACGGCGCCGAGCACCTCGGCCACCCGCCGGGGCGGGAAGATCCGCGCCACGCCCATCACCAGCAGGCTGCTCGCCCCCGCCGCGGCGAGCGCGAGCAGCGCCAGGACGATCACCACCATCGGGTAATACAGGAAGTTGTAGCCGCCGGCCGCGCCCAGCCCGAACAGGACCGGCAAGCCGAACAGCGCGATCAATCCGAAGTTGGGAAGGACCGCCTGCAGCTGTTTGGCGACGAATACCGCGCGGATGGGGACCGGCGCCGCCATCAGGAAATCCAAATCCCCGGAAAGGTACAGCGCCGAAAGCAGCACGCCGAAACTCGTAAGCAGGATCCCCACAAAGGCGCCCGCCAGGATCAGCACAGGCACCGTTTCGAGGAACGGCGTCAGCGAAGGCTGGTTTTGCTCGGCCAGGATCTGCGCCAATTCGGGCGACTTCAGCAGGCCCAGGAGCACCCAGCTGACGGCGAAGACTCCGCCGGCGAACAGCAGCACCACCAGCGCCACAAGGATCGTTCCGATCTTGCGGCGCAGGCGCGCCGCGCGGAACGTGCTCCATGCGACGGAAATCTGCAGGCGCAGCAGTTTCCAGACGTAATGGAAGATGGAGTGCTCGGGATGGAACGGTTCTTTCCACCCCGCCGGACGGCCGGCAGCGGCGGCGGAGTTCATTTCAACACCTCGGCGATCGCGGCCTCTTCAACGCCGCCGGTGAGGGAGAGGAAGATATCCTCAAGGCTCGATTCGCCCTTGCCCATCGAGCGCAACTCGTCCATCGTCCCCACCGCCACCAGGTTCCCATGATCGATGATCCCGATCCGGTCGCACATGTGCTCGGCGATCTCCAGGATGTGGGTGGAGAGGAATACCGCCGCGCCGCGGTCGGCCAGCTGGCGCAGCATGTCCTTGATCAGGCGCGCGGATTTCGGATCCAGCCCGACCGTCGGCTCATCCAGGACCAGCACCTTCGGGTCGTGGATCAGCGCCGCGGCCAGGGCGATCTTCTGTTTCATCCCGTGGCTGTAGGAATCGATCAGGTCGTCGCGCACCTCCGCCAGGTCGAACAGGCGCAGCAGTTCGTCGCTGCGTTCCGCGGCCTTTTCCGGCTTCAATTCATACAGGTCGCCCACGAACCGCAGGAGTTCGCGCGCCGAAAGCTTCATGTAGAGGTTGGGCGTATCGGGGACGTACCCGCTGGCGGCCTTGGCCTGCATCGGCTGCAGTTGGACGTCGTACCCGGCCACTTTGACCGTGCCCGAGGTCGGTTGCAGCAGGCCGACGATCGCCTTGATGGTCGTCGTTTTCCCGGCCCCGTTCGGGCCGAGGAATCCGAATACCTCGCCGGCATTCACGTGGAAGCTGATGTCGTTCACCGCGACCTTATCGCCGAATTTTTTTACGAGATGGCTGGTTTCGATCAATGCCGAAGATGTACTCATGAAAACCTCATTCCTTTATATATCAAACGAAATTTCATGCCCGGACGTGATGAGATGCGTTTTTTGGTGCTTTCCTACCTACATACGGCCTGCTGAACGGAAAGGTTTTTCCGGAAGGCCGGGTGGAAAGGAAAAAAGCCTTTTTCATGGTTTTCTATTATAAGTTTACCCCGAAAAATCCGTTGAAAACGGTGTTCATCCGCCCTCTTGGGGTGCGATCACGTTGCAATTCCGGGTTACGGGCTGCCACCCTTAGGGTGCTGAAAGGTAGGCGATACCCTAAGGGTGGAGGCTACCCTTAGGGTATCGAAAGGGATCCGAAGGGTTCCGAAAGAAGTGAAAAAATGGAGCTTATCTCTACAGGGGGTTTGCTCCGGCCTGCGCCGCCTTCTTTTCTTCCGGCAGGAGCCTGCCGATCAATACGCCGATCGCCAGAACCGCGAATGTAATTCCGCCATAGGCCAGGAACAAACCCCGGCCGCCGAGGATTTCCAGCAGCGGGCCGCCGAGGAATCCGCCCGCCGCGCTGCCGATCCCGAATACCATCGCGCTGAACATGCCCTGGGCGGTGGTGGTCAATCCCGCCGGGGCGCGTTCGTGGGCGTAGGCCACGCCCGCCATCCACATCGCCGGGAACGATAACCCGTTTAAAAGCTGTATCAGCAGGATCCAATCCGGCGAGGTGTTCAAGCCGAACAGAACCAAACGAAGGCCGGTGAATACCATCGCAAGCAGGAAGAGGCCGTAGGGTTTAAAGAAACGGATCAGCCGGTTGCCGAAAAAGAGAATGGGGAACTCGAAGATGGTCCCGATCGAAAGCGCGATCCCCATCAGGGATTCCTTCGCGCCCAATTCCTTCATCAGCGGAAAAAAGTAGTTGTTGGCGGCGGTCATCGCCAGGCCGCCCGCAAATGCGATCCCGAGGAAAATAATCCAGCGCGGATCCCGCAGCAGGCTGCCCGCGCCGCGCGGAGCCGCGGGCTTTTCCACCGAGGTTCCGTGATCGAAATTCTGGCTGACCAGCAGGGCCAGCACGTACATGGCCCCGGCCAGCCAGAAGGCCGCGCGCAGGCTGGTATTCTGGACGAAGATTCCCGCCAGCGGCGCCGCCAGCGCAAACCCGATGCTCCCGCCCAGGCGGATGCGTCCGTAGAGTTCCCTTTTTTCGCCGAGCGTATGCATGGTGGAGTTGTCGGCGAAGGAGGAAGCCGGCGCCATGAAGAAACTCATGGCCAGCCCGGTGATGAGGATCGGGAGGAATGCGCGCAGGAGCGGCAGCAGGCAGACGGCCAGGATCCCCACCCCCATCGTCAGGCTCATGATCAGGCGGTGCCGGCGGGTGGAATCCGCGAGCCGCGTCCAGAACGGCGCGCCGAAAAACGTGATCAGCGGCGAGATCCCGGTCAGCAGGCCGATCTCCGCCCCCGAAAAGCCCAATCCCTGGTAATAGACGACGATAAACGGAAAGGCGGATGCGTACCCCGCAAAGAGAAATACATAAAACAGGAACGGCCGGGCGAGTTTGATGGTTCCTCCAAAGGGGAAATATATTTCACGTTTCCAAGTGCAAGGCGGGGGTAATCATAATGCAATATTTTGTTATTGGGGTAAAAAAGTTCTCACCGCAAAGCCTGCCCCGGTTGGGGTAGGCCGGGGTCGCAAAGAACGCGAAGAAATCTTTTTTAATCTCTTTTAAAAATGGAACCCTTTGCGCCCTTTGCGGCTTTGCGGTGAGATTTTTATCTTTCTTTCCTGAGCGATGGCGTCATCCGGCTGATCTCGTTGAGGTGGACGAAGGGGTGGCGCGCCGCCGGCATGAGCAGGAGGTTCGCGCACGGATTCCCGCCCCAGAATTCCAGGAGCCAGGCGGATTTTTCCCGGACCGCTTTCTCTTCTACGATCCGCTGGATTCGTTCCGGCGCGGGCATCTCCCATAATGTTTCGGATTTTAATTTCCGCAGGATGCTTTGCGTTCGTTTGCCGACCGTCCGCCGGTAGGCCAGCAGCGCTTGGATGTCTATCGATTTGCTGAGGCGCGCCACGACCGCGTCCGGCATATCGTTCCCGACATCCACGTAACCGGTTCCGAGCCTCTCCAGCCATTTGCCGTTAAGCTGTGATTGCTTCGCGCCGGCCAGGAGGAGGTTGATGGTGAGGTCTTCAATCCGGGTGATGTGCCAGAGTTTCCAGATGACGGAATGGCCGCCGGCCGGCACGTACCGGTATTGCGATTCGCTCAATCCGCTCAGGACTTCATCCTGATAGGACCAGCGCCCCCCAAGTTTAGCCGAGTGCACCGCGGCATGGTGCTCGAGCAGGAGCGGCAGCGCCTTCCGGTAATTCTTTTCCTTCATCAGGATCCGGCGGATGACGGCGTGGTCATTGTTCCAGGCCTTTCGATTTGATTGCATGTGAGGAAAACCTTTTTCACCGCAGAGACGCGGAGGCCGCAGAGTTATTTTTAATTCTTCTCTGCGTCCTCTGCGCCTCTGCGGTGAGATTTTGATCTTATTCGGGATACAGCCCCTTCGGCTTCTTCACCGTCCCGGCCAGCTCGGCATACAGCGTGGCGTCGTAATCGCGCGTGCGCACGACCACCGGCATCGGGACCGCGTGCCCGAGGATCAGCGCCTGCTGGCGGGTATCCAGCCGCGCCAGCACCTCGCGCAGCCCGCCCGCGCCCGAGACGCCCGAGAGCACCGCCTTGATGTCGGCTTCGTTGTCCAGCAGGCAGGTGACGCGCGTCCCGATCTGGCTCATCACTTCCTCGTCGATCGCCGACGGGCGCTGGTCCACCACCAGGAGCGTGACGTTGTACTTGCGCATTTCGCGCGCGATCGAACCGAAGATCGTGAAGCGCGCGAGCGCCGGATCCAGGAACTTGTGCGCCTCCTCGATCACGATCGCCAGCGGCTTCGGTTCGGCGGCGTTCCCGCCGGCGGCGCGGTTCTTGCGCTCGACGTAGCGTTCGTGAATCCGCCGGGTGAGGTAGTTGGCGACCAGCATGTAGGCTTCGAGCTTGTTCCCGTGCCGGCCGAATTCCAGCACCACGCTGATTCCCTGATCGAGCGTGGCGAAGATTTCCTCCACCGGATCCTTCTCGGGGCCCTTGTTCTGCAGGAAGGAGAGCCGGCGGAACATCTCGAATTTGCGCTGGATCGCGCTGAGCGTGGATTGCAGAATGCGTTCACTATCCACCATTTCCTTCAGAACCGGATCCATCTCCGCATCTTCTTTTAGAAGCTTCACGATCCAATCTTTCCCCAGCTTCCGGTACAGGATGTACAGGGCGCCCACCTGCACGTCGTTGAGCGGAAGCAATTGGGCGATCAGTTCGATATCTTCCGGGACGAGTTCGTCCAAGCCGATATGCAGTTCGCCGTCGGTCTTGCTTCCGCGGTGGCGCGAAGTTTCCGGATCGAGGGTGTAGACGCTGACGCGCGAATCGAACAGCTGGCGCAGGCCCTTGAACTCGCGCCCGGCCTCGTCGCGCACCGCCCAGCCGTAATCGTTGTGCATGTCGAAGATCAGGCACGAGGCGATCTGCGAGCGGATCAGGCCCGCCAGCAGGATCCGGGTGATGAAGGATTTGCCGGTGCCGCTTTTGCCGAACACGCCCGACGAGCGCTCGACCAGCCGGGAAAGATCCAGGTTGACCCGCGCATCTTCCATCTCCAGCGGCGAACCGATGTTGAAATGAAGCTTATCTTCCTCGCCGAAGACCAGGTTCACTTCCGTCTCGCTGGCTTCCTCGACGCGCGAAAAATGCGCGGGGATCGTCTTGATCGGCCGCACTTCGTGCGTGCCCTCCTCGAGGACGAGCATCGGCGAGACGTGCATCGACCCGTAGGCCATCGTCCCGAGGAACACCTGCTTGGAGAACTCGTCCTCGGCGGCCGGCGGGTTGGCGGCCAGGGCCGGGTTGAGGCTTTCCAGGCGGATGTCGGTGACCATCCCGAAGAAGGTTTTTCCCGTCTGCCCGCGCAGGACCACGTAGCGTCCGACGGCCAGGTCCTCCAGCACGCTTTGCGGATGGAGTTTGACGGTCAGGCCTTCGGTCAGCGATCCGCCGACGACGATCCCGAGCGGATGGCGTTGCGCGGAAAGCGGCGCGCGGTCGAGGGCTTTGTCGAGTTCGTTTTCGGGCATGGGGAGACCTCTTTCTTACCACGGAGTACACGGATTTTATAAACCGATTACACGAAAAAATTGAAAAAATCTGTGAAATCCGTTTTTATCCGTGTAATCCGTGGTAACGGTTTACGAACTTAATTGCGGCAGCAAACTGTAAAGGCGCTGAAGGTCTTCCGACAGCAGCCGTGTCAGTTCGCGCGCCGCTTCCTGCAGGAACCGCTTCTGCGGATCGGCCGGCTGGGCCGCGGCCGCCGCCCGGACGCATTCGGCCAGCACCTCGTTCGAGGCGCCGGCCGCGATCAGGATCGAAAGAAACGAAAAGTTCCATCCCCCATTTTTAGCCCGCAGGAAGCTGCGCACCGTTTCGCCGTCGCACGGGTAGACCGCTTCGAGCGCGGAAGGCGGCCGCGGCGGCAGGCGGTGGGAGGCTTCGCCGCCGCGGGGTATGTAGCCGGCCTGCAATACGCGCACCTCGAGCGGCGTGAGCCGCCGGTCGCGCTGTTCCTTGATGTAATCCGCCTTCGCGTCGCCCGCCACCAGCTGGCGGGCGAAGGTGTCGTCGACGATGCGGATGTCGGCCACCACGCCGATCGAATCCGCCGCGCCCGCCTCCGCGCGCAGGAATGCGCCGATGCTCAGCGCCGCGCATTGTTCCTCCACGCAGCCGCACAGGTATTCCGTGGCGCCGCCCGATAGCACGCGGCCGATGGGGGCGGGATTCTTTTCGGTCATACTGTTTCCTCCTGCTGACCCCTCCCGGTCACTCGCCGGAAATCCGCCGGCTCGTGACCACCCTCCCCATTCTGGGGAGGGTCGGGGAGGGGTAGGCGTCAATGTTTTCTCGCTCTTCCCTTGTGCGAAAGTTTTTCGGACCGGTTGAATCGCAGTCCGCTGCGGATCAACGCCACCGCCATCTGCTCCTCGAGGTATTTCTTTTCCTCGCCCGAGACGAAGGCTTCCTCGTCGGCGCGGATCAGCGCGTAGGGATACGGATCGTTGAGCGTAACCGAACACTGCTCGATCAGCGCCGCGTGGACGAGATCCACCAGCGCCGGTTTCATCGCCACCCACTCCGGTACTTCCACCCGGGAGATCACCGGGTACCGTTTCCCGACGTTGAGGTAGAAAAAATGGACGCTCTGGTTGGGTTCGCGGTTCCGATACTGGTTGTTCAGCTCGGAGGCGAACTCGAACACGGCTGAGCGGTGCCCGGCGGGAAGCAGACTCTCGAACAGCATCCGGTCGTCCAGCCATTGGTAGGGTGAGCGGCCGGACCGGCTGCGGGATGCCGCGGAATCCGCCGACGCGGATAAAGCCAGATCGATCAGCGAAAGCACCGGAAACCTGCCCGGCCGGGCGATGTAGCCCGCGACGGGGATTTTGCCGGCCGCCAGCCGGTCGATGGCGGCGAAGTATTTTTTCTGCAGGGCGTCGCGCTCCATCGGCGAAACCGACTTTTCATCGATCCGCAACGCGAGGGTTCCGTCGGATAACGCAAATACTTCGTGTCCCGGGCGGGCGTCGCGCTCGGCGGAGGCCAGCCTTTCGAGGACCGTCATCTCCTCCACCGTGCGGCGGGCGTCGACGACTGTTTTCGAGATCAGGGTTCCGCCCGGGGCCAGCGCGTCCTCGTCCACCTCGATCGCCGGTTCGGAATCCGCCACGACCTCGCCCGTGCCGGGCCGTAAAATAAAATATCCGATGTTGATCGCGCAGATCAGGGAGGCTTCGTGCGGGTCCGGATAGATTTGCGATCCGTCGACCGCTAGCAGCGTCGGCGCGGACGTCGCGGGGGGAGTGGCTTTCAGTAGATCAATGGATTCCAGCGTGGGGAGCGCGCCGTTCCATTTTTCCTTTTCCGCGGCCAGCCGCGCCCTTTGGGAAAGATCGTCGAGTTTCGCGGCATGCTGAAAGAACTTCTCCACCTTCGGGAGGTCCTTGCGCTGTTGCGCGGCGCGCGCGACGGCGTTTTCCCGCAGCCGGTCGATTTGCTTGGTTACTTTGTGCAGTCGAAGCGTCATGGGCGGATGGGTATCCGGTGCTAACGATAGGGTATCCGTGAGTGATTGTCAAGCCGCAATAGAGAAATCACCCGAAGAATGAATATCGATGGTCACCCCCTGCTTCATTATCCACCCTTTATAAATCAGATACCTTCGGCGACGTTCTTTTCAGAAGCGGTGGTTTTGTTTCTTTCAATATCAAGAAACCGTAGCACCATTTCGATGATGACCCATAGGTAAAGTAGATCGCCGATAATCCCGGTTAATAATGGCAGCTCAACAATTTTCGACCGAAAAAATAAAAATATTGGCAGGTAGAGCGGACAAGCCAGCGCTACAATGACAATCACCGACGTTATATATTCGGAGATAAGTCTCCACCAGTTGTTCCTCGATAGAATCCAGCAGGATGCATATGCTTTCCATCCATGTTCACCGCGAAGCGAGACCGAAACAATCAATAGTAATTCAAAAATTGTAAGGAAAAATATCGGCAAAAGCCATAACAATGCCAGGCAGGCAGATGATTTAGTCAACATAGAGGAGGTTCCCGAAAGTAGCATTTTTACGAGAATAATTGGAAGAATGGTCAGAAGCGCCTTCCAAAAAAATTCCATGCCATGCCGAAGCACTCGGGCGAATCCAACCGATTTTCCCTCAATTGTATTCTCTGAAATGAATGCACAGCAGAGGACCGTGAACGCTAAGGCTAATTCGCCTGCAAATAGAATGATCTCATCGAAAAGAACCGAATAGATTGAGGATGCCATTGTCTCGATATTTACCGGCGATAATCCTTCGTGACCGAGAACTAGGCTGAGCAGATAAACCGGCAGATGCGCGATAGCGAAAATCCCCACTAGATTAAGGATATTCCGTCGGACTACATGAAGACTAGGAATATTTTCTTTGAAAATTGGAGAGCTATTACGTTTAGGAATGGTCACAAATCACCTCATGTTTGAATGCCTTTTCGAACAGCAAACCAACCAACTTATTTAGTATGAAACATATAAATATCCCTTAAGGAGCCTCGGGTGTTGGTGTTATTTGGGGTCCAGGAGTTGGTGCAGGTTCAGGAGTGGGGGTGGTAGATCCCGAAGTAATCATTTCATCTCCATAAGGCATATATGGTTCGAATGGCACATCACTATTAAATAAATTATTACCAGCAGTTTCTACTGCCGTTCGAGCTTCGGAAAACTTTTTACAGGCATCTACTAATTGCTCAACCTGCACCACACTTGATACCACTACTCCAAATCCTTTCAACGCTTCTATTCCGACCTTACCGATACTTTCGATTAATTCAACGATGTCACTTGCATCCATAACTGAGCTAAATATATCCGGAATAAAAGCTTTTACTAATTCATAGGCAAGTTCCATACCCTTTACCGCCAAAAGAAATGCCTGTACTGCGGGATCATTCTTGTTATAAACCCTTGGGAGATTAGGGGGATTTGGTAAGGGTTGGGGAGGAAGCGGGTTGTACCATATCGCAACTTTCGTCGGATCGGATAAGACTTCCTCATATCCAATCCATTTATCCGCATCATCGGATAACTTTCCGCCAAACACTTCTCCCCTTGCTCCTCGTAAAAAAGGATTCCACGAATCGCTATGATATGTAAACCAAATTCCTTGAAATGGACCGAATAAATTACTATCGTCACGATGTCCCAATCCCATATCGACAGATGCCATCGAAAAGGGAGCATCGGAAATCTCACTTTGCGCTGACAATAATACGGCCTCTGTCTGATTATCCACCTCCTCAAACGCCTGCGCTGTCTTGCGAAGCGATTCGGCGTCGCTTGATAGGCCGGATTTTATCTCGCGGCAACCGGCTTGGATTTCGTACCCTGCCTTGCGGGCCGGACCCGAAAGCTGCCCGTCGTAGCTCGGCATCGCCATGGCCGCGGCCAAAATATCGTCGCCCGCCTTGTTAAAAGCATAAGCGGCGGATTCGAAATCCTTGGCTTTGGCCTTTAAGTCTTCTGTGTTGACCCGGATGCGCGTCATAATCCCCTCTTTGCAGATATGAAATTACCATCAATCATCCGATGGACAATTTATATCATGGTTTATAATCCGGAACAAATGTATGGTGTTTTCCATTATACGTCCATGCAGCTTAAAAATTTTGGTGGGTAGAAAAGGTGGTGTTAAATGCAATTCGCGCGCGCATTAAAATTTTACTTCGACGACGGCCGCTGGTTCCGGAAAATCCTCACCCTGGCGGCCGTCCAGCTCATCCCGCTGCTGGGTTTGGCGGCGGTGACGGGTTGGGCGCTCGAGATCTGCCGGCGGGTGATCCGCGGCTCAAAGGATGAAGTGCCGCCGCTCGACCTGCGCCGGCAGTTGCCGGACGGGTTTGCGGTTTGGGGGATCGGCCTGATGTATCTCCTGCCCGCCGCCGCATTATTGGGCGCGGGTGGAATCACCTCGGCGCTGATTTTCCCGGCGGGCGGTAGCCATTCGTCGATGGCGTTCGATTCTTATTGGTGGGGGATCGAATTTATTGCGGCCGCCCTGCTTCTGGGCGCCGCGATGGGAGCGGCCGCCTCGGTCGGCCGTTTCGCCGCTACCGGGTCCTTCCGGGCTGCATTCCAAATCCGCGAAGTCGTATCCGCAATCCGGTCCAATCCGCTTGTTTTTCTTCAAGTTGTACTGGCGTGTCTTCCGCTGGGATTGCTGGCCCTGCTGGGGATCGCGGTTTGCGGCGTGGGATTATTTTTTACGACGGCCTGCGCTCTTGGGTCGGGATTCCATCTGACAGGCCAGGCGCACCGCCTTGCCGCCGAAAGGGCCGTTTCCGGGTCGGTTGCGGGACGGTTGTAACAACCGGGAGGTTAACCCGTACTAATATATATAGAACGCCGATCCGGCGTAAATCCAAATCCATTGTTCACATTGTGAGGAGAATTAACCATGGAAAACCAGACACCCGCACTTACCAGCCCGTCACGGCCGCCGAAACTTCAGACGATCGGGATCCTGATGCTCGTCAGCGGGGTCCTGAATGTCATAGCCGGCCTGGGCATCGTCACCGGCTTCGCTCTCTCCATCGTCCTGATCTGCTGCATCCCGATTGCGGCGCTGCCTCTGGCGCTCGGCGTGTTCGAGGTGATCTACGGGCTGCGCCTGGTCGGCTCCGGTGGGGAACCGGTATCCCGGGATACTCTGCAGACGGTTGCGATATTGGAGATCGCCTCGATCCTGGGGTCCAACATCGTCTCGTTCATCGCCGGCATCATCAACCTCGTTCTGCTAAGCGATACCGAGGTGGTAGCCTATTTCAAAAAGTAACCATTCCACTGTTAGTACTGTTTAAAAAGAAACGGGCGGCACATCGCCGCCCGTTTCTTTTTTAATTGCTGATCGCGCCGCCCGGAATGCCCGCTCTTTACTTATTGCCCGGTGGGCGGGATGAGGTTGCTGATCTGCAGACGCAGCGCCATGGCGTTGGAGATGAACGGGAAGGGCTGGACGGTTCCGCCGCTGCCCTTGACCGTGATCGTCCCGAAATTCAGGATCCGGCCCCAGAACGGTTCGTCCACGCCCACGCTTTCGATTTTCGAAAGCATCACCTCCAGCGACCTCCGCCGCAGCAGGCCCGATTTTCCGATCACCCGTTTGTTGGTCACGGCGAACTCGGTCGAGAAAAAAATGATGATCCGCGAGAGAAGGTTCAGGGACGCCGCAAGCATCCAGAGCAGGCCGATCCCGGTGCAGCATAAGCCTGCCACGGGCTGGAGCGTGTTGTAATCATTCTTGCTCAGCTGGAGGCTTTTGAGGTTTGCCAGCGAATCATAGGAAATCAGAAAGGGCGCCGCAGAGAGAAGCAGGACCAGGAAGGCGAAAATGATCCCGAACAGCGGGTTGATGAACATGCCCCAATGCAGCCGCGCTTTGAGAATGATCCGTTCCCCGCTCGAAAGGCTTTGCTCCACATAACCCATCGTTCCTCCTCGTTACCAGGTTTCCCAATGCACGATTTCATCGACCGCCTTGCGGCCGGGATGCAGCACGCCGGAGGGCGGCTGTTTTTCCGGATCGAAATATCCGAAGGAGATGGCGACGTGCGCAAACCACTCCGGCGGAATGCGCAGGATGCGCCGGACTTCTTCGGTTTCGTACAGGCTTGCCAGGCACGAACCGATTCCGAGTTCCCAGGCGGCCAGCTGCATGTAGGCCGCGGCCTGCCCGGCGTCGAAGGCGATCGTAAATTTTTGCGCCGGGTCCGGCACGGCGATCACCACCCCGAGCGCGGCGCCGGCGAGGTGCCCGGCCCATCGTCCGGCGCGGGAGAGTTGTTCGAGCGTGGCGCGTTCGCGCACGGCGAGAAAATGCCAGGGCTGGGTATTCTTCGCGGATTGGGCGCGCCGGCCGGCGCGCAGGATTTGAAGGGCGATCGGATCGGGAATGGGGTTTGAAAGAAACGACCGGATGGCGTGCTTTTCGCGGATGGCCCGGGCGACGTCCATGCGGCTCCTGCTTTCAGGGGATTATTCGATCGTCTTGCGTTTGAAATCGGGAAGGGCGCGGAGGTAGACTATCCGGGCGTCATATTTTTCGATGCGGCCGTTCATGCGCAGGCGCTCGAGTTCGCTGTCTTGGACAGGATGGCCGAAGGCGCCCTGCCGGAGAAAATCCCCGGTCTGAACATCCTGGAGGGTTCCCTCTTCCCATTCAATCACGATCGTGCCGTCCTGGAGCACGTACACCCAATCGCGATTTACCGGTGTGCCACTCGTCATAAAAACCTCCATCAGCTCGAACGCCGGTCCAGCGGACAGCGATTAGTGTACCATGCGCGTCCGTGCCCGGCAAATCCGGCCCTGTTCGGGCGGGGCTTGTATACGGGTCATCCCGAGCGAAGCAGCCTGTCCCGAGCGAAGCGAGGGAAGGGATCGGAGAATTAATTTCGGAGATCCGACTTCAGACGGAATCCATCCACGCATTACTACCGCATTGCCAATTCCTCGTCGCCCTGAAGATCTCAGGGCTCCTCGGAATGACATTCCTGAATTTACGCCAGGTAGCACGCCGCCGAGTGTCCGGATTCCTTTTCTTCGAGCGGCGGATGAGGGCTCGCACGGCACACGTCGGCGGAAATCGGGCAGCGGTCGAGGAAACGGCAAACCGGGGCCGGGTCGATCGCGGCCTTCACCCCGCCCAGAATTTTCGGCGGTTCGCGCCGCACGTGCGGATCCGGAACCGGAACGGCCGAAAGCAGAGCCCGGGTGTACGGATGCAGCGGGCGCGCGAGGACATCCTCGGTCGGGCCGGTCTCGACGATCTTCCCGAGGTACATCACCGCCAGACGGTTGCTCATGTAGCGCGCGACGGCGAGGTTGTGGGTGATGAAGAGGTAGGAGATGTTCATCCGCCCGGCCAGGTCCAGCATCAGGTTCATGATCCCGGCGCAGATCGAGGCGTCCAGCATCGAGGTCGGTTCATCGGCGATGATCAGGGCGGGGTAGAGCGCGAGCGCCCGGGCGATCGCCACGCGCTGGCGCTGGCCGCCCGAAAGCTCGTCGGGGAAGCGCGAGCGGAACAGTTCGGCCGGGGCGAGGCCGACGGTCGCGAGCATTTCCGCGGCGCGCTCCCGCCGCCCGCGCGCATCCGAAACGCGCTGGATGGCGAGCGGCTCCTCGACGATTTCGCCCACCGTCATGCGCGGGTCCAGCGCCGCATACGGATCCTGGAAGATGATCTGCACCTGCGAACGGAACGCTTTCATCGGCGCGCCGTTTTTCATCGACGCAAGATCGGTTGGCGTCCCGTCCGCGCCGGAAAACAGTATCTTCCCGGATGTGGGCTCCAACAGCTTAACCAGGAGCCGCGCGGTGGTGGTCTTCCCGCAGCCGGATTCGCCGACCAGGCCGAGCGTCTCGCCGCGGCGGATTTCAAGCGTCACGTCGTCGACCGCATGCACACAGGATTTGCTGCGTGCGAACAGCCCGCTTTCGACGGGGAACAGCTTCGTCAGGCCTTGGGCCTGCAGGAGCGCCCCAACGGGCGGACGGCCGCTCATGCTTCCCTCCCGGTTGGATTCCAGCACGCCGCGAAATGCCCGCCGCCGAAATCCTTCCATTCGGGATCGCGCTCGGCGCAAACCGCGAGCGCGCGCGGGCAGCGCGGATGGAAGCGGCAGCCGGAGGGCGGATGCAAGAGGTCCGGGGGTTCGCCGGGCAGGTTCGCGAGCTTCACCCGCGGCCCGAGCAGGCTGGGAACGCTGGCCATCAACGCGGCGGTGTACGGGTGGAGCGGATGATCGAATACATCCACGGTCGATCCGAGTTCGGCCAGCCTTCCGGCGTACATCACGGCGATCCGCCGGCTGACCTCGGCCAGCACGGCGATGTCGTGCGAAATGTAGATCATGCTCATCCCGAACCGCCGCTGGAGAGCCTGCATCTCGCGCAGGATCGAATCCTGGACGATGACATCCAGCGCGGTGGTCGGTTCGTCGGCGATCACCAGCCCGGGGTTGCAGGCGAGCGCGAGCGCGATCACCGCCCGCTGGCGCATCCCGCCGCTGTACTCGTGCGGGTAGCGCTCCGCCAGCGCCGGATCCAGCCCGACCAGGCGGAAGAGTTCGGCGATCCGGTCGCGCGCCTGCTCGCGCGTGATGTTCCGGTCGCAGGCCTCGAGCGCTTCGCGGATCTGATCCGCGATCTTGTAGACGGGATGCAGCGAATTCATCGCCCCCTGGAAGATGACCGCCAGGCGGCGCCAGCGCAGCGGGCGGATCGCCTCGTCGGAAAGCGGGACGAGGTCGGTGCCCTCCAGGAGGATTCTTCCGCCGGTGATCCGCCCGTTGTCCGGGAGGAGTTTGAGCAAACTGAGGGCGAGGGTGGTCTTCCCGCAGCCGGATTCGCCCGCCAGCCCGAGCACCTCGCCGCGCGCGAGCGTAAACGACACGCCGTCGACGGCCGAGACCTCGCCCGCGCGGGTTTTGTAGCGTGCCGATAAATTTTCCACCGTCAGCAGATTGGTGTCCATTCCCGTTCCCTAGCGCGCCCGCAAACGGGGGTGCACGATGCCGTCGAGCGCGCGCCCGACGAGATAAAACGACGAACACAACAGGGTAATGCTCGCCCCGGCCGGCAGCACCAGCCACCAATACTCCGGCCGGAGCAGGTACCCGGAAACCGCCGCCGAATGGATCATCATGCCCCAGGTCATCTTAACATCGATCAGCCCGAAGTAGGAGAGGACGGCCTCCGAAAACACCGCTTCGGTTACGGTGAACATCATATACAGAAGCGAGATCGGCGCGAGGTGCGGGATCATGTGGCGCAGGAGGATGTACGCGCCGCCCGCGCCGTCGGCGCGCGCCGCGTCGATGTAGGCGCGGTTCTTCACCGCCAAGCGCCTGGGCCTTCACCACCAGGACCGTGCCTCCCAGCCCGGCGAAAACGCCGATCCAAATGGCCAGCGGAAGCAGACGAAGTTCGAAGAACGCGGAGAGAAAAATCAGGATCACCAGCAGCGGGGTCATGAGGATAAGATCGGCCAGCCGCATGAACACCGCGTCGAACCATCCGCCGTAATACGCCGCGGCCGCGCCCACACCCGTCGCCAGCACGACCGTCACAAGCGCGGCGACCGTTCCGAGAAGCAACGCCGAGCCCGCTCCGTACATCAGCTGGCTGAGGACGTCGCTCCCGTACGGGTCGGTTCCCAGCCAGTGATCGGCCGACGGCGGCGCGGGATTGGGCGGCGGGTGAGGCAGGGCGGGCGTAAGCGGATCGTACACGTTCGGATCCCAGACCGTATAAAGCAGAACCGGATGCAGAAGCGCGAGCAACGCGAAGAAGGCGATCCCGCACAGGCCGATCAGCCCGATCCGGCTTTCGGCGAAGAGCGATAGCCATCCGCTGGGGCGGGGGAAAAAATTCAAAATCGGTCGGGTTGGATGATCAACCATCTCGGTCATTTTGCTCGGGGAACCTTTGCCAACCCTAAGGGTTGGAACAACCTTTCGGCACCCTAAGGGTGGGGCAACCTTTTTGACCCTTAGGTGGACACTTTGGCACCCTTAGGGTGGGGGAACCTTATTGCACCCTTAGGGTTGGTGATCCTTTCGACCCTTAGGGTTCTCCGCCGCGCTTTATCCATAGCGGATCCGCGGATCAAGATACGCGTACAGCAGATCCGCCGCCAGGTGCGCGGCCAGAACCAGGATTCCGGTGAAGGCCATCGCGCCCACCGCCAGCGGCACATCCGAAAGCGTCACCGCTTCCATCAGCGTGTAACCCAGTCCCTCCCACGAAAAAATCGATTCGGTGATCACGCCGCCGCCGACGGCGAACGCCAGCGAAAACACGAGCGTGGTGACGACCGGCAGCAGCGCGCCGCGGGCGATGTGCCGGTCGCGCACTTCCGCTTCCGTCAGGCCCTTGGCGCGCGCGGTGAGGACGTAATCCTCGCGCATCGTCTCGAGCATGCTCGAGCGGGTGAGCAGCATCGTCCCGCCGAAAGAGATCAGGGTGAGGGTGAGCACCGGCAGGGCCATGTGATACAGGATATCGAGCGCGTAGGCCGCCTGCCGCGTAAGGATCCAGTAGATTGCAAACGCGAGGAGGAGCCCGGCGAAGGCCGCGGCGCGCGCGAGCGGCTTCCGCGAAGGTGGGAGCGGGCCGGTCCGGCGAAGGATCACCCATGCGGCAACCGCGGCCAGCAATCCGCTCCCCAGCATTTGTCCGAAGACGGCGTTGGCGGCCGGCGCGCCCGGCCCCCACATTTCATAGGTGATGAATTTGCCGACCGGGAACAGGCGCAGGGCGTACGCGAAAATCCATATCAGCCAGAGGGCGAACCACGGGGTGAAAACCGTGTAGAGCGTGATCCCGCCGACCGTGGCGGCGGTTTCGAGCGCGGTTCCGCGGCGCATGGCGAGGAATTTTCCGGCGACGAAGCCGAGGGCGAAGGAAAGCAGGGTGGCGGAGAGGAACAACGCCAGCGTGCGCGGCGCGCGTTCGGCCAGGATCTGGATCACCGGGCGCGGGTATTGGCTGAGGGAAACTCCCAGATCGCCGCGCAGGACCCCGCCCACCCACTGAAGAAATCTTTCAACCGGCGGCCCTTGCAGCCCCAGCTGCGCGCCGAGCTCGTTCAGCTGAGCGGCGGTCAGCCGGCTTTCGCCGAACAGCGCCCCCAGGAAATTCCCGGGAAGGGCTTCGAGCAGAAAGAAGATCAGGACGAGAAATAGAAAATACGTGAAGGCGATCTGCCCGAGCCGCAGGAGAACGTATCGCCGCATGACCGTCTCGCGTTTCCACCCGCGCGGATCGACCGCAGACCGGGATTACTGCAGCGCAACCACCGAGGGCAGGCCGTAGAGGTACTGCAGGCCGCCGAACGTCTGGGTATACGGATAGGTCAGCCGCTTGTTATACACCTCGTAAATTCCCGTATCGAAGAGCGCGATCCATGGGACGGCGTTGGCGATGAGCACCTGGATCTGGTCGGCGATCGGTTTGCATTCCGCGTAAAACTCGCACGTCAGGAGCTGGTCCGAAAGCTGGTCGAAGGCGCGGTTCGAGTAGCCGCCGGCGTTCCGCCCGCCTTTAACCGCCTCTTTGCTGTTCCAGAAATCGCTCAGGTAGGAGGGGAAGAGGCCGGCCTGGTTGCCGAGGATGAACATGTCGAAATCCTGTTCCTGGATCGTGCGCGCGATCAGGGCGTTGAAGCCGAGCTGCTTCACGCGGACGGGGATCCCGACTTCGTTCAGCCACTGGGCGGTCCAGATCGCGAACGTGGCCCGCAGCGGATCGTAGCTGTAGGAAAGCGAGAGCAGTTCGAGAGTCGGCATCTGCTTGCCTTCGGGCAGCACGAGGGTCCCCGTTGCGGCGGCAACCCCGTTTTCCGCATCCCAGACGGGGAGGGTGTCGTCGGACCACGAATACCCGGCCGCGGTGAGGATCTCGACCGCCTTCTTGACTCGTTCCTCGCGGGTCATCGGCGTTCCGTCGGCGAGGTACCCCCAGCGCGGAAGGTCGGGCTTGTACCAGGCCGCATTCGCCTCGGGGACAAAGGAGTGGATCGGATACGCCACGCCCTGCAGGATCGTGTCGGTGAGGAACTCCCGGTCCAGCAGCACGGCCACGGCCTGCCGGAAGGCGTCGTCCTTCATCGGCTCGCGGCGGGTGTTGAACGCGAGGAAGCGGAAGGCGACGGATTCGTTCTTCACCATCGTCAGGTTCGGGTCGCCCGCGACCGATTCCGCGAGGCCCTTTGGCAGCCCCTGCGGGTTGAGGAGTATGTCGATATCCCCGCTCTTCAGCGCAAGCACGGCGGCGTTCAGATCGCCGTAAACCGAGTAGACGGTCTTGGAGACGTTCGGTCCGCTCTTGTACTCAAAAGTCTTGGTCCCTTCCGGCGTTCCAAAGGCGGTGAACGAATAGCCCTTCGGTTTCTCTTCCTTATACGCGGCGTTTTCAAACCCGGTAAAGGTGACCCCGGAGAAGAAATAATTCTTGTTCGCCGTGAGTTCGATGAAGCTGCCCGGTTCCTCCTTCGAGAACACGAACGCCCCGGCCACCGGCTCATTCTTATCGTCGATGGCGTAGAGTTTTTCGGCCGCCTCGGCCTGGCGTGCCTGATAGGCTTCCCAGATCGCGTCGTCCGCGCCCGCCGCCGGCCGGTCGAGGCCGGTTATTCCCTGAAGCGCCTCTTCGATAAGCGGCTCCCAGTAATGTTCGGCGGCGATCGACGCCAGGAGCGTTCCCCAATCGTGGCGGGCCATCCCCGGTTTGGAGGCATAGATGAACTTCACCGTCAGGTCGTCCGGCGCTTCGACGGCGCGCAGGTAATCCGAATCCGCCCAGGAACTCCAATTTCCTCCGGCCAGGCCGAAGCGCAGCGCGGTATTCAGGGTGAAAGCCACATCATTGGCGGTGAGCGGCTGGCCGTCGGACCAGCGGATCCCGTCGCGCAATTTAACCGTGCTGATCCACGTGTCGCCTTCCGGCAAAAGGGGGGAGGCGAAGTCGGCGGCCGCCTGCGGGATCAGTTGAAAGCGCTGGTCGCTCACGCCGTATAGCGAGAGCCGCATCGGGCTTTGCACGGCCAGGTCCCAGTAGTTGGCGATGGCATTGATCCCCCAAAAGTTGCCGGCTGTCGGCTGGGCGAGGATTCCGATGCGGTAGACGTTCTTCGACTGTGAGAATCCCCCGCACGCGGCGAGCGTCAATAGAATCGCGACGGTTGGTCCGAGTTTGGTCAGCATCCTGCGCGTCATAAGCTCTCCTGAAGGTTCAATCGGGGTCAATGCCGGTTATGGACAGGATCGGGAGGGGGCGGCGGAACAACCTCATAATCGTCAAGCGGCGAACAATCCGGCGCGGATGGTTCGCCGCTCGCCTGCCTTGTGGAGGATGCAGGGGGCCGGCCCAACTCCCGGAAAAATCCCGGGAATTCCTTCCGGAAAGGAATTGCTCCTACTATATACGAAGTGCAAAAGGCGCGTCAAGACGAGGAGAGATGCTGGGGGAACCGTCATTGCGAGGAGCGAAGCGACGAAGCAATCCCACTCTTACAAAAAGGGGGAGATTGCTTCGTCGTGTGGGCGGCGGAATCCCGCCGCCCACACTCCTCGCAAAGACATTTCGATTGGATTGTATTTTTCGTGCGTAGATTACTTCGCCGGAATGCCAAACGATTCCAGATTCCACAAATCGGAAGCGGCGGTCGGATCCATGACCAGCCCCGTCAGATCGGTCCGCGCGATCGCGACTTTGACCGTCAGGTAGAGCGGGATCGACGGCAGGTTTTCGGCGAAGATCCGCTGCGCGAGGTATTGATTCTGGATGTAGGCCGGGCTGCCCGGAAGGGCGCGGTGCGCCAGATCGCAGGCCTTGTCGAACTCGGCGTTGGAAAATCCGGTCGGGTTCGTCCCCGCATAGCCGTTGTCGACGTTCGGAATTTCCGCGGTGGTGTACAGATCGCAGGAGGGTTCCACGCCCGCGAGCCATCCGAATTCGGCCGTTTCGAACAGCCGGCCGAAGACCATCCCGTCTACGTTGGCCACGAACATGGTGTTATCGCCGTAGGAGGCGACATACCCGATGCCGCATTCCATCAGGCCGGCTCCGAGAATGCCCACGACCTTCTGCCGCAGTTCGGTGTAGACCATCGCGGAGTTGATGATCAGCGAGGTCCCGTTCTTCACGCCGTTCACGCCCGCGGCGGTGCGCGGCGTGGCGGGATTGGAATCGCCATCCAGCCAGCCGATCTGGTCGAGCAGGACGCCCGCGCGCTCCGGATCGAAGGAGTACCTGGCGACGTCTTTGTTGTACAGCGGATGCTGGGAAGGAACGTAGGTGTCCGGAACGGAGGAAAGGCCCGAGAGCGCGTCGGTGACGACTTTCTCGCGGTCCAGGCACATCGCGACGGCCTGCCGCAGGCGGACATCCTGGTAGAACGCCGGAATGGCCGTGGACGCGGGCTTGAGGTTGAAATCCAGATGCTCCCAGGCGGTGCCGGTGGTGAAGGAAGCCAGGATGGAGCTCCGTTTCTGCAGATCGAGGATCTCGGGGATCTGATCGTCCAGCCGGACGGTCTGGTCCACGACGTCGCATTCGCCGGTGATCAGCGCCGAGACGCCCAGCCGGCCTTCGTTCGTGATGAAGCGGATGTGCAATTCATCGAAGTTCGGCAGGCCCTCGGCCGCGCGGAAATAATTCGGGTTCTTCTTGAGTACGATCTCCACCGCCGAATTCCAGGATTCGATGACGTACGGACCCCATCCGAGCGGCGCGCGCGAGGACGATTCGGCGGTCAGAAGTTCCGCGGGCGTCATCTTCCCCCAGGCATGGCGGGGCAGCGGGGACCAGAAGCGCCGCGAGTAGGCCGGATCGATGTTGCCCGGCAGGCCGGTCCAGCGCACGGTTTGGTCGTCCACTTTCTCATAGGATTGCGTGCCGAGAATTGCGCGCTTCATCCCGGGCGGAGCGGGGGTTTCGGCGGAGGTGGACACCTCGTAGGAATAAACTGAATCGTCCGCGGTCAGCGCTTCCCCGTCGGACCACAGCAGGCCCGGCAAAAGGCGGAAGGTCGCCACCAGCTGGTCCATCGTCACCGCGCCGCCGGTGTAGGCGGCGACGCAGGTCGGGTCGGTGCATCCGGAGGGGCGGTACTTCACGCCGGGCACGAGCAGCGCGGCGGCGCCGAAGTCGTCGTAGATTTTATCGCCCTGCTTGACAGTCACGGTTTTGAGGACCGCGCCCCCGTTTTCAATCGTCGGCAGGTCCTCGAGGATCACCGGCTCGTAGGTGTAATTGCTCGAATTGATCGGCCCGTCGTACACCGCTTCCAGGACGGTGCGCGTGGCCAATCCGCCGCCGCCGTAGAGGTAGAGGCTCTTCGGTTCCTCGCCCATGCAAATGGTGAGCGAGCGCTCGGGCGGGATGGTGGCGGAGGGGGTCACCGCGACGGTCGGCGTGGGCACCTCGGGCGTGATCGCCGAACTGCCCTGGCATCCGGCGAGGAATACCGCCGGAAGCAGGAGGAGCCAGAAGAGTTTTGTGAAACGCATCAATTTTTTCATATTTTATTTTTCCCCCGATCCATATGGATGCGGGACTTTAGCATGAGCCGGGTGGATGGGCAAGAGCCCGTCAGCCGCCGCCCGGCTTTGCGGATTCTTCCCGCCATTGGCGGACGCGTTCTTTTTCTTCATCGGTCAGGTTCGCCCTGGCAAGCAGGTCGGGGCGGCGCAGGTAGGTGCGCCACAGCGCCTGTTCGCGGCGCCATTTGCGCAGCTGGGCGTGATTCCCGGAAAGCAATATTTCCGGGACCCCCCAGCCGCGGAATTCGGGCGGGCGTGTGTAGTGCGGATATTCCAGCAACCCGCCTTCGTGGCTGTCGTCGCGGGCGCCTTCCTCATCGCCGAGCGCGCCGGGCAGCAGCCGCGCGACGGATTCGACCACGACCATCGCCGCAAGCTCCCCTCCGGAAAGGACATAATCCCCGATCGAAATCTCTTCCGCCGCGAGGTGCTCGCGCACACGCTCGTCGACGCCTTCGTAACGGCCGCACAACAGAGCAAAACCGGATCCTTCCGCCAGCGACCAGGCCTTCTCCTGCGTGAAGGGCTTGCCCTGCGGCGTGAGGAGGATGACCGGCACGCTGGGCGGCGCGCCGAGGGTGCCTTCCACTGCCGCGAAGATCGGTTCCGGCTTCATCACCATGCCGCCCCCGCCGCCGTACGGCGCGTCGTCGGTCACCTGATGCTTGTCGGTCGCGAAATCCCGGATGTTGTGAAGGCGCACCGCGAGCAGGTTGCGCGTGATCGCCCGCCCGAGGATGCTCTCGCGCAGTGCGGGTTCGATTATTCCGGGGAAGAGGGTGAAGATGTCGATCGTGAGCATGGCGGTTCGCGCGTTCATTCTAGCCGGTCGGAGGAAGGATGGCAACCGGGGGCATCCCGAGGAGTCGAAGGCCGGCGCGAATCGTCCGTCATTCCGAGGGGCCGAAGGCCCCGAGGAATCGGTGAACTCGATGATCCATGCAGCCGATTCCTCGGCCGGTGAAACGGCCTCGGAATGACTTATGCGGGGAGTCATTCCGAGGGGTCGAAGACCCCGAGGAATCGGTCGCACTTGATCTTGAGTCTCCGATCCCTCGCCCTCAGCTTTGGTTCGGGCTCGGGATGACATAAACAACGGCCTCGGAATGACGCAGCCGGTATAATCTTGATTAAGATGTCCCGCGAACGAACGTATCAAACCGAAGCGGTAGTCCTGCGCCGGCGCAACTGGGGCGAAGCCGACCGGATCCTGACGCTGTTCACCCCGCAGCGCGGCAAGGTCCGCGTCCGCGCGGTCGGGGTGCGCAAGCCCGCCTCGCGCAAAGCCGGCCACCTGGAGCTCTTTTCCCGCGCCACGCTGTTCCTCGCCAAGGGGCGGGATTTCGACATCATCACCCAGGCGGAAACGATCGAGGCCTACTCCCCGCTGCGGGAGGATCTGGTCGGTTCGGCGGCGGCATCCTATGCCGTGGAATTTCTGGATCGGCTCTCCCCCGAGGAATCCGAAAACGCAGCCGCGTACCGGCTGCTCGTGCGCACGCTCGAGCAACTTGCGGGCGGGGGCGATCCGGCGCTGACGCTGCGCTGTTACGACCTGAAACTTCTGGAATATTCCGGCTACCGGCCGGAGCTGACGGTTTGCACCATGGGCGGCGAGGAAATCCGCGCGGAGGATCAGTTCTTCTCGCCTTCCAGGGGCGGGGCGGTGTGCCCGCATTGCGCCGACCGGGCGGAGGGAGCCTTCCCGGTCACGCTGGCGGCGTTGAAAGTGCTGCGTCACATCCAACGCTCGGGGTTGGAGGATGCGCTCCAACTGGCCGTGCGGAAATCCACACTCGAGGAACTCGAGGGCGTGTTGAAGCGGTACATCCTGTACCTGCTCGAATCGCCGCTGCATTCGCGCAAATTCTTCTCGGAAGTCTCGCGGCCGCGCGATAAGGGCGGGGTATAATCCGGATATGACTCCCACTTCGATCCCCGATTTTGTCTGCCGCATACTCATCCTGTTGATTGTCTTCCCCGCCCATGAGCTGGCGCACGCCCTGACGGCCACCGCCATGGGGGATCCGACCCCGCGCGCGCATGGGCGCCTGACTCTCAATCCGATTAAACATCTGGATTTGTGGGGTTCGATGTTGTTCCTCTTTGCCGGAATCGGATGGGCATCGACGCCGATCAACCCGGCCAACTTCGGCGATAACCGGCGTGTGAAAATGGGAATCGTGGGGCTGTCCGGCCCGGTCACCAACCTGGCCCTCGGCCTATTGGGAGCGGTGCCCTTCTATCTCTTCGGCTGGGTCCCGACCTTGGTCCCCGAAGCGAACGGCCTCCTCCCGGCCCCGGCGTATTTCTTCACGATCTTCATTTTCCTGAACCTGCTTTTGGCATTTTTCAATTTGATCCCGGTGCCCCCGCTGGACGGCGCGCAGGTGCTGGGCGCGCTGCTTCCCGAACCGATGTACGTAAAATTCGAATCCCTTCAACGGTATGGAATGTATGCGCTGATCGTCCTGCTCTTCGTGCTTCCCATGGTGGGGATCAGCCTCCTGAACCTGATCATCACCTATCTCATTGCCCCGATTATGTTTATCCTCTTCAGCGGCCTGAGCGTGCCCGCCCTCGGATGAAGCGGCTTTCTGCGGCGCGGCCGGGAACCCCGTATTGCTACATCCTGCGGTGCGTCGACGGATCGTTCTACACCGGTTGGACCAACGACCTGGCGCGGCGCTGCCGCCAGCACCGCACCGGCAACGGCGGGCGCTACACGCGCTCGCGCTGCCCGGTGGTACTGGTGTATTTCGAACGCCAGGAGGATGCGAGTGCGGCGCGAAAACGCGAGGCGGCGATTAAAAAGCTGACGCGGTCGAAGAAGGCGGAGTTGGTGGCGGGGAAGAAACCTTTGAAACGCGATGGCCTGAAGAGAAAATAATTTTATCCACGGATTTCACAGATTAATTAAAACAGATCATACGGATAAAATTAAATTCTCCCATCGTTTTTGAAATCCTGTAAATCCTGTCAATTAAATCTTCCAATTACGGCAGTTCCCGAATGTGCAGCAAAATGTGCCCGTGGATCGCGGATATTACTTCTTCCAGCGTCACCTCCCCCAGCGCCGGATGATTTCCCTTCCGATCCAGCGCTCCTTCGACCAGGCTGCCCATCCAAACGAGTGTCGAATCGCGGGCTTCGCCGAACATCCGCAGCAATTCCCCGGGCTCGTATGATCGAAACGCCACCTGTTCCTTCCGGTTGAACGCGTCGTAATCGAAACCCGGAGGCGCTCCCCGCCCGCCCCCGGCGACATCCTTGGATAACTTCAACAGCATCCGTTCCGAGGACACGAAATGCGCCAGCAGTTCCCGGAGCGTCCAGGAGCCGGGCTTTTCGAGAGCCGCCGTCTCCCAACCGTCGGGCGGAACGTTCGCGAACGTTTTCAGAACAAGCGATTTGTTCCGTTCCAGCTTCCTGAATAATTCCTGAATTCTGTTCGAGGTCATGGGATTCCCTTCCGGAAATTAAGTAGATGATGATGAAAGAAACACCTTCGCCGGAAAAGCGTTGCGCCGGGAAGTTGGATTGACGGCGTTTAGGGCTTGGGCCGTAAAATGACCGCCATCCGCTTCCCGATTTGGAATTTTTCGATTCGATCGTACCGGTCATGGGAAGTTTTCTGTTTTTTATCCGAGACGATGGCCACGAGCCCTTCCGGCTGGATTATGGGGAGCAGATTTTCCAGCAGGCGCCCCATGGGGTTGGGGCATTCCGCGGATTGGGCCTGCCATTGCGAATGCCGGCCGTACGGCACATCCGTAAAAACAATGTCGGCCGGCGCGGCGGGCGATAGAGGAGATGTGCCGGGCCTCGCGAGCGCATCCGCGAGAAAAACGCGGACTTCGATGGGTTCGGTTGCGGATTGCGCGGGGAGCCCGGATCGCAGACTTTCGGCGGCGGCCACCGCTTCCGCGTGGGATGGTTTTCCGAACTCCCGGTGCATCGCCGCCAATTCCTCCCGGCGGCGGTCGATTCCGGAGATGGACAGCATGCCGAGGTTTCTCTCGGCCAGGGGGATGATTTCCGGATCGATATCGGAGGCGATGATCGCGCGGATGGAGGAGCGGTGCAGGAAGCCCAGCACGGCGAGGTGATAGGCGGCCCCGCAGCAGGGATCGTAAAGGGCGACCCTTCCGGTGAGCCCGTTTCTTTCGCGGATGGCCATGCAGCGCTGAAAAATTTCGCTCGCCAGGCGGACCGGGAAGGCGGGATGCCCGGGCGCGGAGAGCAGGACCTTGCCGCTGGCAAGATCGGAGTAATCGGGCCGCTCGAGGGCGTATCGATAGGGCATGTGTTTTTATTCTGCGGGCCGTGGCCGCACGCGGAAAAAGCGCAGGATCAAGCGTACACTCTCCGGAACACGCGGCGGGTGAAATATTGGAGCGCTTCGTTGCCGGAAGCAAGAAGCGCAGGGATGGGATCGTAGCGGAGTTGTTCGCGCCAGGTTTTCATGGTGATGGTTTATTTCCTTATCAATAAACCATAATTAAGTATAAAGGAGTTCAAACCATTAACGCAAAGGCGCAAAGACACAGAGGCGCCAGGACGCAAAGAATTGTCTATTTCTTCTTGCGTCTTCGCGCCTTGGCAACTTTGCGTAAGTCATTTTCTAAACCCCGTAAACGCAAAGGCGCCAGGACGCAAAGACGCAAAGGAAAACCACACGACTATCTTGCGCCTTGGCGCCTTAGCGCCTCGCGCCTTTGCGTTAATGCTTTTCATAAACCCTTAAGCGCTAAGTCGCCAAGACGCGAATACGTAAAGGAAAATGTGTTCACCCGCCCTGCGGTTCGAAAATAAACTTGGTGGGGTCTTCCGTAAATTGAGTCCAGGCGATGACGGAAAGGGGCTCGATCTGCGAACAAACCGCCTTTGTCCCAGGAATCCGGTTTGGGGGAATACCCAAGCGCGGCGTATTTGGCCGAATACTCGCGCGCGATTTGACGGGCGAGATCGCGCGAAGGTTTTATCGGCTTGCATGTGCCCTCCAGGATGACGGGCTTCCGGCCGCTTTCCAAATGCCAGACGACATGCGGATTTTGCGCGATATTCCTGGCATGACGCGTTTGCGGGCTGCCGTCGAAGTAGGCGCGCCCTCCGACCCATACTCCCCAAATCGGCGCGGCATGCGGCCGGCCGTCGGGGCGCGTGGTGGACAACCAGTAATGCTTTGCGCTTGCAAGTTTCTTCTCGACCGTTTTCCACGCCAATAATTTGCCTGGATGATCGACATACCCTTTTGGGAACAACGGGCGGGCCACTCGGGGATCGGACATGGTTTAATCTCCATAACCCTCCCCCGTTAACCTCACAATACAGCCTTCGAGTAAACCTCTATGTGAAGCTAACGGGGGAGGGCAGGGGAGGGGGCGAAGTCATGCATGGACAGCATACAAGAGCCGCTTCGCTCCCCCCGGACGGATCACTTCCCGTTCGAGGCGCATCCCGGTTTTGACGGCCACCCGTTCGGAGCGCCGGTTGCCGGGCTCGATCAGTGAAATCAGCCGCTTCAATCCGAGCGTTTGAAACGCATATTCCTTGAGCGCGGCGGCGATCTCGCTGGCATATCCCTTGCCCCAGGCCGCCGTCGCCAGCACATAAACCAGTTCGATCTCGACCGTCCCTTCGACTTCCTTGTCGAGCAGCCCGCAATGGCCGATGACCGCGCCGGATTTATTTTCCACCAATGCCCACAGGTCGTACTTCTCGGCAAACGGCGCGAGCGCGGTTTTTTCGAATTCCGACACAAGGAAATCGCGCTCCCGCGGGCCGCCCATGAACCGGGTGACCTCCGGATCGATCCATAAATCCACGAGCGCCGGGACATGCGCGCTTTGCAGCCGCGTCAGGATCAGCCGCCGGGTTCGTAGGATCTCCAATGGGTTTTCCGGCGCGGGCGGGATCACGATACCTTCACGCCGGGATTCGTTTCGTATCCCGACCCGAACCGGCACAATTGATCCAGTACCGCGGCGAAGAGGTCGAACAGCGCCTTCAGACGCTCCACATCCTTAATCACGCCCGTCGTCTGGAAGTACAGTTCGTCCACGCCCTCCGGAAACTTATTCTGGAACCAGCCTTCGTCGTCCTTCACTTCCAAATGAACTTCGGGCTGGTTTTGGATCAGCTCGCGGATTTTGAGGTCCGACAGCAGCCGGTAGGCCAGGTCCTGCGATGAGGATTGGATGATGAATTCGTCGTCGAAATACGCATCCCCGATTTCGATATCCTGCGTGCCGAGCAGTTTGGCAATCCCGCTGAAGATCCCCTTGCGGTAGATGTTGAACCGGAAACCGTCGGGGTTCACGAATGGCGCGCGGATCCGGGTGTACGTGACGTGGGATTTCCCGGTGGAGACGGTGTACGTATCGAGGGTGATCTCCCATTCGCGGTGCGCAAGAACCACCTTGCCTTCTTTGAAAAAGCCGCCTTGCTGATAATCCGCGCCGATCTCCCGGCTGAGCTGGGACCACATCTCTTCTTTGCTGGGTCCGAAAATTTGACGCAGGATTCCCATGGAATTAGCTCCTCTCAAGGCCTGATCCATTTTCTTGGCGGCGTATGAAGGCAACGGTAATATGCGCTCCAGGAATAATATACGCAAACGGCGCGTTCCAAGGGTGGAAATGCAGGCTTCCCGGACTGGGACTTGGGATGCGCGATTAAAATTCCGCCGCCGTGGGGATGATCTCGCGGCCGAACGCCGCCAGCGGGGAAATCTCGTGCACGTTGGGCATGTTGAAGATCACATGCTGGATCCCTGCATCCGCCAGCGCCTTGCAGCGCCGGATCACATCCTGGGAGGTGTTATGGCCGGGGGCGAGCTGGATCGAATCGAGCGCCGTCTTCTCGATCTGCGCGTAATCCCGCCCGACGGAATCGCAATGCCGTTTCAACACGTCCAATTTTTTCCGGACCGAGTCGAGTCCCATCTGGGCGAACAGGTTGCAGGCATCGGCGTATTTGGCCACCAGCAAAAGCGTTTTTTGCTCGCCGCCGCCGCCGATGAGGATCGGAGGATGCGGTTTGGAAAGCGGCTGCGGGATGCAGAGAGTTTCGGCCAACCGGTAAAACTTGCCGTCGAACCGCCCGTTGTTTTCCGACCACATTTGTTTTACGATCCGAAGCGTTTCTTCCAGCCGGCGGAAGCGTTCCCCCACGGGCGGGAACGGGATGCCCAATCCGTCGGCCTCGCGCTGGTTCCATGCCGCCCCGATACCGAGATAGGCCCGTCCGCCCGAGAGGACGTCCAGTGTGGTGACGGTTTTGACCAGGATCCCGGGGTGGCGGTACACCACACCCGTCACCAGGGTGCCGAGTTTGACGGTCTTCGTGAAACCGGCCAGGTAGGAAAGCGCGCTGTACCCTTCCAGCATTTCGTCTTCCGCCGGCCCGAGCCCGCGCGAATGTTCCGGGTCCCCGATCTGGAAGAAGTGATCCATCACCCACAGGCTGTAAAACCGGGCTTCCTCCGCCGCCCCGGCGATCTCGGCCAGCGTCCCGGCGATTTCCGGCGGGCCGCCCGGCCACGTAAAATTGGGGATTTGCAATCCGATTCGCATGCCGCCCTCCCGTTGGAATCCGGGCGCACCCGCCCGGTCCGGTGCCTGTTCCCAGTCTACAACGACAATTGTTAGCGGACGGTAAAAGTTCCGTCTACTCCGGCGGCCGTGCGACCGGCGCTTCCCCACCCGGGCTGCCCGCCGCCGACCCAAACCCGGAATTCGCCCGGTTCCAGGATCCATTTCCCGTCCTCGCCGGCGAACGACATCTGGGCCGGTGTGAGCGTGAAGGCAACGGTTTGTTTTTCCCCGGGAGCCAGGCGCACGCGGGAGAATCCCTGCAACTGAATGCGGGGGATGGGCTGCGTCGCTTCCACATCCGCCAGATACAACTGCACCACTTCGTCGCCCGCAACGCCCCCGGTATTCTCGACCTCGATCTGAACGGAGACGGACCCGCCGGAGGATATTTCCGCCGGCGTGATTTCCAGGTTGCGGTAGGCGAACGTCGTATAGCTCAATCCAAAACCGAACGGATAGAGCGGATCGCCTTTGAAATACCGGTACGTGCGGTTCTCCATGTCGTAATTTTCAAACGCGGGCAGGTCCTTGACCGATCGGTAGAACGTCACCGGCAGCCGGCCGCCGGGATTGGTCTTCCCGAACAGCGCTTCGGCGACGGCCGTGCCGCCGGCCTGGCCGGGATACCAGGCTTCGAGGATCGCGGGGATGTTTTCGTCGGCCCACGTGACGGCCACCGCGCTTCCGTTGAGGAGCACGAGGATCACGGGGGTCCCGGTTTCGAAAACCGCCTTGAGAAGTTGTTCCTGGACCGGCGGAAGGTTCAGGCTGATCCGGTCGCCCTGGCTGGTGATGCCTTGCGGGTTGCCTTCCTGCTGGCCCTGCTCGCCCTCCAGCTGTTGCGACAGCCCCATGACCATTACCGCCGCCTGGGATTGGCGGGCCGCATCGACCGCTTCCGCCAATTCCTCCGGCGAGCCGTCCGTGATCCCGCAGCCTTTGGCGTAGCGGACGGTTGTTTCCGCGGGGACCGCCGCCTGGATTCCGGCCAGGACCGAGACCGGTTCGGCGGGCGTTCCCTGGTAGTTCCCGGTCAACACCATGGTGCTGTCCGCATTCGGGCCGATGACGGCGATGGAACGGATTTTATTTTTATCCAGCGGCAGCCGGCCGCCCTGGTTTTTCAAGAGGACGAGCGATTGGCGGGCTGCCTCCAGCGCCATCTCGCGGTGCGCGGGCGAATCCACGATCTCAAACGGAATCTGCGCATACGGGACCCGCTCCGGCGGATCGAACATGCCCAGCCGGAAGCGGGCCGTGAACAACCGTTTGACCGATTGTCTCAAATCCTCTATCGAGACAAGGTTGTGGAGGGACGCCTCTTTGAGATACATGAAGTGACAGGGAATTTGATAGGTGCAGCCGCATTCAAGGTCCACGCCGCTGGTTACGGCCAGGGCGGCGGCTTCCTCCTCGGAATTCACCAGGCCGTGGTAGAGGAAGATGTATGCGACCGCGCCGCAGTCCGAAACGACGTACCCGTCGAAACCCCATTCCTCGCGCAGGATCTTCTGCAGCAGGGTCGGGCTGGCGGTGCTGGCTTCCCCGTTCACCCGGTTGTACGCGCTCATGACCGATCCCGCCTTGGCCTCGGTGACGCTGGCCTGGAAGGCGGGCAGATAGGTCATGCGCAGGTCGCGCTGGGAAACCACGGCGTTGAAGGCATAGCGGTTTTTCTCCGGCCCGCTGTGCACGGCGAAATGTTTCGCCGTGGCGACGGTTTTCAGGTAATTCGGATCGTCGCCCTGCATTCCTTGGATGAAATTCACCGCCATGCGCGAGGTCAGGTAGGGGTCCTCGCCGTACGTTTCCTGGCCGCGGCCCCAGCGCGGATCGCGGAAGATGTTGATGTTCGGGCAGAAGAAGGTCAGTCCGCCGTACAGGACGCGGTCGCCGTTGCGGACGAACTCGTGGTGCTTGGCGCGGCCCTCGTCGGAAATCACGCCGGCCACGCGGTGAAGAAGATCGGTGTTCCAGGTCGCCGCCATGCCGATCACCTGCGGGAAGACCGTGGCGAGCCCGGCGCGCGCCACGCCGTGCCCGGCTTCGCTCCACCAGTTGTATTTGGGGATCCCCAGCCGTTCGATCGGCGTCGATTCGGTTCCCATTTGCGATACCAACTCGTCCACGGTCATCCGGTCGACCAGGTCGCCGACGCGTTCCACGAGCGTCCGGTCCGGATCCGTGTAGATCGGCAAGCCGGGGGACGCGCTGGGCGTGATGTCGAGCGGCGGCCGGGTCGGGATTAAAACCGGCGTTTCGCTCCGGCAGCCCGTCAGCGCCAAACCGCCGGCGGCGGCGAGCGTGGTCTTGAGGAATTCCCTGCGGGAAGTTTTCCGTTTATTAATGGTCATGGTTGTTTGCCTTTTGTGGTGTGGAGATAAAAAGAATTTAAAATTTCGGGTCCCGGAAACCGGATCACGGCGCGGAGTTCTCCCGCGGCGATGGAATGGACTTTTTCAACTGAGTGTCCACGCCCTGGATGTGGTTCATGATCCATTCCAATAACACGGTAAAAGTATCGTTCACCAAGGCCGGGTCCATCCCGCGGGTCTGCCACTCTTCGTACAGCGCGCCGAAACGGGTGAGGAATTCGGTGTGCGCGCGCCGGTTCACCGCCGCCGCCGGGCATTGGTATTTATCCATATAGGCTTCTTCGCGCTGGAAATGCCACTGCGCATAAAACTGCAGGAAGTCCAGGATCCGGCCGGCTTCCGCGCGCCGCTCGCTCTCCCCGAGCGACATGCAGGCGTAGAAATCATTGAACCGGTCGATGATCTGCCGGTGTTGATAATCAAGTTCGGATACTCCGGTCGACATTCCGGGATACCAATTCAATGCGCCCTCCGTACGGACGTCGGATCGCCGGTGCGTTCGCGCGCCGGATCAGGATTGTATCAAAGAAGAAAAGTTGGCGAACCTTTCAGGACCCTTAGGGTCGGGAGAACTCTTCGGGACCCTTAGGGTTGGGGTACCTGTCAGGTGCAGGGACCTGTCAGGTGCCAAACACCTGTCAGGTGCGCAGAACCGGTCAGGCTCTGATCCCGGCCGCGGCATCGCGGGAAAACCTCGTTTAGGAGTTCGGCGGGATATCCGGAAAATGGATCCGGACCGGGTGAAGCGATCCGACGATGACCGCCACCGGGATGGCGAACAGCACCGGGATGAACACGGCCGCGGGATACATCCACCAGGGCGGCTTGCGGGCGCCCCGCCCGGCGGGAAACGCCTGCGCCGGAAGATACACCATCAGCCCGTACACGAAAATCCACAAGCCGAATTCGAGGATCGCCTGCATTCCCGAAAAGCTTATCTCCGCGCTCAACCCGGTGAGGCCGAACAGCAAGAACACCGCGTTCGGGCTGAAGTCGTAGCGCTGCAGGAGCACCGACCAGCCGATGAACATCGGGACGAACACGACGACGCTGTGCAGGCAGACGACGTCGAAATAATTTCCGGAGGCGGTGATGTAGGCGGAGCCGTATGGGACCCCGAACAGCGGCGCGAGGTTGGTGAGCGTCGTCGTGACCGCCTCCTCCGCGAGCGCCAGGGCCGTCGCCAGCGCGGTGAATTTGATCCGCGGATCGATCCGCATTCCCTGCAGGAACGCCCGCACCGGATCGCGCAGAAGCCGTTGCAGCGATCCGCCCGCCATCACCCACGCCAGCACCAGCCCGGATCCCATCAGCATCACGGCGCGCGTGTTGGGCGGAGCGCCGAACAGCGCGATGGCCGCAATGAAGACGGTCGAAAGGATCAGCCAGGCGCCGACGGCGGCGATCAGGCAGCCGGAAGCCGACCAACGTTTCATGTCCGATTCACGCCTCTTTGCGGAACTTCCAGCGCGGGAGAAACCGGCCGGTCCGGCCGATGTAGCCGGCGTAAGTATCCGGCGACGCGCCAAGCAGGAAATCCTCCTCGCGCTCCGCCTGGGCGCGGATCGCGGCCCAGCCGAGAACGCCCAGCAGGGGGATCCAGGCGCCGGTGAAGAGGAAAAGGATGATGTTCAAGGCGGCCTCCGCGGCGTAGCGCGGATGCCGGATGAAGGCATACGGGCCGTGGGTCGCCAGGAGGGTTGGAGTTTTTTTCTTCAGAAAGAAGGGGGAGTATCCGGGGTTGAATATCAAGACGAGCAATCCCCAAAGGCCGTTGCAAATGAATAGGAAGGCTCCGATGATATTCGTTTCCAATGGAAGGGTGACCCGCGCGCCGGCGATAACTCGTTCCCATCCGGGGGAAACGGCGGCGAGGAGGAACATCCCCATGGTGACGATGTTCGCCAGGAATACCAGCAGCGTTCCCGCGCCGATCCACCATTGTTTCCGGCGCGGTGAGGCCGCCGGGCCGGGTTTGAGCTCAAAGGCCTGCGCGTGTTTGGAGAAGATCAGCCGGGCCAATGGAGCCGTGACCAGCCATAAAACGAGCAATGCGCCGTAAGCCCAGGCGATGATGGCGGCGATCGTGGAAATCATCATGCAGTCGGTTCCACCCCCGTCATTGCGAGCGACCGGAGGGAGCGAAGCAATCTCCCTTTTTCCGATGAAAACAGGAGATTGCTTCGTCGCTTCGCTCCTCGCAATGACACCTGATTAGAATTTTTCCCAATGCAGGACTTCGGCGAGCGGCTTCTTCTCCTTGACCGGTGCCTCGGCCGGAACGCCGACCGGGACGAGCGCAAGGATCCGTTTCCCGCCCGGGATTCCCAGGAGGGTCTTGAACTCCTCCTCGCGCGGCAGCGCATCCCCCTCCACCCAACAGCCTCCGTACCCGAGCGCGGCGCAGGCCACGAGCAT
Organism: uncultured Chloroflexia bacterium; assembly: GCA_963724345.1. Classification (GTDB taxonomy): domain Bacteria; phylum Chloroflexota; class Anaerolineae; order Anaerolineales; family RBG-16-64-43; genus JAFGKK01. Next base: position 2,720,367 of record CAVRUI010000003.1, on the reverse strand, counting down.
GTTCTGGATCGCCGCCGCGCCGTCCTCAACCCACCAGCGGCTTTGCGGATCCACGACCACCGCGATCACCGCGGGCGCCTGTCCGATCCACGCACCGGCGGCTTTCAACTGACCGATTGTGCCTTTATCCGTAATCGCGATGAAATCCCACGGCTGCCGGTTGCTGCCCGTCGCCGCCAGCCTGCCCGCGTCGACGATCGTCTCCAGGTCCTTGCGGGGGACCGGGGCCGGGGTGAACTTCCGGATGCTTCTTCGCGCGCGAATGGCTTCCAGGGCATCCATAGGGTGTGCTCCTTTTGATATCGGGTGTCGGAATTATTGTACATGAAAGGGTGAATAAAGAGAAAAATCAACCGGTATGCGCGAAGTAGTATAGGCTGACCGATTGGTGAAAGGAAAAATCGCCACATAAAGCACAAAAGACACAAAAAGAATTATTAATTTTTGTGATTTTTGTGCCTTTTGTGGCAATACTCCGCCGTTTTGTTTTATAAGGTTTTCATTAAATACAAGATACGCGCGCTTTCCGGGATCGGAACGGCCTCTTCTACCTTGTAGAATTGCTTGAACGCGGTTTCGAATCCCTCGCGCGTATAATCCGGAAAAATATCTTTGCGCGATGAAAGCAGCCGCCGGACCTGGGAATCCTCCTTGGGGATGAATTCCACGATCAGCCGTCCTCCGCAGCGCGCGAAAAATTCCGCGGTCCGGCCGAGCGGCACGTTGTTGCCGATTGCCAGGTGATGGACGAGGGCCAGCGCAAGGACGGTGCCGGCCGGTCCCCGCGCGAAGAGGCTGTCCCGCTCGCGGTTCTCCCATCCAAGCGCGGGGGAGGGGTTGGTCAGGTCGAGGACGAGCGGCAGGAGGCGCGTTTCTTTTTGCGCCTTCACCGCGAGATAATTTTTCTCCACCGCGCCGTAATCGCTGTCGAAGCAGACGGCGTTGTTCCCCTTTTCCGCCGCGATGCGGCTGAATACGCCGGTGTTGCCGCCCAGGTCCCAAACCGTCCCCGGTGCATTCCGCCCGAGGAATTCCCCGGTGAGTTCCTTCTTCGCCTGAAACGACTTCCCGGTGTAATTGTTCCCGTCGTAATACTCCGCCCATTCCGTCCCGGATCCTTTCCACTGCAGGTCCCGGACCGCGGCTTGAAGCGATTCGATCAGGCCCAGGAACGCCGTTTTGCCCATCGCCCTGCGCGGGCTTTTGGTCAGAGCCGTGGAAGCGGTTCTTTCCTGCATCCCCGCATGCGCATGCAGGTGCAGCATCAGGCCGGGCTGGAACCGGGTTTGCCACGGCAGCAATTTTGCGGCCAGGGTCAGCGGAATGCCGTCGATGTAAGCCCGCATCAGCTGCGAGAGGCGCACGTCGGTGTGCGCCATCAGCGCAAGCGGCGCCAGAAAATGCTGGCAGAACTGGCGGTACGCAACCCACGGCTCGCCTTCGGTGTACGTGTCGAAGGAGAGGGTGTCGATCAGGACGGGTTTCCCCTCCCGGAATTGGATGTTGTAGGCGGAAGCGTCCTTGAGCGTCATCCCGTACCGGATGGCGGCCTTCGCAATCCGCAGGGTGAGGAGCGCCGCGTCCTTCAGCTCGCTGAAGCACCATTCGTAGGGATAGGAGATGAAGGGGACCGTTTCCGGCTGGATGACTTTGTAGGCGATGGAGGGAAGCAGCGGGGCCGTTTCGGATTCGCGGTGGGGGATCAAACGTCCCTTATCGACCAGATAGGAATACAGACCGGAGGACATCAACGCGTCGTATTGCGCCCGGTAGTCGAGGTTGACCTGCCGCAGAAGATCGATGCCGCTCCGAAAAAGGAATCCGCTCGGATCCCGGAACGACGCCGGATGCGCCCCGTCAATCATCGTCGGAGGCGCCGCCTTCCTGCGACGGGTCGGCCGGTTTTTTCCCGAACAACCGTCCAAAGAAGGCGGTTATTCTTTTCCGGAACACTCCGAAGACGAAGACCACGCTCATCCCGGCCGCGATGAGGATCTGAAGCAGGAAACTGCCGGTTCCGGGATCCAGGTACGGCAATCCGCGCTCTGGATGCGAGGCGGCAAGGGAAGCGATCGAGTGCAGCATGGATTTCTCCTGTTCTTTCGCGTGGATGATGACTTTCGCGGCTTCGCCGCAGATACCCTGCGGATGAAAAAGGCGCAGTCCGTTTATTCCAGGCTCGACACGTCAAACCCGTATTTTCGGAGATGCTCCACGATGATGGCGTGGACCGCGTTCCGGTCCGGCAGGTCGCCCTCCGGGCACGGCGCCGTGTGCTCGAACACTTCCAACTCCGAATAATAATTGATGTTCAGATCCAGCCTGGTCATCTTCTGGCAGATCACCACTTGCATGTACCCGAACTGGTAGAAGGGCGGCTGGGCGGCGGCCGGGTCGATCGAGCACCACCAGTCGGGCGGCGGGCAGTTGAGCTTTTCCTGGATCACGCCGGCGCTGATGATCGGCCGCAGGGCCGGCGGCTCGCCGTTCAGAAGCGATAGCCCCGGCATCCAGGCCGGCTGGGCCAGGCCGAGGTAATCCAGGATCGTCGGGGCGATGTCGAGGTTCTGGGTGTTGTTGCGGATTCGCCCGGCGTACTCCCCGCCCGGGAAATGGAACAGAAGCGGGATGCGGTCGTTGGTTTTCCAGCCGTTAACGTGGTCCGAATATACGATCAGCACCGTGTTATCCCACAGCCCCGCGTCCTTCATGGACTGCACGAACTCGCCGACGTAGGAATCGTAGTCGAGGATCGCGTCGTCGAAGAAATCCCGCATCCACTCCTGGTCCTGGAGTTCCGCGGAGGAGAAGACGCGCCGGCGCGGGTAGAACTGCGGCCCGTGGGTGTCCATCAGGTGGACGTGCACGAACATCGGGCTTTCGGCGTCCCGCAGGAGGCGGGTCAGCCGGCCGATCCGCGCCTGGTCGGTCACTTTCGCGATCCGGTTCGGGTTGACCGCCTGGATCACCTCGCGGTACGGATCGGGCATCTGCCGGATGAAGAAAATGTGAAGCAGCCGGTCGAAGATCCGCGCCGACAGCTGCGGCAGAAAATACCCGGCATCCTCCCAGTGGAACTTCCGGGCGAGGGGGGAAATAGCGTCCTCCTCGAGCGAGCGGCCATTAACCTCGTCGAACGCATCCTGCATGTTCGAGTCGTAGGCGTCGATGTAATAGGGGAAGGCGATCTGCGTGGTGGTGTACCCGGCCCGCTGCAGGATGCCCGGCAGGTGCTGGATGGAATTGATGCCCTGCAGGATGCTGGGGGCATACAGGAGGCGCGTTTCGGCGGGGTATTTCCCGGTCAGGATCGAAACCACCGATCCGGTGGTGTGGGCGGCGTTGGTGAAGTTGTTCTCCGCCAGCAACCCGGTTTCCGCCAACCGGTCGAGGTTGGGCGTGGTCTTTCGGTTGTATCCGTAAAGGGACATCCACTTGGCATCCGTTCCGTCGCCGCCCAGGAGGACAATGTGCGGCTGGCGCTGGGCGGCCGCGGTTTTTTCCCCGGCGAATTCGGTGGACGTGAAAAGGCGGGCCAGGCCGAGAATGATGGACAGGCCTGCCAGCGCCAAGCCCGCCCCCAACCCGAAGTTGGCGGCCGAGAATTCCGGGCGGCGCAGGGCGGCGGCTTGCGGCCGGGCGCGGACGGGCGCGCGGACATTGGCATTCAGCAGCACCTGCCGGAACCAGAGCAGAAAGAGGATGATCGCGAGCACGGCGTATCCGGCCCGCAGGGCGCCCTGGCTGGTAACGATCCCGAAGTTAAAAACCGTGTAGGTGAAATTGTCGACCAGCAGCAGGCTCATCGCCGCCAGAAGCAGCGCCGGGACGAGCGCCGCGAGGATCGGAAAAACCTGCCAGCGCCGGGTCGGGCCGGGGATCAGCCCGAGGACCCGCGGCAGCGCGTAAACCGCCAGGGCGAGTGCGGCCAGGATCAGGCCGGTCAGCAGGAACACCTCCAGCTTTTTCAGGAGCGGGAGCGCGTCCATAAAGGAGGGTTTGGTGGCGAAGAACAGCCACTCCATGAACGCGTAACCGTAGGCGGCGAGCAGCGTTTGGACGAAGAGCGACCGCCAGGATAATCGGCGGCCGGCGCCTTCGGGCGCGGGCGCGGCTTGCGCCGGTGCGGCGACCGGCGCAGGCACGGGTTGGGATGCGATTGGTTCAGGCTTGGGCTTGGTGGAGCGGGTTTTCCGGATATTCTTTTTCATATAAGGAGTAATGATAATTCATGCCCTTCGAAGAATGCGGTTTTCTCAGCGGAATCCCAGAAAAGGCCGTACCGGCACCCGCCGGAATGAGGATCGTCATGCCGACGCGTACTTGGCTGACATCCATGTCGCATGATAAACATACTCTGGACCCCGGCCTAACCCACGCCGGGGTGACGGTAATCGTCATGCCGGCGAGTTCTTAGCCGGCATCCACTACGCCGGGGTGACGTTCGTCATGCCGGCGCCGGCGTTCAGACGCGGACGGAGAATTCCCCGTCCACGCCGCTCGCCGGCTTCACGTCGACCGCCCAACCGGGCTGCCCGCCGCCGACCCACACCCGGAACTTGCCCGGCTCGAGGATCCAATTGCCGCTCTCGTCGGCGAAGGACATTTGTGCCGGTTCCACCGTGAATTCCACCGTCTGCTTCTCGCCCGGCGACAGATGAATGCGCCGAAAGCCAGCCAGTTGGACGAACGGCACGGGCAGCGAGGCTTCGAGATCCTTCAGGTAGAGTTGCACCACTTCGTCGCCGGCGCGGCCGCCGGTGTTCTCGACCTCCGCCCGGACGGTGACGGATTCGCCGGGAGAGATCTCCGCCGGTTCTATCCGGAGGTTCCGGTAGGCGAACGTGGTGTAGCTCAACCCGTACCCGAAGGGATACAACGGCTTTCCCTTAAAATACCGATAGGTCCGGTTTTCCATGCTGTAGGACATGATGCCGGGCAGATCGTTGACGGACCGGTAAACGGTGACCGGCAGCCGCCCGCCGGGATTCGTGTCGCCGAAGATCGCCTCGGCCACGGCGGTTCCGCCGGCCTGGCCCGGGTACCACGCCTCGAGGATGGCCGGGACGTTTTCGTCGGCCCAATTCACCGAAAGCGCGCTGCCGTTGATCAGGACAAGGATCACCGGGGTCCCGGCGGCGGCCACCGCCTTGAGCAATTTCTCCTGGACCTCGGGAAGATCGAGCGTCGTCCGGTCGCCCTGGCTGGAGGGCTCGCCGTCGCGCGTGCCTTCCGTCTGGTCTTTCTCGCCCTCCAACTGTTGCGAAAGCCCCAGCACGACCACCGCCGCCTGCGCGGCCCCGGCCAGCTCGGCCGCCGGGGCGATGCCATCCTCCGGGCCGCCGGTGATTTTGCAGCCCGCGGCATACGTCACCTCCGCATCCGGGAGCGCCGCGCGGATTCCCGCCAGCACCGAGACCGGATCCTGCGGCGCGCCAATGTAGTTCCCGGCCTGCACCAGCGTGTCGTCGGCGTTGGGGCCGATGACGGCAATCCGCCGGATGCCGGATTTATCCAGCGGAAGGATGCCGTTCTCGTTTTTCAGAAGCACGAGCGATTGGCGCGCCGCCTCGAGCGCCGCCTCCCGATGCGGCTGCGAATCCACGGCCTCGATCGGGATTTGCGCGTACGGCACCTGTTCCGGAGGATCGAACATCCCCAGCCGGAACCGCGTGGTGTAGAGCCGCATCACCGCCTGCCGCAGGTCCCATTCGGTGACGAAGTGGCGCGCCACGGCCAGTTGAAGATAAATGAAATGACAGGGGAGCCCGTACGTGCAGCCGCATTCGAGATCGACTCCCGGACGTAACGGCCAGCGCCGCGGCTTCTTCCCGGGTGTTGACCAGGGCGTGAGCGTAGTACAGGAATCCCACCGCGCCGCAGTCGGCAACGACATACCCGTCGAACCCCCAATCCTCCCGAAGCGTTTTCTGCAGGAGCCAGGGATTGGCGCAACAAGCCGTGCCGTTCAGCGCGTTGTACGCCCCCATCACCGATTCCACTTTCCCTTCGATGACGCAAGCCTTGAACGCCGGCAGGTAGGTCATTTGCAGATCGCGGGCCGAAACCACCGCGTTGAAGGCTTCGCGCCAATGCTCGGGCCCGCTGTGCACGGCGAAATGCTTGGCCGTGGCGGCGGTCTTCAGGTATTTCGGATCGTCGCCCTGCATGCCGCGGACGTAGTTCACCGCGAGGCGCGCGGTCAGGTAGGGATCCTCGCCGTAGGTCTCCTGCCCGCGGCCCCAGCGCGGATCTCGGAAGATGTTGATGTTCGGGCTGAAGAAGGTCAGGCCGGTGTACAGGCCGCTGCCGCCGTTGCGGACGGCTTCGTGGTGCTTGGCGCGGGCCTCGGTGGAGATGACGTCGGCCGCGCGGCGGACAAGGTCCGTGTTCCATGTGGCGGCGAGGCCGATCACCTGCGGGAACACCGTCGCCAGACCGGCGCGCGCCACGCCGTGCCCGCCCTCGCTCCACCAGTTGTATGCCGGCACGCCGAGCCGTTCGATCGGCACCGCCTGGGTCCTCATCTGCTCCGCCAACTCGTCGACGGTCATGCGGTTGACCAGGTCCGCGACCCGCTTCGCGAGCGGCAATTCCGGATCGGTGAAGACCGGCGTCTCGGGGATGTCGGGCGGTGTGACGACGGACGGCGGCCGAGTCGGCAGCGTGGTCGGTGTGCTGCTCCGGCATCCGGAAAGCGCCAGTCCGCCCACGGCGGCGGCGGCGGCCTTAAGGAATCTCCGCCGCGAAAGGGTATTCCTTTTCATCATCTCTTCCCTCCGCGCTTAGAGATTCCCATCCCCACCCGCAATGCCGATTTTACGTTTGTTTATTTTAGTTCCGACGTGCAGTTCGGGCAGCGGGTGGCTTTGATCGGAATGCTGGAAATGCAGTACGGGCATTCCTTGGTCGTCGGCGCCGGCTTTTCCGCCGGCCTCAGCCGCTGCAGGCGGTTGGCCAGCCGGATGATCAGGAAGATGGCCGCCGCGACGATCACGAAGTTGATGATGGTGTTGATGAACACGCCGTAATTGAGCGTCGGCGCGCCCGCCGCCTGGGCTTCGGCCAGCGACGCGTACGGGGTGCCCGACATGTTAATGTACAGGTTGTTGAAATCGACCCTCCCGAGGATCAGCCCCAGCGGCGGCATCAGAATGTCGGTGACCAGCGAGCCGATGACCTTCCCGAAGGCCGTGCCGATGATCACCGCCACGGCCAGGTCGAGTACGTTCCCGCGCATGATGAAATCCTTGAATTCTTTTAGCATGTTGGTTTCTCCATGGAAGGGGTTTGTGCCGAACCGCCTTGGGACGAAGCATTCGCTTCGATCCGCAGGCGGAAAGTGTCCTATCACGGAATTCTATCAGAAGATGAATATTTGGTTGCCGGCGCGGAACGAACCTCGCATTAGAAACCAAATAGAATCACTCCGAGAATGTAAGACATCATATTGGCGATGAGGGATAATAGGAGGGCGTTGCCGGAGTGAAGAGACAGGGTTTTCCGGTACCAAAGCGCCTCGATGACGACGAAAAGGATTTCCGTCAACAGTACGGCAAAGAAATGCGGGAGGAAAGTCGATTTCGCCAAAAACTCCGTCAGGAATACCGCGCCGGGGATGGTGATCGCATTGATTACGGATACGAAAAGGATGATTTTCCGGGACGGGAAAAGAACGATTTCGAAGATGAATCGGATCATGAGAAATGCGATAAAAATCTCGATGCTGATCGCAACCAGAATTATCCCGAGATAAATGACGACAACATAAGCGATGGGAAATGGAGCCGATCCATCCTGCGCGGCGCTCGCGGCGGTTTTCTGCGGGCCGATGGAAGCATTCGTTTGCAGGCTGGCTGCCGAGGTGGACAGTGCGTTGATTTGGGTTTGGCCGGCGGCGGGAAGCGGAGCTGCGTGCGCGGATTGACCGGGAACGGCGATGGATAAAAACAAAACCGCGAGGATGATTGCCAAACGCAATGAAAGATTCCGCGGCGCTTTCCGGAGTGTATTATCGGTTGAGTTTTTCATGCGGCTTCTCCCCAATTGTCTGGAAAATGGCTGAGCCGGACAACCGCTGTCCATATTAAAAACACATGGCCGACTGGATTTGCGCGCCGCCTGCTGGATCCATCGCTAGGATCAATCCGGCTGTTTCAAGTTTTCCGCCAGGAAGGCAGGCTGCCCTGAGCATAGCGTTTTTTCCCGGACCGTTCCCAGACCGTCACCCCGCCGCTGCCGAGCACTTCCATCTTTCCATCCTGCACAAACAGCGCCGTATTGGCCTCGATCCCGACGGTGGTCAACCCGCGGCCGGCAAGCAGATGCAGCATCATGGAAGCCCATTGCGGGAATTCGTCGAAGTGCGGGATCACCATCGCGCCCGGAAGCAGCCCGAACCCGGGCATCCGGCGCCAGGGCGGCATACCGAAGAGAGCCTCACCCATTACCATCGCGCCCGCGCTGCATCCGGCGAGCAGCCCGCCGTTTTCCAGCACCGTGAGGATTGCCTTCCAGACCAGGCTGCCGCTGAGCGTCTGATAAAGATAATCCGGGTGGCCGCCGGAAAGGTAAACAAAATTTGCCTCGGCCACCGCGGCCGCGAAGGCCGGGTCGTTCGCGCCGGCGGAATCAATGACCGGCAGCGACCGGACGGATACTCCCAGCCGGGTGAAATAATTCACCCCCAACCGCGTCCAGTACCCGATCCGCTCGGGCCCTTCGGTGCCGGCCGCGGTCGGCAGGCACACCACCCGCGCCGGAGAGTGCAGGCGCCGGATGAGTTCCCGGTCCACCGCTTCCATGGGAGGAAGGTATTCGCCGCTTCCGATCAGTGCAATCATGCGATGATCGTATCACGCGCCGGGATTATTTTTTTATGTGAATTGGTTGTGAAATAGGGGCCTCGTTTTTTTGGGGAAGGGACGGGCTGGTCAATCCCGGCGGCGCAGCAGCAGGGCCGGGATCAGCCCCGCCGCGGCCGCCGCGAAGGCGATCCACGCCATCTCGGCGGTCACGCGCGTCACCGTCTGCAGGCTGGCCTCGACAATCCGCGCCAGATCGGAGAAAGAGACGCCCTGCAGCAGCTCGGTGCTGATTTCCGTCGTCCGCCGCAGGCCGTAGGTCGTCAGCAGGCTCACGCTCAGGCTCATCCCGACCAGGCGCAGGATGATGACGGCCGCCGCGGCGATCCCGCGTTCGGATTCTCCCGCGCCGTTGATCACCGCCGTGCCGATCGGCGCGATCGTCAACCCCAGCCCGATCCCCGCCAGGGCCAGCCCCGCGATCATCCACAGCAACCCCGGTCCGTCCGGGAAAGCGCCGGTCGTGAAAAACGCCACCGCCTGCGCGGCCATTTCAGGCTGCCACTGCGTCATCAGCCCGAACCCGGCCAGCGCCAGCCCGAGCCCGAGCAGCGTCGTCAGCCGGTAGCCGACCTTTCCGGTCAGCCAGCCGCCGGGCAGCGCGGCGATCGCGAGCGGGATGGTGAACGCCGAAAGCAGGATAGCCGCTGACCAGCGCGCCCTGCCCGGTATCCTGCGCGCCGGCGAGGTTGATGAACAGCGGCACGCTGACCAGCCCGGCCATCAGGCAGAAGCCGATGATCAGGTTCAGGAAGCTCGAAGCGGAAATGTTCCGGTTCCGGTAAAGGCGGAGGTTTAAAAGCGGATGGGGGGTGCGCAGTTCGTGGATGACGAAGGCCGCGGCCGCAAGCAGCGCCAGCGCCATCGGCACCGGGGAAATTCCCAAACCCGTATCCGCGCCGGCCGCGCCCGCATTGCCCGCGGCCAGCCCGAGGTTCAAGCCGGTGAGCGCCAGCGTGATCCAGAGCACCCCGATCCAATCCATCGGGACCCGGATGCGGGATTCGGCAAGTCCGCGGAAAGCCCAGGCGGTCAGCGCAAACATCAGGATGATCAGCGGCAGATTGATCCAGAAGAGGACCGGCCAGGCGACGAACTGGACCATGACCCCGCCGTACAGGTGCCCCAGCACCCAGCCGGCGGTATCGACCGCGCCGATCAGCCCGAGCGGGAGGGCGCGGCGCTCGGGCGGGAACAGGTCCGCCGCCAGTGCCATGCTGACCGGGACCATCGCGCCGGCGCCGAAGGCCTGCACCACCCGCCCGAAGATCAGCGCGTAGAGCGCCGTCAGGCTGTGGTCGGGCCGCCCGCCGGCGACGGCGCGCGCGATGCGGTAGGCGATCTCCGCCGGCCAGCCGGGCGAGGCCGCCACCCACCACGACCCGATGAAAAAGATGGCGAGGCAGAGCAGGTAGACCCGCCGCCGCCCCCACAAATCCGAGATCCGGCCCATGAAGGTCATGCTGACCGCGTACGCCAGCAGGTAGCCGGTCACCGCCCAGGCCGCTTCGTCCAGGCCGGTCTGCAGCGGCACGTCCAGGTCGGCCACGACCGCCGGAAGCACGGCCGAGATGATCGTGAGATCGAGCGCTCCGAGAAAAACCGGGAGGCAAACGACGGCGAGGATCAGTCCTGGTCGTTTCATGATGTTGGAAAACCTTTTCCACGAAGACACACGAAGAAAAATCTGAAGGACACGAAGACTTCTTTGTATTTACAAAAACTAGAAAAACTTCGTGTTTCTTCGTGGTCGAGAAACCCTCCCCCGTTTACCGTTCTTGCCTCCGGTAAACGGGGGAGGGCAGGGAGAGGTTTCTTCGTGCTCGTGGATTCACGGCAGGTCGACCTTGATCCCCGTGTTGAAATCGTACAGGTCGATCTGCCAGCCGGATCCGTCCGGTTCCGTGACGTGCACGCGGACAGGGTAGTAGGAGGTTTGATCCACCCAGACGTCCACCGGGTACAGCGTTCCGGCCTGCAGCGCGCCGGCCGTCAGAGGGGCCAGCGCCTCGCCGTCGGCTTCGCCGGTGATATGGATCGTGGAAACGCCTTCCACGTTCTCCATCCCGGCCGTTTTCGGATTTTGAATGCCGCTTTGGAGCACGCCGGGCATCCCATCCGGCTTGAATATGGCCGCCCCGTCGAACCCGAGGCCGCCGGACACGGCTTCAAACCGTTTGGTGAGCGGATTGGAAATGTATACCCCTTCCGGCAGCCAATAGACCTCGATCTCCAGAACGCTGCCCATCAATCCCACTTTCACGACCGCATGCACGCGGTCCGGCGCCTGGTATTCCCCGGAAGCCGCGTTGAACGACATGCCCGTCGCCGCCTCGAGCACGATCGGATCGCCCTCGCGCACCAGCGTAAAGCGCGCGCTGTCCATTTTCAGCATTGCAAAACCGGATTTGGCAAGGATCTCCGCCGGAGAGGGCGTGGGCGTCAGTGTGATTGTGGGGGTAAGGGTGGATGCGGGCGGCGCTTCCGTCTCCGTTGCCGATAGGGAGCATGCGATCCCGAGCAGGATCAGGCCTCCGAACATGAGGATTTTCTTCATTGAATTTTCTCCTAAAGAGAAGGCGTACCCGCCCAGGATTTTATCAGCGAAAGCCGAATTGGATGCCTTCCGGGGTGGAGGCGGCAGCTCTGGCTCAAGCCCACAAAGCCAATTTGCGCTTTATTTCCTCCGTCGGGCTGAAGCCCGGCCTTATATCATGGAAGCCCGCAGGGCTTTCATGCCGCGAGCATGGGGTTTCAATCCCGGGGACCCACGATGCGAATCATCCCGGTCCATGCGCTCAATCCGCGGAGGATTGTTTTATATCGGGCAAATGAGCCCAGTCGATGGGTCCGTGATCGAAGCGGTATTTGAGTCTCGGAAGGACGATTTGTTTCCAGGCTCGCTCAAAATAATCGTATGCGGCGTCCCATCCGGTTCCCTCGCCCCAGCCGTCGTGAACGAGTAAAACTCTTGTATGCGTTGAATCCACGGCATCCAGGCGGACGGTCACATGCGTGCGTTGGGCGCGGATCTCCGGGAGCTCGGGAGGCGCATTCCATGTAAAGGAAAGCATCCGCGGCGGCTGAACGGCCAGGACGACCGATCCTTCGCCGCCCTGGTTCCCGGGCGCGGCCTCCAGGTCGAACAGCATTTCATATTTTCCGCCGGGGCGAAGATCGATGATGCATTTTGGGGCGAAGAATGTCTCCGCGCCCTCCGGCGTGGTCCAGGCATGCCAGACCTTTTCGATCGGAGCGTCCACGGTTGTTTCGCCTTCGAGGACGCGGTGACGGTCTTGAGATACCATGCGACGATTCCTTATCCGGGCTGGCGGAGAAATTATAACCGGCACCCGCTGAAGCGATCGGCACCAATCCCCGGAGAATATTCTGGTTGACCACCAGGCAGACGTCGATGGAATACGGATTTTCCAGGTAGATCCAGATGTTGCGAAACTGCGGATCGGCCAGCGCTTCCGGGAATTGACGGGTGAAATCCTTCATAACGGGCGTTCGCGCCGAGGTCGATTTGGATCGAGCGGGGTCGAGGCGCGGTCGAACGAGACCAATTCGAATTTCGGCCGCCGCGTTTTTGAGTAATCGACGGGTCTGCGCCCGGAGATTTCGTCCGGATCCCCCGGAAGGATGAAATCCCACGGTTCGCCGGACGGGTAGCGGTGATACAGGCATCCGCCGGCGAGCTTCTCCCTCAATTCCAGGATCCCGGGATGGATGCCCGGCCCGAACCAGGGCAGGTTGAAACCGACGTGATCGCAGTCGGCGATTTTCCACGCGGCCACCGCAAACCTGCGGGAAACTTCGTCGATGGAAAGCGGCCGGTAGGGAAGAGGATTCCGCTTCTCCGCGCCGGTGATGTTTTCGATCCGCACCGTATGGGTGCCGCCGGAAGAATCGAAATTCGCCGTCGGATGGGGATCCGTGGAATGAAAACCGATGCAAAGACGGGGAAAAAAATGCTGATCCGAAACGGCCAGCTCCAAATCTTGAGGAGTGCTTTTTCCGAGCGCGGCCAACAGGGATAATAAGCGGCTGTGGAATTCGGGATGTGTTCCCGGAAATTGCAGGGTGATGCGTTCGAGCAACGGGTCGCGCATAATCCTCCCCGGACCGGAAGGATTCTACGCTTATCGGCAAATGGAAGAGAGGGTGATTAATCATCCGCCCCATACGGGCACAGCGCGACGCACCGGGAACACACGTGCAGCGTGTGCTCGTCGAGCGCGGTATGGTTCATGAGCCGCGCGGCCGAATCCGGGCGGACGGCCCGTCGGAAAACAAATTCCGGCCACGACATCAGCGGAGTGCGGGCGGTGTGCGCCAGGCAGCGCATGATATGGATCTCCGGTTTTTCCGGATCGATGGCTTGGACCGGGCAAGCGTCGGCGCAAATCCTGCAATTGGACGGACAACCGGGCTCTTTCGGTCCGGCGCGGCGAAGCGCGGGCAGCACGGGCCGTGGTCACCACTCCGCCCAGCATCAGCCGGGATCCGTAGCGGGAGTGAATCAACAGGCCGTTCCGCCCGATCACACCGATCCCCGCCGCCGCTCCCATCCGGATCTGGTTGAGGTACCCCGCCACGTCGCCCCGGCGGTTGATCTCCATCGGCGAGCAGCCGAATACCGGCAGAGCCTGCTCGCCCTCTTCTTCGAGGAGCGCGGCGATCCGGACCGCGGCCGAATCCAAACGCCGGTACAGGAGGCTCTGCGACCGGCATACCATTTCCTCCGCGTGGACCGGGGTGCGGTAAACCGCCCGCGGAAGCGGGACGGCGAAGCTGATAAGACCGCGGGCTCCCGGCAGCAGATCCTCCGGCCGGTGCCCGGCCGGCGCGCCGGCCATCTCCGAGGCGGGCGCAAAACCCAGAGCGGCAAAATTCTCACTTGCGGCGATCTTCTGAATGTTTTCCGTGATCATGGGGATGTCCTTCTTCTTATTATTCAACAGTTTTATTATACGTGTCTCTGAAGGCGGGATAATATTAAATAAAAAGATCCTGATTATCTCCACAATCGGCAGGATCTTTTTGGGGCGTTTCCGATATTCCAGAAATCCTTATCCGCCGGATTTTCCCAGACGCAGCAGCCTTATGCTGATCAGAATCCACCAGATCGCCCAAACCAGGATGCCGATCATCAGCAGCGCATTGGCGGGCGCGGGCGCGAAGATCGCGATGAAATAATCGGCGCCGGACAGGAGCCCGGCCAGGACACCCGTTGCGGCGGTGACCTTCCCGAATACCCCGCCCCGCAGCATGACCGCGGAAAGGATCAGGACGGCTGCGGCGATGAAAAGAAAGCCCGTGGTCTGCAGGGTCGGCTGGGCCGTGGCGAAGACGCCCCGTGCGGCGGTCAGGATTTCCGCCTTCACGGCATCGGTTGCCGCCGAATATTCGCGGGTCAGGGAAACCGATGCGGCGAGAACATTCGCCCGCGGCGTTACAAACACCGCGGTGCCGAGCAGGGTGAGGAAGCCCGCGATCGCAACCGCGGAGGAGTATCCCTTCCTCAGCGCCACGCACAGCGCGAGCAGGACCAGTCCCAGAAGAGTGATCGTAAAAATATCCAGCACATTGAAGTACAGCAGCCCGAGGACCAGGTTCCGCTCGAAAAGGGAGAACCAGTCTGCGGCGCCGGCCGGGAATGGTTCCCCCGAAAACATGACCAGGATCTGGATCAGGATGAATCCGATCATCACCCATGGCGCGTATCCGCCGGCCCGGTAAAGGAGTTTCCAGGCGGAATCGCTCCTGTTGTTTTGCGCAACGGCATTCATCGTGCAGCTCCCATTTGTGTAATCTTTTTCCGGATTTTCACCGGAACGCAGGCCTCAACCCACTTCGCGCATCATGCGCTCGATGGATTCCACTTTCGCGCGGATTTCCGCAAGATCGGCTTGCATCGCCTTCTGGAGGTCGCGCGTTTCCTGCGCCAGCGCCTGGTATTGCGAGGCGTACTTCTCGCTGATTGTCTTCAGGGCGACATCGTGGGGGTGATTCAGGATTCCGGAAGAAACCCCCGCCCCCGCCACAATCAGCACCACAATGATCATTGCCACAGGCCAATCGATAGTCATCGTTTTTCCTTTCGGTATGGTTCGATTTCGAGCGTCAGGGTTTTCACGGCCTCGGAAATGCGCTTGGGCGTGAGCTGTTCCTGGAATTCCGCCACCTTGAAGTAGCGGAGGGCCTTCCCGTCGGCGGATACTTCGTGCCGGCCCTCGATCAGCCCCGCGCGTTCCAGCCGCTGCAGGTGCATGTGCAGGAGCGGGCGGCTCATCGAGAGTAGACGCGCCAGTTCGCTGACGTACGCCTGCCGTTCGCTGAGGGCGGCGAGGATCCGCAGGCGCTGGGGGTTGGCCAGCGCGCTCAGCATGTGCAGGAATTGGTCCCCGGCCGATTGCTTAGACAAGTATCTCCTTCATGTGTAAGAAATATATTACACGTGATAGGCAATCTTGTCAAGATGGAAAACCGATCAGGCCTTTATTCCACATAGATGAAAATAGCGGGACCTTAAGGGTCGGCACCGACCCTTAGGGTGATTCTGATCCATCCCATCTCTCCTCCCCCGGCCGAGCAAAGCTCGGGCCGTACCCCTCCTCCCTTCCCGTATCACGGGAAGGGAGGAGGGGCTAGGGGAGGTGGGATGGGATGGTTTTACGTTATCGGCTGTCCGCAAACGGGGAGCGATATTTCCTTCCCGTATCACGGGAAAGGAGGAGGGGGTTAGGGGGAGGTGGGGTGGGATGGCTTTACGTTATTGGCTGTCCGCAAACGGGGAGCGATATTCCCTTCCCGTATCACGGGAAGGGAGGAGGGGTTAGGGGAGGTGGGATGGGCTGGAATATCTCCGATCGCCGATTACATTCTTCTATTACTAACTGGTAATGAACTCCCGCATCGCGTCCACGATCCGGTTCAGCGCGGCGAGAGTTCCGGGAATATCGCCCTCGATCTCCAATCCGTGATGCACGCCGTCAAGGACGAGGGCTTTCCCATGGGTGGCATCGACCAGCTCGGCGAGCAGCGCCGGGTCGTAAAAATGGTCCGCCGTCCCGATGATGAACAGCGAGCGCGGATGATGCTTCCGGATTTGCGCGCACAGCCACGCGTCGGCCAGGACCGGCGTCGACCAAACACACGCGGCCGACTGCAAAACGCGGTTCCTCCAACAAGTGCCCCATCGCCAGTGTGCCGAGCGATTTCCCGATCAGCGTGATCTTCTTGTAGGAGCGCTGTTGCCAATCCGGCCGCGCAGGCGGCGCGCACGTCGGCGGCAAGCCAGTCGGCCTGCTCCTGCTGGGGCCGCGTTCTGAAAGTCGGTCTTCGGGTAGGCGTATTCGACCCGCAGCACATCCGCGTCTCGCGCCTGCAGGATCAAGCCTGCGTAATGCAGGTCCGGCATGTCGACCGTATGCAGGTAGCCGGGGAGGATGATCCCCAGATGGTCCGTTTCTCCGGCATGCACGATCATCGAGGCGGGCACCGGTGATCGTCCGTACCCGAGGGCTTCGATTGGAATGATCTCCATATGCGTTCCACCTCCCGGAACATTCGCCGCGGCGGAAATTCCATTCCGGCCGCGATCGGAAATAATTGCAGCCGCGATTGCCGGTCGCGGCTACACGGGAATTATTCGCGGCCGCGGGATATTATTTCGCCATCGGCCCGGCGAAGTACGCCCGCCGCGCAAACCGGCCGCTCCGGTCCGCCGGGTTGAAATAATCCGCCATCCATTCGTCGGTCTCGATCAGGTATTGCGGCTTCCATTCCCCGGGCGCGCCTTTTTTCTTATTCTCCTGGTAGATTTTCACCGCCTCGCGGTAGGCGTAATGGCTGTACAGGCGCAGGAACTCGCCGAAGTAGATGTCCGCGATCCGCTTGTCGCCCCGGATCACGAGCATGTTCTCGTCGTTGCTCTCGGTGCTGGCCTCGCTGAAATTGGCGCTGCCGGTCACCACCACCGGAGCGGCGCCCAGCGGGTCGACCAGCATGTATTTGGTGTGGACCCAGGGCACGTGCACTCCCGGCGTGATCTGGTCCAGCTCCGCCAGCCAGCGGTCGAAGCTGTCGGTGATGATCCGGTTGCCGATTGCGAGAACGACGTTCGGGCGGCTGCGGATCTGCCGGATGTCTTTTTCATCCTTCTGCTTGTTCGCCGGGCTGCCGAAGGCCTTGTCCAGAAGCGCCATGCGCAGGACGGAATCGTCCCTGCGGTAGACGTCTTTGAAGCTCTCGGATGCGGCTCGGTTTTCTCGAAGGTCTTCGTGCCGCGCAGCCAGACCGTATCTTCTTCGGTGTGGTCGGTGCGCCGAAAGGCGAAGCCGCGGAACCCCGGCCGCTGCCCCGGCGCGAGGTCGAAGCCGAAAAAGGCGACGTGCGTGCCGGTGACGGCGTTTCCGGTCAGGCCGTGATGGTTGTTGAAAGGTTTGCGGATCGGGAATCCCTCCTCCGGGGTCGAGGGCGGAGGACCCGCCCTCTGGAGTACAGAATAGCACGAATCGGTTTATGCCGCTAATCTTATTGGAGGTTGGCGCCGGCTATACGTCAATTTTTCGCGGCCGCAAGTCCGCCTGCTTCACCCGGCCGGCCGATAGATACAAATATCCGAAGTAATATTCCTTGAAGAGGATTTCTTCCATGTGGCGGCGGATAAAATCCATCGGCCGCTGGATCAGGTATTTCGGATCGATCCCGAAGGGCTGCTCCCGCCACTTGGGGTAGATCGCCGTCCAGGCCGGCGGCCGGCCCGGTTGTTTGGCGTCAAGGATCGCCAGCCTCCCGCCCGGACGGAGCGCGGCCGCGCCGCGGCGGACGACGTCTTCCGGATCGGGGACAAGATACATCGAAAACGTGGAAAGCATGCCCGCCGTTCCGGGCGGGAAGGTGTACGCGTTCAGGTCCGCTTCCACCAGCTCGACATTGCGCCAGTCCGCCTTATCGGCCCGGCGGCGGGCCTGGTTCAGCATCTCCGGTGAAATATCCACGCCGATGATCTTCCCGGACGCGCCCACGGCTTTTTGCAGGAGCGGAAAATTCAAACCGGTCCCGCAGGCCAGGTCGATCACCGTATCGCCGGGCGCCAAGGCAAGCGCCTCCACCGTTTCCCGCCGGTAGCGCCCTTCGTCGATCCCCATCAGCCGGTAGGCCCAGACTCCCTTGTCGTACCGGCCGGCCTGGTCTCTGAAAAAATCGAGGATTTCCTGACGGGATGCGGACATGGCCTCTGATTGTATCAGAGGGACACCGATCGATGGCCATCGCCCGTTCCTGCTGGGACCGGATGACGGGATTTTGTAACTCGCCTTCCCCGATCAGGATCAGCGTCGGGCACCGAATCATTCACTTTACGGATAAGGCGGCACCGGGAATTCGATCCGGGGATGCCGCAGGGTGGAATATTACACGTTGCGCACCATCATCCGCCATGCGCGGAACAACCGGGATCTCTACCGGGTGGTGTTCGGCGGGCAGGGATCGGCGATGCTTCGGTGGCTGGAATCCCCGAAAAAATATCCGCCGAGGAGATGGCCGCCTTCACATATAAAGGACTGTATCGCCGGCGGCCGCCAGCGGAAGAGGAACGGAGCGGATAAACCGGACGCGCCCGGCGGCTGCAGTAGGTCATTCCGAGCCCCATTCTATGGGGCGAGGAATCGGCGAATTAAGTGAAATCGAAACCGATTCCTCGTCGCCCTTCGGGCTCCTCGGAATGACCCCCAATGACGTGGATTCTTATTCGCATCGGCAACGGGTGTTTTAAAAAGTGGGAGCGGGCACAGCACGGATCGGTTGTCGTTTCCCTCTAGGGAAAAGCGGGATTTTAAAAATCCCGACGCGACGCCGCTTAACCAAGCCCTCGATTTGGGCTGTTGGGTAGGTGCTAAGTGCCCGCTCTATGTTTACATTGTAACTCGCATGTCAATAGGCCGGACGGAGATACGCCCCCTTTCAAACCCGGCCATTGCATTTTAATAATTGATCCATTGGCGCGGAAACTTTGGTCCATGCGGCAAATAACCGCCGGAAATCACTTATTTCGATTTCCGGAGGTAAAGGTGGTAATTGAAATAATTCAAAATCCTGGATCAAATATATTGATAAGTTATCCGGACTATTTTCACCAACAATTAATTATTCCTTGATACGCGTAAGGGTCTCGAATATTTTTACCAAATGGAAGTTAATACAGCGGCTGATTTATTTCGATGGAAGAGGATGGCGCAGGAAAAATTCCCACATCACGGCCGTGGCGTCGATATCCTGCGTCGTCCGGCCTACCAGCCATTCCGGCAGGGGCTCGCCGCCCGGCCAGGAGTGCCCGCCTCCATGCACGGTATAGAGGATCACTTCGGCGTCGTTGCGGCAGCCGGAGTAAGAAATCCCCGTCACCTCGCCGGTTTGCGGCAGGGCAACGGGCGAATCCGCGCAACCGTTCCTCGCCGCCCATCCCGCCGCCCAAACCGTGACGGGCGGGAAGGGTTCGTGGAAGGAAGCCGATTCGCCGCCGGAATACGGGACGATCGGATCGTCCGTTCCATGGAAGGCGATCACCGGCACCGCGCGCGGCGGGCGGCACTCGTCGCGCGGAAAGAGGTATGCGCCGGATACGCCGCCGATCGCGGCAATCCGGTCCGCCAGCGTGCACGCCAGGACGTCCGACATCCCGCCGCCGTTCGAAAGTCCGTTGGCATACACCCGCGCCGGATCGATGTTGTATTCCGTCATAAGCAGGTCGATCAGTTCCGATAGGAATTGCACGTCGGTCATCGGCAGGTTCGGGTCGGTGGCGTCGCCGCGGGTTCGCCAGTGCAGAGGGAATCCCGTCCCGGCCGGGTAGACCACGAGAAATCCGTGCCGGTCCGCCGTTTCGTTCCAGCGGCTGATCTCCATCTGGTGCGCGGGCCACTCGGCGAAGCCGTGCAGGCTGATCACCAGTGGAACGGGGGAGGAAGGGTCGTAGTTTTTAGGGACGTGCAGGACGTACGTGCGTTCTTCCCCGCCGGATACTATCCGGCCGCTGATCTCGCCGGAAGGCGGGATGTATACGGCTCCGGCATAGAGCGCCAGGAGAATAAGAAAAAGCGCCGCCGCGGCGGCGGCGACGGCTGCCAGGCCGATCCCGATCCTAAGGAATGTGCGTCGATACAGGGTTGCCACTTTTTGCCCGTCTGTTTCATCCGCCGGTAGGATGATGAAGATTCGATCCGGGAGAGTTCGAAATCCCGAACCGCTTATTGTTCGCGGTTCAGAAGCCGGTAAATGAACGTATCAACTATTAAAAGAAGGAAGGCCGCCGAAGCGAGAGCGGCAAGGATAATCCCGCGAAAGTAATCCGGGATGTCCGGCACACCGCCGATTCGCAGCATTTGAATACAAAGCCAGGCCGATCCCAGCAAGAAAACGGAATTGACCAGAAGGGTGTGCCATTTCCAGTACCGGCGGAGCGAGTGGGTGACCCGTTCGATGAAAATGTTCCTGCCGATCCGGGTTTGGATCGCTTCCAGAAATACGATCGGGTCCGCGTCGCGGGTCTCCAGGTTTGTGATTCGGAAGGAGTTGGGTATTCGATACCGGAAGATGGACAGGCTGGACCACCACTTGTCTTTTTCGACGCCGGAGATTTCCGAAAGCAAGCATTGCCTGGATCGCACGAAGGGATTGGGGAAGGCCTCCGTGGCGATCCGGTCCAGAGTGATCTGGATGCGGTAGGTAAAGATGACGATGGCGAGATACGCGAAAAAGCCGGGTACCGCGAGAAAAAAGACCGCCGGCGCGAGCGCTTCCTCGGGGATGGCTTTCAGCGCCAGCGGGATATAAACAAAAAGCGCGGTGAGAGTGATAAGCAGCACCGATATCTTGACCGGTAAGGAAAACCGGATAATGAGATCTTTGGGTGATTCCTGATTCATGCCGCTATTTTATCAAAGCCACAGACCATCGACCGTCGACCGTCGACCATCGAGAACCGAGAACCCTCCCCCGTTGCGTAGGGGCACAGCGCCGCTGTGCCCCTACGCAACGGGGGAGGGCATGGAGGGGGCGATTGCAGGCGGCGGGTCGGTGGTTGATGGTCGATTCTTGATGGTCGCCCCTCGATTGTCGATTGTCGAATATCGATGTTCGCCCTCGATCGAATGGTTCTATCGGCCGTCGTTCCCCCACGCGCCGGCGGTCAGGATCGGCGCCGCGCCGCGGATCCATTCATCGGCGGGCAGGGCCGGGGGAGTGACCACACCGTAAAGGATGCGGGCAAGGCTGGAGAAAACCGCCGCCAAACCTGCAAATCCCCGCCGTTTCCCCCTTGAAATCGAAAGGCTATGAGTTCATCTGAAAGGGCATTGAGATAGATTAGAAGTCTTGGCGCTTTTCCGGATTTACGGGGCGCCGCATTTTCCGGTCTGTTACAAAAACGTAACCGGACGGTAACAAGCCCGGACAGCCGTCGGGTGCGTTTTCCCGTAGAATCCGACAGGGACGAGGAAAATACCTTGGAGGGTACTAGCCAATGAGATCTCTTCGCGGATGCATTGCTGTTTATAAAACAGGTTTCATTTTTCAAAATTTCTTCCGGTGCTTGGGAAGGATTCGCCGCGGCGGCTTGCTTCCGGCCGCTGTTCTCGTGACAGCGGTTGTCTTGGCCGGATGCAGTCCGGCCTCAACGCCGCCAGCGACCCTTGCCGTCGGGATGGAAACCGTCACGAATACCCCCCTTCCGTCTTCCCCGACCGCAAGTCCCTCGAGGAAGCCGAAATTGCCGACGAAAACGCCCGCCTTCGCACCGCTCCATTTGCGTGTGACCGGCATCGCAACCGGTGAAGGGCATACCTGCGTTTCCGTCAGCAACGGAAAGGTTACGTGCTGGGGGAAGAATGAGTTCGGACAGATCGGCAACGGTCTGACCGGAAGCATGGCCTTGCGGACGCCGGTGGAAGAGGTGATGGACGCCCGCGGGATAACCGCCGGTTGGGCCCATACCTGCGCGCTTTTGGAATCCGGGGATGTGAAATGCTGGGGGTACAACAAAAACGGAGAGCTTGGAAACGGCCGGACGGAAGATGCCAACCGGCCGGTGCTTGTGCAGGGACTGGCGGGCAAGGCCGTCTCCCTCGCCGCGGGCGACGATCACACCTGCGCGGTGCTAGAAGACGGCTCTGTGATGTGCTGGGGATTCAACGAGACGGGTCAGTTGGGAGACGGAACAAAAGGAAATCAAAGCCTTCCGGTGGCGGTCCGCGGGCTGGCCGGCCGGGCGGTTGCCGTGACAGCCGGTTGGGGTCACACCTGCGCGCTCCTGGAGACCGGAAAGGTGCAATGCTGGGGCGCCAATGGATCCGGCCAATTGGGGGGCAACTCCGCCGCGGAACTCAGCCTCTCGCCTGTGACGGTATACGGATTGACCAGGGGCGTTGCAGCCATCGCCGCCCGGGGCGGGCATACCTGCGCGCTGCGCGAAACCGGCGATGTGGAGTGCTGGGGCAGCAATAAGTATGGAGAGTTGGGGGACGGGACCGCCGTGACCCGGAATTCGCCGGTTCCGGTGAAGGAGTTGGGGAGCAAGGTCCGGAGTATCGCCGCCGGGTGGAACCATACCTGCGCAACTCTTGAGACCGGAAAAACGATGTGCTGGGGCTGGAATTATTACGGCCAGTTGGGGGATGGATCGCTGACGACGCACGTCACGCCGGTTTCCGTGGCGGGTTTGCCGGGATCGGCGTCGCTGATGAGCTTGGGATGGCGGCATTCCTGCGCCGTGATCGAACCGGGGCTGGTGAAGTGCTGGGGAGCCAACGAATACGGACAGGGCTGGGACGGCTGGGTGGTGCCGAACTGGTCTTCGACGCCGACGGCCGGCTCGCCGGCGGCCGCCTCGCCGACCGTGACCGTGACGCCCGAACCCACGAAAAAACCCGCCACGGCCAAACCTTCCGATTTCCAATATCAGCCGCTGGATGCGGGCGGCAATCGCACCTGCGCCGTGACGGAATCCGGAGAGGTGAAATGCTGGGGCTCGAACGAAAGCGGCTGGCTGGGCGTGGACCCGCTCGATGTGCCGGGAATAAACGGGGTGGCCGTGGGCGTTCCGCAGCAAGTATTCGGTCTGTGGAGTAAGGTGAGGGGAATCGCGACCGGCGGGGCCCATGCCTGCGCCCTGACCGCCGGGCAAACGGTCGTGTGTTGGGGCTCCAATTATTCCGGGGAAATCGGCGATGGCACGCTGACCGATCGGCCGCATCCGGTGGCGGTTGCGGGTTTGCCCGGCGGCGTGACTTCGATCGCCGCGGGAGGCGGGCACTCCTGCGCCGTGGCGCCGGATGGAGTCTGGTGCTGGGGGGCGAACAACAATAACCAGATCGGGAAGGGCGCGTCCTACTTCCAGCCGACCGCCTTCCGCGTTCCGGGACTGCCCGCCGGGATTCGGATGCTTTCCACGATTTCCGACCACACCTGCGCCTTAACCCGCTTGGGCGGCGCCGTCTGCTGGGGGTTGAACGAGCACGCGCAGTTGGGGGATGGATCCACGGCTCCGCGGGAGGAACCGGTGATGGTGCCGGGTTTTGCCGGCGGGGTGATCTCGATTGCGGCCGGGCAGGCTCACTCGTGCGCGGTGACGACCGGGGGCGCGGTGTACTGCTGGGGCGATAACTCCTACGGGCAATTGGGCGACGGCTCCGGAGGAAGGTACAGCTTTACACCGGTCAAGGTCGCCCAGGGGGAGGACAAGGCCGTCCAGGTGATTGCCGGGTTTTATCACACCTGCTATCTGACGGACAAAGGCAAGGTGAAATGCTGGGGGTTGAACGACGAAGGGCAATTGGGAAACGGGACGACGGCGAACAGCCCGACGCCCACGGCGATTCTCCTGGTGACGGTTACGTTCCTGGAAGCCGGGGATGCGCACACTTGTGCGATGGAGAAGAAGGACTCCTACTTCTGCTGGGGAAGAAATCTGGAGGGCCAGCTGGGCAATGCGCAAGATGCCTCCAGCAGCTACCCCGTGCATGTGTTTTGGAACATTCCCGAATGACGGCAATTCCATCCAAGGGAAGAAGAAAATCCCAAACCGGTGCCGGTTTGGGATTATTTTTTATATTGTCGGGAACCAAGCGGTTTTTTGAAATCGGCGTGGCGGGAGGAGGGGTGATCGACGCCGGAGAGTCCGATGCCTCGCTCCTGACCGCAGACCTCTCACGGGGCGATGACAGGCGTCAAAACCACAATCGGGATCCTGCGCGTCAAACCCTTTTGATATTTTAATATATTGATCGTTCAGGCGGGTTACCAATGCCCACAACCGCTCGTATTCCTTCCCTTCCGCAGGACGGGTTTCCACCGGGATAACTTTACCCCCAACTTGAATTGTGGTTTGCGGATGTTCCAGGAGGTTATAAAACCAAGCGGAATGGACTTCCTTGCCCCAGTTGGACGCAACCACCAGGTAGGCATCGCCGTCGCGGTAATAGGAAAGCGGGGTTGTATACGGCTTGCCCGACTTCCGGCCGACGGTGTGGAGCAGCAAAACCGATTGGCCGCCCATCCGGTTTCCCAGGCGGCCTCCGCTTATCCGGAACAGAAAGGCATTCGCCGATGTGAAGAATTTTATCCAGTTGGTCATGGCTCTCACTCCTTGGAGGGCGGAGATTAAATTATCCCGCCGGCGCGATGTAGATCAGCATCAACGCAAAATGGCTGAAGGCACCCAGGATGACGAAGATGTGCCAGATTTCATGGAAGCCGAAAACGCCGGGATAGGGGTCGGGCTTCTTGAGTGCGTAAATGACAGCCCCGCCGGTGTAAAACAGGCCTCCCGCCAGGAGCCAGGCGATTGCGCCAGGAGGCATTTTCGAGAGGATTTCACCGACGCCGGCAATGGCCAGCCAGCCCATCAGCAGGTATACGCCCGCGGTAACCCAACGCGGGGCGCGGATGACGAAGAGCTTTACGGCGATGCCGATCAGCCCAAGCGCCCAAACGATGGCGAGGAATTCGATCCGCCAGAAGCCGGTGAAGTAGTGCAGGCAGATCGGGGTATACGTTCCCGCGATGAGCAGGTAGATGGCGGAGTGGTCGAGCTTCCTTAAAAAGAGAGTTGCCTTGGGGCTGGTTTTGAACGTGTGGTAGAGCGCGCTGGAGGAGAACATCAACACCAGCGTCACGCCGTACAGGCAAAACGAAGCAAACTTTGTCGCATCATCCCGGGCAAAGTATGCCAGCACGATTGTGCCGGCGACGGCTGCGGCGGCGGCAACGAGATGGGTCAGGCTGTTCACGGGCTCGCGAAATTTCAGCAATTCTCCCTCCGGGCAACGGATTGTGCCGGATCGCTCCGGATCCACAGAACTTCATTCCCGACAAACGCCGCAACCGGATTCCATGCTTGTGAAAATACCCGGCCGGGGGTTGCCATTTGCGGCGCCGTCCGGTCAGAATCCCATCCCACTGCCGATAAAAACCAGGGACGTTATCAGCGCGCCCGCAATCGCTCCGGCCGCCAGTTGAGCGGGCGTGTGTTTGCGTCGGTGAAGCCGCGCCCAAGCCACCAGCGGCAGGCTTAAAAAAGCCGCCAGCGCGGGCCACCCAAAGACGAACAGCAGCGCGGTGGAAAAGCCGCCCACGCCGGCCATGTGCAGGCTGATCTTCCAGAAACTGGAAATGGTCAGCATGGTGATGGCGAGGCACAAATAGGTCAGGACGATGGTGGATAAAAGCGGCGGTCCTTGCACGACTCGAAGCACCACGAGCGCGAATAGATCGCTGCCCAAGCTGACTAAAATAAACCGCGGGCGTTCGGAGCGCCGGGTCATCTCCATATCGCTTACCCAGCCGCGCTTTCGGCCGATCCACAGATAGGCCAGCGGGATCCCCGTCACGATAAGGAGCGCCAGAGCCGCCCACCCCATGCCGGAAAGCCCGCCCCCGGTCCAGCCGAAGGCCAAAAAGACGGGTATGGAAAGCAGGGAACTGTCAAACAGGACGGATATCCATCGAGCCAAACGGTCTGCCAAGAAGTTCTCCTTGATGCATTCGGGCGGTGGACTATTCCAACATCCAAATAACGATATCTTTCCCGGAATGATCTTTTTTCGATGGTCGATGGTCAATCGTCGATTGTCCCCCCGATAGAAACACTCGGGGGCAGGCTTCGTCTATCGTCCATCGTCCGTTTCCCGCATCACGATCTTCTCCCGCTTCACATCCACCGTCATATTCTCCACCCCCAGCGCCGCCAGCACCTCGTCCGGCCGGCCGGTCGCTTCCGCCGTGAGGCTGAGCCGCATGCGCAGAACATTCCCATCCAGCGCCAGCGTTAAGATCCGCGGACGCAGGTCGTAAGTTTTTCCGCGCCGCTCGCGCGCCAGGGTCGCGCTCGCCATCAGGCGCTCGATCCGCTGCGGCAGATCCTCCGGCCACGCGCCTTCCACCGGCTCGGCCGAGTAATCGCCCGCCAGGATGATTTTTTCCAATCCGGGCGCTCCCTCCGCGAGAGCCTCCACCCGCACGATCCGCATCCCCGGCGGCGTATGATCGTTCAAGGCGCGCGCAGTTTCCCCCGGATCGCACGCCCGGCTGGTTTCAATATCCATAAGTTCGTTCCCGCCGACCGCACCGAGCGGCAGCGCCGCGCCGATCTGGATTCTCGGATGCGGGTGGAAGCCGGACGAATACGCGATCGGGATGCCCGCCCGGCGCAGCAGCCGCTCCCAGGCGCGCTGCAGGTCCAGGTGGCCGGTGTAGCGCATCGCCTCGGTCTTGGCAAACTCGATCCGGTAAAAGGTCCGGTTCATTTCGGCCGCGCCGTCGGGCAGAATTGCTCTTCGGCCGGAAGCGCGTCGCGCAGCTCGCGGAAGGTGGTGAGAATCCCGCACCCGAAGCACTCCTCGCGGCAGTCGCCGCGCGTGCGGCCCGTCCGGCTCGCCTCGTATTCGCGGCGCAGATAATCCTTGCGCACTCCCACGTGGATGTGATCCCACGGGAAAATTTCGTCCGCCCCGCGCTCGCGGTGGGTATAGAAATCCGGGTCGATTTTGGCTTCCTGGAATGCCGCATTCCATGCCGCACTCTGGAAGCGTTCGGCCCAGGCGTCGAACCGCGCGCCGCCGCGCCACGCGTTTTCGATCACCGCGCCCATCCGCCGGTCTCCGCGCGCTAGCCGCGCTTCGAACAAGGTTACGTCCGGCGGGGTGAGGTCGAGTTTGAGTCCGGGGCCGCGCAGCTCCCGCCGCAGCAGATCCTGCTTGGCCCGGATCTGCTCGCGCGTGTCCATGCTCAGCCACTGGAAGGGCGTGTGCGCCTTGGGGACGAGCGTGCCCACCCCGGCGTGCACTTCCGCCCGCCGGCCAAGCTGGCGCCGCCCTTCGGCCAGCACCGCGCGCGCCAGTTCCGCGATCGCGCGCACGTCGTCGGCCGTCTCGCGCGGATGGCCGATCATGAAATACAGCTTGACCGTCGTCCACTTGCGGCTGTAGATCTCGCGCACCGTCTCGATCAGCTGCTGCGCGGCGATCGGCTTGTTGAGCACCGCGCGCATGTTTTCCGTCGCCGCTTCGGGGGCAAGGGTGAAGTTCCCGCCGCGGCTGCCGCGCAGCGCCTCGACCAGATCGACCGAGACGGTTTCGATCCGCAGGGAAGGAAGGGAGATGCGCAGGTGCGAGCCGCCGAACGCCTCGCCGAGCGCGCGCACCAGTTCGGTGATGTGCGAGTGGTCCGAGGAGGAAAGCGAAAGCAGCGCCACCTCCTCGTAGCCGGTGTTGCCGAGCGCGGCGCCGATCGACGCCACGATATCCGCCACCGTCCGCTCGCGGATCGGGCGCGTGACATGCCCGGCCTGGCAGAAGCGGCAGCCGCGCGTGCAGCCGCGCATGATTTCGATCGCGTACCGGTTGTGCACGGTTTCGAGGTACGGGACGACCGGCCGCAGCGGGGGCGGCGGCAGTCGCGGGACGATTCGCTTGACGATCGGAAACCGCGATTGCTTGTTTTTCTCGCCCCCTCCGGCCGGCGGGATGATCCGGGATATTGTCCCGTCGGAGTGGTACTCCGGCCGGTATATCTCCGGAACGTACATCCCCCAAACGCCCGCGATCCGATGCAGCGTGGAATACCGGGATGCGCCGCTGCGCTTGCGCCAGCGCAGGATGTCCACCAGGTCGAGGATCAGCTCCTCGCCCTCGCCGACGGCAAACGCGTCGAAAAATTCCGCGACCGGTTCCGGATTGAACGCGGCATGACCGCCGCCCACCACCAGCGGATGATTCTCTCCCCGCTCGGCGGCGCGCAAGGGGATGCCCGCCAGGTCCAGCGCCTGAAGGGTGTTGGTGTAGAGCGATTCATAAGGAAGCGTGATCCCCACCAGGTCGAAATCCGCGACCGGGCGGCGGCTTTCGAGCGAGAAGAGCGGCATCCCTTCCCGCCGCATCGCCGTCTCCATATCGCTCCACGGCAGGTAGACCCGCTCGGCGAGCGCATCCGGCCGCGCGTTGATGATCTCGTACAGGACCGCGAGCCCGAGATTCGACATCCCGATGTCGTAGATGTCCGGAAAAAGCAGCGCGACCCGGACGGGCGTGGAATCCCAATCCTTAACCGATTGGTTAAGCTCGCCGCCGGTATAGCGGCCGGGCCGTTCCACGTGCGGCAGAATGCGCGGGAGGATGCGGGAGATTTCGGAGGGGTTCATGAGGATTGAAGATCGGGCTCCTTCGCCCAATTCTACCGCGTGGCTCCTTTTTCTCCGTTCCTGTCCTATCCCCCTCACCCCTTCCCCTCTCCCCCTTCCCCGTAAGGGGAAGGGGGAGAAGCCTGTCCCCGAGCGAAGCGAGGGGAGGGTGCCGAAGCTTCGGTGATCTCCCGAAGCAGAGGCGGGGAGAGGGGGTTAGGACAGTTGCGGAAACGGAGGAAGCGGTCCCGAAAAAACCGAGTGGAGGCGGGGTAAGGGGGTCAGGACAGGTGCGGGAACGGAGGAAGCGAGTCCGAAAAAAACCGGGTGAGGGCGGGGCGAGGGAATTAGGGTGGTGCCGGAGGCGATTTCGTTTTGCTCACGGGCCGAATAATTCGGGATGCGATTTCGTGTATGAATGCAGAAAAACAGCCGACCCGGCGATAAGAACGATATTCACCGGGAGCGTGCAAAGGCATCCGAATCCGCCGGAGAGGATGTTGATCAGAATGGCGAACACGTCCCAGCACAGCACGCCGATCAGCAGCAAGATTCCGACGACAACGTTTCCGGCATAGATCCAGCCAATCCCGAAAATGCCGAAGAATGCGGGAAGGATTTCCAAGACGAGTGCAATGCTGCGGTCCTTGAGGGGACGGGGAACATAAACCGGTTGGTAAGGAACGGGAGATGAGGGAGCGGGAGGCATGGAAGGAGGAATTGGAGCGACCGGGAATTTGAGCGACGTGCCGCACCGGGAACAAAATTGGGCTTCGGATGGATTTTCTGAATTGCAGGCGGGGCAGGCGGGCATGGGCTACTCCTTGGCGGATCGGATGGGCGGTCGACGAGTTTTTTGAAATGGTTTTCCCCTACCCGGAATGGGGAGGGTTAACAGGCGGTAGGATCTACTCCACCCCGCCGATTTCCCAGAGCGTGATTTCAGGCTTGCACAGGAAACGGACGCGGGGCGCGCCCATGCCTTCCATTCCGATTCCGCGGCTGACGTAGAGGGTCATCCGGTCCATCAGGTAGCGGCCGGCTTCGAAACGTTTGCCGTACAGCGACGAGGCATACACCGCCCCCAGCCCGGGAATGCGGACCTGGCCTCCGTGCGTGTGACCGCTGAGCATCAGGTCCACGTCCGCCGCGGACGCATCCGGCGCGAGGTCGGGCGTGTGATACAGGAGAATCGTGAATCGCTCGAGCGGGGCGATGCCCAGCAGGGAGCGCAGCTTCGGCCCGTCGACGTGCGGCCGGTGCGTGCATTCCATGCCGATCAGGTCGAACTCGCGCCCGTTATGGCGGAGCGCAACCTTTTCCCCGTGCAGGCAGCGGATGTTGGGTAATCCCTCGAACAAATGGGGCAGCACCTCGGGCAGATCGACCGGCGGACTGCCGGGGACGGCGAATACGCCCAGCGGCGCTTTCCACTCGGAGATCAGCGTCCGCACATCCGCCCACGCTTCCGGATCGAGCGTAAAGGACAGATTGAGAAAATCGCCGGAGAAGAGGATCAGGTCCGGCTGCAGATCGCGGATCATCCGTTGAAGTTCCATTTCCCGCCCGGTCATCCGCTCCAGGTGCAGGTCCGCCAGATGCAGGATTTTTATCGGAGGCCCCGGCGGCAGCTTCGGCGAGCGCAATACCTGTCGCGCCAGCCCGATGGCTTGCGGTTCCACCCAATACGCGTAAATCGCCAGGAGGGTCCCGGCCGTCATGGAGAGGAAAAACCAGGGAGAGGGCAGGTAGGCGAACGGGAGCCGCAGAACCGCCATCAAGCAGTGCCGGCGGTTTGGCCGGCCCGAAGGATTTCTTCGACGCCGGCAGCGCGGCGATCAACGCCCAGTCGGCCAGGAAGAATCCAAGCAGGGTCGCCGCGCGGGTCCACTCTCCGCGGCTGGGGATGATCGCCGTCACCAGGAGCAGCACGGCAAACACCGGCCAGGGCAGGCGCTCGATTCGCTGGGCGAATTCGATCAGGACATGAAAGGGCCCGCCGGTGGTGCCGGGGAACCATTTGCGGCCGGAAAAGTTGGGGTTGTTCATAGCTTCCCATTCTACCAAGGGAAGGAGAGGGTTGTATAATCGGCGCTACCACGGACACCTTGGCGGCGGGACGGCGGGCAGGAAAACCGGAGGCAATATGGGTCGTCTGATTTTCCCCCAGAATTTCCTGTGGGGCGCGGCGACGGCCGCATACCAGATTGAAGGCGCATGGAAAAAGGACGGCAAGGGGGAGAATATCTGGGACCGATTTACGCATCAGAAATACCATATCCGCAACGGGGACACCGGCGACGACGCCTGCGACCATTACCGGCTGATGCCGAATGACGTCGGGCTGATGAAAACCCTCGGCCTGCAAGCCTACCGGTTTTCCGTTTCCTGGACGCGCGTGCTGCCCGAAGGGCGCGGCCGGGTGAACCCCAAGGGCCTGGGTTTTTACGACCGGCTCGTCGATACACTCCTCGCCGCAGGGATCACCCCCAACGCCACCCTCAATCATTGGGATTTTCCCCAGGCGCTCGAGGATCTCGGCGGCTGGCCGGACCGGCGCAGCGCGGATTGGTTCACGGATTACGCCCGAGTGGTTTTCGAAAAACTCGGCGACCGGGTGGCGATGTGGGCGACCCACAACGAGCCGTACATCATTGCCTTCCTCGGATACGCCACCGGGGAATTTGCACCGGGAATGGCGGATTATCACATGGCCGTCCGCGCGGCGCACCATCTCCTGCTCGGGCACGGACAGACGGTGGATCTCTACCGCCAGTTGGGGCACAAAGGGAAAATCGGCATCGTGCTCGATCACCCCTGGTACCCGCCGGCTTCCAGCCATCCCGATGACGTCGCCGCCAGCCGCCGCCTGTTCGACGCCGGACAGGGGTTGTTCCTCGGGGCGATTTTCCACGGGCGCTACCCGGAGCTGCTTTCCACCTGGAGCAAGTCGCTGCATCCCGACGTGGAGCCGGGCGACATGAAACAAATCTCGCGCCCAATCGACTACCTCGGGATCAACCATTACAACACCGCGGCGATCGGATTCAGCTCCCGCGGCGGATTCCTCAAAGTATCCCGCGACGAATACAGCTCTCCGGCCATGGGGAAAAATTATGTGGGCTGGGGAATCAACCCGCCGGATTCTCCGCCGTCCTCGAAAGCATCCGCGACAACTACGGCAATCCGCCGGTGTATATCACCGAGAACGGAACCACCCTGGCCGATACGCCGGATTCCAAAGGCTTCGTAGAGGATTGGGGGCGGGTGGAATACCTGCGCTCCCACCTGCGCGCGTTGCACGGCGCGATTGAAGGAGGCTGCGATGTGCGCGGGTATTTCGTCTGGAGCCTGATGGATAATTTCGAATGGGCCTACGGATATGAACCGCGGTTCGGCATCGTCCGGGTGGATTACAAAACCCAGCGCCGGATCCCCAAGCGCAGCGCGCTGTGGTACCGCGAAGTGATTAAACAGAACGGATTGGATGAGTAGTAACCAACCCATCCTCCCTTCTCCCGAAACTCACCACTCATAGCATGACCGATCTCCCCCTCCCTCCTTCCCGTATCACGGGAAGGAGGGAGGGGCTGCTTAACATCCCAAACAAAATTCCTCGCGGGGAGGGAGGATGGGATGGTTACGGGCGGGGGCCGGGAACAAGCCCGTACTCTTCTCCCCTCTTTCCTGTCCTATCCCCCTCTCCCCCTTCCCCGTAAGGGGAAGGGGGAGAGGGGTGTTTTTTGCACGGTGTTCTCCCGTGTAAAAAACGGGGTGAGGGGGTTAGGACAGTTACGCGATGGGAGGGCGGTCCCAAAAATCGGAGTAGTGGAAGGCCATTCCCGAGAGCTCTTATCGGGATCCATCGAGCCGGCTTCTGGATTCCCGCTAAGATCACGCGGGAATGACGATCTCCCATCCGTGCCAACAATCTGGTAAAATCCACCCCCGGCGTTGTACCCTTCGCCGACGGCCATATAAAAAGGCCAATTCTCCCGGGGCGGTTGAAATGCCGCCCGCATTCCATGAAAGGGCTTGACGATGAAAGTACTTCTCCTTAAGGACGTCTATAAATTGGGACGGGCGGGGGATGTGAAGAAAGTGGCCGATGGGTATGGCCGCAACTTCCTCGTCCCGCAGAGACTCGCGATGCTGGCCACGCCCGGGGCGGTGAAGCAGGCGGAAAAAATCCGCCAGTCGGCGCTCACCGAACGCACCCGGCTCAACCAGGAAATGGGAACGGTCGCCGAAAAACTGCAGGCGGTCAGCCTGACGTTCATCGCCCGCGCCGGGGAAACCGGCCGGCTGTACGGATCGATCACCAGCGGCGATATTTCCGCGGCGATCGAACGCGAGACCGGCATCCATATCGACCGCCGCCACATCGCCCACCAGCCGCTGCGCGATCTGGGCTCCTACAAGGTTGCCATTCGCCTGACGGTTGACCTCATCCCGGAGATCACGGTCCTGGTGAAGAGTGAAGGCGAGGAAGAAAAAGCGGTTGAACCGGCGCCGACCCCGGTGCCGGCCCCGGCACCCGCCGCGCCCGCCGCCCCCTCCGCCTAAACCGGCCTCCCCCTCGCGGGAAAAGGACCGGCTTGATGTCCGAAACGCTTGGCAGTCTGCTCCGCCAGAAACGAGAATCCCTCGGCCTGACTCTTGAGAAGGTCGAGGGATTTACTCATATCCGCGTAAAGCATCTGCAGGCGATCGAATCCGACGATTTAAGCAGCATCCCTTCGGTTCCCCAGGCGCGCGGCTTCATCCGCAATTATGCGGCATTCCTCGGTGTCAATCCGGAGGAAATGGCGTCGCTCACCGGCGGCACCCGGACGCGGCCTTCCCAGACACCTCCGGCTGCGGCGCCGGCCGTTCCTGCCACTCGAAAAGAATCGGAATCCCAAAAAAATCAGCCGGCTTCGCCGCGGGGCGCTGCCCGTCCCCGCGCGCCGATTAACGCGCCGGTCATTTCGAGACCGGCGGCTGGCATCGGCACTCGTCCAATTCCGGCGGCCTCCCGCGCGCGGAATTGGTTCCGGCTGGATGTCCTGCTGGGAGCCGCCGTCACCCTGGCGGTGGTGGCGCTCCTGGCCTGGGGTGGATACAACATCGCACTCACCATGAGGGGACCGGCGACTCCCGCTTCCACTGAACCGATCATCCCGTTGAGCTCGCAGCCCGCCGGGACGGGGTCACCGGCCGCCGATCTCTCTCCCGCCGCAGGCACCGGGACCGTTCCGGCCGGGACCGGCACGCCGCCCGCCGGAACGGATGGACAAACGCCGCAAGCGAGCGAATCGGTGCCCGCCATTACCCCGGGGATCGTGTCGCTGGATACGCCTCTCCCCACCGCGTTTCCCACTCCCCTGGGAGGCGTATACACCGACGTGCGAATTCATATCGTCATCCTCCAGCGCGCCTACCTCCGGGTGGATGTGGACGGGAAAACGGTGTTCGCCGGCCGGGTCCAGCCGGATGAGATTTATGATTATGTCGGCCAGCAGACCGTCACCATCTCCACCGGCAACGGCGCCGGGATCCGTGTCATCTTCAACGGCGTGGATGACGGACCAATGGGGCGCTTCGGCGAGGTGGTATCGCACACCTACACCCCGACCGGCGTCCTCACGCCCGTTCCCACGGTCACCCCCACGCCGACCATCACGCCCACACCGGCCGATACCCCGGCCCCCTGATGCCCGCGAAACGCACCTATCACCTGATCACGCTTGGCTGCGCCAAGAACACGGTCGAATTCGGATTCGATGGCCGCGCTCCTTAGCCGCGGCGGGCTTTCGCCCGCGCGCAGCCCCGCCCGGGCCGATGTGATCATCGTCAACACCTGCGGCTTCATCGACGCCGCGCGGGCTGAATCGATCGAAACCCTGCGCAAGCTGGCGGCCTCCAAACGCGCCGGCCAGCAGCTGATCGCGGCGGGCTGCCTCTCCCAGCGCAGCGGCGCGGAATTGGTGCGGGAGATTCCCGGCCTGGATGCGGTCCTGGGCACCCGGCGCTGGATGGACATCCTCGGCGTGATCGATCAACTGCGGCCCGGTCTTCCATCCCCGGTCGTCCACCTGCCTCAGGCGTCATCTGTCGGCACCGACGAACAGGATGTGGTTCGCGCGGCGGTGCGCGGAGGGAGCGCCTACCTCAAGATCGCCGACGGGTGCGCCCGGCCGTGCGCCTTCTGCGCCATCCCCGGGATCAAGGGCCCGCTCGTCTCGCGCCCGAAGGAGCGGATCCTGGCCGAGGCGCGAATTCTTCAGGATGCCGGCGTGCACGAACTGGTGCTCCTGGCGCAGGATACGACCGCGTACGCGCGCGACCTCGGCCAGCGCGACGGGCTGGCCGGCCTCCTCGAGGGGATTGCCGCCGCCGCGCCGCGCATCGAATGGATCCGGATCCTGTATGCCTATCCCGGCGCGGTAACCGGCCGGTTGATCGACGTGATGGCGTCGCTCCCGCAGGTCGTCCCGTATCTCGATATCCCGCTCCAGCATGCCCATCCCGGTGTGTTGCGGCGGATGAACCGCCCGGCGGATGTCGATTGGGTGCGGCGCACGGTCGAGCGGATGCGCGCCCGCCTGCCCGGCCTGGCCGTGCGCACCGCCTTCATCGTGGGATTTCCCGGCGAAAGCCGCGAGGAATTCGAAGCGATCCCGGCATTTCTGCGCGAGATGCAATTCGACCGGGTCGGCTGCTTCCTGTATTCGCGCGAGGAGGGGACCGCGAGCGCGGCGCTGCCCGACGACGTGCCGCCCGCGCTCAAAGAGGAACGCCGCGGCCGTCTGATGGAATTGCAGCAGGGGATCTCGCTCGAGGCGAACCGCGCCTGGGTCGGGCGGCGGATGGATATTCTGGTGGAGGGGCACCAGAAAGGGCTGACCGTCGGGCGTTCCTTCCGCGATGCGCCCGAGGTCGACGGCGTGGTGCTGATCGAGGGCGACGCGCCGCCGGGGGCGATGGCGCGGGTCCGCATTACCGGCGCCCTTCCGTACGACCTGACCGGCGTGCTGGAGGAAGAAAAACGGCCGGAGAAAAACTCCGGCCGTCGAAGTCGCGTTCCGCTTCCGCCTGAACTTACTTCGGCTTATCCCTTTCTTCGTGTCCTTTAGGTCTTCTTCGTGTCCTTCGTGGAATCGCTTTCCCCGGGAAGCTTTCCCTGCTCCGGCTCCTTCCACGTTCCCTTGACGCTGACCGCGGTCAGATCATCCATATGCTCCTTGACGATATCGGGCGGGCACATTTCCACGAAGAGCCATAAGCTCCCAAGGATTATGCCCGCGTCGTCCAGCTGGCCGATGATCGGCGCCAGGTCCATTATCAGATCGAATGGGAAGAAGACATACAGCAGGCCGCCGACCGGGATCAGCTTCAGCAGCCAGAGGACGCGCGGATCGCGGATCAGCCGCCAGACCAGGCGGACGCGCAAAATGGTCGATTGAATGACATTCCGCTGCTGGGGTGAAGGAAGGATGGGCGTGGGATTGGACATCGTTCGCTCCTCAAATTGAATTATATCCTTAAAGATATACAATTTATCCCGCGCCTCCGGTTATTAACTGGTTTTAAACCGCATCCCCCGGAATATCGCAGGTTGGTTTCAAATGGAAGGAAGAAGAAACCGGAAATCCTGTAAATTTTGTCGGATCCTTTTCCTTGCGAAAACTCGCGGAAAACACAAGTCAGGTACAATATTTCCATAACCGTTTTCCGGGTTAAGGAGGCGATTATGCGGATTGCGATCCTCAGCGACACGCACGACAACATCTGGAAGCTCGATTGCGCCATGCCGCACCTTTCCGAGGCGGATGCGATCCTGCATTGCGGCGACATCTGCTCGCCGTTTGTCGTCAAGCGACTGATCGAAGGCGTGAAGGGCAAGCCGGTCTACATCGTTTGGGGGAACAACGACGGCGACCGCCGGTTGCACATGCTGACGGCGGCGGCCGCTCCGAACATCCACTTCCTGGGAGAATTCGGCGACCTGACCTTCGACGGGCTGAAGGTTGCGCTCGTGCATTATCCGGAGATCGCCCGCCCGCTGGCGGAATGTGGAAAATTCGACCTGGTCTGCTACGGCCACGACCATAAGGCCAACGAGGAACATCTCGGACGGACGATCCTCCTGAATCCGGGCGAATTGCACGGCCTGTACGGCCGAAGCACGATGGCGCTCTTCATGACCGGAACCCGCAAGGTGGCGACGGTGGATTTGGGGAAGCCGGGTTGACTGGGAAGGCGGTCGAGTGCCCGCGCGTTTGTCGCGGGCGTATCGAGACCATGCTGTTGAAATCGGATGGTCTCGATATGCCCCGCACCAAAACGATGGTGCGGGGCTACTCGACCACCCAGATTACCTGTTAAAGTAACAGGCGCCCCTGCGGCAACTCGAACACCGGCATCCACCTCCGGAGGGTGGCGCTCTATCCACTGAGCTACAGGGGCGCTGAAGCAGAGATTTTACCATAGCCCCGGAATGCAGATTCCGCGGGAAGGAGACGGGAATGCGCTCGAGCAAGTTTTTCCTGTTGGTGTGTGTGGTCGCGCTGGTTTTTTCCACGTTGCTGACCGCCTGCGGCGGGGGCGGCAATTCCACCGCCACGCCGGGAACCGGCGAGGAGCACTCGCTGCCTTCGGCGCAGGCCGGGTATCCGGCCGGCGGCGGTAATCCCACGCCGGAACCGGGGTATCCACAACCCTGACCGCGGTCCTATCCCCGCATTACGGATAATCGGATTCCCATGAATGATCGCAGGCTTCTGGCGGTACTTGCCCATCCGGATGATGAGACGTTCGGCCCCGGAGGGACTCTGGCTTTGTACGCGCGCCGCGGAGTGGAGGTGCAACTCGTGTGCGCGACGCGCGGCGAAGTGGGCGAAGCCCCGCCCGACCGGAAGGGTTTCGCCACGGTCGGCGAGATGCGCGAATCCGAACTGCGCTGCGCGGCGGGAATACTCGGATTGGCGGGGGTTCACTTTTTGGGGTACCGCGATTCCGGCATGCCCGGTTCGCCCGATAATGCCCATCCCCAGGCGCTTGCCGCCGCACCGCTTCCGGAAGTGGCCCGCGCGACAGCCCGCTATATCCGCCGGCTGCGCCCGCAGGTGGTGATCACCTTCGATCCGATCGGCGGCTACCGGCATCCGGACCATATCGCCGCTCACCGGGCGACGGTGGAAGCCTTCCGGCTGGCGGCCGATCCGGCATTTTTTCCGGAAGACGGAACTCCCTATTCGCCCCAGAAATTGTATTTCCATACTTTTCCGCACGGGTTCATCCGCTGGGCGGTGCGCATCCTGCGCTTATTCGGGCAGGATCCCAGCCATTTCGGAAAGAACCGCGATATCGATATTGCTTCTCTGGCCGAGGTGGATTTCCCGATCCATGCCCGAATCGATATCCGTTCGGTGGCCGAAGTCAAACAGAAGGCGTCGGCCTGCCACTCCAGCCAGGGCGGGGGGCCGCCCTCCGGATGGCTGACCAGGCTGGTCGGGGGCGTGGAATCCTACATGCGGGCCGAACCGCAGCCTCCGCCGCAACGGATCGAGCGCGACCTGTTCGAGGGAGTGGACGAGCAGCGATAAGCTCGCCTGCCGTCCCGCTTGACAGCCCACTTTTGGGGTGATACCATCGAATCTGCAAGCGCGGGACTGGGTATGTAGTGGCAAAGAGAGCCGCTCCGACTAACCGCCGGGCGGCTTTTTTCTTACCCCCCGGAATCCCGGCGCTTCAGAACCTTTCTTGCACCAGGAGGCAAGACAATGGCAGATCGTATCGTGGGCACCGTAAAGTGGTTCAATGCCACCAAGGGCTATGGTTTCATCGCCCGGGATGGCGGCGAGGACGTGTTCGTTCACTTTTCTGCTATCACAATGGAGGGCTACAAGAAGCTGCACGAAGGCCAGAAGGTCGAGTTTGAAATCGAAACCGGCCCCAAGGGTCTTCAGGCGGCTCGGGTCACCCCGATGGAATAATCCTGACGCCGAAATTAAAAAACGGCCCGCGCAAGCGGGCCGTTTTATTTCATCCACCATCCCATCCCACCTCCCCCTGTCCCTCGCGGTGCTCGGGACATCCCCCTCCTCCCTTCCCGTGGTACGGGAAGGGAGGAGGGGGAACGAGGGGGAGGTGGGATGGGATGGTCTCGTTACCGTCTTACCTTTCCGCCCAAATCCCCCTCGAGCGCGCCGATGATCCGGCTGCGGATCTCCGCGGCTTCGGCGCTCGAAAGCGTCCGGTCCGGCGCCTGGTAGGCGAGGGAGAAAGCCAGGCTCTTCATCCCCGCCCCCGCCTGCTCGCCCCGGTATACATCGAACAACCGGATGCGCTTGAGGATTTCGCCGCCCGCGGCGCGGATGGTCTGGATCACCTTATCGGCCGGTATTTCTTCCGCGACCGAAACGGCCAGGTCCTCGAGCACCGGCGGGTAATCGGATATCGGCGCGACGGCATAGCGCTGCAGGAGCTGTGAACGCAAGGCTTCGAAATCGATCTCGGCCGCCAGCAGGTCCCGCCCAGCCCATTCGTAGCGCGCGGCCGTTTGCGGGTGCAGCTGGCCGAGGATGCCGACCTCCGCGCCGCTCACGGTTAATTTGGCGCAGCGTCCGGGATGAAAACGCGGATCGGAGGCGGAGGCAAATTCCGCGGGCGGCAGGTGCAGCCCGGCGATCCACTCCACGAGAATGCCCTTCAGGTCGAAGAAGTCCATCGGCGCGCGGTCCGCACCCTGCCAGCCCGGCTCCGTCCGCGGACCGGCCAGGACGACCGCCAACCGGACCGGTTCGGCCGGCAGCGGGCCATCGCCGGGGATGTACACCGGGCCGAGTTCGAACAGGGCGATCCGGTCGGTGTGAGCCGCGTTGCGGGCGGCGGTCTCGAGAACCGAGGCGAGGATGGAACGGCGCATCACGCTCCGTTCCGGAACGATCGGATTGGCCAGCCGGGTGTAGGCCGGCGCGGGGGCGGTTGTTCCCGCCGGGTAGAGCGCGGCTTCCCGTTCGGGGGCCGTCAGATGATAGGTCAGGATTTCCTGCAACCCGAGGTTGACCAGCAGGTCCCGGGCGGCTTCCTCCTGTTCGAGCGAAGGATTCCCGCGCTGCTTGGGCAGCAGATCCGCGATCTGCGCTTCGGGGATGCGTTCGTACCCGTAGATCCGCGCGATCTCTTCGATCAGGTCGGCCTGGCCGATCACGCCGGTTCCGATATCGAGCCGGTGATCGGGAACGGTGACCTGCAGGGTGACATCCTCGTCGGCAACCTTGGCGCTCCGCTTCCGCCGCGGGGCGGATTCCTTCACGCGGCAGCTGAACTCGAGGCTTTCCAGAATTTGAGCGACCTTTTTAAGCGGGATGCTGATCCCGAGCAGCCGGCGGACTTCCCGCAGCGGAAGATCGACGCGGACGATCGGCGCCTTTTTGGGGTACGCATCCACGATATCGCGTGCAATCGTCCCTCCGCCGAGGGTGCGCATCAGTTCGGCGGCGCGGGTGAGCCCGCGCAGGGCGACGGCCGGATGCACGCCGCGCGACATCCGGAAGGCGGCTTCCGAGGGCAGTTTCAGCGCGTCGACGGACCGGCGAATGGTGATGAAATCCCACGAAGCCCCTTCGAGCAGGATGCTGGTGGTCGAGTCGCGGACCTCGGTCTCGGCCCCGCCCATGATGCCGGCGATCGAGAGCGCGCCCTTTTCGTCGCACACCAGGATCGTGAAATCGTCAAGCTTTCGCTCGACGCCGTCGAGCGTGACGAGCGTCTCGCCCTGGCTCGCGGTGCGGGTGATGATCGTCACGGGGCCGGACGCGCGCGCGACGAGGGAATCCCAGTCGAAGGCATGCAGCGGTTCGCCGGTTTCGAGCATCACGTAATTGGTGATGTCGACGATGTTGTTGATCGGGCGCATCCCGGCCCGGGTCAGCCTTCGCTGCATCCATTCCGGGCTGGGGCCGATCTTCACGTCCCGGATCAGGGCCGCGGAGAACCGTGGATTAAGCTCCGGCCGCTCGATCCGGATCTTGAGCAGCTTGCGAAGGGGCAGGCCCTCGGCCTTCATCTCGAATGACGGCGGGCGGAGCTTGCGCCCGGTCAGCGCGGCGACTTCGCGCGCCACTCCCATCATGCAGGCGTTGCGCGCCATGTTGGGGTTGATCTTGACCGTGAAGATGACATCCCCCAGATAATCCGCCAGCGGCATGCCCGCCGGGGCGTCGTCGGGCAGGATCATCACACCCTCGTGCGCGTCGGAGATCCCCAGTTCCTTCTCGGAACAAATCATCGAATAGGATTCCACGCCGCGGATCTTCATCCGCGCAAGGGTTGCGAGAACCTGGCCCGGCTGATGGCCGTCGTAGAGGGTTGCGCCCTCGCGGGCATAGGCCACCTTGAGCGGGTGGGCGAGCGGACCCTTACCCTTGTAGGGGAACAAATTCGGCGCCCCGGTCAGGACGGTATGGATCGTCTGCCCGTCATCCAGCCGGCACAGCACCAGGCGGTCGGCGTTCGGATGCGGCATCACTTCGAAGACGCGGCCGACGACGATCTTCGACCGGTCCCAGGCCAGGCCTTTGGCCTTGGGCCCGCGGACGTCGGTGTGCGGCAATCCGTCGATGTGCCCGTTTTGCGGGGCCAGCCCGATGTACTCGATCGCCTCCACTTCCAACCCGGCGAAGGTCAGGCGCCGGGCGAGCTCCTCGGGGGGAAGGTCGTAATCGATGTATTCTTTAAGCCAAGATAGAGGTACTCTCATGA
The DNA here is from genome assembly GCA_963724345.1 of uncultured Chloroflexia bacterium. Taxonomy (GTDB): domain Bacteria; phylum Chloroflexota; class Anaerolineae; order Anaerolineales; family RBG-16-64-43; genus JAFGKK01. The sequence goes on along the minus strand of CAVRUI010000003.1, from coordinate 2,679,075 downwards.
CGGGACTCCCTTTACTCTACGGGTGTCTTAATGAAGAGACCATGGACCATGGACGATGGACCATGGCTGGTGTTCTTTTGGTTTGGTATCGCGTGCAGACGAATAACCATGCTCGAATAAATATCGGCCATCGTCCATGGTCTATCGTCTATCGTCGTTGTTCCTAGAACTGCTCGAGGAACCTCAAATCGTTCGCCCAGAAGTTCCGGATATCCTCGATCCCGTGGCGCAGCATCGCGATCCGTTCCGGCCCCATGCCGAAGGCGAAACCGGAGACGATCTTCGGATCGTATCCGCCGTTGCGCAGGACGGTGGGATGGACCATTCCGGATCCGAGGATCTCCAGCCAGCCGCTGTATTTGCAGACCGGGCAGCCCTTCCCGCCGCACACGAAGCATTCGATATCCATCTCCATGCTGGGTTCGGTGAAAGGGAAATGGTCGGCGCGGAATTGAACCCGCACGTTATCGCCCCACATCCGGCGGGCGAAATCCGCCAGCGTGGCTTTAAGGTTGGCAAAGGTGATCCCCGGCCCGACGGCCAGACCCTCCACCTGGTGGAATTGGATCTCCGAGCGGGCGGTGATCTGTTCGTAGCGGAAGCACATTCCGGGCAGGATCACCCGCACCGGTTCGGGCGCGAACTCGCGCATCGCGTGGATCTGCCCCGGGCTGGTGTGGGTGCGAAGCACCACGCCGGGATCGGTCCCGTAGAACGTGTCCCACATGTCGCGCGCCGGATGGTGGGGCGGGATGTTGAGCAGGGTGAAGTTGTAGTCGTCCAGCTCCACGTTGCGGCTGCGGAAAATCTGGAAGCCCATGTCGGCCCAGACGGAATAAATCCGGCGCAGGACCTGGGTGGAGGGATGCAGGCGTCCGCGGCGTGCGGGCCTTCCCGGCAGGGTGACGTCGAGTTTCTCGCCCTGGAGGGAGTTTTCCAGTTCCGCCGCCTTGAGCGTTTCCTCGCGGGCGGAAAACGCGCCCTCCAGCGCGCGCTTGATTTCATTGCCGCGCTTGCCGGCCTGCGGCCGCTGATCGGCCGGAAGTTTTCCCAGGTCGCCGAGAAAGACGGCGAGCGGCGCGCTGCGGCCGAGGTGGGCCGTCTTCCAGGCGGAGAGCGCGGCTGTATCCTTCACGCCATCCAGGGCGGCCAAGGCTTCCATTTGAATGGTCTCAAGCTGTTCGAGCATCACTCCTCCTAAACCAAAAAGGCGCTACGCCTTTCTGCAACCCTTTTATTTCCCGCCCTCATCCCGTTCCCCCGATTCGCAGGGGCGACCCATTGGGTCGCCCCTGCGAATCGGGGGCCGGATGAGGGGGTTTAAACAAAAACCCGTCCGGCTCAGGGACGGGAGGGTATTCCCGCGGTGCCACCCTGATTGCCCCGGCGTGGGGCCAGCTCGGTCCGGCGCCCCGCGTTGCGAGCCGGGGGACCGGCGTCCCGGATAACGGAGGGATTCCGCTTCGACCTAACGCCCCGCGCGGAGTGCGCCGCGCGGGGTTTCAATCGAAGGGCTCGGGAGGGAACTTCGGCGGCTTTGTTCCGGGAACGGATTTCAATCCGAGTCCGTTCTTCCCTGTCGGGGGCGGGCCGCTTACTTTCCTCCGTCACAGCTTGTGTGATGAGGGGGAATTATCTCCCAACATCGGTTCCTGTCAAGTGAGTTGGCGGAAAAACCGGATGGAATGAATAGGAACGGGGATTAAAAAAGACACCCTAAGGGTGCCTTTCGGAACCCTAAGGGTGTGTAAACCGCACCCTAAGGGTGTAAATCGGTACCCTTAGGGTGTCAGCATGCACCCTGATAGGGTTTCCGGAAACCGGTTGCCGGACGGATCAGGGAAACCGGTTTTTCACGTAATTGCCGATGAGCTCCACCGCCCCTTCCGCTCCCGTCCGGGAGGTATTGAGGCACAGGTCGTACAAGCACGCATCCAGCCAGTCCTGGCCGGTGAACGCGCGGATATAGGCCGCCCGATCCCGGTCGTTTTCTTCCATAAACTTGCCGGCTTCCGGCGCGTCGAGGTGATACAGCATTTTTATCCGTTCGATCCGGGCGGCCGGATCGGCGCACAGCAGCAGGCTGATATGGCGCGGAAGGCCGCGCAGGATGTGGCGCCCGCAACGGCCGATGAAGACGGCGCTGGTTTTTTCGGCGATGCGGAGGAGGATTTCCGATTCCAGCTGGAACAGTTCCTTGTCGGTGGGATCGTATTGGTCCGCCGACAGGCTGAGCGCCGGATCCATGAGTTCCGCCGTCCGCGAATAGGTCTGCCAGAAGGAGCGCAAGCGCTCTTCGCGGTGCTCCAGGTCGGCTTCCGCCATGTGCAGCCGGCCCGAGACCCGTTTGAGGATTTCGCGGTCGAAGAACGGGATGTTCAACCGTTCCGACAGCCGCTTCCCGATCGGCGCGCCGCTGCTGCCCACCTGGTGGCTGATGGTGATTGCGAACAATTCCTGGCCCATAATTCCTCCATCGCCGGACCCGAAAGGTCCTCAAGACTCAAACGATCGTCATGCCCGCGTGTACTTAGCGGGCATCCACTCCCGTAAACCCTGGATTCCCGCTAAGATCACGCGGGAATGACGGACGAATAGAACCCTCGTGGGTCCCGGATTATTTCGCTTCAACTTTTTCGAACTGGCTGTTGTACAGCTCGGCGTAGAAGCCGCCGCGCGCCAGCAGCTCCTCGTGCTTGCCCTGCTCGACGATGTCGCCGTCGTTCATCACCAGGATCAGATCGGCGTCGCGGATGGTGGAGAGGCGGTGGGCGATGATGAAGCTGGTGCGGTCTTTCATCAGCGCGTCCATGGCCTTCTGGATCAGCACCTCGGTGCGGGTGTCCACCGAGCTGGTGGCTTCGTCCAGGATCAGGATCGTCGGGTCGGCCAGGATGGCGCGGGCGATGGTCAGCAGCTGCATCTGGCCCTGGGAGATGTTGGTGGTCTCCTCGTTGAGCACCATGTTGTAGCCGTCCGGCAGGGTGCGGATGAAGTGGTCGGCGTGGGCGGCCTTGGCCGCGGCGATCACCTCCTCGTCGGTGGCGTCCGAGCCGGCCGTAGCGGATGTTCTCCATGATCGTGCCGTTGAAGAGCCAGGTATCCTGCAGCACCATGCCGAACATGCAGCGCAGGTCGCGCGCGGGTGAACTCGCGGATGTCGTGGCCGTCCACCAGGATCGCGCCGCTGTTGACGTCGTAGAAGCGCATCAGCAGCTTGACCATGGTGGTCTTGCCGGCGCCGGTCGGGCCGACGATGGCGATCTTCTGGCCGGGCTCGACGCGTGGCGGAGAAGTCGTTGATGATGATCTTGTCCGGGCGTGTAGCCGAAGTGGACGTCCTTGAACTCCACGCGGCCGCTCGACGTTCTCCGGGTGGATCGGGCTGGGCCGTCTCGGGCGATTTCCTCCGGCTCGGCCAGGAACTCGAACACGCGCTCGGCGGCCGCGGCGGTCTGCTGGAGCACGTTGGAGATGTTGGCGATCTGGGTGATCGGCTGGGTGAAGGAGCGGACGTACTGGATGAAGGCCTGGATGTCGCCGACGGTGATCGGCGTTCCGGACGGCCAGGTAGCCGCCCAGGATGCAGACCGCCACGTAGCCCAGGTTGCCGATGAAGCTCATGATCGGCATCATCAGGCCGGAGAGGAACTGGGATTTCCAGGCCGAGTCGTAGAGCGTGTTGTTGAGCCCGTCGAACTTCTCGACGCTCTTCTCCTCGCCGTTGAAGGCCTTCATCACCACGTGCCCGCCGTACATTTCCTCGACGTGGCCGTTGACGTGGCCGAGGTAATCCTGCTGCTGCTTGAAGTACTTCTGCGAGCTGCCTGACGATCAGGCTGATGATCACCAGCGAGAGCGGGACGATGACCAGCGCCACCAGGGTCATCAGCCAGCTGATGGAGAGCATCATGACCAGCACGCCGATCACGGTCGTGACCGAGGTGATGATCTGGGTCAGGCTCTGGTTGAGGGTCTGGCTGACCGTGTCGACATCGTTGGTGACGCGCGAGAGCACCTCGCCGTGGTTGGTGCCGTCGAAGTAGCTGCAGCGGCATGCGGTTGATCTTCTCGGCGATGTCCTTGCGGAAGCGGTAGGTGATCTTCATCGAGACGCCGGACATGATCCAGCCCTGGATGTAGCTGAACAGGGCGGAGACGAGGTACAGGCCGAGCACCAGCAGGATGATGCTGCCGATGTAGCCGAAGTCGATCGTGCCGGTGCCGGCGATCTGGGCCAGCACGCCTTCGAACAGCTTGGTGGTGGCCTTGCCCAGGATCTTGGGGCCGACGATCGAGAAGACCGTCGAGGCGATCGGCGAACACGATCACGACCAGGATCGGGATCCGGTACGGGCCCAGGTAGTGGATCAGCTTGGCCATCGTGCCCTGGAAATCCCGCGGTTTCTCGCCTTTCATCATCGCCATCGGGCCGCCGCCCATCGGCCCGCGGCCGCGGCCGCCGCCCAGCGGTCCGCCGGGAGCGGATCCTCGGGAAGCGGCAGGGGGTGCTCCATGCATCATCATGACAGTTCCTCCTTGCTCAGCTGCGAGGCGGCAATCTCGCGGTAGACTTCGCAGCTTTTCATCAGTTCGGCGTGGGTGCCCTTGCCGACGATCCTGCCTTCGTCCAGCACGACGATCTGGTCGGCGTTCTTGATCGTGGAGATGCGCTGGGTGACGATCAGCAGGGTGCTCGCGCCGGTTTCCGCCTTGAGCGCCCGGCGCAGGGCCGCGTCGGTCTTGAAGTCCAGCGCCGAGAAGCTGTCGTCGAAGATGTAGATCGGGCGCCTTCTTCACCAGGGCGCGGGCGATCGAAAGGCGCTGCTTCTGCCCGCCGGAGACGTTCGTGCCGCCCTGGGAGATCTCCGTCGCCAAGCCCTTCCGGCGTGGAGTAGATGAACTCGGTCGCCTGGGCGATGTCGGCGGCGTTCGCTGAGCTCCTCCGGGCTGGCGTTCTCGATCGGCGTAGCGCAGGTTGCTTTCGATCGTGCCGGAGAAGAGCGTTGCTCTTTTGCGGGACGTAGCCGATCTTGTCGCGCAGGTCGTGCTGGGTCACCTCGCGGACGTCGACGCCGTCGACGAGGATCGCGCCGTCGGTCACGTCGTAGAAGCGCGGGATCAGGTTGACGATCGTCGATTTGCCGGAGCCGGTGGTGCCGATGAAGGCGGTCGTCTGCCCGGGCCGGGCGGTGAAGGTGATGTCGTGCAGGACGTCCTCCTCGGCGCCCGGGTAGCGGAAGCAGACGTTGCGGAACTCGACCGTGCCGCTGGAACGGCTCGGGGAAGCGCTTGGGGTCCTTCGGGTCGCGGATCGATGGGCTCGGTGCTCGAGCACGTCGGCGATCCGGTCGGCCGAGACGGCCGCGCGCGGCAGGATGATGAACATGATCGACAGCATCAGGAAGGCGAAGACGATCTGCATGGCGTACTGCATGAAGGCCATCATGTCGCCGACCTGCATGCTGCGATTCGGCCACCTGGTGCGCGCCGACCCAGATGATCAGCAGCGACACGCCGTTCATGATCAGCATCATGACCGGCATCATGACCACCATGACCCGGTTGATGAACAGGCATGGTGCCGGTCAGGTCCTGGTTGGCCTTGTCGAAGCGCTTCTCCTCGAACGGCTGCATGTTGAAGGCGCGGATGACCATCATGCCCGACAGGTTCTCGCGGGTCACCAGGTTCAGCCGGTCGATCAGCTTCTGGATGATCTTGAACTTGGGCAGGGCGATCGCGAAGACGGTCAGGATCAGGCCGAGCAGGACGACCACCGCCAGGGCGATGATCCACCACATGGTGGCGCTCTTGCCGATCGCGCGGATGACGCCGCCGACGCCGATGATCGGGCGCGTAGAAGACCATGCGCATCATCATGATCGACCACCATCTGGATCTGGGTGATGTCGTTGGTCGAGCGGGTGATCAGCGAGGCGGTGGAGAACTTGTCGAACTCGGTGCTGGAGAAGCTCTCCACCTGCTGGAAGACGGACCGGCGCAGGTCGCGCGCCACGCCGGCCGCCGTGCGGGCCGAAAGGTAGCCCACCACGATGGTGCAGGCGCCCGAAAGCAGCGTCAGCAGCAGCATCAGGATGCCGATGTGGAGGATGTAGTCCGTCTGCAGCTTTTCGGTGTCCATGCCCAGCGCGGCATACTCCGCCTTGACGGTGGCCACCGCCATCTGGTTGATCATGCTTTCGCCCAGGGTGGCGAATTTGGAGTCGATGGCGGCGGTTATCTGGGAGAGCTGGGCGGCGGGAAGTCTGGCCAGCACGGCAAACAGATCCGTGCCGGGCGGGAGCTTGGAGAGGTCGAAACCGAATGCCTGGGCCAGCCGCGGCGGCTTTGGCGGGATCGGCCAGGATCTGCTCGAGGGAGGCCACCACCAGGAAACCCTTGCCCATGACCGGGTTCAGTTTCGTCGGTCTCCGCGGCGTCGACGGTTTTCAGAACGTAGATCGGCCCGTCCGCCAGGGCGGGATACTCCGCGAGGTACTGGTCGTAGTCGGGCGAGGTTTTATCCACCAGGGTGTAGTCGCCCAGCACGAGCGCCTTGTCCGGCGGCGCTCAGAAAGATGACCAGCTTGTCCATCTCGCTCTGGCGGATCGCCTTGGGGACCGCGTTTTCGACGCCGCCCTGCTGGATGCCGTTGTTGACGATCTTGGACATGTAGTCCGGCAGCGCCAGGTCGGCGTTGGCCTGCACGAACAGCAGGCCGACCGCGATCAGGATCAGTAAGAGGTAGGGTTTCAAATATTTAAGTATCCGGATCATTATTTCGTTTACTCCTTGTGGATCGTTCTTTCGCGGTGATCCGCGTTCATCCGGGATCGCTCCCGGCTTTCTTTTCCAATTGGTTGGTTTTCTCCACGAGGAGCTTCAGCGCCGACGTGATTTGCGCCTGTTCCTGCGGGGTCAGCAGGCTGCACCAGATGATGCATCCACCCCTGCCGGGCGTGGATGCCGTCCAGAAGCAGTTTGCGCCCCTTGTCGGTGAGCACAAGTTGTTTGGCGCGGCGGTCGTTCGGATCCTCGGACCGGTGGATGAAATCCTGCTGGACCAGGCTTTCCAGCATCTGGCTCGCGGCGGCGTTGGTGACGTTCAATTCGCCGCTGATGTCGGATACGCTGCAATCGCCCCTGCGGATGCGGAACAGCGCCCCGATCTGCGGCATCGATACCCCCTTTTCCTTGGAGAACAGGAGGAAATTGCGCATCGAGTTCCGCATGAAGACGCCGGCCCATTCGTGCATCGCGGCCAGGAATTGTTCGCTTGCGGCCATAGGTTAACCTTTCTAAATAGTTAAGAGAGCTAAATAATAAGGCCGGCTTTTGGAAAAGTCAAGAGGCATTTTAGGCGGGAATTATGGAGAAATTATGGCGGTTGCATAAGAGTCCACGAAAAAGAATCCACGAAGAACACGAAGCCTGCCCCGGTTGAGGTAGGCCGGGGGGAAATCGGAAGTCCACGAAGGTTTTAATAGAAAATTCTTCGTGTCCTTCGGGTTTTCCTTCGTGTTTTTTCGTGGAGGGATTATCGGAAGGCGTTGACGGCGTCGACGACCTGCTGCAGTTCGTCTTCGCGCATGCCGGGGAAGAGCGGCAGGGTGAGGACTTCCCGGGCGGCCGCTTCGGTTTCCGGCAGGTTTCCGGAAAAGCCGGCCAGGTTGGAAAATCCCGGGTGCAGGTGAACCGGAAGGGGAAAGTGAATTGAAGTGGCGATTCCGCGCCCGGCGAGAAACGCCCGCAGCGCGTCACGGCGCGGGTGGCGGATGACGTAGGTGTGATATACGTGCATCGAATCCGGCGCGGCGAACGGAATGGTCAGTTCTTTTCCCGCCAGACGGCTGTCGTACAGGGCCGCCAGCTTGCGCCGTTCGGCGTTCCATTCGTCCAGCCGGCCCAGTTTCGTATTTAGGATGGCGGCCTGGATTTCATCCAGCCGGCTGTTAATTCCTTTGCGACGACTGACGCGCTTCGCATCCCAGCCGTACTGCCGGATCTGGCGCGCCCGTTCCGCCAGCTGCGGATCGTCGGTGAGCACGGCTCCGCCGTCGCCGTAGGCGCCGAGGTTTTTGGTCGGGTAAAAACTGAAGGTCGCGATCCGGCCCCATGCGCCGGCCCGCTTTCCCCGGTAGCGCGCGCCGTGCGCCTGCGAGCAATCCTCGATCACCGGCAGGTCGTGGCGGGCGGCGAATTCCAGGATCGGCTCGAGGTCGGCGGGCTGGCCGTACAGGTGGACGGGAAGCAGCGCGCGCGTGCGGGGCGTGAACGCGGCGGCGATCCGGCGCGGATCCATCGTGAACCGGCGGGGATCGATGTCGACCGGAACCGCGTCCGCGCCGGTCAGTTCCACCGCGGCGATCGTGGCCGGCGAGGTATGCGAGACCGTGATCACCTCGTCCCCCGGGCCGATCCCGCACGCCAGCAGCGCGACCTGCAGCGCATCGGTCCCCGAGCCGACCCCGACCGCGCAAGCGACCCCGCAGTAGGCGGCGAAGGCGTTCTCGAACGCCTCCACCTCCGCGCCCAGGACGAATTGCGCGCGGTCCATTACCCGCGCGACCGCCGCCTCGATTTCCGGGCGGATGCTTTTATCCTGCCGGGCGATATCCACCACGGGTATCATTTTAATTTCACCAGTAGTGCCCGCCGTGCCGGCGGTAATACTCGAGGGTCGACCGCAGGCCGTCCCCGAGCGGGGTGAGGGGTTCCCAGCCGACCTCCATCCGGATTTTGGAGGTGTCGGACACAAAGGAACCGATGTCGATCTTCTTGCGGCCGGCCGGGAAGGGAATTAATCGGAAGCTTCCTCCGCCGTGGATGGCAATCATCCGTTTCGCCAGATCCAGCAGGGAGACGGCTTCCGCTCCCCCCAGGTTGAAGGTCTGCCCTTCGTCTCCGGAGATCAGCGCGGCCAGAAGCAGCGCATCCACCGCGTCCTCCACATAGAGCAGATCCCTCACCTGACTCCCGTCTCCGTATACGGTGATCTCCTCGCCGTGCAGCAGCTGCCGGATCCACAACCCGAAAAAATTTTTCAACCCGTCCTTCACCCGCATCCGCGGCCCGTACACGTTGGTCATCCGCAGGACAACCGCGCGCAGCCCGTAGGCGCGGTGATAGAGGATGTGGTAGCGCTCGGCGGCGAGTTTATGGACCGCGTTGACGTCCACCGGATTGAGCGGATGATCCTCGTCCACCGGCAGGTAGCGCGGCGGTCCGTACACCTGGCGCGTGCCGCCGTACAGGATTTTCGCGCCGGGGTTTTCCCGGCGGCAGATCTCGAGCAAGGAAAGCTGGGCGCGGACGTTCAGCTCCAGATCGGTGAACGGATCCTCCATGCTGTGAACGTGCCCGACCTGGCCGGCCAGGTTGAAAATGTACTCCTGCCCGCGGACCGCTTCGGCCGTTCCATCCGCATCCCGCAGATCGGCCGTCCGCACCCGCAGCTTTTGTTCGAACGCGGAGATGTTGTACGGGTTGCCGCCGATCCCCGCCGGCAGTGAATCCTGCAGCGTCACCTCGGCGCCGAGATCCACCAGCCGGCGCGCGAGGTTGCTGCCGATAAACCCCAGGCCGCCGGTGATGAGGACGCGCCTGCCGGCAAAATCCTTTTCGATCGAAGGCTTGTTCATGTCCGGCCTTTGCGAAGCACGAGTTGGATCCACAATGCCGCGAGATTTTTCGCCATTCGGAACAGGCGGCGGGGACGAAAGAACTGGGAATCGCCGTAGCTGCGGAAATAATGACTGACCGGCACTTCCACGAACCGGAAGCCAGCGTCCTGAAACCGTTTGACGATTTCCAGGCCGATCGTTCCGGTCGTGCTGGTGAGCGGGACGGTTTTGAGGAGGACGCGGCGGAACAGGCGGAAATCGCAATCCACGTCCCGCAGCCGGAACCCGAACAGCATCCGGGCGGTGTGATGATACAACCGTCCGAGGACCGTACGGTACCACGGATCCTGGCGCGCGGTTTTATACCCGTTCACCACGTCCACATCCTCCGTTACGGCCCCGACCAGCAGGCCGAGCTCGAGCGGGTTGTATTGGGCGTCGCCGTCGGTGTAGAAAATCCAATCCTTGGCGGCTGCCGAAAAACCGGCGCGCAGCGCGCCCCCGTACCCCAGCGGCTGATCGTGCGAGATCACGCGCAATTCCGGGAGCGCGCCGGCTAGTTCCGCGAGGACCGCGGCGGTGTAATCCCGGCTGCCGTTGTTGACGACGATGATCTCGAAATCCGCCGTCGACCGGCGCAACGCCGCGCGCGCCGTCCAGATCATGCTCGCGATCGTTCCGCCGTCGTTCATGGCCGGGAACACCGCGCTGATGCTGGAAAGCCGGGGAGCTCCGGGGGACGCGTGCGCGCTCACGGTTTGATCCCCGCACCGATCACGCTCAGCCCGAACGGCATTTCGAATGCGCGTCACCCACGGCGCTTCTCCCGCGAGGATGCGCTCCAGGATGCCGTTGAAGGCGCCCACCTTCAGCGCCAGGTCGGATTGCGCCCGGGCCGGCGGGAACAGCCGCTCGCCGAATGCCTTCAGCATCGCGGCGGGCAGCAAGGCTGCGTTGGCATAAGATACGTGCTCGATCCGGAACCCGCTTCCGCGCAAGAGCGCAGCCACCTCCCCGCGCGTATAGCGGTGGCGGGTGTGCACGACCTCGTCGTGCGCGCGGCGCATCCATCCATAGGCGGGCAGGCGGAGAAGAAGCCGTCCGCCCCGTGTGAGGACGCGGTTTAATTCCCTGAGCGCATCCATATCGGAAGGCACCGCCTGTTCATACAGCACATCGAATGAAGTCGCCAGGTCGAACGCGCCCCCGGGGTAGGGGAGGCGCGCCACCGTCGCCCGCGCCAGGCGCACGGCCCCCCGCCGCCGGCAGAACCGCAGGGCTTCCGCGGCGAGGTCCATCCCCCACACCGTCCCGTAGCGGGCAAGGTAGGTGGTCATGGCCGCCCCCGTTCCGCAGCCGGCGTCCAGAATGCGCACCGTCCCTCTTCTTTTATACCAGCGGTCCAGAAATGCGCAGGTGATCGCGGCCATCCCGCGGTACCACCAATGGCCGTCTTCCACGGAGAACATCAACTCGTATTCACGCGGGTCCATCCTACGGCACGTGATAAGCGAGCAGGAAGAGGTTTTTACAGTCGTAATACGATTCCAGCCTCCCCCCCGGATGCTCGTGGATCCAGGCATACAATTCCGGGATTCGATCCGGGCTGGCGATCAGGATTTCCCCGGTGACCGGCTGCACGGAATTGATTGCGTCCGGAAGATTGGTGATGATTCTTCCGCCGGTGAGGAAATCGGTGGAAAGGTGGGTGCCATAACGGAATATATCGTCGCTGAGAAGATACACCGTTTCCGCGGGCTCGAGGGTGTTCAGGTATCTTCCCAGGTAGGAGGCAAACCGGGTTTGCCGGTCGCCGCCGTACCGGCATTTGCCGGCGAAATCGACGAAGTAGGTCCACTGATTGAACGCGAAGAGGCAGATCAGGAGAAAAGCGGCCACCCCGGCGTAGGTTGCCCTATTCCGGCCATAATCCGCGCCGATGGAGTTCAGGACTGTGTCCAGCCCGATCGCGGCCAGGAGCAGGGCGGCCGGCAGGATCATCAGCACGCGATAGGAATCCGCCGTTGCGGGTATGGAAAACAATCCGATCGCGAGCGGCCCGACCCAGAAATATCCGTTGAGGAGAAGATGATTGATGGAACGAGTCCTCCACAGCGAGATTCCCAGCCCGATGAAAAAGAAGACGCCGGTGAACAGGCTGAGCACCGGAATAAGCGAACCGTAGTAATCGATCGCCGGATAATAGATAAGCGACAGGAACGCGTGCGCCACCCGGTCGGAGAGAATCTGGACGGCGCTCAATCCGGTCGCCTGCATCTCCTGCGTCAGCCAGCCGGATTGAAGCGTGCCCTCAAGGTTAAGGCGCTCGAAGAAATCAGCGGGATGTGTGGCGGCGAAGACCGCCTCCGGAAGCACCATGATCCCCAGCCCACCCCAGAAGACGGCGAAGATGCGGCCGGCCTGGGGGAGAGATTTTCGGAAGAACAACAGCACCAGGATGCAAAAAACCACCAGCATGCCGGTGAAGATCTGCGGCGTCAGATAAATGGTGAAATGGATCCCCAGCAGGGCGCCCCCGGCCGCCGCCCGCAGGAGGCTTTGTTTTTGCAGCGCGCTCAGGAAAAGATACAGCTCCAGCGGCACGAGCCATGTATCCTGAATGTATCCGACTCCCACCGTGCGGCTGAAATTCATATGCGTGTGCGACATGGCCAGCAGGAGGATGGCAAGGAACGCGATCCGCTTCCCGCCGATCTGCCGCGCGAAAAGGTACAGCGCGGGAATGGCGAGCGTCCCGGCGATGGCGGGCATCAGGCGCAGGGAGAACGGGCTGGACGCCCAGGAACAGCATCCCCAGGTTGATCAGCTGGAGATACAATCCGCCGAAATTCTGCCAGAGGGCGAAGGGATTGGAGTAGGGGGAACTGATGGTGGAACGGGCGATGCTTCCGAGCCAGCCTTCGTCGCCGTTGATGGTATGCGGGATCTCACCCAGTTTGTAAAACCGGAGCGCCGCCGCCAGAAGGGTGACCAACCCCACCACCAGGGCTTCCTTCCAGTACCTGCGCCACCAGGCGCTCAGGTCCGCCCGGACGGGCAGCGCGCCGGCAAAAGCGGCCAGATAGCAGGCCGCGGCGCCTAACCACATCGTCATTACGGGAATGTAATTCTGGCGGTCAAATTGCAGGAATACCAGCATCATCACCGTGGCCAGAATGCTGAGCACGACCGCGGCGGCAATCCAAACTCCGCGGGAAGGAATCCGCATCCCGGCCGCCCGGCGGTCTTCCACGGCGGAGGGTTTGAGGATTATCGTCAGAAGAAAAAGAACGACACCCGCCACGATGAATCCCGCCGCCAGCGGGATGTATTTTTCGGGTTGCTCCGGATAGGAATAGAGGAAAAGGAATGCGGTGAGCACCAGGAGCAAGGCGGCGGCCGCCATGATCCTGCGGAATGGGGACGGACTGTGGGCATGAGGGGAAGGGGATTCCACCCGCAATGCGGGCGGCGCGGGTTTCCGGGGTGCTGGAGGCTCGGTCGGTGAGGGGGGCGGCTCGGGTGTTTGGGGGAAAGGCGATTCTGTCATGTAACCATCCTCGGAGAAGAGAATGCGTTGCGAATCCGCAACGATAAGCGCTTATGGCTCGTCGGAGACCGGACATCCGCCCATCCCGACTGGAATCCGGATTTATCCTGTAAAATGCCGTGCATGCCGGACACGGGAGCGGGGATCCGGTGTGGCGGCGGAGCCGGTATTCCTATTCTATAAACACCTGCAGAAAAAGAAAAGGCGCGCGCGGAATACGCGGGCTTGTTTTTCGCGCATTTGAAAATACCGGGCCGGGTTTTATGCGGCCTTTACGCGGGAGGCGATGAAAACCCGGCCGGAGCCTTCGAATTTGACTCAAGACTTGTCTGAGAGTACACTCCAAGCAATCCCTAATCCAGGAGGAGAAAATGGCCGAGCGATATCGTCTGGTGATGAATGTGGGTCCCAACCCCGGCAAGGTATTCGAACTGACGATGGATTCGATGAGCATCGGCCGCGAGGCCGGCAACGATATCGTCGTCCAGGACGCCGAACTCTCCCGCAACCATGCGCGCATTTCCCGCCGCGGAGGGGGGTATGTGCTGGAGGACCTCGGATCGACCAACGGCACGTTTGTCAACCACCAGCGGCTCACATCGCCGCGCAACCTCGCCCCCGGCGATGAAGTCGGCTTTGGGGAAAATGTGCTCATGACGTTCCAGGGCGAAGGGGCCGCCAAGACGGTGGCCGCCTCCGGCCGGCAGGCTGCGGCCGCGACGCGCCAGCCGCCTCCCCCTCAGCCGCAATATGCGCCTCCGCCCCAGCAGGCGGCCGCGCCCGCCAAGGCCGGAAAAAGCAACAAGGGCCTGATCATCGGCTGCCTGGTCCTCGTCGCGCTCTGCATCCTGGTCCTGATCGGCGCCGTCATCTTCGACTCGATGAATTTGTACTGCACCTCGCCTTTCAACATGCTCTTCGGGCTGATTACCACCTGCGGATAAATTCGGATCATCAGTACTCTCTAAAAAGCACAACGGGCGGCCCGAAAGAGCCGCTCGTTTTTTTTACCCGAAGCCGACGGGAGGAATGAGGATAGGACTTATGGATTTGATTCTCCCGGGGCGAATTGGCGGGCTGTCGGAGAGGATGGATTTATAATGTGCGCCGGCCTGGGAAACCGGCCAAAAATTCCCGAGTGGAGCATTTCATGAAAATTCCAAACCGCGTCACCGTCTGGGCAATACCGGCCGCCGTGCTCCTGTTTTCCTGCTCGAGCCTGTCCGAGGCATCGGGCATGTTATCCACGGTGGAGACATTGGCCACGGCGGATACTTCGGACGGATCGAATACGGCGCCGGCCCGCACGCCGGATTCCTCCGGAACCATCCTCTTTGAGGACGATTTCTCGGACGATTCCAATGGATGGGGAGCCGTCACCGATGAATACGGGACAACCGGATTTTCGGACGGAGCATACAAGATCTCGGTCGCCGATCCCATGTCGTACCTCTTCGCCTACCCGGACTCGGCGGGAACGTACGCGGATGTCCGCATCGAAGTCGATCTTGCGGCTTCCGACGAAACGCCGCATGACGTGGGCGTGATCTGCCGGTACCAGGACGACGATAATTTCTATTACCTGGTCATTTCCTCCGACGGATACTATGCCGTCGGGAAATTCAAAGACGGAGAGGATCAGCTGGTGGGGATGGACGAGATGCCGATGGATGAAAACGGGGTGATCCGGACCGGCATGGCCGACAACCACTTGCGCGCGGATTGCGTCGGGGATACCTTCACTCTGTACGCCAACGACAAACAGCTCCTGGAAGTGCAGGATACCGATTTCACCGAAGGGGGTGTGGGGTTGATCGCCGGGTCGTACGATGATGCGCCGATCACGGCCCTGTTCGATAATTTCGTGGTGTCCAAGGCGTAATCGCCGGGATCGATTTGCCATTCGAAAATGACCGGAACAAACGAGCGGCCTGTATAGGCCGCTCGTTTGTTGTTATAGGAGAGGAGGTCGAGTAGGGCCGAGCAAAGCGAGGCCCGTATCGAGACCGCACCGCCCGGATGCTGTCCTAACCCCCCACCCAATGTTGATTTATTTCTTGAGCATGATTCTTCTTCTCCCTCCCCCCTTCCCCCTACGGGGAAGGGGGGAGGGTTGAGAATCAATCAACTCTGAGAAGAATCCAGGTTGGGGTAGGGGGTTAGGATGGAGACCTGATAAATCAATCCGCGGTGGATGGGGAGTATGAGGTCGGGGGCGATATCGTTATAAAACGGCCGACCATCAATCGTCGCTGATCGAAAAATTCGCGAAGGATATCGATCTGACGATGGTCGATGGTCTATCGTCGATCGTCGGATTTGGAGCGGGTCATTCCTTCTTAATCACTTCCACTCCCCCCATCCACGGCCGCAGGACTTCCGGGACCGTGATCTCGCCGGCGGCCGTCTGGAAGTTTTCCATCACGGCGATCATCGTCCGCGGCAGGGCCAGCCCGGAGCCGTTAAGGGTGTGGACAAATTCGGGTTTGGCGCCCTTCTCCGGGCGGTAGCGGATCCCGGCCCGGCGCGCCTGAAAATCGCCGTCGTTGCTGACCGAGGAGACCTCGAGCCACTCGGCCACGCCCGGCGACCACACTTCCAGGTCGTAGGTGCGGGTCGCGCAGAAGCCGAGGTCGCCTGTGCACAATTGCTTCACCCGGTACGTCAGCCCGAGTTCGCGCAGGACGGCTTCCGCGTCCGCGAGCATCCCCTCCAGCTCCGCATCCGAGTTTTCCGGGCGGGTGAATTTATACATTTCCACCTTGTCGAACTGGTGGCCGCGCTTGATCCCGCGCACGTCGCGTCCGGCGGCCATCTTCTCGCGCCGGAAGCATGCGGTGTAGGCGGTGTAGCGCAGCGGCAGCCGGCCCGGTTCCAGGATTTCCCCGGCGTGCAGGTTGGTCAGCGGCACCTCGGCCGTCGGGACCATCCACAGGTCCTCTTCCGCGTCGTGGTAGAGGTTGTCGGCGAATTTCGGGAGCTGGCCGGCGTTGAAGAGCGCCTCGCCGCGCACCATGTACGGCGGGTAGACTTCGCGGTAGCCCTGGCGGATGTGCAGGTCGAGCATCCAGGAGATCAGCGCCCGCTGCAGCCTGGCCCCGGCGCCGTATAAGATGTAGAAGCGCGAACCGGTCATGCGCGCGCCCTGCTCGAAATCCAGGATCCCGAGCGCGGGGGCGAGATCCCAGTGGGCTTTGGGTTCGAAGGCAAGCTTGGGCGGTTCGCCCGAGGCGCGCAGGACGACGTTCTCGCTTTCGTCGCGGCCGACCGGCGTGCGCGGATCGGGGAGATTCGGGATCGCCGACAGCGAGCGCGTCAGCTCCTCGTCGGCCTTGCGGACCTCCTCGTCGAGCGCCGCGATCCGGTCGCCGACCTGCTTCATCTCGGCGATCTTCGCCTCGCGGTCGGGGGCATCCTTCCCTTTTCCGATCTCCTTACTCACCACATTGCGCTGCGCCTTCAACGTTTCCGTCTCGGCCAGAAGATTCCGCCGCCGGCCGTCGGCTTCAAGCACGAGGTCGAGCGGGCCTTCGGTGTTCCGCAGGCGGAGCATCTCGCGGATTTCATCGGGGTGGGAGCGGACGTAGTTTATGTCGAGCATGGTCTTCTCCGGGAAGAAGAATAGACAGGATTGACAGGATTTTCTCAGGATTTGCAGGATACGACCGCTGGGGCAGTCATCCCGAGCAAAGCGAGGGATCGCTTCCTACGGGAGAAATGCTTCGCCGGAGGCCTTTCGACGTACTTTTTCGACGATCACAGGATGGCGGTCGGTTTATCCATCCTGTAAATCCTGTCTATTTCTTTTTTGATCCGGCGGGAATGCCGGGAGGATGTGGGATGGCGTTCTTTGCGCGCGTCCGGGAAGGATTATACAGGAGCGAAAGAGGGCGTCAAGGAGCGGCGGACGGCTTTTCAAGCCGCCGATCCGGCTTTATGATGAAGGCCATGCGAAAGCTCCGCCATTTCTGCGCGTCGGGTGATTAGTCATGAACCGTCTGCCATACATCTTCCGGCTCCGTCAAGTCGTCCAGGCCTCGGGCGCGAAAATCCGCGTTTCGGAAAGGCTGATCGACAGCGCCCGGCTTTCGCCGGAGGACGCCTACCGCCTGCTCGAAAGCGGCCCGGACGGTTTGACCGCCGAGGAAGTCGAGGACCGGCGCCGGCGCTACGGCCCGAACGAGGTGGCGCGCGAGAAGAAGCGTTCTCTGTTTGCCCGGCTGTGGGACAACGTAAAGAATCCGCTGGTCATCCTGCTGATCGTGCTCGCGGCGGTTTCCTTCCTCACCGGCGACATGCGCGCGACTGTTGTGATCGGTATGATGGTCGTTCTCGGCGTCGTCCTGCGGTTCTTCCAGGAACTGCGCGCCGACAACGCCGCCGAGAAACTGCGCGCGATGGTCAAGACCACCGCCACCGTCCTGCATGGCGGCGAGCGCCATGAGCTCCCGCTGCAGGAGCTCGTCCCGGGGGATATCATCTACCTGTCGGCCGGCGACATGGTTCCGGCCGACGTTCGTCTCCTCACCGCCAAGGACCTGTTCGTAAACCAGGCCGCGCTCACCGGCGAATCCATGGCGGTGGAGAAAACGGCCGTGCCGCCCGCGCCCGAAGTCCGGAATCCGCTCGAGATGGCGGACGTCGCCTTCCTCGGCTCGAACGTGGAAAGCGGCGTCGGAACGGCGCTCGTGGTCCAGACCGGCGTGCAGACCTATTTCGGCTCCATGGCGTCCTCGATCACCGGCCCGCGGATCGAGACGAGTTTCGACAAGGGGATCAACCAGTTTACCTGGCTGATGATCCAGTTCATCGGGGTGATGGTTCCGACCGTGTTCCTCTTTAACGGCTTGAGCCGCGGCAACTGGCTCGAGGCGTTTCTGTTCGCCATGGCGGTTGCGGTGGGGCTCACGCCGGAAATGCTGCCGATGATCGTCACCGTCAATCTTTCGCGGGGCGCGATCGACATGGCTGCCAAGAAGGTGATCGTCAAGCGCCTGAACGCCATCCAGAATTTCGGCGCGATGGACGTGCTGTGCACCGACAAGACCGGGACGATCACCCAGGGGCGGATTTCCCTGGAGCGCCACCTGGACGTCTCGGGCAACGAGAACGAGGAGATCCTCCACCTGGGATACCTTAATTCCTTCCACCAGACGGGGTTGAAGAATCTGATGGATGTGGCGGTGTTGGAACATGTGGGGATCGCGGACAAGGTGGCGGCGCTGGGCGACTTCCGCAAGGTGGACGAGATCCCGTTCGATTTCCAGCGCCGGCGGATGTCGGTGGTTTTGGAGGAAAAGGACGGCCGGCGGCTGCTGCTGTGCAAAGGGGCGGTGGAGGAGATCTTCGGAATTTGCGACCGGGTGGAAGTGCGCGGGGAAGTGCTGCCGCGCGTGGCGGAACACGACGCACACCGCCAGCAATTGGTGGACGGATTGAACGGAGAGGGGTTCCGGGTAATCGCGCTGGCGTATAAGGAATTTCCGCGGGGTGAGGGGCCGCGGGAATTTCAAGTCAAGGACGAGTCCGATTTGATCCTCAAGGGGTTCCTGGCCTTCCTTGATCCGCCCAAGCCGGAGGCCGCCGAGGCGATCAACCGTTTGCGCGCGCTGAACGTTTCGGTCCACATTCTCACCGGCGACAACGAGCTGGTAACCAAAACCATCGCCCGCCAGGTCGGCTTGCCGGTGGAAAAGGTCCTGCTCGGCCCGGAGATCGAAGGAATGACCGACGACGCGCTCCAGGCGGCCGTGGAGGACGTGACGATTTTCGCCAAGCTTTCCCCCGCCCACAAACAGCGGATCATCCAGGCGCTGCAGCGGCGGAAACACGTCGTCGGGTTCCTGGGCGACGGGATCAACGACGCGCCCGCCCTGCGCGCGGCGGACGTGGGCATATCGGTCGACAGCGCGGTCGACATCGCCAAGGAGGCGTCCGACATCATTTTGCTCGAGACCAGCCTGACGGTGCTCGAGCAGGGCGTGGAAGAGGGCCGGCGGATTTTCGGCAATATCCTGAAATACATCCGCATGGCGGCTTCGTCGAACTTCGGCAACATGTTCAGCGTGATCGGCGCGAGCCTGTTCCTGCCCTTCCTGCCGATGCTTCCGATCCAGGTGCTGGTCAACAACCTGCTGTACGATTTTTCCCAGACGACGATTCCGACCGACAAGGTGGATCCGGAATGGCTGCTCCGGCCGCGCAAGTGGGAGATCGGCAATCTCCGCCGCTACATTCTTTTTATCGGGCCGATCAGCTCGATTTTCGACTACGCCACGTTTTTCGTGATGCTCTACGTTTTCCACGCGTGGACCGATCCGGCCCTGTTCCATACAGGCTGGTTTGTGGAGAGCCTTTTCACCCAGACGCTGATCATCCACGTCATCCGCACCAATAAAATTCCGTTTCTGCAAAGCCGCGCCAGCGGCGCGCTGATCACCGCCTCGCTGGTCATCGTCGCGATCGGGGCGTGGTTGACCGTCTCTCCGCTCGCCGGGACGCTCGGCTTCGTCCCGCTGCCGGGAGCCTATTGGCCGATCCTGGCGGGAATGCTGGCGATGTATGTGGTGCTGACGCAGATCGTGAAGACGTGGTTTATCCGGCGGTTTGGAGATGCGTGAAGGAACCGGGCGCGACCACGCCGAGTGCGCATGGAAACGGCGAACTGCACCTGGCTGTGAGCCGGATCGGAGAAGTGACCGTCAGCCTGCCGTAGAAGCACTCTCTGTTGGTAAATATAACGAAGCGCGCCGGAGTGATGTATTCCGCTCCGGCGCGCTTCGTTTTCCAATTTCTTTTATAAAGAAGACTGCCAAAAATTCAGGCAGGGAATAATGGCTCACGGGAACCGTTTTACAAATACGCCTCCGCCATTTGTCCCAATGTAGAGAGTAGTCGGTGTCAGCGGGTCAATCGCGAACGATAAAATATATGTTTCAACCCCCGGAGTGAGACCGTGGTTGATCGAGACCCAGTTCAAGCCGGCGTCCGTGCTTCTAAACACACCGGTGTCCGCCGTCCCTGCATAGAGAATGGACGTTGTCCGCGGATCGATCACCAGGGCGGTAACATTGGGGCTGGTAAGGCCGGTGTTAATCTCGCTCCAACTCCCGCCGCTGTCCGTGCTGATAAACAATCCGCCGCCTGCTGTGCCGGCATAGAGAATAACCGGAATTTGAGGGTTTATCGCCAGGGCGAGAACATGGAGACTGGTCAGACCGTTGTTGATCGCGCTCCAGTATTTGCCGCCATCCGTGCTTTTAAAAATGCCGCTACCCGTGCCCGCATAAACGGTATTCGGCGTTTGTGGGTTAATCGCCAGAGCAAGGACAGTGTTGTTCATTAGGCCGGCGCTGGCCACGATCCAGTTCTCACCGCCGTCTGTGCTTTTATAAATGCCGTCGTTGTCTATCCCCGCATAGAGAGTGGCGGGGGTTGCCGGGTCAATAGCCAATACAGTAATATGCGGGCGTGGTATGAAGAACATGAAAAAACTCCAAATGCCGCCGCCATCCATGCTTTTACTTAATCCGCCGCCATCCGTTCCGGCATAGAGAGTGGCCGGCGTCACCGGATCAATAGCCAGATCGGAAATATATGGACTAAACGTAGCGGGGCTGAGCGAGCTCCAATCCGCTCCCCCATTCAAACTTTTATATACACCGCCACCATCCGTCCCGGCATAGAGTGTGGTCGGCGTTAATGGGTCGATTGCCAGAGCGGGAACGCGGAAAGTAGCCAGACCGGTGTTGATGGCACTCCAATTCCCGCTGCCATCCGTGCTTCGGAAAACGCCATTTAGTGTTCCGGCATACAGGGTAGTCGGCGTCTGCAGATTCAATACCAGGGTAAGGGTGTTGTTATTCGTCAGACCGCTGTTGACGGCGCTCCAGCTCCCGCCACCGTCCGTGCTCTTGAATACGCCGCCCCTATCTGTTCCCGCGTAAACAGTGGTTGGGGTCAATGGATCCACCGCCAGAGAGACGACAGTATTGCCATAGGTGGATAAGCCTGTGTTTACTTCGCTCCAATTCCCGCCCCCATCCGTACTTTTATATACGCCGGTTCCCCCGACCGATATCCCGGCGTACAAGGTAGTTGGGGTAGCAGGGTCGATGGCCAACGAATGAACACGGGCATGCTCGGGCAGGCCGTTATTGGCTGGGATCCAATTCTCTCCGCCGTTAGTGCTTTTAAAAATGCTTTCGCCGGATACGTCAGCCGCGAGGGTGTCCGCCGGCGGGGGGCTGCCGCCTCGGTTCCTGCATAAAGGGTGGTCGGAGTCAACGGGTCAATCGCCAGGGCGAAAATAAAAGTAGCCGGCAACCCGGAATTGATCGCGTTCCAGTTCCCCCCGGCGTCTATGCTTTTAAACATGCCGCAGAGTGTTCCGGTGTAAAGGGTGGTCGGCGTTGCCGGATCTATCATCAGGGTGTAAACATAAGGACAAGGCAAGCCGGTATTTACGGCGATCCAATTCTCGCCGCTATTTTCACTCTTGAAGATGCCGCCTTCATTTGTTCCGGCATACAGGATGGCCGGGTTTTGCGGATGAATTGCCAGGGCGCGGATCTGCGTATTGGTCAGACCGGTGTTGACCGCATTCCAGTTTTCGCCGCCATTCGTGCTTTTAAATCTGCCCTCGCCGTTTATCCCCGCATAGAGTGTGGTTGGAGTCAGCGGATCGATGGCTATGTTGGTAACGCCGCCCCACGGCCCAAGCATTATCCAAGGATTGGTATCAGCCGTATCGGTAGGCGCCGGGGGTGTAGGAGAGGCAGCAACTTCAGGTTGTTGAGATACAGCTATGGGCGCAAGACTGCAGGCTGTAAGAACGACTACAGGGAAAGAAAGGAGGAGTGGAACATATTTCTGCATAGCAGACACCTTTCTTAAGCCCGGAGTAGGGCGAAAAGATGTCGCTGAGCTTACGGAGTCACATCGAAAAGATCAACCGACCTTGCGTTTGCGCAGTCGGCCGATTTGAATCCCAACCAATATTCTATACTAAAAGAGGAAAAGTAAAATTAATCGATTTAAATATTCCCCGGCACCATCGTGCTTTCCAGAATTCCCTCGAGCAGCGCCTTGGGCGTGACGCCTTTCAGGCGCGCCGAGGGCGTCAGCAGCAGCCGGTGCGCGAGGACCGAAACCGCGACCGCCTTTACGTCGTCTGGGGTGACGTAATCCCGGCCCTGCCATGACCGCCCGTGCCTGCGCGGCGCGCGCCAGGCCGAGGCTGCCGCGCGGGCTGGCTCCCAGGTGGATGTCGGGCAGGGTGCGGGTGCGGGAAACCAGGTCGACGATGTACTGACGGACCCCGCGTTCCATGTGCACTTCGCGCACTTCCTTTTGCGCGTCCAGGATTTCCTGCGCGGAAGCGACCGCAACAAGATCCTCGATCGGGTGCCGGAGCTGCTGGCTTTCCACCACCCGTTCTTCCTCCTCTGCCGATGGGTACCCGATGTGGATCCGCATCAGGAAGCGGTCCATCTGCGCCTCGGGCAGCGCGAAGGTGCCTTCGTGCTCGATCGGGTTCTGGGTGGCGAGCACTTGGAAGAGGGCCGGGAGGCAGTGGGTGACGCCGTCGACCGTGACCTGCCGTTCTTCCATCGCCTCCAGCAGCGCCGACTGGGTTTTGGGCGTGGCGCGATTGATCTCGTCCGCCAGGACGATCTCCGCCATCACCGGCCCCGGGCGGAATTCAAACTCGCGCGATTGCGGATTCCAGATCGAGACTCCGGTCACGTCGCTCGGAAGCATGTCGGGCGTGAACTGCAGCCGGTTGAAGGAGCAGCCGAGCGAGCGGGCGATGCTTTTGGCCAGCATCGTCTTGCCCACGCCGGGGACGTCCTCGATCAGGATGTGCCCCTGGGCGAGCAAACCGGCGACGGCCAATTCCACCTCGCTGCGCTTGCCAAAGATGACGAGCGAGATATTGTCGATCAGGCGCTGGGCGACAGTGTGTGCGGAATCCATGGCGCAGCCTTTCTGTCACCCCGGCGCCTGCCCCCGCGGAATGTGGGGGTTCTGCCTTTCGGAACCCTCACGATCATGGAGCGGGGGTGCAATTGGCCGGGGTCCAAGAGAAACAAATACTGAACCTATCCGTTACCCCGGCGCGTACTTGGCCGGGGTCCATGAGGAACAGAAACGGAACCTATCCGTCACCCCGGCGCGTACTTGGCCGGGGTCCATGAGGAACAGAAACGGAACCTTCTCATTTTGGAAAAAACCGCTGGATCTCCGGTGGGAGTATCCGTGCTTCCAAAGCTACAACCAATACGGCAAAGGATATCATAATGCCGCCTTCCCGCGCCGGATTCACGGCATCCTCCAAGGATTAATCACCGCTATTGGGCATACGTTGCGTTCCAAACCACGAAGAATCCACCGATGGCGCCGATCAAACCAAGGATCCCGCTCATGACGGAATCCGAGGAGGTGAGTATCTCCAATATGCTTTTTAGCACCGAGAGGACCGCCTCCAAGAGGGTGGAGTTGAAATCGCGCATCATGAACAGGACGATGTACAGCAACTCGCCCAGGAGGATGCTCGAGAGGGTGGCGATGATCACGACCGGGAGCAGGATCAGCGCGGTCCGTTTAGAGATCGGCCGCAGCGGAAGCAGAATGGCGGCGGCGGCTCCGGCGCCGATCAGCAGACCGAGGAACAGATAGATACGGTCGGAATAGTAGCCGGAGCAACCCCCAGACGACGGTGCCGAGGACAACCATAAAGGTGCCCAGGGCCAGCGAGAAAAGGATGCGAATGGGGACGGGCTCAGGCTCGGGCTTCATGGGTTCGGCCAAGGAATTTGCTTTCGTTCTCCAAAGAGTTTTGTTGCCGGGCATGAAATACACGTCGCCGAAATCATATCAAATGCGGACGAATTTTATCAACCTTTTCCCGCCGGGATTGGCGAGCGATCCCCGGAGTTTGGGAGCGCGATCCCGTTGAAACTTAAGTTCCAAACCTTGAGATTGGAAAGGAGGAAATTAAGTTATATTTTTTCAAACAATAAACATGGGAAATATTGGATACGATAAAGCCATCGGCCGATCGGGGTTTAACGGAGCGCAGCCATGAACCGTCCTCTACGGAATGCGGCGATTATCCTGGGTTTGTTCACTTCGGCTTTTCTCTCCTCGGCATGCGGGCTGGTTCCCATTGCCGCCACGGCTTTCACCACGACCACCTGGTATGTGGCCACCGGCGGGAACGACAGCCACGATTGCCTTGCGCCGGCCACTGCCTGCCGCACCATTGACGCGGCCATGACGAAAGCCGTCTCCGGCCTGGTCGTGATCCAGGTCGGGCCGGGGACCTTCCAGGAAACCACTCATACCGAAGAACCCGCGCTCCACGAGACCATCACAACCGACGGGGTCTACATCCTGAACCGGGTTCTAACCTTGCGCGGAACGGTATCGGGCGGAACGATTCAGACGACCCTCAGCGGCCAATTGGGTGAGAACGCGGTAACGATCGCCGGCCCATCCAACGTCACCCTGCAGGATTTGATCATCCAAAACAGCTCCGGAGCCGCCAGCATAGGATTGTTGATCACCAACCCCGGGGGCGGGTTGAGCAATGTCTCGCTGCAAAATGTGATCGTGCAAAACAACGGCAGTATCGGGGTGGAGATCATGGGCCATACGCGCGTCACGCTTGACAATATCCGGGTGAGGAACAATGGATCCGATGGGATCGACCACGGCGGGGGACAGTTAACTATTCAGAATAGCCGGGTTGCCGACAATCGCGGCATGGGCGTTGTTAATTCCTACCTGGGGGAAGGCGGGGATATCGACCTCAACGGCTCGACGGTCTCGGGAAACGCCGGCGCGGGGGTGGATAACCAGGCGGGCGGAGGCAATATCCGGATCTCTGCAAGCACGATCAGCGGCACCCGGCCGGCCTCCGCCGGTGCGCCGGCGTATGGCATCTATAGCGCCAGCGGAATCGTGAGCCTTACCAACGCAACCGTCAGCGGCAACCCGATCGGCGTCCAGACGATCGCGGACCTGACCGTTTCCTATTCGACGATCGCGGGGAACGCCGGCTCCGGGATCTCCGCCGGAACGGGAGGAACGACGGCGCCGAACATTTCCCTCGGGAACAGCATCATCGAGAACAACGGCCGTCAGGACTGCGCCTTCGACCTCGAAACGCCGAGGACGACCGTCATGCTTGCGGGGTTCGTGCTCTCGGACGGATCCTGCGGACCCCGCGGCTTCGGCGGGTACACGCGCACGGGGGGCAGCGACGCAACCCTGGGAAGCCTTGCGGATAACGGCGGGCCGACCCAGACCATGGCCCTGTTGCCCGGCAGCCCGGCCATCGACGCGGCGACCGGCGGCTGCCCGGACGCCGACCAGCGCGGCATCAGCCGCCCGCAGGCGGCCGCCTGCGACGCGGGCGCCTATGAACTTCAAATCTCACCCTCCTCGCTGATCATCCCGCCCATTTCGACGCCGACCGCACCCGCGCACACGCCCACCCCCACGCTCAGTCCAACGCCGGCACTTTCCTTCGGACAGCCGTCGGTTTCGCTGGACCATTTCTATTATGGCAAGGGGGATTGCATCCCGACCACCTTGACGCTGAGGGTTTCGTTTTCAGACCCAGGCCGCATAACGAACATCCTGCTCTTCTTCCATCTGGAAGATAAGGCGGGCGGCGGTGAAACGCCCTGGAGCGAGGGCATGACCATGACCGCGGCCGGCCGGGGCGCCTACATGTACACGCTGGAGTCGTCCGATATCCCGGGCTTCGCTTCGTATCCCGAAGCTTTGTTTCTTTACCAGTTTGTGGCACTTGGCCAGGACGGGGTTGTGATCCTGCGCAGCGATGTGTTCAGGAATGTGACCCTCTTGGAGTGCAAGAAATAGGGTTTGCGCTGCCGCATGGCGGTTCCATTAAAAAATCAGGGAGGGCATCTTCGCCCTTCCTGAATCTTCTTAATGATTCTATGCAGCCCGCGATTCCATCGGAAGGAGACCGCTGGTTCCGCTTATTCCTTTATGGGGATTCTCAATTTCAGCGTCGACCCTTTGCCCTCACCGCTTTCGATCTCCAGCGTGCCGCCGGCCTGCCGGGCGCGTTCGCGCAGCCCGGTCAATCCATAGTGTCCCGTGCGTTCCGAATCGTGGGCGGGGTCAAATCCGATGCCGTCGTCGCCGATCTCAACCCGCAGGATGTTCCCCTCGCTCCGGACGACAACCCGCGCGCGGCGGGCATGCGCGTGGCGGGCGATGTTGGTCAGGCTCTCCGAGACGGCCCGCAGCGCGAATTCCTGAATCGTATCGGGCAGGGGGCCGGCGAGCGAAAGGTCCGCTTCGCAGAGGATCCCGGATGCGGATTTGAAATGGTCGACTTCGGCTTGGAGTGCTTCCTCTAAAGTTCCGGGAAGTTCCTTGCGCAGGCCGTCGATCGCCCGGCGGGATTCGGCGAGCGTCGCGCGGGCGCGCGTCATCGCCTGTTGCACGATCGTCTGCGCCTTGTCCGCATGTCCCTGGCTCAGGTGCGAATCGACCGCCTCCAACTGGAGGATCAGGCCGGCCAGGCCCTGGGCCAGCGTGTCGTGCAGTTCGCGCGCCATCCGCTGGCGCTCATTGGCCAGGGTCAGGTCTTCGATCTTGTCGGCGGATTCGGTCAGCCGTTTGTTCGCCGCCTCCAATTCCACCAGCAGTTCCTGGGCTTTGACCCGCGCATCGGCCTGGCGCGCGTACAACAGCACATAAATGATCACAAATACCGTCATCGGCAGGATCGCAATCGCCCACCATAGGATTTGCCCCGGCGGCAATACCCAGTAAAAATTGAGGGCGGAAAGCGCGAGAAGGCCCGCCACGGCGAGCACTTTTTTCGGCACGGAGCCGTAGAACAAACCCGCCGCTTCCCCGACCAATCCAAGGTATAACCCGATCATCGGGCCCACTTCTCCGGCGAGAGATACCAGCGTAAAGACGATCGCCGCTTGAATCCCCAAATAAAGCCAGATGCTCCAGTTCTTCTTCATCCACCAGATGCTGATCCAGTGAAATAGCAGATGGATAATGAACAGCATGGTAAAGGCCGACAAGACCACGCTATCCCGCAATCGGGCGGAGGAGAGAACGGTCCAGATGTAGACAAACAGGAAGACGAGGCTCAGGAAGAGCATAAAAGGCCACTCGTCATACGGAGCCCATTCGGAAAATAAGCCGGAGAAGAATGCGCGGATCTTTTTCATAATCTCATTGTACTCCGGGCGAAGCGTGTCTCTATTGTCCAAACGGACAGTGTCCGAACGGACAGTGTCCCAAGATCCGGTCGACCGATGCGGACGGGACGGCAAACGCGTATATTGTCCATGAAGGGTCGACCCGGAAAAAAATATCCATTCGGGATCGGCCTGTTTGCCCTCGCGCTCGACACGCTTGCCCCCCGAGCGATGAGCTTCGGCATTTTTCCATGCGAAGATTCGCGAGCAGGGGCTGGATCAGGGCAAGGAGGATTGACGATGAACAAGCCATTCAAGTTCAGGATCTGCGAAAAGCCTTCGGCTCCATCCCGGCGGTGGATGGGGTCAGCTTCTCGGTCGGGCAAGGCGAAATCTTCAGCCTGCTGGGGCCGAACGGCGCCGGGAAGACCACCACCATTTCGATGCTCTCCGGCCTGCTGCGGCCGGATGCCGGCGACGCGTACCTGCTGGGCCATTCGATCCGCAAACAGGCAGCCGAGGGCGCAGGCGGTGCTCGGCGTCGTGCCGCAGGAGATCGCGCTCTACGATGGACCTCTCGGCGCGCGAGAACCTTTCCTTCTGGGGCAAGATGTACGGACCTGCGCGGCGAAAGCGCTCAG
Organism: uncultured Chloroflexia bacterium; assembly: GCA_963724345.1. GTDB lineage: Bacteria > Chloroflexota > Anaerolineae > Anaerolineales > RBG-16-64-43 > JAFGKK01. Next base: position 2,651,052 of record CAVRUI010000003.1, on the reverse strand, counting down.
CACGCGGGTCGACGAAGTGCTCGAGGTCATCGGCTTGACGGACCGGCCAGAAGGAGCGGGTGGGATCCTTCTCCGGCGGGATGAAGCGGCGCGTCAACATCGGCGTGGCGCTGCTGCACAAGCCGCCGAGTCGTCATCATGGACGAGCCGACGGTCGGGATCGACCCGCAGAGCCGCCGCGCACATCCTGGATGACGTCAAGGAACTCGACGACCAGGGGATGACCGTGCTCTATACCACCCATTACATGGAGGAAGCCGAGGAGCTTTCCGACCGCATCGCGATCATGGACCAGGGCAAGGTCATCGCCTGCGGGACGAATGCAGAACTGGTGCGCCTCGTCGGCGAACGGACCGCATCACCGTGACGATGAACGTCGAATCCGCGCGCGTGTGATCGATGGCGGACGATCGCAGGGCGTCCGCGGAGTGACGGCGGAGGACGGGCACTATCACCGTGCTCGCCGACGACAGCAACGGGTCCTGCCGCGCCTGTTCGAAGCGCCGCCGCCCGCGCGGCGTCGCATCACCTCGCGTGGAACATCCGCGAGCCCAACCTGGAAGCGGTCTTCCTGCATCTGACCGGGAAGAGCGCTGCGCGATTGAAAGGCGGAAGCATGATGACAATCTGGAATGTCGCGTGGAAAGATCTGGTCCGGTCGTTTCGCTCCGTCTTCATCCTGGTTTTCGCGCTCGTCCTGCCGCTCCTGACCACCGGCGTGTTCTTCGCCGCCTTCGGCGGACTCGCCACCGGTGGCGGGAACGCGGCCGTCGCGATCTCGCGTGTGATGGTGGTCAACCTGGATCCATCCGGTGAATCCGCCCGGGCGCTTGAGAATATCCTCACCGGGGAGAGCCTCTCGGGCGTGCTGGACGCGGTGCCCGGATCCGATCCGGATGCCGCGCGATCGGCGGTCGATGCGGGCGAGGCGGCGGTCGCGGTGATCATCCCGCAGGGTTTTTCGGCGGGCATCGGCAATCCGGAATCCGCGGCGGGCGTCGAGGTGTACCAGGATCCCGCCCAGACTGTCGGTCCGGCGATCGTCCGGTCGATTGTCGAACAGGTGCTGGACGGGATGGCGGGCGGATGGGTGGCCGTGAAAGCTTCCGGCGAGGCGCTGGGATCGCTTTCCATTCCGCTCGACGCGCAAACCGCGGCCCGGATCGGCGGGTTGTATGCCGGGTGGGCGCAGGCGAAAATGACCGCCGGAGCAGCCGGGCTGGAAGTCGAATCCGTGGCCGGCGCCAGGCAGGAATCCGTGAACTTCATCATGCGGATGATCTCGGCGATCATGGCGATGATGCTGGTCTTCTACTGCTTCTTCACCGGGACCGCCGCGGCGCAATCCATACTGACGGAACAGGAAGAAGGGACTCTCCCGCGCCTGTTCACCACGCCGGTTCGAGGTCGCAGATCCTGGGCGGGAAAATGCTTTCGGTGTTTTTGACGCTGGCCGTTCCAGCTGACCGTCCTGCTGGCTGTTTCCACCCTGCTATTCGGAATCCACTGGGGGGGTGCCCTCTCGGTGGTTCTGGCGATGATCGGCACGGGGATCTTGAGCGCGAGTTTCGCCATCTTCGTCACGTCGTTCCTGAGGAATACCAAGCAGGCCGGGATGGTGTACGGGGTGGTGGTCAACCTGGTCGGCTGGATCGGGATCAGCCGGCTGTTTGCGGAAATCATCCCGGGTCTCTCAAAGTACTCGTCGTACACCGATATCGTCTCGCTCGTTTCGCCCCAGGGCTGGGCCGCCCGCATCTGGCAGGAATCCATGGCCGGGAACCCGGTGTGGATTCACGCTGGCCGGGATGCTCGCGCTCAGCCTGGTGCTGTTCGGGATCGGCGTCTTCAAATTCAACCGGCGGTTCTCGGAATGAGCCGGCAGGAGGGTAACCCGATGCGTACGTTGGATGTGGCCTGGAAGGATGTTTCACAGCTTCTGCGGGATTGGAGATCCGCGGCGTTCCTGGTGGGCGCGCCGATCCTGTTCACCCTGCTCATGGGAGTGATGATGGGCGGGCTGGCGGGATCCTCCGAAGAGGATCCGCGCCTGGCGGTGGGCGTGCTGGATCGCGACGGGGGAACGGCGGCCGGCGGCCTGATTGCGCTGCTGGGGAACGCGGAGGCGGTCCGGCCGGTGATGGTGGATGAGAAAGACGCCGATACGCTGGCCAAGCAGGTAAGCGAGGGAAAGTATGCGGCGGCGGTCATCATCCCCGCCGGATACACGGCGGCGGTGTTCGACGGAAAGGACATGCCGTTGCGGCTCCTCCTCGACGAGGCTTCGGACGCGGGTTCGAACGCCGACCGGGCCGTCCGAGCGGCCGTGTTCCGCCTGCAGACCGCGGTTCAGACGGCCATATGGAGCGCCGATATCGCCGCGGAGCAAAATAAATTCGCCTCGCCTTCCGAGCGCACGGCGTTTCTGGAAACGGCCGTGCAGACAGCGGTGACGGAATGGGAATCCGCTCCGGCGAAACTGGAAATCCGCTCGGCTGTATCGCGCCAGCCGGAGCAGCCGGCTATCCCGAGCGGGTTCGCGCAGTCCTCTCCGGGGAACATGGTGACCTTCGCCCTCGCCGGCCTGATCGGCGCGGCGGAAATCATCGTCTGGGAAAGAAAATCGGGAACCCTGCAGCGGCTGCTCACCACGTCGATCTCGCGGATGGAGATCCTGATCGGGCACTTTCTCGCGATGTTCCTGCTGGTGTTCGTCCAGGTGATCCTGCTTGGGACCTTCGGCCAGCTGATTTTCGGCCTGGCCTACTGGGAGGACCCCGGCCGCGTTCCTGATGATGGCGGCGGCCGTGACGCTCTGGATCGCGTCGATGGGATTGCTGATCGGCGTGATCGCGCGGAACACCGAACAGATCGCGATGTTCTCGATCGTGCCGATGCTCGCCCTGGCCGGGTTGGGCGGCGCCTGGATGCCGCTCGAAGTGACGGGAGAAACCTTTCAGGCGGTGGGTCATCTGACGCCCACCTACTGGGCGATGAACGGCATGCAGAACCTGATCCTGCGCGCCCAGGGGCTGGCGGGCGTGATCCTTCCGGCGGCCATCCTGCTGTGGTTTTGCCTTCGTGTTTTTCGGGATCGCGGTGTGGAAGTTTCAGAGGGAGTAGAACCCTCCCAGTGATGAGCGCAGATCGTCATTCCCGCGTGTACTAAGCGGGAATCCACGACAGACTAATTTGGAACCATCTTCTATGGGATAAACCCCTGGATCCCCGCTAAGATCACCCTCGCTTCGCATGCATTCCCACTCAAGGATCAGATTCGAGCGGGAATGCTCCGCGATGGCAGGCGCGGGGATGACGAACTCTTCCTCATCCGGCCTTCGGCCACCTTCTCCCAGCGAACCCTCGCTGCGTGACCGCGCAGGTTCAAAATCAACACGAACCTGCGCACTCCGCGAGGGCGGGCGCTGGAAAATGCAGGGATGAGTGAGGAACTGAGAAGGAACGGTTATCGGGTAAGGATTCTTGCGCGGAAGAAATCTCCCCCGTTAGGCGGTTTTGTTTTTGCCTAACGGGGGAGAATAGAAGAGGGGGTTGCCCCCTCCTCTGTCCTCCCCCGATAACCGAAGATCAAAGAGCGGTTATCGGGGGAGGATTTGAGCGGAAATCCTGTAAATCCCGTCTATTCTTTTTCTGCTCTATCTCAGGAAAACCAAGTACGCCAATCCCGCCAATCCGAGTTTGTTCCACCAGCCGAATTTCTTCACCGCGGCGTACAACCCCATGCAGAATATCAATCCGCACGCCAGGCGCAGGATTCCCAGCGGCTCACGGAATGTGGAAAAAGGCGCGCAGGCGATCATCGCCGCGTTCGCCAGGAGCAGCAATCCCTCCGGGCTTGCCCGCCGCCGGATCAGGTCCGCAATCGGCGCGGCCAATCCGAATACGGCCGGGAACAACAATCCCGGCAGGTACACGACCGCCAGCGCGGCGAACGCCGCCAGGCTGGTTCCCGCAATCCGGAACAATCCCGCAAACGGAATCCATTGGAAGGGAGTCGCGCCCGCGCCTCCGCTGCCGATCCCGGGCGTCCCGAAAACCGTCCAAAGCCAGATTTGCAGGACGGCGTACGGCAACAGCGCCGATAGGATCAGCGAAGCGCCGCCGACCCGGCGCCGCAGAACCAGCCAGGCGGACCACCCCAGGATAAATGGGATCATCGTTTCCTTGGCGAGCATCGCCAGGGCAAGCATAAAGGAACAGAGTAAAAGTTTCCGATCCAGGCCCGGACCTGCGATCCAAATTGCCAGGATCACCAAAAGCAGCGCCAATGGCTCGGAGAGGTCCAGCCGCACGGCGCCGAGCAAACCGGCCCACAATCCAAAAACCATCCCGCCCCAGCGCGATACTCCACGCCGTGTTAAAAGCTCGCCGGTGAGAAACGTAATCGCAAACAGGCATGCCAGGTTTATCGCGATCAGCGTCCAGGGGATGGCATCCGTCCGCCCGAGCGCGAGCGCGCGGGCAAGCAGGGGATACAGGATATGCTGATACCGGTAGGCGGGGGAATCGAGGAAGGGTTCGACGCGCTTGGGGTCGGGGTCGCGGGCAATGTAATAGTTGAACTGCCCGTCATACCCCTCCGTTCCGGAGGGGTCGCCCTCGTGGAAACGCGTGCCAAGGTAGGCAAAGGCGAGTGGATCCGAACCTTTTTCGATAAAAACCCATGCCAAGTACGCCGACGCGAGGAGGAGAACGCACAGCGCCGGCCCCCACCCACGGCGAAAACCACCGCCGAGGGCAGGCTCGCGAATGCTTCGCACTGGCGGAGCGCCGGCGCTCATCGCTCCCTCGCTTCGCAATCATCCCTGCTCAAGGAACAAAACCGAGCAGGAATGCTCCCCCCGCAAGCGAATACTAATCGCTCGGGGGGCAGGCGCGAGGGCAGGCCGGGGGCGGGTGCGAACCGTTCATGCCTGCTCATCGGTTACGGTTTCGTTTTTATCTGCGCCATCAGTTCCAGCAGTTCCCGCCATTCCTCATGGAAGAAGTGCAGCGTGACCGTCCCCAATTCCACATTCCAGGTCGTTTCTCCATCGGGTTCTTCCGCGGAATAGATCAGATAATTTTCAGTTTCCGCGATCGTTTCGGTTTTAATTTCCGGGGGATTGGGCATCTTAGGCCTCCGCTCCTTGGTTGGATTGATTTACGGGCTTTGCGCTGCATTCGAAAAGCCACAGCCGGTCATCCCATGCCGTGGTAAATCCGGCGCGGCGGGCGGCCTGCGTGATGCGGGGGGTATCGGGCATCACCCACGCCACGCGGCCGGCTTTTTTCGAATGGGCCAGCACCCGCAGCTGGCGCAGCATCGGCGCAAGTTTGGCCGCCGGCGAGAGGACCGCCGCGACTTCCAAACTGGGTTTCTGGTCATGATCGGAATCGTACGTCAGCAGGATCGCGGAACGGTTCTGCCACCACCAGGCGCTGCCCCGCCCGATGAATTCCGCGAGGCGCGCTTCATCCAACCGGCTCCATCGCCAGCCGTCGTTTATGAGATCCGGCGCCTTCCAGGCGGCGGCATTTTTCTTCCAGAATGAGATCGCATCCGGCACGTCCGATCCCAGCACCGGCTGGTACTCGCAGGCGCCGCGGGCAACAGGTTTTGCGGCCATAAGCCGGCAGATCCCCACCCGCCGGAATCCCAGCCGGGCACACAGGCGGTGCACCTGCACGCGTTCCGATGAGGTCGCCAGGCGGATCACGCCGCCTCCGCGCTTGCGCCACTCGCCCACCAGGTATTCGGTCAGTTGAGAGCCGATTTTCAATCCCCGGTATCCGGGGTGGACCCGCAGGCCTTCCAACCACCATTCCTCCGGGCCGACGCGGGATAATTTTCCAAATCCCACCATCCGCTTATCCAATTCGGCCGCGGCCAGAAGCCCCTTGCGGTCGGCCAGCCATTTGGACCAGACCTGCGGCGTGTAATCGTGCCCTTCCCAAATCTGGGCGGTCAGTTCGAGCATATCCTTCTGGTCGGATCCGCGCGCCGGACGGATCCGCACGGAAGACGGTTGGGCGCCGGTCGAACGCGCCTCATCCGGCTCGGACCAGGGCGGAAGATCGAACAACTTGGCGCGCACGTACTTCCCGAACAGGCGCGCGGTGGCGATGATCGGGCCGGAGAGCAGCAGCCCCGGGAGCCCGAGCAGGCTGAAGCCGACCAGGGCGCCGATGATCATGATCGCCGGGTGCAGCTTGAGCTGGCTTCCCATCACCCGCGGGATGAGAAAATTTCCTTCGAGTTGCTGCAGTAATCCCCCGGTGCCCAGGACCACGATGGCATAGGTGAGCGGGGGGAGTCCGAGCCAGTTGGCCGGCTGGAACCAGGCGATCAGGACCGCCGTGGCGCCGACCACATTGGCGCCGATGATCGGGATGAATTCGGCCACGGCCGCCATCAGCCCGAGGACCAGCGCATAGCGCACTCCCAGCAAGGCCATCGCCGCTCCGATGGCCAGGCCCATGATCAGGCTAAGCAGCATTTGCCCGCGCAGAAAGGCGTTCCAGATCGGGCCGAGTTCATCCAGCAGCCGCCCGATATCCTTTTGATGGTTCTCCGGGACGATCCCCAACAGGCTTTTTTGCAGCAATTCCATATCGTGCAACAGATAGAAAGCCACCAGGAATGCGAACGCGGTCCACCCGAAAAAGGCCGCCAAACCGCCGGCGGCGCCGGTTATTACCGTCGTGAGTTGTCCGATCCCATCCCGGGCGGTGGAAAGCAACGTATCCTGAAGCAGGGTGACGTCGGCGGTGGAAAGGTCGAAGGTAAACGGACCGATCGACACCGGCTTGGCCGAGAGGGTGTCGATCCAAACCGGGATGCTGTCGATGAAAGCCCGCACCGTTGCCAGCACGCCGGAAAGCTGCTGCTGAAGCAGGAAGCCCACGCCGCCGGCCAGGCCGATCAGCAGCAGGATTAAGGCCGCATACAGGATCAGGACGGCAATGGTGCGGGATCCCCGCAGATATTTCATAAAGAAGAGGATGACGGGATTAAGCAGGTAGGCCATGATGAGGGCCATGATCAGCGGAATGATCAAAACCTGGAACCGGACCAGGAAGAATCCAGCCATGACCAGAATGGCCAGCATGACAATCAATTTCGTATTCGTGGACCAGCGCGGAGAAGTTTCCATCGGCTGTAATTCCCTGTAAGTCCTTACCCGCGTTTTGGAAGGCGGAAAGGGAGTGAGCTCTGCTTCATTTTAACCTGTTCGCGCCCGTCCAGCCATCGTATCCTCCATGCCGTTCGATTCTTCGCGTATCATATCCGCCGGCTGAATAGGCGGGAAAAAAATTGCCACAAAAGGCACAGAGAGCTCAAAGAAAGAACGTATTGCTCAGCCAACGATCGTCATTCCGGCGTGATCTTGGCCGGAATCCAGTGAATCGCAGAAAAACTCTGGACCCCGGCTTCGAGCACGCCGGGGTGACGGATAACACCAAGAACGCCGGTGAGCTACCTTGAAGTTACTGCGAAAAAACAGCCTGAGCAGTTACGAAAAAACTTGAATTCCTTCTCTGTGGCCTTTGTGTTCTTTGTGTCCTTTGTGGCAAAAGCCGTCCCCAAAATTTGGATAGAAAAGGATCGCCACAAAGAACACAGAGGCCTCAAAGAAAAACCTGATGTCCTTCTCTGTGCTCTATGTGTTCTTTGTGGCAAAAGCCGTCTCCAAAATGTGGATAGAAAAGGATCGCCACAAAGCAGCACATAGGAACTTACAAAGAAAAACTCGATTTCCTTCTCTTTGCCCTTTGTGTCCTTTGTGGCAAAAGCTCTTCCCTTTATTTTCAAGGGAAGAAAAAATCCCCCGCCTTGCGGCTGGGGGATTTTCTTCATTTGGTTTACCGTCGGCTTCCGCCGCTCGGCCGCCGGCCTCCCGGGCCGCTGCGGGAACCGCCTCCCGGGCCGCTGCTGCGTCCGCCGCCGCCGGAGGGTTTGCGGTCGCGCTCGGCGGCTTCTTCCGCCGTCCAGCCTTCCAGCACCGCGGCGCGCGAGAGGCGCACCTTGCCTTCCGGATCGATCCCGGTCACCATCACCGTCAGCTCGTCGCCCAACTGGCAAACGTCTTCCACTTTCTCGATCCGGTTGGAGTCAAGCTGTGATATGTGCACCAAGCCGTCGATATTGGGAAGGATTTCCACGAACGCGCCGAAATCCGCAATGCGGACGACCTTGCCGGTGTAGATCCGTCCGACCACCGGGGTTTCGGTCAGGCTCTCGATGCGTTTGCGGGCCTCCGCGGCGTGCGGGCCGTCGACAGCCGAGATATAGACCTTGCCGTCGTCCTCGATATCGATCTTGACGCCGGTTTCTTCCTGGATTTTGCGGATGACCTTGCCGCCCGGGCCGATCACCGCGCCGATCTTCTCCGGATCGATCTGGAGTATCGTCATGCGCGGGGCGTGCGGTTTGAGATCCGGCCGCGGGGAGGCGATGCAGGCGTGGATCACGTCGAGGATCTGCATCCGGGCGTCATGCGCCTGCGCCAGCGCTTCCCCCATGATCTGCGGGGTGATGCCCTTGATCTTTATGTCCATCTGGAGCGCGGTGATGCCGCGCGCCGTGCCGGCGACCTTGAAGTCCATATCCCCATGATGGTCTTCCACGCCCTGGATGTCGGTCAGGATGACGTATTTATCGCCTTCCTTCACCAGGCCCATCGCGATCCCGGCCACCGGCGATTTGATCGGGACGCCGGCGTCCATCAGGGAAAGAGTCGAACCGCATACCGAGGCCATCGACGAGGACCCGTTGGAGGAAAGCACCTCGGAAACGACCCGGATGGTGTAGGGGAACTCCTCCTGCGTCGGGAGGACGGGGATCAGCGCGCGTTCCGCCAGGGCCCCGTGGCCGACTTCGCGCCGCGAGGAGCCGCGCAGCGGTTTGGTTTCGCCGGTCGAGAACGGCGGGAAGTTGTAGTGATGGATGTAGCGCTTTTCATCGATCGGCGACAGCCCGTCGAGTTCCTGGGCGTCGCGCGGCGTGCCGAGGGTGGTGAAGGAAAGCACCTGGGTTTCCCCGCGTGTAAACAACCCCGATCCGTGGGCGCGCGGGCTCAGGTCCACATCGGCCGAAAGCGGCCGGATTTGCGTCGGCTTGCGGCCGTCGGTGCGCTGGCCGGCCTGGAGGATCCGCGTCCGGACTTCGGTGCGGTACAGGTCGTAGAACGCTTCGCGCAGGTCGGCTTCCGCCATGTCGGCGTCGTCGGCGAACCCCGCCAGGACTTCCCCTTCGAGGGCGTCGAGAACCGCCTGGCGTTCGGCTTTATCCAGCTCGTCGCGGAAGGCTTCCGCCATCCGCTTGCCCACCTTTTGCGAAACCGCCTCGCGGACTTTATCGGTCAGGACGAAGTGGGTGTACTCGCGCTTGGGTTTTCCCACTTCCTTGGCCATCTTTTCCTGCGCGTCGATCAGCGGCTGGATCGCCTTGTGCGCCAGCCCGAGCGCCTCGCGCATCAGGTCTTCGGTGATTTCTCCGGCCCCGGCCTCGACCATCAGGATCGCGTCGCGCGTTCCGGCCACCCGCAGGTCGAGTTCCGAGCGCCCGATCTCCTCATAGGTCGGATTAAACACCCACCGGCCTTCGATCCGCCCGACGCGCACCGCGCCGACCGGGCCGCCCCAGGGGATATCGGAGATGGTCACCGCCGCCGAGGCGCCGATGATCGCCGGAATATCCAGCGGGTTTTCCGCGTCCGAAGACCAGGCATGCATGATGACCTGGACGTCGTTGCGCAGGTCCTTGGGGAAGAGCGGCCGCAGCGGCCGGTCCGTCAGCCGGGCGGTGAGGATCGCCGATTCGGAAGGCCGGCCTTCGCGCCGGAAGAAGGAGCCGGGGATGGTGCCGCCGGCGTACATCCGCTCTTCGTAATCCACCGAGAGCGGGAAGAAATCGATTCCCTCGCGCGGATCCCTGCTCATGGTGGCGGAGGCGAAGAGCAGGGAATCGCCGATCCGCACCGTCACGGCGCCGCCGGCATGGGCCGCCAGGCCGCCGGTGGCGATCTGGAAGGTTTTTCCTTCCACCACCGCGTCGAACGTCTTACGATTTAACATATATCCTCCATCGGCGGCAATCCGGGGTCGGGGACAGTAAACCACGAAGGACACGAAGAAGGACCTAAAGGACAGGACGAATAGTCACGGCCGAAGGCTCTTCAGATCTTCCTTCGTGTTCTTCGTGGACCCCAACCGCTGTGCCGCCAAGAAATTAGATTCGAAATCCCGGAGGAATGCCTCCTGGGGGAAAGCAGGGGAAAAAAGGGCTATGTTCCTTGCGGAAGCGGAGCCCCCCTGTGTGGCAACCGATCCCCATACGGGATTTCGGGGCGGGATTTCCCGCCTGGCTGTATTGTAGACGACCCGCACCCGCGGTGCAAGGCGGCGCGCGGAAAGGCGGATATCCGGATGCCGCCCTCGGATTAGGATCTGATGAAAAGCGGGAAATGCTCCGAATCCCCGTCTATCGATAATCTAATGGAAACAGCCTATTCTCGAGATGGCGGGAACCATCGGGAACAAATTCAGGACTTGATCCGTCTGATACAGTATAACTAAGCCGGCGGGCATATGAAGCCCGACCGATATTAGGATGAAGGAGGAAAAATGTCTCGAAAAATTTTGATCCTTGGTATGCTCGCAACGGCGGTACTCCTGGCCGGATGCACGGCAACTCCCGCGGCCACGATTGCACCGTGCTCGGTAAATTGCACTACCCCGCCGCCGGTGTACACGCGCACGATTTCGGTTAACGGGGAAGGCAAGGTCAGTGTCACCCCGGACATCGCGGTGATGTATCTAAGCGTCATCACGCGGGATCCTTCCGTCAACAAGGCCTGGGACGATAACAATGCCAAGACGGAAGCGGCGATCGCCGCCATCAAGGCTCAGGGCGTGAAGGACGCGGATATCCGCAGCGACTTCAGCCTTTACCAGCAGGAGAAGTACGATCCGATCACCGGCCAGCCGACGGGTGAGATCACCTACATCGTGACCCACACCCTGACGGTCATGGCGCGGGATCTGACAAAGCTGGGCGATATCCTCGCCGCGGCGCAAGGCGCCGGAGTAAATTCGGTCGGCGGAATAACCTTTACGCTGGAAGATGCGACTCCTGCGATCAGCCAGGCCAGAACCCTGGCCGTGGCGAATGCCCGCGCCCGCGCGGAAGAAATCGCCAAGGGACTCGGGGTAAAAGTGGGGAAAGTCCTGACCGTGAATGAATACGGCGCTTCCGTCCCGATCCCGATGGATAAGACCAACGCCTACGGCATCGGCGGCGGCGGGGGCGGCTCTTCGGTCCCGATCCAGGTTGGAACCTGGGAAGTGAGTATGACGATCAGCGTGGTGTTCGAAATCGAATAAGCACACCGATAATAAAACAAAGGCGCGGGCAAATACCGCGCCTTTGTTTTTTTAATTATTAAGAGGATCGAAGAAAAATTCCACCGCAGAGGCGCAGAAGACGCAAAGATTTTCTTTTTTAAAATAAAAGACTTAGCGTTCTTTGCGTCCTTTGCGGTTAAAGGTTTTTACTCGGTGTTAATCATGGAGTCGTCAATCCGTGCCAGACGGCATCCAGGCTTTGCAGGGCGGTGAGGCTGCGAATGGTCGCGCCATTTTTCAAGTTGCCCGGGGAGGCAAAATCGCCCGGATTACTCCCGGTCATATGGCCGCGGTCATCGATCAGGCCGTGCAAGGGAAGCGGCTGGGCGGCGGCCCAGAAATTCCATAGCGGGATGCCATATTCGTAGGCCAGTTGGGCGATGATTTTATTGAAGGCGTCATTTCCTTCGCGGTTGTCGGCCTTGGTCGCCAGGATCGGCACGACGCCGCTGGAGATCGTAAACTCGACGATTTCGCGTATGCGCTGCTCGTAGATCTCCGGGCTGACCGTATTGTCGTCGGTTCCCAGCGCGATGATCGCGATGCTCGGGCGGTGGACCCGGTACTCGCATGCCATCGGGGTTTCATTCGCCTGGCACAACCTGCGGTTGGCCCGCAACGGCGAGAGCTCGGCCGCGGTGTTGAATCCGTTGCCGTTGGAAATGCCCTGGCGGCTGAAGGAAGGCCGGAACCAGTCGATGGCCGGCTGCAGGTAGTAGTAGTCCCCGAGCTGGTATTGGCCGGGCCCCCGCCCGAATACCCCGAGAAAATTCTCCGGAAGCGAGAGGCAGTCGCCCAGGATGGAAAAGGCGTGCGGGTCATTCCCAAACCCCTGGCCGTCCTGATAGATGCGGCGCGCGTTCTCGCCGGACGCGGCCACCACCGGCATCGACTGCCATGCGTCCGGAGCCAGGGTGGGGGTGGCGGACGGAGTGGGAGAAAGCGTCGGCGTTGGACTCGAACTGGGCGCGGCGGTGGCTTCGGTTACGGCGGAGGCGGCGGTCGGAGACAGGGTCCGGCTGCTTTCGATTCCGGAGGACGCGCCCGTATTTTCCGCAGGCGGCAAAACAGGATCCGCGCCGGTGCAGGCGGCGAGCATCAAAAAAAAAATGCAGGCGAAGGTGGATCGGTTCGGTTCTTCATTTGGTCATGTTTCTTCAATCCACAACCGGATGAAAGCGGGATTGAAGCGGGTTATTGTAATCCAACCGTTCGGCCGGATAAAAGGAACGATTTTCCCAATCCGAAATTATTGTAATCCTAATCCCGCATTCGTTCAATGGGACAGGACTGTAAAAGCTATTTCACGGAGCAAGTATGGAGCGGATTTTGGTGATGTTTTCCGGATGTCGCAGGAGATAATACCGGCGGGCTTATACGGTCCCGGCGGCGTAAAAGGTCGGAATAAAGAGCACCCGCCGGCCGGAATTCCGTGCCGAACGGTCGGCTTCGCGGAGTGTTGCCCATTCCGGGTCCGGATACCTTCTCTCCCAGGTCTTCCATAAGGATTTTAAATTCCAACTCGGCGTCCTTCGATTCTTCTCCGCCGGATGGAAGGTCGGCTCCAAGAACGCCGCTTGTTTCCACGCGCACGCCGGAGCTATGGAGTAACCCGGCCAGCTTGCGGCCGATTTCCGGATCCGCCCCCTGCCGGCGAAGCGACTCCGCTTGCATCCGGCCGGTTGCCGCCAGCTCCGGGGGGTAATCGATCCGTCCGCCGTAATCCGGTTCGGCCAGCGCCGCCACCCATCCCCCGCGGCGCGTGACCCGGACCATTTCGCGCAATGCCTGATCCGGATCGCCGAGCCAAAGCAAAAGATAATGGCAATACGTGAGGTCGAATGCCCCGTTGGGAAACGGAAGGTGGAGAGCGTCTCCATGCGCGTACCGGCAATCCCGGCCGTGCGCGCGCGCAAATCGGAGCCGCGCGAGGTCGATGTCCACGCCGAAGAAATCGGCGGACGGATATTCGCGCGCCGCAGACGCGCATACGGCGCCGGTGCCGCACCCGACTTCCAGGATCCGGCGCGCATCGCGGATGCCGGCGCGCGCGAACAACTGGGCGCGCAGGGATTCAGTCCACGCCGCCTGCTGCAGGAACCGCTCGTGCCAATCGTCGAGGGTGAGAGTCATCGCTGGAATCGCCGGCCGCCGGTTTTCCCGGGGATGCGCCGCGGACGGCGGGAGGCCGGATTTACTTTGCCCGCGCGTTTTCCCAGACGGTCTGCCAGGAATCCCTCAGCAGATTTCCGAGCACGCGGTTGACGCCCTGTTCGGGAAGCACATCGCCGTCGGGTTCGACGTACAGCCAGGCTTTCCCCGCGCCGGTCGAGGGCACGCCGACTTCCTGCGCGACCGGATTGGCCGCGGAGTACGGCACGGGAAGATCCCACTTCAGGGCGAGTCCCAGTTCGGCCGCGCGGTCGCGCAGACCGATCAACGCTTCCGCACCGGCCGGATCCGACGCGCTCAGCGACAGCCCCTTCACATCCATTTGAGCCAGCCGTTGCATGATCGACCCGGCTTGCGGGGCCAGTTCACGGGTCAGAGTCAGATGGACTATGGTGGAAAGGTCCGAACTCGACCGCCTTTTGAACCGCCGCCCAGGATTCGTCCTTGTCCGGATGCAGGAGATACATCAAATGATCGAGGCCGCTGTCGAGCAGGGTTTTCAGATAATCCGCCGAGGCCAGACGCAGGCTTCCGCTGAGCAATCCGCACACCTGGCCGATTTTTTCCGCCTGGGCGATCAACGCCGGCAGATCGTCGCGCAACGCGGGTTCGCCGCCGGTAAAGACCACATGCGGGATTCCGGCGGCCCAGGCCTTGTCGAGGATCGTTTTCCAATCCTCGGTTGTTAGTTCGTCCTTGGCCCGTTCCGTCGGCGCGTAATGGATGTTTTCCCCTTCCGGCAGGCGGTAGGTAAGCGCGCAATCCAGGCGGTAGGGCGCGGAGATTTCCTTGCTATAGGGGTCTTCCCGGTCGAAATCCAGGTACGTCACCGGATCCAGGTCGGTCGTCTGGAGCATTGTCTCCACCCGCTGTATGAAATCCATGTAATCGTGCATCGCCTGTTTCGGGCTGACCCGGTAGCGGGAGGCGATCGCCTTGGCCGCTTTTTCCGGCGTGGAATCCTTCACCCATTGGTGGGCGTATTCGGCGGCGGTCTGGTTCAGATGCAGGACCGTCGAGGCGTTCAGAATCAATACGCCGCTGCCGTCGTTCTCCAGGCGCAGGTGCAGCCGGTACGGGACAGGGGCATCCGGCGGGGATTGAAAATGGTGAATGCCCGCCGGGAGCGAGTTAACGGCTTGGAAGCGGTTTCGGATTTTCTTCATCAAGGCTGCCATGACTACCTCCCTGCACTATCCAGTTGTTCGATCATCGAAAAAGCTTGTCATGCTGAGCGCCTGCCCTCGTAAAGCGTGGGAAGCGAAGCATCTATTCCTGGGTTACCAGACCTTCCCCTCGCTGGGCTCGGGACTGGCGCTCAGGGTGACGTTCCCCGGCCGCAATCATTCCAGAATCTACGCGGGCCGATACGGGTCCCACGTGATGTCTGAACCGTCACTCATCAAAAAGACAATCGGGTCGTCGCTCGCCGGGATCAGAAGGATTTCCTCCGATCCGGAGGCCGAACGGACGATCCGGGCGGCGAATACTCCGCCGTCATACCACCATTGCCCCAGGAAAGAATCCCGCGCATCCAGCGCCAGAGCGGCGCTGCGCAGCGTGTGTTCACCGGAACCGTCGACGGCGGATGCGGCCATCCGGAGGGTGTAAGCGGTGACGTTCATCCCGGCGGGCCGGCTGACGAAGTACGCCAGTTGGCCGTCCGGCCGGTGGAATGGCGACCAGACAAACGCATCGGCGATGAGTACCGACGAAGCGCCGGTTGCAGTCAGCAGCTGCAGCCCGGGATCCATTCCGGACATCATTGGAAAGGTGTTGCTGGCAAGCAGCACTGAAAGGCTGTCGTTCATCCAGGCGAACGTGGCGGGATAATCGCCGGTGGCAAGCACGGAGCCGCCGGCGGAGAGGATCCCGGCTTCCGCCCATTCGTAGCGCCCGATCATGACGAGCAGCTTGGTTCCATCGGGCGACCATTCCCGCGGGAAATATGCGGCGAAGGAAGCGGGGGAATTCTCCGGAATTATCTGCAATCAGTAGTCGATCTTCACTGGTGGATGGATTGTAGACGCGGATGCCGTTGCGTGCGTAGGCGAGACGCCCGTCGGGCGACCAGGCCGGAGATCCTCCGCGGTCTTCCCCGAAATCGACGGCCACTCTCCGGTCTGTTCCGTCGCGGCGGATGAGTATCAATTGGTTTTGGCAGACGTAGGCGATGGTTCCGTCATCACCTTTCACCGAATAGGACCCGACCTCCGCGCTCTCATGGGTGATTTGCGTGAAGGTTGTACCGTCGGTTTCCAGCCGCCAGAGCTGCATGCTCCCGCTTTGGTCGGACAGGAAATACAAAGCGGACGGCAGGATGCTCGAAGAGGCGGGCATCACTTCGATGTTCACCCGCAGCGCAAGCGGCAAGCCGTCCGTCCCCGGAACCGGGCGGCCGGTGTTGTCGAACAGCACCCAGGACCCGGTGTGCGTGCCGGCCGACGGCCGGCGCCGTAAGCGCCAGCGCCAGGTCGATCGTATCGCCCGGTTGAATGGCGCCCGGCAAGCGAGGTACGCCGCTCCGCCCATGATCTCGCCGTCGCCGAAACGCAAGCCGTATCCGGCCGGTGACCAGGCGCAGGATCCGCTGTTTTGGATTCTCCAGACTTTGGTGAACTCCTGCGGACCGGTGAACCGCGTTCCGGCGGGGATGGTGACGTCGGCGACGAAGGCGGCGCTTGGCGCGCAGGCGCCGTACTCCGTTCCCGCCGGTGCATTCCGCCAGGTCGGCCAGCGGTCCGTCGTCTGGTTGTTCGTCAGCCGCAATTCCCCGTGCCGTCGATGTGGATCATGTAGATCTCATAATTGCCGTCGTTGGCTTCGTGGCGGGTCGAGGTGAATGCGATTTGGGTCCCGTCCGGCGACCAGGCCGGGTCAAACTCGCTGGCGGGATCGGCTCGTAACCCGGATAACGTCGGTGCCGTCGGCATTCATTCGATAGATATCGCGCTCCCCGACCGTTCCGGTGCGATCCCTCCAGGAAAAAGCGATCTGCCGGCTGTCCGGGGACCAGGCCGGGCCTTCTTCGTCGGAATCCGGAGTGTTGGTCAGGCGGGTCAGGCCGGATCCATCCGGATGAATGATGTAGATGTCATCGATTTGTTTGGACGGATTATCGTAGCATCGCGAAAGCGATCCACGTCCCATCCGGCGACCAGGCCAGGTCGGTGGCGTTCTGCGGGATGCCCGGGATCCGCACCGGAGCCGACCCAAGCAGATCCACGGTATACGCAGTCCAATGTCCGGTCTCGTGAGTCGAAACAAACGCCACCCGGCTTCCATCCGGAGACCAGGTCGGGCCGTCGCCAAATCCGTGGAACAGCTCAACCGGCGCCGAGCCGGTGGGGCGGCCGCCTTCCATTCCCACATCCATCATCGCGATCCCGCCGCCGTCCATGGAGATATCTTCGCGCATTGCGAGGCGATTGCCGTCCGGCGACCAGACCGGCCGGTAATATTCGCCGCCGGACCCAGCGGTGAGGTTGGTCACATTGCCGGTCTGCAAATCCATCAGAACGACCTGTAAATCGCCGGTTTGGGTTGAGGCGCCATATGCGATCTGCCCGCGCGGAGACGGGATGGAGGTCGGGGTGGGAGTGGCGGAGATTGTCGGAGTGGGCGTCGGGCTGCTTATGGCGGGGATGGCCGTGCGCGGACCGCAGGCCAAGGCGGCCGCCAGCAGCAGGAGGAAGAGTCCGTACTTCCGAAAGAACTTGGGCATCCTCTACGACTCCTTCGAAGTGTTTCCCGGACCGGGCGGTTCGAATTGCAGCGGGCATCCGCCGCCGCATTCCGCGAGCAGCGCGCAGCCTGTGCATTTAGCCGGAACGTTGCGCCGTTCGCGCAGGGAACGGGAAAGGTCATGATCCCAGATCGCGGACCATTCGTCGCGGAGCAGGTAACCGAGCGGCCGGTAATACGACTGGCAGGGAAGCACGCCGCCATCGGGTTCGATGCACATGTTGTACAGCGCGGCCGTGCAGCCTTTCACGCCCAGTTCGTTCTGAACCGGATCGAGCCGGCAATACTCGGTCGGGGTGTACCAGATCAGACGTTGACGATTGGCCTCGGTGTGGGCGCGGGCCAGGGCCAGGAGCGGGATCAGCTCTTCCTCGCGCAAGCCGGTGCCGACGGTTGCGCCGCGGCCGGAATGGATCAGCGCGTTCAGCCCGACGGTCGGGACTCCGGCGGCGGACAGGAACTGCAGCGTCTCCCCCAGCCGCGGGCTGTTGGCCCGCAACAGGGTGGTGTTGGTCATGACGTACAGCCGCGTGTCGAGCGCGTTGCGCAATCCGGCGGTGGTTTGAGCCCACGCGCCGGGCGCCCCGACGAGGGAATCGTGAACGCCCTCGTCGTGGCTTTCGAGCGTGATCTGGACATGGTCAAGCCCCGAGTCGACCAGGGTTTGCAGGAAGTTCTTATCCGCCAGGCGCCGGCCGTTGGTGTTCAATCCGGTGATCTGGCCCTTTTGCTCGGCGTAAGCGATCAGTTCCGGGAGATCGCCGCGCAGGGTGGGCTCGCCGCCGGTGAAAATGATGTGCGGCACGCCGAGATCCCACAGCCGGTCGATCATATGCTTCCAATCCGCGGCGGGCAGTTCCGGGAAGGAGCGCGGGCGCGCGTTGTAGCAGTGCGCGCAATCGTTCTGGCAGCGGTAGGTCAGCGCCAGGTCCATGCGGTATGGAGCGCTGGGGGTATGGCTGAACGGCGCGCGGATATCGATCTCCAGATCGCACACCGGGCAGGCGCCGTCCGGGCGGGTGAGCGCATCCACCTGCGCCGCGAGGGCGGCGAAATCCTCCCGGGCGCAGGATTCTGAAATCCGGTATTCGCGGGCGATGGCGCGCCCCGCGTCCTGCGGGCTCACGCCTTCCAGCGCCAGGTACGCCATCTGCGCCGCGGTGGGGTT
The DNA here is from genome assembly GCA_963724345.1 of uncultured Chloroflexia bacterium. Classification (GTDB taxonomy): domain Bacteria; phylum Chloroflexota; class Anaerolineae; order Anaerolineales; family RBG-16-64-43; genus JAFGKK01. The sequence goes on along the minus strand of CAVRUI010000003.1, from coordinate 2,632,559 downwards.
GAGGTGCAGAATCCGGGCGGCGTCGACCACCAGCGTGCCGTGGCCGTCGGCATCCACCCGCAGGTGCGAGCGGCTCCGGCCGTCCGCCACCCGGCGTTCAAAGTGATACAACCCGGGCGCAGGCAGGGCGGGGACGGCTTGCTTCGGCCAGGGGAAACGCAGGCGTTGCATCGTCCTAGCGGCCGCCACCCGCGCAGGCGCAGGCGCATCCGGCGCACGCGCACGCGCATGCGCAGCTGTGGCCCCCTCCGCCGCCGCCGCTCCAGCCGCCTCCGGAGGAAGTGGAAACCGGGGCAGGATTGGTTTTCGAAGTCACCTTGCTGGTAAATCCGGTCAGATCACCGATCGCGTTCTTGGAGAAGGACTGCACCCCGCCGACGACCGACGCGGCGAAATCCGACCCGGGCAAATGCGGGAGCGAAACCGAGCCGCCGCGGGTCGGGCCGAAGGACGGCGCGGACGCGGTCCGGGCGCCGCCGCCGACACCCGGATCGTAATGCCCCCACCAGATGGGAACATACACCGGGCCGCGGCTGAAGGTATCCCGCGAGCGGTTGTCGAAGTCGCGGTCGAGCATCGTCCATTCGAGGTTGTCTTCAATCGCCTGGGCTTTCACTTCCGGAGTCCCGGCGGCCGTGACCTGGCCCCAAGCCTTTTCGGTGATGGTTTTATAGTAATCGACGCTCTCTTTGCGGGAAAAGCCCTTCATCTTCTCCTGCAGGCTTTTAATCAGGTTGACGGTCACATCCTGCAGCGCCCGCGGCCGAAGGGCGAGGTTATCGGTTTGGAAGGCCTTCAGAAAGTCCGTCTCATACGGGTAAAGGCTTTCCGAAACGGGTTCGGTAACCGTCAATTTCAACGGGTCGCGCGCCACCACCGTGGCGGCGTTCTTCTTCACCAGCCCGAACAGAATCATCGTCAGGACTTTATCGAGCGGCAGTTCCATCAGCAACGCGGCCTCGACGGCGGTCAGGCCGCGTTTTATTCCATGCCCCTCGATGGAAATTTTCGGCGGCAGGTATTGTTTCTTGCGGTTGTTCTCGGACCAGGCCCCGACGACGCCCAGCCCGACGATAAAGGCAAACACGCCGATCACGCAGCCGCACGGCAGGATGGCTTCCAGCACGGGGCCGATCGATTGGAAGAATTTCTCGATCGCCGATTGGCGCACGATGGCGCTGTCCGGAACGACGGAGGCGGGAAAGGATGCCCCGAATGTATATTGGGTGGACGCATTGGCGGCCGCGCTGCTCCAGCGATAGGCGACCCGGCCCTCGTTGTCGAGGGAGGTATCCGGTACGTCCGCGCCCGGCCAGCCTGTGCCCGGCAGGTGGTAGCGCGGGGCGTCGGGTCCCACCCCGGGCGGCAGGTGATAGGTCACCGTCAGGTTGGTGGATCCGTGCACGTAGGAGGAATCAAACCAGGTGGGCGAAAAGACCGCGCTGGCGTATTTGGAATCAGTGTCGTCGGGATACAACACGCCGGTCACCTTGCCGATGTGAACATGCAGGGTGCCGCTCTGGCCGCTGCGGATGCTGGCCGATCCCAGGCCGACCGCCACGCCCGGATCGACGTACGGCGAGGCCTGGATGTCGGTCAGCGAGCGGCCGGCGATGTCGGCGGTGACGCTGCCGAGATCGTAATTGGCGTTGGGCACGCCCACATCGACATAATCGATCGCGCTCGCCCCCGAATCGTTCTGGAACACGAAGGTGTAATCGATCGTCAGGCTGCCGTCCGCGTTCCAATAGACCTGGACGTCCTCGCTCGGGACGGCGAAGGAATAGGATTGCGCGGAGACGCCGGCCGGAAACGCCAGCAATACTCCGAGTACGAGGAGGGTCGACACGATTTTTATTTTCATGGGTTGTACTCCGAACCGGATGATGCGGACGGGGATCGGACCCCGCGCCGCCGTCCCCGGAAGGCCCGGCCGGGAGTGCGGACCGGGATTACCACTTGGGATCTTCGGCCAGCTGATAGGACGTATGGCAATACGGGCATGTGACCACCGGCGCGCCGGCGACCATCTTGATGTTGTCCACCGTCAGCGCCCCGCCGCAGGATTTGCACTTCAGCGTATCGAGGTTGACGTTGGCGGGCAGGTCGATTTTGAGGGTAATATTATCCGCCGGCTTGGGAGCGCCCGGTTTCCACGAGGCCAGCACGATCAGCCCGAACCCGATGGCCACGCTGACCAGCCCGACCGGGATCCAACCCGGATTGGGCGGCTCGGCGAAGGCACCCCAGATGAAGAGCACCCCGAAGAAGATAAGAATGGCCGCAGCGATGTATCCGATGACCCGCAAAGCATTCATAGTGACCTCTCGTAGGTTCCGAAGTGTAGCATGAGGATTGGCGGGAAGCAAATCTCGGCGGATCTGCGGCGGGCGTTCCGCCCCTTCGCCGCTGCCGGCGCAAGGCCAGCGCGTCCTACGCCGGCAGGACGGACGGCTTGCGGAGGAAAAATCCGGCAGTTGTTGGAATCACAAGAATATACGCGTCTTCCCCCGTTTTGGATTGCTCGGGGCGTGGCATGGAAAGATCGAGGGGAAAGCGAAAAGTAAGTCCAATCCCCGGCCGCCGCGCGTTTTTTAATCGCGTTTGAAATTGGGGATGGAATGGGGAATTTCGAAGGAGATCTCCACCAGGCCGGCGAATTCGCCGTCGCGGTACCAGGGGGCCTGATAGATCAGGCGTTTCTTCCCGTGCTTCTCGATGGAATAGACGTTGCTCGCGCGGTCCCGCATCAGGTTGCGGATGATTTCCTGCGAAGCGGGAGAGTGGCAATCGAACAGGTTCGATCCGATCAGCGCGCGCCCGCCGTCCTTGGCGAACAGCGCCTCCGCCGCGGCATTCATCTCGATGAGGATGCCCTCCGCGTCGCAAACGGTCACGGCGGCGGGGAGGCTGAAAATAAAATCGTTGGGGATCATACCGGGATTATAATCCGGATCGATTACCAATTAACAGATTCGAGAAGTCAATCCCGTTATTCGATGCAGCCTGTCATTTTAAAACCTGGAAATACTGGGTAGAAAAACCGGCGCCAATTCCTTAGCGCCGGTTTTTCTACAATAGATATTTGGGGGTGTTGGAGCTTCCGAGTCCTTATTTTCCTGCAAGCCGGTCACAATAGTTATGCGGCGGCGACTTGGGGGAAGGGCGACATCCATCGTACTGCCAAAGACCCACTAGGGGTGAAAGTGCCGGCCAAAGTCGCATTCCAGGGATTTTGTGTGAACGCATATCCTGCGGAACCCACGGTCACGGTTACGGCAATACATCCCGGAATTGTGCAGTGGTTGCCGGGACCGCTCCAGTATTGGGTGGGCGTATCCACCCGGAATCGGTAGCTTCCTAGAGGCAGCGTTAGCGATACCTGCCCGTTGCTATCTGTGGTCGCCATGTAACCCGCCCATATTTCATCGTTCATTGCATACACTTTCACTCCAATTACGGGCTGGCTTAGCCCGTCCAGGACGGTGACAACGACCGGGAGGGTTGTGGTAATGCCGGCGCTGGTGCAGCTCGGCACGGTGCAGTGGTTCGAGTTCCCGCTCCAGAACGCGGTGCCGTTCTTGGTTGTCCGGAATCGATATTCACCCGCCGCCAGCGCAAGCGACGCCTGGCCTTGAGCGTTGGTGAGCGCCGCGACGCCGGTAAAGTAGGATCCCGAATATGCCAGTACGTTTATCCCCGCCTCCGGAATGCCGCCGGTGTCCAGCACGGTGACGATCACCGGAGCATTTACGGTGACGCCGACCGCAGTACAACCGGGAACCGTGCAGTGGTTGTCCGTGTTGCTCCAGTATTGACGTCCGGGCATATCCACGCGGAACCGGTAACTGCCCTGCAGCAAGACCAGGGTGGCCTTGCCCTGCGCGTTCGTTTTTGCCCCGACATTCGCCCAGATTTCCCCGTTGAATGCCCAGACGTTGATGTTATTTTGCGGACTGCCCAGCGTGTCCAAGACGGTGACGACGACCGGAGTGGTCGTGGTGATACCGGCGGCGGAGCACCCGCGAATCGTGCAGTGATTCGCCGGTCCGCTCCAGAAAGCCGTCGCGTACTTGGTCGCCCGGAAACGGTAGTCGCCGACCGGCAGCCAGAATGTCGCTACTCCTTGCGCGTTGGTAATTGCCGCATACCCGGTATAGGAGGAGCCGTTGTAGGCTAAGACGTTTATTCCGACTTCGGGATTTCCACTGGTATCCAGGACCGTCACTTGGACACGGTCTGTGGTGGGAACCGTTATGCTTGTACAACCGGGGATGGCGCAATGATTGTAGGTTGAGCTCCAGAATTGTTTCCCCGGTTTGTCAACCCGGAAGCGGTACCCGCCAACCGGGAGTGTGAAGGTCACCTGTCCCTGGGCGTTCGTCACTCCTCCAAGGCCGGTCCACGTTGAATTGTTGAAAACCCAAACATTGACTCCGGAATCCGGGAAGCTGCCATTAAGGACTGTCACGGTGACGGAAATATTCAATGTAACCGTGGTGGAGGTACATCCGGGAACGGCGCAGTGGTTGTTGGTTCCGCTCCAGAATTGGTAACCGGGATAGTCCACCCGGAAGCGGTAGTAGCCCTGCGGCAGGGTCAGCGTGACCTGGCCTTGAGCATTCGTGGTCCCCCCATATCCGGACCACGTCGTTTCATCGAATACCCACACCTTGAGGTTGGCCTGCAATACGCCGGTGTTAGATAACACGGTAACGACGACCGGTACGGTCGTGGTGATTCCAGCGCTGGAGCAACCTACGACCGTACAGTGGTTTCCGGTCCCGCTCCAGAAAGTCGTGCCGTTCTTGGTCGTTTTGAAGCGATAACTGCCGGCAGACATCCAGAAGGTGGCTTGGCCCTGGGCATTGGTAATGACCGAGTATCCCGCGTAGGTTGAGCCGTTGTAGGCCATCACGGTGAAGCCGGTTTCCGGATTGCCGCTGGTATCGAGAACCGTCACGATGACCCGTTCCTTGGTGGTCACCACAACGCTGGTGCATCCGGGAACGCTGCAATGGTTATCCGTGCCGCTCCAGAATTGATAGCCGGGTTTATCCACGCGGAACCGGTAGCTGCCGGGTGGCAGGGCGAGCCCCACCTGTCCGTTGCCGTTCGTCACTCCGGAATACCCCGTATATTTCGCTCCGTCCATGGCCCACACGGACAACCCTACTTCCGGCTGGCCGCTGGTGTTTAAAACCGTGATGATCACGGCTCCCGGGGGGAAGGTCGCGGTCGGCGTCAGGGTGATTGTGGGAGTCTGTGTTATGGTCGGCGTATCCGTTGGCGTGAAGGTCGACGTGAAGGTCGGAGTAATGGTCGGCGTATAGGATGGCGTGTCGGTCGGCGTAACAGTCGGTGTTGCAGTCTGGGTTGGAGTGTCGGTGGGTGTAAACGTCGGCGTTTCCGTCGGAGTATTCGTCGGCGTTGCAGTCCAAGTCGCAGTGTGCGTCACCGTTGACGTCGATGTAATCGTCGGCGAAAATGTCGGAGTATGCGTCATGGTGGGTGTAGGGGTTTGTGTGGGCGTCGGATCGAATGTGGTGATTCCAGCGCTGGTGCAACCGATAATAGTGCAATGGTTATCGGGTCCGCTCCAAAACGTCATTCCGGTTTTAACCGTCTTGAAGCGGTAATTGCCCGCGGACATCCAAAAAGTGGCTTGACCTTGCGCATTGGTGATGGCCGACACACCGGCGTAGGTCATGGCGTCATAAGCCATTACCGTGAGTCCGACTTCCGGATCAACACCGTTATGAAGTACTGTAACGACCACCTTTTCCTGTGTAATTACTAGGACACTGGTGCACCCGGGTACCATACAGTGGTTGCCGGTATCGCTCCAGAATTGCTTTCCCGGTTTATCCACGCGGAACCGGTAGCTGCCGGGGGGCAGGGCAAGCCCCACCTGGCCGTTGCCGTTCGTAACCCCGGAATAACCCGTATAGAATAACTCATTCATTGCCCATACGGGCAATCCAACCTCTGGCTGGCCGTTGGTATTCAAGACCGTTATGATTACAGCCCCCGGTGGAAAAGTTGGAGTAAAAGTCATTGTGAATGTTGAGGTCTGCGTAACCGTCGGTGTATCCGTCGACGTAGGGGTTGATGTAGCTGAGAGGTGTTATAGTCGGCGTATAGGTCGGGGTATGTGTTGATGTATCGGTCGGCGTATCCGTCCGGGTTGGCGTGCTGGTCGGCGTATCGGTCGGCGTGTCGGTCGGCGTGTCGGTCGGGGTATGCGTCACCGTAAACGTCGGCGTATCGGTCGGCGTAATGGTCGGAGTGGAAGTCGGCGTGTCCGTTGAGGTCGGCGTGGGAGACGACGTCCGCGTGGGAGACACCGTCGGGGTGGGTTCGTATGTGCTGATGCCCGCAATGTTGCAGCCGAGTATGGTGCAATCCTCCGGTCCGCTCCAGAAAGACATGTCGTTTTTTATCGTTTTAAACCGGTAGCTCCCCGCCGACAACCAGAGGATTGCCTGGCCTGAGGAGTTGGTGTCCGCGGAAACACCGGTGTAGATATCGTTGTTGTAGGCCATTACGGTGAGCCCCGGCTCAGGCTGGCCTCCCGCGTTCAGGACCGTTACGATCACCCGTTCCAATGTGGTGATCAGAACTTCGGTGCAGCCGGGCACGGTGCAATGGTTGTCTGCGCCGCTCCAGAACGCGGCTCCCACATCCGGTTTGTCCACGCGGAAACGGTAACTCATGAGGGGGGTAAGGGAGGAGAATCCCACCTGGCCGTTCCCGTTAGTTGTGCCTTTGTATCCGGTCCAAACATCCCCGGTAAACGCCCAGACGGTCAATCCGACCTCCGGGAATCCGCCGGCATTGAGCACCGTCACGATGACGGAGCCCGGTATGAATGTGGGCGTCATCGTAATGGTGCTGGTGCTCGTTATCGTCGGAGTGGCCGGTTTCGGTGTCCGTCGGGGTGGACGTGGATGTCATCGTCTGCGTGCCGGTCGGGGTGACCGTATTGGTCGGGGTTATGGTCGGTGTTTCCGTTGGGAGTGCCACCTCTTCCACATTGAAGACCAGATTTCCTCCGCCCGGGATATCCCGCTGGACCACCTCGATCCAGTAACGGGTTCCGATTTCCGCGGTGAATTCCAATTTGGATTGCTCTCCGACTGCGTCGTCGTTGCAGATGAGTTCGGAGAGGCTGCCGCGCGTTCCAGTCCAGACCGCCAGTACCGTGTCGTAGTCGCTTCCGATCGTGCTGACCAAGAACCGCTGCCGGGTGGATGTCTCAACGGTGTACCAGACGGAGTTGTAATGCTGGGAAGGGGAACCCTCGCTGCAAGCGGTGGTCGGATCGTCGGGGGCGCGTGTGGCGTCAACCGTGCTTTCCAGGTTCGAATATGGGACGGCGTCGATGGACAGCGCGTCAGCGAAATCATCGTTCGAGACCCAAGGGAGGAAGGTCACATTCACCGGGCTCCCGGCGGAAACCCCGTCCGCCATGGCTTCGACGGTCTTATCGCCGGCCACCGTGGAGGCCAGCTCGCCGGATACTTGGCCGTCGATGTCGGATTCGCCGATGTAGAACCACACCCCCACGGCTACGTTATACCCGTTGATCCGGTTCCCGGTGCCCGTGGTGACGCGCAGATAGACCGGCACGCCGACGACCGGATTGTTGGCCGTGTCGTGCAGGGTGACAGTGATCGTCGAACTCGAAGCGCCGTCGGCGTTCGGTTGGGTGGCGTCCGACTCCAGGATGGAATTTTCCACATCCAAATAATCGAGAAACCACGGCTGAATAATATCCTGGGGTTCGGACGCGGAGCCCCATTCCAGCTGCACGACGCTGCTTGCATCATGTTGATAATATTCCAGCCTTATGGAATAGGCCTGGCCGGCCACCAGCGTGATCTGGCCCTGAGCATACCCATCGGTGTAGGGGGACCAATTGTCGATCAGCTGCTGGCCGTCCACCCAGAGGCGGACCCCGCCGCCGTAGGATAGGGTGGAGAATGTGTACGTTTCGGAATACTGCGGGAACACCCGTCCGCTCCAGCGGACGCTGTACCCCGTAAGATTAACCTCCGGCGCCGGATGGACTCCCGTCCAGGTGAAGCTGACATACGGATCGATCCGGGTGAGGTCCGGCGGGCCGGTAAGCGTTTCGTTGTTGAAGTAATCCGCGCGCAGGCCGTTGAACGTCCCGCTGCTTACATTAAAATCCAGAGAGCCGCCGGATCCGGAATTTCCGGACTCGACGATTTCTATGTAGTAGGTCATCCCGGCGGCGAGCGAGACGGTCAGGGAAGTGTTCTCGCTGCACGCCACCTCGATCAGGTTGGTGCGGGTCCCGCGCCATACGGCGATGATCGTATCGTAGTCGCTGAAGGCGGTGTCGATCGTAAGGGCTTGGTAGCGGGTTGTGTCAAAGGAATACCAGACGCTTTTGGATTGCTTCCCCAATTCAACGGCCGCGCAGGCCACGTCCGGATCATCCGGATCGGTAGTGGCGCCGCCGGTGGCGATGGTTTCCGAAAACGGCAATGCCGAGATGGCCGCGGCGAAAGCAAAATCGTCGTTGCCCGGAGGGGTGGTTGTCGGCGTTGGGGTTGGGGTTTCTGTTTCGGTGGGCGTTTCCGTTTCGGTGTAGATTCCCGTTTCGGTGGGTGTATCCGTTGCGGTAGCCGTTTCCGTTTCGGTTGGAGTCTCCGTATCAGTCGGAATTTCCGTGTCGGTGGCCGTCTCTGTTTCCGTCGGTGTAAATATCGGCGTGTCCGTCGATGTGGCCGTTTCGGTGGGGATTTCGGTGTCTTGATATAGCGGGTTGTTCTGAGGAATAAGCCGGGGTGCCGCCACCGCATGCGCGCGAACACCGAAGCCCGGAGGGGCGTTTACAGGCTGAAGGGATGGACTGGCTTTTTGATCGGCTGCCATGGAGAAGAGACCTGCGCCGATCAGCAGGAAGGGGAGCATGAATCCGAGTTTCTGCCGGATGCCCGACAGTCGGCCGGTACGCCTGGCCCTGGGAAGCGGGTTCTCCGTATATGACGGCGGAGGATCGACTTTCGATGCCATAAGAACCTCTTCGTGGACTGCTAATAACGCATCGAATGCCCTCCCGAAGGACCCAGACGAACGGGAAAACAGCTCCGGAACGGGCGTGAGACAGAAACCGGATTATAAGCCAAAACGACGGATGCCCTTACGATCAAAAGACATCCGCTCTTGCTTATATTTTGTACCGAAAAGTAACATACACTTCATGCTTTTCCGGTACGGAAGGATTGCCCTGCAACCGGCATCGATCCCGGTTGCGGCATTCCCGGTTTTCACCTGCTTACAAGATAAGCCATTCGGAAGCGTCACCCGGTAAAAAGGGGGTGAACAAGCATGGAATTAAGATAAAAATAGCCTAAAAAGGCCAGCCTAATCCTCGAAGGAATACCGTCCTTTACGTTGCATCTTTCGTTCCCCCTTTTGGCGCTTCCTCGTCAACCTTCGCTCCTTGGAGCCTTTTGTCGGCCGGGTGGCTTTCCGCCTCTTGGGGGGAACGGCGGCCCGGGCAATCAGCTCCCGCAGCCGGTTCAACGCATCGATCCGATTTTGATCCTGGGTGCGGAACCTCTGCGCATTAATAAGAAGAATCCCCTCCGAGGTCAGCCGCCGCCCGGCCAGCTTTTCCAACCTCCATCTGACCTCTTCCGCAGGGATGGGGAATGGCGGACGTCGAACCGCAGCTGGACGGCCGTGGCGACCTTGTTGACATTCTGGCCGCCCGGACCGGAGGCGCGCAGGAATTCAATCTCCAGCTCGCTGTCCTTGAGAGAAATTCCGGATGTGATCGGGATCATGTTATTCCATTTATACATGATTTCCCGCCGGATGCCGCTTCCCTTTTTTCCCTCCGCTTGACAGTGTTTTCGGTGGGGGCTACACTTCGGCTGATCTTTTGCTCCAAGGGGGAGACTATGCTGGCCAGAGTATCGTCTTGTGCGGTCATCGGACTCGACGGCGCCGTTGTGGAGGCGGAGGTGGACGTCTCCAACGGGATGCCGTCGTTTGTCATCGTCGGCCTGCCGGATACGGCCGTCCAGGAAAGCCGCGAGCGGGTCCAGGCGGCGGTGAAGAACGCCGGCCTGGCGTTCCCGTACCGGCGGGTGACGGTCAACCTCGCGCCGGCCGACCTGCGCAAGGAGGGGCCGGCTTACGATCTGCCGATCGCGCTCGGGCTCCTGGTGGCATCGGACCAGGTCCCCGGTTTCGAGCTGGAGGCAACGCTGGTGGTCGGAGAACTCTCGCTCGACGGATCGGTCCGCCATGTGCGCGGCGTGCTTCCGATGACCGTGCTCGCCCGCCGGCTGGGGCTTAAGCGTGTGTTCGTCCCGGCCTGCGATGCCCGCGAAGCGGCGCTGATCCCCGATCTGCAGGTTTTCCCCGTCGAGCATATCGCCGCACTCGTCCGCCACTTCACCGGAGAATGCGTGATCGAGCCGGCCAAGCCCCTGCAGATGGACGACTCGGATTCGCTGGACGGGGATTACACTTCCTCGGGATACACGGCACTGGAAGAAATCCGCGGGCAGGAACATGCCAAACGCGCGCTCGAGGTGGCGGCCGCCGGCGGACACAACGTGCTGCTGATCGGCCCGCCGGGCGCCGGCAAGACGCTTCTTGCGCGGGCCTTTCCCTCCATTTTGCCGCGCCTCTCCCTCGATGAGGCGCTCGACATCACGCGGATCTACTCGGTGGCGGATCAGCTGCCGCCGGACGTGCCGCTGATCAAACACCGCCCGTTCCGCGCGCCGCACCATACCATCTCCCACGCCGGCTTGGTCGGGCGGCGGCAATTGGCCGCGCCCGGGAGAGATCAGCCTCGCCCATCGCGGGGTGCTGTTCCTCGACGAGTTCCCCGAATTCGGACCGCGCGTGCTCGAAGTGCTGCGCCAGCCGCTCGAAGACAAGGTGGTGACGATTTCCCGCGCCCACGGGTCGCTGACCTTCCCCGCGAATTTCATGCTGGTGGCGGCGATGAACCCGTGCCCGTGCGGCTACGCCGGGGATTCGGTCCGCGCCTGCACCTGCGCCCCGGCCATGGTCACCCGCTACCAGAAACGGATCTCCGGCCCGATGCTGGACCGGATCGACATCCACGTGGAAGTGCCGCGGGTGGAATACGCCAAGCTGGCCGATCCGCTGCCCGCGGAGGGATCGCAGGCCGTCCGCGCCCGGGTCGAGGCGGCGCGGGAACGCGCCCACCAGCGGTTCGCCGGAGGCGGATTGATCTGCAACGCCGAGATGCGCGCCGGCGACGTCCGCCGATATTGCCCGCTGGACGAATCCGGCGGCGCCTTGATGCGCACCGCGATGCAGCAGCTGCAGCTCTCGGCCCGCGCGTTCCACCGCGTGCTGAAAATCGCCCGCACGATCGCCGATCTGGCGGGAGTGGAAAGCATCGCCCCCGCGCATTTGGCGGAAGCGCTCCAGTACCGGCCGCGGAACAATTCCATGGCTTAACCAGCGAAGAATTTTTAACCACAAAAAGCACAAAAAGCACAGAATTTTTTTGTGTCTTTTGTGCCTTATGTGGTTTCCCTTCCGCTCTATCGGCGGGGGAACTCATCCGCTGCGAATCGCCGGGTTGAGCCGATTGGGATAGAATGGCGTTCTTCCGGATGTCCTTGGGTTCCCCGGGGAGTGTGCCATGGCATCGATGGACAACGAGAAACCGGTTCTGGTTATCGGCGCCGCCGGGATGGATATGGTCGGCCGGCTCTCGGGCGAAATGGAGGAAGGAACCTCCACGCCGGCGCAGATCCGGCTTGCCTTTGGAGGAGTCGCGCGCAACGTGGCGGAAAACCTCGCCCGGCTGAGCCAGCCGTGCAGCTTGCTTTCCGCCGTCGGCGAGGATGCCTCCGGGCGGGCGCTGCTCGGTGTATTAAAGGAAGCCGGGGTGGATATCTCGGCCGTTCAAATTCTCCCCGACCAAACGACCGGCGCGTATCTGGCGGTCGTGGATTCCCACGGGCGGCTGCGGACCGCCCTGGACGATATGACCGTCCTGAAGACGATCACACCCGAGGTCATCAGCGCCCAGGAGCCGCTTTTCCATTCCGCGCGGATGGTGTTTCTGGATGCGAATATCTCCGCGGATGCAATCGCCGAGGTCTTCCGGCTCGCCCGTAAAGCCGGCGTCCCGGTCAGCGCGGATCCGACTTCGAGGCATCTGGCGGCCCGGTTCACACCGCACCTGCTCGACCTTCATTTGATTACACCCAATGCCGGGGAGGCGGAGATCCTCCTGGGCCGCCGCATACCCCCGGAGGATCCTTCGAACGCGGTTGTGGCGGCGGAGGAACTGGTGGGGCGGGGAGTGTGCATCGCGCTGATCTCGCTGGCCGAGTTCGGCGTGGCCTACGCCACCCGTGAAAACCGGGGGCATTTCCCCGCGCTGTCGCACGGCCATCGTCGATCCGACCGGCGCCGGCGACGCACTCACCGCGGCGGTGCTGTTTGCCATTCTCAACGATATTCCATTGGACGAAGCGGTGCGATTGGGGATTTCCGCCGCGTCGCTCACGCTGCGCTCCCGGCATACGGTCGTGCCGGATTTAACACTTGAAATGTTGTACGAAGAAATCATGTAGGAGATCGTCATCCCGGCGATACGAATACCTGTCATCCCGGCGTGGCGAACCCCTGTCATCCCGGCGCCTGCCCTCGCGGAACATTCCGGCTCGCTTTTGTTCTTGGAGCCGGAATGGTTGTGAAGCGAGGGTGCCCTAAGCCGGGATCAACGGAGTCGGGGAGGGGGACTTTGCTTCTGTTTTCAGCATCGTCGGCGTTTCAGTCTGCGAAGGAAGGCGCGTGATGCTGGGCGAAACGGTTGCGGTCGATTCGGGCGGGGAGCCGACGATATCGAACACCCCCGATTGTTTCCACTCCTTGCCGGCGAAGATCTGCACTTCGTAGGTGCCGGGCAGGAAGTAATCGGGGGCGGTTTTCTTGGTGATCACATCCATTCCCCCCACGGGCCCGCCCCATGGCTTGGATTCCCAGCTGAACAACTCGCCGTCGCGGTACCAGACCACCGTCCACTGCACTCCGAGATTGACGAATTCGTAGGAATACAGGACGACGATCTTCTGGACCGGATTGAAGAAGACCGTGCCGGGAACTACCGGCTGATTGTTCGAATCCACCGATTTCGCGAATGTCAGCGGGCCGACCCGCAGCCTCGGATCCGGGACGACGTTGCTGCTGAAGAATTGCTCTATATTAAATGGGACGAACGGGGTCGGGGACGGGGTCGGAGTAAAGGTCTTGGTGGCGGTCTCCGTGATGGTTGGACGCAGGGTCCGGGACGGGGTGAAGGTGATGGTCGGCGTGAGGGTGGTGCTGGGCGTGAGCGTGATGGAAGGAGTTGGCGTGATGACCTGGAAAACGACCGGACCGCCGAATACCCTTACAGTTCCCGCCAGCAGAAGAATGCCCAATGCCGCGGCCAGCAGGCGCCAGCCGGTCGCGGCGGTCTGCTGACGGATAAGGAAGAACGGCTGGCGCGGAGCCCTGCGCAGGAGCAGGACGCCTGCCAAGACTGCCAGGACGGCAACCCCGACAAGTATTCCGGCAACCAGCAGCAGCAATTGCTCGACCGATAGATTCCCTGGCAAGATAGTCTCCCGGTATCCTCTCCCTACGCCGGTGATTATAGCAAATGAGAATATGAGAAATGAATAAGAGATCCGTCCGGCTGAAATTCCGAGTTATTTGATGCGAACTTTCAATAGTAGTATCGTTTGTGGGGGCTGGTTGTTCCCGTGACTAAACCGGTGGTGTTGGGGGATTTGGACCGATCTCGATCCGGTTTTGATGGACGGGCGGCCGGAGGTATTCCCGGGAGGGAGATATGTTTGCACTCGTGTTCAGCGGCGGGGGGAATTTCGGCGCGCTGGAAGCCGGAGCGCTCGAGGTATTCCTCGAAGCGGGTGTGCGGCCCGGCCTTTGGGCCGGAACGTCCGCCGGCGGATTGAACGCCATTCTTATGGCATCCGATCCCACCGTACACGGCGCCCGCATGCTCCAGGATTATTGGCGGGAAGCCCGCCCGATGCCGCAGGGAGGGGCGAGCGTCTTCACTGCCGCGCGGCGTTTTGCCACGGGGATGGAGAGCCTGTTTCCCAACGAGCCGGTCGCGGAATTCATAAAATCACATTTGCCATCCGGCTGCCAGACCTTCGGCGACCTTTACCGGCGCACCCGGCAGCGCGCGTTTGCGGTGGCGGTCGAGTACCCCGCCAACATCGTCCGGGTCTTCGGCGAGAAGCGGGAGGATAAGCTGCTCGACGGCGCAATGGCCACATCCGCGCTGCCGCCCTATTTCCCGCCCTGGAAGGTGGGATCGCTCCGGTATGTAGACGGTGCGGCGGCCGCCAATCTCCCGGTGCGCGTGGCGGTGGAATACGGCGCCGATGAAATCCTGGCGATGAACATCGAGGGAGTCATCATGCTCGAGGGATTGGGGGTCATCAATGTGTCTGCCTTTATGCTCGGCGCGATGATCGGCCAGCTTACAGCCAACCAGTTGGAGTGGGCGCGGCACGAGGGAGTACGGGTAAATACCATCCGGCTGGATGCCGGTCCCGTGCGGTCGTGGGATTTCACCCAGGCCGATGTGCTGATCGAACGCGGGCGCCATCTTGCGAAGGCATTCCTGGCCGAACGAAAAGGAAAAATTTCACAGGGCACGCCCTGGAAATATCGGGTCCGCCGCCTGTTTGGGGGAGTGACCCGGCCTAAAGCGTGGAAATGATCCGGCCAAAGATTCTGTACGCGGATGACACCGAAGGACACCGATTTCACCGAAAAAATCTGAACGGATTGTTGAAGAAGGCTGAGGAAGTCATTGCGAGGAGCGAAGCGACGAAGCAATCTCCTGCTTTTTCCGAAGGGGGAGATTGCTTCGCTCCCTCCGGTCGCTCGCAATGACACCTGAATGTTCCTTTTCAACAACCTGTATACGGGAAGAAGCCTCGCGTGACACCCAGGCTCCCGTTCCTCGTATATTTCTACTGAATCCGAACGCCGCCCGCCGCGAGTCAAATTTCCAAGCCGGATCCGGCTTGCGCCGGCGGGGAACTCGCCTATAATAAGGCGGCACACACCGTCGGGTTTTTAGAAACAAGGAGGAATCGCATGTCAGACCTGTTTCAGAAAATCACAGACAGCAGGAACTTGCTCGAGAAGATCGGCGCATGGATCCCCGGCTTCAAGGGCTACGTGGACCGCAACGCCCGCCGCGATGCGGATAAAATGCTTCGCGAGACGGTCGCCACCCGCTTCGAACAGCAGTGGTCGCGGGTCTCGGAACTTCAGCGGCAGATGGTCGCGGACGGGGCGATCGAATCGGTCGATACCCTCGAAGCCGCGGCGATCAAACTGCGCACGTTCGTCGACCGCGTTCGCACCGCGCCCTACGGGTATGCCGGATTCTTCGACGCGGTGAAGGTCAACGAGCCGGAACTCATCAAGCTTTACCAGTTTGATGCGGCCCTCCTGGATCGCGCCGTTCAGCTTGGGGCGGCGGTCGATAATGTGGCGGCCTCCTCCGGGACCGACGGCCTCCCGGCGGCCATCCGCAATGTGACCACGCTGGCCCAGGATGCGCTGGATTCCTTCCAGCTGCGCAGCGAGTTGATCCTGGGTTCCGACGCCCCGGCGCCGGCCAGCCAGTAACGATCCGTCAACCTTGCCGGTCCGCAGGGCCGGTGATTTAGTGCGGGGATCCGATCCCCCACGGGAGAGAACATCATGGCAAGAATCTTCGATGTAGTGGAATATCCGGATGAGATGCGGGACGAAATCGTGCACCGCTTCCCCGAGACCGGATTTGGCGATTTCCGGATCGGTTCGCAGGTGATTGTCCGCGAGGCGCAATCCGCCGTGTTCTTCCGCGACGGCCGGGCGCTGGATACCTTCAAGGCCGGACGACACACCATCACCACCGCCAACGTCCCCTACCTGATCGACCTGATCGGCAAGGCGTTCAACGACCGCACGCCGTTCACGGCGGAAGTGTATTTCGTATCAATGCGGGAGTTCGCCGACCAAAAGTGGGGCACGGCCCAGCCGATCATCATCCGCAACCCCGGAATGGGTCTGGGCGTTGCGCTGCTGCAGGGGTTCGGCTCCTACTCGTTCCAGGTCGCCAATCCGCAGCAATTCGTGGCGCAGATCGTCGGCACCACCGGCGCCTACTCCACGGCCGATATCCAGGGCCGGCTGCGCGCCATCCTCATCTCCAAGCTGGCGGATCTGCTCGGTGAGACGGCCGCCAAGAAGGATGTGCCTTCCCTGATCGGGCTGACCGAGGAGATCGGCGCGGGCGTCCGCGCCAAAGCCCAGGATGATTTCCAGGCGGTCGGGCTGACGCTGAAATCGTTCTACATCGAGAACATCAAGCCGTCCGATAAGAGCGCCGAGGAACTGCGGGCGATGGGCATGCTCGACATGGCCACCTACACCCAGCTGCAGGCCGCCGACGCGATGCGCGATGCGGCGAAGAATCCCAGCGGCGGAGCGGGCCTCACGGCCGGAATCGGCGCCGGGATGAGCATCGGCCAGGTCATGGGCGAAGCGCTGAAGCAGGGCGCGGCCGGCGGAAGCGGACTTGCGGGCGCGGGAGCGGCCGCAGGGGCCGCCGCCGGAGCCGCGATGTCGGACGTGATGACCGTCGAGGACGTGGCGAAAATCCTCAAAGCGAGCGAAGAGGACGTGCAGGCGCTGATCGCCAGCGGCGAGCTGAAAGCCAAGAAGGTCGGCAAAGGCTTCCGGATCGGAAAAGCCCAGCTCCAGGACTATCTCAGCAAGTAGTTTTTCCGCTTACGCAAAAGGCTCCTTCGAGATCGAAGGAGCCTTTTTTATTTCCATCCCACGCTCCGCATAATATCCACGGAGTACACGGAGGGTCACGGATTATTTCTTGGCCTTTTTCCATGCAACTCCGTGTACTCCGTGGATGAAATTAATTTTTACCGGTAAGTCAACCCTGAAAAAAGTCAGGGCAATCCATTCGAAAATAATTCCGGAAAGGCGCTTTGCAGAAATTCACCGACCGCCTGCAGGAACGCTTCCGGTTGTTCCTCGTGCGGGACATGCCCGGCATCCGGTATGACGGCCAGCTTGGCGGACGGCAGCTCTCCCGCCAGGCGGACCGATTGTTCCGTCGGGACGATCCGGTCGTCATCCCCCGTGACCACCAGGACCGGCAGGGTTAATTCGCCCAGCCGCCGCGCGATCCCGGTATCGCTCCCGGCAGCTGTCAGGTACCACAGGGCGAGATCCCAGTTGTCCACCTGCAGCGGTTCGGTATAGGCGGCGCCCGTTTCCGGGGTGATCTTCGAAGGATCGTGCCAAGCCATCCGAAGCAGTTCCGGACCGCGCGTTTTTATCTGGCGGGCGATCCACGGGCCGAGATGCCGTACCTGGGGCAGCGAAAGAAAGGGAGAGAGCCACGAGGGTGCGCCGCTGCCGTATACCGCCGGATCCACAAGGATTAAGGCGAGCACCCGATCGCGATGCGCGAGCGCGAAGTTCAT
Source organism: uncultured Chloroflexia bacterium (assembly GCA_963724345.1). Classification (GTDB taxonomy): domain Bacteria; phylum Chloroflexota; class Anaerolineae; order Anaerolineales; family RBG-16-64-43; genus JAFGKK01. The sequence goes on along the minus strand of CAVRUI010000003.1, from coordinate 2,614,992 downwards.
GGCGAGCGTGCCTCCCGCCGAATTCCCGATCAGGATGGCCTGCTGAAAACCGAATTGATCCATCAATTGCAGCAGCAGATCTATATTTGCGTCAGGCCCGTACGGATTGCGCCCCTCCCACGCCATCGGCCGTTCGGTCAGCCCGAAGGCGGGCCGGTCGTACGCCAGAACCGTCCCGCCGCGGCCGAGCGGTTCCATGACCGCATGCCACGAAAAGACGCTCGCGCCGAATCCGTGGAGCAGGATGAAAGCCGGCTCTCCCCCGCCGGCCGTCTTGTAGTGGATCTTCAGCCCGCCGATCTCCGCGAACCGGCTGTCGGGATCCGCCAGCGCCTCCGGGGGAACGGTTCCTTCCAGCGGCGGAACGGGGACCAGGAAGGGGCCCACGAGCAGAAGTAAGAGGAAGACCGAGAGGATGAGCGCGAGGGCTCGCCCGACCCTTCGCATCAGGAAAGCTTCCCGGCCGGTTGTTTTCGGACGATGCTGTATACCAGAACGCAAATCACCACAACGGCGGACGCCAGCGAAGCGATCACGAGCGATTTGGCCGCCGCCTGTTTCACGGCGATGCCGACCAACGCCCAGACAATAACGAGGTTGTAGGCCACATCCCGGCGGGTGAGGCTCATCAGCCCCGCAATCACGATCACGGCGGCGAACAGGACCAGAGTCCAATCCCGAGCGCCGATCCCGAAACCGTCCCAATTAAGATAATACAAAACATCGGTCACGTTGGCGATCGTGGCGACCGTTATCCAACCCAGGTAAACGCTGAAGGGCACCTGCACAGCCCATCGTTCCGCGGTGGAAACCTGCGTCCGCCCGATCCCAAGGTTCACATAGACAAGGATCAGCAGGACCAGCAGGGATATCATGACAACGAGAGTCAAGAGGAATTGTTCATAATGCCAAAGGAACAGCCAGACGCAGTTGGCCAATCCGGCGGCGGCGACCAGATAACCGGAATTGCGCAGCCGGGGATTCTCGCGCTGAGCAGGCAGCGCCTGGAAAATGGCATACGCGATCAGGCCAATGTAGATAAGGCCCCAGATCGCGAATACGTACCCGGCCGGCACAAAGTAGACGTGAAATTGGTCCGAGACCTGGGCTGTGGACAGACCGTTGAAGGGCAGGGCATTGGCGAGGACGTTGACCACCAGGGTGGCGATAATGGAAAGCACAACAATCACTTGCCGAAGGGTGTCTTTCATCGGAGACCTCCAAAAGGCGGATGGATGCTTTCATTAATATACATCCGATTCCCTTCGGAGCGGATCATAATAGGTATCTGCTCAGATTTGGAAAAGCGTACACGGATTTCACCGAGAAAATCCGATTACACGGAAAAAATAAACAGAAACCTCCTTTACTTTAAAGCAGGGGACACAGACGAGGCCGGGGGACAGGCCTTAAGGGAGGGGGGAAGGGATTTTGCAGGGCAAATTTATTTAGAGAAAGGGGAAGTGGGGTAAGGGTGAGGTTGGATTTCCCCCACCTCTATCCTCCCCCGTCAGCCACAGATCGAGGTTCGACTGACGGGGGGAGAGGGGGTCAGCTCAGCTTGCCGGTCAGGATTGGTTGCTTGGCGGCGCGGACTTCATCGAGCCGGCCGACGGGCGTGTTGTGCGGGGCTTCGTGGAGCAGTTCGGGATGCGAATGCGCCTCTTCGGCGATCTTTTTCATCGCGTCCGCAAAGGAATCGATTGTCTGCTTGCTCTCGGTTTCGGTCGGTTCGATCATCAGCGCATCCGGGACGATCAGGGGGAATTTGACGGTCGGCGGATGAACGCCGTAATCGATCAGCCGCTTGGCGATATCCCCCGCGCCCACCCCCGGCGCGTCCGCCCAGCGGCCCTCGGCGACGAACTCGTGCATGCAGGTGCGCTCGTGCGAAATCTTGTACGTATCCTTCAGAAGCGCGCGCAGGTAATTGGCGTTCAGGACCGCGGTTTCGGCCACCTTGCGCAATCCGTCGGCGCCCAGCATCCGGATGTACGTTGCGGCGCGGACGAGGATCCCGAAGTTGCCGTTGAAGGCGCGCATCCGGCCGATGGTTTTGGCCGGGGTGCGAAACCCGTACAGGGGAGGATCCTCGTCGCTCCCGGGTTCGGTCATCTCGATGAGCGGCGCCGGGAGGAAAACCGCGAGCTTCGCGGATGCCCCCACCGGGCCGGAGCCCGGTCCGCCCCCGCCGTGCGGGGTGGAGAAGGTCTTGTGCAGATTGAAGTGCATGACGTCGAAGCCGAGATCCCCGGGCCGGACGATCCCGAGCAGCGCGTTCAGGTTCGCCCCGTCGCCGTAGAGCAGGCCGCCGCACCCGTGCACGGCTTCGGCCACCGCGAGGATGTTCTCCTCGAACAGGCCGAGGGTGTTCGGATTGGTGAGCATCAATCCGGCGACGGTTTCATCGCACAGCTTGCGCAGGGCCGCCAGGTCGATGTTGCCGTCGGCGTCGGAGGGGACTTCGACCGCTTCCATTCCGGCCATCGCGACCGAGGCCGGGTTGGTCCCGTGGGCGGAATTCGGGATGAGCATCCGCCGCCGGTTTTCCTGGCCGCGGTCGCGGTGGTAGGCGCGGATCATCAGGACGCCGGTCAATTCGCCGTGCGCCCCCGCCGCCGGCTGGAGCGATACGGCCGCCAGGCCGCTGATCTCGCACAGCCATCCCTGGAGCTGGTACATCAACGCCAGGCAGCCCTGGGCCGTCTCCGGATCCTGCAGCGGGTGGACGAAGGCGAAGCCCGGCAGGCGCGCCATATCCTCGTTGATCTTGGGATTGTATTTCATCGTGCACGAACCGAGCGGGTAGAAACCCTTATCGACCCCATAATTCATCTGCGAAAGCCGCAGGAAGTGACGGACAACATCGGATTCCGCAAGCTGCGGGAGCGGCAGTTCGGTCCGGATCAGCGCGGGCGGAAACGTCGAGGGATCCACGTCGAGCGCCGGCAGGCTTACCCCGGCGCGCCCGGGGGAGGAAAGTTCGTATATCGTCGGTTCGGTCATGAGCGTATCCTCACAGCGATTCCCCGGCCAGCGCTTCCGCCAGTTTGTCGATTTGCCCGCGGGGGGTCATCTCGGTGAAGGCCAGCAGCATGTGGTTGGCCAGGCACGGGTAATCCTGCCCGAGGTCGTACCCGCCGATGATCTCCCAATGGTCGAGCAGGTTGCGGTTGATGGCGGCGACGGATTTCGGGCAGCGCAGCATGAACTCGTTGAAAAACGGGAATCGTGAGACTACCTGGAACCCCGGGATGCGCGCCAGGCGCTCGGCGGCGTACCCGGCGCGGTGATAGCAGAGTTCCGCCACCTGGCGCAGGCCGCGCCGGCCCATTAAGCTGAGGTAGATGGTGGCGGCCAGCGCCATCAGCCCCTGGTTGGTGCAGATATTGGAGGACGCGCGTTCGCGCTTGATGTGCTGTTCGCGCGCGGCCAGGGTGAGGGCGTATCCGCGGCGGCCCTGCCCGTCGACGGTCTCGCCCGCGATCCGGCCGGACATTTTGTGCAGGTAGGCCTGGCGGGTCGCGAAGAACCCGAGGTACGGCCCGCCGTAGGAAAGCGGGATGCCCAGCGGCTGCCCCTCGCCGAAGACGATATCGGCGCCCATCTCGCCCGGCGGCTTCAACAGCCCGAGCATGATCGGATTGACCGCCACGGCCAGGAGCGCGCCGGCGGTATGGACGATTTCCGCCAATGAAGAAAGGTCCTCGACCTCGCCCACGAAGGACGGATACGAAACGACCACCACCGCGGTGGATTCATCGACGCAGGTCGCCAGGTGCTTGGCCCGGCTGCGGGCCTGGAATGCGGAGTAGGTTTCCGGAGTCTCGTCCCCGGCGAAGTGCACTCCCGCGCCCTGGAGATACGTGCGGATGACCTGCCGGTACTGCGGATGCAGGACCGGGGACATCACCACCCGGCGGCGGCCGCGGGATTGGTGCAGGGCGAGGATCACCGCCTCGGCCGCGGCCGTTGCGCCGTCGTAATGCGACGCGTTGGCGACTTCCATCCCGGTAAGGGCGGCGATCAGAGTTTGGAATTCAAAAATGGATTGCAGGGTTCCCTGGGAAATTTCCGGCTGGTAGGGCGTATAGGCGGTGTAGAACTCGCCGCGCATCAGCAGGTGATTGACCGCGGCCGGAATGTAATGGTTGTAGGCGCCCGCGCCGAGGAAGCAGGCCGAATTCTGCGCATGATTGTTGGCCTCGGCGAGGTACTGCATCTCCGCCAGGACTTCGGGCTCTGAGACGGGGGGCGGGAGTTTTAATTCGGGGAAGCGCGCGGCTTTGGGGATCGCGGCAAACAGATCCTCGGCCTTCTTGACGCCGATGGTCCGAAGCATCTCCGTGCGTTCCGATTCGGTGTGCGGAAGAAATGGCATGCGGCCTCTCAGGCAACGGCGCTGCGCCGGATGATGGAAGTTCCCGCCGGGGGGCGGATGGCGCGGGGTGCGGGATGCGGCCTAGTGCTGGCGTCCGGCGCAGTAGGCTTCGTAGGTCTTCGAATCCATCAAGGAATCCAGTTCGGCGGGATTGGAAAGCGTGAGCTTCACCATCCAGCCTTCGCCGTACGGATCCTTGTTGAGCGACTTCGGGCGCGGCCGCCAACCCCGCGTTGACCTCGGTGACGGTTCCGCCGGCGGGAAGGTAGACTTCCGACGCCGCCTTGACCGATTCGACCGAAGCGATCGGTTTACCCTGCGCCACGGCATCGCCCTTTTTCGCGAGCACTTCCACGTAGACGATGTCGGAAAGCTGGCCCTGGGCGTAATCGGTAATGCCCATCGAACCCTGGGTTCCCTCCACCCGGATCCATTCGTCGCTTTTGGTGTACTTCAGGTCCTTCGGGATGTTCATGACGAAACCTCCAAGGATTGGCCGACTCGCGGTCGGCGGTTTTGCACCCGGATGATGATCCGCAGATAGAAGAACGGCGGGGGTTCTTTAAAGGAAGGAGATGCGGAGTCCCGGTGCAGGCGCAAGACACCGATCCCGCGCCTCCCGGATGCCGGAAAATGGTTCTCTCCCTTGCACACGCGCGCTGTCTACAGGGATTCTAAAAAGCTGAGGCCGGAAAGTCAAGGAAGGAATACGGAAAAAAGGGGGAGTATAATCCTGTGTGCCCCGGCGCCGGCAGGAATTTACGCCTCCGGGAGCGGGCAGAGCGAAGAATTGCGGGCGGGAGGAGCCCTTCGTCCAGTTCATGACCACATCCACAATTCGAGTCCTGATTGCCAAACCCGGCCTGGACGGTCACGACCGCGGCGCCAAGGTCATCGCCCGTGCGCTGCGGGATTCCGGGATGGAAGTGATCTACACCGGCCTGCGCCAGACGCCCGAGATGATCGCCGACGCCGCGCTGCAGGAGGACGTGGACGTGATCGGGCTGTCGATCCTCTCCGGCGCGCACGGGACTCTGGTCCCGCGCGTGATGCGGCTTTTAAAGGAAAAGGGCCTCGAACGGATAAAGGTTTTCGTCGGCGGGATCATTCCCGACGCCGACATCCCCGGCCTGAAAGCGTCCGGAGTCGCCGGGGTGTTCGGTCCGGGGACTCCGACCGCCGATGTGGTGAAGGCCATTCGAAACTCGCTGGGAACGCCGCAACCCGGATAACACTCCACGGATGCCGACCCTGACCGAACTCGTTGCGGCGGGCGACCGCCGGGCTCTGGCAACACTCATCAGCCGGATCGAAAAGGAAGATCCCGAAGCGCGGGAGATCCTCGGACGGCTGCACGGGGGAACGGGACGCGCGGTGGTGGTGGGAATCACCGGCGCGCCCGGCACCGGAAAATCCACGCTGGTGGCGGCGCTGGCGCGCGTATACCGGCGCGGAACCGCCGGCGAGCCTCCGCGCACGGTCGGGATCATCGCCGTCGACCCGACCAGCCCGTTTTCGGGGGGCGCGATCCTCGGCGACCGGATCCGGATGCGGGATCTGGCGGGGGACGAGGGCGTGTTCATCCGCTCGATGGCGTCGCGCGGCCGGCTGGGCGGGCTTTCGCATGCGACGGATTCCACGGTGCGCGCGCTGGATGCGGCGGGTTTCGAAACGATTCTGATCGAGACGGTGGGAGTCGGGCAGGACGAGGTGGACATTGCGCGGCAGGCGCCGACCGTGGTGGTTGTGGAAAGCCCGGGAACCGGCGACGACATCCAGGCGCTGAAGGCCGGAATTCTTGAAATCGCCGACATCCTTGTTGTGAATAAAGCGGATTTATCCGGCGCGGATTCGACGTATGAATCGCTGTGCGCGATGCTCGGATTGGGCGGGGGAGAGGGCAACGACTGGAAAACGCCGGTGCTTAAAACGGTGGCGACGACCGGTGAAGGAGTGGATGCCCTCGCGGAAGCCGTCCGCCGCCACCGTGAATATCTGCGCGGGAGCGGAGAAGGCGGGCGCCGCGAACGCGAACGCGCGGAGGCGGACCTGCGGGAACGCCTCCGGGACCGGTTGTTCGAGAGCTGGCAGAAGACTGGCGCGAAGGATCTGGCGGAAATGGCGCGCCGGATCGCCGCGCGCGAGTGTTCGCCGGAAGAAGCGTTGGATCAGCTGCTGAAATAGAGGCGGGCACCCGAGAAGAAGGTCATTGCGAGGAGCGAAGCGACGAAGCAATCTCCTCCTTCCCACGAAGCAGGAGATTGCTTCGGGGCCTTCGGCGCCTCGCAAGGACAGAGACGCGTTCATTGTGAGAGAGCATCGATGGACTACTTCGGCGAGAAAATCCGGCTGCGCGCGATCGAGCGGGATGACCTGCCTCGGTATGTGGCCTGGTTCGCGGACGCCGAGGTCAGCGAGAATCTCGCCAGCCAGATGCCGATGAGCCTGGCCCAGGAAGAGCGCTGGTACGAAGAGAACCTCAAGCAGCCGCTCGAGCAGCAGGCGCTGGCGGTTGACCTGCGGACCGGGCGCGGGAAATGGGAACATATCGGCGGCACGGGGTTCCACATGGTCGACAAACGCAACCGGCTCGCCGAGTGCGGCCTGTTCATCGGGCCGCGCAAACACTGGCACAAGGGCTACGGACGGGATATTCTCCTGACGCTGCTGCGCTACGGATTCGAAACGCTCAACCTCAACCGCGTGCAATTGCAGGTGATGGCGTTCAACGAGCGCGCGATCCATCTGTACGAGAAGATCGGGTTTGTCCGGGAAGGTTCGATGCGGGAGGCGCATTTCCACCAGGGCCGTTACTGGGACATGCACTTCTATTCCATTCTGCGCCGTGAGTGGGAAGCCCGCTACGTCGCCCCTAAGGAGTAGGAAAACTATGGCGGTCTACGGTGGTATCAAGCTCTTTGCCGGGCGCGGATCGGTGGATCTGGCGCAGGCCATCGCGAAATACATCCACATTCCCCTCAGCGGCCACGATGTGATCGATTTCCCCAACGAGAACATCTTCGTCCGGCTGCATTCGAGCGTGCGCGGACAGGACGTCTACATCATCCAGACCACCTCGACCCCGGTCAGCCGCAACCTGATGGAACTGCTGATCACGCTGCGGACGCTCAAGCAGGATTCGGCGGACCGCGTGACCGCGGTGGTGCCGTACCTGTGCTACGCGCGCTCGGACAAAAAGGACCAGCCGCGGGTGGCGATCACCGCGCGGCTCGTCGCCGACATGATCGAAGCGGCCGGGGCCGACCGCTACATCTTCCTCGACCTGCACGCCGGACAGATCCAGGGATTCTTCTCGGTGCGCGGCGACGTGCTGACCGCGTTCCGGATCCTCTCGGGGTATTTTGCCAAGAAGAAAAAGAAGATGCACGATCCGGTGATCGTCACCGCGGACCTCGGGTTCGCCAAAAAGGGGCGCAACTTCGCCGCCTCGCTGGGGTGCTCGATGGCCTTCATCGAAAAGCGCCGCAAGGGAAACAAATCCATCACCGAAGCCCTGACGGTGGTCGGCGACGTGGACAACCACGACGTGATCGTCGTGGACGACGAGATCGACACCGGGGGGACGATCATCCAGGCGGTGAACACGGTCAAGGAGTACGGGGCGCGCGACGTCTACGTTTCCTTCGTGCACCCGGTCCTTTCGGGAACCGCCGCGGAACGGCTGGCGGGGCTCCCGGTGCGGGAATTCGTCACCACCGATACGATCCCGATGCCGGGGGAGAAGAAGGCGCTGCTCGGCAACCGCCTGGTGACGCTTTCGGTGGCGCCGCTTCTGGGCGAGGTGATCCGCCGCACGCACGAGGGCCGCTCGGTGGGCGAGCTGTTCCACGAGTGAAGCAACCTTTTCCAGGAAACGCCGTACGCGGATTGCGCGGATACGCATGATCTTATCTTTCTCTCATATTTATATGATTTAATTAGCCGATTGATGAACACCGTGGAAGACGGCTTATTCGATCCGGAATAATCGTTCGATTTTTAATATTCGCCAACATTCACCGCCTCATCCCGACCTTCTCCCGGCGTACGCCGGGAGAAGGTGGCCGAAGGCCGGATGAGGGAGAGACAAGCGGCCGAAGAAGGAAATAAACCATCATGCTGAATTCACTGATCCGACTCGTCGGCGGCGATCCCAACCGCCGGGACATCGAGCACTATACCGAGCTGGTCGACGAGATCAACGGTTTGGAAACGGAATACCAGGCGCTTTCCGACGAGGCGCTCGGGAAAAGACCGCGGAATTCCGCAAGCGCCTGGAGGACGGCGAGACCCTCGACGACCTGCTGCCCGAGGCGTTTGCCGCCGTGCGCGAGGCTTCGCGCCGGACGATCGGCCTGCGCCACTACGACGTGCAGATGATCGGCGGGATGGTGCTGCACCTGGGGAGCGTGGCGGAGATGCGCACCGGCGAAGGCAAGACGCTGGTCGCCACGCTGCCGCTCTACCTCAACGCGCTCGAGGGCCGCGGCGCGCACCTGATCACCGTCAACGACTACCTGGCCCGGCGCGACGCGCGCTGGATGGGCCCGGTCTACGGCGCGCTCGGGATGACGGTCGGCGTGCTGCAGGAGGCGTCGCGCACCGACAACGCGCGCAAGGCCTTCGTCTACGACCCCGAGCGGGAATCCAACCAGGAGGACGCCGACCGGATGCGGATGGTGGACCGCCGCCAGGCGTATGCGGCCGACATCACCTACGGCACCAACCACGAATTCGGGTTCGATTACCTGCGCGACAACCTGGCCATGCGGCGCGAGGAACGGGTCCAGCGCGTGCGCCACTTCGCGATCGTCGACGAAGTCGACAACATCCTGATCGACGAAGCCCGGACACCGCTGATCATTTCCGGGCCGGCGGCCGGGGAACAGCAGGAATACAAACGCATGTCCACGGCCGTGCGCCAGCTGCGCCCGGAAGATTACGAGATCAGCGAGCGCGACCGCACGGTGAACCTGACCGAGGCGGGGGAAAGCCACATCGAGGAGATCCTCGGCGAAACGTTGAGCGACCCCGACCGGCCGGAGGACGTGACGCCCGAACAGGCGCGGCTGGCGGGCTACCTCTCCCAGGCGTTGCGCGCCGAACTGCTCTTCCGCCGCAACCGGGATTACCTCGTCCAGGGCGGGCAGGTGGTGATCGTCGACGAGTTCACCGGCCGCCTGATGCACGGCCGGCGCTGGTCCGACGGTCTGCACCAGGCGATCGAGGCGAAGGAAGGGCTGGAGGTCCAGCCGGAGAACGTCACCTACGCCACCATCACCCTTCAGAATTATTTCCGCCTGTACGCGAAGCTTTCCGGAATGACCGGCACGGCGATCACCGAAGCCGAGGAATTCGACAAGATCTACAAGCTGGCCGTAACGCCGATTCCGACCAACCTCGAATATCTCGCCGGGCGCGCCGATACCGACCTGATCGAGGTGCCGTACAAAGAAGACGGCAACAAGTTCACCTTTTTCGCCCGCAAACCCGATCCGCAATCGCCGGTGTTCTGGCGCCGCAAGGATTTCAAGGACATCATCTACCGGACGGAGGAGTCGAAATTCCGCTCGGTGTGCGCCGAGATCCTCCAGATGCACGTGCTGGGGCGGCCGATCCTGATGGGCACCACGTCGGTCGAGCGCTCGGAGATCCTTTCCGAACGGCTGCGCGCGGAACCGCTGCGCAAACTGGTCCTGACCCTGCTGATCCGCGACGCGTGGTTTGCGGCGCACAACCGCGAGGAGGACGGGCGCCAGGTCGACGAATTGCACGCCGCTGGCCGAACCGCTGGGCACGCTGCAGCCGGGCGTGCTGCGGACGGTTTCCAAACCGCTCTCGCTCACGCTTAATCCGGAGGACTCGGCGAACGTCGACCGGCTGCTGGGACTCTTGAACCTGCCGGCGGAACTCCCGTCCGCGCCTGGTGCAGGTTCTGCAAAAGGGCATTCCCGCACCAGGTCCTCAACGCCAAAAGGCACGCCGAGGAAAGCCAGATCATCGCCGGGGCGGGCGCGTTCGGCGCGGTGACGATCGCCACCAACATGGCCGGCCGCGGCGTCGACATCAAACTCGGCGGCGAACTGGCCGAGGAAGTCCTGGCCGCGATCAACCGCATCCTGCGGCGCAACGGGCGTGGAGGATCCGTACAACCTGATCAACGCCGAGCGGCTGCGCCTGCTCGAAGCCGCCACCCCCGAACAGATCGGGATCTACACCTCGGAGGTGGAGTTCTTCCGCAAGCACATGCGCGAAGAACAGAAGGTGCGCGAGCTCGGCGGCCTGCACGTGCTCGGATCGGAACGCCACGAGGCGCGGCGCATCGACAACCAGTTGCGCGGGCGCGCCGGCCGCCAGGGGGATCCCGGTTCCTCGCGCTTCTTCCTCTCGATGGAAGACGACCTGATGCGCCGGTTCGGCGGAGACCAGGTGGCGGGGATGATGCAGAGCATGCACATCGACGACGCCGTGCCGATGGAATCCGGCCTTGTCAGCCGGATGATCGAGCAGGCCCAATCCCGGGTGGAAGGCGCGAACTTCGACGTCCGCAAGCATCTGCTCGAATACGACGACGTGCTGAACAAGCAGCGCGGCAAAGTCTACGATATGCGCGAACGGATCTTCGAGAAGGAGAACCTGCGCGAAGATATCCAGGCGATGCTGGCGGAGGATATCCGCCGGCACGTCCGGACGGCCGAGAAGGAAAAGGAAGATCCGTGGAAGCTGATGGCCTGGCTGGATGAAATCCAGCCGACCCTGCGTTTTTCCGACGGCGAAGCGCATCCATCGTTCCCGGTGCGGATCATCCTGGACGAACTGATGGACGCGGCTCCCGCGCAGCGGCTGCAGCGGCTCACCGGACTGATCGGCGAAGCGCTGGACGAGGAATCCGAACACCTGCGCGACGGGTTCGGGAAGGCGATGGACGGAATCTCGGAGCGCGCCAAAGCCTGGGCGCGGGAGAACCGCGAGGCGCTGGACATGGCGTGGGAGGGGGCGGAGACTCGAGGCGCGCGAGAAGGGCACGGACATGACCCCGCGCACGATCCTGGACGCGGTCGCCCAGACCGCACAGGTCGACGTCAAATCGGTTCCGCGCGAACTGCTTGCGCCGGACCAGGCGCACCGTCTGCGCGCGCACCTGCAGGATCAGGCCGAGGACGCGGCCTGGGTGCGGGCTTCCGCGCAAGCCTCCGCCTGGCTGCAGCGGCGGACCGGGCTGGTTCCGGAACACGCGGCCTCCGCCGAAACGGATTTCGACGAGGCGGTCGGGCAGCTGCGGAACCAGCTGGATCAGGCGCTTGCCCAGCGGCGGGTGCGCATACTGCGGGAAGTCGAAGAACAGATCCGCGCCGCGGGCGGCGAAGGGGTGGAGGAAAACGAGCTGGTCCGGCTGCTGATGTCCGTGACCCTGAAGACCCAGACGATCTTCGACCAGCGGACGCACCAGCGCCGGGCGGTCTCGGCGGCGCAATTTTCCTGGGTCCATCTGGCGGCGAAGCTGGCCGCGGGCGATGGCGCGCGCGACATCGATGCGCTCATCGGCCGGATTCAGGAGCACTTGCTCGAAACGCTCGACGCGATGCGCGTCGAATGGGGGCGCCAGATCTGGGTCCGGACCGGGGAACAGACTTTTGCCTCGCTCACGCCGGATTTCCAAACGTCGATGCGGGCCAACATCCCCGGCCCCTGGCAGAACCTCGAGCTCGATGTCCCGCTCCGGCAGTGGCCGGATTGGGCGCGGGGCAATGCGATCGAGATGGCCGGCGACCGGGTGATCACCCAGGCGCACCGGGAACTGATGCTCAACGTAGTCGGGCAATCCTGGGTGGAATACCTGACCGAAATGGAAGGCTTGCGGACCGCGGTCAGCCTGGAAGCGTATGCCCAGCGCGATCCGCTCGTGCAATACAAAAGCAAAGCCTTCGACCTGTTCCAGGCATTGATGCAGCAGGTGCGGACGGGCGTAGTCTCGCGGCTGTTTCGCATGTCGCTGCGCAACGCGCCGCCGGCAACGGGCGCGCCCGCGCCGGAAGAAACCCGCGGCGCCCCGGCCCTGCCCCCAGGCGGGGAGCAGCCGGAGTCGCCGGCGGGATCTAAAAAGAAGCGGCATCGACATTGAGCCTTCTGTCCTAACCCCCTCACCCCCATCCCCTCTCCCCCTTCCCCTTACGGGGAAGGGGGAGAGGGGTTTTTTAAGCACGGCGCTCTCCCGTGCATAAAAACGGGGAGAGGGGGTTAGGACAGTGACGATGTGGGAATAGGGGGACGTGCTCTCCGGGGGGAGGTTGAGCGAAGCGAGCCCGTATCACGGCCCACCCCAGCCGGGCGGGCGAGACCATCCCATTCTCCCTCCCCATCGATAATCCTCACCCATTTGACCACCCCTCCCTAACCCTCCCCAAATCATCGACAAACCATTTACTTCTGAGAAGGAATCCTTTCGATGATTTGGGGAGGGAAGGGTGGGGTTGTGATATAAATTACGCATGACCCGCTCGGGCCGAATTCCTCCAAACCGCATTTCTATTCCTCCTGACCGGCTGCACTCTGCCATTTCTAAATGGCAACGGGCAGCCTGCGCCGCTCCCCCGGACCCCGGATTATTCCGGATTGACCTTCGACACGCCGACCCCGATCCGGACTCCCTCTCCGCTGCCCTCCGAAACGATCACCCCGACCGCGACCCGCGACCTCGGATGGATCCCTTCCCGGACTCCCGAGCCCACCTACAGCCCGTACCGGTGGGGGTGCGTTCCGGACGAATCGCCCGATCCCTGCCACCACGTCCTGCTGGATATTGCGATGCTCCCTTCGGGAGACGGATGGGCGGTCGGGGAGCGCGGTGTGATCCTGAGACGGAGAAACGATACATGGGAGCAGGCGGCGAGCCCGGTGGGGACCGACATCCGGCGGGTGATCGTTCTCTCGGCGAAAGACGCCTGGGCGGTCACGGATGAACCGTACGCGGTCGCTCCCGGGGAACTCCGCTACCGCAGCCGCCTGCTGCACTGGGACGGCGCGGCCTGGTCGGTTTTCTCGAATTCCACCCGGCTGGGGTACATCGTCGATATTTCCTTTCTTACCGAAAGGTACGCCTGGGGAATCGTTTCGGAAACCGAAGGCCTGGAGCCGGTGTATTACCTGGTCCGCTGGAACGGGAGCGAATGGTCAACCGTCAACCGGACTCCGGCGTTGAACGCGATCCAGATGGTTTCCTCCGCGACCGGCTGGGCGGTCGGCAACGGGGGCGTGATCCTGCATTGGAACGGCTCCGCCTGGAGCGCGATCGAATCCCCGACCGACAAGGATCTTAACGGGCTGGTCTTCACGTCGAACGTCAGCGGGTGGGTGTACGGCACGGAGGGCGTGATCCTGCGCTACGCCAACGGCGAATGGTGGACGTATTCGTCGATGGCGCCCAACCCGCGCCGGATGGTGATGGATCCGGAAGGCGAAGACGGCTGGGTGCTCGGATCGTGGCAGCGCGGGGATATCGTCCTGCGCTGGAACGGGAAGGACTGGGCGACCTTTACGGGCGACGGGCCGGACGGTGAAGTGCTGGCGCTTGATTTCCCCGCCCTGGGCGAGGCGTGGGCGGCGGGCTGGATCCCGGGCCGGTCGCGGGCGGGAATGGTCTGGCGTTGGGACGGCGAAGCGTGGAACCGAGAATTCGAAAAGGTTCCCATCCCGCTGCAGGCGGCGGCGTTCCTGCCCGGCGGCGGCGCGTGGGGCGCGGGCGAGGACGGGATGCTCGCGCGCTGGGACGGGACGGAATGGATGGCGGCGGATTCCCCACCGGCCAGACGCTCAACGCGGTTTCTTTCCTGTCGGCCGACGACGGCTGGGCGGCGGGCGAAGGCGGGCAGATCCTGCGCTGGGATGGAAGCGATTGGTCGGTGGAGATGCCGTACGTCGCGCGGGGATTGGGCAACAATGCGCTGTACGCCCGGTTGTATTCGCTGGCACTGGTTGGAGCGAACGACGGCTGGGTTGCCGGCGGTCTAGAGGGGGGCGATTTCAGCCAGCCCTGGATCATGCATTGGGACGGCAGCGAGTGGAGCGCGGTCGGCCTGTTCGCGAAAAAGCCGCCCTGCCGCTGTTCGCTGTATGCGATGCATTTTTCCTCCGCCGACGACGGCTGGGCGGTTGGCGGCGGCGATCAGACTCTGGCGATGCATTGGGACGGAGCGGAGTGGACCTACCAGACCTGGCCGGATGCCTACCGGCTGCTGGCGATCCACGGCGTGGCGGCGGACGACCTGTGGGCGGCGGGGATCGCCGAAAACGTGGCTTCGTCAATCAACCCGGGCGTGATCCTGCACTGGGACGGGGCCGAGTGGACGGCCTACCCGTTCCCGCACGGCGTGGCGTGGATGGATGCGATCTATATGCTGGCGCCGGACGACGGCTGGATGGCGGGCAACGGCCTGCTGCACTGGAACGGGTCGGAATGGGGGACGGTCGCCTCGCCGGTCAACGGCGTGATCATCTCGCTCTCGCGCACCGCGGACGGGACGCTGTGGGCGGTGACGGATACGGGGACGGTGCTGAAGCTGGGGAAATCATAGACAGAATTTACAGGATTGTAAAAACCGATTTTTAAAAAAGTGAATTCAATTCAATCCCAAAACAACTTGGTTTGACCGGGTTATTAATTCATTAATTTTTTGACCACCAAGCCACAAAGACACCAAGATAACCAAATAAAAATATTCCTTAGTGTCTTGGTGCCTTCGTGGTTTGTGTTTGGATAATATTCGTACTTATTGCAGGTGCCCTGTGGGACTAAGAGTATCTAGAAAAATTATTGACCACCAAGACACGAAGACACCAAGAAAATTATAGAAAAAATTCCATAGTGTCTTGGTGTCTTCGTGGTCAAATAGTATTTGCGTTGTAGGCGAAATGGCCGCATCGACTATTCCCCTTGATATTCAAACCAATCCCAATCCGCAAAATTATCGGACGGCTTCCCGTTGCTGCCGGCATGCATGCCGATGCGGGCGCCGATGAAGCCGCCCGCATCGGATTGAGAAGCTCCGCGTGAAGGCGCCGGCTTCTTATTTCATCGTCCGCGCCACATCCAGCGCTTGGGCCGGCGTCGCCATCGCTATTTGTTGGGATGCGGCGGTGGACGGTTTGGCGGCCGCGGCGCGTGTGGCCGTGGCGCGCAAAAGGTTTTTATCGACTTCATTGGTCAACCACCGGGCGCCGCCGATGCCGATCATGATCGCGCCGACCAGCGCCGCCAGCGTCAAGCCCACCGTCTCGGGAAGCGCGTTCGCCGCCAGCGCCTGTTCCGTGCCGATAATGTAGTATGGGCTGAGCGGCCCGTATAAGCCCCAGGAAACCACGGCCGCCACCGCGCCGATCAATATGTTGCCGAGGTATCCCGGCCGGAAGATGCTGGTTTTATCGTCGACCTTTTCCATCTTCGGGCGAAGGAAGCCGTTGTCGGTCATCAGGGCGTTGACCGCGCCCCCGACGGCGCCAGCGATCAGCACAATGAAGAACATGATCCACATGGACACGTTCATGAGCCGCCTCCTTGGAAAAAATGAAAACGAACCGCGGTGATAATGCCCCTGCCGGTCCATTATACCGCCGGCACCGTGCCGTGCAGATGAGCTATAAAGGAAACCGGACGGATTTCCGTTACTCGCCTGCTCCCCTCCACTTCCTTCCGATCTCCCTTAGGCGGGCTATTTCATCCTTGGGCAGCGGCTGGATCGCGCCGGCGGCCTTCGCCAGGAAGTACGCGTGGGCGGTGTGCTCCATGCGTTCGAGCGCGATCAGCGCTTCCTCGAGAGTCCGGCCGACCGTCAGGCTCCCATGATGGCTGAGCAGGATGGAGTTTGTATCCGCAAGCATCCCGCGGATGCTCGCCGCGAGTTCGGGCGTGCCGGGCGTGGCGTACGGGGCGACCGGAACGCTGCCCAGCCCGATCAGCGCCTCCGGGATCAAGTCCAGCGGGAAGGGAACGCCGGCGATGGTGAGCGCGACGGCGCAGGGCGGATGTGCGTGCAGAACCGCGCGGATATCGGGCCGCTCGCGATACGCTTCCAGATGCATCAAGACCTCGGAGGTGGGCGAGAGCCCCGGCTTGGCCTCGACGGTTTGCCCCTTGCCGTCGACGACGACCAGATCCTCCTCGCGCATGCTCATTTTGTGCAGGCCGCTGGGGGTGATGAGGAACCGGTCCTCGCCCAGGCGGACCGAAATGTTGCCGTCGCTCGAACAGGCCAATCCCTGGTCGGTGACGATCCGCACCACGCGGATGATTTCCCGGCGAAGATCATGGATATCCTGGTTCATAAAAGTCCATTCTAAAACCTTTTTTACCGCAAAGCCGCAAAGGTCGCAAAGGTTTTTCGTTTTAAGAAAAAATTCTTAGCGTTCTTCGCGTCTCTAGCGGTGAAAAGGTTTTGGTTAGTATAGCCCGTAGAGCGGACCGAAATTGGCGCAGGCGCGGAAATCGGCTTCCTTCCGGGTCCGTGGTCCCAAATGCATTCCAAGCGCTCGGCCGGAAAATCCGCGCTTCGGGCACGTTGTGCATGCAGACCGGGATGCGCAGGATGGAGGCCAGCGTGATCAGGTCGCCGCCGATGTGGCCGTAGCTGAGCGCGCCGTGGTTGGCGCCCCAGGCGTTCATCACCGAATACACGTCCGCGAACGGCCCCTTCCCGGTCAGGTTGGGAACGAACCAGTGGGTCGGCCAGGTGGGATCGGTGCGCTCGTTGAGAACGTCGTGCACGGCTTCGGGGATGTCCACCGAGTACCCTTCGGCCAGCTGCAGGACCGGGCCGAGCCCCTTGACCAGGTTGATGCGGGACATGGTCAGCGGCATCTCGCCGCGGGTCAGAAAGCCGGATGAGAAGCCGCCGCCGCGGAAGTAGCCGGTGTTGGCCGGGTACCAATCGATGGCCGCGAGGCATTTCTCCGCCTCGGCCGGCGTGATCTCCCAGAAGGGTTTCATCGCCGGCTGCGCCGCCGCGGGCCTGCCTGCCGGTCGCGTCCAGCGCGGCGGAGCCCGAATTGATCAGGTGGATCAGCCCGCCCGCGGCGCGGCCCGCCAGCGTGTGCCCGGTCACCCGCTTGACGGCCGCCGGGCTCCAGTAGGTGCGCACGTCGGCGAAGATCTGGGCTGTGTTGGTCAGCAGGTGCCCGAACAGCATCGCCGCGCCGTTGAGGCTGTCGTTCTCGGTCGCCACGACGAACGCCTCGCGGATGCCGTTCCAGTCGAAGGAAGAGTTGAGGATCGCTTCGAGAAAATCGCCGTTGGGGAAGTGATCCGTCCACTGGCGCTGGCCCTGGAAGCCGGACAGCAGGGCGTTGTGGCCCAGCGCTTCCTCGCCGAAACCGAGGGCGGCCAGCTGCGGATTGCCGATCATCAGGTCGCGGGCGATGAGCGCCATCTTCACGACGGTCTCCCAATCCGCGTCCTTTTGTTTCCGGCTGCGCTGGGCTTCCGGCGGATTGAACTCGCGGCCCTCGCGGCAATGCTTCCGCGTCCAGAGAATCGCCCGGGCGTATTCCTCGGGATCGAAGATGCATTCCTCGATCCGGCGCACGAACTCCGACATATCCACGCTTTCGACGCGCATCCCCAGGTAGCTTTCGAAGAAGCCCTGGATCGACGATCGAACCGGCGATGCCCATCGAAACGCCGCCCATCGAGAGGTAGGATTTGCCGCGCATCGTCGCGGCCGCGAGGCCGGCGCGCGCGAACTGCAAGCAGCTTTTCCCGCACGTCGGCCGGGATCGTCGTGTCGCCCGCGTCCTGCACATCCCGGCCGTAAATGCCGAACGCCGGCAGCCCCTTCTGGTTGTGCCCGGCCAGGACCGCGGCCAGGTAGACCGCGCCGGGCCGCTCGGTCCCGTTGAACCCCCAGACCGCCTTGGGCAGGAACGGGTCCATATCCATGGTCTCCGACCCATAGCACCAGCAGGGAGTGACGGTGATCGAGACGCCCACCCCTTCGCGGGCGAACAGTTCGGCCGCCTTCGCCGCCTCGGCCGCCCCGCCGATGCAGCTTTCGGGGAACACACATTCCACCGGCAGGCCGTTGGCGTGGCGCAGAGTCCCGGTCAGGAACTCCGCGACGCGCCCGGCCATCGCCAGGGTTTGCGCCTCGAGCGATTCGCGGACTCCCTTGCGGCGGCCGTCGATCGCCGGCCGGATCCCGATCTTCGGCATCGGGCCGACCAGACGGTTGCGCGGGGGATTCACTGGAAGAGCATCAGGATCGGTCATGGGATTGCGCTCCTTGATTAGTGTCTTTCACCCGTCATGCCCGCGCCTGCCCCGCGAAGCGGGGTGGTTCTTGGCGGCATCCAGCGGTGTTGCCGCAGCCGGAATTGTTCCTTTGTAACACCATCCTGGCATCCCCGCCAAGACCGCGCGGGGATGACTTTGAGTTCGTCATGCCCGAGTGTTTTTATCGGGCATCCAGCGGGTGTGTCGCGGCCGGAATTATTCCTTTCGAGTACGATCCTGGATCCCCGCTTAAAAGCACGCGGGGATGACGACCCAGAAGCAGCCCGCGGGGATGACGTTCTGGTCGTCGCATCCTTAGTATAGGCCACTTACAGCCCCAACCCGCCTGCGAAAAGGAACGCGACCGCGGCCATCACGACCACGTGATAAAGCCCGTCGTGGTCGAGCGGCGAGAACCGATCCACGCCCAGAGCCTGGATTACGGAAGCGAAGATGGAAATCAGGATCCCGATGATAAAAAACCACGATCCGGATCCGGAAGGCAGGCCGACGATGTTCAGGGCCAGCAGGATCAGCAGGATCGGAGCGTAGTTGAGGATCACGACGAGGTAATTGTCAACCCGGATCGCGAAGAAACAAAAGACCAGAAATTGCGCAAGCCCGATCAGGACGACGGGCGGCGCGCCATTCAGCGGGCGCGAATTGGTACAGCGCGGTCAGCAGCGTGAAGAAAGTCGTGACGCCGGCGCAGATCCAGGTAACCTTCTGCATGATCCGAGAGCCGCGCGGATCCGGCTTTTGTTCGAAAAAGCCGTGGTTGATACCGCCGGCGAGCAGGCCGGCGGCGAGGAAGAGAAGCGTCAGCGCCCAAAAGCCCGAAGCCGACGCGGCGAGGGGAGCCCGGCCCAGGAGAAACCCAGCCGCGAGGAACGCCTCGCCCGCGGCGATGAAGTTGGTCATGGCCGTCACTTCCCAAGCTTTCATCATCGGCCATATTGTATCCCGGAGATCGACGATAGACCATCGACCATCGATCTCCGTCCCGACCCTTTTCCTTCCACATCCAAGGAGGGCACGGAGGAGCACGGAATTTTTCCCCGCCTTTTCTCCGTGTAACTCGGTGTCCTCCGTGGATGGAAACCGAGGATCGACCATCGACCATCGACGATCGACAATCGAAAAAGACATGGCCGGCGCGACAATCGACCATTGGCCATCGAAAAAGACGAAAAAGGTCGCGCGCCGCATCGCGTCCCGCTCCCATAGTATGCCGGGAGGGGGACGGATGAGGCGCGCGACCGCGTGGAACATCCCTGCGTGGGTCTGTTCCATAAGCAGGGGCGTTTTCGGAGCAAGGGGGAGCGAAGAGCCTGCAAAAGCAGATGCTTCGCTTCGCTCAGCATGACAAACTTTCTACCCCTGGACGGCGTACACCTTGCCGTCCAGCGCGGCGAAATATACGATCCCATTGACCACCTGCGGCGAGGAGGCCACGCCGAACCATTCGCCACTGGCTTCCATGGTGGTGGTGATGGGCACGTTCCATTCCGGATTGGTGATGGCGCCGTTGTTTGCCCGCAGGGCGATCAGGCCGGCCTGAGCCTTCGGATCCTGGTACGCGGTGCCGCCGACATAGACCATGCCGCCGGCCACGCGCGGGAGTTCCCCAGTTGAACGTCTGCGTCAGCACCAGCCCGCACGGCTTGCCGGTTTCGAGCTCCATCGCCAGCACATACTTGCTGCCGGAACTCCCGATGTAGACGATGCCATCCTGAAGCGCCGGTGACGATTCCACCCACAGCGCGTTCCCGTAGCTGTGCTCCCATTTCAGTTCGCCGGTCTTGATATCCAGCGCGAATACGCTGGCTTTGCGGCTGGCGCTGATGACCAGTCCTTCCGCCACCAGGGCCTTGGTCTGGATTGGCCGGTAGAGGTATTCCGGTTTAAGCTGAGTGGAGGCTTCGTACGACCAGCGCGGCTCGCCGGTCTGCGCATCGAGGGCGTAGAAGACGCCGCTCCAACTGCCGATGTAGACCACGCCATCCGCGACGGCGGGTGTGGCGCGCACCAGTGCGCCGGTGGCGAATTTCCAAACGACTTCGCCCGTATCGGAATCCAGGGCGTAGACGTTCCCGTCCGCGCTCCCGACGTACAGCCGGTTGTCCGCGATCACCGGCGAAGATTGGAGATAATCGAAGGACGGATCGGTCTTGCCGGAGACGTCCCGGACGGCGGTGACATTTCCGATATCCGTCGCCCAGGCCTGCGCCCCGGTTGTTGCGTCAACCGCGTACGCGAAGCCGTCATCGCTGGAGATGAAGACGCGCCCACCATCGAGCGCGGGAGTGGATCTCACGATCCCGCCTGCGGCGAGTTTCCATACAACCTCGCCGGAGGAGGCGGAGAGCGCGTACAGATTCCCGTCGTCGCTGCCGATGTAGACCGTGCCATCCTGAACCGTCGGCGAGCCCCACAGGGCTCCTTCGGTCTGGAAGGTCCACTTCACCGTGCCGGGATCGGGCGCGGGAGTATTGGTGGGAAGCGGCGTGTCGGTCGGCGCGACGGCCGGGGCAGCGACGGGCGAACAGGCCGCCAGGGCGCACAACAATACCAGGAGGGCAACGATACTTTTTTTCATATTCCTTTTCCTTTGAGGGGTATCAAGATGTTATTTGCAGATCCTCACGTTTCGCATCCATGTTTGACTTATCAGGCGTTCGATGCCGGTACGCGGATCGCGCGGAATCCGCGGATTTCGCGGAAAACAATTTGAAAAACCAAAGAAATATTGAACCATCCGCGCAATCCGCGCTATTCCGTGAAATCCGCGTACGATTTATCCAATCAATTGATATCCCTGCTTGGGTACCCTCGATCTGATATAGATATCGAGGTGTGAATCTTATTTCGCGGGTCAAACCAATGTTAAGTCAATTGCGCGGAAAGAATCCCAATAATATGCTGAGAAAATAAAAGCGACGATCGTCCATCGTCGATGGACCATGGCCGATAATTCTTCGGGAAAGGTTTTATTTCTATTGACGAAAAAACGATGCGGGGAACGGGGATTATGCGATGGTTTGGTAGGGGCGACCCCCTCGCTGCGTGAACGCGCGGGTTCCAAAAACAAACCGAACCCGCGCACTTCGCGAGGGCGTGCATTGGGTCGCCCCTACGCAGCGCAGGGGATGGGGATTCTCCCGTTGCGAACCGGCGCGGGTTTATTCGCCCATGACCGCCCTCGCCAGGAGCCCAAATGCGAGGGCCGATGCGACAAGGAATATGCCGGAGGCCGTGGAATCGCCTTCGATGAAGGCGATCAGGGCGCCGATCAACCCGAGGAAACCGGCCAGGGCGGATCCATAGGCGCACAGACCAATCAGTGAATTGGCGATCGAGCTTTTCCCGTTCATAGACAACCTCCTTAAGGAAAATGATTCGAACCCGGCAGGCCGCCGGGCCGCTTTACGGATCAAACCGTTCGATGAACGCCGCCGCGGCGTCGAGATCGTCCGTGACGAGCACATACTTTGCAAAATCCGCCGGCGCAAACAGTTTTTCCAGCAGGGGGACGACCGGAATTATTTTATTCCAATATTCCGACCCGACCAGGACCATCGGGCTGAACAGACCGAACGACCGGTAATAATTCTGCGCGCCGTCCTGAAAGATCTCCTGCAGCGTTCCGGCTTTGCCTTCGAAGTAGATGATCCCGTGCCGGGCAAGCGCCAGCAGACCGTCCTCGCGGATGCTGTTCTGGAAGTACTTGGCGATGTGGGTGGCCAACGGTGTGGAGGGCTCGTGGCCGTAGTGCCAGGTCGGGAAGGCGAGGCTCGGGCCCGGATCGCGCAGCGACGCGGCAATCTCGAAGGCCGGCTTGAACCAGGCGTGGGCCGCGGCGGCCAGCTGCGGATTCACCGTGCCATTGGAATCGACGATATCCATCAGTGCCGGAACCGTCGGCTGGGAAGCCAGCCGCGCCAGCGCGCTATCGAGACTCCGCATCGTTTCCGGAAGCCAGCGACGCGCCCAGGTGGCCGGCCTCCATCGCGCCGGGGCCGCCGCCGGTGCAGACCAGGATCCCGTTGCGGGTGAGCCGGCGGGCGAGCATCGCGATGTTCCGGTAGGTTGCAGAATCCCGCGCCATGCGGTGATCGCCCATGACCGCCGCAACCCGTCGGCCGGAAATGTCCGCGGTTGCGGATTGGGTGATGGCGTTGTCGTGCAACGCCTGCATCATCCGGATGTACGGGTCGCTGGACGCGCCGCGCCCGGTCATCACGTAGTGCCGGTAGATGGCGAAATCCGCCGTCTCCGCATAGGAGCCCGGTCTGTCTCCCCGGAACCCGTGGAAGAGCGTCTCCCGCGTGTATAACTGCCGGGGAACGGATTCAAATGGAAGGATGATTTTCTGCGTCAGGTCCATTGGGTTGCTTTTCTTCGCTTTCGAGAATGCCTCCCTGCTCCATGTTGATGGATTTAATCCGGAATTTCAAGAACCGTTGTCAACCGTATCGCAGCGGGATTTGGGCGATTATATCCATCTTTCGGTTTATCGATGCGGCGGACGGCTTCGCCGCTCCGGCAGCTTCCGCGGGAGTAAAAGTGATCGGAGTGGAAAAGTATATACCCGTATATGTTACGAACATGCATCTATAGGTATATACTTGTATCCAGAGAGAGAGGCTTTTCCGTTAATAAAGATGTTGGACGGCACACAAGAGGGAGGTAATCATGGTAGACATTAACGACCTAATCAAATTACTAGAGAATGGCGATCACGAAAAGTATCCTCTTGCCAATAAGAAAGATATCGAAATTACAGAGAAAGCAATCGCTAAGGCTCTTCCTGCTTCCTATAAAACATTTCTCACGCTTTTCAGCAACGGAGCATATCTCTATCTTATACAGGAAGTCAGTGCTGTTGGTGCCGGTAGTAAACAGGTGGCAGCGATTCAAAACATTACCTGCCTAAAAGGCGAACCAGATGAAATCATAACAATTCGCGAAGGAGGTGAGACGAGGTTCAAGTATCTCGTTCCATTTAGCCTCGATTCCAGTGGAAATGCATGGTGTTTCATCACGGATGTAAATACAAGCGTCGAAGAGTACATGGTGACTTATTTTGATGCGCATGGACGGAAGGGATATAGTAAACTTGAATCGTTTGGTGAATGGCTTAAGATATTAATTGAAAAACAAGTAGAGGTCATTAGAACTCTTTACGACGATAGTGTTATTAATGATGAACTGCAACTTGGCTGACCAAGGAGTCGCCCAACCCGGCGCAGCGGCGGAGTTGACCTTCGGTTTGGCGCCTTCGATAGTATGCTCTTCGCGGAAGGAGTCAAGCCCATATAGAGGCTAAAGCCGCTCGGCTACGGCGTTACGAAAGCGGATTGTTTGCGGGATAGTTACTTTTAACGTAGAATCTACCCCATCATGCCGAACCAGCCAAGCGCGCTTGGCGCGCACGGCGGGGCCGAGAGGTGCTGAACGGCCATCTGAAAGCCCAAAGGAGAAGGACAATGTCAACTACATTAGCATTGATTTTGGTTGCAATTGGTGTATTGCTCGTTATCCTGGGAATTCTCTATATCGCGAAGCCCGACATATTCCAACAAGGGTTTTGGAAAAGTATTGATATTTCCCGTCAACTCTCTAGCCCGGAAAAACACGGCGCATTCATGAAGACGTTTGGAGGCGCACTCATAGTCATCGGGTTGATCGTATTCATCGTTGGAATGTTTGGATAGGCGATTTACTGGGGCTTATTCGATTTCTAAATAACTCTATGCACACGCGAATACGCTGTGTGCACCAATTTTAGATGCAAAGCCCTGCTTTCGATGGGACATTATTACTAGATAGCGTAATGCGCTGATGCATGCGAATACAGGTGCGCATGCAAATATATTCCGCCCAACCCGCGGTTGGAACCGATCTGGCCTTCGGCCAGGTGTCAAGGCGCCTAGAGTCGTTGGCGCTTGTTGTATACTGAACCTACAAAAGCACAGCCGGCCAGGCGGCCCCCGCTACGCATTCAAAACTGCTCGAAGAGCAAAGGCGAGCAGTTTTGTTCCGCGGGGATAAACTCAACCGCAAGCCGTTGGGCGGCAAAATCTATATGCGTACAAGAAATGCAATCATCTACTCATTGACCTAAATCAAGAACAACACGAATGAAGAAATTCTCTACCCTCCATCCTTTACTCCTTGTGGTACTCACTGGGCTTGCGCTCATCCTAGGTCAGTATCTTTGGCAACTTGTTCTTCCTGGGGCATCGGAATCCGACCAGATTATTTTCGGCAAGATGACAGCATGCCTGCTTGCCGTTATCTTCCTTAGTGCACTGGGATTCTGGCGAAAAGCTGGATTTGGTACCCGACTGAACTGGCATTCTTTAGCGCCGTTTACCCCATTGACGATCATCCCGCTGCTGACAGCCCTGTTCCGGCCTAACGCGGTTGTAGCCCTCCATCCCTTTCAGATTGTGGACTTTGCACTGGTGGCACTGATGACGGGATTTGCTGAAGAGGCAATCTTCCGCGGAATCGGGGTGACTGCCTTGCTGCAAAAAGGAACGCTACAGGCGGCTCTCTTAACATCTTTGGTTTTTGGAGCCGTACATTTTACGAATCTCCTGGTTGGGGCTAATTTACTCGCCACACTTGTGCAAGTGATCGTTGCATTTCTCTTCGGCATTGCCAGTGCTGGGCTCCTAATCACTACAAGAGCAATCCTACCCCTGATGGTAATCCACGCGATCGAAGACTTCATTTCGTTCGTTGCGTCAGGAGGTGTCAGGGAGACATCAACACCGACGGTAAGCGGAGTGTTAATGACGCTGCTTTTATTCATACCATTTGCGGTTTATGGAATGTGGTTATTGCGTCGCAGGAAGCCCGAATCTGAGACATCCTGACTTCTGACAAAGGAGGATCGGCATAATATTTGCGCAGGTAACCCGTTTTGTTCGTATTATCATTATAGAAAGTCCCGTAGAAGGAGAAATTACCATGCGCAAGATAATAGACTGTTTCCAACAATCCTTGAAATGGGTTCAACCAAAAATGTTCGATAATAAATACGAACTGCATGCCGGGGATGAGCTGGTGGCGGCATTAGCCTTCCGCGGTATTGGGGGTACTTTCGCCACGGCCGAAAGCGGAGACGGCGGTTGGACTTTCAAACGAGTGGGGTTTTGGCAAAATAAAGCGACGGTCCGGACCCGCGAATCCAAATCGGACCTGGCGGTATTTAGAAATAACACATGGACGGGTGGGGGGATGCTGGAATTTGCGAATGGTAAGATATTCAAAGCCACAACCAATTTCTGGATGACGAACTACGAATTTCAGAAAGACACGGGAGAACCTCTGGTTCGTTTCAAGTATGGCGGCATATTTCATCTTTCCTCCGAAGTGGAGATCCTGCCGGAGGCCAGAGCATTGTCGGAGTTGCCTGTATTAATTCTGTTTGGATGGTACTTGGCGGTCATGCTATATATGGATTCCAGTGCAGCGGCAGTAGTCGCCGCAACGTAATTTCATCGGCCCCCCGGCAGGCGGTTGCGGCCGATCCACGCCAGGAGCTCCCTCGCTCTATAAAAAACCGCTCAAGAGCAAAGGCGGGCAGTTTTGTTCCGCGAGGGCGGGCGCGTGGAACCGCAAGCCTGCCCTCGCGCAGCTCATCGCCCTCGTTGCATGAGGGCGATGAGAATTACGCCTGCGCCGTATACTTTACGGTGAAGCGGGGGCCGGTGGAGACTGTCAGATTAGTGCCGATAGAGAAAATTGAATAAACGAAACGATACTAAACAACCCATCACGAGGGAATCCCTTCCGGCGGATCCACCCAATTAATATAGGAAAAAATTATACTTCGAAAACCTGCTCCCATGACCGGTTGCCTGATGCTCGCCGTCGTGACGGAGAGCGCATGCCAATCCGCCCCGGCGGCTGCGCTGCGACCCGACCCTTTAGGATAATAAATTAATTGCGGATGTGGCCTTCGGCTTGTGTCTTCAACGATATGTTCTTCGAGGGCGGATATTGTATACTGAACCAAGTCTTGCGCAGCCTGCCAAAACCGCGGACCCGCGGGCGGTTGGAGGTATCCAGTTAAATTTCTTCTTTTATGAGAGATCTTATGCAAAATCGGATTCTACCCTTCCAACTTTCCCGCATCTCTATTAGTTGTTCTTATCGGCGCAATCGTGAAATTTGCGTTGCATATGTACATGGCTCCCGGTTACGGCTTCTTTTTTGATGAGCTCTACACGAATGCGTTGAGCCGGCACTTGGCATTCGGGTATGTGGACTTGCCGCCGCTTGTGCCCGCTTTGGTGGCGCTCAGCCGGTTAATATTGGGGGAATCGTTGTTTGCGATGCATATCGTACCCGCGCTCGCCGGCTCGTTTACGTTGGTTTTCATCTGCCTGATCACAAAGGAATTCGGTGGAAAAACGTTTGCCGTTGCGCTGACCGCGCTGGGATTCATTATCATCCCCGGCTGGTTGATGGTCGACTCTATTTTCTGTTACGACAGCATCGACCAATTCATCCTGGCGGTATTCCTCTTTACCCTGATCCGGTTTCTCCGGACGGGGAATAAAAGACTTTGGATGGCATTGGGTTTCATCGCGGGTCTCGCTTGCATGACCAAAATGACAATATTGTTCCTGGGGCCGGGTTTTTTGATTGCGCTTCTCGCTTCGAAGTACCGGAAGGATTTGTCCACCCCCTGGCCCTGGTTGGGCGCGGCGCTTTGCCTGGTTCTTCTCTCGCCGTATCTTCTCTGGCAATCCGCCAACCACTGGCCGACGCTTGAATACTGGATCAATTATGGATCCCATCGGGTATACCAAGCTTCCATTCAGCAATTCATCATCAATATATTAATTTATCTAAGTCCACTGCTCATCCCCTTATGGTTGATTGGGTTATACCGGGTCTTGCGGCCTTTGGACGGCGTGCGCTACGGTTTCCTGGGCCTGCTGTTTTTGGTTACGATTGTGCTGATGTTTATTTTGCATGCCACGCCTCGATTGATCATTGAACTTTTCATGCCGCTGCTTGCGGCGGGGGCTGTTTTTACGGAGGAAACCCTTGCGGGATTGCGCTGGGGAAATCCTGTGAAAGCTGCCGCTGTTGTATACCTGCTGGCAGTGGGAATAGTTAATATTTCATTTTCCTTGCCGGTTATCTCCATGGATCTTCTGCCGGCTGTTATCCGTCCTTTTCAGCCCTTGTATCAGCCGCTCAGGGAGTTTAATAACGGATCGAACAATCCGCCGATATTTCTGAGCGGCCGTATCGGATGGGATGACCTGGTTCGGGATGTTGCCGGTGTATACAACGCGCTTCCTCCGGAAGACCGCGCGGTGGCGGGAATCTATGCGGATTTCTACGTAACAGCCGGCGCGATAGACCAGTTCGGTCCGCAGTATAAGCTTCCCCATGCGGTCAGCGGGTCGTTAACATATTTTCTTTGGGGCCCTGGTTATTCCTGGGATGTCATGATCCTTATCACAGACAGGACCAATAGAATGGCCGTCTTTTTTGAAAAGTGCGAGCAGAAGGCGGTCACGCAGGACGAATATGTGGGATTGAGCCGTTTTTATGTCTTCGTATGCAGAAAGCCAATAGTCCCTGCGGATACTATATGGAGCAGCGTAAAATATTACCAATAGAACCCAAATGGAAGATCCAAATAATATTTTCGGAGAGGGGATCGCGCGGGCAGGCTTCGGCCCCTAATAGAGGTGTTTCCTCCGGTATGTTCTTCGATGAAGTATTATGCATATGAATCTGGTATCGCGCAGCCGGCCACGGCCTGCAGGCAGGCTGTGGGGCGCAAACATCTCGCATGGAAGCAGTGTTTACACCCGGCAGAGAAGCACGCTCGCGTCCAGATACTACTGAATAATGTTCGTGAATTGCGCGAGGGAGAAGCCATTGAAATTATTTTGGATTGTACTTTTTGGTCCCGTCATTTTGGCGACTGCCTTATTGCTGCAGGCAGGCCCGATAAAAAATGGCGTAATAATTTGGTTCATGGTTATAAATATTATGGCGTTCCTCTTATATGGATATGATAAAGTCACCGCAAGATTGGGGCAAACACGGGTCCCGGAAAAAGTCCTGCTGGCTTTTGCATTTATGGGCGGCTGGCCGCTTGCATATTTATCCATGCGTTTATTCCGACATAAAACGTCCGGGGAAAAAGCGGGATTTCGCAAATCGTTCTGGATCTTGGTCGTAATTGAAATAATTTTATTGGGAATCCTAATCTGGACAAGAATGGATATAGTCTCAAATATCTGAAACGCTTAACATTCCTTCATGGACTTCTTTTTATTTTAGATTAGGTTGTCATAATATTCGAAAAATTTGATTGATTAGCCCTGAAATGACAATCCGCGCAGCCCGCGGTTGCGGGCGACTTAGGGGTGTGCTTCGACAGCCGTCTTCATGGATATGTTCTTCGGCGGCGCATCATGTATACTGAACCTGGTCCAGTGCGGCCGGCAAAGCGCCTGCCCGTTGGGCTTCAATCGAAAAGGATTATTTATGAGAAGAATAAGCATTGGAAAATGCAACAGCTGCGGCGCCAGATTAGAGAAGAAAGAGATGATCAGCCATATTCAAAAATGCGCCAAGACAACCGATAATCATGGTGAAGAAGGGCCGATAGTTCAGTTGCTTATCGAGGCGGATGGGATGCCTGAATATTGGTTATTGGTGGAGGGGAATAATCAGGCGACATTTCAGCAATTGGATGGCTGCTTGCGGAAAATTTGGTTGGAATGCTGCGATCATTTAAGCAGATTCTATGAGATGAGAAATCAAATCCCCGCACAAACGACGTTTGTCGATTATTTTACAAAACCAGGGATATCCTTTAAATATAAATATGATTTTAAGTCGACGACGGCATTAATCGGAAAATCCGTTAATCTCAGAAAAGGTTCATTCGGAAAAAAGGGAATTCGTCTTCTGGCGCAAAATGTGCCAATGGTTTTGCTGTGTTCTGAATGCACCAAACCGGCGGTGGTTGTGTGCCCTTATTGTATCGATGTGAAGCCGACTTTATTTTGTGCTGATCATGCCGCAAAACATAAACGCTCGGGCAAAGAAACATTCCTTCCGGTTGTAAACTCTCCAAGAATGGGAATTTGCAGATATACGGGACAATCGTGAACCCCGGCCCGCGGTTGCGGCTGATCCCCGCTAAAAACGCCCCCGCGTCGTAATCGCGCAGGTTCCAAAAATAAATCCAACCTGCACGTGCGCGAGGGCGGGACGCGGGAACAGCCTGTCCCCCGGGCGATGAGCAACGGTGTTCTTCCGATGCGAAGAATTCGCGAGCGGGGCCCCGCCCCGGCTCCGCCGTACGGGCCGGGGGAAAGTTTCCATGCGGGGATATTGATTGCGGTTCGGTTGAGGGTCGATTATGGTGTTCATCGATGTAAACCCGTGAACGCGGGGAGAATTAAAGCTTTCTGGCTAAAAAAAATTAAAGATCAGGCTTGATGTGGGTTGAGTTTAAGTTTTCAAAACGGGTTGATAGCGGAGGATTACACCGCCGGTTTTCAACGTTTTGGTTTCAATTAGCTTCATCGGCGTTTTGGCGATCCCGGGTTTGAACAGGGGATTGCCGCGGCCCAGAACGACCGGGACGAGGCACAGGCGCAGTTCATCGAACAATCCTTCTCGCAGCAGCCCGGCGGAAAGGCTGGCGCTCCCAAACACGAATAAATCCTTGCCGGGTTCCTGTTTCAATTGCCGCACATAAGCGGGAGCGTCTTCCTTCACTAGCCTCGAATTGTTCCAATCCGCCTTCGCCAGTGTTTTGGAAAAAACGATCTTGGGGATACTGTTCATGGCATCGGCGACCTCCTCTTTGGCGGTCGTCCAATAGGATGCCATCCCCTCGTATGTGACCCGGCCGAAGAGCAGCGTGTCTATTGTTTTCAGCTGTTCGGCGCTGATACGCTCCAATTCCTCCCCCCACGCATAATTGTGCCAGTCGAGATCCCAACTCTTCGCCCCCTCGAAGAATCCGTCCAGCGTCATCAGGTTCCACATGATCAGGTTTCTCATTTCACTCCTCCCTTGTCCCCGCATCCTCCCCCGTCCGGTGCGACGGGGAAGGATGCGGACGAGCTGCTATCGCCCGGCCACCAGCTTATCCAGCCGCTCCATGCTTTCCTTTTCCCCTTCTTCCATTCCGGTCTTCACCATTCCATCGCGGTCTTCCACCGACTGGAAAATGATCTTCTCGGTTATCGCGGTCATACCGTCTTTGGGTTCCAGGGTCATCGTTTCCATGGAAACATGGCCCGGAATGCCCTCATATTCGAATGTGGACACCAATTCCTTTGCCGGGAGCACCTCATGGTAAATCCCGTGGAATCCGTATTTCTTCCCGTCTGTATCGCGCTGGATATACCGCCATTGACCTCCCTTCCGGACATCCATCCTGGTTACCTTGGTCTTCATCCGTTCCGGTCCCCACCATTTGGGGATCAGAGTGCGGTCTGTGACTATCTTATAGACCTCTTTGGGAGATGCATCCACGGTGTGTTTCACGATCACTTCCGGGCACCCCGCGGGGGTGAGAAATTCATAGTTGTCCATGGCAACCTCCTTCCAGACCCTCTTTATACCTGGCGCCGGATTAACGTTTTCGAAAGAGACTCCGGCCCGAATAAATGCAATATCCACTCACGGGTCGCCTTATCCCCGCAAGGGAATCGGGATTCCCTTGCGGGGAAATTGTTAAAATATCCGGTTAAAAATGAAGTCATCTCCTTTTGGGACTTGACATAAGTAGAAATATTTCTATAATTATAAAAATGGCTAATAATGACTTCGTCCCCGTAACCATGATGACACTCACGGACGACAAGCAAATCCGGGCGTATGCGCATCCGACCCGGATGGCCATTTTGGAACAGCTCGGCCGTGAGAAACAAAGCGTGTCCGGAATAGCGCGCATGCTGGGTGTCCATCCGGCCAACCTCACGCATCATTTCAAACTGCTGGAAAAAACCGGCCTGATCCGGCTGGTGGAAAAAAGGGATACGGGCAGGAACCTGGAAAAGCTGTATCGGGCGTCCGCCCATCATTTCACCGTGAACCTGGAGGGGGAAACGCTGACCAATAAGAAAGTGCTGGCGTTGTCCCTCCTGCACGACGACCTGACCGCGGCCATCCAGGCGTTGAAAGGGCAGGGGGACGAAGCCATCACCTTCGGGCTGCTCAAGAGCCTGAAACTCCCGCCGGAGGATGCGGTCAAATTTCAGCAACGGCTGATGAAGCTGCTGGAGGAATATGAAAAGCGTGCGTCGAAGAACGGCACCCCGTACACCGTCAATATAAGTTTCTACCCGGGAGAAACGGTTGACGGAGCGGACAGGGAACTGTTTGTCCGCGAGGGGGAGAAGTAAACGCGATGACGGATGATTAATCCGTCCGGAGAAATACCCAACTAAAAAACGGAGGAAATACGCAATGAACAAGAAATGCTTTTGGAGCATGATGGCCGCGCCATGCCTGGTGCTGGCGGCAAGCTTGTCCCGGCCCGGGATAACCGCCAACGCCCAAGCCGGGGAGAGCGCCGCCGGAGACTGGCAGGCATTCTTCGACCGGGCCATCCCCGAACAACTGGAGTCCTTTCATGTCGCCGGAGCGGCGGTGTCGGTTGTGGAGGGGGATGAGTTGGTCTTTTCCAAAGGGTACGGCTATGCGGATGTGGACAACGGGATAACGGCCGACCCGGATGCCACTCTCTTCCGCATCGGGTCGACGACCAAGCTCTTCACCTGGACCGCCGTCATGCAGCTTGTCGAACGCGGGCAACTGGATCTGGACGCGGATATAAACGGCTATCTCGACTTCCGGATTCCGGATACCTTTCCGCAATCCATCACGCTGCGCCATCTGATGACACACACCGCCGGGTTCGAAGACCGTGTGACCGGATACCTGGCGGCTTCCGCGGGGGATCTGATCCCGCTCGGGAAGTGGCTGTCTTCGCACATCCCCGCGCGCGTGCGCGCCCCCGGCGCGTTTTCGTCGTATTCCAATTACGGCGCGGGCCTCGCGGGATATATCGTCGAGCGCGTCTCCGGCCTTCCGTACGTGGAATATGTGGCGAAGAATATCCTTGCGCCGCTGGGGATGGACCACACCAGTTTGAGCCAGCCGCTGCCGCAGGGCTGGGCGGGGGAATTGTCGAAGGGGTATGTCTTTGCCGGAACGGGATTCCAAAGTATGGATTTCGAGTATATCGTTCCCGCGCCGACCGGGAGCGGGACTTCCACCGCCGCCGACATGGCGCGGTTCATGGGCGCATTGCTGCACGGCGGGGCATCCGGCCGGGGGAGAATCCTGAACGAACAAACCGTCGCGACGATGTTCACCCGGATCTTCGCCCACGATCCGCGCCTGAACGGGTGGGCCTACGGTTTGTATGAGATGAACCGCAACGGATTGCGGGTGATCGGCCACGCAGGGGATACGCGCCTCTTCCACAGCCTGGTCGCGCTCATCCCGGAAAAGAACATCGGAGTGTTCGTCGCCTACAACAGCGAGAATGCGTTCGACGTTCAATCGCTGCTTCTCAAAGAGCTGCTGGATGCCTTCTTCCCCGCCGCGGCCGCGCCGGCGGCGAAGATCGCCCTCTCCGCGGAGGAGCTGGCGAAGTTCGCCGGAAGCTACCGTCAGAGCCGGCGTTTCGCCGAGACCACGGTCGAAAAAGCGGCAACCCTGCTCGAGCCCATCATCATGACGCCGACCGACGACGGCGCGCTGCTCGTCTCTTCCGCCTGGTACGGCGAGATCCGCTTCATACCGGTCGAACCGCTGGTCTTCGCCCAGGAGGGCGATCCACAGAGCATCCTGATCTTCCAAACGGATGCCAAGGGGGATATCCGCCGGGTGTTCGTCCAGGACGATCCCACGACGGTTTTTGAAAAGCTGCCTTGGTATGCGGATTTCCCGCTGCATTACACGATCCTGGCCGCGGCGGTGCTTCTGTTCCTCTCCGTGATCAACTTGGGCTTAGTCCGCTGGATTATCGGGCGGATCAGGAAGCCGGCGGATCCCGTGTCCAGGCCGGCCGTGATCGGGAGACGGGTATTCACACTGTTATCCCTGGTGGGAGTTCTTTTCCCGATCGGTTTTATTATCGCATTCGGAGGGATCGCTTACGGTGATATGAGTTTGTTGACCGTTGTTCTGGCGTTGCCCATGATCCTGATCGCGTTGACTCTTGCGGCCGCCTGGTTCCTCATCCGGGCATGGAAGGAAACCTATTGGCGTGTTTTGGAAAGGATATATTTCACAACCATCCTCGCCGCATCGGCGATTTACCTGTGGAGTTTGAATTATTGGAATTTGATCGGATGGAAGTTTTGAACTTTGCTGGACGTTAATGGACAGGATTTACAGGATTGACAGGAAAAAGAAAAAATCCTGATCATCCTGTAAATCCTGTCCGAAAATTTCTTCTTGCGAATACACTTCCGGCCGCGCCCAACTTCCTCTCCCTCACCCCGCCGGAAAAACGCCGGCTTCCCCTCTCCCAGCTTATGCCGGGAGAGGGGTGGGGGCGAGGCCGCACATCTGCTCGGAGATCTCCCACAACCGCCGGGCGGAGTTTTTATCCAGCGCCGCCGGATCCGGACCCACCGGGTGCCCGTGCCTCCAATAGATACCGGCGCTCGTCCGCACCGAGGGATCCAGCAATAGGCGGACGATCCCCTTGGCCGCCTCATCCGGAGTTTTCCCGTGCAGGCTCCAGATTCTCCAACCCAAGCCCAGGAGAAAAGGAGTGCCCTTCATCCCGATGCCGGTACTCACCAGGCCGGGATCGGCGGCGAACGCCTGCACCGTGCTCTCCGCGCCCAGACGGCGGTTCAACTCCAGGGTGAAGAGCACATTCGCCAGTTTGCTTCTTCCATACGCTTGGAATATGAAATACCGCCGCCCGGATTGCACATCGTCCCAATCCAGCCGGGCGCCGTAATGCGAGCCCGAGCTCACGGTGACCACGCGCGCCGCGGGCGCGGCCCGCAGCAGCGGAAGCAGTTCGTGGGTCAGCAGGAACGGCGCCAGATGGTTGAGCGCCCATACCCGGTCAAAACCCTCCGGTGTTTGAGTTTGCCGGAACGCAACTCCTCCGGCGTTGTTCAAGAGCCCGTCCAGCACGGTGCGCCCCGAACCGGCGAGAGTCCCGCGGATGTGGTCCGCCACGGCGCGGACTTCCCTCAACTCGGAAAGGTCCGCTCTCAGGAAATGCGCCTTGCCGGCGGGATGCAGCCTCCGCAACTGATCCTGCGCGGCCCGGCAGCGATCCTCCGAGCGGCCGATGCCGATCACCACCACGCCCGCGCCGGCGAGCTGCCGCGCCGCGGCGAACCCGATCCCGGATGTGGCGCCGGTCACGACAATATATTTTTCCGCATTCGCTTTATCCATGGGCTGCAACACCTCTTCTTCGGGGTCTATCCACATCATACCGAAAATCCTCCTTCGCCGCGCCGGATGGACGTTATCATCCGCGGAGGACGGGTGCATTGTCATGCTCCGAAAGGCGCACAAGGGGGGTGCATTCGAGCCGGGAGGGGAGGCGACGGGATCGGGGATGGGCCCCCGCGGGGCCGGGTCCGGGGACGGGGCTACGAAAGCATCTCCGCCACGGCCGCCTCCGCATGGATTTTGGTGGTATCCAGGAATGGAATGCCCGCATCCGCGGCAGAGGTTAAGAGCAGCGGCAATTCCGTGCCCCCGAGAACCAGGCAATCGATCCGGTCCTCGTCACGCATCCGCGCGGCGATCGATTGCAGTTGATTGCGGGTTTTGGGGAGGAAGATGCCCGCGACCAGCTCGCTCATGTACTTTTCGTGGATCCACTCCCGTTCTTCCGAATTCGGGATCACCACTTCAACCCCCAGCCGCGAAAAGACATCCGTGTAAAACCGCGCCTGCATGGTAAAGCGCGTGCCGAAGAGCCCCGCCCGTTTCACTCCGAGCGCCCGCGCGGTTTCGCCGGCGGCTTCCACGATGCTGAGCATCGGGATCGATACCTGCCGGCGGACATCGTCGAACACGACATGGGGCGTATTGGAGGCGAACAACGCGAAATCCGCTCCGGCGCGCGCCAATTTCCCGACCTCGCCGGCCAGGTAAGCCGCCGTGCCGGGCAGGTCGTTCGCGCCGATCCGGTCCAGCATGCGTTTCATATCGATGCTGTTGAGCAGGATCGGAGGATAACTTCCGTCGATGATCCGCCGCCGGTAGTCCGCGATCATCAGACGGTAATATTGGATGGTGGATTCGGGCGCGATCCCGCCGATGATCCCGGGTGTTTTCATGCGCACGCAACTCCGTTGGATTTATTTGTAGCGATAGGTGTGGTTGCAGGGCTCGTCATCCACGATCAGCGTTTTCGTCCTGGAGAATTCGATCCCGGGATGAAACGCCGGCGTGGTATAGAAATCGGTCGAGCAGGCCAGGTGGTACAGCCATTGCCGCTGCCCGGTCTTTTTGGCGAGGTCGTAAATCGGGCAGCGGGTGACGCAGAACACGGTCCGGCCGCCGGTCCGCTCCATGCGGTATTCGAATTCGCCGCCTTCCTTGAGCGGCTGCCAGAGCACACGGATAAAATCGTCGATCTCCGTTCCCGGGTGGGCTTCCTTTTCGCCCGTGGCCTTCCAATCCCGGGCGATGTTGTGCGCCAGGAACTTCTCGACCACCGCACCCGCCGCCGCTCCGTACCGGCCGGTAAGTTCCGTCAGCATCCCGGCCGTGCCGCGTTTTCCCCAGCCGTTTTTAAAATCGGAGAGGATGGCGTATTCCCTGGATCCTTCCTTGAAAAAATTTTCCAGAGGCTGGTTAAGCGTATTGGCGATCCATCCGAAATAATTGATGAATTCATCCTGCATCGCGCACCTCCGAAGAACCCGCGGGCTTGGGCCGGCGCTTGTACCGGTGAAATGGAAAAACGGCCGGAGAGAATTCTACGGCAGATTGTATCAGCGATTCGCATACACCCTAATCGCATACACCCTAAGGGTGGAGGGAACATTAAGCACCCTAAGGGTGGGGAGAAATATTAACCACCCTAAGGGTGGAGGAAACATTAACCACCCTAAGGGTGGAGGGAAACATTAAGCACCCTAAGGGTGGGGAGAAATATTAACCACCCTTAGGGTGGGGGAATCACTAACCACCAGTATTCGCGAAGGAAAACTCCACTTCAGGAAACGCCGGATCCGGCCCGTTCAAAAGCGGCGATTCGATTCCATTTAAATACTTGCCGAAAAACGCGAGCAGGTAGGTGTTGAGGATATGTTCCATTCGATACGGGTCGAGCTTTCCGGCGGCTCCGGCCAATTGGAACAGCGGCGAGACCAGTGGAAAATCACAATAATCGGTGTGCACGGTTCCCCGCACGACCACCCGGTACTGAATGTCGGCGCTCTTGGCGTAGATCCCGTCGTTCTGGCCGGCGTTGATCGCGCTGTACATCATTAATAACGGCTGACGGATGCGGCCATCGATCACGTCTCCCAGCTGAATGCCATCCAGGTTCACGGCCGCTTTGCACCGGTCGTCGAGCATGCACACTTCGCCCGTGACCGCGCCTCCCATCGAATGCCCGAACAGCCCGATCCGGCTGAGATCGAGCCGCCCGGAAAACGGACCGGCCGGCCCGCCGTTCTCGAGCGCTTCGATTTGATCCAGCACAAAACGCGTATCCTCCGTCCAGACCTTCAGACTTTCCTGCGCGGCGGGATTCTCAGCGAGATATTGGCGGAAGAATTTTTCCTTTTCCGCCGGATCGACGGCGGCCATGACTTCCTTTAATATCGGGATTGCCCGGACGGTGCCGTTCCGGATGACCGCCTGATACCGGTCCTCGCTGTAGGGCGCAAGCCGACCGTCAGGGTATTCGACCAGAGCCGCTTCATATGTGTGGGCGACGCTGAAGACGACATACCCGTGGCTGGCGAGTTCCTCCATCTGGACGATGTTCTGGCCGGCGTACCCGGGAATGTAGGCGTGCGAGAAAACCAGCACCGGGAAATCCGGTCCGGCGGATGCCATGGGCGCATCCCGGTACGTATGGGATCGGACCAGCCCCAGTTGGTCGAAGAGGAACCCCGGCATGCCGAATGTTCTGGCGACCTGAAGCCCCAAATTTTTCGCGTCCGGCCACATCGGGATTGCCTGCGCGCCGGCGGCCTTTTCCGCCGGATACCAGACCTGGACCATGAGATCGCGGTAATCGGCCGGGTCCGGGGAGAAAATCTCCATACGGGACGCATCCACCCACTCGAATTCGCTTGTGCCCACGGCGTACGGGCCGGTCGGCTCAGGAAGCGAAAACACCGGGAAGAGCGCGGGCAGCGCGGCGGCGATTGCGAATGCCGCCAGACCCAGGACCGCACTGATGGTTTTAAATATTCCGGGTGGTGAGGCTGGCAGATGATCCGGATTTATCCGCGCAATTCCTCGAGACGCCAAGTATGAAAAATAGTACTGCGAGGAAATAAGCCGGGACCATCGACCAGCGGTAATGTTCGAGGATCAGTTGCACAAACGCGGCCAACAGCGGGAGCATCGCCAGTCCGGCAGGGGTTCGAGAAAATTTCTTCGCGGGAATGATCAGGCTGCCCCACGCCGGCAATAATAAAATAATCGTAATCCACTCGATTGGGCGCATATGAATCCTTTCATTCCCGCGAAGAATTATTGGATTCTATTTCTGTTTGTTTGAAATAGGCGGTCTTCTTGGAGGTCCGTTGGCGGGCGATTGCGGGTAAATTCCAGGTATCGAAGGGAAACGCCGGATATTTTATGCGGAAGATTCGCTCATCGGCCGGACCGGACCGTGCGCGGGGTAGATTATCATCGCGCCGCGTTCGCGCAACGTGCGCCAGCTGGCGGTGACGAGATCGGGAATTCCCGCCTCCGGCAGTTCCTCCGGCGGCAGGTCGCCGGTGAAGACGGAGCCGTCGTCCAGCAGGAGCGAAACGCTGTCGGGGGAATGCCCCGGCGTGGAGAGGATCTCGCCTGTGATTCCGATCTGCGCGAGCAGGGAGCGGCTTTCCGCGAACGCCACCGGCGCGATATCACCGGTGGTGATCTCCAGGTAGTGATCCTGCGGCTTGGTGAACGCCTTCATCGGCGGGATCGCCTCGAGCTGGGTCTCGAACACGAGCAGGCGCATTCCGGCGAGTTTTAGCTCCTGCGCCAGGCCGGCATGGTCGATGTGGTAGTGGGATGCGACCCCGCAGCGGATTTGCGCGAGGGGGATGTCCATCCGCCGCAAATTCGCCATCAGCGTGCCCATCGTCCCCGGCCAGCCGAGGTCGAACATCATCCGCGACGTTCCGGCGCTGATCACCCAGAAGTTGGTGGAACTGTACCCGGCGTTCACGATCGTCAGGTTGGTTTTTCCGGGATGCTTCTTGAGGTAGCGTTGGGCGGAGTTCATGGATTACCCTTCCCACACGATGGCCGTTACCGAGCAGGGCGGAAAAATGTAACGCCCGTTCCACTCGATCCCGGCGGCGCGTTCGGCAACCGCCTCGGGATGTTCCGCGTCGTTCATCGCCGAAAAGCCCGTTCCCGCGATCGTATGCGCCCGGACCTTCCCGGCGCGGCCGAATCCCAAGATTTCAATCTGCGCCGCCTGGGCTTCCCGGCCGTCGCGGTTGATCACAAATACGGTCAACCGGCCGTCATCCCGGGTGGCGCTCACATCCAGCAACGGGACCGATTTCCGCGCGGGGAGGTTAAGAAGCGCCGGAGTATCCACCGCGGGGCATTGTATTTCAGCGCGCACGCTCGCTTTGCCGGTCAGCCGCCGGTACATCCGCAGAACGTGGAAGATTGGAGTTCGCACGAGGCCGTCCCGGGTGGTGAGGATCGGCGGCGCCGCCGCATTAAGCATCGCGAACATGGCGGCGGTTTTCACGTATTTGGCCTGCCGGTGGAAGGCATGCAGGATTCCCGCGATGCCGACCGCCTCGCGCTGCGAGAGGTATGGATCGGTGAACCGGCGCAGGGGGCCGAGGATGTTCCACTCGTCAAACGCAACCGGCAAGGGCCGGCCGAGCAGCCGAACGGCCGACTCCTGGATCCGCAGGATTTGTTCCTCAAGCGTCAGTCCCGCCGCCGCGATCGCGTAATAATCGCCGGCTGAGTTGCCGACGTGCGAGCCCAGCGGATTCCAGGCCGGCAGGTAGAGATGCATCGAGAACATATCCATGGCGGAGCCGATGCCGCGGATGATTTCCTCGTTCCAATCGGGCATGGTGAAGACGTCCCCGCCGGATGCAACCAGCTGAATCCCAGGGTCCGCGCCGCGCATGGCCTTCGCGAAACGGTGAAAGCGTTCCACGTACCTTTTCGGTTTGCCGGCGCACCCGTTCGGCTCGACGATGTTCCATTGCTCGTTGCCGACGCTCCATACCGGGACGGCGCCGGCGCCGTATTTTTCCCGGACGTAGGCAATCCAACCCGCCGCTTCTTCAGGGTCCTCCGCTCCGAGGCTGGCCGTCAGGCTCGGCTCCGCGCCCGCCGCCCGGCACAGCGCCATGAACTCGTCGGTCCCGAATCGATTGTCTTCCCGTGGACCCAGCGGGAAGGGGGG
The DNA here is from genome assembly GCA_963724345.1 of uncultured Chloroflexia bacterium. Classification (GTDB taxonomy): domain Bacteria; phylum Chloroflexota; class Anaerolineae; order Anaerolineales; family RBG-16-64-43; genus JAFGKK01. Next base: position 2,574,714 of record CAVRUI010000003.1, on the reverse strand, counting down.
ACTGCCGAATATTTTCCCGATCAGGAACCCGCCCCACATCCGGTTGGGAACCGACGGGCGGCCGGATCCGATCCCGTCGCGCCAATGATACGAATCCGCGAAACATCCGCCCGGCCAGCGCAGGAGTGCCGGCCCGAGATCCTTGACCGCTTCCAGCACGTCCAGGCGGAATCCGCGGGCGTCCTGCGCGGCTGTGGAGCCCGCCTCCGCCACAAGGCCCCCCAGGACCTGCCGTCCCATGTGTTCGATGTTCTGGCCGTAGATCCGCGGATCAATCGAATCGATAGACTGCATCCGCGCGGATGGAGATTGTGCTTTCGGGTTTCATTCCATGACCGCCTTTTTGGCATATCGTACGCACTGTGAGGAACCACCGGCGTTTATATTATAGGCGATTGCGGGATATCTTTTTTTACATTTGAAAAAAACCTTTTCACCGCAAAGCCGCAAAGGGCGCAAAGCTTTTTATAAAATATTTCTTTGCGTTCTTTGCGTCTTTGCGGTGAGACTTATTTCTACTTCGCTCGGAGTGGCGGGTGATTTCCGGAAACAGAGAAGGACGATTCGCCATCCGAGGATGAGCCATGCGGCCACGAGGAGGGTGCGTCCGGCGTATCGGACGATGTACTCGTCGACGGATAGTTTCAACAAGACATCCATCAGACCGGGCGCGCCCGGGAACAACAGCTGGAACAGCGATGTGTTGAAAAAACTAAAGAGCAGCGGCAGAACCCAAACGGCGGCCAGGGAAAGCCGGTCGAGCTGGTTGATGGACACCAGGATGAGCACAAAGGGCAGGATCAGGTTAAGGTTCGTCTCCGATAGCCACGCCCGGGTGAGAAAAAAAACCAGGATCAGAGCGGCGCTTTTTTTCAACAGATCCGGCAACCCGTGGATTCCCCGTCTCAGTGCAAAAGCGGCGAATCCCAGGGCCGGCACCCATACCCATCCCGCAATCCGCCATAAACCGGCCAGCTGATACGACCAGGTCACATATTCCTGAAACGTCATGAACGACAGGCCGCCCCCGACCGCAAAGTGGGCGTTCCAATGCTGCAGGATCGGGGAGGGATCCCACCCCAGCACGAGGAAGGGAACCACGCAAAACAGCAGCATTCCCGCCGCGAAAACCGCGAAATATTTAATCGCTTGGACCAAAGAACTCCCGGCGAGGTAAACCAAAACAACCAGGATCAGGGGAAGCGCGGTGGGCTTCAGGGAGACAGCCAGCGCAAGCAGGATCGCCGGTCCGGTCCGCTTTCCTTTGTGCATAAGAAAAAGCGAGAGCAGCGAGAGCAGTGCCACGAGCGGATCAAACTGCCCCCATGCGGACGACGTCAGAAGGAGGAAGGGATTGAACAGCAGGAAGATCCATGCTCTGCGCGATGTTTTTTCCGGCGCGCCGAGGGTTTTTAATATATGCCGCGCGAGATACGCCAGAGCGATGTTGGCGGCGATGATTGGAAGCTTGAGGGCCAGATTGTAGAGAAGGAAATCGGGGACGATCTTATACGAACAAAGGTAGAGAAATCCGGATATCAACGCCCACGGGGGCGGATATCCAAACGAGGTAATGCCTTGAAACGTGGAATTATGGAACACGGCGCTGAGATCCTGCGCCAGATACGGATTCTGACCGGTCCCCGCCAGGTATCCCGTGGCCATGAAGATCCGCATATCGTAGGCATGACCCAGGAAGAGCGCCAGCAGCAACTGCAGCAGGATGCTCGAACCCAAAAGCAGCCAATCTTCCGCCACGGGACGTTTCCGGGAATATGGAGCCTGGACCGCGGGAGAGGGATCAGCCATCGGCTCGTGCTTTCGTGATCAGGCTCTGCAGGATCGAATCCGCGAGGACCAGGCCGTAACCCAGCGTGAATGGGATCAGGATAAACAGGACGTTGAAATTCATCTGCCGGATGGCGGTCGCCGTCGACCACAGGCCCAGGAGGACAAAACCCAGCTCTCCGATCCAAAGCGGATTAAACGGGACCTGGTAAGCGCTTAATCGCCACCCCAATCTGTTCAGGGGATCGAAAACCTTCGGCGTGCGGGTCCATTCCCATGCGCGATTCGTGAACAAGGCTTGGATGACCCCGTACATGACGCTCAGGCTGATCCCGAAGCTGACCAGGAGAAGGAACAGCAAGCTTGGAAGATTCCGCCAGGCGGACTGGTTTTGAAGCTTCATCGAGTACAGGAGCGACATCCACGGCGCCAACGTGCATAAAATGATGGAGAGATCAAGCATCAGCCAGAGAAGGCCGCCCAGGATTAATATCAGGAAGGCCGCGGATGGAAACCCGGCGCCCAGGGGTGGAAAAAAACTCTGGGTGGGGGAGATTCGCAGAAAAGTTACTCCCGCCAGCGTGGCGGCACAGGTCAGGGCGAAAGTCATCACCATGAGCGGTTGGATCATATACCCCGTCAAATGGATCAACGCCTGCCATCGCCGCCGGAAATCCAAAGCGGGGTCCCGGAGAATTCCGGGAAGGATCTTGCGGGCCACCCGCAGAGCTCCGCATGCCCAGCGGCTTTGCTGTTGTTTAAAATTCGGGATGGTCGGCGGGATTTCGCCCGGGGAGGGAACGTCCCGCAGAAAAAGGATCCGGTATCCCAGGCTCTGCATGCGGTAGCTGAGGTCCAAATCTTCGGCGAGCGTGTCGGCCTGCCATCCGCCGGCCTCGAGGACGGATTTTTTCCGGAGAACGCCCCCGCTGCCGTTGAAGTTGAGGAAAATTCCGGATGCGTACCGGCCCGGCTGCTCCACGAGAAAATGGACATCGATGGCGTGCGAGATCGCGCGGGTAAACAGGCTGGCATCCTTGTTCAAATGGGTCCAACGGGTCTGGACAATCCCCAGGCGGTCGTCCTTTTCAAAAAAGGGGAGGGTGCGAAGAAGGAAATCCTCCGGGGGAATGAAGTCGGCGTCGAAGATGGCGATAAACTCCTCGTTCGTCCGCAGCAGCCCCGATTGCAGGGCGCCGGCTTTGAATCCATCCCGGTTATCGCGGTGCATGACTTCGACGGAAAATTCCTTTTGCCTGCATTCCCGGACCGCCGCATCCACTTCCGATACGGTCTCGTCGTCCGAATCGTCCAGGATGAGGATCCGGACTTTATCCTTCCCGTAGGCTTCCGCCATCCGGGCGCAGGCGGCCACCAGCCTTCGGACGACGTAGCGTTCGTTGTAAACAGGCAGTTGCACGCAAACGGACGGGCGGAATGCGGAGGAAGAGGGCAGGGACGGGGCGCGATACTTGCGGGCGGCGGCCAGCAGGTAATAGTGATTGAACCCGTAAGCCAGAAAGAGCACGGATAGGATCAGTGAAATGGCTATAAAGATATATTGAAGAATCATTTTGCCGCTTCCTCTCGGCGGCGTTGCCGCGCATCCCCGTTCCAGGATCGATGCCCGTAGTGAATAATATCAGGCTACAGGCAGGGATGCATAGGATTATTCCTGCGGATAATTCGAAAAATTCCCGCCTATCCGCATCCATTGAACTGTTGCCCCTAAAACCTTCAGGCTTCCCACGCCGCCCGGTTTGCCCGGCGCCGCAATAGAACCGCGAACACGATCAACCCAAGGATGGCGATAACGCTGACGCAGCTCCGTCCGGCAAATCCCTCCTCCAGATCGGTTGTGAAATTGAAGAGCGTGAAGAATCCCAATCCGCCCGCCACCCACGCCAGGCGGTGCCGGTCGTCCCAGGCTCCGCCGTTCCCGGACCAGAAGAGCAGCAGCCAGAGTGTCAGGGCGTCCAGAAGGACAAGCCCGCCGGCGGCAAGCCAAAGCGGCGGCGCCCAATACTCCGGCAGCATGTACACACTTACAAAAAACACCGTCATGTTGGCGAACCCGAGCAGCAGAAAGAATATGGGATGGGGAGGAATTTTAATTACCCGCGCGGGGAAATCCGCCGGGATGCGGCGGGCCGCGAGAATCAATCCGAAGACGGCGACCCACGCAAGGATGTACCATGGCCACGGAGGGATGTACCGGGTCATCAGCCAACCGGCGGGCGCCCACAGCGCCAGCCCGATGATGCACGCGATCAGCGCTTTGTTCCCCAGCCAGGGTTCGGACCTCCGGCCGGAATGGATCATCTCCGCCAGCATGATCCCGGCCGCGACGCTGACGAGCACGTGAAAATGGACCATCGTTTCCGACCAGGTCCAGTTCACGCCGAAAGCGTAGTACGGCTTCAGGATCTCCAGCTCGCTCCAATTCGGATCGAAAAACGAACGCACCACGATCGCTTCCTCGTAGATGCCGTAGGCGGCGGCCAGAAGCAGCAGGCTCGGCCAGCCTTTTTTCCAGCGGCGGATGAGTTCGCGGCAGATGAGCGCGCCGAGGCCGTAGGGCAGCATCAGGAGCACCACGCTGACCGGGTTGCACAGCTCCAGCGGCGGCTGATGGCCGGACACGATCTCACCCAGCAGCGGGGCAAGGATAAGGAGAGTAAGCCATGGAGGAAAGCGTTTCATTTTTTCCTATCGTTCCCCTCCCCATTTTGGGGAGTGGGTCGGGAGGGGTGGGATCAGTGTACCTTGAGGATCATACTATCCTAATATCTTGAGGTGTTGGGTAAAAATAAAGTGGCCGTCGTTGCTCGATTCTCCGATTTCCCCGACGACGCCGATCACCACCGCGGCGGAGCCTGCGGAACTCCCCCGGAAAACGATGATCAACTTGTCCGCGATTATTTTTGTCGATACCAGTTCGAGGACCGCGCTCTCCCCTTGAGTTTTCTCAATGGTGTTGTCCGGGAGAAGCGTGATCTTCCAATCGGAGGCAGGGGGGAGGGAGATTGTCTCCCCGCACCCTAAGGGTGCCGCAAGGTGGATACAAGGGTACCCGCACCCTAAGGGTGTCGAAATGTGGTTACAGGCGATTTGCATCGGCGGATCACCGATGCTTCGGCACCCTCCCCGCGCTTCGCTCGGGGAGGATTGGGGGAGCGGGGGTTGGGACAGGAAGACGTTCCTGTGAATCCCCAAAGAAGGAAGCCGGGAAAAAGCCCGCCGGATTACAATATCCGCATGAACAACCGGCATCGAGCGGTGCGGATGCAACTGCGCATCCCGGTTCTTCCCTTCCTCGCCGCGGGCTTGTTGATCCTGCAGATAGTCTCACCCGACCGGGTCTGGGCGGTGCTGCTCATCGGCCTGGGCGGACTTCTGGTTCGCCGGGTGGATCTGGGCCCGATCGCTTGCGGGCCACCTCTCCCTCCAGCGCGAAGTCCGTTTCGGCTGGGCACACGTTGGCGATCTGGTCGAGGAGCGGTTTACGCTGCTCAACACCGGATGGGCGCCGGCGTTCTGGGTCGAGGTCCTGGACCGTTCCACGATGCCCTCCTATGATCCAAGCCGCATCGGCGGCGTGGACCGCCACTCCGAAACCCACTGGCAGACCAAGGGGATGTGCATGCGCCGCGGGCTGTATATGCTCGGGCCGACCACAATCGTCACCCAGGACCCATTCGCCATCTACCGAATCGAAAAGGATTATCCCTCCTCCTCCACGATGGCGGTTATGCCCCCGGTCGTTCCGCTTCCCGCGATTGAGATCGCCCCGGGCGGGAGGGCCGGCGACGGACGGACGCATACGGATGCGCCGGAACGGACCGTGGACGCCTCGAGCGTGCGCGAGTACATCCCGGGCGATTCCCTGCGCTGGATCCACTGGCCGACTTCGGCCCGCAAGGGTTCGCTGCATGTCCGCCTGTTCGACGGGATGCCGGTCGGCGATTGGTGGATCTTCATTGATATGGACCGAGCCTGCCAGGCCGGGCAGGGCGAAAATTCCACCGAGGAACACGCCGTCTTGCTCGCCGCATCGCTCGCCAACCGCGGCATCGGCGAAGGGCGGGCGGTCGGAATGGTGGGAGAGGGGCAACGGGATTTAGTCTGGATCCCGCCCCGCGCGGGTGACACCCAGCTGTGGGAAATCCTGCGGGCGTTGGCGATGATCACGCCCGCCGAACGTCCGCTCGGGGACCTGCTCCGCCAGTTGAACCCTCGCGAGAGCGCGCGCTCGAGCCTGATCCTGATCACCCCCGAAGTGACCGGGCGCTGGTTGGAATCACTCCTGTTTCTGATGCGGCGCGGCATCCAGCCGACGGTGCTCCTCTTGGATCCGGTTTCCTACGGCGGGAAGGGGAATCCCGCCAGCCTTTCCTCACAGCTGATGGAATGCGGCATCGCCCAGTATATCTTCACCCGCGATCTGCTCGATCGTCCGGAATCCCGCCCCGGCTCTCCGGATGGTATTAAATGGAAGGTCACCCCGCGCGGCAGGGCGATCATCTCGGAAACGGCCGATCTTTCCTGGAAGGCGCTCTTATGAACGGGCTCGGCGGGAGGCTCCTCCGATTGCTGGACGGACGCGAGTTGGTGAAGTTCGCGCTTCCGGCGGCAGTGTTAGGCGCGGTGGTGTTCGGGATCGCCCCTTTGATATTCCGTTCGGATTTGGCGCTTTTTCTCGGCGCGGTCTTCGCCGGGTTATCCGTCGGATGGATTACCGGCCGCATTCCGTTTCCGGCCGCCGCGGCAGGTTTTTTGGATGCCGCACTCGGGATCGATTTCCTGTTCCTTGTCATCGGCCGGCTGGATATCCCGCTCCGAAGCTGGGTCGGATCCTTTGCCCGCTTCCTTATTCATATGCTCCCCCAGAATTCCGGCACGGCGTTTAATCTCGCGCCTTTATGGGAGGACGCCTACCGCATTCTCTCGGGCTCGGTCTCGCTCGTCGCGCGTTTTCAAACCTGGGCGGTTTCCGTCGTCCGCGGCGAAAGCTTTTTCGATCCCGTCGCGTCCGTCTTTTTCTGGAGTTTGCTGTTATTCCTGGCCGGCGCATTCGCCGGTTGGACATTGACCGCCGGAAGAAAACCGCTTGCCGCGCTGCTCCCGGCGATTCTATTACTGGGGGGCGTCTTCTCCTCCGTCCAGGGGGATTGGCATTACGCCGTTCTGACGATTGGGCTGGTATTCCTGGTTGTGGTCATCATCGAACAAAGCCAGAAGGAACAGGACTGGGAGCGGAGGGAAATGGGGTATTCCACCAGCATCCGCTGGGACCTGTTGTTCTCGGCCGTTCCCGTGCTCGTCCTCCTGCTCGCGGCGTCGTACATCGTTCCTTCGATATCCATCGACGACATTCAGGAATGGATCCGCGAGCAATCCGAACCACAGTCCGCGGTCGGAAATTCCGTCGGGCAGTCCTTCGGCCTCCAATCCGCGGGATCGGGGCAGGCGGATCCTTCGGCGGCGCAGGCGTTTCCCCTGGCGCATTACCTGGGCAGCGGTCCGGATCTCCCGCATGAGGTGGCGCTCGTTGTCGTCACCGGTGAGAAGCTGAAAAACATTCCGGGAGTCCGCGAACCCGTCGCGCCGCATCATTATTGGAAATCCCAGACGTACGATATCTACGGCAACAGCGGCTGGCTCACCAGCCCGACCACCGAGCGGGAGTTGGCCTCCGGAGAACGGCTCCTCGATATTCTCCCGAAAGGCAATCTCCTGCATCAGACGGTTACGGTCAGCCGTCCCGGATACGGCCCGGTGTATTACGCGGGGGAACTGGCCGCCGTGTATCGGCTCTTCCGCGTCGTCTCACGCACCAACTTCGACGTCCTGGGTGTCATCGTCCCCGGAGCGGATTACGAATTGGATTCCGTTTATTTTGAGGCGGATGAATCGGCCCTGCGCTCGGCCGGGACGAATTACCCGGATTGGATCCGCAGCCGGTATTTGCAGCTTCCCAAGGTGCTTCCGGAACGGGTGCACGCCCTGGCCCGCGATCTGACCGCCACGCCGCCGACACCCTACGACCGCGCTCTTGCCATTCAGGATTATCTGCGCCGGGAAATGCATTACTCCCTGGAGATTAATGCCCCCCCGTACGATCAGGATGCGGTGGATTATTTCCTCTTTGTTTCCAAGGAAGGGTTTTGCGATTATTACGCCAGCGCGATGGTGGTATTGGCCCGGTCGGCCGGCATTCCCGCCCGGATCGCTTTCGGGTACGCCACCGGAACGTTCGACCCCGGGCAGGGGAAGTACACCGTCCTGCAATCCGACGCGCATGCCTGGCCCGAACTTTACTTCCCGGGGATCGGCTGGGTGGAATTCGAACCCACCGCCAGCATGCCGGAGATACGGCGCGCGGCGGCCGCGGATTCGACCGTCACCAACCCCGTCCTGCCGCAGCCGGAGGAGAAAAATGCCTCGGCTGTTTGGAAAGGGCTGATGCTTCTCCTGCGGTGGAGCGCGGTTCCGTTGTTATTCCTGCTCTTGGCGATTCCCCTGGCTGTTTTGGGTTGGAACATTTCGGCGCCGTTCCGGCTCCGGATGATGGCTCCGGCGCGCATGATGCGCAGCGTGTTCCGCGGCCTGCAAGCCCATGGAGTCCGGCAGGGGATCCGGCTCTTCCCGGGAATCACGCCGTTCGAATTCGCGCATTTGCTCGCCCGGAAAAATCCCGCCTGCGCGGCGCCTCTGGGGCGGATGGAAGAGGTCTATTCGCGGCAGTTGTACAGCGGGAAGGAGATCGGCCCGCGGGACCGGAGGGAAGTCATCCGGAATTGGCCCGCCGTCGACCGTCAGCTCTGGTTGACATGGTGGAAAAACCGGTTGCAGGCTTTCCGGGGGCTGCGGCTTGCGGGTCGAGGTAGAGCAAGAAGGGGCGGCTGAACGGGAGACACCCGGTGCCGGAGAGTCAGGCGGGGTACTTCCTTTGATAGTAGAGGAGCAGCAGCAGCCACAGGAAATGAATCGCCGCCGGCAGGATGGTGGAAAATTGGTCGAAATAAAATACCAGCGGATTGACCGCAACGATCGAGAGCATCAGGCCGATCACTCCCAACGATATCCCCAGCTTTCCTTTTTTCAGAATTAGCAGCATACCGGAAAGAATCAGCACCAGGCCGACGGCGGCTTCCATCGCCAAGCGGGTCGAATACCAGTACACCGCTGTCAGGCTCGAAACGTGGTTTTCCAGGATCCAATTGGTCAGGATGGCGCCCAGCCGGTCGGGCGCGGGGAGCGCCGCGATCAGCCGGATCAACCCGGCGACTTGGATCCCTCCGAGCGCGGCCAATCCCCCGGCCAGCGTGATCCGCAATTCATTGCGGGATAGGTGCCGGGATTCGATTTCCTCAAACGTTGCCTGAATCCGGCGCAGGAGGGTCGGCTGCCGGGGAGTGAGGATCACGCTCTCGCTGTCGAGGAATTTCAGCAGCGCCCCGGCCAGGTGAACCAGCGCGGGATCCCGCTCCTGCCCGTTGATCACGCGCAGCCGGGCCGCCAGGTCCGAGCGTTCCTCGTCGTCCAGATCCTGATCCAGCACTTCCTCCAGCCCTTCCAACACCCGGTAGAAGGACGCGCGCGGATCCCGCGCCGGCGGCCGCTTGAACTGGATGTACACCCACACCGTCAGGAGAAAAAATATATACACGATCGGCGCCGCCGGCGGATAAAAGTAATCGTTCGTGCTGGTGATGAATTTGCCGACCTCGTCGAGGAAAAGCCCCGCGCCCGCTCCGGCCAGGACCGCGCTCACGGTCAGCGCCCAGCGGTTGACCAAAATCAGGGGAAGCAGGGAGGCGAGGAACAGCAGCAATCCTCCCCAAAGCACATGCGCGATGTGCAGACCCCCGACGCCGAGCCGGGGGTATCCGGTCAGCTGAAGGAACAACCGCGTGAACGTGATGGATACCGCGAACGCGGCCAATGTCAGGAGCAGGTATTGCGGGGCTTGCTCGCGCCGGACTGGGGAGCGGAGTTTTTTCAAATTAATGGTCGGCGGCGGGATGTTCACGGAGACTCCCAGGGAAATATATTATTGCCTTCCGTTTGCCATCCCATCCCACCTCCCCCTATCCCCTCCTCCCTTCCCGTATTACGGGAAGGGAGGAGGGGGACAGCCCGAGCACAGCTTGGGCCGGGGGAGGAGAGATGGGATGGATCACAATTACCACGCCACCTGTAGAACTCTTAATTTCCTTCGTGCTCTTACTTCTCTTCGTGGATTCCTCTTTACCAATCCCGAACGGCGGTCTTTTCCCCGATCCGGATTTCCTTCGGTGAAGCGGGATCCAGCGCCCAGCGGATGCGGGCGACTCCTTCGAGTACATCCGCGCGCGCGCCGCAGTAGGAAAGCCGCAGATGGTTTTCCGCGCCGAATTCCTTTCCGGGCACGGTCACCACGGACGCCTTCTCCAGCAGGAATTGGCACAGCGTCATGGAATCCTTGCCGAACGCGGAGAAATCCGGCAGGGAGTAGAACGTTCCCTGCGGTTTCACAACCCGCACGCCCGGGATCTCCGCCAGCGCTTTCAGCATCGCGTCGCGGTTGGTTTCGAGGAATGAGACCAGTTCGGCCACGCCCTCCTGGGGACCTTTCAGGGCGGCTTCCGCCGCCGCCATCAGGATGCCGGAATTGCACGACGTGGTCGCCGCCTGAATGTTGTTCATGACTTTGATGACCGCTTTGGGCGCGACCGCCCAGCCGATGCGGAAGCCGGTCATGCCGTAGATCTTGGATACGGCGTTGAGGATGATCAGGCGGCTTTCCTCCACGCCGCGCCCGGTGTAGGCGCACGGATTGGGCGCCTGCAATCCGTCGAAGACAAGCTTGTGATAAATGTCGTCGGCGATCAGCCATATTTCCTTCCGCTCGCAGAAGCGGACGATTTCCTCCACCAACTCCGCCGGATACAGCGCGCCGGACGGGTTGTTCGGGCTGTTGATGATGATCGCCCGGGTGTGCGCGGTTATGGCTCCCAGCAGGTCTTCCGCGCGCGGGATATGCGTCTCGGGGGAGGCGGGAACCACGACCGGTACGCCGCCCGTCATGCGGATCATCTCCGGGTAGGAAACCCAGAACGGAGCGGGCACGACCACCTCGTCGCCGGGATCGAGCAATGTGAAGAGCAGGTTATACAGGGTCTGTTTCGCGCCGGATGAGATGATGACGTTCTCGACGGCGGCTTTCCGGCCGTAATTCTTTTCCGTATATTCCGCGGCGGCTTTGCGAAGCGAGGGGCTGCCGGCGGAGGGCGTATATTTGACGTCTCCGGCGGCCAGGTAGGCCGTCGCCGCCTCGACCGCGCTGCGCGGCGCCTTGTTCTTCGGTTCGCCGCCGCCCAGGTGGATGACGGGAATTCCCTCCGCCTGCATGGATTTGGCCAGCGCATTAAGCTTCAGCGTCGGGCTCTCGGCGATGGAGGATGCGAGTTGGCTGAGGTTCATGGTTTCACTCCCGGGGTGATTTTGGAAATTATAACAGGGGAGGAAGCGGTATCCTGTTCGCGTTCCATCCTATCCCCCCTCCCTGGAGTTGAGTCTCGTGATGGTTTCCTCCCTTTCCCTCCCTCCTTCCCGCACCACGGGAAGGGGGAGGGCGTGAAGACGGTAAGTAAAGAGCGGACGTCCCGAAAGGGTGGGGGGATGGGATGGTAATAAAAGGGGAAGTTAAGAAAAAAGAAAAGTTAGCCACAAAAGGCACAAAAGACACAAATTGAAAAAACAGATATTGGAAGACATGGTTGTGGTGTCGGCGACTTTGTCCCGGATGAGGTATCGGCGGACCGAATGAGTATAAGGAGCGTAGAAGGAAAATAAATTTTGTGATTTTTGTGCCTTTTGTGGATAAAAAACGAAGAGTGGAGAATTGCTTACAATTCAGCCTATGCGCGAATGGAATCTGACCTCGGCCGATCCGCTATCCCTGTTCCTGGCCGCGGACGCGCGATTCTGTTCTCCGGACTACTCCGACGATCAGGTTTGGGAGCTGATCCTGCGCGGCGGCGACCCGCCCGCCATGGCCGTCGAAACAATGCTGGGTTTGCGCGCCGTTTGCCTGCGGTTGTTTCCGGTCTTTACCTTCGGCAGCCGTCCCTTGCATAACCCTGCCGCCTTTGCATCGCCGCCGGTCGTCCGACGTTTTGCCCCGAACTATATAAATGTAGTCTGCCGCCCCATACCCGCCGTGACTGCGGATTGCGAATACTGGGTGCCGGAAAGCCATGCGTTGGCCGGAAGGATCACGCTTTCCACTTCCGGGACGAAACCGGTAGGGGGGGAATGCTCTCTGGCGGGCATCCTGCGGCCCGCGGGGGAAGGCACGGCCTTCGTGCCGGAATCCGCGGGCCCATATGAGGGCGTTTATCTGCGCGGTGGAGTGCGGAATGCGGTCCCGGTCCTCATGGCGGCGGGAGCGGGTGGGAGCGGCCGGGGCGCCATTCCATCCCTTAAAGCGGCGTTCGAAGTGGATGCTTCCCGGCCGTATTCCTTCCGCTGGGTCTTTTGCTGCCACCCGACCGCGGACGAGAGCCTGCGCGGCGCCCGGTCGATCCTCGCGCGGGTTTGGGACGCGGAAATCGCGCGCATCGAATTGGCGGGGGAATCACTGCTCGAGATCGAAACCGGACAGCGGGATTGGGATGCCGTCCTGGCATTCTCGCAACAGACGGCGGTGCAATCGCTGATCGGTCCGACCCGCGCGCTCCCCCATCCTTCGCCGGTCGTGGGACGCAATCCGGAGCGCGGATTTTCCCTGCGCGGCGACGGCAGCGATTACCCGCCGGCGTGGTGCGGGGCGGATTTAAGCGATGTGCTGATGATCCTTCCGGTATGGGCGCGGGCACAGCCTGAATACGCCAAGGATCTGTTGCGCAATTTTCTCGCCGCCTCCGGTGAGGGATTGCCGGATGCGCGCCCCGGCGCCGGAAAACAGCGCGCCGGATTGCTGGCCCCGCCGCTGCTCGGACAGGCCGCCGGATGGGCGCTTGGCGGGCGCGAGGGCGATGCCTTTCTCGCATCCCTTTGGCCGCTGATCGACCGAACCTTGGAAGCCTGGTTCGGGCCGGATCATGACCGCGACCGCGACGGCGCGCCGGAGTGGGACCGGCCGGATTCCTTCGGCCCGCAAATCCCGGCGATGTGGGCGCGGGAAGATCCGTGGGGCGGGTGGATTCCTCCGGAAGAAACGGAAAGCCCGTCGCTCGCGGCGCTGCTTTTGGGCGAGTGCCTCGCCGCGGCGCGCATCGCCGAACGCGCCGGGGACGCCGGGCGGGCGAAGAACTGGAGGGAGCGGGGCGGGGAGGCGCGGCATGCGCTCGAACGGATGGAGGCCCCGGACGGGTACCGGACCGTCGACCGGGTCACCCATGCCTCGCCGGCCGGGAAGAAATTATGGGAAGGCCGCACCGGCGGCGATTTAAAAGGAAGCGTGAGCTTGAAGCCGCCGGCGCGCCTGCTCCTGCGCTGCGCCGGTTCGCCGGAAACGCGGCCGGTCGTCCAGCTGGCGGTGGAAGGCAAAAACGCCGAGGGGGCGGAGTGCCGGGAGATTTTCCGCAGCGGGGATTTTTCCTGGCATCGCGGGACGGGGACGTGTTTCAGCCGGACGGTTTGGACGCAGATTGCTTCGATCCAGGCGGAGGGTCCTTCGGCGGGGATGACGTTTGCGCTCGAGATTCCGAACCTTGCGCGCGAGGATCTTTCGCATTTTCTCCCGCTGTGGAGCCGCGTGGTTTCCGCCGGGCGGGCGGAGAAGATGTTCGCCCGGCTTGGCGAGGGCGGGGAATACTCTTCTCCCTGCGGGCTGCGGTTCCTCCCGCGCTCGGATCCCGCCGCCGGACAGCCGTCCGCGGGCGGAGTGTGGATGTTCTGGAACATGCTGATGGGCGAGGCGGCGATCCGTTACGGGCGGGGGGATCTGGCGTTCGCCTTAACCGGGAAGTGGATGCACGCATTGGCCGAAGCGCTGCGCGCCGACCGTTCCTTCCGTTCCTGTTACGATCCGGAACGGGCGGCCGGTTCCGGCCCGCGCAATTCACTGCAGGGAATCTTCCCGGTTGGATTCTTCCTGGCCGCGCTCGGGATTCACCCGGTGGCCTCCAACCGGGTGTGGGCCGGCGGCCGGTCGATCTTCCCGTTTCCGGTGACGCTTCGCTGGAGGGGGATGACGGTCCGGCGGGAAGGGGATTCGCTTCAGGTGGAATTTCCATCCGGCGTCCGGCGCGAGTTTCACGGGACCGAACGGACGCTGATAACCGACGAGGATTGAGGAACCGTCCGCTCTGTAGGGGCGCACGGCCGTGCGCCCCTACAGTCAGGGGATAGGACGGAAGTCCTGGTGGATAAACCTTAAGTTAAATTGCCTGCAGCAAGTATCCTGCAATGCTACATTCTTGAAATTCGGCTATTATTCCATGCAGGGATTGTGAAAATGGGGTGAAAACAGGGTGACAAGAGTCAGGTTATTTCTTGTTGTGAGGAAAGGAGTGCAATAGAATAACATCATGAGGAACTCATTGCGTCCTTTGCACCGGCGTCGCCTGCGCATTCGCGGCCAAAGCATCGTCGAATTCGCACTGATGCTGCCGGTATTGCTCATCATCCTATCCGGATTGTTTGAATTCGGCTTTATGTTCACGTCCTACCTGGCCATCCTGGATGCGGCCCGCAACGCTTCGCGGTTCGCCTCCGACAGCGATTTCACCACCGTGAGTTCCGACCCCGATTGCGCGACGACGAGGGATTTCTACCGCCAGACAGCCTGCCTGGCGAGGCAGGAACTGGCATTGCAGCAACCGACCATCGTACTGTGCGAACCGGGCTCCGCCCCCCGTGAGCATTGCGACGGCGTGACGCTCGATCAATTCGACGATATCGTCGTCTCGATTTACAGCGTAACGAAGGTCGGTATTCCCGCTGCGAATTATCCGGAAATCGTACGGTTTCCCAATCCGGGCACTCCCTGTGGAACCCTGGGTTGGTCCTCTATGACGGACGAACTGCTCGGCCATCCGGTCCCTGCCGCCCAATGCGGTCCCCGGAGCGGGATTCACATTTCCCGATTCTCCAATTCCGATATCCTTGGCATGCTGGATCTGGACGCGCCGAACACAGCCTTTATTGTGGTGGAAATCAACTACCACCATTGGCAGATTCTGGCGCTGCCGTGGTTCACCCAGTTCATCGGCGACCCGATCATATTCCGCGCATACGCGGTCTGGCCGCTGACCTCGGCCGAGCCGACCTCGACGACCTAACCGCGGAAGGACAGACGCATATATGCGATTCTTCAACGATTGGAACACCCGCAGAAGGAGACGGACCACCGGCCAGGCGCTGATCCTGATCGTCCTGACTTTCATGGGCCTTTTGCTTTTCCTCGGATTGATGGTCGACCTGGGGCAGATCTTCCTGGCCAAGGGCTACCTGCGCCGCGCGGCCGACGCCGCCGCGCTGGCCGCCGCCGGCCAATTCCGCGAGGGCCGGACGTTTGACGAGATGCGGGCCGCGGCGCACGAGATCTCGCTGATTAACGGGATCGATCCGACCACCATCCGCGTCCAGACCTGCAAAGGCGGGGATGGCGGCGCCGATACCACCTTGTGCCCGAACCCGGGCGACATTCCCAAGAAACTGGTGCGGGTGACGATCGACCTCGATTACCCGCTGACCTTCCTCGCGCTGCTGGATATTTATTCCGTGCACCTGACGGAATCTTCCGTCAGCGAATCGGCTTCGATGGATGTGGTCCTGGTGATCGACGTCGGGGAATCGATGTCGTGGGATAAAAATCCCGACATAGATTTGGATTATACGGTGGATCCGGCGAATCCGGCGGTCTGCAACCTGACCAACACTTGCGAGCCGTTTAAATTCGTGAAAGCCGCCGCCGCGGACTTCGCCTCGAAAATCCTGGATAAATCCCCCGCGGACGAAGAGGACCGGCTGGCCATCGTCACCTTCGCCAACGGATGGCAGGCGGGAGACCTCGGCACGCAGGTGAAACTGCAATGGACCAACTCGCTCAGCGATGCGCTGCACCCGGTATACGGAATCCCCAGCCTGAAGGTTTACGATCCGGGCGTCATTTGCCCCTTTGATGAATGGGGCTGCCCGGGCGGGCTGGCCTGCCCGGCGACGGACGAGGATATCCCCGTCAGCGCGTGCGCTTATATTGCGAAGGCTGATACAACCAGGGGGGGGATACACCAGTATCGTCAGAATTCCTGCGCGCGGACCTATGACACCACTATGCCAAGTGGACCTGATTTTCCGGCGCAACCGGAAGCCATATCCGCGTGCACCTCTACCAATATCGGCGGAGCCCTGAACCTCGCCGGAAAGCAATTCGAGGTCGAGAAACGCCCCGACGCGTTGTGGGTGGTCATCCTGCTGACCGACGGCGCGGCGAATGCCACCTTCGGAAACAAAACGGAAATCGGACAAACCGGATCAGGCGCGACCGATTTTATCTTTCCCCCGCAGGATCCCGATGATTTCCTCCCGAATCTGCCGTACGGATTTTGCCCCCCGGGTACGTATGACTTTGGCTCGAATCTGCAGTATTGCCAGGACGACAATGTCGACGTGCATCACTCGCTGCCCAGCTCCGATTACGACGCGGACGATTTCGCCCGCGACCAGGGCAAGTTCGTCGCCTGTTACGCGAACAACCCGTCGGCCTCCTGCAACGGGGTCAAGGGGCAGGGCGCGGTCATCTTTACGATCGGCCTGGGAAACGAAATTCTCAGGATGGATAATGACGGGACAGGCCCCAAGCCCTACGGGGCAAGCCTGTTGCGATACCTCGCCGCGATCGGCGACGACGGCGACGCGGATCCGGTGACCAGCGACCTGTGCAAAGATGAAAACATCGCCGGAAGGTACAACACCAACTGCGGCAACTACTTTTTCGCGCAGGCCGGGGTAAATCTGGTCAAAGTCTTCGAAATGATCTATTCGCGCATCTTCACCCGCTTGACGGTTTAGCGGGGCGGACCGAAGGGCCCAAGAGGCAACCATGATTACAGAAATCCTGCAGCGCCTGAAAGAATCCAACGCCTCCACGGCGGGCAAACGCCGCACCCTCGGCCAGAGCATGGTGGAGTTCGCGCTGGTGCTTCCCGTCCTGCTGCTCTTCATCTTCGGGATCATCGAATTCGCGCGCATTTTCTATTCCTGGCTGATCATCACCAACGCCGTGCGCACCGGAGAACGCTACGCCGTCACCGGCGAGTACATCGAGCTCTATTGCATCGAGGCCGATGCGGTCGTGGGCGACGGGGATTATTCCTCCAAGCACAACTGCCGGGATGAAGACGATATCGGGCCCGGCGGGGTGGAATACCACACGATCGAGACGGATTACGCCCGGCTTAAATCCATCATCAAGGTTACCAACGACGCCTCCGCCGGGCTGCTGACCAACACCGACCGCACCAAACCCACCCTGCCGAGCATTCCGTACAAGACGCCCGGCTACTTCCACATCGTCGTATGCAACCGGGAAACCCCCAACCTGTTCAATTACTTGCCGATGACCGCCACAATAGACTGCCATTGCGATCCACACGACGACGCCGGCAATCCGGAATTGGGCATGGTCCGTGTGTTCGTGGCGATCACCTACGAGCATCCGCTGATCACGCCGCTGATCAGCAGCGCCTGGCCGTCACTCACCCTGCACGCCGAGCGCAGCGGCCTGCTCGAGCAGTTCCGCGTCGCCCGCGTCCTGGGCATTCCGCCGCCCCCGAGCGGTTTCTCGCCCACGCCGGTGACCCCGACCATCACGCCCACCATCACGCCGGTGACGCCGAGCGAAACCCCGACGGAAACCGATACGGAGACCGCGACGATGACGCCGACGGCCACCGAGACCCCGACGGAAACCGAGACCCCGACGTCGACCATCTCGCGCACGCCCACCCGGTCGCGCACGGCCACCCGCACGGCCACGTTGACCAACACGGCCAGTATGACGCGCACCATCACCGAAACGCCGTCGATCACCAACACGCCGTCGATCACCTATACGCCGTCGAAAACCTTCACGCCGTCGAAAACCTACACGCCGTCGATCACCTTCACGCCGTCGCGCACGTTTACACGGACCATCACCCGCACCGCCACGATCACCCGCACGCCGACCCGGACCGCCACCGTGACGCGGACTGCGACGATCACCAATACCCCGACGAGGTCGGCCACCCGCACACCGGTCACCCCGACAGCCACCCGCACGCCGGTCACGCCGACATCCACCCGGACGCCGGTCACGCCGACACGGACGTATACTCCGGTGACTCCGACCCGCACGTCCACCAAAACCCCGGTGACGCCGTCTCCGACGCAAACTCCGGTGACGCCGTCCCGGACGAGTACTCCGGTGACGCCGTCTCGAACCCTGACGCCGTCCAGCACGCGGACGCCTTCGTCGCCCACGGCCAGCAGGACCAGGACGGAAATACCGACGATTAAGATTGGTTGAACCGTCGGTGGCATGAAAGCAGAACCGCGCCGGACCAAACGTCCGGCGCGGTCTTTTTTTGAGTACAATCCTCTTATGAACACCGACCGCCGCCGGATGCTTTCCCGCCTGCTGCCCGCCGTTTGTTTTACGGCGGCGATCCTCGCCTGGCTGTGGCTTTACTCCCGGTTCCTCCGTTACTTTTACTACGTCCCCAATCCGTTCCAGATCCAGCTTTCGCTGCTGCAATGGCTGACCGGTTTCACGGCCGCCATTCTCGCGCTCGCCCGGGTCCGGCGGGAAACGGGTTCCGTCCGGCGCGCGTGGTTCTTCCTCGCCCTCGCACTCACCCTTTGGCCGCTGGCCGACGGGCTGGAGCAGTTCATCCCCGCGGATTGGCAGCTGATCCAAAACCTCCTCCCGCGCCCGCTGCACATCCTGGCGTACGGCCTTGCGCTGATCTCGATTTTTTTCTTCGCCCCGATTCCCGAGGCGCGCTTCGGCCGGCTGCGCTTCCTGGTGGATATGATCATCCACGCCGCCTCCTGGGGGGTGATCCTATGGTTTTTGCTGGTGGAACCGATTCTGCAGCCGTTGCGCGCCAATCTGGAGTTGCGGTTTTGGATCGCCCTGTATTCGATCCTGGACCTGATCGTCTTGATGCTGATCGTCTGGCTGCAGGGCCAAGCGGCCCGGATGTCCCGGATGTTATGGATGCTGGCCGGCGGTTTCTTCATGCTGGCAATTCACGACTTGGTAACCGGGTGGATCAGCCTGCAGGGCGGGACCCAGGCGTACGTGTACACGGGGTTCCTGATGGTTGGAGGGTATGCGCTGATCGGCTTCGCCGCCGCGGTGAAACTGCGGGCCGACTCCGGAACGATCGAAACCGCCGGGCCGGCGAACCAGTATTCCGGCGGGTTCCGGTGGCGTTGGCGGCGGGTCGAGGCGCGCTGGCTGCCGCTGGCTTCCACTCTCGCGCTGGCGATATTCCTCGCGGCGGAGTGGCGGCGCACCGGCGCGGTCGATTCGCTCCTGCTTCTGGCCACGCTGGGCCTGAGCCTGCTGTTGTTCCTGCGCGAAGGGATCATCGCCGGCCAGGCGGAAGTGGCGGGATACGCCGTGCTGATGGAGACCATCGAGGATCCGGCGTTCATTTGCGACGACCGGGGAAAGGTGCTCCTGGATAATCCCTCGCTGCAAAAACTGCGCGTCCCCGCCCGGAATGGGAGCAGCCTCGCACAGCTGCTGCCGCTGAGCCCGGAGTGGGGTTTTCTGCTGAGCGAAGCGCGCGCCCGGGGCTGGAGCGGCGAGGTTTGGGTGACCGCCTCGCAGCGCGGGAGTTTTCCGGCCTGGCTGGTCGTTCAGCGGCTGCCCTCCGAGGAAGGCCGAGGGGAACGGTTCGCCGCCCTGCTGCACGATCTTTCGCCCCAGCGCCGGCAGGAAGAATCCCTGCGGGAGGCCTACCGGCAGGCGGAGGAGAGCCGCAAGGCGCTCGAGCAGTTGAGCGGCCGGCTGGAGGAGAAGGTGGTGGAAAAGACGGCCGATCTCTCGCGCGCGCTCGAGCAGCTCGAGGAGCAGAACCGCCTGCTGCGTTCGCTCGACCGCCTGAAATCCGAATTCATCGCCCTGACCTCGCACGAACTGCGCACGCCGCTGATGGCCATCCGCGGCGGGTTGGAATTGATCTCCGGCCAGAAGAAGCCGCTGCCGGAGCCGATGCGGTCCAACATCGGGCTGGTGCGCAAGGAAACCGAACGGCTCAGCCGTTTTGTGGAAAGCATCCTGGATATTTCCGCGCTCGAGGCGGGGCGGATGCCGCTCCAGATCGGACCGCTCCGGCTTTCGGAGCCGCTCGAGAAGGCCCGCAACGCGCTGGCCGCGGTGCACGGCGGGATGGAGAGCCGCAATCTGCGGCGGCTGAAAATCCATCTGCCGGAGGATTTGCCGGAAGTCGCCGCGGACGAACATATCCTGGGGAGCATCTTTTTTCAGCTGGTGGATAACGCCTTCAAATACGCGCCCAAAGGACCGGTGCGGGTGGACGCGCAGGCGGCGGATTCCCATGTGGAGGTGACGATCGCCGATTGCGGCCCGGGAATTCCACCCGAAAAACGCGGCCAGGTCTTTCAGATGTTTTCCCGGCTTGAGAACCCGGATTCGCCGCGTGTGCGCGGGGTGGGACTCGGGTTGTACATTTCGCGTAAAATGGTGGAGGCGATGGGGGGCGAATTGGATGTGGCGCCGTCGGAGCGCGGACTCGCCCTGCGCATCCGGTTGAAAAGATTCTCCGAGGGATCATGAGCCAGACGATACTTCTGGTCGACGACGACGAATCCCTGCGCCAGGTGATTTCCCAGTACCTGACGCAGGAAGGGTATCGCGCAATCGCCGCCGGTTCCGGCGTGGAAGCCTTGAAGCTCTTTTATTCCGAGAGGCCCGACGCCGTCCTGCTGGACCTGATGATGCCGGGCATGGACGGATGGGAAGTATGCGCGCGGCTGCGCGAACTTTCGGATGCGCCGATCCTGCTGGTGACGGCGCGTACGTCGCAGGAGGACAAGCTGCGCGGATTCCGGCTGGGGATCGACGATTACCTTTCCAAGCCGTTCAGCCTGGCCGAATTGGCGGCCCGGCTGCAGGCGGTTCTTTCCCGCAGCCGGAAGACCGGCGCGGAAACCGGTAAAAACCTGGCCTGGAACGAGCTGCGCATGGATCTCGGCAAACGCCAGGTATGGTGCGGCGGGAAACCCATTTTGCTGACCCCGACCGAATTCCGCATGCTTGAAATCCTCATCCGCAAGCAGGGCAGCGTGGTGACGGAGGAGGAGCTGAGACAGGAAATCTGGGGCAGCGAACGCCCGGTGGATTCCTCCGCCGTGCGGCGCTACGTCTGGCTGCTGCGGCAAAAAATCGAGGCAGACCCCACCAAACCCGCCCGGGTGCTGGCCGTGCGCGGCGCGGGCTACCGGCTGGGGCCGTAAAAAAATCCCTCTAAAAGTGCGAAGAAGCGACTATTAAAACCGAGGCGCTTAATTACGGCGTTTTGGTTTTTTTATCGAGGGCGAAAATTCTCCCTAAAAAATTCAATTCGAAGGAATTGGGGACCACAGAAAATCACGGCATCGGCAGATTGAAGGCTCGGGTGATAAGGGCCGCCATCTCGGCCAAGGTCACCACTTTTTCCGGACAGTACATCAGCGGTTCAACGCCGCAGCCGGTGGCGATCCCTTCCCGGTAAAGCTGGTCGATCCAAGGCTCCGCCCATTCCATGCCCGATATGGGGACATCGCTGAAAAAATGATCCAGTGCAGGCGGCCAATATCCGGGTCCGTGAATTGCCCGGAGGATGAAGAACGCCACCTCGGCGTGGGTTACCGGGCGCTCAGGACAGAAGACCAGCGGGTCACGCCCGCAGCCGGCGGTCAGGCCGTCGCGATAAAATTCGTCGGCCCAATCCTGCATCCATTCCTTGCCGGCAACAGGCATGTCGAAGAAGAATCGGTTAAGTAAGGGCGGAGTGTGGGGAAGATCGGGATAATGCATGGCGCGCTCGAGGAAAACGGCCATTTCGGCTCGGGTTAGGGGACGTTCGGGGCAGTAGATCAACGGATCAAAACCGCAGCCGGTGATGACCCCGGCGTTGTTGACGGCTTCGATATACGGCCAGAGAGGGTGGTCGATCGGTATATCGGAAAAGGTCCGGTTTCGGGCGGTAAAAGACCACCAAGTTCCGCCGTCGGCTTCGGTATTTCCTATGGTGTTGGTCGCGCGTATCTGCCAATAATAGGTAAGGTTATTGCCCAAACCGATCAAGGTGGTGCTGGTCGACAGGCTTGACGATATCCAGGAGGAATCACAGGCATTGTTATTGGACGTATCGAAGCAATATTCATATCCGTCTGCATCGCCGCTCTCGTTCCAGACAAGCGTGGGATTGTTGGTTGTGTAAGCGGTATTGGCCGGGCCTTCCTTTGTAAAATCCAGAGGGGGCATCGGCCGATTTTGGATGCTGAGCACACCGCCTCCCATTGTCCCGGCATACAGAGTAATTGGCGGAGTTGGGTCAATGGCTAATGCATAAACGGTGTTATTGGCCATTCCATCGCCTAGCCAAATCCACTGTGCTCCGCCGTCTGTAAATTTATATACGCCATTTATAGATCCCGCATAGAAGGTGGAGGGAGTTGACGGATCTAATACTAGCGAATGGGGACTGATCCACGCTAAGTCGGCGTTGATTGGACTCCAGCTTTCGCCGCCGTCGGTACTTTTAAAAATCCCATTAAAGCATGTCCCCGCATAAACAATATCAGGGGTAACTGGATCCACCGCAAGGGAATATATAAAGAGGTCGGTTAATCCGGAATTGATCTCTTTCCAATACTTACCGCTGTTTGTGCTTTTATAGACACCGCCGCCGTCTGTTCCCACGTACATGCTCGACGGCGATAATGGATCAAAGGCTAGGGCGGAGATAACGGCGTAGATCCGACCGGCTCCGACTCGACTCCAACTCTCACCGCTATCCATGCTTTTATACAAGCCATCCCAGGTTCCCGCATAGAGATTTGCCGGATTGCGGGGGGCAATCGCCAGAACGGCGATTTGAGAATCGGGCAATCCCATGTTGATCACATTCCATTTTCCGCCGCCGTTCGTGGTTTTAAAAACACCGCTTGATTCGGTCCCGGCGTAAAGAGTGGCAGGCGCTGCCGGGTCCATGGCTAAGGAGAGAATATCGAGATCGGTTAGGCCGTCGTTGATTGCAAGCCAACCTTTACCGGCATTTGTGCTCTTAAAAACACCTTTGTAGCGTGTCCCCGCGTAGAGCGTGCTCGGCGCCGAAGGATCGATTACCAATGAATTGACATAGGAGTTGATCAGACCGGAGTTGTAAGTGTCCCATCTACCGCCGCCGTTCACACTTTTCGAAACGCCGCCACCTTCTGTTCCCGCATAAAGGGTTGACGGAGTCAGAGGATTAATCGCCAAAGTGCGGACATCGGAATATGTCAAACCGCTGTTCACCGGATCCCATTTTCCACCGCCGTCCGTGCTCTTAAGAATGCCACTGTTTGTGCCCGCGTATACGGTGGAAGACATCCGCGGGTCGATTGCAATGGAATTCACCCCGCCAAAAGGCCCCGCAAGGACCGAGTACCAATCGGCGCCGCCACTGTAAGTTTTTAGGATACCGCGGTTTGTACCAATATAAACCGTTGAGGGAGACGCCGGGTCAACAGCCATGGCTTGCCCGTTTGTATAGGTTTCTTCGGGACGGATCAGGCTCCAATTGCCGCCGCCGTCTGTGCTTTTAAACGCATTGCTGTCGAACATTAATGCATAAATTGTTTCCGGCATCGCCGGATCAATGGCCAGGACCTGTACCCAAAGCTCGGTCAGTCCGTTATTGACTGCGTTCCAATTATTTCCACCATCCGTGCTTTTAAAAACACCGGCACCGGTTCCTGCATAAAGGGTGGCCGGCGCAAGCGGATGGATTGCCAGTGCATATATATTGTTACGGGTTAATCCGTTATCGGCCGCGCTCCAACTTTCTCCGCTATCTACGCTTTTATTCATGCCGCTTGACGTGCCTGCATACAGCGTGGACGGCGTAACCGGGTCAATCACAAAAGCGTTGACGGAGGAATCGGAAAACCCGTTATTAACCGAATCCCAACTCGCTCCTCCGTTGGTGCTTTTAAAGACGCCGCCGCCCGCCGTACCCGCATACAGGGTGTCCGGCGTCACCGGGTCGATAACCAAAGTCCGAATGAATCCGCCTTCCGGCCCGCCGCTTGTCCAGACATTAATGCCGGCGGACACTTTTTTAACGCCGCTGAAATATGATAGAACTAATAGAACAAAGAAGATATATCGTAGGCGGGAAATTATGAGAGACATGGTGATCCTATGTCGCTGAATGATTATACAATAGGGGATTTCCCAATCGATATTCCCGGTTTGACTTGCTAAGCGGTATGCGAGCTCTCCAATGGTCCATTTTATCTTAAAGTCTGATCGGCATAATCGATAAACATGCTCCTCTTTTCCTCATGGTTCCTTCGATTCTACCGGAAATGGCTCCCTATCATCGGGGAGGCAGACGGGGAATGTTGGGCGCGGGGGAATGGTGTGCGGTAGAATCTCAATGTGACTCGGATCCGCCTGCCGGTCGTTTTTGTCCTGATCGCGGTTCTCTCCACATTTCCCTTCCGATCCGCCGCCGGCGCGGAAGGGGATGCAGCCTTTCTGTTCAACCCCGATACATCTCAATTTCCCCAAATCCATGCGTACCTTTCGGTTTCGAATCCGCTGGGCGGGCGGTTGGCGGGCCTGACCGCGGAGGATATTGTTTTACAGGAAGATGACGTTCCCGCCCGGAATATGGTCCTGACGGAAGAGGAAACCGGGCTGCGTCTGATCGTGGTGATCGATCCCGGATTGGATTTGATCTACGCGCGTCCGGACGGCGAAACCCGCATCCAGCGCCTCCGCCGCGCGATGACCGACTGGCTGGGGACGTTCCCGCAAAATGGAATGGACGACCTGACGCTCATCACGCCGGAAGGCATTTCCGTCTCCCATACCTCGGATGCGGGTGCGTTCCTCGAAGGTTTGCAGGCCTACACGCCGAAGCTTCCCGCGCAGCGGACTCTGGATGCGCTGCTCTTGGATGCGCTCGGCGCGGCCGACGATCCGCTGCCGCGCCCGGGGATGCGCGCGCTGCTGATCGTATTCTCCGCCTCCAAACTCACTCAATCCGAGGATATCGGCAAGGGATTGTGCCCGCGCGCCCGTGAACTTCACGTCCCAATGTTCGGGATCTGGTCCGGACGCACGGAACCGTCCGCCAAACCGGATATGGATTCACTCGCATCGCTCGCGGCCGAGTGCGGCGGATATTCCGTCTCCCTGGAAAGCGCCGACGGAACCGCGGCGGTGCTGGGGATGATCGCCACCCAGCGCACCCAGTACCGTGTGGAATACCGCTCGTCGATCGCCTCCTCCGGCGAGCATGTCCTGACCGCTTCGATCGCGCGCGAAGGTTTTTCCGCCGAGGCCGCGCCGCTCCGTTTTTCCGTCGCCGTGCAGCCGCCCGCGGTCGCTTGGATCGATTTTCCGGAACAGTTGACGCGCAAGGGAGAGGACGTTTCGCAGCCGGTCGACGCGTATCGGCCGGAGTCGCTGGAACTGCGGGCCGAGATCTCCTTCCCCGACGGGCACCCGCGCGGGATCTCCTCGATGCAGCTCTTCGCCGACAGCGAACTGGTGGGCGAATGCGCCTCCGAGTGCGCCGGGATCCGCTGGGACCTGCGGCAGTACGCCGAAGGCGGGACTTTCCAGCTGCAAATGGTCGTCCGCGACGAGCTCGGGTTGGAGGGAAAATCGGCGGATCGGACCTTCACGCTGACCGTCGAGCGCCCTTCCATTTGGGAAATCTTCCGGGTGAATTACCTGCTTCCGGTAACGGTCCTCCTGGCGGCCGCGGTTGCGGCCGGAGTGTTTATCGCGGCGATGGTGAACCTGAACCGGGTGCGCGCCGTCCGGACCGGCGGCGGGATGATCTTTCCGGACGGGTCTTCCACGCCGGAAAAGCCGGCGGAGAAATTGAGAAAGCGCATGCGCCGGATCGGACGGAGTATCCAAAAGCCGCCTCCTCCGCCGGCGGAGGTTTATGCCGTCCTTGTAAAATTCGGCGGCACCGAAGGTAAAATCGAGATCACCGCGCCGGATGTGATCATCGGGCGCGATCCGCAATTGGCCGGGATCGTTCTCGACGATCCGTCGGTCTCTCCGCGCCACGGACGGATCGTGCGGATGGGGGACGGCCACCCGTGGGTGTTCGATATGGGATCCACCGCCGGGAGCTGGAAGAACTTCGAGGAGATCCCGCCGGAAGGGGCTTCGCTGCGGGAGGGAGATCGGTTAAACTTCGGTCGCGCCGCATTCCGCGTACGTTTGATGCCGTGCGCGCCCGTCCAGGAGGCACTCGATGGAAAAAACCCCTGAACTACAGATGGAAGTGACCGCGGATTCCAATATCGGGCGGGTGCGCACCAACAACGAGGACCGGTTTGCGGTCGTTCCTCTGGATTGCGGCGGGACGCCGGGAGTCCTGGCGCTGGTGGCCGACGGGGTCGGCGGGCATGCCGCCGGCGAGGTTGCTTCACAGATGGTGGTGGACGAGATCGCGCGCGAAGTACAGGCGGATCCGTGCGCGAATCCGGCGAAGATTCTGCCGCAGGCGGTGGTGCGCGCCGGGCGGGTGGTCCATACCCGCGGCCAGAAGGATCCCGAATTGCGCGGGATGGCGACCACCCTCGCCGGCGTCTGGATGGTCGGACGGCGGCTGTATACGGTCACCGTCGGGGACAGCCGCATCTACATGCGCCGGGCCGGGAAGACCTTCCAGGCCAGCATCGATCACACATGGGTGCAGGACGCGGTCGAGCACGGGCTGCTGACGCCCGCCCAGGCCCGCATCCACCCGAACGCGCACGTCCTGCGCCGTCATCTGGGAGGCGAAATCGACCCGGAGCCGGACCAGCGTTTGCGGTTGGAAGCGGGCGATAAGGCGCCCGGCGGCGCCGAACACCAGGGGATGACGCTTGAGCCCGGCGACGCGCTCGTGCTTTGTTCGGACGGATTGAGCGATCTGGTCAAGGAAGAGGAGATTGGCCACGCGTTGCGGCATGCCAAACTCGAGCGCACGGTCCACGAACTGATCGAGCTCGCCCGGTCGCGCGGCGGGCACGATAACATCACGATTGTCGCGCTGCGCGTACCGGCGGAAATGGGGAAGGCGGCCGGGCTGCGGCGGATCAGGCCGTGGATCGTGATGACGATATCCGCGCTGGCCCTTGCCGCGGTCGCGGCGGCGGTTTACTTTTTATTCATTGCACCGGTGCGATAATCCGTATCTGCTTCGCCGGGAAGAACGGATACGCGGATTACCCCGTGCGTGCTGCGCACTTCCGGGGCAGGCGCGGAATCGACGGATTTCCCCGTGCGTGCCGCGCACTTCCGGGGCAATCCGTTCTTTTCCGTGAAATCCGCGTACATCCATTCCAATCATTTATGCATACCAAAAAAATTGCAGCGATCCTGTAAATCCTGAAAAAATCCTGTCAATCCTGTCTACTGCTCTCCCGGATTTTCGGGAGGGCAGGGATGGGGATCGTGTCCTTCACGAACTTCGCGAAGATCAGCGCGGCGATAAGCCGCCCGATTCCGGAAATGGCGAAGACGGCTTTAAACCCGAATACCGTCACCACCCAGCCGCCGAAAGCCGCCCCAAGCGCGAGCGAAACGGCGACGACGATCTGGTGCACGGCGCTGAACCGCGCGCGTTCAGCCTGCGGGGAAATCTGCAGGAGCAGGTTGAGGACGCACATGCTGAACCCGGACCACAGCACACCCGAGAGGAGGTTGATCGCCAGGACATACCACGGCGAAGGGACGAAAATCCAGGCGAGGGGCAGGATCGGGATGAGCAGGCTGGTGATGAGGATGATCCGGCGCGGGCCCCAGCGGTCGGCGAGCGGGCCGATGAATTTGAGCGCGGGCAGACTGGCGAGACTCGTCGCGGCGGTGAGTATTCCGACCTGGATCATGCTGGCGCGCAGATCCCGAACGAGATAGATATTGAAGAACGGGCCGGCGACGTTCAGCGCGAAATTCCACACCGCGCTGTGAAGGCAGAGCGCCAGGAACGGCCGGTGGGTGAGGATGCTGCCCAGAATCGGCGTGGAGCTTGCGGTGGCCGTGCGCGGCTGCGGCTGGGGGGAGGGATCCTGAATCCGCGAAAAACAAAACCACGATGCGGCCCCGCACCCGAACGCCATCAGGAACGCCCATTGGTAACCCGCCGGCGATCCGCTCTGGTTGATGATGACGCCGGCCAGGAGCGCGGTGACCATGCCGGTGACGGTCATGGCAATGTTGCGCGAGGCGAAGTAGCGTCCGCGCTGGCCCAGGGGGACGATATCGGCCGCGAGCGAAGTCCAGGCGGGAAGCGAAAGGTTGCCGAAGGTCTCCCGGATCACCACCAGGCCGATGAACAGGTAAACGGCCGCCTCCCCTTTCAACCAGAACGGAAGAAACACCAGCAGGAGGATCATGATCCGGCCGATCACGCCGCCCCCGGCCAGGGTGATCTCTTTGCGGCGGCCGATCCGCTCGACCAGCAGCGCGCCCGGCAGGAGGGCCAGCGCCCCGCCGAACCCGGAAAGCGCGCCGAGAAGGCCGATCTGCGCGCTGCTCGCGCCGAGCGCCACGGCATACAGCACGAGATACGTGGTGACGACCGAATCGATCCCCAGCGCAAACGCGCCGTCGAACCAGAACCAACGCAGGTTTTTCTGAACCGACTGGGAGAGTTCCCCGACCCAGTGCCCGCCGGCGCTGATCAGCGCGGCTTCGCTGCGCAGGCGGGCGAGCCGATCCGGGTGCGCGGGAATGGGGGAGGGTGATGCGGGGTTGGCGCGTTTATCCGTCACGGGAGGACTTTCGAAGAGCTCCGGGAGACGCCGCTCCATCCGCGCGGCGGCAAGGATGCCGGGTTGCGCAGTTTTGTCCCCGAATCCCGGAGGGCATTCCTGAAACGCATCGGATATCGGCGAAGGGGATGGGCGGGATTAAATCTGTTCGAAGACCGGCGAATCGACAACGAAGATGACCGCCCGGTTCCGGCCGGCCTCCGGCGGGCAGCAGGTCTGGCGGAAGATTTCCACCACTTCCTCGACCTTCTCCTGCGGGACACCGATCAGGAGGGTGACGTTGCCCTTGCGCATGAAGCCGCCGGTGGAGGCCATCCGGGTGAATCGGTATCCCCGTTCCGTCAGGCGCTCGGTAAGCGCCGTATCGTCGACATCGCGGATCACGGCAATGATGAGTTTCATCGCGAAGGCCTCTTAGAGCGGGATGAATCGTTCGACGGGAAACGCGATCACCGATGCGCCGCCGACCTCGGCTTCGATCATCAGCGGCAGCGCGGGCAGAAGCGAACCGTCAGGCTGGACCGGGATCAGCCGTTTGCGGGCGGCGCCCAACTCCCGGATGTGTTTGAGGAGCATATCCTGGTCGGCGCTGGAATAACCGATCAGCAGGGTGGAGGATGGTTCCAGGATGAACCCGCCGCGGCTCTCGATAATGGTAACCTGAAACCCCGCCTCGGTCAGGCGGCGGGTGAGGGCATCGGCGGTCCCGCCCTGGAGGGTGATGATGGCGACGCGGTCGATGGTTTTGGTCGTGGACATAGGCATTCCCGGCGCGGCGCGCCTTCCAATACAATATAACCTTGCCGGGAACCGGTGTCAAACCGGAGAGGCCGTCATCCAAAGGAATTAGGACAGCCGCCGGAGGCGCGCTTCGCACGTTCCGGCGGATATGGGTATCATGATAGCCGCCGGACAGCCCGCGGCATCAGCCGCGGGGCGGCCAAGCTTCCGAAAATTTTTCTTGAAAGGCCATGGAGCCGACCGATATGAACCATCCGGATACGGAAGGTTTTTCCGATCTTTCCAAATTGCTGCAATCGATGCGCCCGGCCTGTATCGGCCAGCCGTTTGTATTCGCCTCCATTCCCCGTCAGGCGCTGGCGGGCCTCAAGTTCATCCCGCTCGGCACCTTCTGCGAATTGGAAGGTGTGACCGTGATCGTCACGCAGACCCAGGCGGGGAATGCGGGCTGGCCGGCGGAGGATCTTTGGGCCTGCATAACCCTGATGGTGCATTCCTCGCTGCATGCGGTCGGGTTCCTCGCGGCGATCACCGCCGCACTGGCGCGGGAAGGGATCAGCGTCAATCCGGTGTCCGCGTATTATCACGACCACCTGTTCGTTCCCTGGGATGAGCGGGAGCGGGCGATGGAGGCGCTTTCCGCCTTGAGCGCGCCGCCGGATGCGACAACCGGATGAGAGAACCGGGCGCCGCGTTTTCCGGGCGGAGGCGTGCGCCGGATCGGGATACGCATTCGAGTACAATGAATAGCCGCGCGCAAACCATGCGGCATCTATGGTCGCAATCCCCAAAATCGGCATAGCCTGCCGCGGGGTGCCATCCTCCCGCGCGAGCGGGGATACCCTTGCCGATATAATTTGGGCTGCGGTGGACGGAGGAATTTATGGACGAGGATTTGCTGCTTGAGATCACCGACCTCTCGCTCCTCTTGATCAAAGACCGTCCGAAGAAGGGCGTCGTCGTCGCGGTCCCGCACCACGCGCCGGCGGGAAAAGAGACCCTGCCCTGCCTCGAACACCAGGAAGCGGATGAGAATACGGGGTTCATCGGGCGCTACCTCGCCGAAAAACTCGGCTGCCCGTGTGTGATCGCCTGCAACTACCCGGTGGACAGCAACAAATATTTCCGCAGCGATTACTCGATGCAGATCGCCGCGTGGAATCCGAAGGTGCTGGTGGAGATCCACGGCCACAACGGGAGGAAGGCGCGCAGCAACATCGAGATTTCCTCCGGCCCGGGTGAGAACGCCGGATTCGCGAAGGCGCTTGCGGAAAAACTGGCCGCCTCGTTTCAGGGCAACGATTCCCTGAAAAAATTCACCGTCGGCGGCGATTACGACCAGATCTACTACAAAGCCAGCGCGGCGGTGACGATCTCCGGCGCCCGGTGGATCGGGTATCACATCGAGCTTCCGCCGAACCTGCGCAAGATGATCGAAGGCATGGACGGCCGGCCGCCCAAGGCGGGATATGCTTTTTGCGACGTGCTGGCCGCCGTATTAAAGGAAATCCATGGCGTCTGACATCCCCCCGCCGTTTCGTATCTGCTCAGTCCGGGAAATGCGTACACGGATTTCACTGAGAAGATCCGATGACACGGATTTCATAAATAAAAACCTCTGAAAAAAGGTGTCATGCTAAGCGCCTGTCCCCGAACAGCGGGGGAAGCGAAGCGTCGGCTCCTGCGTTTCTAGACCCTTCGCTCGGGGTGAAATTTTCAGAAATTTCAAAGAGAAATTACCGGTGTTCTCGGCTCTTTTCGGTGTTTCGGTGTACCACGAAGTGAAATCGGGCTGAATAGATACGCCGTTTATTTCTTTCTTACCCCTTGCGTTCACAATCCCGTTATCGAAACTGATGTGAAAAAGAATCCTTGTCCCACGGGATGGGCGGAACTCATTCCCGCGTATCGGCTCATGGATGCGGGAGATCTTCCGGGATCCGCTTCAAATACCCGATCGAGAGAATGGTATCCATCGAAAGGAGGACGGCATACAGGATAAACCTTCCCGCCGGCACCGGAAATCCCGCCAGCCATTCGGCCGCGGACAAAGTAAAAATTTCGCCGCTGAGGGTTAATATCAGGAAAAGCAAAACCCCCGCCGGCAGCATTCCCCAAGTTTTCCTTTGCCACAAACCCCAGGCTGAGATTCCGAAAGCCGGAAGCAGAATGGCCATATCGAGCACGTGGATGGCATACGCCGGTACTCCCAATGTCCGCACCGAACGCGGCACATCGCCCAGCCAAAGCGCCGGAACGATTTCACTTAACCAATTGACATAGAACAACACCATTACCATGGCCAGGAAAATGCTGACAACCTTTACCGTCCGGTCCTTGTTATCGCCCGGCGCAAGTCCTTCAATCTTCACGCCAAGTATTCCGCCCAGGAAAGCATATAGCGAGCAACCCAGCAGGGCCGTGTAAACCAGGAAGAGAATATTAAAATGAACGTTGAATGCCAGGAACGCGTAGACATAGATTAAGTATCCGAGGATTCCCAACCAGACCATCCGTGCCCGCAGCGAGCCGCGGCCGGCAAAAATGGCGCTGATGACCAGGCCGGGGAGCGCCACAAACAAGGAAAAGAGATCCTGCCCAAAGGCTTGCGCCAGGATATTCGGTGGAACGCGGGTATAGAGCCGGGCGCCAAACAGAATTCCGCTCCCCGCTGCGATGAACAACAACAGCACGATCGGCGCGGTGAGCCATAACCACCCCCGGGCGTTTCCCTTGAATGACGTCATATTCCTATGCACTCCTTCGACGGATTATTTCTTTTCATCGTTCCCGAATCCACAAACCCGGGAGCGGGAATTGGCCCGACAGGTTCACATCGGAATGGTTGCGACTACCCCAACTCCCATCCCGCATAATCAGCCGATCTGGCAGTTTTGCGCCCATGTCCGGATGGCATCCCAGTCGCGGAAGTCTCCTTCCGGGGTTTTCTTCGCGCGAAGGATCGTTTGTTCCATAAAAGAAAGTTTGCCGTAATCCATCCGACCCCCGAAGAACCCCTCGGCCACGGGTTCCCGTATGGCGCGAGGGGCGCCGGTTATTCCCTGCGCGCGTGCCCGGTTCTCCGGGGTGTCCTGTTGCATCGTCATGCATACGGTAAAGTAGGAAACGGATTTTGACACCAGGGAATCCGCGTTTTGTTTCAGGAAGTCGACGGCCTCGGGCAGCCAGCGGCCCATGCGCACCGCACTCCCCAGAAGAACGGTCCCATAGGACGATAGGTCCTGCACATCCTTCGCCAATTTCACTTCCACCACGTTCCCCCGGGCTGTCAATTCTTCGCCGATCGCTTGAGCCACATCGCCGGTCGACCCAAGCCTGGATGCGTACGCCACAAGCACTTTGCTCTTCATATCGTTTCCATCCTCTCCGTCTCCCGTGTGTTCGTAAAAAACAACCGATTGGGTTGGCGTTTGGACGGCGAGATATCCCAACCCGGCGCAGGTGATCGCCGCCGCGCCCAGGCCGATGCCCGCGGCAGTAATAAATTGTCGTCTTTGGATCCTCGACATAATTCCCCTTCCTTGTAATAGAAACCTTCATGGTGGCCGACGTTCCGGTTTGTTTCTATTCCCAACTATATATGTGGAATATGTAGAAAAATTTGTGGAAATATGGGGAAGTAATGGAGATCAGGATTTATTTTCCACGCGTTTCCGGGGTGCCCGTTGCCGGTTATTCCTGGGACCATCGGGGTTTATTTGATGGTTCCGCAAGGATTAACTATTGTGCTCTCGCATGAAAAAAAGAAAATAATATCTTTGTAATTACTCAGTTATATGTAAGTGATCGGATTAAATGTTCGCGGATTTCCCGGAAAAGAACGGATTGCGCGGATGATTTAATATATCCCAGGGTTTTCTCAAAGAGGTGTTCCGCGAAATCCGTGGATTCCGCGTAATCCGCGTACCAGTCATGCAGGCTGAGAAGTTGCATTTCTTCTTTGTGAACATTCTAGTAAAATGCCTGCCGGAATGCTTTTCGGCACCGGCAAGGGCTTTTCGGAGCAATCATCCATCCGTGTCTGAGGTTCTGAATGTGCAGCGATCCGTGGAAACGATGAAAGAATCCATAAAGCGGCTGCCGGGATTCCCCTTTTTCCGGGATGCGAGGATTCTTCTCCGGTGGATCCTGGCCGGCCGTCCCGTCCCGCCGCCGCACCTGGTCAAGCAGCGCGCCGTCCGCGCCTACGCGGAGAAATACCGTCTATCGACTTTCGTCGAGACCGGCACTTACCGGGGCGATATGGTCGAAGCCGTGAAGCGGGATTTCGCGCGGGTGTATTCAATCGAACTGGGCGTGGAACTCCACCGGCTGGCGCGGGAACGGTTTGCCGATGATACGAATGTCACGATCCTGCAGGGCGACAGCGGGGAGGTTCTGCGCGGGCTTTTGCCGCGCATCGACCGGCCGGCGCTCTTCTGGCTCGACAGCCACTTTTCCGACGCGGACACGGCGCGCAGCGCGCTGATCACGCCCATCCGCAGCGAATTGGATCACATCCTGGCGCATCCGCTGGCGCAGCGCCACGTCATTCTCATCGACGACGCCAGGCTGTTCAACGGCGAAGACGATTATCCGACGCTCGAATTGCTGAACGCGGTCCTTGCGCGCGCCGGATTTCCCGCCTGCCGCGTGCAGGACGATATCATCCGGATTCACCGCTAGCGGCAAACGATCCGTTTCAAATCCATTCCCGGGGCAGAGGAATCCATGCTTGCGTGGGCCGAATTCGAACGCTTATCGACAAATGCCGAACGCCGGACAATCGCCCGGTTGACGACTCCCGAAAAGCTGCAGGGATTCCTGGACGCGTTGGCTTACCGGTCCGAGGAGATTTACCGCTGCCCGTTGCGGGTCCTGCGCGACGGACGCGGGCACTGTTACGACGGGGCGGTCCTGGCGGCGATGGTGCTTGCGCGGATGGGGCATCCGCCGCGGATCGTGGAGCTTATCCCCAACAAGCGGGATGACGATCACATCGTCGCCGTCTACCGGCGGGAGGGCCGCTGGGGGGCGGTCGCCCATTCGAACTTCGCCGGGCTCCGCTACCGCGAACCGGTATTCCACAATTTGCGCGAGCTGGTGATGTCGTACTTCGAGGATTTCTACAATCTTGCGGGGGAGAAAACGCTGCGCGGGTACACGCTGCCGCTCCATCTGGCGGCGTTCGACCGGCAGCGGTGGATGACGCGGGATGCGGCGATGACCAGGATCGCCCGTGGCCTCGACCGGGTGGCGCACCGGCGGCTGCTTACGCGCGGGATGGTGCTGAACCTCGCGGACAAGGACCCCCGCGCCTACCAAGCCGGGTTGCTGGGTTCGGTGCAATCCGGATTATTCAAACCGAAATTTCAGAATCGAAAAAAGAACTGAAAATAACCACAAAAAGCACAGAAAGCACAAAAAAATATATGATGGACATTCTTTCAAATGCGGTAGACACCTTAAAGTATGAATTTCCGTATTTGCAGTCTTGGTGCGCCAAAATTTATCAATAATGCATCACGATAATCGGAAGCGCGAAGATATCCAAATACCTGCGCAAAGTGATCGTCGGATAGGGTTTTACATGCTTTCAACTCGATGATGATGCACCCTTCGATCAGCAAATCCGCATAATAGTCGCCATAGGATCGTGCCATCTGTATCTCGGACCTGTAGAGGTTTTTGCTGCTCGACTAATAATCCTGCTTTCCGCAATCGGTGTGCCAGCCCGTTTTCGTACACCTTTTCCAAATGACCGTGTTTCAGGTAGACATGCAGATCGAATGCAGTCTGGCGGATGCGATCGCATAGATCGAGGATTTCTTTCTCATTTCTGATGTTCATTGTCTCCCCCTTGAATTATCCGCAGATTTCTTTTGTGCCCTTTGTGCCTTTTGTGGTAAATCTTAAGTCATATGGTATTGCAAATATTTGACTAATAACTGTCCTTTTTTTATAAAGGCCACCGAAGGTCATTATCCACTTCTCTCCCCCACTTGCCTCCCCAACGATAGAACATTATACTCACATTAAAGGCCTAAAAAACAGGCTTTCCCGCTGGCATATCGATTGCACGGAATCCCGGAATACCGGGTTCCCCGCCGTCCGACCGGTTGAAAATCCTTAAAAGCGGGGTGGTTGCATTGGCAGAGGCGGATGAGGCGTATGGCCGTTGCGAAGGAAAAAACCGTACCCGCTGCCGGACCCGTGGCGGAAGAAATCGTCCACTGGATCCGGTCCGAGCCGGCGCTGGCCTGGTTCGCAGCCCAGGCGTTGTGGATCGCCCAACCGGCGCTGGAAATATTCACGTCCCCGGAAAACATTTCGGCACTCGCCGAGACCCTCGAAACCATGAATGCCTCCACCGGTAAAACACCGGCCGACCCTGGGGAAGGCGGGACATAATGGACGCTTACGCATTGATCGCGTTCCTCCTCGCGCTCATCCTCGCCGGACTGATCGTGATCTTTACTGCGACCGGGCGCGGGCGGTGGCCGGTTCTGCGCAACCTGCCCGGATACGAGTTGATCCACTCGGATGTCGGCGCGTCGGTGGAAGCCGGGACGCGCGTCCACATGGCGCTCGGCGAGGGGCAGATCATCGGAGTCGGCGCGGAGGCGGAACTGGCGGGGCTTGCGGCGCTCGCAAAAATCGCGCAAGCCGCCAGCGTCAGCGACCGCCCGCCGGTGGCGACCTCGAGCGACGGGGTGACCTCGATCCTGGCCCAGGACGTGATGTATTCGACCTACCGGCAGATGCGTGTGGAAGAACGGTTCGATCACGATCTCGGACGGCTGGCCGGCCTGGGGCCGGCCGGATACACCGCCGGGGCGATGCTCACGCCGCGCGAGGAACGGGTTTCGGCCACGTTCCTGCTCGGCGCGATGGGCGCGGAGGCCGCGCTGATCGCGGACACGGGCGCCCAGCGGGGAAGCGTCACCGCCGCCGTGACCGATCCGGTCGGGCAGGCGGCCGTCTTCGCGACGACCGACAACCCGCTGCTCGGGGAGGAGCTGTTCGCCGCGGGAGCCTACTTGAAAGTCAACCACGCCCACGCCGCCAGCCTGCAGGCGCAGGATGTCCTGCGCTGGGTAGCCATCGGCGCCATCCTGCTGGGCGCGCTGGGTTCGACCTTCCTGGGATTCTTCTCATGAGAGTCCGAAACATCATCGGCATCATCGTCGCCCTCTCGGCCGGTTTACTCACCGCGCTCGGATACTTCATCCCCTTCCAGCCGCTGAAGGATTTGGCGAACAGCCTGCTGTACATCGCGGTATTCCTCAGCACGGTCGCGATGCTGGTCGGCGTGATCAACCTTTCCCGGATCCACATGCGCAAGGCGGTCGCCGGAAAATCGGGCAGCGGATACAGCCTGCTGCTCCTTTTTTCCCTGTGGGTGACCTTCGTGGTCGTCTTCTACGCCATGCGGTCCCACAACGATGCGGTGACGATCTGGATCGTCCGCAACATCCAGCTGCCGCTTGAGGCCAGCCTTTCCGCGCTGGTTGTCTTCGCGCTGCTGGTGGGGGGAGTCCGGCTGCTCTATCGCCGGCGCGACCTGATGGCGTACCTGTTCCTTACGGCGGCGCTGATCGTTCTGCTCGCCGCCGTGCCGCTGCCCGCCCTGCTCGAAGGCTGGCTGCAGGGTCCGGATTCCATCCGCCAGGCGGTCGCTTCCATTTTCCTTTCGATTGCGAGCGGCGGCGGCCGGGGAATTCTGCTCGGAATGGCGCTCGGCGCGGCCGCGACCGGGCTGAGGATTCTAATGGGAGTGGACCGTCCGTATGAGCGGTAAAACGGAAGCGCTGAAGACGATTTGTTTCCGCGGGAGCCGGAGCTGATGGCGGATACGCGTTGCCCGATGTGCGGGAAGCCCAATCCGGCGGAAGCGACTGCCTGCCGGTTCTGCGGCGCGCGCCTTAAGCCCGTGCAATACGGAGCGTCGACTCCGCCCGCCGCGCCGCCTCCCGCCGGCGGCGAAGGCGAAGCCGATTGGATGTCGGATTTGCGCGGCGATATGATGCGCAACCGGCCGAAGACCTCCATGCTTCCGCCGGAACCGCCCGCGCCGGCTCCTCCGTCCGACGATTGGTTGAATAAGATCGGCGACCGGGGCGAGAAGAAAACCGCCGCATCTCCCGCGTCCCGCCGATCCGCTTCCCCGGCCGCTCCACCGCCTGCCAAAGCCGAACCTCCGGCGCCCCCGGCTCCCCAACCGAGGCAGGGCGCTGCCGAACCGCCGGCGTGGCTTTCGAAAGTGCGCGCCCAGGTTTCTTCCGAGCGGCAGCCCGCGGCCCCGGCGGAATCCGAACAGGGCAACGAAGATCCGGTGTGGCTTAAACGCCTGCGGGTCCGCCGAACACAGGATGAACTTGCGACCAGCCCCGCACCCGAACCGGAACCCGAACCGGCCGCGCCCGGCGAATTGCCCGATTGGCTTTCCAAAATCCGCGAAAAAGCTCCCGGCAATGATGCCACCGGCGGCGAGGATCAATCCTACCTGGGATCTCCGCTCCCCGGCTCCGCGCCAGGCCCGGGCGCGCCGACCGGAACGTCGCCTTGGGGCGCTCCCGCGCCATCGCAAAAGCCGCGTGGAAACGAACCCGTCGCCCAACCGGGCGGCGGCTCGGGCATGCCGGACAGGATTGCACCCAATCCGGAAATCCCGGATTGGATGCACTATCCATCCGATGCAAGCGGACAAGCCGGTGCGGAACCGCCGGTCGGGACGCCGGATTGGATGGGAAGCATCGCTTCGGCGTTGGAGGAGACCCCTCCCACTCCGACTCCCCAGGGACCCGCCGGCAAACCCCGCGGCACAGGGCCGACCAAGCGGGCATCCGCCAGCAGCCTTTTGGGGGGAACGGAAGCCGCTCAGCCCGGTCCGGCGCGCGGCTCCGGCATCAAACGCGGAGCGCCGACCGGGAAGATTTTCCCGACGGCGCAGCCTTTCAACGGGCCGATCCCCTCATCGCCGGCGGCGCCGGGATCCTCCGCGTTCGGTCCCGACTGGGAATTTCCGGCGGACACCCCGACCGATTTTCCATTTCCGAATCCCGCCGCCGACATCACCACTCCCGCCGGATCATCCGCCTTTCACGGCGGAACCGAACCGATGGTTGCGCCCAGCGGCGAAGAAGAACTGCCGAACTGGCTGGCGGACGCCAAACGCGAACCCGCCGAGCCGGAACCGGCAATCGAAGAAGAGCCCGCCCTTCCCACTCCGGACCTGAACGAACTCCTGCGTCCGGATTCGATGCCGGAGTGGCTGAAAAAACCGGCGGAGGCGGGGAAGGGGGAACCGGCGCGCGAAGCGCCCGAGGCGCATCCGACTCTGCCGGATAATCTCGAAAAGTCTGAATTGCCGAGATGGCTGGAAGCCATGCGCCCGATCCAATCGGTCGCCATGCCGACCGAAGACGAGGAGCGGGTGGAAAGCGTCGGACCGCTGGCCGGCCTGCGGGGCGTGCTCTCCGCGGAACCGGTGGTGGCGATGCCCCGCCGGCCGGGAGTCATGGCCGGCAACATCGACGCCCTGCCGGCTCAGATGGCGATGACCGAAACGCTCCGCCGGCTGCTGATCGAGCCGGAGGTGCGTGCGGCGCGCCGTCCGGTGCGCGCCATGCTGCTTACGCCGGTCATCCGCAAGCTGATGTCCGCAGTCCTGATCGTCGCCCTGCTGTTCCCGCTTATTGCCGGATCGATATTCTCGAACAGCATATACCAGCCGCAGGCGAACATCCTGGCGGGCGAGCTGGTGGAAGCCCTGCCCGCCGACCGCATGGTTCTGGTGGCCTTCGAGTACGATGCTTCGTCGGCGCCGGAGATCGAAACCGGCGCGACGGTAATGCTGGAACACCTTGCCCAGCGGGGCATCAAGGTGGTGTTTATCTCCTCGCAGCCCAACGGCACCATTCTCGGGGACGGGCTGCTTCAACTTAATTCGCAATTGGGTTCCGTCATG
The DNA here is from genome assembly GCA_963724345.1 of uncultured Chloroflexia bacterium. Taxonomy (GTDB): domain Bacteria; phylum Chloroflexota; class Anaerolineae; order Anaerolineales; family RBG-16-64-43; genus JAFGKK01. Next base: position 2,535,224 of record CAVRUI010000003.1, on the reverse strand, counting down.
CCCGAGCTGGTCTCCAATTTCGGCTATATCCCCGGCGGCGCCGGCGGATTGCGCCGGCTGGGCGGAAATTTGCGGGAGGTTATTCCGAGCCCGGATTGGACGGCGGGGCCGCTGGCGGCGATCCACAACATTTCCGACTTCTCCATGATCTTGATCTTCGCGGCCAGCCCGCAATCGGTGCGCAACTGGGTCGAGCAGGTGCACACGGCGGCGCCGGGCACACCGATCGTTGCGATGGTCAGCGCGGCATCGGACGCGCTCGTCTTCCCGTACACTCAGGGCTCGCAGCCGGCGATCCGGGGTTTGGTGACGGGGTACACCGGGGCGCAGGCCTACCGCGCGCGCTTTTTGCCCGCCACCGTCACGACCCAGGGAGTGTATGCCATGCGCTGGCAGGCGTTCGCGGGCGGGACGCTCGCGCTCCTGCTGACGCTGGCGGCCGGCATCATCGGATCGTTGATCCTCGGGTTTATCCGAAGAGACCGAAGGGCGGCCGAATGATCGACATCCAACTTGTCGGCGGGATGCTGCTGGGGTTCTTCCTCACGATCGCCATCCTTTCCTACCTTTTGCTGGACGACAACCTGCTTTTCCGGCTGGGCGCATACGTCCTGGTCGGAGTTTCCGCCGGGTACCTGATGGCCGTCATGATGAGCTCGGTGCTGTTCGATCAGTACCTCTCGCCGCTTTTCTACGGCTTTACGCTCGATAAACTTCCGGTTCTGGTTCTGCTTCTGGTGCTGGGGCTGCTGCTCGTGGCGCGGCTGGATCCGCGCGGATCCGGGATGGCCTTCATCCCGATGGCGTTCCTGGTGGGAGTGGGCGCCGCGGTCGTCGTGGGCGGATCGCTCACCGGAACCTTCATTCCGCAGGCGGTTGCCGCCGCGGAACCGAGTCTGTTCCCGGCGGATCCGTGGTCGATGCTGGAAAACTGGTGCGTTCTGCTGGGAACGCTGACCACCCTCGCCTACTTCCACTTCGGCGCCCGGCCGCGCGGCGGCGCCGAGCCCACCGCCCCGCCGGTCATCGGACCCATTATGCAGGTCGGCAAGGTATTCCTGGCGCTCACGCTCGGCGCGCTGTACGCCGGCGCGCTGCTCTCCGCCCTCTCGCTCCTGGTGGAGCGGATTTACTTCCTGATCCAGACGATCGTCCTCCTCGTCATCGGAGGGACGGTATGACCGATCAGGAAACCGCCCGCTCGCAGCTGGACGCGGATTCCCTGCTGCTCCTCAACGTCGGCACCACGCATACGCGCGCGTCGCTGATCGACATCGTCGAACGCCAGTACCGGATGGTGGCCACCGCCGAATATTCGACGACCGCGGACGCGCCGTACATGGACGTGGGCGAGGGCGTGCGGTTCGCCCTGGACCGGCTCTCGGCGCTCGTCGGCTGCGAATTTTTCGACGATACCGGGCAATTGATCGTCCCTTCGCGCGGAAGCGGAAGCGGGGTGGATGCGGTCGTGCTGACCCTGTCCCTGCAGGCGGACGTGCGGGCGGCGCTGGTCGGCCTGCTCCCGGATATTTCGCTGCGCAGCGTCCGCAAGCTGACGGAATCCGCGCCCGTGCGAGTCGTGACCGAGATCTCCCTGGGGGACCGGCGTTCGGACGAAGCCCGCATGGATGCGCTTTGCCAGGCGAAACCGGATTTGATCCTCGTGGCGGGCGGATCCGAGGGCGGGGCTTCCGACGCGGTTCTGCGGCTGATGGAAGTGGTCGGGCTGAGCATCTACATGATGCCGCCGGATGCCAAACCGCAGGTCCTGTTCATGGGGAACAGCGCCGTCGCGGCCAAGGTCCAGGATCTGCTGAAGGCGTGCCAATGCAAAGTCACCACCGCCCGGAACATCCGGCCGTCGCTCGATTCCGAAGAGCTGGATCCGGGGCGGGTGGCCTTGAACGAGATGACCGCCCAAATCCTGCGCGCCCGTCTGGGCGGGATCGAAGGCTTGCTTTCGTGGACGGGCGGCGTGCTGACGCCCTCTCCGCTCGGGATGGGGACGATCATCGAACTCATGGCGCGCAACGCGCCGCCGAAAAAGGGCGCGCTCGGCGTAACGGTCGGCTCCGGTTCGACCACCCTGGCCGCCGGCTTCGGCAATACGCTGGAACTTTCCGTGCGCCCGGACCTCAACCTGGGCCGCAACGCTCCGCACCTATTGGAGCTTACATCCTGGCGGGACGTGGCGCGCTGGCTTCCGATGGAATGTTCCGAAGAAGCGCTGCGCGATTACCTGCACAACAAGGCGCTCTACCCGCAGACCATCCCGGCGACCGCGGAAGACCTGCGGATCGAGTTGGCCATAATCCGCGAGGTGATCCGCGCCGCCGTGCGCGCCGCATCGCCTTCCTGGCGCGTTCCCTTCACGTGGCCCTGGGCTGGCACGCTGCCGCCGGTCGCATCCGTCATCGGATCCGGAGCCGCTTTTACGAACGTGCCGAAACCGGGATATGCGGCGCTCACCCTGCTGGACTCCATCCAGCCGCCGGGAGTGACCAACCTGATCCTGGACGCGCAGAACATGATGTGCGCGCTCGGAGCCGCCGGCCGGGTCAATCCGCTGGCGGTGGTCCAGGTGCTGGATTCGCCGGCCTTCCCGCGGCTTGGGACCGCCATCTGTCCGGTCGGGAAATCGCATACGGGAGATCCGGTGCTGCGCTACCGGATGCAGTATGCGGACGGGCGGACGGTTCGCGGCGACGTTCGTTTCGGGATGATCGAAATCGTTCCGCTGCCGCTGAGCCAGAAGGCGCAGATCACCATCCAGCTGCACCGGCATTTCGACCTGGGGCTCGGCGGGTACGGGCAGGGCGGAACCATCGCCGTCGAGGGCGGGCTGGCGGGGTTGATCATCGACGCCCGCGGCCGGCCGCTGGTTTTCGAATCCGACCATGCGAAAAACCGCAAACTGCAGGATGACTGGCTGTCCCAGATCACAACGTAACGGAAGACTATGGACCTACCACATCAGACCCACGTTTCGCTTTTGGTCGTCATCCGCCGCCCGCGGGTTCTGCCGGCGCGCGGCTCGATCATCGTGCGGGTGAACCAGAAGGTATCCCCGAGCGACGTGATCGGACGGACGAAGCTTGCGCCCGCGCATTACCTGTTCGACATCGCGCACGGGCTCGGGCTGCCCCCGGCGAAGGCGGACCGCTACCTGCGGCGCGAACTGGACGAAAAGGTGACCGGAGGGGATATCCTCGCCGGGCCGGTCGGCTGGATGCGGCGGGTGGTGCGTGCGCCCGAGGAAGGCCGGGTGGTCCTGCAGGGCGACGGGCGGTTGTTGTACGAGGGGGTGGGGGAAGCGTTCGAATTGAAAGCATCCCTTCCGGGCACGGTGATCGGGGAAGAACCGGACGTCTCCGCGACGATCGAGACCGCGGGCGCGCTGGTGGAGGGGATCTGGGGCAACGGGCGCCAGGAATTCGGAGTCTTGCGCATGACCACGCAGAACAGCGCGGGTGTGATGGGCGCGGCGGACTTGAACATCGAGATGCGCGGGGCGGTCGCCGTCGCGGGACGGGTGGAAGACCCCGGCATTTTCCACAGCCTGGCGGCGCTGCCGATGCGCGGCCTGATCTGCGGCAGCATGCCTTCCGCGTGCATTTCCGCCGCGCAGGCCGCGGAGATCCCCGTGATCCTGACCGAGGGATTTGGGAAGATCCCCATGAACAGCGCGATCTTCGAATTGTTCGCGACCAACGTGGGAAGGGAAGCCAGCCTCAACGCCCAGCAGACGGAGCACTGGAAGGGCTTGCGTCCGGAAGTGATCATCCCGCTGCCGGCGGTGGGATCTGCGGACATACCCTCGGAGGCTGTACAATTGGTGGTGGGCCGCAGGGTGCGGGTTTTGCGGGCGCCGTATGCCGGCCAGGAGGGATCGGTCGTTTCCCTGCCCGAAGGGCTGGTGCCGATCCCGAACGGGATCCGGGTGCCGTGCGCGGACGTGGAGTTGGGGGAAACCGGGCTGGTGCGCGTGCCAATCGCAAATTTGGATATACTGGAGTAGGGGTTGCGGGCGGTGACGCCCGGGCTGCCGTAGAGGAGAAGATCCAATGACCGAAGACATGGAAATGGGCGCACCGCCGCCGGAAGAAAGCGGCAACCGGATGTTCCTGATCGGGGCGATCATTCTGGGCAGCGTTTTCGTCATCGCCTTGATCGGCATATTCGCGCTGTATTTCCTCACCCGGGGCGGGCAGCCCGCCGCCCCTCAGCCGCAGAATCTGACGAGCACGGCCGCCGCCCAGCAGGGCGCCACCCAAACCCTGAACGCCCAGGGAACCCAGACCCGGGTGGCGATCGCGATTCAGACAGCGGTGATCACGTATACGCCCACGCTGTCGCAGACGAAGGCGTTGACCTCGACGTTCACGACCACTCCGGTCGTCTTCGCCACCATCTCCGTGGCCAGTCAAACTCCCACCAACACGCAAACCCCCGTCGGCGCAATTGCGGCGACCAGCACGCGGACAGCCGCGGGCGGATCGGCCCGCACGGCGACCCGGACCTTGGCGGCGACGGCCCTGCCGACAACCGGGTTTGGGGACTCGGCCGGCTTACCGGCGCTCCTGCTCCTGGGCGGAGGCAGCCTGTTTGTCATCATCCTGGCGCGCCAATTGAGGCTCAGCCGGGTTCGCCGGTAAATCACAGATAACACGGATAAGATGAAGGGGGATATGAATATGTGGAATTTATTGATCAAAGATTACACGGATAAATCCTCCCAAGGAAATTCCGTGTAATCTTTTTTAAAAATCCGTGTAATCCGTGATACACGGATTGCACGGATAAGAAGCACAGATTTCACGGATGGGTTTGGAGGGGGATATGGACGGTCTTTTGGACGAGGAATTAACTTATCAAATCCGTGGTGTACTTTTCAAGGTCCACTCTGCCTTGGGTCCTGGTTTTCGCGAGGAAACATACAAACGAGCTTCAATCTTGGCGCTTCGAAAGCAAGGATTGTCGGTGGAGGTTGAGAAGGAATACGGTATTTGGTATGACGGTCAGATTATTGACCGCTTCCGGCTGGATATGCTCGTCGAAGAAAAAATCATCCTGGAATTGAAGGCGGCCGATCGCATTCTCAAGGTCCACGAATCGCAACTGCTTTCGTACTTGAAAGCCACCGGGTTGAGAATCGGATTCTTGGTCAATTTCGGCGAGGCATCCCTGCAGATCATTCGGAGAATACACTAGGAAGATCCGTGAAATCCTTCCTCTCAATCCGTGAACTCCGTGGTCTTTTTTTTAGGATATAATTCAACCCGCAAAGGCGATGATGGAAACGAGTAGGCTGAACCCCCGCCGCCCAGCGAGCCCGCGGAAGATGCAAGGCGGGCGCGGCGCAACAGCCGAAAATCCTTCCGGAGCCGCAGGCTGAAACGCCATACCTAAGCCGGGCCGGATCCGCCCATCCGTTATCCAGGGCGCGGGCAGGAGTTGGCCCGTTGGAGCGCCCCCCGCCAGGGGGGAATCAGGGTGGCACCGCGGGTTTTTTCCCGTCCCTGTCTGTTGGGCGGGATTTCTTTTTTTTGTACACCGAAACACCGAGAAGAGCCGAGTACACCGAATTATTAAGGGGGGAGAAATGACGGAATTGCTTTATGAGGAGTTGACATTCAAGGTTCGAGAAGCTCTTTATCAAGTCCACCGGTTACTCGGGCCGGGTTTTCGTGAAGAGACTTACAAAAGAGCTGCGGTTCGGGAATTAGTCCACCGGAATTTGAAGGTGGAAACAGAAAAACCGATTGACATCTTCTATTTGGGTGAAAAGGTGGACACCTATCGGATGGATATGGTCGTGGAGGAAAAGGTCATCGTGGAGTTGAAATCTGTCGAACAACTCATCCCCGTTCATGAGGCGCAACTACTATCATATTTGAAAGCCTCGGGTTTACGGGTCGGGCTTTTGGTGAATATGGGAGCTGAGCGGCTGCAAATGAAAAGAAGAATTAATTAAAGAATTCGGTGTCATCGGCACTTTTCGGTGTAATCCGTGTACAAGAAGAGGAAAACATGTTCCAACCTGTTCCCGCCAAACCCGATTTCCGCAAGCAGGAAGAAGAGATCCTCAAGTTCTGGAAGGAGCGCGATATCTTCCGGCGCTCGATGGAGGACCGCAAGGGCGGCACGCCGTACGTGATCTTCGAGGGGCCGCCGACGGCCAACGGCCGGCCGGGCGTGCATCACGTCCTGGCGCGCGCCTTCAAGGACCTCTTTCCCGCGCTACCGGACGATGCGCGGGTGTTATGTCCTGCGCCGCGGCGGCTGGGATACGCACGGCCTGCCGGTGGAGATCGAGGTCGAAAAGGAACTGGGCTTCGAACACAAGCACCAGATCGAGGAATACGGGATCGCCAAATTCAACGAGCGCTGCAAAGCCTCCGTCTTCCGCTATATCCGGGATTGGGAGCGCCTGACCGAGCGGATCGCCTACTGGACCGACCTGGAAGACGCCTACATCACCTACACCAACGAATACATCGAATCGGTCTGGTGGATCCTCAAGAATTTCTGGGACAAAAACCTGATCTATCAGGGTTTTCGAAGTCGTCCCCTACTGCCCGCGCTGCGGCACGCCGCTTTCCGATCATGAAGTGGCCCAGGGCTATCGCGAGAACACGCCCGACCCCTCGGTGTTCGTGCGCTTCCCGCTCAAGGACGATCCTAAAACCGCGTTCCTGGTCTGGACCACCACCCCGTGGACCCTGCCGGCGAATGTGGCGGTGGCCGTGCATCCGGATGTGATGTACGCCAAAGTCGAGCGGAAAACGGCGGCCGGGGAAAAGGAATTCCTGATCCTGGCGCGCGACCTGGTGGAAAAAGTGTTTGAGGGGGAAGAGGTAAAAATCGTCGGAGATTACAAAGGCAAGGAGCTCTCGGGCTGGAAATATCAGCCGCTCTTCACCTTCCTGCCGCTCGAGAAGCAGGCCCACCGGGTGGTGCTCGGCGGGTTTGTCACCGTCGAGGACGGCACGGGCGTGGTGCACCAGGCGCCGGCGTTCGGCGCGGAAGACATGCAGATGTCGATCGAGAACGATCTGCCGGTGCTGATGACCGTCGACGAATCCGGCTGCTTCATCCCGCAAGTCACTCCCTGGAAGGGGATGTTCGTCAAGGACGCCGATCCGCTGATCATTGCGGATCTGACCGAGCCGCGGATTGATGCTGCGCAGCGGGATCATCCACCACACCTACCCGTTCTGCTGGCGGTGCGATACGCCGCTCCTGTACTACGCGCGCAGCACCTGGTACATCCGCACCACGCAGTACCGCGACCGGATGACCGAACTTAACGGGACGATCCACTGGTACCCGGAACACATCCAGAACGGGCGCTTCGGCAACTGGCTGGCCAACAACGTGGATTGGGCGCTCGGGCGCGAACGCTATTGGGGGACGCCGCTCCCGGTATGGGAGTGCGCGGACTGCAAATTCCAGGAGATGGTCGGTTCGGTCAAGGAGCTCGTGGAAAAATCCGGCGCCGACCCGGCCGGGCTGAATTTGCACCGGCCGTACGTCGACGACCTGCACTGGGAATGCCCGAAGTGCAAGGGGCGGATGACGCGCGTGCCGGAACTCATCGACTGCTGGTTCGATTCGGGAGCCATGCCGGTGGCGCAGTGGCACTACCCGTTCGAAAACGAGGAGACCTTCAAGACCCAGTTCCCGGCCGATTATATCTGCGAGGCGATCGACCAGACCCGCGGCTGGTTCTATTCACTCCACGCGATCAGCACCCTGCTGATGGACAGCGTCTGCTTCAAGAACGTGATCTGTCTGGGGTTGATGCTCGACGGGGAAGGCCGCAAGATGTCGAAGCACAAGGGCAACGTCGCCGATCCGTGGGAGGTTCTGGAAGCCCACGGTGCCGACGCCTTCCGCTGGTACCTCTACACCGCATCGCCTCCGGGGCAGGAGAAGCGGTTCTCGACCGACCTGGTGGGGGAGGTGATCCGCACCTTCACCCTAACCTTGTGGAACGTGTATTCGTTCTTCATCACCTATGCCGGCTTGGACGGCTGGAAGCCGGACGAAGCGCTGACCAACCTCGCCGCGCTCGGGCACCCGGCCGGCGGACGGACCGGGCGCGCGTATACCGCGCTCGACCGCTGGATCCTTTCCGAACTGCACAGCCTGGTGCGGCAGATCACACAGGCGATGGAAACGTACGATGTAGTTGGCGCGACGCGGCCGATCGAGACGTTTGTGGACCGGCTCTCCAACTGGTACCTGCGCCGCAGCCGGCGCCGCTACTGGCGGATGGGGGGCAAGGGCGCGGCGGAGGATGCGGATAAGAACGCCGCGTATGCCACGCTGTATGAGTGCCTGGTGACGCTCGCGCGCCTGCTCGCGCCCAGCATGCCGTTCCTGGCGGACGAGTTCTACCGGAACCTGGTGCTCGGCGTGGATCCGGACGCGCAGGAATCGGTGCATCTGGCGACCTGGCCGGAACCCGACCGGGCGATGATCGATGAAAAATTAAACGAAGAGATGCGCCGGGTGCTGCTGTGGGCGTCGCTCGGGCATGCCGCGCGCAACAAAGCCAACCGCAAGGTGCGCCAGCCGCTGGCGGAAGCCGCTTTTGCCGTATCCTCGGCCGAGGACCGGCGGATCCTGGAAAAATACGGCGACCTGCTGGCCGACGAATTAAACGTCAAGAAGATCCGGCCGCTGGACGCCGCGGGCGAGGTGGTGGCCTACACCCTCAACCCGAAGCCTTCGGCGCTCGGCCCCAGGCACGGGGCGCTCTTCCCGAAGGTGCGTGCGGCGCTCCTGGCGCTGGACGCGGAAGCCGCCGCATCGATGCTGCTTTCCGGCAAGTCCGTGACCGTGAAGGTGGACGATGCGGAAGTGGAAGCGGGGCCCGAGGAAGTCGAAGTGCGGATGACCGCGCGCGAAGGATTTGCCGTCGCCTCGGAAGGGGGCGACCTGGCGGCGCTTGCGACCGAGCTCACGCCGGCGCTTGTCCGCGAAGGCCTGGCGCGTGAATTTGTCCGCCGCGTGCAGGACCTGCGCAAGACGGCGGACCTGCAAATCTCGGACCGCATCCGCGTCTTCTATGCCGCATCGCCCAAGCTCGGCGAAGCGGTCCGGCAGCACGCCGATTACATCACCGCGGAAACCCTGGCGGCGGAACTGACCGAAGGCCCGGCTCCGCAAGGCGCGCACTCGGCCGCGGATGAATTCGACGGCGAGACGCTGACGGTCGCGCTGGAGAAGGTGTAGGGTAGAATAAAGCCGATCGTCACCCCCGAGTGTTCTTATCGGGGGTCCAGGGTCTTTTGTTGCGAGACAGACGTGAAAGCCGCCGGATGCCCGCTAAACCCACCCCCACTCGCGAGGTCTTCGCATTGGAAGATCACCAATGCTCATCGCTCGGAGGGCAGGCGCGGGCATGACGACTCGATGATCATCTCTCTTGGTAGACACCACTCACAAGCAGGAGTATTCCCTTGTTGAAAGTCCGCAACTACATTTTGTTGGCCATCCTCGCCGGCGTGGTGGTTCTACTGGACCAGACGACGAAGGAAATTGTGCGCACCCAGCTCGCGCTCGGGGAGATCTGGATGCCGATTGCGGCCCTCCGGCCGTATGTGCACATCGTCCATTGGACGAACACCGGCGCCGCATTCGGAATGTTCCAGCAGGGCGGGATGGTGTTCACGATCCTGGCGTTCATCGTCTCGGGCGCGATCATCTGGTACTACCGCGATTCCGACACCGCCACCTGGCTGGTGCGGATCGCGCTCGGGCTGCAGCTGGGCGGGGCGCTGGGAAACCTCATCGACCGGCTGGTTCAGGGAACCGTCACCGACTTCATCTGGTTCGGATTCTTCCCGGCGGTCTTTAACGTGGCCGACGGGGCGATCTCGACCGGCGTGGCGCTCCTGATGCTCGACATGCTGCTCGAATATCTCCGCAACCGCAAAACGGCCGCAGCCGCCGCGGCGGCGGCCGTTCCGCCGCTTCCCCCGGAAAAAGTGTGAACGAAGAACTCCGCAACCTGACGGCGGACGCCGACGGGGAAAGGCTGGACCGCTTCCTCGGGCGGGTGCTCGCCGACCACTCCCGCACATCCATGCAAAAACTGATCGAAGAGGGTTTCGTGCTGATCAACGGAGCCCCCGTTACCAAACCCGCGCTGAGGCTCGCCGAAGGCGACGCGGTTTCCGTGCGCATTCCGCCGCCGCCGCCCTCGGAAGTCGAACCGGAACAGATCCCGCTCTCGATCATCTTCGAAAACGAGGACCTGCTGGTGATCGACAAGCCGGCCGGGATGGTGGTGCATCCGGCGGCCGGGCACCAGCGCGGCACCCTCGTCGGCGCGGTGCTGGGGTATGCGCCGGAAGTCGGCGGGGTGGGGGAGATCGAACGGCCGGGGATCGTCCACCGGCTGGACAAGGATACGTCGGGCTTGATCCTGGTGGCGAAGAACGCGGAGGCGCAGCGCTTTCTGCAGGATGCGTTTGCGCGCCGCGCGGCGGAGAAGACGTATCTGGCGCTGGTCGTGGGCCGCCCGGCGACGGCCGAGGGACGGATCGAAACGGACATCGGGCGCGATCCATCGCACCGCCAGAGGATGTCGGTGGTGCCGCCTTCGCGCGGGCGCGCATCGGTGACGATTTTTCAAACCCGCGAGCGGTTCAAGGAACACACCTTGCTCGAGGTGCACCCGTTGACCGGCCGCACGCACCAGATCCGGGTGCATCTGGCGTACATCGGCTGCCCGGTGGAGGGGGACACGGTATACGGAAGATCCTCCTCGGGACCTCCAAAACGAAGCGGAAGGAATCGCACCTCATCCCCCAGCCCCGCCTCCAAACAAAAAAAGGCGGATGGGAAGCGGCAGATGCTGCATGCGTGGCGGTTGAAGATCACACTGCCGAATGAAACGGCGCCCCGCGAGTTCGAAGCGCCGCTGCCGGAGAGATTTTCTGGAAATGCTGGAGCAACTCCGAAGGACGGCCTGAAGGAAGGAATAGTCCCAAAAGGCACAGAAAGCACAAATTTATTTTTGTGTCTTCTGTGCCTTTTATGGTTAAGAAGCTAAATAGCAATCCTGAGATTCCAACTTCGCCACGAGCGCTTTCACGCATTATTATGCGATTTACTTGTATTTGGATTATTAAAGCGGCGCCCACCTTACCCGGGACTCTGAAAAAAGAAAGTTCCCCGTTACAAAACCGTGACATCCCTGTAATACGGCCTGAGAATCGGCCGGATATACTTAATACATGCAGATGACAAACCTGATCTCTCCTCGCGAACTTGGACAACGAACCATGAAAAGGGCTCACGGGTTTATTTCCCATGAATAGGGTATCCACTGCCCAAGAAAAAAAAGAGCCTCCGCATTCTCGAGGCTGGGTATGGAATCTCGCCGTAATGGTGCTGCTGTGCGTGATCGCGGGTGAGGGCGCCGTGATCGGCGGGTTGGCGGCATGGGATCGGCTGGCGCCGGAGTCGGAGGAAAACCAACCGGCCAGCTCATCAGAAGTATCTTCGACAAGCACGCAATCGACGGCGTCGGCGACGATCCAACCCAGCCGGACCTCCACGGCGCCACCCCTATTGACCCCTACGTTATATCCAACCCGGACGCAAACCCCGTCGGCGACGATCCCACCCTGGAACTATTCCTGGAAAAGCCACGGACCGGAGGGCGGATCCATCTCCACCCTGGCTATCGACCCCATGAAGCCGGACACGCTCTACGCAGGGACCTGGGGTAATGGAATCTATAAAAGCGCCGACGGCGGCGAGAGTTGGCGCGCGGTTAATTCCGGCCTGGATTATCGGCGTTTGGTCGGCGCACTGGAGGTTGATCCGAGGACGCCGGACACCGTCTATGCAGGAACGCGCTACGGATCCGTATTCATGAGCACGGACGGCGGAGAATCCTGGAATGAGATAAACGGCGTCATGACTGACGGAATCATCGTACAGGATCTGGCGATCGACCCGACGACGTCCACCGTATATGCAGGGCATGAGTGGCACGGGTATTTTTACATACAGAAACGGCGATTGGAACGAAGCCAACAACGGCCTGACCGACACCAATGTGTATGCCCTGGCGATCGACCCGCCAGACGCCGACCACCCTGTATGCGGGCACTTTGGACGGCGGCGTATTCAAGAGCACGAACCGTGGCGAGGATCTGGGGCGAAGTTAATCATGGGTTGGCGAATCAGCATATTCATACCCTGGCGATTGATGCGTCGGACATCCAACACCCTGTATGCCGGGACGGACAGCGGCGGCGTATTCAAGACCACGAATGGCGGCCAATCCTGGACCGAGGCCAACAGCGGCCTGGGGAAAAAGAATGTTCATATCCTGGCGATCGACCCGCAGACGCCGACCACCCTCTATGCCGGGACGTTGGACGGCGGTGTTTTCAAGAGCATGAACGGCGGCGGAAGCTGGAGAGCGGTAAACACCGGTCTGACAAACAAAGTGGCGTATACGCTGGCGATCGACCCGCTGACGCCGGCTACCCTCTATGCGGGAATATGGAGTGACGGCGTGTTTAAGAGCATGGATGGCGGCGGTAAGTTGGGGCGCGGTCCACACGGCCTTGACCGCGTTCGAGGTATATGCCCTTGCGATTGACCCGGTTGCGACGACCACCCTCTATGCAGGGACGGACGGCGGCGTGTTCAAGAGCACGGACGGCGGCGAGAGCTGGAATGACGCCAGCAACGGCCTGAATAACTCGCGAAACCTATTCCCTGGCGATCGACCCGCTGACGCCCGGCACACTCTATGCGGGGACCGAATACGGCGCATACAAAAGCACCAACGGCGGAAAGGGTTGGAGAGCCATCAATAACGGACTGCCGGAAAATTATGTTTGGTGCCTGGCGATCGATCCGGCCGAGCCGGCCGTTCTTTATGCCGGGACGAGGGTCGGTTTATTTAAAAGCACAAACGGCGGCGGGAATTGGAACCCGGTTGCGGATGAAACCGTATCCGTGAACGATATCAGCGCCATAGCCATCGATCCGTCGACGCCGGGTACCCTCTATGCGGGATTTATGTACGGCGGCGTATGGAAGAGCACGGACGGCGGCGGGAGTTGGAAGGAATTCAGCAGCGGCATGGAACATCATGCGCCCACTTCCCTGGCGATCGACCCGTCGACGCCGGATATCCTGTATGCGGGGACGGGTGAGGGAGTATATAAGAGTATGAACCGCGGCGGTTCCTGGAGGGCGATGGATGATGAGATCCGTGATGCGAATATCAGCACCCTGATGATTGATCCGGGGGCGCCGGGCACCCTCTATGCGGGAACGTATGGTGACGGCGTGTATAGGAGCGTGGACGGCGGTATAACCTGGCGTACTCTCAACAACGGCCTGACGGCTTTCGATGTCCATGCCCTGGCGATCGATCCGGTCACGCCAACCATTCTTTATGCCGGAACACAGGATGGCGGCGTGTTCACAACCCGGCCTTGAATTGGACAAACAAAAAGATCTTACTCCGCACAGCTTTACACCGATTGATAGAATCCTGCGGGAGACCTTCGATGAGTGAAATCCAAACCGGCAGTAATAATTCCGTTCCGGGAAAACCGCGCCGGCCGATCTGGCATCTCGCCATAATCATTCTGCTCTGCCTGATCGCGAGCGAGGGGGCATTGATCGGCGGCTCGATGGTGTGGGATCGGCTTGCGTCCGCGCCCCCAACCCATTCGCCTGCCGCGAATAGCATGCCTGCTACTGCCTCCCCATTTTCACTTTCCCAAACAATATCGCCGACGCTCCTGCCCTCGCCGAAAGCGACGGACGCAATCGGTAGAAATTATTGGACAAGGCATGGACCGGAAGGCGGAGATGTCAACGCCCTGACGATCGATCCGGCGATGCCGGCCACTCTTTATGCGGGAACAGGGGGTGGTGTCTATAAAAGCACGGACGGCGGGGAAACATGGAGGGCGATCAACGCCGGCCTATCAATTCTGGACATTTTTGACCTGGTAATCGACCCGGCTGTGCCGACCACACTCTATGCGGGGACATATGGCGGTGTTTTAAAAAGCACGAATGGCGGGGAAATATGGCGGGCATTCAATACCGGCATGGGGGGTGAAAAAATAAATGACCTCTCGATAGACCCGGCGACGCCGGCTACTCTATATGCGGCGACATGGAACGGGGTTTATAAGAGTACGGACGGCGGCGATAAATGGATCCCGAAAAATAATGGTTTTCAAATGGGCGATTATTATATCTATTCCCTGGCGGTTGACCCCGCGATTCCAACCACGCTTTATGCGGGCACCAAATACAGCGTCTTTAAAAGCACGGACGGTGGAGAGAACTGGAGCATGGTCAATAACGGACTGGCCGAAACAAAAATATTATCCCTGGCGATCGACCCGGCGACGCCTACCACTGTTTATGCGGGAACAGAGAACGGCATTTTTAAAAGTATAAACGGCGGCGAAACCTGGAGCGCGGCCAACACCAGTCTGACGGCTTCCCCTGTGTACACACTGACGATTGACCCGGCGATGCCAACCACTCTTTTTGCGGGTACAAACAGCGGCGTCTTTAAAAGCACGAACGGCGGCGAATCCTGGAATGCGGCTGACAATACCCTGCCCGATATGGAAATCCATGCCCTGGCAATCGATCCGGCGAATTCCTCCACCGTCTTCGCGGGGATATTGTACAACGGCGTATATAAAAGCACGGACGGCGGCGGGACTTGGGGCGCGGTCAACAAAGACCTGAAAACATTCCCTGTCGGCGCCCTGGCGATCAACTCGGCCGCCCCGACCACACTATATGCGGGAACTTTTAATGGCGGGGTATTTGTCAGCCAGGACGGCGGTGAGACCTGGAGAGCGTTCAATAACGGCCTCACCGATACCATGGTTCTCGCCCTGGCGTCGACACCGGACAGGCTCTATGCGGGAACGTATCAAGGCGGGGTGTTTTACAGCTCCGACGGCGGCAGGACCTGGCATGGAATGAGCACAGGCCTGACTTCTTCGAGCGTATACGCCCTGGCGATTGACCCGGCATTACCGTCCACCGTCTATGCGGGTATAGGGCCGGCAGTCTATAAAAGCGTCGATGGCGGGGCGGACTGGCGGGTGGTCAGTACCGCCCTGTCGCAAGGGGATGTCAAGGCCCTGGCGATTGACTGGGCCACACCGGCAACGATTTATGCGGGGACATCGGACGGTTTGTTTAAAAGCACGGACGCCGGTGAGTCATGGGTCGCGATAGACATCGGATTCAACACTCGATTTGTTAATACCCTGGTGATGGATCCGGTGGCGCCGGCCACTCTGTATGCGGGAACGGGTTCCGGCGTGTTTAAAAGCACGAATGGCGGAAAGGATTGGATGTCCCTCATCGACGGCATGGGATTGATTGACGTACTGAACTTGGCGATTGACCCGGCTGCACCGGATACGATCATCGCGGGAACGGATCAGGGTGTCCTTAAGAGCACAAACGGCGGTGAGACCTGGAGCGAGTTCCACACCGGTCTTGCCGATAACATTATTCTCGCATTAGCCCTTGACCCAAAGACGCCGACCTTCCTCTATGCGGGAACTTATAGGGGATTGTTCTCTACCCGGTCTTGACGGGGACAAAGGATAAAATTAATTTCCGTGCCGCTTCATGGCAACTATTGCGAAATGGAGATGCTCATTTCCTCGATGAGGAATATCATGCCGGTGGATGATCCGTAGAGCCGGGGAAAAGTCTCCGTTCCACGCACTGCAATCTCCGGCAGCGAGCCGCCGGATTGAACTCTGAAGGAGAGCTTCGATGAGTGAGATCCAATCCAATGGTGAAAAGAGCACCCCGCAAAAATCGCGCCGGCCGGTCTGGAATATCGTCATCTTGATTCTTCTGTGCCTGATCGCGGGTGGAGGGGCCGTGGTGAGCGGGCGCATCCTCCAAGATCGGCTATCGCCGCCGGCTCGCACCCCGACCCAGACGGCTATGCCTCCGACAATTGTTGCTGCAACCGCCCGGCCTGCTTCGACCGGCACGCCGACAAATCGCCCAATCTCAACTCCTCTGGAGACGCTCACCCCGACTCCGCTCCCGACGGAGATGAGCTTCACGCCGCGGGAGAAAATTTCCACTGCGAATGCATCGCGCCTGCGTCTGTGGCGCAGCATGACGCTCGGGACATTGACCTTACAGGTAGGATTTTCCCCCGACGGAAAATGGCTGGCGGCGGCGCGCGAGGGCGGCGTGGATCTTTGGGATTGGCGCAACGGCGAAATCGTGAGCACATTCCCGGAAATGGCGGGCAATGTCGCCTTCTCGCCTGACTCCAAACAAATCATCGTGGGGGACGGTGTTCATGACATTGCCACCGGCGCGCTTGTCAACGATTTAAAAACGGAGATCGGATCCTGCGGGTATTGGGTATTTTCCCCCAACGGCAGATATGCCGCCTGCGCCTGCGCGGGCGGTTCCACTTTCATTTGGGATGCCAGAACCTGGGAAATAATCCATGAACTGGAAACGGGTTCCGCGGACAGTATTGTATTTTCCCAGGATGGGAATCGGATTGTCGTGGGGTTGATCTCCGTCAGTTTTCAGGTATGGGATGTGCCCAGCGGAAAAAAGCTGTATGAACGGCCGGAAGCCGTATTGCCGCTGTTTTTCACTCCGGACGGAAACGCGATCTGGCTGCTGGTCAATTACCAACTGGATATACCCGAGTATGAAGTAAAGACCTGGCACCTGGGTGCACAGCAAATGGAGACCCCGCCCGGGTTTGAAAATGAGATGACCTTCTGGCATCCGGGGCCGATCGCGAAGGACGGAAATATGTATCTACTGTACGATTTCGGAGGAGAACCGAAACATTCCGATATCCGCCCTTCGATCGTATGCTTTTCGGACAGTTGCCCAAATCCCAAGAGGCAGGATTTTCTTGAACCGAATTTTAGAAGCGCGGCCTTCTCCCCCGATCTGCTCTTCCTGGCGGGCTCGCGGTGGCTGCCAGGTGTAGGCGAACGTTTGGAGTTGTGGGCGGTGGCGCCGCCCGTCCCGGCCGCAACACCCAGCCCCGGCGCTACGCCGCAATTGATCTCCCCGAACACTGTGGATGATGTGGTTGAGTTGAGAAAAATCACCGATTCCGACGGCGCCACCGACCTGGCGTTTTCGCCCGACGGGAGAAAACTGCTGACGGACGGCCAGACGGGAGTTCACCTGTACGGCCTGCCCGATTTCAGCGGGCTGAATTTCCTGCCGACAAAATTGCTGGTGCGGACGGTGGCGGTTGCCCCCCGGGGCGACCGGGCGGCGTATAGTTTTGACGACGGGTCGATCCGGATTTGGAATTACTCCACGGGCAGAGACGGGCCGTACACGGTAAAGCACAAAGAGCCGGTTTATGGCCTGGCGTTTTCCCCGGACGGGAAGCTTCTGGCATCCGCATCACGGGATGGAACCGTCCATCTTTGGGATTCGGAAACCATGCTTCCCCTGCATGAGATGAAAGGGCATGGAGAAACGGCCTGGGCGGTTGCGTTTTCGCCCGACGGGAAGTTATTGGCCTCCGCCTCATCAGACCGCACCGTGCGGATTTGGGATGTGGAAAGCGGACGGGCGCTGACGGTGCTTGAGGGGCATTCTGCGGCGGTTTACACGGTGGCATTTTCGCCGGATGGAACGATGCTGGCAAGCGGTTCGGATGACGGCTCGATCGTATTATGGAATCCGGCGACGTGGACCGCGCTCGGCAAGGTTGCCTGAATCCGTCGACGCAATTTACAGCCTGGCGTTTTCACCGGATGGAAAGCTGCTTCTCTCGGGTTCGGAAGACGGAACCATCCGCCTGTGGGCGCCGGCCGCACGAAAAATGATCCGCCTTCTCGCGGATTATGACCAGCCGGCGACCAGCGTGGCGTTTTCTGCGGCCGGTATAAATCTGGCAATTGCGGTGGGGGATAATACCATCCGGTTGTGGGGGCTTGGGTCGTAGCGGCGGATGTCGACGCTTTGGGTTCAGTGGGTGACCCTGCGAAAGCGGCCGCCTCCGGAGGATTTCCTGGAAATGCTGGAGCAACTCCGAAGGATGGCTTGAAGGAAGGAATAATCCCAAAAGGCACAGAAAGCACAAATTATTTTTGTGTCTTCTGTGCCTTTTGTGGGTAAAAGATAAACGTAATTGATAATTGTTCGTCACCCCGGCGTGCTTAAAGCCGGGGTCCAGCGGTTTTCCGCTTTAACTGGATGCCGGCTAAGGTCACGCCGGCATGACGATCACAGGCTGAGCTATCCCAAATTACGGCGAAGCCGTCTCGAGGAAATAAATCTCGCCGTTGAGGACGTCTTCCTTGTTTTGGCCGTACGCCAGCAGGAGCTTCCCGCCGGGGCGGATCGCGGCGGCGAAGCCGTTCATCATCAGGCTGTCCAGGCCCTGAAGAAGGCCCGGCGGGCTCCAATCGCCCGTTCCCTCGTCGAAATCGAAAGACCATATCCCGCGGTTGCCGGAAAAATATCCCGTGCCCAGCAGAACCACCTTCCCGTTTTTGGTGGTGATAAAAGAAAAATCGTACGGAATAAAATCCTGCGCGAGAGTCCGGACGGGCGACCAGCTTCCCTTCCAGCGCAAAATGCGGCCGGGCGAATCGCCGACCAGCAGGAACATTTCCCCGCCGGGGCCCGCGAAAAACTGCAGTTCCGAGGAGATGCTCAACCCCTGCGAGAGAATCACCGACGGGGCGGACCACGCGGCATCTCCGCCCTTGGAGTAACGATAGACCAGGACCGGCGGCTCGGAATCCCGGATCCAGGCCAGGTGGTATCCGCCATTATCATCGATCCCGAAGGCGGGGGAGAAAATGTTCAACGATCCGTCGCGAAGGTTCTGGCTTCCGGCATCGAACGATTTGGTGTTCCGAAAAACAGTGACCAGATTCCCGGACGGGTCCATATCCATCAGGAAATCGATGTCGCTCCGAGGGCATTTCCAATTCCTCCAGGTCCGCCACCCCGGTCCCGTGGACGCAGGCGGACGAGACGACGTAGCGGAAGTTCGGAGTCCACTGGAAGGCGATGCACGCGCGTTCCTTCTCCCGCGAGGCGAATTTATATTCGTACATATATTCCGGATTGCCGACCAGGCACGAGACGCATCCCGGATCCCCCCAGGTTCCATCTCGCGGCCAGCGCGCGGTGGAACACCTTGCCATTCAGCGCGTCGGACTTATCCATCCAGAAGGCGTGCAGGATGCCTTCGGAATCCACGGCGATCCGCGGCTGGGATGAATTATTGTTCCCGTCGGTCATCCGGAACGGCTCGCCGGGGATATACGGCGCCCCGGAAGGGGAAGGAATTTGGGGTTCGACACTGGGGACCTGGGATTCGGCCGGAATGCCGGTCTGAGTAGAAGTGGCTGTAAGGGCAACGGTCGGGGTGGCTTGTACCGGCGCCGCCAGGAGCCATTTTCCAAAATCCGAATTCCAGAAGCAGGGCCCCGCCTCCCCCTCCCACGCATAAACAGACGGCGACGGCGGCCGCAACCGCCCAGGGAGTCGCGCGGATTAACTTCCTCCCCACACCGGAGGGTGATTTTTTCGATTCATCCGGCCGTACATCCGCGCGCGGGAAATCCAGGGTTGGAGGGATCGGGCCGGCATCTTCGGTGAAGGAAGCCGCTGGGCGGGGCTTCCGCTGGGCGGTGAGATCCTCGAACGCACGGCTGAACTCGGCCGCTTTTTGGTAACGCTGATCCGGCTCCTTGGCCAGCGCGCGTTCGAGGACCGCGGCGGACCCGGGCGGGAGCTTGGCGTCGGTTTCCGAGATCGAGGGCGGCGGGGTGGAGATGTGCATCATCATCAGCTTGACCGGAGAATCCGCCTGGAAGGGAGTCTTCCCGGTCAGCATCTCGAACACGACGATCCCGAGCGCGTAAATATCCGAGCGGCCGTCGACCTTCTTTTCGCCGCTGATCTGCTCGGGGCTCATGTAGGCGGGGGTGCCGAGGATCATCCCGCCGGTGAGGGTGGAAGAGCCTTCGGAAAGCTGGGCGATGCCGAAATCCCCCAGGTAGGCCTCGCCGTACTGGTCGAAGAGGATGTTGGCGGGTTTGAGGTCGCGGTGGACGATTCCCTTGGCGTGGGCGGCGTCGAGGGCGGAGCCGATCCGGGCGAGGATGCGGGCCGCCTCCCCGGCCGGGACGGGGCCGGAGCGGATGCGCGCGACGAGCGAGCCGCCGGAGAGGTAGCGCATGACGAGGAACGGCTGGCCGTCCTGCTCGCCGAAATCATAGACCGGGACGATCGCCGGATGTTCGAGGGCCGCGATCGTGCGCGCCTCGCGGTGGAAGCGGGTGCGGAAGGCCGGGTCGTGCATCAGCTCATGGGGCAGGACCTTGATCGCGACCTCGCGGTCGAAATTCGGATCGTAGGCGAGGTAGACGGCGGCCATCCCGCCGCGGCCGAGTTCCCGGCGGATTTCGTAGCGGGAGATTTTTTGGGGCGCAGAGGCAGGGGTTTCGGTCATTCGTCGGATCCCGGAAGCCGCCCGTGGGGCGTCGATCTGACGGATATTATAGGAGAGAAGGGGGATTAATGTAGGGGCGCATGGCCATGCGCCCGTACGAATGCATGGCCATGCGCCCGTACGAATGAATGGCCATGCGTCCGTTCGATTGCATGCGTCCCATCAATCATCCGCCGGGGTGAGCGCGCCGCCGGGCGTGTAATAGTAGACATCCCGGCCGGGGAACGCATCGATGATCTGGGAATCCCGGTCCACGCCCATGGCGCGGACGAAGATCACATCGCTATCCAGGAAGGGAGAATTCAGCCAGGAGAAATTGGCGTAATCCTTCCAGGTTTTGATATTGATGAACACCAGCGCGTCGCGCAAACCGGCCGCGCCGGAAGCGTTGAGGTTTTCCCTTGAGATGCCGTACAGACCGTGCCCGCGGACGAAGCGCGGCAGGATTTGGAGGAAGATGCCGGCGGCAAGCAGCGCCGGAAGCGCGGCGCGGACGAACCGAAGCCGCCACTTCCCGGTTGAAAATTTGAGAATGCCGCGCGCGGCGAGCAGCCACAGAAACGGCATCGCTTCCGAATAGTAGCGGCCGCCGAAGAAATCTCCGGCGCGGGCCCAGTAGGCCAGATAGGCGGCGACGAGCGCGGCCGGCGGGAGCAGCAGGAGCCAGTCGGCGCGGCGGCGGGGCGCGAGGAGGAGGCCGAGGAGCGAGCGGCAGCGCCGCGAGCGGAATTCCGAGCGGCGCGGGCCAGCCGAGGAATGCGGTTGCAAACGCGGAGAGGTCAATCCGGGCGTTCAAGAGAGCAAGGAGCAGCGTATGCCCGCCCGAGCGCCCCACATTGGGGCCGAAACCGACAGTGTCGAAGGGCCACCAGAGGGTGTAGGTGTTGGTGAATGGGGAGCCGGTGACGGCATAATTATATAAAGGAAGAAGCGCGCATACCGCAACGCAGGCCATCACAAGCGGGATGTAGGGGCGCATGGCCATGCGCCCGCCGTAGGGGCGCAGCGTGCTGCGCCCATCGCGTCCGAGCAACGTGCGAACCAGGTCGAAGCATGCGATCCCGATAAACGGAATGGCGACGGCGAGCGCGGTCCACGGCCGGCAGAGCACGGCCAGCCCCAGCATCGCGCCGGAAAGCCCCGGCCAAAAACACGCCGGGGTGACGCGACCGAAAACCCGCTGGAGTGACGTAGGGTGCCCCGGCAACGTCATCCCGCCCCGGCCAAGATCACGCCGGGGTGACGTAGGATTCAACGTCATCCCGGCGTGACCTTGGCCGGGACGAGCGCGCAGGAAGGCCCAGGCGAAGAACACGAGCGCGGCCATCGTGACCGGGTGCGGGAGCAGGGTGCCGGAGAGGATGACGAACGCCGGCGAGACCGCGCCGAGCGCGGCCGCGAGCAGGCCGGCATCCGCGTCGAAAAGATCCCGGCCGAGGAGGTAGACGCCCAAGAGGGCGAGCGCGGAGGCGAGCGCGTTGACGAGCCAGGGCGCGCCGGCGAGCACGCCGAGCGCGAGGACGAGCGGGAAGCCGGGCGTGTACTTGCCGAACCACAGGCCTTCGCGCACGATCACGAACGGGATGAAGAACGAATCGCGCGAGGGCGGGGCCGGGGCCGCAACAGCCCCGCGGGCGAAGACCTGCGCCTGGAAGTAATTGGCGTGCTCGTCCTCGAGGTGGGGCATCGCCTCGAACACGTTGAGCGCGACCGCGGCGGAGGTTATGAAGGCGGCGAGGCACAACACGGCGACCTGGAACGACCGGCGGCGGAGAAGGGGCGCCGTTATGGCGCCCGCCGTTCCGGTGCGGGAACCGTTGGCGGGAGGCACGGGGAATGCAGAGTTGGTTTGCATGGATGCAGGAATAATATCAGAGAGAGGGGAATGCTGTTTTAACGCCATCGATACAAGCACCGGTGACAGACTTCTCTGTATTACCGATGGGGCATACGACTTGATTTCCTTGAAAGGGATCCTGACCGGAAATATCCGTCCGTTGAATTATAAAAAGAGCATACCCCGGGATGCCGCCAACCTAATTCAACCCTTTCGGGAGCGAACGCGATTTCCTACCACTTTGAATTTCTTGTTCCCGTCCTCTTCATAATCCTTGAAAATCCGTGATCCCGCAACACCGGCTTTCCCGTTCGAGCGTAGCCTGTGGAAGAAGTCGGAGATGAATTGCCGGAGGGAGCCGATCGCGACGAACACCAGGATGATCCCCATGATGTAAAACTTGAGAATAATGAGCAGAAATCCGGAGAACGCAATCAGCACATACCAGAACAGCCGCATTTTCTTCCGGATCAAATCGATGCCGGCATCAAAATTCTTGTGGAAATAGACTCCCGACCATCCGCCGGCAATGATTAAGAGCCACCCGACGAAGATGGGCAATAGATTATTTGAGATGATTTGGGAGGGGATGGACCGATGAGCGGAAAGGGAAATCATCAAGTCCTGCAGGATGATCAACCCGGCACAGACCAAAAGAATCACACCGAGCAGAATCCATCCTGCAAATCCGATGTATATCCAGGTCCGGAAAAAAGTAAGCGCGACGTCGATAAACGAAGGCGCGCTTTTCTTTACTACGCCGGGCTTGGGTCCCGGTCGGGCGGCGATGTCCCAATGAAAATATTTCGAGAGGAGCGGGAAGAAGAAGACCAATACCAGGAGAACGAGGAAGACCGGAATCCCCAGCATTCTCGTCAGGATAAGGTCCCGGAGTAAGCCGCCGCTGACAGATGCGCCCATTCGAATCGAATTCCTTTTTATCTTATTCCGGCAGGCATTAAATTATCATTTCCACCAGCGCTCTCCGGAAAATATTCCCTGTCTGCGAGCGCGGCTTTGCCCCTAGTGTTTAAATCATGGAATTGGATGAGCCAACTGTTCCTCGGTGATTTCAGCAGGAATAGCGAGAGGGGTTGCCGCTTATCAACATTTTCCTCCCCATGCATTTTTCGATCGGGCATATTCCTGCGGCTCAACGTCGCATGATACAGCGCATCCGATACATCCTCGGCGAATGTGCGGGCCGCGGCATCATCCATTCCATCCGAAACGAGAAGGGCTTTGGCTTCATCCAGATTTTTAACTTTATGCATTACCTTCTCCAGAACCTCTCTGGATAGCTGGCCATCGATCTTCTTTTTCCCTTCCTCCGATCCAAATTCCGGGAAGAGAGACTGAATAAAAACCTCCGTGTCCTGATATTTTCCAGTAACCAGGATTTGTAGCATCTCGCCGTAATTAAAATAGGCTGTGAATAGATTTCCGCGGATGAGATATACTCCCAGATCCTCAGGCGATCCGCTTCCGGATTGGACAATTTGAATCATGGAGTCTGATGCGCCAATTGGGAGGATGGCATGTGTGAGATCTTCTGCCAGGATGGGGATACCGGAGTCGGAAAGTCTGCAAAGCCCAGCCTCGACCAAGGATTGCTCGGCTTTTTTCATCCGCGCTGCATAATGATCGCCGGTCAGATCCTGAGCCGCCCCCGCATATATTTTCATTGATAGTTCGCGGCAATTGACCGCAGACAATGCTTTTGCCAATTCGTCCGATGAGAGCGCGAAGCGAACGGTATTGCTGGAAGCGTCGGTATTCCGGCGGGGCAATTTGGTTCCGGAGAAGGATTCGATCTGTGCACGGAGCGCGCCGGCTAAATCCACTCCGGTTCGTCGGACAGTCAACATTATATTCTTAGGATTGTTGGAATCATCTTGTGTGATCAACCATCCGGCTCGCTCGTCGGTCAGGAAGGCGATGGAACCTCCCTCCTTAGGAGAGCCGTCTTGGATACTGACCCTCGCAACAGATCCGCTCAGAGTGGCGTTACTCAAACACCGCAAGAAGGATTGTTTTTGTGCAGCGTCCAAACCATCGGGATTGAATGCTTTCAGCGCTTCTTCCTTTTTCTTTTCAATCACCAAAGCGCGAAAATTATCGAAAGATAATTTCTCCATTTTAAATGTTATTGCGGCAAAGGGGAGCTTATTGAACGGAAACCAATCCATCATCAGCTGCAGGATGTCTTCCGGTTGCTGGAAGACTCCAATTAAATGCTCCCGATCATTGGGAAAGGAATGCAGGGTAATGGCTTTGCCTTTTCGTAATACACGAAAAAAGCGTCTTCCCTCCCCTTTTCGATCCCTGATAACGATCAGCATTTGCTCCGGAATGAGTACGGCATCCAGGGCGGCGCGGGCTTGAGCATCCCATGCAAACCCCTGTTTTCCGTCCGGAAGGAGGATTCCTTTCTTCTGGAGGGATTTGGTAATATCCTTTTCGCCCTGTTTTGAGAGACCCGATTGTAAATCCTCCATTTTTATGCCGACGAGGTTAGTCACCCGGAGTTGATTCATGATCCAATGCATCTCCGCGAGAGAAAATCGAAATTCTTTTTTAAAGGGCGGATGGATATCCATAATTAGTTGAACCGTCCTTTCGAGTGATGATCGAGGGACATGGTCTGTTTTCCCAAGAAACCTGTTTACGGTCTAGACAGAAAATCATCTTTTTCCTCACCAGGCATCAGGCGCCGGAGGAGGATCCAGTTCGCCCTCCTGGAAGGCTTCAATTATTTCCGGCAGGTCGATGCCGAGAGTAAACGGGCCAAGCCTCAATCCCTCCTCGTCTACGCCTCCTCCAAACCCAGCGTCAACGCTGATTTTCACTAGCCCTGCAATATCAATAGAAGCCCCGCCGAGATCAGCGGAGCCTTTTCCGCCCAACCCTCCCTTTGCCTGGGCATCGAGCAAATGTCCGGTGAGTGCGATCGGGATTCCCAAGAGGGACGTGGTCCAGGATTTTTCAAAAAGCGAGAAGGAAGCAAATCCACCCAGTCCCCATTTCCATTTTCCCTTATCATCTTTTGTACGGCCCCCATATACTCCCAAGTCGAAATCATCTACCTTGGTCTCTTCCTCCCAAAAAAGGCCAAATAAATCGAAGGAATTTGTTTCTGGAGGCAAACGATATTTCCAGGGCAATTCGCCCTGATAAATATCCTTCAAACCCAGTTTAAAACTCAACCCTTTAACAATCCCAGGAAGAGTTGCGGTCGGAATCCAATCCTTGAAATCCGTTCCGGCGGAAGCAACCTCGAAAGATTCCGGCGTGTAATGGTAGGATACATCGCGATCCACCCACTCCGCGATTTCCAGGTCGGCCCGGTTAATCGCGGTGCGTAAATGCGTGAGATATTCTTTAATGTCCCTGATCCATTCCCTCAGGTCGCCATAAAATTCATTAGCCGCATCCCCGCTCCAACAAGCGCCTTGCTCCGGAGAATTAATCAGGTTTTCGAATTCCCAGAGGGTGCCATCCTTTACTTGGTTGATGTCCTGAAATACTATTTCATTCAGCATTTTGCTGGTATGATCAAAATGCATGTACATCGTTGTCATTTTTCCCATAAAAACCACCTTCCTGAAAATCAAATGGCATCGAGAGCAGGCGCGAAAAGGTTGATCACCCGGTCAACCCTTGCTGAGCTTCCCAATACGCGGCGATGGCGGCATCCAATTTCCCCGCAATCATTCTTGAGGCTTCGATTTTTTTTTGGAAAACCGACATTTCAGCGTCCGCCATATCCAGAAATTCGAAATACGAATCGCTTTTCCATTCCACGCTAAGGTTGTTGTAATGGCATTGAAATTTCCGTTTCCAATCTTCCAATAAATCACATGTGCCATGGATGCCATTCGACAATCCCCGCGCGTCGTCAAAGTCCATATCAATGGTAGATTTTGTCATGAGGATCTCCCTTCAATCCGATGATTTCGAGCAATCGGCACGAGAAAAAGTCAGGAATATCCCACCTAGGATGAACCAGCAAGATGGAGCGCCATGTCTTCCCAATCCTTGATTTCCACATTGAACCTGCTGTTCATTTCCCGCATATGATCCAGCAGATTGATCATCGTCTTATACCCCGGGTCGTATAATCCGAAGAATTCCACTGCGGAATCCCCAAGCCATGTCGAGCGCAGGTCACCGTGGATCAGCAAATCGGTCTTGATCAATTCCGCTTCGATCTTTTCAATCGCAGCCCGAATGGTTTCCTGCGCGGCATTGGCGGCTGGAAAATCCATAAATGCCTCGTGATAATAGTGGTCTCCCATTCCATCCTCCTTGAATTACCTTTCCGGCGCCGGAGCCGTCAAAAAGAAAGAATCCATATGCTTGAAGGCCTTTGGATCGGCGGAACGATGGATCCTAGGTTAATTTATGGCCGTAGGTTTTCCATTGCGTCACTTCCCTAAGAAGTCTGAGATGCAACACCTTCATCTGAGCCAATTGCTCGTTGAATGCATTTCCTGTTTTGCCAAACTCCTCGTAAAATTCGACCGCTGAAGCACCTTTCCACATTTCTCCATAATGGAGTATGTCGGAAACCTGTTCTTTAATTTTCTTCATCTCTTCCTCGACAATGGCGCAGGTTATTTCCAAATTCGTCACCGCTTGATCGCCGATGGCGTCATCCAGATGCAGCGTTGTCATTCTGGCCCACCTTTCCATTCTGATGGATCATTGACTTCCGAATACGGGTTCACCTGCGGGGTGCCGCGCCACCCCGACGATGTCTATGTTCACGAGCGATAAGAAGCAATTCCGGGATGATGCGATAGACGAACGTAAGTAGGAAAAAGATCGGCAGGGCGCCAATTCGAAGACCGGTCCGGGATAGCGCAAACATGCCGAAAAAAACCGCGAACAGTATTGAAGACAAATATGTCCACTTGGAGACGACATCGATCGCGGAAAGAAGGAAAAAAAAGGTTGATGCCAGCAGAATTAGAATAACAATTGTCTTAATCGAACTTGGCCAGGCATGGTAGATGCCCGCCATTGTTAAAATCGCGCCAAAAACCATTAGGATGAATATCCGGCCTATACGAAAATTTTGCCGAAATTCAATCGAATGAATTGTCCCCTCCAAATACGTCCGAAAGAATAGAAGGAGAAAACCGCCGGAAACGACAAGCAATAATCCGCACATCGTCGGAAAGCTGATGGCAAGCAATCCGGGCCGGGAGTGTGATCCGGCCCATTGTGAAAGCTGCCGCCATTGCCTGAATGAAAACCCGGCCGGCAGCTAGGAGAATCCAAGCCCCGGCCAGGATCCATCCGGCAAATCCCAACTTTATCATCACTCGTAAGGAAGATAATTGTCCGGGTGAAACCCGGGAAATATCCATCACGGGCGCCGCCTGCGGTCTGGAGCCCATGGAAGGATTGGCCGAGAAGAATTGCCATTTTCCCCATCCGGCATCCCGGGTATACAGGGAAATCAGCCAAACCACAGTCATCGGGAGAACGCCAAACAAAAATAATGCGATCCAAATTCCTTCTTGGGAAAAGCCTTCCTGGAGAATATTTTCCCGGCTCGCCAATAAGTACACGAGGACATAACTCACAACCAGGGCGCCGAACAAACCCACGATCAGGAAAATAGACAGGACCACCACTCGAAAGAGGATTGTCACGGCTTTTAGAAAATCCATCCACGCCCGTTCGAACACCGTCTCGGGGAAATCGGCGGTGAACCGAGATGGAATGGCAATGGCGCGGAGGTTGAGCAGTTTGAAAATTATGAAGCAGTAGGCGGCGGACAACCCGATGGAGATGAGCATTGCCATGACGACCAGCCAGTCGCCTCCCCGGACGGCCCCTTCCAGAAAACTCCAATCAAACGTCATATGGAATCCAATCCCTTCAGACGCTCAGCTCGGCCAAGGATCTCAGAAATCCCTCCTAATCCGAAATGGACGCCATTCCCTTTTCCCCGGCCGCGTAGAATTGTATCATCCAGCTTCGGTGCGGGGATTTCAAGAGTGGAAGGGTATTCAGCCGCCCAGCATCCTTTTTTTCCTCCGATTTCTTCCTGGAGATCATCCAGCCCGTGCGCCCGTCCGTCAGGACCGCGATGAAATCTCCTTCCTCGACATCGTTGTTTTCACAATTCAGCCAGGCGATCGATCCGCTTTCCTTCCAATTCGCAATCGACCAAAATCAGGTTTATCTTTTCAACGTTATCGTCACTATCCAGAGCGAAGAGGCTTAGCGCTTCCAACGTTTTTCCCGCCGCGGCAAGCCCCGCCAATTCCAGATCCAGGTGAAGGTCGTCATTTATCCCAATCCTTTCCGATTGCGTCAATTATTTGGTGGACGAAAAATGGAGTGGCGCTGCCGGAATTCGTGGAAAGTTGGAAGCGAAAGGCCGGGTGACTGACGAGGGAGTGGTTAAAAAAAAGAACTCCCCAATAGCTTCCATTTGTCGAAAATGAAATCCGGAGAGTTGGATAGGCATGATCCTGTGGAACCCCCTTCCGCTGGATTGCGCTCAGATGTCTCATCGATTTACCTTTTGTAATGCAATTATGACATTCATCTTAAAAAAACAGTCTTGGGAAACCAATAAAGACGTCTTGGGAAACCAAGCCTTTTTTTGATGAATGAGGCGGAATATATTCAGATAAATATTATCCGCAAATATATGTATCGGGTAAAAAAAACAACATTATCCGGCACGATGGCGGTTCCTTGGACTTGATCCTTGAAAATGGAACAACATCCTCCGCCAGGATGATTTCCTCATAAGGAGCAAGTTGGGCTTTTTGTCGTTCTTTTTCCCGTCCTTAGTCTGCTTATCTTTTGGATGATTCCTTCGTCGCAGCGCCGCCGAAATTTAGCTTTTGAGACATCCTCGGACAATTAGCGGGCTGATGTATCTGTGGTGTCATGTCACCTCGGCTGAGATGGTTGGTTGGTCATCAAAGGACCCGAACTTAAGCCCAAGAGTCCGGCTCCGTCGGCGGGTTGCCCCAGTATGACTGTTAGCTTGGATCAGTTGCAGCCGCGCGCGGTGACGAACCGAGGGAGTAATTATCGGGGATCGACGGAAACCGTATGTTGGGGGCGAACCTGCAAAGGAGAATATTCTTCTATTCTAAAAAAACCTAATATGAATTTAAATACGGATACACTACAAAAAACAAAATATATGCTCCAATCAATATAATACTACTGCGAATGAAAAAATCCCGGCAATAAAAAGGATAAAGGGTGTTAATGGTTGCCTGTCGAAGGCCTCATAACCTGACCCGATTTCCGCGTCTGATGGATTCTCCGGATCATAATTTACCCTGACAACATCACCTTTTGTATACGATGATGGAATTGTCCCCAGCGAAGATTTAATAACGTGCTTGACGCCATAATCATCGGTAAATTCCACCTCAGGGTTATATCCAATTAAATTTCTCGTATTAGAAAATCCCAAGTGAACATTAGTAATTTTCCCTGAGTGGAATTAATCCTTGCTTTACTATTAAAAATATAAATTACCAGTGATATTCCAAATATAACTGAAGAAATAAACAAAATAATTATCATGATAAGAAAAAATGTTGGATTTGTCATCTAGTCTCCAGGCATCTCCTACCTATTATTACAAAAACCAATATAACTATTGGAATATGGATGAGAATTAGTATTAGGAGTAACCCTAAAAACCCCATCATAAGAATGATTGTCATTTCAAAGGAATATTTCCATTTCTCATTCTTAGAATAATTATTAATGGTATAGGGTTTCGATAATATAATTTCGCTCTTTTATTGAGAAAAAGAGTAAAGTTAATACGATAAAGACAGACAATACTCCGATCAATATAATTTCCATAATTTCACTCCTTATTACAAATACGCTCATAAAAAACGCCAAACGGCATGATATTTATTACCTGATATACATGATAAGGGTTAATTTACTGATACCGATATATATCTCCTCCTTCGGCCTAAATGAATTTACGGAATAAGTTCGTGGAGCGCCTTAACGAAGCCCGCCCGATCAGGAACGGTGGCTGTTCCTTTTGGATTCGAATCCTGAAATTGGAATATCCAGCTTCGCCGCGGGGATTTCATCAACAGAAGCATGTTTGATTTTTTGACGTTCCTTTTCTCCCCTATTATTTCCTTATTCTCGGAGGATCTTTACGGAAAAGTGTGGCCCGGAATTGAAATCCGAAAAATCCTCGGCCAATATTCGTGCGGACGTATCCGACAGCCCATCGGAAATCAGGATCTTTTCGGTTTCTTGCGGATTACCCCATAATATTTCAACTTTTTCAAAAGCGTCAATGGAGATACCGAAAGAATATTTCTGTGTGTCTTTCTCTTTACTAAAAACAGGAAATAAAGACTCCAAATAAGCCCCCATGTCTTCGTACCTTCCATACTCTAAAATCTGTAAGTTTTCTCCATAATTGTAATATGCGGAGAAAAACCGCCCATGGACTAGATAAGATTCCTGTATCCGCAGATGGACCATTGCCGGTGACTTTTATCTGAATCATCGAATTGGCTTTCGCCACCGCATAAACCGCCTCCGCCAAATCCTCGTTAAGGACCGGCAATCCGCGATCGGTCTTCGTGCAAAGGCCGTGTTCCATAAGGGATTTCTGAGCTTTGTCCATGCGGTCCGCATATTGCTCGCGCTTGCTATCCCTTGAGATCGCCGCGTACAGCTTTGTGGAAAGCTCCACGCAATTGACGGCGGCCAGTGCCATAGTAAATTCGTCCAGACTTAGTGTATACCGTATGAACTTTCCCGAGATGTAGGTTTGTTTCTTTGACAGTTTTTCATCGGTGAACCGCTCAACAAGATTGCGAATCTCCGACGTGAAATCGGGGCCAGTTTGGTGGATGCTAATCATCGTTCCTTCCGGTGTGGACGCTTTCGTTTCCGACATTAACCAGCCGGTTCGTCCGTCGCTTACGATGGAAAGGATGTCCTCGAGCTTGGCCTTGGCTTCCTGGATGGAAACCCAGGAATGCCTCCGCTTAACTTCATTTTCTGATAATGCTCGGAAAAAACTCTTCGTGTCGTCGGATTCAAGCGTTTTGGATTGGAGAAGATCAAGAGCTTCCTCCATCTTGCCGCTTTCCATAAAGGATCGGACTTGAATATAGATATCCTTACGGATTTCAAAATGGGAAGTTGAAATGAGCAACCGAGACAATGGAAACCAATTGAGGAGAAACTGGTATAAATTGATCGGCTGAGCAAAAGGATGGATAAAATGCTCACGACTTTTTGGAAGAGAATGGAGAACAAGAGACTTCCCCTTTTTCATTACATAAAAAACCTGACGCCCGATGATCGATGTGTTCCGCATAACGACGAGAACTCGTTCTGGAAAAAAAAGAGTGTCCAATATATTAATTATTTCCGGATTCAATTCACAGGTATGCGGGCGTTTGCTCACTAAAATGTGTTTGGCGGTCAATGACTTAACAATTTCATCATGTTCGCCGTTCTGAAAAAATGCTCCCAATTCCTTGGCTATTCTCACCCGGTTAAAACCTATTAAATAATCCACTTTTAAAAAATTCATCAAATACAACATTTCCCTCACGGGTGATCTCGAGTTTCTGAGGTGATCCGAATTGTTTTTCCATACTTTATCCTTTTTAAAAAAAGGAAAATATTCTTCCTGACCTACAAGCCGGGAATTCCAGTCGAGTTTTTCTGGACGTTAGGGAACCCTATGAGTGGGTTCTCTTGCCTCATCTATTTCGAATCCTCCCACCACTTCAAAAATCCCTGGTACACCCCAAGAAGCTCCATCGGGAGAAACGCCAAATACTCCAATGGGAGTCGGCAGTTCCCATGGATTTGCATCGACGCCTAGTAAATTTAATTCGCCATGAATTCCGAAAAAATCATCATCGCTGATATTTTGCCCGATGAAAACATCGCCTGATATTACCCACGCTCCTGCGCTGGCCATTGGTACCCCTCCAACAAATCCAGCATTTGCACTTAAGTCAATAATGGAAATGGACCCACCTGCAACAGCCCCGTCGCCAAGATCCGCAAGTATATCCAGGAACCGAGGCTTGCTGACCCATCAAGAACCACTGTGCCAGGAGCGAGTATTAAATCCAGGTTCCAATCGGGACCGGTTGGAGAAATTTCCACCCATTTATCACCGACTAAAACATAGGTAGTTGTTTTTTCCGGAGGATATCTCCAATCCCAAGGTAAAGAAGATGTAATAATGTCTTTAATATCGATTGTTGCAATTAAATCCTCTGGTTTCAATTCCCCAGTAAAAAAATCCCATGCCAAATCCCTCCTAATTCCGGTAACGTATTGATTTCATCTCCTTCGTAATCGTATTTTAAATCCGTCGTCGTCCATTCCTCGACTTCATAATCAATGCGTCTGTACAACTTATCAAAATCGTCCATAATGCCCTGCAATTGAAACGACCAGTCTCCCATCGATCTTTTTAAATTTTCTCCACCGGCTCCCTCCCACCAACTTATGCTGAAGTTTTCGGCCCAATCCCGGACAATTCCCAAATCGCTGACAGGGAAATCCAGAGACGATTTCATCTCCAGCAAGTCATCGAATTTCATCATGATTCTATCCATGATTGCACCCCGTCCAGATCGAGATTGAGTGGTTTATTAAAAATCCTGATCCACGATTCTGGCTTCGGCAATTGCCGCATCCAATCCTTTGCGGATCTCATCCAATGCCTCGATTTTCATGTCCAATTCAACGAGCAATTTATCGTGTAAATCCTGGAACTCCAATTCGGCATCGCATTGCCATACATCGACCACCGTTCGCGCCTGTGTGTTCATGAGGGATCGGGTTTGGCGTAATTCTTCGGCATCTTTGTGCAAGGCCTGCGCTGGCGGCCTCTGCCATCGGATGTCCATCGTAATTTCAGTCATTTAGCTCCTCCTTTTTCCCGTGAACCGCCGAGCGACATTAAGTTCGGAATCATGGAGAGGAAAGCCGTTATATCGATCTGCTCCTGAGTTTCTGCTGCATGTAGCCGAAATCCTCGATCTCCTCGCGAAGCAGCTTGGCCATAGCCCTTATTTTGGCTAGTTGAGCGGTCAAGTTCTTGTACATCGGATCGTACGCCGCGAAAAATTCCATGCAGCGTTTCCCTGCCACGAGAACCGCAAGTCCGTGTGTACCACCAGATCGGCGGCGATTAAGTGCCTCCTCCATTGATCAACGTTCGTCATCCAAGCGTGAGATTGGCATTCATGACCGGAAAATCCATACGATCTCACGGGAAAACGTCTCCGTAATAATTATCGTATGGATGAAATTCTACTGCTTCCTACTCCCGGATGAAAAACCGACGTATTCACCGTCCTTATTGATGCGTATTTCTCAATATTGGATGCCTTCTTCCAAGGCATACCCTTTTTGAAACCGATGCACAAAAGAAGACACGGGATACGGCGTCTCATGGAATGTCCATTGTGTTTCCGTCAATTACACCTGACCTGTGGGATTGGGGTTCGGAGATCTCCACTGTGATACCGCCAATTTTCACTTTGCCCCTTTTGAGGAAGGGGGGATATTTACCTGCGGTCCATGACCGGACCCATATAAATGCAGCGCAACCGCTGTGTCCCATTCGATCACCTCATTGGATAACGCATTCGTTAATTTCTGATATTCCTGCAATTGGGCATTGATCTGGACATCCAAATCTCCATATGAGTCGTAAAAGTTTTTCGCAGAAGCGCCCTGCCAAATTTTAGCTTCATATAATCCCTTCATCATTAATTGAACGGTTTTCTTCTTGGTTATCCGCCCAATTCGAGAGAGCCTCCGTCATTTTCCAATCGCTTTTGCTGCAATATCAAGGTCCAGGTTTAATGTTGTCATCGTTGCTTTCCTTTCTTGAATAACGATCTGGGTCGAAACCGATCATATCTCCCGTGGGTAGAAATCGTAAGCCGGACGACCAACACCTAAGGAAAATCCTTTGGTTCCTCCTCACAAATTAAAGAGGAAGCCGGATGTTTGATCAGGCGGTTCTGAAAGATGGTGATATCAACACTGGCAGCCCCAAAACCCCCAAGCAATGAAAAAACACAAGGATCAGGATCCAATTGCCTGCTCGAACGGCTTTTACGAATATCTCAAAAACGATGACCATGATTTCTTCCCCTTGGAAGGACTTGCCCGACTACTAAAACTATAAACCGCTTTTACATTACCTGCAACTGTGTCTGTCCCCGTTATCCACCTTTGCCAATGGGGATAAAGGATATCCATTTATTCCGTTCTTTACCCAATGTGAGGAATCGACAGCTCTACCAGGTTATTCGACTGCAGAATAGACCATGAGGTTTGAGGGTGTTTGCGATGTTTTTGACCCCGGCAGCCCGGCTGCTACTCATCACGACCCCATCATATATTTTTTCAATACTTAAGGAAGCAACCACTCCCGCTCTCCGCTTAAGACGATCGTCCGCCGTTTTCATGATAATCGGCACCGGTCAGTTCGGGAATTGCCACTTGAATTTTTAAAAATCCATATATAATAAATACATTCGTACCAAACACAGGAGGACTCTGATGCCCACTCTACACATGGAAGTCGAATCAGCCCGCACAGCCCAGAAATCCCTG
This sequence comes from uncultured Chloroflexia bacterium, assembly GCA_963724345.1. GTDB lineage: Bacteria > Chloroflexota > Anaerolineae > Anaerolineales > RBG-16-64-43 > JAFGKK01. The sequence goes on along the minus strand of CAVRUI010000003.1, from coordinate 2,500,221 downwards.
ACCGATGGTTACGGCGTCATGGACCAAACGTTCAAGAACATGGTCAACGCCGTTAACGGCCTGGAATCCGGCGCCTGGGTCGGCAACTCGGCCACCGAATTCTTCCAGATCTTCGGCGAATTCAAGAGCACCGTCAGCGCCAAGATCGAAGAGCTGAACAACCTGCAAATGCGGCTCTCGGCCGAGATCACCGAATGGGAGAATATGGCCCAAAAGCTGGGCTGAACGCCGTTCTTTCTCTCTACCCGCAAGACATCCACCATCCCGGCAATCTACATTGCCGGGATGGTCGTCTAGGCGTAAACTTGCCCCATGAGCGATTCTTCCGCAGCCAAGAGGAACACGCTTCCCGCAGGTCCGGCATCCTCCCAACGGGTCCGCAGGCGGTTCACCCCCGCCCAGCGTGACCCGTTTTTTTTGCCGGATGACGAGATCGAACTGCCCTCTCCGCCCCCTTTGCAGGGCTCGGCTCCCCAGCTGAATCTGCTGATGACGCTGCTTTCCCCGGCGCTGATGATCGGGATGTCGCTGCTGACGGCCCTACTAACCGGCGGAAAGAACCTGGCGATGATCCTGCCGATGCTCGGGATCGGCCTGGCGATGCCGCTCGCCAATATCATCGGTACGAATGTCGGGAAGAAAAAGTGGGATGAATCCCTCGTCCAGCGCGAGGCCGCATACAAGCAGCAAATGGAAAAAGAGCGCGCCCGCCTGAAAAAACTGGCCGAGGAACAGCGCGCGGTCCTGGAAAAGACCTACCCGCTCCTGGAAACACTGAAGCGATCGGCCAAAACGCAGGATAAACTACTGTGGTCGCGCCGCCCGCACGACGAGGATTTTCTCTCCCTGCGCCTGGGACTCGGCTACGACGCGCCTTCGTTTACGATCGTGCCGCCCCGCTCGGCGAACGAAACGGAACCGCTGAACGCGCTGCCGAAGAAGCTCCTGGCCGAGTTCGAAAAGCTCTCGAACGTGCCGCGCCTTCTGCCGCTCGGGCAAAGCGGAAGCCTCGCGGTCAGCGGGCGCAACCCGGCCGCGGTCTACGGGGCCGCCCGCCGCCTGATGCTCGACATCCTTGTCCTGCATTCCCCGCAGGATGTTTTCGTCTTCGTCCTGGGCGATAACCCCGAGGCGGAAAAGCGCTGGGAGTGGCTGAAGTGGGTGCCGCACACGGACGCGCTCGGCGGCGGGCAAAAGACCTCCCGGCTGGCGTACACGCCCCAAAACATCGAAAAAACGCTCGAATTTCTCTCGAAAGAGCTTGCCACCCGGACGAAGGCGTCCGGCGGATCCGACACGAAAAAGGGCCGCACGCCGGCGATGGTCGTCCTGGTCGACGACACCGGCCGGGTGCGCGCGCGCGAGGACGTGATTCAGCTGACCGAGCTGGGCGCCGACGCGGGGATCCACCTGATCTTCGCCGGCGGACGCGAGTGGCCGCGCGAGTGCAAATCCCGGATCGACCTGGTCGACGACCGGCGCTACAAATTCATCGAGACCTGGTCGCGGGACCGCGCCGGGCACGAGGGCATTTACGAAACCGCCTCGCCTGCCGATTGCGAGGAGACGGCCCGCGCGCTCGGCGGGATCGAGGCCGCCAGCTCCCAGACCAGCATCCCGCTGCCCAAGAGCATCCGACTCTCGGAAGTGATCGGGATCGAGGATTTCTCGGCCGAGACCGTCAAACAGAATTGGGCGGTGCCGCTCGAACCGAAGGACCTGCTCCAGTTCCCGATCGGCGTGCGCGCCAAGCGCGACCACCTGGAGATGGAGCTGATCAACCTGCTGCCGGCCGAGCGCGGCGGATCCGACGCCTACCACACGATCCTGATCGGCACGACCGGCAGCGGCAAAAGCGAATTCATGAAGTCGCTGGTGATGGGCGCAGCCTACCGCTACAGCCCGCTGTACCTCAACCTGTTCTTCATGGACTTCAAGGGCGGCGCGGCCTTCAGCGTGTTCGAAAACCTTCCGCACGTGAGCGGGATCGTCACCAACCTCAAGCCGGAACTGGTCGAGCGCGGGCTGGATTCGGTCACGAACGAGATCGAGCGGCGCCAGACGGAATTCGCGGCGGCCAAGGTGCAGAACATCTGGGATTACAACCGCAACCATCCCGAGGCGCCGATGCCGCACCTGGTATTGTTCCTCGACGAATTCGCCCGCGGCCTCGCGGATTTTCCGCGCCTGCGCGAGCCGCTCGACGTGCTCGTGCGCCAGGGCCGGTCGCTGGGCGTGTACCTGATCCTGGCCAACCAGGACGTCAACAGCGAGGTCGACAAGCTGCTCAACAACGTCGGCTGGCGGATCGCGCTCAAGGTGGCCAAGCCGGACGAGATGGCGATGATCGACCGCACGCTTCCGATCGCGAACCGCGCCGGGCACGGCTACCTGCGCGCGTTGAGCGGCGACATCTCCGAGTTCCAGGCCGGCTATGGCGGATACCCGATCCGGACCGAGGAAGAAACCACGGTCGAGGGTTTCTCGATCTACCGTGTGGATCCGGACGGCGCGTACGAGGAAGTCTACAAGAAGCAGGCCGGCGAAGCCGCCGGCGCGAAGAAGGGCACCGGGCGCGCCCCGCGCGAGGAAGAACAACTGGTGAAGGTTCTGCGTCAGGCGACCGAGGAACTCAACCTCAAGCCCGCCTCGAAAATCTACCTCGATCCGCTCGAAGAAGTCATCCCGCTCGAGAAGAACATGGCCGATACGGGAGTCACACCGAAGTACGCCGAGGGCGCGTGGAAGACCGAGCCGCCGATCTCGCGGCTGGTGGCCGCGGTGGGCGAAGTGGACCTTCCCAAGCAGTGCCGCCAGGAACAACTGGTGATCGATTTCGACGACCGCGACGGCCACCTGTGGATCCTCGGCGGGCCGGGCAGCGGCAAGGATACGAGCCTGGTGGCGATCCTGATGTCGCTTGCGCTGACCTATACGCCCGAGGAGGTGCAGTTCTACCTCCTGGAGATGGGCGCCGGCGAGCTTGTGCCGCTCGAGAACCTGCCTCACACGGGAGTGTGCATCCGCCTGCAGGCGACCGAGAAGGAACGCCTGGAGCGGCTGTTCAATTTCCTCGACGCGGAAATGGAACGCCGGATCGCGGAATCCGCCAAATCCGAATCCGAACACCACCGCTGCCTGCCGGTGATCTTCCTGGTGATCAACAACTCGGCCGAGTTCCGGGCCAACTTCCCGGACGAGGCCGACCGGGTCAACCGTTACGTGCGCGACGGCCGGGCGGCCGGGATCCACATCTTCGTCACGACCAACCGCAGCGCGGAATTGATGCGCACCGTCGCGAACAACGTCTCGCGCCGGCTGGTGATGCAGCTGGCCAGCCGCGACGAATATTTCGACGCGGTCGGCAAATCGGTCCCGATGCTGCACATCAAGGCGCCGGGCCGCGGCTACTGGGTGGACGGCGACGCGTGGGAATGCCAGATCGCCCAGCCGCCGCAGCAATTGCGCGAGCTCATCCGCGGGATGAAATCCGCCTGGCAGGGCGGCGGCCCCCGGCCGATCCAGATCCTGCGCCCGAGCATTCCGATGGCGGATGCGCTCGCCCAGCTCGAACCGGCACCCGGCGGGGCGCTGCGGCTCCCGATCGGGCAATCCTACGAAACGCTGGATTGGATCCTGCCGAACGTCGCCGAGCAGCTGCCGTGCTGGATGATCCTCGGTCCGAAAGAAAGCGGCAAGAGCAACTTCCTGTGCGCGGCGGCGCTGGCCGCGCTCCAATGCGATCCGGAGAATTGGATCGTCAAGGTCTACGCCTTCCGCCGCAGCCCGATCATTCAACTCGCCAAGCAGGAACCGCGGATCGAACTTTACGCCACGCTCGACGAAATTCAGAAGGACGTCCAGGCAATGGCGGACGCGGTCAAGGAAGGCAAGCCGCTGGCGGAAGGGAAACGGATCCTGTGGCTGATCGACGATTTCAGCTTCGCCTTCCAGACCGGGAAGGAAAGCGTGCTCGCGCCGTTCAACCAGATCGCCCAGGGAATCGACAACATCACCAACCTGCACATCCTCGGGGCCGGGCTGATGGAGGAATTCCGGATGTCGCTGGCCTCGCCGATGCTCAAGATCATGCGCCAGAGCCGGCAGGGGATGGTGATGTCGAAGGACTGCGAACGAACTGGATTGGCTCGGCGCGCAGGTTTCGCTTGCGTACCGCAAGATGGAACTGCCGGCCGGGCGCGGCTTCTACGTCAGCAAGGGCAAGCCGTACTTCGTGCAGACGCCGATGGTGGAAGTGAAGGCGGCTGCGTCATAGGTCGTCATTCCCGAGTGCTCGTAGCGGGAATCCAGGACTTTCGCCGATAGTCACTGGACCCCCGTCTGAATACGCCAGGGGTGACGGTCCGGTGTCATGCCGCGAAGACGCTCGTATCGGGCATCCAGTGGCTTTCACGGTGATAGTGCACTTGACCTGCCAAAAACACTCAGGGATGACGTCGCCTATTGGCGAGAAAAAAGGATCTTGATGGATCTCATTCACGTCGAACCGGAAGAACTGCGCAGCACGGGGCGGGCATGCGAATTCTCGCACCTCGACTTCGAGGATTCGCTGCGCGAGATCCGTTCGGCGGCGAATCGGCTGGAGGCCAACTGGCAGGGCGGCGCGGCCGAATCGTTCGAATACGAACTCGGGCAGTGGCTGCGGGTGATGGCGGAGCAGATCGAGCAGGCCGGCTGGTTCGCGCGCACGCTGGCGCGCCAGGCCGAGGGTTGGGAGGAGACCGATCAGCGCTGGACGGGCGCCTACCGCGACGCGCGGGCGGCGGTTCCCGGGGAGGTAGCACGCGCATGACCCACGTGGCTGTAACGCTCGAATACGACCGGCAGAAGATCGACCTGGCGCTGCCCCTTGCGACTCCCGCGCGCGAGATCGTCGAGGGCGTGCTCTCGATCTGCAAGATCGAGCCGGCCGAAAACCAGAATTACACGCTCAGCCTGCAGACCGAGAGCGGCGGGATCAAACGCATCCCGCCGAGCGCGCACCTGGAGGACGTGGGCGTGCTGCACGGCGCGGTCCTGAAACTTTCCGCCGAAGGGCCGGCCGGCCCGCGCGCGGCGCCCGCCCAGGGCGCGTTCCTGCGCCTCGACAGCGGCGAAGTGTTCGCCGTCACCGGGATGACCGTGATCGGCCGGCGCGACTTGAAGCAGGGAGTGTCGGTCGATATCGACCTCAGCCGGCACGACACGGGCCGGACCGTCTCGCGCCGGCACGCGACGGTCGAGCACCGCGACGGGTACGTGGTCATGGACCTGGCGAGCATCAACGGGACCTTCCTCAACGGCAAGCGGCTCGCGCCGCGCATGCCGGCGAAGCTTTCGAACGGCGATGAGATCGTCATCGGCCGCAACGGCGTGCGGCTGAAATTCGTCGAGGGCGAGCGACCGAGCGAGTAGATTCGAAGCGGGGCGATTTGGATCTTCCTACACGAGACCCTAAGGGTATTGCGGCGGTAATTATTATGGATGTCCGCTTGCAGACCCTTAGGGTCTCTGGAATTTTCCTCACGGGAGAATCTCACACAATAGGGCGGAAAGAAATCGAAGATTGACGAATCCTGCTCAACTTGCAAGACCCTACGGGGTCTACACGGATTCGCTGACGCGAGGCCTGTCAGGTCTACACCCGACAGGTCTGGATACTCCCCCCTCAGGGTTGACGCTTCGGGGTTGAAACCCCTCGCTGATAACAAAGAAGCCCTGCGGGCTTGCATGGCATTAGGCAGGGCTTCAGCCCGACGGTGGATGTGAAGTGGAATGATTATCGCCTGTCGCGGGTTTCCTCGGGGTTGAACGCTTCGGGGTTGAAACCCCTCGCTGATTGCATGAAAGCCCTACGGGCTAATACCGTGAAGCCCGGAAGGGCTTGCATGGAATAAGGCAGGGCTTCAGCCCGACGGGGATGCGATGGGGAAGATTCTCGCCTGTCGAGGGTTTCCTCGGGGTTGACGCTTCGGGGTTGAAACCCCTCGCTGATTGCATGAAAGCCCTGCGGGCTAACCGTGAAGCCCTGAAGGGCTTGCATGGCATAAGGCAGGGCTTCAGCCCGACGGGGATGCGATGGGGAAGATTCTCGCCTGTCGAGGGTTTCCTCAGGGTTGACGCTTCGGGGTTGAAACCCCTCGCTGATTGCATGGAAGCCCTGCGGGCTAACGCGGCGAAGCCCCGAAGGGGCTTTCATGGAATAAGGCAGGGCTTCAGCCCGACGGTGGAAGCAAAGCGCGATCGGTTTCTGCAATGATTAATCCCAGCCCCGACAGGTCTGAAAGGAAGACCCTAAGGGTCTGCAGGCACACGTCGACGCAAGTAACCGCCACGAGACCCTTAGGGTCGGGGTAATGGGGCACCCCACGGGCGGGTGAACGGTACCCAAAGGGCTCTGGTTTTGCCGCTAAGCAGACAAATAGCGGATAAATAATCTCTAATTAGTGTCAATAAAAAAACCGCTTGATTTCCGCAAGACTAAGTGACATTTTTCACCACTCACGGATGCCTTCAGGTGAGCGGAGGAATCGGGGGAAAAGGGCTGAAAAATTCAGGAAAGTCCGCTTAAAAATATTACATGTGTCACTTATTGGGACTAGTATATTTGGTATACTAATCTTGCAAAGGGGAATTTTTTTTTATTAAGGAGGGGGACTTTTTTTTATGCGGAAAAACCAAAGTCCAAACCGGGGGATTATGCGCGATTGGATTTTCCGACTGCCCAAAGAGTTGAAGAGGGGGGCCCGCGTTCGATCCGCACCAATCCCCGTTAACTCAACCTGCTCGTTTGGAGTCGCTCTCCAAATTCCCTGACAACTTACGCTGCTCATAGGAGGCGAGGAATGAAGAAATACATCCCGTTGCTTGTGGCCGCCGTCGTATTCATCCTGGCGATCCTGCTGCTCCAGCCGGAATCGAAAGCCCAGGTGGTCGTGCTTACCAACGACCTGCCGGCCGGACACGTGATCGAGAATATCGACCTGGCGGTGCGCGAGCTTCCCGTATCCTTCCGCCCGGCGGACGCCGTCGAGAGTCCCTCGCAGGCGGTCGGGCAGACGATCAAGACCGACCGCTCGAAGGGCGACATCCTGCGCCTCCGCCACCTGGGCGAGCCGATGGAACTTCAAGCCCGGCGAACGCGCGATCGCGATCCGGGTCGACGACGCCTCCGGCATGGGCGGGTTGATCGCCCCGGGCGATATCGTCGGGCTGACCGCGGTGATCGCCACCCGCGACGTGATCTATTCCAAGGTGACCGTCGAGGGCTTCCGCGTGCTGTACGTCTCGCCGGAATTCCGCGCCGGTTTCACCCAGATGCAATCCTCGGACTCCGGCAGCAGTTCCTCGGCCATCGCCCAATCGCGGGCATCCGACGGGATCGTCGTCCTGGCCGTCCCGATCGCGCTGATCGACGTCAAATACGATTACTCCTTCATGGGCGGCGCCACGGAGATCCGCAAGGTCAACGCCGTCGAACTGATCGCCGCGCTGACTTCATCCGGCTCCGCGACGATCATCCTCTATAAAGTCCCGGCCAATCCGGAAGAAATGGACAGCCCCGGGCTGGACCTGCAACGACCTGATCTTCATCCCGTCACCCACTCCCGGACCCACGCCGACCGGAACCCTGCCGGAAGCGCCGGTACTCGCGCCATAAGGAGACGCACGAACCATGTTCCCCCAAGCCACCCCTGATTCATCGGTCGTCGTCGTCCTGCTCGGCGGTCCGCCGGAGCGGGTGACGACCTGGTACAGCGCGTTCATGGCCGACAGCCGCTTCCGCGTGGCGTCGCTCGCCACCGACGCGGATTCGTTCCTGATGCAGCTGGCCGGCAACCCGGAAGTGGTGCTGGTCGACGCGGCGCTCTTCTCCGGCCCGCCGCCGCTGATCGAGGCGCTGACCAAAGTTTCCGGCACGGCCTACGTGGTCCTGCCGACGATGGACGAAGCCCAGCGGCAGACGATCGCCTCGATTCCATCGGTCAAGGGGGTGTATCCGGCGGAAACCTTCAACCTGGCGACGGCGATCTCGCAGATCCACGCCAATGCGATCGCCCGCCGGCAGATGGCGCCTTCGGTCGGGGATTGGGGGACCCAGAAGCGCGAAGCCGCGACCGCCACCACCGGCCTGCGGATCATCACGGTCTGGAACCAGACCGGCGGATCGGGCAAGACGACGATCGCGACCAACCTGGCGTATGAAGCCGCGCGGCGCGGGATCCGCACGCTCTTCATCGGCCTCGGCGCGCCGGATATCGCGCCGCTGTATCTTGGATTGAACGCCACGCCGAATCTCACGGTCTGGCGCGCCAACCCGATCCCGCAGGTGCTCAAGCAATCGATCCAAAAAACCGGCGACCTCGACGTGCTGGCCGGGTTCCCGGACGTGCTGGCCGAAAGCCAGATCCTGACCTCCTCGCCGGACGCGGAAAATTCGCTGACGAAGCTGGTGATGATGGCGGCCTACGAAGGCTACGCCTGCATCGTCCTCGACGCGCCGCACTCGCAGGTGGCGGCGCTCGCGCTGGCGGCCTCGAACACGCTGATCCTCGTCGCGCGGCCGACTCTCGCCGACGCGTGGTGCACGGTCGAAGCCTGGCGCACGCTGCAGGAACGGATGGCCGGCAAGCACCGGATCGCGGCCCAGAACGTGATCGTCGTCCTCAACCGCTGCCGCTCCGGTTCGATGACCGCCTCCGAGTGGCACGGCGACGCCTCGCGCGTCTGGCAGCGGCCGTTCCCGGCGGTGGGCGCGATCTTCCCGGAGGATCCCGAAGTGGAGCGCGCGCAGGAACAGGGCAAGCTCCCGCTGATGCAGGTGGATTCATTCTCCAAGCCCCTGATCGCGATCGCCAACTCGCTCTTCGGCGCGAAGGCGACCTACACCGACACGAGCGGATCGCGCAAATCGATCGGCGGATTGTTCACGGTGAGGGTGAAGAAGTAAGCACGTCGTCACCCCGGCCTGCCCACCGACGATGAGCATTGGCGATCTGCCAATGCGAGGCTCTCGCAGCGGGACTGAAGCAGAGGTCCAGTGACTGTCGGTGATTTTACGTCACCCCCGCGAGATCTTAGCGGGGAGTGGATGCCCGATTAGAGCACTCGGGCATGACGATCCCGGCCAAGAACACGCCGGGATGACGATCACACGACGCGACGTACTTTCTCGCTCTCTGAGCATAAGCCAGGAGAGGCAAGGCTCAAATCCGGTGCTCTCCCGGATTTGAGACAGGGTGAGGAAGGATCATTATGTGGACCCGGATGTCGACGGGGATTTCGGACGAACAAAAGAAGCAGCTGGTGGAGGATGCGGCCAAGGGGCTGCAGAACCTGCCGCTGGATGAACTGCGCGACCGCAACAAACTCGCGCTGAAAGCCCAGCAGCAGCTCTCCCAGCTCATCAGCACACTCGGCGTTTCCGTTCCGACCGAGGAGATGAACGCGCTCGTCCAGCAGGTCGTCGCGCGGCTGGGCGGCTTGGGCTTCTTCCACGATCTGCTTCCGCCCCAGCGGATGGACCTGAACGAGATCGCCGTCACCCCCAACGGAAAAGTCTGGGTCCTTAAAAAGGGCGAGCCTCGTTTCGAACAATTGATGATAAGCCCGGCGCGCGAGGAAGTCTGGCGCGGGGTGGAGGCGCTGCTGGCGCCGCTCGGCCGTTCCGTGAACGAGGCCACGCCCTCGGTGGACGCCAAGCTCCCCCGCACCGAGAACTTCTCCGGCGCGCGGATCAAAGTCCTGCACCCGTGCATCGTGCCCGGGCGAAGGCTACCCCTCCGTCAACATCCGCCTGTACGAACCCCGGCCGGTCACGCCCGAGCAGCTGATCGAGTGGGGCATGGCGCCCGAGGCGGTGATCCGCGGGCTGGTCGATATCATCGGCCGCGCCGCGCGCGTCCTGATCATCGGCGGGACGGCGACCGGCAAGACGACCTTCCTTTCCGGGATCTCGGCCGGCATCCCGCGCGAAGAGCGGGTGGTGAAGATCGAGGACCCGGAAGAGATCTGGCTCGATCACCCGCACGTGGTGACGATCGAAGCCCGCCCGGCGCCGCCCGGCTCCTCGATCCCCTCCTACACGGTGCAGAACGGCGTGGACGACGCGATGCGGATGAGCCCGCGCTGGCTGATCGTCGGCGAGGTGCGCACCGGCGACGCGGCGATGTCGCTCTTCCGGGCGCAGATGTCGGACCATCCCGGCCTCTCGACCTTCCACGCCGAAGGCCCCGAGGAGACCGTCTTCCGGCTTTCGGTGATCATGTTCGCCGACCTGCAGGTGCAGATGCAGGCGGCGCGCTCGATCTTCGCCCAGGCGGTGGACGTGGTGATGCAGGTCGGGCTGGGCGGAGGGCAAGCGCGCGCTGCTCGGCGTTTGGGAAGTCGCGCGCGAACTCGCAGCAGGGCGAAGTGGTCTTCCGGAAACTTTATTCGCGCGGCGACGCGATGCTGCAACCCTTTACCAGGAGGTAGGCCGAGGTGGATCTCGAAACCCTGAAGCCCTACATTGCCGGCGCGGCGCTCGCCTTCGGGGCCTATTTCCTCGTCCAGCTGCTGACGAAGATCAAGCGGCCGGGCGGGCGGCTGACCCAATTTCGGCGGGCCGGCGGCGGATAAAGGCGGCCGTTCGACCGGATCGCGCAACCATAAGATCCGGCTGGTCTTCGCCTCCTTCGGGCTGGATGTCGCCGGGAACGAGACGATGGCGCTGGCGCTGGCCATCCTCGGCGCGGGCACGATCCTCGGCGATCGTCCTGCTGATCGTCGGCGCGCCTCTGATGATGATCCCCGCCGCGTATTGTGGCGGCCTTGTTCCTGGTGGAAATCGCAGCTGAACACCGTCTGGGTCAAACTCCAGCACGGGATCGAAAAGGACATCCCGATCTTCCTCTCCCGGCTGGCCTCCACGGTGCAGATCGAATCCAACGTGCTCGAGGCGATCAACGAAGTCACCGAAACGCTCGAGCCGAAGGGCCCGCTCAGGGAATGGATGCTGAAGTTCATCGGCCGCTGCCAGGCGGGCGGGATCAAGGCGCTGGACGACATGCTGCTCGAGGCGCAGGCGATTTCCACCAGCCTGGGGATCGCGGTGTTCGAGATCGGCCGGCTGTGGGAGACGGGCGGGCCGGGCTACGTGAAGGCGTTTGCCATGGCGGCCGACAACATCGGCGACGCGCTCAAGGCCCGCGGCATGGCGCATGCCAAGGGCGACGGCGCCAAGAGCTCGATCCGCATGATCGTCCTCGCGCTGATCGCGGTGGTGATCTTCCTGTTCTCGCACGCCCCAGTTCGCCGACGACCATGGAAGACCTCGACGATGCAGATCTGATCTACACCTTCATCCTCGGCTGGATGTTCTTCGGCTGGTCGATGATCGATTCGATCATCGAGGGAGCGATATAGACGCCTGACCCCTCCCCCGCACTCCCGGCCTTCGGCCACCCTCTCCCCCTCCCCAACCTGGGGAGGGGGAGAGGGAAGGGGTGAGGAGGAGGGGTCGGTACAAAGGTAACCAAATGGACCTTTCCGCCGTCAACACGTTCCTTCATTCCAACACCGTCCAGATCATCATCGTGCTCATCGCGGGCGTGGTGGGCGCGCTGTTCGTCTACCTGATCACCTCGTCGATGAGCTTCGAGCAATCCACCTCGCGCCGGCTCGGCAAGTTCGCGGGGACGGTCCCGACCGGGCTGACCGAGGAGATCGGCGGCACGGTGCTCCAGTTCTACAAGCGGGATACGAGCCAAGATGCTGGGGAACCTGGATTGGGCCCAGCTCGGCGGGCACTTCGAGGGCTGGGGGCTGGATACGCTGATCGGGCGCTGCGCGATCTTCGGCGTGGCGGGGGCCTGGTGATGCTGGTTCTGATGCCCGAAAACCTGTTGTTCGTGATCGGCGGCGGCCGCGCTGGCCGGCGTATTTCCCGGTCCTGCAGGTGAACGGCGCGCGCGGGCGACGTGAAGAAGCAGGTCGGGCGCGAGGTGCCGGAGATCGCGGCGCTGGTGGCGGCGGAACTGGCGGCCGGGAACGCGCCGGACGTGGCGATCGAACGCGCCGCGCAGATGCCGGGACCGCTGGGGAAGCTCCTCAGCCGCGCGCTGGCGGATAGCCGCTCGAGCGGCCGGCCGCTCTTCACCCGCAAGCCGATCCGCGGGACTCTGGTCGAGCTTCTGCTCGAATCCGGGCTCACCCAGCTGACGGCCTTCGGCGCGCAGCTGGACCTGGTGGCCTCCAAGGGCGTCTCGGGCGCGGAGATGATGGCGGATATCTCGCGCGCGATCTCGCGCGAATACTTCGAGCACGTGATGAGCGCGGCGGAAAGCCTGGAGGGCAACCTGGTCATTCCGTCGGCGATCTTCTTCTTTCTGCCGTTTACGGCGGCGATCATGCTGCCGGTGATGAATTCGCTTTCGGGGGCGTTTTAGCCGCTGCCCTGTAAAAGGAAAAACGGTTGGGGAATTGTCGGATTGAGTGAAGCAATATCAGGTGAAAACAATTCTGTTCTCTAGACGTCTTCATCGTCCGGAAAGGGGATCTGCTATGAACAAGTCATCGGAAACCGTCGCACCCGCATCTCGGCGGAGTTTCGCATCCCGCCTGCTTGTATTCTTCCGTGGATTCCGCACCCCGAATACTTCGCCGTGGACTTTACCGGTCCATAGCGGCGTTGTTTCTGGTATGGATTTTTTCTTCGTTCGTCAGCATAAATTCCTGTGCGTTCTGGAAAACGATCCATGCCGTGGCCGGGCCGCTCGGGATGGTCGGGGAACCAGCCCGTCAAACAGGGTTGCACATGCTCCTATTGGGTGCCCTGCCCGTGCGCTTATTGCGACCCTTGCGGTTCCGGGGCCGAGGATGGCTGGCCATGCGAGGGTTGCTGTTTTGGCCTACGACTGCCCGACGCCGCCCCCACCGCCGCCTCCGGACAATCTTTCCGTCAGCGGCTCCGTTACCTGCGTGGCTTCGAGCGGCGGGTGGTGCAGCGGCGGGGCGACCCTGGACATCAGCGCATCCGATTCGCTCGGCCACAACATCGCCATCTCGCCCTGCGGGGGCAACCCGTGCTCGGTCGCCCTGCCGGAAGGCTCGGGGGATTACGGTTATTCAGCGACCTGCACCGGTGGACAAACCGCTAATCGGATCCACCCCCTGGGCGCTGGACCTTACCCCACCGACTGTAAATTACACGCTGGACCGCCCAACTCCGGATGGTCTTGCGGGATGGTATCTCGGCGGGTCGGCGACAATGACCTGCTCGCGATCCGACGCGCTTAGCGGCCTCGCCGGCATCACACCAGGTGCGCCGCAAACGGCGCGGGCGACGGATCGTACCCGCTCTCCTGCACCGCCTCCGATGTCGCCGGAAACACCGCAAGCACCGGCACGACGATCAATATCGATGGAACCAATCCAATCCCATCCCTGCTTGTGCAACGGATCGGCATGCGGCGCCGGATGGTACACGGCGGATGTCACTCTGACGGCGGGCGCCACCGACGCCACCAGCGGGGTGGCCTCATCCGAGGTCAGCGCCGACGGCGGGGGATGGGGTTCTTCGGCGACGCTCACCGAGGGCACGCATTCGGTTTCCGCAAGGGCGTTTGACAACGCCGGCAACAGCGCGTCCACATCCGGCACCGTTCGAGTGGATACGACCCTCCCATCAGCCACGTTCATCTGCAACGGATCCGCATGCGGCGGCAATTGGTATACGGACGCGGGCGGGGTCGCGGTTTCGCTCAGCGCCACCGACGCCACCAGCGGGATCGTGCCCGGATCGGCCGTGTTCACCTATAACGGCGGCGCCACATGGGTGGCCTCCGCCCTGCTTCCGGACGGCGCCTATAACGTGGAAGGCCGGGCCTCCGACTTCGCCGGAAATACGGTGACGGTAAACTGGGTGGTTCAAATCGACAGCGTCGCGCCGACGCTGCAGATCCTCTATAACGGCGATCCGGTTCCGTCCGGCTGGGGCGGGCTGATGCACATCACCGCCACCGCGACCGATGCCACATCCGGTGTCTATTCCTACGGCTTCACCGTCAACGGCGGCCCGTTGGTGACGGACGCCATGCTTGGCGACGGGTATTACGTGATTGAAGGCTACGCCGAAGATACGGCCGGGAACATTACAAGAACGCGGGAGATTGTGGGCGTGGATACGACCGCGCCCACCACGGCCTGGAACGCCGCCCCGGATTGGGTGCGCGGGACGGTCACGCTGAGGGGGCACAGCGACGACGCCGGGTCGGGGGTCGCCTCGGTCTACATCTCCTTCGACGGCAAGACCTGGATCCGGGTCGGTTCGGATCCGGACTGGGTTTTCATCTGGGATACGACCCGGTACGCGGACCAGCTGTATATGATCGAGGCGCGCGCGGTCGACGTGGCCGGCAACGAGGAGCACACCTCGTACCTTGTGGTCGGTGTCGACAACACCAATCCGCTCGTGGATCTCTCTCCGGAGTGGACGGCGCCCTCGGCCGGCGACGCGGGCGGATCCGATGCGACCTCCGGGATAGCCCGGGCGCGGGTCACCATCTCCGGGCACGGGATCGCCCCGTGGGTGCAGGATTACGGGACCGTGCCGGGAACGGTTGATTGGAACGGGAAAGACGGCAACGGCGCGCAGGCCGGCTACGGGGATTACGACGTCATGCTCGAAGTGTGGGACCGGGCTAAAAATTACAATGTGACCTACGGCGTCATCCACCTGCTCGCGCCGCCGCCGCCGGAACCGGAACCGACCGAAGTCAAAGCGATCGTTGCCGCGCCCACGGCGATGCCGACCGCGGCGCCGGTCATTGAAGAAAAGGTAATTCCCGCAGCCGGAACTGCCGAAGGCGCTCCCGTTCTGGTCGCTCATATTGCCGCTCGGAGCGCTCGGGGTATGGCTGGCCGGAAGCAACATCGCCATCGCGCGCGACCGGCGCTGGAGCGAACTGCGCGCAATCGGGCGGACAGTCGCCCGTTACCGCGATCAAAATAAAATCAATTTCCCACAGGAGGGAGAAGAATGATCGACACATCGGCACTATACGTTATTGAGGTGATGTTCGTCGCGACGGTGATCCTGGTCGCGCTGCTGGCGGCGCTGATCACCGTCGGGCTCGAGCGCCAGCGCAAGGAGCTGAGCGAAATCCGCAAGCAGATCGAAAACTGGGCGGAGGAGGACCTGGAGGTCAAGCGGGTCAAACTCGCGCCGCAGATCAACGTCCCGGACGCGGCCGCCTGGCTCAACACCTGCGCCGCGCGGGCGATGGGCGGCGAGCCGGGGATCACGCGCTTCCCGATCGAATCCGCCTACGGCGAGCCGAAGGTGGTGGTGGGCGAGGATGCCGAGGGGCGGCGCTACCTGCTTTCCTCGACCACGCCGGACGCCATCCGCCGGATCCCGGTCGCGGGCCGCTGGCCTTGGTCGCGCTCGCGGCTGAGCAAATTCGGGAGCAACCTGCACCCGCTCCTGCCGCTCTCGGGCAGGGTGGAGACCTACCAGCTTTCCACGCTCAACTGCGGGATCGCCTTCGACCTGGAGGCGGCCCAGGTGTGGAAGAAGCTGACCGGGCAGGAACTTAAGATGAAGGAACTCTGGCTGTACGTGCTGCCTGCGTGACCTCATCTCCCTCCCCCAGCCCCTCCCCTTCTCCCGGCTGACGCCGAGAAGGAAGAGGGGAGCGGAGAGGTGAGGGGTATTTAGCGGTCATTCCGAGGGTTAGACCAGGAATTGTGAGTTAGGGCACAAGCGGCCTGCGCAGTAAGTCATCCCGAGCGGCCTTTAGGCAGAGCCTGTCCTGAGCCCGAAGGGCGAAGGAAGGGATCGGTAAATAAGGGGGATGATGTAGCTGATAAGATGTATAAGGTACCGATTCCTCGGGCCTTTGGCCCTCGGAATGACGGCCCAAGTGTCACCGATTCCTTCCCTCGCTTCGCTCGGGACAGGCTGGGCCAACGAACGGCCCTCTGAAGGACTATGTTAATTTCCGACTGGCTGATTTCCATTGCCGCGCTCCTGTGGCTGATCACGATCGCCGTGTTCGACATCCGCGAGCGCCGGGTGCCGCACCCGCTCTGGACCGGGGTCCCGATGCTCGTCGCGGCGGTCTATCGGCTGGTGGTGGGCCAGCACCAGGTGATTGTCGCGGCGGCGGCCGTGGTCGTGCTCGTTTCCGAGCGCCGGCACCTGCAGCAGAAGCTGCTCGAGACCATCATCCTTGTGGCGGGGATTCTCGTCCTGGGGTGGCTGCTCTTTTCGGGCGAGTTCACCGCCGGGATGGGGATCATCGGGATCATCGTCTTCTGGGTCTCGTGGGAGCGGCATTTCATCGGCGGGGCGGACGCGATGGCGCTGATCACCTGCCTGATACTTGTGGCCGGGGATCGAATTTGTCATCGCTTATCTTGCCGCCGGGCTGATCTGGTCGCTTATCGTCCGGATCAAGCAAGGCGGCTGGCTGAAGGGGCATGAGTCGCCGGGCCTCGCGATCATCGCCGCGGCGGCGATTTTGTACCTGGTTTATCAGGTTTACCGGACCGTCATAATTTGACCGGGACGAATGTACCTGATAGACTTCGATTTATGAAGTCATTCCGAGGGGCCTTCAGGCCCCGAGGGATCGGCAAGTTGTATTGGAGAGTCATTCCGAGGGCTGTTGGCCCGCCTGTCCCGAGCGCAGCGAGGGAAGGAATTGCGTAGTAAAAGGAAGGCAAAGCTGGTCGAGTAGTCCCGCATCGCAAACGCGATGCGGGCGTATCGAGACCACCGTCTTTCCGGAAAGAAATCTTTCCGGCAACATCATAAGGAGGAACCATGCTTACAGACACTCGTGCGGCATCCATGGCGGAATATGCGGTCATCGCGGCGATCGTCATCGCGGTCGCGGTGGCGGTATTTGGGACGTTGGGAGACAAAATCGTCGCTTCCATCAACAAGCTGACCGGCGGAAGCAGCAGCGCCTGGGAATAGCGGGAAATCAGCCGGGGGGATGAGAACCTGCTTTTCGATTCGAAATACCGGCCCCGTGGGTAGTTAATAGAAAGGGGAAGGGGATGCTTACCTGCAGACGCGGAAGCAACATGGCCGAAGCGGCCATCACCATGCCGGTGGTCCTGCTGGTCCTGTTATTCGGGATCAACATGACGCTGGTATCCCATACCGCCCTGATCGCCGCCAACGCGGCGAACTACGGCGCGCGGGTGGGGGCGGTATCGCAGAAAGATGCAAAAATGTGGGCGGAGGCAGCCGCGCGCTCAATGCTGCCCCGATCCAATTTCGCCGGCCAGTTTGGGCTCCCGTCGCCCAGGTGGATGAAAACCCCGGAGGGGTTGTGATCGGTGACGATCCACTGGGAATACCCCTCCGTGCTTTCCGGATTATGTTCCTTTTTTGGAGGGTATTGCACGAGAATGTTCCAGGGGGATGCCATTTCGGTCTGGAAGAAGGAAGGATGGTAAGGGGGATGAGGCCGAAAAAAATCCGCGGCAATACGATGGCGCTCTACGCCGCCTTCCTCGTCACGGTCGGGATCCCGCTCCTGGCGATGGGTGTGGACGTTTCGCGTGTGTATTTGATGAAAGTACGGCTACGTAATGCCACCCAAGCAGCTTGCCAGGCGTATGCCAATTCGCTGGATATCCGAAAATTTCAATTTGATAATCAGCTGGTATTCACTGATGGCGTCAAGAATTCCCAGTATGTATTTCTTAAGGCAATGGGCGGAGATGCCAGCTTCGGCGCGGTGGAGGAGAGAAGTTCCGCAGGTAAAGCGGGTATTGGAGGGGGAAAAAGTGTGGAAACAATCGTCATTCGGTGCTTTAGCACCGGATTAGTGGATGCGGTGGTCCCGTTTTGGGGGAACTATGGTATTTCCGAAACGGCTTCCGCGAAGTCTAAGTTTACTACAGTGAAATTAAGCGAATAACTATGGAAAAAAGACGATTTTCCTGGGTTATCTCATTTATAATCATCCTGCTTTCGGGTTGTTCACAGACATCCATGACCGCGATTGGAATGAACACCGATATCAAGATTCCAACTAAAACACCAGCCATGACATTAACGATGTCTTCTGTCCCCACCAAAACGACAACTCACACAAAGACGATCACGCCGACTCAAGGTCCACCCCCTGAACTTGAATTAATTAACATTTCAATTTTTCCAGAACATGAAAATATGGTCGGAGATTATTATAATATCTTTGGTCGAATTCGAAATAACACTGATAAAATAATGGTTTTTTTTAGTAAGGATATCGTAATAATTTTTAATATTGACGTATGGCAACGCGATAAAAATGCAGATGGAACGTACAGAGGTTATGCAATTCATTCACAATATATTGATAAGGCAGAGAGAGGTGGCGAGCTATCGAGAAGTATGAATTGCATTCTTTACCCCCACGAGGAAGGAATTTATTACTATAATTCTCAATCCAATAGACCACGTGAGGATTATTCTATATTTTTAAAGAGGAAATGAATTATGAAGGTCCACTTGGTCTTTCCATACTAATGTATGAGAGTTATTATCGAACAAATCCGGATATTCCACTTCATCTCCATCCCAAGGCGGAAAAACTATCCTTTCGGAAAATCGGCAACGCACTGGATTTTGAATATGATGTAGTCGATATGCCAGAAAGAATGGGCACCTCTTATGATTTTGTGCAAGTACATTCATGGGTGACGTTATACGACGACGAGAATCGGATTATAAATATTCTCTATCGGGATCTTGGGACGATGGGAGGATTGGTACCGGGAAAAGATTTCCATGTACATGGAAATACTTCAGCCTATAATCCTAATGATAAGGAATATTTCGCGCCAGCACAAAAATTCACAACGGAAATGATAGCAGAAGTTGATCACATTGATGTATTGACCGAGTGGGAAGAGGGCGTGATGTGCTCGATATTAGTATCTTGAAGATTGAAAGGGGTCGATATCAATCGAATTATTTCCATAGCAACCGTCCTAATAATTACCTTCTTCTTGCTGAGCTTTAATGAGATGCGGTAAAAGCACAAGAAGTAAAGTGTATTACCAGTAATCCAATATCGAAATTATTAGATAAAGATACTGGAGCACCCATATCGCCAGATAGCGGCGCGACGATCACAGCGAAACAAAGCGTAGATCCTGGGGATGGCTATGGAATAAATGTACGAGGAAGTAACTAATGTAGTGGTCGTAGGGCAAGATCCAGAAGAGGAGGGCGTGAGCCTGACAGTTACCGTGGAATCTGTCCCGGGAAAGATCCAACATGATGAATGGTTTGAGCGTACGGTGCAGAAATGTATGCCCCATAGTCCAAATACTCCTCGTCCAGCTGGTGCAAAAACATGCCCTCCGTACAACTCAATTAACCCACCATATGTATATTATTATGATGAGGTAAAAGAAAAATATTGTCAAAGGATAGAATCGCCGGCAATGCGAAAAATTAAATCCGTAAGGGTTTGGCTCGAACCATCCACAGAAACGAGCGCGTGGTTGGGATGGGGTGATATGGTAACCGATGGAAGGGCATCGTTGCGGTACATGTTCCCAGATAAATGGATGGCTGGAACCTGGACACCGGATGGCTTTGTAACCACCGGTACTCCAGATAATACTTGGAATCAAGTGTACTATGAGAATTGGATGAAGCAGCTTAATGACGCCAACTTTTTAGCTGGTGATACGGCAACAATTCAAAACCTATGGTCGGTTACATTGCCTGAAGTTGGGCACCCGGAATTCGGAACCACGGTCCTTGGCCTGCTTGGAACATTCGACCCGGGGGATATATCCGGTCTCACATCAGCCCCCATAGGAGTGTATACGATCGATTATGGTGAGATTAATAGTAATACAAAAAAACATAGAGCCGCCCATTATCCAGCGTCACTGGATTCAATGAGCCTCAATACTACAAAGATAGTACTTCAGTTTGCTAATATTCCGTTGGATTTACCTGGAGTCTGGAGAATCGGTGTTCAGATTAAAATGGAACTCGCGAAACCTGATTACTGGGATCGAACGGAAGTCCCTGTATTATTATCGGATTGGGCCGCCGATAAAACAAGATGGTTCATTACAAGTGGCGAGACTGGGTATAATAGGAATGATTATTATTTCTTTGCATACGTCTTAGTCTCTACCCCGTGTAATCCGCTGGAGGAGAAAGGCTGTTGGGATGATACTTATTAGGATGCTTCAATGAAGTAAAAGTTTTTTTCCGCCACGGCCCGAAAGGGCCGTGGTTTGCTTTCTAGAAATATTTTCAGGATGGATAGGTGTTATATTAATCGTTCTATCGTATACTAAAAACAAAGAATCTCAAATTCCGCGGCAACACGATGGCGCTCTACGCCGCCTTCCTCGTAACGGTCGGATTGCCGCTTATGGCGGTTGGCGCGGACGTCTCGCGCTATTACTTGACGCAAGTACAACTGCGGAACGCAACCGAAGCGGCTTGCGAAGCGTATGCCAACTCGCTGGATATTCAAAAATTCCGCGATAGCAACGAATTGGTATTCACCAAAGGCCGTACAAACGCGAATTTGGTTTTCCATTCCGTACTGGGGGATAATGCCACCTTTATCCCGAATGAAAACCGGTCGACCGGCCCCGGTCATATGCTTGGAGCGGGGAAAT
Organism: uncultured Chloroflexia bacterium; assembly: GCA_963724345.1. Classification (GTDB taxonomy): domain Bacteria; phylum Chloroflexota; class Anaerolineae; order Anaerolineales; family RBG-16-64-43; genus JAFGKK01. Next base: position 2,479,578 of record CAVRUI010000003.1, on the reverse strand, counting down.
CGTAAAAATCATAGTCATCCAGTGTTATGGAGAGGCGTTTGTGGATGCGGTTGTTCCGTTCTGGGGCAATTACACCGTCCGCGCTCAAACCAGCGCAAAGACGAAATTCTCTACTTCCGAATAAAAATTTTCCTTATGCGGAGGGGAATTCTGCACATGAAGCAAAAAGCATCGGCCATACTGTTTATAGCGGTGATCGCAATCTCAGCAGGTTGCGCGGGGACAATTCCCTCGCAGGTGGTGGATCTGCAGGCGACGATCCCGCAGCCCACAACGGCGGCGGTGACGATGACCGAGGTGATGACCAGCACGCCGACGGCGACGAACACCTGGATCCCTTCGAGCACTCCAACCATCGGCCCGCCGCCGGATCTGGAGCTGAAGAACGTCATAATCTACCCGGAACATGGAGATTTTGAACAAGCTGGGCAAAAATACAATTTATTTGGGAGGGTCAGGAACAACACCGCAATCGACCATAGTAATCAGCGATGATGACATGATATTCCGGTTTCAATTCGAAGTATGGGAGCATAACGTCTATTTTGCAGAATTTAGACATGTAAAATATTCGGAAGAGGCAAAGCAGGGAATGGATGACGGGAGAATAATGAACTGCATCCTGTATCCGGGAGATGAAGGGATTGTTTATTACCAGACAAGGTCTGGTAGTTATCAGAACGAATTATTTAATCGATGAAACGAGGAAAGAATATTCGGGTCCGCTGGGGATCTGGTACTCCTACGAGAGTTTTTACTATAACAAACCGGACATACCCTTGAACTATCATCCGGGGACGGAGAATCTTACGTTTACCAAAGAGAACGGTGAACTGATCTTCGATTACGATATAGTCGATATACCGGATTTATTAGCCACAAATCACATAGCTCAAGCATATACATGGGTGATCATGTATGATGAGAACGGTCAAATAATCAATGTCCTAAAAAAACGTTTGGCTACTATGCCGGGATTTAAATTTGGCAAACCTTTTCATATCCATGGCAGAACAGGTACTGGGGGGGAAAAGTATGAACAATTCTATCCGCCAAATATATTATATTCTCTTGAATTAACGCCTGAGATGATTGAACGGACCGATCATTTGGAAATCATCAACGAATTCGAGGAAAACGACATGTGTAAAAAGTACCATTTTGCACAATAGGGGGGAATAAACCATGAAGAAAATCCAAGCGTTATTTGGGATATCTTTGCTTCTCTTTCTGTTGAAAGTACAGATAGTCTCTGCGCAGGCTACCAGCTGCAATGGGGTTTCACCACAATTTGTAAAAGAAAACTCCAACAAACCAATCGATCCCCCGAGCGGTGTGGAGATTACTGACCATTCAAAAACCGTCAACGGGATCGAAGGGCAAGAAAATGTGGTGGTATTCGGGCAGGATCCTGAAGAAGAAGGAGTAGAGATCAATACTTCCAAGAATTGGCACTAAAAATATATCCCCATAATCCCCGAATACAGTCTCATAGCCCGTTAATAGTTATTAGTGCTAAGGTAAGGTCGCTTCTATGGAAATGAAAAGTCGAAAGAAACTATCGGAAGGGCATCAATTTTGCAAGTTCATGAAATACGTGGACCTGTAAAAGGAGGTAGGAATGAATACAAAGAGGATTTTCCCCATAACGGGTTTGGTTATCGGTCTGTTTCTAGCCGGATGCAGTGCGGTTTCGACCCCTGTTCCCCCGGTCAATACCTTTGCGCCCGAGAACACGCCGATCCTCGCTCCAACCGTTGGGATCGCCGATGTGTCGATCCAGGGCTTCGCGTTTGCCCCGGCTGAGATCACCGTCGCGATGGGCAGCACGGTCCGCTGGACGAACCAGGACAGCACCGCCCATACGGTCAAGGCCGCCGACGGATCCTGGACTTCGCCCAACATCGACAAGGGGGAAACTTTCGAAAAGGTTTTCGACACGCCGGGCACCTACGATTATATTTGCGGCATCCACCCGACGATGAAGGGCAGGATTACTGTTGTGTAAGGGAAAACCCCTCCCTCATCCCCAACCCTTCTCCCACCTTATGGTGGGAGAAGGGAGTCCACACTCCTTTTGCTGCGTCACTCACGTAACCACTAATTCCCCTCTGCTTGGTTTCCGGAGAGGGTAACTTCCCTTTCAAGGGTGCTGGGAGAAGGGGTTAGGGGATGAGGGAGAGGCATGCTGGGATGAGGGGGAGCAGTGAATGAGGGGGGGCATAATCGGAATATTGTATCGGTAGAGGTGGAAAGGATAATCATTCCTCCAAGACCTTCTTTATCTCCTCCAATACATGCGGCAGATCATCCAGCACTTGATTATTGGTAAATCGAATGATCTTTACCCCTCGAAGACGAAGGAATTTATCCCTCTCCACATCATGGTCAGCTACTTCAATTTGGGCATGAACTTCCCCATCTAATTCGATGGCTATTGCTTTTTCACGGCAATAGAAATCGATGACGAATTGGCCAATCGGATTCTGACGCCTGAATTTCCACCCGTTCAGCCTGCGGCCGCGGAGGGAATCCCAAAGTATCCGTTCTGGGACTGTAGCATTTTTTCGGAGAGATCTGGCGTTCTGGATGGAGGCAGGAAAGGAGCGAAGACTCTTTTTCATATATATATCCCCCTGGATATGGTGGGATTCTACCTGATTATTGTTCCCCTTTCATCCCCAGCCCTTCTCGCCCCTCCCTCACCCCCGGCCCCTCTCCCAACTAATGTTGGGAGAGGGGAGTCCGCTTCCCCTTCTCCCAGCATCAGCTGGGAAAAAGGGTTTGTAAATGAGGGGGAGGTACGGATGGGAGAGAGCCGGTTCCCTTCTCCCGGCATCAGCTGGGAGAAGGGGCTAGGGGATGAGGAAGAGATCCCGGCCAGGATCACGCCGGGATGACGGGCCAGGATCACTCCGGGAGAAGGAAGTCCAGTTCCCCCTCTCCCAGCATTAGCTGGGAGAGGGGTAGGGGGTGAGGGAGAGATCCCGGCCAGGACCACGCCGGGATGACGGGCCAGGATCCCGCCGGGATGACGGGCTATCAGGATCACTCCGGGAGAAGGAAGTCCGGTTCCCCTTCTCCCAGCATCAGCTGGGAGAGGGGCTAGGGGGTGAGGGAGAGATCCCGGCCAGGATCACGCCGGGATGACGGGCCAGGATCCCGCCGGGATGACGGGCCGCCCCCTTCCAGCTGAGAGTGTCTTCCTTGACCCCCCTTCCCACCGGCTGGTATAATCCAGCCCGCACTGAAAGCCATCTTTTTTGAGGAAATATCATGCCGAAAAGAACGTATCAGCCGAAAATTCGCCGCCGCGCACGCGTTCACGGGTTCCGCCAGCGCATGGCCACCCCCGGCGGACGGAAAGTCCTGGCCTCGCGCCGCGCCAAGGGGCGCATGCGCCTGGCCGTCCAGCCACGTCACGTCAAGAAGTCCGATTGGAACGGCAGGAAATCCTCCACCGGCCGCAAGTAACGGCCGGGATGCCGGTATGCAGCGACGGTTCCGCCTCAATCGTTCCGGCGATATCCAGCGGGTGCGGCGCACAGGCAAGTCGTATGCCCACCCGCTGCTTGTTCTTGTCGCCGCCCGCTCGGATGCGCCCGTCAAACGGGTCGCCGTCACCGCGGGCCTGAGGGTGGGCGGATCGGTGCAGCGCAACCGGGCGCGCCGGCGGATCCGCGAAGCGGCCCGCCCGCTCGTCGCAGGCATGTGCGCCGGATGGGATCTTCTGCTTATCGCCCGCAGCGGCGCGGTCTCGGCTCCCTACCCGGAGCTGGCCGGCGCGGTGCGCGCGCTGTTCCAGCGGGCCGGAGTGACGGTTTCCGATGAACGAGAAAAATCCCGCGCCGGATAGCGATCCTCCGCTGCGGTCGCTTCCTTTAACATGGAGCACACTGCCGCGCTGGCCGTGGCTTCTGGCCATCCGGTTCTACCAGCTCACGCTCTCGCGTCTTGTCGCCCGGGATACCTGCCGCTTCTACCCGACGTGTTCCCACTATGCGTACCAGGCGATCTATAAATACGGGGCCGGCAAGGGAGGCTGGATGGGTTTCAAGCGCCTGCTGCGCTGCCAGCCGTTCAACGAAGGCGGTTACGATCCGGTTCCCTGACGGGAAGCGTATATTGTGCAAACCCTCCCCTCAACCCTTTCACTCCTTCTCCCGGCATAAGCTGGGAGAAGGGGACGGGGGATGAGGGAGAGAAAAGGGGCGCGCTGGTAAAAGGATAAGGAAGAGCAGAAGCAAGTTTTTTCAAAAAACTGGCTCTTTTCTCGGATAAGTAGAATAATTGCATTAAATCAGTTTGCTAAATACGGCTCAAGCCGCATGGAGTAATCCCAACAATGTTTCGAAGCGATATGACCAAAAAGAATAAAAAGAAAAATACATTCCGCCTGACCGCCCTTCTCGCGCTGGGGATGTTTGCGAGCCTGCTGACCGGCTGCTCCGGGGGCGCGTCCAACCTTTCCTGGGCCGGGCTGGCGGTCAAGGGCGATCTGGCATACGTCGCCCATAATTCGTACATCAGCGCCGTCAATCTCGGAACCGGGCAGATGGCCTGGAAGTATCCCGAGAAGGGGGATCCGAAGGAGCTCTTCTACAGCGACCCGCTCATCGATACCAACGGCGATCTTGTGGCCGGCGCCTACAACGGCGCGGTGGTCAAGCTGGATGCCGGGACCGGCGCGCTCAAATGGAAGCTCGCCGGCGACGGAGAAAAGATCATCGCCCCGGTCGCCCAGGGGCCGGATGGCGCCTATTACGCCTCGAGCGAAAGCGGCGACCTGCTGGTGATCGATCCGAACGCCGGGACGATCCGCAGCCGGATCCCGCTCGGAAAGGTCACCGCCTGGGGCTCGATGGCCGTGAACGGCACGCGGATCTACATCGCGACGATCGAGCACAAGGTCCTGGCATTGGATGTCGCGGGCGGAACGATCGCCTGGACGGCCGACCTGGGCGCGGCGATCGCCGGCGGGGTGAACCTCGTCGACGGCAAACTGGTGGTGGGCACGTTCACCGATAAAATCATCGCGCTCGACCCCGAGACCGGCAACAAACTCTGGGAATCGGCGGCCGACGGCTGGGTCTGGATGGCGCCGGCGTCCGCGGACGGCACGGTCTTCGCGGCCGATCTGGGCGGAACCTTGCGCGCGGTGAAACTGGAAGACGGCTCCGCGGTCTGGCGCGCCGATTTGGGCGCCGCGATCCAGGCCGGGCCGGCCATTGATAACGGGCGGGTGTACATCGGCACCTCGAAGGGGACGGTGCGCGCCTACTCCGCCGCGGACGGGCTCCAGGCCTGGGAGCAGACGGTCAAGGGCGGGATCTACGGCAACCTGCGGGCGGCCGGCGGAAAACTGCTCGCGGTCGTGAGCGGGGGGGATTTCACCCTCGCGGCGTTCTCGCTCGAAAACGGCTCGCTCGTCTGGTCGTACAAAGACCCGGCATAGCGCCGCCGCCGTCCCGCCCGCGAGCGGGCTCCGGTCCGGCACAAGGATAACCTTATGTGGGATACCTTCATCATCAATCCGATGATCAACGCGCTGCTGTTCCTGTACCAGCTTCTGGGCGGGAGCTTCGGCCTGGCGATCATCGTCTTCACCATCGTGATCCGGCTGGCCACCTACCCGCTCCAGGGCTCGTCGCAGAAAAGCATGCGGAAGATGCAGGAGCTGCAATCCTCCAAGGAATGGCTGGACGTGCAGAAGAAGTACGCCAAGGATAAGGAGAAGCTGCAGGCCGAGCAGATGAAGATGATGCAGGCCGCGGGCGCCAACCCGATCGGCGGCTGCCTGCCGACCATCATCCAGCTCCCGATCCTGATCGGCCTGTACCAATCGATCAACAACGTGATCCCCTCGACGCCGTTGCAGCTGTTCAGCCTTTCGCAGCGGATGTACGATTTCTTTCCAGCGATCCTGATCCCGCTCCAGAAGCATTTCCTGTGGATGAACCTGGCCCAGCCGGAGCATCTCGTCATTCCGGGCATCCCGTTCGCGATCCCGGTTCTGGCCGGCCTGGTGCTCGTCACCAGCTGGGTTTCCCAGCGGATCATCCCGATGGTGTCCACCGACCCCTCGGGCGGGCAGACCAACCTGATCATGAACGTCTTCATGGTGATCCTCATCACCCAGATCTCGTTCACGCTCGCGTCGGGCCTTTCGATTTATTTCATCGTGACCAACCTGTTCACGATCGTGCAGTATATGCTGATGGGCAAGGTCAACTGGAAGCAGGTGTGGACATTCACCACACCCAAGCCCGCCAATAAATAAAATCCCGCCCCACTCAAGAGGCATACCCATGGCGATGGAACACAGAGCCAGTGTGGAAACGTCGGCCCCCACGATGGGGGAGGCGGTGGAACGCGGCCTGGCGAAGCTCGGATTGAGCCGGGACCAGGTGGAAATCGTCGTTCTGGAAGAGGGACGGCCGGGCAGCCTGTTCAGCGGCGGGATCCCCTCGCGCGTGCGCCTGACGGCGCTCGACCCGGCCGCCGCGGAAGACCCGGACCTGGAAGCGGCGCGGACGGTGGTGCAGGAGCTCCTGGCGCGGATGCGGGTGAACGCCAGCACGACCGCGGAATGGACCGTGCCGGAGGACGAGCACGAAATCCGCCACGCGCTGATCGAAATTCACGGCCAGGATCTCGGGATCATGGTCAGCCGGCGCGGCGAAGGGCTGGCCGCGATGCAGTACCTGGCGCGGATGATCGTGGGGCGCAAGCTGGGCCGCCCGCTGCCGGTAATCGTGGACGTGGAAGGCTTCCGCCGGCGGCGGGAGCAGCAGCTGCGGCGCATGGCGCGCCGCGCCGCCGAGCAGGCGGTGGAGCGCGGCCGGACGATCACCCTCGAGCCGATGCCCGCCAACGAGCGGCGCATCATCCACATCGAGCTGCGCGGCCACGAAGGCGTCACCACCGAGAGCGTCGGAGTGGGGCGCCAGCGCAAGGTTACGGTTGTTCCCAAGACCCCTTCCGGGGCGGTACCCGAGGGTATGACGGCCCCTTCCGGTTGACGGCTTTGCGCCGCCCGTGGTAAACTGCCAGTTCCACCGGGCCGCCCGAACGGGTTTTGGGCGGCGGTCGTTTTGAAGCAGGAGGACGAGCCATCAGCGCTTCTGAATTCCGAGTTAACGAACAAATCCGTACCCGTGAAGTCCGTCTCATTGGAGCGGACGGGGCGAATGTCGGCGTAGTCAGCCTGCAGGAAGCGTTGCGGTTGGCCCGCGAAGCAAGCCTCGACCTGGTGGAAGTTTCGCCGGGCGCGGATCCGCCGGTTTGCCGGATCCTGAACCTGGGCAAGTTCATGTACGAGAAGGAAAAGAAAGAAAAGCTGGCGCGCAAGGCGCAGACCAAGATCGAAGTCAAGGAAATCCGCCTGCGGCCGAAGACCACCGACCATCACCGGTCGTTCAAGGTCCGCGACGCGCGCAAGTGGATCGGGGAAGGGATGAAGGTGAAAGTCCGCATCCGCTTCCGCGGCCGGGAGATCACCTACCCCGAGATTGCGCGCGAAGACCTGGCGCAGATCGCCAAGGAACTGGAAGATATCGCGGTGGTCGAGCAGCAGCCGGATATGGAAGGGCGCACGATGCTGATGGTCCTGGGGCCGGGGAAGAAGAAAGCGTAACATCCCGGGCGGCACCCAGAAGCAAAAATCGACGCGCCGGGCATTCCGCCCGGCGCAATCTTGCCAAGATAGGATCCACGGAGCACCTGACATGCCTCGAAAAAAGCAGACTGGGAAGTACAAACTCAAGACCCATAAAGCCACCGCCAAGCGGTTCCGCCTCACCGGCAGCGGCAAGGTCATGCGCACCAAGATCGGCAAGGGCCACCTGCGCCGCAACACCCCCAAGCGCACGAAGCTCCTGCTCGCTGAGATGATCGAAGTGAAGGACCAGGGCACCGCGCGGCATGTCAAGCGCCTCGCGCCGTACCTGAAGAAGTACAAAGCCAATCCTCCCCGTTAGCGGGGACCGCCGGGCGGTCCGGTTGACCGTCCAGAGTTGCCGTCGTTGCGTGTTCACAACGGGGCGCTCCCTGCCGCCGGAAGTTTCCGGAGCGGGGGGAATGCCCGGCGCGCAGGGATCGGCAGGAGAGCAGCAGCATGACCAGAGTCAAGGGCGGTTATAAACCCCACCTCCGCCACAAGAAAATCCTCAAGATGGGCAAGGGCCAGTTCGGCTCGCGGCACCGACTGTTCAAGCGCGCCAACGAAGCCATGCTCAAGAGCCTGTGGTATGCCTTCCGCGACCGGCGCACCCGCAAGCGCGACCTGCGCAAACTGTGGATCGTCCGGATCAACGCGGCCGCGCGGCTCAACGGCACCACCTACAGCCGCCTGATCGCGAAGCTCCACGCCGGCGGCATCCTGCTCAACCGCAAGATGCTCGCGGACATGGCGGTGCGCGATCCGCAGGGCTTCAGCCAGGTGGTCGAAGCCGCGGGAAAGTAATCTCCGTTTCGAAAATAATAGCGGCCCGGTGAAAACCGGGCCGTTTGATTCCACTCCACGAAGGACACGAAGAAGACCTGAAGGACACGAAGAATATATTGCTTGGGAGAGTGATCGTCATTCCCGCGTATTCGTCATGCCCGCGCCTGCCCCCCGAGCGATGAGCATTGGTGATCTTCCAACGCGAAGAACTCGCGAGTGGGGGTGGGTCTAGCGGGCATCCAGCGGCTTTATCCATTTACCTGTAAAAAAAGACTAAGACACTCGTCCATTCCCCGCTCATAGCCAGATGCACGGGAATCGGAGCAGGCGCGGTAATACGGATTGATTGCACACCCGCGCTCGCCATGCCCGCGCCTGCCCCCCGAGCGATGAGCATTGGTGATCTTCCAATGCGAAGAACTCGCGAGTGGGGGTGGGTCCAGCGGGCATCCAGCGGCTTTATCCATTATGCCTGTAAAAAAAGACACTGGATTCCCGCTAAGATCACCCTCGCTTCGCTTTCATCCCGGCTCATGAACCAGATGCGAGCCGGGATGCTCTGCGAGGGCGGGCGCGGGAATGACATCCTCGCGATGGTCGATCGTCGATGGTCGATGGTATGTGGCATGCTATACTCAGAATGATGTCCACGCTCATCGCCCGCCACGATTTCTCCCCGGCCCTCGCCTGCCTGCTCGTTCAAGGGGATATCACCGCCGAGAGCGTGGATGCGATCGTCAACGCCGCCAACAGCCGCCTACAGCACGGCGGCGGGATCGCCGGCGCGATCGTCCGCCGCGGCGGGAACATCATCCAGGAGGAAAGCGACGCCTGGGTGCGCGAATCATGGAGAAGTGACCCACGCACATGCGGCGGTCACCGGTGCGGGCAGCCTGCCCTGCCAGGCGGTGATCCACGCCGTCGGCCCGGTTTGGGGATCCGGCGACGAAGAGACCAAGCTGCGTGCGGCGGTCCTTGGCGCGCTTGGGGCGGCGCACGCTCGCGGATTTGTCTCAATTGCGATTCCGGCGATCAGCACCGGCATTTTCGGCTTCCCGAAGGAACGCGGCGCGCAAGTCATCTTCCGTGCGATCGAGGAGTTCGCCTCCACGCTGCCCGATTCCCCGTTGCGCGAAATCCGCGTGACGATCCTGGACGACCCGACCCTGGATGTATTCCGGGAGGAGTTCAAGCGCCTGTGGAAATAATCACCAGCCGCACCAACGAGAAGGTCCGCCTGATCCGCCTGCTTCAGGAGCAGCGCAAGATCCGTGAACGCGAGAAGCTGTTCGTGGCGGAGGGAACGCGCCTGGTCGAGGAAGCCGCCGCGGCGGGGTTGAAGGCGCGCATGATCCTGCACGACGACCGGCTGGGACCGCGCGAACGGTCGGCGCTCAACCGGCTGGCCGCGGCCGGCGGGGAAGCGCTCGAGGTCACGCCGGAGATCCTCAAATATTGCAGCGATACGGCCGCGCCGGCCGGGCTGCTGGCGGTCCTCGAATGGCCCGAGCTGCCCCCGCCGGAACCGCTCGAGTGGGCGGTCGTCGCCGATGGGATTTCCAATCCCGGCAACCTGGGGAGCCTGCTGCGGGCGTCCGACGCCTTCGGCGTTCCGCTGGTGATCCTCGCGCCGGGCTGCGTGGATGTATTCAATCCGAAGGTCGTGCGCGGCGGGATGGGCGCGCACCTGCGCCTCCCGATCCGCATGCTGGATTGGCGCGAAATCGGCACGCTCCTGGCAGGTTTTCAAATATGGCTGGCCGAAGCGCGCGAAGGAAAGCCCGTCGAAGCGGTGGATTGGAGCGGCCGCACGGCGCTGATCCTCGGCGGCGAGGCGGCGGGACCGGGCGATCAGGCGCGCGCGCTCGCCGCCGGATCGGTGAATATCCCCATGCGCGGCAAGGTCGAAAGCCTCAACGCCGCGGTCGCCGGCGGCATCCTGCTGTACGAGATTTCCCGGCAGAAGAATTCTTCCACGAAGGACACGAAGGAACGATGATCAGGTCGTCATCCCGAGGGGTCTGTAGACCCCGAGGGATCGCAAACTGCTTTCACGAAGCCTGCTAGATATCTGTAAAAAGAATCCGATCCCTCAGGGCCTGAAGGCCCTTCGGGATGACCCACAGAGCAGAGGTCATCCCGAGGCCGATTTTCAGGCCGAGGGATCGGTTTCGAATTTATCGGTATCCGGATTCTACTTCTTCTTCCCCTTCTTCTTTCCGCGTTTTCTTTGCCGGCTTGCGGGCCGCCTTTTTGGGAGCGGCTTTCTTCTTCGCGGCCGCTTTCGGCTTGCGGTCCATCCACTCGATGATCGCATCGCCGAATGCCGAGCATTTCACTTCCTTGGCGCCCTTCATCAGGCGCGCGAAATCGTAGGTGACGGTCTTGGCCGCGATCGCGCCTTCCATCCCGCGCAGGATCAAATCCGCCGCCTCATTCCATCCCATGTAGCGCAGCATCATCTCGCCCGAAAGGATCACCGATCCGGGATTGACCTTGTCCAGGCCGGCGTACTTGGGCGCGGTGCCGTGGGTGGCCTCGAACACCGCGTGGCCGGTGGCGTAGTTGATGTTCCCGCCCGGCGCGATCCCGATCCCGCCCACCTGCGCGGCGAGCGCGTCGGAGAGGAAATCCCCGTTGAGGTTGGGGGTGGCGATCACGTCGAACTCGTCGGCGCGGGTGATGGTCTGCTGGAAGATGATGTCCGCGATCGCATCCTTGACCACCAGCCGCCCGGCGCCCGTCGCCGCCTGCTGCTCGGCCGAAGCCGCGCTTTCGCCGTGCGCGGATTTGGTCCGCTCCCACTGCGACCACGTGTACACCCGCTCGCCGAATTCGCGTTCGGCCAGCGAGTAGCCCCAGTTGCGGAAGGCCCCCTCGGTGTACTTCATGATGTTGCCCTTGTGCATGAACGTCACCGAGCGGCGGTGATTATCGAGCGCGTACTGGATCGCCGCGCGCACCAGCCGTTCCGTCCCCTCGCGCGAGACCGGTTTGACCCCGACGCCGGCCGAGGCGGGGAAGCGGATCTTGGCGAATTCGGCCGGGAAGTTTTCCCGCAATAGGTCGAGAAAGCGGCGCGCGTCGGGCGTGCCGTCTTCGAATTCGATCCCGGTGTAGATGTCTTCCGTGTTCTCGCGGAAGATCACCATGTCCACCTTTTCCGGGTGCAGGACCGGGGAGGGAACGCCGGTAAAGTACCGCACCGGCCGCAGGCATACGTACAGGTCCAGAAGTTTCCTCAGCGCGACGTTCAGCGAACGGATGCCGCCCCCGACCGGGGTGGTCAACGGCCCTTTGATCCCCACCAGGTAATCGCGGAACGCCTTCACCGTGTTGTCGGGCAGCCAGGTTCCAAACTGCTGGAAGGCCTTCTCCCCGGCAAAGACTTCCATCCAGGCGATCTTGCGGCGGCCGCCGTACGCCTTCTGAACGGCGGCGTCGAACACGCGGACCGAGGCGCGCCAGATGTCAGGGCCGGTGCCGTCGCCTTCGATGAACGGGAGGATCGGGCGGTCCGGAACGCTTAGCTTTCCGTTTTTCCATTCGATGCGTTCTCCGCCGGCCGGAGGGGTGAGGGTGGGTTCGATCATGAAACTCCTTCCAATATTGCGGTTTTCAGGGTGGGGACGCGCAGATTATAGCATGGGGAATGCATCCGCCGGGAAAAAGCCCCGCGGATTATTTGTGCAGATTCTGAAACTACTCAGGTCGGAAAAATCGTACACCGAAACACCGAGAAAATCCGAAAACACCGAATATTTAAAATTATTTAGGCCAAAGATGGAAGGTGATAGTTGTACGGAAAAAATCAAATATTTTTCGGTGGTTTCGGCTCTTTTCTGTGCTCCGCCCCGGGAGTGCGAAACGCGAGCGGGGCAATCCGTGTACAAGGGGGTCCGGCCGAGTGACGAACGCCAATAGGGCCAACGGGGCCAGGGAAAGCCAATGGGAATATTGCTTCCCGTTCATGCGGTCTCCTGGGGAGAATGGGATGGTTTTGCGATCCGCCGGCGGATCCGACCGGCTGAAATCAAACGGCCGATGCGGGGGCGGGATTTTTTTTCTTCCGCAGGACGAGGAAGATCACCACGGCCGCAATCAGTAGGATCAGGCAGCAGCAGCCTAGCAGACCGATCACCGGGATGACCGTCAGGGTAGGGTCCAGTCCCGGCGCTACGCTTCCGCCGGCCAGAGGGGTGAGGGTGGGTTCGATCATGGAACTCCTTCCAATATTGCGGTTTTCAGGGTGGGGACGCGCAGATTATAGCATGGGGACCGGCGCGCCCGGAAAAGAAAGAATTGGATCTGTTCTGGTCGGGAAAAACGTACACCGAAACACCGAAAAAATCCGATGACGCCGGATCTTAAAAAAATAATAAGTTTCAAAACCACTTCCTTTAGTAGTGAGGAGAATGATAAGGATCTACCGGTGGAGTGGATGTTATGGGATCCATCCCATCTCTCCTCCCCCGGCCCGAGCACAGCTCGGGCCGTCCCCCTCCTCCCTTCCCGTAGGACGGGAAGGGAGGAGGGGATAGGAGAGGTGGGTTGGGATGGTAAACGAAACGCATCCATACCGAATGGGATTGGGAAGAAGCAACGGGAAGGTGGCAATCTAATAAAGTATCGTGAGGAGAATCCGGCCGGACCGATGAAGCCATCGGTCCGGCCGGAAGCATGCGCGCTGCTAGATTTTGATGGTATCGGCGGGCGAGGAGTTGGCGGACGGACCGGCGGGTGCGGGCGGCTCCGCCCCGGCCGAAGTCCGGTTCCGTTTGCGGAGGTATAAGTACGCCCCGATCCCGGCCCCGATCAGCAGGATCACCGTGCAACACCCGCACGTCAGGACTAAAACGACGATCAGGATGGTGGGATCGAATCCTCCCACTCCGCTTTCCGCGCTGAACCGCATCGGCGTGCCGCTCGCCGCCAGGTCCCAGGTCAGAATCCGGCCGCTGACATCGGTGGCGTTGTTATCCCCGACCGTGCCGGGCGCCTCGACCGACCACTCGCAGCCGAACTTGGCCGGGTCGGAGGTTGTGCAGGGGAACCGCGTCCAGGAGAGGTCGAGCGTGAAGGTATCGTCCTCGATTTTAAGAGCCCGCACATCCACGGCGAACTCATCCTCCCAATGATTGCGCAGCCCCTGCAGATCGTCCATCTGAATGGAATAGGTGCACCAGATCCCCTCGCCGTGTTTTTCCTGGTCGAAGGTGCCGAAGTTGCTTTCCACATCCTTGGTGGCGTGCGCGCAGAGTTCGTCCTCGGGATAGTCGGCGGTTTTCAGCGCTTCTTCGATCCCGGTTTTGCTGAACTTTAAAATCGCTTCAAACTCCGCCGAGCCGTCTTCGTGCACGACCGTCAGGAATTGAAACACGATCTGCGTTTCCGCCGCGCTCGGGGCGGCCGGCGGAGGAACGAAAGCCAAGAGCGCCAGGGGAGCCAGGCCGAGCCAAAAGTGGGATCTCTTTCCGTTCATGAAATCTCCTGGAGAAGATGGGATGGTGTGGCAGGCAACCGCCGGATCCGTCCGGTGGAAATCATCCGGCCGCCACAGGGGTGGGAGCATTCTTCTTCCGCAGGACAAAAAACAACACCACGGCTCCGATCAGAAGGATCAGGCAGCAGCATCCCAGCAGGCCGATCACCGCGATCACCGTCAGGGTCGGGTCCAATCCCAGCGCTCCGCCGCCGGTCTTGCTTTCGGCGCGGATGTGGGAGGCGGAATTCAGTTCCAGGAGATTCCAAGTGAGCGTCTGACCGCTCGTTTCACTTGCGTTCGAATCCACAATTTCGCCCGGCATATTCAGGATCCAGGATGCCGTGACGTCGATTACCGTCATGCTTTGCCCCTCGCCGAAGAGCGAGGAGCCAGAGATGTCCGGGATCAGATCATAGTACAGGTGGCCGCCGGTGATTTCCAGACGTGTGAAGGAGGCGCTGCCGTATTCCCCGACCACCAGGGTTTTATATTCATCCAGATCCGCGAATGTCGTTGCCGCCGTGCAGGTGAGGGCGCCGTCGCTTTCCTTCTCAGACATTTCCCAATTGTCGTACGAGCTTTGAAAGAAAGTATTGCAGGAAAAAGCATTATCGCCCGTGGCGTAGGTCTTCATCAGGGCCATGAATTCCTTGGAAAGCTCCATTTCGAAGGAAAGTCCGCCGGATCCGTCGGACTTGAAATCGGTAATGAACCTCACGGCCATCGAAGAATTCGCCCGCGAAGCGGGCGCCGGCGCAACCGTAAAGGCGCTGAGCAGGATCGATCCGAGCGCGAGCAGGGTAAAGAGAAAATGTTTTTTCATCGGGTTCTCCTTAGGATTTGACCGCCGCCGGCTGCCAGGCCGGATAGAGGTCCTGCGCGGGATTGTCGGTCAGGTTGACGTCTCCCGCTCCGGATATCATCACCACATGCACTTCCGCATTTCCGCCGCGCTTGCTGGTGTAGGCGATCCACTGCCCGTCGGGCGACCAGTCCGGATCGGAATTGTAGACGCTGTCCGTCAGCGCGATCGGTGCACGGTTTGCGCTTGGAGAGATCCGTGTAGGCGATGCAGATTTTATTGCCGCCCGAGAAGAAGTGGGTATAGGCCACGTATTCCCCGCTCGGCGATACCGCCGGCTCGCCCTCCCAGTAATCCCCGTCGACCATCGTGACAACGATCGGATCGCCCGCCTGGTTGCGCGAATTCCAGCGGTAAACGCGGATCTTGCCGGTGACCCCGAGCACCATGTACATCGTGAAGCCGTCAGGCGCCCAGGCGGGATCCCATTCCTGCGGCCGGTTGAAGTTCGTGCCGTTGTGATAGGCGCTGACGTTGATGACGCCCGCGCCGATATCGCTCATCCAATAGATCTGCTGCCACGTGTTTCGCCAGGAGACGAAGGCCAGCCGGTCGCCGGCCGGGCCGGGCGCCGGATACAGATCGTCGTATCCGGGCATGTTGGTCAGGTTGACCGGGTTGGATCCGTCGGCGTTCATCACGAAGATGTCCTTCTTCCCGTCGGGCATCTTGGCTTCATAATAGATTTTCGTCCCGTCCGGAGACCAGGCCAGGCGCCCTTTATCGGCTTTGTCTTTGGTCAGTTGCTGGATTTGCCTGGTGGCCAGGTCGTAGGTGAAGATCTGATATTTGTTCGCTTCGCGGTTGCTTACAAAAGCCAGCAGCTTCGAACTTCCAATCGGGGTGGGTTCCACCGTCGGGCGGAGTGTAACCGTCGGCGAGGGAAGGAGGGTCTTGGTCGGTGCCGCGGTCTCCGCGCCGGAGGCCGGCACGGTCAGGGTCGGGGATGCCGCGAGCGCCGAAGTCCCGCGGATTGCCGGCGTCGGGGAGGATTTGGCCGCGATCGGCAATCCGCCGCTGAGCGCGTATCCTCCCACCCCCAAGCCGGTGAGTATCAGGCACAAGAACGCGCCGGCCGCCGCGAGGACCGGCACAGGCAGTTTTCTTCCGCCGGCGGCATGCTCCGGCAGGCCGGGGATTTCCCCGGCGTCTTTTTCCTTGGTGGTTTTTTCCGGAGTGCGGCGGATGACCGTCAACGGCTCCCGCCCCGCCGGCCGGGTCGGTTCGGGCGCGAGGATCGAGAGTTCGGTGTCCCCCGAGAGGGCTTCGTAGAAATCCTTTACGCTCAGGAAGCGCTCGGACGGGCTGAGCGACATCGCCTTCCAGATCGACGCGTCCACGGCGGGGCTGATTTTGGGATTCCATTCGCGGATCGGTTTGAGCGCGACCTGTTCGAGCGCGCGCTCCAGGCTGTCGGGCGGGATCTGCCCGGTGAGCAGGCTGTAGAGCGTCGCCGCCAGCGAATACTGGTCGGAACGGTTGTCGGTCGGGCTGGAACCGTACTGCTCGGGCGGGGCGAAGCCGGGGGTCAGGCTGCGCGCGCCGGTGGTCGTCACGCTGCCCGCCTCGCTCGCCTTGGCGATCCCGAAATCCACCAGCACCGGTTTGCCGTCCGGGGTGATCTTGATGTTCGCCGGTTTGATGTCGCGGTGGGTGACCGGCGGGTGCTGGGTGTGCAGGTAGGTCAGCGCTTCGCAGATCTCGCGGCACCAGCCCATCACCTGGGATTCGGAAAGCGCGCCCTGCCGTTCGAGGATCGTTTTAAGGTCGTCCCCCGGGATGTAATCCATGATCAGGTATTGCAGGTCGCCTTCGATGAAGTGATCGGTGACCCGGGGGAGGTTGGGGTGCCGCAGCGAAGCCAGCAGCACCGCTTCGCGCTTGAATTGTTTGACCGCCTGGGGCAGGGGGTTGAGGTTTTCCTTGATCGCGACGGTGGTCTGGAGGACGGCATCTTCGGCGCGGTAGACGGCGCCCATTCCGCCTTTGCCGATGATGCCGATGATCCGGTACCGTTCGCGCAGGAGATCGCCGGGAGTGAGGCTCATGCGTTCGGCTCGCCCACCGCTTCCACGCGTTTAATTTCGGGGAAGAACTGTTTGACGGTGCCCTCCACCCAGCCGTGCAGGGTGTTTGGGGAAAGCGGGCATCCGAGGCAGGCGCCTTCCAGCTTCACTTTTAATATGCCGTCTTCCACGCCGAGGTAGCGGACGGCGCCCCCGTGGTATTGCTCGATGTATGCGCTCAGGGATTCGACCAGCGCCTGAAGCGAATCTTTTTGCGGAACCGCCGGCGGTTTGAATTCGGAGGCCATGGAATGCTCCTGGAATGAATTGTACCCCAAGTCCGCGATTGACAGCCCGGCGGATCGGGGTAAAGTTCCCCCGATGGACGTCCAATTATTTTCCCGGTTGACATCCCCCGCGGGGCTGGAAGCGCTCCGGCAGGCGCGGGCGGCCACTCCGCGGGAGGAAAATTTTCTCGCGGATCTGGCGGCGCTGGAGCGGCGGGGGATCGAGCGCGAGCTTGCGCGCGGCGCGCTCGAGACGGCGCTGCTGCGCATCCGGGCCGGAAAAAAATTCTCCCGCGCCGGAGAGATGTTTTTCACCCGCGAGGGGCTCGAGCAATCCACGGCCGAGGCCGTATCTTTTTGCCGCGCGGCGCGCTTCCGCGGCTTCGCCGCGGTCGCGGACCTGGGCTGCGGCATCGGCGGCGATACGATCGCCCTGGCCGGGTGCGCGCCGGTCGTGGCCGCGGACCGCGAAGAGCTCCGCCTGCGGATGGCGCGGGAAAATGTGAAGGCCTGCGCGCCGGCCCATCCGGTGAGTTTTATCCGGACCGATCTCCTTCAACCGGGTCTGTTCTTTGCCGGACGGAGGGGCCCGGCGCAACCCCCGCGGATCGCGCTGTTTTGCGATCCTTCGCGGCGGGAGGAGGAACGGCGCATCTTCTCGGTCCGCCGCTACTCACCGCCGCTCCCTGCGGTCACGGCCTGGCGCGCCGCCGTCGCGGACGAGGCGCTGTGCGTGAAGATTTCCCCCGGAGTGCGCTGGGAGGAGATCGAACGCGAGCCGTGCGAGGTGGAATTTATCTCCCTGGAGGGGGAATTAAAAGAAGCGGTGTTGTGGTACGGCGCGTTCCAAAGCGCCCGGCGGCGCGCCACGATTCTCCCCGCGGGCGAGACGATGACGGACGCCGAGCCGGGCAGCGACGCCATCTCCCCGCCGCGCAGGATCCTCTATGAGCCGGACCCGTCCATCCTGCGCGCCGGTTTGGTCCGTCCGCTGGCGGCGCGGCTCGGAGCGGCCCGGATCGATCCGGAGATCGCATATCTGACGGCGGACGAACTTGTTCCAAATCCCTGGGCGGAAGCTTACCGGATCGAGGAGGCGATGCCTTTCGGGCTGAAACGGCTGCGCGAATGGCTGCGGGCGCATGGAGTTGGAACGGTCGTGATCAAGAAGCGCGGTTCGCCGCTCGAGCCGGAGGATCTGGAGAAGCAATTGCGGCTGAAGGGGGAGGAGAGCCGGATTTTATTCCTTACGCGGGTGGCCGGGAAGCACAGCGTGATCATAGCGAAGCCTTGCGGCGGTCCGAATTGTCAAAACGGACTAATTTATTTTATTCGGCTGGTTTTCAGAAAAATTCGACGATTGACGCATTTGACTAGACCGACGCGGTCCCCAGGACCGCGTCGGTCTGTTTGACCGCCTCGATCTGCATGACCGCGTCGGTCCAGACAACCGCCTCGGTCTAGATAACCGCCTCGGTCTAGATAACCGCCTCGGTCTAGATAACCGCCTCGGTCTGCATGACCGCGTCGGTCTAGATAACCGCGTCGGTCCAGATAACCGCCTCGATCTGCATGACCGCGTCGGTCTGTAAAACTACATCGATTTGATCAACCGCTTCAGGCTGGCTTGGCGACTAATCCAAATCGTTTCCGAAGAATTTCTGGAAACCCATCTCTTGGAGAGGCCGAGTATGGCTTTTTCGAAATCCGTTGGCACCATCAAACCACTCCATGACTTTCGGGCGTGCCAGCTGTGTGTATGCTTTGGAGGCAAGTTCGTGGTACGAGGAGAAAGGCCAATCCCGTAGGTCATCCACAAAGCCATGTTTACATGGATTATGGTGAATATAGCGGACCAACACCGTAAAGTAGTGGTCCGTGGGAATGGGTATCCGGCAGAAGTGATGTTGAAACAATGCGCCTGTTCGACCATAGGTTTTGTTGAATGATTTGGCATAGGCGGTCAACAAGTTGTTGAACGCCTTGGAGACCTGGAACGTGGCGGTTTTTAAGCTTGTCCCGGCCTGCGGTTCTCGAATTCGCACGAGGATGTGAAAATGATTCCGCAGCAGGCAATAGGCAAAAGTTTCCGCTACCGGGATAATATAATAGGCGTACAGGGAGAGAAAGTGGATGTAATTACGTTCTTCGAGGAAGATACTCTCGCGATTCACGCCTCGATCGAGAATGTGATAGAACCCCCCTGGTTTTAATGGAATGGTCATCTGCATAGTTATCCCCCTTGGTCCATGCGGTCTATGTGTCCGCTTAGGCGGATTATATCCCATACTCGAGATTGCATTATTCGCTGCTTGGCTTGAATGGAGCAACTTACTACTTGGGGGATCCATGCGGACCGACGCGGTTTACAGGACCGCGTCGGTCTGGTTTACCGCCTCGGTACTAGTGACCGCGTCGGTCTAGATGACCGCCTCGGTACTAATGACCGCGTCGGTCTGGTTGACCGCCTCGGTACTAGTGACCGCGTCGGTCTGGTTTACCGCCTCGGTACTAGTGACCGCGTCGGTCTGGTTGACTGCCTCGGTACTAATGACCGCGTCGGTCTGGTTTACCGCCTCGGTCCGGCGTATTCCCCCCGCTTGCATTGCGGACGGGACGCCATTATCATCGGTTGGTGCGCCCCGGCCGGTTTTTATTCCGATCCGAATGCGCGGGGCACGGTGGAAGATCGCCATGGCGGAGCGGCACGAACTGCTTACCTGGAACGATGTCGATCAACTGGTCGATGTATTGGTTCCGCAATTTCGCGGCCAGTTCGACGCGATGGTGATCATCACCCGCGGCGGGGTCGTCCCCGGCGGATTGATCAGCGAAGTCCTGGATATCAAGACCCTGCTCACCGCGTCGGTCGATTTCCCCGAGCAGGCCTCCAAAGCCGCGCTGCTGGCCTGGCCCAACTTCCTTCAATTTCCCGACGATGCCCTCCTGAAAGATAAACGGATTCTCGTCGTCGACGACGTGTGGGGCTCCGGGCGGACCATCACCGCCGTCAAGAACCGGGTCCTCTCGGCCGGCGGGCTGCCGGAACTGTGCGTCCTGCATTACAATCCGCACCGCAGCCTTTTCGGCACGGCGCGACCGGAGTATTATGGAGCCGTCACCGATGCCAGGATCATCTACCCGTGGGAGGGCGGGCGCGGACTCGATCACATCCTTGTCGATCACCGCGGGCAGGAATAGTACGGAGCGGGGGAAACCCGATCTGGAGGCGCCATGCATAAATCCATTCCAACCATAGTCCTCATCAGCATTTTCCTTGCCGGGATCCTTTCGGGATGCGGTGTGATCGGCGGCGCCTTCACACTCCCGGAAGATGAAGAAACCATCGCAGCCGGCGCCACCGCCGCGGTCGGCGTGAACGGGAATTCGGGACCGGCCGCGACGGTCTCCACGCCCCTCCCGCTGCAATCCGTCACCCCGCTGCCGACCGGAATCCCGCAGCTGCCGCCGGGCTGCCTGGACGCGGCTGCCGTCACGCTCGACGATTACGGAAAATCCGTTTGCGCCGGCGGAACGGTGACGCGTGTCAACATGACGCATGGCACATATTACGTTTACTTCGGCGAACGCGGCAGACTCTACATGCTGGGAACCGACTGGGTCGACCGGATCGGGCTGAAAGCCGGGGAGTGCGCATACGCGGAAGGAAAACTTTCGCGCGACGGAGTCTCGCCGGTGATGCCGATCACCCCCTTCAGCCTCAAGCGCTGCCCGGTCGCCCAGCCCGCCGCAGCACCTCTCCGGCCCGCCAACCTGCCCGCCAACTGCGTCTATGCGCTCGAAGTCACCCGCGACGACGTTGGCCTGACGAAATGCATCGGGGGAAGCGTCGCCTACTCGGAATGGGAAGGCAATACGTATAAAATTTATTTCTTTGCCGATAAGACCCTGGGCCTGCACCTGGTCAGCGCCAAGTGGACGGGCCGGGGGGTGAATTCCGGGGATTGCATCTACGTCACCGAAGAAAAAATCGGCCTGGAAGAAGCCACCAATACGCCGATCCTCAACGTTGTTCCAGGCAACGTCACCTTCTGCCCGGCCTAGCCGCGGCGGACGCCCGCCGTCTGTTTGAGGAAATCATAAACGTGCAGGTCTCCGTCATCCTGGCCCACCCCGATCCCGGCAGTTTTAACCATGCGATCGCCGCCACCGCGGCGCAGGAACTCGCGCGGCTTAGGCATGCCGTGTTGTTCCACGATTTGTATGCCGAGGGATTCGATCCGATCCTGCCCGCCGGCGAGATTCCAAAGGATGCCTCCCTGCCGGAAGGTATCCGGGTGCATTGCCGTGAAATCGCGGCCGCCGAGGGAATTGTCATCGTTCATCCCGATTGGTGGGGGCAGCCCCCGGCCATTCTAAAGGGATGGGTGGACCGCGTCTTGCGGCCCGGCGTCGCGTATGAATTCCTGGACGGGGATGCGGGCGAGGGAATTCCCGCGGGGCTGCTGAAAATCCGCGCAGCCGTCGTGTTCAACACCTCCAACACTCCCGCCAAGCGGGAAGCGAAAGTATTCGGGGATCCCCTGGAGATGCTATGGAAATCATGCATCTTTGAATTTTGCGGGGTAAAGCGGGTGTATCGGAAAATGTTCGGGGTTATTGTTACCAGCACACAGCCGGACCGGGAAAAGTGGCTCGACGAAGTCCGGACCCTGATCGCGGCAACCTTTCCCGCCTGACCGCCGATCCGCCTAGCTCTTCTCCCGTTCCTCCGGCGGGCCCGCGGCCGCACGGGAAGGATTTTTTCCTACACCGTCATCCCGGGTGAATGAATAAATATCACCACGGATTTTACGGATAAAAAATATTGCACGGATAATTCTTCCCTTGTCATCCGTGCAATCTTTTAAATTCCGTGAAATCCGTGGTTCGTTTTTGGCCTTTCGCCTCCTCAGGGGCAGGTGACTTTTGTGGGGGTCGGACCGCAGTTGGTTCCTCCGCAATCCGCCACCGGCGGAGCGGGCAGTGGAAGCCCGGCGTTGGTCGCACATTGATTGATCAACTGGCTCCACATGTTGTAATCATCCACTTTGTCCAGAACCAAATCGACGGATTGCAGCCAGGTGGCTTGGACGATGAACATATTGGCGCTCTTCCGGTCCGCCTTTTTGTTTTCCAGGCAGGATTTGCATGTTACTTTCAAGCAATCCTTTAGACGCTCGCTGAGCACGTTGGCGTCGTGGTTGATCCGATCCTGCAAGGCCTGGGTTGCACTCGCGTTGGAGACCTGGGTGTACCATCGTTCGAATTTGAATGCGGCTTCGGTGACATCGTTGCAGTTGCCCGCCAGGTTGTCGAGCTTGTCGATCAGCGGCTTCACGCTGCGATCGTGGACTTTGGCGAGGTTTTGCTGGATCTTGCTGAGCGGCGCGGCCAGCAGATCGTCGTCCTGGTCGCCCGCATCCAGCGGCGGGTGCGCCTGCTGGGCTGTGATCTCCGCCTGGGTCGCCTGTGCCACGCCGTAGAGGCTGTAATGGCTGAGGCCGATCGTGATGGTCGTCGTACCGCCGCCGGAAAAGTAATTGATCGGATACAGATGAAAGTTCGTTCCGGCCCCGTCAGCCGCGAACCCCACCAGGTCCTCCGCCTTGAATTCCCCGGGGACGTGCAGGGTCAGCCTCCCCGGCGCGGCCAGCAGGATTCCTTCGGGGCCGATCTGCAGCGCGGCGAGGTACCCTTTGCTGAACGGGATCCCGTCCAGGACGGAAATCGGTGTGACGGTGACGGTTGTGCCGAAGGCGGGCATCTGGCTGCCGTCGGTGTCGCGGCTGAGCATCGCGCCCGGTATCACCAGGTTGAAATCCCACCCGCCGGTGAGAGTTGCGCTGACGTTGCTGTCCCGGGCCACACCGGCCTGACTGTAATTCGAGACGGCGTGCGCGGTATCGAGTGTGGGATGCACGCCGACGGGGTCGGGAGTCCGATACGGCTCCGGCGTGTCCGAGGTTCCACCCGCGTTGCCGCCCGAATTCCCCGCCGCGATCGACGGCAGGCCCGATGCGATCGTGGGCAGCACGCTGGAGATCGAACTGCAGGTGCAGGCCAGGCCCATCCAGGCAAAACCAATCCAGGCCATTCGGATTATTCGATGGCGTTCCATGGGGAATTCTCCTTCCAGGGAAATTTTGAAAAATTCGCAGTAATATCACGGTAGCATAGTTTGTCTGGGTGTTCCGTTGGTCTTTATTGGTTTTTATTTGTGGCCGGCCGATACAAACCGGGGACTGAACCCAACCGGCTCCGCCCGGCGCAGAGCAATCTTGCCGGGATCGATAATTATGGACCATGAAATTTCTGCATTAATTTGTGGGATTGTTTAGTGGATGAGTCAGTGAATTATCGGTTGCCGTTTTGTTTTGGAAATAATCGGCGCCGGAAATATAAAATGTTCCAATAAGAATTAATCAATAAAAAATCTTCGCGCCCTTTGCGGCTTTGCGGTGAAAGGGTTTTACGGCGTATCCGCGAACTCCCCGCTTTCGTACAATTCGACCAGCACGCCCCCGGAGCTCTCCGGGTGGACGAAGATCATCCGCCTCCCCGCGGCATTGGTCATCGGCGCCTCGCTTGTCAGGCGGATCCCCTTCGCCTTCAGCCGCGCGATGGTGCCATCCAGGTCCTGCACTTCCAGGCACAGGTGGTGCATTCCCGGCCCGCGCTTGGCCAGGTATTTGGCGATCCCGGAATCCGGGTCGGTCGGCTGGACGAGTTCGATCTCCGAACCGCCCAGCGGCAGGAACGCGATCTTCGATTTTTGTTCCGGCATGTCCTTCACGCCGGAGGGCGCGAGTCCGAGCGCGTCGCGCCAGAATGCCAGCGCCGCGTCGATATCCGCCACCACCACCGCCACGTGATTGATCTTTTCGATCCCGGTCATTCATCCCTCCGGACGGTATTCGCCCCACACGGCGCGCAGCGCGCCGCAGATTTCCCCGAGCGTCAGGTCGTTTTCCACGCCCGTAAGGATCAACGGCATCAGGTTTTCACCGCCCTTGGCGGCGGTTTCCAGCCGGCCGAGCAGCTCCGCCGCCCGGGTGCCGTCGCGCCCCTTCCGCAGCGCCCGCAGCCGCTCCTTCTGCCTTTCCTCGACCGCCGGATCCACCCGCAGCGTCTCCAGAGTCGGCGGCTCGCCGCTGGTGAATTCGTTCACGCCGACGACGATCTGCTCCCCGGATTCGATCGCCTGCTGGGCGCGGTAGGCGGAGTCGTGAATCTCCGCCTGTGGGAACCCGCGCTCGATCGCGGCGATCGCGCCGCCGAACTGATCGATCCGGCGGATGTATTCCGCAGCCCTCCGTTCGATCTCGTCGGTCAGCGCCTCCACCGCATAGGATCCCGCCAGCGGGTCGACCGTATCGGCCGCCCCGGATTCGTGCGCGAGGATCTGCTGCGTGCGCAGCGCCACCTGGACCGCTTTTTCGGTCGGCAGGCTGAGCGCTTCGTCCATGCTGTTGGTGTGCAGCGATTGCGTTCCGCCCAGCACCGCCGCGAGCGCCTGGACCGTCACCCGCGCCACATTGTTTTCCGGCTGCTGGGCGGTGAGGGTGGAGCCGCAGGTCTGGGTGTGGAAGCGGAGCATCTGCGAACGCGGGTCCGAAGCGTGGAACCGCTCGCGCATGATGCGCGCCCACAGCCTGCGCGCCGCGCGGAACTTGGCCACCTCTTCGAGGAAGTTGTTGTGGGCGCTGAAGAAGAACGCCAGCTGCGGCGCGAAGGAATCGACTGCCAGGCCCGCCTTCTGCGCCGCGTCCACGTAGGCGATCGCATTCGCGAGCGTGAAAGCCACTTCCTGGACCGCGGTGCTGCCGGCTTCGCGGATGTGGTAGCCGGAAATCGAAATCGTGTTCCACTCCGGAAGGAACTCCCGGCACCAGGCGAAGATGTCGGTCACCAGGCGCATCGAAGGCTGGGGCGGGAATATATAGGTCCCGCGCGCGATGTATTCCTTGAGGATGTCGTTCTGGATCGTCCCCCGCAGCCGGGCCGGGTCCGCCCCCTGGCGCTTGGCCGCGGCGATGTACATCGCCAAAAGTACGGCGGCCGGAGCGTTGATCGTCATGCTGGTCGAGACTTTTTCGAGCGGAATCTCCGCGAACAGCCGCCCCATCTCCTCCACGCTGAAGATCGAGACCCCCACTTTGCCCGTCTCGCCCGCGGCCAGCTCATGGTCCGGGTCGTAGCCGATCTGGGTCGGCAGGTCGAACGCCACCGACAGCCCGGTTTGGCCCTGCGAAAGCAGGAACCGGTAGCGCGCGTTCGATTCTTCGGCTGTGGCATACCCCGCGTACTGGCGCATCGTCCACAGCCGGCCGCGGTACATGGTGGGCTGGACTCCGCGCGTGAAGGGATACTGCCCCGGGAATCCGATCTTCTCGAGTTCTTCCGCGCTCATCTCCGCGGGGGCGTAGACCCGCTCCACCGGAATGCGGGATGGCGTCTGGAATTCCCTTTTCCGCTCCGGGAATTTTTTCAGGACCGGCTGGAGGATTTCTTCCTCCCAACGCCGGCGGGCTTCAGGAGTTTTGTCTGTCATACGGCCCTTCATGCAGGAGAGCGGCCAGGACGGAGGCGGTCTTCTTCGGATCCCAGCCGGTGAATGTTTCGAATGTGGCTTCGAGGAACGTCAAATGGTACGCCTTCTTCAACATCAGAAATATCCCCATGTAGGAAGTTTGAAGCGCTTTGGGCCATTCGAGTCCGAGCGGGTCGGCGGTCTGGCGCAACTCCGCCAGGTCCGGCCCTTCCAGCTCCAGGAAATCCCCGAAGGGAAGCTGGTCGACCATCAACAGGACGGATTTCCATTGAAAGACTTCGCGGTATTTTTCATAGCGGACGATCGGCCGGAAACCCAGCGATTGCAGCAGATGGGCGGTTTTATCCAGATTGTCGACGACGACCTCGGTTTCAAGCGACCGCCGCGCCGGGGCGGGCGTTCCCGCGGGGGTTGGGGTTTCCGGTTCTTTGTAGGTCAGGATGACCGGGCCGGCCTTGCGCAAACGCAGGACTTTCCGCGCCCGCGTCAGGGTGCCGTCCGCCGTATCGAAACGGATGTTGGCTTCGTGCATCCTCGGCTGGAACGGGCGCGCGCCGAGTGCGGAAATCCGGCGGCGCACCTCCTCGGTGTCTTCGAGGAAGAATTTGACTTCCTGCTCGAGCGCGGCGGGTTTTTCCTGTGGGTTCACGGACCACCTCGCGACGGAATAAAATGGAAGCGGGGGATTACCCGATGACGATCAATACCTGGTTCTGCTCGACGGTCTGCCCGGGTTGGATCCGGATTTCCTGCACCACCCCGTCCTTCTGGGACCGGAGTTCGTTCTGCATTTTCATCGATTCCAGGATCACCAGGGTCGTTCCCTTCGAAACGGTATCCCCGACCGCAACCGGAATGCCGACGGCCAGCCCCGGCATCGGGGCGCGCAACTGGTACTCCCCGGGGTTGTCGGCCGCCGCGTGCGCGAGGCCCCGGACCCGGATCGCCTGTTCGTCTTCGACCCGCGCTTCGAACATTTTCCCGTGCAGGAGGATCTGCCAGCCGTCCTCGAGCGGCGCGGCGTGGGCTTCGAGCGACCGCCCGTTGATGATCATGGAATAAACCGGCTGGTTGCCGATCACGGTGAAATCCACTTCGTACGGCTCGCCGTCCAGGATGATGTGATGGTCGTCCACCACCTCCACCCGGAAGGTCTTCCCGCCGATCGTCGTCGCGTATTTCATCGCACGCCGCTCCCGCCGCGCCCGGCCCATTTCCATTGCGAAGGGGTTTGCGGGTGGGTGGATTCCATGATCTGCGCCGCCCGCTGAGCGGATTGGTGTTCCACCAGCGTGGCGAAGATCGCCGCCATCTGCGGATGATGGTCCGATTCGTCGGGGGTGCCGTTGAGTTCGAACCGCTCCTCGACGAAGCGGGTGTCGAATACGCCGGCCAGGAAGCGCGGCGAATCCAGCAGCGCCTGATGGAAGGGGATGTTGGTCTTGACCCCGATGATGCGGTATTCCTCGAGCGCCCGGCGCATCCGCAGGATCGCCTCCGCCCGCGTTTCCCCCCACACGATCAGTTTCGAAATGAGCGAATCGTAGAAGGGGGTCACTTCGAAGCCGGAGTAGACGCCGGTATCGACGCGCACGCCCGGTCCGCTCGGCATGAACACCGACTGGATTTTTCCCGTGGAAGGCGTGAATTTATTGTAGGGGTCCTCGGCGTTGATCCGGCACTCCAGCGACCAGCCGTTGATTTTGACATCTTCCTGGCGGTAGCGCAGCGGCCGGCCGCGCGCGATGCGGATCTGTTCCTTGACGATATCGATCCCGGTGATCATTTCGGTCGCCGGGTGCTCCACCTGCAGGCGGGTGTTCATCTCCAGGAAATAGAAGCTGCGATCTTTGTCGACCAGGAATTCGATCGTCCCGGCGTTGATGTAGCCGACGCTGGCCGCGGTCCGGCAGGCCACCTCGCCCATCGTCCGGCGCAGCGTGTCGTCGTTGCCGAGGAACGGGGAGGGGGCTTCCTCGAACAGCTTCTGGTGCCGCCGCTGCAGCGAGCATTCCCGCTCGCCGAGGTAGATGACGTTGCCTTCCTTATCCGCCAGGATCTGGAATTCCACGTGGCGCGCGGTGAGGATCAGCTTTTCCAGGTAGACGTTGCCGTCGCCGAAGGCGGCCTCGGCTTCGCGGCGGGCGGCGCGCAGGAGGTGCGGCAGTTCCGCGTCCGTCATCGCCTCGCGCATCCCCTTGCCGCCGCCGCCGGCGGTGGCTTTGATCAGGAGCGGGAAGCCGATCGACGGGGCGATCGCGATCAGTTCGTCGTCGGAAAGGTTGCCTTCGCCTTCGGTCCCCGGCACGACCGGGATCCCGGCTTTGGCGACGGTGTGGCGGGCGGTGGTTTTATCGCCCATCGCGGCGATCGCGGAGGGCTTGGGGCCGATGAATGTGATCCCGGCTTCCTCGCAGGCGATCGCGAATTCCTCCCGCTCGGCGAGGAATCCGTACCCGGGGTGGATGGCATCCGCGCCGCAGCGGCGCGCGACATCCAGGATCCGGTCGATGCGCAGGTAGGAATCCCGCGCCGGGGCCGGCCCGAGCAGGTAGGCTTCGTCGGCGTAGCGCACGTGCAGCGCCTGGCGGTCGGCTTCCGAATACACCGCGACGGTGGAGATGCCGAGTTCCCGGCAGGCGCGCAGAATGCGGACCGCGATTTCCCCGCGGTTGGGGATCAGAATCTTGTTGAACAGCAAGATATCCCTCTCTACAATTCCTTCAGTTTCTTTTCAGGTGGGCTGTCCCGCTTCTTAATCGCGGGTGGTCCTTTGTTTATTTTTCAAACCGATGTCGTTGATCTTGTGAGCCCACCGATGGGTCAGTTTAATCGCCCCCTCATCTTCCTTCTCCCAGCATAAGCGGAAGAAGGTCGGCTCGATGCCGGATGAGGTCTTCGGCGATGCATGGACAATCTCATCACAGCGGAATATTTCCGTGCTTTTTGGCCGGAAGCGTATCCCGTTTGTTGGCGAGCATGGCCAGGGCATTGATCAGCCGGGGCCGGGTTTCGTGAGGCTCGATCACATCGTCGATGTACCCGCGCGAGGCGGCCACATACGGGTTGGCGAACTTTTCCACGTATTCCGCGACCAGTTCCTTGCGCCGTTTTTCGGGTTCCTTCGCGGCTTCCAGCTCCTTGCGGAAGACGATGTTGATCGCGCCGTCCGGACCCATTACGGCGATCTCCGTGCTGGGCCAGGCGAAATTTACGTCGCCGCGCAGGTGTTTCGACGACATGACGATGTAGGCTCCGCCGTAGGCTTTGCGGGTGATCACCGTGATTTTTGGAACCGTCGCCTCGCAGTAGGCATACAGGAGCTTGGCGCCCGAGCGGATGATCCCGCTGTGTTCCTGCGCCGTTCCGGGGATGAACCCGGGGACGTCCACCAGCGTGATCAGCGGGATGTTGAAGGAATCGCAGAAGCGGACGAAGCGCGCGGCTTTCTCCGAGGCGTGGATATCGAGCGATCCCGCCAGCACCGCCGGCTGGTTGGCCACGATCCCCACCGTGTGCCCCGCCAGCCGCGAGAATCCGACAATGATGTTCTGCGCATATTCCTCATGAATCTCGAAGAACTCGCATTTGTCGACGATCAGCCGGATCACATCGCGCATATCGTACGGCTTGAGGGGATCCTCCGGGATGATCCGGTCCAATCCTTCTTCGGTGCGCAGCGGATCGTCGTTGGTGGGCCGGTACGGCGGATCTTCGAGGTTGTTCTGCGGCAGATAGAGGAGCAGGCTGCGGATCCGCTCCATGCATTCGGCGTCGTCCGCGGCGGTCACGTGCGCCACGCCCGAGATGCTGCCGTGCACGCCCGCTCCGCCCAACTCCTCGGCCGTCACGTCTTCGTGGGTCACGGTCCGGACCACGTCCGGCCCGGTCAGGTACATCTGCGAGGTGTTGTGGACCATGAAGGTGAAATCGGTCAGGGCCGGGGAATACACCGCCGCGCCGGCGCACGGTCCGAGGATCGCGCTGATCTGCGGGATGACGCCGGAGGCGAGCGTGTTGCGCAGGAAGATGTCCGCGCAGCCGGCCAGGGAAAACACGCCTTCCTGGATCCGCGCTCCGCCGGAATCGTTCAGGCAGACCACCGGGACCCCGTTCTTGAGCCCCAGATCGAACAGCTTCACGATCTTGGCGGCATGCGCCTCCCCGATGCTTCCGCCCATGACGGTGAAATCCTGGGAGGCGACGTACACCAGCCGCCCTTCCACCGTTCCCCAGCCGCACACCACGCCGTCCCCCAGGTAGCGTTTGCGGTCCAGGCCGAAGTGGTCGGAGCGGTGCTGGACGAAGGGATCCAATTCCCGGAACGAGCCCTTGTCGACGAGCAGGTCGATGCGTTCGCGCGCGGAGAGTTTTCCGCGCGCGTGCTGGGCGTCGATTTTTTCCTTGCCGCCGCCCTGCAGCGCCTGCTCGCGCGCCAGGTGCAGTTTTTTTATTTGCTGTTCATCCGTCATGGGCCTGCCTGCTCTCCCGATCCGGTTCCTGCGCCGAAGCGCCCGTTTCCGTACCCGCCTTGTTCCGGCGGCCCTGGAATAAAAGGATCACCATGCCCAGGCCCGCCGGCACCAGCCGCAAAATCAGATCGAATCCGAATGATTGTATCGCTATACTCGACCGGCTGAACACCAGCCAATCCCCCAGCCAGAAAAGAAGCTGCACCGGGATGACGATCAGGGTCAACCGGCGGGCCCATTCCTTCTGCAGCCACAAACCGGCCGCCAGGATCAGCCACGCCGCTCCCCACACTCCGCCGCTCAACGGCTGATACCACGCCGGAATGGATAAGGGAATCTGCTGGTCGAGCGAGTAATGGGATATGGCTTGTCCGGATTGAAAGAAATATCCCATCCCAAGCAGAAACACGCCGGACGCAAGAAGAGTTACGACGAAGGGGCGGCGTTGCCGCTTTTCCATCCCTCTGCCTCCAGCACGACTTCATAAACGTGCACGTGGGCCGGCTCGCCCTCGCCCACCGTTTCCACTTCCACGCGGATGTGGCTGCCTTCCGCCGGCTCGCTCAGCAGGATTTCCACATCCCGGTAGTCGGACGCGCGCTCCACCGTGGCGCTGAATACCGCCGGATCGCCGCCGGCCGCCGGGTAGACGGTGAGGACCAGCCGCGTCGGGGCGCCCCCCACCCGGACGGACACCCGCGTGAATCGGTGAACCGCCGGGAAGAACATATCGAGGTAGAGGGGATTGTCCTGCTGGGAGCGCATCAGCGAGAAGAGGTTTCCGTCGAATCCCGCCGTCAAATCGCCCATGTCGAACCGCGAATGCACGACCCGGACCGTTTCCCCTCCCAGGACGATCTGCTCTTCGACCGGCTTGGAAAGCTCCGCCTTTTCCGCCGCGATGATTTCCTGCACGTCGGGAACGTACGTCAGGTGCGCGAAATAAAATCCGGGCTGCCCGTTGGGATAGTTCAACGTCTGGTCGATGCGGATCTCGGAAAATTTTCCGCTGTTTTGGGCGTTGGTATATTCCTCGGACGTCATGACGAACACGTCCTGCGGCTGGATCGGGATGTAGCTCTGGATATATTCCATCACCGTCCCGACGCGCATGGGGAAATTCTCCGGGAGGAAGAATGTGAAGATCTCGTCGGTCCCGTTCGCCCAGGCGGAGGAGACGATCAGGTTGGCGTCGGGGTGGGCCGAGTAGTAATCCACGAGCGCAGTCGTGAGCTGCTGCCCTCCGTATTGCATGCCGTACAGCTCGTAGTTTTCATACCAGGTGGGCCCGTTGGTCAGGCTGTCCCACAGCATGTAGACATTGGCCGAGCCCAGCACGAGGAACACCGCCAGGGCGAGGGCCACCCGCGGGAGCCGGCCCGCCGCGGGAGTTTTCTCGGCGATCTGAGCCGCCCGTTCCCCCCATCCGCGTACGAAATCCCGCGTGCCCGCAAACGTCTTCCGCAGGGAAAGCGACTCGCGCAGCGCGGCCCACACGGCGCCGATGCGCGCCGCCCGTTCTTTCCACCACTGGAGGAATTCCGGCTGCGGCGGTATCTCCGGCCGCTCGAGCAGCGCCAGAAGCCAGCTGACCCCGAGCGCGGTCAGGAGCGCCGCCGGGATAACCATCACGAGCACCCGGGTTATGGTGATCTGCGCGACGGCGCCCCCCGTGGGGGCCGCCAGCAGCGCGATCAGGACCGTCCGGAAATGCGAATTGGCGGATGTTGCCCAGGCAGAGCAGGAGCCCGATGATCACGAAAGGCAGAGTCCACAGCGACAGGTGGCCGTAGCCCTTCATCAGATGGCGGATGATGTCGTGCTGCACCCCTTCCGGCGGATTGGCGAGGAACCAGTAGCGCGGATCCAGTCCGGCCAGATACTGCCCGGCGAACAGTTTCAGCTTATCGATGAAGGAAATATCGTTCAGCCAGTACGACCCTACGATCGCCAGCTGGTCGCGGTTGGCGTCGGGGTGCAGGTGGAGGAACCACAGATACGGGACCGCCATGACGAGGAGTACACCCAGACCGGCCAGCGCGACCCATTTGTGCCGCCAGTGATACCGCGCGTCGGAAATGAGCAGCAGCCCGCCGGTGACGGCAACCATGACCTGCGATGGGCTGTAGATATAAGCCGAGAGCGCTCCGAAGACGAGCGCCGGGAGCAGCATCCAGGGTTTGTCCTCCCGGTAGCGCATATAGAAAAGCAGGAAAAGCGCGTAAAAGGCGATCGACTCGCCGGGCTCGAACGCGGTTCGCGAATGCAGGAACCAGACCGGGATGATCGAGAGCAGGAGCACGCCGCTCCACCAGTACGGCAAATGGAAAACTCGCCGCAGGATCCAGCCCACGGCCACCATGGCAAGCAGAGTGATCAGCACCGATACGGCGCGGGTGACGAATACCGATTTCCCGAAGATCAGGTAGGGGACGATCTGGGCATATACGCTCAGGTTCATTTCGTACTGGCCGGCGTTCTCAAAGAACACCGGCAAAACGTCGGTTTCGTTCCATACGAATCCCCGTTTCACCAGTTCGGCGCCAAAGTTGGTTTGGACCGCCTCGTCGGTGAAGAAGTAGATCGGCCAATTGGCCAGGCCGATCAGGCGGGTCGCGAGATAGATTATCAGCGCCAGGGCAAAGAGCGACCGGCCGTACGTCCGGATTTCCGCGGCGGCGGACGCAAATGTGTTGCCGATCGATTTCCCCCATGCGGCCGGCAGGCGCGCCGGCAGAGCCGCCGGAGCCGCCGGAGGTATTCCCGGCGCGGGGCGCGCTTCCACCGCGCCGCCGCTCTTCCCGGACACCGGGAGCACCTTCCCTCCGCCGACCGACTCCAGCGTCAGGCGGATGCTTTCCCCTTCGGGCAGGTCCATGGAGATGTCGACATGCGCCAGGCGGCCGGATTTTCCCGCGACGGAGAGGATTTCGTGCTTGGTGACTCCCTCGGTCTTGCGTTTGCCCGCGGATTTGCGCGTTTCGCTTTTCAAAGGAACCACCTCCACTGGAAGGGTTTTCTCCGCCGGATTCCGTTTGCCGGACGCTGCGGGTTCTTGACGCAGAACAACGGCGGGTCCGGGCGCGCTCGGCGCTTTTTGCATTGCGCGGCGGTCCGCTTTCGAGTCTGGAGCCGGTGTTTTTATCCGGCTCCTTGCGCGGCCGCCGCGGCTGCGTTTCCAGGCGCGGATCAGCCACAAGTCGAAGGCCGCCGCGATCACGAGCAGCAGAACTAAAAGGACGGCGAACTCGAACGAGAGGATGGACATGCCCGGGATAAATCCTATTCGTCCGGCTATAGATCCGGCCGGTATTCATAATAGGTATAGAGCAGGCTGCCGTCCGACGCATAGACTTCACCCAACGCGCCTCCGGGATAGTCCGCCTGGATCAGCGGGATCTCCGCCTCGCGGCCCGGCATGATGACGATGAACAAATTTCCGGCCGGGATCGGTTCATTCTCAGGCGATCCCCAGGCGTTGTTGAGGTCCCTGCCCTCGACGTTCGGGGTCAGGAAGCGCAGGGCGGGATCGGAATAGTATCCCATCAGCTCGTTGTTCAGGAACACCACCTGCCACTGCTCGGGCCGGTCGCGCAATTGCAGGACAAGCTGCTTGGCGACCTCGCCGCCCCTCCCGACGAAATCGTAGGGTCCCAGATAGCCGCTGTTCGGAGTGTATTCCCCGAAATAAAAGTTGAGATCATCGACCGCCATGTAACCGACCAGCGCGACGGCGGCGATCCCGAGCACCCATGTGCGGGCCGGGAAGAGGTTCGAT
Organism: uncultured Chloroflexia bacterium; assembly: GCA_963724345.1. Taxonomy (GTDB): domain Bacteria; phylum Chloroflexota; class Anaerolineae; order Anaerolineales; family RBG-16-64-43; genus JAFGKK01. The sequence continues at coordinate 2,445,688 of CAVRUI010000003.1, read as the reverse complement.
AGGATCGAGACGAACTCGACCGCGCCGAATCCCACCACCAGCGCGACGGCCGCGCTCACGCCCGGCAGCCTTTGGGCGGCGGGGGCGCTTTCACTGAGTGAGACGATCATCCCGTATGCCGCAATCCACAGCAGCGGGATCCACGTCCGGGTTTCCTTTAATCGCAGGGCGAGGATCGCCAGCCCGAAGATGAAAACCACGGCCGGCAGCGTGCGCAGGATGGGCACTTCCGGACGGTACCAGAAGGAGAGGTTGACGCTGAAGAAGCCGCCGAACCCGAGCCCGAGTTGTTTCAGGACGATCCTCCAGGCCGGAAGACCCGAATCCCGCACGGCCATTTCCATCCAGGGTCCGAAGATGGAATTGGTATGGATGTCGGCGAGGTATTGTTCGGTGTGGGTGACCACATACCACGCCAGCGGGAGCAGCACGGCGGTGAGGGAGGCCAGCGCCGGCAGAAAGTTGCGGAGGTTGCGGCGCAAACCGCCCCGGTCGAGCACCGCCGCCACCAGCAGCCAGAGCGGCACGGCCACGAAGAGAGTCCGGGTGGTGGCGTAAAAATATTGTCCGATCCCCATCGCCAGGGCGGCGAGGATCCAATAAGCGCGTTTCCCGCTGTGCCAGCCGTACCACAATCCGCCCAGGGCGATCAGGTACCACAGACCGTCCCAGACATTCATCACGCCCAGCCGGCTGAAGTGCATGTGCAGGTGAAGCGCGGCAAGGATCACCGCGGCGGCCAGCGCATGCCGGTGGCTGTACATGGAGCGCACCACGAGGTAAAGCGCGCCCACCGTGAGCGCTCCCGCCAGCGCCGAAGGGTAGCGCAGGGCCTCGGCGGTCTGCCCGAACAGGGCAACCCCGATGGATTCGAGGAAGAAATAAAACGAAGGGAACGGATGCCAGCCGAAAATCCCGAACGGATTATTGACGGTGCCCAGCCGGAATTGCAGCGCGTCGATCCCGGTCGAGCCTTCGTCGCCGGTAAGCATGACCGGGATCTGCCCGACCAGCACGGCCCGCAGGAGGAAAGCCGCCAGCGTCAATCCGGCCGCCCAGAACAGCGCGTCTTTGGGCAGCGGTTTCCTCTCTGCCGCGGGCGTGAGAACCCACCCACCGTATACCGTCAGGGCTATCCCGCCGATCCAGGAGACGATCGCCACCACCGGGCTGATCATCAGGGAGTTGGTCCCCGCGGCGACGGTCGCGAGGATCGCCAGGATGATGCCGCCCAAAAAGTAAACCCCCTGAGCCGGGCGGATGCCCAGCTTTGAGGAGATCCAATCCAAAGCCGGGAGGAAAAGGACCTTCTGGTCGAGCCTCGAGGCGAGGTACATGCCGCCCATGAAGAACAACAGCCCGATGGCCAGGAAGGGCAGGTAGGCGGAGGCGTTTTCCGGCGGAAGATCTTTCCGCAGGTAGAGGCTGAGAATGCCGAACAGGAATCCAAGGAATACCAGGGCTCCCCCAATCCGCCGGCGTTCCGGATCGATCGGAGGGCTTTCCGCAGCCGTAGCAGGGCCGGAGGAGGCGGAAACAGCCGACAATTTTTGTGTCCATCGATCCATTACGGGTTTCCATTTGCCGCGCATAAAGTAGGCCAGTGCTATCGCGGCCGCCCAGAGGACCAAACCAATTATGGTGAGAGCCACCGGATCATTCATGGTTCCTTCTCCATAGGTTTAGGAAGGGATTATAGCTCAGGCAGCCGCTGCACGCCGAGTGGAATACCCCTATTCTGCAGGGTATTTACGCGAATTTCCGCTTGGAAACCGGCTTGCGGCCCCCGGTTTTCGACGACGATATAATCATGATAGTAAAAGGAAGCGGACTATATGGCTGGACATGTTCATCTGGAAGACGGCGAAAAGGGGCTTTCGCGCCGGCTGGCGATCGCCGCCGGATTAACCGTGGCGCTGGTCGCGGCCGAGGTGGTGGCCGGGCTGGCGGCCAACAGCCTGGCTATTCTGACCGACGCCGCGCACAACATCACCGACGTGATCGCGCTTGGGTTGAGCTGGATCGCCCTGAACCTGGCGCTCCGCCCGGCGCACTCGGGAAAAACCTACGGATACCACCGCGCCGGGATCCTTGCGGCTCTGGTGAATTCCACCGGCCTGGTGTTGATCGCGCTGGGGATTTTTTACGAGGCCTACCTGCGGTTCCGGCAGCCGCCGGAAGTGAATGCCGGGATCATGGCGGTCGTGGCGGCCGTCGCCTTCGCGATCAACCTGGGGACCGCGCTGCTCATCCGGAGCGGCAGCGAACACGACCTGAATATCCGCGGCGCATTCGTCCATCTGATGGGGGACGTATTCTCCACACTCGGCGCGCTGCTGGCCGCGGGGGTGATCGCCCTGACCGGATGGACCGGCTGGGATGCCCTGGTCAGCGTCCTGATCGGGCTGCTGATCCTGTGGAACGCCTGGGGGATTCTGCGCGAGACCGTGAACATCCTGCTGGAAAGCACTCCGCTCGATATCGATCCGGAGAAGCTGGTGGACGATCTCCTGCAGGTGGAGGGGGTGCGCGGCGTGCACGATCTGCACGTCTGGTCGATCACCCGCAGCCTGCGCACGCTCTCGGCCCACATCCTGGTGGGGGAAATCTCGATCCGCGAGAGCGCGGCGGTTCAGGCGAAGATCGACCTGCTGCTGTGCGACCGGTACGGGATCCGGCACGCCACGCTGCAGATGGAATGCGAAAACTGCCTTCCGGATAAATTGTATTGCGACATGGCGGCCGAGGAGATCGACGCCGGCGGGCATGGTAAAGATCCGTCCGGGAAATAATTTCTCCACGAAGAGCACGAAGGTAACTGTGAGTAAAAAAGTCTTGAGATGCTCGTCATGCCCGCGTGTTTAAGCGGGCATCCAGGGGTTTTATTTTCGGTTACTTGCTTGCCACAGCAGGTATATTGAGGGCAAAAAAATAAACTTGCCAGAATCCGTCCCTCCCGCAATTGACCATCCGCCCCGCCGTCCGCGAAGACGAACCCGCCATTCGCGCGCTGGTGCGCAGCGAGCATCTCAACCCGTTCGGGTTCCATTGGCGGAATTTCCTGGTGGCCGGGGATTCCGCCGGCGCCATGGTCGCGATCGGGGCGGTGAAAACGCACGGCGACGGATCGCGCGAACTGGCGTCGATCGCGACCGTGCCGGATGCGCGCGGGCGGGGAGCGGCGAGCGCCGTCATCCGGGAAATCCTGGCGCGCGAAGAATCCGCCGGCTCCGGAGGACCGCTTTATTTAACCTGCCGCGGATCGATGAAGGGGTTCTACGAGAAATTCGGATTCCGGGAGATCGGAACCGGGGAGATGCCGCCGTATTTCAAGCGGCTGTACAGGTTGTTTTCTTTGGTCACAAGAATTATCAGGATTGAAAATCGATTAACGGTTATGAGATGGATGGAGCGATCGTCACGACAATAACAAATCCATGGAAATCACGGATATATGTGGAGTTATTTTCTCCGTGCAGCTCCATGTCCTCCGTGGAATAAATCTTTTACTCCGGCCGATCTTGAGAATACGGCTAACGGTCTTCCCACCCGTCCCTCAGCTTCTTCCACGTATCTTCGAGGCATTCCGGCAGGACGCGCACCTGGTTGACGACGGTCATGAAGTTGGTGTCGCCCGACCAGCGCGGCACGATGTGCATGTGGACGTGGTCGGCCACGCCGGCCCCGGCCTGTTCCCCGATGTTCGCGCCCAGGTTGAAGGCCGGCACGCGGTACACCTTGCGCAATGCGGCCAGCGCCTGGCGGGTGAGGGTGAACATCTCAAGCCAAGTGGCTTCCGGAAGCATCTCGATCGTCGGGACATGCTCGAGCGGGACGATCATCAGGTGCCCGCCGGTGTACGGGTAGCGGTTGAGTATCGCGAACGCGCGCGGTTTGCGCGCGAGGATCAGCGCCTGTTCGTCGCTTTGTGTGAGCGCCTCGCAGAAGATGCAGCCGCCGCCCGATCCGTGGCCTTCGATGTACTTCATCCGCCAGGGGGACCAGATATGCTTCATGGGCGGGATTGTATCCCATGTAGGGCGAAGCCGTCTTCGGACGAAGGCGGTCGTCACCCCGGCGTGATCTCAGCCGGGGTCCAGCATTGTCTTGCTGGATTCCGGCCAAGAGCACGCCGGAATGACGATTGCTCTGATCCTAACTTCGTCGGCCCAGGTAGACTGCCTCGGTCTTCGTAACCACGTCGGTCCCCGGCAAATCGCCTCAGACGAAACGCGTTTTTGGCTGTTTTTCCATGGTTTCAGGTGCAACAGCGCCGAATGAAAACCTTGTCAGGGGGGAATCCCTCTGATATAATCGCCTAGCCCGAACCGGGGCGTTTTTAACTACGCCGACGTAGCTCAATCGGAAGAGCAACCGCCTTGTAAGTGGTAGGTTACGGGTTCGATTCCCGTCGTCGGCTTGCGTTAACAACCGGTGTTCAGTATCCGTGTCTCGCCGTAGCAGGCGCGCGACCGGGCCGGTGTAGCGGCGTTGTAGGGGCGAAGCATGTTTCGCCCGTGCAGCGCCGTCTGCAGCGGATCGGTCTCCCGCCGGCGACGGGTTGCATGGGCGGTTACCCAAGTGGCCAAAGGGGACTGACTGTAAATCAGTTGGCAGACGCCTTCGGAGGTTCAAATCCTTCACCGCCCACCAGGTAGGGGGCAGGTTTTCCTGCCCCCCTTCCGCCCGCGTAGCTCAGTTGGTAGAGCACACCCTTGGTAAGGGTGGGGTCATGGGTCCAATTCCCATCGCGGGCTCTCGCCGCCCGGAAGGGCACGGTCAATTCCTATAGGAGAGGCGAACATGGCCAAGGAAAAATTCAATCGCAACAAGCCGCACCTGAACGTGGGGACGATGGGGCACATTGACCACGGGAAGACGACGCTGACGGCGGCGATCACCAAGGTGTGCCAGATGCAGGGCCGCGCGCAGTTCCGGGCGTACGACAGCATCGACAACGCGCCGGAGGAGAAGGAACGCGGGATCACGATCAACATTGCCCACGTGGAATACGAGACGGAGAAGCGGCACTACGCGCACGTGGACATGCCGGGACACCGCGACTACATCAAGAACATGATCACGGGCGCGGCGCAGGTGGACGGGGCGATTCTGGTGGTGGCGGCCCCGGACGGGCCGATGCCGCAGACGCGGGAGCACGTGCTCCTGGCGCGGCAGGTGGAAGTGCCGTCGATCGTGGTCTTTTTGAACAAGACGGACATGATGGACGATCCGGAGCTCCTGGAGCTGGTGGAGATGGAGCTGCGGGAGCTGCTGACGGAGTACAAATTCCCGGGCGACAAGACCCCGATCGTGCGCGGCTCGGCGCTGAAGGCGCTGGAGAGCACGAGCAAGGATCCGAACGCGCCGGAATACAAGTGCATTCTCGAGATATTGAAGGCGGTGGACGAGTTCATTCCGGAACCGGTGCGGCACACGGAAATGCCGTTCATGATGTCGATCGAGGACGTGTTCTCGATCAAGGGGCGCGGGACGGTGGTGACGGGGCGGGTGGACCGGGGGATCGTGAAGGTGGGGGACGCGCTCGAGATCGTGGGGCTGCACGAGACGAAGACGACGGTGTGCACGGGGGTGGAGATGTTCCACAAGCTGCTGGACCAGGGGCAGGCGGGGGACAACCTGGGGGTGCTCTTGCGGGGGATCGAGCGCGAGCAGGTGGAGCGGGGCCAGGTGCTGGCGAAGCCGGGCTCGATCACGCCGCACATGAAGTTCAAGAGCGAAGTGTACGTGCTGAAGAAGGAGGAAGGCGGACGGCACAAGGCGTTCTTCACGGGGTACCGGCCGCAGTTCTTCATCCGGACGATGGACGTGACGGGGAACCTGACGCTGCCGGAAGGGGTGGAGATGGTGATGCCGGGCGACAACGTGAACCTGAACGTGGAGCTGATCGTGCCGGTGGCACTCGAGAAGGGTTCGAAATTCGCGATCCGCGAGGGCGGCCTGACCGTGGGCGCCGGCGTGATCACTGAAATCATCGACTGAAAGGAGCCTCCGCGGATAACTCCGCGGGGTCGAGGAACACGCAATGGCAAAATCGAAGGATGTCCGGCCGGTGATCACACTGGCATGCTCCGACTGCAAGGAGCGCAATTACACGACCCAGAAGAACCGGCGCAACGACCAGGGCCGGCTCGAGATCAAGAAGTTCTGCCCGCGCTGCCACAAGCACACGCTGCATAAAGAGGGCAAGTAGGGGCGAGGTAATCTCGCCCGTACGCGCACGGCAGTACGCCCGGAATTGGGCGCTGTGCGCCCGGATTGGGGCAGGCACGAGGCCTGCCCGGACACAGGCCAGTAGCTCAATTTGGCAGAGCACCGCTCTCCAAAAGCGGGGGTTGTGGGTTCAATTCCTGCCTGGCCTGCCTGATACGGGGGCGGATCACGGATCCGCCCTTTGGAAGGCGGATACAATCTCCGCCGGATCGAAATCGTTGGAGCGGATGCACAGTCCGCAAAGAGCGAGGTGAACGTGCCGAAAACGCAAGCCGCACGCAAGCAGAATTTCATTGCGCGGTTCTTCAGCGAGACCGTCGGGGAACTGCGCAAGGTCAGCTGGCCGACCCGGGATGAAGCCCTGCGCCTGACGGCGATCGTGATGGTGGTGCTGATCGCCAGCGCCCTTTTCCTGGGCGCGATCGACGCGCTCCTGACCGAATTCTTCCGCCTTATCCTCACCTGAGAGAGGGAAAATAGCTTTCATGTTGGAAGACCCGGAACGCGCGGAGCAGGAACCCACGCCGGAAGAAGCAAGTTCGGAGAGCACGCCCTCCGAGCAGCCGGTTTCGGGCGCCTCCATCCCGGAGGCACTCGGCGGCGGATTGTCGGTTCCGGATGGTGCGGATTCTCCGGCGGGGGATTTGTCCCTCGAGCACGCCGAACCGGGGGACGGCCGCGCCTGGTATGTGGTCCATTGTTATTCCGGACAGGAGAACAAGGTCCGCCACAACCTGGAGCAGCGGATCGAGACGATGGGCATGAAGGATCAGATCTTCGACATCATCATCCCCACCGTCGAGGAAATCGAAGTCAAGGATGGCAAACGCCGCACCGTGGAAAAGCGGGTGTATCCCGGCTACCTCATGGTGCAGATGATCCTGACCGAGGAATCCTGGTTCGTGGTGCGCAACACCCCGGGCGTGACCGGGTTCGTGGGCATGGGCAACACGCCGACCGCGCTGCGCCCGGAGGAAGTGACGCAGATTCTGCACCGGATGGAAACCACAACCCCGACCGTGCGCCCCACCTACAAGGCCGGGCAGAAAGTGCGTATCGTCGACGGACCCTTCAACGAGTTCGTCGGTACCGTGGACAGCATCGACATGGACCGCGGAAAGGTCCGGGTGCTGGTATCCTTTTTCGGCCGCGAAACGCCTGTGGAATTGGATTTCCTGCAGGTGGAAAAAACCTGACGCGGTCCCCATTATTCCGTGGGAGGGCCGACACGCGCGCCCGCTAATACCACAAGGAGAATCCCTTGGCAAAGAAACTGAAAGTCGTCGTTCGTCTGCAGATCGAAGCCGGAAAAGCGAATCCGGCTCCGCCCATCGGCCCGGCCCTCGCCGGCCACGGGATCAACCTGATGGCCTTCTGCAAGGAATACAACGCGCGCACGGCCTCCCGCGCGGGCGATATCGTTCCGGCGGAGATCAGCATCTTCACCGACGGATCGTTCACCTTCATCCTGAAGACCCCGCCCACGCCGGTCCTCCTGCGCAAGGCGGCCGGGCTCGAGAAGGGCTCCGGCGAACCGAACCGCACCAAGGTCGGCAAGGTCACCCGCGCGCAGGTGCGCGAGATCGCCGAAGTCAAGATGAAGGACATGAGCGCCACGAGCATCGAAGGCGCCATGCACATGGTGGAAGGCACCGCGCGCAACATGGGAATAACCGTCGAAGAGTGAGGCGACGCGCGGGAAGCCGCGTGGTATCGCGAAGCGTAAACCCCAAAAGAAGAAGTAATGATCCATGGGGTATTCATAATCCCGCGAAAGCGGGATGAGCAACGTGGGAGGGCCGCGACCCGGCCCGCTAGCACCACAAGGAGAATAAAAAATGCCGGAACATGGAAAGAAGTACCAGGCAGCCGCCAAGCAGGTGGATCCGGAAAAACTTTACTCGCCGGAGGAAGCCGTCAAGCTGGCCAAGGCCACGTCGATCACCAAGTTCGACGCGACCGTCGAAGTGCACATGCGCCTGGGGGTGGACCCCAAGCAGGCCGACCAGCAGGTGCGCGACGTCGTCGGGCTCCCGCACGGGCTGGGCAAGAACATCCGCGTGCTGGTTTTCACCGCGGGTGAATCCGCCAAAGCGGCCAAAGAAGCCGGGGCGGAGCACATCGCCGACAGCGACGAGATGGTCAAGAAGATCCAGGACGGCTGGGCCGATTTCGACGTCGCGATCGCGACGCCGGAAATGATGGCCAAGGTCGGGAAGCTCGGGCGCGTGCTCGGGCCGCGCGGGCTGATGCCCAACCCCAAGGCCGGGACCGTCGTCCCGCCCGAGGATATCGGCAAGGCGGTCAAGGCCGCCAAGGCCGGGCGCGTGGAGTTCCGCCTGGACAAGACCGCCAATCTGCACGTGATCATCGGCAAGGCGTCGTTTTCGGAAAAGATGCTGTACGAGAATTTCGCCGCCCTGATGGAAGCCATCAAGCGCGCCCGGCCGGCTTCGGTCAAGGGCGTGTACCTGCGCAAGATCGTGATGGCCACGACCATGGGCCCCGGCGTGCACGTGGACCCGGTCGCGGCGCAGTCGCTGGAAGTCTAGAGGGATCGTCATTCCCGCGCGATCTTAGCGGGAATCCGAGGGTTGGCGTGAGTCGAGACCACGCCAGGTGCACGCGGGCATGACGGACAAAGTCGCTGGATGCCCGCTAGATACACGCCCGCTGCGCAGAGGGCAGGCGCGGGCATGACGATCACTGAACCTTCCCTGCCGGGCCTGATGGTATAATCCCGGCGCTTGAAAAAACGCTTCGCCCAAGACAGCAGGCCGCCGCGGACGCAAGTCTGCGGCATAAGCTCCCTGCCGAGGTGAAGATTTCCTTTCCGGCCCAAACGGGCAGATGGAAGTCTTTGCTTCTCCGGTGCGCGAAGCAAAGACTTTTTATTTGGAAAGGAGGTGAGGCTCTTGGCGCTGACAAAGGACCAGAAAAAAGAACGGGTGGCCGCGTACGTCGAACTGCTCAAGAAAAGCCAGGGCATCGTCCTGGCGGAGTACGGCGGGCTGGCCATGCCGGGCATGAACACGCTGCGCGATAAAATCCGCGAAGGGCAGGGTGAGGTGCACGTGGTGAAGAACACCCTGGCCGCGCTTGCCCTGAAGGAAGCCGGCTTGAACATTCCCCCGGAGAAAATCGCCGGCAGCACGCTGATCGCCTTCGGCATTTCCGACGTGGTCGGGATCGCGAAAGCGGTCGTGGATGCCGCGAAGGCTTCCGAGTTCGTCCGCATCAAAGGCGGATTCCTGGGCGCAAAGCTCCTGTCGCCCGAAGAGGTGAAGACGCTTGCCGCCCTGCCGCCGCTTCCGGTCATCCGCGCGCGTCTGGCGGGTGTGCTCAAAGCCCCGGCCGGCAAGATCGCGGGCGTGCTCCAAGCTCCGGCCCGCAACGTGGTGGGCGTATGCAAAGCGTACTCCCAGAAACAGGCTGCCGCCTGAAGGCCGCTTCGAACGGCTGATTAACTGAAAAAACAAATTCTTCCAAAGGAGATTTTTTGAAATGGCTGACATACAGAAATTCGTGGACGAGCTCTCAAAGCTCTCCGTGATCGAAGCGGCCGAACTGGCCAAGGCTCTTGAAGAGAAGTGGGGCGTCACCGCCGCGGCTCCGGTCGCGGTCGCGATGGCTCCCGCCGCCGCAGCGGCAGTGGAAGAGGAAAAGACCGAGTTCGCCGTCATCCTCAAGGACGCCGGCGCGAAGAAGATCGACGTCATCCGCGTCGTCCGCCAGCTGACCAGCCTGGGGCTCAAGGAAGCCAAGGATCTTACCGAGACGTCCGGCTCCAAGGTCCTCGATGCGGTCACCAAGGAAGTCGCCGCCGATGCCAAGGCCAAGCTCGAGGCCGCCGGCGCGAGCGTCGAAGTCAAGTAACTCCATCCGATAGTAAACAAGAAACCCCCGCAAGGGGGTTTTTTGTTTAAAGTAGTTTAATTATTGCCACAAAAAGCACAAAAGACACAAAAGTTTTTTCCGAACTATTTTGTGTTTTTTGTGCCTTTTGTGGCTAAACTTAATTCTTCCCCATCCGAACCGTCACCTTGTGCAGCACCAGATCCCGCGCGAGCGCGATCTCCCCGTCCGGGATCTCCAGGCCGTCCATTTCGACGCGAATGACGCCGCGCGAAATATGATCCGGATTCTCGACGTGGATCTCATACACGGCCTCTCCGCAGCGGTAACGGATTTGGAATCCATCCCACCATCCGGGGATGACCGGCTCGATCCGCATCCGGCCGCCGCGGATCTTCAGCCCCAGGATTTCCTCGATCCAGGCGCGGTACATCCAGCCCGCGGAGCCGGTATACCAGGACCAGCCGCCCCGTCCATGGAAGCCTTCCGTATTGTGGATGTCCGCGGCGACGGCATACGGCTCCAGCCCGAAGCGCCAGACGGATTCCGGATCCCGCGCCCGTTCGATCGGGTTTACCATCCGTAAAATTTTTCCGGCGCGATCCCCATCGCCCTGCCGCGCGAGCGCGATCGACAGCCAGACGGCGGCGTGCGTATACTGGCCGCCGTTTTCCCGGACCCCCGGGGGATACGCCTGGATGTATCCGGGGTCCGGCTGGAAGTTTTGGAACGCCGGATCGAACAGCAGTGCCAGGCCATCCTCTTCCCGGACCAGGTTCTTCCACGCCGATTCCAATGCTTTGGAGGCGCGTTCCGGGTCGGCGGCCCCGGAGATCCGCGCCCACGATTGAGGCAGCGAAAATATTCTGGCCTCCGGATCCACGGCGGTTCCCAGCTTTGTGCCGTCGTCGAAAAAGGCGCGCAGGTACCACTCGCCGTCCCAGGCCGCTTTCTCGATTCGTTGAAGCAGGCCGGCTCGCGCGGTTCCGTACTCCTTCACAAGGTCCGGACGCGCCACCCGCCCGGAAAGCTCGATCATCCCCTGCAGGACATCCGCCAGGAACCAGCCCAGCCAGACGCTTTCCCCTTCCCCGCCGGCTCCGATCCGGTTCAATCCGTCGTCCCAGTCGCCCGTCCCCATCTTCGGCAATCCGTGTGAACCAAATTTCAGCTGCCGGTCGACGGCCCTTCGGCAGTGTTCGAACAGGGTGGCTTGCTCAAGCGTGGTTTCCGGCTGGCCGAAACTCTCAAGCTGGTTTTTCTCCAATTCCGGAGCGGACAGGAATGGAATCTCGGATTGGAGGATGCCTTCTTCGCCGGTCACACGCACATACTCCGCCGCGGCGAACGGCAGCCACAGCAGGTCGTCGGAGATGCGCGTCCGCACGCCGCTTCCTCCGGGCGGATGCCACCAATGCTGGACATCGCCTTCCTTAAACTGGCGGCCGGCCGCGCGCAGGATGTGTTCCCGGGTCAGTTCAGGGTGGGTGTACAGGAGGGCAAGGCAATCCTGCAATTGATCCCGGAACCCGTAGGCGCCGCCGGATTGATAAAAAGCGGAGCGCCCCCAGATCCGGCAGCTTAAGTTCTGGTACAGCAGCCAGCGGTTGACCATCAGATCCGCGGAGAGCTCCGGGGTATGGATCTCGACTCCGCCCAGCAGGTCATCCCACTCCTTCCGGGTTTGCTGCAATGCCTCCTCGAAACTGTCTTCCTCCCGGTAACGCGCGAATCCAGCCGCGGGCCTGTTCCAGGGAGTTGGCCTGGCCCAGCATGCAGGTGATCTCCTTCGACTCGCCCGGGGCAAGTTCCAGGTTGATCTGCAGGGCGGCGCACGGGTCGAACCCGGTGCCGGTCCGCTGCGAGCGCCGGATCCGTTCCATGGCGCTGGGATTGCTCAGGGAACGGTTGCGTCCCACGAAGGAGGTGCGGTCGCCGCTGTAGAATTCCGGGGAAGGGTTGATCGAGGTGAATGCCACCCGTTCTCCGAATTCCGGATGATAGCGATTCTGGGCGATGAGGGCGCCGGATTCCCCGTCCCAGCGGGTGGCGATGTGCATCTGGGAGGTCTCGCGGTGTTCTCCCAGCGTCCATTCGACATAGTAATTGATCGAAAGCCTGCGGACCCTGGAGGTGTCGTTTTTCAGCCGCAGCCTCTGAAGCTTGATCGGCGTTCCTCCGCCGGAATCGAGCGGGATCAGAACGGTGAGTTCCTGTTCGATCCCGTTGCTGTTGTGTTCGAAAACCGTATAGCCGGTTCCATGCCGGGCGCGATACGGGCTTTCCTCGCGGATGGGGGAGGCGGTCGGAGTCCAGAACACGCCGGTTTCCTCATCCCGGATGTACACCGCTTCGGAGGATGGATCGAGGACCGGATCATTCGACCAGCCGGTCAGGCGGTTGCGCTGGCTGTTTCCGGACCAGGTGCACCCCGACCCGGTTTCGCTCACGATGGTCCCGAAATTCGGATTGGCGAGCACATTGATCCAGGGCGCGGGGGTGTTCGTTCCCGGCGCAAGGTAGATGGCGTATTCCCGCCCGTCCGGGGTGAACCCGCCCAGGCTGTTGAAATAGGGCAGCTGCATGAAGGGCAGCTGGGCCGACGGATCGCGCATCGGACGCTTTTTGACGAGCGGCTCCGAGAGCTCCGGCACATCCAGATGCACTCCCAATTGCTGGGGAAGCGCGCCGCGCGCGGCCACCAGCACGACACTGGCGGACGATTTCAGAAGGCTCAGGTCTTCCTTCGGGATCTGGTCCGCATGGCGCAGAAAAATTCCTCCGGGTTGGTCGATCGCCGTGTACATGGCATACGCACGGATCAGCCGGTCGAGTTCCTCCTTGAGCGGCCGTTCATACCCGCCAGCCTCCTCGTTGAGGATGACGAGATCCGCCCAGAAGCCGTGTTTCCTCCAGTAACTGTGCGCCTGGAGCATTTGGCGGATCAGCCCAAGATCGCTCGATTCTCCGATCGTCACCAATGCGATGGGCAGATCCCCCGAAATGCCGTACGGCCACAATCCGGCCTGCCCTTTCCGGTTTTCCTCAAGCCGCTCCGGGGAAGGGCGCAGAAGGGGATTGACGTATAAAAGATGGTTGGCCAGCTTCTGAAATTGGCGGGCATCGTCGGGTTGGATCCGCAGGGATCGCAATTCAAGTTGGGCGGCGGCCCAGTTAAAATCGATCGCCCGGTCGATGGCAAGGGGATCGCTGTACTTCCCCGCCAGGGAAAGGACTTTCTCACGCGATTCTCCGGCGGCAATGACCATGGAAAGCTGCAGCCGCTGGCCCGGCTCCAGGACCACGCTTTCCCGGAGGCTCAGGATGGGGTCCAGGACGCAGCCCTGGCTGTTTCCCGCCGCCTGCGAAAGTCCCATCGGATTGGCCGGCGTCCTTCCCCGCCCGATGAAGCGGCGCCGGTCGGTTTCGAATTGAATCGGGCCGCCGCCGGGCTGCGCCGTGGTAAACCGGTGCGCGACAAACATCGGCGGTTCTTCCGGGCTGCGCGGCCTGCGGAATGCCAGCAAGGCGGAGAGCTCCGGGACCGCTTCGGTTTGGATGAACATTTTTTGGAAGGCCGGGTGCTGGAGGTCGGCGGTGTGGGGCGCCATGGCCAGTTCGACGTAGCTGGTAAGCTCCAATTTGCGCGCGTTCAACGTCCGGTTGATCAGCGTAATTCTTCGGATCTCCACCGGGTCTTCCGCCGAGACGAAAATCTCGGTCCCGGTGTCGATGCCTTCATCTCTCCGGTGGAAAACAGCGCGGTCCAGCGCGAATTGGACGGAATAGTCGTCCGCCACCTTCCCGCCGACGGGGTGATAGGTGTTCGACCAGATCCTGCCGGTCGAGGTGTCGCGGATGTAGCAGAAGGTTCCCCAGGAATCCTGGGTCCGGTCCGAGCGCCACCGGGTGACATCCTTCCCGCCGCAGCGGCTGAAGCCTCCGCCCGTATTGGTCACCATGACGCTGTAGCCTTCATGGCCCAGCAGCTGGGTTCTTGGCCGGGGAGTGTGCGGCGTATCGAACCGTCCTTCGATCGGCGCCGTTTCCACGGCGCGCGGGAGGACGGAGGCCCGGTCCCGTGAAGAGATGATGTACAGCGGCGGCGAAAGCGGAATTTTTTCCTGGAGCAGCAGTTCGGCCGAACGCATCGGAGGATTGGAATGAAAAAGCCGTTGGACGGGGTTCCCGAGCAGGAAGTTCGCCAGGGAGAGGAACGACATGCTCTGGTGGTGCGCCATATAGGTCTGGATGTTTATCCCCCGCCCTCCCCGGCGATGCGTGCGCCGGCTGAAATCGATCGCGTCGTAATACCCGTACTCGCTGAGGAGCCCCAGGCCGGCCAGCCGGTGAAGATTCCGCACCGCTTCATGCGGGGAAATATTCACCGCCAGCAACGACGCATACGGGGCCACCACAATCTCTTCTTCCCCCTGGCGCTTCAATCCGAGGGCGGGCACCCCGAAGGCTTTGTATTGGTACGTCTTATTGATATCCAGGTCCCCGAACGCCGATTCCGAAGAGCCCCAGGGCACGTTGTTCTTCCTTCCAAAAGCGATCTGGATTTCGACGGCCTTGCGGGTCATCCTTTCCAAAAGCGAATTCCCGTACGTCTTCTGGAAGAGCAGCGGCATCAGGTATTCGAACATCGTTCCGGTCCAGCTGATCAGGACCTGCTGCCGGTCGACCTCGCGGAAAAGGCGGCCGAGGGCGAACCAGTGTTCCGGGGGAACTTCACCGCGGGCGATGGCGATGTAACTTCCCAGGCGCGCTTCGGAGGCCAGCAGATCGTAATGCGAGGTGTCGTGCCGGCCTTCGGATATGTTGTATCCGATGAAGAACAACCGGCGGTCGTTGTCGTACAAAAAGCACATGTTGACCGCTTCCGATACCGTGCGCACATCCCGGACGAGTTTTTCCCCCATCCCGAGCATTTCTCCGGAGAGCCATTTGGAAACCGCGAAAGCCTGCGCGAGACGGTCAAGCCATTCCAGCAGGGAGGGATCCGGGTTCGGCAGATTCCCGCGGATGGATTGCAGACCGGAAATGCCGGGCACATCGCCTGCGGCCAGGTCGGCCAAACATGGTATTCGATCCAGCGCCTGTGCCAGGGAGGAAAGCGGGCCGGCTCCGGGCCCGTCGAGCGCACTCCCCTGTTTCTCGGCGAGGATTTCCATCCACGGAAGATAACGGTCGGCCGTTTGGATCCAGGCCTTCACCTGCGCATCCAGTTGCAGCGCCCAAGCGGCGGAGGCCGATGCTGGGCCGGCCGCCGCGCGGATCGCGGTGGCGAGCGATAGGGCGTCCTTGCCCGTTTGGCGGAGGAGTTGCAGTATTTCTATTCCCTTCTGCGGCGGTTTTTCCAGCGTCCCGGATAAACGCCGGAGGGCGCGCACGAGTTTCCCGGAATGCATTTCCTGCCGGCAGGATTGCGAAAGGATCGCGATCGTATCCGTCAAGCCGGCGAAAACGCTTTCGTCCAATACCGGTTTGCGCACCAAACCGGTCAGGCCCGGATCCAGCGAGTAGAGCGCCGCGAGAAGATTTCCGCTGTCCACCGTCGAGACGTAGCGGGGTTCCAGCGGTGCGAGGGTTTGGAGGTCGTACCAATTCAACAGATGGCCTTCGTACCGTTCCAGTTTGCCGATGGTTTCCATGGAGCGGGTCAGGTTCTGAACGACCTGGTCGGCCGTGGCGTACCCGAAATCCCGGGCGGCCAGCGTGCTGATCATCCCCAGGCCGATATTCGTGGGGCTGGTCCGCATCGCCATCCGGTTTTGATAGGCCACCTGAAAATTATCGGGCGGCAGCCAGGCGGTGGACGGGCCGATGAAATCCGAGAAGAAGCGCCAGGTTCTGCGGGCGACGGTGCGGAGGAACCCGCGGTCCGTGTCGGACAGGAAAAAGCGCCTGGGCCGCGCGGCAAAGCGGATGTTGAGAATCCATCCGGCGAACGGGGAAACGAACCATGCCAGGAGCCATGGAAACGCCGCGGCCAATGCGTCCGGCCTCCATGAGAGGAGAACCCAGCCCGCCGCGGCGCTTGCGGCGGAAAACGGGACCATGGACAGCACAAACGCCGCGATCCGGTTCTGGATCCGCCGGCGGAAGTTCTGCGTGGAAACCCAGCGCAGCATGCCGCGGTGCGAAATCATGCGCGTGTACCCGACCCGCAGGATGGCATCGGCGGCCAGGCAGGCTTGATGCGGAAGCAATACCGCATCGACAACTCCGCGGAGGAGATCGTGCGACGCTTGCGCGGCGGAAAAAGTTTTCCGGCTCTGGCGGCTGGTCCATAAGGAGAAGAACCGGGTCAGCGGCTGGAAGAACAGCTGCAATCCGACAACCAGCGAAGCCGCCCAGCCGATTGCGGGAGCGGCCGACCAGGAAACCGCCAGAAGAACCAGATTGGCGATCGGCACCAGGCTCCGCCGCAAATTGTCGAATATTTTCCAGCGGCTGAAAGCCGAAAGCTGGTTCGGTCCCCATTGCCCGCCGGCCAGGGGGACGCGGGGCAACAGCCAGCCGAGGATCTGCCAATCCCCGCGGATCCAGCGGCGCTGCCGTTCACTGTACCCGAGGTAGGCCCGCGGGAAATCATCGAACAATTCGATATCGCTGACCAATCCGGTTCGGACGTGTTCGCCTTCGATGAGGTCGTGGCTGAGCAACCGTTCATCCGGGAAGCGGTGGGTCAGGATCCGGCTGAAGGTGAGCACATCGTAGATCCCTTTGCCGTTGTAGGAACCCTGGCCGGTCAGGTCCTGGTAGACGTCGGAAACGGCTTTGGTATAGGGGTCGATTCCGGTGGCATCGGCGAAGAGTCGGCTGAACGGCGAAGCCAGGGCGCTCGGCAGGGAGGGGCTTACCCGGGGCTGGAGGATGGTATAGGAGCCCGCCATCACTCTTCCCCGGTCGTCCAGCCGGGGGCGGTTGAGCGGGTGGGCGAGCGTGCCGATCATCCGGCGCGCGGAACCGGGAGGAAGCTGGGTGTCGCTGTCGAGCGTGATCAAAAACCGGATGCCGGACAGGCGCCCGGCATTTCCCGCATAAACCAGCGGAGGATCCGTTTCCGCCCGGGTGCCGGTGAGAAATTGATTCAGTTCTTCCAGTTTTCCGCGTTTTCGCTCCCAGCCGATATACCGCTGCTCCGAGGGAGACCACCGCCGGCCGCGGTGGAAAAGGAAGAACCGGTCCTCCGCGTAGCGCGTGTTCAGCGTTTTGATGGCTTCCACGGCGGATTGAAGGAGGCCGGCATCCCCATCCTGTTCCGCGGCATCCGAATCCTCATAATCCGAGAACAGGCTGAAGAATATATTGGCATCCTTGTTGCCCAGGTACCGGATTTCCAATTTTTCCATTTCCGCCCGGATGGTCTCGGCGTCCGTCAGCAGGATCGGCACGACCACCAGGGTCCGGAACGTTTCGGGAACGCCGGGTTTTTCAAAATCCATTTTCGGAAGCGTGCGGGGATGAAGCACGCGGGTCAGGATGTAATTCATCAACTCGATGGCGATCTGGCTGGCCGGCAGGATAAACAGAAGCGGAAGAACAAATCGAATTCCAAATCCCTGCCCGGCGAGGCACAGGTAAAGCAGCGGCAGGAAAAGCGCCGTGAAGGCGAATGCGAAAAACGAAAAGAAGACGGCCGTATGATGGGCGTACACCCACTCGCGCGCGGAATGGCGGATCGTCTCGCGCCCCCGCAAAGCGCGGACCAGTTCGCGGCGGCCTTCGGCCACGAGGTAATATCCGACATGGTGGGCCCGGTCATCCTCCCGCGGACTTCTTCCGGCCAGATCGAGAAGGCGTTCCACGACGCTGCTTTCCGCGGTCTTGGATCTTCGCGCAATCTCCTCCAAAGCATGGCGGTACCGGTCGCGGGTTTCGAAATCCATTTGCGGGTAGATCCCGGAGGGATCCAGGCGCAGAAGATGTTCGACCCGGCTGGTTTCTTCGAAAATGGTTCTCCAATCCAACTGACTGAGCTGGCGCAGGCTGGAAAAAGCGTTTCCGATGGAAATCTGGTCTTTGGTCTGGCGGTTTTGCTCGCGCAGGTTCAGGTCGCCGAGGGGGTGGAGGAGCGTGCGCCCCAGCCAGTTCTGGACCAGGACCAGCGCGTTGGTTTCGTCATACAGGTAGCTGATCAGTTGCGAACAAAAATATTCGCTGGGGGCGGGCTGGCTTTCCGTCAGTTTGGCCAGGACGGAAAACAACCGCCCCGGATCGTGCCGGTTGGCGGCGATCAGCCGGTTGGCCCAGAATCCGGCCGTCTCGCGTTCCCCCATTTCCGAAAGGGCTCTCTCCGCGAGGTTCCGGATGCTGTCGATCAGGGCCAGGCGCAGCATTTGCGGAAGCGCCCAGAGCTCGCCGATCGTCAACGGATGAACGGATTGATAGGCTTCGAGAAAGACCCGGATCGTTTCGCGGTCGAGCCGCAAATCCACATGGGTGGCGAGTTCCTTGGCCAGGCCGTAGACGCGGGGCAGATTCCGGAAGGGGTCGCAGTTGAGGACCGGAAGTTCCTGAAAATAACTGCGGGGCAGATTGGTTTGGATGTCGCGGACGTTGCTTTCGATGATGTATTCGTTATCAAGAATCCATTCCGCCGACGGAGTGGTCGGCTGTTCCAGCCGGCTGGCGTCCGAAAGATCCCGGCAGACTTGGTGAATCGTCCAGGCGACCCTGGTTATACGCCGGAGCAGCGCGCCGTTGCGGATATGCCGGGTGTGCAAGCGGTGCTCTTTGGCCAGCCGCTGCGCGTACTCCTGAAGCTGCAATTGGGGAAGCAATGCGCCGATCCCCGGTTCCTCGACGGATTCACGCTTCCGACGGGGATGAAGAAGGAATACCGTGGGCTGTGTTTCCCCGCTGTCGCGGATGACGATCTGGGGATACCGGAAAGTATGCAGCGGCGCCTGGAGCAGGAGGACGCTTTCCTCCGGCAGCAGCCACAGCGCGTGCTCGGCCAGAACCCTGTGATCGATCCCGAATTGAGAACGCCGTATAACGGCCAATCCGAACAACAATCCCAACAGCCCGCCCGCGAGGAAAGGAACCCAAACGGGATATTGTTCCACCGGCCGGAATCCCTGACCACGCAGCAGAAAAAATACCAGGCCGGCCAGAACGGCAAAGAGGGCGGCGAACAGGAAGGTCAGCAGAATTCGGAAGGCGGGAAACGGATCATGGACCTGTACCTTTCCAGCCGCGGGACGGTGCAGCACGGCTGTGCGGGTATAGCCCTTCTTTTCCATCTCCCATAAGGCTTTCCGGGCATCCACTTTTTTCCCGAAATAGGCCGCCAGGATGGAATAATCGGTGGATGGACTGTCCACGGGTGCGTTGGCTGTGTTCCCGGAAAACGGGGTGAAAGTCATGATGGCGCTAGTATATCCTGCCGGGTAGGGCTGGTCAAAAACCATCTGGATCCATACATAAAAGGAATGCAACTCCTCATGGATATAAATGTAATTGGATAAAATGTAAGCGGATTTCACGGAAAAGGGCGGATTGCGCGGATGGGTAAAAATTTCTTAGGTTTATTTTAAAGCCGTGTTCCGCGAAATCCATGGATTCCGCGTAATCCGCGTACTAGTTCCTCCAGGCTGAACCGTTGCGAAGATTTTTTATTCCCCCATTTTTATCTATAATGAACGCATGAACTCCTGGCTCAAAAAGCTTCCCCATAATCCGATCCCCATTCTTCTGGATTCCGGCTGCGCTCAGGTTGAGTATTTCGCCCGCAGGGATCTTCTGGGCGGGGATCCCGGTCCGGCCGGGCAACTTTGGGAGCTGCCCGAAGCGCAGAAGATCACGCGCAAACAGTTGCCGAACGGAAGATGGAAGTATCCGTCCTCCGGGGCCGGCGCGCGCAGCGCGGAAAATTACGATCAGATCGAGACCTACCGCAACCTGGGTTTTCTTGTGGAGATGTTCGGGTTCACCCGCGCCCACACGGCGATCCCAAAGGCGGCCGCGTTTCTGTTTTCCTTTCAAACGGCGGCCGGGGATTTCCGTGGGATCTACGGGACGCAGTATTCGCCGAATTATTCGGCCGGAATAATGGAACTGTTGATCAAAGCGGGGTACGGGCGCGACCGCCGGATCGCCCGCGGGTTGCGCTGGCTGCTTTCGATCCGCCAGGCGGACGGCGGCTGGGCGATCCCGTTCCGAACGGCGGTGGCGGGGAAGGGGCTGACCGATATTCTGCGATCCAAAATGATGGAGCCGGACCGCACCAGGCCGTTTTCCCATATGATCACCGGCGTGGTCCTGAGGGCGTTCGCGGCCGGCGCCGAATATCAAGGCGACGAACAAGTGGTTCAGGCCGGCCGGTTGCTGGCGTCGCGCTTCTTCAAATCCGACAAGTATATCGACCGCAGAACCCCCGAGTTCTGGACCGGGTTCAGTTTTCCGTTCTGGTTCACCGATCTGCTTTCGGCGCTGGATTCCCTGTCGCGGCTTGGCTTTTCGCCGGATGACCCGGACGTGCGCAGGGGTTTGGATTGGTTCGTGGAAAGGCAAAGGAAGGACGGAGGCTGGGCATTAAAAATTCAAAAGGGGAAAGATAAAGCCCTGCCGTATTGGCTGGATTTGACGGTCTGCAGAGTCTTTAAACGGTTCTACTCGTAAACCCCCCTCACCCCTGACCTCCCGTCGCTACGCTCCGGGACATGCTCTCCCAACTGATGTTGGGAGAGGGGAACGGAAAAATTTATTCTGGAAATGCTGTCGAATTGAAGGTCGACGATTGACCATCGACCATCCCATCCTACCTCCCCCGTCCCGAGCGTAAGCGAGGGACGGGGGAGGTAGGATAGGATGGAAACCAGAACATGTGAATACTTACTCTTCTAAATAAAAACGCCGCCTTATTTGACGGCTTCTGCATTCTCTCCCTCATCCCCCTCGCATAACCGTTCCGCCGGACGACCACCGGCTTCACATACTCAGGGGACAGGTCCGGCCTTCGGCCACCTTCTCCCAGCAAATGCTGGGAGAAGGAAAAAAGCGGGGAGGAAATAAATCCTGTCAATCCTGAAAAAATCCTGTAAATCCTGTCTATGATTTCCGTCCCTATTTTCCCGGTAACCGGAGCGTAAACCGTGCCCCGCCTTCGGGGCGGTTCTCGGCAGTGAGGGTGCCGCCGTGCGCCTCGGCCAGCTTGCGCGCGATCGCCAGACCCAGCCCGGAGCCGCCTTCGGCGCGCGCCCGTCCGGAATCCAGCCGGTAGAATCGTTCGAAGATCCGGTTGATCTCGCCGGCGGGGATCCCCGGGCCGGAATCCTCCACCGTAATCCGGGCCGTGGTCCCGTCGGAATCGGCGCTCAGGCGGATGACGCCGCCGTCGGGAGTATGGTGCAGCGCGTTATCCACCAGGTTTCCGAGGATCTGTTCCAGCCTCTGCAGATCGGCTGCGACCGCGGGAAGGTTGCCGGCGCAGGAGGTTTCGATCTTCTGCCCGCAGGCTTCGGCGCGCGGCGTAAACCGCGCCGCGACCCTCTGGAGCAGACGGGAAAAATCGATCTCTGATTTTTCCAGCTTGAGCTGGCCGGCGTCGGCCAATTCCAGGGTCCGCAGGTCCTCGATCAGCCGGTCCAGGAGTTCCGCGCTTTCCCGGATCGGGGCAAGGTTTTCCTTCGTCAGCGGATACACGCCGTCGGTGAGCGCATCGAGGTTGGCGCGGATGACCGAAAGCGGCGTGCGCAATTCATGGGCGATGTCGGCCGTCATTTCCTTGCGCAGGGTTTCCTGCTGCTCGATCTCCGTCATCATCCCCTGGAAGGAACGCGACAGGTCGCCGACCTCATCGCGGGGGGCGTGCGGCAGGCTCAGGTTCCTTTCCCCGCGCGCGAAGCGCTGCATCACCCCGGAAAGGTGGCGCAGCGGCGAGGTCAGGCTTTGGCTGAGGATGAGCGCGATCGCGAGGCCCGCCACGCCGGCTGTGATGGCCGTCAGGAACAGCACCCGGTTGATCGCCAGCAGCAGCGGACCTTCCGGCCCATTGCGCAGCTCGGCAAAGGTCACCAGCTGTCCGACCGTCTCGCCGCCGGTCCGGATTGGGATGGAACGGCTTTCCGGGACGGGGATGAAAGCTTTGCCGGTTTGATCCCCCGCGGTATCGATCACGACGGTATTATTCGCATCCACCACGACCAGGCGCCCGCTTTGGATGCCCATCATCGGGCCCGGCACCATGAGCACCTGCTCGGCTCCCGTCCAGGAATGATTGGCGCTGTAATACGCCGCCAATTCGCGGGCGAACATGTTGTCGGGCATCATCTCGATCTGCGAGAGGGCTCCGCGCACTTCGCGCGGCGCGGTGCGGTTGGTGAAGAACACCACCGCCCCGAGCGTGGTCAGAAGCAGGAGCCCGAAGGCCAGCAGGATTTTCGTTGCCAGGCGCATGGTTACTCTTCCGCGAACTTGTACCCGATCCCGAATACGGTCAGGATGCGGGCCGGATTCTTCGGGTCCGGTTCGATCTTGGAGCGCAGGTTTTTAATGTGGACGTCGATCGTGCGCTCGTACCCTTCGAAGGCGCTGCCCTGCGCCAGTTCCAGGAGCTGCATCCGGTTGAACACCCGCCCGGGCTGGCCCGCCAGAGCCGAGAGCAGGCTGAATTCCGTGGGCGTCAGGTCGAGCGTTTGACCGCCGCGGCGGACGGTGTGGCGCCCGATGTCGATCTCCAGATCGGCGGTGCGGATCACCTCGGGCGCCGCGGCGCCGCCCTGGGCCCGGCGCAGAACGGCGCGCACCCGCGCGACGACCTCGCGCGGAGAAAACGGTTTGGTCACATAATCATCCGCGCCCAGCTCGAGCCCCACCAGCCGGTCGGTTTCCTCGACCCGCGCGGTGAGCATGATGATCGGGGTTTCCCCCAGGCGCCGGATCTCGCGCGCCACATCCAACCCGTCCATCCCCGGCAGGTTGAGGTCGAGGATGACCAGATCGGGGCGGTTGGCGCGGAACGCCTGCATCGCCTCATCGCCGCGGTACGCGGCCGCGGCCTGAAACCCGGCCTTCTCCAGGTACGATCGGATGACGCGCACCAACTCCGGTTCGTCGTCGACGATCAGTATGCGGGCTGTCATGTTCTCCATTATATTGGAATGCAAACCTCACCCCCATCCCCCGTCCCCTTCCCCCTCTCCTGGAGGAACTCCAGGAGAGGGGGAAGGGGTGCAGGGGGAGGGGGTGAGGAAGGAACCCCCGATCGTGCGGATGTCACTTCTTCTTCTTCCCGCAGTGCGGGCATGCCACCCAGCCCGGATCAAGCGGTTTGCCGCAGTACTCGCACGGCACGGTTGCGGCCGGCGGGGGCGCGGGCGGCGAATGCCGTTTCATCAAAGAGTAGATAAACGCCGCCACGCCGATGATGGCGAGGATCGGGAACACAAAGCCGGTTAGAATGCCGATCCCCCGTAATCCGCCCCCGCCCATCATCCCGCCGCGCATCATGCCGAAGCCGTAGGCTCCCCGGGCGGACATCATGGGAAACCCAGCCCAGAGCGGCAGGGCGATCAGAAAGACCACGACAAACACCGCGATCCCGAGCAGGACCCATTTCCAAACGCTTTTCATAGTGCCATCTCCTTTTCCGCGACGAACGCTCCGTGCCAGGTATGCGGCCAGACTTCACCGGTCGATCCGTGCACGCTCAGCATACCGGCCGTTTTGCCGTCGATGGAATAATCAAACGTGTAGTACCCGTAGAAGGAAATTCCGTCCGCGGACACGGTCGCGCCGGGATCGGCCTGATCGAGATATTTCTGCGCGGCCGCCCGGGCTTCCTCGATCGAAAGCTTGTTTTCGCCGGTTTGGCCGGTGCGGTGCATGGGGCCGCCGTACTTGCCGTTCCACATCATGTTCGGCCCCGGCTCCGGGGTGACGGTTCCGCTGAACGGATCGATCAGCACCTCAAAGGCTCCGCGTCCGGTCTCCTTTTCGACGATCACCGCATAGAAATTGCGCTCGAACTCCATCACTTCCGCCACTCGGAATTCGGGCCCCAATTTCGCGGCGTAGGTTTCAGCGGTTTGCGCGGCGGTCTCGATCGAGATGCGTTCCCCGACCGTGCCACCGGGCCGGCCCGGTCTCCGGTCCCGCAACTTGTCGACGCGGTCCTTCAACCGCTCGCGCATTCCGCCCGAGCCGTTCGGATCGCCGGCAGCACCACCCGATCCCATCATCCAAAAGCCTTCATTCCGCATATTATTGGCGCGGACAGACTGGACGGCCTGGACGAGTTCGGGCCGGTAGGTTTTCAGAAGTACGCTTCCACCGTAGGCTGCGCCGACGCCGAGGGCTCCGGCCAACACAGCCACTCCGATACCAATTAACCAACTTCGCATGTATGCCTCCCGGAAAGCGGCTGTCTATGAAGCCGAGTTCCAAATAACAGCGTAGCCGCTGGATGTGAAGTTTTGATTAAGGCAGGATGGAAGAGTTCTGTGGCCCGCGAACCATTTGGAGACGGTCTTGAAAAAGCCTGTTTTTGCAAACCGGATAACCGGGTCGGAGATAAATATTATGTGAGAGTATGGAGGGATTCGTCCCGCGGCCGGTCGCTTTTCTCCAGTGCGTCCCGGACGATTGTTTGCAGGCGGGCGAAATGCGATCCGGGCCAATAGATTTTTCCGCAGCCCTGGCATTGATGAAACTCGTCGCAGCCTTCGCGCGTGCCGGCCGGGAGTCGCTCGAGGATGGCCTGTTTCTCCACCGGTTGCAGCAATGCATTGCACGCCAGGCAGCGCCGGAAGGGAACGGCCGATTGCGCGAGATCGAACCGCGCGACGACCTCGCGGATCTGTTCGCGGGGGAGCACCGCGCGGAGGCAATACCCGCGGGTGACGACGGACCGTTTGAGCAGGCCGCGGTCGCGGGTCAGGAGGATGCGCTGCTCGCCGGCGGAGATCCGGGCGATCTCCCCGTCGTCAAAATCGTTGCGGTAAAGCGTATCGAACCCCAGCAGCCGCAGGTAGGCCGCCAGCCGTCCGAGGTGCCCGTCGAGGACGAAGGCCGGGCGGCGCAACGGTTCGGGGCGCAGGCGGAGCAGGGGATGGATGTCGAGCGATTCGAAAACCGGATAGACGCTGATCCCGTCGCCGTCGCGGACGGGATGCCCGAAATCGACCGGGGAGCCGTTGATCAGGATCAGGTCCACTTCGGTGTGGGGGACCCCGAGGGATTCGATCACATCCTTGATCGACACCGGCTCGTGGAACGCGTGGGCGAATTCCATCCGGCGGCGCGCGGGGGGGAGAAAATCGTTCAGTTCGGCGTAAAAGCGGAAGGTGGCGTGGGGCATGAGAAATAGACAGGATTTACAGGATTGGATAAGGATTTACATGATAATTGATCGTCATTCCCGCGTGTTCTCAGCGGGAATCCATAGGGAACACGAATAACCCTCTTCTCAATAAAGGACAGACCGGTGGATGCCGGCTACGAACACGCCGGCATGACGGCTCTTTGGTTCGCGAGAACGAACGATCGTCATCCCCGCGTGCACTAAGCGGGGATCCACGAGATCCTCTGATATAACCGCTCTATTACATATAGATGCCCTGGATGCCTGCTAAGTACACGCAGGCATGACGAACTTTTGGATGCCCGCCTAGGAACACGCAGGCATGACGGCTCTTTGGTCCGCGAGAACGAACGATCGTCATCCCCGCGTGCACTAAGCGGGGATCCACGAGATCCTCTGATATAACCGCTCTATTACATATAGATGCCCTGGATGCCTGCTAAGTACACGCAGGCATGACGAACTTTTGGATGCCCGCCTAAATCACGCGGGCATGACGATCATTCTCCTACTCGATCAATCCTTTTTCCCGCCCCTCCGCCGCCGCCTGCGTGCGGCTGTTCACGCCGAGTTTGCCGTAGATATTCTGGATGTGGCGTTTGACGGTGGCGAGCGCGATCACCAGCCGCTGCGCGATCTGCGCGTTGGAGAGCCCCTTGGCGAGCAGCCGCAGGATCTCCAATTCCCGCCCACTGAGCGTTTCGGAGAGTGGTTCGGCCGCAGCGGCGGCCGGGTCCCGGAAACCCAGGATCCGGTCGACGAAGGCCGGCGACTCATTGCGGACCCTCGGCAGCAGGTCCAGCACGAGTTCTTCCTCGTCGAGAAACGCGCGGACATATTCCTCCGGCGCCGCCAAACGCAGCGCGTTCTCCAGATGCGAGCGGACCGAGGCGGCGTGGCCGGTCCGTTCGGCGAGCAGAGCCGAAAGGATGTAGACCGTGATCAACGGCCGGCGCATTGCATTTCTCTCGAGAAACGATTGCAGTTTGGCCAGCCAGCGCCCGGCCTCGGGATATGCTCCCCGGGCAAGCAGCCAGCGGGCGTAGACCATGTGAGTATCCAGCCGGATGTATTGCGGTTCCTCGTCGGCCGAACAGCCGGCTTCCTGCACCCAGCGCGCGAGAGGCTCGAGGCGGCCGAGCCGGAGGTGGATGCCGGCTTGGACCGCCAAAATCGTCCCCAGATCGCTGAGCCCGCTTTGGCGCGCGAGGACCGCCGCCTGCTCGAGGGTTGCGAGCGCGCCCTCCGCACCCTCCGTCGCCAGAATCAGGGGGGCGTTGATCCCGCGCGCGAAGGTGACGAAGGGCTCCTGATGGAAACGCTCGCCGTAGGCGACCGCCTCCTCGTAATATCCGCGGGCCCGCGCGAGTTCGTTGGATTCGTAATAAAGCATCGACCGGCGGGCGAGCATCATGCAGCTGGTCGGAGAAGTTTCCTCCTCCGGCATGCTTCTCCGGCGGATCGTCTCCTCGCATACCGCCAGGGCTTCGCGCCGCCGGCCGGCCAGGTTAAGATCGTGCACCAGCATCATGTCCACCAGATCCGTGAACAAGTGCGAAAGCGCCGTCGGCAGGAGTTCCCGGGCTTCCTGCAGCGTTAGGATCGCCTGGCGGATATTGCCCGTCCGCTCGTGCGGCTCCGCCAGCAGCCAGTAAGCCATCGGCAGCCATTGATCCTGCCGGCCGCGCAGGTCCTCGATCGCGAGAGCGGCCAGGCGAATGGTTTCCGGATAATCCATCCTTCCCATCAGGGCGAGAAACGCCAGCAGGAGGTATGCTTTGCCGCGCACGCCTTCGCTTCCGGCGCGGCCGGCCACTTCCCGCTCCGCGCGGGCCGCGAGTTCGGCGGCTTCCGGAAACCCTCCGGTGAGCGTGAGCGCCCAGCCCTTGTACAAAATCAGTTCCGGATCCGCATTCAGAAAATCCTTCGGCAGCGAATCCAGCCAGCCGAGCAGGGTCTGGGCCTCTCCCCGGCGAATCCCATCCTCGGCGGTGAGGCGGATCAGGCGCCCGGCGTTTTGATAATCGCCCGAGAGCGAGCCCGCGGCGAGGGCATGCCGGACCGCCAGGAACGGCAGGCGGTTGTTTTCAAACCAGGCCGACGCGCGTTCCTGCAATCCCGCCTCTTCCTGCGGCGCGAGCCGGGCTTTGAGGAATTCGGCGAACAGCCGGTGGTAGCGGTACCACTCCCGGTGCGGATCGAGCGGGAACAGGAAGATGTTGGAATTCTCCAACTGTTCCAATACCGCCTGGCTGCCGCTTATTTCACAGACCGCGTCGCACAACGGCGCGCTGAGCCGGTCGAGGATCGATGTCCGCCGCAGAAAATCCCGCGTCTCCTGCGGAAGCCTTTCGAGCACTTCGACGACGAGATAATCCATCACGTAGCGGTGGTCGCCGCTGAATGCGGCGAGGAATTTTTCCCCCTGGGCGTGTTCCTTCTGCAGCGCGAACGCCGCAAGCTGAAGCCCGGCCACCCAGCCTTCGGTGCGGGCTTCCAGTGTTTCCACCGCCTGGGCCGGAAGGTCGAGGTCCATCGAACGGGAGAGAAATTCCGCCGTCTCCGGAAGAGAAAAACGCAGGTCGGCTTCGCGCAGCTCGGTGATTTTGCCGCGGGCGCGGAAACGCGCCAGGGGCAGGGGCGGATCCTCGCGCGTGCCGAGCGCCAGATGCACGGAGGCAGGAAGATGCTCGATGATAAAGCCGACGATCTCATGGACCGGCACGGCGGTCAGCAGGTGATAATCGTCGAGGATCAGCAGAAACGGGGAGACGCGGGCCAGTTCATTTAATAGCGGCGGAAGCAGGTTTTGGGGCGGAACGGGCTGCGGAGATTGGATCAGCCGGGAAAGGACCGGGCTGATGCTATCCGCCGATTTGCGGATGGATTCCAGAAGATAACGCATGAACAGCGCCGGATCGTTTTCGGATTCTTCCAGCGCCAGCCAGGAAACGGGCCGCGGGATGCGGCTCGCCCATTCCGCGAGCAGAGTCGTTTTGCCGAACCCCGCCGGCGCGGAGATCAGCGTAAGCTCGCGCCCGGCGGCCAGCCCGCTTTCGAGTTGGTCCAGCAGCCGCGGGCGGGAGATCAGGTTCGGGCGCAACGGGGGCGGATTGGTCTTGCTGTCCAGCAGAATGTCGCGGTTCACGGAGTTGCCTCCGGCGGCGTGGGGTGGAGCGTCGAACAGGCCAACCCGGCGAGCAGGACCGCGCACAGGACAGGGGCCATCCGGATGCGGGAATCTTTTTTTGGATTCGGAATCGGCGAGGGAGTCATTTGGGTTTTTCTGGAGCCCGGGACGCGGCGTCTCGCCGGTCGGGCGCCGGGATCGAAGCGCGACGGATTATTTCCACACAATCGGCGCGTTGGCCAGCCCGCGCGCCATGAAGCGCAGGTCCGTGCCGTCCGGGTGGACGATCATCAGAGTCCCGGGATGCTGGGGCGAGGGTTTTTCGAGGATCGCGATCCATTGCCCGTCGGGCGACCACGCAATCTGGGTCGGAGTACTCTCGACCCCGGCCACCGGATACAGGATTTCGCCCTCTTCGGAAACCGCGACCAGCTTTCGCGAGGGGGTGTGGTACAGGAGGAAAGCCGACCGGTCGGGGAACCAGCGCGCGCCGAATGCCGGATCGTAGCCCTTTTCTTTCAGCGCGATGTAGTGCTTGGATTCATCCAACCCGGAGATGATGATGTAGTTCTGATCCGCGGGTGCATCCTTCGAGAGCGCGGCGATGGGGGGTTTCTCCGGATACAGCGAGGCAAGGAACAGGCTGTCAGGCGACCAATCGTAATGGCCGAGGTACGGGTCTTCCTGGGAGATCCACACCGTGCGCGAATCCAAAGCGCGGAATGCGAACGGGTAGGAGTCTTCCTCCAACGGATTCCCCCGGTCGTAGGAAAACACCCATTCCCCGTCCGGAGACCAGGTCATCAGGTCCGCCAGGCCGGGTTCGACCCCCAGCGCTTTCTGTTGTTTGGTGAAGCCGGTGGCGACCGGCGCGGTGTAGAGATAACCGTAATCGTCGCTTATCTGCAGGTTGCCCTGCGGGTCCTTGCCAAAGCCGGACGCCACAAAGGAGATCTGCTTCCCATCCGGCGAATAGGTAAAGGTCCAGATCGTCCGCCCGATTCCGGTACTGGCCGTCAGCGATGTAAAAACCTTCCGTTTCGAACCGTCGAGGTTGGCCGTCACGAGCTGATTGCCCGGCGTTTTTGCGATAAAGGTCAGCTTCTGCCCGTCGGGGGAAATCCGCGCCGCGGTGCAATCCGCGGGGATTTCCTTGGTGAGGGATTCCGGAGCCCCGCCGGAGATCGGCAGCCGCATCACGGTGCACCCCTCGCTGTCGAGGAACAACAATGCCGGTTCGTCCGCAACGGGGGTTCCGATAAACAGGGTCGGGACCAGGGTGAGGGTCCGCGTGTAGGTCAGGGACGGGGTAAAGGTCCGGGTCCGCGAGCGGGTCACGGTCGGCGTATTTGTGAATGCGGCGGTGAACGAGGCGGTCATCGCCCGCGTATCGGTCCGGGTGGGCGTGAGCGTGTTCTCCGACGGGATCGGCAGCAGCGCCAGGGGATTGGCCGGCAGACCGAGGAAGCCTCTCCACTCGGGATAAAAGACCACTCCGGCGATGATCAGGGAAATTCCCGCAATAAGCATCGCCAGCGCGAGGAGGGTTCTCCAGCGGCAGCCGGAACGCTTCAGCGGACCGGTGCCCTGCTTCGGCCGGAAATAGGTGGGCGGTTTTCCCGGCGGCCGTTTGCCCGTCAACGGGCCGGTCCGGAATCCGGCCAGACCCTTGCGGGCGTATTCGCTGTTCGGAATATGGCGCAGGCACTCTTCCAGAATTTGAATCCGTTGCTGGTGATCGGGTTCGGTTTGGACCAGCCACAGCCAGGCCAGTTCCTGGGTGGGATCCTCGCCGGTGATCTTATGCAGCAGGGCGTGAGCGTCCTCCACCTTGCCGGATTGGGCAAGGGCGATGGCGCGCTGCAGCAGCGGATGGTGGATCGGTTCTTCCATGATATATTTGGGTGGATACTTCTCGCCCTGATTATATACCAAGGGGGAAATACCGTTTGTCCGGCGCGCAGAATGCCTGCCCTCGCCGGTATAGCGATCGGCATGCCCCCCGCGCCTGCCCTCGCGGATCCGTGTTCGTCATTCCCGCGTCGGTTCTCCTCGAAAGTGGAATTAAGAAAGTCAAAACCTTTTCACCGCAAAGCCGCGAAGGGCGCCAAGAATTCTTAATATTAATCAAATCCTTTGCGTTCTTTGCGCCTTTGCGGTAAAAGGGTTTCCCGTATCGCGATCTCCGCTCAGATCCGTTTTTCGAAGACGCTGTCGACGATCGATTGCGGAAGCAGCCGGATGAAATTCATCAATCCCGCCTGGCGGCCGACGAGGTACTTGCGCTTGGGCTTCCCGGCCATCAGCGCGGCATAAACCACCCGCGCCACGGCTTCCGGTTCGGTTCGCCGTTCATCAAAGTCCTCCAATTGATCCTGCAGTTTCTGCAGGGATTTGGCGTACAGATCCGAAGTCTCCCTCGGCCAGGTATGCAGGGATTCCTCGAGTTCCGATTTCGTGCGGCCAGGCGCGGCGGTCCGGATCCCGCCGCAGCCGATGAGGATGTTGGGGATGCGCCAGGGGGATAGTTCCAGGTGCAGGCTTTGCGCGATGCAGTTCATCGCAAATTCGCCGGCGTGGATTCCGGCCACATAGGGGATCGCCACCATTGCGGGCGTTGCGATCCACAGGATGCGTCCTCCACGCGCGCGGCGAACGTATGGCAGGAGGGATTGCAGGAGGGCCACCGGCCCGATGACGCGCGTTTCCATCTCGGCGCGGAACCGGCCGAGATCCATCAGCTCGATCGGTGCGATAAATCCTCCGCCGGCGTTGTGGATGATTGCGTACAGCCGGTCGCGTCCCTTGCGGGCGAGGCTTTCTTTAATGGAAGCCGCCGCGGCGGCGATCTGCGCGGGATTGGTGAGATCCAGCGGGCAAACGGGTTCGAGGCTCGAGAGATGGAACCCGCGCAGGCGTTCGGCGTCCGGCTCGCGGCGGACCGCGGCCAGGACGTGGAACCCATGCGAGGCCAGATACAGCGCGGCCGCCAGGCCTATTCCCGTCGAGCAGCCCGTGATCAAAACCGATTCGCCCGCGGGATGCGGGGCGGGCGGGGAAGCCGGATCCTTCATCATCGAGTCTCCAGAAATATTTTGCCGCTTGGCGGCGCGGCCGGATTTTGGATCGGGGAGGATGTTCACGGACCGCAGCGGGATCGCGAGATCGCGCAGCCGGTGCAGGACTCCGTACAACGCCGCCTGATCCGGCAGCGGACCGCGCAGCAGGGATTCGCCGTCCTTGCCGCGGCGCAGGGAAAAACCGGGGAACCATTTGGCGGCCGGTTCATACTCCAGCCAGGCCCGGACCCGGATTTCCACCATGAGCGGCGGCGAACCGGCCCCGCTGCGGGTGCGGTCATTCATAAATGACTTCGCCGATCACCGTGCGCAATCCGGCGCCCGAGCGCTGCACGGATTTCCGGGCGTCCAGCCTTCGGCGGCTTTCCGTTTCCAGGCCGGCGATCCGGTCCATGATATCGTCCGAGATCGAATCCACCCGCTCCCTATCCTCCACGTTCCCATGGAAGACCATCGGGGATCCGACGGTGATGGCATACGGGCCGTGGAAATACCAGGTGCCGAGCGCGGGTTCGTTTTTAACTTTGGTTTCGATCAGGCGGATGCGGGAGCGGTCCAGCGCGACTCCGATCGGCACGATCGGGGCTCCCGATTCAAGCGCCAGGCGGGCGGCGCCGGTGCGCGGCCGGCGGGTTCCCCCCTCGAGCGGGCTGATCGCGCCTTCCGGATACAAGGCGACCGATTTCCGCTCGCGGAGAGTCCGGAGCGCGGCGTCGTAGGCGGTGCGGCCGTTTCCCTGCAGGACGGGGATATGCCCGGCGAGGTGCAGGTAGGTTCCAAAGAGGGGAACCTGGAAAAGGCGTTCCTCGATGAGGATGCGCACCGGCTCCGGAGCGATCTCCAGGATAAGGAAGGGATCCGTCGTGGTTGGATGGTTGGATACGAGGATCTTCGGACCGACCGGCAGAGGTTTTTGCCTGCGGATGTCGATGTCGAACATCAGGTTTTCATAGAGATCGATTACGGGTAATCCGAGACGAAAGAACATGGAATGCATGGCGGGTCCTCACATATTGGATTTCAACGCCTACATGATGTTTCAGAACCGGGTGTAATGTCATGGTGCGGAAGATGTATCCGGAGGGTGCATTTCTCCCGTTGGGCGGAAAAGGGCTTGTTTTCCGGAGTATTTCCGGCCGACCCCGAAGGCCAACCTCCAGGCACACAGGTGCTGGAAGGGGTTTCCCGACTTTGTTATATTGGCTGAAATCGTCGACCGGGAGGCAGAATGGTTCAACGCAAATGGATCTGGTGGATCGCACTGGCGGCCGCCGTCGTGTTCGATATCCTCTTCTGGGGGCATGCGCCGGGAATTGGCTTCTTCCTGTTTGTCGTCGTTTGCCTGGCGGCGGGGATCCTCTCGGCCGCGCTATCCGGCGTGTGGCCCAACGGAAAATCCGTAATACTCATCCCGGCCATTCTCATCTCGGCGGGGATTACTTTCCTGCGGGCGGAGCCGTTCACGGTGTTCTGCGGCGGGGCACTCGCGCTGGGGCTGCTGATGATCCTGGCATATACCTACCGCGGCGGGAATTGGCCGTTCTACGGAATGGTCGATCATTTACTCGCCGCGTTCAAGTTCGCTTCATCGGCGGCGCTCCACCCGGCCCTTCTGCCGGCGGAAAAGAAGCCCGCGGATGCGGCCGCCCCCGGCGCTTCCCACTGGCGGCGCTGGCTGCCGGCCGTCCTGCGCGGGCTGGTCCTGGCTCTGCCGGTGGTGCTGGTGTTTGCCACGCTGCTGGCGGCGGCCGATCCGGTGTTCGAACGCGCGCTGAAATTCTTCTTCGACATCGAACACCTGCCGGAATACCTGTTCCGCCTGGCCTACATCCTGGTCGGGATGTACCTGCTGACGGGCGTGTTCCTGTATGCGATCCTTTCCAGCCGCGAGGAGTGGCTCCCGCAGACGGATAACCCGCGGATCAAGCCGTTTGTCGGTTTCGTTGAATCCTCGGTGGTGCTGGGGAGCGTGTGCCTGCTGTTCGCGGTGTTCGTCGTCATCCAGTTCCGCTACTTCTTCGGCGGCGTGGAAAATATCACCGCCGAGGGCTTCACCTACTCGGATTATGCCCGGCGCGGATTTGGCGAACTGGTGGCGGTGGCGTTCTTCAGCCTGGTGCTCTTTCTCGGATTCAGTTCGCTCACCCGGCGCGAGGATTCGCTGCGGAAGAAAATTTTCTCCGGGATCGGCGCGCTCCTCGTGGCGCTGGTCGTCGTCATCCTGGTTTCCTCCTACCGGCGGCTGGTGTTGTACGAAGACGCGTACGGCTTCACCGGATTGCGGCTGTACACCCACGTGTTCATCCTCTGGCTGGGAATCCTGTTGGTGGCGGTGACAGCGCTCGAGATCGCCGGCCGCATCCGCTGGTTCAGCGGAGCTGCGATCGGCGTGGCGTTCGGGTTCACGCTCACGCTCGCCATTATGAACGTCGACGCGACCATCGTGCGGATGAATGGTCTGCGTTCATTTGATGCCGATTCTTCCCGCTCGAGCGTTGCTTTGGACACGGATTATTTCAAGGGGCTATCGGCGGACGCCGTTCCGGAATTGCTCAAGCTGTATGAGGCCAGCCCGCAGCCGGGAAAGGACGGAATCGGCGCCGGCCTCTCCTGCCGCCTGGCGCAGATGGAGAAAAACCCCCGCGATGCGTGGCAATCGTACCTGTGGCCCGTCGACGAAGCGCTGCGCCTTTTGCGGGCGAGTTCGGTCGCGGCGGATTATCCGGTTCACGATGACCGCGGTTGGTTGTACGTGTCGGTGAACGGGGTAGACGAAGAGTGTTGGGGGCAGTCCGGGTGGATGGATTAGGAGATACACACGGACCGGCGTGGTCCCCGCCAAGATCACGCGGGGATGACGGACCGCGCCGGTCCGTGTATTGTTCGTCATTCCCGCGCCTGCCCTCGCGGAATATTCCGGCTCGTATTTGTTCTTGGAGCCGGAATGGTTATGAAGCGAGGGTGATTCTGGCGGGAATCCACAACATACTCAAATAACCCCTATCTCTACAAACGAACACCTCTGGATGCCCGCCTAAAACGCGCGGGCATGACGAGCAAACCACTGGATGCCCGCCTAAAACGCGCGGGCATGACGATCACTTGTCCCGCTGGGGCAGGCGCAGGCATGGTGGATGTACAGGGTTCGTCATTCCCGCGTGTTCTTAGCGGGAATCCACGACCAACTCGAACATCACCTATCTTTTTATGCGAACCCTCTGGATGCCCGCCTAAAGCACCCTCGCTTCGCAAACATCCTTGCTCAAAGAACAAACCCGAGCAGGGATGCTCCGCGAGGGCAGGCGCGGGCATGACGATCATTTGTCCAATTGGACCGGCGCTTTGCATTTATACCGAGACGAGAGCCGCAATTGGAGCGGGAGCCGCCACCTGCGCATCGGGAACGCCCCGGGCCCGGGCCTGCTCCACGTCGCGCGCCCAGATGAACAGGCAGGTGTGATAGGCCGTGGTGGCATAAGAAGACAGCACGGAGACCACGATGATAACCGCGGCGGCCACGAGGATGCCGACCACGGCCGCGATCACAATCCCCGCCGTCGACCAATTGGCCAGCGTGCCGATCAGGAAGAACAGCCCTCCGCCGACCGCGACGGCCGCCAGGAAGAGCAGGAACCCGATAAGGCCGACGACGGTCCCCACGCCGACCTCCGTCACTGCCACCAGCAGCAGATTGTCCTTGATGATTTGCGTGGCCCGCTTGATTCCCTTCCCGAGATCCAGGTCTTCGATGATCATCGCCGGCAGGATGAAGAAGGTGGCGACGGTCCAGACTTTTTCGAGAATGGAAGCGAGCAATCCGCCCATGGAAGCGACGGCGTTCCGCTGTCTTCCCCGCCGTGAATTGGCCATGTTTTCCACGAGCTTCACCAGGGCGGACACAAACGCCAGGGTCACGATATCGAGGAAATCCCGCCGGACGGTCGCCCAGGCCTGGTCCATGCGTCCGTCGCCCTCGGTGAGGTAATCGTATACCAGGCGGACGGTCATCCCGGCGAAGACGTAGGTGATGGTGTATTCGACGAAGAGGGTCACGAACCCCATCACGATCAGGATGATCTGCCCGATCTTGCCGTTCCCGACGGCAAACGTCACCAAGAGTGTGGGAGCGGCCAGGATCACGGTGGCGATCCCCCCGACGATCAAAGAATAAATAGAGGGCTTAAGCAAGTCGCGATCCTTGGCCGCCATTTCGGCAGCCTGCTTTAGGAACCCGAAACCGCGGCGAATGGAATCCAACATGGGGTTTCCTCCTGGAGGCGGATGCCGGACCGCCGGCGCGGCGGGTACCGGTGTGGATCATGTATCAAGATAAGTATACGTTGTTTTTCGGAGGGAGGTGGTACAGCCCGGCGCGTTGTAGGGGCGATCCATTGGATCGCCCCTACGATTTGGATCGTCATCCCGGCGCGATTGGTTTGCTCGTCATCCCGGCGTGTACTAAGCCGGGATCCAAGACGTCCACCAGTAAACACTTGGTGTGGCAAAGAAACCTCTGGTGCCGGCTAGACACGCCGGCATGACGATCACTCCTATCGTTTGTTTATTCGTCATCCCGGCGTGTAAACAGGATCAGCGTCCACCAGACATTTGTGGCGACTCTGGATGCCGGCCAAGACACGCCGGCATGACGATCCACAAGTACCCGCGCCGGCCCGGTCTTTTTGACTTCCCCTCGTCCCTTCCATATAATGGTTTATCTCAACCGGATTTCGTTTTTGCATTAAACCTGGAGAAAGCGCAACCGGATGCCCCGCCAATCCCAGCAGGAAGCCTCCCCAAACGGTTCCCCAACCGAAGAAAAATTAACCATTCGACGCGTCCTGGTCTTCATCGCGGCGAGTCTTTGGGCGATCGTCCCGATCGCGGTTTTCTTCATCTTCCACAAACCGTTTTCCCCCGGAGCATGGGAAAGAATTTGGGATGCGCTGACTCGTCTATCGGCCGTCGGGGGATGGGAAAGGATCCGGGACGCGCTGGCTGACCTGTCGGCCGCCGGGTGGATCCTGTGGATCGGGATTGGGATCGGCCGGCCGTTCTTCCGCGACCGGGAAATCTCCACACCCGAACGGATCGCAATCTCCGGAGCGCTCGGCCTGGGAGTGTTGGCGCTGCTTTTCCTTGCAGCCGCCTGGGCCGGGATCATGACCCGCGCCGCGGCCCTGGCGATCTGCGCCGGGTTGACGATCCTGGTCTCGATTCCCGCGATGCGCGGGATCTTTAATTATTTGAAGCAACGCCCGCGGCCGGCTGCCGGACGCGGCGCTTTCCCGCTCATCCTGGCCTGCTTTGTCACAGGATCGCTTCTGCTTTCGCTTGGGATCGCACTCGCGCCGCCCGTCGCATGGGATGCGCTTGTCTATCACCTCCGCATTCCGCAGCAGATCCTCGCGGCACATTCGCTTTCGATCGCCGGCGGCTCGCTTTACTTCGAAATGCCGCAATCGGCGGAAATGCTGTATACCGCGGCGATGGCGCTGACCGGACGAGCCGAGACGGCGGCCGTTTTGGGTTGGGGAGCGGGGTTCCTCGCACTCCTGGGAATAACGGGAATTGCGCGCCGGATGGGGTTGCGGCATACCCTGCTCCCCGCCGCGTTGCTGCTTTCCGGGGATACGCTGGCCCGCTCGATGGGATGGGGGTATGTGGATTGGGTGTCCGCGCTGTTTGGCTTCGCCGCGCTTTGCGCGATCTCCCGCAAGGAGAACCGTCGTGGCTTGTGTATGCGGGAATCTTTGCGGGGTTTGCGGCCGGGACAAAATATCCGGCCGGGATCATCCTCGCGGTACTGATCCTCTCGGTCCTCTCGCTGCGGAAATGGAAAGAATCCCTGCGGGACGTCGTCATTTTGATTGGGATGTTTTTTCCTGGCCTTCCTGCCATGGATCTTCCGCGGACTAACCTTCTTCGGAAATCCGCTGCCGCCGATGCTCGATGCCGGGCCGCTCGCCTCGTTTCAAAGGGATTTGTTTACCGGGTATCCGCTGCAGGGAGCCTGGTGGATGGCGGCCGTGATGCCGCTCCTGCAATCGACGGTCGGCGCGTACGGCGCGCCCCCTTTCGCGGTGACGATCGGGCCGCTGCTTCTGGCTTTCATCCCGGGGGCGTTCGTCCGCGGCGGGGAAGAGCCTGCCGCAAGGTTCCTGTTTAAGTTGTGTTGTCTGAGCGCGGCCGTCTTCTGGGCGGTCTGCGGGGTGGGGGGATTTTTCTCCGAGCTGCTTGTCCAGCCGCGGTTGTATCTATCGCTGTTCCCCGGAATCGCGCTGCTCTCGGCGTACGGCTTCGAAGGATTGTGGAAAATCCGGCTTCCGGTCTTCCGCCTCGGCGCCGCGGCGGCCGTCCTCGGCACGCTCGTCTTCGCGGTTCAGCTGGCCGGTTTCAGCCAATCCTGGATCGCATCCGGCGTTCCCGGTTACATATCCGGTTCCCTGACCCGGACCGAATATCTGGAGACGAATCTGGGTTGGTATGCCCGCGCGATGGATTCCACGAATGCGCTTCCGGCCGGATCACGGGTGTTGTTTTTATGGGAGCCGCGCGGTTTTGAATGCAGGCAAGCCTGCTCGGAGGATGCCACCATCGACCGCTGGTACCTGGCGATGCGCAGCGGGCTGACGGCGGAGGAAGTGCTTGCCCGGTGGCGGGAGGAAGGCTTCACCCATATCCTTCTCTTTAACACGGGCGCCGACTTCGAACGCTCCAACCGCAGCGAGTATACGGGGGCGGATTGGGAGGAGCTTGACCGGCTGCGCGCCCTGCTCCCGGTTGCGGAACGGTTCGGGGACGGGTATACGCTGTATTCGCTGGTCGGCGAGGAATGACCGGATGTGAAAGGTTCGTCATGCCCGCGTGGGTCAAGCGGGCATCCAGGGGCTTTCAACGATCGTCATGCCTGAGTGTTTGTATCGGGGATACAGGGGTTTTCTTCTGCAAATCAAGGTCTTATATGAGTGCGTCGTGGATTCCCGCTTAAAGCACGCGGGAATGACGATCTTCT
Source organism: uncultured Chloroflexia bacterium (assembly GCA_963724345.1). Taxonomy (GTDB): domain Bacteria; phylum Chloroflexota; class Anaerolineae; order Anaerolineales; family RBG-16-64-43; genus JAFGKK01. The sequence goes on along the minus strand of CAVRUI010000003.1, from coordinate 2,407,058 downwards.
CTCCGGCAAGCGCGGGGATGACGATCCCTTGGTCCGCGAGGGTAGGTGATCGTCATGCCCGCGTGGGGTTGGCGGGCATCCAGAGGTTTTTCTTAGTTGATCAGGTTATGAATGAGTAGGCTGTGGATTCCCGCTTAAAGCACGCGGGAATGACGATCTTCTCTCCGGCAAGCGCGGGAATGACGGTTGCCTTGTCATTCCTCCTTGATCGAATTAACCTCCTCTTTGACAACCGCACCCGCGTCCTTTACAATACCGTCCGCCTTCGGAAATCTGCCTTCTTCCTTTAAAAAAGTCCACACACCCCGCGGGAAGCGACCGGCTCCCCGTCCCTGGAGGTTGACAAGAGCTCATGAAGGAATACGGTACCGATGCCATCCGCAATGTGGCGCTGATCGGGCACGGCAGCGCGGGCAAGACCACCCTGGTCGAAGCCTTTCTGCACTTCACCGGGGCTTCCACCCGCCTGGGGAAGATCGCCGACGGCACAACGCTGTCGGACTTCGAAGATGAAGAAGTCCGCCGCAAGATTTCCCTCTCCACCTCGGTCATCCCCATCGAATTCCAAGACTGCAAAATCAATCTGCTCGATACGCCCGGCTTCCCGGATTTCGTCGGCGAGGTGATCTCCGCCCTGCGGGTGGCGAACGGCGCGATGGTGCTGGTGGATGCGACGGCCGGCGTGGAAGTCGGCACCGAATTGACCTGGCAGTACTGCGAGGAGTTCAAACTCCCGCGGTTCGTGGTAATCGCCAAGATGGACCGCGAAAACGCCAATTACGAGCGGGCGATGGCGAGCGCGAAAAACCTCCCGGGTGTGAAGCTCGTCCCGGTGCAGCTGCCGATCGGCCAGGGTCCGTCGTTCAAGGGCGTGATCGACCTGATGGCGATGAAAGCCCGGATGGGCGCCGGCAAGGAAGCGGTTGAAATTCCGGCCGATATGAAAGCCGCCGCCGAACAGGCGCGGGTGGCTTTAATGGAAGTCGGCCGCGGAGGGCGAGGATGAACTGCTGGAAAAATACCTGGGCGGGACCGAACTGACCCAGGAGGAAATGATCCGCGGATTGCGGAAGGCGGTCTGGAACAGCGTCCTCATGCCGGTCTTTACCTGTGCCGGATCGGCCGAAGTCGGGATCGAGCCGCTGCTGTATTGCGCGACCAAACTGATCCCTTCGGCGACAGAGATGCCCAAGGCGGTGGCGGAAGGGAAGGACGGTCCGGAAGAGATCGCCTGCTCGGATGCCGGTCCGCTGGCGGTGTACATCTGGAAAACCACCGCCGATCCGTTCGTCGGCAAGCAAACCTACTTCCGGGTCTATTCCGGGACGATGGCTTCGGATACGCGCGTGTGGAATTCGAAAAAATCGGCGGAGGAGCGGCTGGGAACGATTGCTCTTCCGCGCGGGAAGGAGACGATCCCGGTTAAGAATGTGCATGCCGGTGATATCGGGATTGTGCCAAAGCTTTCCGTCACGGTCACCGGCGATACGTTGTGCGACAAGACTCATCCGCTGACCCTGGGCGCGGCAACCTATCCGACCGCGTTGTATTCGGTCGCGGTGACTCCCAAGACCCAGGCCGACGCGGCCAAGATTTCGCCCACCCTCACCCGGTTGTGCGAGGAGGATATGACCCTCTCCTGGCATAACGAGCAGAGCACCTCCCAGACCATCCTGCAGGGCATGGGCGACCAGCACATCGATGTGGCGATCCGGCGGGCGGAATCCAAATTCCAGGTGGGGCTGCACATCGAGCTGCCGAGGGTTCCCTACCGCGAGACGATCACCAAATCCAACAGCGCGATGTACCGCCACAAGAAGCAGACCGGCGGATCCGGCCAGTTCGGCGAAGTGAGCCTGCGGGTCGAACCGCTCCCGGAAGGCAATTTCGAGTTCGAGAACGAGGTGGTCGGAGGGGCCATCTCCAACTCGTACATGTCCGCCATCGAAAAGGGCGTTCACTCGGTGATGCAGCACGGCGCGATCGCCGGCTACCCGATGGAGAAAATCCGGGTGGCGGTGTTCGACGGCAAGGAACATCCGGTGGATTCCAAACCGATCGCCTTCGAGACGGCCGGCCGCGAGGCCTTCAAGCTCGCCGTGCACGGCGCGAGCCCGGTGCTGCTGGAGCCGATCATGACCATCCGGGTGATCGTCCCCGAATCCAACATGGGCGACGTGCTGGGCGACCTCAACACCCGCCGCGCGCACGTCCAGGGGATGGACACCGAACACGGCAAAAGCGTTGTCAACGCCACCATCCCGCTTGCGGAAATTCAACGCTATGCCACCGAGCTGCGCTCGATCACCGGCGGGCGCGGCATCTTCACGATGACCTTTGACCATTACCAGGTGATTCCGCGCAACGTGGCCGAGACGATCATCGCCGCGCATCAGAAGGAATTGACCGGCAAGACCGAAGAAGAGGAATAAATCCCCGATCCCCACTCGGGCGAAAAACCAAGCACGGGAATCTTTCCATTGGAAAGATTCCCGTGCTTTTTATAACTGCTTAGCGGTTCTTCCTTTAATCCCCCTTTGGGATTCTCCCTGTACACCATCCCTTCCCCCCTCCCTGATCATCGATATTTGCTTTGTGCGATTCGACTTCCCCTCCCCCCTTCCCGTATTACGGGAAGGGGGAGGGTATCACCATGTTCTATTATTACCGGGATGTGGACGGGGAGGGGGATGGGATGGCAAACGGAGCGCATCAATACCGAAAGGGAATGGGAAGAAGCAAAGGCAACGGGTACGTTCTCCAACGCATCCAGTTCCTTGGATTGTTACCAATCGGTTACGGAGGCAAGCGATTGTTACGATTCGGTTACGGAGGCTAAAAGTTGCTGTAAGCCGGTACAATCGTTTCAGAGATAGGAGACCGAGGTCAGGTGATGGCTGGAAAGACAGAATCAGCAACGAATCCATTCGATACCGATTCCTCGGCCTTCGGCCTCGGAATGACCTCCTCTGCGTGTGAACGTATTCCCGGCCTTCGGCCCCGGACTGGCATCCTGCGTTTGTCCGAGATCCCCGGCATGGATTCGTTCCATGCGACTCCGAATTTTAAAACTCCTCCTGCTGGCATCGCTGGCCCTGCCGGCGATGGCTTTTCAAGCGGGCGATTATTCCGGAGACAATTCCGGCCTGCCACCTTCGAAGGCTCCCTACGAGTATCGCACGCTCTCGGGTGATTCGTTGACCGCAATTGCCACCCGGTTCGGCGTGGCGAAATATGAAATCCGGAACACCGATGGATTGTCGATATCGGACAGGGGTTTCCTCCCGCCGGGATTGATCCTATCCATCCCCCGAAAATTTTCAAAATTAACGGCCGCGGATCATTTGTTCCCGGATGACGAAATCGTCTATTCGAAATCCTCGATGAAATTCAGCGTCGAGAATTTCGTCCTCGGAAAGAGGGGATTTTTACTGCACTATCGGGATGCGGATGGGAAGTCGGGTGCCGAAACCATTTACAAATTATCCAGGGACAATTCCATAAACCCGAAGATTTTGCTTTCCATGCTGGATTACGCGAGCGGATGGGTTTCGTCGCCCAATCCCTTCTCCGGCAACCCCGACTACCCCATGAATTTCTACGACATCTACCACAAGGGTCTGTACAGCCAGATGATGATGGCCATCGATTACCTGGAGCGGGGGTATTACGGCTGGCGCGAGGCGAAAATCCTGTGCCTGTATTTCAATGACGGAGAAAACATCCGGCTGGCTCCCGATCTCAATGCCGGGACGGTCGCGGTGATGTACTACTTCAGCAAACTGTACGGCGACCCCGCCTCGTGGAGCGCGGCAGTGCGGAAATTCTTCGATCTCCATTCGGAGCTGTTCGGCGACCCGCGCCTGACCGACACGGAGCCGCTCTTCCCGGAGGAACTGTATTCGCCGGATCTGATCCTGCCGTTCACCCTCGGGCAATCGTGGTGCTTTTCGTATGGACCGCACGGAGCGTGGGACGCCAAGGGTCCGGCGGCGGCTCTCGATTTTGCGCCCCCGCAGGACGAAACCAGCGGACCCCTGACCAGGGCTGTGCTGGCATCCGCTTCGGGCTGTGTCGTGCGCTCGGAGAAGAACACGCTCGTCCTGGATCTGGACTGCGACGGCTCGGAGAACACCGGATGGAACATCTTCTACTTCCATCTGGCCGAAGCCGGCCGAGCCCGCGAAGGCATCCGGGTCAGCCAAGGGCAAAGGATCGGGTTTGCATCGTGCGAGGGCGGAGTGTGCTCGGGGATTCACGTCCACATGGCGCGCAAATTCAACGGCGAATGGATCCTGGCCGGCGGGCCGATTCCGTTTACGCTGAGCGGCTGGCGTTTGGCGGAGTACGAAACGGACGAAGCGGCGCAGGGGTGGAAGTATTTCCGCGGCGGCCGCGCGATCATGGCTTCCAACGACTGTCATTTTGACAACATGATTTCCCGCTGAGCGGCCGCCTTCCGCGCGCCGGCGGAAGCGCGCCCTGCGCGGATGGAATTTTGTTCCCCTTTCCGGGTCGAATATAATCATTCCGGAGACCGATCACCGCGATGAAAAGAACCGCGCTTGCCCTGCTGGCTGTTGTGCTTGGCCTGACCTTCGGCATCCTGCTCCTGGAACCGGTTTTCCGTTCCAACACCACTCTTCTTCCGCGCGGCATTGCGGCGCCGCTTCCGGTGGACCCGCCCCTTTCGGACCGCCGGTATGATGTGCATTCCTCGGACGCCGATATCTTCTACTGGCAGGCGGATATCGTCCAACCGCCGGAAGAGGACCTTCTCGAGGCGGTCGTCCACTGGCGCACGGATGAGTTCGGTTTCCCCAATCCGGCGCCGGTGCCCGCGGAAGTGGATCTGGTCGTATTGGGGCGTTCGTATGCCATGGGAGCGCAGGCCGCGGAGCCCTGGCCGTCGATCCTGCGCGAGCAGCGCGGCTACCGCGTCCTGAATCTGGCGCAAACCGGAGCCGGCATCCGCGAGAAGCGGGATTTCGTCACGCGGTTCGGGCTCCCGCGCCATCCCCGGTACGCCGTCATTGAAATCATTCCCGCGATGGACATTCTCGGATACCGGCCGGCCGAGGAACCCTCGGTTGTTCAACGCGCGCTCTTCCCTTTTGCTCAAACCGTTTTGCGGCGGCTGTTTCCACCGTATGCCGGCGGAGATTCGGGCGGGTTCATTTACCCGTTGCGGCTGGAATGGGCGGGCGGCGGCTGTAATTGCGTCTTTTATTCCGGTTACCTCGCGCCGCTTTCGCTTTCCCGCGAGGATTGGGCCGGCAGCGAGGCGTGGGCCGGTTTCCGCGGGGATCTGACCGGGTTGATTGCGGATTTGCGCGGCGCGGGGGTTGTTCCGATCCTTCTGTTCGTACCCACCAAAGAGACGGTCTATATTCCAATGGTTTCCGATCCCGCGTCGTTGACGGACGCGCTGGCGGCCGCCGGATCGTGGGTGCTTGAGGGCGGCTCGCTCCGCCAAAGCCGCATCGGCGCGGATCCGCGCGTCACCCAATTCAACTCCCCCGCGGCGGCGCAACTGATCCAGGATCTTTCCGGAGAACTCTCGCTGTGCATGGTGAACCCGACGGCGGCATTTGTTCAGGCCGGCCGGAGCGGGATCGATCCCTTCATGCGCTACGACACCCATTGGAGCGCCGCGGGCCACGCATTGGTGGCCGGCGCGCTGGCGGCGGCGGTGGAAGACGGGAACTGCCGCTGATGGCGCTCTCCTCGCCCGCCTACCTCCTGTTCGCCGGCGCCGTCTGGATTGCGATGCGCGTTGTGCGCGGGACCATTCCCCGCAAAATCATACTGGCCGCTGCCAGCGTTCTTTTTTATGCGCTCCTGGACCTGCGGTACCTGTTCCTCGTGATCCTCCTCGGCGCGTTAACCTATGCCCTTGGGATCGCGATCGGCAGGGGCTGGCGGGCGGGGCTTGTGCGCCGCGGCAGGGATCGCTGCCGCGCTGGCCACGCTGGCCGTCTTTAAATTTTCCGCGGCCGGGCTGCCATTATTCCCATCGCTCACGCCGGGGGGAATAAGCGGATGGGTTCTTCCGGTGGGCATTTCCTTCTACACCTTTCAATCGGTTTCCTATCTGGTGGATGTCCGCCGGCGCCGGATCGAACCGGTGCGGAACGTGCTGGATTTCAGCCTGTACATGGCGTTCTTTCCGAAGATCGTCGCCGGACCGATCGTCCGCCCCGCGGATTTCTTCCGCGGGCTGGCCGGGGGCCCGGATCCGGCGGGCCGCGAGGATTTGCCGGAAATTTTTTCCCTTCTCCTGCGCGGCCTGTTTAAAAAGGTGGTGATCGCGGACGCGCTGGCCGGCCTGGCTGGGATCGGCTTTCAGGCGGCGGCGACCTCCGGCGCGGGCGTATTCCCGTCTCCGATTTATTGGCGGAGCTTTTATTTGTTCGCGTTCCAAATCTACGCCGATTTTTCCGGATACACCGACATCGCCCGGGCGACGGGACGGCTGCTGGGGATCCCGCTTCCGGAAAATTTCAACCGCCCGTACGCCGCTGCCTCGATCACCGAATTCTGGAACCGCTGGCACATGTCGCTCACGCAGTGGTTCCGGGAATATGTGTTCTTCCCCGCCAACCGCGCCCTGCTGTCTTCGCGCAGGAAAATCCAAGCGGGGCTGATCCAGACCGGAACCACGATCGGCATGATGGCATTGATCGGATTGTGGCACGGCGCGGGATTACCGTATCTGGTCTGGGGCCTCTGGCACGGGGTGCTGCTCGCCGTGGAAAAGCGTTTGAATTTCCGGCCGGCGAAATGGTGGACCCGGCTCCCGGCCGGCGTGGCCGTATTCCATCTCGTGGCGGCGGGGTGGGTTATTTTCCGTTCGGAGTCGCTGACGGCGGCAGGCCGGTTCTTCACCGGCCTGTTCACGGGCGGACAATGGTTCCTGCTTGCGGAATGCGCGCTCCCCGTGGCGGCCTCCGCCGCCGCGGTCTGGGCCGTCGATGCATTCCCGGTTTACAAATCCTCCAATTCGACCCCCTTTACTTTTTTCCGGACCGTGATCCTCACCTCCGCCGCGGCAATGGTGGCCGCGATCTGGCTGCTGAGCTGGGCGACAGGCGGCGGCGGACAGCCGTTCATCTACGGCAATTTCTAACTCCACAAATCCTCCACAAAACATCCACGGATAAGCGGGAAGGGGGAAATGGATATATGATAAATGCCATCCACCCGTGCGGGTGGAGGGAGGATTTATGAATCGAAACCTCAGCGGTATGCTTTTGGCGGTGGGATTGATCTGCGTGGCCACCGGGTGCAATCTTGTCCTCAACCGGGGAGTGAGCGGGGGTTCCACCATCGATGCGCTGGCCGCGACGGCGCTGTACCAGACGGCGGCGGTGAAATCGCAATCCGCGGCGCTTGATACCCGCGACGCTCCGCCGCCGCCCACAGCCACCGCCACCCTGCAGCCCACGCCGACTTTTACCCCGACGATTACGCTCACCCCGACCCCGGAAAAAGTGACCGTCACCGTGTCGAAAAACACCAACTGCCGGCAGGGGCCGGAAAAGCAATTCGACCTGGTCGGGATTATGAAAACCGGCGAAACGGCCGAAGCGATCGGCCGCAACGCCCAAAAAACCTACTGGGTGATCCGCCTGCCTTCGAATACGGCCAAGACCTGCTGGTTGTGGTACGAATGGGCGACGCTGACCGGGAACGGGGATGCGCTGCCGATCGTCGAGAGCCCGCCGACGCCGACCTGGAGCCCGAAGCCGGATTTCACCTTCTACTACATTGGCTTGGGGTCCTGCCCCGCTCCGAAAGTCATCCGACTCCAGATTGTCAATACTGGGAATGTCCCCTGGGAATCCTACAAGGTCCATACCAAGGATTTGACCACATCCATTCAGGCGAACGTCTTGAACGACGGTTTCGGAAATGGAAGTGACCCCGGTTGTCTGGCCCCTTCTCCAATTCCGGCAATAGGTCCGGGGGAAACTGCCTACGCGGTCGGCATCGCCGCGCCCGGCACCTCCGGACACACGATCGCGGTGACGGTAACCCTGTACACCGGAAACGGAAGTTCCGGAACGCATATGACGGGGGACTTCAACTTTACGATGCCGTAGGCAGCGCCGGCCCGTCACTCCCAGTACCCTGCCTAATCCGGAAAGTACGTACGCAGGCTTCACGAAAAGTTGTGGAGGAGAAGAGAAAAAATGAAACGGAATCCTTGCTTGTGGATCCTTGCCGGATTCATGTTCTTATCCGCGACCGGATGCAACCTGGTCTTCAACCGCGGCGGCGCGGGGAACGGGACGATCGAGGCGCTCGCCGCGACGGCGCTGTACCAGACGGCGGCGGTGAAATCGCAATCCGCGGCGCTTGATACCCGCGACGCTCCGCCGCCGACCGCCACCGCCACTATCCAACCCACATCGACCTCAACCCCGACCATTACGCTGACCCCGACTTTGGAAAAGGTTACCGTCACGGTTTCGAAAAACACCAACTGCCGGCAGGGGCCGGAAAAGCAATTCGACCTGGTCGGGATTATGAAAACCGGGGAGACGGCCGAAGCGATCGGCCGCAACGCCCAAAAAACCTACTGGGTGATCCGCCTGCCTTCGAACACAGCCAAGACCTGCTGGCTGTGGTACGAGTGGGCGACTTTGACCGGAAACGGGGACGCGCTGCTGATCGTCGAATCCCCGCCGACGCCGACCTGGAGCCCGAGGCCGGATTTCACTTTCAATTATCTCGGGTTAACTCCCTGCGGTGGGAATTACAGGATACGGCTTCAAGTGACGAATACCGGCAATGTTCCGTGGGAATCCTTTAGATCAAGAAGTGAGGATACGGTTACAGCCGTCACTACAATGGCCGCAAGCAACGTTTTCTTGGATTACAACGGGTGTGCTGTCCTCGCCGGCCCCGAGGCGCTTGCGCCGGGTGACACCAATTATGCCGTCAGCATAGCTCCCGCCGGTTCTTCCGGTCATAATATTACGGTAAACCTGACCCTGTATACTGAAAACAACGGAGGCGGAACATCCATGACAGGCAACTTCAATATGACGATTCCTTAACTCGGCCACCGCAGTCATGGACGGCGCGTATCCTGACCTTCACAGCTGCGGATCTTCCAACCGATATTGTTATGCCGATTGCATCGGGTATTTTCCGTGGGATTCCCTGACTGCGGTTGGCCCCGCGGCCCCGTCATCCAGCCGGGCGAAACGGGATTCGCCATCTCTCCCGCGCCCACCGGATCCATCGGCCATTCGGTGTTAGTCGCCCTGGACTTGTACGCGGACAACAACTCCCACGGCACGCACATGAAGGGCGACTTTACCTTCATGATGGCCTGATCCTGCGAAAATTTCCACCCGGAGGAGTCTTCCGCTTTTGGGCAATGGAAAATGGATAAGACCGACGCGGTCTCCGGAGACCGCGTCGGTCTTTGGTTGAGCATAGCGCCCCACGAGTTTCCATTTATAATCGACATCCGAAAGGTTGACGCCATGCCCGAAAACAATCCCGTCCTGACCGATTCATCGATCCCCGAACGCGCCGTGGGCAAGATCGACACCTACAAGGAACCGCCGGCGCCGGCGAGCGTGATGACGATCAGCGCGCACCCGGACGACCAGGAGTTCACGATCGCGGGCACGCTGGCCAAGTGGGCCCGCGCCGGATGCGCGATCACGGTCGTGTGCATCACCAGCGGCGACGCGGGCAGCAACGATCCGGCCAAGGACGCCGCCGACAAGCCGGCCCTGGCGCAAGCTGCGCGAGAAGGAACAACTGGCGGCCGGGCGGGTGATCGGCGTGAAGGAGACGGTCTTCCTGCGCTACCCGGACGGCGAACTGATGCATACCCTGGCGCTGCGAAAGGACCTGACGCGCCTGATCCGCAAGTACAAACCCGAGGCGGTGATGTGCGGCGACCCGACCGCGCGCTTCTACGGCAACTCGTATATGAACCATCCGGATCACCGGGCCGCGGCGGATGCCGCCTGCGACGCCGTTTTTCCTTCCGCCGGAACCCGGCTTATCTTTCCGGAGCTGCTTAAGGAAGGATTTCCGCCGCACTCGGTCAAGCGGCTGTACATGCATGGTTCGGAAAAGTTGGATGTCTGGATCGATACCTCCGAAACGATCGAACTGAAAATCCGGGCTTTGCGCCGGCACCGCAGCCAGGTGGGCGAGGGGGAGGAGCTGGATAAGATGATGCGCGAGTGGGCGGAGGAAGAAGGGAAACCCCGCGGATTGAAATATGCCGAAGCTTTCCGGGTGATGGTCCTTGAATAATTCTCGAACGGAACCGTGAGCCGGGCCGCAGGAAGTGGAACTCGTTTTTTATTCCGGATGGCGCCGAAGCCTTTCATCGGGCGTAATAAAACCGCAACAATCGTTACAAAAAATTGAATCCCACTGTTTGGCGGCCGATAGAAGCAGGCTTTAAAACCCCGGACTTAATTGGATGATAATTGTCCAAATATTTGAGATAGTTGCTGCAAGAAGAAAATAACCTGGATAACCTTGCACTATTGGGTATAATGACCTTGGTGCCCCAGGCAATTAATTTTGATTTTACGGAAAATGAAACTGATTCGTGGGAAGATGTCAACATCGTAGTAAGCCATTTTCATAATCCAATTTTTTAGGAAAGGAGGAAAATCCCATGTTCAAGAAAATGCAGAAGAAAGGCCAAGGCTTGGTCGAGTATGCCCTGATCCTTGTTTTGGTGGCCATCGTGATTATCATCATTCTGTCGGTCCTTGGTCCCGCCATCGGCAACGTGTTCAGCCAGATCGTCAACAGCATCTAGTCGATCGCAGGAATACAGCTTACTTAGTTTGACGGTCAGGAATTTGTTCCTGACCGTCTTTTTTATGGGTATGAAAAGGTTGTCTCTTGGATATAATAGGACTAAAATTATCCAATATACCGACAGTATTTACTGTAATTAGGGCACTAACGGGTGGGGCCGAGAAGATTGCGGAACAAGTGTATTTCGGGATTTTTTATTTACCTTGCCAAAATAAATCTCTACAATAATCATGCGTTGTATTAATCACACTTTTTTTACGTCCCCGATTGCAGCTTTCAGGAAAGGAGGTAAATCCCATGTTCAAGAAAATGCAGAAGAAAGGTCAAGGCTTGGTCGAGTATGCGTTAATTCTTGTTTTGGTCGCTATCGTGATTATCATCATTCTGTCGGTCCTTGGTCCCGCCATCGGCAATGTTTTCAGTCTGGTTGTCACAAACATCTAACCGATAGCACGATTGCGATTTCCTGCGTTCGACGACCGGGTGAGATACCCCGGTCGTCGCGCTTTTTGGGCATTTCCGCGTTTGAGATGAGACGCGTATCCTGGATTTACACCTTGGCTGAGAATTTCGTGAGAGATTTTCCTCCCATCGGACAAACCAAATCCCTCCGGATAAAATCAACGTCTGATGCGGGAACCGCCATTCCGTCACGCCGGGCGGCGGTTTTGGAGATCATCGCGGTTTGGAGAGGGAAGATAAAGATATGAGACAAGCATTCAAAACCAACGGAACAGTACTGCGAGGGCTGGCAATTCTGATCCTCCTCGCGGCTTTATCCGGATGCAAACGTCAGCCCAGCCCCACTCCCGAGGGAAGCATAACGCCCACGACGGTGGTGACTCCCGGAACGCCCACGAGCGATGTGATCTCGGGCAAGGTGACGATTCTCCTTCAGGATAACGAATTCCATCCGCAGAAGCTGACCATCAGGGCTGGGACAACGGTCTCCTGGATCAACAAGGACCCGCAATTCCGCACCATTCGATCCGATGACGGCCTGTTTCAAAGCAACCCAATCGCGATCGGGCAGATTTTTTCCTTTACCTTCGACAAACCGGGAACGTACAATTATTATTGCGAACCGGGCGGGGGGCCGGGCGGCGAAGGGATGTCGGGAGTGATTACGGTGGTGGCATAAGTGTAACAGCCCTCATTCCCGCGCCTGCCGCCGTGGGAGCAGTTCGTCATCCCGGCGTGCTCGTAGCCGGGATCCACGACGGACTCGGACATATCCTTTCTCTACAATTAGTTACTTCCATGGATGCCGGCTGAGAGCACGCCGGCAGCTTTGACGAACGCATGACGGCTCCATGGATGCCGGCTAGAGCAGCCGGCATGACAGCCGGAGCCGGCTAGGCGCCGGCATGACGAGCTTCTGTGGATGCCGGCTGAGAGCACGCCGGCATGACGAACACGATCCTCCTGGATTCCCGCTAAGTACTCGCGGGAATGACGATCCCCCCGATCATCCCGTGTTTTTATTTCCCCATGGATGTGGTTTAATCCCCGCATGCTTAGCCCGCGCGATCTACAAAACGAATGATTTTCCTGGATCCGGCAACCGCATTAAGGAGCGTTCTCGCCCTGCTCGGGATTATCCTGCCGGGTGCGGCCGTGCTTGCCTGGCAATCCGGCCGCCGCCGGACGTGGATCGAGTTCCTTGCGGTGTCCCTCGGTCTGGGAATGGCGCTCATCGCGCCGGCGGCGGTTATTGGCAGGCTTGGCGGGGTTCGCATCACCCCCGCAATTCTGATCGCGGTTGAAATCCTCTCAGGTTTTTCGATCATCCTCGCGCTCGTCCGGCGAAAGCCGCATTTCCAATTCGCGGCCTTCGCAGGATTGGAAATCCTCGCGCTGCTTGCGCTCGTCGCGCTCCGGTTTTACCAGGCGCGGGATTTGGCGCTTCCGGCCTGGGTGGATTCGGTCCATCACACTTTTCTGGTAAGGCTGTTCCTCGAGCAGGGGGGAATTCCCGCCGATCTGCTGCCGTGGATACCGGGGCCTTTCTATTATCACATCGGCTTCCACGCGTCGGCGGCGGTTTTTTCCGCGTTCTCCGGGCTTTCGCCTGATCAGGCGGTCCTCGTTTTCGGGCAGATGCTTGGCGCCGCCGCGGCGCTGGGCGCGTACCGCCTATCCATGGCGATATGCCCTGACCGCCGGCGGGCGCTTCTGGCCCTGGCGATTGTCGGCTTCATCGCGCAGATGCCGGCTTTCTACTTAAGCTGGGGGCGGTATACGCTGCTGGCGGGAATGATCCTCCTCCCGCTGGCGATGGCCGAGGCGATTGAATTCGCCGCGCATGAACAAAGGTTATCCTCCCTTGTCCGGCTGGCCATCCTGACGGCGGGGCTGCTGCTGACGCATTACCTTGCGGCGATTCTCCTGGCGGTTTTTCTCATCCTGGTCGGCCTGTACGTCCTGGTGCGCCGCGAACGCAGGCGGCGGATTGTCGGGTTGATTGTTGCGGCGGGAGTGGGAACGGTGCTGGCGCTGCCGTGGCTGATTCCCATGCTCCGGTATTCGACGGTCGAAGTGGGCATCGATGTCGTCGCCTCGCAGGCGGCGGCGGATGCCCTGTACTTCGCGGATTATTCGTCCTACATCTGGATCCTGCTCGGCCCGCTTCGGAATCAGATTTTTCTTGGGGTGGGGCTGCTGGCCGCGTGGGCTGCGCTTTTCCGGCGCGGGCCGCTGCGCGTGCTCGCCGTCTGGGGGTTGATCCTCGGCCTGCAGACGCTGCCTTGGGGACTGCGGTTCGAGCCTTTCCGGCCGGATCACCTCGCGATCGTGGTGTTCCTCCCGGCGGCGGTGCTTGCCGCCGATGGTATCCTCGCCCTCGCGGATTGGATCGACCGCCGAAGGCCGGTCCTGCGCCTCCGGTATTTCTTCGCCGGCATCGCGTTTGCCCTGTGCGTGATCGGCATCTGGCAAACCCGCGATATCGTCAACCCGCGGACGGTATTCGCCGAAGCCGACGACCGCCGGGCCGTCTTATGGGCGGCGGAGAACACGCCGGCGGATGCGGTCTTCCTGATCAACACCGATTATTGGCAAAGCGGATTGTACCGGGGCGTGGACGGCGGATGGTGGCTGCTCCCGCTGGCCAACCGGCGGACTCTGCTGCCGCCGATGCTGTACAGTTTCGCAGACCGGACCTACATCGATCAGACCAATGACCTGGCGGCCGAGGTCAGTTCGCTGCAGGGATGCACGGAGGATTTTTGGACGCTGGTTCGGGAGCAGGGGGTGACCCACATCTATATAAAGGAAGGCGCTGGTTCGCTCAAACCGTCGGACCTTGATTCTTGCCGCGGAGTAGAGGAGATATACCGTATCGGGAAAGTGCGAATTTACAAGGTCTCTTCCATTGATATTTCGGGTATACTTATCCAAACCACCGAACCACTCCTTTTCATTTAAAAACAATTCACGAAGGGAGGATCCTCATGCCAAAGGATCTTCGCAAGGATTTCTTCTACGGAAAGAAAGCCCTTATCACGGGCGGTTCCAGCGGGATTGGGCTTGCCCTTGCCCGGCAGCTGATCGCCCGGGGGGCGAACGTCTGGCTGGCGGCCCGGGACCGGGTAAAACTCGAATCCGCCTGCCGGGAATTAAAAGCTGCCGCGCCCGATCCGGCGCAGATCATCGGATACACGCCGGCGGATATTGCCGTGGAGAGCCAGGCGCGCGATGCGGCGGAGCAGGCCGTCCAGGGGCTCGGATCGCTGGATCTGCTGTTCAACAACGCCGGCACATCCCATCCCGGGTACTTCCTGGAGATGGACACCAAGATTTTCCGCGAGACGATGGAGACGAATTATTTCGGCACGCTCCACATGACCCGCGCCGTCGTCCCGGAGATGATCCGCCGCAAGCAGGGCCACATCGTCTTCGTTTCCTCCGCGGCGGCCTACCTCGCGCTTTTCGGATATTCCTCCTATGCGCCGACCAAGTGCGCGGTGCGCGGTCTGAGCGATGTATTGCGCTATGAACTTAAGCCGCTCGGGATCCGGGTGACAAACGTCATGCCGCCCGATACCGACACGCCTTCGCTGGCCAAGGAAAAAAAGATCCGGCCCCGCGAACTGGATATCATTTCCGGCAGCGGAACGGTGTATCCGCCCGAGGCGGTGGCGCGCGACATACTCTCCGGGGTCGAACGCAACCGGTACATCGTCATCACCGGCTGGGATACCAACCTCTTCTACTGGCTCACCAATATCCTCGGGCCGCTTCAATACCCGGTGATCGATATCCTGGTTGCGGACGCGGTCCGCAAGAAGGCCGCCGCCGAGGCGAAGGACAAGGGTCGCGTATAATGAGGCCCGCGTCCCTTGCGGGACGGACCCCTTTCGGAGAAAAGAGGAGTTGGGATGGACATTTTCGAGAAATGCGGAACTTTTACGGACGCCAGGGACGCCAAGGCTTCCGGGTTTTACCCGTACTTCCTGCCCATGGAAGGCAATGAGGGGACCGAAGCGGTCTTCCAGGGACGGCGGCTGATCATGTGCGGCTCGAACAACTACCTCGGGCTGACGATGGATCCGCGCGTGCGGGAAGCGGCCGAGGCGGCGATCCGCAAATACGGCACTTCCTGCACCGGGTCGCGGTTCCTCAACGGGACACTCGAGATGCACGAACAACTCGAGCGCGAACTGGCGGAATTCGTGGACAAGGAAGCTGCGCTCGTTTTTTCGACCGGGATGCAGGCCAACCTGGGGACGATCTCGGCGATCATGGGGCGCGGGGAATACGTGATCCTCGACAAGGAGGATCACGCCAGCATCGTCGACGGCGCGCGCCTGTCGTGGGGGGAAACGAAGCGCTTCAAGCACAACGACCTGCAGGATCTGGAGCGGGTGCTGGCGGCGCTTCCCGAGGACAAGGGCAAGCTGGTGGTGGTCGACGGGCTGTACAGCATGGAAGGCGACCTCGCGCCGCTGCCGGAGATGATCCCGATCCTGAAGAAGTACGGCGCGCGGCTGATGGTGGACGACGCGCACGGGATCGGCGTGGTGGGCAAGGGGCGCGGCACGGCCGCGCATTTCGGGGTGACCAAGGACGTCGACCTGATCATGTCGACCTTCAGCAAATCCTTCGCCTCGCTCGGCGGGTTCATCGCCGGCGACGCCGTGGTGATCGATTACATCAAGCACCACGCCCGGGCGCTGATGTTCTCGGCCAGCATTCCGCCTTCCAACGCCGCCGCGGCGCTGGCGGCGCTGCACATCATGCGCGACGAACCCCAGCATACCGAGCGGGTGAACGCGATCGGCGACCGGATGCGGGCCGAGTACCGCCGGATGGGATTCGACATCGGCAAAACGGTCTCGCCGATCATTCCGGTCATCATGGGCGACGACCTGCGGACGATCATTTCCTGGAAGATGCTGTTCGATGCGGGGGTGTTCGTCAATCCGGTCGTCTCGCCCGCGGTGGCGGCAGGCCGCTCCCTGCTGCGCACTTCCTACATGGCGACCCACACCGACGCGCAGATGGATAGGGTTCTCGAGGAATTCGCCAAGCTGGGGAAGAACATGGGGATGGCTTCGTAACCACGGATTACACCGATAAAAGACGGATGACACGGAGGATCCTTCGGGATCCTCTTTTGTTTACCGGTTCATCCCCCCGTAGAGGCGCACGGTTGTGCGCCACTACGGGTGAGGCGGGGTTTACGGGATCCACTGCGGCAGGAAGCCGCCGACGGCCAGGCGCCGCGGATCGGTGCCGTCCGCGTTCAGGCACCAAATCTCCGGCGGATCGCCGGGAGAAGCCTCGTGGAACAGCATGTATGCCAGCCGGGCGCCGTCCGGGCTCCAATGGATCGACGAATGGCTGTAATCCGGCGCCTGGCTCACCTGCCGGACCGAGCCGTCCGTAAGATCCATAATCCAGAGTTGGTTGCCCGGGGTCCAGCGGTTGTCGAAAAAATTCCGCGAAAACGCGAGCCGCAGGCCGTCGGGAGAGACGGCAGGCGAGGCGTCCTCAAGCATCTCGGTGCCGCTGAGGTTTGTGCGATCGTTGGTTTTCACGTCGACCCGGAAAAGGCGGCTGTAAATGCGCGCCGCGGTTTCCCGGTCGGTGACTTCCTCCACCAAAATCTCGGGGAAGATTATCCCCGATCCGTCCGGAAGCCAGGACCATGCCGCGCCGGTCGTATTCGGGACCACGGTTTGCCCGCCGGCGAGGTCGTCGATGACGATCACCTGGCGGGTGCCGTCGTAATAGGAGAGCCAGCCCTGCGCGGACCAGGACGGGTTCCCGGTGGTGTTCCCGGCGGCCGAGACCATCCGGGTCTGACCGTTCGAGACGGTCAGGAGTTCGATGAAGGGCGCGGAGGACGGATGGACTGCTCCCCAAGTCGCGGCGGACGTAAGCGACGAGCGATCCGTCGGGGGAGATCACCGGATCGCTGCAGGAATCCGCGCCGCAATCCAGCAGGAGCTGCGCCGTGTTTCCATCAAGCCGGGAAAGATACAGCAGGCCGGGGTGGCCGTATGCGCCGGTGGAGAGAACGGCGAAATCGCCGCGCCGGGAAATGTCGAAATTCTGGAATTGCGAGTCGGCCTGGGCGAGAATCTCCGGATCGCCGCCATCGGCCGGGATCGCCATCAGGCGGCCGTCCTCCCCGCCGCTGGGGAGGTAGGCGACGCGCAGGAGGGACGGCGTGAAGGTCCAGGTGCGGCCCGCAAGCAGCGGCAGCCCGCGTTCGCTGCACGCGCCGGCAAGTATGGTCGCGCGCACGCTGGCACCCGTCGGCCACGGGTCGCGCGGGGTGAACCGCAGGGTTCCGCCCTCGATCGCCAGATCGCCCTCGACCGCGGGCTCGACGGAGAAGCGCTCCGCGGTGCATTCCGCCCGCATCGGAACGCTGAACTGAATCTCGACCGCCGCGAACGCCCCCGTGCGTGCGTTTTCGGCGGGGGCGACGGCGGTCACCCGCGGCGCGAGCAAAACAAATGCCGCGGCGAGGCCGGCCGCGACTCCAAGGGCGGCCAGCAGGATGATTTGGAAAAGGGGCAGGGTGTTGCGTTTCGGGTAGAGGTAACTCATAGTCCGCGTGTAATTATATCCCGCGATGGATTTACCACGGATTGCACGGAGAAAACCGCGGATTACACGAAAAATTTTTAATTATTATCCGTGAAATCCATCTTTCTTCCGTGTAATCCGCGGTATCAAAGAGGAGTACAATGAATGAACTCGTTCGATGGGGGCACTCATGCGAAAAAAATATTTTCTCCCCTTGCTTTGCATAATCCTTTTTCTAATCGCCGGATGCGACCCGAAGACGCCAACGCCGGCCGCGCGGCCGATGGTCGCATTCACCGCGACGGCTCCGGAGGCGATCGGCACCGCGACGCCGGGCCGGCCGTGCATCCGGGCCGATGCCGAACGCGTGGAGGCGACCGTCACCAGGATCACCGACGGGGATACGATCGAAGTGGAGGTGAAGGGCGTGGCCTTCCGGGTGCGCTACATCGGGATCGACGCGCCCGAGATGAACGGCGAACCGCTGGGGGAGGAAGCGCGCGCCGCCAACGTCGCGCTCGCCGGCGGGAAGAGGATCGTGATGATCCGCGATCTTTCCGAGGCCGACCGCTACGGGAGGCTGCTGCGCCACATCTTCGCGGATGGAATTTTCGTCAACCGCGAACTGGTGCGCATCGGGCTGGCGCATGCCGGATCCTATCCGCCGGATATCTCCTGCTCAGAGGATTTCAGGGCGGCGGAGGAGGAAGCCCGGATGGAAGGCCGGGGGATCTGGGGGCTGCTCGGATCGCCGACATATTCCACGCGCGAAGGGGGAAGCTGCGTCGGGGGATGCATCACGCCGCCGGCGGGCTGCGTAATCAAAGGCAATATCAACAGCCGGGGCGAAAAGATCTATCACGTCCCGGGCGGAAAATATTACGAGCAAACGGTGGTCGAACCGGAAAAGGGCGAGCGCTGGTTCTGCTCCGAGGCGGAGGCGGCGGCCGCGGGCTGGAGACGGTCGGACGTGTAAAGTAAAGTCCGTCATTCCCGCGCCTGCCCTCGCGAGAGCATCCCGGCTCGCTTCTGGTTCACGAACCGGGATGAATGCGAAGCGAGGGTGGTCTTAGCGGGAATCCAAACCAAACCCGGATAAAACCAAACTCTACGATCAAAATCCCTGGATGCCCGATTAGGGCGCCTGGGCCTGGCGATTACTTCACTCGCGAGGGCAGGCGAGTCGAAAGTTCGTCATTCCAGCGTGTTCTTAGCTGGAATCCAGAAGAAACCCCAACAACTTTCTTCTCTACGAAGGAAATTCAGATGGATACCGGCTAAGAACACGCCGGTATGACGATCATTGCTCCGCAAGGGCAGGCGCCGGAATGACGATTGTATGAACCGCGAGGGCAGGCGCGGGCATGATCCCTCGCCTTCGGCTCGGGACAGGCTCATTGGCTGTAGGCGCAACGAAAGATCGTCATTCCCGCGTGTACTTGGCGGGAATCCAGAAGAAACCCCAACAACTTTCTTCTCTACGAAGGAAATTCAGATGGATACCGGCTAAGAACACGCCGGTATGACGATCGCATTACCCGCAAGGGCAGGCGCAGGCATGATCCCTCGCCTTCGGCTCGGGACAAGCTCATTGGTCAAATCGATTGATTCTATTCGTGAGCACCGTAATACGCCCGCCGGAAACCGGCGGACTACGTAACCGGCATTTGCACGTAATTATTTAAGCTAATTGTGACTTTCTTCTCGGATTTATTTCCCGTCGCTGTGCTATAATATTCTCCGTACCCCCGGATCGTTCATCACGGCACTCCTACCCGGCGATCATGTCCTTCGTCCACCTCCACGTACATACCGAATACTCCCTACTCGACGGGCTGGGAAAAATTCCCCGCCTCATTGCGCGTGCCAAGCAGCTCGGGATGCCCGCGCTCGCCATCACCGATCACGGAACGATGTTCGGCGCGATCGAGTTCTATTCCGCCGCCAAGGAAGCGGGCATCCGCCCGCTGATCGGCGTGGAGTCGTACCTTTCCCCGCGCGGGATGAAGGATAAAGAGGGGCGGGTCGACCGCGATCCGCCGCATCTCCTGCTGCTGGCCCAAAACGACACCGGATACAAGAACCTGCTGCAGATCGCTACCGCCGCCCAGCTCGAAGGCTACTATTACAAACCGCGCATCGACCACGACTACCTCGCGGCGCACTCCGAAGGGCTGATCTGCACCAGCGGCTGCCTGGGCGCGGAAATCCCGCGCGCGCTTTCGGAAGGGCGCACGGAGGAGGCCGAGCGGCTGATCGGATGGTATCGCGAGGTCTTCGGCGACCGCTTCTACCTCGAACTGCAATCCCACAACATCCCCGAACTGCTCGAGGTCAACCGCAAGATCGTCGCGCTCGCACCGCGCTTCGGCGTGGAGATGGTCGCGACCAACGACGTCCATTATGTCATGGCGGAAGACAGCGTGGCGCACGACATCCTGCTGTGCATCCAGACCGGGACGGTCGTCACCGACGCCAAACGGATGCGCATGTCCGGCAATACCTTCTACCTGCGCACGGCGGAAGAAATGCAGGCGCTCTTTCCGGAGGTGCCATCCGCGATCACCAATACGCTCGCCGTGGCGGAACGCTGCTCGGTGGACCTTGGGTTCAAGGGCTATCACCTGCCGATGTTCCCCGTTCCGGACGGCAAAACCTCGGAAGGCTACCTGCGCGAGCTGTGCACGGAAGGGCTGCGCAACCGCTTCGGGCCGCAGGCCTCGGCGCCGGAATTTCAAGCGCGCCTCGAAAAAGAACTCGGCATCATCCACGCGATGGGGTTCGAAAATTATTTCCTCATTGTCTGGGACCTGTGCCGCCATGCGCGCGAGGAAAAGATCTGGTACAACGCCCGCGGTTCGTCGGAGGGTTCGCTCGCGGCCTACGCGCTCGGGATCACGCTGGTGGATCCGATCGCGCACGGGCTGATCTTCGAACGCTTCCTCAACCCGGCGCGGGTGAGCATGCCCGACATCGATCTGGATTTCCAGGATGACCTGCGCGGGCGGATGCTCGAATACGTCGCGCGGCGCTACGGCTCGGATAAAGTCGCGCAGATCATCACCTTCGGCACGATGGCCTCGCGCGCCGCGGTCCGCGACGTCGGGCGCGTGCTGGACATCCCGCTGCCGGAAGTGGACCGGCTCGCCAAGCTGATCCCGGCCGGGCAGGGGAAGGCGCTCACGCTGACGGACGCGCTCAAGGAAGTCCCGCCGTTCAAGGAAGCCTACGAAAGCACCGATTACATCCGCCATCTGATCGACACCGCGATCCAGGTCGAGGGAGTTGTCCGCAACGCCGGCACGCATGCGGCGGGGGTGGTGATTTCCGACCGGCCGCTGGTGGAATACGTCCCGCTGCACCGGCTCACGCGCGGCAGCCTCGAGGAAAGCGCGATGGGGGCGATCACCCAGTTCGAGATGCAGATCCTCGACAAGCTCGGCCTCCTCAAGGTGGATTTCCTCGGCCTGGCGACCCTCACCATCATGCAGCGCGCCTGCCAGCTGATCCGCGAGCGGCACGGCGTGACGCTCGACCTCGATACGATCCCGACCGACGACCCGGCCGTGTTCGAACTCCTGGGGCGCGGCGAAACGGACGGCGTGTTCCAGGTGGAAGGCAGCGGCATGCGCCGCTACCTGATGGAGATGAAGCCGACCAAGCTGGATCACGTGATCGCGATGATCGCGCTGTTCCGCCCCGGCCCGATCGAGCACATTCCGAATTACATCCAGCGCATGCACGGGCAGCAGGAAGTGGAATACAAGCACCCGGCGCTCGAGCCGATCCTGCGCGAGACCTACGGGATCCTCATCTACCAGGAACAATTGATGCGCGCGGTGATCGAGATGGCGGGCTTCACCCCGAGCGAGGCCGACGACCTGCGCAAAGCCGTTTCCAAGAAGAACGCCGACGCGATCCAGAAGAACCGCGCGAAATTCATCGAGGGCGCGAGCCGGAAGGTGAGCATCTCCGCCGAAAAGGCGGCCGAGATCTTCGACGACTGGGAGGGGTTCGCGCGCTACGGCTTCAACAAGGCCCACGCCGCGGATTACGGCGTGATCTGCGCCCAGACGGCCTACCTGAAGGCGCACTACCCGGTCGAGTTCATGACCGCGCTGCTCTCGGTCTCCAAGAACGAAATCGAGAAGGTCGGCTTCTACATCGCCGACTGCCGCAGGATGGGGATCGACGTGCTGCCGCCGGACGTCGGCCGCAGCGAGTGGGATTTCACGGTCGAAGAGAAGCCCGGGGGCGGGTATGCGATCCGCTACGGCCTGGGCGCGGTGAAGAACGTGGGCGAGGGCGCCGTGAACGAGATCCTTATCGAGCGCGAGCGGGGCGGGATGTTCAAGACGCTCGACGACCTGGCCGGCCGGGTGGACCTGCGGCGGGTGGGCAAGCGCGCGCTGGAGAGTCTTGTGAAGGTCGGCGCGCTCGACGGCTTCGGCGAGAGGGTGGCGATCCTCGATACGCTGGATTGCATCCTGTCCGTCTCGGCCAGCCATTCGCGCGCCAAGGAAGCCGGGCAGATCAGCCTGTTCGCCGCCACCAACTGCGGCCCGATGGAAACGATCCAGCTGGCCGAAGCCAAACCGATCCCGCGGCGGACGATGCTGGCGTGGGAAAAGGAACTGCTCGGGTTGTACGTCAGCGATCATCCTCTCGCGGCATACCGCGAGGAACTGGAACAAGTGATCACGCATTGGAGCGCGGCCCTCTCGGAGGTGCCAAACCAGGCCAAGGTGCGGGTGGCCGGGATGGTCACCCACGTGCGCGCGCTCCAGACCCAAACCGGCAAGGCGATGGCGTTCGCGACGATCGAAGATATGCAGGGGCCGATCGAACTGATCCTGTTCCCGCAGGTGTGGGAGCGGTCCGGGTCGATCGTCAAGGAAGACGCGGTCCTGGTGGCGGAAGGCAAGGCGGAAACCGGCAACGGCAACCCGCGCGTGCTGGTGGATTCGATCACGGACGATCTGAAGAAGGCGGCGAAGAAAGCCGCCAAATCCGGGATGCCCGGGCTTTCGCGCCCGGTTTCGGCGCCGCCGGTTGCTTCCGCGCCGCCGATACCGCCCGACGACGACGGATACCCGCCTCCGGAGGATCCGGGGGAGGATGTTTCCATGATGCCTGCGCCGCCGCCGATTGCGGTTGGCGTTGTGGAGGCCAGCCCCGCGGTGATGAATGAAATGCCGGCCGCGGCGGGCGCCGCTGGGATGAGCCCCGTGGTGACGAATGAGATCCCGATCGCGGCCGCCGGCTCGCCGGATGTGGAACCGCGATCGCCGATTACGGCTCCAAATGCGGTTGCGCCGATCGCAGCCGCGAGTCTGCCGGGCGTGGAGCCGCGATCACCGGTCGCGGCCGCAAATCCGCCGCCGCCGATCGCACCGCGTGCGAATTTAATTCCGGGGGCGCCGCCGGCGAAAATCGAAGGGCCCCGGCTGATCCTGCTGTACATCCGCGAAACGGGCGACCGCGCGCGCGACACCCGCCGGCTGCGGATCCTGTACGGCCTGTTGACTTCCTACCCGGGCACCGACCATTTTGCGTTCCACATTTCCGAGGCGGAGCGCACCTATCGGCTCGAGTTCCCGACCAATACCACATCCTGGACGGCGGAGCTCGAGCGCCAGATCCTGCATCTGGTCGGCGCGGGTTGCATCGAGATCCAGCCGCTCACGGTGCAGTGAGAAGATGGTTGGGCGGGCAAATTAACTGCATTGACCTATGATCGTCATGCCTTCGAAGAAAGGCAGGCGTGATAAATATTCGTCATCCCTGCGTAGAATGGCAGGCATGATAAATGTTCGTCATCCCTGCGCCTGCCCTCGCGGAGTATCACCACTCGGTTTTGTTCTTTGAGTGGTGATGCAGGCGAAGCGAGGGTGTACTAAGCAGGGATCCATTACACACCCGTACAAATCTCTTCTCCAAGAGGGTAAATCTGATGGATGCCTGCTAAGAACACGCAGGCATGACGATCTCTTCTCCCTGCAACGGCAGGCGCGGGAATGACGAACGTTCTAGGCAAGCGTCTTCAAGGAAAATCAACTTCATTATGAAACGGCCAATCAGCGCTTCCCTCTTGTTGCTCTGGCGTCTCCTCCTCGCATTCGGCCTCCTCACCGGCTTCGTAATGGCCGGGCTCGGGCTGGCGATGCGGATCGGGGATGCGATCCCGGAAGGCCCCCTCGCGGTCTGGTTCGGGATTCCGTTCTTCGAGGCGATGGGGATGACGGCCGGCCGGATCGGCTGGATGCTCGTCCTGGAAGGGACTTTCCTGGTCGCCGCGATGTGCGCGATCGCGGTGGGCAACCATTGGGGGCGGTGGTCGACGATTGCGGCCGGCTTGATCGCCATGATCTTCTTCCCGGGCGGGACGCTGGCGGGGCTGATTGTTCTTTCGGGCCTGGGCGTGCGGTTGATCCGCGAAAAGCCGTGGAAGAATCCGGCAAAAACCGGAGCGGAAGCCTGAGGCCGGTTGGAAATTGATGAAAATAACTCTCTCTCCTCCACCGCAAGGCCAGGATCGGTGGAGGAAAGAGGCTTCATTGGCAGTTGGGCAGTTCATAAAGGCATAATAAAGTTATGCAGATTGAGAGCATTGCCGATCACCTCGACCTGATTGATGCAATTGCCCTTTGGTACTTCCGGGAGTGGGGAAAGAAAGATCCGACGGGCTCCGTACAATCCTGGGCCAATGGTATACGCCGCAGGGCCAATCGCAATCGCATTCCTACCGGTTATGTCGCCCTTGAAGGCAGCGAACTGCTTGGTGTTGCAGAACTTGTGGATCATGACATGAATTCCCACATGGAATTCTCGCCTTGGCTTGCGGGATTGTACGTTCGACCGGAAAACCGAAGGCATGGCATTGGCAGCGCACTATCCAAATATATGGTGCGGGTGTCCGAGCGGATGGGCATAAAACGTTTATACCTTTATACGAAAACTGCGCAGGGTTTATATCTAAAATTGGGCTGGCAAGCCATGGCAGAAGAAAATTACGAGGGAGAAGACATCACCGTCATGTCGTTCGATATAACGCCCATTCCATAAGCTGCCCAATACGCGCTTGCGGCGGATTTGGCTTTCGGTTTGGAGTCTACGGCGGTATCTTCTTCGATGAAGAAATAAGTATAATGAACCAGTCCCGCACAATCGGCCCCCGCTTCCCTGCCAAAGGCAGTATATGGAACCTGGATCTGCACAGCCGTCCAGGCAGCCGCTTCGAATTCGCGCAGGTTCCAAGGACAAGTCGAACCAGCGTTTTCCGCGGGGCGGGCTGAACCGCCGGCTGTTGGGCTCATTATTTCAAAATGATGGATAAATCTAAAATACAGTTCATTCCAGCCGTTGCAGAAGATGTTGATTTCCTTATTAATTTACGTAATGAGACAATGGCGAAACATATTAAAAATGCTGATCTGACACAATCCATTGAAACGATCAGGGAAAGGGTGATATATCGTCTCGATTGCGCCCAAATAATAATAATTGACGGAGAAAAGGGAGGCTTGCTGAAGGTGATAAAGAATGAAGGGGACTGGGAATTATGCCAAATACAAATTGCGCGAAAATATCAGGGGAAAGGGATTGGTTCGCAAATAATAATGGGAGTATTACGCAGTGGAAAACAAATGGGAGCGCATGTGCGATTGAGTGTATTGAAAAATAATCCGGCAAAAAGGCTGTATGAACGGCTGGGATTTACAGTCGATAAAGAGGATTTATATTTTTATAGTATGAGCACATAGTCATTCATAAAGGAAGAGGCGAGCCCGACAGCGGCGGATATGATATGCCGGGATCAGGTCCTGAGCAGCCGGCCAAGCGCCCCCGGCCCGCTCGGCGCCTGCCCAGAGCACGAAAGGCGAAGGGGAGCCGGGGCTGGCTGAACCGCAAGCCGTTGGGCCGCGGCGAGTGATCGATTGCCGGGTGCGTCTGCAGCAGCACATGAGGAAACGCGATGAAAGCAAAGCCACGAACGACAGCGATTTGCTTTTTGACAGCGGGTTGGTTGGCGGCCAGCCTCATCCTTGCGGGTTGCGGGTCAACCGGCAAGGACTTCGCGCCCGATTTCGAGACGGTGCACTCGCCGGTCCAACAACGATCCCAACACATATCTGATTTTCGGGAAAATTCCGATCTCGCCGGCCGCTCAAGGTCTTTCCCCCGAGTTGGGGGCATACCTTGGCCGGTGGGAGGGGTACGACTACAGCCCGCCGGTTAAAAAGGATTACAAGATCGTGCTGGTCATTCAGGATATTTCCACCCAGGGAGGCAAAGCTTTCCTCTGGTTGGGCACGAACCTCCAGTATCCTTCCTCGATCCAGGAAATCCGCTTTCAGGTTTTACCAGGTGCTGCCCCTGCCATTGAGTTTAATGCACCCTTCAATGGCTCGACCAAAACCATTCGGCTGGCCTATGATCCCGATAAAAAGCTTCTCAAGAGCCCCGATAACGACCATCGTCCTCTTGAGCTTAGCCGAAACCAATCCTTCTATGTCTATAAAGACTACAGCCAGTATCTGGCTGGCAAGCGGATTTTTTCCAAGGAATATCAGAATAAAGACCTCCCGCAATTCGGGAAAGGGTACATGCTCTATCTGCCGGAAGGATACGAAGACAACCCGGCCAAAACCTGGCCGCTGATCCTCTTCCTGCACGGAAGCGGGGATCGTGGGGACAACATCTATTTGCTTGCCAAAGCCAGCCCCTTCATGATGATCCGCGAGAGGGAGCCGCTGCCGTTCATCATCGTCGCGCCGCTGCTGAACGCCTCGCAAAATGAGTTTCCCATGGAATACCTGGACGGCGTTCTGGCCGAGGCGCAGGCGGCCTATCCCGTGGACCCGAAGCGTATCTATGTCACCGGTGTGAGCCTGGGAGGCATGGCGTCCTATCGCTTCGCCATTCAACACCCCGAGACTTTCGCCGCCATCGCGGTGCTCTCCGCCCGGATCGATGCCGATCTGATTCCCCTGTTGGATCGGATTAAGAGCCTGCCGGTCTGGGTCATTCATGGCGCCGATGACACCATCATCCCCCTGGGAAAAGCTCAAGAGCCGGTGGATGCTTTGAAAGCAGTAGGAGGCAACATAAAATTTACGGCCCTGGCGGGCCATGATCATGATACCTGGACGGATACCTACTCGGACCCGGGGTTTTACGACTGGTTCCTACAGTACCAAAGACCGTAGCGGAGAGATTCTCATATGGGGCAGCATAAGCTCTCACGGATATGGTAAAAAATTCATCCAATAATAGTATCCGAAGGGATGTGCTTCGGGGATGAATCGAGTAGAATGAATCGTTGCATGTATTGCCGGCCCCCGGCCCACTCCGCCGGGGCGGGCAAACCGCCCCCGCTCCCATGCCAAAGGGGCGGGTCAAGAGCGAATAAAACTTCTCAAAGAACAAAACCGAGTGGTGATGCTCCGCGAGGATAAACTGAACCGACAGCCGTTGGGGCACTTGCGATCCTTCGGAAGATAATCCCGTAATGGAACAATATGACGATTGACCCGATGAATATATTTCTATATGCACCGGATGATTTTAAGAACCTGTGTGTTATTGCGCGCAGCCTCGAGTGTTTTGGTTTCAAAAAGTGCTGCGTGTACGATCCAAATCATATCATTCGCCTCAAATACGGAAAATCTTACAGTCATCGTATCCGCACGGTTTCTGCCGGGGCGTATTATTTAATCCAATGGGAAGTTATTCGAGATCCGATTGAGTTTATCAGATCTTATTCCGGCAGGCGGATAGCGACCGTACCAATAAAAAACACAATTTCCCTGTTCCAATTTTCATTTCTCCCTTCCGATTTGATCCTATTTGGGTCCGAGAGAAGTGGAATTCCGTCCGAAATTATCGATATTTGCGATTCCGAAATAACAATCCCCCTGATGGGGATAACGCAAAGCCTTAACCTTTCGGTGGCGGTCTCAATCGTTTTGGCGGAAATAAACCGGAATTTATAGAAAATATGGAATACAAACTGGTCCCATGCAATTATTGTTATTAATTCGAACGGCTTAATACTGGCGGCCCAACCGGGGCCTGCGGCCGGAGGTTCGGCCATCGGCTGGAATCTTCGTCGGCATCCCCTTCGGCCCCCGAATCAGTATAATGATCCCGATCTTGCGTATCCGGTCAGGCGGATTACCCGCAGGCCGTTGGGCACAACCGGCACGGCGGTAAAATAAACACCACAAGGAGTTGCGTTATGGATACGCTTT
This sequence comes from uncultured Chloroflexia bacterium, assembly GCA_963724345.1. GTDB lineage: Bacteria > Chloroflexota > Anaerolineae > Anaerolineales > RBG-16-64-43 > JAFGKK01. The sequence continues at coordinate 2,378,952 of CAVRUI010000003.1, read as the reverse complement.
TAAAGTACCTTACCGATCCTTTATTCCTGGTGCTGATCGTTTTCATTGTTATCCTAATCGCCTTCAATATCCTGCAAAGACTGGGCCGGGGCCGAGCCTGGAAGCAGATCGCCGCGGAGACGGGCTTGCAGTTTTCCCAACACCGGACGGCGGCCTATACGGATCAGCAATTGAGCGGCATTTACCGCAAACGGCCCCTCACCCTGACCGAAAGTGAGTCGGATGAGTACCATGCAGACCGGCGCCGGAGCTCGCAAGCAGGCGATCCGAACAATACGGACACGGAAATCCGGCTTAAGGTCAACATCCCGCAAAACATCAAAATGAGAGTCGACCGGGTCATCACCCTCGGGGAAGCCTCCCAAGGAACCGGCGATCCGGAAATTGACCGCCACTTCAACATCACGAGCGAACCAGACCGGCTGGCCAATAAAGTGCTCGCTTCTTCCGCAATCCGTCCGCAACTCTCCGGATTGAAAATAGGAGGCCGCATCAGTATCCAGGAGGCGGAACTCATTTTCAGCCAGACCGGACGCATTTCGGACGGCAAGTACCTGCGCTTTTTGTTTGAATTTCTGAGCGACATGGCGGATGCGGTGGAGGTTGCCGTAAAATAAGCGCCGTCGTATTCGAGCCAATAGGAAAATTGGAGGCATACATGAACGCTTCCTATGAAGCAAGGACTGAATATATTTTTATAAAAGTCATGGGACAGTATTCCCATTCTTCGGCAATAGAGATTTTCCGAAAATGGGTGGAGGAAGCCCAAAGGCTTAAATTATATAAAGTCCTTTGTGATCTTACACAACTGATTCGGATTGACCCAAAAGAGCCCAAATCTATGGAGAGGTTTGATGCAGGAGAATTAATCGCATTATTCATGCCGAAAAATATTTCATTGGCCATATTGGTGAAAAACATCCAAATTGAAAAAGGCCGGTTTGGAGAGAATTTGATGAGAAATCGAGGTATTCGAGTTAAGGTGACTCCAAATCTGGAAGAAGCACTCCAGTGGCTTAATATAAAATAATTTAAGGCGGATCTCACATGCACACCGGGTTGCCGCACCCGGAAGAATCGGGAGAAAATGGATATGAAAATTGGATGGACTGAAGTTATCATAATATTAATTCTTCTCTTTTTTACTCCCAACATATTCAGGCTTATTCTTCGAAAAACCTATCGCGAATTTATGAAACCGGATGAAGGAAAAGATAGAACCTCGAACAACGCCCGGCAATCTTCAACAGCCAACTCTTCGAATAATGATCAAAATATTCATAATGAGGATGAACAGGTATTTCCATATCGTAAACGAGAAGAGCAGGACCCCTATAAAATCCTGAATATTCATGATACGGCAACGCAAAATGAAATTGCTTCCGCCTACAGAAAACTCGCGCAAATGTATCATCCGGATAAAGTTGCAGGATTGGCGCCGGAGTACAAAGAAATAGCGGAAAGAAAGATGAAAATCATAAATGCGGCTTATCAAACGTTGAAGCAATAGATTCGTGCTTCCGCTTCGATTTCGCGCAGATTCCAGGAGCAAATCGAGCCTGCCATGCGATTCCGATTCTCATATATTAGGGAATACTCCTCGGGCTGTCGTCCACCGTCCAAATGAGGAGAATGCAAGTGATCATGCAATGGATCCCCGTCCGGCCATTGCGGGAAAGCCGGCGGCAATTGAGAAAACGAATGGAACAAGCCAAATGAGACATCGCCGCCAACCGGAATCGATGAAGCATCTTTACAATTGGTTTCACAGGTATTACGGCTTGGTGGAAGGATCGGTTGGACCGAAAGTCGGAAGGATTATTTCCACGCATGTTGCCGCCATTCCGGGAATCGAAAAAAAGACGGCCATTGAATATGCCTGCGGTTCCGGCATGCTGACCTTGCAGTTGGCGAGGATATTTTCCTCCGTGGAGGCGCGTGATGCTTCGATCGGCATGCTCGAACGCGCAAAAATAAGGGCAAAATTGCAAAACCTGGAAGTTCATTTCAGCGAGGGAGATATTCTACGGATATCGGAAAGCGCGGGATCCTATGATTATGCCTTCGTATCCTTTGCGCTTCATCTTTTCCCGGCCACCGAGGAAAAAAGGATCCTCGAAAACCTCTTAAGAGTCGCAAGAGTTGCGGTCATGGTGGTGGATCACGGAAGGGAGTGGAACCTTCCGGCGGCAATTGTGGAATGGATGGAAGGCAGCTATTATGACCGGTTTATCAGGCTGGATTTCGAAAAAATGGCAAAGGAAATAGGGGCAACCGGATTTTTAGAAAGTCAGGAAGATGGCCTTTCCTTTTTTGCATTCTATAAATAGTTGCCTTTGGACGAAGTCTTCGCAGGATACGATCTACTGTATAATCGAAAAATCGGCCGGGGCATATGCGAATTATTGTCGAAGCGGAAGGAAAAACGCCATGAATGACTTTCCGGATTTCATGAAGAATCCCGCCAATCGGATTGCCTCCCAGACCCAATACACCCGCGGCATCGAGGGTTACCTGTTCGACGGCGCGGATGGAAGCCAGATGGCCGTCTGGATAAATCATGACGGGGAAAAGTCGGCCAAACATGTCCACGACTATGACGAATATTTTCTTGTCGTGCAGGGGCAATACGTCCTGATTTTGGGCGACAGGCGGATTCCGCTGGGAGTTGGTGAGGAGTGGTTTATCCCCAAAGGGGTTCCCCACAGCGGGGAGAGCACTCCGGGAACAAGGACCATTCATGCCTTCGGCGGCAGGCGGGCAAACCGGGAATCCGAAAACGCGAACCCATAAAAAACCAGACGGCCCAATCGGAGTTTATTGGTTTTCCTGCCGCAATATGTGGATGCCTCCACGTATTCCGTTTCACCAATGGTTTACTCTCGGATACCTGTTCGTCCTATTGGCGGTATGCAGCGATGGATCGTACCCGACCTTGACCTGGAAAACCGGCCGGGCGGCCACGGGAACACATCCTTGTTATATTTCCATGGATATCGCTAAATAATCCAATAACCGGTCAAAAATTGATGTAACTCCCCGCGATATAATTAATGCAGTTTCCACCACCGACAAAGGAGGTCATCATGTCACACGAAACACAGGATTCGAAACGGTTGGGGCAAACCCGCGCCATCCCGTTTGGTGTGGTTTTGCTCATGGCGGCGCTCGCATCCTGCGCCGCGCCGGCCGGGACGGCGACGATCGCGCCCGAGCCGACCGCCCAGCCGACTGTCCAGGCGCCGACGAACACAACCGTCCCGACACCGACCGCCCAGCCCGAAGTGCCGTCGGTATACCAGGCGTACGCCGACGACTTCCTCATCGGCGCGGCGATCGAACCGGATCAGCTTAACAGCAAATCGCACGCCGCGCTCCTGACGCGCCACTTCAACAGCATCACCGCCGAGAACGCCATGAAACCCGGCTCGATCTCGCTGGGGGAAGGCAAGTACCGGTTTGACGGCGGGGACAAGCTCGCCGAGTTCGCGCGGGAGCACAATATGGCCGTGCACGGCCATACCCTCGTGTGGCACAACCAGGCCGCGGAGTGGATGTGGGCGGACGCCGACGGCAAACCGCTCCTTTCCACGCCGGAGAACAAAAAGCTGGCGCTTGCCCGCCTCGAGACCTACATCCGCGATGTCGTCGGCCACTTCAAGGACTCCGTCAACGTCTGGGATGTGGTCAACGAGGCGATCGACCCGGCCCAGGCGGATTGCCTGCGCCGCACCCGGTGGTATGAACTCACCGGCGCCGATTACATCGCGCTGGCGTTCCGCACGGCGCACGAGGTTGCGCCGGACACGCAGCTGATCATCAACGACTACAGCACCACCGATCCGGCCAAGCGCGAGTGCCTGTACAAAGTGGTGAAAGGCCTGCTGGCGCAGGGCGTCCCGGTCGACGGGGTGGGGCACCAGATGCACATCGACATCGAAAACCCGTCCGGGCCCGCGATCGAACAAACTCTCCAGCGGTTCGCCGAGCTGGGCGTGACCCAGCACATCACCGAACTGGACATGAGCATCTATGCCAACGACACCGACAAGTACACGACCGTGCCGGAGGAGATACTGGTCAAGCAGGGCTACCGTTACAAGGAAGTGTTTGACATTTTCCGGCGCCAGGCCGCCAACATCAACTCGGTGACGTTCTGGGGCATGGCCGACGACCACACCTGGCTCCTGACCTTCCCGATCTCCCGGATCAATTTGCCCCTGCTCTTCGACGACCACCTGCAGCCCAAGCCGGCCTACTGGGGCATCATGGATCCGTCGAAACTGCCCGTGCAGACCCAGCATCTAACGGCTTCCGAAGGGACGCCGGTCATCGACGGCGAAGCCGAGGCGCTCTGGAACATGCAATCCTGGCCGCAGCTTCCGGCGGGCGGGACGGTCGCCGCCTCCTTCCAGACTTTGTGGGACAAGGAAAATCTGTACATCTTTGTCGATGTAAAGGATGCAACCCAAAACCCGTCCGATAAGATCGACTTCTTCATCGACCAAAACAACGGCAAAACCGTGGCCTACGAGGACGACGACCTGCACATCACCTGCGGGAACAGCGTCTGCACGCCTTCGAAAAATATCGAGTTTGCGATGAAGGCGACCGACGACGGTTACCGGCTGGAGGCGGCGGTCAAACTGGCCAAAGCGTCGGCCGTCGGAAGGGAGATCGGGTTGGACCTGCGCGTCACCGACAGCGCCGCGCCGGACGCCCCGATCTCCTGGAACGACTTCGACCAACGGCCAGGATACGGGCACAGCCAACTTCGGGACTCTGACGTTTGCGGAAGCCGTGGCGCTGACCGTCGCGGTGCAGGGAACCCCGGTCATCGACGGAGTCGAGGATGCGGTGTGGGCCAAGGCCAACGAGATATCCACGGATGTGTGGGTCGTGGGGACGAGCGGCTCGACTGCCAAGGTCAGGACGCTGTGGAACGGGCAATATCTCTATGTCTACGCGGTCGTGACCGATAAAAAGCTGAGCAAGGCCAGCGCCAACACCTATGAGCAGGATTCGATCGAAGTGTTCCTGGATCAGAACAACGCCAAGACCGCCGCTTACCAGGCGGACGACGCCCAATACCGGGTCAACTTCGACAACGAACAAAGCTTCAACGGCGACGCGAAAGCCGAGCTGATCCGGAGCGCGACCCGGATCGTCCCCGGCGGCTACATTGTGGAACTTGCGATCAAGCTGGATGCGGTCACGCCGGCGGCAGGCGTGCGGATCGGCTTCGATTTCCAGGTCAACAACGATGAGGACGGCGACGGCGTGCGTGACAGCGTCGCCATCTGGCACGACCCGACCGGCCAGTCGTACCAGAACACCTCCAAGATCGGCGTGCTCGAGTTCGGCAAAGCGAACTGATCCACCGCCGGCCGGAAGAGAAAAACTTGTTTGAAAAAGGAGCGCGGCTTCCATCCGTGCTCCTTTGTTTTTTCGCACATAGGTGAAAGGCGGGGAAAGGACAGGGAGGGGTATTTTATTTTTCGGGTAGAATGGCCGGGTACAATCAGTCGAAAAAACATGCCCGATACCCGATCTGCCCCCCGTTTGTGTGAACCCCTTTCGTTTCATCCGCTGACCCCAGGGCGCTGGGAAGATTTCGTACGGCTGTTCGGCAGGCACGGCGCTTACGGCGGCTGCTGGTGCATGTGGTGGCGCGAGACGCGGACCGAGTTTGAAAAACGGCAGGGAACGGGAAACCGCCTGGCGATGAAGAAGATCGTCGAGTTCGGGCGAAGTTCCCGGGATCCTGGCCTACGCGGCAGGCGAACCGGCGGGCTGGATCTCGATCGCGCCGCGGGAAAATTTCTCCGGCCTGGAGCGCTCGCGGGTGCTCAAGCGGCTGGATGACACGCCGGTCTGGTCGATCGTCTGTTTCTTCGCAGGGATGGAATACCGCAGCCGGGGGATAGCCGTGCCATTAATTCGCGCGGCGGTGGAATATGCCGCGGGGCAGGGGGCGAAGGTTGTCGAAGCATATCCGGCTCTGCCGAAAGAGGGCCGCCTGGCGCCGGTCTCGGTCTACATGGGGATCCCTTCGATCTTCGAGCGCGCGGGGTTCAGCGAGTGCGCGCGGCCTTCGGCGCGGAAAGCGGTAATGCGCTTCACGATCGCATAAAGTTCCTCAGCGCTGGACTCGAGGATACGATCGTCATGCCGGCGTGTACTTAGCCGGCATCCAGTATCAAATGAAAGACAATGTATAATAATACGCGGACTGCCTTTGGATCCCGGCTGGGATCGCGCCGGGATGACAGTCACCCGGGTAAAATATTTGCGGGGTTTGTCCGAGTTCGAATTCTTCAAGGGGGAAAACCATGATCCAAATTAAGAAAAAGCTGGATTTACTTTCAAGTCTCCATGCGCAAGTGAATTTGCTGCAGTCGGAGAAACGGCGCCTGATCGACGAATTGCTTCCGCCCGGGTACGGCGCGCGTGTTTCCGAAATCGAGCAGGAATTCACGCAGAAGGAGGAAACCGCCAGACGCAACATCGAATCGCTCGCGGCGGAGATCCGCGCCGACACCCTGACTTTCGGAAGAAGCGTCCGGGGCTCGGAGTATCAGGCGGTCTGGAGCAGGGGAAGAGTTTCCTGGGACGATAAGGGGCTCAGCATCTTTGCCCGGGCACATTCCGAAATCCTGCCGTTCCGCAAAGAAGGAAAGCCGGTCATTTCGATCCGGCGGATTCCGGACCTGGAAGCGGGCGGCCGATAAAGCGGCATCCGCCGGTGAAATGAGGGAAAGCGGGCTATTCCGCCGGGGATGGGGGCGCTGCCAAATCCTCGCGGACCATCTCCATGAACGCCCGCAGGAGCGGCGGCAGCCATTTGTTCCTCTGCCATATCATTATTAAATTGGCCGCAACCTTTTTTTCCTGCCAGGGCAACCCCGCCAGGCTTCCCGCCTTCACCTCCCGGCGCACGGCGATTTCGGGCAGGATGGCCACGCCGATTCCGCTCATCACCGCCTGCTTGATCGCCTCGATCGAATTGAAACGCCAGACCTGCGGCAGATGGATTTTCCGTTCGGTGAGGATCCGGTCCAGCATCTGGACGTAACTGCAATCGTTCGCCGGAACGATCAGGGGTTCCGACTTGAGCCGCGAAAGATCGATTTTGGGACCCTGTGCAAGCGGATGCCCGGGATGGGTGACGAGAACCAGGGGGATGGGACAAAGCAGCTCCGTCTCCAGATTGGGCATCCGGAAATCGTCGGTGATGAGAAATCCCAGATCGACGATCCCCGCCGAGAGCTCCTCCGGAAGATCGAAATACACGCAGTTCATGAAACTCAGGTTGGCTTTCGGGAACCGTTTGCGGAACCGCTGCAGGATGGGGGGCAGAAAATGGATGCTGATCGTTTCCGGAATGCGGATCGAAAGCGAACCTTGCGATTCCGTGTGCGCAATCACCTCCGACTTAATCTCCGCTTCCAGGTTCAACATCTTTTGACCGTACCGCAGCAGCAGTTCGCCGGCGGGCGTGAGCGCGATCCGTTTGCTTCCCGCGCGTTTGAAAAGACGCGTCTTCAATTCGGCCTCAAGGCTGCGGATATGTTCCGAAACCGTGGACTGGGCATAACCCAGGACTTCCGCGGCCTGGCTAAAACTGCCAATTGCGGCAACGGTTCGAAATGTGGTTAATTGCTGTAATTCCATTGAATATCCTCATAATATCGGAATTACCGATAATTATTATCGATAATTCGGTATTGAAACGGTAATTCCGATATATTAGATTAAAGATCAAACCAAACGATTTGTCAACCAAGAAAAGGAGAAAACATGTTTTTGCTTAAAGAGATCGATCAATTGTATGACCGCTTTTCCGATCAGGTTTATACCGCAGGCAAGCTGAATAAAAAAACCAAAGAGCTGATCGCAGTTGCCTGCGCCGTTTCGGTGGATTGCGTCCCATGCATCGAATGGCACTACCGGCAGGCGGTTCAGGCCGGCGCCACGAAGGACGAAATTTCCGAAGCATTGGCTATTTCGATGTCGATCAGCGCGGGGAGCAAACGGGCCAAGTACGGACCGGTCGTCGAGAAATTGGAAAACGAAAACCGTTGACTTCCGCATGATGATCAGGCTGCCGCCGGAAGATTTCCCGGCGGCAGCCTGTGCTGTAATATGCGGATGGAGTATTCCCATGTGGGATCTCTCCGTTCGCTTCAGCACTCCCGGCGGTAGCCGGCGGGAAGGAAGAAAAGGCGCGATCACGATGATGTGCCGGTCCACGATCGCTCCATTGACCAGCCTTCCGCCCGACGCCCGCCAAGTGGAAATATGGCGGGCGTACGCTCCGCAGGTGGATGCCCTCCTGGAAAAACCCGTCCAGGAGTGTAAATATCCGTTCGATCTTTCCTCCTGCATGTATCCGGACGGCAAACCTGGTCCGGGCGGCCGGTTTTTTCTCCCTGCGTTCCTCTCTGTTGGGGGTCTATTACCACCCTTAGGGTGACTGCCACCCTAAGGGTTGGCAATACCCGATAAATCCCCCCACGCGCCCTGCATTCTATTTTGAGTTTCCGCGCAATCCCGTTATCATTATCAGCGGAGAACACGGTCTATGGATGATCAAAATCTGACCATCAACGATCAGGATTATTTCGAGATGCCCGGGCTGAACGTGCTGGTGTATCACAACACCTTTCCGGAAGGCCATCAGAGCGGGGTGGAAATCATCCAGCATGGGGAACGGGTGGCGACCAACGGCGAACTGCGTCTCAGCCCGGCCCCCGGCCAGTGGCAGCCGGTCCCGGAGATCGGCGGCGGCTTCCGGCATGAAGGGGTGAGCCCGCAGAACGTCGTTCTGGAGAAACGCAAAGTGGACCGGGCGGCGGGCGAGATCAGCGTGCCGTGCCGCTATCCGGATCCCGCCCGCGACCGGATCGGGTTCAATCCGATCATCTACCCGGATCTGCGGATCCACTACACCGTCCGGGTGCGGGCGGAAGGCGGATCGTTCACCATCACCGTCGATCTCGCCAAGCCGCTTCCGGAGGCGTGGGTCGGGCGGGTCGGGTACTGCCTTGAATTATTCCCCGGCGGCCTTTACGGCCGAACATATTACATGGACGGAAACCCTGGAATCTTTCCGCGCCAGGCCAACGGGCCGACCTGGAAAAACCTGGAAGGGGAAGCGGAAGCCGTGCCGCTCGCGGAGGGGATGACGCTGGTCGTCGCCCCGGAGAGCGACCTTCAGCGCCTGACGGTCGAATCCCGGACCACGCCCCTGCAGCTCCTGGACGGCAGCCTCAAGCACAACAACGGCTGGTTCGTCATTCACGCGCTTGTCCCGGCCGGCGCGGCGCGGGGCGCCGTGCAATGGAAGATCACGCCGAACGTGATCCCCGGCTGGAAGTACAGTCCGGTGATCCATCTTTCGCAGGTCGGCTATCACCCGCGCCAGAAGAAAATGGCTTTCATCGAACTGGACCGCCGGGAGACCGATCTGCAGAAAGCGCAGTTGCAAAAGGTGGAACCGGGCGGCGGCTCGACCACCATAATGGAAAAACAACCCGCCCTGTGGGGGCGCTATCTGCGCTACCACTACGCCCAATTCGATTTTTCCGAAATCGCCGAACCGGGCGTGTATATTCTGAAATACGGGGATACCGCCTCCCAACCGTTCCCGATCCACCGGGATGTCTACAAGCGGCACGTCTGGCAGCCGACTCTGGAATATTTCCTGCCGATGCAGATGTGCCACATGCGGGTCAATCAGAAGTACCGCGTCTGGCACGGCGCCTGTCACATGGACGACGCCCTGATGGCGCCGCCCCGGATCCGCCATTTCGACGGCTACGACAACTCCTCCGAGAAGCCGGTGGAATCCGCATTCCGGCCGCTCGAACACATCCCGGGGATGGACTCCGGCGGCTGGCACGACGCCGGCGACGACGACATCCGCACCGACACGCAGATCAACACCATCATGGCGCTGGCGCACATCTACGAGGAATTCGGCGTGACGTACGACGAGACCCGGATCGATCAGGCCGAACACCTGGTGGAGATTCACCAGCCGGACGGCAAGCCGGACATCCTCCAGCAGATCGAACACGGCGTGCGCTGGATCCTCAACTTCCACAAACAGCTCGGGAGCCTCGGCGTCGGCGTGATCGTCCCGACCCTGCGCCAGTATGTGCACCTCGGCGATCCGTCCACCCAGACCGACAACCGGGTGGCGGACCCGGCTTTGAAGGATTCCAAAGCCGCCCGGATCCAGGGGCTCTGGTACAAAAAAGTCGCCAACCGCTGGTCCCGGATTTTTGATCCGGAGGAGAACCTGAACGAGATCGAGGAGATAGTCCCGGACCTGGACGACCGGCTGGCCTTCGCGCAGTTCAATCCGGGCAGGCAGGTATTCACCGCCGCCGGGCTGGCGCTTGCAGCCAGAGTCCTCCGCGGTTACGACGATGCGCTGGCCGGGGATTGCCTGCAAACCGCGGAAGCGCTGTACGCGGCCAACCGTTTGTTTCCGGACGAGAAGGTCGCGCCGGTTTTCGCCTACGGCCGCGGCGACAATCTCGCGAGTCTGAAGATCCACGCGCTGACGGAATTGATCCTGACCACGGGGAAGGACGAATATAAAAGGGAATTGTGCGGCATGGCGGAGGGCGTCCGGAAGCATTTCGGCAGCTCGGGTTGGGCTTTGGGGAGGGTGATGCCGCACCTCGAATGCCCCGAGTTTTCCGCCGCCGTGAACGACGCCGCATCGGCCTACCGCGCGCAACTCGAGGACCGGATGCGGGAAAGCCCCTTCGGCTGCCCGCTGGCGCATACCGAGATCGTCGGGATCAAGCAGTACTTCCTGCACAAGGGCTGGCCGGATTTATTTTCCATCGAACCCCTGTTTGCGGTCCTCAATTTCCTGCTGGGCTGCCGGCCCGGCCGGACGACCAACAGCCTGGTTTCGGGTGTGGGCGCGAACTCGCCGGTGACCGCCTACGGGTTCAACCGCGCCGACTGGAGCTACATCCCCGGCGGGACTTTCTGGAACGCCGTGAATTTGGTCCGGCCGGACCTGGCGGAGGATAAAGCGTGGCCCTTCCTCTGGCAGGAACGGGAGTACATCACCGACGCCGCCTGCATGTACATGTTTATGGTGATCGCGGCGGACCGGTTGTTGGAGGGGAAAATTAGTGGTTCATGATTGATAAAAAAAACACCGCCCCGGAGAAAATGATCCGGGGCGGTGTTTTTTTGCCGTCGATTCTCCGGCAGGCGTTAATCCGATGCCGCGCAGCGGAATCCCAGGTTGTAGTTCCAGTACCAGTCCTTCGAGCGGTAGCGCAGGGTGACGCGCATCCACCAGTAGCCGTTGGTCCACGAGGCGCCGCGCCAGGAACGCTCGCCGCTCTCCGTCTCGTCTTCCCGTCCATCCGTGGCGCTGTACGGATAGTCTTTGATGAGGGAGTGGGTCCACTCCCAGACATTTCCGGCCATATCCATGGCGCCGTACGGGCTGGCCCCGGCCGGGAAGCTCCCCACCGGCGCGGTGTTGCCGAATCCGTCGTTGTATAAGCCGTTGGCTTGGGGCAGCGGGCAGTTGATATCGCACAGGTTCGCCACCGTCGAGCTCACCGGATCGTTGCCCCAAGTGTATTTGCGCCCGTCGGTGCCGCGGGCGGCTTTCTCCCACTCCGCCTCGGTCGGCATCCTGCGGCCGGCCCAGCCGCAATAATCCTTGGCATAGAACCAACTCACCCAAATGACGGGATAATCCTTATATTCCTCGGTGCCGTAGTAAAACGGCCGATAGGCATCTCCATATCCGGAAGTGAACAAATGAGGCGCCTGGCAAGCGCCGGCCTTAACGCACAAGGCATACTGGCCGGTGGTCACTTCATATTTGTCGATCCAATACTTGTCCAGATACACCGTATGGACTGGAACTTCCGGAAAGGCGCGGCCGCCTGCCAGGGTTTTCTTGGCATCCTGGTCGTCCGCGCCCATGATGAATTCGCCGGCCGGGACGTACACTTGGACCATGCCGTCGCTTGGAATGGTGCGGGCCGATCCGGGAGCGAGCGTTGCGGTTTCAGACGGCGTCGGCGAAAGGGAAGGTGAGAGGGTTGGGGAGGGCTCCGGGTAGGTCGGTGTCTGGGATGGAATTACAGGTACAACAGAGCGGGTTATGGAAGGCTCACCCGTCACCGCGGGTGAACAGGCGGCGAACAGCGCACAAATAGCCAAAGGCAGGATCGAAGCGCCCGGTGTCATCCGGGAGATTCTCGGATTACCTATGCGAATCATATCTCTCCCTATCCTGCAAGCGGGCTGTTAAAAACCCGGTTGCCGGCCGATTCAAATGGGATGGCGGCCGGTTTTCCGAACACCGCCGCCCTCCAGAGGACACAAGAATTCCCCTTTTTATCAAATTCCAGCCCAAGACACAAGTCCGATCCGATTGGTCCGGCCCGGCCTGGCGGAGGATAAGGTATGGCCGTTCCTCTGGCAGGAGCGTGAGTACATCACCGACGCCGCCTGGATGTACATATTCATGGTGATCGCCGCGGACCGGCTGTAGGAGGGAGAAGATTTAGACGGCTGAGGCAGACCATCCCATCCCCCCTCCCGAAGCGGATTATTTTTTTATAAATCCATTATCCTCTCCCTCCCCCCTTCCCGTATTACGGGAAGGGGGGAGGGCTATATCAAGATTATTATGACATGGAGTGGAGCGAGGGGAGGGGGGATGGGATGGTGGGATGAACGGGAGTATAAAGAGAAATATCCGGAAAAGGCCGAAAAGAAAGCCGACGCCTTTGATGGATCCACATACTACTTGAATAGAATTATTACAGATGGAACATCTCCCAAGGAATTTCTAATAAAATAACACCACCTAAAAAGGTGGTGTTATTCATCCCTAGGTTTTATTTTAATTTTTAACTGCGATTAAACCCCCGCGCACCAGGCCAAGCCGATGGTTCCCGGCCCCACGTGCGTGCCGATGACCGGGCTGACCTCGCTGAAAACCGATTCTTCCGGATGGAACCGCTGATTTGCCGTTTCGAGCAAGGCCTTGGCTTCCACTTCGGCGGCGGCCTGCAGGGTGGCCAGCCGGAGCGGACGCCGGGTCCCGATCCGTTCCTCGACGATGTCGAGCATCCGTTCGGTCGCCTTGCCCTTGGTGCGCACTTTATCGAGCGCATCGACTTTGCCGTCTTTTATCGTCAGCAGCGGTTTCATGTTGAGCGCGGTTCCGACAAAGGCCGCCGCGCCGCCGATCCGCCCGCCGCGCCGCAGGAATTCGAGCGTGTCCACGACGAAAATCACGCCGCTGGAATCCACCGCTTGGCGGGCGACCGCGGCCGCATCGGCGAGGTTCGCGCCGTCCTCGACCGCCCGGGCGGCCGCCAGCGCGCAATACCCGAGCGCCATCGCCGTCGTGAGGGTGTCGAGGATTTCGATTTTCGCGTTCGGGAACTCCGCCTTGGCCTGGACGGCGGAATCCACTGTGCCGGAAAGTTTGCTGGAGATCAGTATGGCGAGGATCGAATCCCCGGCCGCAAGAATCGGGGCGAATTCCTTTTTAAACTCCTCCGGGGTGGTCTGGGAGGTCGAAGGCATGATTTTCGCCGTCTTCAGGCGTTTGTAGAATTCCGGAGGCGTAATCTCCGTCCCATCGTGCAGGGTTTCATTCCCCCAGATCAGCGTTAGCGGGACGACGTGGATCCCGTGCTTCTGGACGAGCGCTGCGGGGATATACGCGGTGCTGTCTGTGACGATGACGGTTTTTCCCATGAATTTCCTCCAGGAGAATTAAAAATGGCGTGCGGATTATTTCCGGCCGCGGGATGAGAACGACGGCGCCGCTGCCTTAATGGATGAAAACACCCTTCCGGGGGGTTGGATACGCCGATGCCGCCCGCGGCTTGACTTTCCCGCAACGGGAGGGTGTACAAACCCTGCTGCCGCCAACGGCATCCAAAATCCGCGACAAAAGGAGAAATAAGTCATGAGACTCATACAACTGCCGCACAAAGTCTGCGGGTTGACCTGCATGATCAACGGGCTGGAGGACCTCTACGAACAAAAGACCGGAATCCGACTGCCCGATTGGCTGCTGCTGCACCTGAGCGGCCTGCTGGGATTCGTCTATATTAAAAACAAGCACGCGCCCGCGCCGCGCATGGTGTTTTGGGGAATGCAGATCGCGAAATTCCAATACGCGGAACTGGCGGATATCGTCGGCTTCCGGTGGCAGATGACGGCCGGCCGCGGCTTTCCCTTCACGCTCAAGCGCGTCCGGGAATCCATCGACGCCGGCATCCCGGCCCTCCTCGGCGCTTTGGATATGTTCCATCTCCCGTACTACGACCGGTTCTACCACAAGATCCACGTGCCGATCCATCACGTCCTGATGGTGGGGTATGACGACGAAAAGAACGACGCGCTCGTCCTCGATTGCGACCGGCCGGACGTGCAACGGATTTCCTGCCTGGACCTGGAAGCGGCGTGGAATGTCAACAATCCCGGCTTGGGGAAAAAGAACACCTTTTATACTTTTGCGTTCCATGACCGGGTTGCGGATGTGGAGCGCATCGCCCGCGCGGGGCTCGCCAAACGGGCTGTGGCGATGCTCGAAGCGCCGGCGAGCATCCTCGGGCTTAAGGGGATGCGCAAACTGGCGCGCGAACTTCCGGGCTGGCCGTCGGAGCTCGGCGGGAAGGGATTGAACGTTTCGCTCCGGCACCTGGCCGAGTTCACCGGTTTTCCGCCCGTGCCGCCGAACCGCCTCACCGGATACGCCGCGCCGGACAACCATCGCGGCGGGCGCGAGGTGTTCGCCGGCCTGTTGCGCCGGCTGGCCAAGGATTACTCCGAACCTTCCTGGGCGGAGGCGGCGGGCTTATTCGATCAATCCGCCCGGGCGCTGGAAAAAGCAACCGATGCGGTTGTGGATTATCTTTTGCGGAAAAGCGCGGACTCTGGATGAGGCCGCTTCGCTCATCGGAAAAATCGCCGATATCGAGGAGCAGGGATTTCAAATTATTCGCGGGGGATAGTCGTTCGTCATCCCCGCGCCTGCCCCCGCGGAGCATCCCCACTCGTTCTTGATTCAGGATGGAGTGAATCGGGATGAGTACGCGGAACATCCGGAGGTGTCTCTAAGCGGGGATCCAGGTGGCGCCAACTCCTGATAGAACCATCGTTCACAATGATTAATAAAACCCTGCCTGATGCCCGATTAGTAGCGAGATCACCCTTGTTGCCTTCGGCCAGAGACCATTCCGCACCTCAAAAACCAAATTCGAGTGGGAATGCTCCGCAAGGGCAGGCTCGGGCATGACGAATACAAAACCCTGGATGCCCGATGAGTACACCCGTGCGTCCAACCATTCCCACTCGAAAAATCAGTTTGTATCTCCTCAAGCAGGCCCATGACGAATTCAAAACCCTACGTCTTTTCTCAGGCTAGGCTGCTTGATGTCAGATCCCTGCGCACCAGGCGACCCCGATTGTTCCGGGGCCCACGTGAGCGCCGATCGCGGGGCTGACTTCGCTGAAGATGCACTCATCCGGATGGAACCGGTCCTGCACGGCTTTCATCAGCGCCTTCGCTTCCTCCGGGGCCGCGGCATGCAGCGGGCTGAGCCGGAGCGGGCGCCGGTTGCCGATCCGCTGCTCGATCAGATCCAGCATCCGTTCCACGGCTTTGCCTTTGGTCCGCACGCTCTCGAGCGCGTCGACCTTGCCGTCGACCACCGTCAGAAGCGGCTTCAGGTTGAGGGCCGTGCCGAGGAATCGTTTGGCGCCGCCGATCCGCCCGCCGCGGTGCATGAATTCAAGCGTGTCCACGACAAAGATCAGATTGCATAGATCGACCGTTTGGCGGGCAACCTTGGCTGCCTCCGCCCGGCTTGCGCCGGCTTCCACGGCGCGGGCGGCGGCCAGCGCCACGAACCCGAGCGCCATCGCCGAACTGAGGGAATCGACGATCTCGATCGGGGCGGCGGGCATGGCTTGTATCGCCTGCATCGCGGAGTCGATCGTTCCGGAAAGCCTGCTGGAAATGAAAACTCCCAGAATGGATTTTCCCTCGGCCAGGATCGGGGAGAAAATATTTTTAAATTCCTCGGGGGTGGTCTGGGAGGTGGTGGGCATGGTTTTTGAGACCTTCAACCGGGCGTAGAACTCCGCCGGGGTGATGTCCACATCGTCGTGCAGGGTTTTCCCGTCCCAGATCACGGCCAGCGGCGCGACCCGCATGCCGTATTGCTTGATAAGTTCCGGAGGGAGATAGGCGGTGCTGTCCGTGACGACTACGACCTTTTCCATGTGGAACCTCCTGGCGAGCGGGAATGGACGGAATGAAAATTATACCGGACGGGAAGGCGCCGGGGGTTGGGAATAATCCGCCGCGGGAATGCCATTCCCCGGGAGCGAACCGGGAAGAATTGCCTTGTTTTCCGCAGCCGCCTTCATCCCGAAAACCGCTGTTGACGGCTCTCCGCCCGCTTCATTACAATGCTGCGCATGGATGCCCAACCGCTCAAAACCACGCTCGTTCACCGCGGAAAGCGGATCGAAGTCCGCAGCGGAAGCACGCTGCGCGATGCGATCTGCAAAGCCGGCTTTTCCCCCGAAGCGGTGCTGGCCGTCCAGGGCGGCGAGCTCATCACCGACGACCGGATCCTCCAGCCCGGGGATGAAATTCAACTCGTCGCGGTCATCTCCGGAGGCTAGCGTGAGATGCCGCACGTGCGGGGCCCCGGCCGCGATCAACATGCGCCAGCACAAGCTGGCGCTTTGCCGCGCCCATTTTGTGGATTGGCTCCCGGAGCAGACCGAACGGGCGATCGACCATTACAAGATGCTCGCGCGCGGGGAAAAGATGCTCGTCGCGGTGAGCGGCGGCAAGGATTCGCTCACCCTGTGGGACATCCTTCACCGGCTGGGCTACCCGGCGGACGGAATTTACATCGACCTGGGGATCGACGAGGGGATCGGGTATTCGGCGAAGTCGCGCGCGTTGTGCGAGAGTTTCGCCGCCGCGCGCGGGCTCACGCTCCGGGTGGTCAGCGTCCCGGGCGAGTACGGATCGTCGATCCCGGACGTGGCGAAGCAATCCCTGCGCGGAAGGCGCAAGCCCTGTTCGGTCTGCGGCCTGGTCAAGCGGCACATCATGAACCGGGTCTGCCGCGAGCAGGGGTACGCCGCGCTGGCGACCGGCCACAACCTCGACGACGAGGCGGCGGTCCTTTTGCACAACGCCATGACCTGGTCGGGCGGGTACCTTGTCCGGCAGGCCCCGGTCCTGGAAGCCTCGCGGCCCGGGCTGGCGCGCAAGGTCAAACCGTTTTGCCGGATCTACGAGCGTGAGACGGCGGCTTACGCGCTGATGCAGAGGATCGATTACATCTACGAAGAGTGCCCGTATGCCGAAGGGTCCTCGACGCTTTATTACAAGGAAATCCTGAACAGGATGGAAGAGGACCGGCCGGGCGCCAAGCTCCAGTTTTATCTGGCCTTCCTGCAAGCCAAGGACCAGGGATTGTTTGCACCCGGTTTTTCCGGGGAAAGCGATCTGCACGAGTGCCCGCAATGCGGCCAGCCGACCTCCGCGCCGGGCAAGTGCGCGTTCTGCCGGCTGTGGGAGAACGCCGCCCCTCCCGGCCTTCGGCCACCCTCCCCAGAATGGGGAGGGACGGGGAGGGGTCAACCGGGAGAGGGGGAGGAGACGTTATGAAATCCTACCGTTTTTTCCCGCTGGTCACCGCCGTCTTCGTCACGGCATTGATCGTCTCCAACATCATCGCGGTCAAACAGATCCAGATCGGGCCGTTCAAGCTCACCGCGGCGCTGCTTATCTTTTCGATATCGTACATCTTCGGCGACGTGTTGACCGAAGTGTACGGGTATGCCAAGGCGCGCCAGGTGATCTGGATCGGGTTCGGCTGCAACCTGCTGGCGGTGTTCGCGTTTATCACAGCCGGGATGCTTCCGGCTTCCTCCACCTGGATCCTTCCGGGATTCTCCACCCCCCAGGCCTCGCAATCCGCGTACGACGCGATCCTCGGATACACGCCGCTCATTCTGGCGGCATCGTTCGCCGCCTACCTGGCCGGGGAGTTCCTCAACTCGTTTGTGCTGGCCAAGATGAAAGTGTGGACCGCCGGGCGGTATTTGTGGACGCGGACCATCGGCTCGACGTTTGTGGCGCAGGTGGCCGACACGGGGATCTTTGTCGGCATCCTCGCGCTCGGCGGGCTGGTCGCGCCCGGCGATGTGGGCGCGATCATCCTCGGCGAATGGCTGTCGAAGGTTCTTTACGAAGTGCTGGCGACGCCGGTCACATACCAGGTGGTGAATTGGTTGAAGCGCAAAGAGAACGAGGATTATTTCGATCGCGGTACGAATTTTACGCCGTTTAAGTTCTGACGATGGACGATGGACTATGGACGATCGACCATCGAAAACCGACCATGGACGATGGACCATCGACCATCGAAGGATCGTCACCCCGGCGTGCTTCTAGCCGGGGTCCAGGAGAAACCCGGCCAGCGACAATGCAAAAACTCGCCCCCAAGGTTATTTGGATAATTATTCTGGGATGGTTTGTATCCGGATGCTCCGGACCGACCGGAACAGAAGCGAACATTACGGTTGCGACCAATACCCCTATACTAAATAATACCCCCGTGAAAACACAAACATTTACGCCGGCCGCTACGCAAACACCGCATGCCGTGGATTCGGGATGGGAAACCCTGCAGAGCGGGTTGGAGCGCCGCGGGATCACATTGCGTAACGCCGCGGATGAGCCGGTGGAAGATATCACCATCCTGCGGATCGATCCGGATCGTTTCCGTTTCGACGTAGCGTACGATCCGCAGGGCCGGAAACTGGAAGATTGGCTGACCGAAACCGGGGCGGACATGATCGTCAACGGCGGGTATTTCCGGAAGGAGCAAGGAACATTTATTCCGGATGGGTTGATCGTCGCGGATGGAGAAACGATCGGGGAGAGTTACGGCGATTTTGCGGGGATGTTCGCCGTCGGCGAAAACGGTCCCCAGTTGCGCTGGTTGAGAAGCACTCCGTACGATCCGTCGGAGCCGCTGCGCGCCGCGCTGCAGTGCTTCCCGGTGCTGATCAAACCCGGCGGGCGGATCGGGTTTCCGGCCGAAAGCGAGGACGGGATCCGCGCCCGGCGGACGATGATCGGGCAGGACCGGAGCGGAAGGATTCTGTTCCTGCTTGCGGCGCGCGGGTTCTTTACGCTGCGCCAACTCAGCGTGTATTTGCACGACGGCGATCTTGATTTGGATATCGCGATGAATTTGGACGGCGGGCCGTCGACCGGGATGGCGTTCGCCGATCCCCCGGAAATCATCCCGGCCGAGTATGCGCTGCCGATCGTCTTCGTCATCCGGGCGAAATGACCACCGTCATTCGATGACGGCGACCTGATTCCGGTGCGAAAGATACCCCTCGACGGCGAATAAAATCAGCGCTACCCAAATGATCGCAAATCCGGTTAATCGTTCGGCCGTCAAGGATTCACCGTAAACCAGTACCCCGATTAAAAAATACATGGTGGGGGCGATGTATTGCAGGACTCCGATCAGGAACAGGGTGATCCGCTGGGTCGCGGCGGCGAACATGAGCAGCGGCAACGCGGTCACCACTCCCGCGCCGATCATCAACAGGTTGGAACCCGGGTCGGAATGCAGGAAGATGCCCTGCCCGGCGGCCTCGGTATAGACCAGGTACAGGACGGCCGGGAGAAACAGGATCATCGTTTCCAGCGCCACGCTGTGCAGCGAATTGAGCGGCGCCACCTTCTGCACGAATCCGTAAATCCCGAACGAGAGCGCCAGGGTCAACCCGATCCATGGGAAATTCCCGTAGGCGAACGTCAGGTAGAGCATCCCGGCCGCGGCCAGCCCGACCGGGATCCACTGGAGCGGGCGCAGGCGCTCGCGAAGGATCACCACCCCGAGCAGCATGGAGAGCAGCGGGTTGATGAAATAACCCAGGCTGGTTTCGACGATGTACCCGGCATTGACGGCCCACACATACGTCAGCCAGTTGATCGCCAGGAAGACCGCGGCGATTCCGTAGACCAGCAGGATGCGCGGGGAAGCGATCTCCGTGAGGAACGATCTCCCCTGGCGGAGCAGGAGCAGGAGGCCCATCATGAAGAGGAACGACCACACGATCCGGTGGCCTAAGAGCTGCATCGCCGGGACCTGCTGGAGGGCCTTCCAATACATGGGGAACAGCCCCCAGGTGAAATACGCGCCGACGGCTAACCAGAAACCTTTATTTTTCAATTCAGCTCCCAAGTTCCAGTTGTTGTTCCACGCTTGCGATTTTTTCTTCCATTGTCTGTGAGCGGTCGGTCCGCGTGCCGATTTTCAACACGGTGAAAACGCGCGGCGCGCCCATCCGATGCACGGTTTCGTGGCAGCGTTTGACCGCCGCAAAGACGGCATCCCACTCGCCTTCGATGTTGGTGCCGTTGGCGTGCAGCTGCACTTTCAACCCCGCGCTGCGCAGGACCTTTTCGCAGGCGGCGACATAGGGCGAAAGCGACACACCCGTGCCGATCGGGACGAGCGTGAAATCGGCGATCACTTTCATGGGAACCTCCTGAAAACCTTTTTACCGCAAAGGCGCAAAGGTCGCAAAGAAGATGAAAGGATTACTATAATTTATTAACCATGCGATGGATTCCATCCTTAATTAACCGGACATTCCAATTGATGAGATAGCCCAATCGAAAATCCCTAAGCCGAAGATATGTTAACAATTGAGCTTGATGAACCGGCAATAACTGCTCAATCGATTTGTTCTCGATGATAATGGAATTTTCAACAACCATATCCAGCCTGTACGCGGCATCAATTTGCAGGGCCCCATAATTTATTGGTTGATCAACTTGAAGATCCACCCGCAATCCCCGATTGCGTAATTCATATGTCAGACATGCTTGGTACGCAGATTCCAATAAACCCGGTCCCAGTGCCCGATGAACTTTTAACGATGCGTCAACAATCTGCTTGCCAACCTCTTCTATATCCATTTCTCTCCCCCTTTTTCTTTTCATTATAAACCTCTGCGTCCTCTGCGCCTTTGCGGTGAAGGGATTTTTAACAAATTCTCGGAAGCATCTCCCCCGGGAGCATATCCAAAATCCGCGTGCCGCCGATGCCTGTCTGCAGATGGACCCGGTGGTGCGGGTCCTCCCGGACCCGGCCGATGAGCGCGGCTTCGGCGCCGTAAGGGTGCGCCCGCATCGCCGCGAGGATTTTTGGCGCTTCCTTCTCCGCTACGAAGGCCACCAGCTTGCCCTCGTTCGCCACATACAACGGGTCGAAGCCGAGCATCTCGCACGCCGCGCGCACGGGCCCGTGCAGCGGGATCGCCCGCTCCTCCACATCCACGCCGATGCCGGATTGCGCGGCGATCTCGACCAGGGTGGTGGCCAGCCCGCCGCGGGTCGGATCGCGCAGGACGTGCACCTCGCCCGCGGCAAGCATCGCCGCGACGAGGCCGGCGAGCGGCGCAACGTCGCTTTTCAGGTCGGTCTCGAACCCGAGCCCCTCGCGCGCCGACATCACCGCGATGCCGTGGTCGCCGACCGCGCCGGAAACCAAAATAGAGTCGCCGGGCCGGGCGCCGGAGCCGCTGATCGGTTTTCCTTCCGGCAGGCGGCCGATCCCGGATGTATTCATGAAGAGCCCGTCCGCCTTTCCGCGTTCCACGACCTTGGTGTCCCCCGCCGCGAGGAACACGCCCGCCTCGAGCGCTGCGAGCCTTGCCGAATTCAGAATGCGCGAGAGCGTTTCAAGCGGCAAACCCTCTTCGAGGATGCAGCCGAGGCTGAGCGCGACGGGCGCCGCGCCGATCATTGCCAGGTCGTTGACGGTGCCGCACACCGCCAGGCGGCCGATGTCTCCGCCGGGGAAGAAGAGCGGCCGGACGACGTAGCTGTCGGTGGTGAACGCTATCCGCCCGGCGGCCATCTCCACGACCGCCGAATTGTCGAGCGACCGCGGGGCGGCCTCCCCGAGCGCGGGCAGGATCACCCGCTCGAGCAGGTCGCGGCTTAGCCGGCCGCCCGACCCGTGGCCGAGTACGATTCGTTCATCGGGTTGGAGGGGCCGGGGGCACGAAAAGGATTCGAAGTTGGGAGGATTGGACATTTGATCCTTGCTGTCCTGACCGCCGTTTCCCGTAGGGGCGCACGGCCGTGCGCCCGGGCGCACAGCCGTGCGCCCCTACGGGGGATGGGGTCAGGTCCGGTACCGAAAATATGCCGCGCAGGCGCCCTCGGCGCTGACCATCGGCGCGCCCAGCGGGCATTGCGGCGTGCATTGCTTTCCAAACGCCGGGCATTCGGGCGGCTTCTTCACGCCCTGCAGCACAAGGCCGGCGATGCACAGCGGCGATTCCTTGGGCGCGATCCGGCCGACGTCGAACCGCTTTTCGGCGTCGTACGCGGCCAGCTCGTCGCGCAGTTTCCAGCCGCTGCCGGGGATCACGCCGATTCCGCGCCAGGCGCGGTCGCACCCGGCGAAGGCGTGCCCGATCGCATCCTGCGCGGTGCGGTTCCCCTCGCGGGATACCAGCCGGGCGTAGGCGTTTTCCACCTCATGCCGGCCGGCTTCAAGCTGCCGGACCGCGCCGAGCAATCCGCGCAGCAGGTCGACCGGTTCGAAGCCGGTGACAACGATCGGCGTGCGGAATTTCGCGGCCAGCGGCTCGTATTCCCAAAACCCCATCACGGTGCACACATGCCCGGCGGCCAGGAAGGCCTGCACGCGGTTGGCGGGCGCGGAAAGGATCGCTTCGATCGCGGGCGGGACGCGGACGTGGGAAACCAGCATCGAAAAATTATTCAGCCCGCGTTCCCGGGCCTGCAGGACCGCCATCGCATTCGGCGGCGCGGTGGTTTCGAATCCGATCGCGAAGAAAACCACCTGCTTCTCCGGATTGGCTTCGGCGATCGCGAGCGCATCGAGCGGGGAATAGACCACCCGCACGTCGCCCCCCTTGGCGCGCACGCCGAACAGGTCCTGTTCCGATCCGGGCACCCGCAGCATATCGCCGAAGGAGGTGAAGATCACGTCCGTCCGGGAGGCGATCGCGACGGCGCGGTCGATTTGCTCGAGCGGCGTGACGCACACCGGGCAGCCCGGCCCGTGCACCAGTTCGATCCCGGCGGGGAGCATGGCGTCCAGGCCGTGGCGCAGAAACGAATGCGTCTGCCCGCCGCAGATCTCCATGACCGTCCACGGCTTGGTCGCCGCGCGGCGGATTTCCGCGAGCAGGCTGGCGGTGGTTTTCGGATCGCGGTATTCGTCGAGGTATTTCATGGGGATACCACGGATTTCACGGAGAGAACCACGGATAACACGGAAAAAATGTTAACAAATCCGTGAAATCCGAAACCATCCGTGTAATCCGTGGTCACTCCTTTCCCTCGATCTCGCGGAACAACTTCAGCGTTTCCTCGGCCTCGTCGGGAGAAAGCACATTGAGCGCGAAGCCGGCATGCACGATCACATAATCGCCGGGCTTGGCGTCCGGGACGTAAGCCAGGCAGGCTTCCTTCACCACGCCGCCGTAATCGATCCGGCCCATGCGCAGCGTGCCGCTTTCATGCGTATCCAATATTTTTCCGGGGATTCCCAGACACATTCAAACCTCCTTCGCGGCGGCCACCAGGACCTGCCCAAGCGCCAATCCGCCGTCGTTGGCGGGAACGCGGCGGTGAGTGTAAACCTCGAACCCGGCTTCCTGCAAGGCATCCATGGCGAGCGCCAACAGCAGGGCGTTTTGCCAGACGCCGCCGGAAAGAACGACCTCGCGGATCCCGCGGGCGGCGCGCACCGACTTGCGCGGATTTCACCGCGATCGAGCGCACGGTGTTGTGGAACCGGGCTCCGATGCAATCGGCGGAAACGCCCGCGCGCACGTCGTCGATCACCGCCGCCAGCAGATCCCGCATGCGGATGTTTTCTCCATCGATGGCGAAAGGGATACTCGCCCTCCGCGCCGATTCTTCCGCGGGCGAGCTCCTCAAGTTCGATCGCTCCCTGCGCCTCGTAATCGATCTCGGTACAAATGCCGGCGAGCGCCGCGACGCAATCGAACAGCCGGCCCATGCTTGAAACCGGCGGCGCGTTCAGCCCGCGGAGCGCCTGCGTGCGGACCGTTTCCACTTCCCGGGCATCCCGGTTCTTCAGAAACGGCAGATCCTCCACCGGCAGATCGAGCGCGGCGGCGAACCCGACCGCGGTCCGCCACGGCCGGCGGATTGCCGCGTCGCCGCCCGGGAGCGGGAGATATTCCAGGTGCATCGCACGTTCGCACGTTTTGTAATCCGCCACAAGGATTTCCGCGCCCCAGACCGCGCCGTCGGTTCCGTAACCGGTGCCGTCGAAGGCGAGCGCGATCACCGGTTCCTTCCCGGATAACTCGTTATCGGCCATGCAGGCGGCCGCGTGCGCGTGATGATGCTGGACGGGGACGAGCTCCCGCCCGCCGGCGTGATCGCAGGCCCAGCGCGTGCCGAGGTAGCCGGGATGCAGGTCGTGGGCGATGATTTCCGGTTCGGTGTGGAACAATCGTTGATACCGCTCGACCGACTCTTCGAAGGCGGTGAGCGTTTCCGCATTCTCCATATCACCGATGTGCGGGCTGAGGAATGCATACCGGCCGCGCGCCAGGCAGAAGGTGTTCTTCAATTCGCCGCCGACCGCCAGGATCGGAGGAACGTCGAAGGGCAGTAAAACCGGAGCGGGCGCATACCCGCGCGAACGGCGCAGGGGAATGGGCACAGCGACTCTGCGACCGTACGGGCGCACGGCCGTGCGCCCGATGCCCCTGCGCCAAGATAAATTCGCACGACCGAATCATCACACCGTTGAATGATTTCACGGTCGTGCAACAAAAACGCATCCGCCAGCGGCGCGAGCCGCGCGAGGGCCTCGTCGTTGCCGATTGCGATCGGTTCCTCGCTCAGGTTGCCGCTGGTCATCACGAGCGCGGCGGGCGCGCGTTCCGCATCCAGGACCGGATCGCCCTTGTGCATGAGCAGCATATGCAGGGGCGAGTAGGGCAGCATCACGCCGAGCGTCCCGTTCCTGGGCGCCGCATCCTCGACGACCGGGCAGCCGTCTTTGCGGCGCAGGATGACGATCGGCTTCTCGCGGCCTGCAAGCAGTACGCGTTCGGCATCGCCGATTTCACAGCACGCCTCCGCCTCCGCCAGGTCGCGGACCATCACCGCGAAGGGTTTGCCGCTGCGGTGTTTGCGCCGGCGCAGTTCGCGGACCGCGTCCGCATTGGCCGCGTCGCAGGCGAGGTGGAACCCGCCCATCCCGCGGATCGCGACGATCCGTCCCTCGCGCAACAGGCGGCGGACGGCCAACAGGGGCGCACAGCCGTGCGCCCGTACGGGCGCATCGCTATGCGCCCCTGTTATCCACACCCGCGGCCCGCAATCCGGGCAGGCCACCGGCTGGGCGTGATACCGGCGGTCGTCCGGGTTTTCGTATTCCGCCCGGCAGCGCGGGCACATTTCGAACGGCGCCATGCTGGTGCGCGCCCGGTCATAGGGAATATCGCGGATGATGGTCAGGCGCGGGCCGCAATTGGTGCAGTTGATGAACGGATACAGGTGGCGCCGATCGTCCGGGTCGAACAATTCGCGCTCGCAGTCGGGGCACACCGCGATGTCGGGCGCGACCGGCTGGAAACCGCCATCCTGCGAAACGGACGCGCGGATCTCGAACGCGGGCAGCCCGGCCGCCGGAACGGATTGCCATTCGAGCTCGTCGATCTGCGCCAGCGGAGGCGCTTCGGCGCGCAGCGCGGCGGTGAATGCCGCGAGCGCGGCGGCTTCCCCCTCGGCGGCGATCTCGACCGAGCCGGAGGTGTTGCACACCCAGCCGCGCAGATGGTGGCGTTCGGCGAGGTTGCGGACGAACGGGCGGAAACCGACCCCCTGAACGGTCCCGCTAATCCGGATTTTTATGGCGTCCATGCTGCACTTGCGCAACGATCCAATCCGCGAAGGCAGGAAGGCCTTCGCCGGTCCGGCAGGAGAGCGGGAACGAGGTTAATCCCGGGTTGAGCGCCTCCACGCCGCGGCGGAAGTAATCCATATTAAAAGGAACGTAGGGGAGCAGATCGATCTTGTTGATCACGAGCGCCTGCACGCCGCGGTACATGCCGGGATATTTGTAGGGCTTGTCGTCGCCCTCGGGGATCGAGGCGGTGAGCAGGTTAAGGTGCGTGCCGAGCTTGAAAGCGGCCGGGCAGACCAGATTCCCGACGTTCTCGACGATCAGCAGGTCGATCCGGTCGAGCGGAAGCGAGCTGAGCGCGCCGCCGACCATCACCGCATCCAGGTGGCACTCGCCGCCGGTGTTGATCTGCACCGCGGGGATGCCGGCCGCGGCGGCCTTGTCGGCGTCGATCGACCCGGCCAGGTCGCCCTCGATCACGCCCAGCCGCAGGCGGCCCTGCAGCGCCGCGAGCGTCGCCAGGATCAGGCTGGTTTTTCCGGCGCCGGGCGAAGCCATCAGGTTGACGGCGAACGCGCCGGCTTTGTCCAGGCGGGCGCGGTTTTCCGCGGCGACCTTGTCGTTGGCGGAAAGGATGTTTTCGACAATCGGAATGGTTTGCGGCATGATGTTTAATCCTGACCTAACCCCAGAATGTTCTGGGCGACCGCCATTTCATAAATATCAAATCGGACAAATTATATCAGATAATTAGCGATTTCTATGTTGAACAGTAATTATTAATACGGTGTGAAACGCCATAATCCGGTTTGCGCTCTTTACTGCTCTATTAATTACCAGCGCGAGAGCTTGTGTCAGAATTGTAACTCCCGCAACACAGAACCGAATATTTTTTCCTGTACAATCTTTCGTGATAGGCGGCTTTCTCAATAGGCAGGCTGGAGGCAATGGCAATGAAGAGAATCATCATCCTCACTTTTATTTTCCTTTCCGCTTGTGCACAAGGCCATCCTTCCCTGCCCGCGACGGGCTCCTTAGTCCATCCAAGCGCGACATCCACTCAGAGAATAGCGCCAACCAACACTCCTGCGCCTGCAAGCTCTACAACCTTCACCGCGTCGTCGATGCCGATCGACACTCAACCGCCTGCAAGCACATCCCCGGCGGTTCCCGAATGGCCTGAGTTTCCGCCGCTAAATCCCGACGGCCCATATATCGCCTTTGGGAGTTCGGCTTTTGGAAGTTTGGTATTAAATCCGGATGGGTCCGGATTGGCCCAAATTGATTTCCAATCCGAGGTATATGCTGGAAAGGATAACTTTGGCCCGGATAGTGAACGGGAGATACGGCATCTGCGGTTTCTAAATGTGTCTCCTGACGGGGAATGGGCGCTGGTGTATCATGGCGGGGAATATTACGATATAGATAAAAATCTTTCCCTCAGCCTTGTTCATCTCACCGATGGAACGAGTCATCTTGTTGCCGTTATCCTTCCGGAGAGTGCGAGATATAAAAGGTATGGCTCCTACGAATGCAGCCAAATTTACAGCAGACATTTTTATCAGGCGGTCTGGTCTCCCGACGGCCGGTATCTGGCCTTCGCCGGATATTCCCCGGAGGGAGATTCGTTTGAGTTATTCGTCCTGGAATTGCCGGATCTCCACCTGCATAAATTAACCAACGACCAGGCGGAAATCGAGAATCTCCGCTGGTCTCCCTCCGGCGACCGGATTTACTTCACGAACGGGCATGATTTTGATATCGATGACGCCATGTCCAGTTCGTTTACGCTGGATGTCACCCAGCCGGAAAATAAGACCAATCAGGGAATTCAGACGCTGGCATACAGCAAAGATCAGGTCATGGTCGAAGGATTTGACGGGAATAGGGGCGTCATCTATTCGGGGCATCAAAATGCGTATTGCCTGGCGGGCGGTGTTCCGTCTGCCAACGGGATTTACTATCTCAATCTATCCACCCATGAAACCACGGATCTCTGGTCCGGGTCATTTATTCACGAATCTCTGGTGATCGACCACATCAATCGCGCCGTCTTCTTCTCCGGCGCGAATTTATCGCCGCGGGATGACATTTCGCGCGCGAGGATCGTCTCGTACGAAGGGAAAACCATATCCACAATTGATACCCCGTACATCCTTTGCGGGCAGTCGTTTCTGCTCGGCGGTCCGAAGTATGCGTACCTGTGCAGCCCATTTGTCGCCGGCGGCGAAGGCGGGCCTCCGTCGATCCTGGGTATCACCTTCGGCGGAAAAACCGATGCGATCTCCGATGAAGGCAATATTTCCGTGTCGCCGGATAGAAAGTGGTTTACTGTCGAGAGGGATGATTTGTCTTTGTATTCCAGAGACACTGCGCTTGCGGCTGTGTTTACCGGAACCTATGTTTCCAAGCTTTGGGCGGGGGATGGGAAGGGGTTATATCTTGTGCCGGACGGAATCCATATCCTCTACTATTCCTTCGCAGAAGGTAAAACGTCCATTATTTTTACCTGTCCGTTCGACAGTGGCTGTATAAACGGAGGGTTGTTGTGGATTCCATGAATTTTCCGACGGCGGATAGTGGTATTCACCGGTAGTATTTTTCCGGATCTACAATGGATTTCCCGTTGTGACTCCCCGGCCTCCAATCCCTATGATACGGGGGATTTGGGTCAGGTCTCCACCTCAATGCTCTCCACTGTCATCTCTTCGCCGGCGGTGATCCGGAAGCGTTCGGATTTGCATTTAGGGCAGGCGAAGGAATCCTTGGCAAGCGCGAATTCGGCCGCGCAATCCAGGCACAACGCGCGGGCCGGGATGCGCTCGAAGCGCAAATCGGCCTTCTCGGCGATCGTATCCGCGGCGATCAGTTCCCAGTAGAAGCGTATTGAATCGTCGACCAGGCTCGAGAGCTGCCCAAGCTTGATCGTGATTGCGGTCACCCGCGCCGCCTTGGCGCGCGCGGCGTGGTCGAGCGTGATCCGCAGAATGCTTTCGGTTACCACCATCTCATGCATATGAATTCGGACAAATTATATCAGATAATTTAAGATGAGAGCGCATGGAGGCGTGATTCCCTGTAGAATGACGAAAAGGTTATTCGAAAGGTTTTTAAAAATGGAAGAAATCTTATCCTCCCAGATCGCAATTTCCGATCCCTTTTGGACCCCGCGCCTGTTGACCAATGCCAAGGTTTCCATCTTCCATCAATGGCGGGAACTGGAAGCCAGCCGTTGCATCGATAATTTTCGGATCGCCGCGGGGCTGAAAAAAGGTTTTCGCGAGGGATGGTTTTTCGCCGATTCGGATGCCTACAAATGGCTGGATGCGGCCGTGCGCATCTATGCCGGCGGGCCTTCGAAGGACCTCAAAGCAAGTCATGGATGCGCTCATCTCTCTCCTGGCGCGCGCGCAGATGGAGGACGGCTACCTCTACACGTACAACCAAATCCATTTCCCCGGCGAACGCTGGGGGAACCTGATGATCGAGCACGAACTGTACTGCCACGGCCATCTCATCGAAGCGGCCGTCTCCCACTTTCAAGCCACCGACGATCCGGCCGCCCTGAATATCGCGCGGAAAGCCGCCGATTTGCTGGTGCGGGATTTCCTTGCGGCCGCAGCGGATAAAACCTCCGGTCACGAAGAGATTGAAATCGCCCTGCTGCGCCTTTACCTTGTCACCCGGCATCCACCCTATCTCGATTTGGCAAAACAATTCCTGGAACGGCGCGGCCAGGTTCATCCGTTTGCGCCGCTGATCCTCCAACAGAATTCCCGGGTCGGAAAACGCAGTAAATTTGTGCGGGAACAACGCCAGGCTTATCTGGCCGGGAACCCGGATCAGAGCTCCTTCAAACTGCCGCCTGATAATTACGCGAAGAGGCCTTTTTCCGCCAAGATACGCTGGTTTCTGAATGTGCTGAATGGAAAATATTTTCAACAGCATGTTCCCATCCGCTCTCAGACCGTCCCCGTGGGGCATGCCGTGCGCTTTGGCTACCTCGAAACGGCCATCGCCATGCTTCATAGGATCGACCCCGACCCGACCCTGCTGCCGGCGATGGAAAAGGCCTGGGAGAACATGGTGGTCCGACGTATGTACGTCACCGGCGGGATCGGCTCACTGCCGGAGGTGGAAGGTTTCGGCCGTGATGAGGAACTCGATCCCGAGGTTGCCTATGCCGAAACGTGCGCCGCCCTGGCCAGCCTCTTCTGGAACTGGGAGATGACGCTGATCCACGCGGAGGCCAAATACAGCGACCTGTTCGAGTGGCAGCTATACAACGCCGCGGCGGTCGGGATGGGCCTGGGCGGAGACAGCTACCTTTACAATAATCCGCTGCTCTGCCGGAAGGGGATTACGCGGCGCCCGTGGTTCCTGGTTCCCTGCTGCCCGTCCAACCTGTCCCGCACCTGGGCCTCCCTGGGAAAATATATTTATTCGCATGACCGGGACGAACTCTGGATCCATCAGTACATCGGGAATGAAATAAAAATGGCAAGCGAAAAATGGAAAACGGTCAAGCTGGAATCAGGCCTGCCGTGGGAGGGCAAGGTCCGGATTACTCTCCAGCCGGATCGGCCGGTGGATTTCACGCTGCACGTCCGAATTCCATCCTGGGCGGGAAATACCTCCCTGAAGGTTAATGGATCGCCCGTGGATGTTCCCGGAAAAAAGAATATTCCTTTGCCGCCATCCGCTTCCGGATATGATCCCCGCCTCTCGCGTTTCATAACCTTTCAACGCCGCTGGTCTCCGGCGGACACAGTTGATCTCGAATTCGAAATGCCTGTTGTCCTGCGAAGAGCCTCCCCGCATCTGCGCGGCCATAAAAACAAAGTCGCGCTCTCGCGCGGGCCGTTGGTCTACTGCCTGGAAAGCACGGATAACCCCGGTATGGATATCTTTACGGCAAGGATTGACCCGGAAACGATCCGCGTGGAGCAGGACCAAAACCTCCTGGGCGGCGTTCGAGTCCTCCGCGGAAAAACGAGAGAGGGAACGGATTTCACGGCCATCCCTTACCAATTATGGGCCAATCGCAATGAATCACAGATGACGGTATGGGTAAATACATAAAACCCGATTTGTTGTGGAAAAAGGCATGGAATTGCCCATGAACGTAATAATCATAAAAAGCGGCCCATAGGCGTTGGAACGGGTTTACGGAAACAACTTTAATATTTCCGGTCGATGGACGAACTTGTTCGGCCAAATTGGATCGTTTATACTGCCCCCGGGGCAAACCGGGGCACGGGTCTGCCGTTCTTTCGAACCGTTTTGGGAAGCGGAAAAATCTGTTTGCATAGGCGGCGTATGAAGCTTCGATCTTACGGACAGTACGGCGTTCTGGCTCTTGGAATCGCGATCTCCGCGGTGCTGGTAATCGCGTTCCCGGATTTTTATCATCACGGCGATATCGGCGCATTCGAGGATTGGGCGGTGCAATGGAATCAGGGCTGGAATTCGGTTTACTATTCCTGCCCCTCGTGCAACTACCCCATCCTTGGCATGGCCGCATCGGCCGGGCTGTTCAAGATCCTTTGGAAAATCGGAATTCCGGATGCGGTATGGGCGTTCCGCTTCCTGCTCGCGGTTGTGGACGGGCTGAACGTATTCCTGGTTTTTCTCATCCTCAAAGAATTGAAATTTAAAAATGCCGCGCTGTGGGCTGGGATTACCGGGCTTCTGGTCTCCTCGTGGGCGGGGGGCGCGGTTTGGGGGCAGATCGACGGCGTCAGCCAGTTTTTCATCCTGATCATTCTTTTCTGGGTCATCCGGTCTCAACGGACCGGGGGCATTCATCCCGTTGTGTTCATCGCCGTCGGGAGTTTCCTCTCGGCCATGCTCCTGCTGACGAAGCAATTAAGCGTTTTCAGTTTGTTTTCCATCGAGTTGCTCTTTGCTTTCTGCATATTTTCCGGCCGAAAAATCCGGACGGGATTTTCGTACCTCGGCCTTCTCGCCGGCCTGCAGCTCTTTTTTGTTTTCGTATGGGATCTTTTCCTGCGGATTCCGGAGCCCTACCTTTCGCATTTGCAGCTGGTCTGGGGCCCGCGCAGCAATCCCGGCGGCTACCTCTCGGCCAACGGGATCAACCTGTGGGTTCTCCTGGACCGGGATATGTGGAGTTCGTCCCACGATCCCCTGTTCGCGAATTCCGGCGGCGCCTTCTGGAACACCTTTACCCCGTACGGCGTCGGCATAATCCTTTTCCTTGTCTTCGCCGCCGGAATAACCCTCTCTGTCCTGTTCTTCCTCCGCCGCCGGCTTCAAAAGATTGCGGGAATGGACCGGGAAGCGTTGCTGAATTTCATATTGCACCTGGCGTTGATCAACCTGGGTTTCAACCTCCTGCTGACCGGAACGCATGAGCGCTATCTGTATCACTGCTTCCCCTTCCTGTTGATCGCCTGCCTCGGGCTGATGGAATACGACAAACGGTTTTCGAAACTTCTCATGGGTTTGATACTGATCGGCGCCAACCTGTACGGCTTGTTCGTCCTCGGAGTGCTGCAGGGACAGTTGGCCTGGCACTACTCGGCGCATCGGTATCTGGCGGTGTATATTCTCGGCTTGCTGATCGTGCTTCTTTTCGCGACGCTCAGTTATCACCGCCGGGCCGTACGCGCCGGCAGCCTCCCTGTTCGCTCGGGGGAGCCGGCAGAATCGAGGCTTGAATGAGGTTTTCTTCCACCATCCAGTCGATCCTCCAAGAGAATGCCGCGGTACATGAACATTTCACATGGCTGGTTTCGCGATTGACGGATGACGACCTCTCGCGTCCCATGGACGCGGGCTGGACGGTCGCCGCGGCGCTTGCGCACCTGGCATTCTGGGACGCGCGCGCGATCCTCCTGATCGAAAAATGGAAGCGCGAAGGGATCGGCCCCTCTCCGGCGGACACCGACATCATCAACGATTCGGCGAAGGTTCTCTGCCTGGCCATCCCGCCGCGCGCGGCGGCCGAACTGGCGGTCGAGAAATCGGCCGAGATCAACCGGGTGATCGAAAACCTCGCGCCGGAAATGATCGAGAAGATCCAAACGACCGGCGCGGCGGTCCATTTGACGCGCTTCGAACACAAGCGGATGCATCTGGAGGAGATCGAAAGGGTGGTTGGGAAGGGATAAAACCGCGCGGGATAAGGATCAAATCGGCGTCTGTCGGATTTTCCACTGGCGGGTAAAATCATGCGCTGAGTATCATTTTTCATCTCCTGAAGGAGCGATTTATGGAACTGAATATGTTTCTGCTGGAAGCAAAAGCCCACTCCTACTCATCCGGCGAGGAAGGGACGAAACTGCCGGGCGGTTTTAAAGAGTTCGTATATTCCGCGCACGGGTACACCTACCGCGACCGGTACATCGGCGAGGACCCGTTCATCGGCGAGGAGATCGTCTGGAAAGACGGGCGGGTGGCCTGGGGGATGAATTTCTACGGCCGGGTGCTAAATAGTGCCGTCCCGGCCGGAGAGGTGTATGCCTTCCTGCAAAAAGCGCTGCGGCTCGTCCGGGCGGACCGGCCCTTCCGCGGCCCGGAAAAATTCAGCGAGGGGGATTACTCGTATATCGATGAAAGCCGGGGAACGATAGAAAATTTCAAGGGATTCGAGAGAATATTATTCAAGGGTGATGAGGTCTACCGGTTGGAATATCACGGCGGAGCGCTCAAGCCGGAATAAACCATGGATTGCGGTTTTTTAAAAAAGCCATGGTCCATCGTGAATGGGCCATGGCCAACCAGTATGGGGCAAGCACTCCACTCATGTTTGATTCGGTTTGACGAATGAAAAGCCAATACGGGATAGAGTGCTTTCCGGCCCAAGGAATTGTGTCGGGGAACGCGATGCCGATATCCATCGAAGACGAGCTTGGCTTCACCTTCCGTATCGTCCGTAAGAATGAAGTGCAATTGCTTCATAACGGCCGTCTGGCAATCACCCTGCGCGGGGAACGGGCGCAGGAATTCCTCTCCGAAATCGAGGAGTGCAGTGATTCGGATGCGCAGCAACTCATGGCACGCCTGACCGGCAATTACAAACGCGGCAATGAACGGACCGCCAAGAACCATCCGCGCAACCGCGAAGGATAATCTGCCCGTGGATCGAATTGGTTTTTTCGATAGTCCATGGCCGATTGTCGATGGTCCGCTATAATTAGTTGGCCCGCGCTGTAAGTATGATCCCCGCAAGGGCGATTCTTCCCAATCCAGGAGGATCCCATGCGCCTGACCGGCACCTTCCTCGACGAAATTTCCCACGACATCCCGCACCAGAATTGGGGGCTGGAGGAATGGACGAAGGATTTCCTCGCCATGCGCACGATCGGGATCGACACCGTGATCCTGATCCGGTCCGGCCACACGCGCTGGCTGACATTCCCCTCGGACGTACTCATCGAACGCGAAGGCTGCTACCGCCCGCCGCTGGACCTGGTCGATCTCTTCCTCAATCTTGCCGAAAAGAACGGAATGGCGTTTTTCTTCGGCACCTACGATTCCGGCCGTTACTGGCAGGATGGAAATTTCCAAAAGGAAGTCGACCTCAATCGCGCCGTGGTCGACGAAGTATGGGCGCGGTACGGGAAACGCGCGGCGTTCAAAGGCTGGTACCTCACCCAGGAGGTCAGCCGCCGCACCAAAGGGATCGTCGATCTCTATGCCACGCTGGGCCGCCACTGCAAGGAAATCTCCGGCGGCCTGCCGGTTCTCATCTCGCCCTGGATCGACGGTCCGAAAGCGGTCAGCTCCTGCGACGCGCAGGTCGAAAAGGGGGCCGGGATATCGCTCGCCGACCACGAGGCGGAGTGGGGCGAGGTGATGGATGGCATCCGCGGCGCGGTCGACATCGTCGCCTTTCAGGACGGGCATGTGGATTATCACGCCCTGCCGGATTTCCTCGCGGTGAACAAGACGCTGGCCGAAAAAAACGGCCTGCGTTCGTGGAGCAACGTGGAAACTTTCGACCGCGATATGCCGGTCAAGTTCCCCCCCATCAAGTGGGAAAAGCTGCTCCTGAAACTCGAGGCCGCGGAAAAGGCCGGCGCGGAGAAGGCGATCACCTTCGAGTTCTCGCATTTCCTGAGCCCCAACTCGTGCTATCCGCAGGCCGCCAATCTCTTCCGCCGCTATTGCGAACATTTCTCCATTCGGCCCGGATGGCGGGAACCGATCCGGCGCGTTCCGTTGTAAAGCGTTGTGATCCATCCTATCCCACCTCCCCTATCCCCTCCTCCCTTCCCGGATTACGGGAAGGGAGGAGGGGGACGGCCCGAGCTGTGCTCGGGCAGGGGGAGGAGAGATGGGATGGTAAGCGGAACGCATCCATGCCTGAGGGGATAATGAATGAAGTCATCCCTATGGGAGGCGTGCATTCGACATGGCAAATTTCTCCGAATATGCCGCTCAATACCGCCGCGCCCTGCTTGACGATGTGATCCCGTTCTGGGAAAAGCATTCGATCGACCGCGAGTGCGGCGGTTACTTCACCTGCCTCCGGCGCGACGGAACCGTTTTCGACACCGATAAATTTGTCTGGCTGCAAGCCCGCCAGGTGTGGACCTTTTCGATGATGTACAACCGCTGCGAACCGCGCCCGGCGTGGCTCGAAGTCGCCCGCCATGGCGCGGAGTTCCTTCTACGAAACGGCCGCGCGCCCGACGACAGCTGGTATTTCTCGCTGACCCGCGAAGGCCGGCCGCTTGTCCAGCCCTACAACGTCTTCTCGGATTGTTTTGCGGCGATGGCATTCGCGCAATATTCTTTGGCGGCGAAGGACGGGCAGGCCGCGGAGCTGGCGCGGACCACCTACCGCAGCATCCTGCGCCGGCAGGAGAATCCCAAGGGGATCTACAACAAGCTGGTTCCGGGCACGCGCCCGCTGAAGAACTTCGCGCTGCCGATGATCCTGTGCAACCTCGCGCTCGAACTCGAGCATCTTCTGCCGCCCGAAGAGACCGAAGCGGCGATCGACGAATGCGTGAAAGCCGTCCCGGGTGAATTTCTCGACCCGGAGCAGAACATCGTCCTCGAGAACATCGCGCCCGACGGAAGCCGGGTGGATTCCTTCGAAGGCCGGCTGCTCAACCCGGGCCACGCGATCGAGGCGATGTGGTTCCTGATGGACATCGGCATCCGCCGCGGCGACCGCGCGCTGATCGAAAAGGCGGCCGGGATCGTCCTCGCGACTCTCGAGTACGCCTGGGACCGCGATCACGGCGGCCTGTACTACTTCCTCGACCGCCTCGGGCATCCGCCGCAGCAGCTGGAGTGGGATCAAAAGTTATGGTGGGTGCATATCGAGGCGCTGATCGCGCTCAGCCTCGGGTATGCGCAAACCGGCCGCGCGGAGTGCCGGGAATGGTACGAGCGTGTGCACGAGTACACCTGGGAGCGTTTCCCGGATCCGCGCCACGGCGAGTGGTATGGCTACCTCAACCGCCGCGGCGAGGTCCTGCTGCCGCTCAAGGGCGGAAAGTGGAAGGGCTGTTTCCATGTCCCGCGCGGATTGTTCCGCTGCTGGAAGATATTTGAAAGCATGGAAGAAAAATAGAAAAATCTCACCGCAGAGGCGCAAAGGGCGCAGAGAAAAATATTAAAATATTCTCTGCGGCCTCTGCGACTCTGCGGTGGGATCTTGAATTGATATGATGGACTTCATCTCTCTTCTCCGAAAAGATCTCCTCGCGCTCGGTGTCCGCCCCGGCGGATTGCTGCTCGTCCATAGTTCACTGCGCTCGCTTATGCAGAACGGCGCGCCGGTCCCGGGAGGATCCGAGACCGTAATTCAAGCCTTGCTCGAAACGCTCGGTCCGGACGGCACACTGCTCATGCCGGCGCTGACCTTCGAACGGGTAACGCCGGATAATCCGGTTTTCGATATCCGGTGGACGCCCTCCAATGTTGGGATCATCCCTGAAACCTTCCGCTTGCGGCCGGGGACCCTGCGCAGCCTGCACCCGACCCATTCGGTGTGCGCCGCCGGTCTGCTGGCCGCGGAACTGGTCGAAGCCCACGCGGTGGATTCCACCCCCTGCGGGCCGCATTCGCCCTTCCGCGTCAACGCCGAACGCGGCGGCCAGATCCTCTTCCTTGGGTGCGGTTTGGAGGCGAATACAACCATGCATGCGGTCGAGGAAGTCGCCGCGCCGCCGTACCTCTTCGACCCGCCGATCGAGTACCGGCTGATCCTCGCCGACGGGTCGGAGTTGAGGAAGGTCTATACGCCGCACAACTTCCGCGGCTGGCGCCAGCGCTACGACCGCATGGCGGAAATCCTGCGCCCTCCGGATTTGAACCGCGCCGCCGTCGCCGGCGCCGTCTCGGTCCTGCTCGACGGGGCGGCAATGTGGGATGCGGCGCTGGCCGCCCTGCGGACGGATCCGCTTATTTTTTGTGGAGAGGATCACCGATAAGTAGACTGGGAAAAATCGACAGGATGCACATGATATTTCGGAATTTGTTCGTAATCCGCGGCTCCGATCTTGAAAAAAGAATATCAGACTTGTGATACAGTAAATGGATAGCGTGGTCCCTCCAAGCCGTTCGAAAAGAAAGGATTTGACGATGACCGATCAGCCGCCCCCCGCGCCGAGCAAAGGAAAAATCCCCACCGTAGTCGTAATCCTGATAATCCTTTTGGTTCTTTGCATCGTAATTCCCTGCTGCATCATTGTCCTCCTGTCCCTGCTTGGACCCGCCGTCGGCAACGTTTTTTCGAATATCATCCTCGAGATCTAGGACCGTCCCTGAAGGGATCGGCGCCGAGCGGGAATGCAACCATCACTTCCGATGGACGGCATTCTCCCTTCCGCGCCATCGCCGAACTCGGCGGCCGGATCCTCTTCCCCGGCTGCGGCCTGAACGCGAACACGGCCATGCGCGCGGTCGGAGAGCGCGTCGCGCTGCCGTACATCGAAAAGAACGCTCCGGGCGGCGGGTCTATCCGGATCGCGGATCAATCGGATAGGAGAGTCGTCCCATGCCATCCAATTCCAGGAAGATAAAGATCTACTTGGAAATCGGAAGCCAGCGCGTTTTCGCGGGGGCTCCGGATTGGCCCGGTTGGTGCCGTTCCGGGAAGGATGAGGAGGCGGCCGTCCGCGCGCTGTTTGATTACCGCCTGCGGTATGAACGGGCGCTGAAAGGCGCGGAGTTGGATTTCCTGCCGCCGGAAAAAGAATTCAGATTTATCGATCGTCGAGCGGTTGAAGGGCGATGCGACGACGGATTTCGGCTCGCCCGGTAAAGCCCCCGCGCTTGATTCGAAACCGATGCGTGCATCCGATCTGGAGCGCGCGATCGCAATCCTGAAGGCCTGCTGGCGCTCCTTCGACCGGGCGGTGAAGAACGCCGGCGGCCGCGAGCTGCGCAAAGGACCGCGCGGCGGCGGCCGCACCCTCGCTGAGATGATCCGTCATCTGCTCGACGCCGACTCGGCCTACCTCGGAAAAATCGGTTGGGCATTTCAAGTGGATCCGAAGGCGGAACCGGAGGCTGAATTCCGGCGCATGCGCGCGGCCATCCTCGAAGGCCTGGCGGCCTCCGCGGCGGGTAAACTGCCCGCCAAGGGGCCGCGCGGCGGATCGCGCTGGACGGCCCGCTACTTTGTCCGGCGCGCCGCCTGGCATGCGCTGGATCATGCCTGGGAGATCGAGGACCGGAGCTGACGCAAGCGATGGTCTTTCCCCTTCAAGTATCGGTTTCGGAACCGCTCAGCTTGGAAGAACTTGCACTCGGATTACGCGGAATTCTACGGATTTCGCGGAAGACTCCTTCGAGAAAAAACCCGAGATATTTTTAAACCCTCCGCGCAATCCGCTCTTCTCCGTGAAATCCGCGTACATTTTATCCATCCCTAATCCATCCTGAGCAGTTTCCCGGTTTCAATATTGTCACTTCCCTGTAACACCTCGGACACATCAACCTCCGTACAATAAAGCAGGTACCCTGGCCGGGTGCGTTCCGGCCGCGGGTATCGAGCGCGAAATCACCGGGATAGCAACCGATGGTGAAACGGTTCGCCGCATGCCATGCTGGGGCTTGAACGATTTCGGCCAGGTGGCCAATGGCACGGCCGAGGATGCCTGCCTGCCGGTGACGGTGATCGGTTTTTCGGATTGAGGGCGGGAGTGCCTCCTCGCCGGTATCCACCGCCCCCGCTGCCGGATGCCCGAAAATGGATTTCCTAATACAATCCATATCATTCGTTATCCATCGGGAGGCGATATGTCCAATGCTTGTTCGATTATCCGAAAAATAATTCTTCTGGGCGCGTTCGCTGCCCTTGTTGGCTGCGCGCCGGCCGGGCAGACCGCAACCGTCACCGGCGGGGGAAACCTGCCCGGGCTGAATACCTGGACTCCGCTTCCGACCAGCACCCTCGAACCGCAGTGGACATCCACCTCCACATTCACCTCCACACCTTCCTTCACGCCCGCTCCGACCTTCACGTCAACCGCGGTCGCGGCGGGCCGCAGGCACACCTGCATCATCACCGACCGGCAGACGGTTAAATGCTGGGGGGAGAATGAGGACGGCCAGCTCGGCGATGGAACCACGCTCCAGAAATCCGCCCCTGCGGACGTTCCCGGCCTGGAGGGAGTGACGGAGTTGGCCGCCGGGTTCAACCACACCTGCGCGCGGACCAGCCTCGGCGACGTGTATTGCTGGGGGAACAACGCCTTCGGCGAACTGGGCGACTCCACCCAGACCAGCCGCAATTCGCCGGTGCGCGTGCCGCTGCCGATCTCGGCCACGCAGGTATCCACAGGCACAATGCATTCCTGCGCGACCGACGGCCGCGAGGTCTACTGCTGGGGAATCGTGGAATTCCAGATGATGGACGGGGAAGAGGTAATGGGAATCTCGATGAGGCCTTACTCCATCGATGTCGGCAACATTCCCGCCTCGGCGCAGATCACGGCCATCGGATCCGGAGCGACTCACGATTGCATCCTGACCAGCCAGGGAAAAGTATATTGCTGGGGGCGGAACGATTTCGGCCAGTTAGGCCAGGAGTTGATTTTCTACGCCGATAATGTCCCGGGATTGGTCGGCGGGTTGAACAGCCCGGCAACCGGCCTCGCGGTGGGCGGTTACCACACCTGTGTGATCCTGAACGACGGCTCGGTGGCCTGTTGGGGATACAACGAGTACGGCCAGCTCGGAAATGCCGGCCTGGGTGAAGTGATCACCCCCATGCGGGTGGCGGGGATTGGTTCCGTACAGAGTCTCTCGGCGGGCGCTTATCACACCTGCGCCGTTGTCTCCGGCGGAGCCGCAAAATGCTGGGGGGACAACCGGTACCGCCAGGTGTACGTTCAAAAAACCGCTCCCGGCCAGATCGCGGATACCCCCGGAAATTTCCGCTCGATAGCCGCGGGTGGTGCGCATACTTGTGCGTTGACGGAAGGCGGCTCCGTGGTGTGCTGGGGTAACAACAAATACGGCCAGCTCGGCGAAAGCCCGGCG
Organism: uncultured Chloroflexia bacterium; assembly: GCA_963724345.1. Classification (GTDB taxonomy): domain Bacteria; phylum Chloroflexota; class Anaerolineae; order Anaerolineales; family RBG-16-64-43; genus JAFGKK01. The sequence continues at coordinate 2,338,462 of CAVRUI010000003.1, read as the reverse complement.
GCTCCCACGCCCGGGGCGACCCGGCCCGGGGAAACCGAATCGGCCACCTCCACGCCGCTTCCCACCCGGGGATCCTCCAACCAGGCCGCATCGATCGCCGCCGGGCGCAGCCATACGTGCGCAGTCACCACGGCGGGCGGCGTGCGCTGCTGGGGCAGGAACGAGCACGGCGAATTGGGGAATGGAACGTTTGCCGACAGCCGCACCCCGGTGGATGTCAGCGGGTTGGCCGGAGGGGTGGAATTGGTCGTCGCCGGCTGGGGGCATACCTGCGCGCTGACCAAAACCGGCGCGGTCAAGTGCTGGGGGTATAACAAGAACGGCGAATTGGGCAACGGCGCAAACGAGAATCTCAACCGGCCGGCGGATGTGCGCGGATTGGGCGGCGGCGTAACCGCTCTGGAGGCCGCCGACGATCACACCTGCGCCTTGCTCGCCTCGGGCGCGGTGAAGTGCTGGGGCTTCAATATGTACGGCCAGTTGGGCGACGGGACGCCCGAGAACCGCAATACGCCGGTGGAAGTTATCGGGCTTTCCGGCACGATAACCGCTCTCGCCGCGGGCTGGGGCCACACCTGCGCGCTCTCCGCCGGGGGCGAAGTAAGGTGCTGGGGAAACAACGAATACGGCCAGCTGGGAGTCGAATCCAAAAAGGAGACCATCCACACACCGGTCATCGTAAGCGGTATGGCTTCCGGGGTGACCGCGATCTCCGCCGACGGCGGACAGACTTGCGTGATAACGGGAAAGGGCCTGGTGATGTGCTGGGGGAATAACAAATACGGCCAGCTCGGCGACGGCACGGCCGAGATCCGGAAACTCCCGGTGGTTGTCACCGGATTGACTTCTGAAACCGGCGGCCATTGGCGTCGGGTGGAATCACACCTGCGTGACGGACGGATCGGGTGAAATGGCCTGCTGGGGCTGGAACTACTACGGCCAGCTGGGCAACGGTTTCCGGACCACGAGCACCACCCCGGTGCGCTCCGGCGAGATGATGTCCGGCGTCACCCGGATGGCCCTCGGCTGGGGGCACATGTGCGTGATCACCGACACCGGAGGAGCCGAGTGCTGGGGATTGAACGAGTTTGGGCAGGTGGGCAACGGGACAAATACGGATGCCTTCCTCCCGGTGGACGTGCTCGGATTGACGGGCGGATGAGGCCGGTAAAAAAAAGAGAAAATCGAAGTTGCAAACCCGGCCGCGCGATTCATGCGCGGCCGGGTTCAATATTAATTTATTATTGCCTGATTGGAGTGGGGCGGAAGGAGGTTCTCCGCCGGCCGATCGTAGGCTTTCCGCCCTCGATCCGGCGGAATAATCGTGTTTCAATTCTGTAACATCCCTGTGACATGTTGGTGACAGGGATAATGGGCAAGCCGGATAGAATTTTCCAGGGTGGCCGCTTCGGGGATGGATCGATAATGAGCCGGTCGTTTTGTTTTGTGTGGTTTGGCCGGAGTGGAAAAATGGAATTCGGACGCCGTCAGGAAAGGTTGGATTTCATGCGGAAGAAAATGTCCTTCATCCGATGGATTGCGGTCGGATTGGCCCTCGGGGCCTGCACTTTTTCGTTCTCGCTAGTGCCCGGCCCGACTTCGACTCCCGTCGTGCCAACCATCACCCTGACTCGGACGATCACCCTTACGGCGACGGATTCGCCTACCGCCATGCCCCCCACGCTGACCCCAACCAACAGCCGGGTGCCAGCCACTCCCGTTACCTTGGATCCGAATGCCGTGCCGAAGGGATTAATCGCCTTCGATAGGGGAACCTTTGGCGAGGATGGGCTTTATCGGACGGCCGCCAATGCCCTCAAACCGGGTGCGCTGACCTTTCTGACCCGCGCCGGATACGAACCCGTTTGGTCGCCCGATGGGAAATCGATAGCCGTCCATGTGGTCCGGTTCGAGAACACGCCGTCCGGCTCCATGACCTGGGTGGATGATATCGGCGTAATCAACAGCGACGGAAGCGGCTTCAAACAACTGACCCAGATGCAAAACGGCGATCGGTTGTGGGAGTTTGCTTGGTCGCCCGACGGCCGGTGGATCGCCGTGGTCCGATGCAAGATGGAAGCCGTCTCCAACGGCATCCGATACTCGGACGCGGCGGTGTATGTCCTCAAGTCCGACGGCTCCGATACGATGAAGCGCATCGCCGATGTCAGGGATCTCGAATCCCACATCGAATGGTTCCCGGACAGCGAGCATGTGGGTTTCCTGGATCCGGGCAGCCTGTTCACTGTCGCGTCCATCTCGACGGGGGAACGGATTACGATGGGCGATGCGCAGGCGCCGGATTTCAGCCATCAGACTTTTTCGATTTCGGCGAATGGAAATAACCTGTTCTATGTGACTTATACTTCCACGGATTTCACCCTGAAAAAAGCCCGCCTCGAAGGACTGCGGAAGGGGGAAACGTGGAAGGAAACGATTTTATATACCGGACCGTTGGAGGCGATCGGCGTTTTCTCTCCAATGGTGGGAGATCTTGAGGCGTCGCCGGACGGCACCCGCCTGCTGTTTGTCCAGAGCGAGGGTGGCAAGGCGGTGTTGCGGCTTTTTTCCATCGGGAGTGATGCCCCCGTCACTCTTGCGGAGCTTTCGGATTGTTCCGATGCGGCAAAAACGCTCGATCCCGGCGCAAGTTATGCGTGCTGGTCTCCCAACTGGAAACCCGGTTGGTCGTCGGACAGCCAATGGGTCATGTATGCGACAGCCGTCAGCGGATCGGGCTGGGAAAGCGGGGATATCTATCTTCTCAATACGGCGCAAGTATTAAGCGGCAAGATCTCTCCGGTTCTGCAGGCGAAAGGGGGCAGATTCCCGGATTGGCAGCCGGTTGCCTGAGAGGTAGAGGCGCGGAGGTATGACGACATCGGAAGGGGCTATCCAAAAAGAATCACTGGGACATCTATAATCGTCATGCCCGCGCCCGCCCTCGCATAAGCATCCCGGCTCGCATCTGTTTCATGAGCCGGGATGAACGCGAAGCGAGGGTGTACTAAGCGGGCATCCACTCCTGAAAATCCTGGATACCCGCTAAAAACACCCCCATTGCGCGAGGGCAGGCGCGGGAATGACGATCAAACGAAGGCTAGGTTTCACCCGAGACAACCATTCTTCCACTTACTGGTCAGCCCCTCCTCTTCTTCGGACCATTTCCGGCGTATCGGAACTGACACACCCTTGTAGCGGTCTTGTTACGTGATTCTGATAGAATTCCATGTGATGAATAAAAACGGAGTTATTCAGCGCATTTCGGGGTTGGGGCCGCGTCTGCGCGCCATCCCCAAATCCCGTTTTTTTCTTCTGGCGGTGCCGGTGGCGTTGGGTTTGATCTGCCTCGCCGCATATTCCGGGATCCGTTCGTATGCGCCGGCCGCCCAGCGCGAGGAACAAACGCCCTCGGCGACTCCGTTCCAGCCGGCCACCGACACGCCCAATATCCCCGGCCGCTCCCCGACCCGCGAACCGTCGGCGACCGTCGCCACGCTGGCGCCCCTCGCCACGCCGACCGCCTCCGTGATCGCGCCGCCCTGGTCGCCATACGCGGGCCCGATCCACCCGGCCTCGACCGAAATTCCCGGCCCCGCCGAGGTCATCGACCCCGGCCGGGATACGCTCACGCTCGCCCTGCTCGGGATCGATAAAAGCGAGACCGCCGGCGCCTACCGCACCGACGCAATCATGATCCTCCACCTCGACCGGGAGCGGAAACTCGCCGCCGTTATTTCGTTCCCGCGCGACCTGTACGTCTACATCCCGGCCTACGGGATGCAGCGGATCAACATCGCGTTCGAGCAGGGCAAGGAGCTCCATTATCCGGGGGGAAGCTTCGCGCTGTTCCGCGACACGATGAAATACAACTTCGGCCTGCAGGTCGATCATTATGCGCTGATGAATTTCCAGGGCTTCAAGGACATGGTCGACCGGCTGGATGGGATTGATGTGCAGGTCGGCCGGACCTACACCGATTACCGGCACGGGTACGGAAACTACACCGTCGAGGCCGGGGAGCAGCATATGGACGGCTCGTTGGCGCTGTGGTACGTGCGCGCGCGCCAGGCCTCCAGCGATTTCGACCGCAACCGGCGCCAGCAGGAAGTGATCATCGCGATCGCCCAGCGGCTGCTGGATCTGCGCGCGATCCCCAACCTGCCGGGTTTCTTCAACATCTTCATGCAGTATTTCGAAAGCGACCTGACTCTCGACGACATCACGCCGTTTGTGGATATGGCCGGTTCGGTCTCGCTTTCCTCCCTGCGCCGTTACCGGGTCTCCCTTCCGGACGGCTGCAGCAACTGGACGACTCCCGAAGGCGGGATGGTCCTGCTCCCGAAATATGACGCGATCCATGCCATGCTCGAAGCGGCGTTGAACCCGCCGGCGTGATGGGTGCATGGAATAACGGCATTTATGGTGGTGATGGATTCCCGCTTAAAGCACGCGGGAATGACGTGCCAATCTTGTCACGGATTTCGGCCAAAAAGGCACCGGAAGGATGCCGGGCGAGCGGACGGAATCCGATCCGATTTGCGGGAATGCTTTCGATGCCGTTATTCAAATCCAAATCCCTGCCGATCCTTTGTCTTTTCTTCCTCCTCTCCGGCTGCGGCACGCTGAAGATCGACGTCGATTTGGGAGAGGCTTCGCCCGCCACCGGCTCGGATACACCATCCGGCGCCACAGAGACGACCACGGCGGTTTCCACGCCGACGCCCACCCCTTCCGGCGCCGAATCCTCCACCACTCCGGAGCGGGCAACACCCACGCCGGAGATGATCCATCCCGTCGCCTTGGCCGCCGGTCGTAATTTCACATGCGCACTGATGAGCAACGGCGGTGTGAAGTGCTGGGGCAACAACGAGCACGGGCAGTTGGGGAACGGCCTCCGGGTGAACAACAACCACCCGGTCAGTGCCGCCGGTTTGACGGACGTGAAGGCGATCACGGCCGGTTGGGGGCACGTTTGCGCGTTGACTGCCGGCGGCGGCGTGAAATGCTGGGGGTACGACGCCAACGGTGAGTTGGGAAACGGAAGAAACGAGGACAGCGGCACCCCGGTTGAAGTCGTGGGGCTTTCCTCCGGAGTGGCCGCCATCGACGCCGGCGACGATCATACCTGCGCCGTCATGGGCAGCGGCGGGTTGAAGTGCTGGGGGATCAACACCTATGGCCAGCTGGCCGATTGGACAAAAATTTCCCGCAGCGTTCCGGTCAACTCGCCGTGGTTCGGGGGCGGGGTGGCGGACGTGGCCGCGGGTTGGGGGCATACCTGCGTCCGGACAACCGAAGGCTGGGCGAAATGCTGGGGGAACAACGAATACGGGCAGCTGGGCTTCGGCAAGCTGACGGATATCCACCTTCCCGCGGAGGATGTGGTCGATCTCAGCGGTAAAATTCTTGACGTCACAGCCGACGGCGGCCAGACCTGCGCGCTGATCGCCGGAGGCGGCGCATACTGCTGGGGGAACAACCGCTACGGGCAGCTGGGGGACGGCACGACCCAAAAGCAATATGCCCCGGTGGCGGTGGCGGGATTAAGCGCCGGCGTCATCCGCCTCGAAGCCGGCTGGAATCACACCTGCGCGGTTGTCGGCGGGGGCGAGCTGCGATGCTGGGGTTGGAATTATTTCGGCCAGCTCGGCGACGGGACCACTCTTAACCAAAATATTCCGGTACGAGTGCAATACCTGACCGATGGAGCGAAGGATATCGCATTGGGTTGGGGGCACACCTGCGTATTAACCGGACTCGATATAGTGAAGTGCTGGGGCGCAAACGAATCCGGCCAGCTCGGCGACGGAACATGGACCGACAGCTCGGTTCCGCTGACGGTGACCGGTCTTTGACGATAACCCGGATGGCATGATTAACCCGGAAGGCGGATGCCGAGAAACCTCATCAGGTGGATTATGAACGCCAAGCTTTTTCCGACATTGGGATTGTGCCTGCTGCTGGCCGGCTGCGGCACGCTGCAGGTCAACATCGATTACGGATGGACGCCGGTGCCCTCGACTCCGGATTCCTCCCGGCCCGCGGCCTCCCCCACGGCGGAAGAGCCGGCATCCACCCCTTCGGTTACGCCCAGCCCGCCGACGGAGGATACCCGGACGTCCACCCCGACGCCGATGGTGCCGCGGATGCTGCGCGCGGTCGCGGTCTCTTCGGGCGAGAAGCATACCTGCGCGCTGACGGATCTGGGCGGCGTGAATTGCTGGGGCAACAACGAGCACGGCCAGCTCGGAGACGGTTCGATGGTCAACAGCAATGTGCCGGTCGAGGTGCAGGGACTGAAGGACGTCACGGAGATCGCGGCGGGCTGGGCGCACACCTGCGCCCTGACCAAATCCGGCGCGGTCATGTGCTGGGGGTACAACAAGAATGGAGAATTGGGGAATGGAAAAACCGTCGATAGCAGCGTGCCGGTCGAGGTCAGCGGCTTTTCGGCCGGTGCGGTTTCGATCGGCACGAAGGAAGATCATGTCTGTGCGGTAACCATTGAGGGCGGGGCGGTGAAATGCTGGGGCTACAATGAGTTCGGCCAGCTGGGCGACGGAACGCACATCAGCCGCAGCGTGCCGGTCGAGGTCCAGGGGTTGACCGGCAAGGCGGCGGCAGTGGCCGCCGGTGAAAGGCACACCTGCGTGCTCACGGAAGCGGGTGGAGTCCAATGCTGGGGCAACAACGAATTCGGCCAGCTCGGATACGACCAGGAGGCGTTTGAACGGCTCACGCCGGTGATCGTTCCGGAACTGCAAAGCGGCGTGATCGGGCTTAGCGCCGCCGGCGGCCAGACCTGCGCGCTCCGGACGGGTGGCGCGGTCCTCTGCTGGGGCAACAACAAGTACGGCCAGCTGGGCGACGGGACGAGCGAAATCCGCCGCAGCCCCGTCGCGATCGAGAGTCTGGGGCAGGGAGTCGCCCGGGTGGTGGCGGGCTGGAACCACACCTGCGCCGTGATGGGCAACGGCGAAGTGAAATGCTGGGGCTGGAATTATTACGGCCAGCTGGGCGACGAAACCAAAGCCGCCCAAAGCCGGCCGGTGAGCGTCCGCCGGCTGATGGAGGACGCGGCCGACGTGGCGCTCGGCCGGACGCACACCTGTGCGGTCACGACCGCGGGCGGGGTCAAGTGCTGGGGCCGCAACGAATCCGGGCAGCTGGGCGACGGGACCAATCTGGACAGCATCGTGCCGCTGAGCATCGTCGGTCTGCGCTGATCGGCCGGCGGCGGCGGATTTGAGGCAAGGATGGATTGGAAGATTGCGGGAAAAGCGATGCGGGAACATGGGATTGCGCCGTTGCTGCTGTTGTCCCTTCTCGCCGGCTGCGGCACGTTTAGCGTCGAATTGGATATGGGTTCCACTCCCACGGCATTCGGATCCGGCGGCACTCCGGCTGCGGCGACCCTCCCGGCGGCGGGAACTCTTCCCGCCGGTACGCCGGGCGCGATCGCTTCCATTCCGGATGCCGGCTCGCCCGCGCCGACCTCCACTCCGCCGGTCGACCGCGCGGTGGACGTCACGACGGGAAAATCGCATTCCTGCGCGCTGCTCTCCACCGGGCGCGTGAAATGCTGGGGGACGAATACCCACCGCCAGCTGGGGAACGAAAGCATGGTCAACAGCAATTTCCCGGTGGACGTCGAAGGGATTTCGGACGTCAAGGCGCTCACGGCGGGCTGGGCCCACACGTGCGCGCTGACCCGGACCGGCGGCGTGAAGTGCTGGGGGTACAACAAAAACGGCGAATTGGGAAACGGCCAGACCGCCGACAGCGGCCTGCCGGTGGAGGTCCGGGGGCTGTCTGCGGGCGTGATCGCCATTGAAGCCGGCGACGATCATACCTGCGCGGTGACCGACCAGGGTGCGGTGAAGTGCTGGGGATTTAACCAATACGGCCAGTTGGGCGACGGGACGACCACCAGCCGCGGCGTGCCTGTCACGATGGCGGGTCTCGGGGACGGGGCGCTATCGGTGGCGGCGGGTTGGGGGCATACCTGCATTCTGACCGCGGATAAAAGCGTCCAATGCTGGGGCAACAACGAATACGGCCAGCTGGGCTACGGCCCGATTGAGGATTACCGCTTCACGCCGATGGATGTGACGGGATTGGATTTGAGCGCCGAGCGGATCTCCGCCGACGGCGGCCAGGTCTGCGTGCTGACGATCTACGGCGGGATCCGCTGCTGGGGCAACAACAAATACGGCCAGCTGGGGGACGGGTCCACGGAAGTCCGCAGCACCCCGGTGACGGTCACGGGCTGGACGAAGGGGATGCGGAATGTGGCGGTGGGATGGAATAGTACCTGCGGCATCACCAACAAGGGCGGGCTGCTTTGCTGGGGTTGGAATTATTTCGGGCAGTTGGGGGATGGAACCAAGGCGTCGCGCGCCGCGCCGGTCGGCGTGTTCGGCCTTGCGCAAGGCGTGGAGGCGGTCAGCGTGGGCTGGGCGCATACCTGCGCGGTGACGGATCTCGGGAGTGTGAAGTGCTGGGGCGCCAACGAATCCGGCCAGCTGGGCGACGGCACCAGCCTCGACAGCCAGGCGCCGCAGACGGTTGTGGGGATGGGCGGAATTGAGCAAGTTGCTCCGACCGCAGAGGGTTCAAAGACATTCACTCCAACCTCCACGCGGACACCTACGACCACTTCGCCAACTCCTACGATGCAGTCCACCGCTTCGGGCATTCCCCAAATGGCGGTAACCGCCGGCTGTGTTCATACGTGTATTCTGCGCATTGACGGGGCGGGAGTCAAATGCTGGGGGAATAATCATTATTCTCAACTGGGGTTGGGAGAAATCGCCGTCCGATGTGGGGTTGATAAATCACCAAACCCAATCATAATGTCAAGGGATTGGACGGTGGGGCGCTCTCGATTTATTCCGGAGGCATCTTTACCTGTGCGATCGTCACCGGAGGAAACGTTCAATGCTGGGGCGGCATGTATCGACCATGAGTACTTCAACGGTGCTATACACATCGATGGAACCGGAAATCCTGAAGGAGCCAAGGGCGGTCGCGGGATTGCCCAAAGGGATCTGTTCCGATGTACCGGGGATGGCACTCATACTTGCGCGTTGACCCTCCGGCGGTGCTGTGAAATGCTGGGGTTGGAACGGGCGCGGACAATTGGGAAATGGCACCAAAATTGAAAGCAAGCAGCCGGTGGAAGTAATCGGATTCTCGAGCGGGGGATGTCCGATCCATCGACGCGGACTACAATTCCACTTGCGCATTGCTGGATGGCGGTGCCGTGAAATGCTGGGGGGATAACAGTTCGGTCGGTTTGCTGGGCGACGGTACCCGGTATCCGATCCAAATTCACCGGTGGAGGTTCGAGGATGGGATTAACTCGGGTGTCACACTATTGAAACCGTGGGCTGGTACCACGCTGCGCAATGACGGAAAGGAGGCGTTAAATGCTGGGGATCAACTATTTCGGGCAGTTGGGCAATCGGGACCCACGTCGGATAGTAAATTCCCCGTCGGATGTCATGGAGCCGGCGAACGATTTCATCGATGTCAAAGCCGGGATTCCAATCACCTGCGCCCGCACCAAGATAGGCGGTGTTAAATGCTGGGGAAAGCCCCGTTCACATTCTGGATAAATTGGGTACATTCCCTGCCCCCTTCCATAGTCAACCGGTGGAATCGTCGGATTATCCAGTGGTATTGCCGACTTCGAATTTGGTCACGGCATACGTGCGTTCTTTCCGCCGATGGAAAAGTGAGATGCTGGGGTATAATATTTTCGGCGGATTGGGGGATGGAACGACAGTAAATCGTTTTGAACCCGGCAGCGTGGTTAACTTATAACCCATTTTTGATTCTGCAGAGCGCGATGTGTGTTTCGTCTTACGATTTCAGCGGGATATGGATGGTCACCGGCAGCGTGACGGCGAAAATACCGTCCCCCGGCCGCCGTCGCGCCGGCTGCGGACGGTCACCGTCCCCTCGTGCCGGTCGACCACGCGGCGCACCAGCGCCAGCCCCAGCCCCGAACCCTCGCAGCCGCGGGCGTTGGTCCCGCGGTAGAGTTCCTCGAACAGGCGCGGGATCTCATCCGGCGGGATCCCCGGCCCGGTATCCGCGATCTCGACCTGCACGTGGCGGGCCTGTTCGCTCGCCCGCACCTCGACCGTATCCTGCTTCCCCGAATACTTCATCGCGTTCTCGATCAGGTTGAAAAACGCGAGCGAGAGCAGGTCCCGGTCGCCGGTGATCTCAGGCAGCGGCCACGGCACGCTCGGGACAACCAGGCGCAGATCCCTTCCGCTGCCCGAAGGATGCGCCCGGACAGCGTCCACGGTTTCCTTCAGCAGGTCGGCGAGGTTTACCTTATCGTACTCGAGTGGAATCTCCTCCAGGTCCGCCAGTTTCCGCAGCCCGGCGGTGAGGCGGGTCAGGCGTTCCACCTGGTGCTGGATATCCGGAATGGCCGAGGGCGTGCCGCCGGCCGCGCCGGCGCCTTCGAGGTTGGCCAGCGCCGCGCGGATGCCCGTCAGCGGATTCTTCAATTCGTGGTCCAGCCGGCGCAGGAACCGGCGCTGGGCTTCCGCGTGCTTCAGACGCTCGCGCGCGATTCCGTAATCGCGCTGGCGGAAACTTGCATATCGCGCCGGGATGATCATCAGCAACGCGCTGAGAAGAATCCCGGCAAACAGCGCCAGCAGCCCGAAATCGATCTTGATCGAAAGCAGGGGGAGCGGGCGCAGCGTTTTCTGCAGAAGGACCATCGCCGCCAGCCCGATCCCCAGCGGCAGCAGCGCCAGCCCGATCCGCAGCCTCATTGCTCGCCCTCCACCGGCGCGCGGAAGCGGTATCCCTCGCCGGTGACCGTCTCGATAAATTGCGGTTCCTCGGCCTCATCCCCGAGCGCCCGGCGCAGTTCGGCGATGCGCGTATCGACGGCGCGCGTCCCGGCCGGGTAATCCCATCCCCAGACCGCGTCCAGCAGCCGTTCGCGCGTGATCAGTTCGTCCGGGTGGGTCATCAAATATTCGAGCAGCGAAAGCGCCTTGGGCGTGAGAGTCAGAACGTTCCCCGCGAGCGCCGCCCGCCGCGCGCGGCGGTCCAGCACCAGCCCGGCCGAAGTGATCTTCCAGGCCGAGGAGAGCGCCACGGGCGATCCCTGCGCGCGCCGCAGGACCGCCCGGACGCGGGCCAGGAGCTCCCGCGGATCAAACGGCTTGTTCAGGTAATCGTCCGCGCCTTCCTCGAGCGCCATCGCGCGCTCGCCGGCTTCCCCCACCTGGGTCAGCAGGATGACCGGAGTGTGATTTCCCTGCGAACGGAGCGTGCGCAGCACGGCCCGCCCGTCCATCTCCGGCATGAGCACGTCCAGGATGACAAGTTCCGGCTGGGTTTTCCCGACCGCCTCGAGCGCCTGTTTGCCGTTCGAGGCGCATTCGACCTTGTAGCCGGCGCGTTCCAAAAAGGCGCTCAGGTGCTCCGTGATGGACGGCTCATCATCGACCAGGAGGATGTGGGGGATTGTCTGGGCCATGGGCGCCGGGTCCTTTGTTCCGGAAGGATGGGATATATCATACTGAAATCGGGGGATTCTGTCATTTCGTCCTGGGTGAAGGCATTCGCACCCTAAGGGTTGCGAAAGGTGCCCGCACCCTTAGGGTGGCGGAAGTCCCGCATCCGTCTCTTGGGTTACAATACGATTCATAAATTGATCGGTGGAAGGCATTCGCGATCGGCTGGAGAATCCCACGCACAAAAGAAGTCAGGAGGATGCATGCGCCGTATAAAACCATGCGCTTTTGGTGTTATGGTTCTTTTTGCGATCCTGTCCACGGCATGCCAGAAGGCGCCCGTCGCCGCCAATGCATCCCGCATTGCCGCGGGCGGCAATCAAACCTGCATCATAGATTCCGGCGGCGTACAATGCTGGGGAAAGAACAATGCCGGCCAACTCGGGGACGGGTCGACCCGCGACCGGAATACTCCGGTCGCGGTCACCGTGCTTGCCGGTAAAGCCGCAGCGATCTCCGTGGGATATGTCTCCGCCTGCGCGGTCATGGATTCCGGTGGAGTGGTTTGCTGGGGAAGCCAATCGGCGGAGTTCTCCAAGGCGGGATCGGATCCGGGATACGCCGTGGTTACGGTCGGTTCGATGCACTCCTGCGGATTGACCACCCGCGGCGGATTGAAGTGCTGGGGCGTGAATAATTTCGGGGGATTGGGCGACGGGACGACCGAGGAACGGCAGACACCGGTGGATGTGATCGGGCTATCCGGCGACGTCACCTCGATCGCGGCGGGCGTCGATTTTTCCTGCGCCGTTTATAAGGGCGGCGCAAAATGCTGGGGATCCAACGATACCGGCCAGCTCGGGAACGGCACGTATGAGAGCAGCGCCGAACCGGCGGCCCTTCCCGGTTTGGAATCCGGAGTCTCGGCCGTCGCCGCGGGTGTTTTCCACGCCTGCGCGGTGAAAACCAACGGGGAAGTCTGGTGCTGGGGGGAAAACCTGGCCGGAGAATTGGGCGACGGGACGAACCAGAATGTTACGATCCCCGTCAAGGTCATTAATCTGGAAGCGGGTGCGCAAAGCGTCGTTGTCGGCGGCAGCCATACCTGCGCCTTGACCAAGACGGGCGGAGTTAAATGCTGGGGCGGCAATTCCAGCGGACAGTTGGGCGACGGATCCACAACCGACCGCAATTCCCCCGTGGATGTCCCGGGGCTGACGAGCGGCGTCATCGCCATCGCCGCGGGCGGCAGCCATACCTGCGCGGTCCTGACCGGCGGGGCGGTCAAATGCTGGGGATTGAACGAGAGCGGCCAGCTCGGGAACGGATCCAATCAAAACAGCAGCACACCGGTGGATGTGCGCAGGTAGTAAACCGATCCTTTTCATAAAAAAAGCGTCCGGATCCTTCAGGGTCCGGACGCTTTTTCTTAATTTTCCACGGAGAGGCATTACGCCGTCGGCAAATACCGTTTGAAGGCTTCCATTTGATGCAGGATCAGTTCGGCTCCCAGCGCCAGGCAGCCGACCGGTTCCTCGGCCAGGTAGGCGGGGATGCCGGTCGCGTCGGTCAGGTAGCGGTCCACGCCGCGCAGAAGCGCGCCGCCGCCGCACAGCATGATGCCGCGGTCGATGATGTCGGAGGTCAGTTCGGGCGGTGTGCGTTCGAGGGTGGCCCGGACACAGCCGACGATATCCTTGAGCGGCTCTTCGTAGGCTTCCACCACATCCGCGGTCGAGATGGTGACCGTCCGCGGGAGGTTGTTGACCTGGTCGCGGCCCTGGATTTCCAGGCTCTCGTTAGGTTCGATCGGGGCGGCCGCGCCGATCCGCAGTTTAATTTCCTCGGCGACCATTTCGCCGACCACCACTCCGTACTTGCGGCGGATGTAGGCGGTAAGCATTTCGTCCAGCCGGCGGCCGCCGATGCGCACGGTGTTGGCAACCACCGGCCCGTTCATCGTGATCACCGACGACTCGGCCACGCCCCCGCCCAGATACACCACCATGTTCCCGGACGGGGTGGAAATCGGCAGCCCGGCGCCCACCGCCGCGGCGAGCGTGCGCGTGACGAGGAACACTTCGCGGCAGCCGGCGCGCAGGACCGCCTCGCTTGCCGCGCGGCGCTCGACGCTGGTGATCCCGTGCGGGACGGTGACCATCGCCCGGGGCTTGAAGGGACTGACCGAGCCGCAGACCTTGCGGATGAACCAGGTCAGGAGAACCTGCGCCACTTCGAAATCGGCGATCGCGCCGTCTTGCAGCGGGTGGACGACTTCGTACCCTTCCGGAACCCGGCCGTACATGTGGCGGGCCTGCTCGCCCACTTCCACGACTTTTTGCTCGTCGACGTCGATCACCACCATCGTCGGTTCCGAGAGGACTATCTGTCCGCCCTCGGCGATGATGGTGTTGACCGTTCCCAAGTCGATCCCAAGTTCCTTATAGAATAAAGCCATATGTGTTCTATCCGCTCTCCCCGCGGAAAATCATGGTTATTTCGATTTCGGAGAATAATTGTACCCTATCCCGCCGCGGGGCGGACTTATGGCTGATTCGTTCGGAAAACTTTGCCGGTCCGGATGCAGATTACGATCGGTCGTTCCAGCCGGTTTGGCGTTCGAAAGCGATTATTTCCGCCGCTCCCATCGCGCTGGGAGCAAACCACTACTGCGTATTGGCGATCGGAAACGGCGCGGCCTGCTGGGGGAACAGCGTAACGGCCGGCTTGGCGACGGCGCGGCTTCGAATAGCAGCGTGCCCATGGATGTGAGGGGGTTGGAGCAGGGGGCTGTCCAAAAAGAAATACCGGGACATGCCCCGCAGAGTGCGCAGGTTCGGGTTGGATTTGAAACCTGCGCGAATACGAAGCGGGGTGTACCTGGCGGGCATCCACTCCTGAAAACCCTGGATTCCCACCAAGATCACCCACGCTTCCCCTCGCTTCGCCCGGGACAGGCGCGAGGGCAGGCACGGGAATGACGACCAAACAGGAAATGGTGTCTTCCAAGACAATCAGTATTCCACTTTCTGGACAACCCCCTGCGTTTATGCCATCCTGCGAAGGCGGATTTCGATGCTCTTCTCGTCCGCGAGAAGCGACGTCAGCTGGGATAAATCGGTTTCCCCGAAATGGTAGGGGTATAGGATGCGCGGGCGGATCATCCGCGCCGCGTCCGCCGCCATTTCCACCGACATGGTGTATGGCAGGTTCACCGGCAGGAATGCGATATCGATTTTCCCGAGGCCTTTCATCTCCGGGATGTTTTCCGTGTCCCCGGCGATATATACACGCAGATCCGCGAAGGTGACGACATACCCGTTGCCTTCACCCGGAATGTGAAACGGCTGGCCGTTCGGCCGCTTGTGGGAAATATTGTACGCCGGCACGGCCTGGATCGGGATCCCTTCGACGATCCGTGAATCGCCGTTGCGCAAAACAGCCCCGCCGGGAAGTTTTTCGGCGCAGGCCGCGGTGTAAACGATTTGGGTCTTGCCGGTGCGAATCGCGGCGATGGCTTGCGGATCGAAATGGTCCAGGTGGTGGTGGGTGACCAGAATCAAGTCCGCCTTCGGGAGTTTGGAATAATCCGCCGCTTCGTGGAACGGATCCGCGTAGATCTCTTTTCCCCCGAATGTGATTTGCAGGCTGGCATGGCCGAGAAAGGTGACGGCCAGGCCGCCCAGGGAGGTGGGCAAAATATCTTTTTCAAACGCGTTTGGGTTGGTCATGGATTCTCCTCCATTCCGGCACGTTTAATTCTTGATCGTCATCTGGACCGGGCAGTTCCCGTCCTCTTGCGGATGAAGGATCCGGCAACTCCACTCCGCCTGCCGCCGGCCTAATCCAGGTCGAATGCCTCCGGCCGGCGCGGCATTCTCCAGAGGACCAGGGCCAGGTTGATCAAGAGGATGATAGTGAAGAGCGCTTCCCCGCCCTGGACGGGAAACCCCAGCAGCCCTTCATTCTGCATCAGGTTGAAGACGAAGTGAAATCCGATCACCCATCCCAGATTGCCGCGCCGGATCACCACCTCGCCGAACAGGAGCCCGATCAGAAAGGCGTAGAGGAAAGCGAACGGGTAGTAATCCGGATTAAGAAAATGCAGGATCGAAAACAGCACCGCTGAAACGAGCATCGCGGTGCGCACGCCGACCGGGTTCTTGAGAATTGTAAGAACATACCCGCGGAAAAGGCTTTCCTCGGTGACGGCCACCAGCAGCCAGTATAAAAGCATGGCGGCGAGCGAAAGAAAGGATAATCCCTGGCCGATCTCCCCGCGGACAATTTCACCGGTGAGGAACACCATCCCGGCCGCCACCAATCCGATCGACACGCCTCCCCACACCAATCCCGCGAGGAAATCTTTCCAGAAGGCGGAGTCTTTGAGGTTGAGGCCGATGAAGGCCGGGGGTTTCCGCGAGATCAGCAGTTCCAGGCCGACCGCCGCGAGGATCGCGATGTTGAATGCGTATACCCCGCCGGATGCGATGCTCAGCGCGGAAGCAAGCAGGGCGATCAGGATCGCGAAGACGAATACGAAAACGAACACCCGGACAATTTTCCACCCCGACCGCAATTCCTTCCGCTCTGTGACGAACAGGTTCATGTATGGTTTCTCCCATGGAGAGATAAGACTGCCGGTACGGGATGGAAACAGGAACGCCGTTCCCCGCGGTCGCCGGGCGTCCCATTATTATAGGATATGAAATATCGGATGGGATTCCTTTTATATATTATAGCCCTTCAGGATATTTTCCTCCGCGGCCAGTGCGCCGGGCGGTGAATGGACGGCGGTAGTTCGAAAATGTTTTATTTCGGGGACCAACGGGTTGTGCGCTCTATGCTTTACCTGGATTTTCCGGGGATGCTGCGGAAACCTTTAGGAACCAGTGGCCGTCGTGAAGGACCGGTTCGCCGGCGGCAAGCGCAATCCGGGAATGAAAGATCGGGCCTTCGGTCGCCACGGTGTGGTATTCGCCCGTCTCGCCGGACGGGTCGATCCCCAACTTCTCCATCTCGGAGATTGCGCGCGCATCGATCACCCTTCCCAGCCAATCCGGTCCCATTTTCTCGGCTTGGGTGACGACGATGGTCGCCTTGAATCCGAGCGCGATGAATTCCTCGAGCAATTCGCGGCGCGGTCGTTTCCACAACGGGTGACGGGCGCGGATGCCTTGTGCGCCGCTTACGCGCGCGCACCAATCCCGGTGATCCTGGATATCGATATCCCCGAAGACGCCTTCGGTAATTCCTTCGTCCCGGAAATCTGAGAGCGCGCCCGAAAAGACCTTTTCGTATCCGGCCCAGGATGCGGACCGGAACACTATCGGGATCCCGAGCAGACGGGCTTGCTCCTCGAGCAGGGAGCGGGGCAGCCCGTGCGAGCGCGATCCATGCCCGTCGTCCGACATCATCGTCAGTAAACGCTTGGGCGCGCCGCCTTCCAGGATGGCATGGTGCAGGGCGAGGCACGAGTCCTTCCCGCCGCTCCAAGAGCAGAAGAAGGGGCGATGGGCAATCGAGGGATTCGCGGAGGATTTCATATCGAAGCTGGCAATCTGCAACTGGATTCCTTGGACCGGAGGGCTGTCTTCGCCTACTGCCCCATTCTATCCTGCCGCCGCGAAGGCGCAAAGGACGCGAAGAAATTCAAGGGATTTATGAATTTATGGTGCCCTTCGCGTCCTTGCGGTGAAAAGGTTTTCCAAGCCGGATTTTCGGGTATCGAGACCTGCCGACTGAAGTTGTGGTCTCGATCCGCTCCTCGCTGCCGCTCGGAGCTACTCGACCACCTTGTGAGGTAGTCGGTCGAGTAGCCGGTGATTTTCCGGTGTATCGAGACCTGTCGACTGAAGTCGTGGTCTCGATCCGCTCCTCGCTGCCGCTCGGAGCTACTCGACCATCTGATTCTTGGTTCCCCCTCTTCTCACAAAGGGTTTTTTATCTTATGATTACCGTTTTCCCCGGAGGCATTCCCGTGAACGTAATCGAAACGAAAGGGCTCCGTAAATCCTTCCGGAGCCCGATAAAAAAACCGGGCGTGTCTGGCGCCGTCCGGCACCTTTTCCGTCCGGAATATAAAGATATCGTCGCGGTGACGGACGTCGACCTTTCGATCGAGGCCGGCGAATCCGTCGCGTATGTCGGCCCGAACGGGGCGGGCAAATCCACGACGATCAAGATGCTCACCGGAATCCTCCTGCCTTCCGGAGGCTCGGTCCGCGTCAACGGCCTCCACCCGTATCAGGAACGGATGCGCAACTCGAAGAACATCGGCGTGGTCTTCGGCCAGCGCACCCAGCTCTGGTGGGATATCCCGGTGATTGAATCCTTCACGCTCCTGCGGGATATCTACGAGGTGCCCGAAAAAACCTACCGCGAAAACCTCGCTTACTTCACCGAGATGCTTGGGCTGGAGGAGATCCTCCAGCAGTCGGCGCGCCGGCTCTCGCTCGGCCAGCGGATGCGCGCCGACCTGGCCGTCGCCCTGATGCACAACCCGGCCATCATCTTCCTCGACGAGCCCACCATCGGCCTGGATGTGGCGGTGAAGGAACGCATCCGCGAATTCCTGAAGGCGGTCAACCGCGAGCGGGGCGTCACCCTCATGCTCACCTCACACGACCTGGGCGACATCGAGGACGTATGCCGGCGCCTCGTCATCATCGACACCGGCCGGATCATCTACGACGGCAGCATCCAGGGCCTGCTCGATAGGTACGTCAAGGAGCGCAGCATCCGGGTCACCGCCGGCGTGAAGATCGACCGGGCCGCCACTGCCCGGGCCCTGCCCGCGGGCGTCGAGATCGCCGATGCGGGCGAGCGGGAAATGACCATCCGCTTCGACCGGTTCCGCTACACGGCGCGGAACGTGCTGGAAATCATCGTGCAATCCGTCGACGTCGTGGATTTTCAGCTCGAGGAACCCGATATCGAGCGCGTGGTGAAAAACGTGTACGAAGGCCGGCTCGAGCTCATGGACGATGAGGATTGAGGAACCGCGGATGAAAAGCCTGAAAAAATACATCCGGCACATCCTGTGCGCCATCCAGGAAACGACGGCCTACCGCGCCTCCTACTTCATCAACATCGTCTCCCAGTTCGTTTCCTATATCGCCATCTTCTTCCTCTGGAAGGCGGTCTTCTCGGCCCAGCCCGATATCGGCGGAATGGGATGGAAGGACATGCAGGGCTACCTGCTCATCTCGCTCTTCGCCTCCGCCCTCATTTCGGGCTCCTCCGAGTTCCGTGTATCGCGCTCCATCTGGACCGGCAACATCGCGGTCGAACTCGTCCGGCCGGTGGATTATCAAAAAGCAAATTTCGCGATTACAGTCGGGAACGGGATCGCCGAGGGAGTCCTCGTCGCGGCGATCGGGCTCGTCTTCGCCGTGCTGATCGGCTTCACCGTCCCGCCGGAGAGTCCCGTCACCTGGCTCTACTTCCTGCTGGCACTGGCCTTTTCGTTCGTCACCAAGTTCCTGATCGTCTACATTTTCGGGCTCTTTACCTTCTGGACGACCGGGAGCATGGGCATCAGCTGGTTCCGCAGGGGCATCACGGATTTCTTCTCGGGCGCGATCATTCCCCTGAGCTTCTTCCCCGCCGGACTGAAGACGGTCTCCGACATCCTGCCCTTCCGCGGGATCGTCAGCGTCCCCGCGACGATCTTCATCGGGCAGATGCCCGAATCCCAGATCCTCGTCACCTTTGCGGTCGAAATCGCCTGGATCGTCGCCCTCTGGTACATCGCCAGGCTGATCTGGCATTTCGCCATGCGCAAAGTCACGATCCACGGAGGCTGAGGATGAGGCTGAACCGGACTCTGTTCCTCTTTTCGCGGTTCCTTGCGCAGAATATCAAGATCAAGCTGGAATACAAGGCGGATTTCATCATCATGCTGTTCACCGGGTCCGCCCTCCAGCTGCTCGGGCTGATGTTCCTCGGCGTGCTCTTTTCCAAGATCCCGCCGATCCAGGGCTGGACGATGTGGGAAATCGTCCTGATCCTCGCCTCGATCTTCTTCACCGAAGGCGTGGTCTCCTTCGCGTTCGAGGGGATGTGGAGGACTGTCAGGTTGATCAACATGGGCGACCTGGACCGCTTCCTGCTCCGGCCGGTCTCGCCCATCCTCCAGATCCTCGTTTACGACCTCGGCGTTCACGGCATCGGCAACATGATCACCGGCGCGGTGCTCTTCGCGCTCGCGCTCGGCAGGACCCAGATCGTCTGGACGGCGGACCGGATCCTCTTCATCCCGGTGCTCGTCGTCTCGGCCGCCGCGATCCGCACCGCGATCTCCTTCGCGGCCAACTGCTCGGCGTTCTGGCTGACCTCGTTCTACAACGCCTTTCCGCTTATGGTCCACCAGATGGCGGACTTCGCGAAATATCCGTCGACTCTTTTCACCGAGCCGATCCGGTTTCTCATCACCGTCGTGCTGCCCTATGCGTTCATCGGCTACGTGCCCGCCGTCTACCTTTTCAACAAGGAACCGTGGGGAGTGCTGGCCTGGCTCATTCCCGCCATTGCGCTGTGGTGCGTCGTCCTCGCCCGCTTCTTGTTCTACCGCGGGCTGAGGCGGTACGATTCCCCGGGGAATTAATCCTAAAACCGTTTCACCGCAGAGGCGCCGAGGACGCAGAGAATTTCTTTTAAATCTCCGCGTTCTCTGCGTCTCTGCGGTGAGATTTTATTATGTAATTTAATTCCTGCGCGCGCAGGAGCGCCTGGCTGCGGTTGTGAACCCCCAATTTCCGAATACGCTTTTAACGTGCGCCTTGACCGTATTCAGCGAGATGTACGGCGCCCCGGCGATTTCCGGGTTGGACCGGCCGGCCGCCAGCAGCCGGTTCTCGAGACCGTCCCGCTGCGGACCGGCGGAATGCTAAGTTTCGTATCGATCAGAGGCGGTTGCATGAAGAGATTTTAGCACTCCTCACCCCCTAACCCCCTCTCCTGGTGTAAGCCAGGAGAGGGGGAAGGGGTGAGGATGTTTCACCCCGCCGCTGCGCCACCATATCCATGCAGGTTCAGAAATCCTTTTACATCTTTCCGCTCGATGGTCAACGAGGGATCAAACCGCAGAAAGTTTCCCGCCGCATAGTATCCGGCCAGGTATCCTCTATCCAACAGCGCGCGGTAAATCCGGGAAACGGGCATCTCCGCCCGCGGCCGCAATTCCAATCCGAGCAGCATGCCCCTTCCGCGGGCTTCATTCACCAAAGCGCGTTTCGCCTGGATCTCCCGCAGCCCCTCCAGAAAAAAATCTCCCAGCTCGGCTCCCCGTTCGATCCATTTGTCTTTTCGCAATATCGCGATTACTTCCCGGGCGATGGCGCAGCCGAGCGGATCGTTTTGATGGGATTGAACGTAATGGAATCCGCCGCGTTCCAAGGCCTCGGCGGCGGATTGCCGGACGGCGACCGCGCTGACCGGGTATCCGTTCCCCAATCCCTTCCCCATCGCGATGATGTCGGGTTGGAGATCGTAATGCTGAAAGCCGAACCACTTGCCTGTGCGTCCGATCCCGGTCGTGATCTCGTTGGCAACAATCAACCCGCCGCTCCCGCGCACCCGCCGCGCGATCGCTTCCACCAGCGGCTTGGGGGGGAAATGCAGGAAACCGATCCCGCTTCCGCCGGGCTCGAAGACGAAGGCGCCTATTTTATCGAAGGGGACATCCTTGAGGAACTCATCCGGATCCGCGGATTCGAATCCGCTCCAATCCAGGATTCGCCACTCCTCGCCGCTTTTGGCGCCCGCCGACCCGTAGGCCGCCAGGTAGGAATTCGTAAATGTCAGGCACAGCGGCCTGCCGGAAGCGCGGCGCGCGGCTCGCACGGCGAACTCGACCGCCTCGCTGCCGGAACTGAGGAAGACGCACTTCCCGCCCGCGAGGCCGGCGATGCCGAGCACGTCGGCCGCCGCGAGTTCGACCGTTTCATTCGGGTAGCGCTTGCCGATGTGGGTAAGCTTTCCGGACTGCTCGCGGATCACACGCTGGATGCGCTTGGGATTGTGCCCGAGCACCGCGGCCCAGCATCCGGATTCCAGGTCCACATAGCGTTTGCCTTGGCTGTCGTAGACGTAGCAATTCTCGGCCCGCACGAAATCGGTCTTGGCGATCTCATAACATTCCAGGATGTGGGTCATAATGTATTTCCTCAGGTTTCCCCGCCGCGGTTACGGGCCGGAAAAAGGATTTCGAATTCTATCATTGGACCGGGCCTACGCCGATGTTCATCGCTCGGGGGCAGGCCCGAAGCCCTCATCTCCGCCCGCGCTGAGCAGGCGTCTTGCACGTGGGCACATGAATTTGCGCCGCGGGTGCCATCGCTGACCTCCTTGCCCTCCTGCCATCATCCTGATCCGGCCGGAAAACCCGCCGGGAAATAATTGGAAATATTCATATAAACGGAAATATTCCCGTATGAAATAGCGTTCCGTAAACCCCATAATGTATGCTTGGAGTAAGCTCAACCATTCTGAAAAAAAAGCCCAAGGAGGGTTGCCATGAAAAAAACCACGCTGGCCGTATCCGTCGTGGCTCTCGCCGCCCTGATTTCCGCATGCGCGGCGCCGACCCCCACCCCCGCGCCGACCTCGACTCCGGCACCCACCGCCGAAAAACCGGCGGCGACCGTGTCGACCTCGCTTGATCCCTGCCAATTGATCACCAGCGCGGAAGCGTCGGAGCTCGCCAAGGCCTCGTTCGGAGAGGGCGTAGAAAGCACCACCGACGGCGGTGGAAAGTTCTGCACCTATGGGGCCAACACGACGAATGTGTTCATGGTGTTCGTCGGCCAGGCGCCGGACTTAGCCACGGCGAAGGCGTATCAGGCCGACTTCGAAGCTATGATTAAGGAGAATCTTGCCCAGCTGACCAGCGAAGGGTTTGTCCCGATCGATGTGCCTGGTCTGGGGGATGCGGCGACCTATGGCGAGGCGAGTTTCGCCTTGCCGACGGGGACTCTCAACGGCTGCGTAATCGGCGTCCGGAAGGGAACGATCTTTTTCGGCTTCAACGATCTTGTCGCCGATGCGCCGGCGCCCACGCGAGCGGCGATGGAAGCCGAGGCCAAGGTCATCCTCGAAAAGCTGCCTTGAGCGCCGAACCGGTTCGGCTGCCGTAAAGGGGAGGAATGCAATTCCTGACAAATATAGAAGGGCGGAGAAAAAAGCGGAGGGCTTTTGTAAAAGACCTACCGGAAAAAAGGACGGATGACGGTTATCGAAGGGCGCCGATGAGATTTTCGACTCGAATATCGGCGTCCTTGCTTTTTTTGTCGTGCGGGAGAATGCAGGCCGCCGGATTTTTCGACGGGATTGGGGCATGTACGGGATAGCCATCCGGCAAAAGGCATCCGGCTGGCAGTTGCCGGCGAGCCACCTATGGCCCTGTACAGGGGATTCCGCCGCCCGTTTCGCTGTCTCCTCGATTTATCCACCCTAAGGGTGGAAGGACCCTAAGGGTGCTTCGAGGTGCCACCCTAAGGGCGTGCGCCGTTTGGTATACTCGTCCCCGGTATTCTGAAATGTCGACTCAAAAAAGAAATCCAAGGATTGATAATCTCCCTCGGCCGGCTCCGGCGATCGGCATCCGGGGTTTTTGGATTCTCGCAATTCCGCTCTCCTTTTTGCTGGCCGGCTGCCGGGAAAGCAGCACCTGGGTTCCAGCCCTCAGCGCAACCCAGGTTCCGGTAAATCCGCCGGTCACGCCCGCACCCGCTGCTACGGCAACCCCGACCGTGCTTCCAACTCAAGCGCCGACTCTCTCGCCGACAATCGGCCCGTTAAAATTTTCGGTCAGCGTCACCAAGGCGGATGTTTGGGATGCGCCGGAAAATGAGGATTCCTACTGGAACCTGCAAACCCAACTCATCCTTGGGGAAAAGGTCCTGGTCCTCGACCAAGCGGGCGACTGGTCGCAGATCGTCGCGGTGGAACAGCCTTCGCACAAGGATCCGCGCGGCTATCCCGGGTGGGTGCGCTCCGAGTCGCTTGTGCCGGGTTGGCCCGCGGCGGACTATTTCGCCGTTGTGATGAAGGCGCGCACTCGCCTGCGGGCCGAACAGGGCGGGGCGCCGGGCATGCTGATCTACCTCGATACGCGGCTGCCGGTGGTGACCAGCTTGGAGCAATGGGTCCGGGTGCGCCTGCCGGATGGCACGGAAGGCTGGCTGCCCATCGAAGATGTCCGCATGACGGAAAACCTATCCGAGCCCTATCCGACAAACGACCTGTTCGCGCTCGCGGAGAGCCTCGTGGGCGTGCCGTACAAATGGGGCGGAACGGTTTCGGATTCCCTGGATTGCGCCGGCCTGCCGTACCGGATGTTCCACGCCTATGGAATCCAGATGAGCCGCGACGCGGACGATCAGGCGCTGGAGGGGGAATTTGTCGACCGATACCACGTGCGCAAGGGGGATCTGATCTTCGTCTCGGAATCGAGCAAGGGAAAAATCACGCACGAAGTGATTTACTGGGGAAACGAGATGGTCATGGACGCGGATATCAAGAACGGTGTGATGATCCGCCCCTTGTCGGAATTCTTCGTTTATTATTTCTGGATTACCGCCCGCCGCTTTTTACCGTAATTCTGTAAAACCAATAAATTATCCCGGCCGGAATTGCGGTTCCGTAACCCCTGTGCCAGATCGCATCGGGCCGCGTGGTGACGCTGCAGCCCGGCTCGGCCGCCCGCCCGCCTGCCTGCCGCTAACTCCTTATGGTACTTGTGTCGGCGTACCGGATATGGTGGGAACGAAGCATGCGCCTACAAGGCTGTAGCTGTTGCCAAACAACTCGGGAGGCCAGCACGCGGCGGCAAAGGCCGGCGTCGTATCGCTGCCCAGCAGGCCGTTGAGAATATCCCGGTATTGCGCCACGGTCGGCACGGGATGTTCGTATCCTTCCTCGATGACCTGGCCTCCGCCGGATAGATACAATTTATCCAATTGGATCAGGCTGAGAGCCAGGTCCGGCAATGTGAAACCATTTTGCCGGCAGAGTTCATTGATCAACCATCCGTCAAAATCGCCGGGAGGAAGTTCAAAACGGTAGGAACAGAATCCGGCAGGGTCCAAAATCCCGATGGCATAAGAGGGAATATCGATATACAAAATCGTGGAAATACTCCGCTTGATAATCCTCGAAATTCTCCCGCCCTCCCGGAGATTCTCCCGAAGAAAATCGTGTGCATGTATTCGTGAAGAGGAAAATATTGCTCGCCGGGCTGAGCCGCCATCCGGATCTTCTCCTCGATCGTGGCGTAATAATCCGGGTCCGTCGGTGCAGGTGTACGCCTGGTGCGTGCTGGAATATATATAGGCATGCCCGCCCGGGAGATCCTGGCAGATACTGTCTTCGATCACCAGATGCATATCCACCGGCTGCAGTTCGGCCAGGGTATCCACTCCGGTCAGTTGGATCAGCATGGCATGCGCGAGCCGGAAGCCGGCATATTCCGCATAAATGTATTGCGGATCGAGCGGGCAGGGCTCCTGGCAGACAAACCGGAACGGGTCGCCGGGAATTTGATAGGCTTTGTACGCCACTCCTTCGATTTGGACCGAACTGACAGGAATGGGAACGATCTCGGCGGATTCGGGTGTGCCCGGGTCTGTCGCTTCGGAGGTTGGGGCGATGGATACGGTTGTTTGAATATCCTTGTGAGGCTGTTTGCGCGGGTGTTGAGGCAACCGTCACCAAGTTGCAGGCCAGACACAAGAACAACCATGACGGCGAGGAATAATTTTCGCATCGCGATCGGCTCTCTTCCCTGTCATCATCGTATCACAACTGGAAACATTTCAAACCTTTTCACCGCGAAGTCGCGAAGAGCGCAAAGATTTCTTAAAAATTTTTAAAAACTTTGCGTCCTTTGCGGCTTTGCGGTTAATGGGTTTTGGAGGAACTCCAATATAACCTTACCCCGCAGGTAAAAATGATTGCTTCATCGCATCCACGCTTTCCCCGATGACGGGAATATCTTTCAGCCGGTTGGTTCCCAGCCCGAGCTTGCCGGCCATGGCGAGGTAGTTGTTGGTCCACTTGAAGGGCAGCGTTTGGGAGGCGGCCTCCGGGTCGAAGCCCATCAACGCGGTGCCCACCGCGTCGATTGCCACCGGATCCAGGCCGGCGGCGAATATGCCCGGCTTGACCTGCGCCAGCGCCTTATCCCACGGGCCGGCGCCGCCCTCGCAGGTGAATATGCCGTCGATCACGGCCAGGTCGATCGGCCGCGCCAGATTAAGGTCCAGGATGACGCCCGGCAGGCGCGTGTCGTAATCGCTCGAACCGTGTATCGCGGTGCGGGCGTTGTCGGTGTCGCTGCGCATATATTCATAGAGCGGCGTCAGGCCGACCAGGTTCTTCATCGAAATGGTCACGCCCATGACCGAATGGGGTTTCAATTTGGCCACCGAGAGGAACAAATCCAATTCCCCCAGAAGGCGGTGGAGCAGGAACTCGTTGTAGATCTGGGCTTTTTTCCCGACGGGCAGGACTCCGAAGCTTGAGTACGGCGCCGGTTTGCTGAGGTTGATCAGCTTGGCGCCGAGCGGCTTGGCCATATCCGTGTATCCCCATTTTTGCCAGGCGGTTTCGTCCGCGATCCCATCCATGATGTAAACCGTACCGGCGCCCGCGTCCTTCAGCCACTCGCAGATCACTCCGGCGACGGCCGGGTGGGTGACGAAGTATTCCGGGGCCGGCGGTTTGCCCGGCTTGTCCATTGAGGGCCCGCCGGTGAGGTTGACCTTGACCCCCACTTTGGCGCCCGGCTTGACCAGGCCGTTCAACCCGCCCAGGCTGTCCACGATCGCCCGCCACTCCGTGCGCAGGGTCTTGGCGTCATAGGATTTCACACGCCGCAAGGCCACCGCGGCGCGCGGGACGGAGGTGGGGGTGGCGGGTTTGGGTGTGAGGGTCGCGGTGCGGGTGGGTGTGGCCGTCGGAGGCAAAAGCGTGAGCGTGGCGGTCGAAGCCGGGGTGGATGCGGGCTCGGGGAGCGGGGTGCAACCGGCCGCCGCCGCCAGCCCGCCAATGCCCAGCCATTTCAGGAACCACCGCCGGCTGAGTCTGCTTGGAGTTTTGGCCATTGAGTATCCTGTAATGATCGTATGGACCCAGTACACATTTTTACCGCAGAGGCGCTGAGACCGCGGAGAAAAAAAGAATAAATAACTCTGCGCACTCTGCGTCTCTGCGGTGAAAGGATTTTGATCCTACTTCCGGTATTTCTTCGCCGCTTCCAGCCGCAATTGCGAACGCCGCAAGGATGAGAGCGCGTTGAGATAAGCTTCGGTCTTCTCAGCCGGAACCGTTTTTAGAAGTTCTTCCGCCCGCGCCTGCGCGGCTTCGGCCCGCGCCACGTCGATTTCTTCGACCTTCTCACCTACGTCCGCCAGCACGGTCACCTCATCCGGCAGGACCTCCATGATCCCGCCCGCGATGGCGAAGGCTTCCTCTTTGCCAGCGTATTTGATGCACAGGATGCCATAGGTAAGCGTCGTCAGGAGCGGCGCGTGATGGGGGAGAATCCCGAGCATGCCCTCGCTTCCGGGGGCGACGACCATGTCCACGTCTCCGGAGAAGAGCGGCCGATCCTGGGTGACGATATCGCAGCGAATGGGCACGGTGATATTCCTTAGGTGGTCGAGTACGCCTCAGCCCGTATCGAGACCACCGGCTCCCCTCTCGCATGCTTGTCTGAAGGTAGAGGGCTCGATAGGGTCTCGCTTTGCTCGACCCTACTCGACCCGCTTTTTCCCGCTCCTCGACCGGCTTCTATCCCGTCAGTTGTTTCGCCTTGGCCTGCGCGTCTTCGATCGTGCCGACCATGTGGAAGGCGGATTCGGGAAGCGCGTCGTGCACGCCTTCGAGTATCTCTTTGAACCCGCGGATGGTGTCCGCGATGGGTACATAGGCGCCTTTAAGCCCGGTGAACTTCTCCGCCACGGACATCGGCTGGGAGAAGAAGCGCTCGATCTTGCGCGCCCGCGAGACGATTTGTTTATCGGTCTCGCTCAGCTCGTCGATGCCCAGGATCGCGATCAGGTCCTGCAGGTCCTTGTAACGCTGCAGGACGCGCTGGACTTCGCGGGCCGTGCGGTAATGCTCGACTCCGACGATCTTCGGATCGAGGATCCGCGAGGTGCTCGCCAGCGGGTCCACGGCCGGGTAAATTCCCTTGTCGACGATCGAGCGCTCGAGCGCAATGGTCGCATCCAGATGGGTGAAGGTCGCCACCGGCGCCGGATCGGAATAATCGTCGGCCGGGACGTACACCGCCTGCATCGAGGTGATCGAGCCGCGCTTGGTCGAGGTGATCCGCTCCTGCAGTTCGCCCATCTCGGTCGAAAGCGTGGGCTGGTACCCGACCGCCGAGGGCATCCGCCCGAGCAGGGCCGAAACCTCCGAGCCGGACATGCTGAAGCGGAAGATGTTGTCGATGAAGAGCAGCACGTCGCGGCCCTGGTCGCGGAAGTATTCCGCCATCGTCAGGCCCGTCAGGGCCACGCGCAACCGCACTCCGGGCGGTTCGTTCATCTGCCCGAAGACCATCACCGTGTCCTTCATCACGCCGCTTTCCAGCATCTCGCGGTACAGCTGGGTGCCCTCGCGCGTGCGCTCGCCCACGCCCGCGAACACCGAATTGCCCTGATGGACGCTGGCGATCGAGCGGATGAGTTCCTGGATGATGACCGTCTTGCCCACGCCCGCGCCGCCGAAGATGCCCGTCTTTCCGCCCTTGGTGAACGGGGCGATCAGGTCGATCACCTTCATCCCGGTTTCGAAGACCTGCACCCGGGTGGATTGTTCCTCGAAGGAAGGCGCCAGGTGGTGGATCGGGTAGGATTCCCCGGTCACCACCGGGCCCAGCCGGTCGATCGGCCGCCCGAGCACGTCGAACATCCGCCCGAGCGTGGCCGGCCCCACCGGCACGCGGATCGAGGAGCGCGTGGCGCGGGCCGGCAGGTCGCGCCGCAGGCCGTCGGTCGTTTCCATCGCGATGCAGCGCACCCAGTTCCCGCCCAGGTGGGTCTGCACCTCGAGCACGACCGGTTCGCCCCCCTCCCGCAACACCTCCACCGCCTCGTAAATTTCCGGGAGATGGTCGGCGGGGAATTCGCAATCCACCACGCCGCCGAGTATTTGCACGATCTTGCCGGTTGCATTTTCCATAATCAATTCCTTTGACATTCGGTATTTTCGTACTCCACGAAGCACACGAAGAAAAACCTGAAGGGGCGCAGGGTCTTGCGCCTTTACCTATTAATCATTCGTACCCTTCCGAACTTCCTTCGTGTGCTTCGTGGACTCAGCCGAGAGCGCCTCGGTGCCGGCGGCAATATCGAGCAGATCGCCGGTGATGTTCTGCTGGCGCATCTTGTTGTACACCAGTTGCAGCCCCTCGATCAGCTCGACGGCGTTGTCGGTGGCGTTGCGCATCATAACCATCCGCGCCGCGTGTTCGCTGGCGAGGCTCTCGAGCACGCACTCGTAGATCTCCAGCGACACCAGCCGGTGGATGACCTGGTCCAGCAGCTGGGTCTGCCCCGGCTCGAAAATGTAAGCGGGCCCCGCGGCCCGGATGCGCGGAGCGCCCCCTTCCGGCGCGGTTTGCGCCGAAGGAAAAATATCGGGGATCGGAAGCAGCTGCTGCACCACGGGGCGCTGCTGCATCATGTTGATGAATTTGGTGTAGACGATATAAACCCGGTCCGCCTTTCCGCTGACGTATTCCTCGATCGCCAGCCGGCCGACGGGCGAGAGATCGCCGTAGGAGGGAGCCGCCGGCAGGCGGCTGAATTCGGCGGTGATCGTCACGCCCGCGCGCTGGAGCATTTCCCGCCCCTTGCGCCCGATGACGATGTAGTGGACCCTCTCCGCGTCCTCGAGGAAATGCAGCAGCGCCAGGCGCACCACGCTGGCGTTGTAGGCGCCGGCCAGCCCGCGGTCTCCGCTGACGACGATCACGAGAATCCCGCCGCCCCGTTCCTGCTGCACCAGCATCGGATGCCCGATCGTGCTGCGCCGGTCGGCCAGATGGTCGAGCACCTCCAGCGCCTTGTCGGCGTACGGGCGCGTGGCCATCACCGCGGCCTGCGCCTTGCGGACTTTGCTCGCGCTCACCGTTTGCAGCGCGCGCGTCACCTGGGCGATGTTCCGGACGCTCCGAATGTGGAGCCGCATTTCCCGTAGGGAAGCCATTCGTCTCTATTGCCAGGAGTCGTTGTAGGCGGAGATGGCGGCCTTAAGCCCGGCTTCGCTTGCCGCGGAGATCGCCCGTTCGCGTTCGATGGTCTCGAGCAGCGCGCCGTGGGACGCGTTCAGGAATCGGTGGAATCCTTCCTCCCAGGCCAGCATTTTTTCCAGCGGAACGGCATCGACCAGCCCGTTTACGCCGGCGTAGAGCATCGCCACCTGGTGGCCGAGCGGCATGGGTTCGTATTGCGCCTGCTTGAGGATCTCCTGCAGATGCCGGCCGCGGTCGAGCTGGGTCTGGGTGGCCTTGTCGAGGTCGGATCCGAATTGCGCGAACGCCGCCAGTTCGCGGAACTGGGCCATGTCCAGCCGCAATTTCCCCGCGACCTGCTTCATCGCCTTGGTTTGCGCGTCGCCGCCGACCCGCGAAACGGAAATCCCGACGTTCACCGCCGGGCGGATGCCGCCGTAGAACAGGTTGGATTCCAAATAGATCTGCCCGTCGGTGATCGAGATCACGTTGGTCGGAATGTAGGCCGAGACGTCCCCGAGCAGCGTTTCGATGATCGGCAGCGCGGTGAGCGAGCCGCCCGATCCTTTGACCCTGGCGACCCTGTAATTTCCCGAATCGACCGCGCGCGCGGCAAGCGCCGCTTCGGCGTCGGACCGGCCGCGCGGACCGCCGTAGGCTTTGCCGTCCACGCCGTCCTTCTCCCCGGCTTCGCCGGAGGAGGAGGCGGGGACGATGACGAATTGGCCGGCCAGGCGCGCCGCGCGTTCCAGGAGCCGCGAGTGCAGGTAGAACACGTCGCCGGGGTAGGCCTCGCGGCCCGGCGGCCGGCGCAGGAGCAGCGAGACCTGGCGGTAGGCCCAGGCGTGCTTGGAAAGGTCGTCGTAGACGATCAGCGCGTCGCGCCCGCTTTCCATGAACTCTTCGCCGATCGCGCAGCCGGCATACGGGGCGATGTACTGCAGCACCGCCGGCTCGTCGGCCGCGGCGAGCACGACCACGGTGTGGTCCATCGCGCCGTAGCGCTTCAGAATGTCCACCGTCCGCGCGACGGAGGATTTCTTCTGCCCGATCGCGACATAGATGCAGATCAGGTCCTTGCCCTTCTGGTTGATGATCGTGTCGATCGCGATCGCGCTCTTCCCGGTCTGGCGGTCGCCGATGATCAGTTCGCGCTGGCCGCGGCCGATCGGGATCATGGAATCGATCGCCTTCAGCCCGGTCTGGACCGGCGTGTCCACATCCTGGCGCTCCACCACCGTCGGCGCAACGCGTTCGACCGGGCGGTAGCGGTCGGAGCGCAGAGGTCCCTTCCCGTCGAGCGGCTCGCCCAGCGCGTTCACCACCCGGCCGATAAGCCCGTCGCCCACCGGAATGGAGGCGATCCGCCCGGTGCCGCGCACTTCCATGCCTTCCTCGATCCGGCTGTATTCCCCCATGATGATTACGCCGATCTGCTCGGCTTCGAGGTTGAACGCGATGCCGATCGTGCCGTCGGCGAATTGGACCAGTTCCTGCGAACGCACGTGGGAAAGCCCGCGCACCCGGGCGATCCCGTCGCCGGCTTCGATGACGAAGCCGACTTCGTGGGCCGTCACCCCGGGCTGAAAAAGGGCGATCTGTTTCTGCAGAAAATCGGTTATGGTTTGGGTGTTGTCGGTCATGCGGGATCCTTAGGCGGTCAATCCGGCGACGGTGCCGCCGTCGAGTTTGCGCAGAACGGCCACGATCAGCTTCAGGGCCGCGTCGTAATCGTCGCGGTGAATGATGCCGCTGTGCGAGTGAATGTGGCGGGCGGGAACGGCGAGCACCACCGTCGGCACGCCGGTCTTGTGCAGGTGGATCGCCGCGCCGTCGGTCGCGCCGCCCTCGAGCGCCGAAGTCTGCAGCGGCAGTGAAAGTTCGCGGGCGGTGTCCATCATCAGGTCGCGCAGCCGCAGATTGGGGATCATCCGCGCATCGAATAAAACCACCGTCGGCCCCTTGCCGAGCTTGACGGCGGATTGGTCCTCGGTGATCCCCGGCACGTCGCCGGCGATGTCGGATTCGAGGACGATCGCCACATCCGGGTTGACCGCTTCGACGCTGGTGGTCGCGCCGCGCACGCCGACTTCCTCCATGACCGTGGCCACGCCGCATACGGTGTTCGGATGGCTTTCGGTTTTTAGCGCTTCGAGCGCCTGGATCATCAGCGCCACCCCGACCCGGTCGTCGAACGCCTTGCTGAGGTAGGTCTTCCCGCCGGCCAGGACGGTAAACCGGGCCTGCGGCACGACCGGATCCCCGAGCCGGATCCCGGCCTGCTCGACTTCCTCCTTGGAGGAGGCGCCGATGTCGATGTACATTTCCTTCTTCTGGACGACTTTATCGCGCTCGTCGGCCGGCAGCAGGTGCGGCGGCTTGGCGCCGATCACGCCCTCCACCAGGCCCTTGGAGGTCATGATCGAAACGCGCTGCCCCAGGAGGACCTGGTCGAACCATCCGCCCAGGGGGATGAATTTAAGGAAGCCCTCCTTGGTGATCAGCTTGATCATGAAACCGATCTCATCCATGTGCCCGGCGATCATCACGACCGGGGTTTTGGCCGTCCCCGCCTTGCGGCAGATCAGGCTGCCGATCCGGTCCTTCTCGAGCGTGCCGAGTCCGGCCAGGCGTTTTTCCACCACGGCGCGGATTTCCATCTCGTGCCCCGAAACGCCGTTGGCTTCGGTCAGTTCTTTTAAAAGAAGAGCGGTATTATCCATAGGGGAATTCTCCGGTTGTCGCATGATTATGAATAACAGGGCCGAATTGTAACCCAAGGGGCTGAAAAAGGCAGGGGCGCGGTATCGGTAGTCCCCGCGCTCGGCGCGCTCCGGGGGGCGTCGCCCCAAGGTAGCGAGGGGCGCCGCTGGCTCTCACTCTTTTCTTCGGAGCCACCCGGCGGGTTCGGGGGCGAAGAGCGTCCGCAGGAATTTTTTCGCCGATTGCCGGGATAGCCGACCCCGGAGGAAACGCCGCCGGTGGACGGTTATAATGGTTGCGCGACCGCTTCTGTGGACCGTCCGCCGCGGAATCGATACGGCCCATGGGCAGACGCGGATATCCGTCACGGAGGGAGAGTCCGGATGGCGGAAAAGATCGTCTGGATGTATTGGCACCAGGGATGGGAAAAAGCGCCGCTTCTGGTTCGGCGGTGCGCCGACTCCTGGGCGGCACTGAATCAAGATTGGAAAGTGCGGTTGTTGGATTGGAATTCGGCGGCTGATTTTGTCAGCCTGCCGAAGGAAATCAACTCGGGCCGGAAAGACCTCCCGCTGCAAAAAATATCCAACATTCTGCGGCTGGCACTGCTCCGCAACCACGGAGGCGCCTGGGCGGATGCCACATTGTATTGCCGACGCCCCCTGAGCGAGTGGCTGCCGGAGTACTCCGCGGCCGATTTCTTCGCTTTCCGGAATCCCGGCCCGGACCGTCTGATCTCCACCTGGTTTATCGCCGCCGAACCGGACAGTGTCATCCTCCAGCGGCTATACACCCGCTTGTTGAGTTTTTTTACTCACAATACCTTCTCGAACCAGGGTACTTCCCTGGGAAGGTCGCTGCTCGTTTTTTTCAGCCGCCGTTGGAACGCCGATTATCGGACCACGCGGAGCTGGGACTCTTGGTTCGCGCGCAGGGTTTTGCGGGTTTACCCCTATTATATTTTCCATTATCTGTTCAACAAGCTCATCCTCACCGACGGGGAATGCGCGGCGGCCTGGAATCGATGCAAGCCGTTCCCCAGCCTCCCCATCATGAGTTTGAAGCACTTGGAACGGGAGGCGGACGGATTGGCCCGGGCTGGGCGTGAAATCGAAAGCGGACTGGAACCGATGTACAAGCTGGACTGGCGGGTGGACAGCACAAACCGGTATTGGACCGCCGTTTTCGGCCTTCTGTCGGGAACTTCGGTTCCCGAATCCCCCGGCGGACCGTGCGCCGGAAGCCCTCCTTCCCCGCCGCCCTTCGATCGCGCGGGTCCTCCGGGGAGCGGCTCGCATTTATCCGCAGCGACGTGACGCGCGGAAAACGGATCCTGCCGGCGCCGCGGCGTCTGCCTTAGAGGTATCCCAACCGGGCGAGGGTCTCCCCCGCCACTTCCAGGACGTCGCGCAGCTCCGCACCGGTCAGACCGGATCGATGCTTCCCGATGCTGCTGTCGTGGATTTCTTGCCGGGGAAAACCGTTCGGTGAGACGTCCAGATAGGAACTCAAACCGTCGAGCACGGGGCCGGGATTCCTGACCATTTCCTCGTAGCGGATGATCCAGATCGATCCACGATGGGCTTCCATTTGCCGGATGGATTCCACCCATTGTTGGGCGGTCCGGCGCGCGGTCGTTTCCGCCGCCAGCCTGCGTGACCGTCGCGGATCGGTGCGGATCAACCTCAAGTAGGAGCTCACCACGTCGCGCCCGTCGCGATAGAGGATCACTCGTTTCAGACCGGCGACTCCGCATAGGCGATCCAGTTGAAAAACGTATCTGGGGTATTTGTCTCCCACGAGCGGCTTGCGGAATAAACGATGCAGGACCTTCTCGACGTCCCGGGCATCCACAGGCCGCACTCCGGTCTGCAGGAGAAGGAGCAGGAAATATTTAGCGACGAAGGAATCGGAGGTCCACCGCCCGAGTCCGTGGCCTTCGCGGCGCAGAAACCGGGCGATCCCGGTGTTGTACCAGTACGTATTCAGTCCGGAAAGATATGCGGGAACGCGCTTACCCAGGTTCGCGAAGCATCGGAATTCGAAGGTGATCCCGATCTGCGGATGTTTACGGCAAAGGCGGAAGAGCAGCGTGGTGCCCGAGCGGGGATGACCGCCGATCAGGAAAGACATAGGCCGGATTCTCCTCAACCGTTGCTGCATCCCGTCGGGATGCAGCACTCCTTCTTGAACCGTAAAGCCAGCAGGAGGATTTGACGTTGGAAACGGCGCTACCCTTCCGCCGCCGGCCGGTTCAGATGCGCATCGATGACCTGCCACAGAAGTGATTCGGGCGCCGTCTGCCAGGATTTTTCCACAAAGGCGGCATATTGATGCATGAGATGCTCCACCTTCGCCGGATTATCCGGGAGATTGGAACCGGGATCGAAGGGGGGACCGAAACGGATTACCACGCAGCCGTCGATCCGGCGGGTTGAGTATTGCGGTACAACCACGGCTTCGGAAAGGAGCGCCAGCTCGGCAAAGCCGGGCTTTACAAGGAATCGATGCCCGGCGATATTCACAGGGAGCCCGTCGGCGGCGTCGTAACCGATGTCGGGAATGATCTGGATTATCCCCCCTTGCCGAAGCAGGCGGTGCCCTTCCAGCGCCGAACTGGCCAGAAGCGCGGCATCATTGATTTTTTTCCATTGAAGAGAGCGTTCACTCCGGCGGATTTTCAGGCCGTGCCCGAGACTGAGGGTTGGGATCGGCGGCTTGTTAAGAAGGCGGGGCAGGGCCGCGCTGGCGAAACGGTTGGCGGCTCCGTGGTAGGTCAGGATGATCACACCGCGTTCCTGACGCAACGCTTGTTCCACGTATTCCACGCCTTCGAGGACGAAGAACCGGGTAAACGTCTCCGCCGGCCCCAACTCGACGATCCGCGCCATATCCCGGAAGAATGGCGCGGAAGAATGCCGGAGCGCTTCCTGGACGGATTCACGGTTGATATCCGGTATGGTCTTTTTGAAGCGGGGGGACCAGAGGATGTTGCTCATCAGGTAGATGGTTAATGCTTCCGGGGGGATCCGGTTTTCGCTTCCCAGGCTGTCAACCCACCGGCGGAAAAGTTGCTTCTCGGCCGGATAAAACTGATCCACGACATACGGTCGCCGGCACCATCCGGAAAGCCACCGACAGCCTAGCGGGTAGGAAAGCAGCAGGGTGAGAGTTTCGGCAACGAGCCTCGGAATGCGTTTGCGCAAGCCGATGGAGCGCGGGCCGAGCACGGTTGTCCGGCCCTGGTATCTTGGCCTGGCACTCGGCTTCCGGCGGGGTCTAAAGGCGGGCTTGGCCTTCGCAGGCGTTGCGGCGGATTTCCCAAACGAGGCACGTGGTTCGCGGCCGTCAGACGCGGCCGCCTCTGCGCTTGCGCTCCGCCACAGATCGGCGAGGCAGCTTATGGTGGGGTTGCGGAAAAACGCAGAGGGTACCGTGTGCTTCAGGGATTCCTCCGCTTGCAGCACCATGTGCATCGCCAGCAGCAAATCGCCGCCCAATAGGAAAAAGTCGTCATTCACTCCGACGCGATCCACCCCGATAATTTCCGCCCAGATCGAGCAGAGCCGCCGCTCAAGATCGGTCCGGGGTTCCACAAACGGCGTGTCCAGTTCGGGCCGTCCGGTGCCCGGCAGCGGCAGCAATTTGCGGTCCACCCGGCCGCTCTGTGTCCGCGGGATCGCGTCCACGAATACGTACACGGTGGGGATCATGTGCGCCGGGAGGGTTGCCACCAGTGCCTGGCGAAGCGTGTAGAGTGAGGGTGTTTCCTTATCGGATCGGACGACGTATGCGACCAGGCGTTGGTTGCCGCCGGGGAAGGGAACCACGACCGCGGTCGCTTCCTTGACGCCGGGGATTTTCTGCAGGGCTTTTTCCACCGCTTCCAGCTGGATACTGAAGCCCCTCACCTTCACGAGGTTGTCTTTCCGCCCCATATGTTCCAGGAGCCCGTCCGGAAGCAGGCGTCCGATGTCGCCGGTCAGGTGAATCCGCAGGTCCCCGCCTTCCGGATCCGGCAGGAACCGGGCTTTTGTCAATTCCGGCTTTTGCCAATAGCCTCGGGCAACGAAGCGGCTGCGGATGGCGATCTCACCCAATTCGCCGGGAGGCACGGGACGGCCTTCATTGTCCAAAATCAACAATTCCTTATCGGGAAGGATTCGCCCGACCGGGATTTTTTCCCACGGGATCGGCGTCCCCGAAAGGATGGTCTGTTCGCACATCATCATGGTCTCGGTGGATCCCATCCGGTAGGAGAACGCCGTGGTTTCCGGAAGGAATTTTTGGTATCGCTCCAGTTCCTCCCGGCGAAATTCCTCGCCCCCCGAAACCACATAGCGCAAATGCGGGAGGGCGACCCGGCCCTTCATGGCGGACGATTGTTGCCGCAGAAGCGCGAGGGGGGTCAGGATGATGTGGGTCATTTCTTCCCGGCGCAGCCAATCCACAAGCACATTCAATTGGTTGATCTGTCCGGGCCGGAGGTGGAGCGTGGCGCCGATCAGGATTATGCACAGGGAGAGGGACATCGACGCGCTGAAACCGTGGGCGGCCATCAGCGCCACGTGGTCCGTCTGGGAGATCTGGTACCGGTCGTAATTGAACCAGGCGTTGTGAAGAATGAGTTCGTTCGGGATCATCACCCCTTTGGGCTCGCCGGTTGTGCCGGACGTATAAAAGAGAGCCGCCAGGGTGTCGGGCCGGGGGTGGATGGAAGCCAGATCGAAGGACCGGTCCGGCCCGGCGGTGAAATCCAACCACAACGCGCCCTGCCCGGTAAGCTCGGCGGCCATGGGGCCGAGCGGCGTGTCGGTGACCACCAGCGGTTTCTGCGCATCCTCCCAGATGGCGGCCAGTTTGTGGAGCGGTTGATCCGGGGAGAGGACGACCGCGCTTTTCCCCGCCTTGATGATCGCCAGCGCGGCCATTACGCTGTCCGTCCCCTGTTTCAGCAGCAATCCGACGGGTTCTTCGTCCGGGCCCCGGCGGGCGAGGATCGCCCGCGCCAGATCGTCCGAGGCCCGGTCCAACTCGGCATAGGTGATCGACGCCTGCGGGGTTTTAACCGCCACGTGGTCGGGAATGGCGGCGGCGACCCTGCGAAAGCGGTCGCCGACCACCCCGATAATTTCTTCGTGCGAAAAAGCGATCACGGGACCTATGCTCCCAGGGCCTTATTGGCGGCATCCACGAAACGCGGATCGTAGAAAACATCCGCGGGGACGACCTCGTCGAGCTGTCCCTTGCCGGCCGCCCACTTTTCGAAGTCCACAATGGGCTGCAAATCCATCCGGCCGTCGCTATGGAACGCGGGCCAGCAGGTGCTTTTCAGGAAGGCCGGATCCTGTTTGAGGTACTTGGCGATGATTTCCGTGTTCCGATCGGTGTTGCCCAGGTTGTATTGGCGCACGCCCTTGAGGTAGGCGGTCATAAACCGATCGCCCAATTCCGGGTCCGTTTTGGAGAGCCGGGAGCCGTACAGAACGAACCCGAATTGAAAATTGGGGACGACCTCCTGATACGTTTTCCAAATCACCCATTTTTTGGAATCGATCAGGCGCGAGAGCGACGGTTCCGTCAGAACGAACATATCCATGTCGCCGCTTTGCGCAACCCCGACCACCGATGCCGGAGGAATGACCTCGGTCTCGAGGTCGTCCACCGTCAGGCCGACCGTTTGCAGGGCGGTATCCAAAATAAATCCGTTGAACGTTTTCGGATCGACGGAGGCTTTCATGCCGCGCATGGAATCCGCGGTCGGGGCCGGGTTTTTGGCGTACCAATCGGCGGTGACGAGAATCGCACCGTAGGTGCATCCATTCGGGTCCAGGTAGCCCCGGTCGGCTGTGATTTTCATATTGCCGGTGGCCGCGATACCGTTGAAGATGCCGGCTTTTGGCGCCTCGGAGGAAACGTCGACCTGACCCGATTCAAGCGCCGGGAGAACGACGGTACCGTTGTCGAAGGGGACAAACTCCACCTCCAGGTTTTGTTCCTGGAAGTAGCCCTCGTCCTGGGCGATATAGAAGGGGCCGTTGGAAACGTAGGGCAGCACGCCCAACTTGATTTTCGCCGGCGCGTTCGTGGCTGTGGGGGACGTTCCGCCGATTGCCAAAGAACACGCCGCCAGGAACGCGGCCAGCGGCGATAAACCGGCGAGGGCGGAAAGCGTGGAGCGACGGCTTGTGGAATGTTGGACCATGGATCTCTCCTCGGATAATGATTTGGGTAATTTCGTTGCGCGAAAAACCGTCAAGGTACCTTCGCGCCCA
This sequence comes from uncultured Chloroflexia bacterium, assembly GCA_963724345.1. Classification (GTDB taxonomy): domain Bacteria; phylum Chloroflexota; class Anaerolineae; order Anaerolineales; family RBG-16-64-43; genus JAFGKK01. The sequence continues at coordinate 2,299,739 of CAVRUI010000003.1, read as the reverse complement.
GCGTCTTGTTGGCGGCGTCAACGAACCGCGGATCGAACAGGACGTCCGCGGGAACGACCTTGTCGATCAACCCCTTGCCGACGGCCCACTCCTCGAAATCCGTGATCGGAGTGAGGTTCATATTGCCGTCGCTGTGGAACGCGGGCCAGCAGATGCTTTTAAGGAAGGCGGGATCCTGTTTGCTGAACTTGGCGATGATCTCCACGTTCCGGTCGGTCTTGCCCTGGTTGTATTGGCGCACGGCCTTGAGATAGGCGGTCATAAAACGGTCTCCCAAAGCCGGATCGGTTTTCGAGAGCCGGGAACCGTACAGCACAAAGCCGAATTGGAAATCCGGGACGGTCTCCTGGTAGGTTTTCCAAACCACCCATTTTTTGGTCGCGAGCAGGCGGGTGAGCGAAGGCTCCGTCAGGACGAACATGTCCATGTCGCCGCTTTCCGCCACACCGACGACCGATGCCGGGGGCACGACCTGGGTCGCGAGGTCGGCGATCGTCAAGCCGAGAGGTTGGAGGGCGGTATCCAGGATGAACCCGTTGAAGGTTTTCGGATCGACCGAGGCCTTCAGCCCGCGCAGGGAATCCGCGGTCGGAGTCGGGTTGTTTGCGGCCCAATCTGCCGTGACGAGGATTGCCCCGTACGTGCATCCCTTCGGGTCCAGGTAGCCCCGGTCGGCCGTGATTTTAATATTGCCGGTGGCGGTCATGGCGTTGAAGATCCCGGCCACCGGGCTGTCGGCGGAAACGTCGATCTGCCCCTGCTCCAATGCCGGGAGGAGCACGGAACTGTTGTCGAAGGGGACAAACTCCACCTCCAGATTTTGTTCCGCGTAGTATCCCTCTTCCTGGGCGATGTACAGGGGCGCGGAAGAAACATACGGCAGGACGCCCAATTTGATTTTTGCCGGCGCGTACGTGGTGGTGGGCGAAGCGCCGCCGGGCAGCAGGGAGCACGCCGCAAGCAACGCGGCCATCAGTGACAGCCCGGCGGGGGCGGACGGCGGGAACCGGCGTTGTACGGATGGGTGGACCATGGTCTTCTCCTCTGATTGGAAAAAGTTGGTTGGGGGTTCGATTTATATTTCTGTGATCACTTTGGTCGGCAACTCGTCGCCGTGTTCGATCTGCCACGGGATCATCCGGCGCGAAAGATATTCCAGGATGATATGGCTGCCGATCCCCAGCAGGGCGGTCAGCAGCAAGGCGACGTACAAGACTTCGGTATGCAGGGTTTCCCAGGAGAACCAGATCAACGCCCCCAATCCGGTTTTTGCGTTGACCAGTTCGACGGCGATCGTCACCATCAGCGCGGCGCCCATGGCGAGGCGCAGGCCGGATAGCATCGACGGCAGGCTGCCCGGCAGCACCACCCGCCGCAGCATCAACCACGGCGACGTGCCATAGCTGCGGGCGACCTCGAAATAATCCGGGTTGATCTGGCGGACGCCGGCCGTGGTATTGATCAGCAGCGGGAAGAAGGCGGCCAGGCCGATCAGAATGACGCGCGAGGATTCCCCCAATCCGAAGATGATCAGGAGCAATGGAAAGAGCGCCAGCTTGGGAATGGTGTACGCTCCGCTGATCAAGGGGTCGAGAATTTTCCGAAATCGCGGCAGCCATCCCAGGAGTATCCCGGCCAGGAATCCCGCAATCCCGCCCGCGGCCGTCCCAACCCCGAATCGATACAGCGTCGCTCCCAGGTTTTCGGTCAATTCCCCTTTCGCCGCAAGGGTCAGCAGCGACCGGGCGATCAACGTGGGCGCCGGAAAGAAGAGCTTGTTGATCCAGCCGGCGCGGGATGCGACCTCCCAGATCGCCAGACCGGCCGCGATCAGCAACACCGGAGACCAGCGTTCCAACAGCCCGGCTGGTCCGCCGGCGGACGGAGCGGTTTCCGATTGGCCTAATTCGAATTCGGTTGAACTTCGTCTTGTATCGTCTGCCATATCTTCCACTTTAGAGCCACCGCTTCCGGTTGCGTGGCCGCATGCAGGGTTCGCGGACGGGGGAGGGGCACCCGGTATTCCTCCAAAATTCTTCCCGGACGCCGGCTCATGACGAGCACGCGGTCGCCCAGCATGATCGCCTCGTCGATATCGTGGGTTACGTATGCGACCGTTTGCTTTTTTTCCGCCCAGGCCTGGAGCAGCTCGGTTTGCAGGAGCAGCCGCATCTGCGCGTCCAGCGCGCTGAAGGGTTCATCCATCAGCAGAATCGGCGCGTTGGCCAGGAAGGCGCGTCCGATCGCCGCCCGCTGGCGCATTCCTCCGGAGAGTTCGCGCGGGTAATTGTGGGAGAACCGTTCCAGCCCGGTATTCCGCAGCCATCGTCCGGCTTCCCGGCGGCGGTCCGGGGCGGGGCTGCCCTGCGCTTCCAACCCATAGGCCACATTGTCGAGGATGGTCATCCACGGGAAAAGGCCGTGTTCCTGAAAAACCATTGCGCACCGCGGAGTGTGCTGCGGGGCAGGTTTGTCGAATTGAATGCTTCCCGCGGTGGGAGATTGAATCCCGGCGATGATTTTCAACAGCGTGGTCTTGCCGCACCCGCTGGGACCGACGATGCAAAGGAATTCGTGAGTTTGCACTTGAAGCGACAGACGTTCCAGGGCCTGGACGCGGCCTTGGCTCGAAGGGTAGATTTTGGAAACCTGATCGCAGGAAAATTCCATCGCGCACGCGTCCCGTGGGGAAAGCCGGGTGTCGAAGCTGCGCAATTATAGCTCAGGAATGTGCTTTATCATGGAAGTGGGGGATGCCGGCCTGCAACGAGGCGGTTTGCGGTCGGGTCATTTTCCCTGAAGCGGGCACGCTCCCGTTGTCGATGCCGGGGCCGCCGAAGGCTTAGAGATATCCCAGCCGTTCCATAACCGGGCCGGCGACTTCGAGGATTCCCGAAATGTCTTCCTCGGACAGATATTTTTTGGATTTTCCGATGCTTGCGGCGTGAATTTTCCCGGTTTGGAATCCCGCCGGATCCACGCCGAGGTAATCCGCGATTTTTTGCAGTTCGTTCCGGGGATCCCGGACCAGATCTTCGTATCGGACGGCCAGCAAATGATCCCGGTTTTCTTCCATGGTCTCCACCGCCTTAACCCAACGGCGGGCGACGTCCCGGGCGCTCCGGAACTCCTTCGTCCAGTTCATCCCATTCCATTTCGTGTGCACCATGTTCATGAAGGAACTGGCGACATCCCGGGCGTCCCGGTAGATGATGATGCGCTTGAGCAGCGGCTGCCGGACGAGGGCCGGAAGGGCGAAAACGTAGCCCGGATATTTGTCGCCCACGACTTTTTTATGGAAGATCGCCTGCAGCGACCGTTCCACGTCCGCCGCCGTGACCCTCGGGCCTGCAATCCGTCGAAGCTGCCGGCGGTACAGAGCGAGGAAGATTCCGCTTCCGGCCTTGAAAATCCACGGCGCCCGGAAGCCGATCCGCCAATAAAAACTGAAATGACGCCAATCGGTCTCGATCCACCGCCAATATTCGGGGAAAGGGGAATCCAATCCCTGGAAACATTTAAACTCCCCGGTGATGCCGATCTGCGGATGGTTGCGGCAAAGCCGGAAAAGGAGCGTCGTGCCCGAGCGGGGGTGGCCGCCGATGATGAATGCCATGTGGATCCTTCCGCCTACGAATAGCCGAGCCGCGCGAGGGTGGCTCCGGCGATTTCTTGAACGTCGTTCTGCTCCTCCGCGGTGAGGCCGGACTTGTATTTTCCGATGCTGTGATCGTGGATCCTGCCAAGGCGGAATCCGGAAGGCTCGACCCCGAGGTAGGAAGCCATGGATGCGAGTATCGGAGCCGGGTCGCGGACCAGTTCTTCATACCGGATGACGAAGAGTGACTCCCGATACCGTTCGGTATTTTCGATGGATTCCACCCATCGCTCGGCGATCCGGCGGGCGGTATTCTCCCGATTCGCCACGCGCAGATTTTTCCAGGACGTCCGCACCTTGTACAGGAAGGAACTGACCACATCGCGCCCGTCGCGGTAGATCATCACCCGCCGGAGATCGGGAACGGCGCTTAATTTCCCCAGGCGGAAGACGTAGCGGGGGTATTTGTCTCCGACGACCGTTTTACCGAACAGGCGCTGCAGGATGGCTTCGACATCCGCCGCCTGCACCGGCCGGATTCCGACCCGCAGGGCGAGGAGCAGGCTGTACGCCGCCAGGAACTGTCCGCTGGCGAAGCGGACGCTCCAGGGAGCCCGCCGGCCGATCCGGCGGATGAATCCCCGGACATACCATTTCTTTTCCAATCCGCCGAAATAGGTCGGGAACCGGGTTCCGAGTTTGCGGAAGCACTTGAATTCGCCGGTGATGCCGATCTCGCGGATGGTCGCGGCAGAGCCGGAAGAGCAGCGTGGTGCCGGATCTTGGATGACCGCCGATGATGAATGCCATGCTGATCCTTCCGCCTACGAGTAACCGAGCCGCGCGAGGGTGGCTCCGGCGATCGACTCGACCGCGGCAAGCGATTGCGGATCGAGTCCGGTGCGGTGTTTGCCGACGCTGGAACCGCGCAGGATGTGGATGGGGAAGCAGGCCGGATCGACGTCCAGCTCCCGCCCGAGTTCCTCGGCGACGGCTTCCGGTTCGCTCATCAGGCGCTCGTAGCGGACGGAGAAGATGCCTTTGGCGCATTCCTCCATCAGCTGGATGGATTTCACCCATCGGGCGGCGTTTTTCTCCGGAGTATCGAAAGCGCCGGCGAATTTCCGGCCTTTCCAGGCTGTTCGAGCGGATAGCAGCGCCGAACTCACCACATCCCGGCCGTCCCGGTATATCACGATGCTGCGGACGCCTGTTCTCTTGGAGAAATTCCGCAGGCTCCAGATGTAATCGGGGAATTTATCGCCCAGCCAGCGCTTTTTGGGGAAGAGCCCGCGCAACGCGGATTCCGCGCCGGCAAATCCGATTCGCCCCGAGCGGATCCCCTGGATGCGGATCAGGTAGCTCGCCATGAAGCGCGCATTCTCCCGCCAGGAGGTAGCTTCGTTCCGGTGCAGCATGTAGGCGGCTCCCCGTTCGCGGCAGCCGAGCAGCCGGCGCAGGATGTACGCGGAATAAATAAAACGCGATCGATGGAGGTATTTGAAATTCGCGAATTCGTTTGTGACGGCGATCTCCGGATGGCTGTTGAGGAGAATCCGGAGGATCGTCGTTCCCGAGCGTTGGTGCCCGGTTACCAGAAGAAGCGGCATGATCGGGGGTCAGCGTTCCTTTCGAAGGGATTCCATCTGCTTGGATTGCATGGTGAAGAGCGCCGCGTACACCCCCTTCTTGCGCATCAGTTCCGGATGGGAGCCTTCCTCCACGATCTTGCCATGGTCCATGACGACGATCCGGTCGGCCATGCTGACCGTGGAAAAACGGTGCGAGATGATGATCGTCGTGCGGCGCCTGGCCAGGGTGCGGAACAGGCAGAAGATTTCGTATTCGGAGCGCGGGTCGAGCGAGGACGTCGGCTCGTCCAGGAGGACGACCGATCCGCTGCTCGCAAAAGCGCGGGCGATGGCGATTTTCTGCCATTGGCCGCCCGAGAGATCGACCTCGCCGAACATCCGCCCCAGGATGGTATCGTACCCCTGGGGAAGCCGGCGGATCATCGGATCGATTCCGCACAGCCGGCCGACGGCTTTCACGGCCTCCGGGTCGTCCATCAGGCGGGTCCAATCGCCGTAGGCGATGTTCTCGTGGACCGTGCCCTCATATTTGCCGAACGGCTGGGAGACGCTGGAATACTGGCGATACAGGAACTCCTGGTCATAATCCTCGAGCGGATGGTTGTCCAGGAGTATCCGGCCGTGGGTCGGCGCATACAGCCCGCAGAGCAATTTCACCAGCGTGGTTTTCCCGGCGCCGTTCTCGCCCACCAGCGCCACCACCTCCCCTTTGCGGATGTGCAGCGACACCCCCGCCAGCGCCTGCTCCGAAGTCCCCGGATAGGAGAAGGTGACATTCTCCATCCTGAGGTCTCCGGCGATCGAGGCGGACCGGTGGGAGCCCTCGATGGTCAGGACGGGCTCGGTGCGCAGCAGGATCCGGATGTGGGAGATGTAGATCGTATCTTCGAGCGCGTTCCCGGCCGTGAGAACCGTCTGCTCGATGTTGCGCCGCAGGCGCAGCGCGGCGCTCCCGAAAATCGTCAGGTCCCCGAGCGTCAGCACGCGGTCGCGGATTTTTGCGACGATCCGCCACAGGAGGTAGGTCACCAGGCTGCTGGTGAGGATGGAATAGACCGTTTGCATGATCAGGGCCGAGCGGCGCATCACTTGATCCTGCCCGATGAACTCCCTCAGCAGGTCGTCGAATTTACGGAGCAACAGCGGGCCGAGGCCGAGCAGTTTGATCTCCGGAAGGATGGAGGGCGTGGTCAGGCGGCTGGTGAAGTACCTCGTCCAGCGCCGCTTGGTCGTCCGTAATTGTTCGAGCTCCGTCCGGCGGATGACGAGGCGCCATTCGAACCAGAAGTATCCGGCCATGATGGGCAGGAAGATCGGAAGGATGATCGGATCGATCTGAAACAGCAGGACGCCGAGGATGAGGCTCTCCAGGATGATCGATCCCAGGCCGATCATCTTGGAAAGAAAGTTGGCGAAGGTCGAACCGGCGTTTTGCTGCGCGATGCTGAGGGTATCCTGGAATTGCAGGTCTTCCAGCTGCGCCAGGTCCAGCCGGGAAGTGTGCTCCAGCACTTCCAGGGTGATGTTCCGGCTGATCGCGTCCTGGAAAATCAAATTTACGTAATTCTCCATCAGGGAGATTAAGGCATCCCCCAGGGCGGCGACCAGCCCGACGGCCAGCCACAAAAAGATCCGGCTTTCGTCCGCGGCGCGGCCGTTGACGATCGCGGAAACCGCGTTGACCAGGCCGCGGGTGGAGACGGCCAGCAGGGCGGGAACGCCGCTTGACGCGGCGGCCAGAACCAGCATCAGTACGACGAGCAGAGGTTTGTGGGCAAAGGAATATTTCAGGGTCCAGGCGGCGTCGGAGAAAAGGGTCCGAAGGTTCGAACGCAGGCCTTTTTGCAGAAGATTGTGCTTGAGCTCGGCGGAACGTCGGCGCTTCATTGAATCCTTCTCTTGGCGTCGGCAATTCTATTCGTTTTTCCCGACTTTGGGGAAAGGAAATATTCTCCGGCCGCCCGCACAAACCTGCTCCAGACCGGCCACGCCCGGAGGGTCGCACCTTCGCGTACCGCCCATCCCAGCGCCGCGGCGGCCCTCCGCCAATCCCGGCGGAAGATGGATTGGGAAAAAACGGTCAGATACAGTGTTGCCACTTCAGGCCGGCGGGAGGCCGGTACGGTGCCAGTGCGCAGGAGTTCGTTCCAGAAGAGCACCAGGGCCCTGAGAGGGTCGCCCCAGGATGCCGCGACCAGCGCCGTTTGCACGGATTTCACCATCCCCGGGACATTCAACCCGGTCGAAAGAGAAGCGGTTTGATCCGGCGCCGGGACGCGCCCCTGAAGGTATTCCCACCATAACCCCGTCAGCCATTCCAGTGTCCTGCGGGTTTGTTCCGGAGAAGGTCCGCCCGGGATCGAGATGCCAGCGACTGTTTCGATCAGGCCGGTGGTTTCTTCGCCGCCGGTCCCGAATTCCAATGCGCGCCGGAATAAATGGCTGTGCCAGGCGACGGGTACCTGGTCCGGGGATTGCTCGGCGAAGGGAATCGTTTCCTTTAAATGGGCGGCCATCCTCGGGAGATCGCCCTTCCGCCACAGGTCGAACGCCAGCCAGAGCAGGGTGTAGTAGCGGACCGACGGTTCCCATCCCCGCACACGGGCGGGCAGGTTTTGGATCGCAAAGAAACTGTCCACCGCGGCCATCAGATCGTCGGCCTGACGGGAAGTGTCGCGCGTGATGTTGGCCGAGTGCTGGCGGTAACACACGGTCGGCTGTTTCAGCCAGCGCATCCGGCAGCCCGCGGCGGAAAGGCGGAACATCATCTCGACATCGTCCGTCTGGAACAGCCGGGGATTAAAGGGGCCTGCCTTCCGCAGCCAATCCGTCCGGATCAGAATTCCCCCCAGGAACACGGGCTTCCACATCAACCAGGTTCGCAGATCGAGCTGCGGGGCATTCCTCCACGGTTCGATGACGCGTAACAGATTCCCCTTCTCATCGACTGTCTGCCAGCCGCTGTGCACCGCGCCCAGACCGGGGATGGAGGCCAGCAGGCCGGCTTGGGCGGAAAGTTTTCCCGGCAGGAAAAAATCGTCCGAATCCAGGAATGCGATCAACCCGCCGCGCGCGTTCTCGATCCCGGCATTGCGGGCGGCGGCCGGTCCGCCGTGCTCCCGGCGAAAATACCGGACCCGCTCGGAAAGATATTCCCGGACGACGGCGGGGGTGGAATCGGTCGAGCCGTCGTCCACCACCAGCAGTTCCCAATCGGGGTAATCCTGGGTCCGGACGCTTTCGATCGCCCGGCCGATGTACTCCGCCCGGTTGAAGGCGGGCATGATTACGCTGACCATCGGTGGAGAGGATCGTGGGGATTGCGCGCTCCCGGCGTTCAAAGGATTTCCTCCGCGGACGTGTTTTTCCGGCCAAGAAAAGCCCGGGCGGCAGACCGGAAAAATCGGAACCACGCGGCGAGCGCCCTCCGGTTTCGGGCGGCCGCGATTGCCCGGCTCAGCGCGGCTCCTGCCGTCCGGATCTGGCGCGCAGCCAGCGCGCGGGTGAAGCAGGCCAGATACAACGTGACCACGGCCCCTTGTTCCTCCGGCCGGACCCATCCCCGTCGCAGCAGTTCGTCCCAAAAACGCGCGACCGTCTGCGCCGGCGCGGGATCTTTGGCGGATTGAATGCAGCGCTTGGTCAGATCGACAATCAGCGGAACGGGATGCGGCTCTCTCCGCGTGGAGATGGCAACATCCACGGGCGGATTTTCCGAAAATCCGCTCCACACGTTCCACCACCAGTCCAGAAGTTCGCCGAGGCGCTCCTTCCCGCGCTCGGAGAGCGGGAAGGCCGGAAGGACGACGGCGAGAAATTCCGGCTGGGATATGTTTTTTCTCCCCGCCCGTTTCGAATTTTCCCGGAAGACGCGCCACCAATTCCTGGCCTGAATGAATGCCGCCTCGCGGTGGTATGTGAGCGCCAGTTCCAGCGCGGCCGAAGCCCCGGCTGGAAATCCCCGGGACCACAAGTGCCAGGCCAGCCAGAGTTCGGTGGAGTAACGGATCGCCGCTTCTTTCGCCTTCAGCGGCAGGGGAAGGCTGGGGGAGAGGAATGTCCGGTCGATGGCGCGATGGAGGAATTCGGCCTGGCGCGGCGCGTTCTGCAGCATGCCATCCGGACTTTGCCGGAGGCCGCAGGTGATTTTTCGCAGCCAGCCGATCCGCGCGCCCCGCAGGAGGATCCGGAGAAAAAGATCGGTATCCAAGGCGGATTCGAACGCCGGATCGTATCCGCCGGATTTTTCCAAAACCTCCCGCCGGAACATTTTGGCCGAGGGGAAGGCGGGCTTCCAAATGAGAAAAAGACTCCAGATCCAATACCGGGGCGTCTCTCCACGGTTCGACATCCGTCAGGGGGCGTCCGGCCGGATCGACCACCTTCCAGCCGGATGCCACGACGTCCAAGGCGGGATCTTTCCGAAAGACGTCCAGATAATCCCGCACGACATCCGGCGAGAGGTAGAAGTCGTCGGAATCCAGAAAGGCGATCCAATCCCCGCGGGCGAGGGAGATCGCGGCGTTTGCCGCCCGGGAAAGCCCCTGATGCTCCAGGGAATGGTAGGCTACTTTGTCCGCGTACGTCCGAACTGTCTGCGCGGTGTCGTCGGTCGAACCGTCGTCGACGACGAGGATTTCCATGGAGGGCTGGGTCTGCATCAGAATGCTGTCGAGGCATTGGCGCAGCGTGTGGGCCCGGTTGTACGTGACGACGATAACGCTGACCTCGACTGGGTTCACGCGGATCCTCCGGCCGGGCGGGGCGCGCCGGCCCGCGGCCGGATGAGATGGGATCGCATCCCGGCGGAGTGAGCGAGGATCCCGCACCAGATCAATCCGCTTTCGCGCCATCCCGGCCCGCGGCGCAGCATCGCCCCGAGCAGCGCGAGATGGAATTGCGGCCGGCGGCGCTGCCCGACGTTTCGGGGAATCCCATCGCGGTTCAGGTTCGCGCTCATGCGGGCGTAGCCGCGTCCGTATTGATATTGTTGCCGCAGGTAAGCCCGGGCGGTCCGGCAATTGGCATGCCGCACGACGGCTTGCGGCAGGTACCCCTGGCGGAATCCCCGCGCGGCCATCCGGTGGCTGAGCTCAAGATCCTCCGCGCCGGGCAGGGCAAAACCCTCGTGAAATCCCCCCAACGCGGCAAACGCCTCGCGCCGGTAAACGGCATTGTTGCTCATCACCAGGTACAGGTCGCCGTTGGGGAGCCGGGCATAGTCCCGGTAGAATTCCATGAAAAATTGGTAGGCTTTGGCCGGCCGGTTATCCGGGAAGAGATTCAGAGTCCGCCCCATGCAGGCTTGGCAGGGCGTGGCGGCGAGGCCGCCGGCCATCTCCCGCAACCAGTTGGGCTCGGCCCGGCAGTCGTCGTCGAGAAAGGCCAGCAGGTCCGCCCCGGAATCCCGCGCGCCGCGGTTGCGCGCGGCGGCCGGGCCGCGGGCGGGAACCGTCACCCATGTGAACGGAGAGGAACCGCCGATCGATTCGACCAGCTCCCGGGAAGGTTCGGCGCCGCCGTCATTGACGACCACCGCGTTCCACCGCCCGCGCGGGTAATCCTGCCGCGCCAGGCTTTGCACGCAGGCTGAAAGCATTTCCGGCCGGTTCTTGGTCGGGATAATGACGGTGACGGTCGGCAGGCGGATCATGCGGTTTTCCGGCGGTGCGCCCGAAGAATTTCCCCGGCGAACACTTCCGCCACCGACTCGGCTTCAAAAGTCTTGGCGATTTCCCGTCCCCGTTCCGCGAATTGCGCGTGCAGCGCACGATCGTCGAGCAGGCGGCCGATCCGGTTAGCTAAAACATCCGTATCGTTCGGATCGGCCAAGAAGGCGTCCTCCCCGTCCTGCAGGTAGGTGGAGACTCCCGCAAGGGGCGAACAAATCACCGGCACCCCGCTCGCCATCGCCTCGACCACGACCACCGCGAAGGTATCCTCCAGGGAGGGCAATACGAACAAATCGGCAAGGGCGTATTCGAAAGGGATGTCGGCGGGTTCCACGAATCCCATGAAGTCCACCCGGTCCCGTACGCCGAGCTCGGCCGCTTTCTTCTCCATTTTTTTTCGCAGCGGGCCGTCCCCGACGATCCGCAGCCGGGCCGATGGATGTATTGCGGCAATGCGGGAGAAGGCCTCCAGCAACAGGCCGACTCCCTTTCGTTCAATCAGCGATCCGACGTACAGGATCACCGGTGTGGACGGGTCCTTTTTCGTCGGGGCCAGGGCGGCTTGGCGTACGATCCACTTCACCTGATGAACCTGGGGGGCTTCGGCCACCCGTTCGGGAGGAGCTCCCAGCGCGACCAGATTGCGGCACGCCATCCGGCTGGTTCCAAAGAACCCCTGTGCCCGGGGAATGATGATTTTCCGGGTCCAGCGCTGGCCGCGGGTCAAGTGGCGGTCCGATATGCTGGTGCATTCCGACCAGACCAGGATCGGGCATCCGGTGAGCCGGGAATAGATTAACGCCGTCATGGATGGCACGGAGAATTCGTAGGCCACGATCACGTCCGGCCGCAACCGGATGAGTTCCGGAAGCAGGGTGGGGTTCAGGTATATGGAACGCTTTTCCGATAGATAGGATTTGGGGGGATGCAGGCTGATGCCGGGCAGGACCCGGTGCGGAAAGGTCAGCGTGGCAGGGTCGATATGCCAACTCCGCTCCCGGCTTCGGAACATGGAAAATAGGATGACGGTTTCCAGGTCCGAACGGTCGCAGATGGCCTGAAACAGCGGAATCCGGTACGGCATGATTTCGTTATTGAGGATGACTGCGCGGGGAAGCCGATGGGCGGAGGAAGGGGCCATGCCGGGGAAGCGTGTCCTTTTTCTATTTTCCCATTGCCTGCAATGCCAGCCGCAGGCGGCTCTCCGAATCCGCGGGCGCGTCCGCCGGAATGCGCTGCAGCGCGGATTGGGCTTCGACGATCGAATACCCGAGCGACGTCAGGGCGGCGATCACCTCGGTATCGGTTTCGCTCCAGCCCGCGCGGCCCGCGTCGGCGCCGGCCGCCAGTTTGTCCTTCAGGTGGAAGATGATCTTTTCCGCGGTCTTCTTCCCCACGCCGGGGATGCCGGAGAGGCGCTCCGGTCTCCCGCCTCCGACCGCCTGGCGCAGCGCGTCGGTCGAAAAATGCGAAAGCAGGGAAAGCGCGACCTTCGGGCCGATCCCGCTTACGCTCAGAAGCAGTTCGAAGAACGAGAGCTGGTCGGGGGTTTCGAACCCGAACAGGGCCAGCGCGTCTTCGCGCACCTGAAGGTGGGTGAAGAGCGCCAGCGCCTGGCCGGCGCGGGCGCGGGCGGCCAGCGGGACCGGAACGGAGACTTTGATCCCCATTCCGCCCAGCTCGATCACCACCCAGTTTTCACCGGTTTGCTGCACGGTTCCGCGTATGGATGCGATCATCCTGCCTCCGCCAAACGATGGATCTTCTGCGAATGGGCGTGACAAATGGCCACCGCCAGCGCGTCGGCGGCGTCGTCCGGCTTGGGGAGCTCGGCCAGCCCAAGCAGCGTGCGGACCATGATCTGCACCTGGCGCTTCTCGGCGCCGCCGTACCCGGTCACGGCCTGCTTGACCTGGAGCGGGGTGTATTCGCCGACCGGCATGCCGCGTTGTGCCAGCGCCAGCAGTACGGTGCCGCGCGCCTGCCCGACCGAAATCGCGGTGCGGACGTTTTTCTGGAAAAACAAACTCTCCACCGCCGCCGTATCCGGCGCGTGGAGAGCGAGAAGTGCGATCAGCTGGTGGTGCAATTCGAGCAGGCGCTCCGGCATCGGCTGTCCGGCCGGAGTGCAGATCGTCCCGAAGGTTACAAGGATCAGGCGGCCGGCGGTTTCCTCGATGACGCCGTACCCTGTGGTTGCGGTTCCGGGATCGATGCCGACGACGCGCATGTGCCGTGCGCCTAGGCGGCGGATTCCATCGCCGCCACCGCCTCGTCGGTCACCATCAGGTTGGAATACACCGTGTTCACGTCGTCCAATTCCTCGAGGCCCTCGATGACCTTCATCACCTGCACGGTTTGTTCGGCGTTCAGCTCGGTCTGCTGGTTGGGCTCCATCCGCAGGCTGGATTCTTCCGGAGTGAATTTTTCCTTGATCAGCCGTTCGCTGACGGTCTTGAAGGCTTCCACCGGCGCGAAGATTTCGATCGTTTCCTTGCCGACCTGCACATCCTCGGCTCCGGCGTCGGCGGCCGCTTCGAAGACCGCATCCGGGTTGAGCCCCGCGGCCGGGACCAGGAAATACGCCTTGCGGGCGAACTGCCATCCGACCGAGCCGGCCCCTTCGAGCTTCCCGCCGGCGCGGGTGAGCACCCGCCGGATTTCCGATACCGCGCGGTTGCGGTTGTCGGTCACCACCTCGATCAGCAGCGCGATCCCGTGCGGGGCATAGCCCTCGTAGGTCACCTGCTCGATCGTGCCGCCTTCCTTGTCCTCGCCGGTCCCGCGTTTGATGGCGCGTTCGACGTTTTCCTTGGGCATGTTGTTGGATTTGGCTTTGTCGATGGCCAGACGCAACTTGAAATTGCTTTCCACATCGCCGCCGCTTTCACGCGCGGCAAGGACGATCTCGCGCGCCAACCGGGTGAAAAGCTGGCCCCGTTTGGCGTCGGCGGTGCCCTTCTTGCGTTTAATCGTTGCCCACTTGGAATGGCCGGACATAGGGGATTCTCCTGGGAAAACGCGCTCTGGCGCGGAGGTTTTGAGGGTGTCAGAACAGGGCGATTATACCATCCCCCCTCCACGAAGGGCACGAAGGTAAACCTGAAGAACACGAAGAATTAAAAAAACCCTCCCCCGTTTAGCGTAAAGAAAATGTCAGGGGAGAAGGGTAAAGCGGACAATACATCTGACTTGGGGAAAGCGCTAAACGGGGGAGGGCAGGGGAGGGGGAATCCTTCGTGGAAGAATCGGGTATCATTACCGCCCGATGGACGAGTCAATTCTATTAAAGGAAGCGCGCGAAGGCGATTTGGACGCCTTCAACCGGCTGGTATTGGCCTACCAGAACCATGCCTACGCCTTCGCCTACCGGATGCTCGGCGAATCGGAAAGCGCCGCCGACGCCGCCCAGACGGCGTTTGTGTCCGCCTACCGCCACCTGGGCGAGATGCGCGGCGAACGATTCCGCTCCTGGCTGCTGCGGATCGTTGCCAACGCCTGCCTGGACGAACTGCGCCGCCGCAAGCGGCGCCCGGCGGTCTCGCTCGAGGATCTCACCGAAAGCGCGGAGGAGGATCGCAGCGAGGAAACGTTATCCATCCTGGCCGATCCGGCCGAGGGGCCGGAAGCGGCCGCGATCCGCACCGATCTCCGCCGCGCGCTTGAGGATTGCCTGGCGCTCCTGCCGCCCGACCAGCGCGCGACCGTCCTCCTGGTGGACGTCCACGCCCAGGATTATGTCGAAACCGCCCGCGCGCTGCACATCGCGCTGGGAACGGTGAAAAGCCGGGTTGCCCGCGCCCGCTCCGGACTGCGCGACTGCCTGCGAGCAAAAGGGGAACTTCCTCCGCTCCCGCGCCGTCTGGAGAATGAGGCATTAAGATGAACCCCCGCGCGCCGATCTCACCCCGCTTGCTGGAAGAAGTCTCCGCTTACCTGGATGGACGGTTGGACGGCGCGGAGAAGGCCGCCCTCGAGCAGCGCCTGGCGCGGGATGAAAATCTCCGCCGGCAGCTCGCGGAATTGCGGACCGTGAGGGAATCACTTCGCGCGCTGCCCCCGATCAAGCCGCCGCGCGCGCTCACCCTCACGCGCGCCCAGGCCGGTGAGCCGGTCCGGCGGGCCGATTGGTTCTCCTCGCGCCGGATGGCGCTCGGTTCCGCGCTGGCTGCCATGGCGTTCGTCGTCGTGATGGCGGCCGATCTGTTTTCGCGCGGCTTCGCGTTGGGCGCCGCCAGCCCGCGGGTCGAAAGTTTTGCGGCTCCCGCCCAGTTCGAATTGGCCGATCAGGCCGGCCCGGGGAACGGCGAAGCCACCGCTCCACCCGTGGCTGCCCAACCGACCGGAGGCCTGCCGGCGCCCACCGCCTCCGGCCCGACCGAAAAACTCGGGGGCGGGGGGGAAAGCCCGACCCCGACCGGCACGCTTGCTCCGATCGAACCCCCTACCGTCCGTTGCGGAGAACCGTCCGCGGCGAACAAGGCCGCCGAGCGGTGCAGTCTCACTTTGCCGGAACAGCCCCCCCAAACCTTCTCGCTGCCGGATTTCCCGATGCTTGCCCCGTACCTGGAGGTGTTCCTCGGAATGGCCGCAATCGTCCTGGCTGTCCTTGCGGTAATTTCCAGGCGACGTCGCAAATAAAAATATTTCCAAAGGAGAAATTCGGATGCCGAGCAAACCCCCATTCACGATTTGCCCGCTCGAACCGCGGGATTGGCCGTCCGTAAGATCCATATATATGGAAGGCATCGCGACTGGAAACGCCACTTTCGAAACCGGTGCGCCCGAATGGGAGGAATGGGATTCCAAGCATCTGGCCGATGCGCGCCTTGTCGCGGAGGCGGACGGTACGGTCGTCGGCTGGGCGGCGCTTTCCCCGGTCTCCAGCCGCTGTGTGTACTCCGGAGTTGCCGAACTCAGCGTCTATATCGCCGCCGCGATGCGCGGCAAGGGGGTGGGCAAAGCGCTGCTGGCGGCACTGATCCCGGAATCGGAAGCCAAAGGATATTGGACCCTGCGATCCGGCATCTTTCCCGAGAACCAGGCCAGCCTCGCCCTGCATCAAAAGTTCGGCTTCCGGACCATGGGGACGCAGGAACGGATCGGGAAAATGGACGACCGCTGGCGGGATGTGGTGATATTGGAACGGCGCAGCACCGTCGCCGGACGGTGACCGTTCATCCTCAATCCGGCGGTGTACGGCGCCTTTCCACCCATTTTTTCCGGGGATTGGATAGGATATAATCTTTCCATCCGCAACGGATTGGATGGCGCCGCATGAACTGGCTCCAACGGTTATTCTCCAAGCCGGAAGTCAAAACCCCCGAGAAGGCAAAAAAACCCGTCTCCACACCGGGCGCTTTCCCGCCCCCGCCGGGCGCCACCCCGCCGCCCGGATTGGATTCCTCCGGGGTCGCGGATTCCCGCACCGGAGCCGAGCATCACCTGCGGGACGTGCAGGATAAAACCAACAAGCTGGCGGAAGATTTCGCGCGCGGGGAGGTTAACCGCGACACCTTCATCCACCTCTACCAGCATTATCAACAGCAGCGGCAGGCCATCGAACGGATGCTCGAAATCTCGCCCGAACAATGGCGCCAGGCGGTGAGCCAGGGGCAAAGCATCGCCATCCGCCGTGAGCATCACGCCAAGGCGCTGGGCTTTTCCATCTACGAAAATTCCTCGGGGATGCCGCTCACGACCCTCGGCCAGTTCGACCTGGACCCGGCCCTGATGGTGCCGATGCTTTCCTCCTACCGCGAAGCGACGCGCGAGATATTCGGTTCGCGGATGCGTTCGACCCAGATCGAAAGCGGGCGCTGGGTGTGCTTTGTGTCGGGCAACGTCACCACGCTGATCGCGCTCTACAACACCGAGCCGGCCGCGCGCCAGCTGCAGCTCCTGGAAGAGACGCACCTCTTTTTCGAACGCGCCAACAAACCGCGGCTGCAGCAATCGCCGATCTCGGTCGAAGGCCTGGTTTTCACGCACGAAGTCTATCTTTCGTAACGCGGTCCACCCGGTCCGGAAACGGCCGAAGGAGCGAGGAGCATGTCGGATATACCTCTGTACAAGATATCGGTGGGCGGGGACGAAGCGGTCGGCAAGACCTCGCTGATCCGCCGGTATTGCGAGGGGAAGTTCGAGACGTCGCGGGTGGCCACGATCGGGGTGGATTTCCAGACCAAGATCGTCGAGCTGCCCTCCGGCGCGGTCAAACTCTCGATCTGGGATATGGCCGGGCAGGCGCGCTTTGAAGTCGTCCGGACCGGGATGTACCGCGGCAGCCGGGCGGTCGCGCTGGTGTTCGACCTGTCCAATCCGGAGACGCTGGCGCACCTTCCCGCCTGGCATGCCGAGGCGATGACCAACACCAAGGGCACGAAGATCCTGGTGGTCGGCAATAAACTGGATCTGGCACGAACGCGCGACGCCGGAAAAACCTTCGCTCTCTCGATCGGTGCGCCGTACGTCGAGACCAGCGCGCAATCCGGCGAAGGCGTGGCGGAGATGTTCACAACCCTGGCCACGCTCGCCGGTGGGATTGGGTAACCTCACGCCGTCCGTCTGACGGAAACATTGGAATCCCCTCATGAAGGTCCTGGTTGCCGGCTGGTTCAGTTTCGAGGATCGTATGGCCACGGCGGGCGATCTGCTGGCGTGCGACGTGGTCTGCCGCTGGTTGGATTCCCAAAAGATTCCCTTCGACCGGGCGATTGCCCCTCCCAACGGCCGTTTCCATTGGGATAAAGTAAACGAGAAAAAATATTCCCATCTGGTCTTCGTCTGCGGACCGTATGCCCGGGATTGGATACCGCGCCCCATCCTTTACCGTTTTGCGCACTGCCGCAAGATCGGCCTTGATCTTTCCATGCTGGATGACACCAATCCATTTGATGCCCTGTTTACCCGGCACGAACGCCCGGACCTGGTGTTTGCGTCCGAGTCGCCCCGCGTCCCGTTGATCGGATTGGTCCTGGTGCATCCGCAGTTTGAATACGGCAAGCGCAGCAAAGCCGACCGGGCGAACGAGATCTTGAGGGCGCTTGCCAGATCCCGGGATTCGGTTCCGATCGAAATCGATACCCGGCTGGACGGCCGGAACGCATCGGGATACACCACGCCGGCCCAGGTGGAATCGACAATCGCCCGGATGGACGTCATCCTGACCACCCGCCTGCACGGAATGGCGCTGGCACTTAAAAACGGCGTGCCGGCGGTGGTGGTGGATTCCGTGTCGGGGGGCGCGAAAATCACACAGCAAGCCCGCGTGTTGGGGTGGCCGGTTTTCAATGTGGACCGCTTGAATCCGGCAAGATTGAAGAAAGAGATGGAGGAATGCCTGCGGCCGGCAGCCAGGCAAAGAGCCCGGGCTTGCGGCCAGGAGGCTTTGAAAAAATTGGATACGCTGCGGGAGGATTTCTTCCGAGCGCTTTTGGAAGAGACGTAAAGCGCCGCTGCATTGCCTTGACCGCTTCGGATTATCCTCTTTTCCGTCCATGAATAATTCTGCGGAAGAAAAAAATTTTGCCACAAAGAGCACATAGCGCACAAAGGAATCTCCTTTCTATGAGCTCTTTGTGTTCTTTGCGGCGAAGATTATCCCTCCCATAATTAGTTATTGCTTTCGTTCAGAACTACCTCCCAGCGTATTGTGTAGACAAGTGAAATTCTTCCGCTTTCCATCCTCTTTCCCTCCCCCCACTTGCGCATCCCCCCATCCCTTTGGGATGGGGGGATCAGAACCGAACACAATCCATCAGGAACCCAGGGGGGAGGGTGAACGGGTTGAGGATGAGCACAGCAAGAGGATGGAGCCTGAACATATACCTTGTGTTCTTTGTGGCGGTGGCTCTTTTGTCCTGTCCTTTTCGGTTTCTGATATGCTATAGGCAGGACGGTGTTTCATGCCCCAATCCCCCGCCTTCTATTTCGACATCCTCGAGAACCTGGCCCAGGGCCGCTGCCCGGCGTGCGAACTGGTCCGGCAGAAGCCGCTGCATTACATCGATCACGCGTTGTACGGGCTGGTGACCGATCCGGGCGCTCAGAATCTCTTCGCGGAGACCGGCGGATACTGCCGCCGGCACGCCGGGATGCTGCTCGCGATTCCCTGGGGCTCGGCGCTGGGAGTCGCCATTCTTTACAACCGGCTGGTCGAGGATGCGGCGGCGCTGCTTCAAGCGGGACCGCGGGAAGGCGCGCTTCACGCGAAGCGCGGTGGAATTTCCTTCAATCCTTTTTCTCCAAAGGGCCGGAGGGACTCCCCTGCCCGCGGGGAGAATCCGGACTGTCTGGCGTGCAAAGTGGAACGGGAGACCGAGCAGGGGGTCCTGCATACGCTGGTGGACACGCTGCGCGCGGGCGACAGCCGGATGACCGGGGCGGTCGAGGGGAACGAGGGGTTCTGCCTGTATCACCTGGAACTCGCGCGGACGATGGATTCCGGCGAAAAGGGGAACGCAGTTTTGCGCTCACACGGGCTGCGCCGGGCCGAGCGGCTGCTTGCCGAGCTTAAGGAATTCATCCGCAAGAGCGATTACCGGTTCACCCGCGAGCAGATGGGCGGCGAGGGCGACAGCTGGATGCGGGCGGTGGCGTGGGTAACGGGGGTCAGCCTGGAAAAGGAGGACCGCGCTTTTTCTCCGGGCGAATTAAAAAGGAAAATGCGCGGAGAAACGCCGGCCGCCGGATAATTTCGGCGGCGCTTGACGAAAAAAAGAATCCGCCTATAATTCGCGCGGCATGAAGAGCATACTCATCCGAAACCCCGTCTGCGCCCGAATGGGGATCGTCCCCCGCGCGGGCGTTTTGTTTTTTCTGCCCTGACAAGAGAGCCGACTGGCTCTCTTTTTTCTTTCTGCGGGAATGCCGACATGCAGCTTACACTTCCGGGATTGATCGATCCGCACGTCCACATGCGCGAGCCGGGCCAAACCCACAAGGAAGATTGGTACAGCGGCACCGCCGCCGCGCTTGCCGGCGGATATACCTGCATCCTGGCGATGCCCAACACCCAGCCGCCCCTGGTGGATGCTCCAAGCCTCGAGGCGGCCCAGGAGTGCGCCCGGAAAAAAGCGGTGTGCGATTACGGTCTGTTTATCGGAGCCGGGGCGGATAACGTGGAAACGGCCGCGCTGCTTGCCCCCAAAACCGCCGGCCTGAAGATGTACCTGGACCTGACCTTCGGCCCGCTGCAGCTGAAAGACAAAGCCGCGATCACCGCCCATATGACCAGCTGGCCCGCCGCGAAGCCGATTGTCGTGCACGCCGAAGGCCGCAAGATCGCGATGGCGATCCAGATCGCCGCGCGCCTGAAGCGCAGCCTGCACATCGCGCACGTTTCCCGCAAATCGGAAATTTTGCTGATCAAGGCCGCCAAGGAAAAAGGGATCGCGGTCACCTGCGAGGTCACCCCGCATCATCTGATGCTCACCGAGGAGGATATCCCGCGCATCGGCGCCGGCCGCGGCGAAGTGCGGCCGCGGCTGGCCGCCAAGGCGGATCAGCAGGCGCTCTGGGAGAATTTGGCGGTGATCGACTGTATCGCGACCGACCACGCGCCGCACACCACGGCCGAGAAGGACGGGGAAAATCCACCGCCGGGGTTTCCCGGCCTGGAGACCGCGTTGGCCGTGCTTCTAGAGGCGGTCCGCGAAGGCCGGCTGACGATCGAAGATCTGCTCAAGCGGATGCACGACAATCCCAAGCGCATTTTCGGCATCCCCGAGCAGGTGGTGACGTTGATCGAAGTCGATCTCGACGCCCGCTGGACGATCCGCGGCCAGTATCTGAAAACCCTGTGCGCCTGGACTCCCTTCGAGGGCATGAGCGTCCGCGGCCTGGTGACGAAAGTGGATCTGCGCGGGGTAACGGTCTATGAAGCGCCGTATGTGATTGTGGAACCCGGGTACGGGAAGGACATCGCCAGCGGACCGCTCCTGCCCCCTCCGGTCAAACCCATTCCGATGTAATTCCTGTCCGAAACCGCTTCCGGGCTTTGAAGGTCCGGGGGCGGATTAAAGAAAGGAAGCCACTGTGTCCACCTACATTCCCCCCACCGAGCGGCGCGAAAAAAGCCCGCACCTTCCCTTCGGGGACATGCGCCAGACTCCGTTCTACGGAAAAGATATCATCTCCGTCTCCCAGTTCGACGCCGCCGGTCTGGAATACGTGTTCGGCGTGGCCGAGGAGATGCGTTCGATGGTGGAGCATGTGGGTACCTTCGACCTGCTCAAGGGCAAGATCCTGGCCAATCTCTTCTACGAACCCTCGACCCGCACCTCCTCCTCCTTCATGGCCGCGATGCAGCGCCTCGGCGGGAGCGTAATCCCGATCAACGAGGTGCGCTACTCCTCGGTCGCCAAGGGCGAATCCCTGCCGGATACCGTGCGCACGCTCGAATCCTACGCCGACGTGATCGTCATCCGCCATCCGGAAGTCGGCGCCGCGGCCACCGCCGCGCAATACTGCCGCAAGCCGGTCATCAACGCCGGCGACGGGGTGGGCGAGCATCCCACCCAGGCGCTCCTGGACCTGTTCACCATCCGCGAGGAACTCGGCCGCACCGACAATCTCACCGTGACGATGCTCGGCGACCTGAAGTACGGCCGCACGGTGCACTCGCTTTCCCGGCTGCTCTCGCTGTTCCAGACCCGGGTCCACTGCGTCTCGCCGGACATCCTGCGCATGCCGCCCGATCTGGTGGCCGAACTGAAAGCGCGCGGGATGTCGATCCAGGAACATTCCTCACTCGAAAAAGTGCTGCCGGAAACCGACGTGCTGTACGTGACCCGCGTCCAGAAGGAACGCTTCGAGGATCCGGCGGTGTACGAATCCGTCAAGGGCGCGTTCGTGATCACGCCCGAGACGATGAAATCCGCCAAGGACCAGATGATCGTGATGCATCCGCTTCCGCGCGTCGGTGAGATCGCGATGGAGATGGACGCGGACCCGCGCGCGGCCTATTTCCGCCAGATGGAGTACGGCCTCTACACCCGCATGGCGCTCCTGGCGATGGTGCTCGGGAAGGCGTGAAAACCGACCATGGACGATGGACCATCGACCATGGCCGTATTCCATGTCCTCCGCAAGAACCGGTCGCAGGCAAAGACTGGTCTTGTCTTCGATTGTCGGAACACCATTCTGTAACGCGAAACGGCCATGGTCCATCGTCAGGTCCAGGTCGTACGGTCGGCCATGGTCGATGTCATCGGATGAAGGAGAATTCAACCCATGGCCACATTCACCGAACTGCTCAACGCCCGCGCCCGCTCGGCCCAGTCCCTTTTGTGCGTGGGGCTGGATCCGCACCCGGACCTGCTTTCCGCCCAGTCCGCCGCCGCGGCAAAGGAGTTTTGCCTGCGCATCATCCGCGAGACGGCCGACCTGGCGCTGGCGTTCAAACCGAATATTGCTTTCTTCGAAGCATTCGGATCGGAAGGCTTGCGCGCGCTGGTGGACGTGATCGCCGAATGCCGTACGCAGGGCGTCCCGGTGATCCTGGACGCCAAACGCGGGGATATCGGCGATACGTCGAAAGCCTACGCGCGGATGGCGTTTGAATTGCTGGGCGTGGATGCGGTCACGGTTAATCCGCTCCTGGGCGGGGATTCGGTTGCGCCGTTTTTGGAAAAAGAGGAACACGGTGCGTTTATTCTGTGCCGCACCTCCAACCCGGGCGCAGCCGAACTGCAATTGCGGTATGTGGATGGAATTCCGCTTTATGAGAGGATCGTCGGGCTTGCGCAATCGTGGAATGCGCGCGGCAACGTCGGGCTGGTGGTGGGAGCAACCGACCCGGCGGCGCTCGCGCGCGTGCGGGCGCTCGCTCCGGATCTGTGGCTGCTCGTGCCGGGGGTGGGCGCGCAGGGCGGCGATCTGCGCGCCGCGCTGGATGCCGGACTGCGCGCGGACGGGCTCGGCATGCTGATCAACGTCAGCCGCTCGCTGGCCAAAGCGGCCAGCCCGCGGACCGAAGCCGAGTTGCTGGTGGCGATCATGCGCGAAGCGATGAAGGCGCCGAAATCCGTGAAATCCGGGCCGTCCCCGGCGCACCTCGAAGTGGCGGAAATTCTGAGCGCATCCGGATGCGTCAAGTTCGGCAATTTCACGCTCAAATCCGGCAAGCAATCACCGATCTACCTCGACCTGCGACAGTTTGTCTCCCACCCGGAACTGCTGGCCCGCGCGGCGGCGGTCTACGTGCCGCTCCTGCGCGATCTGTCCTTCGACCGGATCGCCGGGCTGCCGTATGCCGCGCTCCCGATCGCAACCGCGATCAGCCTGCAGACCGGCTGGCCGATGATTTACCCGCGCAAGGAAGTCAAGGAATACGGGACGAAGGCGCAGATCGAGGGCGAGCACAACGAAGGGGAACGGATCGCGATGGTCGACGACGTCGTCACCACCGGCGGGGCGAAGCTTGAGGCGCTCGAGAAGCTGCGCGGCGCGGGGCTGGTGGTCGAGGACCTGGTCGTGCTGGTCGACCGCGAATCCGGGGGCGCCGAGAGCCTGAAGGAAATGGGCGTGAAGCTGCACGCCGCCGCGCGCCTGCGCGACTTGCTCCCGATCTGGCAATCCCAGAACAAACTCACCGCCGAGCAGGTGAAGCAGGTGATGGAGTAAGGTGGGTTGACGACGCAGAGGACCTACATGATTCAGAAAATATTCTCTGCGTCGTTAACCCACCTTACGATTCCCCGTTCCAATCCGGATCGAGTAATCCCATTTTCACATATCGATGAAAACTTGACCAAGGCCAATCCTTCACCCGCTTTACCAATCCATGTTTTACCGGGTTGAAATGAATGTACGCCACATGATTGTCGTAATCCGCCTTATCCCGAATTACGTGTTCCCAAAAGCGTCTGTGCCAGATGGCGGCTTCCCCGCTCCTTCTCCTGGATGCATTCCGTAATCTGCCGGGCCCGATGTTCTTCAGGTACCCTCTGGTAAACAACCTTTTTATTTCCCTCCAGCGGATGGAATAATCCGAATCCCCTTCCGGCAACCTCCACAGGCAATGCAGATGGTCGGGAAGAAGACAAAATGCCTCCGTCGTGAAGGGAAACCGGTTCTTTGTAACCGACCATGCGTAATGAAATATTTCAAGGGCGCGTGGATCGGTTAATATCGGTTTTCGGTTGTATGTGACGACCGTGAAGGAATATGTGCCGCCGGGAATGCGCGCACGCCGATAATTCGACATATTCAAAATCCCCCTTTTGAAAATAAATTTCAACCGGAATTATACAACCATCATTAATCCACGTAGGGTGGGTTGACTTCGCAGAGTACGTTTTCTTAATCAGACTGGTACTCTGCGAAGTCAACCCACCCTACAGCGCGGCGCGGACCGCATCCATATATAGACCAAACCGGTCCCGGTGGATGCTGTGCCCGGCGCCCGCGATGTGATGGTTTACAAGCTGCGGAATCCATTCCTTCAGAAGGGCGATATCCTCTTCGCCGGAGATTGCGCCGAGTGGAATGTCCGCGCTGATAAATGTCACCGGGCACGATATTCTTCCCACGATCCTCTGATAATCCATCTTTCCCGGATCAGGCGAATTAACAAGGTTGGTTATGGCCGGGTTGAACCTGAGTTTGGAATCCACCCACAGTCCTCGTTCCTCGTCGGACCAGCCGGGGTTGTTCGCGCGGACTTCCGCGAAGAGTTCTTCCTTTGTTTTCCGTTTTTCTCCGAGGATCCATTCTTTCAGGGAGAGCCGCGATGCCTCATCTTTCGGGGAGGGATGGCCGGGTTTCCAGAACGGAGGCGGGTCCTCGAGGATGATGGCGCGCGGGATCTCCGGATGAATTCCGGCAAGCAGCAGTGTGATGAACGCGCCCATCGAATGACCAAGCAGGACCGGCTTATTCAGCCGCAGAGACCGTATGCACGCGGCGAGTTCCGACGCCATGTTTTCCAGCGTGTAGCCGCCGTCCTTCGGCGCATCCGATTCTCCGTGGCCGCGCATGTCCATCAGAATTAGGTCGTAATCGGGGGGCAAAGCCCTGGCCACCGGCACCCAGCACAAACCATCGTCGGTAATCCCATGGACCAGAACCATGGGAATCCCGTCCCTGCGGCCGGTCCGATAATAATGAAGCCGTACACCTTGAACGGAGATAAAATCCGAAATAAGGTCCATTTATTCATTTTACATTTTCCGAATTGTTTTATTGGTAGGGTGGGTTGACGAGGCAGAATTACTTTCAAAATCAGATCGGTTCTCTGCCTCGTCAACCCACCCTACAAGACCGTCAAATCATCGGCACCCGAATTCACGCCACCGCTTTCCCGATCAACTCGCTCACCGATGCAATCCCCTTGCGCTTCAGATATGCCTGGATGCCCTTGCGCCACATCCTCGAACACGTTCGGCGTGCGGAACATCGCCGTCCCGATCCCGACGCAGGTCGCGCCGGCCAGGATCAGCTCGAGCGCTTCCTCCGCGTTGGTCACGCCCCCCAGGCCGATGATCCCGACGTTGTGTTTCCGGCAGCACGCGGTGTAGCACTTGTAGACCGCGTACACCGCCACCGGATGGATCCCGATCCCGCTCAGCCCGCCGATCCGGTTGGCCAGAGCCGGCTTCTGCTTCTCCACGTCGATCGCCATCCCGCGCAGGGTGTTGATGATGCACAGCGCGTTCGCCCCGCCGTTGATCGCCGCCTGGGCGGTGGCCGCGATGTCGGTGACGTTGGGGGTCAGTTTGACGATCAGCGTCTTGCCGGGCACGACCTTCTTGGCGCGCGCCACCAGGTCCTCCAGCACCGCGGGATCGCAGCCGAATTCGATCCCGCCCTTTTCGACGTTCGGGCAGGAGACGTTCAGCTCGATCGCGTGGATCTCCTCGCATGCATTCAGGATCTCCGCGCATTGCACGTATTCGTCGACCTCGGACCCGGCGACGCTGGCGATGACCGGCACCTCCAGCGCGCGCAGCTTCGGGATCTCATCCGTCACGAACGCGGCAACCCCCGGATTCTGCAGGCCGATCGCGTTCAACATCCCGGCCCGGGTCTCGTGGATGCGCGGTTCCGGATTCCCTGCCCGCGGGTGAAGCGTGACGCTCTTGGTCACGGCCGCGCTCATGTACGGCGCGCAGGAGGCCAGTTGTTCGTAATCCAGGCTGTACACGCCCGAGGCCGAAACGAGCGGCGTGGCCAGCCGCAATCCGCCGAGTGTGACGTTTAATCCTTCCATACGATATCCCTCGCTTGGAAAACCGGTCCCTCGCGGCAGACCCGTTTCTTTTGGGTGGTGCCGTCCGGCAGCTTTACCGTCGTGGTGCAGGCGTAGCACGCGCCGATCCCGCAGGCCATGCGTTCCTCGAGCGAGACCTCGCACGGGAACGCATTCCGCGCGGCGATCCCGGCCACCGCTTTCAGCATCCCGGCCGGCCCGCAGGCATACAGGCGCACGCTCTCGCGCGGGACGCACCCGTCGCGCAGGCCGCGTTCGAGCATCTCGGTGACCAGCCCCTTTTCACCGAGGGACCCGTCGTCGGTGCAAACGGTCAGGATCCGGGCGCCGATCTCGCGGAATTCATGCTCGACCGCGTCCAGGATCTCCCGGTCGTCGTCCGCTGCGGCGCCGCGGGTGACGGCCAGGTTGAGCATTTCCTTTTCGACCGCGCCGATGTACACCAGGACGTCCTTGCCGCAAAACCGGAGCCGTTCGGCCAGCGCGGCCAGCGGCGCGATGCCGATCCCGCCCGCGACGATCACCGCCGTGCGTTCCCCGCCGAGGGTGAACCCGTTCCCGCACGGCCCGATCGCCTTGAGGATCGTTCCCTTGCGGGCGCGGCTCAGGCGTTCGGTTCCCTCGCCGACCACCCGGTAGAGGAAATCGATCTGCGACGGGTGATCCGCAAGCGCGGATCGCATTTCCTCCGGGATGTCCTCCGCCCAGGCCAGGGCGGCCGGATCGAACCCGGGGTACCTTGCGCGGTGGATGCTCAGCGGACGCCGCAGGGTCAGCGGATACGGGCGCTTCTCCCGGGGATCCGGATCGCATTCGATGTGGAAGAATTGGCCGGGCCGGTACGCCAATTTTGTGCCCCTCGGGAACTCCACGGTAAGTAAAAAATGCCGGTCGCAAATCTTTATGTTTTGAACGACCCTGAGTTTCCAATCCGCTGAGCCCTGTTTCGGATGCTCCGCGCCTTCTTCCAATTCCTGCGCGTCCTCCAAAGAGAACCATCCTGTTGGAATATTCTTGCCAAGCCGGGGATGATTATGGGACCATTCCAGCAATTGTCGTTCGAGATCCAGGTGGGAAATCTCCCCCCATTTGGATCGGGTGTCATCCGCCACGCAGCTTCCGATGAGGATTCCATTTTTCCCGAGTGTGAATTCCACCGTCCGATTCTTGGCAGTCTTCCAGATGATGATGTGCAGCGGGTTTTTTGGAAATGCGGATCGGGTACCCGAGCGCCTTGCCCCACGCGTGCAGAATCTTGGAGGAACGATCCTGCCTGCACTGTTCGATTTCCGTTTTTCGCAGCATTCCGCGCAGCGCGGCGGCATCCTCGGCGGTCAGGCCTTCGCGCTCCAGCCGCCGGAGGGTCAGTTCGCGCGCAAGGCGGAGGTCTTCGCGATCGCCCGCCGCCAGCGCTTCCCCGTCGAGCGCGATCTTGCGCCACAACGCCTGGATGGATTGCTTCCCGGCCGGCGCGGATTTCCCTTTGCGCGGGATGAGTTTGCCGTTTTGAAGACGCGCCCAGGACCCGACGGCGCCGGCCAGCAGATCGTCGATCGAATATTTGGAAACCGAGGCGATTTGTTCCGCGTTCAGCTGCGGATAAAACGCGTGCAGGATATTCCCGGCGATGGTTTTTTGTCCATGGAGCATGGAAACGGACGTGAGCCGCACCGGCGAGTTTTTTTCGAAGCGCGGCTTCCGACACCCTTTCAACCGGCGCCGGGCCGCCGGTGCGGTGAATATCGGCTTGAACCCGATACCATCCCGGACGCCGGGTCCGGTCCGCCGACGATAAGTACGCAATACTCTCGGCGCGGATCCCATTCTTCTCCAACTGGTTCAGCATTCCATGCAGATCGGGCTTCCCGTCATCCCCGATGAAAAAAAACGCGGCGCTTCCCGGTTTTCCCGCCTGTCGCAGGGCGTGCGCCGCGGAGGATATTTTCTGGTCGACCGACGCGCCATGCGCGCCATCCGTCCACGCCTTTCTCAACCAGGCGGCCTGGACCGCGGTCTGGTTGTATTCGCGGCTGGAGGAACTTGCCGGAATGCAGCCTGCCGCCAAGTCGATCGATCCCTCGGGGAGGCTCTCTTCCGCAGGCTCCGGATCCGCTGCGGTCAGGATGAGCGCATGGGCGTGTCCTGCCTCCAAATCGGCGAAGGAGCGGCCGATCACCACATCCTTGAGCACCCGATTGCTTTCCTTTTTCGCCTCGTACCAAAGCCGGAAACCGGCTTCGAATGCGGACCAGGGGTTCTCTTCCCGTTCGATTGCGGCTTTTCTCCGGTTTCCGGCCGCAGGTTGAGATCCGCTGGTCGGTTCCAACTCCAGCGCCGAGGCGAAGACGGCCCGCAGCACATCGCGCGCCGATGTTTCCGCCTGAGCCTCGATTGCGTGCAGGAGGATCGAAAGCGCGGCGGCGGTCCGCTGGTTTACAAAATCCGACGGGTAACGGCGGACGCCGTCCGGCGACGGAAGCTGCAGAACCGGATACCAGAAGGGTATCTCGAGCCGGGCGATGCCTTCGTCCGCGAACCGGTCCGCCGCGTCGGGCTTTTTCGTCAACCCTTTATCGGTGCAGGCGCAATAATATTCGATCCGCACAGCCTTCCCGTCCCGGTGCTCGACGGCGGCGATGGTTGCCTGCTTCCCGCACTTCGGGCAGCCTGTCGCGAAGAGGGCGGCCATGTCTTTGCGGCATGCCTCGCGCACATCTTCGAAGGCCCATTGCAGAATGGGCAGGCTGGCGGGGCGCAGGAGGACCTCGGCGAAGAATGCGCTGACGGGATCGCGTTCGATCGCAACCACACGGCGGCCGAGACGGAGAATTTCAAACGCCGAGGCGCCACACACGCTGAAAGGATCCAAAACGACGTCGCGCTCCCGTGTTTGGGAGCGGATTATCTTCGAGATCATCGGCGATAGTGGATCCGGCACGATGGGGAGCGGACTTGGATTCATCGCGGATTTCCCCGAGCGCAACGAATGGGTGATTTCGTCCCGGATGAGGTCATAGAGTAAGAATCGTTTCGAAATGTGAATGAGGAAGGGGCGGGAAGAGATCTCAAATAGGAAGACATACCTGGAAAAAGACCGAACACGATTTTCAAACAACCGGAAATTCCGCGGATTTTTCTTCCAAAAAGATTATATCAGGTCTATTTTTCGAGCTCGACGCACGTCCGTACTCGATCGTACTTCAACTACTATTTCTCACGAAAGAAAGGGCTATTTCCGCTAAATTACCTCTTGACAAACTCGGAAAACGGCTTTACGATACTATCACGATATATCGCGATAGTATCTTAGAAAGGCGGAAAAGTGAGTGCAAGCCGAAGAGCCTGGCGGGAAAACCGGTTTGAAAGGGGCGACATTAAGTATGTCATCCTGGATCTCCTGCGGGAACGCCCCAGCTACGGATATGAAATCATCCGGGCGCTGGAAGAGCGGTTCGGCGGATTGTATACACCCAGCGCCGGAACCGTGTACCCGACCCTGCAAATGCTGGAGGAAATGGGGTATGTCACCTCCTCCCAGTCCGAGGGAGAAAAAACTACACGATCACCCCGGCGGGAACCCAGTTCCTGAAGGATCAAAAAAGCCAGGTGGCCGATGTGCGGGAACGCATGCGCGGCTTGGGGGACCGGATTTCTTCCGCGGGAGAGGTGCACGATATGGTGGATCGGATGAAGGACATGTTGAAAACGGTGAAGCACAACCGGCGCAACATCAATCCGGAAAAAATACGCCGGATCCGGGAAGTGCTGGATCGTGCCCAGCGGGAAATCGAAGATCTGTTGAAAGACTGAACTCCGTCCGATACAACGCAATAAAAAATCCGATTGAAAATACCGATCTTTTGGATACGGAGGATACCTTTATGTCTGCGATCGAAGTACGGGATCTGAAAAAAACCTATGGCGCGACCCAGGCCGTCGACGGCGTCAGTTTTTCCGTCGGGCAGGGGGAAATCTTCGGCATGCTCGGGCCGAACGGCGCCGGCAAGACCACCACAACCGAAATCCTCGAAGGCCTGCGTCCGCCCGATTCGGGCGCGGTGCGGGTGCTTGGGATTGGACGTCGCGCGCGAGCCGCAAAAAATCAAGGAGCGCATCGGAGTGCAGCTGCAGACGACGGCGCTCTACCCGCGCCTGACGGTGCGCGAGGTGCTCGATCTGTTCGACACGTTCTACCGCGGCGAAACCCGCACGACCGGCGAGCTGATCGAGATGA
The DNA here is from genome assembly GCA_963724345.1 of uncultured Chloroflexia bacterium. Lineage (GTDB taxonomy): Bacteria > Chloroflexota > Anaerolineae > Anaerolineales > RBG-16-64-43 > JAFGKK01. The sequence goes on along the minus strand of CAVRUI010000003.1, from coordinate 2,269,429 downwards.
TGAACCTCGGCGAGAAACAAAATACCCGGAGCAAGGATCTTTCCGGCGGGCAACGGCAGCGGCTGTCGGTCGCGCTGGCGCTGATCAACAAGCCCGAGATCCTCTTCCTCGACGAGCCGACGACCGGCCTGGACCCGCAGGCGCGCCGCAGCCTGTGGGAGGTGATCCGCTCCGTCAACCGCGGGGGAACGACGGTGTTCCTCACCACCCACTACATGGACGAGGCCGAGGTTCTCTGCCAGCGCGTGGCCGTCGTCGACCATGGGCGGATTATCGCCCTCGACTCGCCGCAGGAGCTGATCCGCCAATCCTTCCGGGAAACCGCGATCGAGTTCGACCAGAAGGGCGCGAAGGCTCCGGATGGCACCTTCCGCGGCCTGAAGGGAGTCACCCGGCCGGCGGTGCGCGAGAACGGCCACGTGACGATCTACACCGAGAACGCCACCCAAACCCTCGGCGGGTTGACGGACCTGGCGGAGGCCGGAACGATCCAGTTCGACGACCTCCACCTGCGCCGGGCCACATTGGAAGATGTATTTCTCAAACTTACCGGAAAACGGATTCGGGAGTAAACCATGAAAACCTTTCTTACGCTTTATGTTTCCAATCTCAAGGAATTCAGCCGCAACCGTTTCGCGATGTTCTGGACGATCGCCTTCCCGGTGTTCTTCATGCTGCTGTTCGGGATCATCTTCAGCGGCGGGGGCGATTCCTCCTACAAGGTCGGAGTGGCCGTCGAAGATCCGGGCCGGATCGGGTCCGCGCTGACGCAGGCCTTCGAGGACGTCGAGATCCTGAAGGTCACGGAAGGCGCGCAGGACGACCTGCTGGCGAAGCTCAAGCACGGCGACCTGAATGCGGTCGTCGTCGTCCCGGACGGCGTGACCGCCGCGGTGATGTCCGGCAAAACGGCCGATATCCGGGTTCACTACGACCCGTCGAATCAGATCACCGCCCAAATCCTGCTCACCATCGTGGAAAAAGTGCTCGGCGGCGTGGAGCAGGGGCTCTGGCCGGACGGACCGCGTTGTTCGCGGTTCAGACGGTGACGATCACCGCTTCCTCCCTGCGGACGATTGATTTCCTCGTTCCCGGGATCCTGGCCATGGCGCTGATGCAGCTCGGCATTTTCGCCACCGCGCCGCCGCTTGTGCAGTTGCGCGAACAGCAGGTGCTGCGGCGGCTCGGGGCCACTCCGCTCACCCGCACGATGCTCCTCGCGGCCCAGGTCTGCCTGCGAATCACCGTCGGCTTGGTCCAGACCGCCCTGATCATCCTGGTCGGCGCCCTGGTGTTCCAGGTTCAAATCGTCGGGAATCTTCTCCTGCTGGCGTGTTTTGTGGTGCTCGGCGCGCTCTCCTTTGTCTGCCTGGGATACTTCATGTCCGCTTGGGGGAAGACTCAGGAGGGCATCAACGGCGCCAGCCAGTTCATCAACTTCCCGATGATGTTCCTCTCGGGCCTGTTCTTCCCGGTCGATACGATGCCGAAATGGATCCGGCCGGTTGTGGACGCCATGCCGCTCACCTATCTGGCGGACGCGCTGCGGCAGATCATGGTCGGCGCGGCGCCGCTGCACCCGCTGACCACCGACCTGCTGGTGCTGGTTGTCTGGCTTGTGATTTGCGCGGTCCTGGCGGTGAAGTTCTTCCGCTGGGAGTAGCGGTGTGGAAAAAAAGGTACCCTAAGGGTGGTTATTCACAACCCTTAGGGTACCGCCAACCCTAAGGGTCCTGCCACCCTTAGGGTCCTCCCACCCTTAGGGTCCAATCAATCCTTAGAGCCCCGTGGAGACATTATGAACGCACTCGTGCTTTTTGACTCGGTATATGGAAATACGGAGCAAGTGGCCCGCGCCGTAGCCGCCGGGCTGGAATCCGTTTTCTCGGTTCAATTAAAATCGGCGGAACGTATCGGAACGGTGGATCCGGAAGGGCTGGATCTGATTGTCGTCGGAGGCCCGACGCACCGCCATAGGATGAGCAAGCGTCTTGCGGGCGTGCTGGATGCGGTGCCACGGAAAGGGTTGCGGGGGATTCGAGTCGCGGTTTTCGATACGCGCTACCGCATGCCGGCCTGGTTATCCGGGTCTGCGGCGTCGGATATCGCCCGCCGTGTCCGCAAACTCCGCGGGCAATTGATACTTCCGCCGCAGAGTTTCTTTGTGGCGCGCGACTTTCCGCCCGAGGGAAGCAAGCGCCGGCACGAATTGGAACGGATGGAACCTGGAGAAATGGAACGCGCAGGGTTGTGGGCGGGTGAGATCGTCCAAGCATTCGCGGCCGGCCGGCCCCTCAACGCCTCACGCTCCGGGTAAATGAAGAGTTTCAACTCGGGCCAGCTCTCCTCCAGCGGCAGTTTGATTCCTTTGAGGTTCGTGTAAACATCTATGTGGATCAGCCCGAAAAGGCCAATAACTGGCACAAACCTTGCCTTATTGACAACCAGAACGCATGTTCTATAATGAGGCAAATTCTGGAGGTGGAGCCATGCAAACCATACAATCCCAAAAACCGTACCAATTCTCCTTCTCTTCCCTGATCCCCAACCTTCGGCTTCCGGAGCGCGGCGCGTCGTTCCTCGCACTGATCATCGGCGCGACCGTCCTTTTCGAGGCGTTCAATTACAGCACGACCGAGCATGCGCTGGGCGGTGTGATGGGCGGCCTGAATTTCCTCGGAATCGCCTGGTCGACCATCCTGGCCATGGCTTTCTGCGTGATCGATTTCGCCGGGATCGCGCGCCTGTTCACGCCGGAGGATCGCGCGGCGGACGGGCGGATGGAGGGAATCTATCTGCTCGCGGCCTGGCTGCTGGCCGGGATGATCAACGCGGCGACGACCTGGTGGGCGATGACCGTCGCGCTGCTTGGGCAGCCGCTGCTCGGCAACGAGCTCGTATCCCGGCAGGATCTCATCCTCTACGTTCCGATCCTCGTCGCGGGCGCGGTCTGGCTGATCCGGATCCTGCTGATCGGCACACTGACCATGTCGGGCGGGAAGCAAAGCGCGGCTCACACGCCGCCCGTCCAGAAAAAACCGCTGCCCGTTCCGACCGCCGCCTCCGCTCCGGTTCCGGCCATGGTGCGGCCGTTCACCGGCGGCCGGTCCTGATCCATCAACCGGTTTCCCAGGATACTTCCCCGGATTCGAGAAAATCGGTCCGGGGAAGTTTTTAATCCGGGATAAAATTCAATTTCCAGTTTGATACCTGCACTAGCAGTCACTACAACTGGTGCGGAAAGAAATTCGAAAATGCTTCGAGCAGGGGACAAGGTTATTCGCCCATGAGAAAATCCATCCGCAACCTGAGATTGACCGACTTCATAAAATCCGAAACGATTGCGAAGATCGTCCCGTTGGGTGTTGCCTGTCTGACCGGCCTGGCCGTTTTCGGATTAAGCGTCCGGCTGGGCAGCGCCGTATCCCGCCTGCCGCGGTTTGGAGTTCGTGCCGGTTCCGCCCGGGTCGCCGGATTTTTTACGCCATCGGTTCACGTCTGGGATGAGGAAATCGTGCGCTGGTCCGATGGTTTCGGGCTGGATCCCAATCTGGTCGCCACGGTGATGCAGATCGAATCCTGCGGCAACCCGCACGCGATATCCCGCTCGGGGGCGCAAGGGCTTTTCCAGGTGATGCCGTATCACTTTTCCGACGGCGAGAATATGCAGGCCCCGGAGGTCAACGCCCGCCGCGGATTGGCGTATCTGGCCGAGAGTTTGTTGAAATCAAAGGGGGATATCCGGCGCGCACTGGCCGGCTACAACGGCGGGCACGGGGTGATCGACCGGGATCCCGCCGGCTGGCCGGCGGAAACAAAACGCTATGCCTATTGGGGGGAGGGCATTTTTACGGACGCCGCTGCGGGCGGAACCGCCAGCCCGCGTTTGGAGGAGTGGCTCACCGCCGGCGGGGCTTCGTTATGCGAGAAGGCCATGGCTCAGCAAGCATAGGAATTCAATTACCACGGATTACACGGATCAGATCCGGATTTCACTGATAAAATTTTTTAAAAAATTCCGTGTAATCTTTTTATTTTCCGTGCAATCCGTGATCAAATTATTGCTTCATATTCCCAAGCGGAAGCCAGACCGAAAACGTCGTTCCCTTGCCGGGTTCCGAGGCGACCTCGATCCGCCCGTCGTGGCCGTGCGCGATCCACTGGGCGATCGACAGCCCGAGCCCCGAGCCGCCGAGCGGTCCCCGGGTGCGCGATTTTTCCACGCGGTAGAACCGGTCGAAAATAAACGGGAGTTCCTCGCGCGGGATCCCCGGGCCGTTGTCGGAAACCGTGATATGCACGCAATCGTCGATGACGCGCAGCGAGAGCACAACCCGGCCGCCGGGCTGCGTGTATTGCAGCGCGTTCACCACCAGGTTCAGAAGCAGCTGCTTCAGCCGGTCGCGGTCGCCGACGACCGACGCCTGTTCCAGGTTGCCGATGCAGATTTCGATTTTTCCCTGGGCCAGGCCGATGGCCTGCTGCATCACTTCCAGGAGCAGCGTGTCAACCTCGACCGGGGCCTTTACCAGCGGCATGGTTCCGGCTTCCACGCGGGAAAGCATCAGCAGGTCGCCCACCAGCCGGCTCATCCGGTCCACTTCGGATTGGACGGAGATCAGGGATTCGGAGTTGGCGCCCATCCGCCGGATCAGATCGACATTGCCGCGGATCGAGGTCAGCGGGGTCCGCAGCTCGTGCGAGACGTCGGCCAGAAAACGGGATTGGGCCGAGAAGAGTTTTTCCAGCCGCTCGAGCGTCTCGTTAAAGGCCTGGATCAGCCGGCCGACTTCGCTGGTTGCGGAAACTTCCAGCGGAATCCGGCGCGAAAGGTCGTCCGCGCGCGTGATCTGGATCGCGGTCGTGGTCACCGCTTCCAGCGGCTGCAGCGCCCCGAGCGCGATCCAGTTGCCGAGCAGGACCGAAAGCAGAACGGCGGAGCCGCCGCCGATCGCCAGTTCGAAGAACAGGATCGAAAGCGCCCGGTCGACGACCGTCAACGGCGTCCCGACCTGGAGCAGGCCTAAAAAACGGCCTTCGACCCAGATCGTCTTGGTGATCACGCGAATGTGCAGCCCGCGGATGTTGGCGTCGGTAAAGCGCACCACCTCCGCCGGGAGCGGCGTGTAATCCGACGTCGCGGTCGCGCCCTCCGGGTTGGGTCCGTAGGAAATCGGCGTCCCCTTCCCCTGCAGCGGCACAATCGCCGGGGAGAGAGGCTCGCCGATGCTTTGCATGTTGGGGGAGAAGGAAAGCAGTTCACCGTCCGCGCTCCAGACCTGGACGTACGTGTTCGAGGACAAGAACGGGAGCGGGGGAAGGTTCAGAAATTTCAGATCCTCGACGCTGCGGACCGTCATCGAACTGAAGATATCATCCGCGGATTCCTGGAGGGCCTGGTCGATCTGCTGGGTGAGGGTGTAGCGCAGTATGAAAAACAGGCTGGCGCCGAACAGGAAGAGGATCGCAGCCAGTAGGGCGGAGTAGCCGAGGATCAAGCGGGCGCGCAGTGACATGCTTTATCCCCTCTCCGGGGAGGTCAAGTCTCTTCCCGCAGCACGTATCCGACCCCGCGGACGGTGAAGAGCAGGCGGCTTCGGCCGTCGGCCTCGAGCTTCTGGCGCAGGTAGCGGATATACACTTCGATGATGTTGCTTTCGCCGCCGAAATCGTATCCCCACACCCGGTCGTAAATGGTCTCGCGGGTGAGCACCTGCTTCGGGTGGCGCAGGAACAGTTCCAGCAGGTCGAATTCCTTCGAGGTCAGTTCGATCCGCGTTTCGGCCCGGTACACCTGGCGGGTTCCGGTATCAAGCTTCAGGTCGGCGAACTGCAGGACTTCGGGTTCGCCGGGACCGGCGCGCCGGAGCAGGGCGCGCACACGCGCCAGCAGCTCGGCCAGGGCAAACGGCTTGACCATATAGTCGTCGGAGCCCGCATCCAGCCCCTGGACCCGGTCGGAAACGGAATCGCGCGCCGTGAGAATGAGGATCGGCAGCGAGGAATGGGCGGCCCGCAGCCGCCGGCAGACTTCCAATCCGTCCATGCCGGGCAGCATCAGGTCCAGCACGACCAGATCCGGCCGCGCGTCACGCGCCTTGCCCAGCGCCGAAGTGCCGTCCGCGGCGGTTTCCACCTCGTACCCCTCGTACGTGAGTCCGCGCCGCAGGAAGGACGCGATCTGTTCTTCATCTTCCACGATCAGGATTTTTGGCGACATTTTTTCCCCATCCTTCCGGCAGCCAGCAATAATCACCGGGCGGCGGATTATGAGATATTTTCCGGATTCCCGCTTTCGGGAGAGAGTACCTGTCCCACCTGAACCGGAAGCAGGACGAAGAAGGTCGTTCCATGCCCGATCTGGCTTTCCAGCCAGATCCGTCCGCCCATCGCCTCGGTCAGTGTGCGGGCGACGGCCATCCCCACGCCGGAATCTCCAAGCCCCTCGATCAACGGGCCTTCCGTGCGGTACAAACGGGTGAATACCCGCGGCTGGTCCTCGGCGGCGATTCCCGGTCCGCTGTCTTTGACCGTTATCAACAGCGCCAACTGACGGTTTTGCTCGGCCAGGGGCGTATGCGTCGTGAGCACGACTTCCTTTTCCTGCGGAGTGATCAGCACGGCGTTTTGCACCAGGTGATTGAGGATCTGTTGCAGCGCATCCCGGTCGATCTCGACCGGCGGCATTTCCTCATCGACGTCCAGCCGGAGGACGAGGTTCTTCTCGCGCACCGTATCGCTGGCGCCCGTGATGGCGCCGTCGATCACGCTGGCCACGTCCACCGGCTGCATTCGCGGTGTGGCGATTTTTTCCGGCAACAGCAGCAGCTGGAGCAGGTCTTCGAACAGGGCTTCGGTCCGGGTGATGCTGGCCCGGATCCGGTCCAGGAATTTCCGCTGCATGCCGCCGAGGATCCCGGCCGATTCCGAAAGCAGCAGGTCGGTGTAGCCGACCATCGAGGAAAACGGCTGGCGGATTTCCGCGATCAGCCCGGTGACCATCCCGACATCGGCGCCGAAGGTCAGTTTCTTTCCGCCTTCGGTTTGCGGAGGAGGCTGCAGCAGCGCGGATTGGAGATGGGTGTATTCGGTCAGCGTCTTGCGCAGTTCGTTTTGAATGCGCGCAATTTCCTGCTGGTATTTCTGTTCGGATTCGTCGAGCGCGTTCCGCAGGCGGGTGATCTCCACGCCGGCAAAGCCTTCGCCGGCGGCGGGCGCCTCGCCCGACATGGTTTGAATTTGGCGCATCTCATCCTGCAGGTGCCGGTTCTCCTGGCGGACCGTATCGGAGGCGCCGGCGGCTTCCTTGAACTGCGCGGCTTCACGCTGCGCGGCCAGCAATTCGGCGCGGGTCGTCTCCAACTCCTCCTGCAGCCGGTTGATCCAGCCGTCCTTTTGCTGGATCGCCAGCATCCATTGCCGTTCCGCTTCGGTTCCGCCTTCGGGGAGGGGGATCGGCGCGGCCGCCTTGACGTCCTGATCCTGTACCAGGGAAGCCAGTCCTTCGGCGCGCTGGCGCTCGTTGCGCCACTCCTGCTCGGTCTGTTCGATCCGGGTTTCCAGGTTCATCCGCTCCGCCTGCAGGCGTTCGCTTTCCTCCTGAAGGCGCGCGTTTTCCTGCTGCGTTTCATCGACGCCCTGCTGCAGCAGGCTGCGCTCATGCATCTCCTGGAACGCGATGCTGGAGGCTTTCGCAAACGCCTGGGCGACGGGTTCGTCCTCTTCGCGCCATTCCTCACCGGAATACGCTGCCAGAAGCAGGATTCCCATCGCGGCCTCGTCGCCGAGGGGCAGCGGGGCGTATAAGGCCGGCCCGGTTTGCGGCAGATGCGCCTGTTCGGCCGCGCTGCGCAGCGAGGAATCCGCTTCCGCTTTGCCGAGCCGCATGATTTCCCGGCCCGAAACCGCAAAGTGCAGCTGCGGCGCGGCCTCGGAAGTCACCAGGAAACCGGGGAGCGCCTGGGAATTGATCCGGTCGTATCCGGATATGAATTCCACGCTGTCCCCGTTCTCGGAGGAAGCCACGAAGTAGGCGACTTCAACCCGCATGGCGTTGCAGAGCCAGACCGCGACCGCCTGAGGCAGGTCCTGGGGTTGATGAGTAAGGATCAGTTCCGTCAGTGACGGAACGGATTCCGCGGCGGCCTGCCGGATCTGGCTGGCCGGGCTTCCCGCGCCGGCGCTCCCCCCGCCGGTCGTGGCCGAATAGGCCAGGCGCATGGCCACGAAGGGGATTGCCAGTAGATCGAACAAGCGGGCCAGCCCCGGCAAATAGGTGGAGGCGTCGCCGAGAGCAAGCTGCAGCGTCACTCCGGCGAGGAATAGCAGGATCGCGACGAAGGATAATCCCCATCCCGCCGGCCTGCGCACCAGCAGGATCAGGATGCCGACGGCGAGAAATATCCACCGGGTGAGATCCCAGGCAAAGGAAAGCAGGTTGCCATTAAACGGGCCGGCGGCGGGAAATAGATAGAGAGAAACCGAAGTTCCGGCGGCCGCGAGAAGGATCCCAACAGTCCATATTATGGTAAGCGTGTCTCCGGTCTTGTGCCGCCGCGGGAACAGGAAAAACCAAACCACCCCGGTGACCGAGAGCAATTCCAGCGACCGGTCGATGTTGGCCAGCAGCATCGACAGGGATGGGTTGTTCCACGCCGGGCCGAGGACGTCGATCGCCAGCCCGATGACTTGCAGAAATATGACGGCCAGCGCCAGGAAAAGCCCGCGGCCCCATTCCCGGCGCGGCTTTTTCACCATAAACAGGAACGCCGCCACCAATGCAATCAGCAGGATCGATCCGTGAAAGAGCAGGATGCCCTGCGGGCTGAGAAGAAAAGATTCAAAATCCCGGATGGAAATTGCCATGGATGAGACCCCTCTCCCGGGGATCATGCGGGCGGTTATCCCGCTTTCGCGGAGGTTGGATGGATATCCCGCAACGTGCGGCATTCGGTCGCGGAGGTCGTGCCCGGTATTACCGTACGATATCCGTCCGGTCGTTCATTCCTTCTGTGTTTCCTCGTGCCTCGTCCGGAGAGCCCACAAACCTTCGAACGCCAGGCTGCGCACGGAGCTTTCGGTATCGCTCAGCCCCATACAGATATCCTGGATTAAATCCCGGTCTCCAAGGTTTCCGAGCGTTTCCACGGCGGCCGCGCGCTGACGCGGTTCCCCTTCGCGGATCACGCGCTGCAGCATCACCAACGCCGGGAGCCCGGGTGCCAAACCGGTCTTGTGCTCGGCGGCGAATGCAATCAGCCAGGGCAGGTTGTGGGGCGGAGGCGGGACCGGCATGGGGTTCTCGGCTTCCCCGTGCAGCCGTTCCACCGCCTGCGCCGCGGCCGATTTCACCGCCCATTGGCCGTCCTCGGTCTGGACCCGTTCCAGAATTTCCAGCGCCCAGGGCTGCCCGGTGCGCGACAACCCGAAGACCGCCGCGCGGCGGACGAGCAGTTCGGCGTCCTGGATCGCCTCGCGCAGGATGCCGTGGCCTTCGATCGGATCCAGCGAGAGCGCTTCGGCGGCGGCGCGCCGCAGATCGTCCTCGCCCTGCAGCAGGACCTGGCCGAGCGTGTCGATCGCGGCGTGGGTGGCGATATGGCCAAGGGCCAGCGCGCCGGCCCAGCGCAGTTCGCGTGAATCGGTTTCCATCTGCTTGGCGAGCAGTTCGATCGCGCTCGGATCGCTCATCGCGCCGAGGCCCAGGGAAGCGAGAATTCGCGCCTCCAGGTCGGCATCCTCCGTGGTGAGTATCTGCCGGAACAACTGGGAGGCGGAAAGATCACGGCTGTCGAGAAACGCGCACAACGCCCGGGACCGCAGCGGGAAAGGCTGACTCGGCGTGCGGACAACCTTCATCAGGCGCCGGAATACTTCCACGCGCCAGCCCGCGGTGGGTGGCGCATCCCGCAGCCATGAGGCAACTTTAAGAAGCTTCCATCCGTCTTCGATGACCGGCGGCAGTTGACCGCCGGCCGCGGCTTCTTCGCCTTCGGGTTTGCGGGCGCCGGCAGTCAGGACGGCGGAAACGAGAGTGGATACGTCGGTGGTCGCCGACAAAGCCTGAGCGGCAAGGTCCGACAGCGGGGATCGCCCGCCGCCGAAGAAGGCGTTGAGGTTGCTTTCTTTGGCCGCGGCGCGCGCCGCCAACCGCGCGGCGATGGCCAGGTGGCCGAAGGAGACCCGTCCGGCCGGTCTGCGCCGCAGGACCCCGCATTCCACCATGTCATCGAAGAAATCCTCGACCGGCGGGAGGGATTGTTCCGAATGCGGCCAGGCAAGCGCCAGAGCGGATTCGACCTGCTTGCGCGTCAGGGTGGAGGTGTTCTCCACGATCATCGCGCGGGTGACCTGGGCCATGGCCTCTTCGGCGGCATCGGGCAGGTGCCGGGAGATGTATGCCTGCTGGTCCGAAGCGGCGGTCGTTCCCTGAAGGTCGCCGCTGAATGCGGACCAGATCCTCAGGCTGATATCGAGTGGAGAGAGCCCGAATGTCTGGCGGCTGATCCAGCCGATCAGCAGCGCCGGGTCCGGTTTCTCGGCCGACTTGCGATCCGAGACGATGACGCCCTGCCAGCGCGCCCCCCATTGCTCCATGAACTGGCGGTGATCCGCGGGGAGCCAGGGTGCCGGAGCGGCGACGGCAAATCCCATCGGGCGCCAATAAGCCACTTCCTCGGGCGCGATGGTGACGATCAGCCGCGTTTTGGGGAATTGGGTGAGGAACTCCCGCACCCACTCCCGGACGGCATCCTGTTCGTCGAAGGTGAGTTCATCGACCGCATCCAGGAGCACGACCGATCCTTCCGCCCGCAGGCTTCCTTTTATATAGGAGGGGATCTGCGATGCGGACAGCGAGGCGGCGTGGTATTGCACGGCCGAGGCCAGGGGGGTAATGGTGTCTTTGGACGGGGCCGGCAGGGTCAGATCGTGGGCATTGGCATAGAAAAGCGCGCGCGGAATATCGGCCGCCGGGGAGCCCGTCTGCGCCGATTTGCGAAGCCATTCGAGGGTCAGGGCGGCCAGGACGGTCGTCTTGCCGGTGCCCGGAAGCCCGATCAGCAGCGTGTGAGATTTCAGCGAGAGCAACTGAGGCGCGGGAATATTTGCCGCGCCGTAGGCGATTGCCAGCTGGGGCCAATCCGGTGTAAAGGGGAACAGCGCCGGGGCATCGTATTCCGGGGTCTGTTCCGGATCCACCGGGGGCGGGTGGATCATGATCCGCGGCGGGAGCAGGATCTCCTCCAGCGCGAATAAATGCGAAGCGATATGCGCCGACTGCGCCCATTGCATCAAATCGTTCCGGTAGCCTTGGGCCGAGGTGGTGGTCAGCGCCTCGACCGCAGTCCGGTAGGATTCCCCCATGGCATCCCGGATATTGGTGATCCGGTTGCGCAGCCGGTACAGCATAAACCCCAGGAAGGCGGCCAGGAGAAAGCCGATCCAGAAGGAGATGCTCTCGAATTGCCAGCTGCTGAGAAAAGCCATGCCTATCCCAGATAAAGGATCCGGCCGCAGTTGCTGCACTGCACGATCTCCTGGCCGGAGCGGGCGGAATCCACGCGCGAGGTGGAGGGAGCGACGCCGCAGCCGGCGCAGGAACCGCCTTCCATGCGGACAACGGCCAGGCCGCGTTTGGCCCGCCGGACGGAGTTGTACTTTTCCAGATCCTCCGGGGTGATTTCGGATAATGCCGCCTCGCGCTGGATCCCGAGTGTTTCCAGGGTGCCGCGCAATGCGGATTGTTCCGCCCGGAGTTTCGATTCTGCTTCCGCCCGGCGCCGTTCCAGGTCTTCGCGCCGGTTCTGCGCATCGGAGACGGTTTTTTCCGCGTCTTCGGTTTGCTGCATGGTTTGCAGTTGGCGTTCCTCGAGTACGGATAGATACCGCCGCAGCGATGCGGCCTCCTCTTGCAGGTCCTGAAGCTCTTTCGGGTTGCGCACTCCCCCGCCATAGAGGGTTTTATCTGTTTCGGCTATCCGTTGCTGCTGGCGGCGGCTCTCTTCTTCGGCGTGGCGGACCGCTTGCTGGGCGGTTTCGAGCAAAGCGCGCGCCGCGGCTTCCTCCGCCCGCGCCTGATCCAGTTCCGGATGGCGACTCAAGTCGGCGTCAATCTCGGCCACTCGGGATTGTTGTGAATCGATCGGGCTGTCCAGGTTTTGCAGCCGGAAGAGGTTGGAAACTCGGGTCACAGGGTTGAATTATAGGGTAAAAGGCATGCAAGTCAACACGCGGTATGCCGGATTGACCGCAGAATTTGCGGGCGGTACAATCCCGGCGGTGGACAGACCACGGAGGTGTTGGATGTGTAATTCGCGATGGATTCTTCTTCGAAGAGGAATCCCCTTTATCTGCTTGGGGCTTGCGACGGCCTGCAACCTGGGCATTTGGGCCCCGGGTGCGACCATCGCGTCCTCGTCGACTCCGTTTCTCCCCGTGGGAACGGCAACTTCCACCGTCACGCCAACCGAGACTCTGCCCGAGCCTTCCGCCACACCCACCGAAACGCCGATTCCACTGGTGTATCCCGTTGGACCGTCGGGCTTCCCCGCCAATGTGAACCCGCTCACCGGGTTGATCGTCAGCGATCCGGCCCTCCTGGAGCGCCGCCCGATCGCGGTTAAGGTCACCAACTTCCCGCGCACCGCCCGCCCGCAGGCCGGACTCTCGCGCGCGGACATCCTCTGGGAGTTTTATACGGAATTCGGCAACACCCGCTGGATCGCGATGTTCTATGGCCAGGATGCCGAGAAGGTCGGGCCGATCCGTTCGGCCCGCGTTCTGGATACGCGGATCGTCCCGCTGTACGACGCCATCCTGGTTCATGTCCAGGCTTTCGAAACGGTCTGGCAGGAAATCAGCAAATCCGGCATCGATACCATCAACGAGTTCCCGGCTTCCTGCCCCGCCATCTGCCGGGACCCGGAAGAAAAAATCATCGAGAACAGCGCCTTCGGCAACACCGCCGAGTTGACCAAATATGCGCGGCGGATCGGCCTGCTCGCCGCCGGAAGGCCGAATTTGGACGGGATGGTCTTTGATCCCGCGGTCCCCGCGGATTTAAGGCCTTCGATCGGCTTGCGAATCACTTTTTCTTCCTCCGCGATAGCGCAGTGGAAGTACGATCCTGATCGTAAGCGGTATGTGCGCTTTTCAGAGAATGCTTCCTTCGCCCTGGAACCGCTTACCGACCGGATGACCGGGGAACAGCTGGCAGTCGACAACCTCGTCATCATGGTGGTGGACACCTTCCGGTATGCCGGCCAGACGGGCACGGGCGAGATGTTCGACATGGACCTGACCAAATCCGGCAAAGCCTATTTCTTCCGCGACGGGGTCATGCTGGAAGGCCGCTGGCAGAGCGGCGGCCCGCGCAATCCGCTGCAATTTGTGGACGCGAGCGGAGCGCAGTTCCCGCTGCATCCCGGAACGACCTACATGGGGATCCTCGGAGACCGGGCCACGGGCGCGCCTGCGGCCACAACCGAGTGGTATTTCTACAACGCCTTGTAATCGGACCTCCCGCTCGGAAATTGCGGAATACTTAAGGTTTGCTTATCCTTTCAGGAAAAGCGCTTGATTTTGCACGCGCCGGTACGACTTTCCCTTACGCCCGCGAGGCTTTCATAGTAAAAAGATATTGGCATCTCCGACATGTCACCCTGAGCGCCCGCCCTCCGCTTGCCCTCGCGTTAGCCCCCCGGGAGATGAGAATTCGCGAGCGAGGGAAGTGAAAGGTCAGAGAACTTGGGAACAGATGCTTCGCGGGCCTCGCTCCGCAGTCATCGGGAGGCTCCGCAAGGGCGCTCAGCATGACAGCTTTTTCCGAAGATAATGAAGGCATCGAATGACTGACAAGCAAGGACGCTTAATGGATCGCACACTGGTAGATCGAAGAATTATTCTCCGTGGAAGATTGGCCTGGCTTGCGGCCGGCTTGGTATTTACCGCAGCCTGCTCGGCATCCGCGACGGCCGTCCCTTCCCATCTTCCTGATTCGGAAACCGAAGCCCTCCTCCAACCGTCGCCGGGGCAGGGAACCGCCAGGCTCACACCGGAGCCGACCGTTACCTCCACAGAGATTCCATCGGCGACGGCCGAGCCGCAAATCCTCAATCCTCTGACCGGCCTGCCGGTTTCCGATATTTCCGTACTGCAGCGCTGGCCGCTGTCGATTAAAGGTCTCCAACTTTCCCCGCTCCGCACGGCCGCAGGCCGGGCTCTCCTACGCCGACTTGATGTTCGAGTTTTATCAGGAAATGGGGATGACCCGCTTGCAGGCGATTTACCTAAGCCAGGATGTGGAAAAGGTCGGCCCGATCCGCTCCGGACGGAAAATCGACGTGCCTTTGATGAAAGCCTACCAGTCCTTGCTGGTATTCTGCGCCGAGTATTCGGCGACCTGGGATTACATGGAGCTTCACGATGTGCGCGACCGGCTGTTGTATGTGGGGCCGGTGGACTGCCCGGCGCTGTGCCGGGATGAACGCGAGATAACGGAAAACGGCATTTTCGGGAATACAGCCGAACTGCGCAAGGCGGCCAAGGTCCTGAAAATCCCCGATTCCGTGCCGGATCTGAAGGGGATGGTCTTCCAGGAGGAGCCGCCGCCCATGAGCGGCACGGTTGCGAATGTTTGGGTGCGCTTCATCTCCGATAATGCGCTTGCCGAATGGCGTTACAACCCGGAAGACAAGAAATATTACCGCTGGTCGGAAACCGGCAAGCCGAATCGCGACATGGCGCCGCTGTTGGACCGCCTGACCGGCAAACAACTTTCGGTTTCGAACGTGATTGTGCTCTACGCCAATTACATCCGGCGGCAGCAGCGCGAAATTTACGAACTGGAGCTGTTCGGCGGGGGGAAGGCGCTGATTTTCCGCGACGGCAAGATGGAAGACGGGATCTGGCGGCTTCCGAAGATCGACCGTCCCCTGCAGTTCTTCGGCCAGGACGGCCCGTTCGCCCTGCGTCCCGGCGTGACGTGGATCGGGATCGTGGATGACAAATCCACCGCCACGCTCGATGGCGATACCATGCGGGTGGAATTCGGGAAGACCGGCGCCGGCGCGTAGGGGTGCAGCGTCCTGCGCCCATAGAATCCACGAAGGCACACGAAGAAAAAACCTGAAGGGACACGAAGTTTTTATTACCTTCGTGAGCTTCAGGTTTTTTTTTTCGTGTGATTTCGTGGACTAGGTCGGTATCTCCAGCGACGGATCGCCCATCTCCGGGAACGGATGCCGGATGGCGGGCAGGTAGAGGTCGCAGGCATATTCCTTCAGCATGCGCCGGGTGTTAAAGGTCGGGGAAATTGTGCGGATGGATTCCCGGACCCGGTCGAGCCATTCGGATGGGATGTTCCCGGGGGACCGGTTCTCGTAATACAGGGGGATGATCTCGTCTTCCAGCAGCGAAAACAGCGAATCCGTATCCTGCGCGTTCTGGACTTCGGCGGTTTGGTTTTCCTTATCCTCGCCGATCGCCCAGCCGTTGCGTCCGTTGTATCCTTCGCGCCACCAGCCGTCGAGCACCGACATGTTCAACACGCCGTTGAGGGCCGCCTTCTGCCCTGATGTGCCGGAGGCTTCGAGCGGACGCAGGGGGGTGTTCATCCACACGTCCACGCCCTGGACCAGGTAGCGGGCCAGGTTGATGTCGTAATCCTCCAGGAACACAAACCGGCCTCCCGTTTCGTGGCGTTTGGCGAACCGGTACACCTCCTGCAGCAGCCGCTTGGCGGGTTCGTCGGCCGGATGCGCCTTGCCGGCGAAGATGAACTGGACCGGGAGGTTCGGCCGGTTCAGGAGCGCCAGCAGCCGTTCGGGCTGGTGGAGGAGAAGCCCCGCGCGTTTGTACATGGTAAACCGGCGGGCGAATCCGATCACCAGCATGTTGGGATCCAGCAGCACGCCCGCGTTAACGATCTGGACCGGGTGTTTCTTTCCGGAAAGCCACTGTTGCCGCGAGCGGTCGCGGATGTGGGCGGACATCCGGCGCTTGAGATGAATCCGCGCCTCCCAGAGTTCCTTGTCGGGAATGTCGCAGACGCGGTCCCAAACCGCCTGTTCGTCCATCCGGTCGCGCCAGTCGTTGCCCAGATAGCGGTCGAAGAGGATCCCCATTTTGCTCGCGAGCCAGGTTTCGGTGTGGATGCCGTTGGTGATGTGGCGGATCGGCACCTTGTCTTCCGGCAGGTCCGGCCAGAGGTGGTTGAACATTTTCCGCGAGACGCGGCCGTGCAATTCGGAGACGCCGTTGGCATGGGCCGAGAGGCGCAGTGCCAGGACCGGCATGCTGAAGGTTTCCCCCCAGGATTGCTTGTGGCGGGCGATGTCGAGGAAGGCATCCCGTTCAAGCCCCAACTGCGGCCAGTAGGAGGAAAAGAATTTGTCCATCAGCCACAGCGGGAATTCGTCCGCGCCGGCCGGGACGGGCGTATGGGTGGTGAAGATGGTCGTCTTGCGGATGATCTCCCGCGCTTCGGCGAAGGTCCGCCCCGCGGCCACGTACTCGCGCGCCCGTTCCAGCAGCGCGAAGGCCGAATGCCCCTCGTTAAGGTGCCAGGCGGTCGGGTTGTAGCCGAGCGCGCGCAGGGCGCGCACACCGCCGACCCCGAGGATGATTTCCTGCGAGATGCGCTGTTCCGCCTCGCTGGTGTAGAGCCGCGCGGTCAGTTCGCGGTCGGTCGGCGAGTTGGATTCGACGTTGCTGTCCAGAAGGTAGAGCGGGATCCGCCCGACGCGCACCTGCCACAGGCGCGCCGCCAGATCCCGTTCGGGGAGCGAAACGCTGATGGTAAGCGGTTGGCCGTCGCGTCCGACGACCGGCCAGACCGGGAGGTTGGCGAAATCCAGCGGCTCGTAATTCGCTTCCTGCCATCCGTCTTCGGTTATGCTCTGGCGGAAATATCCGAGGGTGTACAGGAACCCGAGCCCGATGATGGGAATTCCCAGATCGCTGGCCTCTTTGATCAGGTCGCCGGCCAGCACGCCCAGGCCGCCGGCGTATCCCTGGATGCTTTCGTGCAGCCCGTATTCGGTGGAGATGTAGGCGATCGGCCGGTTGAGGAGATCCGGATTTTCCCGCGAGTACCACAAGTCCGTGGCGTTCAGGTACCGGTCGAAGGATTCGATCACCCGGTCGTACGTCTCCATATAATCGACGTTGGAGAGCGCGGCGTTCAGCTGCGGACGCCGGATCTTCCGGATGAATTGGACCGGGTTGTGGCGCACCTCTTCCCAAAGCGAAAAGTCGATCCGGCTGAACAGCCCTTGCGCCTGCGGATGCCAGGTCCACCAGAGGTTATAGGCCAGTTCCGGCAGGCGGGAAAGCTGCTTGGGAAGTTGGAGCTCGTTCGCGATCGGCGGCTGGGTTTCGAGGAATCCTACGTGCATGGTCACCATCCATTCTGATCCGGCGGAAAGCACCGCTTTGCCGCCGTTTCGGTCGGGAGGAAAAAGCAAATATAACACACGCGCCGGCGCGGATTATTCCGCGCGGGAACCCCGCAGCAAATTCCACAATGCGGTCAATGCGGTATTCGCCGCCCAGCGCGAGGCCATCGGGTGGGGGACCAGATGGGTCCGCGCTTTTCGCGTTTCCTCCGCGCCCGCCAGGAGAATGTATTCCGAGCGGAAGCCGCCGGGCACCGGCGTGAGACTCACCCCCACGGCATGGGTCGCCTCGTGCGAGGACCGCCATTCGCGCAGGCCCGCCGCGGGATCGGCATTCTTCCCGCCCGGACCGAGCACCAACCCTCCCCGGAATGCGCCGGAATCCGCCGTCCCCAGCATGCCGGCCAATTCGCCGCCGGTCCCGCTTTCCACGGTCACCAGGGTTCCGTCTTTCGGCAGCGAGAGCAGGACCGCGCCGGCGAGTGTCTCCCCGTCGGCGCCGATGATGTATCCGGCGAGCGACGACCGGATGTCCGCTTCCGCGGCGGCGATCAATTTCCGCGCTTCGGATTTTTCCGCGGCGCGGGCGATGATGCGGACATCGGTCAGGCCTGCGTGCGCCATCAATCCCACGGTCGGATTCTCCGCGCTCTCCCATTTGCCGATCCGCTCGTCGATCATCGATTCTCCGAGGCCAACGACGTGCAATGTCCGGGTGCGCACGGCCTGCCCGCCTCCGAAGCGCGCATGCAGCGCGGGGAGCACCTGACCGGTGATCATCGCCTCCATTTCGCTCGGCACGCCCGGAACCGCGAACAGGGTCGATCGCCCGAGCTCCATGGAAAAGCCGGGCGCGGTCCCGATCGGATTGGGGAGCGCCTCCGCGCCGCGGGGCAGGCAGGCCTGCTTGCGGTTGTTCCCGGTCGGGGCGCGGCCCAAGTTCCGGAAACGCGCGGTGATCTCCTCCCACAATTCGGGATGAAAGACCAGGTCGACTCCGGCCGCTCCGGCCGCCGCGTCGCGGGTTGGGTCGTCGACCGTCGGGCCCAAACCGCCGGCGGCGACGACGGCATCCGATTCCGCCGACGCTTCCCTCAACGCCCGGATGATCCGGGCGGGATCATCCCCGACCGTCGTCACGCGCCGCAAGCGGAATCCGCCTTCGCGCAGCGCGCGGGCGATGAATTGGGTATTGGTATCGGCAATCGCCCCCAGGATCAGTTCGTCTCCGATGATCACGACTTCGACGTCCATTTCGCTCCTTTGACCGGTTTGAAAAACTTACACAAGGATTTCTCCGCAAGGATCGGAGGTCCTTTTCATGGAGCGCATTTTAGCATTTCCGCCCGGAGCCATCCCATCCCACCTCCCCTTGTCCCTCACTTCGTTCGGGACGTTCCCCTCCTCCCTTCCCGTATCACGGGAAGGGAGGAGGGGTTAGGGGAGGTGGGATGGGATGGAAGCGAGGGGAGATGTGAAGATCGGATTAAATAATCCGGGTGGCCACCGGCCACCCGCGTGAAAAACATATTTTGTTTTGCCCGCCCGCGGTTACGGATGCAGCCTGGCTTTCTTGGCCAGCAGTTCATCCTTGCTCTCCTTGCGGTCGGGATCCGGACCGGGGGCTTCGTTCGGGCAGACCGAGCGGCACTGGGGCTGGTCGAAGAACCCGACGCATTCGGTGCACCGGTCCGGATTGATATCGAAGTGCGCATCCCCCATGCTGATCGCCTGGTTGGGGCAGTCCGGTTCGCAGACTCCGCAGCTCAGGCACTCATCGGAAATTTTGTACGCCACGGTCAAATTCTCCTTCGGGAATGGATTAAGTTATCGCCGGCATCATCCCTGCGCCGGCTTTTTTTTATTTCCACCGGAATATTCTATCACTTGCCGAAGCTGGTCCGGCCGGAGCGGCGTTTCCTTGGGCATGTGACGGATGTACTCCTTGAGCTTCGAGGCATGCAGCGCCGGAACCGGCGAGGGGTCGGCTTCGACGCGGGTTTTATCGTTCACGAATACGACAATCGGCTGGACGGAAATATTCTCGTCCGCGCCCAGGATCCTGCGGAGAGTCCGGGTGAGGCTTTCCGCTTCGAACCGGCCGTCGGCGGCCGGATTGCCCAGCGACTCCACGCCGAAGAATTTCATCAAACCCGAGACGCCTGTCTGGCGCCACTTTTTTCCGTCGAAGGAAATCTGGCCGCGTTCGTATTTCGCCAGGATGGCGAGGACTCCGTCCGGGGTAAAGAGCGCATGATCCGCGCCCAGCCGGTAATGCACGAGCGTATAGCGGTCATCGAGACCCTTGAGCAAGTCATCCACCGTCTCGTCGGGCGGAGGGGTCCGTCCCCAACGGCTGGTAAATGTTTGCCCGACGGTGACCAGGATAAACCCGAGAATCAGCGAGAGATAGGAAAGGTCGACGCGATCCTGCATGTAAAAGGAAGCGGCGAAACCGGCGAGTAGAACCACCATGCCGCCCAGCTGGGCGAAGGTGCCGATCTGCTTGTTGCGTTTGATCAATCCGGGGTTGGAGAATTTCTTCACGCGTCCTCCCACTTTCGAATGACGAGGCAGGCGTTCTGCCCGCCCAAGCCGAAGGAATTGGAAAGGGCGGTCCGGACTTCGGCCGCGCGGGCCACATTCGGCACGTAATCAAGATCGCACTCCGGGTCGGGCGTGTCGTAGTTGATCGTCGGGTGGATCCTTCCGGACAGGATGGTCTGTACGCACACCGCCGCTTCCACCGCGCCGGCGGCACCCAGCGGATGGCCCGTCATGGATTTGGTGGAGGAGATGGGGAGTTTGTAGGCATGCGCTCCGAAAACCTGCTTGATCGCATTGGTTTCCATCAGGTCGTTGGCCGGGGTCGAGGTGCCATGGGCGTTGATGTAATCCACCTCCTCGGGCCGGATGCCCGCATCCTGCAGCGCCCAGCGGATCGCGCGCACCGCCCCCGCGCTGGTGGGATCCGGCGCGGCGATGTGGTGGGCATCGGAGGAGGAGGCTTGCCCGAGGATTTCGGCCAGGATCCGGGCGCCGCGCCGGCGCGCGCTTTCGAGGCTTTCGATCACATGGATTGCGCATCCTTCGGAAAAAATAAACCCTTCGCGATTCTTGGTGAAGGGACGCGAAGCGCGCTCCGGGGCGTCGTTGAAATTAAGCGGCAGCGCCCGCATCGCGCAGAATCCCGCAATCATGAAATCCAACACGACCGCTTCCACACCGCCGGTGATCACGAGGTCGGCCGTTCCGCGGCGGATGATTTCCGCCGCTTCCCCGATCGCCTGAGTTCCCGCAGCGCAGGCGGTCGGCACGGTATTGAGCGTCCCGAGGGTATGGTATTTTTGCGAGAGGTGAAAAGCGGGGATGTTCGGGATGGACGAGGGCGGGAGAAACGGATTGACCTTCTCGTAACCCTGCGCCCGCATGATCGTCACCGCTTCAACCATCCGCTCCCAACCGCCGACCGCCGTCCCGAGGACGACGCCCGATCGCTCGGGGTCGGGCAACCCGCCCTCCAGGCCGGCGGAGCGGATCGCTTCCTGGGCGGTGGCCAGGGCCAGCTGCGAACAGCGCGCCATCCGGCGGGCTTCCTTAATATTGATGTACTTGGCCGGATCGAAACCCTTCACCTCGCCGGCGATCCGGCACGGCAGGCTGCTTGCGTCGAAATGGGTGATCCGGCCGATGCCTGACCGGCCGGCCAGCAGCCCGTCCCACAGCTCGGCGACGGTCAGGCCGAGGGGCGTGATGGCCCCCATTCCGGTGATCACCACCCGGGGTCTTGGATTTGTCATGCGTTCTCCTTAGGATGCCCCGGTTGTGCCGGAAGCCAGCCTTGAAATTTCCCTGCGAATTAGGTCCTGCATACCCGAGCGGGCGGCGCCGGCCGCGACCCGGACGGCGTTCTTGACCGCCAGGGCGTCCGACCGGCCGTGGCCGATGAACACCAATCCATCCACCCCGAGCAGCGGAGCGGCCCCCTCCTCGCTGGGGTTGAGCAGCCTCTTGATGTCCGCGAGGGCCGGCTTGATCAGCGCGCCGCCCAGCTTCACGAGCGGCGACGCGGCCATGATTTTTTCCTTCATCGTGTCGATGATCAGCTTGGCCACCGCCTCGGACGATTTCAGGAAAACGTTCCCGGTAAAGCCGTCGGTGACCAGTACATCCACATTGCCGGCGTAGACTTCCTTTGGCTCGGCGTTGCCGATGAAGTTCAGCGCGCTGGCCGCGAGCATCGGCGTGGCCTCGCGGACCAGGTAATTGCCCTTGCCGGTTTCCTCGCCGTTCGAAAGAAGCGCCACCCGCGGCCGCTTCACGCCGCGCACGGCTTCCGCATAGACCGACCCCATGACCGCAAACTCGAGCAGGTTCTTCGGCTGCAGGTCCGGGTTGATCCCGATGTCGAGCACCACGCAAAAACCCTTGCGAGTCGGAAAGACCGGCGCGAGGGCCGGGCGCTCGATCCCCGGCAGCATGCCAAGCCGGAAAAAGGCCACCGAGGCGGCCGCGCCCGTGTTGCCCATCGTCACGAAGGCATCCGCCTTGCCCTGCTTGACCAGATCGACCCCGACCGCCATCGACGTCTTGGGTTCCTTCTGTTTGGCCTTGAGCGCGAGGGCGAGCCCTTTTTCCTGCATGGTCAGCATCTCGGGCGCGTGGATGAGCCGGATCGGCAGCTTTCCCGGAGAAAACGATTCGAGCACCGGGCGCACGATCTTTTCGTCGCCTATGAGCAGCACCTCATCGCCGTATTCGCGCGCCGCCATCACCGCGCCTTCCACATCCGGACGCGGGAACTCGTCCGAGCCCATCGCATCGAGAGCAATCCGCATGGTGGTTTCCTTTCCGTTGGGTCTGAGACTTGCGTATTATATCCTCCCGGCGGCTTGACATCGGATGCAACCTCCGGTAAAATTCCGGCTTGAAAATCATGGACACCATCCTGTTGAAGCCTCGCGCTCGTCGTCCTTTCTCTCACCCGGAAATCGGGAAGGTGGGCTAGTTACGCTTGGGCCGAGCGCGGACAAGCATACTGGAATGAATATAAAAGCCCTCCGAATCCCGGAGGGCTTTTTTTCGTGTCGGCAAGCCCGCTCCCGTGGTAAACCCCGGCGGGGCGGAAAACGGGCGGGGAAAAGGAGAAGAGGATGAAGAAGGACAGCGCCAAGAAAGTCGTGCTCGCCTATTCCGGCGGGCTGGATACCTCGATCATCGTCACCTGGCTCAAGGAAGCGTACGGGTGCGAGGTGGTGTGCTTCACCGCCGACATCGGGCAGGGCGTCGGCGAGACCGCGTCGCTTGCACAACGAGCGAAGGAATCCGGGGCCAGCCGCCTGATCAGCGAGGACCTGCGCGAGGAGTTCGCCCGCGATTACATCTTCCCGCTGCTGCGCTCCGGCGCGATTTACGAGGGGAAGTATCTGCTCGGGACGTCCATCGCCCGCCCGCTGATCGCCAAGCACCAGGTGCTGGCGGCGGAGCAGGTCGGGGCGGACGCCGTCGCCCACGGATGCACCGGCAAAGGCAACGACCAGGTGCGGTTCGAACTCACCTATACCGCGATCAACCCGCGCCTGAAGGTCATCGCCCCCTGGCGCGAATGGGACATCCGCTCGCGGGAGGATGCGGTGGCGTACGCCAAGGCGCGCCACATCACCCTCCCGGACACGACCGGAAAATCGCTCTACAGCCGGGACCGCAACTTGTGGCACCTTTCCCACGAGGGCGGGCCGCTGGAAAACCTTGCCAATGCGCCGGAAGAGGATCTTTTCCAGCTGACGGTCTCCCCCGAAAAAGCCCCGGACCGGCCGGAGACGGTCGAGATCGGATTCGAGCACGGGAATCCGGTTTCCCTCAACGGTAAAAAGCTGTCGGGCGCGAAATTGATCGAGGCGTTGAACGAAATCGGCGGGCGCAACGGCATCGGCCGCGTGGACCTGGTGGAAAACCGGCTGGTGGGGATGAAATCCCGCGGCGTGTACGAGACGCCCGGCGGAACGATCCTGGTGGCGGCGCACCGCGAGCTGGAAAGCATCACCCTGGACCGCGAGACGCAGCATTATAAGGAAAGTGCCGCCCAACGCTACGCGGAGCTTGTTTACTTCGGCCAGTGGTTCACCCCGCTGCGAGAGGACCTGCAGGCCTACATCGATAAAACCCAGGAACGTGTGACGGGCACGATCACCCTCAACCTGTACAAAGGGAACCTGATCGTGCAGCAAGCGCTCAAGCCCCTACAGCCTCTACCGCGAGGATTTCGCCACCTTCGGCCAATCGCTGGTGTACGACCACAGCGACGCCGCCGGCTTCATTCACCTCTTCGGTCTTCCGCTTAAGGTGCGGGCGCTGCTGGACGAGGGCGGCAAGGGCATTCCGCCGGTCCCGCCGGAAGCGGTGGACCGGGATTAATTCACACCTCACCCCCAACCCGCAGGGGCGCGGCGCTGCCGCGCCCGGGCGTATGGCCGTACGATTGGGCGCACAGCCGTGCGCCCCTACAAGGCGATCGGGGCGGTATGAGGAAGGAAACGACGATGAAACAACTCTGGACAGGAAGGTTGGAAGGCGGATTGAACCCAAAGGCGGATGCGTTGAACGCGTCGCTGCCCGTCGACCGCCGCCTGTCCGCGCAGGACGTGCGCGGATCGATCGCCTGGACTCATGCGCTGCAGCGCGCCGGTTTGTTGACGGCCGACGAAGTCCAGAAGACCATCGCGCCGGGCCTGGCGCAGATCGGAGAAGAACTGGCAACGGAATCGTTCGCCTTCGCGCCGACCGACGAGGATATCCATACCGCGGTCGAGCGGCGGCTGGGGGAACTCGTCGGCGAGCCGGCCGGTAAACTGCATACCGGCCGCAGCCGCAACGACCAGGTGGCGACGGATTTCCGGATGTGGCTGATGGAAGCCGAGGATCACATCCTGTCCGACATCCATGCGTTGCAGGAAGCGATTGGTCTCACGGGCGGAACGGGATTTCGGGACCGTGATGCCGGGATACACCCATACCCAGCGGGCGCAGCCGGTGCTGCTTTCGCACTGGTGGCTCGCTCACTTTTGGGCGCTGGAGCGGGATGCCGCCCGGCTGCGGGAAGCGCGCGCCCGCGCGGCGGTCTGCCCGCTGGGAAGCGGCGCGCTGGCGGGGACGGCCTACCCGGTGGACCGGGAAGCGCTCGCGGCGGAGCTGGGTTTTTCGGCCGCCGCGCCCAACAGCATCGATGCCGTCTCCGACCGGGATTTTGCGGCCGAGTTCCTGTTCGCCGCGGCACTCGCCGGCGTGCACGGCAGCCGCCTGGCGGATGCGCTGATCCTTTTCTCGACCGCCGAGTTCGGCTTTATCGAGTTGGACGATGCTTACGCCACCGGATCGAGCCTGATGCCGCAGAAGAAGAATCCGGACATGCTCGAGCTGGCGCGCGGGAAGAGCGGCCGGCTGATCGGCCTGCTGACCGGGATGCTGGCGGTGCTGAAAGGCCTGCCTTCGGCGTACGACAAGGATCTGCAGGAGGACAAACCGCCGGTGTTCGAAGCGGCGGACGTTCTGGGGGCGGTGCTGCCGGTGATGGGCGGCATTCTGGAAACGCTCACCGTCAAGGCCGGGAGAATGGCCGGCGCGATCGACGACGGGATGCTTGCCACCGACCTTGCCGATTACCTGGTGCGCAAAGGGATCCCTTTCCGGCAGGCGCATTCCGCCGCCGGCAGAGCGGTGCGGCGGTCGATGGAGTTGGGGGTTCGCTTGTCGGAGATGGATCTGAAGGAATTCCAGTCCATCCATCACCGCATTTGAAAAAGATCTTGCGGAAGCCTTCCGAGTGGAAAGCGCGCTCTCCCGCCGCAATGCCAAGGGCGGCACCGCGCCGGAAGCCGTGAAGGAACAGATAGTCCTGGCGAAACAATACTTGAGAGGATGATTATTGGGAAACGAAAAAAAGAATTTCTCACCGCAAAGTCCGCAAAGGAAATCGTAAAAAATCTTCGCGTTCTTTGCGTCTTCGCGGTGAGATTTGGAAATCGTTCGGGGAAACGTGAAAAGCTCCCGAAAAATTCATGACGCGCCGGAGCGCGCCCCAAAGGAGAATGGAAATGAAAGGTCTTTGTCCGGAATGTGAAGGGGAAGTCACGATCCCGGAAGATGCGCAGACGGGGGAAATCCTCATCTGCCCGGATTGCGGAGTCGAACTGGAGCTGACGGCGCTCGAGCCCGTCACGCTGACCCTGGCGCCGAAAGAAGCCGAGGATTGGGGCGAATAGGAATGCGAAAGCGGAAAACAGGGAAGGCTGGGAGGTGACGACGATGAAGATCGGCGTGTTGATGACCCGCCTGCGGATCGAGGAGAAATGGCTGTTCGAGGCGCTCGAAAAACGCGGGATGGCCTATGAAAAGATCGACGACCGGGAGGCGAAGTTTGATCTCAACCATCCCGGGGTGTGGGATTCCTATTCGGTGGTCCTCGAGCGCAGCATCTCCTACGGGCGCGGTTTGTACGCCTGCAAGATCCTCAACGGCTGGGGAATTCCGACGGTGAACACCTCGGCCGTCGAAGATACCTGCGGCGACAAACTGTGGACTTCCGCGGCGCTCAAGTTCGCCGGGGTCCCGCAGCCGGAAGTGCGGGTGGCCTTCACGCCGGAAAGCGCGCTGGCGGCGATCGAGGAACTGGGCTATCCGGTGGTCCTCAAGCCGGTCATCGGTTCGTGGGGCCGGATGGTCTCGAAGATCAACGACCGCGACGCGGCCGAGGCGATCCTCGAGCACCGCGAAGTGCTGGGCAACTACCAGCAGAACATCTTCTACATCCAGGAATACATCCAGAAGCCGGGCCGCGACATCCGCGCCTTCGTCGTCGGCGAAAGGACCATCGCCGCCATCTACCGCACATCGGAACACTGGATCACCAACACCGCCCGCGGCGGCCAGGGCTCGGCCTGCCCGGTGACCCCGGAACTGGATAAGATCTGCGTCGACGCGGCGCGGGCCGTGGGCGGCGGGGTGCGTCGCGGTGGACATCCTCGAGGACAAGAAACGCGGGTTCCTGGTCAACGAGGTCAACCACACGATGGAATTCCACACCTCGGTTCCGGCCACCGGGATCGACATTCCCGGGTTCGTGATCGACTATACGATCGAGGTCGGGAAGAAGAAGGACGAGTTCCGCGCGCAGTACCATCCGGTGCCGCACGCGGCGATCGTGGAGATTTTGAAATGAGCGGAAACGTGAAAGTCGGGCATCGTCGGCGCCTCCGGATACACCGGCGGCGAGCTGCTGCGCCTGCTGCTCGGGCACCCGGACGTCGAGGTGATCCAGGCGACCTCGGAGCGGCACGTCGGTGAATATGTATTATTCGATGCACCCGCAATCTGCGCAAGCGGACGACGATGCAGTTCGTTTCGCGGCAGGTTCTGCAGCCGTGCGACGTGCTTTTCCTCGCGCTGCCGCACGGAGAGGCGCAGAAGGAAATCGACCGCTACGCGGGTTTGGCCGGGAAGATCGTCGACCTTTCGGCGGATTTCCGGCTGAAGGATCCGGCGCTCTATAAAAAATGGTACGGGCACGACCACCTGGCTCCGCAGTGGCTGGGCAAGTTCGTCTACGGCCTGCCGGAATTCCACCGCGAGGAAATGCGCAAGGCGAATTACATCAGCGGGGTGGGATGCAACGCGACGGCGGCCAACCTCGCGCTGGCGCCGCTGGTGCGGGGCGGGCTGCTCGACCCGGCGCGCCCGGTCATCGTCGACGTCAAGGTTGGTTCTTCGGAGGCGGGGGCCAGCCCGAACGCCGGCTCGCACCATCCGGAACGGGCGGGCGTGATCCGCACCTATGCGCCCTCCGGCCACCGGCACACCGCCGAAGTGATCCAGGAGCTGGGTTTGACGGATGTCCACCTGACGATCACCTCCGTCGACCTGGTGCGCGGCGCGCTGGCCGCGGCGCACTGCTTCGCCAAACAGGGCGTCACCGAAAAGGATTTGTGGCGGGCATTCCGCGGTTTTGCCAAGGAGGAGCCGTTCATCCGCATCGTGAAAGAGAAAACCGGCGTGCACCGCGTGCCGGATCCGAAGATCCTGGCCGGCAGCAATTATGTGGACGTGGGATTCGAACTCGACCCGGACACGGGGCGGATCGTCGCGATGGCGGCGATCGACAATCTGATGAAGGGCGCCTCCGGTTCGGCGGTCCAGGCGATGAACGTGATGTTCGGTTTCGAGGAAACCACCGGACTGGAATTCAGCGGGTTGCATCCGATTTAGCCAAACCCCTCCCACCTCCCCTTGCCCCTCCTCCCTCCCCACAATGGGGAGGGAGGAGGGGAACGAAGCCGAGGAGGTTTTCCGAGGCTGAGGGGGAGGAGGGAGGGTCAGCGAAGTGAAGAGAGGTCCAATGCTCGTCGTTAAAATCGGCGGAGCCGCCGGCAACAACATGGACACCGTATGCGAGGATCTCGCGATGCTCGTGAAATCCGGGCAGCAGGCCGTGCTCGTCCACGGCGGCTCGGAGGAGACCAACGCTCTCTCCGAGAAGCTCGGCCACCCGCCGAAGTTCATCACCTCGCCCTCGGGGTTCACCTCGCGTTACACCGACCGCGAGACGCTGGAAATATTCGCGATGGTCACGGCCGGCAAGATCAACACGATCCTCGTCGAGCGCCTGCAAAAGCTCGGCGTGAACGCGTTCGGGCTTTCCGGGGTGGACGGGCATTTGATGCTGGCCAAACGCAAGGAAGCCGTGCGCGCCGTGGAAAACGGGAGGGTGCGCATGCTGCACGACGACCACACCGGGACGATCCAGAAAGTCGACGCGGCGCTGCTGCAAATGCTGATCCAGGCCGGGCTGACCCCGGTCGTCGCGCCGCTCGCGATTTCCCCGGAAGGAGTCGCGCTCAACGTCGATGCCGACCGCGCGGCGGCGATGGTCGCCGGCGCGCTCAAGGCCGAAAACCTCGTGATCCTGACCAACGTGCCCGGCCTGATGCGCCGCTTCCCCGACGAAAGCACGCTGATGCCGGCGATCGAACGATCCAAGCTCGAGGACGCATTGAAATTCGCCGAAGGCCGGATGAAGAAAAAAGTCCTCGGCGCGAGCGAGGCCCTCGGGGAAGGCGTGCGGCGGGTGATCTTCGCCGACAGCCGGATCCCCGCGCCGATCTCCTCGGCCCTGGCCGGGAAAGGCACGGTCATATCATGACGCCCGCCACGCTCGCCCTCGAAGACGGAACCATCCTGCACGGGAGCCCATTCGGCGCGAATGCCGACGCCGTTTTCGAACTGGTATTCAACACCAGCATGACCGGGTATCAGGAGATCCTTACCGATCCCTCCTACCGCGGACAGGGCGTCCTGTTCACCTGCCCCCACATCGGCAACGTCGGCGTCAACCGCGAGGATTACGAATCCGGCCGCCCGCAGATTTCCGCCGCGGTCGTGCGCGCGGTCAGCCCGGTCGTCTCGAACTGGCGCGCGGAGCAGCCGCTTCCGGATTGGCTGGCCGAAGCCGGCGTGCCCGGGATCAGCGGCGTGGATACCCGCTGGCTGACCCGCAAACTCCGCGACGGCGGCACGCAGAAGGCCGCGCTTTCCACGAGTGGAACCGACCCGGCGAAGCTGGTCGAGATGGCGCGCGCCTGGCCCGGCCTCGACGGGCGTGACATGGTGAGTGAAATCTCCTGCCCGAAGGAGTATCCGTGGGCTCCCGATCCGGGGAGCCGGTGGGTGGAAAGCGGCCGGCCGGATTCGATGAAGGGGAAACACATCGTCGCGTACGATTTCGGAATTAAAAAGAACATCCTCCGCCACCTGGCGGCGGACGGCGCCCGGGTGACCGTCGTACCGTCGAACACGCCGCGCGAAGAAAGCGCTCGCGCTCAAGCCGGACGGCGTCTTCCTTTCCAACGGACCCGGCGATCCGCGCGGATTGCCGGGCATCGTCGATACCGTGCGGGCGCTGCTGGAAAGCGGGATACCGACTCTGGGAATCTGCCTCGGCCACCAATTGATCGGGCTCGCGCTCGGGGGACGGATCACAAAATTGAAATTCGGCCATCACGGCGGCAACCATCCCGTCCGCGACGAACGCACCGGGCAGGTGTGGATCACCGCTCAGAACCACAATTACATCGTCGAGAGCGAGAGCCTGCCGGCGGGCGTTGCGGAGGTCACGCTGCGTTCGCTCAACGACGGCTCGCTCGAGGGTTTCCGGCTTCTTGCGCAGCCGGTGTTCTGCGTGCAGTTCCACCCGGAAGCCTCGCCGGGGCCGCACGATGCCCGCGACGTGTTCGGACAGTTTTTCACGATGATCGAAAGGCGGGGAGCATAGCATGCCCAGGCGAACCGACATCCACTCGATCCTGGTTGTGGGCTCCGGCCCGATCGTTATCGGCCAGGCGGCCGAATTTGATTATTCCGGCACGCAGGCGATCAAGGCCCTGCGGGCCGAAGGCTACCGTGTGGTCCTGGTCAATTCCAATCCGGCCACGATCATGACCGATCCGGACCTGGCCGACGCGACCTACATCGAACCGCTCACCCCGGAGACGCTCGAGGCGATCATCGCCCAGGAGCAGCCGGATGCCCTGCTGCCCACCGTCGGCGGACAAACCGGATTGAACCTCGCGCTCGCGCTCGGCAAGCGCGGGACGCTCGAGAAGTACCACGTGCAGCTCCTCGGCGCAAAACTGCACTCGATCGAACTGGCCGAGGACCGCGAACAATTCAACAAGGTCATGCGGGAAAACGGCATCCCGGTTCCGCGCGGCGGCCCGGCGCACGATCTTGAGGAAGCGCGGACCCTGGTCAAGCAAACCGGTTATCCGGTTCTGGTGCGCGCCTCCTTTGCGCTCGGCGGAACCGGCGCCTCGTGGGTGAACTCCGCCGAGGAACTCCCCGAAGCGGTCCGCAAGGCGGTCGCCGTCTCGCCGATCGGGCAGGCCTGGCTGGAAGAATCCTTCCTGGGGTGGAAGGAATTCGAACTCGAGGTGATGCGCGACCGCGCGGATAACTTCGTCGTCGTGTGCAGCATTGAAAACCTCGACCCGATGGGCGTGCACACCGGCGACAGCATCACCATTGCGCCGGCGCAGACTCTCACCGACCGCGAATACCAGGTCCTGCGCGACATGGCGCGGCGGGTGATGCGCGCGGTCGAGATCGAAACCGGCGGGTCGAACGTCCAGTTCGCGGTCAACCCGGCCGACGGGCGGACGCTCGTGATCGAAATGAATCCGCGCGTCTCGCGCTCCTCGGCGCTGGCCTCCAAGGCGACCGGTTTCCCGATCGCCAAGGTCGCGGCCCTGGTCGCGGTCGGGTACACGCTGGACGAGATCACCAACGACATCACCGGCCAAACCAAAGTCGGTTTCGAGCCGTCGCTGGATTACGTGGTGGTGAAGATCCCGCGCTGGGCGTTCGAAAAATTCCCGGGCGTGGATCCGACGCTCGGGGCGCAGATGAAATCGGTCGGCGAGGTGATGGCGCTCGGCCGGACCCTGCCCGAGGCGCTTTCCAAGGCGGTGCTCTCGCTCGAAAATGGAATCGACGCGCTGGACGGATCGGGACCGAATAAAAAATCGCCGCCCGACTTGAAATCCGCCGCCGAACTCGAAAGCCTGCGTGTCCCGCTTTCCGGGCGGTTGTTCGACGTCTACCGGGCGATCCGCGGCGGCGCGGACTTGAAGAAAATATCCGCGATCACCGGGATGGACCTGTGGTTCCTGGATCAGATGCGCGGGATCGCCGGGCTCGAAAAAGAAATTTCCGCGCAGGCCTTGGAGACGCTGCCGGAGGATCTCCTGCGCCGGGCAAAACAAGCCGGCCTGGCGGATTCCCGGCTGGCGCGCCTGCTTTCGAAGGGCGAAAAATCATTCCACGCGGGGGATATCCGCGCCCGCAGGATGGAACTCGGCATCCGGCCGACCTTTCTGCGGGTGGATACCTGCGCGGCGGAATTCGAAGCGCAGACCCCGTATCTGTATTCCTCGTATGAAACCGAAGATGAAGCGCGGGTCACATCGCGGCCGAAGGTGCTGATCCTCGGCAGCGGCCCGAACCGGATCGGGCAGGGGATCGAATTCGACTACTGCTGCTGCCAGGCGGTGTTCGCGCTGCGCGAGATGGGATTCGAAACCATCTTGCTCAACTGCAATCCGGAAACGGTCTCGACCGATTACGACACGGCCGACCGGCTGTATTTCGAACCGCTCACACTCGAACACGTGTTAAACGTCGTGGATGCCGAGAAACCGGGCGGGGTGATCGTTCAGTTCGGCGGGCAGACTCCGCTCAACCTTTCGGCGGACCTGGCCGCGGCGGGCGTCCCGATCTGGGGGACGTCGCCGGAGGCGATCGCGCTGGCGGAGGACCGCCAGCGGTTCGCGGCCGTGCTCGAGGAGCTCGACATCCCCCAGCCGGAACACGGGATCGCCCATTCTTTGGAAGAAGCGCGGACGATCGCGGAGCGGATCGGGTATCCGCTTCTGGTGCGGCCGTCGTTCGTGCTGGGCGGACGCGCGATGGCGATTGTCGGCGACGAATCCCAGCTCGGGGGATTTGTCCAGGAGGCGCTGGCCGCCGCGCCGGGCCAGCCGCTGCTGGTCGACCGATTCCTGGAAGACGCCTACGAAGCGGATGTGGATGCGATCGCCGACGGCGAGCGCACGGTGATCGGCGCGATCATGCAGCACATCGAGGAGGCCGGCGTGCATTCGGGAGATTCGGCCTGCGTTCTGCCGCCGTACAAGATCAGCGCCTTCCACCTCACCACGATGCGCGAGTATGCGGAAAAACTGGGCCGGCGGCTGCAGGTGCGCGGCCTGATGAACGTGCAACTGGCGGTCAAGGACGACGTGGTGTACATGCTGGAAGTCAACCCGCGCGCGTCGCGGACGATCCCGTACGTCAGCAAATCGATCGGCGTGCCGCTTGCGCGCAGGGCGGCCCAGATCATGGCCGGGCAATCGCTCGCCCAGATGGGCATCCTCTCCCAGCCCGCGGTGGACGGTTTCTTTGTCAAGGAAGCGGTGCTGCCGTTCCAGAAGCTTCCGGGATCCGACAGCCTGCTCGGGCCGGAGATGCGATCGACCGGCGAAGTGATGGGGCACGCCAGCCATTTCGGGCATGCCTTTGCCAAGGCGGAGATGGCGGCCGGATCCGCGCTGCCGGAACAGGGCGCTGCGCTTTTCAGCGTCAACGATTTCGACAAAGGCGCGGCGCTCAAGGTCGCGCGCGATCTGCACCGGATGGGTTTCCGGCTGATGGCGACCCCCGGCACGGCGGCCTTCTTCATGCACGCCGACCTGCCGGTCGAACCGGCCTTCAAAGTCGGGCACGGTTCCCCCAACGTGGTGGATCTGATCCGCGGCGGAAAGGTCCAGCTGGTGCTCAACACGCCGCTCGGGCCGAATGCGCACACCGACGGGAACCTGATCCGCGCCGCCGCGACCGTGATGAACGTTCCGCTCCTGACCACGCTTTCGGCCGCGGCCGCCGCGGTGATGGGCATCCGCGCGATGCGGGAAAAAGCGTTGAAGTACCGGAGTTTGCAGGAACATTTTCGGATTCAATCCAGTCGATCTTGATACCATCCCATCCCCACCTCCCCGCCTCGTCCCGGAAAACCACCGGGACTCGGCACCCCTCCTCCCCTTCCCGTATTACGGGAAGGGGAGGAGGGGACGGGGGTGGAGGGGATGGGATGGCGGGCGAGGAAACCATGACCACCACCATCGAACGGGAAAATAAATACACCTCCGGCCTGTACGTCAAGCGGCCGATCGCGATCGTGCGCGGGCAGGGGGCGCTGGTGTGGGACGAAAACGGGCGCGAGTATATCGATTGCGTCGCCGGGCAGGGATCGGCCAACCTCGGCCATTGCCATCCGGCGGTGGTCAAGGCGATCACCGAACAGGCCCAAACGCTGATGGCCTGCACGGAGATGTTTTATTTTTCCAAGCGCGCCGAACTGGAACAGCGCCTTGTGGAAGCCGCGGGCGGAGGGATTCCACCGCGTGTTCCTGTGCAATTCGGGAACCGAAGCGGTGGAGGGAGCGCTGAAGCTGGCGCGCTATTCCACCGGCCGGACCGATTTCGTCGCGGCCAAGCGCGGTTTCCACGGCCGGACGATGGGCGCGCTCTCGGCGACCTGGAATAAAAAATACCGCGATCCGTTCCTGCCGCTCGTCCCCGGCTTCTCGCATGTAACCTACAACAACCTGGAGGAACTGGATGCGGCGGTGACCGAACAGACCGCGGGAGTCATCCTGGAACCCGTGCAGGCCGAAGGCGGGGTATATCCTGCGACGCCGGAGTTTTTGCGCGGCGCGCAGGAGATCTGCCGCCGGAAAGGCGCGCTGCTCATCCTGGACGAGGTCCAGACCGGTTTCTGCCGGACCGGAAAAATGTTCGCTTACCAGCATTACGGGGTGACGCCGGATTTCGTCGCGCTGGCCAAATCGATCGGCGGCGGCATCCCGCTGGGGGCGATCGTGATCGGCGACCGCATCCGGCCGCTCGAGCCCGCGGTGCACGCCAACACCTTCGGAGGAAACCCGCTTACCTGCGCCGCGGCGGTGGCCGCGCTGGACGTGTACGAAGAGGAAAAGATCGCGGAAAAAGCCGCCGAGTCGGCGGCTTACCTGACGGCGAAACTCCGCGCGATTTCCTCCCCGCTCATCCGCGAGATTCGGGGGCTCGGACTGCTGATCGGGATCGAAATCAAGCAGAAAGCCACACCCTATATCGCCGCGCTGGCCGAGCGCGGGGTGCTTGTGCTTCCTGCCGGGCTCAACGTGATCCGGCTGCTTCCCCCGCTGATCATCACCAAACCGCAATTGGATAAAGTCGCGGATCAAATCGCCGCCGTGCTGGAGAAACCCCTCGGGGAGGAGGGAAAGTAGAAATGGACGCCACGGATAATCCTGACCGTTACCGTTTGTACCATCCCCGGAAACTCGAGATCATCGATACCACGCTGCGCGAAGGCCAGCAGACGTCGCTTTTGCACGACCATCACAAGTATTTTTACACCGAGCGCGACAAGCTCGAAATGATCCGGGCGCTGATCCTGTACGGGGTCAAGTTCATCGAGATGTTCGCGCCCAACGTCAGCCCGCAGGAGAGCGAGGACTTCAAGGCGATCCAGCAGGTGCGCGACGAACTGGTCACGCAGAAGGGATACACCTTTCTGCTGGCGCACGTTCGCTGCCATCCGGACGACGTGGAGGCCGCGATCCGCGCCGGGTTCGACGGGCTGAACATCTACATCGGCACCTCGCCGCAATCCCGCACCTTCAACACCGGCAAGGATCTGGAAGAAATCGCCCGCCGGGCCCGCACTCTGCTCGAGGACCTGAAGAGGAATCATCCCAACCTGATCCTCCGTTTCAGCGGGGAGGACACGTTCCGTACCCGGCTCGAGGATCAATTCCTGGTGTACGACCAGGTCGCCGCGCTGGTGGACCGGCTCGGCCTGCCCGATACCGTGGGGGTGGCTACGCCGCCGCTGGTGAGCCAGCGTATCCGCGCGCTGCGCGAACGTTACCCGGTCACCGAATTCGAAGTCCACTTCCACGACGACCGGGGCTTCGCGCTCTCGAATACGCTCGAGGCGATCCGAGAAGGCGTGCGCTACGTCAACACCACCCTGCTCGGGATCGGCGAACGCTCCGGCATCACGTCGATGACCGCGCTGATGTTCAACCTGTACCTCGATCAGAATTACGACGCGCTCGAGGGCTACCATTTGCGCGGATCGTACCCGATCAACGTTCTGGCGGCCGACAAACTGCGCATGCTAGTTCCGCCCAAGGAGCCGATTTCCCTCACCAACCGGACCCACACCGCCGGCGTGCATCAGGGCGCGATCCTCAACGACTCGAGCACCTACGAGGCGCACCCGCTGGACGTGTTCGGTGTCAGCGAGCGGGATATTCTGCTCGGACCGCTCTCGGGCTGGAACACGATCCACTACTTCCTGAAGGAGATCCACTACTTCCAGCTGGATGAATCCACCGCGCGCGACGTCACCGCCCGTTTCAAGGAACGCGTTTACCAGATCGACGCCGACCAGTCGCCGGCCGGAGCTTCTGCTCTCCATCGCGACCGATGAATACAAACTGCCCAAGCTGCTGCTGCCCGAATCCGCGCGCAGGCAGATCGTCCAGCGCCTGGATGACGAACCGCCCCACAAGGAGCAGGTTAAGCTGACGAGGCCCCGCTGCATAATCGCGCAGGTTCCAAGACCAAAAGCGAACCTGCGCATTCCCCCCGGCGTAAGACTGCGCCGAGGGCAGGCGCGGGGCAGGCCCCGCTGCATGATCGCGCAGGTTCAGAGATCAAGAGCGAACCTGCGCATTCCGCGGGGCAGGCGCGCACGTTTGCCGAAAAGGCGCTGGCGCGCGCGGCGGGCGCGGCCGACGCCCGGGCCGGGGAAATCCTCGAGGCGCGCCCGGACCGGATCCTGTCTCACGACAACACCGCCGCGATCGCCCAAATCTTCCACAATGAACTCGGCGCGCAAAAGGTGCACGATCCTGCGCGCCTGATCATCGTCCTCGACCATGCCTCCCCGCCACCCACGGCCAAGCATGCGCAAAACCACGCCGAGGCGCGGGCTTTCGTGCGCGCCCAGGGCGTGCGCGATTTCTTCGACATCGGGCGCGGGATATGCCACCAGGTGGTCGGCGAGGAAGCGCTGCTGCTTCCCGGCCAGCTGATCCTCGGGGCGGACAGCCACACCACCCATCACGGCTGGATGGGAGCGTTCGGAGCCGGCATCGGCCGCAGCGAGGTTGCGGCGTTGTGGGCGACCGGCAAACTATGGCTGCGCGTTCCACAGAGCGTGCGGATCACGCTGCAGGGGAGCCTGCGCCCCGGCGTGACCTCGAAGGATTTGTGCCTGGCGCTTATCGGCGAACTGGGAGCCGACGGAGGGCTGTATCTCTCGGTCGAGTTCGACGGGCCGGGGCTGCGCTCGCTTTCGATTGACAGCCGGATGGTCATTCCGAACGTGATGGCGGAATTCGGCGTCAAGAACGCGTTCCTCGCGCCGGATGATTCGATTTTCGATTATCTCGCCTCGCGTCCATCGGGCCGGGCGGGCCGGAGTGAATGCGAAGCCTCCGCGCTTTTTCCCGATCCGGGCGCGGAATATCTCGCCGAGTATGAAATCGACCTTTCCGCGATCGGGCCGCTCGTCGCCGCGCCGCATGGAGTCGATCAGCGGCGGACGCTCGCCGAAGCGGCCGGCCGCCCGATCGACATGGCGTTCATCGGCACGTGCACCAACGGGCGGCTGGAGGACTTGCGCGCGGCGGCGGGAATTTTGCGCGGGAAGAAAGTGGTCGGCGGCACCCGTCTGCTCGTCAACCCCGCTTCGGTCGAAGTGTATCGCGCGGCAATCCAGGATGGAACTCTCGGCGAACTGCTCGACGCGGGAGCGGTGATCGGCGTTCCAGGTTGCGGTCCGTGCATGGGCAACCATTTGGGGATTCCCGCCGCGGGCGAGGTCGTATTCTCCACCGCCAACCGGAATTTCAAGGGGCGTATGGGGCAGCCGGAAGCGGAAATCTATCTAGGCTCGCCGGCGCTGGTCGCGCTCGGCGCCGTGCTGGGAAGGATTCCCACGGCGAAGGAGTTCGGGGTCGATGCGCCGGCATCCGCTTCCGGATTTCTCAAACTCCGGCGCGGGACGGATTTGCGCGTCGGACGTACCGACAGCACCGCGCTTGCGGGGAAGGGGATCGGGAAGCCCGGCCCCTACACGGCCGACGGATCCGCCTGGGTTTACGGCGGCAACATCAATACCGACCAGATCTTCCCGGGCAAATATACATATACACTTCGCACGCCCGAGGAAATCGCCGCGCATGCGCTGGAGGACCTCGATCCGGAATTCATGCGTTCCTCCAAGCCGGGAGACGTCGTCTTCGCCGGGCGGAACATGGGTTGCGGATCGTCCCGTGAACAGGCGGTCACCTGCCTGAAGGAACGCGGGGTGCGGGCGGTGGTGGCCGAATCCTTTGCGCGGATCTTCTACCGCAACGCGATCAACCAGGGATTGCCGGCGATCGTCTGCCCGGAAGCGGTGGCGGCCGCGCGCCGGGGTGATCCGGTTAAGGTTGATCTGGAACGCGGCGAAGTGATCCTCCCGGCCGGAGTCTTTCGATATCCGCCGTTCCCGCAGAATGTTCAGAGGTTGTTGGAGGCGGGCGGGCTGGTGGCGTACCTGAAGGCGGGCCAGAAGTAGAAGCCGCTCCGCACAATCCGAAAAGAAATTGCCGTGTTATGCACCGGGAGCCGGATCATTTAAATATGGCTCCCGCCGCCTTGATAAGCCCCATTCCATCCCGCGTTTACGCACTTAAAGGCGAGTGATCATCTCAATATATTTTATAAGGAGTGTTGTCGATGCGTGTTCAAAAAGGAAAAGGGTGCTTGAAAAATATCCGCTTGCTTTCCGTTCTCATTCTTTTTGTGGGAATACTGGCCGCGGGCGGCTTCTTTTTGCGTCTGACAAAGGCGGCGCCCGCAGCGGATGCGGCCTTTCGATGGCCGTACTATCTCTATGTGCCTTTGGGCTTGGAAGACAACCGTATCCTTGGCAGGCCGATTCATCTGCTGGTCCTGCCGAACAACACCGGCACCACGAGCGACGATCCGTCGGTCGATGATCGCTCCGCGCTCGCCACGGTTCCTCTCGCCCAAATGGCATTCGGGGATCTGGATGTGGCGATCCTGGTCCCGACCTTCCCCCGCCCGGAAACCAATTGGCAGGTCTACACCCAGGCTCTCGACCGGGATGCGTTATTGACGGATCTCCCCGATCTGCAGCGGATCGATTTGCAACTTTCGGCGATGATCGACGACGCGACGAACCGGCTCTCGCGACAGGGATGGACGGTGGAGCGCCGGATTCTGATGATGGGCTTCTCGGCGAGCGCCATGTTTGTCAACCGTTTCACCGTTTTGCACCCGGAGCGCGTGCTGGCGGCTGCGGTGGGTTCCCCGGGCGGCTGGCCGATTGCGCCGGTGAGCAGCTGGGAAGGGCAAACCCTGCGGTATCCGATCGGCGTGGCCGATGTGCAGGAGTTGACCGGGGAATCGTTCGACCCGGATGCTTTCCGGCGGGTCCCGATGCTGTTCTTCATCGGGGACCGGGATACGAACGACTCCGTTCCATACCGCGACAGCTATGACGACGAAGACCGCACATTGATTTTTAACCTGTTCGGCGGCACCCCGGTGGAACGCTGGGACGATGCCCAGGCCATTTATGCATCCATCGGGGCTGACGCCGAATTCCGGATGTATCCGGGCGTCGAACATACTTTCAACCTGGATGAACTCATCGCCATCCGCGAATTCTTCGCGCGGGCTCTTGCAGATGAGAAGCCCTGAAGGATCACCACCGGCCGGCGTGGAATGTTCCCGCCGCGGCATCGGCGGCGGATCGATACTCTCCTCGCATTCCTATTATTACGGTTGATTCGCTTCCCTGCGAACCCCGGGATGATTTCCCGGACGGATTTCGGATATGATTAACCGTAATATGAGGATTTCCTGGACGTATTTGATCATAAAATCCGTCATGGAGGACCGCTAGAAAAATGACCCAACCGTCGGCGACACTCCTGGGGTTGGTGGAGCGATTCAGTCCGACCGGACAGGAAGGCGAAGCCGTCACCTGGCTGGTGGAGCATATGCGCACGCTGGGGTTTGGAGCGGCCGCCGCGGACGAAGCCGGAAACGCGGTCGGGACGATCGGGGACGGACCGAACCAGATCGTGCTGCTTGGGCACATCGACACGGTTCCCGGCCGGATCGAACCCCGCGTGGAGGAGGGGGTTCTCCACGGCCGCGGCTCGGTGGATGCCAAGGGCCCGCTGGCGGCGTTTGTGGATGCCGCCGCGCAGAGCGGCGCGATCCCCGGCTGGCAGGTGGTGGTGATCGGCGCGGTCGACGAGGAAGGCGATTCCGCCGGAGCGCGTTTTGCAGCGGGCCGGTTTCATCCGCGGTTCGCGCTGATCGGAGAACCGAGCGGTTGGAACCGGATCACGCTCGGGTACCGCGGGATCATCCGGTTTCAATTCACCGCCCGGCAATCGATCGGGCACTCCGCGGCGGGCCAGGAAAGCGTTTGCGAAACCGCGGTGGGTTTTTGGAACCGGCTGGTGGAAGCCTCCGTCCGGGAAAACGCGGGCGCCGAACGGAAATTCGACCAGATCACGCCGGTCCTCGAAAAAATGTCATCAGCCGGCGACGGATTCACGCAGACCGCGGAACTGGGCGGCCATCTCCGGCTCCCGCAATCCAATCCCCCGGACCAGGCCGAGCGGTTTGTGCGCGAAGCCGCCGAGGGCGCGGGGGAATTGCGGTTCGAAGGCGTGCCGGTTTCCGCCTTCCGGGTGGAAAAGAACACTCCCGTGGTCAGCGCGCTCCTGGCCGCGATCCGAGCCCAGGGCGGAGATCCGTCGTTCAGCCTGAAACTGGGCACATCCGACATCAACGTCGTCGGGCCGGTGTGGGACTGCCCGATGGCGGTGTATGGGCCGGGCGATTCGACCCTCGACCATACGCCGGAGGAACGGATCGATTTGGCCGAGTACGAACGCGCCGTCACGGTGCTCGGATCGGTGCTGAAGCGGCTTGCTTTTACTTCCCGCTGATTCGCTCCCGGAGAGACGTCACTACACGCCGGGTATAATCCCGGTGGGAGAATGCAATGGCCGGAGAAGATCTGAAAAACCGAGTGGATTGGCTGGACGGGGAGCGCCGCAAAGACAAGGCGCTGTTGGCCAAGCTCGAGGAGCGGCTGGCGAACCTGGCCGGCGTCCTCGATTCGCAGGCCAAGCAGCTGCAGGAAACGAGTTCTCAGCTGACGAAACTGAACACCCGCATCCAGCCGCAGAAGATCGACGAGTTGATCTCCAAACACAGCGAAGACACCGCCCGCG
Organism: uncultured Chloroflexia bacterium; assembly: GCA_963724345.1. Lineage (GTDB taxonomy): Bacteria > Chloroflexota > Anaerolineae > Anaerolineales > RBG-16-64-43 > JAFGKK01. Next base: position 2,229,084 of record CAVRUI010000003.1, on the reverse strand, counting down.
CGCTGGACGCGATGGACAAGCGGCGCCTGGAACTGGAAGATCAGGCCGGGCGTTCGCGCGCGATCGAGAAGAACCGGATCGATAAATCGATCGGCGAATTCAAGAAGCAAATCGAGCTGCTCGGCGATTTGCAGGAATCGATGGAAGCCCGAAAATCCGAGCAGGCGAGGCAGGCGGTTCTGCTTCAGGAAATGCGCAAGACCCTGGATGTGATCCAGAAGCGGGACGAGGAACGGACGCGCATCATCGCCGCCACGGAGGAAGGCCGCCGCCAGGATATCCGCCGCATGGCGGATATCCAGGGCGAACAACAATCGATCCGCGAGAAGGGCGGCGAGAATTCCGCGCGTCTGGACGCGGTGGAATCCGCCGGCCGGCGGAACGACGGACGGCTGGCCGAGCTCCTGGCGCTGGAACTCGAGCGCCGCAATGCGATGGCCATCTGGCAGGAACAGCAAACCTCGGCTCTGGTGGAGCGCGAACGGCAATGGAAGGACTGGGAAAAACGCAGCGCGGATTCGATCGCGCGGATGACGGAATTTCTCAAACAGTCTGAAAGCTTCCAGGAGCTGCACCGCTCGATGCGCCAGGCGATCGACGAATACCACAGCCTTTCCGAGCGCACGGAGCAGAAAATCAAGGAGATGGCGGAAATCCAACGCATTCAGGAAGATCGCCTGCGCCAGGATTGGACAACCTTCCTGGCCGACGATCAGAAGCGTTGGACGGCGCAGAACCTCACCTGGGAGGATGAATGGCGCGAGCGGGACCGCAAGTTCAATAAAGTTGCGGACAAGCTTACCCGGATGGATGAGCAGGCCGAGGAAATCTCCGACGCCCTGCGTGCCGCACAGGAAGGGGACCGGGCGCGGCTGGAGACTCTTGCCAATATGGTCCGCGAGTGGCTGGCGCGGACCACGCCGAAATAAATGCGACCATCGACGATCGACCATCGAAACCACCCCAGCTCGATTTTGGTCATTCGCTGAATAGATAAAAAAACTTCCTGTAGGCAGGAAGTTTTTTTTATTCGCGGACCCTTCTTAACCCCCTCTCCTGGAGGAACTCCAGGAGAGGGGGTAGGGGGTGAGGAAGGGGTCACTTCCCCTTCAATATCTGGCTCGCAATCGCATCCAGTTCTTCGTCGGAGTAATAATACAGCAGGACCAGACCGCCGCGTTTGCCGCGCTTGATCGTCACCCGCGTGCCCAGCGCCTCTTCGAATTTTTTCTCCAGCGCGCGCAGGTCCGGGGGCAGGCGCGGCGGCGCGGGTTTTGGCGCCCGTTTGCCGGTCATCCGGCGCGCGAGTTCCTCGGTCTGGCGCACACTGAGCTCGCGTTTAAGGACGGTATCGACGGCGGCCAGCTGGGCCTGGATGGTGGGAAGGGCCAGGATCGCGCGCGCGTGGCCTTCGGAGATCTGCCCGCCGCCCAGCGCCTGGCGCACGCGCTCCGGCAATTTCAAGAGGCGCAGCGTGTTGGATACCGAGACGCGGCTCTTCCCCACCCGCTTCGCGACATCCTCATGCGAGAGTCCGAAATCCTCGTGCAGATGACGGTAGGCTTCGGCCGTCTCGAGCGGCGAAAGATCCTCGCGCTGGAGATTTTCAATGAGCGCCAGCTCCAGGCGCTGCTGGTCGGTCGCGTCGCGGATCAGGACCGGCACGCGCTCCAGCCCGGCCAGCTTGGATGCCTCCAGCCGCCGCTCGCCGGCGATCAGGATATATTCCTCGGCCACCGGTCCGCGGCTCACGATCAGCGGCTGGATCACGCCGTGCTCGCGGATCGAAGCCGCCAGGTCCTCGAGTTCGGCGGGGTCGATCACCGTCCGCGGCTGGCGCGGGTTGCGGCGGATCTTCTCCACCGCCACCAGCATCGCATCGGCGGAGGAAGCTTCGACCGGGAGGAGGGCGTCCAAACCGCGCCCGAGTCCGTGTTTTTTTGCGCTCATCGGTTTATCCCTTGGCGTGGATCCGGGCCCCGTCGGATTTCAGGATTTCCTCCGCCAGTTCCTGATACGCGATCGCGCCGATGGAGGCGGGGGCGTAAATGGAAATCGGAATCCCGTGCGAAGGCGCTTCCGCCAGGCGGATGCTGCGCGGGATGACGCTGGTGAACACCTTCCCCGGAAAATGCCGGCGGACCTCGTCGATCACCTGGTTGCCGAGGTTGGTGCGGCCGTCGAACATCGTCATCACCACGCCGCGGATTTCGAGCTGCGGGTGGAAGGACGCGCGCACGCGGCCGATCGTCTGGGTCAGCTGGGAGAGCCCTTCCAGCGCGAGGTATTCGCACTGGACGGGAATGACCGCGCCGCTGGCGGCGGCGACCAGCGCGTTCAGGGTGAGAATGCCGAGCGAGGGCGGCGAATCGATCAGGATGTAATCATAGGAGGCGTGGATTTCCCTGAGCGCATCCCGCAGCCGGACCTCGCGCCTCTCCTCGCTGATGAGCTCCACTTCCGCGCCGGTCAGATCCGGGGTGGAAGGGATCAGGCTTAACCCGAGCTGCTCATTTTTCAGGATGGCCGCCAGGGGCGGGCAGGAGCCGATCAGAACCTCGTAGGTTCCGTTGTGGACGGTGCGCTTGTCGACACCCAGGCAGGAAGTGGCGTTGGCCTGCGGGTCGAGGTCGACCATCAGCACGCGCTGGCCCATCCGGGCAAAACAGGAAGCCAGGCTGATCGTGGTGGTCGTCTTGCCGACGCCGCCCTTCTGGTTGACGAACGCGTAAACTTTTGTCACGCGGCGATCCCCGTTCGTTTCGCTTCGAGGATTTCTTCGCGGGTCGGGACTCCCGCCAGGCCGGGCCGGGTCACCGAGAGCGACGCGAGTGCGGTCGCCATGCGCCCGGCTTCCCACGCATCGCCGGTTTCCTTCAGGCGCAGAAAAAAGACGGCGGCGAAAATATCTCCCGCGCCGGTCGGATCCACAACGTCGACTTTCGGCGCCGGGAGGACGCGCGTCTCCCCCCGTCTGGAGACCCGGCATCCGCGCTCTCCGTCGGTCACCGCGCAAACCGGGGTAAGCGCGGCCAGGCCCGCGGCCAGGTCTTCGTCGCCGCCGACGTCGTCCATGCTGAACACGGAAACGTGCGCGTTCCGCGCCGCCTCCTCCGCATCCGGACTGAGGATGTGGCGCACCCGGCCGTCGGCATCCCAGTCGCGCATCCAGCCCTGCAGCGTCACGCAGCACAGGGATTTCGTAAAGAGGTCCATCAGGCCGGGTTTGACTTCCCCGACGACCGGGGCGAGGTGGACGATCCCGGGTTCCAACCAGGTCCGGGGGACGTGGACCTCTCCCAGCGGCTCGGCGACCGAACGCACCCATTGTTCCCGCGTGCCGCCGTTGTACCGGTTTTCGAATGTGGTCACCCTGCCGGAAAGCACCTTGTGGATCAATAACCCGTTCAAGGGCGTCAGGTCGCAATTGAGAGAGCAGGAGGTGACCAGCGAAGTGGACGCGCCGTAGGCCAGCGCGGTCAGGCCGGCGTAGGCGGCCGTGCCGCCCATCCGATCGCCCCCGGGAGCGATGTCTTTGGTGACGTGGCCGATGATTAGGTATTGAATTGGGCGGTCGTCGGTGGTTGGCGGCACGGGAAGAATTATACTATCGGGCATGCCTGAACTGCCCGAAGTGGAAACTATCGCGCGCCGGCTGCGCACAGGATGCGGCGGGGAACCCTCGCTCATAGGGCGGGAAATTCTCTCGGTCGAGATCCGCCATCCCAAGCCTCTCGCCGCCTCCTCTCCGGAGGAAGCGTGCGCGCGGATGCGCGGCCGGCGCTTCGTGGAAATCGGCCGCCGGGGAAAATTCCTGGTCTGCCGGCTTACGCGGGGATATCTGCTGGTGCATTTGAGGATGAGCGGGGATTTGCAGCTTTTCCGGGCGGGGGAACCGCTGCGCAAGCACGATCATGTCATATGGCATTTGGACGGCGGGTGGGATCTGCGGTTCCACGACCCGCGCCGGTTCGGCCGGATTTGGGCGGTCGAATCGCCCGAGGCGGTGCTGGGCGGGCTCGGACCGGAGCCGCTCGCGCCGGCATTCACCGCCGCCCTGCTGGAAGGGATGCTGCGCGGAAGGAAACGCCGGCTCAAGCCCCTTCTTCTGGATCAAACCTTTATCGCCGGGATCGGGAACATTTACGCCGACGAGGCGCTGCATCGCGCGCGCCTGCATCCCCTGCGCCGCAGCGACAGCCTGCGCAAGGAAGAGGCGGCCCGGCTGTGGCGCGGGATCCGCGCCGCGCTGCGGGTGGGGATCGCGCAGGATGGGGCGAGCATCGACTGGGTCTACCGCGGCGGGGATTTCCAGAATCACTTCCGGGCCTACGGGCGCGAAGGCGAGCCTTGCCCGAAATGCGGCGCGAAGATCCGCCATATAGTCGTCGGGCAAAGGTCGACGTATTATTGTCCGAGATGCCAGAAAAAACCCAAAAAGGAAAAGCAACGGCCCGCGGCCCTGAAAGTTTTTGTAAGGCAGAAGAGGAGTGGAAAATGATACGAAAAATTTTTCCGGCGGCAGCTGTGCTCTCCCTGGCTATCCTGGCCTGCGAATTTGGTCAGGCCGGAACAATCCCAACGCTGAAAACTTCACCATACGATTTGGGGCGCACGGTTTACGGCTTCTTTCCCTCCCCGCCCGAAGCCACAACGCAAAGCGTCATGGATACCTATTCGGCAATCGGCCGGCACGGGGATGTGGTCCTGCTTCAGCAGAACATCCCTTGGGCGGATTTCGTCTCCGGGCCCGATAACGGAGAAAAAATCATCAAGGATCTCCGCAATCAATACATCCTGGCGCATCAGAACGGATTGGAGGTCATTTTTGTTGTGGATCCCCTCAACGGCCTGAACCGGCGCGAGTTCGCCGGCTTGCCCGCAGGCTGGGAAGCCAGTTTCGCCAATCCGCAGGTGCGGGCCGCATTTACGAACTACACCCTGCGGGTTGTGCGGGAGTTCCACCCCCGTTACCTCGGTTTGGCCTCCGAGATAAACACATACGCCGACACCCATCCCGCCGACTTTCCGAATTATTTCAGCCTTTACAATGAAGTATATGACGCGGTTAAATCCGAGGCGCCGGATACCCGGATTTTTGTCACCTTTCAGTGGGAAGAACTGAACAATCTGATGCCGAGCGTGGCGAAGGGAGAACCGTACGCCCCGAACTGGGACCAGATCGAGCAGTTCGAACCAAAACTGGATCTGTGGGTCATCTCTTCCTATCCATTCGTGATCTTCCCTTCGGGAGCGGACATTCCGGCCGAATACTACGCCCCGCTCCGGACGCGGACCTCAAAACTGCTGGCTGTGGCCGAGGGCGGATATTCGTCCGAACCGGTCGGCTCGTTTTCCGGCACACCGCAGGACCAGGTGGATTATCTGAACGCCATTCACTCACAAATCGGAGGTCCGCGGCTTGCGTTCTGGATTTATTTGCTGCTAACCGACTTTAATCTGAAATCGTACGCGAAAATCATGGAAAAGCAGGGCCAAGGCGGCGATGTTTCGACACTTGGCATGTTCGCTTCAGTCGGTTTACGAAGCTCCGACGGGACCCCCAAACCGGCATTGGAACTCTGGGATTCTTTCCGGTAGGCTTTCTCCACCGCCGGCGGCCGGAACATTTTTCTCGTGCGGAATATTGGCGTTCGGATGCGCTGGCACGTTGATCGTCCTTGCCGTTCGGATGGGAAGGCGGATCCGGATCGTGTATTTCATTGCGCCGGGATTGCTTGTTCGACCGGCGGTCCTGACGTTCACCGATGATGTCGGCTTGGCGGATTGGATCTATTTGATGCTCGCAGTGACGCCACTCATTCTGCTGATAAAGGACCGGTCCTGGTATTTGATGAAAAACCGGTATGGGAAAACCTCATGCCTATTCGGTAATAATAAGTGCAGGCATGAAATATTTACATCCACGGAGCGCACGGAGAATCACTGATATTTCCATTTGGAATTTCTCCGTGTTCCTCCGTGCCCTCCGTGGATTCATTCGATTCATGTGCTGGCCTCTGGTGGGATGAAAGTTCGGCGATATAATTAAGGCAATTAAAAAAATATTCATAAACAATTGGAGGAATATGGTTAAGGTACCAAAGCTGCTTCAAGGATTAATCAAGATTTCAGCGCTGACTATCCTGGTCGCCGGATGCTCCGGATTGGAGCCGCTCTTTTCCGAGAGCGGCTGTCCTTCCGACGAATGGACGGTCATTGGGAACATGCACTTCGGCCAATCGGCGCTGTCGGTGATGTTCGGCGACGCGGTCACCGGGATTGCGGGCGATCTCTCGGGAAAAATCTATTACACCGGGGACGGCGGCGCGACCTGGACCGGGACGATCAAGGCCGGGGCCTCGCGCGCGGCGCTCGAGATCCTGGAGGGCAACCGCAAGATGTGGTACATCGGAGTCGGCGGAGACCTGATGCAATCGGTCGACCGTGGAAAAACCTGGAAATCGGCTGGAACGTTCCCGTGGACCCGGCACGTCGAATACATCAGCTTCGCGGACGAACTCACCGGCTGGGGGATGACGACCGAACAGCCCGATTTTTATGCGACGGCCGACGGCGGAAAAACGTGGAAGACCATTCCGCTTCCAGAGGGAATGGGCGCGCCGGCCGCGCTGCATGTGCGCACCCCGAGCGATGGCTACATCCTGGATACCGCGGGAAATCTGTTTATTAGCGCCGACGGCGGAGCGAGCTGGGAGACGCACCCGATCGGCCTCGGGGAGGGCGAAAAGATCCCCACCCTCAATCATTCCGCGGCCGTCCGTTTTTCCGACACGCGGCACGGCGTGATCGCGGTGACGACGATCGGCGGCGGGACGGGGCGGACCCGGGCGCTGCGCACGTCCGACGGCGGCGAAACCTGGACGGAGGAGCCGCTTCCGGTTCCGATGGGAATGTTCCACCTGTCGCGCGACGGGGTATTCCTCACCCACATGGACCTGTACGACAACGGAAAAATCACCTTGCTGTGTTCGGCCCGAGCATCGAATCCATAATGGAGGATCCTATGACCAAATCCTTGACAGGGAAAACGGTACTGATTACCGGCGCCAGCTCCGGGATCGGAGCGGCATGCGTCCGGGCGCTCGCGGCGGAAGGCGCGGATATCCTTCTCACCGCCCGGCGCCGGGAACGGCTCGAAGCATTGGCCGGCGAGATCCGCAATACGGGATCGAAAGCGGAGATCGTTATCGGGGATGCCCGCGAGGAAGAGACGGCCCGCCGGGCGGTGGATGCCATGCTGAAGTCCTTCGGGCGGCTGGACATCCTGATCAACAACGCCGGAGTCGGCAATTATAAGAACCTGATCGATACGAACGCGGATGAGTATGACGAGATGATGGACAGCAACATGCGTTCCACCTTTCTCTTTACCCGCCACGCCGTGCCGGCGATGATCCGGCAGAAGTCCGGAACGCTGCTGATGATTTCCTCCATGGCCGGGATCTACGGATTCGCGGGCGAGGCGGTATATTGCGCGACAAAATTCGCGCAGGTGGGGTTTGCGCAGGGGCTCGATAAGGAGCTGCGGCCGCACGGCATCAAGGTCGGCGTGATCTGCCCCGGCGGCGTGAAAACCGAATTTGCGATCGGGAAGGGGCGGACGGAGGATGGAGTCGCCCAATCCGGGATGCTCGAGCCGGAAGATGTGGCCGGAGCGGTCCGCCTGGCGTGCACTCAGCCCGCGCATGCGCGGATCATAGAAATCCAGATGCGGACGATGGCCGAACCGCTGGCGTAACGATTTCCGTTTATTGAGGACACCACGATCGAAATTTACTTTACGCCGTATGCCGGGGTCGGCTAGGATACCGGCACTCCGCGGGATGCGACGCTGAAGAGTGGTGATTATTCCGGTTTTTGTTCCGCGGGATTGCCATATAGTAAACGTGAACGGGAAATAATCCAACCGGGTTTTTTCCTGCAACCGAAAAGGAGACGATATGGCCAAGCGAACAACTCACCGCAGCAGATCGGGCACCAAACTGTACGCCGTCCGGGATAAGAAAGGCCGCTTTGTGGATATCCAGACGTACAAGCGGGCGCACGGGTCGGACATCAAGCGCAAATCCAAAGCCGAAAAGCGCAAGAGCAAGTAACTTTTCAACGGAGTAAAAACAAACGACGGGAGACATCCTTTTGGATATCAGGATGATCTCCCGTTGCCGTTTACCGGGGGGTTGCATTTTTGTTTGAAGGACAGAGGAGGTGTTGATAGGGATCCCGTTTTGACCCGCTGCGGACACCGCTGCAATCTCTGCCTGGCATGCAAGCCGAACGTGGAACGCGATCCTTCCAACCGGAAAATCCTCCGACGGCCGGTTCAAATATTTCGGTTTTCGGATTCCGGAGGAAGAGATTTACTGCGAAGGCTGCCGGGAGGAGAATCCCAAACTGATCGACGCGAATTGCCCCGTCCGTCCGTGCGTGATCGCAAAAGGTTTGGAAAACTGCTCGGAGTGCGGGGAGTATGTCTGCCCGCGGCTGAAAGAACGCATCGTGTCTCCGACGGAAATCCAGGCAAAAACCGGGACGAAGATCCCAGAGGATGATCATCGTCTCGTTCATTCGGCCGTATGAAAATTTGGAACGGCTTGAAGAATTAGCAGACGTTCCAAATCGGGATGATCAACCGGATCTCCGAGGCGCGAACGAATGACGAGATAAAGTCCCCCGGTATTACCGATCCTGCCGTCGCGTGAGCGGCAATTTCTTCCTTTACCGATTCCGCCACACTCTTCACAGACAACATAACGTCGCCTTCGGTCGTCGAGAGTTTGATACGGAAACCCGCAGCGCGGTCATTCCCCTGCCACTCGGTCGTGCCGATCCAACAAACGCCCTTCCGCTGGATGCGGGATGCCACCGAGGCGTTGAGCGCGTCGAGATCGGCGACCCCGGCCGGCTCCACCCGGAACAACACCTGGTTGAGGACCACTTGGTTGAGAATCCGCATGTCCGGCATGCGGGCCAGCTCGGAGGCGAACAACCGGGCCAGGCCGCAACATTGCTCGACGATATTCGCCACACCCTTTCGGCCGAGATTTCGAAGCGCGGCATACAGCACAAACCCGCGCGCGCGGCGCGAATTTTCCGGAACCCATTGCGAGCCGTCGCGGAATTCCGCCACGGCGGGACCGGCATAGGAGCATCGCGCGGATTTAAACGCTCGATGCGCGTTCGAATCGCGGATGGCCACAATTCCGGAATCATACGGGACGTTGAGCCATTTGTGGGCGTCGGTGGCCCAGGAATCTGCCTGATCAACACCTGCAACCAGGTGCGAAAACCTCGGCGATGCCGCAGCCCAAAGCCCGAACGCCCCATCCACATGCACCCAGGCTTCGCGACTCCGGGAGAGTGCGATGATCTCCGCAATCGGATCGAACGCGCCGGTGTTTACATTGCCCGCCTGAACACATACGATCGTCGGCCCCTTGTAGGCATCCAGCGCTTGTTGGAAGGCATCCAGCCGCATCCGGCCGTCTTCATCGGCCTGGATCAGCCTGATATTCCTTGCGCCCAGGCCCATCATGGAAACGGCCGATTGAATCGTGGCGTGGCAACACTCGCCGCACAGAATTTGGATATGCGGCGAACCCTGCAAGCCGTCGGCCTCCATATTCCATCCGTGATCGCGCAACACGAAATTTCGCGCCACGGACAGGGCGGTGAAATTCGCCATCTGTGTGCCGGTCGTGAAACCCACACCGGCGGTTGCCGGCAGACCCAGCAATTCCAGCACCCATCGGGCGACAACTTCTTCGACGATGGAAGCGGCCGGCGAGCTCATGTAGACCTGCGCGTTTTGATCCCAAACGGAAGTCAGCCAGTCCGCGGCGACACTGGCGGGGGAGGATCCTCCCACCACGAAACCGAAGTAGCGCGGTCCGGCGCTGTGGATCAATCCCTTCTCGACGCCCGTCATCAGCGCCTGGATGGCTGTTTCCGGGGATTCCCCGTTCTCCGGCAGAACGGAGTCGAGGACCGTTTCCAATTCATCATGCGGTGCGGAAACGCCGACCTGTCGATCCGGAAGCGATTTTCGATATCGGACAGCCGATTGAAAAGCCGATCGGAACAATTCTTCCATCATTAACTCCCAAGTAAGGAATGCGCAGAATCGCCACGATCAAGGAAATTAGGAGAAGCCCGGATGCGGCGCTTTCCCGATGGAGATGCACCTATGGAATTTGGAGGTTGTGGGAGAACGCCTGGATGCCGGTTGGAGGGATTATCCCACCCCGTCCCAGCAATACGTGCACACCTTTTCTTTCGGCAGATCGATGGCTTCCAGCATATCCATCAGCAGCTGGTACCGCAGGGTGGTCAGGTTGAGGCGGGTGCGGATGCGGTCGATCATCGCCCGCTGCTTGACGGAATCCGGGACGGCGTATCCCGTCAGGTCGGATTCCTCCTGGCCCTCCAGTTCGCGGATGGCGGACCGGCCGGCCAGGTCGAAATCCGAACGGGAGCGCGAGAAGTTGAGGAACCGGCAGCCGAAGATGAGCGGCGGGCAGGCCGGGCGCATATGCACTTCCTTGGCGCCGTAATCGTAAAGCCGGTCGATCGTTTCCCGCAGCTGGGTGCCGCGCACGATCGAATCCTCGCACAGGAGCAGGCGCTTGCCCTGGATCAATTCAAACACCGGAATGAGCTTCATCCGCGCCACCAGGTTGCGGACGTGCTGATCCTGCGGCATGAAACTGCGCGGCCAGGTGGGCGTGTACTTTACGAACGGGCGGCTGTAGGGGATCTTGGCCTGATTGGCGTATCCGATCGCATGGCCGATCCCGGAATCGGGGACGCCCGCGACCAGATCGACCGTCACGCTGTCGCGGCGGGCCAGGGCGGCGCCGCTGCGGTTGCGCATCACTTCGACGTTGATCCCCTCGTAGGTGGAGGCCGGGTAGCCGTAATACACCCACAGGAAGGCGCAAATCCGCAGCACGGTTCCGGGAGGGGAAAGTTTTTGAACGCCATCCGGGGTGATCAGGACGATCTCGCCCGGGCCGAGTTCGGAATGAACGCGGAAATCCAGGTTGGGCAGGGCGCAGCTTTCCATGGTGACGCAGTAAGCGCCGTCCTTCTCGCCGAGGATGACGGGGGTGCGGCCGAACCGGTCGCGGGCCGCATAAATGCCCTCGGCCGTAAGGAGCAGCATGGAGCATGAGCCGTCGATAGTGTCCTGCGCCCGGCGGATGCCGTCGACGAAGGAAGTTCCCTGGTCGATGAGCGAGGCCACCAGTTCGGTTGGATTGAGTTCACTGCCGCTCATTTCCAGGAAGTGAGCGGTATGGTTGGTATAGGCTTGTTTGGCGATGGGCTCGAGGTTGTTGATCCGCCCGACAGTGGTCAGCGTGTAATGCCCCAGGTGGGAGCGGATGATCAGCGGCTGGGCTTCGGTGTCGCTGATGCACCCGATGCCCATGGTGCCATCCATTTTCTGGAGGTCGTCTTCGAATTTGGAGCGGAACTGGGAGTTCTCGATGTTGTGGATCGCGCGTTCAAACCCCTTTTTTCCCAGCACCACCATCCCGCCCCGGCTGGTTCCCAGATGCGAGTGGTAGTCGGTTCCATAGAACAGGTCGCTGACACAATCTTCCTTGGAAACGACGCCAAAAAATCCGCCCATAGGTGGGGTCCTTTTCCGGGGTGGGATTGAACAGGGTAAGTTTAACTCATCCTGCGGAATCCGACCATGTTTTACATCAGTAATTCTTTACCGTTTGGTATGACTCATTCCCCGTTCGAGTTTGAAATTCAACCCGCTTTTCGGCGGGCGCGCTTTTGGAAGCGGCGTTGCCGGGCGCGATTGCCGCAATCCCGGACGCCGCACCAGCGCCGTGGATTCTGCTTTCGTCCGTTTCCGGGATGCGTGTCCCCCTGCTCCCAGCCAAATCCATGAACCGCCGGCCCCGGCCGAAGCCAACGCCCCAAAAAGGTTTGCCGATTCTTTGATAGAATAAACACATCCAGTTTTGTTTTCGGCCGGGCGGCCGGCCCTCACCCGGCTGCCGCGGATAACCGGGAGCAGAAAACCCATGACCCTGTTAATGACGATTTATATCCTCGGGGGATCGTTGCTGATCCTGCTCTCGATTCCTTTACTTCTTCGGAAGATTCCGCCCAACCCCTTTTATGGTTTTCGGATTCGCTGGACATTGGAAGACCCGGAGCTTTGGTACTCCGTGAATGCCTTTACCGCCAAATGGCTGGTGTTCGTGGGCGTCTGCGCCATACTTGGAGCGACCGGCCTCGCACTCATCCCCGGAATTTCTCTCGATGTGTATGCTTTTGGGAACCTTGGGATTTTCGTGGCTTCGTTCACCCTGGCCCTCATTCAAGCCGTCCGTTTTCTGCGGATACAGGACAACCAGAAGTAACGATCCCATTGCATGATCCGCACAATCCGTCCGGATGCGCCGGGCGGATGCCGGAAGCATGCAAGGCACCCTCCTTTTGAATAATCCGGAAAAAAGAATGGGAGCTGGGATGAACAAAGCCGCCTGGCAATACGATGAGTTGACGCATTCGGGAGTCGATTACAGCGATCCGTCCCAGGTTGCCGTTTACGATGGGCGCCACCAGCGATTCCGCGACTACCGCAGGGACGCGGAAGCCTTATTGGAGCGGCTCGGGGTTGATCCGGGAGATACCATCCTGGATATGGGCGCCGGCACGGGAGCCTTTGCCCTGCACGCCGCGCCAAAATGCAGGACTGTTTACGCCGTGGACGTTTCCCGCGCGATGCTGGATTTCTGCCGGCAAAAAGCCGAAGCGCGGGATTTGAAGAATATCGTTTTCCGGCACGGCGGATTCCTCACCTACGAACACGCCGAGCCCCCGGTGGATATCGCCGTTTCCACCGCGGTGCTGCATCATCTCCCGGATTTCTGGAAGTTCTTCGGACTGCAGCGGCTGGCGCGGATAATCAAACCCGGCGGCCGGTTTTATCTTTACGATATTGTCTTTCGCGCGGCGGATCCAGACATCCATGGGCAGATCGGGAGCTGGATCGGCACGCTCAAGGACAAGGTGGGGACGGAGTTCGCCGCCGAAGCGGAAACCCACATCCGGGATGAGCACAGTACCTACGATTGGATCATGGAGGGGCTCCTGACCCGGGCGGGGTTCCGGATCGATCAGGCGGAGTATGGCAGCGGATTCGGCGCGGCGTATCTTTGCACGAATGCGGGATCGTAACGGATATAACCATGGAAATTCCCCTTTCGACCCGGCGGCTGATCCTTCGCCCCTTGCAGGCAGAGGATGCCGAAACGATGTTCCGGTACCGCTCCCGGCCGGATGTCTCACGCTACCAGTCCTGGCTGCCGGCGGATGTATCGGAAGTGCGCGCGTTCATCGAGAAGATGCTTGGAGCGCCTCCGGGCGTCCGAGGCACGTGGTTGACGCTCGCGATAACGCTGCGGGACAGCGGAATCATGGCCGGCGATGTCGGCCTGCATTTCCCGGAGATCGAATCCACTCAATTGGAAATCGGCATCACCCTTTCACCCGCCTTTCAGCGCCGGGGGCTTGCCGCCGAGGCGCTGGAGGAAGTCTGCCGATATGCGTTTTTCACCCTGGGCAAGGACCGCCTGTACGCCAGCGTCGATCCGCGCAACAAACCGTCGATCCGCCTGCTGGAACGGGTGGGAATGCGGAAGGAAGCATTTCTGCCCGGAAGCATCGTCATCCGCGGCGAGCTGGTCGACGACCTTGTGTATGCCGTGAAAAAATCGGATTTCCGGCCGCCGGCCGGCTGACGCCGCGGAAGGGCAGGGGCTCCGAAAAGGATCCTTTCCGATTTCGGAATATTCCTTATTCGTAGACGGACGGAGGGAGAAAGATGGGTATCGATAAAAAAGAAATCCAGACCACCACAGCCTGGCTTTTGGAGAAAGAGGACCCCGGAGTGCGCTACCTTGCGCTCCGGGATATTTGTCAAGACCGCGGTGCGGCGCTCTCGGAACAGAAAAAGGCGCACGCCGACGGGCCGATCGGGATCATCCTGTCGAAGATGAAGCCCGAGGGCTACTGGTCCGAGCCCGGCCCGGGATACTACCCCAAATATTTTTCGACGATCTGGTCGCTCATTCAGCTTGCGGAGCTCGGCGGTTCGATCCGGGCCGATAAGCGGATCGGCACCGCATGCAAATATTTCCTCGAGCACGGACGGGCGGAGGGCGGCCAGGTCACCACTTCGGGGGCGCCTTCCGGAACGGCCGACTGCGTGCAGGGCAATCTGTGCTGGGCGCTGACGGTTCTCGGGTGCGAAGACGACCGGATGCGCACCGCCTACGAATGGACGGCCCGCAGCGTGACCGGGGAAGGCGTGGCCCCGATGAAGGATAAGAATGCCGCCCTTCGGTATTACGCGGGCAAATGCGGCCCGGATTTTGCCTGCGGTGCGAACAATAAACTTCCCTGCTCCTGGGGCGCCGTAAAGGTTATGCGCGCTTTCAGCGTCCTTCCGAAATCAGGAATGACTCCGCTTATCGGAAAAGCCGTGGACCGAGGGATTAAATTTCTCTTCAGCGTGGATCCCGCCACGGCCGGGTATCCGTGCGGCTACACCACCAAGCCCAGCCAGAGCTGGTTCAAATTCGGTTTCCCGGTGTTTTACATCACGGACGTGCTTCAGATTCTGGAAGTCCTCACCGCGCTGGGGTATGGAACCGACCGCCGCGCGCAGAATCTCGTAAAACTGGTCGAGGAGAAGCGAACCCCCGATGGAAAATGGCTGTTGGAATATGATTATGCCGGGAAGACCTGGGTGAACTACGGTCCGAAGAAGAAACCCAGCAAATGGGTGACTCTCCGGGCGCTGCGCGGGTTGGGGGTGCAAGGGTGAATCCGGCCGGTGGGATTGTCAACATGAGCGCCTGCCTTCGCGAAGCAGGGGAGGCGAAGGATCTGGAAACGCAGGAATAGATCGTTCTCTTTGACAAGGCTTACTTCTTTTCAGAACATCCGGGTAATATTTTCCATCCCATCTCTCCTCCCCCCGGCCCGAGCATGGCTCGGGCCGTCCCCCTCCTCCCTTCCCGTATTACGGGAAGGGAGGAGGGGATAGGGGAGGTGGGATGGGATGGTAATAGTAATGATTCAATAACAGATGGGAATAGGAAGATGGGAGGACAAACGGATGGCTGCCTGCATCTTTTGCCAGATCGTCAACAAGGAATCCCCGGCAAGCCTGGTCTATGAAGACGCGGCTTGCCTGGCCTTCATGGATATTCAACCGGTCAACCCCGGGCATGTTCTCGTCATCCCCAAGAAGCATGCCGCGTTGATCTCCGAGATGGGCATGGATGAATTCGCCCGGCTCTTTTCCGTCGCCCAAAAGGTCGCCGCCGGAGTGCGGGCGGCCGGCCTGAAGTGTGAAGGCGTCAACCTGCATCTGGCCGACGGGGAAGCCGCGGGGCAGGAGGTCTTCCACGTGCACGTGCACGTCTTCCCGCGATTTGCGGGCGACGGCTTCGGATTTCGATTCGGGCCGGGGTATGCGCATCGGCCCGATCGCCGCACGTTGGATGAACACGCGGAGCGCATCCGCGCAACGCTTAGTCCGGAAACGGGCGGCGGTCCCATCCTCCATCGACCGGTAGAATAATGTCCTCCCGCTTGATACGCATTTGGTATTCCATCCTCTATCGGTTTTCCCCGCCATGGGATACCGGCATCCCTGCGCCCGAATTGGTGCGGATCCTGGCCGGGCTGCCTGCCGGCAGGGCGATCGACCTCGGGTGCGGGACGGGCACCAATGTGCTGTATCTGGCGGAGCTCGGCTGGGAAGTCACCGGTGTGGATTTTGTGGGCCGTGCGATCGCGGCGGCGAAGAGGAAGCTCGGATCCCGCCCGGCGACTTTGCTGACCGCGGATGTGACAAACCTGGCGGCGCTTCCCTTGCCGGGACCGTATGATCTGGCGCTGGATATGGGATGTTTCCACAGCCTGACCCGGACTGACCGTGCGCGCTACGCCCGCGGATTGGCGCATTGGATGAAGAGGGGAGGATTGTTCCTTCTATATGCGTGGCAGCCGGAACTTCCCGGAGATACCCGCGGCATATCGCGCGAAGATGCCGCCACATGCTTCGAGCCGGAATTTAACCTCTATCAGTATGAGCAGGGGACGGGTCATCCGTCGGCCTGGTACTATTTCAAACGCAGGTAAAATACGCCATCACGAACATTTTAAAATTCGGAGCGTTACAATAAACCGCCGGCAGGTACACGCGAATTTCCGGCGCGTGGGAGGTTTTACAATGCTGCAAGTCCGGACGCATAATACCGCGCAGGAATTCCTGCAGGCCGCGCAGGCGGATCTGGAAGCCCGCGAGTCCGCCAACGGCCTGATCCTCGGGGTGTGCGGCCAGCTGGTCCGGCACCCGGAACGCTTCCAAATGCCGGTCTGTCTGAAGACCGTGGAAGAAAATGGAACGCTGCTTCTGGCCGCGACGATGACCCCGCCGCATAACCTGCTCCTGTCCGGGGCCCCCGGACGGATTGAGGATTGCGCCGCGGAATTGACGGCCGTGTTGATCCGGGAGGGATGGAAGGTTCCCGGAGTATTCGGGCCGGTGGAACTCGCGCGGACCGTCATGGAATACCTGGCGGCGTCCGTGAAAAAACCGTTCCGCCTTAATCAGAATCTCCGGATGTACGATCTCACCCGGGTCGTACTTCCCGGTCCGGAAGGCGGCCGCCTGCGGAAAGCCGGCCCGGCGGATCTCGAACGGATCCAGGGCTGGTGGTATTCCGCGCGGATGGAGATGATGGGCGGCGCCGACCCCGAGGAATGCCGGCAAACGGCGGCCTACCGGCTGGCCGACGGGGATATTTACGTGTGGGATACGGGGGAGCCGGTTTCGATGGCAAGCAAAACCCGGCCGACAAGACGGGGGATCTCGATCGGGATGGTGTACACGCCGGCGGAATTGCGGAAGCGGGGTTTTGCCACGGCCTGCGTCGGGGAATTAAGCCGCCTGCTTCTGCGCGAAGGATGGGAGTATTGCACGCTCTATGCGGATCTGGCGAACCCCGTCTCCAACAGCATTTATCAAAAAATCGGGTACCGCGCGATCGGCGATTACGAGGAATACACGTTTGATGGAATCCACGAAGGACACGAAGTAAAGATCTGAAGGGCACGAAGAGAAATTTATTTACAAACCTCTGAATAAGAATGTCATGCTGAGCGCCTGTCCCGAGCGTAGCGAGGGGAAGCGAAGCATCTGTTCCTGCGTTATTGGATCCTTCGCTGCGCCCAGGGTGACATATTAATAATTTCTTTTTATTCTTTCGTGTCCTTCAGGTTTTACTTCGTGCTCTTCGTGGAATCGAAATCCGGCCAGGGGACCTGAATCCACGTGGTGTACCCGTGCTTTTCGGTGGCGTACAACCGGCCGCCGGAAAGCTCGGAGCAGCCCGGTTCATCCGGGATGAGGACCGCCGGGTTGGCGACGTTGACGCCGACATACCCGACCGGCGCGAAATAGAGCTGGCCGCCGTGGCACACCCAGGCTTCGACGAGGTATCCGCGGTAATCGTCCTCGGTCATCCAGATCGAACTCCACATCACGGTCACCATGTTCCCGTCGCGCCAGGCCTCGACGGCTTTGGGAGCCTGGTACAACTGGGAATAGGGCAGCCGCGAGGTGAACACCGGGGCGTCGAAGATATCGCCGCGCACCACTTCGACCAGGTTGGAGTTGACCCAGCATATATTGACGCCGCCGACCGCGCGGACGTACAGCCAGACGCTGGGTTGCCAGGTCCCGTCCCTCTGCTGCGCGAGGATTTCCCGCCAGCCGATCACTTCCATCAGGTTGCCGTCGAACAAATCGTAGTCATACAAGTAGCCCACGCCCGGGCCGTAGCGGCATTGCGACCACATCTTCACGCGGATCCTCGGCGGAGAATAGGTTGGGGTGGATGTGTGACTGGGTGTTTGCGTCGGCGTGTCGGTGATCGTCGGCGTGCTGCTCGGGGTCGGGCTCTCGTTGGAGGTTGGGGTCAGAGTGACCGTTACGGGGATTTCCACGACCCGGGTTACTTCGACGGTATGGATCACCGTCTGCACGACGATCGCGGGCGGTGCCGATGGTTCCGTGGAAGCAGCCGGTTGAGGCTGGCACGCCGTTACCGCCAGGAAGATTGCGAACCCTACGGATGCCACTGGCGCGGAACGGACGCCGGATTTCGCGTGTTTTGCGTTCATTTTTTCCTCGCCTTAATTCTACCATTCCCGATGATATTTGTTTAGATAATCCATGACCGTCATCATCAAAGGAGCTGGTAGGATGTCCGTCCCCCGCATCAGGTTGTCCGTGCCGCTGGGCAAACGCAACAAAATTATTTCCCACCGATGCTGCTTCAAACCGGGCGATGCGCTTTTTTTGACCGATGCAGATGCATGGACGACCCATCCTATGATAAACTAATCCATATCCTCTTTGTTCCCCCATCGGGGAACTCAAGCTGGCGTCATTGGAGAAGCGATGGAATCGAAACTGTATGTGGGCAATCTGGCTTTTTCCACCACGGAGGAAGAGCTGCGGACCATGTTCGCCCAGGCCGGCACCGTAAAATCCGTGGCAATCATCAAAGACCGGGATTCCGGCCGCTCCAAAGGCTTTGGGTTCGTGGAAATGGAAACCCAAGCCGAAGCCCAGGCTGCGATCACCATGTTCAAGGAAACCAAAATGGGGGATCGCATCCTGACCGTCAATCTGGCCAAGCCGCGGGAAGAACGCGGGCGGGGCGGTTTCGATCGGGGTGGCGGTGGCGGCGGGCGCGGCGGACGAGGCGGCGGCGGGGGCAACAGTCGAGACTGGTAAGCGGAAGCCGTCCCGTTTTTAGCGGGGCGGTCAACCCTGCCGAAAATTCAGCGCCTTACCGGTCGGATGACGGGTGAGGCGCTTTCTTTTCCGGGGGAACATCCGCATGAGAGTGCGCGTAGATCCGTTCGGTCATCCGATCCGATCCGCACACTAGAGGGAGAGATACATGCTGCCAATCCTGCTTGTGTTTGGCGTCATCATCCTTTGCATTGGAGTGTTTTTATTCCGTCCGATTTCCGTGGAAAGAATCGGTTCCCGGCCGAACCCGGCCGGAGATTACCTGGAAGCCGAGCGCAGGATTTCCGTCCTCCGCGACCGGGAAGGGGACCGGATCATCCCGGACGCCCGGCTGCAGTTCATGACCCACGGTGAACGGACCGACCAGGCGATCGTGTTCGTTCACGGATACACCAATTGCCCCCGCCAGTTCGTCAAGCTCGGGGAGATTTTTTTCAAACGGGGATACAACGTCCTGATCGCGAATCTTCCCCGCCACGGCCTGCCGGACCGGATGAACGACGTTCAATCGGGGCTTACGGCGGAGGAGTTGGCGGCGTACGCGGACGAAACGGCGGACATCGCCCAGGGGCTTGGCCGGCGGGTGACCTTCGCGGGAATTTCCTGCGGCGGCGTGGTCAGCGCCTGGGCCTGGGCCTGCCGGGCCGATGTCTCCGCTGCTGTTCTCATGGCCCCCGCCTTCGGGTTCCATATGATCCCCTGGTGGTTCACTTTCGCCGCGGTCAATTTGCTTTCCATGCTTCCAAATATATATGGATGGTGGAACCCGATTACAAAACTCCAGGGGGCGCCGGAACACACCTACCCGCGCTATTCCCTGCGCGCGCTCCGGCAAATTCTGCGCCTGGCATATGCCGTCCGAAGCCTTGTGAAAAAAGCGCCCCCGGCCGGGAAGGAATTGATCGTCGTCACAAACCCGAGTGATTTGGCGGTGAGCAATGTCATGACCGGGAGGGTCCTTCGCGAGTGGCGGGGACTCGGAATCCCGGTTACCCGCCGGCAGTTCGAGGCTTCCTGGAAACTGGATCACGATTTCATCGATCCGGCCCAGCCCAATCAGCAGATCGAGCGCGCATACCCGTTGCTGGTGGAGTGGGTCATCGGGAAAAAATGTGATCCCGCTGCGGCCTGGGAGTGAAGAGTCCACGGATTTCACGGATAAATAAAACCGATTACGCGGATACTGCACAAAATCCGTGTAATCGGTTTTTCAATCCGTGAAATCCGTGATTACCGGTTGAACATTCCCGCGAGGTACAGTTCGACCGGTTTGCCGTGAATCGAGGGCGATGCATCGCGCAGTGCGACCGGCGCGTAATACCCCCAGGCAAAGAAGCCCGAGATCCAATCGCGGTCGGCCGCCGCCAGAAGCAGGGCCTGGTAGGCCCGGGTCTGGGCGTCGAAATCCGGCGCCAGGCCGAGCGCCAGTGAGGTTCCGGGAAGGATCGAAGACACCGTCAGGCAGGAACCCATCGAGTCGCGCGGGCAGCCCGCGTCCGCCCCGCCCAGCGAGGCATAGGCCGGCGCGAGGAAGATCGGTTTCCCCAGGGCGCGGAGGCCGGCCAGCTTCTCGTCGAGCAGCGCGCCGGCGGCGTTTTTCATCTCTTCGGGGGAATTGGAGCCCGCCGCCAGAGGACTGCTCGTGCGGATCAGGATCTCGTCGACCTCATCGAAGAACTGGGGCACGGAGGGGAAACTGTCGGAGAGCGGGAATTCCACCACGATTTTCCCGGAGTAGCGCAGCCGGATGTTGCGCACCAGCACCCGCCAGCGCGTTTCGATGTCGGCCGGCGTTCCCGGCAGACCGGGCATCGATTGCAGCATGTCGGCCCGCGCGATCACCAATTCCTGCACGCCGTTCGCCTGGGCGATGTCGGCGTAGGTGAACAGGAAGTTAGCATACGAGAGGAAGAAGGAATCCCACCAGGCGGTGTCGCGCGGCGCGGTATCCCACCAATCCGAGGTGAGGCCGGTCAGCGCGCCGACCGCCGGGGAAAGGGCCGGCTGGATGCCGGCGGCCCGCAGGTATGCCAGCTGGTTGATCACATCCTGGTACAACGGGGTGGCGAGTTCCGGGAGATTGCGGATCTCGGGCAGGGGGGCGTTCGCGCCGAGATACCACTGCGGGCTGATGAAGACCGTTCCGGCGCGCAGCGCGACCAGATCGGCGATGGTGGAATCATACGGCGGCGACCAGCGCGCCGGGGAGAACACCGCGCCGAAGCGCAGGCCGGCGCGGGCGGGGGCCGAAGGCGCGGGGATCACGGCGGTGGACGTATCCGGCCAGGCGGTCCAGCCGAGGACCGAATCCACGATTGTTTGCGCCGCGTTCGTCACCTGGAACTGCCGGCCGGCGGCCTGATCGCCGGCGGTGGCCAGATCGTCGGCAAGCCCGCACATCCCGTTCCGGCAATACCGGTAGGATATGGGCCCCGGCCATTCCAACGGATTCTCCAGCGTATACGTCCATTGCTGGGGTCCGATCATCCACATCGGGATCGGGCGCATCCAGATGCCCTGGAACGGGCTGAACTGGATGGACACCTTTTCGGAGGGAGGGGTGCTGGGCGGAGTCACCGCATTGAAGGTGACCGGGCTGAGCGCGCCGGTCCGCCAGGTGATCACCCCGTTTTCGATGATCGTATCGTGCTCGGGGACGATCAAATCGCGCAGGACGAGCCGCCCCTGCGAGTCGCGTTCGGCGTTCCAAAATCCGTCCCCGAGGGTGAACTTGTACCGGATGTATGCGCCCACCGGGAGCGAGAGCGAGACGACGTAGGTGCCGTCGCCCAGCAGAGTCATCAGCGGCGCGCGCGCCGGTTCGACCATGGTCGAGGCCGCGCCGGGCTGGAACGTGTTCCCGAGCATCAGCAGGTTGCCCACCATCCGGATCTGCGCGCCGGGGGGGTTCTCCGCCTGGGGAGTGTATAGATGGAAGGAGACGGTCACCCGCGGCGAAGGAGAGAGCGCCAGGTTGGCGGGGGTATCCTGCCCGTCGGCGATGATCGCCTCCTGGATGAACGGCCGGTACCCGCTGTCCATGTCGAACGCGATCAGGGTTTGCTTTCCGGTCGGCACGCCGCTGAGCAGGTAATATCCGTTGGTATCGGTGATCGTGCGCATCCCGGCGGTTCCGATCACCAACCCCGGGATCGCCAGCCCGGTGACCGCGTCGCGCACCAGGCCGCGGATCCGCCCGGTGGTCCCGTGGAATTCCGTCCCGGTCCAGTGGGCGATGACATCCTCGACCTGGTTGTTCCCCGAAGCGTAATACGTGCGGTAATCCACCATGCCCGAGCCCGGCCCGGCTTCGATCTCGCCGCTTCCCAGGCTGTAGCGGTAGTGGATCATGGCGCTGCGCGGGAAATCCAGCTGCAACTGCCATAACCCGCTGTCCACTTGTTTCATCTCGTAACTTGTCGGGTTGAGGGTAAGCCCGGTCACTTCGTCGAGGATGTTCAGGATGACCTTCACGCCCGCCGGGGAATCCGCGGGGGCGCGCACCAGGAAGTTGATCGAAAATTTCGGAAGCGGAAGGGGCGTGGCAATCGGGTAGGGGAGATTGCCGCCCGTCCCGCAGCCGGTAAGAATTAAACCGGCGAGCAAAGAAATGACCGCTGACCGGAAAATGGCGGATCGGATCCTCATAAGCCTCCAGGCATTACCGAAACGCAGGAATTAAAAAGCCGTGTGCCGTTTATCCGTGGAAATTCGCTTAAATGATACCCGAGAACACGGAATCCGGCGGTTTCCGG
Source organism: uncultured Chloroflexia bacterium (assembly GCA_963724345.1). Classification (GTDB taxonomy): domain Bacteria; phylum Chloroflexota; class Anaerolineae; order Anaerolineales; family RBG-16-64-43; genus JAFGKK01. Next base: position 2,206,440 of record CAVRUI010000003.1, on the reverse strand, counting down.
AATTCCAGACCCTCAAGCCGTCGAACGGCGGATACAGGCCGCCCATTCCCCGAGAGTGTCATCACATCAAAACGCATTTTCATGCGGAGACGAAGATGAAGTAAATAGGAAGATAGGGGGCATGCCGCGCGGATAAGCCGCGGTTTTTGGCATGGATCCTCGGTTGCCTGGCGGATGGGCGGAACTACCCGCCCGCCGGACGTTTCCTTTGAATCCAGCGCGGGAGGATGGAGGCGGCGAACCAAACCAGCAGGCAGGTGACAAGCATGCCGATCACCGCCGCCGCGGCGCCATCCTGCCAGAACGTGACCGGGAACAGCCGGATCAGAGTATCCGAATACAGGAAAAGCCAGGTCTCGCCGGTGAAGAAGACCCGGTGGAACGTCACGAACCACCAATCCCACGACAGGGCGACGGCGACCATGGCGAAAATCAAAAACCCGAAGGTTCCGATCCCCGCCGCGGCAAGCGTCCTGCGCAGGAGGCCCCGGTCCTTCCAGAAAAGGTATGCGCAACCGGCCAGGTACAGAATCCCCAGGACGACGAGGAGGATCATCGCCTTTTGGACGAGGGCATGCACATCCGCCATGTGCTCGACTTCGCGCTCATTGTAGAGCGGCGATCCGTCCGCCAGATGGTATTGCGAAAAAAAATCCGCACCCGCATTCGAAAGCAGGTACCCGCGCGAGACGTTCGCCCATTGGATGCGCTCGGCGGTGGTGAAGCCGTACGGGTCGGCGGGGAATCCCGGCCGCCGGTACTCCGCCTCGACGAACAGCGGCAGCAGCATGATCCGGACCCACATCAGCAGGACCAAAAAGGGAAAGGATGCGATCAGGAAAATCCGGAGGATTGTTTTCATCGGAGAACCCTTTATCATTGCGGCGCCAGCATGGGCAGCCGGCCGGAAAGCACGAATTGGACGACCATGGCATTGGTCAGCAGTTCGATCGGCGCGCGGTCGTCGGTGTACACCATCCCGCCCTGCGGAGTGGGCTGCAGGTTTTGGATGGTCCATTCCAGCACGGTCAGGAGTTCGAGCGGCGCGCCGCCCGAGGTTTTCAGCAATTTATAGTTATCGAGAAAATTCTGGATCGTGGTCGGCTGGACGGTCGCGAACAGGATGCTGTTCATGCTGTAGGGGACGTCCGTCACATACACGTTCGGGAACACCGCCTGCATCGTCGCGGCGAGGCCTTCGATCAGGCGCCGGTCGTCCGGAAGCCGGGCGACGTTGATCGTCACCACGCCGTCCGGCGCCAGGCGATCGCGGACGGTTTGAAAGAATTCGAGCGTGGTCAGGTGCGGGGGGATGTAGGGCGGGCGGTAGGCGTCGATGGCGATCACCGAGAAGGTCCGCCGGCTGTGGGCCAATCCCCAGCGCCCGTCGACGGCCAGCGCCGAGAGGTTGGTCTCGGTCATCCCGAAATATTTGCGGCCCACATCGATGATCACGGGATCGATTTCGTACCCTTCGATGGGGATCGGTCCGTAGATTTCCGTGTATTGGCCGGCGGCGGTCCCGGCCGCCAGTCCGACGATCGCGAGACTTTCCACCTGCGCGGGAGTCCGCGGCGGCGCATTGAAGAACGGCGCGGCGAGGAAATAATCCCACGTCCCGCCGGTCAGGAGCAGCGACGGCGCGTATACCGAATGCATTCCCTCGCCTTCATTTAATCGCAGGTAGCGGATGCCGTCCAATTCGACCACCTGGATGTAGTTGTACGCGGATTCCCGTTCGTAGATCTGGCCGGGTGTGTTCTTGATCGAGAGTCCCGTCCCGACGGCATACAACGCGATCAGCGCCACCGGCATCCACAAATGCCGCAGCGCCACCCGCCGGTCCGCCCGCCACAGCCCGATCAGCGCCACCAGCAGGAGCAGCGCGGCGAAAACAAAGAACGTGCGGGCGGTTCCGATCGAGGGGATCAGCCACAGCACCGGAAGAAACGTGCCGATGATCGACCCGAGCGTGGAGATGGCGTACAAGCGGCCGGAGATGTTGCCCGCGCCGTTGACGTCCTGGATCGCCAGGCGGATGGCAAAGGGGGAGATGCAGCCCATCAGAGTCACCGGCACGGAAAAGAGGATCAGCACGGCCCCGAAGGAACCGAGGACAATCGCCGCGTCGAGTTTTTCCACCGCGGCCGCCGCTCCCAGCAGGACCGGCCGGCTGATGACGGGAACCACGGCCGTGGTGAGCGCCGCCCAGGCCATGATCCGGTAGAACACCACCGGGTTCGGATTGCGGTCCGCCCAGCGCCCGCCGATGAAGTATCCGGCGGTGAGGTAGACCAGGATCAGCCCGATGATGTTGGCCCACACCAGGTTGCTCGTGCCGAATACGTTGCCAAGCAAACGCGATGCGGCCAGCTCCACCGCCAGGGCGGTCATTCCGGAAACGAAAACGGCGAGCGATAAAAAGCGCGATGACTGTTTCATGCCCTCTCCCGAATATGGATCCGGATGATTATACACTCCCCCTCCTTTTTCCCCCCGCTTCGTGGGGTAGACTCTGCCGTCTGATATAAAAATACGGATGTTATTATTTGCGAGTATGACTACTCAGGTAAGGAAAATCGTACACCGAAACACCGGGAAATTCCGATATCACCGAAGAATAACAATTCTTTTTGGGATGCTATTTCAATTTGCGGAAAAAATTAAGACCTTCGCCTCCCAGTGTAATCGGCTCTTTTCGGTGCAATCCGTGTACAAAGATTGAAATAATGCTGAGGTGAGAGGATAGGATGGGGAGGTTATAATCCGCCGAATGGCTCTCTCCACGTTTTCCCGCCGGGACCGCCAATTCAACTGGCTCGGCTTTATAACGGATTACGTTTTCTTCAGCATCGGGCTCACCTTTGCGGGAACGAACACGATCCTGCCCGCATTCGCCGCGAACCTGACGGATAACCCGATCCTGATCGGGATGGCCAACGCGCTCTGGCAGGGCGGGTGGCTGCTGCCGCAGATGTTCGCCGCGCACTACCTTTCGACCGCCCCGCGCAAATTGCCGGTCATCAAATTTGTCGCCTGGATCGGCCGGCCCATCTTCCTCGTATTCGGAATCCTGCTCTTCCTCTCCGGATCGATCCTGCCGGCGCTCTTCCTGCTGGGATTGTTTTTCTGCAGCTTCTACTTCAGCTTCACGGATTCGATCGCCGGGGTAGCCTGGTTCGATCTGCTCGGGAAGGCGTTCTCCCACCGCGAGCGCGGCCGGGTGATCGGAGTCGGCCAGGCGGTCTCGGGCGTCCTCTCGATCGCCGCCGGCGCGGTCATCGGCTGGGTCCTGCAATTCTCCGGCCTGGCTTTCCCGGACAATTACGCGCTGCTCTTCATCCTGGCGTCAATCTGCTTCATGATCTCCCTGGGCGGGATGTACCTGGTCCGGGAGCCGCACGAACCGGTGGCGTCCGAACGCCAGAAGATGGCCGAGTACCTTCCCGGCCTGGTCCGCCTGCTCCGCACCGACCGGACGTTTTTGCGGGTGAACGTGGCGCGGCTGCTCATGGCGACGTGCGCGATGGCTTCGCCGTTCTTCGCCGTCTACGCCATCCGGGAATTGGGGATCCCCGAAGCCGGCATCGGCGGATTTGCCATCGCGCAGACGGTCGGGAGCGCGCTGGCCGGGCTTCTGTTCGGCTGGGTCGCCGACCGTTTCGGATCGCACATCGTCATCCGCGTGGTCGGCGGGGTGTACCTGACGGCCCCCATCCTGATTTTGTGCGCGGGAGGGGTTGCCGGAGGCGGAGCGTTGCCGGTCATCCTGGTGTCGGCGGCGTTTCTGTTCCTGGGCCTCGGAGACGGTTCGATCATGCTGGGGTTCATTAATTATGTGCTGGAGATTGCGCCCCAGGGACAGCGGCCGGTATATATCGGATTAACCAACACGCTGATCGGGGTGATCGTCCTGTTTCCCTTCATCGGCGGAGCGCTGGCGGATTGGGGCGGATACCGGATCGTGTTCCTCCTGGCCGCGGTGGGAATCGCCGCCGGATGGTTCATGGGCGCGTCGCTGCCTTCCCGCTCGGCGCATTTCGCCTCCGGGCAGGGCGAGGCGCAAAATAGGGAACCGCCGTATAATGAATGACGCGAGGCAAGCCGCGGTATCTCAGAGCGCAAAGGCGAAAAACCATGCGGCAAGCCGCGGAGAATTAAACATCCCGCGACAGCGGGATAACGGGTAGGATCGATCCGGCGCGCCGGGAGGCGCAAGAACCATGGGCCTTGGCGAAATTATTTTTATTGTCATCATCCTCTCATTGATCTTCGGTGCGGGATGGATCTTCGGGTTGGCCGGATGGGTCCGCAAGGGCATCCGCGCGCTCCGCAAGGAGTGGGATGCCGGGAAGGAATACTCCATCCGGTAGACTCCCCGATCCGTTAGTCCCCCTCCACCGCGATCCGCTGTTCATCCGGCGGCTCGGCCGGCAATCCCGCCGGCAGATTTCGTTGTAAGGTTAAGGTTAAAGAAGACTCAGTATGCGCGCGCTCAGTGATTGAAGCGGTTGAGCTGCGCGAACAAGGGGTTTTCTTTCCTATAGTACAATCGGAACGTCGGCCTCCTCCAAGGATGATTCGGAGGCCGTATTTTCTCAGCGGAGTCGGTTTTCCGCATGGCTGCTACACCATCCAAGACCGGAAATATCCGTCAAGCCCTTCCGCGGGTGCTCGTCCTCGCGGATATGCCGGAATCCGGCGAGTGGCTCGTGCGTGAAGTCCTTCTCCCGCGGGGATTCCCGGCCGAAGTCGCCCGGCCGGATTCGCCCCCGGCGGATGTTCTGGCGATCGACCTGACCCAGCTGCAGGGCCTGCAGGTCACCGGATTGCGCCAGCGGCGGGATCAGGGGGAAACCTCGCCGGCCATCGTGATGGCCAGCCGGATCAACCCGGAACTTGCGCGGGATCTGTTCCGCCTCGGCGTCAAAGATTTCCTCCTCAAACCCTGCAAACCCGACGACATCGTCCAATCCCTTTTGAATGCCTTTCGGCAATCCTCGGTCCAGGCGGGCGAACGGCAAAGCGTCGACGAATTGCGCGCCAATATCGAGCAGTTGCGCCGCCGCAACGAGGAATTGCGCTCCCTGCTCGACGTCGGCCGCGCCGTAACCCAGACCCGCCAGGCGGACCTGCTTCTGCGCCAGATCGTCGAAGCCGCCGCTTACCTGACCGGTGCCGAGGATGCGGGCATCTACATGCTGGAGGAAACGTCCGGCGATATCATCCTGCGCGCGAGCAAGGAAGCCCAGGGCGGCCGGGCGATGACCAACCGCATTCCAGTCTCCGATGAGTTCGTCAATCAGGTGATTAAATCCGGCCAGACGGTCGTCCGCCAGAAGAACGGCCAAGTCCAACCTGAAGGTGAAAACCGGCTACATGGTCCAGACGCTGGCCAACGTGCCGATCTGGGTCGAAGGCCGGATCGGCGGAGTCCTCGGCGTATACAACCGGACCTCGCAGGTGAATTTCAGCGAGCATCACGTGCAACTGTTGCGCGGACTGGCGGCCTGGGCCGGGGTGGCGCTCGAGCGGCTCCTGCGTTCTCCCGGCGGCGAAGGGGATGCGGGCCGCCTCTCCGGCACCTCTCCGCTTCCCGCGGCCGTCTCGCCCGCCGAGTTCCGCCAGGCGATGATGACCTTCATTGCCGAAGTCGCGAAGGTGGTCGGCACCAATCCGAATCTTCCGAACCGCGCCAATCTCTGGAAGCTGCGCGCGCAGGTGGAGGAGTGGCTCAAACGGCTCCCCGCCGAACCCAAAGTTGCCCCCACGGCGCCCGCCGGCACGGAAGTGTTCCAGTACCGCAAGGTGATCGGGGATGCGCTGATGGCGGTGCGTACGGCGGCCGAAATGAAGAAGGTCGCCATCCTTACCCAGATGGCCGGAGAATTTCCCAACGTCCACGGAAATCCGCAAGCGGCGCAATCCGGCCTGCAAACCCTATTCGGCTGGTCGATCGCGCGCAGCAAAAGCACGCCGATCGACATTGTCCTTTTCCGGCTCAAGGGCGGCGAGCCGAGCGGGCCGTTTGCGATCAACAATGCCGATAAGCTGCCGTTGGGCGAATGGGTGGTGCTTTCGATTGTGGATTCCGGCCCGGCGCTGACCAGCGCTGAACTCTCGGAAATCCGCAAGCAGACAGCCCAGATTCAGATGATCTCGCCCCTGGGTGCGGCCAACCGCCAGATCCGCGCGGGACAGGGCCTGCTTTGGGTGGAAGGAAGCGCCGAGCCGGTGACGATCTACGTCGGGTTTAGGGCGGCCGCATGAGCGGGAGTGAGGGATAAGCCAATGGAATCCAGGATGCCCCGCGACCTCGTCTCCACCTCCGTGATCACGCAGAACTACCGCGTGAACGGGATGATCTCCGTGACGGCCGCCGGCCTGATCGGCCTGCTGAGCGATCCGACCGATTCCTACATCGAGATTGAGAACGCCTCGCTTGTCCGCCTGCACCGCCCGCAGGAGGTTGTGGCCCAGTTCAACACCTGGGGGATGGTCAAATCGCGCGTCATCGCCGTGCTGTGCGAAAAAACCGGCGACCTCGGGCGCATCACCATCGCCCGCGCCGGATTCACGCGCCTGATCTCCTACCGGATCTGGGCCAGCCTGCACGGGTTCGAGATGTTCGGGATCCTGGAGAGCCCGGGAAAATTCGATTTTTCCGCGCAGATGTTCCAGGGCAACCGCCAGTTCACCGCGCTGTTCAACGCCACGCTGATCCCGGTGTATTTCCCGCAGCTGGTCACGCGCGCGCCGGCGATCCTCTTCAACCGGCAGATGGTCGAGGGGATCGGGGTGATCTCGGAGGTGGAGGAGGAAGCCGCCGCCGAGGAGAAGAGTATCGGCCGGACCGGCCAATTGGGAAGGACGGGGACCGGCCAGCTGGGCCGGACGGGGACGGGGCAGCTTTCGCAGGGCGGGGCGGGCCAATTCCCGCGCACCGGAACCGGCCAACTGGGGCGGACCGGAAACACGCAGCCGAGGCCGGCCGGCACCACCAGTCCGTTCCCGCGCACGGGTCCGAGCTTATCCGATCCGGACGAAGAAAAGAAATAAACCGTCCGAAGGGGGAAGATGAAAATGAACCTGTCGTGGGGGAAAATCGAAGCGCTGCTTGCGGGCGCTTCGCGTGTTTTAATCCTCCCACATTTGCTTTGAAAAAATGATTCTCCAATAGAAGTTGTGGTGAGCAAATGGGGGAGGACAGAGGAGGGGGAGGGAATTTGATATATAATTTTTCAAAAGCAAGTCCGCAAGGGAGGATGCCATGCAAAAAATCCACATGGATATCGACAGCGTCCGGGCGGTTATGGACCTTCTCGTAAGAAGGGAAGGTGAGCTAAAGGATTTTCTTAAGGATGTGACCATTGCCGTGAACGGATTGGAGGGGGGCGACTGGATCGGGGACGCTCCGAATCAATTCTATGATGAGTACGCGGGGTTTCGCCAGGATTTAACAAAGCAGGTGGAATACATGGGAACTCTGGCCGATCGGTTGGGGCAGGCGATCGCGGATTTTGAAGCCGCGGCCGCCAAGCTGAGCTGAGGGGAGGATGCGATGCCGACCATCCACATGGACATAGAGCCGGTCAAAGCCGTCCTGGATTTGATGACCAAGGATGAAAAGGAGATCCGGGAGATCCTGAAGAACCTGACGGACGCCGTGGCGGCCATGCACGGCAGTGATTGGGTGGGGAAGGCCGAAGAGGATTTCCACAATCAGTATGATGAACTGCAAAAGCGGTTGACGAATCAAGCCGATTCCATGGAGGCGCTCGCCGAAAGGATGCGGCGGGAGATCGCGGAGTGGGAAGCGATCGCCGCCAAATTGGCTTGAGGAGTGACATTTCGCAATTATAGAAAGTGAAGCTCTTTTATGGAACAGGCCGTTGATCAGGAGGGGCATTGATGTCAGACATCATCCATATGGAGCCGGATCCGGTTCGGGAAGCCGGCCGGATGCTGAGCCGGCTTACCGATAAAATCATCAATACGCAATCGGAAATCCGCGCCAGCGCGGCGGGGATGGATTGGTCGCAAAAGGACGATTTTGTTAATGCGGTGACTTCCTGGGCGGGGAAAATCGATTCCCTTGCCTATGATAGTAATCTCCTTTCAAGGAAAGTTGCCCAGGAAGCGGACGAGTGGGAATCCGCCGCGGCGGCGTTCGGTTGGGGTTCGGGCGGAGATACTCCATTTCTTTGGGGTGACGGGGATAGTTCCGCGGCGGATGAATCAGATATTCGACAGGGGAATATCGGCGATTGTTTTTTAATGTCATCCATGGGAGCCATCGCGCTGACTGCATCCGGAATTACTGGAGGATATGATCGAGGTACTGCCGGATGGACGGTACAAGGTTAGGTTTTATGACAAAAAATGCGACACCATATTCGGCCCATGCCATTATGAAGAGCATTATGTCATTGTGGATGGAGATTTCGGGAATACGCACTCCAATCCGGCGGATAATATGGGCGGCACTCAGGAAACTTGGACAATGATCATCGAGAAGGCGTATCTCCAGTGGCAGAAGGAAAATGGCATAAACCCTTTAAATGACCTTCCTTCGCCCGCAGTCGCCTTGAGCGCGATGACCGGAAAGGATTGTGTCAATTACCCCTCATCCCTGATGAGTATGGACACATTATATGAGTCGTTTCAGCGCGGCGATGCAATAACCGCCGGGAGTAAGTGGCCGACCGATATTACGCGTCCTGACTTATTTTGGTCCACCAGATAAAATTCCAGATGGTCATGTTTTTTTTGTAACCGATGTGGATCCCATCGCGAATACTGTAACCGTGCAAAACCCATGGCCGGACAGTCCTCCCATCACGATGTCATTTGAGGATTATCAAAGTCATTTTTGGCTTACAACAACAAATCCGGTTGTCTAGGGTAGAAGGGAGACAGAAATGAGATTATTCAGGAATAAAAACCAATGGAAGAGAGCCATTTTTCCAGCCGTCTGTTTGCTTCTTTCCGGCTGCGGATCATTCTTTCCCAATGCGAGCACATCTCCCTCGCAACCATACGCTCAATTGGTCCATCAAACCGCGGTGGCGTCCTTCCAATGCGACGGTGAAATAATTTCCATTGCCTCGGGCGGATATTTCAATGCGGATTTTATCGGACAATCCGGCGAAAAGAAAAACGAGATGCTGTCCCAGTTGTTTATTTCCATGCGTGATAAACCGGAAGCATCACGCATCGTGTACGCTTATGGCGGAATGACTTTTTATTATTATACATACAGGATTCAAATTCTTCGTCTTGGAAGGGATCTCCAAAATCCCTTTACGGAAGTCAGAGTGGAATATGCCAATGAAAAGAAATCCTCGGCGGGCTCTACATATTGTTTATTCGATTAAGGCTCCGGAAAGGGAACCCATAAAAGCGAAAATGGACGGGAAAAGGATTGGAATTGGTTACTGGTTACACTCCGTTGCGAAATGATCTGCATCCGGAAATGCCACCCGGTTGGTTTTCAGGAGGGTTGATGAATCTCCGAACAGGAAACCTTTTTCGATTTGCTGGAGCAATCATTCCAGCCATATTGCTCTCCGCATGTGCGCTGAATACAGTCTCCTTTACGAAAACCAGGCCTCTGACTTCCACGAGCATGGTGATCTATGCGGCGATGAACAGGAATTACACCGGTTCGCACGGTGTATTGAACCTCTTATGTTGATACGAACGGATTTCCCGATCAGTTTACCCCTACCTCCGCACGAGAAAAAACGGATTTGACGGCGATCTTGTGGCTGGTAATCGTGGACCGTCCGGAAACCTACACTTCCTTCCAGGTCCAAACCGGCCAAACGATCTCTTTTGAGGGATACAACATAAAAATTCTGCGCATCGGCGGGAGTGACCGGGAAGGTTATTTTGTGGAAGTCGACGTTTCAGAAGAGAAATAAGGGATCACACGATTGATGGAAACCGGAAACATGCCGGAGGATAGCGCCATGAAAACCGTTCCGATCATTCTCCCCAATGGTATCCACTTGACGTACCCAAGCAAGGGCGGAGTTTTGAATCTCGCGGCGAGCAACATCGTCTTCGGCAAATATAAAGACGCCCAGGGACAGGAACAGCGCGGCTGGACATCCGCTTTATCGTTGATGATCGGAGACGATCGGAAGACGATGAAGGCTTTCAAGGTCCATGCCGGCAAATCGGTACAACTTGAACAATTTACGTTGAACGTACAGCGGATCGAGAGCAGCCGTTTTGGAATGGTTGTCTTCGCCGACATCACCGTGCCTGAATAGACCGGTGCGGGGAGGAAAGACGCCATTCGGCGCCCAACGGGAGAGATGCGAGATGGAATCGGCAACTTTGGTCGTATACGAAGGCGCAATGATCAATCACCGGAGCGGTTCCGGCGTGCTCGGGATCGGGACAGGGAATTTCGCCAGCGAAAAATATTCCGATGAGAAGGGGAAGGAAACACGTGGAGCGACGGCCGGCCTGTGGCTGGTTGTACGGGGCCGGCCCGACACCAACGCCTTTCAGCGGGTACATGCCGGGCAGCAATTCGATTACCAACAATTTCAGATCCGAGTACTGGCCGTCGGAAGCGACAAGCGCGGGATGTATCTTAAGCTTGATATCGACATCGCCGGATAACCGCGCAAGAAGAAAAGACGCCCAAGGGAGGAATCATACCGAAGATGCATATGAATGTGGAAAATGTCACCGCCGTCAAGGATCTCATGGCAAAAGACCAGGAGAAAATTGACGACATGATAAAAACGCTTACCGCGGCGATAAATGGATTGGAGGAAGGCGCCTGGGTGGGCAATTCCGCGTCCCAATTCTTCCTAGATTATGGAAACATGAACATATCGATGAAGAAGCAGTTGGAGATCATGAGGATATTCACCGAACGGTTCGAGGCGGAGATCAATGAATGGAAACAGGTTGCCGAAAAGTTCGGTTGATCCGGGATCGACGCCTCTGAAGTAATATTTCGGTGATTGTTAAAAATCGGATATCGAGACTTCGAAGGGGGTGGAAATTCCATTATTTCGCGGTTTTCAGCGGCCGACCGTTTGATGGTGTTTCCCATCCCATTTTTGGCATAATATATCCATGATGAGACGAGCGGGTGGATGGATCCTATTGACCATTGTTGCCTTTTGCCTTTCCGCCTGCGCGGCGGCCCAACCAACCCCGGCAACAACGACGGTTCCAAGTCAAACATCCACGATTACCTCCGTCATCAGAGCCTCCCGCACCAGCACCACCATGGTCACGGAAACCCTTGTCCCCACTGTCACGGAAACCCTCCTCCCCACCGTCACACCGACCATCACCCTTACCCATACTCCTTCCCGCACACAGAATTCGCATAAGTATGTGTTCCCCGTCCAGCCGCAGGAGTTGGCCGACTTCTCCGAGGGCGGGCATGCCTACCCCGCCACCGATATCTTCACCGTCATCGGCTCGGAATTCGTGGCGGTGACGGACGGCGTGGTGGATTTTGTTTCGGATACGGACAAATGGGATCCGGCGGCGAACGATGAATCCGTCGCGGGCGGCTTGTGCGTCGCGATCATCGGCGACGACGGGATCCGCTATTACGGCTCGCACCTCTCGGCCGTCGCCGACGGGATCCAACGGGGAGTGCGCGTGCACGCGGGCCAGCTGCTCGGCCTGACCGGGAAATCCGGCAACGCGGCCGGCACCACGCCGCACCTGCACTTCGGCATCTCGCACCCGACCTATGCGGATGATTGGCGCACCCGCCGCGGGGAACTCGATCCGTACCCGTACCTTGTCGCCTGGTCGCGCGGCCAGGACATCACGCCGCGGTTCCCGACCCCCACACCGACGTACTACCCCCTTCCTCCACTCGTGAAACCTTCGCGCTGGGAAAACCACCGGCGCTCATCCCTCGGGGGGCAAGCTTTGTCCTCCCCCGTTAGCGGAAATTCAAAAACGCTAACGGGGGAGGTTTATAAGCGGAGTCCTCCCCCGGCAAATTCCTTCTGTTGTCCCCCCATTTGCCCAAGATCAAGATAACGCGCTCATTATCAATCCTGATGGGCAAATGGTGGGACGTGCACTTGGGGGGAGGGAAAGTTGGAATTTACTATTTACGGTGGAGCATCGGCAAGGGAGGGAGGATGGGGTGTGAGAAAAATACCGAGATCTGCTTTTTATATTAAGTTACCGATCCCTCGCCCGGAAGTGCACCGGGGCTCGGGATGACCTAGCAGGTCCAGACCGCGTAATCCGCCAGGTTGCCCTCTTTGCCGTCGGATTCGAAGGCCTCTTTTTCCGAAAATCCCGTCTGGGTTGCCAGCGCCGACCGTTCCTGTGCGCTGATGACATGCACATAACGAAGCCCGCGCCCCTCGTGCCGCCAATCCAGGAGAAAATCGCCCTCATCGACTTCGGTATCATTCAATCCAACCGCGGACCACGCGACGATCCGCTCGCGAAGCCTCTCGCTGCGCTGGAATTGCCAGCTGGAAAGGAACAACTGCCCCCCCGGGGCCAGCAGGTTCCGGCACGCGGAGAGAAATGAAATCCGCGCGGAGCTGCCCGGAATGTGATGGAGAACGGCAAATGAGAGAATGAAATTGAATTGGTCTCCTGGTATGGAGCTCTCCCAGCCCGGCTCGAGGAAATCCACATGGTGGAAAGCCGCCGGGAAGGGGTAGCGTTCGGCGCGCGCGATCTCCAGAAGGCCCGAGCTGAGATCGAAGCCGGCGTACCGCCCGCGGAAACCGCGGGCCGAGAGGAACTTCGCCGCGTTGCCGTTCCCGCAGCCGAGGTCGGCGACGGCGGCGCCGGGAGGCATCCGTTCCAGCAGCCGCTGCACCCCGGGTTGAACCTTCCCGCGCGTGGCGGCGAAGGGCCCGGCGAGGGTTTGATAGAATTCCCGATTGAGGGCCACAAGGCGGCGGGCGATGACGGACTTCACAACCGGAGATTATACAGAAGAAGAGGCCCGGCGGCTGGACGCCTGGAAACGCGCGCGGGATTATTCGGATCCGGAGCGGCGGGCCGCCGCGCGCGCAATCCTGCTCGAAATCGCGGGCGGGGCCGATTTGCGTCCGGCTCTGCACCGCCATCCGGCGCGCGGAGGCTACCTGAGCAAGGATTTCCTGATCGCCGAATACCGGGCCATGACGGCGGCGGGCGAGCTTCCGGCTGATCCGGCGCTCTGGGAACGCCTGCGGATGAAGCCGGTCCGCACGCTGTCCGGCGTCGCGACGGTCAGCGTCCTGACCCGCCCGTACCCCTGCCCGGGCGAGTGCCTGTTCTGCCCCGACGATCCGCACATGCCGAAGAGCTACATCGCCGACGAACCGGGCGCGCTGCGCGCCGCGCAGAACGGATTCGATCCGTTCCGCCAGGCGGCGAGCCGGCTGGGGTCGCTGGAATCGGTCGGACACCCGACCGGCAAGGTCGAACTGCTGATCCTTGGCGGAACGTGGTGCGCGTATCCGGAGGAGTATCGCGAAAATTTTGTGCTGCGGCTGCTGGATGCACTTAACGGGGAGGAATCCGCGACCCTTGCCGAGGCGCAGGCGAAAAACGAGCGCTCCGCGCGGCGCTGCGTCGGCCTGGTGATCGAAACCCGGCCGGATACGATCACCTCCGGGGAACTGCGCGGCCTGCGCCGGCTCGGGGTGACCAAGATCCAGGTCGGCCTGCAAAGCCTCGACGACCGGATCCTTGCGCTCAATTGCCGGGGGCATACGGTTGCGGATGCGCGGCGTCGCGTTCCGCCTGATGCGCGCGGCGGGATTCAAGATCCAGGCGCATTGGATGCCCAATCTGCTGGGGGCGACTCTTTCGAGCGACCGCGAAGATTTCGCGCGCCTGTTTGATGACCCGGACCTGCGGCCGGATGAGCTGAAAATCTATCCCACGATCCTCGTGAAGAGCAGCCCGCTTTACTGCGTATTTCGAACGCGGGGAATATCATCCCTATTCGTATGAAGAATTGCTGGAATTGATCGCGGCGATCAAGCCGCTCATCCCGCCGTATTGCCGGGTCAACCGGCTGGCGCGGGATATCCCCGTCCGGCATGTGGCGGCCGGCAACCGGCACTCCAATTTGCGCGAGGAAGCCCAGCGCCTGATGGCCGAGCGCGGAACCCGCTGCCGATGCATCCGCTGCCGTGAGGTGGGCGGCCGGCGGGTGGCGCGGGGCGAACTCCGGCTTGACGATTTTTCCTACGAAGCGGGCGGGGGGACGGAGCGGTTCCTTTCCTTCGTATCACCCGGCGACAAACTCGCGGGATATTTGCGGCTCTCGCTGCCCGGCGGGCCGCACCCGGAATTGGACATGCCGGATCTGGAACGGGCGGCGATCGTGCGCGACCTTCACATCTACGGGCAGACGCTGCCGATCGGGGAAAGCCAGGACGGGGCCGCGCAGCACCTCGGCCTGGGAAGCGAGCTGCTTGCGCGCGCGGAAGAACTTGCGCGCGGCGCCGGCTTCGACACCCTGGCCGTGATCTCCGCCATCGGCACCCGCGATTACTATCGCGAAAGGGGATTCGAAGATGGGGAGTTGTATCTGGTGAAGAAACTGGATTAGCCTTCTCCCTGATCCCAATAAACTACCACTCGCCACCCTTAGGGTGTAGATACAATCCGCCACCCTAAGGGTGCAGACAATATGGAGCACCCTAAGGGTGCAAGTTTCATCCCGCCACCCTAAGGGTGCGGGCACCTTTCAACACCCTTAGGGTGTGAAGCCGCAAAAAAGGCCCGAATCCCGCCACCTTGCTATTACCCCTGCTTTTCGATATACTCCCGCCCGTTGCCGCGGGTCCATCCCGCGTTTCCGCTCCCCACCCGGGTTCCCTCCCGGCCAAGGGGGGCAATCCCATGGAAAGGAGGTTCTCCTCATGCGCAACTATGAAGTTGGCTTGATTGTTCATCCCGACACCAATCAACAAAACCTCGACGAGCTGCTGACTAAAATCAAAGGCTGGATCACCGAGGCAGGCGGCACGATTGCCAAGGTGGATGTGTGGGGCAAACGGCGCCTGGCGTACGTCATCCGCAAACAGCGCGACGGCTACTATGCCTTCCTGTATGCGGATCTGCCCGGAGCCATTCCGGCCACGCTCGAACGGAATCTGCGCCTTACGGAATTGATCATGCGGTTTTCCATTGTCCGTACGGGCAGCTAAGGCGGGCTTTGGGGTTTCCGGCGGAGGTATCCCGCCGGAGCCAGGAGCGGGAAGATGTCGAGAAGTTTAAACAAGGTGATGATCATCGGGTATCTGGGCCGGGATCCGGAAATGCGCTACACCTCGTCCGGAAAGCCGGTCACCACGTTCAGCGTGGCCACCAACCGCTCCTGGAGCAGCGCGAGCGGCGAACGCCACGAGGAGACCGAGTGGTTCACCGTTGTGGCCTGGGGAAATCTTGCCGAGATCTGCAAACAGCACCTCAGCAAGGGTTCCCAGGTTTACATCGAAGGCCGGTTGCAGACCCGCCGGTGGGAAGATACCGAAGGAAAAAAACACGCCGCGGTGGAAGTCGTCGCGGGTGAGATGATCCAGCTGGGTGAGAAGCGGGAAAACGCCGTGGCGACGAATTACCCGGCGGTCGACGAGGAATATCCCTTCTGAACCCGGCGCGAAGCGAACCGAAACTGCATCGATCCCGTCAGGTTAAGTTTTCCTCCGCGCCCGGCGGCGCGGGGGATGTATGCCGGCGGCGCAAGCCGCCATGGAGGAAATGATGGATAGAATGGAAGATGCTCCCGGTGCGGAAAACGAAACTCGTTCCGAGGGCGGGCGCGGGCGCGGCAGTTACATCCGCAAGCCGCGCGTCTGCCAGTTCTGCATCGACAAAGTGGAAGTCATCGATTACAAGCAGGGCGATATGCTGCGCAAGTTCGTGATGGAACGCGGGAAGATCCGCCCGCGCCGCCAGACCGGAACCTGCGCCCATCATCAGCGCGGGCTGGCGGTGGCGATCAAACGGGCCCGGCACCTGGCCCTGTTGCCGTTCGCCGACGAGTGATCGCGGCCCGGCTGCCAATGAACGTTCATCCGGCGGCTGGAATACCGGCCGAGCCGGAATGCTGCCTTGGAGGTAGATATGCCATCGAGAGTTGAAAGAACGCCGACCACCCTTACCCGGAAGCAGCGCCGCCATCTGCGGCGCGACCAGGTGCAGACCCGGTGGGTGCTTGCGATCACCGCGGCGATCATCCTGGTGGTGGTCGGGGTTATCGGCTACGGGTATCTGAACACGTATTTCCTGCGGGTCAAGCAGCCCGCGGCGGTCGTCTACGGCAAAACCATCACGATCGGGCAGGTGCAGGAAGAGGTCCGTTTCCAACGGATGCAGCTGGTCGCTTCCTACAACCGCCTGATCGAATCCGCCACCACCCTGCTGGATCCGACCGACGCGGCGGCGTTGAATTCGCAGGCCCAGGTCATCGCCGCCAGCTTGTCGGACAATATCGCGCTGGGCGATTCGTCCCTGCAGTTCCTGATCGATGCGGAAATCGCACGGCATGAAGCCGAACTGCGCGGAATCACGGTGACCGACGAGGAAGTTCAGTCGGCGGTGGACGACGTGCTCGGGTATATCCCGGCTGCGACGCTGACGGCGATGCCCTCGCCGAGCAAGACCCTGACCTTCACGCCGACATCCACCCACACCCTCACCCCGACCGTGACTGTGGGCGGACCGACGCTCACCCCGTCGTCCACGATGACGCTTACTCCCACCCTGACCCAGACCCCGACTCTGGGCGGAACGGTGACGGCGACCCTGACCCCGTCGCTCACGTGGACTCCCACCAAAATCCCGACCGCGACTCCGTTCACGGAGCAGGCCTACCAGAAATACTACACGCTCTACATCGCGGATATCGAACGCCAGACCGGGATCACCGAAGCGGAATTCCGGGAACGGGTTCGCAGCGGGTTGTACATCGAAAAAGTCCGCAATGCGATCATGGCGGATGTCCCGCGGACCGAGGAGCAGGTGCATCTGGCGCAGCTCGTCGTCGGGGATTATCAGAAAGCGGTGGATACCCTGGCAAGGTTCCTGCGCGGCGAGACGTGGAATGCGCTGGTTGCGGAAGTCTCCACCGATACGGCCAGCAAAGACAAGGGCGGGGATATCGGCTGGATTCCGATGCAGGATCCGCCGACCGACGTGGAAAAGGCGGCTAATGCGCTGAAGGCGGGCGAGGTCAGCCCGGTGCTCCAGACCGGCGCGAATACCTGGGTCATCCTGAAGGTTCTGGAACGCGGCCCGCGGCCGATGGCGGCCGAGAAGTACGCCGCCGCCCAACAGGCGGCTTATCAGGAATGGTTGACCGGTATGCGCACCAACACGGATGTCGTGGACAAAAAGGGGATTCCGGAAGAGATGATTCCGTCGAAGCCGACGGTCGCCTAACACTCGGCGGCACGGCATCGTTATGAGGAAGAAGAAAGGGCGCGGTCACCGCGCCCTTTCATTTACTCGTACTTGAGCGCCACCACCGGTTCCAGCCGCGCGGCGCGCTGGGCAGGGTAGAGGCCGGATAGCACGCCCACCACGGTGGCAAAGAGTACCGCCGCGATCGGCAGCCAAAGCGGAATCGCGGTGATCGAGGCGGATGCCCCCGAGGCCGAAGCCGCGCCCTGGCTCTGCAGATAAAGGCCATATAGAATGTTGGCTGCGCCGGACAGGAGCAGGCCCAGCAGCACGCCGCCCAAGCCCCCCAGGAAACCGATCGCACCCGCTTCACCCAGGAAGATGAACATCACCGCCCGGTTGGTCGCCCCCAGCGCCTTCATCAACCCGATCTCGCGCGTGCGCTCGTAGATCGCCATGGTCAGCGTATTCGCGATTCCCACCCCGGCCACCAGCAGCGCAATCCCGCCCACACCACCCAGCACCGCCTGAATCATCAGGAACACCAGATTAAGCGCCTGCATCATCGTCCGGGCCGAAATGGCATAGAAACCGCGCGTCAGCAGTTCGGTCTCGATCGTCAGGCTTTCACCGGAGGAACGCGGGACGATCGACGCCTGGCTGTACCCTTCCCGGGCGCGGTTGATCTGCCGTCCCGACACCCATTCGTTCAACGATTCCGCTTCTCCCAGAGGCATGAACAGCATGTAGTCGTCCTGCCCGCCCCGCTCGGCCAGCACCCCCGCGATCCGCAGCCGGATGGAATGGGATTCCCGCTTGCCTTCCTCGTTGGTCCGGACGACGGTCAGCGTCAGGGATTGGCCGATGAGATCCTCGGGCTGAAAGGCGACCTTCTCGCGGCGGCGCGGATCGACGAACGAGTTCGAGGGATTTGGCGCCCAGCAGCGCGGAACCGCGCCCCAGGGCCAGCGCGCCCTTCTGCACCGTCCACCCCATCCCGCGGATCGCGGACGGATCCACGCCCACGGGGGTGACGAACAGGGAGAGCTGCCGCATCGTCAACGCGGCCGACGCGACCGATTCGCGCGGCGTGACCGCCAGAATATCCGGGCGGCGGCGCATCTCTTCGAGGAAGCCCGTATCGATCATCTCTTCGCTCGCCGCGCCGATGGCGGAGGATCCTCCGAACGCGCGCAGGACCGCGCCCGGAAGCACGGTGATCTCGTTCATCGACCCGACCGACGTGGCGACGCTCGCCATGCTGGACTGGTACAGGCCCATGCCGAGCGCGATCAATACCACCACGGCCGTCGTCCCGATGATTACCCCCACCGCCGAAAACGCAGCCCGGAACCGGAGCCGGTTCAGGTTCTCGAGGATCAGCCGGATCAGGTCGCGGGTTTTCATCTAGCCGCCGAATCCCAGAAATGCGAGGATCGCCTTCCAGAGCGATTCGAAGAAGTTCGGGCTTTCCCCCGTGCCGGCGGGGGGCGCAGCCGCCACGGCGGATTCTTCGATCGTAAGCGGAAAGGTATGCGTCCAGGTCTGAGGCTGATTGAAATCATCCAGGTAATGGACCGTCAGCGTGACCTCCGCCGGCCCGGCCTTATCCGCCACGGCGTTGGCCACCAGCGAGGTGGAGGTGCTTGCGTCAAGCGGCCCGGCGTAGATCGAGGCGTTTGTAAGCGTCAGCTCGGCGCTGCTCATTTCGATCGTGCTGACGTTGACCGACTGCCGCCCGATGTTGATCACCTCCACCGGCAATTCGAACGGCTCCCCGGTCCGGATCGGCGAAGGCAGATCGCCGATCAGGCCGGCCTGCAAGGCGGGTTTGACCTGCACCTTGAGGTAGACGGTCTGCGTATCGGATAATTCCTCGCCGAGCATGTTCCGGAACGTCAGAGAAACCGGAACCGGGTAAAGACCGGCGGCCGTATCCCCTTCGACCACCAATGAAAATTCCACCTTGGCCTTTTCGTGCGGCGGTATCCGCACGATGTGGCCGACGTTGCCTGTCCCGACCGTGGCGAACGGCTTCGGCCCTTCCTCGCCGCCCAGGCGGATAAGCACCTGTTCCGCGGTGCCGGTGGAGATGTTGGAGATCTTCACCGTAAGCTTGCAGGAATCCCCCGGAGCGGGAATGGCCGGAACGGTCGTCAGTTCCTCGACCAGCAGAGTTCGGCTGGTTCCAACCCGGTTCCCCGAACGTCAGGCGCACCGGTTCGTCGCCGGTGAACTTCGCATCGGTATCCTCTTTCTCGTCGTGCATGTAGTACTCGAAATGGATGACCGGCTGCACCCGCCCGCCGGGATCGGCCTTATCCAGCAGCATGTGCAGGGTGGCCTCTACCGATTTGCCGGGGTAGATGTAGGTGTACCCGAACAGCGAATTGCCGGTTTCCGTCCCGACGTACTCGTTGGCCGGAACGGTTCCGACCACGTGGCTGGCGGTGATCGATCCGATGTTGGAGACGGTGAGCTTCAGATCGAACACGCGCGGGTAGGAACCTTCCGCGCCCGGCCGCGGGGCCACCACGGCCGAGGATACGACCAGCATCGGGCGTCCGTAAATCGTGATGTCCGCATCCGGGCCGCCCTTCGCGGCCGCGACGCTGAGAGCGGCGAGCAAAATGATTCCCGCGCATTTCAGGATCGTTTGCCTGTGCGGAACGCGTCCAAGGGGAGCGGGGTTCGGGTTCATGGTTTTTTCTCCGTTATGCGGGTTGTCCATCGCCCGTCCAGCATGCGCAGGACGCGCTGGGCGTGCCGGGCGATGCGTTCATCGTGCGTGACGATGATCAGCGTGCGGCCGTCCTGGTGCAATCGTTTCAACAGGTTCATCACTTCGGCGCCGGTGGCGGAATCCAGGTTGCCGGTCGGTTCGTCCGCCAGGAGCAGGTCCGGCGAATTGGCCAGCGACCGGGCGATCGCCACCCGCTGCTGCTCGCCGCCGGAAAGCTCGCTCGGTTTGTGGTGCGCGCGGTCCGCCAGCCCCATCTCGGCCAGGAGTTTATCGGCGCGCACGGAGCGTTCGCGGTGCGGCACGCCCGTGAACACCATCGGGAAGGCCACGTTGTCGCGGGCGGTCATCGTCGCCAGAAGCTGGAAGGATTGAAAAATGAAGCCGACCCGCTCGCGGCGGTATCGGCAGAGCGCATCCTGGTCCAGCGCAGTGATCTCCTGCCCTTCCACCAGGATCTTCCCGGAGGTGGGGCGGTCCAGCCCGCCGAGGACGTTGAGGAGTGTGGATTTGCCGGAGCCCGAGGGGCCCATCACCGCGATGAATTCCCCGCGCCGGATCGTCAGATCGACTCCGCACAGCACCTCCAGCGACTTCTGTCCCTGGCGGTATTCCTTGTGAAGGCCCTCGGCCTGCAGAAACATTGCGGGGTCGGACATGCTGATTTTTCTCCGCCAGAACGTAAGGTGACTTCTCAGCCCTTCGTAGCATTCCTCACCCCCAACCCCCGTCCCCTCGTAGGGGCACGGCGACGCCGTGCCCCTACGAGGGGTGCAGGGGTTGGGGGTGAGGCCATTCTCGCGGCCTACCCGAGCGTCGCCGAAGCGATGAGGGCGCTGCCGACGGCCAGGGCCACGGGCGGGATGAGCGAGATCAGCCAATAGAGTATGGTGATCACGGCGCTCTTGGGCCGGGTGATTTTGGCGCACACGCCGATGCCGATCCCGATCAGGACGAGGTACCAGATTTCAAAAATCGTCACCTTGGAAAGGATTTGCACGAGCGCCGCCGAAACGGGCGTGACGGAGGCGACGTTCTCCACCGAGACGAGGTAGGAGAGACCCGGCTGGGGCGTGGCGCCGGTTGCGATGGTCCCGATCATCAGCATGATCTTCCCCAGAATTTCCGCAATCGATGCCCACACCGTCATCGAGAGAACGGATCCGAAACGGGCCTGCCCGCCAAATGCGAGGCTCAATAAGTAGAGCAGGCCGGCCGCCGAAGCCCAGAGAAACGGATAAGCAATCGTTTCCAGGATGCCGCTGCCGGCCACGAGGAAGACCGGGTTGGTGGCAAACGCCCTCGATTGTTCCATGGTGGCGCGCTGCACATCGGACATATTGTCCCCCGTCTGTTCCAGCATCGTATCGATGCCGGCCGCCGCCTCGCGCTGGGTGACCGGGAGCGTGAGGATCGCCGCCAGCCAGATGACGATCAGCATCGCGGCGGCCGCCCACAGAAAATGCGGCCGGTTGGTCTGATCCAATTGCGTAAAGGCCTTCCGCGGATTGATCAACAACGCAACCAGGAAGCGGGGGAGGGTCATTTTTTGCGGGGTTGCGGGGGTTTGGGATTCCATGCAATCCTCCATCTCTTTTTTAGTATACGTTACTCTACAATTCCTGTTGCTCGAACAAGCCAATCGTCAGGACCAGGCACATCACGATCAGCACAACCGCCGATGCCAGCGCGCCGCCGTTAACGAAAACCTGCCCGGCCAGCGCGGAGGATACGGCGGATGACGCGGTTTTCCCTGCGGCGGTATAGGCGGCCTGTTGCGCCCAGCTCACCAGCCCCTGGGGGAACAGGACGCCGTATTGGGGGATGGATCCGGCCAGCATGAAAATCACCGACAGCACGATCCCGATCCCGCCGGCGCTGACCGTCGTTTTCCCGAGCGTACTGCCGAGAATGGCGAGCGCAACAAAGGTCAGAACCCAGATCAGAAGAAGAATGTTCACCAACAAGAAAGCGCCTGGTTCGAGCGGGCCGAACAGAATCCAAGTGTAGTAGTATGCGCCGGCGCCCGAAAGCAGGAAGCACACGAAATACATCACGACTTGAGCCGTGAATTTGCTCCCGATAAAAGCCCAGCGCGGCATCGGCTTGCTCAGGATCATCGGAGCCACCCCGTGTTCCTTTTCGCCGACCACCGTGCCCATGGCAAGCAGAACGGCCAGCAGAAAACCGAACTGCGATAGGTTCTTGATGTATTGGTCCATAGCATCGGAGGCGCTTGGCACGGGGATGAGCGAAGCGAACTGCTCCATCCCCGCCACGGATTTGAAAATATCCGGAATGAGCTTGGCGATGAGCGGCGAACCCATCCCGAACACCAGGAACACCGCCCCGGTCACCAGCATCCGTTTTGTGCGCCAGAGCTGGACCAGCTCTTTGCCGACGGCGGAAAAGTAGACGGCCAGTTCGCTCCGGACCGGGCTTTGCGTCGCGCGGTGAGAAACCGGGTCCGTGGAAGCATTCATGCGCCCGGCAAACCGGATTTGGTAAGCCGCCCAGATGTAGCCCGGAACGAGCAGCCCTGCGAATATCAATTCGAACAATAGAGGCTGGTCCTTGAAGTATTGCATGCCATACACCGCGGCGAAATCCACGCCGGCATGGTACAGGATCGCGAGCGGGATGTAGAACCAGTTGCGGCGCAGCCCCGCGCCGGTGAACGCTTTCCAGACCATGAGCGAGAAAACGACGTGCGCGGAAATGGCGATGATCCGCTCGAGCAGCGGGAGGGCGCTGTTCCATGGATTGGACGCGAGGGAATTGATTTGGGCTTGAAGCGCCGCCAGTTGGTCCGGCGTCAATCCAAATCCGCTGAGATCGGCGCCGATCAGGGGCAGCAGGGAGCTGACCGTGGCGGCGGTAAGCACGCCCCCGAAGATCATCGATTCGATCCCGCCGTGGCCCAGCCCGAGCATGACGGCGTCCTGCAGGCGCATCCACGCGGGGCGCGCTTTGCGCAGGATCGCAAACCCGGCGGCGCGCATCAGCTCCTCGCACAATCCGGCGGTCATCCCGGCGATCAGCGCCGTCTGCAGGATCGGCGGCTGGGCGTTGACCGTCCCGGGAAGCAGGCCGAGATCCGCGAGCCACGCGTTGAGCGGCAGATGGACGACCTGCGAGAGGATGAACGTCAGGCTTCCGACAGCGAACAGCAGCCAGGCCGGGGAAGACGCCCGGCGCAGGCCGATCGCGAGCAGCACCGGAACGAGGATCATAAGTAAAACGGATATGCCGTACAGTACTGTCAACATGCCTGTTTGCCCTTCCATCTCACGAACTCATCTGCAGGAATATTTCTTCAAGCGAAGGCCGGATCCATTCAAAGCGGTTGACGGTCAATCCGTGCCTTGCGAGAAGCGGCACCAGTTCGCGTTTGCCGTCGGGAACGCTCCGGACCATGATGCGGATCAGGCGGCCTTCGCGTTTGACGGAGGCCACCCAGGGAATCTTATCGAGAGTGTCCAGGAATTCCGCGAGCGCCGCCGACTTCCGCTCTTCGGCCGCCGGGTCCAGCTCCAGCTCGGCCGCATTCACCGGATATTTCTCGAGCAGCTCCTCCACCCCGGAGACGAGCAGCAGGCGCCCCTTGTGCAGCACCGCCAGCGAGTCGCAGACCCGTTCGATGTCGTTGAGGATGTGGCTGGAGAAGAACACCGTCCGCGACCCGCTGATCCTGGTGATCAGATCCAGCACTTCGTACCGCCCGGCCGGATCCAGCGAGCTGGTGGGCTCGTCGAGCAGCAGGACCGGCGGGTTCCCGATCAACGCCTGCGCGATGCCCAGCCTTTGCAGCATGCCGCCCGAAAATCCGCCGATCCGGCGGCGGGATGCTTCCTTTAAATCCGAGAGCGCAAGCAATTCTTCGATCTGCCGTTTGCGCTCGTCAGCGGGCAGCTCCTGGATTTTGCCCACATAATCCAGATACTCGCGGGCGTTCATCCAGGAATAGAACGCGGGAGCCTGGGGCAGGTAGCCGAAGCGTGTCCGCGCCAGCCGGTTCGCGCTGGTGGTTTCCAATCCGTCGATCCAGGCCCGGCCGGCCGTGGGCGAAGCCAATCCGGCCAGCAGGCGCATGGTGGTCGTTTTCCCCGCGCCGTTGCGGCCGAGGAATCCGAACACCGATCCGCGCGGGACGGCCAGGTCCAATCCGTCCAGGGCCGTGACATCTCCGTAGTGTTTTGAGAGTCCCCGGCAAAAAATGGCCGCCGTTTCCGGCGAATCCGGCGCGGGTGGCGGCGTTCGGTTTTCCGGCCGGTGGGATGAGAGGGCCATCTTATTCTTCCAGCCGGCCGGCGGCGAAATACACGATCGGGCCGACCAACTCCCCGAAGATGATGATGAGGACCCACATCCATTTCGGACCGCGCGTTTTTTCCCGCCCGCGGAGATCCAGGAGCGCCGCGGCCATCAAGACAAGCTGGATGATGACGAGCGGAATGATCAGAGGCAGATACTGTTGTACGTTTTCCATGGGATTTCTCCTATTTTGGATATACGGAATATCCGGTTGAAAGTATCAAATGTATTATTGAACTAATTGTATCAATTAGGCGAAATTTTGTCAAGAAATCAGGGATTGTCGCAAATAAGTGGCAGGGTTTGTTTGCTGAGTGACGCACTCGCAATCCTTTGGTCGTCGATTGCACCGCGTGGTCTTAGCGGGAATCCAGGGTTTTCAGGAATGGATGCCCGCCAAGGACACGCGGGCATGACGATCTAGAAGATGTACCAATACGCTTTGTAGACCGCCCTTACAATTGCGCGCTCCGTCAATAAATCCCCCCAGATCATCCGCAGCGATTCGACCGTCAACCGGCTGCCGTGGCCCGGGAACACCTGGACCGAATCCGGGAGGCCCAGGATTCTAACGATGCTCTCTTTCAGAACCGATTCGTTTCCGCCCAGCAGGTCCGAGCGGCCGACCCCGCCGTCGGCGAAGACCGTATCCCCGGAAAACAGCCAGCCCGGTTCGCGCGCGAAAAATCCCACGCCGCCCGGCGAATGGCCGGGCAGAAGGATGACCTCGAAGGACAGTCCGCCGATGGTGATGTGTTCGCCTTCTTTGAGGGAATGCTGCGGTTCGGGTTGATCGGGGATCTTCAGGTTGAAGATGTCCGCTCCGCCGTGCAGCCACCACAGCGGCAGATCGGCCGGATGCAATGCGATCGGGCAGCCCGCCGCGGCGGCCAGCTCTCCGCACGCCGCCATATGGTCGAAGTGCCCGTGGGTAACGAGCACCCAGGCCAGGGTCCATTCATGCATCGCGAGCGCGTGCTGGATTTTCCAGGTTTCATCGCCGGGGTCGATGACGGCCGCTTTCCCGCTGGCGATATCCGCGACCAGGTAGCAGTTGGTCTGGAGCGGGCCGACGCTCAGCCGGACGACTTCCCATTTTCCCCGCGTGATCCGGACGGTTCTGGCTCATGCGCGCTTGCTCTTCATCTATATGCGGGATGAGGCGCGGCTGCGGGTGGTTCGAAGCGAATTCAACAGCAGGAAGCCCAGGCCGAACACCGCGCCGAACACGGCGAAGAAAAGAAGCGGAATCTTCAGCCCGCCCGGCCCGGCGAAGGTCGTATACGGAAAGATCCGCGCCCAGACGGGCTGCTGCACAAACACCCCGTTCACTTCCTCCGCCCCGGCCTTGAAAAAGAACAGATTGAACTCCCCGTTGCCGGTCGTGGCGGCCGTCGCCTCCCAGGAAAACCGCACCGGAATTCCTTCCTGAAGCGGCGTGGAGATCTGCCCGTCGGGATCAAAGCCGATGTCCGCGGATTGGATTTCCGCGATAAGCACGGGATTGGCTTCCCCCGGAGCGGCGAAATCCGCGGCCGGACCGAGCGGGCTCCAGATGGCCTCCACCGACGCGTTCGCCCCCGCCGGTCCGAATCGCGGATAACGGACCTCCAACCGGTACTTCTGCGGGAGCAGCGGGGAAGAGACTTCAAATTCCTCCGTTCGGTAACTTGTCGGCCAGAGGGAGAAAACGGCGAGGAGCACCGAGATCACGAGCAGCACGATGCCGAAAATCCGGTTGCGTTTGCGGGAACGGGTTCGGATGTCCATGCGGCGATTATACGACAGGCGGAATTCAATCGCCACAAAGAGCACAAAGGGCACAAAGGAAAAAATTCTGATACCGGCAGAGGTTACCCTGAGCGCCCGCCCTCGCGGAGCATCGCTGCTCGGGTTTATTTCTTGAGCAGGGATAATTGCGGAGCGGGGGAAGCGAAGGGTTTACGAAGTCGGGAACAGATGCTTCGCTTCCCCCACTCGCGAAATCTTCGCATCGGAGGACCACCGATGCTCATCGCTCGGGGGGCAGACGCTCAGCATGATAACCTTTTACAGACATTTCTTTTTGTGATTTTTGTGCCTTTTGTGGCCATACGAAAAGATGAATATGGGCATGTGTTGTTGTGCGGGAAGAAAGGCGCAGGCTGATATAATCATTGCATGAATGAGGACCGGCTCGTTTCTCCAAACACCCGCGGCGAGGAACCTTTTGATCCGGCGCTGCGTCCCACTACACTCGCCGAGATCATCGGCCAAACGCGGATCAAGGAGAACCTCGAAGTTCAAATCGGCGCCGCGCGGGAACGGGGAGAGCCGCTCGACCACACCCTCTTCTACGGTCCGCCGGGCTTGGGCAAAACCACCTTCGCCCACGTCCTCGCGCGCGAAATGGGCGTCGCGATCAAAGTCACCTCCGGCCCGGCAATCGAACGGGCGGGGGACCTGGCCGCGATCCTCACCAATCTTCAGCAGGGGGATGTCCTCTTCATCGACGAAGTCCACCGCCTGGGCCGCGCGATCGAAGAAGTGCTTTACCCCGCGATGGAAGATTTCGCCCTGGATATCGTGATCGGCAAGGGCCCGAGCGCGCGCTCGATCCGCCTGCACATGCCGCCCTTTACCGTCGTCGGCGCCACCACGCGCCTGGCGATGCTGAGCTCGCCGCTGCGCGCGCGCTTCGGCGCCGTCTACCGGCTGGATTTTTACGATTTGGAGGCGGTGGCCGAGATCGTCCGCCGCGGCGCGTGGCTGCTGGGGGCGCAGATCGACGAAGGCGGCGTGCGCGAGATCGCCCGCCGGGCGCGCGGCACGCCGCGCGTCGCGCTCAGGCTTCTGCGCCGCGTGCGGGATTACGCCCAGGTGCGCGCCGGCGGCGCGATCACCCTCGAGGTCGCGCACGCCGGGCTGGACCTCCTCAACGTGGATCCGCTCGGGCTGGACGAGATCGACCTGCGCGTCCTGCACACGATCATCGAAAAATACGACGGCGGGCCGGTCGGCCTGGCGACGATCGCCGCCTCGATCAGCGAGGAGCCGGATACGATCATGGACGTCTACGAGCCGTTCCTGCTCCAGCTCGGGTTCCTCGACCGCACCCCGCAGGGCCGCGTGGCCACCCGCCTGGCCTACGAGCATCTCGGGATTGAATTCCGCAATCCGGAACAGCCGAGTTTGTTTGATGGGAATGTGGATCCGGGGATCTAATCCCCGCATTCACCGCATGAATACCGCATCGGTATGACGGACATCCGCCGGAATATCCCTTCCATAATCACCGGCAGCATGATGCTGTGCCTCGTCGGTTGCACAGCTGCGGCAGTTCCGTCAATTTCCAAATCCACGCCGGTCGTTCCTTCCGTGAGGCATTCACTCCCCGCGACCACAACCTCCGAAACGCAAACGACAACACGAGAAATGGTATCGCCGTCTTCTGCTCCGACAGAAACTCCGATTGCGATCGAAACGGTGCAGTATCCGACCTTTTTCCCGCCGGGTTTCACTCCCACCCTCCGTCCGACCCCCACCCGCGGGTTGCCCGCCACCGCAACTTTGGCGCCCGCAGAAACCTGTCCGGAGCCGACGCATAAACCGGTGGATGTTCGCTTGCTGGATTATCCCTTGGATTATGAACAGCCCATCCTGGATTACCTCACTGCGAATGGTGAGATTCAGAAATATAAGACGCAGTTGGAAACCATCGATAAGAAGTTGCATCAATCCGATATGCCCATCCAGATCCATATGGATGTCATGGAAGAAGATGTCACCGGTGACGGGATCGATGAGTTTTTAATTGAAATCAGCGGGAATGGCAGATTTCGATATCCTTGAGGAATCGGATCCGGAACGCCCGGTGCTGTTTGTGTTCGGTTGCCGGGGAGGAGCCTATGCGGTCATCCATCGAGTCAGGACCTATTCCACCATACGTGTGGATTCAGCGATGGACCTGAATGCGGATGGGATCCACGAGATCGCGTATTCCTATATCAATAATTTCGGAGCAGAATCACGGGAACTTCACGTTCCAACTTCAGGTGTTGGAATGGAACGGCTTTATTTTCCGGGAGTTGTTGTCGGATCCATACACCGATGCAACAACGCCTGGAACGGCTGCATTTCGGGACGTGGATGGGAACGGCACATTGGAAATTCTTTTTCCTCATGATTATTGGGGTGAGCAAGGCGGTGGCGTCGATTGCGAGATCGGCCCCGACTTAAACTTCGAGGATATTTGGATGTGGGATGGGGAATATTACCATTATATGCGGCGACAAAATGCTGATCCGATATACCGCTTCCAAGCCGCCTATGACGGAGATTATTTCGTTTCGCTTGGATTGTTTGATCGCTCTGAGAGGATGTATCTTCGAGCCGCATTCGATAAATCCCTCAAGCCCGGTTCCACCGGCGACTGGATGCGTGATGGCGAATGCTATGGCAGTAACGAAATAAAACCCGACCCCACCGAGCTGGCGCGGATCAAAGCCTACGCCCGCTTCCGCCTGGCGGAACTGTACGTCCATCTCGGCCGGGTGATGGAAGCGGAAAGCCACCGGACGTACCTGCGGACCAATTACCCGCTTGGAGTCCCCGGGTACATTTATGCCTACCTGGCGAACACATTCTGGTGGGAGTATGTGAAGGATTCGGACATCACCGCGGCGTGCGCCGCGGTCCGGGGCGAAGCGGAAAAGAATTCCAAGCCGATGTGTTCGGCGTTGTTTGAGAATTATGGATACGGGAACTCCAGGACCGACTTTGGATACTATCTGCCCATTCACTTCCCCAGTCGTAATGACCATGCGCCTCGAAGATTTCGAATACGACCTGCCCGCGGAGTTCATCGCCCAATCCCCGCTCGAGCCGCGCAATTCCTCGCGGCTGATGGTGCTCGACCGCGCGACCGGCGGGATCCGGCATTCCATATTCCGCGATATCGGGGAATATCTCGCGCCCGGCGACCTGCTGGTGTTCAACGACACGCGCGTGATCCCGGCCCGCCTGTATGCATCCAAAAAAGGAACGGGCGGCAGGGTGGAGATCCTCCTCCTGCGGCGCCTGGAACCGCAAACGTGGGAGGCGCTGGTGGGCGGAAAGCACGTGCGTCCCGGCACGCAACTTGAACTCGCTCAGTGGAGACGCGCACGAACCCGTCCGCGTCGAAGTCGTGCGCGACCTTGGCGAATCACGCCGGGTCGTCCGCTTTTCGCAGCCGGTCACGCCGCGCCTCGCGGCGCTGGGATCGACTCCATTGCCGCCCTACATCCACGAGCCATTGCGCGATCCGGAGCGCTACCAGACCGTCTACGCGCGCGATCCCGGCTCCGCCGCCGCGCCCACCGCCGGGCTGCACTTCACGCCCGGGCTGATCGACGGCCTGCGGGCGCGCGGAGTGCGCACCGCGTTCGTCACGCTGCACGTCGGGCTGGATACGTTCGCGCCGATCACCGAGGGGGATGTGGAGACGCATGCCATCCATTCGGAGTGGATCAGCGTCCCGGCGGAGACGGCCGCCGAAGTCCGCGACGCACGCGCGCGGGGCGGCCGCGTGGTCGCCGTCGGCACGACATCGGTCCGCGCGCTGGAAACAGCCGCCGGGGCGGGGGGCGGGGCGCCTTCCGCCTACGAGGGCGATACGCGCCTGTACATCACACCGGGATATTCCTTCCGCGCGGTCGATGCGATGGTCACCAACTTCCATCTCCCGCATTCGACCCTTCTGGTCATGGTCAGCGCCTTTGCCGGCCGCGAGCGGATCCTAGCCGCCTACGAGGAAGCCAAACGCGGACGCTACCGGTTCTATTCCTTCGGCGATGCGATGCTGATAATTTAGTAATAGAAAGGATTTCGACCACGGATTACACGGAGTAAAGCGGATTCCGCGGATTTATTATAAGCAGCCCTTTGTCACTTTTTCTTTCATCCCCCCAATTTAAGATTCGTCATTCGCAAAATCGCTTTGTTAATCCGTGAAATCGGTTTTGTTATCCGTGTCATCCGTGGTTCATTTCCAGTATTGTATAATCCAGCCGTGGCCACACGCACCGGCAAAACCCCCTCATTGAATTCGTCCCCGGCGTTTGCCGACATCCAACGCGCGGCGGAATTCGTGCGCAAACGGATCCGCACCCGTCCGGAGATTGCGATCATCCTCGGATCCGGATCGGGGTCGCTTGCCGATTCGGTCGAATCCCCGGTGGTTCTACCCAGCGAGAGCATCCCGCTCTGGCCGGTCTCCACCGTTAAGGGGCACGCGGGAAGGCTGGTGTCAGGGATTTTGGCGGGTAAACAAGTGGCCGTAATGCAGGGCCGGGCTCATTATTACGAGGGATATTCGGCCGGGCAGACCGCGTTCCCGGTCCGGGTATTGCAGCAATTGGGGATAAAAATTTTCGTCATCATTAACGCCGCGGGCGCGATCCATCCGGATTTTCAACCCGGAGATCTGATGCTGATCACCGACCACATCAACCTGCTGGGGTTGGGCGGCGCCAATCCGCTGCGCGGTTCGAACGACGAACGCATGGGCCCGCGCTTCCCGGACATGAGCCGTGCATACGACCGCGCGTTGCAGGAAGCGGCGTGGCGGGCCGCCGCGGAAATGGGTTTGTTCCTTCGCCAGGGGGTGTACGCCGGCGTGGCGGGGCCGTCGTTCGAGACTCCCGCCGAACTGCGGTTCCTGCGGATGATCGGCGCGGATGCGGTGGGCATGTCGACCGTATCGGAGGTGATCGCCGCGCGCCATGGAGGTGCCCGAGTGCTGGGTCTCTCGGTGATCAGCAACCGGGCCAATCTGGATGGTTCCCACCCGGCCGGTCACGAGGAAGTCCTCCAGGCCACCCAAACGGCGGTTCCAAAATTGACCCGCCTGCTTGAGTCCATCCTGCGGATTCTGGAATGAGCATAGTCGCCTTTCTCACCTTCCTGCAGGCTTACGAGATGGTGGTGTATTACCTCGCGGCGCTTGTGGGGCTGTATAACCTCTACCGTTTCATTGCCGCGCAGGTGCGCCTATCCAAAACGGCTTTCGGACTGGAAAGCGAACTTCTCATCGGACGACGGAACGGGGCGGCGCTTGCTCTTCTACTGATCTTCGCCTTGGCGGCCGGTATTTACCTCGCCGTGCGGTACGGGCTGCCGGAGGCGCAACGGGTCGAACAGGTCCGGATCAACGCCAACGCGGTCAATCTCCCGACCATCACCCCGAACTCCGACCCCGTTGATTTTGTTTGGGGTGGATGTCACCGGGTGCAACGAGAAAAAAGCCCGGCTCCTCGAACCGCGGCCGGGTGATGCGGTGAGGGGAAAAGTGACGCTCCGGATCGTCGCGGATATCACTAATTTCGCGTTCTACAAAATCGAGTTGGGCACCCCGGATGAGCCGGATTTGTGGATACCGATTTTCAGCAATAACGAACCGGCGCCGGAAGAGGAGCCATTTTCCTGGACCTGGGACAGCGCGACGGTGGTGCCCGGCGTTTACCATTTGAGGTTGACGGTCATGCGGGCGGACCTCACATTCCCTTCGCCATGCGTGGTGCCGATCCAGGTGCTTTCCACGGAACCGTAATAAAAGAGCTGCCGATTGAAATACGATGTGTACGGCCGTTTCTTTATCGACGTCACCCGGGAATCCGAAAGCTGGGTCGTATACCGGGTCGACCAAGGCCGGCGCCAAAGGATGGAGGATCTGATCATCCCGGCTGAGGCGCGGGCGGAGGATATTCCGCGCTGGCTGGAAGACCTCCTGCACGAGTACGCGGTTCCGAACCGGAAGATCAAGATGATCGAATGACAGCCATTACCGTGCTCTCCTCCCAAACCTTCCCCAAATCATCGGGGAAAATTTTTATTAGGTTTCAAAACCACTGCCTTTGCCAGTGAGTAGAATGAAAAGGTCTACCGGTCGAGTGGGTATTATGTGATCCATCCCATCTCTCCTCCCCCGGCCCGAGAACAGCTCGGGCCGTCCCCCTCCTCCCTTCCCGTCTTACGGGAAGGGAGGAGGGGATAGGGGAGGTGGGATGGGATGGTAAACGGAACGCATACATACCGGAGTGATATGGGAAGAAGCAGAGGTCACGGGTAAGTGATAAGACAAGGTTCGACCAGCATGGAAGGAGGATGGAGCGGAGCATAGCAGTTACCGGATCGCATATATGAAAAAGGCGGAAAAGGGGATATTGAGGACGCGCAAAGCGGTTATTCGATCAGAATCGGCAGGAGCGCACCTTCAAGGTGCAGCATTCTAAAGCCACTACCTTTGGCGATGGTAATTTACTTTAAGAAAAATCAGTGTCGATGATTTGGGGAGGGTTGGGGAGGGGTGGGAAAATTTCCCTTTCTTTTGTTTTTCTAACAATTATCTGGTAAAATCGGATCAATGTAGTTTTGAATGGCGTTGCACGAAAACCCCCGGGAGAGGGTTGGAGTCGCAGTCATTCCAATATCATCACAGCAGGTTGAATGGTAGATTTCTTCCTTAATGCTTTGCCGATCCTCAACCGAATCCTGGTAGCCGGCATCGCGATCACAGCGTTTTCGTTGCTACTCTACGCGTTGACATTTAGTTTGCGCGAACGTGTCACGCGCGTTTTTGCGTTAATCCTCGGGTGCATCGTGCTCATCACCGTATCCGACGGGCTGGCCTCCACGGCGCGCGACCTCTCCGAGGCGGAAATCTGGCTGCGGGTGCAGTGGGTGGGTACGGCGCTGCTGCCCGCGGCGTACCTGCACTTTTCAGACGCGTTGCTGTCCTCCACCGGCAGGCCGTCCCGCGGCCGGAGGCGGTTGGCCGTCCGCGCCAATTATCTGCTGGCGGCCGGCCTGACCGCCGTGATTGTGCTGACCAGCCTGTTTGTCACGAATGCCGCTTACGACGGCGGTCTGGCTCACCTCCGGGCGGGCCCGTACTTCTGGGTGTTCATCGCGTATGCCGTCCCGATCCTGATTTGGACGGGGATCAACGTGGTGCGCGCCTACCGGCGCTGCCAGACGGCCACCAGCCGCCGCCGGATGATCTACCTGATGGTCGGGTCGCTGGCTCCGGCCATGGCGGCATTCCCGTTTTTGCTCCTGCTCGGGAGCGTTTCGGAGCTGCACCCGCTCCTGGTGCGAATCGTCCTGATCCAGACCAACCTGCTCGTGGCCGGGCTGCTCGTGGTCCTCGCGTATTCGACGGCGTATTTCGGCGTCGCCTATTCGGACCGGGCGGTCAAAGGCCGGCTCTTCCAATGGCTTTTGCGCGGTCCGCTCGTGGCCGCGGTGGCGCTGGCGATCCTCGTCCTCTCCACGTACATCTTCGACCGGATCGGCCTGCCCAACTCGCGACTGATCCTCGTCTCGGTGGTGGTGGGGATCGTCCTGCTGCAGTTTGCGATCACGGTCGGCCGCCGGCCAATCGAGCGCATGCTGTTCCTGGAGAACCGCTCCGAGCGCGAGGAAATCCGGCGGCTGCAATGGCTGGAAGAGCGCCTGCTCACCGGCGCCGACCTGCGCCAGTTCCTGGAATCGCTCCTGGCCGCGCTGTGCGACCTCACCCGTTCCCCGGCCGCATTCGTCATCGAATGGCAGGACGAGGCGGCCGCCTTTCTCGCCGGAGTGGGGCCGCGCGCGATGCTGCCGCTCGAAGCGGATCTCTCCACGCTCCCGAAACCCGAGGTGCTCGAATACATTCCCGGCGCGGGCAGTTTGTTCCGCTGGGGCGGCTACTGGCTGATCCCGCTCCACGGAGCGGACCGCGAGGAGATGATCGGCCTGCTCGGGCTGGCCGCCACCGCCGAGCGGCTGGAGCTCTCACCGGATCAGCGCGAATCCTTCGGCCGGCTGGCCGAACGGGCGGCGGGGGCGCTCTCCGACGAGCGGCTGCAGCGCGAAGTGCTGGCCTCGCTCAACCGGCTGATGCCGGATGTGGAGAAGATCCAGCACCTCTCCGCCGCCGCGCGCTACGGACAGGCGGCGCTCCTGGCCGAACCCTCCACCAACGGATCCCCGGAGGCCGACCTCGCGGATTGGGTGCGCGAGGCCTTAAACCATTATTGGGGCGGGCCCAAGCTCACCGGCAGTCCGCTTCTCGGCCTGCGGGTGGTGCGCGAGGAACTCGACAGCCATGACGGCAACGCGGTCAATGCGCTGCGCGCCGTCCTGCGGCGGGCCGTCGAGCGAGTCCGCCCGGAAGGAGAACGGCGGTTCACCAGCGAG
Source organism: uncultured Chloroflexia bacterium (assembly GCA_963724345.1). Taxonomy (GTDB): domain Bacteria; phylum Chloroflexota; class Anaerolineae; order Anaerolineales; family RBG-16-64-43; genus JAFGKK01. The sequence goes on along the minus strand of CAVRUI010000003.1, from coordinate 2,171,816 downwards.
TGGCTGCTGTACAACATTCTGGATATGAAATTCCTGGAAGGAAAGCGGGTCCGCGACGTCGCGCTGCGCCTGGCGGTATCCGAGGCGGATCTCTACCGCAAACAGAAAGTGGCGATCGAAGAACTGGCGCGCGTGATCGCCGAAATGGAACGTCAGTCGAATGAAACGGCGACCGATTACGAAGTCGTCGGATAAAGGCCGTCATTTGGAGCCCCTGCGGGGCTCGCAATGAACGATTGAGAATAAATAAACCTACAAGGATGGTTAACGCATGAAAAATCTGTATTCCCTTACCCCAAAACAGCTTTCCACGATTACGCGGAATACGCATTTACCGGCACAGCCGCCGCCACAACCGCCGCCGCAATCGCCGCCGGCGCCGGCACCGCAGCAACAGCCGACTTCCACACCGGCTCCCCGGCCGGCGCGGTCTCAGGAACCGAAATTCGCGGGCGAGCCCGCGTCTCCCAACCTGCCCAGCGATTCCTGGTGGGCGTCGGTCCTTGGTGAAGAATCCGGCGAACGCCGCGGGCCGCCCCCCGACCATGCGCCCCAGGAGCGCGCGCAGGCCTCCTACGACTGGGCGGCCGCCCGCGAATTATATGAAAGCGACGGGATCGCCGACCTGAATGTGACCGGGGTCAACCGCGGCGGCCTGCTCGTGGAAGGCGATCATATCCGCGGGTTCATCCCGCTTTCGCACCTGATCGGAGTCCCCTCGCTTTCCAGCGAGGAGGAACGTCAGACGGTGATGTACCGCAAGATCGGCCAGCCGATCCGCGCCAAGATCATCGAATTCGATCCCGAGAAGGGCCGGGTGGTCTTTTCCGAGCGCGCCGCTCAGGCCGCGCCGGGAAGACGCGCCGAACTCCTGGCCAAACTCCAGGTGGGCGATAAAATCCAGGGCGAAGTCACCAATATCACCAATTTCGGCGTGTTCATCGATCTGGGCGGCATGGAAGGGCTGGTCCACCTTTCCGAAATTTCATGGGGCCGCGTCCACAACCCCGCGGACTTCGTTTCCATCGGCCAAAAGGTCGACGTGGAAGTCATCAGCGTGGACCGCGATCAGGGCCGCATCGCGCTCAGCCTCAAACGCTTGGAATCCGATCCGTGGGTGACCGTTCCCGAACGGTATGTTCCCGGCATGTGGGTCCCGTGCAAGATCACGCATGTGACCAATTTCGGCGCATTCGCCTCGCTCGAGGAAGGCGTCGAAGGGTTGATCCATATCTCCGAACTGGCGGACGGGCCTTTCTCTCATCCGCGCAACATCGTGACCGAAGGAGAAGAGGTGACCGCGCGCGTCATCTCGGTCGAAAGCGGATCCCGGCGCCTCGCGCTCAGCCTGCGCCGGCCGCTGGAATCGGCTTCAACGGATCTGCCGGCCGAGGCGGATTACCCCGGGCAGAATGACGCGGACACTCCGGCCGCGCCCGAGACGGTCGGCGAGGGATGAAAAGCGTTCCTTCCGGCCGTCCATCCGCCCGGCTTCCCTCCGGGTGGGAACGGTTCGGCAAGTTTCTGGTGCTGGTCCGCCCGTATGCGGAAGATGTCTCCATCGTTCTTCTGAGTCTGATCGCCGTCCTTTGCCTGATTGCGCTTCTGGGGCTGGCGCACGGCGCCCTGATCGACGCCCTTGGTGGAATGCTCAAGCGCTGGATGGGCTGGGGGGCGGTCCTGCTCCCGATTGCGTTGCTGTGGATTGCCGGCCGGGTGCTTCGGGCGCGCTTGGGATGGGAGCAGAATATTTCCTGGCCGCGGGTGATCGCGCTGGAGGTCGCCGCGCTCGCCGGGCTGGGGCTTGCTTCCCGGATCGGCGCCGCCACGCTGGTCGAATCCGAATCCGGCCGCGGGGGCGGATTGATCGGGTGGGGGATCCAGTTGCTCCTCAGTCCAATAATGCCGCCCGTTGTCCAGGGCGTGCTCCTGGCGATTGCCGTCCTCGTATTTACCGTATGCGGATTGGGCTTGACGCTCGAAAAATTCCTGCGCGTTTCCGGCCTGGATCGCGCGGGGGATCCCCATCCCGCGACGATCACGCAATCACGAAAGAATCCGCCGGACCGGATGCAATCCGGTTCCGAATTGACCCGCGGGCCGCGCACGAAACCCGCGGGTGCGGTGGAATCCGCAGCCTCCTCCGAATCGGAGGCCAGGCTGAAACCGGCTGCCGCCCTCCCGGACACCTTCCGCAAAAATCTCAAACCCGGGCCGGCACTGGCGGAAAAGCAGCCGCCGGTGCACGCCAAGCGCGAGAAGGGATTGCCGCCGATCGATATTTTCGAAAGCGGGGAACTCACCTCGCCCTCGATCCGCGAGATCAACCAGATTGCCGGAACGATCGAAAAAACGCTCGCCGAATTCAGCATTCCCGCGCGGGTGATTTCTTTCCGCACCGGCCCGACCGTGACCCAATACGGCGTGGAGCCGGGATTTGTGGAGAAGCCCGGCCCGGACGGCGACATGCGCCGCGCGAAAGTCCGCGTCTCGCAGATTTCCTCGCTCTCCAACGATTTGGCGCTCGCCCTGGCGGCCCCCACGCTGCGCATCGAGGCGCCCGTGCCCGGGCAATCCTATGTCGGCATCGAAGTCCCCCACCGGCGGACTTCCGTCGTCCGTTTGCGGATGGTGATGCAATCCGCCGCCTTCCAGAAGATTCGGTCGCCGCTGGCGGTCGCGCTCGGGCTGGACGTGGCCGGGGCTCCGCATTGCGCGGACATGGCCAGCATGCCGCACCTCCTGATCGGCGGGACCACCGGCTCGGGCAAATCGGTGTGCATCACAGCCCTGACCGCGTGCCTGGTGGCCAACAATCCGCCCTCGCGGCTGCGGCTGGTTCTGATCGACCCGAAGATGGTCGAGCTGGTGCGCTTCAACGGCCTGCCGCACATCCTCGGCCAGGTGGAAACGGAACTCGAGCGGATCGTCACCGTGCTGCGCTGGTGCACGCGCGAGATGGACCGCCGCTACAAATTGCTGGAAGAAATGCACGCGCGGCACCTCGACGACTACAATAAAAAAACCGCCGCCCGCGGCGACGGGGAGATCCTGCCGCGCATGGTCGTGCTGGTGGACGAGATGGCCGACCTGATGATGACCGCCCCGGACGAAACCGAACGCCACCTGATCCGGCTGGCGCAGATGGCGCGCGCCGTGGGCATGCACCTGGTGGTGGCCACTCAGCGCCCGAGTGTCGACGTGGTGACCGGATTGATCAAGGCCAATTTCCCGGCGCGGATTGCATTCGCCGTCCCGTCCTCGATCGAAAGCCGGGTCATCCTCGACACGCCGGGGGCCGAAAGCCTTCTCGGGCGGGGGGACATGCTGTACCTGTCCCCGGAGGCCGGAGCGCCGGTCCGCCTGCAGGGCTGCTTCGTCACCGACCGCGAGATCACCCGCCTGATCGATTATTGGAAGGAGCAAGCGCCCGCCGAAGAGGCGGAGGCGCCGAAACCGGAAGCAAAACGCGGGGCCAAGGCAGACGCGAAGACCGCCGAACCGCTTCCCGCGGGCGGAACCGTCCAGTCTCCCTGGGAGGATATGGTCAGGGGATTGGGCGACGGGGACGACGAAGCCGAAGACGCCGAGATCGAAGAAGCGACCCGCGTCATCCGGGAGTACGGTCGGGCAAGCGCGTCGCTCCTGCAGCGCAAGATGCGCCTGGGTTACCCCAAGGCGGCGCGGCTGATGGACGAACTGCACAAACGCGGCATAATCGGCCGCGAACAGGCGGGGGGCCGGACGCGCGAGGTCCTGCGCCGGGGGGCGGATGAGGGCGGGGATGAGGATGGGGACGAATAGTCATTCCCGCGCCTGCCCTCGCGAAGCGGGGGTGTTCTTAGCGGGAATCCAGGGTTTTTCAGGAGTGGATGCCCGCCAAGTACACGCGGGCATGACGATCAATAAATATCCCATTGATTCTCTTTCGACAACTCTTCATCACTCCCAGCATGACAACCTTTTTAAGAATTTAGTATATGATTCCGCGAAATCCGTTTTCTCCGCGGAATCCGCGTACAATATGGCCTTGGACCGCCAGGTCAGCATCGGCCCGGGGTTATTAAAAGAAGAGGCGCGGTATTCGACCGCGCGGGGGACGGCGGGGTTGACAGAACCCGCACCCGCCGGTAGCATCACACCGGTAAAAAAATCCGCCCGAAAAGGGAGAGAAATGCAGAGCCACAACCCCCCGGCGGCCGGCCCGGTGACTTTTACGGACCGGATGCGGGTGCAGAGCAAAGGCGTGGTCGAGGCCGTCGCGGGATTCTTCAACCGGGTGGGGATATCCCCGGATGCGATGACTCTGTTCGGCCTGATGGGGTCGACCGTGGGTGCGGTCCTCCTGGCGCTCGGCGCCGTCCCGCTGGGCGGCTGGGTGATCCTCGCGAGCGGGCTGACCGACGCGCTGGACGGGACGATGGCGCGCCTGCGGGGGAAAACCACGCGTTTTGGAGCGTTTCTGGATTCGAGCATGGACCGCTTTTCGGAGCTGTTCATCTTCGGCGGACTGGCGATATATTTCGGGTTTGCCTCCGACGTGCTTGGGGTGGCGGCCGCCTTCGCGGCGGCGATCGGTTCGGTGATGGTTTCGTACACCAAGGCGCGCGCCGAAGCGCTGGGCTTCGAGTGCAAGGTCGGGCTGCTGACCCGGGTGGAGCGTTATATCGTCCTCTGCCCGCTGCTGATCCTGAACCTGCCGTTCCTCGCGGCGGCGGCGGTGGCGATCCTGGCGAACTTTACCGCGTTGCAGCGGATCGGGCATGTGTACCGCCAGGCCCGCCGCGACGCTTAAAGGAAAAATTCTCATTGGGAGAGGTACGCTATGAGTTTTGACTCACTTGGAATTCACATCGGCGTCTTGTACATCCGCTATTACGGCATCATCCTCATGTCCGCCGCGCTGCTTGTCGCCTGGACTGCCGAGGTGCTTGCCCGCCGCCGCAAATTCGATCCGGAAATCGTGTGGGACATGTTCCTGTGGGTGGTCATCGGCGCGGTCGTCGGGGCGCGCATCTGGCACATCCTCACCCCGCCCGCCAGCATGGTCGCCGTGGGAATGGATACCGGGTACTACCTCACCCATCCGTTCGACGCCGTCAACCTGACCAAGGGCGGGCTCGGCCTGCCCGGCGGGATCCTCGGCGGCGCTGTCGCGATGTGGCTCTACACCCGCCGCAACAAGCTGTCCTTCCTGGTGTGGGCGGATATCGCCGTCCCGGGCATCGCCATCGGACATGCTTTTGGCCGGCTGGGTAACTGGGTCAACAACGAAGTTTACGGCGCTCCGACCAATCTTCCCTGGGGAATCTACATCCCGCCCCAATACCGTCTGACGGCTTACGCCAACGTCGACCGCTACCATCCGCTCTTTCTGTACGAGGCGCTGCTCAACCTGGTGAACTTCGCCATCCTGATCCTCGTGGGCCAGAAGTACGGCGAGCGGTTGAAGCTGAAGGACGGCGATCTGATGCTGGTGTACTTCATCAATTACGGCCTGATCCGTTTCTTCCTGGAATTCATCCGGCTGGATCCCTCGCCGCTGGCCGGCACCACTCTCAATGTCAATCAAATGGTCGCGGCCATCGCGGTCGTGGCATCAGCCGCGGCGTTGTTCTGGCGCCACGGCCTGGGGGACTGGGTCCGGGCGCGCCGTCCGGCCAAGGAACCCACAACGATCTGAGTGGATACAGGAGAGACGGCAGGATGCGTCTCTCCTTTTTTTATTCCATCCCCTCCTATCTCCCCCTGTCCCTCGCTTCGCTCGGGACATCCCCCTCCTCCCTCCCCGTATCACGGGGAGGGAGGAGGGGGAGCAAGGGGGAGGTGGGAGGGGATGGTCCAAAGTAAACCACCGGTACTACAATAAATGGACTGGCTGGATTGGGATGGGAAGGAACCACGGCAAATCAAGGAAGGATGAATGATCGAAGCACACGGATTGACAAAACGATATGAACGGGTGACCGCGGTCGACAACCTGACGCTGCGGGTCGGGCGGGGGGAAATCCTCGCGCTGCTCGGCCCGAACGGCGCGGGCAAAACCACCACCACCCGCATGCTGGCGGGAATTCTCCGCCCGAATTCGGGCGGCGCGCGGGTGGCGGGGTTCGACATCCTCACCGAGACGGAGAATGTCCGCGCCGCGGTGGGCGTTCTGACCGAACAGCACGGGCTGTATTCCCGGATGCGGTGCGGGGAATACCTGGATTTTTTCGGCGCGCTCTACGGCCTGACGCCGGCCCAGCGGCATGATCGGGCCAAAAACCTGCTTCACGATTTGCGCCTGGAAGTCGATTCCGACGCCTGGCTGGCCGAGTTCTCCAAAGGCATGCGCCAGCGCCTGGCGCTTGTCCGGGCGTTGATGCATTCGCCCAAAGTCCTTCTCCTCGATGAGCCGACCTCCGCGTTGGATCCCGAATCCGCCCGAGTTCGTGCGCGATCTTCTGCGGTCGATGCGCGCCGACGGCTGCACGATCATGGTGTGCACCCATAATCTCTCCGAAGCCGAGGAATTGGCCGACCGGATCGCGATCATCCGCCGCGGGCGCCTGATCGCCGAGGGAACCGCCGCCGAATTGCGGATGCGCATGCTGGGGCCGGCCGTATTCGAATTGCGTCTGGCGGAGGAGGACGGGGACCTGGCGGCGACTCTCGCCGGGTTGGCGGACGTGGTCGAGCGGACTCCGTTGGGCATCCGTTACCGCGCGGACGATCCGCGTTCGGCGAATCCGGAAGTCATCCGCCGGGTGATGGAGCGGGGAGGAAAGATTTTGGAATTGCGCGAGGTCACCCCGTCGCTGGAAACGGTTTATCTTCAGGCGGTCGCCGAAGAAGGCCATCCGCCGCTCTCCGGGGAGGTGAAATGAACCCCGCCGTGACCGCACTGCCGCTGCGCTTCCGCGCCTCGCGACTCGCGGCGCTTGTCAAACGGGAGATGCGGGATCAACTCCGCGATTGGCGCGTGGTGATCCCGATGGCCATTCTGACCCTGTTCTTCCCGGTCCTGATGAACTTTGCCGCCCAGGCGGTCATCAACTACGTCAACCAGTACGGCGGGCAGGTCATCGCCGAAGCGATCTTTCCCTTTCTCCTGATGATCGTGGGTTTCTTCCCCACCTCGGTCGGGTTGGTGATCGCACTGGAAAGTTTTGTCGGCGAAAAGGAACGCTTCAGCCTGGAGCCGCTGCTCGCCACGCCGCTCTCGGATGTCGAGCTCTTCCTCGGGAAAGTCCTCGCTTCGGTGATTACCCCCCTGTGCGCCGCCGCCCTGGGGATTACGGCCTACCTGGCGGGGATGTATCTGATCGCCGGATGGTTCCCGCCGCTCGAGCTCCTGGGGCAGATCATCATCCTGACCATCGCGCATGCGGTGTGCATGGTGTCGGCCGCGGTGGTGATCTCCGCCCAGACCAACTCGGTGCGCGCCGCCAATCTCCTGGCATCCTTCGTGATCGTCCCCTTTTCGCTCCTGATGGAAGCCGAGAGCATGATCATGTTCTACCGGATGTACCGCGAGCTGTGGTGGGTCATCGGCGGCGTGGTCATCCTCGCGGTGATTTTTATCCGGATCGGGCTGCGCCAGTTCCGGCGCGAAGAACTGCTCTCGCGCGAGGTTGAGGAATTGCGGTTCGACCGGATGGGCTCGTATTTCTGGCATTGCTTCAGCGGGGGCGCGCGCAATCCCGCGGCCTGGTACCGCCAGGCGGTCGCGCCCGCATTCCGCCGCATCCTGCCGGCCGTTCCCTGGACGGCGATCACGCTCGTGTTGGGGGTGGTGATCGGGATCGTGCTGGCCGACCGTTTCCCGCTTCCCGTGTCGATGCTGCAGACCGGGAATTATAAGGAAGAGTTCCTCAAATCGCTTTCTGCGCTCGGCTTCTTCACGGCGGGCGGAACCTGGATGATCTTTTCCCACAATGTGCAGGCGATCTTCCTGGCCTTCGTGCTCGGGGCGATCTCGCTCGGAATCATGGGTCTGGTGATCCTGATGCTCCCGATCGGCGTGATTTCCTTTGCCACCGTAACGATGGCGCGCGCCGGAACTTCGGCCGGGCTGTTCCTCCTTGGGTTTGTCCTCCCGCATGGGATCGCGGAAATTCCGGCCATGCTGATTTCCGGCGCCGCCATCCTGCGCGTCGGCAACTGCCTGCTGGCCAAACCGGAAGGGCGCTCGCTCGGGCAGATCTGGCTGCAGGCACTGGCGGACTGGCTGGTTGTGCTGCTGGGCGTGGTGATTCCCCTGTTCCTCGTGGCGGCAATTCTTGAGACGTGGGTGACTCCGCTCGTGGCCGCCAAGGTCCTCGGATGGTGAGGCTGATCGTCCTCGGCTCCTCCTGCCTGCTCGCGACCGAAGCGCGCCGTGCCGACCCACCTGGCCTGCCTGGGCGAGGAACACGGCCTGCTGATCGATTGCGGCGTCTCTCCGCGCGGCCGGCTCGAGGCGCTCGGCGCGGACGCCAACCGGATCGGGGATGTGTTCATCACGCATTTCCATCCGGATCACGCAGCCGGCCTGACCCTGTTTCTGATGGAATTGTGCCTGCGCGGCCGGTCGGAACCCATGCGCGTGCATGCCGGAGCGGAAAGCATCCTCCGGATCCGGAAGCATATGCAGATGTATGGATGGAGGAAAATGCCGGGTTTGTTCCCGGTGGGCTACCACGCCGTGAAACGCGCCAAGCGCTCGCTTGTCCTTGCCAACAACGAGTTCCGCGCCTTCTCCACTCCGGTCCGGCACGTGGTGCCGGCTCTCGGATTGCGGGTGGAGATCCTCCAATCCGGAAAAAGCTTCGTGTACTCGTCCGACACCGAACCGTCCGCCAACCTGGCGGCACTGGCCCGGGATGCCGACCTGCTGATCCATGAGGCGACGGGCGCGGGAAGAGGGCACTCGAGCGCGGCTCAGGCGGCGGCGGTCGCCCGGGAAGCCGGCGTGCGCCGGCTGCTTCTGATCCATACCAATCCCTATTCGGATTTCGACGCCCTGCTGGCGGAAGCCCGGGCGGTCTTCCATGGCGAAGTCACGCTCGCCGCGGATAAAATGGAAATAGAATGGTAGCGAGCCGCAACAGTGCCGGAGAGCTTTCCCGCGGGCGGCCGGGCAATCCGATGAAAACCGCGTGATACAATTGTTATCGTCAGAGAAAGGCGGCGGTTATGGATACGTCCTCCCCGGTCGACCTCCAGGATTTCCGGTTCAGTTCCAGCGATCGCAATACCGGACCGCTTCACCGGCACGAATACATCACAAGCCGATACGTTTGGATCCATCACACCCACGTCTGGCGTCCGCCCACGGACGTCTATGAAACCGGGGAGGCCATCCGGGTCCAGGTGGAAGTGGCGGGCATGGAACATGCGGATATTGCCGTCACGCTCGAGGGCCGGGTGCTCCGGATCACCGGCACCCGCAAGGACCACCAGGAACGCCGGGTGTACCACCAGATGGAAATCCATACCGGGGAGTTTCTGAGCGAAGTGGATCTGCCGGTCGCGGTGGATCCCGACTATGTCCGCGCCCATTATCACGACGGATACCTGCTGGTGGATTTGCGCAAAATCCAGGCAAATCCGGATTCTGTCTGATCGGCTGCACAGCCTGGGGAAAAATATGCCGGCATCGCGATGGATTAATTCCGCGGAAGAAATCGTAGACCTGCTTGCCGATGCCGTTCCCTACGGGGAACAGTTGGACGAGCCGGTGGAGGACGCCCTGTCTTCGATCATCGCTCAAGTCCAGGAAGAGGCCGCACCCGAAGCCGCGCCCAAACCGGGCTCGGCGGATTCCGAGTTCCGCATCCCGGACAACCTGCCGATCCTTCCTTTGAGGGGGGTGGTGGTTTATCCGCAGACCGTCGTGCCGCTTACGGTCGGCCAGCCGCGCTCGATCCGCCTGGTGGACGACGCCACGGTCGGCGAACGCGTCATCGGCCTGGTTACCTCCAAGGATCCGGACCTGGCCACGCCCGGCCCGGCGGACCTGTTTACGATCGGCACGGCGGCGATCGTCCACCGGCTGTTCCGCGCGCCGGACGGGACGATCCGGATCGTGGTCCAGGGGCTCTCGCGCATCCGCATCCTCGAATACACCGACGAAGAGCCGTACCTGAAGGCCCGGGTGGAAGCGGCGCCGGAGACGGTCGAGACGGGGCTCGAAGTCGAGGCGCTCTCGCGTAACGTGCGCGACCAATTCTCCAAGATCGCCGAACTCATCCCCTCGGTCCCGCGCGAACTGGTCACGACGATCGTGAGCCTCGAAGATCCGCTCCAGGTGGCGTACACCATTTCCAATTACCAGCGCATGGATCTCGACCAGGGGGAGACGATCCTGGAGCTGGATTCCGCCGCGGCGAAATTGAAACTGCTGATGGGGCTTCTGACCAAGGAGCTGGACGTCCTGCAGCTCGGGGCCAAGATCCAGGAAGAGGCCCGCTCCGAAATCGAGAAGGTCCAACGGCAGTATTTCCTGCGCGAGCAGATGAAGGCGATCCAGAAGGAACTGGGGGAAACCGACGAACAGGCGGCCGAGGTCGAAGAACTGCGCAAGAAGATCGATGCTGCGGGGATGCCCGAAGAGGCCGCCGGACAGGCCAAGCGCGAGCTCGACCGCCTGTCCAAGCTGCCTTCGGCGATGGCCGAGTACGGAGTCATCCGCGCTTATCTGGACTGGCTGATCGAACTTCCGTGGAGCAAGGTCACGGAGGATCACCTGGATGTGAACGACGCGCGGCGAGTGCTGAACGAAGACCATTACGCGCTGGACGACGTCAAAAAGCGGATTCTGGAATATCTCGCGGTGCGCAAACTGCGGGTGGAGCGCAAGGGGGATGCCCCGCCCGACCCCAAACCCGGGGATTCGATCCGGCGCGAGCGCGAGGGCGCCATCCTGTGCTTCGTTGGGCCGCCCGGCGTGGGCAAAACCTCCCTCGGCATGTCGATCGCCCGCGCCATGGGCCGCAAGTTCATCCGCGTCTCGCTGGGCGGCACGCACGACGAAGCCGAGATCCGCGGACACCGGCGGACGTACATCGGATCGATGCCGGGCCGGATCCTGCAGGCGCTGCGGCGGGCGGAAAGCCGGAACCCCGTCTTCATGCTGGACGAGGTCGATAAATTGGGTTCGGATTTCCGCGGCGACCCTTCTTCGGCGCTCCTCGAAGTGCTCGATCCGGAGCAGAACCGCGAATTCCGCGACAACTATTTGGAAGTCGCGTTCGATCTCTCACAGGTGCTTTTCATCACCACCGCCAACCAGTTGGAGACGATCCCCGGCCCGCTCCTGGACCGGATGGAAATCATCCCCATTTCCTCCTACACCGAACGCGAGAAGATCGAGATCGCCAAGGGCTACCTGGTCCCGCGCCAGCTGCGGGAAAACAGCCTGCGCGCCGAAGAGGTGGAATTCGGCGAGGACGCCCTGCGGACGCTGATCCGCAATTACACGCGCGAGGCGGGGGTCCGGGAACTGGAACGGGAGATCGGGTCCATCTGCCGCAAAGTGGCCACCGGGATCGCCGAGGGCAAGGCGATGCACGAAAAAGTCACGGCCGAAAAGGTCGTGGAATACCTCGGGCCGATCAAATTCCTCTATACCGAGGAAGTACAGGAGCGCACCTCGATCCCCGGCGTTGCGACGGCGCTGGCTTGGACTCCGATCGGCGGAGATATTTTGTTCATCGAGGCGACCCAAATGCCGGGCCATCGCGGGTTCCAGCTCACCGGCTCGCTCGGGCAGGTGATGCAGGAATCCGCGCATGCCGCGCTTTCCTACGTGCGTTCCAAGACCGAGGAACTCCACCTCCCCACAAACTTTTTCGAAACCCACGACATCCATCTGCACATCCCCGGGGGCGCCCAGCCGAAAGACGGACCTTCGGCGGGGATCACGATGGCGACCGCGCTGGTCTCGCTCATTTCCGGCCGCCCGGTCCGTTCGGATGTGGGGATGACCGGCGAGATCACCCTGCGTGGAAAGGTGCTTCCGATCGGAGGGGTGAAGGAAAAAGTGCTTGCGGCGCACCGCGCCGGCCTGAGGACGGTGATCCTGCCGCGGCGGAACGACCGGGATTTGACGGAAATCCCGAAGGAAGTCCGCGACGAGATGAAATTCATCCTGGTGGACACGGTGGACGAGGTGTTGAACCAGGCGCTTACGCCTGTGGTCGACAACGGCCGGAAAGCCGCCGCCGGAAAGACCAAGCCGCCGGCCGGGAAGAAAGCACGGGCAAGCCTGGCGAAACGAGACAACCGGAAGCATTGATTTCCGCCGCACGGCGGACGGGGACGGATCCTGAACAGGCACGGGAGGACTGGAATGCCTTCGACATTCCATATCCTCCTCAACCAAGCTTGGGAGGATATTGAATGTCGAAGATTCTGCTGCTGGAAGACGACCGCGACATGACCATGCTGCTGACGACGCTCCTGGAAATCGAGGGGTATCAGGTCCGGTCGTATGATTCCAAGCGGCCTGCCGCGGCGCAGGCGGAAGAAGATAAACCGGATCTTGTTTTTTTGGACGTGCACCTTGGCGGCAAGGACGGGATTCAAATTCTGCGCGAGATGAAAGGCAATCCGGCGCTTGCGGGCGTGCGCGTCGTCATGACCTCCGGGATCAACCTCACGGAAGAATGCCTGGCGGCCGGTGCCAACGCTTTCATCGTCAAGCCGTACATGCCGGAGAACCTGCTGCTTCTGCTTTCCAAGGTTCTGGCGGCGCCGGCGGATCAGACCCAGCACGAAGAGGGCGCCCGGCCTTCTTCTTCCACATCCTTTCAAAAATTCCTATAAACCGATATGAGCCGAAAAAACCGACAGTGGTACTCTTTGGACCTGCACACCCACACGCCCGCCTCCGCGGATTACCAGGAGGCGGGAGTGACCATGCTGGATATTCTGCGCCGCGCCGAAGCGCGGGGATTATCCGCCATTGCATTCACCGACCATAACACCGTCGGCGGATACCGCCGCATGCGCGAGGAGATCGCCTTTCTGGAGGCGCTGGAAAAAGGCGGACGCCTGACGGGCGAGGAACGCGCGCGGCTGGAGGAATACCACCGTCTGCTCGGGAAGCTGGTGGTCTTTCCAGGTTTCGAGTTCACCGCGACTCTGGGATTCCATATCCTCGGAATATTTCCCCCGGAAAAAAGCGTCCGCGAAATCGAACACATCCTGCTCGACCTGAACATTCCCGACAGCCAGATCGATCAGGGATCCTCGATCGTCGGCGCCAGCGCGGATGTGCTCAGCGCCTACCGCAAGATCGACGAGGCAGGGGGACTGGCGATCGCGGCGCACGCCAACTCGACCAACGGCGTGGCATTGCGCGGGTTTGATTTCGGCGGGCAGACCAAGATCGCCTACACCCAGGACCCGCACCTGCACGCGCTGGAAGTGACCGACCTGGACCAGCGCGGGCGGCACACCACCGCGGCCTTCTTCACCGGAGTCAAACCGGAGTACCCGCGGCGGATGCACTGCATCCAGGGATCGGACTGCCACCGCCTGCGGGCCGATCCCGCCAACCGCAAGAATTTGGGCGTGGGGGACCGCGCCACGGAAATGCTGCTGCCGGAAATCTCATTCGCCGACTTGCGCGAACTGTTCGAGGGGAACGATTTTTCGCGGACGCGCACGCACCGGGTGACACAGGAAGAAGTGGCGGCATTCGACTTCATCCAGAGCGCGCGCGATGAAGGCCCGAGCATCGTCCAGGCCTTCCACGAAAGCATGACGGAAAAAGGCGGCAAACTCTACGACGTCATCGCCGACGTATGCGCCTTTGCCAACACCAACGGCGGCTCGTTGTTCATCGGCGTCGGGCCGGACCCGAAGGCTCCGCCGGTCGGGGTCCCCGAAGCCGCCAAGGCGGTCACCTTCCTGGAGCGCGAGATCGGGCGCAAGCTCTCCCCGGCGCTCGACGGTCGGCGGTCGACGTGCAGGAGACGCACGGCAAGCAGGTCATCCGCGTGATGGTTCCGCGCGGCGATGATCCGCCGTACGCCGTTGAAGACAGCAAGATCTACACCCGCGACGAGGACGAAACCGGGCTGGCCGTGCGGGACGAGATCGTCACGCTCGTCGGCCGGAAGATGCAGGCGCCCATCGGCGCGCCCGCCGCGCCCGCCCCGGCCGAACCCGCACCCCCGGCCGCGCCGGCGGATCAGGGCGTCGCGGCCCCGCGCACCGGCGTGGAAGTCGTCTCGTTCGAGGAACGTGACGGGGACCGCTATTACACCGTCCGCGACCTGCGCAACGGGAACATGGTCAAGAACGTCACGCTTTCATCCTCGCGCCGGTTGTGGCACTACGCGATCAGCGAACACGCCAAGCTTCCGGCTCCGGAGACGCTGGCCTGGCAGGGCGATCTGGCGCTGCTGAAGCGGCGTTCGCGGCGCGGAGAATCCAGCTACGATTTGATCCAGCGCACGCCGAAGGGAGCGCGATTCTATTTCGGCGTCAGCGAGGACGGCATCCACGGCGAGTGGAAGAAGCTGGTGGGGCAGGAAGAGGAAAAGGCCGAGGGCTGACGGTCGACCATCGACGGTCGACCATCGACCGTCGATGAACAAGACAATGGACCATGGATGATGGGGAAAACGATCCCGGCGCAGTCGAAAAGACCGCGCCGGTTTTTTTATTAGAGGAATGGCAAAGGAATTTGACCGTCATTCCTGCGTGCACTTAGCAGGAATCCAAAACGTGATCCCCCTCATCCCTACCTCCCGTCGCTGCGCTCCGGGAGGCGACCGGAGGCCGGATGAGGGAAGGGCACGGGCCGGTATGACGATCGCCAAGAGCGTCATCCCGGCGTGGTCCTTATAGATCGTCATCCCGGCGCGATCTCAGCCGGGATCCAGCCCAAACACCATAAGTGCAATCGGGCTTTTTATGGATACCGGCTAAAAACACGCCGGTATGACGAACACCCCTCATCCCTAGCCTTCTCCCAGCGCTCGCCTCACAGGAGCAAACAATACTCGCATTGGAAAAATGTTTCTAAAACGAAGCGCTGGGAGAAGGTGGCCGAAGGCCGGATGAGGGCGGAGCGCGCCGGCCTGGGGATCGCCCGTCATCCCCGAGTGATTTTATCGGGGATCCAGTGTTTTTTCCTCATGAGTATGGATTCAATCGAGTGTGATATGGATTCCCGCTTAAAACGCGCGGGAATGACGGTCACTAGTCCGCGCCAGCATGTGCGTTGAGGTATGGGAATAATTTCTCCCAAATTAAATCATTGTCGAAATATTCGAGCCCGTTTCCCGGCGATATCAATGCAATTTTAGAATTATTCTTCGGCAGAAACACCAGCCTTGGGCTGATCTGCCACCCGGTAAGAGGAGTCGGCCCATAGTCCGGCGGAAGCACATCCGCCTGCAGGGTGTAAAAATCCTCCAGACCATTAAGGAAATTCCACTGGCCGTCCCCGTCGACGATGACCGCGTCGAACCGCCGGGTGCGGAGGGCTTCCTCGATTTCGCGGGCGAGCATTTGCTTACCGCGGCTGTCTCCCTCGCCGCGCAATACATCCCACAGCGCGGCCTGGTGCGCGTAGGCCGGCTTCCCGGCCATGACGGCATATTGGGTGTGATACGGAACGTACACGGCTCCCGGAAATTCCGCCAGGTATTGGACGAAGGCTTCGCCGGTTTGAAAGTTGCGGGCGGTCGGGAGCTGATCGGCGGGGTTGTAGCGCAGATGATAGAACTGGTACAAGGCGGCGACGGTCAGCGCGATCCCCGCCGCATCCCGGAACACATTCGGATTCTTCCGCAGGCTGGTGCCGATCCGCTCCCAGCCGATTCCGAGAAGGATAGCAATCACAGCCACGGCCGGAAGCAGGACGTTATCGTAGCCGCCGGCTTTGATGCGCGCCAGGAACGAGCACAGCAGCGCACCGGCCAAGAGCGCCAGCCATTCCCAAAATTCCCCGCGCCGGTCGCGGAAAATCAGGAACAGCCCCGCCGCCGCGATCCCCAAGGATATGAAATAATGCCGCAGGATGTCGGTCTTCCAGAAACCGACGATCACATCCCGCCCCAGCCACTCGGCCTGCTGTACGAGCAGCTGGATCGTGTAGAAGGAGTACCAGCCCTCGCTGGCAATGTTAAGGCAGATTGTGGCCAGGGCCAGCGGCAGAAGGAATCCGGCCGCCATCCAGAACGCGCGGGAACGGTACTGGATGAAGTGGACTAAAAAGAACGGCGCAACGGCGATCGCCATCGATTGCTTGGTCAGGACCATCAGCCCGGCGAGCAGCCCCGCCGTCAGCCAGCGGATCCGGCTTGGAGCAGGGGGCAACGCGAGACAAAAAAGCACCAGCCACGCGAGGGCGAGTGAATCCACCCGGGCCACATCCAGCCAGGCGCCGGTGATCCGGTAAGAGGCGGCGAGCAACCCGGCGGCGAGGAAGGATGCCGTGAGATTGCGGCTGCGCCGGAAGATGAGCGCGAAAATTCCGGCCATTGCGACAAGGGAAGAGATCACCGAGACAAGCCGCAGCGGGAAAAAACCCGGGCCGGTGATTTTCGCGGCCGCCGCGGAAAGGTAGAAATAAAGCGGCGTGTAGATGAAAGGCGTGAACTCGATGCTCGGCGGCCCGTATACGGCCTGGCCGGCGAGGATGCGCCCGACCTGGCCGACAAAACCGCCTTCAATCCATTCCAGCTCGTACGGATAACCCATCCGCCGGGCGGCGAGGTAAACGTAAACGATCAGATATCCGAGGGCGGCCAGTATCGCGAGCACGGTCAGGCCCGCGAGGAGAATCCGGGTGATGGACTTGCTTCGCACGGGGAATTCCGGCATTGGTTTCTGCATATGGCGTACCACGGATTTCACGGATTTTAATACGATTACACGGATAAATCCATCATGAAAGATCTATCCGTGTAATCGGTTTTTTATCGGCGTAATCCGTGGTTACGGTTGCGCGGGTTTTCGTTTATGGGTGATGATTTTATACACGAACCAAACAACCAGCAGCGGGATCGCGAACGGCACCCAGACGACTAAATAGATGAGGACGTCGGCCAGGAACTGCCCGAATTTGACCGCCACCGAGCTCGCATCCTGGAACGTCGCGCCGGGATCCCATTGGTAAGGAACGGGTTCGGGCGTGGGAGTGGGCGCCGGCGGGGCGGGGAGTTCGGGATCCAATTGGATCGTGATGGTGGAAAAGGCGGCCCGGCCGGCGAGGAAGCGCATCCGGCCCTGGACCTGCTCGATCTGATCCTCGATCGCGGCCAACTCGTTGTTGATCCGCAGGGATTCCTCGACCGTCTGGGCCTGATCCAGGAAGCCGCGGATGCGGTCGCGCGTGGCTTCGAGGTTGCGCAAGCGGGAGTCAAGATCCACATATTCCTCGCTTACGTCCTGGCCGCTGGCGGATTCGTCGACGACCTTGATGGCCATGGACCGCAGGCGGCGCAGGGCAACCTCGAAGGCATCCACCGGTACGCCGATGGTGTAGGTGGCGTACTTGTAACTTTCCTCCCCGGACTGTTCGAACCACACCCGGTTCGAGACGATATACCCCTCGGTGTCGGAAACGATCTGGGTAAGCCGGTCGATCGCCTGATCGGTGTTCTTCACCTGCAGGCGGATCTGCGCCTGCTTGATGATCAGCGGGCCCTGGCCTTCCTTTGCGGCCGGATCGCCGGAATCGGCTTGCCCGGCGGCTGGAGCGACGGATGTGGGAAGCGGCGCCAGCCCGGCTTCGCCCCGCGAATCGCTCCCGGCGGATTCACCGAGTTGGCCGGAGGCCTTATCGGAAAACAGGCCGTTGTCCGGGGCGATGCCGGCGGGGGCCGTGGCTCCACAGCCGTAGAGGATTAGAACGCAGACGGGTATCAGGATCAGGCGAAAAGAACGGCGCGCGGACATGATCACCTCCTGGATGCGAATACGGATATCCAGAAGGACGCCGCGCGCCGCGGGAGTGTTCCCGCCGGGAGGCGGATATCAGGCGGCTGTGCCGATGACCAGAATGGAAGTAGGCATGTTGTAACTGGCGATGATGACGCCCGCCATTGCCGGCGCAGTGGCGGCTCCGGCGTTCTCGATCAGGCACTGGATCGACAACGCGGTGCTGCGCGCCTCAGGCACGGTCACATCATAGACGGTCGAGATGATATTGGGAGAGGGAAACGGGATCACACACGCGGTCAGGTATAGCAGCACACGGAAGAGCAGCTTGTTCTCCATTGGGACCGGCATCGTCAGCCAGAGGGAGACGGCGCAGCTGAGCACGCAGGTCAGGCAGATGAAGGAAATGGTTAAATCCGGCCTGAAAAATGCCAGAATCCAGATAAAATGCGACATTTTGGATGGGTTTTAGCTTATCCTTGACCAATTGTCATCCGAAGGATATAATTCCGCCACCAAGATAAGCTTCAACTTATAGCGCGTGGGCGGTGCCCCATGCGCTTGTTTTGTGTGCTTTAACCCGGTAGGGGGTCTTCTCGGTCTATCCTCGGATTTTTCCCGGAGAGTGCATAGTGGAAGCAAAAGGTATTACGTCCCTCAAGGTGACCCTTGCCTCACCAGACACGATCCGTTCCTGGTCCTACGGTGAAGTAACGCGGCCGGAGACAATCAACTACCGCCGCCTTCGCCCCGAAAAGGACGGCCTGTTCTGCGAGGCGATCTTCGGACCGACGCGGGATTGGCAATGCTATTGCGGCAAATACAAGAACGTGCGCCATCGCGGCGTGGTCTGCGACAAATGCGGCGTGGAAGTCACGCGCTCCTCGGTCCGCCGTGAACGGATGGGGCACATCGAACTGGCGGCGCCGGTCGCGCACGTCTGGTACACGCGCCGCGTTCCATCCTACCTGGGGCTCCTGCTCGACATCAGCCGGCGAAACCTCGACCGGGTGCTGTATTTCGCGCAGTACGTCATCACCCATGTGGACGAAGACGCTCGCCAGAAGGCGCTCAAGCGGCTCGACGAAGAGCTTGCCAAGGCGGAAGACAAGCAGGGCGCCGAGATCAACCAGAAAATCAAACAGGTGAAGGTGCAGCTCGAGAAGCGCACCGCCGAACTGGATGAAAAGATCAAGAGCACGAAGGACAAGTTCGACGAGGATGTCAGCGAACGGCTCGATCCGCTGATCAAGGAAGGCCAGCGGATGGAGCAGTCGCTGAAGGAAAAGCAGGGCTCGACCATCCGCGTCGCGATCGAATTCTCCCCCACCTCCACGATGATCGCCGACAAGGGCGAAACGATCACCTCCAAGCACATTTCGGTCCTGCAGAAGGCCGTCAAGACGCGCCTGGAAGAGATCGAAAGCGAGTTGAAGGAAAAACGCGACAAGGCCGTCGAGAAGATCAAGCTCGACAAGGAAAAGACCAAAGCCGAAGCCGACGAAACGCTGACCGAGCTGCGCAGCCAGATGGAAGACCAGACCCAGGAAGCGCGCGATTCGCTTCTGCAGCAGCGCGAAGAGCTGATGGAGATCAAGAAGCTTTCCTTCCTCGGCGAGAGCCGCTACCGCGAGCTGAAGACGCGCTGGGGCCAGGTGTTCAAGGCGGAGATGGGCGCCGAGGCGTTCTACGAAATTCTGCGCAACCTCGAGCTCGACAAGAATGCCGAAACGCTGTGGAAGGACGTCCGGACCACCAAGAGCAAGCAGCGCAAGAAGAAGGCTTCGAAGCGGCTGAAGGTGGTCGAGGCGTTCCGCCGTTCCCACAACCGGCCGGAATGGATGATCCTCACCGTGCTCCCGGTGATCCCGCCCGAACTGCGGCCGATGGTCCAGCTCGACGGCGGACGGTTTGCCACCTCCGATCTGAACGACCTCTACCGGCGGGTGATCAACCGCAACAACCGCCTCAAGCGGCTGATCGAACTCGGCGCGCCGGATGTGATCGTGCGCAACGAAAAGCGCATGCTCCAGGAAGCGGTCGATTCCCTGATCGACAACTCGCAGCGCGGCAAGGCGCTTTCCCGCCGCGGCCGCCGCGAATTGAAATCGCTTTCCGACATGCTCAAGGGCAAGAAGGGCCGCTTCCGCCGCAACCTGCTCGGCAAACGCGTGGATTATTCCGGGCCGTTCGGTGATCGTGGTCGGCCCCAAGCTTAAACTCTACCAGTGCGGGCTGCCCAAGGTCATGGCGCTCGAACTCTACCGGCCGTTCGTCATCGCCAAGCTCGTGGCGTACGGATACGCCAACAACGTCAAGGGCGCGCGCCGGTTCATCGAACGCGAACGGCCCGGAGGTATGGGAGGTCCTGGAGGAAGTGATCCGCGACCGTCCCGTGCTCCTCAACCGCGCGCCCACGCTGCACCGCCTCGGCATCCAGGCCTTCGAACCGGTGCTGGTGGAAGGCAAGGCCATCCACATCCATCCGCTGGTGTGCGCCGCGTTCAACGCGGATTTCGACGGCGACCAGATGGCCGTGCACGTGCCGCTTTCCGAAAGAGCGGTCTCGGAAGCGCGCTCGCTCATGCTCTCCACGAAGAACCTGCTCAAGCCGGCCGACGGCGAACCGATCGTCGGCCCGACCAAGGACATGGTCCTGGGCGTGTACTACCTGACCCTGACCGATCCGCGGCTGGAAGCCCAGATGGGCGACAAGCGCTCGAACTTCGCCAGCATGGACGAAGTGGAACTGGCCTACCGGCTCGGGAAACTGGGCTTGCACACTCCGATCACCCTGCAGACCGCCACCTGGTTCAGCGAAAAAGGCGAGCGCTACGCGCGCGCGCAGAAACGGCTGATCCAGACGACGGCCGGCCGGGTGCTCTTCAACATGATCCTGCCCGAGAACATGCGCTTATGTAAACCAGATCCTGGACAAAGGATCGCTGCAAAAACTGGTCGCGCAGTGCTACCAGGTGCTGGGATCGGAGCCGACCATCGAGGTGGTGGACCGGATCAAGGACATCGGGTTCCATTACGCCACACGCTCCGGCACGACGATTGCGGTTTCCGACATCACCGTTCCGCCGGAAAAGACGCTGATCGTCGATCATACGCTGGAAGAACAGACTCAACTGGAAAAAGATTTCCGCCGCGGCCTGCTGACCGAACAGGAACAGAACGAGCGCATCATCGACCTGTGGCAGAAGGCACTGATCGACGTCACCGACGCGGTCCGCCGGCACATGAACCCGACCGGCAACCTGAGCACCATGGCGATGTCGGGCGCGACCAAGGGCGGGTTCGGCCCGATCTCCCAGCTGGCCGGCATGCGCGGCCTGATGGCGGATCCGGCCGGGCGCATCATCCCGCTGCCCATCCGTTCGAATTTCCGCGACGGGCTGACCGCGCTGGAATACTTTATCTCGACCCACGGCGCACGCAAGGGTCTGGCGGATACCGCGCTGCGCACGGCCGATGCCGGGTACCTCACCCGGCGGCTGGTGGACGTCGCCCAGGACCTGATCATCATGGAAGTGGATTGCGGCACGGAAGACGGCATCCACATCCGGCGCAAGGACGACGTCGCAGGCCAGACCTTCGATTCGCGCCTGTTCGGCCGGATCACCGCGCAAAAAGTGGTGGATACCGCACACCGGCGAGCTGATCGTCAGCCGCAATGATGTCATCAGCCTGGAACAGGCCAAACAAATTGCGGCTTCCGGCCTGGAGGAAGTGGTCGTCCGGTCCGCGCTAACCTGCACCCTGCGCCACGGCTTGTGCCAGAAGTGCTACGGGGTGGATCTGGGACGCGGCGCCATGGTGGATATGGGCGTCGCGGTCGGCATCGTCGCCGCGCAATCCATCGGCGAGCCGGGCACCCAGCTGACGCTGCGGACCTTCCATACCGGCGGTGTGGCGGCCGGCGGCGACATCACCTCCGGCCTCCCGCGCGTGGAAGAGCTCTTCGAAGCCCGCAAGAAGCCGAAGGGCGAGGCGATCGTGACCGAAATCGGCGGGATCGTCGAGGTCCACCGTTCCGAGACCGGCCACCGCACGATCAAGATCGTCTCGAGCGAAATCCTGCGCGACGAATACCAGGTGCCGGGCAACTGGTCCCTGAAGGTCGACGACAACATCACCGTGGAAGCCGGCACGGTCCTGGCGACGCGCGGCGACGCGGAAATCGTCGCCGAACACGCCGGCAAGCTGCGCGTCCGCGAGCACAAAGCGGTCATCACCTACGAGCACCGCGAGGAAGCCGAGTACGAGATTCCGAGCGGCGCGCGCCTGATCATCGCCGAAGGAGCGCGGGTGGAAGCCGGCCAGAACCTGACCGAAGGCTCCCTCAACCCGCACCGGATCCTGCGCATCTCGGGACGCGAGGCCTGCCAGCTGTACCTGCTGACGGAAATCCAGAAGGTGTACCGCGCCCAGGGGCAGAACATCAACGACAAGCACTTCGAAGTGGTCCTGCGCAAGATGCTGGCCAAGGTCCAGGTGGTCCGCCCCGGCGATACGGACTTCCTGCCGGGCGAGCTGGTGGAACGGTTCCGCCTGCAGGACATCAACGAAAAGCTGCTTTCGGAAAGCAAACAGCCGGCCACGGCGGCGCCGGTCCTCCTCGGAGTGACCAAGGCTTCGCTCTCCACCGACTCGTTCCTTTCCGCTTCTTCCTTCCAGCATACGATCAAGGTGCTGGCCGGAGCGGCGATCGAGGGCAAGGTCGATCCGCTTCTGGGATTGAAAGAAAACGTGATAATCGGTAAACTCATCCCGGCCGGCACAGGGTACCGGCGGGAAGAGGAAGCGGCCAAAGAACCGGCCGCGCCCAATACGGTCGTGGAATGAAAAAAGCCGGGGGAAACCCCGGCTTTTTCTTTTCCCGCCCGTAGAATTGAGGTGTGGAGGGGCTAATCGGCATGGCGCTCACTTCACCACGCTTGTGGTGCGAGAATGGATTCTCGAATTGAAAAAAATGGATTCAACCAACGAGGTGAATGATGGTTACGAAAAAAACAGCCAGGCCGCGCCGCAACCGCGCACCGTACCGCGCCCGTCCGCAGCGTAACAACCGCACCGGATACAACGGCGTCAGCGTTACGTATACCAAGGGCAACAAGGGCCGAACGGTCATGCCGGTTGTCAGCGTCTATTACAAACTGAAGGGGAAGGTGCACAATAAACGGTTCTACATCCACCTGTTCCCCTCGAAAAAGGCCGCGATCGAAACGGCGGTGAAATTCCGCAAGAAAATGGAAAAAGAAATGGCCCAGGAACGCAAGGCCAAAACCGTGCGGGGGAAGAAGCGGTAGACCGGAACCTCTCCCAAAAGATCAAAGCGGCTCATCGAGCCGCTTTTCTTTTTCCGGGAGGGGATCGGATGGTCTGCCGCGCGACACCCTAAGGGTGGAGGACCCTAAGGGTGGTTGAACAACACCCTAAGGGTGGAGGACCCTAAGGGTACCCAAATATGCTTCCGGTTTATACCAGGGAGGGCTGATCCGGAGTATTCCCGGGGATCGATGTCAGGCGGAGGAATCCGCGCGCCAGGAGGATCGACCGCCGGTCGACCGGGTATCCGAAATCCGCGGCCAGATCCTGCGCGGCCAGCAGAAAGCCGTGGCGCGGGTTTTCCGGGGCGCGGCGGAACGCGCGCCGCCAGCAGGATTCCCAATCGCCGAAGAACCGGTCCAGCGGGCTGCCCGGCTCGGCGTGATGGATAAGGTTTTTCGGAAGCACGGCCTGCAGATCGCGGGGGGAAAAGGGGTGGCGCGGACGGATGGAAAAAATCAACCCGTCGAAGAGGATTCCTTTCCCGGCGCGGCGGTAAAGATTGAAGACCATCAGCCGCCCCGGCGGATCGCTTGTCCCTTCCAGGAGCAAGCCTCCCTCGCACAGGGACTGGGCCAGGATTTCGATCGACGGACGATAATCGCCTTCCGGATACTGGCGCAGGACGTTCATCGCGCGGATGACCGCCGCCCGTTCGCCCGCGCGCAGCGGGAGATTGAACCCGCCCAGCCGGAACTCCAGGCCCGGTCCGGCCGCGGATAGGGCGGCCGCCACCCGCGCCGGATCGATCTCCACCCCCAGAAGCTGCAGGCCGGCATTTATCCGGCGCAGGCGCGCGGCGGATTCAAGCGTCGTTTGGGGAGTCTCCCCGTATCCCAAATCCACAAACAAGCCGGGCAGGGTGCGCACGAATTCCGCATGGCAAAGGGCGAGGTAGGTGTCGGTTGGACGCAGCCGGTTGGCCGCGGTTTTCCCGCGCGTGGGCAGGCCAAGCGGTTTTTTAAGGCGGGCGGCGTACCGGCCAGGGCGCGTGGATGAGGATATATAATCCGGGGTCGATTTCTTTTTTTGAGTCATGTAGAGATGAATTTATTGTACGCGGATTTCACGGATTATCCTGATTTATTTTTATTAATTTGAAATCGGCGAAATCCGGAAAATCCGTCTAATCCGCGCACGAAGTAACCGCAAATTCCATCACGGGGTTAATCTTCGATCAACCCGACCTCGCGCAGCCGGCACTCGAGGATTCGGCTGTCGTGAAAATCCTTCAGCTGGACCTCCGCAGCATCCCATCCGCGGCATGCTGCCCGCGGTATCACCCCGATCAGCTCCGAGCAGTCGATTTCCATGCCGAGCCTTCCGGCTTCCGCATGCACCGCCCCGTAGGCCTGCGGCACAGAGGTCAGCGTGTAATCGGTCAGGTTCATCGATACCTGCGCGCGCCCATCGACGAGCACGCCCATGGCCTGGAGCGCCGGGAGGCCGCCGGAGGAGGCGCGGATCCGCCGGGCGATCTCCCGCGCGCCTCCCAGATCCCCGGACTTCAGATAAATGTTGAAAGCGATCAACGGACCGCGCGCGCCGATCGCCGTGGCGCCGGCCGACCCGAGTTTTGCGGGGCCGAAATCCGGCTGGCGCGCCGGATCGGTTCCGATGGCCGCGGCCAGCCCTTCGTATTCCCCCCTGCGGATGCCGGAAAGGTTTTTTCGATCGGGGCGGGTTGCGGCTTCGCCGTAGAGGTAAACCGGCAGGCCGAGTTCCTCGCCGACGCGGCGGCCGAGCGCGCGGGCAAGTGCCGCGCATTCCGCCATGGATATTTCCTGGATGGGGATGAAGGGGACGACGTCGGTTGCGCCGATGCGCGGGTGGACGCCTTTGTGGAGCCGCAGGTCGATCCGGTCGGCGGCGCGTTCGATCGCGGCGAATGCGGCGTCGGCCACGACCTCGGGGCTGCCGGCGATCGTGACGACGGTCCGGTTGTGGAAGCTATCGCCAGAGGAATCGAGCAGCCGGGCGCCCGGGACGGAGCGGATGGCGGAGAGGATCGCGCCGACGATACCGCCGTTGCAGCCTTCGGAAAAATTCGGGACGCACTCGACGATCGGCGCCGGCAACGGATCCTCCCGGGAAGGAAAAAGCACCGCGAACGGCGGTGCCTCAGGCGGAGAGGGTGGGATTTGAACCCACGGAGCCTTGCGGCTCACGCGCTCTCCAAGCGCGCGCATTAGACCGGACTATGCAACCTCTCCAGGATGCGCGCCGGCAGTTTTTACCGGCGCGCGGGGATTATACCAAACAAACCCCTCCCCTAACCCCTCCCCATTCTGGGGAGGGGCAGGGGAGGGGTGGGGTTACTTCACCAGCATCTTTTTGAGATCTTCGATCACCGCCACCGGGCTCGGGTCGGTGTTGTAGAGGATCGCCAGATAAAACGCGGTGTAATCGCCGAAGTGCAGGCAGGTGTACATCTGCGAAAGCGGACCGTCGCCGGAGCCGGCGACTTCCTCCATCTGCCAACCCTGGCGCGCGAAGAGCTCGCGGGTGATCTCGATCCGCCGGTCGTTGCGCGGGTGGCTGAATTTGGAGCGCAGGAGCACGACCACCGCGCGGTCGATGACTTCCCTGGGCTGGACCGTCCCGGCTATGGTGTTGTGATCGAGTTCGGGAAGTTCCTCGAACTGGGCCCAGGCCTTGGCGATTTCCGAGACCTGACCCTTCCAGCGGCGCGCGACCGGCGCTAAGAAATCCGCGCCGAAGATGATCACCGATTTGCCCGCCTCCTTGGCCGCAAGTTGCTTGGAGGGATTCCTGGCGGCGGGCGCATCGGCACCGATCGTCTTCTGCTGCAGTCGCATCGCCGCCGCCGCCGCGGCCACATCCCCGGCGGGATCGGGGAGCAGTCCCAGGCGGGCCGCCACGGCGCAAGGCAGGGCGAAGGTGTACCCGACCGCGCTGCGCGGTTGGCCGCTGTAGGTGAATTTCCAAACCGGGACGCCGTCCTGTTCCGCGGCGGCCGCCAGCTTGCCGCCGGTCGTCATCGCCAGGATCGAGCACTTATTTTCCCGCGCCGATTGATACGCGGAAAGGGTTTCCTCGGTGTTGCCGGAATAGGAGGAGGCGATCACGAGAGTCTCCGGGCCCTTGGCCCAGGCGGGCAGCGAATAATCGCGCCAGACGACGATCGGCGCTTCGCACAGCGGCGAAGCATACGCGGTCAGCAGCGACCCGCCGATCGCGGAGCCGCCCATCCCGGCGATCACGATCCGCTTTGTCTTGCGAAGCGAATCCGGCAGGGGAAGGACTGCCCGGCCTTCCAGGCTTCCTCGAGCTGGCCGGGAAGATTGTCTATGGAGCCGAGCATGTCTTGAGTATCGATTTTCTTTATGGCTTGCAGATCATCCAGGTTCATAAGTCCTCGCAAAATATGATTTTTTATTGCCGACCCAACCCTCTCTCCCTGTAAGGGCGACCCATTGGGTCGCCCCTACAGGGAGAGAGGGTTAGGCATGGATCAGTTTATACACATCCCGTTTGTTCCACCCGCTTTGGGCCGCAATTTCCTCGGCGAGTTCCGACGCCGGACGGCCGCGCTTGGCCTCGCGCTTCAATGCGGATACGACCTGCTCCTCGCTCCATTTTTCATCCTCTGCCGCCCCCCCGATGACAAGCGTGATTTCTCCGAGCGGCGGATGGGCGCGGAAATGTTTGCGCGCGTCCTCCACGCTCCCGCGCACAAATTCCTCGTGCAGTTTGGTCAGTTCGCGCCCGACGGCGAGCGGGCGGTCGCCGAGTTCCGAGAGGATATCCTCCAGGCTCTCCACCAGCCGGTGCGGCGTTTCCAGCGCGATCAGAGTCCGGCGTTCGCGCGACAGCCCCGCCAGCAGCGCCTTCCGTTGGCTGGATCGGCGCGGGAGGTACCCGATGTACGTAAACGCATCGGTCGGCAAGCCCGAGGCGGTCAGCGCGGCGATCGGCGCGCACGGGCCGGGGATTGGGCTTACATCGTATCCGGCCGCCAGGGCCGCGCGCGCCAGCTCGTAACCCGGATCGTTCAATCCGGGCGTCCCGGCGTCGCTGACCAGGGCCACGTCTCCGGACGACAGGCGTTCCAGAATGGCGCCGATCTTCACGAGTTTATTGTGCTCGTGATACGCGACCATCGGGGTGCGGATCCCGTAGTGCGCGAGCAGCTTGCCGGTCGTGCGGGTATCCTCGGCGGCGATGCACGCCGCCTCGCGCAGGATCCGCAGCGCGCGGGCGGAGATATCCTCCAGATTGCCGATCGGCGTGGCGACCAGATACAGCTTGCCCATGACGGAGGGATTTTAACATGGATCGATTATATTTTGAGGATTGGATCAATAATAGCAGTAGCGTTGGTTGATCTGTGCCCGAATTGCCGCTTATGGATCAACCCGCCCTACCAACTTATTTTAAAATACCTTCTGGAGTTATGCCGGTCGTGTCTTCCGATAGAACTGTTCCATTACTGTCCGTAACTACCGTTTTGGTTGTGATATCCGGCCCTAAAACAGGAGCTTCCGGAAGGGGAGTATTCGGAGATTCCAGAGGTTCGGTAGTCACAATAGTTGAATCCATTGTAATAGTATCACCCGCTTGCCATCCTCTCGAGGGATTATGATTTTCATATAGTGTCTCAACAAGTGCAGCTGTGGTTAAAATTCCCCCATATACGGGTGCCAAAGGCAAGGTGGCGATGCCAATCCCCCAGCTGAAAAAAGCTTTAATATCTGCATCCGCCTCATTCCATGCTTTCGCAACTTCTGCGCTCAAAATAAATACCGTGTGGATGTACGTGGTTGTTGTAACGGTTCCATCATCATTAATTGTACGAACGACGGTGATTGTAGAAACGGAGCCATCAGGATTAGTAATTACTTGCTTTGAAATGCTCGTGCTTAATCCCAAATTCTTTTCCGCATCGACCAGGCTTGCCCTTGTCATATCATCGGCATCCTGTAAGACCTGGATTGTCTGCCCATCAATAACTTCAAATGCTTCCGCTATTTTTATCAGGGAAGCGGAGTCATCTTGAAAATAAGTGACAAAATCGCGGCTCCGAATAGAAAAGTCAAGTACGTCTTCATTCACGGCTTTTTGCAATCTCCCATCATACGCGGGCATTCGCCTGATAATGCCATCGAGAGTCAGTTTGGTCGAGTTCCAGGTATTATTGACCACACCTGAACGGGTGACATACCCTTTGGCCAAGGTTCTGAGTTGTTCCGTATCGACTTTAATAACATTTGGAGAATCCATTATTCACTCGCTTTCTTCTGGGTCTACCCGTAATTAAAACAAAATTCCCCTTGACTTTCATAATATCATGCTTACAATAAATGTCAACTATTCCATAAGGGGGATATATGTATGTCCCTGAAAAATACCTAACAAGAAAAGTTACAATTCATCCTCCGGAAGCCGATTCCATAGCTGATAATATTCACGCGTTCCTTGAAAAGCTTACCGGTGAATATCTCACGCTGAAAACGGATTTTAATAAGGGGACTTCTGATTGGTTTGGACTTCGGAAAGAAAAATTCGTAGACCAAGCCCAACCGAGGATACCGAAATTGGCTTCCTTTGTCGAATATTTAAGGAGCCGTGAGAGATACTATCGGTCGATGACTGTGGAGAAGACAGAGCAATATATGAATCCGGAATGGGAGGAATATCAACAATCGAAGGGGAGATCAGTATAAAATGAGGTGAAAATGATCCCCATCACCATTTATTTCATCTGATAATTCGAATATTTTTACACGGGAGGATTTATGCCACAATATCATCTATATATTTACATAATATTTTTAATCATTATGGCAATTATTGGCATTGGAGCCTTTATTATTGGTTTTCTGTGGATGCAAAAACGGCGACCAGTAATTATCACTCATCAAGGTTGGTATTTGGGATATTTATTTTTACTCTTTGTATTCTGGACATTGTTTCTCGCCTCTTTTGTTATTCGTTTCCTTGAGATCGATAATGAAAATATTTCCTTCGGAAGTATCCTCATCGTCGTTCTTTTATCGGCTTTACCTGCCTTCCTGCTGGGTGTGTTGCCGCGTTTTTGGAGGTCGAAATCGACCGCCAATGCGATGATTTTTGGAATTAATAAAAAAGTGCTCGGCTTGATCCGGCAGGCGCTCGAAAAGGAGGGGATTGCCTATGACGAAGCGTATGAAGATTTCACCCTGCTCGAACTGAACGCACGGATCTACACAACGATATGGGGTGGAATCGGATATGCCGTCGTAAAGATCGATCCAAAGAGGAATTTACCGGTTCTAGAAAAAATAATCCAATTCATGAAAGAATATGATAAGGATCATAACGATCATTTCTCTTTGAGATTTATGATCCTGTTGGTATTCTGCGGGTTGCTGCTGGCTGGTATTGGTTTATTCCTTGCATATTCCTTTATAAAGATGGTTATTGGATAAAGGCATACTTATATGCGGGGCGGGCGTGGTTTGGATGACCAGCCCGCCTCGCGAATTTAAATCTTCTTCGGCCCCGGCTTGGAAAGCACCTTGGAAACCTCGCGCATATCCATCCACCACTGCTCCTTCGGGCGTGAAAGCGTCATATCCGCCATGCGCGGGATGTCCTCGATGTCGTAGAATTTCATCTCGCCGCCCTGCATCCCGATGAACATGACCGGGGGATTCTCGCTCTCCGGCATTTCCGAGAAGTGCTCGATGCAGCGCGCGGCCAGCCGCGTGGCCTGGATCCGGTCGAACGGCGAGGGATTGCCGCCCTGCTGAAGGTGGCCGAGGATCGCCTGGCGCACATCGAACAGCGACTTCCCCTCCTCCTCGAAGAGGGCGTACATGAAGGCCGTGGTGTAGAGCGGATTGGCGTTTTCGTTGCGGATCATCAGGCTGATCCGCTTTCCGCCCTCGAATCCGCGCTTCAAATTATCCAGATCCAGCTCGAGGTCCTTCAGCGTGACGCCTTCCTCGTGCATGTACACGCGCTCGGCGCCGGTCGCCAGGCCGCTCATCAGCGCCAGGTACCCGCAGTAGCGGCCCATGACCTCGACCACGAAACAGCGGTGCAGCGAACCGCTGGATTGCTTGATTTTATCGACCGCCTCGACGATGTTGTTGACCGCGGTATCGGCGCCGATCGAAAGTTCGGAGCCGGGCATGTTGTTGTTGATCGTCGCCGGCAGGCACAGGATCGGGATGTTGAAGGCCGGGTAGTTCTCGCGTTCCTTGCACAGCCGGTAGGCCGCCTCGTAACCGGACCAGCCGCCGATGATCAGCAGGCTGTGAATATCCAGCTCCTCGATGTTGCGCGCGATCGAATAGAGTTCCTTGCCGGTGGGGATCTTCCGCCCGGTGCCGAGTTCCGATCCGCCGCGCGGCGCCCAGCCGTTGACGCTCATCCAGTTCATCTCCTGGATGTCGCCGTCGATCAGGCCCTGCAGGCCGCCGCGCACGCCCAGGATCGTGTGGCCTTTGTCGATCCCGAGCCGGACCGCGGAGCGGACGGCGGTGTTCATGCCCGGCGCGGGCGCGCCGGCGTTCAGGACGGCGATCCGCATCCGGCGCAGGCCGGGTTTGGGCGTGTGCGGCAGCGAGCGGACCATCGTGCGCAGGGTGCGGAAGGTGTCCTTGAAGGAATTCCCCGCGCAGGGTCATCGCCTGCTCGTAATCCTTCTCGGCCACGACCTTGCCCACTTTCTGGGTTTTTTCCACGCATTCCATCAGCGGGGTGTAGTCGATCCGGTTGTTGCGCCAGCCGACGACCATCGGCTCGGACTGGGCGTTGCTTTTTTCGATCTGCTCGACGGCCGCATAGCCCATCAGGGTGCCGAGGTTCCGGTCGAATGCGCTCGGCGAGCCGCCGCGCTGGACGTGGCCGAGGATGGTGACGCGGCAATCCTCGCCCAGTTTCTCCTCGAGCACCTGCTTGACGTAGGCGCTGTCGATCGGTTTGCCGTCGCGGTCGGTGCGCGCCCTCGGCGACGATCACGGTGCTGTCGCGCCGGCCGGCTGTCCGGCCGGCCTGGAGCACCTCGCACATCACGTCTTCCCAATGCTCCACGTCCGGCGGGCTTTCCGGGATCAGCACCCAGTCGGCGCCGCAGGCGAGCGCGCTCATCAGCGCGAGATACCCGCAGTGGCGGCCCATCACCTCGACGACGAACGTGCGCTGGTGGCTGGTGGCGGTGGAAGAGATGGCGTCGACCGCCTCGACGATGCGGTGCAGGGCGGTGTCGGCGCCGATCGTCATGTCGGTCCCGTAGAAATCGTTGTCGATCGATCCGACCAGCCCGGTGATCGTCAGGTACGGATGCCGCTTGGCGGTTTCCGCGCTGATCCTGCCCTCCTTGGCCAGATCCGCAAGGAGCGAAGTCCATTCCTGCCGGAAGAGGTTGGCGCCGGTCAGGCTCCCGTCGCCGCCGATGACCACCAGCGCGTCGATCCCGAAGGTGACGAGGTTGAAAGCGGCCCTGAGCCGCCCTTCGCGGGTGCGGAAATCGGCGCAGCGCGCGGTGCCGATCACCGTCCCGCCGCGCTGCAGGATGCCGCCGACGGAATCCCAAGTCATCGGTTTGATCGCGTTCCCGCCGTCGACCATCCCCTGATAGCCTTCGGTGATGGCGAATACCTCCAGCCCGTGATCGAGCGCCGTGCGCACCACCGCCCGGATCGCGGCATTCATCCCCGGGGAATCGCCCCCGCTGGTAAGCACGGCCAGTTTTCGTTTTTCGGCTTTGGGCATCTTGTTCCTCCAGTGCCCCGACAGACTCGGGGGGGAGCATTGCTTCTCTCGATATTCCGACAAGAGGGATGCCTTGCGGATCGAAGAATAAGTATACACTGACCCGACTTCCGCACCTGTACTCCTCTCCCAGCGCCTGCCCCGGAAGAGGGGGTTATTGGGATCGGCGGGGGGTGCGGGTGGGACCATGCAAAAGCGGAAGACCATCCTGCATTTCGGTCTTCCGCCTCTGGGTGTCAGTGCCCCCACGGAGATTCGGACTCCGGTTTAGGCCTTGAAAGGGCCGCGTCCTGGTCCACTAGACGATGGGGGCAAACGTTCGCGAGAGCGGGCGGCATTGTACCAGAGGTGCAAGGCTTTCTCAAGCTCCGGGGGGCAAAGAGCAGGTCGAGTAGAGCGGATCGAAACCGCCGGTCGGCTCCGCGAGCCCGATACGCGGCTCCGCCTCCACCCCGGCCCGCGCGGCGAAGCCGGGGCGGGCTGCCCGTTCACAAAAGAGCAGGCGTCGAGGACAGCCATACCGCCGCAACGGCGATTTCCTGCGGGCCATGCCATCACCGTTCCGAGGGCCTTCAAATGATAAATTTGATAAAATCGCAGCAGGATTTGGGCTGGGGTTTCCCAGCGGGAGAGGATACCGATGGCAAACGATTTTGAAGTTTCCGCCGTCTTCCAAGCGCCGGCGAAGAAAATCTACGATGCCTGGTTAAACTCCGAAGGGCATGCCCGGATGACGGGCGCTTCGGCAAGAGTCAGCGACAAGGTCGGGGGGGAATTCGAGGCGTGGGACGGGTATATCCGCGGCAAGAACCTGATCCTGGAGCCGTACACGCGGATCGTCCAATCCTGGCGGACGACGGAGTTCTCCGCCGAAGAGCCCGATTCGCAGATCGAGGTGACGTTGGCGAAAGCGGGGACGGGCACCAAGGTCACCATCCGCCATACGCGCCTTCCGAAGCACGGGAAACAATACAAACAGGGCTGGGTGGAAAATTATTTCGAGCCGATGAAAATATATTTTAAAAGTTGATTCGGGTAACGTCCCGGCCTGTAGGAGCTGGTACGCGGATTTCGCGGAACACCTCTTTGAGAAAACCCCAGGAGTTTTATATCATCCGCGCAATCCGTTCTTTTCCGTGCAATCCGCGTACATTTTTTCCAATCACTTACATCCCTGAGGAATAACGAAAAATTCTTGTTTTGTGTCCTTTGTGTTCTTTGTGGCAAAGAAATTGTTCATCCCCGGAAAGAATGGCCACAGAGTACACAAAGAACAAATAGTAAAAAACTGTTTCCACTCCGCTACGCCTTCCCGGCGCCGTTCTTTTCCGATTCGTTACCCGCCGCCAGTAAAAAATCGAGTTCCTCCGTCAGGCTTTCATACATCCGGGTCTCCGCCGCGCCGGCGCGGAAGCAGCCGGCTTCCTCCGCCAAAAGTTCCTCATCCGTGGCGATGGTGAACGAACCTTCCTCGTACGTGATCGGATGGATGATGCAGTGGAACGGCTTCCAGCGCCATGGGTGCTGCCCGGCGGCGACGGAAGCCGTCTGGAGGGCACAGCGGGCATCCGGGCGCAGGAAGATGCATTCGGTCCCGCCGTAATGCGCGGGGCTCGGCAGGGTTGCAGTTTGCATGAGGTACCCCGACGGAAAAAAGGAGTCCTCCTCGCGCTCGTCCGTGAACCAATCCTCCGGATTCTTCCTTCCGTCCGCCAGATGGGGAATGACGAGGTCTCTATTCAGAAGGATGTCGTCTATTTCCAACGGATCCAGCCAGAACTCCGTGCAGGCAGCAGGCGCCCCGGCATTCCGCCAGCGTGCAGCGCCGCAGGCGGGTGCTGCGGAACAACTCCCCGGAAAGCTGAAGGGTGTGGGGGAAGCGAAGAATGGTCATCGCCGGCCGCCTACGAATGCCGCACGGAGTGCATCCAGGACGCCGAAATAGGCCGGCTTGCGCAGGAAATCCCGATCGAACAGCAGCGGCTGCGGTTTTTCAAACCCGCCCCCCTCGATCTGCGAAAGCCAGGTGTATCGGTCCGACACCCCCCAGACTATCAGATGCGTGCAATGCGGATCCTCCAGGCAGATCCGGGTGATGGTTCCGAAAACTTCCTTTTGGAAACCCAAAGGGTCCGCCATAAAACCGGGCGGACCCTGGTAGACGTCCATCTCCGTGATCATCACCTTGACGCCGTTCAGGCGCGCCACGTGCAAAAAATATTGGAATTCCTCCGGATACGTCGGCCGTAAAAGTTCCGCGCTCAAATGCATTTGGATGCCGACGGCATCGAGCGGGATTCCGGAATCCTTCAGCCGGCGGACCAGCTCCATGAACCGGTCGGTGAGCGCCCGGTCGATCCCCTCGCGGCCGAAGGCCT
Organism: uncultured Chloroflexia bacterium; assembly: GCA_963724345.1. GTDB lineage: Bacteria > Chloroflexota > Anaerolineae > Anaerolineales > RBG-16-64-43 > JAFGKK01. The sequence goes on along the minus strand of CAVRUI010000003.1, from coordinate 2,137,512 downwards.
CGTTGAGCATCAGAACAGCGTCCGGATCCGCCTCGTGCGCATACAAAAACGCCCGGTTGATGTACTCATCGCCCAGGAGCGCATGCCAGCAATTCTTCCCGCTCGTGAGCGGTTCGTTGACCACCTCCCAGATGCCGACTTTTTCCGCGAAGTGGGATACGGCGGTCTGGATGAAATTCTTCAGGATCCCCTCCAACTCGTCCGCCCCCCAACCGCCGCAATAATCCGCACCGAACCCAAGCCACGCCGGGGCGGTGGGATTATCGTACACGAGGGGGCCGCCGACGATCGCCATCCCGTTTGCCTGCGCCAGCTGGAACGCCGCATCCGCCAGACTCCAGTCGAACCGATCCTGCTCCGGTTGGCTCTTTTTCATGAACGTCGTCAGCATGACCGTATTGAATTCAGCGGTCAGCAGCGGTTGGAAAGCCGGATCGCGGGCTTCCGGATATTGATACGGCGCGCCGATCCCAAACCCTTCCGCATCCGCCAGAAAGCGCAAGGTTTCACCGCCGGGGGGCGTTTGATACGCGGAGGGTGATTCCGTCGGCGTCGCGGAAGGAGTAACGGTTGCACTGGGGGATGGGGTAAAGGTCGGCGATTCCGGTTGAAACGGTGAAGGGCTGGCCGTAAGAGCAGGCGCGGGAGAAGTGAATGTGGGGGATGGCAAATCCATGAACGGACCCCCGGCCGCGCAAGCCGAGAGGAAAACGCAGATCCAGACCGCACCCGACGGGATCCTGCCCATTCCACCTTTCCCACTTTTCCAATTCCGCCGCGCCGCTGGTATCGATAATAACTTTTGTTGTTGCTCAGCCCGTCTACTTTCGCCGAGAAAAACCATCATGTATCGCGCCTGGCGTGCATGGTTTTTGTCCGTCACCCCGGCGTGCTTGAAGCCGGGGTCCAGCAATTTTCTGCAATTCATGGATGCCGGCTTAGTTCACGCCGGCATGACGATCGCTTGGCTGAGCAGATACCAACTTTTTTATAATCCCCAAATATTCCCGGCCTGCGTTCATGGATTCTATCCGGTGTGGGGAATCCCGTGTTTCTTCCGGAGGGAGGGTTTTTCCTTGCCGGCGCCGGAGCGATTATTCGAAGCGCGGTGTGAATTATTCTCCAGGAGAGCGGCAAGATACTTTCCGGTAAGGGAATTGGCCGCCCGGGCGACCTCTTCGGGAGTGCCTTCGGCGATGATCCGGCCGCCCGCGTCGCCGCCCCCGGGCCCCAAATCGATCAAATGGTCGGCCGCCATGAGGATGTCCGGGTGGTGTTCGATCACGCAAACCGTGTGGCCTTCGCCGACCAGCCGCTCGAGGACGCCGATCAATCCGCTCACGTCCGCGGCGTGCAACCCGATCGACGGTTCATCCAAAAGGTAGAACGTGTGCCCGGCCGAGCGGCGGGAAAGTTCGCGGGCGAGTTTGACGCGCTGGGCTTCGCCGCCGGAGAGCGTGGTGGCACTCTGGCCGATGCGGATGTAGCCCAATCCGACGTCGTGCAGGGTATCCAGCTTGCGGAGGATCGAGGGAAATGCGCCGAACAACTCGCGCGCCTGGTCGACCGTTGAATCCAGCACATCGGCGATGGTGCGGTCCTTGAAGCGGACCTGCAGCGTTTCGCGGTTGAAGCGCGACCCTCCGCACACCTCGCAGGGGATGAACACATCCGGCAGGAATTGCATCGAGATTTCCACCTGGCCCTGGCCCTGGCAGGCTTCGCACCGGCCGCCGCGCGCGTTGAAGGAGAACCGGCCGGGCTTGTATCCGCGGACTTTCGATTCGGGCAGCGCGGCGAACAACTCGCGCAGTTCGGCGTAGCAGCCGACGTAGGAGGCGGGATTGGAGCGCGGCGTGCGGCCGATCGGAGACGGGTCGATCGAGATCACTTTGTCGATTACCTCGCGCCCCTCGACGGCTTCCCACGGGCCTTCCGCCGCCGCGTCCCCCCGCAGCGCCCGCAGCACCACATCAAACAACAGCGAGGATTTTCCCGAGCCGGAAACGCCCGTGATGCACACCAGCATCCCGAGCGGGATGCGCGCCGTGACGCTTTTTAAGTTATTGGCGGATGCGCCGCGCACTGTCAGGAACTTGCCGTTCCCGGTCCGGCGGTGCTTCGGCGCCCGGTAACGGAACTCGCCCGCCAGAAACCGCCCCGTCAGCGAGGTCCCGTCCTTGCGCATTTGTTCCGGCGTGCCAACGGCCGTCAGGTTCCCGCCCAGCGGGCCGGCGCCCGGACCGAGCTCGATGATCCAATCCGCCGCGCGGACGATCTCCTCGTCGTGCTCCACCACCAGCACCGTGTTGGAAAGGTCGCGCAGCCGGACGAGGCTCCCGAGCAGGCGCTCGGTATCGTGCGGGTGCAGGCCGACCGACGGCTCGTCGAGCACGTACAGCACGCCGCTCAGGCGCGACCCGATCTGGGTCGCCATCCGGATGCGCTGGCCTTCGCCGCCGGAGAGAGTCGCCGCGGTGCGCGAAAGCGCGATGTACCCCACGCCGACCTCCTCGAGGTACTCCAGGCGATGGCCGACTTCGGCCAGGATCGGTTCGATCACCGCGGGGTTGAGCCCCGGCTCCTTCCGCAATCCGGCGATCCATTCGTGGAGGTGCGCGACCGTCCAGGAGCAGATTTCGATGATGTTCTTTTCCGCGACAGTGACGGCGAGCAACTCTTTGCGCAGGCGGGTTCCCTTGCAGGAATCGCAGGTCCGTTCGCTCATCAGGCTTTCCACGCGGCCGCGGAATACCTCGCTGGTGCTTTCCTCGTACCGCCGCGCCAGATACGGAATCAGTCCCTCGTACGGCGTTTCGAAAAAGGAGCGCTTTCCGTCGCGCGCGGGAAATTCGACGCGGATCTTCTCGGCGCCGGTTCCATGCAGGACCGGCTGAAGGCGATACGGACGGAATCTGCCCGACGGGGAGTTCGGGATCGAATCCGTACTCGGCGGCGAGGGATTCGAGCCACAGCGATTGCGACCGCTGGCCTTCCTCGCGTTCGAAGCCGAATAAAGAAAGCACCGCCTCGTTGAGCGGCTGCGACGGATCCGGGAAAATCCGCGCCGGATCGATTTCGTATCGCGATCCCAACCCCTGGCAGACGGGGCAGGCGCCGTGCGGCGAATTAAAGGAAAAGGAGTTCGGCTGGATGTCCGGAAGGCTGATGCCGTCCACCGGGCAGGCGAAATCGTTCCGAATAGAGGATATCCAGTGGAGGGTCGGCGGAGAGGTTCTGGACGATGAGGAACCCGTCGCCGGCGCGCAGGGCGGTCTCGACCAAATCGGTCAGGCGGGTGAGAAATTCCCCCGCAGCCTCTTCGGGGATGACCAGCCGGTCGACGACCGCTTCCAGGTCGTGGGCGGTGTGCGGATCAAGCTCCGGCTCGGCGTCGGTCTCGTACAACCGGCCGTCGATGCGCATGCGGACGAATCCCGCGCGGCGCATTTCCTCGATCGCCGGCTCGTGCGCTCCCTTGCGGGCGCGCACCACCGGCGCGAGCAGCGCGAGGCGACTTCCGGCGGGAAACGCGGCGACCGCGGACGAAATCTCCTGGGCGGATTGCTTCTGGACGGGGCGGCCGCAAATGGGGCAGTGGGGAGTGCCGGCGCGCGCATACAACAGGCGCAGGTAATCGTAGATTTCGGTGATCGTGCCGACGGTCGAGCGCGGATTGTTGCTCAGCCCGCGCTGGTCGATCGCGACCGCCGGGGAGAGGCCGTCGATCAGGTCCACATCCGGCCGGCGAAGCTGGCCGAGGAACTGGCGCGCGTAGGCCGAGAGGCTTTCCACATAACGGCGCTGGCCTTCGGCGAAGAGCGTGTCGAAAGCCAGCGAGGATTTTCCGGAGCCGGAAAGTCCGGTGACGACGACCAGTTTGTTTTTCGGAATCGAGACGGTCAGGTTCTTGAGGTTGTGTTCCCGCGCGCCCGCGATCCGGATGAACTCGGCGGTCATTTCTCCGGCGACCTTTTCGCGGCCGGCGCGGTTGGAACATCACCATATTCCACCATGGTGGAGGTGATGTGAATCCCGCATTCGCCGCCGGCTTTGGTTGTCCCCGCCCAGCGCCCGGCGCGTTCGAACCGGCCCCAGGTTCCGGCCAGCGTGCACGGCCGGCACCCGAGGCTGACATAGCCCTTGTCGTACAGGGGATTGTAGGGGACGTTGTTGGAGCGGATGTATTTCCAGATATCGTCGGCGGTCCAGGCGGCAAGCGGATTTACTTTGACCAGTTCGTTCGACACCTCGACCACGCGGATGCCTTTGCGGTGTTCGGTTTCGTCGCGCCGCAGGCCGGTGATCCACGCATCGTAGTTCCGCAGCGCGCGCGCCATCGGTTCCACTTTGCGGATCCCGCAGCAGCGGCTCGGGTCGGTGGCATACAGGTCCGCTCCCAGCGTGCGTTCCTGTTCCTCGACGCTGATCCGCGGCGCGAATTCAAGCAGGTGGAGCTTCCATTCCTTTTCCAGCTTCCGGATGAACTCGACGGTCTCGGGAAAATCGTAGCCGGTATTGAGGTAAACCACGTCGAGGTCGGGGCGGATGGTGCGCAGCATGTGAAGCAGGACGATGCTGTCTTTGCCGAACGACGCCGCCACGCAAAGGCACCGGTACGCGTCACTAGCCCACTTTAATATTTCCTGGGGAGTGGATTTTTCCAGTTGTGAGATCTCTTCGTCGCGGATTTCTTTTAAAGGAGTCATGGTTTCCTGATGAAAGAATGGAATAAAACGCATTAAGCCTGCCGGAAAATATAACATGGTTCCGGATATAAAGTCTCTAAAAAAGACCGTTTCCTCCGATAATTCTCATTTTCCGCTTCTTTTTAATTGTTTCTCCTATTGACAAAAACGTATAGCTACATATAATACCTAGAGAGGCTAAATACTATGGAAGAAACAACAACTTTCGACAAAGAGCTGAAACGGGGGACGCTGGAGATGATCATCCTGCGGTTGATATCCGAAAGGCAAATGTACGGATACGAACTCGCCGCGACGCTGGAAAAGCGCGGTGGAAGCCTCTTCCGTTTGAAGGAAGGGACTCTGTACCCGGTCCTGTACCGCCTGGAAAAGGCCGGGCACATCGAGGCGCGCTGGGAAACGCTGGAACGCGGTGTGCCGCGCAAGTACTACCGGCTGACGAAGACCGGCGTGAAATTCCTGGAAGCGCGCATCGCCGAGTGGAAAGAATTTACCGCCGCCATAGAGCGGCTGATGGATAAGGAGAAGACCCAATGAAACACATACCATCCAATATCGCCGATCAATATGTCCAGAAGGTGATGGACCTGATCTACGCTCCGGATAAAGACCGGGAGCGGATTCAGGCCGACCTCCAGGCGCATTTACAGGAGGGCATGGCCGGCGGGGAAGATCTGAAGGCGCTGGTCGAGCGCATGGGAGACCCGCGCGAGGTCGCCGCCGAGTTCATGACCGAGGTGCCGATGGTGCACGCCGGATTCTGGCGGAGGACAGCCGCCTTTCTGGTGGATCTACTCGTGATCCTGCTGTTTGCCGGGCTGGCCGCCGTGCTGACCATATCCCTCTCGAATGCCGTGCCGCAGCATCCCGAAGGATTGGTGGAAAACCTGATCGGTGGGGCGATTATTCTGCTTCTGCTGATCAGCGCCAACGCCTGCATTGCCATGATCCTCGTCTACTTTCCGCTCCTGGAAGGCCGCTTCGGTCAGACGCTCGGCAAGCGCCTGTTTGGGCTCCGGGTGCGGTCGGAAGACGGATTGCCGGCAAGCTACGGGCAGGCGTTCCTGCGCCGGCTTTCCTTCTACTTCGAGATATTCCCGATCGAAGCCTTGTTCCTCCTCCTGAACCCGAAGCGTCCGCGCTGGTTCGATCTGCTGGCCAAGACGATCGTGGTGCGGGAAAAATAATTCTTACCCCTCCCCCGGCCCCTCCCCAGAATGGGGAGGGGTGAGGGAGGAAGCAAATCGCCCTCTACCCCTCCCCGCTCCGGGGAGGGGCAGGGGAGGGGTAAGGTCGAGGCTCACTCATGAAAATAACTTCAAAGCATCGTCTCATCCGTTTGTTTATCTTCCTCCCGCTTGCGGTCATGGCTCTTTGCCTTCTGGGGGCCGGCGCGTCCGCCGTCAGCAACAACCTGCTTCCCTCGCGGTCGGCGGTGACCGATCGACTGTCCGAATTGGATAAGGCGCGGGCGGCGGAAGCCCTTCACCTGCGGCGCGTGCTTGGGGATTCGCTCTGGCCGGGGTGGGGGACGGCGGATATCCCGATGATCTTCTACAACGAGGACTACGCGTTCCTGACCGGTTTTGCGGATCCTCCCGCCGGATGGATGAAGATACCGGAATTTAAATCACGCGGCGGACCGTGGGAGGCAGTTCCGGATGATTCCTTTGAGGGGCAGGAATATTTCCGGCAGGCGCTTGCGGCGGGAGCGACACCGGAGGCTTTTATCGTCCGGATCGGGGATCGCTGGGTGTCGAACATCCTCACCGCGGATTGGATGGAAATCCAGCTGGGAAACGAATTCCACGGCATGATCCCTTCGCCGTTTCAACCGGTTCTCCCGTACCGTCTGGCGGCCCGGTTGTTCCTATCCGCGGCGGGCGGACATGATTTGTACATCTGCGCGACCCTGCACGAATCGTTTCACGCCTTCGAGGCCATTCGTGCGCGGGACCGCCTGCTTGCGGCCGAAACGGTCTATAACGGCAATGCGGCCCGGTATCCATACGAAGATTCGGCGTTTGCCGCGGATTGGCAGGCGGAGCTGAATTTGCTTGCGGATGCGGTCCTGGCCAAGACGGATGCCGAAGCGAACGATCTTGCGCGCCAATTCCTGGAGCAAAGGGGGAAGCGCCGGATTGCGGCGAATTTGGACGCCGTTTTGATCGATCTGGAACGCCTGAAGGAATGGGAGGAAGGATTGGCCAAATACACGGAACTGGCGATCGGACGGGCGGCGTTTACAAGTTCGAGCTATTCGCCGCTGCCTTCCATGGCCAGCGATTCCGGTTTTTCAAAATATAAAAATTTTGATCAAATCTGGCTTCAGCAAATCCAGCAGATCCGCAAGCATGGCAAAAGACGACGGAGACACCCGCTTCTATTACAGCGGTATTGGCGCAGGCGGCCATCCTGGACCGGCTGGCGCCGGGGTGGCGGACGCGGATCCTGACGGAAAATGTTTGGCTGGAGGATTTGTTGAAGGAGGCGGTTCAGAGATAGGGCAGGCCGATGTGGTAAGGGGTTATCCAAAAAGAGCAATGGAACATCCAAATGCTCGTCATGCCCGCGCCTGCCCTCGCATAGCATCCCGGCGCGCGTCTGGTTCATGCGCTGGGTGAACGCGAAGCGAGGGTGTACTTGGCGGGCATCCATTTCTGTAAAACCCCTGGATTCCCGCTAAGAGCACCCCCGCTTCGCATTCATTACCACTCAAAGAACGAAACCGAGTGGTAATGCTCCCCGGGGGCGGGCGCGGGAATGACGACCCAACAAGGCAAGTCAGTATCGCGGGAAAATCCTTTTTTCGGCTTTTTGGAAATCCCCCTAACGCCATGGGGAATCGGTCATTTCTTCCCGGTTTCGGAAGGCGCGGCCTCCGGCCCCTTCTCCTCCGGCATATGGATCGTTCCTTTTAAAAATCCGCCTTCTTCGGTGGCGAGGTTCGCCGTGGTGACGTCGCCATACACCCGGCCGGTGCGCAGCACCTGGACCTTGTCGGCGAACACATTCGCCTGCAATGTGCCGCCGGCGACGACCGACGGAGCGCGGATTTCCTCCGAGACGACTTTTCCCGCTTCGCCGACAACCAGCGGGCCCTCGATGTTGATCTTCCCCTCGAACACCCCTTCGATGCGCACGCCCCCCTTGCCGGTCAGCACTCCCTGGATGCAGATCCCCGGTCCGAGCACGGTTTCGATCTTGCCGGTTGTGCGCAGAACTTCGGGCAGGGGAGAAGAGTTTTTTTTCTGAAACATGGGCACTCCTGGGTTGGAATACTTGGATTATATCCACGAAGAGCACGAAGGGCACGAAGAAAAAAGAAGACGTCACCCCGTCCCGGCCAAGAACACGCCGGGATGACTAGCCGGGGTCCAGTGTTGTTTCGAAGTATTTTATATGGGCACCTCATGGATTCCGGCTTAGTGCACGCCGGAATGACGATTGCCTCCGTGCCCCTCCGTGTTCTCCGTGGATTATATGTCTATTGCGCGTTCCGACTCCGAAGATCGTTCGCGGCCGGCAGGCCGCCGGCGCTGCGAGCGGCCAGCACGGCTTTCACGATCGCGCAGGAAAACGCCTCGGCGGCGTATGCCCCGATCATGCTGATGTTGGCCTTGCGGGTGCCGGTGGAAAGCGCGAAGATGGTATCCCCGTCGAGCATCGTATGGGAAGGGCGGACCGCGCGCGCCAGGCCGTCCTGCGCCATTTGCGCCATTTTATTGGCTTCTTCCTTGGTGAGCAGCGCGTTGGTGGCCACCACGCCGATCACCGTATTGCCGCCCTCGGCCAGCCCGAGGATCAGCCGCCCGGCATGCGTGCTCATCACCTGGAGCGTGTCGGCAAACCGGTCCTGCCCGCCGATCCGGAGCGGACCGGTCCCGACCGGCCGCGCGCCGGCGAGGATGTCCCCGCTCTGGGGATCGACCACATCGCCGAAAGCGTTCACGGCGGCCAGCGCGCCGACCATGATCCCCCCGCCGCAATCGATGCTTGCGCTCCCGATCCCGCTCTTCACGGAGCCGGCTTTGCCGAAGATCTTGCCGACCGTGCAGCCCGTTCCCGCTCCCGCGTTCCCCTCCGCCGGAGTCTTGGCGGACGCGTCCATGCACGCCCGGTATCCCATCTCCAAATCCGGCCGGATTTTGGATGAGCCGATCCCCAGATCGAACAGGATTGCCGACGCCACGATCGGCACCTTCACCGTGCCGGTTGAAAAACCGATCTTTCTTTCCTCGAGGAAGCGCATCGCTCCGGATGCCGCGTCGAGCCCGAAGGCCGAACCGCCGGAAAGCATCACCGCATGAATTTTCCGGACCAAATGCATCGGGCGCAGCAAATCCGTCTCGCGCGTCCCGGGCGCGCCGCCGCGCTGGTCCACGCCCGCCGTCGCGCCCTTCGGGCAAATCACCACCGTGCATCCGGTGAGCGCGGTTTCATCCTGCGCGTGCCCGACGAGGATTCCCGGAACATCGGTTATCGAATCATTCAGTTTGCTCATAGGTGACCTTCTTGAAAAAATATCGGAAGATATCGACAGGATTTACATGATTATTTTCAGGATTTACAGGATTTCTTTATATTAAAATTCAAATCCTGTTAATCCTGGGCAAATCCTGTCAATCCTGTCTATTTCCCCAGCAATCCTATCACGCGCTCGATGACTGCTTCCGCGACGAGCGATTTGTCCATCAGCGGCAGGGCTTCGGCCGAGCCGTCGGCTTGGATCAGCGTGACCCGGTTGGTCTCGGTTTCAAAACCGGAATCGGTCCGGCCGACCTCGTTGGCCACGATCAAATCCAAGCCTTTCGCTTTCAATTTCCCGCGCGCGTTGGTTTCCAGATCCTCCGTTTCAGCGGAGAACCCGATCGTCACGAGCGGGCGCCCCGATTTTGCTTTGGCTTCCGAAACGGCGGTCAGTATATCCGAAGTGCGTTCCAGGCGGATCGAGTCGGGAGCGGCGCTCTTTTTCATTTTTCGCGGGGCCGGCTCGGCGGGGCGGAAGTCCGCGACGGCGGCGGCCATGATGAGCGCGTCGGCGCCGGTTGCTTCGGAAAGCACAGCGGCGCGCATTTCCTCGGCGGTGCGCACATCGATCCGCTTTGCCCCGAACGGGAATGCGAGCGCCACCGGACCGGCGATAAGGGTCACATCGGCACCCTCATCCAGCGCCGCCTGGGCGAGCGCAAATCCCTGCCTGCCGGAGGAGCGGTTGGTGAGCATCCGCACCGGGTCGAGCGGCTCCTGGGTTCCGCCGGCGGTGACGACCAGCTTGCGCCCATTCAGGAGTCCGTTGCGGGAAAGTAAGTAGCGTACGCGATTAAGGATCTCGGCCGGTTCGGTCATCCGCCCAATCGCTGAAAGCCCGGATGCGAGATGCCCCTCCTCCGGGCCGACAACGATCGCCCCGCGTGAGATCAGCTTCTGCAAGTTCTCCTGGTTGGGGACGGATGCGAACATGCCGCCGTCCATCGCCGGGGCGATCATCAGCGGGCAGCGGGCGGAAAGTGCGGTCAGCGTGAGGAGATTATCCGCGAGGCCGTGGGCGAACTTGGCGATCGTGTTGGCGGTGATCGGCGCCACCAGCAGCAGGTCCGCCGGGCGGCCGAGGTTGACATGCAGCACGTGCGCCTCGGCGCCCCACAGTTCGGCATCGGTGTGGGCTGTGCGGCCGGTCACCGACTGGAAGCTGAGCGGGGCCACGAACCGGATCGCGGCCTCCGTCAGCAGGACGTCCACCTCCGCGCCGGCCTGGGTCAGCTTGCTCGCCAGGTCGACCGCCTTGTAGACGGCGACGGATCCGGTCACTCCGAGCAGGATGCGTTTGCCCTGGATGGGATTCATTGGTTCATCTCGTAGATCATGCGCAGGCCGTCGAGGGTCAGCCACGGGGCGAGGATTTCGATCACCTTGGTTTCGCGCGCGATCAGGTCCACCTCGCCGCCGGTGCCGATGACCTTCATCTCCGGCCCGAGCTCCTGGCGGAAGCGGCCGACCATGCCCTCCACCAGCCCGACGTAGCCGAACAGCAGCCCGGATTGTAACGCGTGGACGGTATTGCGTCCGATCGCGGACGGCGGCTTGGCGATATCCACCCGCGGGAGTTTGGCGGTGCGCTGAAAGAGAGCCTGGGCCGCGACCCCGATCCCGGGCGCGATCGCGCCGCCCAGGTATTCCCCCTCGACGGAGATCGCATCGAAGGTGGTGGCGGTCCCGAAATCGACGATGCAGGCCGGCCCGCCGAACAGGCGGAAGGCCGCGGCCGCATCGACGATCCGGTCGGCGCCGACCGCACGCGGATCCTCGTAGCGGATCTTGACCCCGGTGCGCACGCCGGCGTCGATCACCAGCGGATTGGATTTGAGGTAAATGCGGCAGGTTTCGATCCAGCGGCCGGTCAGCGGCGGCACAACCGACGCCAGCGCCACGCCGTGAATATCGGCCGGGGATTTCCCGGCCAGGCTGAGGAGCCCGGTCACCTGCAGGCCGAATTCGTCCGGCATGCGTTCGTGTTCGGTCGAAAGCCGCCAGCGCGGCCCGAGCGCCGCGCCTTCGTACAGGCCCAGGGTGATGTTGGTGTTTCCGATATCAATGCACAGCAGCATGGTGCGCCTCCCGAATATGTTTTTCCCCGTCTACCAGGAACAACCCGTCATGCCCGCGTGTACTTGGCGGGCATCCACCCCTGTAGACCATTGGATTCCCAATGAAAGTATGCGGGGATGGCGACCAGACAGTGGCAAGGTGTTTTCCCAGGGGGATATTGGTGTTTCCGATATCAATGCACAGCAGCATGGTGCGCCTCCCGAATCTTGTTGTTTTCATCGACCAGGATGATTTCAGGCCTCCAATCGGCCGGCAGCGGCTCCTCGACCTGCCCGTAAGCCATGATAATGATCTTATCCCCGACGTCGACCACGCGCGCCGCGGCGCCGTTCATGCAGATCACGCCCGACCCGGCCGGACCGGTCATGACGTACGTTTCCAGCCGCGCGCCGTTGGTCACATCGGCGATGTGGACCAGTTCGTATTCCGCGAGGGAGGCCGCGCGCATCAAGTCCGAGTCGATCGTGATGCTGCCTTCGTAGCCGGCATCCGCATCGGTGACCGTCGCACGGTGGATTTTGGAGCGGAGCAAAGTGCGTTTCATGGTGTAAAGATCCTTTCTTTTTCCATCTTCTGTCCTAACCTCCTCTCCCCCGTCCCCTCTCCCCCTTCCCCGTAAGGGGAAGGGGGAGAGGGGTGCCCGAAGGGCGGGGTGAGGGGGTTAGGACAGCATAATCCCCGTCTCCCACACCCCGTCCCTAAGAACGAAATTATCAATCAACCGCGTCTTCCCGATCCGCACCGCCAGGGAAAGCAGGACGTTGCGGTCGACGCGTTCGAGTTCCTGCAGCGTATCCGGGTCGGCGGCGGAGACGTATTCGATCCGGGCGCGCGGCTCGGCGGCGAGGTGATCGCACATCGCAGCTCGCAGCGCATCCGCGCTACGCTCGCCGTTCTGATAGGCATCCCGCGCGGCCGAGAGCGCCCGGTAGAGGACGACCGCGGCGCGCCGCTCATCCGGCTGGAGATACGTGTTGCGAGAGGACATTGCCAGCCCGTCGCTTTCCCGCACGGTTGGACAGATGATCACCTCGAGCGGAAAGTTCAGGTCGCGCGCCATGCGCCGGATGACGGCCGCCTGCTGGGCATCCTTCTGGCCGAAGTAGGCGCGGTCCGGCGTAAACGCGTTGAAAAGCTTCGCCACGACCGTCGCCACGCCGCGGAAATGGCCGGGGCGGACGGCGCCTTCGAGCGGCATCGCCACGTTCTCTACATTGATATAGGTCTGATACCCGTCCGGATATACTTCTATGGCTTCCGGCGCCCAGACGACGTCGACTCCGGCTTTTTCCAGCATCCCGAGGTCGCGCTCGAGGTCGCGCGGGTAGCGGGCCAGGTCCTCCTGCGGCCCGAACTGGGCCGGGTTGACAAAGATGCTCACCCCGACTGACGCGCATTCGGCGCGGGCCCGGCGCACGAGGGCGATGTGGCCTTCATGCAGATACCCCATCGTCGGCACCAGCCCGAGCGGGCGGGGCAGGGTTGCTAAATGCGTTCGTAGATCGGAAATTGTATGAACGAGTTTCATACTCACCTGCGTCGGAAGAGCATAGACAGGATTGACAGGATTTCGCAGGATTTACAGGATTTCTTTTTATTTTTCTTAAAATCATGTCAATCCTGAAAAAATCCTGTAAATCCTGTCTAATGCCTTTCGTCCTGCTCCGCCGCCTTGATCAGCTGCACCAACATGCCGTTCCACGGCGAGGGGACATCCGCTTTCCCGGCGGCGCGGACGATCGCGCCGTTGATCGCGTCGATTTCGGTCGGACGGTGATTTTCGAGATCCTGCAGCATCGAACAGCGGTTGCCGGCCGTCCCGCGCACCACGCCGAGCGCGTGCTCCGCCGGATCGTCGTAGGGCAGGGGGATGCTCATGGCGGAAGCCACACCGGCCGATTCGCGGATCACGGCGAGGTACACTTCGCGCGCCGCATCGCGTTCGGCGAACACCTCGTTGGTTTCCCGCAGGAGCGCGCCCAACGGATTGAGGGCCGAGTTCACAATCAGCTTTCCCCACTGGAGCGACTTGAGATTCTCCACGATCCGGACATCCAACCCGGCACTCTTGAAGAACTCGACCGCCGGTTCGATCCGCGGGTGTTTCTCGACTTGAATTTGGATTTCCCCGCCGCACTGGCGGACAACGCCCGGGGCGACCATGTTCGCCCCCAGGATCGCGATCCCGCCGGCGGCCCGTTCGGCGCCGAAGACCTCATGCAGGATTTCCACGTTGCCGAGTCCGTTTTGCAGCGTCAGCGCCAGCCCGCCGGGTTTGAGAATTTCCTTCGCGCGCATAACCGCGCTTTGGGTTTGATAGGCCTTGACCACGACGATCACAAGGTCGGAATCCTTGCACTCGGCCGGGTCGGCCGTGGCGTTAACGCGAACCGAGGTCAGGCCGGCCGAGGATTCACAGCGGATGCCGTCGCGGCGGATCGCAAAAATCCCCGTCCGCCAGGATCCGAGGAGCGTCAGATCGGCTTTTCCGGCCAGCCGCGTGCCGAGCAGGCAGGCGACCGCGCCGGTGCCGAGGATGGTGACTTTCATCTTCTACTCTCCTAACTCCGGTGGTCGAGTAACTCAGTGCGGCGTAGCCGCACGGAGCGTATCCTTGGCCCAGCGTGTTCTTAGCTGGGCGAGACCTCGAATGGGATACAAAAAACAGGATCTCGATACGCCGCTTCATCGCTACTCGATCGGTATATACATATGTGGTCTCGAAATGCCTCGAACCGCATCTCTGTCCTAACCCCCTCTCCCCGCCTTCGCCGCGGAAAACCACCGCGGCTCAGGCACCCCTCTCCCCCTTCCCCGTAAGGGGAAGGGGGAGAAGCCTGTCCCCGAGCGAAGCGAGGGGAGGGACGGGGGAGCGGGGGTTAGGACAGCTTTTCCCACTCCTCATCCGCCATATCGGTCGTGTGCTCCGCGGCCGGGAAGGAGCGGGTTTGTACGTCGGCGCAATAAGCCTTGAACGCGCGGTCCATCTCCCCGAGCAGGTTCGCGTATTGCTTCACGAAACGCGGCGTGAAGCGGTCGTATAAACCGAGCATGTCGTTGGTCACCAGCACCTGCCCGTCGCACGCCGCACCCGCGCCGATACCGATCGTCGGGATCGAAAGCCGCTTGGAGACGAGTTCGGCCAGCCGGGCAGGGATGGATTCGAGGACGACGGCGAAGACGCCGGTTTGCTCCAATAGGAGAGCATCTTCAAGCAGCTTGCGGGCGGCATCAGCCGTGCGCGCCTGCGGCCGCATCCCGCCGAATTTGTGGACCGATTGCGGCGTGAGCCCGAGGTGACCGAGGACGGGGATGCCGGCTTCGAGTACCGCCTGGATCGCGGGCAGCATCTCGCGCCCGCCCTCGAGCTTGACCGCCTCCATCCCGCCTTCCTGCAGGAAGCGGCCGGCGTTGCGGATCGCGTCGACCGGGCTGGTCTGGTACGAGAGGAACGGCATATCGCCGATCAGCAGCGGGCGGGATGCGCCGCGCGCGACCGCTTTGCAGTGGTGGATCATTACGTCCATCGTCACCGGGAGCGTATTTTCGTACCCGAGCGCGACCATCCCGAGCGAATCTCCGACCAGGATCGAATCGATCCCGGCTTGATCGAGCGCGCGCGCGGTCGGGTAATCGTAGGCGGTCAGCATCGCGATGGGCTCGCCTTTTTCCTTCTTCTGTTGGAAGGAGCGGACGGTGACTTTCTTGCCGTTTTCAGAAGCGTAGGATGACATAAAAAACTTTCTCCTCATCCCCATACACTCCCCCAATTTGGGGAGGGTAAAACTCATTCGATGGAAGATCACGGACAGGATTTACAGCCCCGCCCCGGCTTCGCCGGGCGAGGCCGGGGGATTTTTCAGGATTGACAGGATATTTTTATTCTCTTACTGACAATAATCCTGTAAATCCTGCGAAATCATATCAATCCTGTCTATTGCTCTTTTCCCAACCCATTATCCCCTCTCCGATTTCGGGAGGGAAGGAGTGAGGAAAATAAAAAACCCTCACGGGCAGACCGGGAGGGCGGATAGAGCGCCAAAAGGCGAACTCGCTTTTTCCTGCCGTCTCGGTCGTTGCCCGATCCAAGCGGCATAATCATTATAGCACAAATGTATTGAGGTTGATGGAATTAATAGACAGAATTTACTTCATTTCAGGATTTACAGGATTTATTTATACATATAATTAAAAAATCCTGTCCATCGTGAAATTTAATCCTGTCAATCCTGTCTATGTTTTTTTCTTCGGCTTCTTCGGGGTTTCTTCTTCGGCGGGGGCCGCGGAAAATTCCGCCGGCAGATCCGCCAGGCAGATTTCCTCGCCCTCGCACATCATCGCCGCGCGCTCGACGACGTAACGCAGTTCGCGGATGTTCCCCGGCCAGGAGTGCGCCATGAGCGCCTGCAGCGCGCGCGGGTTCACGCCGGTAAGGCTCGTCCCCGTGCGCTGGTTGTACTTGCGCACGAAGAGGCCGACGAGGGCCGGAATATCCTCTTTGCGTTCTGCCAGAGTCGGCATGCGGATGTCCGCCACCTTGAGACGGTAGTACAGGTCCTCGCGAAATTGGCCGGCTTCCACCAGCGCCGGAAGGTCGCGATTGGTCGCGGCGACGACCTGCACGTCGGTCGTCAATTCGCTCACGCCGCCCACGCGGCGGAAGGTATGGTCGTCGAGGAAGCGCAGCAGCTTGGCCTGCAGATCCTGGCGCAGGGTGCCGATCTCGTCGAGGAAGAGCACGCCGCCGTCGGCGGCTTCGACCATGCCGGGCTTGCGCTTGGCGGCGTCGGTGAAGGCGCCCGCTTCGTGGCCGAAGAGCTCGGATTCGATCACATCCGCCGGGAGCGCGGCGCAGTTGATCGGGATATACGGCTTGGATGCGCGCGGACCCATCATGTGGATCGCGCGCGCGAGCACATCCTTGCCGGTGCCGGTCTGGCCGGTGATCAGGACCGGGGTCGAGGTCGCCGCGGCCCGCCGCGCTTCCTTCAATACCGCCTGCATCGGAGCGGTCTCGCCCATCACCCAATCCAGCGCCTCGGCCCGCGCGCTCTGCTGGTAAAAATCCAGCTCGCGCTGCATCCGCACGACCTCGGTCGCGCGCTTTACGACGCCCTTCAACCGTGCCAGGTCGACCGGTTTTTCCAACAGGTCGGCCGCGCCGAGCTGCAGCGCTTCGACCGCGGTCGGAATGCTGGCCGTGCCGGTGACGACGACGACCTGCGGCCGCGGTTTGGTCGCCGAGAGCTTGCGCAGCAGATCCAATCCGTGCCCGTCGGGCAGGTTGAAGTCCAGCAGCAGGATATCCGGCAGGTGATCCTGCAAGGTGGATACGGCGCGCGCGAGGCTCTCGGCTTCGAGGATTTCGTAACCCTCGGCCGAAAGCAGGCGCCCCATCGAACCGCGGGCTTTGGCTTCGTCGTCGACGATCAGGATCGTGAAGGGCATGCGGTGATTCTCCTTAGAAGTCCCGACCTCCCATTCTCTCCCTCACCCCCGACCCCTCTCCCAGCTTATGCTGGGAGAGGGGAGCCGGCGGTTTTCCGGCGGGGTGAGGCGGAGAGGGGGTTAGGTCGCCACGGGAAGGAACACGCGGAAGACGGTTCCGCTTCCCGGGTAGCTCTCGGCGCGCAGGGCGCCGCGATGCGCATCGAGAATGTGCCGCGAGAGCGCCAACCCCAGCCCGTGCCCGTCGGCGCGGGTGGTGACGTACGGCTGGAATAGTTTATCGCGCACCTGCGGCGGAAGGCCCTGGCCGGTATCCGCCACGCGGATCTCGACCGCCGGGGCGCCGCTTTCCAGCGCCGAAAGCTGCAGGCTGACGCCCAGATGGCCGCCGTCCGGCATCGCCTTGGCGGCGTTGTCGATCAGGTTGAGGATCACCTGTTCGATCGAGAGCGGGTCGGCCATCGCCAGCGGCAGATCCTCCGGGGAGGAAAAGAGCGACTTCACCGCGGTGCGTTCGAGGGCGGGCTGCATGCGCGCGAGCACCCGTTTGACAAGCGCGGCCATGTCGGTCGGAGCGGGGCGGAAATCCTGCCCGCGGGCGAAATCGAGCATCCGGCGGGAGATCTCCGTCAGGCGGTCGCACTCGGCTTTGGATTCGACGACCAGGTTCGCCGCGTCCGCGGGAAGCGCATACAGCGTGCGCAATTCTTCGAGCTGGAGCGAAAGGTTATTGAGCGGATTGCGGATCTCGTGCGCGAACGAAGCGGCCATCCACCCCAGCACCGCCTGGCGCTGCAGGTGGCGCGCCTCGAGCCGGGCGTCGCGGCTGGACGTGAGGTCGGTGATCGTCACCAGCACTTCGTGAAATTCCGCCGCGGGTCCGGCGCGCAGCGGGATCGCCCGCAGGAGGGCCGGGAATCCCTCGCCGTCGCGGCGGTAAAGCGTGAGCTCGCCGCTTTCGTTGATCCGCCCGTTTTCGCACGCGGCCCGGACCGTCACCACGGCTTCCGGCGCGGTGAGCCAATCCTCAAGCCGCATCGCGGCCAGCGCGGCCGCCGAATATCCGAGCATCCGCTCGCAGGATTGGCTGGTTTCCGCGACACGTCCGTCCTGGGTGCGGACGATCACCAGCGCCTGGGGAAGTTCGTCCATCAGGATCTGCATCGCCGTTTCGGCGCGCTTCCCCTTGCGCTGCATTTCGAAAACCTGCTGGCGGGATTGCCAGCCGCGCAGCAGCGCGCCGTGCGACGCGGAGAATGCGGTAAGGGTTCCTTCGATTCCGTCCGGGGGTTCGCCGTCCTTCCACCCGAGCAGCAGGACGCCCCGGACCGGGGAATCCGGAAGCGGGTAGAGGATCGCGGATTCCCACGCGCAATCCGGCGCCCACGAAAAATATTCCGCGTCGGTTTTTAAATCGCGCTTCCAGACGATCGTGGCATCGCGTTCGGCGGCGGGGAGAGGCGGAAGTTCATGCGGCGTTTCGGGGGGCAGGTTGCGTTCGAAACCGCGGGCCAGGTGGCCGCTTTCGCGATGGGCGTAGAACAATCCGGCGGATGAGGATTGCGTGGCCGCGATGACCCAATCCAGGAGCGGCTCCGCGGAGCCGAGGTCGGCGGCTTCCATCACCGCTGCCGGGAGATTTTCGAATTGCGGCAGGGCGGCGCTTGCGGCGGGCGGCCGCCGGTCCTCGAGCGGGCGCATCGTCACGAGCGCTTCGCTTTCCGGAGCGACGGAACGGGCGGCGCGGATATCCCACACCGCGGATTCGCCGTCCACTCCAAGCGCAAGGCGCTGGGACCAGCGCACGGGCCTGCCGACCGGGAGATCCTTGAGGTAGGTCATGATCTCCGCCACGCCCAGCAGATCCGCGAGGGCCCGGCCGATCACCCGGTCGCGCTCCAGGCAGAGCTTGCGCAGGGCGAGCGGGTTGACGTCCGTGACGGTCCCGCGCGGGTAGGAAATCGCAAACAGCAGTTCGTGATGGATTTCCGCGAGGGTGACGGATTGCGGCGAAAGCGCGGAGGCCGCGGCCGAAGGCTTGAGCATCGCCAGGAGCGGCGGCGGGACGGATTCGGATTTGCGCGGCGGGGCGGCCGTTTTGCGCGCGGCGCTCTCGCGGCTTGCGGACGGCGCGGAGAGCTCGCGCGCGCCGGCGGGCCGGGTGGCGCGGATTTTTCGGGTGGGGTTGCGGGTGGAGCGAGTATCAGTCAAGAATGATTCCTTCCTCACCCCTATCCCCCGCCCTTTCCCCGTAGGGGCACGGCGTCGCCGTGCCCCTACGGGGAAAGGGCAGGGGTGGGGGTGAGGTCACGCTCTTGCGTGCGCGCGTTGCGTGCGGCGCAGCGACATGGGCAGGATGCCTTCCATGGCGCGGTATTTCGCAACCGTCCTGCGGGCGATGTGCACACCCTGCTGCTCGAGCAGGGAGACGATCTCGGTGTCGGAAAGCGCTTTGGATTCGTCGGAGACGATCGAGCGGACCATGTCGCGGACCGAAAGCGAGCGGTCGAAAAACCGCGCGATCGGAACGATCCGGCCGCTCGGAAGCGCGGCGCGCTTGTTGCTGACCGCGCGCGAGACGGTGGATTCGTGCACGTCCAGCCGTTTGGCAAGCTCGGCGCGGGTGAGCGGCCGGGATTCGCGGTCGGAGCCGAGGATGAAGGCGCGCTGTTCCTCGGCCAGCGCCGCCGCCAGGCGCATCATCGTATTCTGGCTTTGCCGCAGGCACTTGTCGATCAGGAGCGCCTCTTCCACTTTTTCGTTCCACTTCTCGCGCTCCTCGCCGGTCAGGGTGCGCACCATCTGGCGGAATTCCGGATTGACGCGGACACGGCCCGCCAGCGGGGCGTACACTTCGACGACCAGCGGACCGGTCGGATTGTTGGGCTGGACCCGGAAGGTCATCTCCGCCTCGCGGTACAGGTCCGGGTCGGATTCCGTGCGGGCCGGCCCGTTGCGGAAATACGTGCGCCCCGGGTAGGGCGTGAGATTTACTTTTAATGAAGTGCGCCGCCGCTTCCACCGCGCCGCGGTTCAAACGCAGCGCCTTGGCGATCGCGGCGAATTCGCCGTGGGCGAGTTCTTCCAGATGCCCGGCGACGATCTCGCGCACGCCGGCGGGAACCGCGCCGGCTTCGGAAAGCGTGTCGATCTGGATCAGCAGGGCCTCGACCGTGCTGAGCGCGCCCACTCCGGGCGGATCGCAGCGCTGGATCATGCGCAAAACTTTTTCCACCGCGGTCGGGGATACGTGCAGGAAGCGAGCGCTTTCCAGCGGCGGTTCGGGCATCAACCCGTTGTCGTCCAGCCGGGCGAGCAGGTACGCGGCGATCGGCCTTTCCTCGTCGGAAAGCTCGGGCCCGATCTGGCTCATCAGATGGTCGGCCAGAGTCTCGGGCTGGGCCGGCTCCGGCAGGTTGTCCATCTCGTCGACGGATTGACGGCGGGCAGGCGGGGTGGAAAGGAAAACGATCGGTTCATCCTTGGCCGGGTGGCAGACCGGGCAGGGGCCGGGTTGGTACAGCGGCCGGTGGCAGGATGGGCAGCTTTCCGGCTCCACGACTTCGAGGGCCGGATTCGATGCGAGCGAGGAGTTCAACCACTCGTTCAACTCGCCCCGGGAGAGCTCGAGCAGGCTCATCGTCTGGGTGAGATGGGCCGTCGTTGCCTGGCGGATCCGGGGTTGGGGGCGCTGAATAATGGCCATTTCGACCTTCCTTTTGGCGCCTCCCGGCTTAAAAAAGCCATAAAACAGCCGAGTCGGGTTGAGTATAGATGTATGGCGCTAATAAAGCAAGATGCAATATTCATGCCACTGGCATGGGAGTTGCATTAATTAGACAGGATTTACAGGAATTCATACCTGAATTCCATACACTCAAGGCATGCCATCCGGTCCGAAAATCTGTTTCGATTACAATATCGTCCGGCGTTGCTCGGGCTGGAATCCTGCGGACCAATAACGGCGAGTCCGATTGAACGGAGAGGCGCATGTTCGATAAATCGGAATTCCAAAAGGAACTGAAGGCCGAACTTACGGGGAATATCCTGCCGTTCTGGATCAAGCATTCCATCGATCCGGTCAACGGCGGATTTTACGGCGCGTTGACAAACGATCTGGAGATTTTGAACGATGTCCCGCGCTCGGCAATCCTATGCGGGCGCATCCTCTGGACCTTCTCGGTCGCATACCGGATCCTCGGCGGCGAAGAGTATCTGAATGTGGCGCGGCATGCCTTCGATTATCTTACCGGCGTCTTTTGGGATCCCGAATACGGCGGGTTGTATTTCGACGTCAACGTAAAGGGCCTGCCGGTGTACGACCGCAAGCACCATTACGCGCAGGCTTTCGGGCTGTACGGGCTTTCCGAATATTACCGGGCGACCAAGGACCCGCAGAGCCTTAAGCTGGCGCAATCGCTGTTTGAACTGCTGGTGAAGCACGCTTTTGAACCGGTCCATGGCGGATACATCGAGGGCAGCAGCCGGAAGTGGGAACGCCTCTCGGATATGCGGCTGGGCGAGCTCGATCTGGATTGCCGCAAATCGATGAACACCAACCTGCACATTTTGGAGGCGTACACCAACCTTTTACGCGTGTGGGATGAGCCGCGGTTGCGCGCCCAGCACAGGGCGCTGATCGAAACCTTCCTGGCCCATCTGATCGATCCAAGGACCAGCCACTTGCGCCTGTTTTTCGACGATGCATGGAATTCCCTGTCGGAGATTTACTCCTACGGCCACGATATCGAGGGCAGCTGGCTGTTGTGGGAAGCGGCCGAGGTCCAGGGCGATGCCGGGCTGACCGAACGTCTCCGCCCGTCGGTGATCGCCATGGCGGAGGCGGTGTACCGCGAGGCGCTGGAGAAGGACGGCAGCATCGTCTACGAGGGCAGCCCGCACGGGCTGGTCAACGCCAACAAATCCTGGTGGGCGCAGACCGAAGCGATGGTGGGTTTTTACAACGCCTATCAGATGACCGGGCGAGGGGAATTCGCGGAAGCCTCGCACCGCCTGTGGGAATACATCCAGGCACACTATCCGGACCGGGAACACGGCGGATGGTTCATGCAGCTGTTCCGCGACGGGAAGCCCGACCTCGGGCATTACAAGATCGGCCCGTGGGATTGCCCCTATCACTCCAGCCGCGCGTGCTTCGAAATGATGGCGCGGCTGGGAAAAGGAAAATAGACAGGATGGACAGGATTTCTCAGGATTGACAGGATAAGTCTTATTGAAAAAAACAAAAGGGGGAGAAATGGACATTACCGCTATTCAGTAGACAGATCATCGGTTGCGCGTTTAAAGTTCATAATCACTTTGGGTTTGGATTCCTTGAAAAGGTATATGAAAATGCGCTTGCGTTCGAATTGGGAGCCATGGAGGGCATCTCTGTAAAGCAGCAATATCCGATCCCAGTTTATTACCGGGAAGTAAAAGTGGGGGAATATTTTGCTGATTTGTTTGTGAATGATTTACTTATTGTTGAGGTGAAGGCTGTTTCTCAATTGGTAAAAGAACATGAAGCTCAGCTTGTGCATTATTTGCAGGCGACCAAGAATTGACCATGGTTTATTGATAAATTTCGGTCCTTCCGTCGTGGTAAAGCACAAATACCGGGAATATTTGAAAACAAAAGATAAAAATCCTGTTCATCCTGAGAAAATCCTGTAAATCCTGTCTATTCTTTCCTCACCGCCAGTTCAACATAATCCTCCTTGAACGCGGCGGAATGCTCCGCGCCGAGCAGCCGGACGATCTCGACGATCATCCCGGCTTTGTGTTCGGCATCCCGGCGTGACCAGGTCCGGGCCTTCACCTCGAGGAAGCGGCCGGGCAGCGCCGGCTTGGTGAGGTGATCAAAATTGACGAAAAACTCCGTATCCCGGTAGCGGATATGCCAGCGCAGGCGTTCCTTCGCCACCTCGATCTCGCGCGCCGGCTGGAAGTATTCCCGGTAGAAGCGCAGGCTGTGGGTGGCGGGCGCCAGGAAGCGCGACCGCGAAAGCAGCACCGCCCCGGTGAACTCGCGTTCGTGGATCGGGCCGGTGAGGGTGAGCCGGTAGCGCGCGTTCGCAGCCTCTCCGCCTTCGATCACAAACTGGTCCTCGCGATATCGCAGCCGTCCCTGATCCGCCGCCGGAAATTCGAAGTACGTATCGTATTCCTGAAAATGGCGGCTGTACAGGATTTCCATTTCCGGGCGGGTCAGCCGTTCGAGCATGGGGAAATCTTCCGCCAGCCTGACCTTCACCTGGATCTCGAAGGATTCCTCCTCGGTGGCGGTCTCGATCGCGATCAGCTTCGAAAGCACGGAGGATTCCCGGAGCTCCAGGAACGCATCCAGGCGGCTTGCCATCCCCGCGGCCTGGTTCAACAGATCGGTTTCCGGCAGGGTCTGCAGCCGGCGGTCGCGCAACAGCCAGCGGCCGTCCACCATCAGGTCGGTCACGTCGCAGGCTTTGGCGGAATAGACGATCCGCGAATAGACCGATTCCGGATTGCGGCCGAACTTCGGGCTGGCGTGCACTTCCTGAAGGTTTAAGAGCAGAAGGTCCGCGCGCTTTCCCGGCTCGATCGAACCGGTGCGGTCGCCGATGTGCAGCGCCTGCGCGCCCATCCGGGTGGCCATGGCGAGCGCGGTGCGGGCCGGAACGACGACCGGATTTCCGCTGATGCCCTTGGCCAGGAGGGCGGCCAGCCGCAATTCCTCGAACATATCGAGGTCATTATTGGATGCGGCGCCGTCGGTCCCGATCCCGACGTCCAGCCCGATCTCGAGCATCTTCGTCACCGGGGCGATCCCGGAGGCGAGTTTGAGGTTGCTGGTGGGGGAGTGGACGATCCCGGCGCCGGCCTTCAGCAAAGTCCGCATCTCGCCTTCGTCGAGGTGGACGCAGTGCGCGGCGATCACCTTGGCGGCCAGGACGCCCAGGTTGCGAAGGTAGGGAACCTCCGGCATGCCGTATTCGCGGCGCGCGTTTTCGACTTCCTGCGCGGTTTCCGCAATGTGGATGTGGAGCGGGGCGTCGAATTCGAGAGCGAGCGCGGCGCAGGCGCGCAGGATCTCCTCGGTGCAGGTGTAGGGGGCATGCGCCCCGACGGCCGGGACGATCAGCGGGTGATCCTTCCAGCGCTGCGAGAAAGGCGCGGGCGCGTTCCAATCCGTCCTCGAACGAATCCGAATCCGGGGTGGGGTACTTCATCACCGTCTGGGCGCACACCGCGCGCAGGCCGGCGTCGGCGATCGCCGAGGCGGCTTCGTCTTCGAAATAGTACATGTCCGCCAGCGTCCCGATCCCGCCGCGGATCATCTCGGCGCACGCCAGTCGCGTTCCGAGCTTCACGAAATCCGGCGAGACGAATTGGCGTTCGACCGGCATCATGTACCCGAGCAGCCAGACGTCCAGCCGCAGGTCGTCGGCCAGCCCGCGCAGAAGCGCCATCGCCGCATGCGTGTGGGCGTTGACGAGGGCGGGCATCAGGATCGATCCGCGGCAATCGACGGTTTCCGCCGGCATAACGGTTTGAAGTATTGCGGACCGTTCTCCGACGGAAAGGATGGCCCCGCCGCGGACGGCAACCGCCCCGTCGGGGAAGGCCCGGAACTCCGGATCCATGGTGAGCACGTGGGCGTTGAGGAGAAGCAGGTCGGCTTTTTCCATGCGCGGCGTCCTCCGGGAGAATGGGAAAACCACCTGGCTCGATTATACTTGCAGAAGAGCCTCCTCTGCCGTCCCTCGTAATGGCGCACGGCCATGCGCCCCTACCGGGATGGGGGATCGGGTTGAGGAGGGAGATGCCAATGCGCGCAGTCGACATCATCATCCGCAAACGCGACGGGGCCGAACTCCTGGCCGAGGAAATCGATTTCCTGGTCAAGGGGATCACGGACGGGACGATTCCGGATTATCAGATATCGGCCTGGGCGATGGCGGTCTTGTGGCGCGGGATGACGATCCGCGAGACCACGCTGCTCACGCTCGCGATGGCCGGGTCCGGAGGGCAGCTGGATGCGGAACGGATCGCGCCGGGTGCGGTCGACAAGCACTCGACCGGCGGGGTGGGGGATAAAACCACGCTGATTGTCGAGCCGATCGTCGCCGCGTGCGGCATTCCGGTGATGAAGATGTCCGGGCGGGGCCTGGGAATCTCCGGCGGGACGATCGACAAATGGGAATCCATCCCCGGGTTTCGCACGAACCTCTCGCGGGAGGAGATCCTCCGGCAGCTCTCGGAAATCGGGATGGTGGCCTGCGCCCAGACCGGCGAGCTTGCGCCGGCGGACGGCAAACTCTACGCGCTGCGGGATGTGACCGGCACGGTCCCTTCGATACCCCTGATCGCCTCCAGCATCATGAGCAAGAAGATCGCCTCCGGCGCGCACGCGATCGTGCTGGACGTGAAGGCGGGTTCGGGCGCGTTCATGGGGACGGTCGCCGAGGCGGTGACGCTCGCGCAATGGATGGTGCGGATCGGGAACCGCTCCGGGCGCAGGATGGCGGCGCTCGTATCGGGGATGTTCCAGCCGCTGGGGTATGCGGTCGGGAACGCGCTGGAAGTGCGCGAGGCGCTCGACATGCTGCGCGGGAAAGGGCCGGCCGATTTGCGCGAGCACTGCCTGACGGTCGCCGGATACATGCTCCACCTCGGCGGAAGGGTTAAGAACCCGCGCCTGGGCCGGGCGCTTGCCGCGGAAAAACTCGCCGATGGGACGGCGTTCGCCAAGTTCCGGGCGCTTGTCCGCGCACAGGGCGGCGATGAAATGATCTGCGAGGATTCCTCGCGCCTTCCCGCCGCGCCCTGCCGCGGCATCCTTGCGGCGCGGAAATCCGGATATCTGGCGGAAGCCAACGCCGGCAGGATCGGCCTGGCAAGCGTGCGCCTCGGCGCCGGGCGCGCGAAGAAGGACGATGTAATCGATCCGGCGGTCGGAATCGTCCTGCATAAAAAAGTCGGAGATACCGTGCGGAAGGGGGATCCGCTGTGCGAAATTCATGCCGCGGCGGAGGCTGATCTTTCCAAGGCGCTGGAGGAATTGGAGGATGCGTTTCGCATCACCCGCGAAAAGGTCAAACCGCTTCCGTTGTTTTATAAAACAATTACAAGGTGATTATTCCCGGGTAAATGCGAAGCCGCACTTCCTTCTATGTAAACGGATTGCACCGAAAAGAGCCGATTCCACTGAAAACCATAAGTTATCTCGTCACATGAACTGCCATTTTATTTAAAATATTTTCGGTGTTATCGGATCTATTCGGTGTTTCGGTGCACGTTTATTCCAATGGTTAAATGTTCTTATATTTTAAGACCCTATGCTGATTCGGCATTATGTTTTTCGACAAGCAGATACAAACGAAACGGCAGCCCGGCCAACCACCAGTTAATAAAAAAATGCACCGCTTGAAGAACGGCCTGGATAATATTCTTCGGATTGAGAATGCCGATCAGCAACTCGGGGATGTCAAATCCAAACAGAATGTCCAATATGGAATAGGGCGGCTCCCCGAAGAAAAATCCCAGAAGCTGGGAATCCAGGCCGGTGCTTGAGGCCGACACAGTCCGCAGCCATGTGAACGCGAGCACCCGCTCGATCACATACAATGCAATCGCCAGCAGCCCGATCGGAATTTCGAAACGCGCAAGATCGGATTCCGGTTTGAGATCGTTTTCAGGTGGCGAAAAATTTTCCATTATTCCCGCCGTGCAATCAGAAAAAAATTTTCAGGCCGGGGCGGATTTCACCCGCTTTGCGGCGAGATCCTTCAGGAAGAACGGCAGATACAGCAGCAGGCAGACCGCGATGCCGATGGCTTCCAGGCTGAGGATGTACCACGGCCAGGGGCCGAGCACGTCGATCAGGCTGGCGGTTTCCGGTTTGTGGGCGATGAACAGGTAGTTGCTTCCGATCAGCCGGTTGAACACGAAGATCACCCCCATGTAGAGGTTCATCCCGACAAACACCCGCAGCAGGGATTTCGGATAGGGGCGGAATTTTTCGACCCAGGTCATGTAGAGGGCGCTGAAGATGATCAGTCCGTGGGCGGTCAGCGTCTGGAAAAAACGGAAGTGCGGGAAGCCGTAGATCCCCGCGTCGGGAGTGAGCAGGGCCTGCATCGCCGCGCCGATCCCCATGAAGTAGCTGAACTCGTATATGGTGGCGTTACGGGTGACGAGCATGAACGCGCCGGCAAAGACCATGATGGAGCAGATATGCAGCGGCAGCTGATACTGGATCGACCATATCCCGTAATAGATATGCCAGGCATGGTAGGCCAGTTCGTTCACCACCAGCCAGACGGCCAGGAACCAGCGGAAAAAGTTTTTTTGCCGGACTGAAAATCTGTCACGGAAGATATACAGCAGAACATAAACGAAAAGGAGGATTGTAAGGAAGGCCAGATGGGCCGGGCCGAACAACTGGAAAGGGGCGCCGGTGTAGTCGCGGGCGAAGAACTGATCCATCCAATCCTCCGGTCGGGCGGTAATGGAACGGTTTGGGCATAATCGTTAACACAGATTGGACGGATTTAGTTCTGATTGCGCCGAAATTGATATAAAAAAATCCGTGTAATCCGTGATCGGATTTTCCGACGATTCGGGAATTATCGTTACTCGTTCCCCCACAACCATTCCAGCCAGACGCGCCAATTGGGGACGGCGCCGGCGGGATCTTCGGAGGTTTCCGGGGCGGCGGATGCGGCCGTCGGGGCGATCGGCTGGACAAGCACCTCGCCGGGGAGAACCATTTTGCCTTCGTCGCGCGCCCATTCCGCAACCGCCTCGTCGCTTTGCGCACCGGCGATCCGGGTGGCCATCCGGTCCGATTCCTGCGCCAATTGCGTGACCTGCGCGCCGATCTGGCGTTCCAGCGCGCGCAGGTCGGCCGCCTGGCTGATCCGGCGCCATAGTTCGCCGAACACCAGCAGGAATACCACGATGGCGGCGGCGATGAGCAGCTTGTTCTTCACGGAGGAGGGATTTGTGGTTCCGGGGGGAGGCGTTTGGTTCTGCATAAGATGGCCTTTCAAATGATACGATGGTTTGGGGTGCAAGACAAGTGCCCGGGGGAAGTTCAGAAACCTTAACGCAAAGGCGCGAAGACGCCAGGACGCTAAGGTAAAACTACACAAAGCCAATATTTGATTTTCTTTGCGCCTCTGCGCCTTAGCGCCTTCGCGTTAAGGTTTTTCCCGCAGCGCCTTTCTGTTTACCGACTTGCCAATTATCGCGTTTGGTGTATGCTCCAGTTACGGAAAGGAGAGAGCCGCATGGAGACGAAAATCGGGAAGGTGACCCACTATTTCAAGCACATCAATGTGGCCGTCCTTGATCTCAGCGCGGAGTTAAAGGTCGGGGATACCGTCCGGTTCCTTGGCCATGGCGCCGATTTCACCCAGACGATCGATTCGATGGAGATCGAGCATCAGAAGGTGCAGTCGGCCGGACCGAAGAAAGAGGTGGCGCTCAAGACCATCCAACCCGTGCACGAAGAGACCGAGGTCATGAAGGTCACCTAAGAGCAGGTCGCCGTATTTTCCTTTTTTCAGGGAGCAATCGGTTTTTTTTACCACGAAGACACCAAGACACCAAGACACCAAGAAATAAAGAAAAAACTATTGCCTTAGTGTCTTCGTGTCTTGGTGACTTGGTGGTTTCACTAAAGACGGTTACGTATTGCGAATGACTCCGCAGACACCAAGACACCAAGAAATAAAGAAAAAACTATTACCTTAGTGTCTTCGTGTCTTGGTGACTTGGTGGTTTCACTAAAGACGGTTACGTATTGCGAATGACTCCGCAGACACCAAGACACCAAGAAATAAAGAAAAAACTATTGCCTTAGTGTCTTCGTGTCTTGGTGACTTGGTGGTTTCACTAAAGACGGTTACGTATTGCGAATGACTCCGCAGACACCAAGACACCAAGAAATAAAGAAAAAACTATTGCCTTAGTGTCTTCGTGTCTTGGTGACTTGGTGGTTTCACTAAAGACGGTTACGTATTGCGAATGACTCCGCAGACACAAAGACACCAGGAAAAAAGAAATTATGAATCAATGGTGATTTCCAGCGCTAGATACTAAGAAAAAAAGAATCGGAGCGGTGCCGGCTAAACCTGGCAATGCGCGCAAAAATAGCACGCGCCGCCCAGGTACTGGATCTTCTCGATCTTGCGGCCGCATTCCGGGCACGGCCGGCCGACGGCGTTTTTATCCATCATCCGGATATACCCGCCCGGACGGTCGAACAGATCGACTTCGTCGTTCCGGCCGCCCATCCGCACCGCTTGCACGACAGTCGACCGGATCGCGAGGTAGAGGGTGCGGATCTGTTGCGCGTCGAGTGTTTCCACCGGGTGCCGCGGGTTCAGCCGGGCGCGGAAGAGGATATCCTGCGCGATCGAATTTCCGAGCCCCGGGATCAGCTGGTCTTGCGTGAGCAGACCCTTCACGCTCCGCTTCCCGCCCTTGAGAACTTCCTTCACCAGGCCGGAAAAGTATTCCGCCGTAAACGCCTTCTCGACGGGGGTCGTGCGCATATCGCGGATGTATTGCCGCTTTCGCTCCCGGCCCTTCTCGTACAATTCCATCGCGCCCCACATCGCGGTCGTGACCGTGAACGACGAGCCGTCCTCGAAGGAAAGAAGGAGATGGTACTTTTTCGGAAGGGCGGTACCGGCGGGATGGTAAAGCGCCTTTCCGCCGCACTCGCCCAGAACGAGGATGTACCCGGGCTCGAGCGGAATGAAAAGCCATCTTCCGCGGGGCGTGGATTTCCCGACCTTTTTGCCGCGCGTCAGTTTCTCGAATTCCGCCGGCTTGCGGTTGTACCAGACGAACTTATGCGGCGAGTTTCCCAGGGTTCCCTTCCGGATTACTTTCCCCGTCAGGATTTTATTTATCTGAGCGGATAGATTGGAGATTTCCGGAAGTTCGAACATGGCGGCATCTCCTCATCCCATCTGGCATTGCCGGTCGGCGCCTGGAGGGAAAGTCAATAGACCGGATGCACAAGATTATTTAGAAAAGGATTTACAGGATTGTCTTTATAAATAATAAATACTCCCGTAAATCCTGATCCAATCGGGTATATCCTGTCTATGAAAAATCGAGCGTCACAACCGACCTGGGCGGAAGGGAAATATGCAGCGAACCGCCGTGGATCTTCGCGCCATCGAACGCGGCCGGCTTCACGGCATCGGGTTGATCGTGCGTATTGGTCCGGGTGATGTCATCCGAGGTCAGGATTCGGCCGGCGATCCGGGACGGTTTCATCCCGCGGATTTCACACGCCAGCGCGATCCCGCGCGCGGGATCAAGGTTGCAAAGCGTCAGGTGGACGGTTCCGTTGTCCGCGCGGGAGCAGGACGCGCTGACCGCGGGGACGGCCTTTTTCCCATGACGGTACGATGAGCAAGCCAGCTTAATCGGCAGCAGCGTGGCACCCTGGTGATCCTTGTACATCTCAAATACATGGTAGGTGGGCGTCGTGACCATCTTTCCGCCCTCGGTCAGAATTAATGACTGCAGGACGTTGACGGTCTGGGCGATGTTGGCCATCTGCACGCGTTCGCAGTGATTGTTCAGAATATTGAGGACGATCCCGGCCACGAGCGCATCGCGCATCGTGCTTTGCTGGTACAGAAAGCCGGGATTCGTCCCGGGTTCGACGTCGTACCACGCCCCCCATTCGTCGACGATCAGCCCGACGCGTTTCTCCGGATCGAAGCGGTCCATGATCTCCGAATGCCCGGCGATCATCCCGTCCAGGAGCAGGATCTTCTGCATAGTGACGAACCATCCGGATTCGTCGAACCGGGTCGCGGAACCTTTGTGTTCCCAGGCTTCGGGGAAGACGTAATAATGAAGCGAGAGGCCGTCCATGAATTTTCCGGCCTCGCGCATCAGCACCTCGGTCCAGTTGTAATTGAAGTCGGAGGCGCCGCAGGCGATCTTGTAGAGTTTGTTCCCGCCGAGGTTGCGGCAGTAGGTGGCGTAGCGGCGGAACTGGTCGGCGTAGAATTCGGGGCGCATGTTGCCGCCGCAGCCCCAGCTTTCGTTGCCCACGCCCCAGAACCGGACCGGCCAGGCCTTCTCGCGGCCGTTCGCCCGGCGCAGGTCGGCCATGGCGGTCCTGCCGTTGAAGGTCAGGTATTCCACCCACTCCTGCATCTCGCGCACCGTGCCGCTGCCGACGTTGCCGCAGATGTACGGCTCGCACCCGAGCTGATCGCACAAATCCATGAACTCATGCGTCCCGAAGCGGTTGGTTTCGATCACGCCGCCCCAGTGGGTATTGACCTGGCGGGGGCGCGCCTCCAGCGGGCCGACGCCGTCGCGCCAGTGGTACTCGTCGGCGAAGCACCCGCCGGGCCAGCGCAGGACGGGGATCCGAATTGCACGGAGCGCTTCGACGATATCGGTCCGGATCCCGCGCACGTTGGGGATCGCCGAATCCGGCCCGACCCAGATGCCGTCGTAAATGCACCGACCGAGATGTTCGGCGAAATGGCCGTAGATGTGCTTGTTGATTTTCGCGGTACCGCGGTCGGCGCGGATGAGAAGTACATTCTGAGCGGTTTTATTGGAAGGCATATATAGTCCTATCGGGAAGAATTCTGTTCCTGGTGTAATCGTCATCCCCGCGTGATCTTAGCGGGGATCCAGGGATCCGTCAAATTTTAAAGACCTCTGGATGCCCGCTTACAACACGCGGGCATGACGAACAAAAGCCAGCCGGGGTCAGGGATACTTTTTACCGCGGCAGTTCCAGCACGACGACCGTGCCGTAATCCGGCGCGGTCTGCACGTCGAACTTCGCGCCGAGACGCGGATCATAGTGGGCTCCTTCAACTCGCAGAAAACATTGTACTCAGAAAGGAGCCCGAATCCAAATAAAACGCCGCCGGTTGGGGTGAATATTCACCTACCGGCGGCGTTTTATATCATGGATCCGCGGCATTGAATGGATCCGTGCCGCGCACCAATGGTTACCAATTTTATTTTTAAGAGAGGACAGGCTACCGGCGCAGATCCGCGAGGTGTTCTTCGACGGCTTGTGTTTCGGTTTTAAGCTCGCTCAAGTACATTTCCAACTCGGAAATCCGTTCGGCTTTTGTCTGGTAGCGCCGCATAGGCGACCCGTGTCCGCCGCATCCGCAATCACAGCCGCCTGAATTGCCTTTTTCGCCGCAGCTGCATTCCTGATCCGACTGGCAATCACATTCTTTGCTCATGGTTTACCTCCTTTCCTTATCGGATATTTTTTGATAATCCGATAAAAATCGGCCCAACGATTGATGGGTTTGCTTGATGGTTACCGCCCAGGCATGCAGAAAATCCAGGCCGGGATCGGTCAGCTCATAAACCCGCCGCGCCGGGCCGGTATTCTGCGTATCCCACTTGGAGGAGACCAGCCCTTCCTCTTCCAGTATTCGCAGCATCCGGTAGAAATTGCCCGGGTCGGGCGCGGTGCCGCCGCCCTCGCTCAGATGCTCGATCAGTTCGTAACCGTGAGCGGGCTTCTTGGCCAATTCGAGAAGCAAACGCGGCTGAGCGAAGTTGGGGATGCGGTCAATTTTTCCGTGACAGCCTTCCCCGGGATTTTTATCGCACATAGGGTATCATCCTTATATATGTTATATACATATAGAAGTATATACCAAATAAATGCTTTGTCAAGACCTTGCTTCCCATCCTCACCGATGGATACCGGCTAAGCACACGCCGGTATGACGGGTCGTACTAAGCACACGCTGGTATGACGGGTCATGCTAAGCACACGCTGGTATGACGGGTCATGCTAAGCACACGCTGGTATGACGGGTCATGCTAAGCACACGCTGATAAGACGGGTCATACTAAGCACACGCTGGTATGACGGGTCGTACTAAGCACACGCTGGTATGACGGGTCATAGATTGTCATCCCGGAGTGATTTTAGCCGGGATCCATGAAGGGATGGGGTGTGAGGTGGGATGACACTGTCATGCAGGGATTGTTCATGCAGGGATCGTGACGCGCACCCGGCCGGATGATATCACGCGCCTATGGATATAAAAGGAAGGAACCAAGATAATAAGCTCAAATACCGACCCTACCTTCCTCCTGTTGCTATGCTCCGGGACAGGCACCTGGGCGCCGGCGCTGACCGCGCTGCTCGGGCTCGCGGCCGCGGCCGACCACCTGGTCATCGGGCTACTGCAGGAGAGGATCTTCACGCCGATTTATACCGTCAACGCCTACTTGGAAAAGTTCAGCTTGGTGCAATCGGAAACGGCGGAAGCTCCGGAGCCCGGCCTGGCCGATAGGATCCGTTCGAACCGGACCTGGCGCAGGTGCTCGCGCGGTGGCGCCTGCGAGGCGGTGGCCGTTGGGCATCACCCAGATCTTTTTTGCTAATATCCAAAATGGGAATACGATCTCATGGTCGGCCCCATCCGGTAGAATTTCTATGGATTATTAAAGGTGGATATAATAAAGTGTACTTCGATATTCATTTCTAATCCGTATTATCAAAAGCATTGGTCGTTTTACTTCTTAGGAGGAGAAGACCATGGAAAACAAATCACTTTTAATCTTCCCGTTAAGCACGCTGGTGCTGTTTCTTGGAGGGTGCGCGGCGCCAACGGGAGAAATATCCGTCGCCACGCCAATGCCGGCCACTTCCACGCCTGCCTCGCTTTTTTCATATGATGCCTCCATCCCATTCGACGTAAAAATCAATTCGCAAACCGACCAGGAAGGAGTGTCGGTGGTCGACTTGAGTTACAGCGCGCACGATCCATCGTTCTCCCGGGGCACCGGCGGGCGCACGCTGGCGTATCTGGTGAAGCCGGAAGGGGAGGGACCCTTCGCGGGCGTGATCTACCTGCACTGGCTGGGGCAGTCGCAAAGCAATCGCAGCGAATTTCTCTCCGAAGCCGTGGAACAGGCCAAGCACGGGACGATCTGTCTCGTACTGCAGGGCTATTTTCCTTGGATGACCATGCCGATGGGAACCGAGGACGACCGCCGCCAAATGATCGGACAGGTGATCGAGTTGCGCCGGGCCGTCGATTTTCTGCTGGCTCAACCGGGCGTGGATCCAAACAGGCTTGGATTCGTGGGCCACGATTATGGCGCCATGTACGGCGGGGTCCTCGCGGGGGTCGACCATCGGCTCAAGGCGTACGTACTGATCGCGGCCACGCCGAGCTTCGCGGACCGGATCGCCTACCTGGGCGACGGCGGATTCAAACCGGATGCCTATCGGCCGCTGGTTCGGGATCTGGAACCGATCCTGTACGTCCCGCTGGCTTCCCCGGCGGGTATTTTCTTTCAATTCGCAAAGCGGGATGCTTTCATACCGATGGATAGCGCGAATGCCCTGTATGCGGCCGCCAGCAATCCCAAAAAGATGGAATGGTATGACGACCTGCACAGCATGACGGTGGAAGCGGCGAGGATGGACCGCGAGGATTGGCTGGCCGTTCAACTCGATCTGCCATGATATGGCCAGGAGAAGAGCGCTATGCAGATCACCCGAAAGCGAAGCGAACAACAATTAACTTGTGCGGTTATGGAGCAGGGGGCGGCGATCATCGAGCGGAGGCAGGGCAGGAGGATCGATTCAAGGTCAATCCTCCAGGCAGTCCTTGAGTAATCAGCCACCGGGGTGGCTGATCACTCAAGAACGTGATCGATCGTTACCCTTCCACCTCGATGCGGTCCACCAGGACCTGAGAACCGTTGTAGTCAGGCACATTGCTCAGTAACGTGCCATATAGATGAACGATCTTGCCGCTGTCGCGCAGCGCCTCGATCTGCGCCTTAACCGCCGGGTCGATTAGAATTGATGCCAAAGTAGATGACCTGCCCGTTGGTCCACAGCTCAAAGTAGTCATCAAACTGTGAGCCGGGCTCCGTACTCTTGATGACACCCCGCCAGTCGGCTATTGCTTCCGCGCTGCCGGGCGGCATGTAACCGCCTGATCCTTGTACTTCCGTGCCAACACTGCCTCCCGGGCCGCCGCCGCTGGCTTCCGTGGCTGCCTCAACGGTCAGGAAAGGTGTTGGGCTTTTTTGTGCCGCGGGGCCGCATTCTCCGCGGTAATAGTCCCACTCGTCACAGGTGCCGCCATCCGGAAAAACACAGATGCCGGATTGGCTGCCATCGGCGGCAGCGCGGATTTCGAGTTTGTTCCCGTTCTGCTCGCAATAGACCGAGGCGGGATTTGGCATATTTGCCGAAGGCGTGCCCGTCGCCGCGAGTTTGGGCGCCTGGGCTTGGGGCGCCGAGCAGGCCGCCAGGACCGTCATTATGATCGTGAATAGAATGATCCTTTTCATTTTTCTCTCCTTCTTGGAACGCAGTAGATGAGTCTCGCAGCCAGTCTCAATTCATGCTGGCTTTACTTCCCTTACACCCCTGATCAGAAGCCACACGTAAAAAAGAAATTCTCCAATAAACGCAAACAGGCCAAGCATCGTCCCATTGAAGCTGGGAAAAAGAACGAATAAAACAGCCGATACGGTGTAGCATAAACCTCCAAGCATCAACAAGATGCCCAGAATTCCGGGAAGGAAACCCGACTTGAAAACCAAATAACCAAGGAGAAGGACCCAAAGGGAAAAAAGCTGGGGGATAAAAGTTCCATATTTGCGCAATTCGAGAAAGAACATCACCAGGGCATTCAATTGATCCGCTTTGAACGCTGGTAAATAACCGGCGCCACTCGACAGCAGCAGGACAGCGAAATTGTTAAGCTCATTGAGCATCGAGATAGGGACGCCGACCAGGGCGAATATAACCATTAGCGATGCTATGTTTTTGTTAACCGGTTGAAGTAACTTGTATAAAACCAGGGGCAACAACATTAGGAACATTTGGCGAAGCAGATCGCTCGCAAGGGAGAGGCGGAAGAGCGCTTCAGAAGCCGCAATATTCCTGACGGTTGCCGCGGGGTCTCCCGGCACAATCATGCCCGGACGAATAAAAAGTTCAGTGGACATCCCCAGAAAGAATATGATTAGAAACACGAATGCCGCAACTCTTGCGGTCTTTTGGGGCGAATTCATCTTCATGTCTTCCTCCATTACTGCCTTGAAATAATTGCTCATGTTTTGCAGGACTGGCAATCCGAGTTATTTTCAGGACTGCCAGTCCTCAAGTGCGTAAAATCAATCCATTATTCTTTTTTCGCAGGCAGGGCGGCGGTTGCAGATGGATTGAATCCCCTGACGATCAGCCATATCGCCAGCACCATTTCCTGAACAGCCAGTGCGGCAAACAGTATTTCATATTTTGCGCCGAAAACAGCCAGCAAGGGTTCCGCCAAATAAAGAATTGTTCCCGCCAGACCCCATATGGACAGCCATCGGGGAATGAGTTTCGACTGATAGAACACATAGTAGAACATCAGCGCGCCCAGGCAAAAAATGATGTAAGAAATCTGGCTATTCCACTCCATGGTTCCCTGGATGAGCGCACCCAAGCTTTGAAAATAAGAGGAACCGGGTGCGCCGGCTTTTACGAATTCCAGGCTTAAGGTTCCCAGGACGAGCCAGCCGATTACCCAGGGAAGATAGCAAACGGTCTCCAGCGCCCCGCGGAAAATAAGATACCCAAGCGCGAAGGTCTCATTATATTTTTTAAAGACGGGGAACAGGACGATCGGCACCAGGGCCAGGGCCAGGCCCATTAGTAATACCAGGAGGGCTCCGGCGACAAGTTGATTTTGATTTGCGGCGATTTTAACCAGGTAATCCGGGCCGCTGAGAATTGGTCCGGTAACTATGCCGCTCAGGATACCCGCAACCGTCCCGATGATGAACAATACCCCCACAATGCTGGCGGTCTTTCTGTTGGTGTTCATGTAATCTCCTTTGTTGGATGAATTTGATGTGTTTTAAAAAACCGGGAACGATTTACGGTTTGACCTCTTCCTCACCCGCTCCGCGAAGTCCCCGAAGGGGGAGCGCAGCGGAGGGGCCGGGTTCGAGAGGACTTACCGAGATCAACGGCAAGCCCAGATCACGCACTTTTTTGAGCAATCCATGCAACGCGGCCTGGTCGATCACCGGGCCGGTTAAAAGCGTATTACCGTCCTCTTCCAGCGTGATGGCCAGGCCTTCAAACCATTCGACCCACCGGTCATCCAGGTGCCCCTTGAGGCGGATTTCGTAGCATTGAGGCCGGTTATGTTTTTCGTCGAATGTGTGTTTGTCGCCCATCATGCGTCTCGTTTCCTTACCTTGTGTATCTGCATAGAGGTTACCGCCCGATGCGGGGATGCGTCATCACCACATGATGTGATTGAGGTGGTGATTTCCGGGTAAAAACAAAAAGCCCCGGCAGGCGGTTTGAGGACGCCTGTCGGGGCCGGAGTTTGGGGCTTTCGGGCCGGTTAGAACAGATCGAGTTCCTCGGCCCGACGGACAGCCGCCCGGCGATTACCGACCCCCAGTTTGTTGAAAATGTTTTTGGTGTGGGTGCGCAGGGTGTTGAGCGACACGGTCAGTTGCCGGGCAATTTCCGGACCGCTTAATTCGCTTCGGAGCAGCCTGAGCACTTCCAGCTCGCGTTCGCTCAAAGGCTCAGTCAGGTCTGATTTTTGCTGGATGATTGCCGATTTTGGCGCAGCCGCCGGTTGCGCAAAGGCCGCCAGGAGTTTATCCGCATAAGCGCTCAGCGGATGGTCTCGATTGCGCGATTGTTTTTCAATCAGCAATCGCATCGCTTCGCCTTCGTCCACAAAGAGCCGGACGTAGCCCTCCGGTTCGGCGATCTCCAGGGCACGCATCAGAGGCACGAGAGCCGGGGGAATTCTCGCCTTGTGCCGCATGCGCAAGCGCCTGCAACGTCAAAATCTCGATCACACTGCCCATCCGTCCGCCGGTTTCCGCCGCCTTCAGGAGGCGCTCCAGCAGTCCGATCGCCTCGAGAATGGAGCCATCTGCCGGGTTATTCTTATACCGGGCCACAAGAACTCTTGCCAATGTGATGTGTTCAAATTCGCGCAGGTAGCTGAGCTCATCATCCACAGCCAGGCTCCGCTCGCGTGCCCAGCCCAGAGCTTCAACCAGTCTGCCCTGCCTGACCCATATCCGGGCTTTCATGGCGGATGCGGGAAAGAAGTCGGGCAGGGGTGACCGGATATACAGGCGTTCCGCTTCATCCAATAATGCGAGAGCCCCATCCATGTCATCCTGCGCTTCATTGAACCGGGCCCGGGCAATACACAAACGGTATCGCAGAACAGGCCATTCCGCTTTTTCCCCAAGTTCCCTGCCTATCTGTAATTGGTGAGCGGCGGTCTCCAGGTTTCCCTGTTCAAGATAAAGTTCACTCAACTCCCGATACAGGTCGGCTGTATCGAAAGGAATCGGGTCACCCTGAGCCTTTACAAAATTCAAACACTGCTCGACGGTGCGGATGGCCTCGCGGAGACGCCCCAATCCCAGCCGGATATCCGCCAGAACAGCGGATGTGCTGATGGCATCCGGGATGTTTCCGGCCGCCCGCAGTTTCATCGTGTACTCGGCGAAGACCCGGTCGGCGGCTTCCAGGTTCCCGCCTGCCCAGTGGGCCATCCCCAGGAGCATGGACGCCTGGCTGTGCCTGAAAGGATCTGCTTCGGGGAACTCGAGCACCCGGCCGGCGTACCGGACCGTGTCCGGAATATTGCCGAATGCCTGGGCGATGTAGGCGCGGCCGACGGCAATTGCCGCTGGAAGGGATTTCAACTGATCTGTGTCCGCGACGATCATCCTGCGGCTGCTCTCCGGACCCGTCTCAGCGGATGGGGTTTCCGGTTGCGCTTTCGTCGCATCCGCCGGTATCAACCATCGTTCCGCGTCTTTGAATCGAGCCTCGGCGGCTTCCAACTCACCCCTGCCCAGCAAGGCATAGGCAAACCAGACATTGAGCACAGGCCGGACGTGGACGAGCTCATCCGGCAGCGTCTTCACCCAGCCAAGCCAGGCCACTGGCTGGATGCTTCCCTCCTCGGCTGCCGGCCAGGTCCGTTCGATCAATCCCGCGGCGCGCCCAAAATCCTTGGCGGCCAACGCGTGGCGGATGGCATCCGGCGGGAATCCGTTCTGTTCATACCACGCGCTTGCCCGCTGATGCAGGCCCGGGACCCGCTCCGGTTGCGCCTCGATCAGGTGCGCCCGCAGCACATCGGCGAAAAGGCGGTGATAGCGATACCACTCGCGCCGGTCGTCGAGCGGGACGACAAACAGGTTGCCGCGCTCCAGGGTTTCCAACATTCCCCGGCCGCCATCCTGGGCGGTCACGGCGTCACACAGCGAACCGTTCAAGCGCTCGAGAATGGCGGTTTGCAGAAGGAAATTGCGCACGCTCTCGGGCTGGCGTTCCAGGACTTCTTCCAGCAGATAGTCCAGCACGAAATGGTGGCCGCCGGTGAAGGATTGGATGAAGCTGGCGGCATCCGGACGCCCCTGCATGGATAGCGCGGCCAACTGCAGGCCGGCAATCCAGCCTTCGGTGCGGGTTTCCAGCGCGGCAATATCTTCCGCGGAGAGATCCAAGCCCATCATTTGATTGAGAAACTCGGCGGCTTCGGCGGGGGTAAAACGCAGATCGGCGGCGCGCAGCTCGGTCAATTGGCCCCGGACGCGCAGGCGGGCCAGGGGCAGATGGGGATCCTCACGGGTGGTGATGACCAGGTGCATCCGGGGCGGCAGATGCTCGAGCAGAAAGGCGAGAGCTTCGTCCACCGGTTTTGAATCAATCACGTGGTAGTCGTCAAGGATCAGGACGAAACCCTGCCCTGCGAAGTCCCCGCAGGGGGAGCCTGTCGAAGGGTGATTGGCGACGCCGGCAATTTCATTGATCAGAGTCGTTAGAACCGATTCGACCGGCGGCGGCTGAGGGGACTGAAGCACAGCCCTGCACCCTTTTTCCCATATCCGCATCAATGGTCTGCAGCGCAGCCACAAGGTAGGTAAGGAAACTCACGGGATCGCCATCCCCGTCATCCAGCGACAGCCAGGCAACCAGTCGCCCGCAACCGGCGACCCATTCGCTGACCAGCGTGGTTTTGCCAAAGCCGGCGGGGGCGGAGATGAGGGTCAGTTTGCGGTCCGCGGAGAGGCCCTCGTTCAGCCGCTCGATCAGGCGGGGGCGGAGGACAACTTTCGGCCGGGGCGGGGGGATATAAAGTTTGGTGGCCAAAATTGGCGCAGACATGGATCAATTATAAGGCGCATTCCAGGGAGTTGATCGGGAAACCGCCTCGAGATCCTGATGATCAACTTTGGTGTGATGGACAAACCGGCTTTTGCACCGGACATCACTCGTCCGGAAGCGGCAAAAGCGGGCGGCGGGGATTTGGCCACCCTGGATTACGGCGTGTAAAAGGAAGAGAGCATATGGGTCATGGCAGCCGACTCGGCTGTGGTGGTTCGCCGGCTTTTAGATGATGGCAGACCCGGGCGCCTCAACCGGCGGACTGCTTGGACGGCAATCGCCGTCCTGCTATTACGTATGGGTGCGATGGAGATAATTGAGAGGAGGCAGGGCGGGGGGATCGGTTTACAGTACGCAAATATCGGTTTATTCCTTCCGAAAGGCGCAATATCCTTCCGGAAGGAATATTTGTATAATAAATAGGATGCCGTTGCTGAAGCAAATCTACTTACAGAAAGCTTATCTGCATATGTATATGTTGGGCGTAATAACCAACATTTAGGAGAGTATAATTATTCAAAATAGAATTCACACCGGCAGGGATATTTTCTTACGGGAAGGAATTACGTAAAAGAAAGCAGAAAGTACGTACCGGAAGGATGATGTCTGGGCCGGTAGATACCTTTTCCGTCTAATAAAATGTTGGGCGATAAAACCAAAGGATACTTGCCGTGAAAACGAATACATCTACCTTTACTAATGTGCTAAATGCGATCATCCAGATAATTAAATGGATTAGTAAATGGGTACCAAGAATAATCTCATTAGGAATTGCGTTTGTTGTTTTACTTGAAATCATTCGCATATTTCAGGATCGATATTTCCTCTATAATAAAGATCAATTTATTATCTTTGTCATGTTTATTATTCCATCTATTGGATTGTTTATTGGATGGAGAAATGAAGCAATAGGAGGCATAATAGCAATAATTGGATTTATAATTTATATATATTACATTTATTCTCTTCCAATCGAAGGATCTCAAAGAGCGGACGGAATAGGATTGTTAATCTATTTCCTTTTCCCGTTATTTTGTGTGCCTGGTTTACTTTTAATATTGTCATCAAAGTTATCAAAAATTATTATATTGAGTAAATAAGTATTCGTACAATAAATTATTGTAGTCATAATAGATAGAAATTTAGTGATGAGAAAAATATCGTCCAACCCGGCGCAGCAGCCGACGTGGCCTTCGGCTTTGTGTCTTCGTTGGTATGTTCTTCGGCGGTGGATGAAGTATACTGAACCTAGTCCGGCTCAGTCGTCCACGCGGCTGAGCGCCAAGACGTTGGGCGAATGAATAAGTGGAGGTATAAATGACAAATGATTATTTATCATATCCGCTACCAAAAAAGGTAAGAGAAGTATTGATGGTTATGGGCGATATTTGTCGTGATGAAGATATATTAACAATCAATTATTCATCACAGCCGAGTGCAAAGAGCTATGGAGCTTTTGACTATATTCTGCATGGCAAAATGCGTTTCTTTATTTGCGGGTAAAATGCCTTCTGGAAGTAGTCGGGCCACGCGGCTGAGCGCCAGATCGTTAGCCCTGAGGAGATCCAAAATGAAATCAAAGAAATCTAACCGGACCCCATTGCATTACGCCGCCGCAGATGGAAAAGCGGTTGACGTCGCAAAACTATTGCAGGCGGGAGCTGATCCCAATGCTCAAGATGAAAACGGCTGGACCCCACTTCATTTTGCGGCCCAGTCGGTTTCATCCGATATTGCGAAAGCATTATTGGCCGCCGGTGCGAAGGTCGATACAAAAGATTCACGCGGCAATACTCCTCTATTCCGGGCCGTTTTCTCCTCAAAAGGTGACGGCAGCGTTATCTCACTCCTACGTGGAGCCGGAGCCGATCCCAATTCCAAGAACGAATCGGGGGTGTCGCCGGTTTCTTTGTCGCACACAATCAGCAACTACGACGTCGCTAAATTCTTTTCAGACTTGAAGTGAAAATAAATGGGCTAACAATGGCCTGCAGCCGACGCCCACCCGCCGCAAACCGGCGGGCGGGCGCGGCTGAGGCCTAGCGTTGGGCGGAACGAACACATAATAAAACACAAATATTCCACAAATGAGTATCGAGTATATTTAAAAACGATTATGAAAATCAATAAAAGATGTGCCGCAGTGTCTTTATTTATCAACCTATTACTATCGTGGACTATTCTTCCGATAATCATTTCACCCGGTCATCTCTATTCTTGGCGAGAATTAATTGAAGTAATACTATGGCAGGTATTAGGATTCGTTGCATGGCCGTTATCAGTAATAGGTAGTCTACTAAATTTCTTTTTTCAAGGCGATATTAATAATCTCGGAACTTATCTACTTCTCCTTCTATATCCAACTTCCTTATTGCTCCTTTTTCTTTTTTTCAAACCCCAAAAACCAATAAATTGGGCATTTATCTTACTACATATAATCATCATATTCTCTTTTATTGTTGTTTGGTATCAAATAATAAACGGATATAATTTCATGGTTGGGTAATAAGGAATATTGATCTACTTAATAGTTTAATTCCATGAGATAAAGGGTATGGGTCCGCCCAACCCGCGGTTGGAACCGACCCCCGCTAGAACCACGCGGGGGCAGGCTCTGGCCCCCCGCTTCGCAATCGGAACTGCTCAAAGATCAAATGCGAGCAGTTCCGCTCCGCGAGGGCAGGCTTCGGCTAGGGGGTAAGGCACATGGCGTCTTCGATGGCGCTTGTTGTATACTGATTCTAGAGTTGCACAGCCGGCTAGGCGGCCCCCGCTTCCTCCGCTTCGCGAAGGCAGGCGCAACCAAAACTGCTCAAAGAGCAAAAGCGAGCAGTTTTGCTCCGCGGGGACAGGCTCAACCGCCAGCTATTGGGCAACCCTATCATTCCATTGATGGAGGATTATTAATGGATAAGAATGTGGACGAATATCGATCATCATTATTATCGAGATATTGGAATTACGTTAATCACAATCCTATAAATCAAAATAAATATTTAGAAATATCAAATAAACTTGAAAAGCGTCCACCAGTTTATAAAAGAGAAGAATCATGGCGAAACATCATTGCTGACCAAAACGGAAAAAAGAAAGAAATCGAACAATTGCGTCAACTAATACCGGAATATGAGCATCACAAATGGTTCAGAAGCATGAACAGCTCGCAGGCTCTTGCGCAAAGCATTTTAGGAAATATGGTCATTAACGGATATTTATATCGGCTTAATGAAATAGAAGATGATGATGATGGAAGGCCTTTACTCGAAAACCAAAATATTACACGGGACGAATTTTCAATGGAGCGTAAAATACTAGATTTGGGAGAATTAACCCGTAAAACCAGCCTGGATGTATTCATTTCCGGAAACATTAAGATTGCAATTGAATGCAAATTTACAGAAGCAGAGGTTGGGCCCTGTTCCAGGCCTGGATTAACTGAAAAGAACGCCAATTACGAAAAAGAA
The DNA here is from genome assembly GCA_963724345.1 of uncultured Chloroflexia bacterium. Lineage (GTDB taxonomy): Bacteria > Chloroflexota > Anaerolineae > Anaerolineales > RBG-16-64-43 > JAFGKK01. Next base: position 2,094,085 of record CAVRUI010000003.1, on the reverse strand, counting down.
AAATGTGACGGCAATTACTCGATTCAACGCAACCGGAATAATCGTTGTTCATTAACCGAACTTGGTATAAAGTACTGGGAATATATCCCCAAGTTATTTACTTGGAATAATAGTGAAGATATTATCCCTTGTCCTGTAAATGAAAATAATCAACTCGTGCGGAACATATTATCCATTGGCGTGGATATGGATGGCAAATTATCCGACAAAAAAGGTTATGCGCTACTTATCTACGATGAAAGAAATCCCGCATTTCAAAAAAACGGAAAAGGATATAAATCATTTTGCTTCACTCGAACGGCATTAATAAATCCATCGATGCTAAGAAAATGCAGTTGGCAAAAGATAGTCAATTGCTTGAGAACAAACAATGATTTGCCCTGGTTGACAGATCAACTTTCGATGAAATATGGTTTATAGGAGTTCCCCAATACGCGGTTGCAACTGACCTCCGCCCCCGGGGAGGTCGCTCGAGGGCAGGCTAAGAACACCCCCGCTCGTAAACCCATCGTGCCGGAAGAACACAGGAACTAATTCCTCGGAAGGGAGTAAACAAAGAACCGGCGGCCGGGAAATTAGGCCAACACATAAGACGAGTTGATGCCCCCGTCCCTTTTCAAACCCAAATACGTTAATTCCTCCTTGATGATCCGGGCGTTTTCCATGGAATAGCCGACCGTCTGGTGCATTTCCGCCAGTCCCTCGTCATCCTGGGCGGCTAGCGCGCCGGATTGGGAGATATTCGAAGCGCCGTTGAAGAGCGTGCTCATCACCCGGCTCAAATCCCTGCTCACCGCCGCATCGTCCCCGAACGCCCGTTCCCGCGGAACCACCGTCCAGCCCAGTCGTACGCCCGTAAACCCAATCGGCTTGGAAAACGAATTGACCTCAAGCGCGCCTTCACGCGCGCTTTCGATTTCGAAGATGGAGCGGGGCATGCTTCGGCTCTTGTCTTCGTTGGTATGTTCTTCGGGGTCCGATGTATACTGGAACCTGGTCCTGCACTGACGGCCAAGCAGCTTTCTGGAGATATCATGAAATTCTCAATAAAAAGACTATTTGCTCCACGCATCGACCAAAGGCTTTTTCCCAGACAACAAGACGAACCAACGAAAACAGGCCTTTTTACCCTTCCCTGCACGAGGAAGGGAAACAGGACAAATAGATCCTTCCTGGCGATAATTACCACGGCGGCGATGTTTCTTTTTGCCTGCCAGGCATTTTCCCTTCCCTTGTCAAAGACCAATCCTTCGGCGCCCGCGGAAACAATCGTCACAACAAGCTCCACGCCCGCGCCAACCGATACGGGCATTCCGACGCGGACGGCGGAACCACCGCCGTTTATATCCGGCTTCTTAACCGACGTACAAATTCAACTTACCGACGGGTTTGAAACGTTGGATAATTGGCACATGTTCAGTCCTGACTCCGGCTCCGTTTCCGACGGAATGTTCGTGTTGAAAGGCAAAGCGGATTGGAGCAGCGGAGTTGTCTTCAACCAACCGCTTACCGAAGGATTTGGAGTAATGATTAAAGTTAAAACGGGAGAACACACCGATTTGAAATCGGGAATCGTTTTCAACACTGGTGAATTCAATACGGACAACTATAAGCAATTCGGCGTTTACTATGGAAAGAATCCCCAAACCAACCTGGTTCAAGGAAAAAACGGCTTAGGGTATAAAAATTTAGAGGGTAATTTCACCCCCGTTGCCAATTCCTGGCATAGCCTCTTCATGGCCATAGGCAGGAACGGCGAATTGTTGGCCGTTATTTGGAATCCGGACGATACCACCAAATGGTCCCTTCATCACGTGACCATGGGCGAGAAATGGGCGGATCGGACTTGGGAATTTTTGGCGCAGGCGGATATCGGGGAAACGGTTTATCTGAAGGATTTCAGCCTTTTCACGTTTGGACAGATTGACATAGTCAATCCTTGATCAATGCGTTTACCCTGGATTTCAACCTGGCTTATAGGCGATCTATTCGAATCATGGGAAATGATTCAAATTGGAAGCCCCCGCTGCCCTGTAAAAAGCGCAGGGCAGGCCCACCAGTGCTCATCGCCCGGCTTTTGTAAAGAGATCAGCTCATTAACATAAACGGATTCTTGAACGGGAGAGAGATGGCTGCCGCGAATGTGGCGGTCCATGCCTCCCTTTCAAGTGATATATGTTCAAAATAGGAGAGAACCGTGAAAACCAGGCGTTCAACCCTAATCGTCGTGTCGTTTGTTTTATTTGCAAGCATGGCTTGTTCAATTTTGCAGGCACGGCCTGCAAACCCTGTTGCGCAAACATCGTCTGTGCCTCCGGAAGCAACCCCCTATTTGCAGGTCACACCGGATGCGAGGGGCGGGAGAGAGGGCGCTCGATACTGGAAAGGCGCGCTTCCCGATTCATTTTATCTGCTTAATTCACATGGAATGCCGGCAATCGAAATTAGTGGAATATCCTGGATGATACTGACTTACGATAGGGTTTCGGGAGATATTACCTCCTTCAGCTTTGGAATGAGTGAAGTTACACATAAAATCTTGAGTGATGAATATTCATCGGATTTTCAATATCTACCCAATGCTGACGCAAGTACTTATCCCGGTGAATTGGGCTTGACCGGGCCGGTATGGGAATTGGTGGGTTCCGATACTTTCAACGGGCTTAACGCTGGCGTTCAACAATTTTCTTTTGTGCTGTCCAATAATGAGGCAGGTTGTGAGAGGTGGACATTCAATTACACATCGGACCAAATGACAGGTGGCGTGGTAAATCTTAATCCCACTAATCTTGATGACAACTGTAATTTTTGGAACAGGCAATCGAAGACGAATGCCTTTCACCTGTATAAGCAATAAAATGGGGAAAATGAGGCCGGGATATATTTACAATTCATTTCCCTCGAGGAGGGAACCATGAGAACCAATCGTTTTACCCTGGCCGTTCTGTCGTTTGCTCTATTTGCAAGCATGGCTTGTTCAATATTTCAGGCACAGCCCGGATCGGCAACCGGCCCCGGTTTGCAGGCTGGGGGGAGTGGATCCACGCTTAAGATACTTGACCCAAAAACCATAAACTCGCTGGAGGCTTGTTACGCCACAGGCCGGAGTGATTTAACTGAGGAGCAAAGAGGCATTGTTTACAGCAAACCGCTAATGGCGGCGGGAGGATCGCCTTTTAAGGGCTATACATGGAGCGCCAAGAACCTTCCCATGGGTACAGCCATATGGCCTCAAACCGGTGTATTCACGAGCAATGGAGGAGCCCTTAACCCGAACATGCCTGATATGATGGTTGAAGTGACGGTGTCGGATGGCACATCGTCTGTCAGCGCGATGCTTCCGTTTAAAATGGCCATCGACACAAGTGAAATGGGATGCCCTGAGATTGTCAATTTGTTTTGGGAAGGAGTTCCCGAATATGCTCTGGAAGATGCGGTGGCCAATAAGCCTTATGGTGCTTCACTCCCTGCCCACGGAGGCATGCCCCCATACAGCTGGTTTGAAGACCCATCTTTCAGCGGAAGAGGAGACTTTAACCTATCCGGATTAACCATAGACATGAGCAGCGGGATAGTAAGGGGTACTCCTTTTAACAGCGCCTCGGGCAAGACCTTGAGATTCATGATTATCATTGGAGATAGCAGAGGAAAAGGCGCTGGGGGGCATGGGCCTATTTTTACGATTACTGTCAAGTAGCTCAATATAATCCGAAGGGGACAGGCTTACGCGAGGGCAGGGAACCTCTGGCGTTCATCGCTGTGGGGGCAGGCCCCCGCTTCGTAACCGCACAAGTTCCAAGATCAACCCGAACTTGTGCACTCTCCTCCGCTACCCCGCAAAGAGCTCGGGGCAGGCGCAAACATCACAACTCAAAGATCAGGACCGAGTTGTGATGCTCCCGCGGGGGCGGGCGCGGGGCAGGCCCCGCTTCGTAACCGCACAAGATCCAAGATCAACTCGAACTTGTGCACTCTCCCTCTTCGCGAACCCATCGCACCGGAAGATCTCCGGCGCTCATCGCTTCGAGGGCGGACGCGGGGCAGGCGCAGACATCACACCTCAAAGAACAAGATCAAGTTGTGATGCTTCCCCCGTTCGCGAGATCATCGCATCGGGTGATCGCCGATGCTCATCGCTCCCCCGCTTCGCAGCCATCCCTGCTCATGGAACAAAACCGAGCGGTGATGCTCCCCCCTTCGCGAACCCATCGCGCCGGACGATCACCGGCACTCATCGCTTCGGGGGCAGGCGCGAGGGCAGGCGGGGGCGGGCTGAAGATGACGTCAATGTCCCGCAAGGGCGTTCCATTGGACGCCCCTAAAAAAAGGGTGAACATCAATCGCAAAAATCAACTAAAATACGGCGTATCGGACAGGCGTGAATGCGCGGCGATCGTGTTTATTTTGGACAAAACTTAATCGGCGCATGTCCGGCGGATTGGGGAGACAACCTTGGCTAAAAAAGTTTTCGTCAGCGGGTGTTTTGATATGCTGCACAGCGGGCACGTGGAGTTTTTCCGCGAGGCGGCGCAGTACGGCGATGTGTATGTGGCGCTGGGCTCGGACAAAACGATTTTCGATTTAAAAGGGCGCACGACCGTCAACAGCGAACAGGAACGCCTGTTCATGGTCAAGGCGGTGGCGTGGGTGAAGGAGGCTTTTATTTCAAGCGGTTCGGGGATCCTGGATTTTGAAGCCGAACTGCGGGAGATGCGGCCCGACTACTTTGTGGTGAATGCCGACGGAAATATCGCCGACAAGCGCGAATTGTGCCGCGAGCTTAACATCGAATATTTGATTCTGGAACGCAAGCCGCACGCCGACCTGGAGGAACGTTCGACGACAGCCCTGCGCGGGCGTGATTACCTGCCCTATCGGATTGACCTGGCGGGCGGCTGGCTCGACCAGCCTTTTGTTTCGCGGCATTATCCCGGCCCGGTCATCACGCTGTCCATCGAGCCGACCCTGGAGTTCAACGAGCGCAGCGGCATGGCGTCCAGCACGCGGCGGCATGCGCGCGAGTTGTGGGGTGTTAAAATCCCGCCCGGCCATTACGAGAAGCTTGCCAGGATTTTGTTCTGTTACGACAACCCGCCGGGCACGCAGATCATTTCCGGTTCGCAGGATGCCATCGGGCTGGTTTTCCCCGGGTTGGCGTATGCCTATTACGAAAATAATTATTGGCCCGCGCGGATCGAACATCGGCTGGACGAAGCCCTGCTGCGCTTTGTGGAAACCGCGTTGTATTTGATTCCGCTGGGCCCCCGTTATGCGGACTATGCCGTGCTGGCGGATACGGTCATTGACCGTGCCCATGCCCTGGCCCTGGCCGACGCGGCCGAAGAGCATTGGCGCGCGATTTTGAATCAGGATATTGCCGCCTTGGGGAACACGCTGCGGGCAGGCTTTGAAGCCCAGGTGGCGATGTTTCCCCATATGATGAACGAACGTGTATCCGCGCTGATTGACAAGTACCGCGGCCAATGCCTCGGCTGGAAACTCTCGGGGGCGGGCGGAGGAGGCTATCTGATATTGGTGTCGAACAAGCCCATTCCGGATGCCGTGCGGGTCATTGCCCGGCGCGAGCAGGAATGAAGCCGGGACTCCGGTTTGGGATTGGTCCCGGCTGCGAAAATATTTAACCGCGAAAAACACGGAATATTATCCCGCTTTCTTCATACAAAGCAGAGGAAGAAAACGCGGCTTGCCGCGTCGTTCCGGGGGGTGCGCACCGTGATGCCGCGCGGCTTGCGGCGCGGTCATTTATTAGGTTTCAAAACCACTGCCTATGGCAGTGAGTACCCTGAAAAGGTTCTACCGTGGGAGTGGGTATTATGAACCATCCCATCCCCCCTCCCATAGCATCGATCAATAACATGTGTGATTCAACTTCTCCCTCCCCCCTTCCCGTATCACGGGAAGGGGGGAGGGTATCAGAATGTTTTGAAATTTTACCGGGATTATGACGGGGAGGGGGGATGGGATGGTAAACGGAACGCATCTGTGCCGGAGGGAAATGGGAAGAAGCAGAGGGAACGGGTAGGAGATAAGAAAAGGTTCGGACAGTATGGAAGAAGTATGGAGCGGAGCATGGCAGGTACCGGATCACATATATAAACAAGCAGAAGGGGGAAATTGCGGACGTGTAATTCGATTGTTCAAATAGAACCGGCAGTGGCGCACCTTCCAGGTGCGGCATTGCAAAGCCTGCCCCGTCGCGATCGTAGACGGGGCCACCGTCTTTGGCGTTTTGTATGCTTCGAATATTTTGTGGAAAGTTTTCGTTGCGGCTTGCGAAGCGGCTGCGCGATGTTTTAACGGCCTTAAAAAACCATGGTTTCGGGGTAATCCGTGGTTTCCCCCTTTTCGGAACGGATCACGGACGAACCGGAACTCATTTGACGCGGGCTTGTTCCACCTGCGCCTCGATCCAGGGGTAGGTCAGGCGAATCCCGGCTTCCAAATTGAATTTGGATTGCCAACCGATGGAGTAAATGCGCGCATTGCTGAAGTTGCGCGATTGGACGCCGACCGGCCCGTCCACATGTTTGAGGTGGATTTTCTTCCCGGCCACCCCGGCAATCGTTTCGGCCAATTCGTCCACCGTCACATACTGCGGGCAGCCGATATTAACCGCTCCGTGCAGCTCGGAATGCATCAGCCGGTAGATGCCGTCCACCATGTCATCCACATAGGTATAGGAACGCACCGCGCTGCCATTCCCCCAGACCTCGATCGTTCCGCCCTCGTCCACCTCCGCGATCTTCCGGGACAGGGCCGCCGGAGCTTTCTCGCGCCCGCCCCGCCAGGTGCCCTCCGGCCCGTAGCAGTTCTGGAAACGGGCGATCCGCACCTGCATGCCCCGGTTGCGTTCGTAAGCCAGCGCCATCCGCTCGGCGTAAAGCTTTTCCCAGCCGTATTCGTTGTCGGGATTGGCCGGAATCGCCCCGGCCTCGTCCAGCTCCGGTTCTCCGGGCTGCATGTCCCGGTAAACGCACGCCGAGGATGAGAAAAAATAACGCGGCACCTTCAGCCGCCAAGCCGTATGAGTCATATGGATATTGATGAGGGCGCTGTTATGCATGATCTCGCACTCGGCACTGTGGATAAAGCCCATCCCGCCCATATCCGCGGCCAATTGATAGACTTCGTCAAACGGCCCGTCCGTCAGGGTCAAGGCCGCCTGGCAGTTGGCCTCTTCCCGCAAGTCCAATTGAAGGAACTCGTCCGCCTGAGTGCGGGCATACTCGTGCTGCTTGATGTCCACGCCCCGCACCCAGCAGCCTTCCCGTTTTAGCCGCTTGACCAGATGTCCGCCGATGAAGCCGCCGGCGCCGCATACTAATGCTTTTTTTATGATAGCCTCCTGGAGCCTGCCGGCTTGGTTTTAAACCCGTTGCTGACGGGCATACCATGCGCGCCGGTATCGTCCGAGCCGAAAATAATAAAACGAACCTGGCGCTGCCAACCCCGAAATTATACCCGATCCCGGTATTCAGATCCTCAAGTTTCACCCGCCTCACACCAGCCGTTTCGATAGCCTGCGGCCCGCCCAAATCCGGATGCGCGATTTTGAGCACTGGAATAGCTGGAAGTGTCGTCCCTGGCTCAAGGATCGCAAAGGGTGCAAGTTAACAAATGACGGCATTAAGCATTATCAGCGCGTTGTTGTTGTTCAAAGAAACGATCCGGATATTGACGGAAATTGCAACTGCTCAGGCCGGTTATTTTTACGTGGTAGTTTCAACATAGCGTCACCGGCGTTCGTAGTATTATCCGTCACCCCAGCGCCTGCCCTCGCGAAGCGGGGGTGCTCAAAGCCGGGGTCCAGTGTTTTCTGCGATTTACTGGATTCCGGCCAAGTTCACGCCGGAATGACGGTCACCGACTGAGCAGTTACCGGAAATTGATAAATTAATCCCAATCGGCCAATCCAATAATAATTGCGCGGCCCAACAATGCGCTGAAGCCGGCGCGGCCTTTGGCCCGGGGTCTTCGTTTGGCATATTCTTCGGCGGTGTCTGATGTATACTGATTCCAGTCCTCTTAAACCGGCCTGGCCGCTGAGCGCCGGATGTTCGCTGTGCAAGCGCAAGTCTGAAAGGAGAAATTGAGATGAGTGAAGAACGAAAGTCCCCGTTCACCAACATCGCCGGCGCCGGCAGGACCAACCGCGACTGGTGGCCGAACCAGCTGCGGCTGGAACTGCTTCACCGGCATTCCTCGAAATCCGACCCGATGGGCAAGGGCTTCAACTATGCGCAGGAATTCAAGAGCCTCGACTACAAGGCGCTGAAGAAGGACCTGGTCCGGCTGATGACCAACTCGCAGGATTGGTGGCCGGCGGATTTCGGCCACTACGGCCCGTTCTTCATCCGCATGGCCTGGCACGCCGCCGGAACCTACCGCGTCACCGACGGCCGCGGCGGCGGCGGGCGCGGCCAGCAGCGCTTCGCCCCCCTCGGCAGCTGGCCCGACAACGTCAACCTCGACAAGGCGCGGCGCCTGCTCTGGCCGGTCAAGCAGAAGTACGGCAGGAAAATCTCCTGGGCCGACCTGCTCATCCTCGCCGGCAACGTCGCGCTGGAATCCATGGGCTTCCGGACCTTCGGCTTCGGCGGCGGCCGCGCGGACGTGTGGGAGCCGGACGAGGACGTGAACTGGGGCGAGGAGATCGCGTGGCTGGGCGCCGACAAGCGCTTCAGCGGCGATCGGGACCTGGGGCCGTTCGGCGCCACCCACATGGGCCTGATCTACGTGAACCCGGAGGGCCCGAACGCGAGCGGCGACTTCATGGCCGCCGCCAAGGACATCCGCGCCACGTTCGGCCGCATGGCGATGAACGACGAAGAGACCGTCGCCCTGATCGCCGGCGGCCACACCTTCGGCAAGGCTCATGGCGCCGCCCCGGAATCGCACAAGGGCCCGGAACCGGAATCCGCGCCGCTGGAGGCGCAGGGCCTGGGCTGGACGAGCGACTACGGCACGGGCCGCGGCGCCGAAACGATTTCGAGCGGCCTGGAAGTAACCTGGACCAAGACCCCGGCGCTGTGGAGCAACAACTTCTTCGAGAACCTGTTCAAGTTCGAATGGGAGCAGGTCAAATCGCCCGCCGGCGCCAAGCAATGGGTGGCCAAGGACGCGCCGGCGGTCATTCCCGACGCGCACGTCCCGGGCAAGTTTAACAAGCCCACCATGCTGACCACCGACCTGACTCTGCGCTTCGATCCGGAGTTCGGCAGGATCTCGCGCCGGTTCCTCGAGGACCCGCAGGCCTTCGCCGATTCCTTCGCGCGCGCATGGTTCAAGCTGACGCACCGCGACATGGGGCCGCGCGCCCGCTACCTGGGGCCGGAAGTGCCGAAGGAAGAGCTGATCTGGCAGGACCCGATCCCCGCGGTCAACCACAAGCTGATCGGCGAGCAGGAGATTGCCGCCCTCAAGAAGAAGATCCTCGCCTCGAAGCTGCCGCTCTCGCAACTCGTGTCGGCGGCCTGGGCGTCGGCGTCCACCTTCCGCGGCTCCGACAAGCGCGGCGGCGCCAATGGCGCGCGCATCCGGCTCGCCCCGCAGAAGGACTGGGCCGTGAACCAGCCGGCCCAGCTGGCGAAGGTGCTCAAGACGCTCGAGGGCATCCAGGCCGGCTTCAATAAGAAGGCCAAGGGGAAGAAGGTGTCGCTCGCCGACCTGATCGTGCTCGCGGGCTGCGCGGGCGTCGAGCAGGCCGCGAAGAAGGCCGGCGTCACCGTCAAGGTGCCGTTCCACCCCGGACGCATGGATGCGCGGCCGGACCAGACGGATATCAAGTCCTTCGCGGTGCTCGAGCCTCTCGCCGACGGCTTCCGCAACTACATGAAAGCCGGGTGCGCGATATCCGCCGAGCGAATGCTGCTCGACCGAGCCCAGCTCCTGACGCTCACGGCGCCCGAAATGACGGTCCTCGTCGGCGGCATGCGCATGCTGGGCGCCAACGCGGGCGGCGCGAAGCACGGGGTCTTGACCTCGAAGCCGGGAACGCTTTCCAACGACTTCTTCGTCAACCTGCTCGACATGGGCATCGAGTGGAAGCCGGCCTCGGAGGCGGGGGAAGTCTTCGAAGGGCGGGACCGCAAGACGGGCAAGGTTAAGTGGACCGGCACGCGCGTCGACCTCGTCCTCGGTTCCAACTCGCAGCTGCGGGCGCTGGCCGAGGTCTACGCCAGCGCCGACGCGAAGGAGAAGTTCGTGAAGGACTTCGTGGCGGCGTGGACCAAGGTGATGAACCTCGACCGCTTCGACCTGGCCTGATCCAAAGGGCTGTAAACCTTTTTACCGCAAAGTCGCGAAGTTCACAAAGAAATCTAAAAATATTTTTAACAAAAGCTAATTGGGTCCGGAAAAGAAACTCCGGACCTTTTTGTTTAACTAATTATTTCTTCGTGTCCTTCAGGTTTTTACTTCGTGCCCCCCGGCCCACCCCCAGCCGGGGCAGGCTTCGTGGATTCCTTCAACCGCCGCACGGCCTCCACCACGTCGGCGCGGTGCCCGAACGCGCTGAAGCGGATGAACCCTTCGCCCGACGGCCCGAAACCGGAACCGGGCGTGGTGACGACGTGCGCTTTCTCCAGAATTTCGGTGAATACATCCCAAGACTTGCGGCCGGGATATTCCGCCCATACGTAGGGCGAGTTGACGCCTCCATAACTTTTCAAGCCCAAATCCGTTATTCCTTCCTTGATGATCCGGGCATTCTCCATGTAGTAGCCGACTGTCCCGCGCATTTCCGCCAGCCCCTCGTCGTCGAGCGCGGCCAGCGCGCCGTACTGGGCGATGTTCGAAGCGCCGTTGAAGATCGTGCTCGTCAGCCGGCTCCAATCCCTGCCCACCGGCGTGCCGTCGGCGAACGCCAGCTCCTTCGGGATCACCGTCCAGCCCAGGCGCACGCCCGTGAACCCGATCATCTTGGAAAACGAGTTGACTTCCAGCGCGACTTCGCGCGCGCCTTCGATTTCGAAGATCGAGCGGGGCAGGGATTCTTCCTGGATGAACGCGGCATACGCGGCGTCGAACACAAGAATCGACCCTCTGCGTTTGGCGAACGAAACCAGCAGTTCCAGCTGGACTCGGTTCGAAACCGCGCCGGTGGGGTTGTTCGGCGAGCAGAAGTAGATCAGGTCGGTCCGGGGCACGGCCGAAAGATTGGGGAAGAAGTTGTTGGCCGGCGTGCAGGGCAGGTATGCGAGTCCGTCGAATTGTCCCCGTTCCGGATTGTGCGCCCCGGTCGCGCCCGCCATCACGCTGCCGTCCACGTAAACCGGGTAGGCCGGATCCTGCACCGCGATCTTCACTTCCGATCCGAACAGCATCTGCAGCCGGCCGCAATCGCACTTGGCCCCGTCGGAAATGTAAATCTCCTCCGGCGCGACCCGGCCGCGGTACCACTTCCCGGAAATTTTCGCTTTTAAATTCTGCAGCAGCGCCTGGCCCTTGGGGTCGTCGTCGTAGCCGGAGTAGCCCGCGGCCGTGCCGAGCCCGGCCGCGCCGTCGCGCAGGCCCGCCGTGATGTGCGGGGTGAGCGGCTCGGTGGTATTGCCGATGCCCAGGCTGATGATCCTGGCGTCCGGCTGCCGTTCCAGCAGCGCCCGCCGCCTTCTGCCGATTTCGGGAAAAAGATAACCGGCCGGGAGTTTGGCGATGTTGGGATTGCGTTTGACCATGCGGTACCTCGATGGCGCCTCCCTCATCCCTGTCCCTTCTCCCAACTGACGTTGGGAGAAGGGAAAAATTTTCTCCCCTCTCCCAACGTCAGTTGGGAGAGGGGTAGGGGGTGAGGGGGAGGACGGGGTTTGGGAAATCTGGGGCAATTATAAACGCAAGATGCGCCCGGTTTCAGGCCGATTCGAAAACCCTCCCCCCTGAGAATATTTGTTGTTTGTGCGCCTGGTTTTATCCCCCCATTCCCTCCCCCCAGAGTGGATTGTTGATTGTGTTTAGTGTTTTATCCCCCCATTCCCTTCGGGAATAGGGGGAAGTAATTTTGGGGGGAGGGAATGGGGGGAAGTGATCTTGGGGGGAGGGATGAGGTGGGTTAAGGTTTGAATTCCGCCAGCTGCTCAAAATCCAGCGTGGCGAAATAATCTTCAGGAGTTTCCGCCCGGCGGATGGGAATCACTTCGCCGTTTTCGCGCAGCAGAAGCTCGGCCGAGCGCAGCTTGCCGTTGTAGTTGAAGCCCATCGCGTAACCGTGCGCGCCGGTGTCGTGGATCACCACGATGTCGCCGGGCTCGATCGCGGGCAGCCGGCGGTCGATCGCGAACTTGTCGTTGTTTTCGCACAGCGAGCCGGTGACGTCGTAGATGTGGTCGGCGGGCCGGTTTTCCTTGCCGAGCACGGTGATATGGTGGTAGGCGCCGTACAGCGCCGGCCGCATCAGGTTGGCCATGCAGGCATCGAGACCGACGTAGTCTTTGTAGGTGTGTTTCAGGTGCAGCACGGTGGAAACCAGACAGCCGTACGGACCGGTGATCACCCGGCCGCACTCCATATACAGGCGCGGCGGCTTCAGCCCGCCGCGGACGATGCGGGTCTCGTACAGATCGCGGACTTCCTCGGCGATCTGGCTGAGCGGCACGGCGGTCTGCTCGGGCTTGTAGGGAATGCCGATCCCGCCGCCCATGTTGACGAACTCGAAATCGATCCCGATCTCGCGCGAAAGCTCCGCCGCGAGGTCGAGCAGCATGTCCGCGGTTTCGACGAAGTAGTGGTAATCCAGCTCGTTCGAGGCGACCATCGTGTGCAGGCCGAACCGTTTGACGCCCTTGGCTTTGAGCAGGCGGTAACCCTCGAAAAGCTGTTCGCGGGTGAACCCGTACTTCGCCTCCTCGGGCTGGCCGATGATGAAGTTCCCCTTGCGGGCATTGCCGGGGTTGTAGCGGCAAGCAGATCAGCTCCGGCAGGCCGGCGCTGCTGCTCCAGGAATTCGATGTGGCTGATATCGTCGAGGTTGATGACGGCCCCCAGCTCCCGGGCCTTTTGATACTCGCGGGCGGGCGTGTCGTTGGAGGAAAACATGATCTCTTCGCCGGTGATGCCCGCCTTTTCGGCCAGCAGCAGTTCCGGCAGGGAGCTGCAATCCGCGCCGAAGCCTTCCTCCTTGAGAATCCTGAGGATGAACGGATTGGGCAGGGCTTTGACGGCGAAGAATTCCTTGAAACCGGGTATGCCGGCGAACGAGGCCTTGAGCAGGCGCGCGTTCTCGCGAATCGCCTTTTCGTCGTAAATGTGAAACGGCGTAGGGTACCGGCGGGCGATCTCGGTGATCTTTTCCAGCGTGAAGGGTAATGTTTTTTTCATGGGTTACTACTCAGCACCGATCTCACTTCCTGGTACACCGAAACACCGAAAAGAACCGAAAACACCGGAATTATTTTGTTTAAGAATCCGTGTAATCGGCTTTTCTCGGTGCCTGCCCCGTGAGCGGTATTTGCGAACGGGGTAATCCGTGTACGCTTTTCCCGGCCTGAGCAGATACATTCGTCTGGGATTACAGCAGCCCCATCTGCTTCATCACCGCCTGGACTTTTTCCTTGCTCGGTGGGCGCAGTTCGCAGATCGGCAGCCGGTAGACTTCGTTGCACATGCCCTTGAGCGAGAGCATGTACTTGATCGGGATCGGGTTGGTCTCGACGAACTCGACGGCGAAAAGAGGGGCGAGCTCTTTTTCCAGCGCTTCGGCTTCGGCGAATTTGCCTTCCAGACCCAGTTTTACCAGGCGCGCCATCCGATCCGGAATAATGTTGCTGGCCACCGAGATGACGCCGTCGCCGCCGGCCTTAATCAGCGGCAGGGTCATGTTGTCGTCGCCGCTCAGCACGCTGAATTCCTTTGTTTTGCGGGCGATCACGTCCTTCATCTGGTTCAGGTCGCCCGAGGCTTCCTTCACCCCGACGATGTTCGCGCAGTCGGTCATCAGCCGCACCAGGGTGTCGGTTTCCAGATTGATCCCCGTCCGCCCCTTGATGTTGTAAATAATGGAAGGGATCGAAACGCTTTCCGCGATTTCCCGGAAGTGGCGGTACATGCCTTCCTGGGTGGGTTTGTTGTAATAGGGGGTCACCAGGAGCAGCGCGTCGGCGCCGGACCGGCGGGCGTGCTTGCTCAGGCGGACGGCTTCGCGGGTGCTGTTGGAGCCGGTGCCGGCCAGGACCTTCGCGCGCCCGTTGATATGCTCGATCGTCAATTCGATCACCCGGTCGTGCTCGTCGTGGGTCAGGGTGGGGCTCTCGCCGGTGGTGCCGCACGGGACGATCCCGTCCACGCCGCCGGCCAGGTTGAAGTCGATCAGCTTTTTAAGCGCTTGTTCGTCGACGTTCTCGTTGACGGTGAAGGGGGTGACGATGGCGGTAAAAAGACCTCGAAACATGATGGCTCCTTTTTCGCAATTATGTCCGGGAGGATGAACTCGGCGGACCGATAACTTCGTCCATCAGATCGTCGATGGAATAAAAACCCTTTTTGCCCTGAATATACTCGGCGGCCATGACCGCGCCGGCGGCAAATCCTTCGCGGCCGCGGGCGGTGTGCTTGATCTCGATGGTGTCCGCGGGGCTGTCGAAAATCACCAGGTGCGTGCCGGGAATGGAGCCGCCCCGGGTGCTGGAAAATTGGATTTCGTCCGGCTCGATTTTGCGGTCCAGTTTGTCCGTCACCAGCCGCTCTTTGCGGTCGAGGCTGTCGACAAGGATTTTGCCGAGCATGACCGCCGTGCCGGAGGGCGAATCGGCTTTGCCTTTGTGGTGAAATTCGTGGCCCAACACGTCGTATTCCGGAAAATTGTTGAGCATCCTGGCGGCGCTTGCCACGATCCGGAACAGGACATTCACGCCGATCGAATAATTTCCCGACCAGATCAGGCCGACTTGGTGCACCTCTACGATCTGTTTCACTTCGTCCATTTGATTATACCAGCCGGTTGTGCCGATAACCATGTTTTTTCCCAGAGCGGCGAGCTGCTTGATGTTGGCCACCGCCGTTTTCGGCGAGGTGAAATCGATGCATACCTCCGCACCCGAGAGAACCTGCGCGGTGATTTCTTTACAACAATCCCCGCCGGCAATGGGATCCACAACCGCGGTTATGGTATGCCCCTTGGCTTCGGCCAAGCGGCGGACCGTCTGGCCCATTTTTCCGTAACCGATCAAGGCGATGTTGGTCATGGTGTGTCCTCTTGGCTGCTCCACGAAGAGCACGAAGGGAAAACCTGAAGGAACACGAAGAAAAGAATTTAGAAATTATTCTTCGTGTTCTTCAGAAATTTCTTCGTGTCCTTCGTGGAAAAGCAAGGCCTATTTTACCCAATCCCGCTCAAGAGACCAAACCGCGCGGATACACGGATTCAACGGTAAGAGGCGATATAACTGGAGTCATTGCGAGCGATCGAAGAGAGCGAAGCAATCCCCCACTTTTTCGAAGCGGGAGATTGCTTCGCTCCTTGTAAAGACATACGTACTTTTTTTACCGCCCCGCGTGTCAGACGATCGTCACCGTCAGCGTGAAATCCACCCAGGTTCCGCCCTGCACGGCGTCGACGATGTATTCCTGGGATTGGGGCAGCGTGCCCGTCCAGCTCGTCTGCGAGGCGGAGGAGGCCACAAGCGTCTGGCCGCCGCTGAACCCGCGGATGGCAAGATAAACGGTGCCCGTCGAGGAGGTCAGCGTCGCGGTCATGGTCTGGCTGGCGCGCGCCCACAGCACGTAGGAGAGGGTCTGCGCCGCGCTGCCGCGGCCCCACACGGAGCCCGAATAGGCGCCCAGCGCGAACTGAATCCGGGCTGGGATCACCACCGAGAGCGAGTAACTCTCCGAACTCCCGCCGCTGTTATAGACTTTGACAATGAAGTCTCCCGTCCGGGGTAGCCAGCCCTGCCAGGAAGTCAGGGCGCTGGACGAATTTACCAGGAAAGTTCCACTCCAGCGGTCTTGGATTTCCAGGTAGATTCTGCTGTCGGCCGAAGCCGCCTGGACGATCATCACCTGGTTCCAACCCGCCCACAGCACATACGATTGCGACGCCCCGGAGGCGAGAGTCCCGGAAACGGTGGCCGAGGTGGTCCCCGTCGTAAAGGCGATCCGGGTCAGCGAATCCGCGGCGGGCGCGGCGGAGAGAATCTCCGCCTGTGAGAGGGAACGGCTTTGGGGATCGGCCGGCAGGCCGCTGGCCGGCGCGAATGCGCCGCCGGCCAACAAGGTGGCTATTCCAAATACCAATGTCGGAACGAATGATTTTTTCATGGCTGCCCCTTTCATTAAAATTTGCTTTGTTGCCTGTTTTCTTCCAGCTTTCGCGGGATAGAAAATCACCGCAATGCCACTTTTCATTATACGTCCACTAAGGGAGTTGGATTTAAAATTAAGATGAAAGACTGATGAATTTTCCACGAAGCGGACGAAAAGCGCTGAGGTTTTTCCCTTCGTGTCTTTTCGGCTCTTATTCGTGTGCTTCGTGGACTCGCCGCACCGCCCATACGGTCCCGGTATGATCGGGGCAGTGGATGCGGTGGATGCGCGGATCCTCCTCGTTCCAGGATGGGAACCCAATCGCCACCCGCCAGGTGTAGAGATCGATCACATGCAGGAGCGCGGTGCAGACGCCCTCGGGATGCTTGTAGGGGTTTTCGTAATAGAAGACGTCTCCGAGGTTGTGTTTGCAATCCCCGAGCTTCCCGATCATCCGGATCTCGATCCGCGCCAGCCGGTCCCAAAAGGCGTGGTACTCGTCGTGCGTCATGGGGCGGGTGAGATCGATATCCAGGCACAGCGGCTTCTCGTTTTTCATACCAGCTGACTCCTTTGGACGTATTGAAAAATACATCTCCCTGAGGACGGAAGGCCAATGTCGGATAATATCAGAGAAAGGAATAATCCCCCTCCCATGGCCCGGACTCGAGGAGATGGTTTTACCCATCGGCTCCTATGGCGAGACGGCTGTCCATTTTTCGGAAGTGGTCCGGCGCACCGGGGAAGCCGTCCTCCCGGTCCTGACGGTGAAATTCCAATATGACAAGAATCACCGGGAAAAGAGGAGATTCCTCCTCCCAAACAGGGAAAAGGGTGACCATGGTCATGGTTAAAAACAGGCCGTATGACGGGGGTAATAGGAGTAACGGCGTGCTAGACTTTCCCTATCAAGTATGCCTGCAAACCGCCTCATTGCCGCAAGCGGATCGAGTTGCCAAAGGATGCGGCTCCATACCGAGTAAAGACAATTTCTGCCACTTCGGCAGACCGGGGCCGATGATGGCGGATTTTGTCTTTTCCCACCCAAACAGGAGAATCGACTATGCAAAAAGACAGCATCACCGATACCAGCAAGCCCAACGCCGGGCGCATATACGATTATCTGCTGGGGGGCAACCACAACTTCGAAGTCGATCGGCTGGCCGCGGGACAACTGGTGCAAATGTTCCCTTTTCTGCCGAAGTCCATGCGTCTGCAACGCTGGTGCCTGCAGGATCTGGCGGTGGAGTTGACCAAAAAGCGCGGATTTAATGTGATCATCGATTTCGCCTCCGGGTTGCCGACCAACGATCATCTTCACGTCACCGCCGCCCCCGGGACAACCATTATTTATTCAGACTGGGACCCGATTGTGGTCGAATACGGGAGGGAAATCCTCAAAGGCGTCGAAAATGTTTATTACTTCCATGCGGATGCCCGCCACCCGGAGGAATTGCTTAACCGGCCCGAGGTGCAGGATATTCTCAAGGACCGGCGCGATGTCGCGTTTATCTCCTGGGGGTTGAGTACTTTCCTGGAGGACGACGATATTACCCATATGGCCCGCGCCCTGTACGACTGGGCCGGCAAGAAAAGCGTCTGGGCCTTCAACGCCCAGGGCGGGATAAAGACCGAAGATAATGCCACTCCCGGGATCCTGAAGCTGATCCAATTCTACAAGCAGATGGGAACGCCCGTGCATTACCGCCCGGAAGAAAAATACATCGAAATGCTCAAGCCCTGGCGGCTGGAGGGCGATTTTGTCGCCTTCCTCGACTGGCACGGACTGGACAAGTCATTCATGACGGATGAGGATCTCAAATCGGCCGGACCGGGAGGCGGAGGGTACGGAGGGTATTTGATCAAATGATCTCCGGAACCAGGCCGTTCGGACCTGCGTCTACCGTCCAATCACCCGGGATCGCCCCGTTTGCCGGAAGCGATGATGGAAGGACAGCCGCGTCAGGCTCGACAACCGCGGAAGGGTTTCCATTCGGAAAATGCCAAAAGACATTTCGGGAAAGGCCGCAACGTCCGCCGAAAATCTGTTTAGCAGGCTGACATCCGATCGTTCGGATCTGATCGACTTGTATCAGCGGACGCTGCGCCAGCGGATATTCACCAACCGCGCCGAGCTTCGGCCGAACCAGCTGGGGCAGCTTGCGGTCGACGAGGCGGATGACCTTCTGCGCTACTTCACGCTTCCCGACAGGGAGAAGGCGATCCAGCACGGCGCGGATCTTTGCGAGGCCGGGCTGAGTGAACAGAGTGTCCTCAGCCTGGCGGAAGCCAGCCGGCATTTCTTCCTCTCCAAGATCAGCAACGAACCGATTGTCCCCGCTATTGGCGCCATTGATGAATACCACCATGCGGTGATCCAGGGGTTTATCGGGAGCCGGGGTCAGGCGATTCTCAGCGAGCAGGAACGCATTCGCAGCGCCCTGCAACGGACTCTCGGCCGCTACTCCCTGCAGATGGAAGTCGCCGCCAGTCTGGCCGGGGTCACCACATCGATCCTCGACTTGGACATCCTGGTGGCGACCGCCGTGGAACTCATTCGCGAACGATTTGAATTCTATTATGTGGGCCTGTTCCTGACGGACGAAAGCAAACAATGGGCCATCTTGCGGGCCGGCACCGGAGAGGCGGGCCAGGAGATGCTCCGCCACGGTCATCTGTTTGAAGTGGATTCCAGTTCCCTGATCGGCAAGTGCGTGGGAAGCGGGGAGCCGCGGGTGATCCTGGATGTCCGCAAAGATGAAACCTTCATCCCCAATCCGCTCCTGCCCGACACCCTCTCCGAGGCCGTCATCCCCCTCCGCACGCGCGGGAAGGTCATCGGCGCGGTGACCGTCCAAAGCAAACAGGCGGCCGCCTTCTCCGATTTGGATGTGACGGCCTTGCGCATCCTGGCGGATCAGCTGGCCAACACCATCGAGAACGCCCGCCTCTTTACCGAGCTGCGCCGTTCCGAGGAGAAATACCGCACCCTGCTCGACAACATCGAAGAAGGGTATTACGAGCTCGACATGGATGGACGGTATACGTTTGTCAACGATGCCCTGGCCGATCTCCTCAACACCCCCAAGAATAAAATCCTGGGTGAGAATTTCCAGAAGTTCATCGACCCGGAATACGGCGACCGGGTGAAAAAGGCGTACCAGGCCGCCTTTCAGCTGGGCGGGGCAATCCATGGAATTGAGTACAAAGTCCGTTCCAAAGAAGGCCCGAGTCATTTCGTGGAAACCTCCGCCTTGCTCAGCCGGAGCATGATGGGCGAAATGACGGGTTTGCGCGGCATTGTCCGCGATATCACCGCGCGGAAACAGGCCGAGCAATATCAGATCGAACGAAAAGCGCTTGAGCGCAGCAACAAGGAGCTGGAGCAGTTCGCCTCGGTGGCGTCCCACGACCTGCAGGAACCCCTGCGCAAGATCCAGAACTCTCGGGGACCGCCTTAAAACCCTGCACGGGGAATCGCTGAGCGAGGAAGGCCGCGGCTATCTCGAGCGCATGCTGGATTCCGCCAACCGTTCCCAGAAATTGATTGATGATCTCCTGAGTCTTTCGCGGGTGGAGACGCAGGGCAAGCCGTTTGTCCGCGTGGATTTGGCCAAAGTGGCGCGGGATGTGGTCGCCGACCTGGAAGAACGCATCGAGCAGGTCGGCGGCAAGGTGGTCGTCGGCGAATTGCCGGTCGTGGAGGCCGATCCCGCTCAGATGAGGCAGTTGCTGCAAAACCTGATCGTGAACGGGTTAAAATTTCACCGGCCGGAACAAAAACCACAGGTCACGGTGTTCGGCCGGATCTTCGACACCAAACCCCGTTCCGTGACGGCCGCCAAAGCCCTTTGTCAGATTATTGTGGAAGACGACGGCATCGGATTCGATGAAAAATATCTTGACCGTATTTTCCAGCCTTTCCAGCGCCTGCACAGCAGCAGCGAATATGAAGGCACCGGCATCGGTTTGAGCATTTGCCGGCGGATCGCAGAACGTCATGGAGGCGAAATCTCCGCCAACAGCCAACCCGGGCAGGGATCCACATTCATCGTGACCCTACGAGTCCATCATTCCAAAGAGACCATGCCATGAACCTAGATAAACGCCCCCCGATTATGGTAATTGCCGAGGATGATCCGGATGACCGCCAGTGGATCCAGGAAGCGCTGGTGGAAACCCATGTCCAGACCGAGGTGCACTTCGTCGAGAACGGGGAAGATTTGATGGACTTCCTCTTCCACCGCGGCATGTACAAGACGACCTCGACCTTGTCGTATCCCGCGATGATCCTTCTGGATTTGAATATGCCCAGGAAAGACGGGCGCGAAGCCCTGAAGGAGATAAAATCCGACCCGCGCCTGCGGCATATCCCGATCATCATCCTCACGACCTCAAAATCCAAAGAGGATGTTTATCGCACATACGATCTGGGAGCCAACAGCGTAATCCTCAAGCCGGTAAAATTTTCGGGTTATTTGGATATCATGCGAAACCTGAAGCAATATTGGTTTGAAATGATCGAACTGCCGCTTTAATTAAGCGGAGCAGGCATGCGCCGGCAAGAAATCCATAACCGCGGACCGTCTCCGGTTACTTCCCGCCGGGGGAGTGCAGCATGCGGAACATATTCCGCGCCAGGTTCTCCACCGTGCGCAGACCGAGCGTATCCTCTATCGCCTCGCCCATGATCGTGCCGCCGGCATGGCTGTACCCCCGGCCGTCGCTCACCACCCGCATATTCTGCTGGAGCAGGAAGGTGTGGATGTTCTGCAGGGTGGTCTCCTGGCCGCCGTTGCGGAATCCGCCGCAGGCGATGCCCGCCCCGACCTTGCCCGTCAGTTCCATCTCCTGCTCGTAACCGGGCCGGAGAGGCACGCTGCGGTCCATCATATTCTTCAGCGTCCCCGAAACCATGCCGAAGTAGACCGGTGATCCGATGATCATCCCGTCGCACCCGCGCATCGCGTCGAGGATCTCCGCCATATCGTCGTCGATCGGGCAGCGGCGTTCGGCCTGGCAGGCCCAGCAGCCGGTGCAGGGATGAATGTCCTTCCCGGCGAGCGTGAGGAAAGTGCATTTTGCCCCTTCGCCCGTCAGTATCTCCAGCGCATGCCGGACGGCGAACGCCGTGTTTCCGTTCTTGTTCGGACTGCCGGATATTCCCAAAATTTTCATAAGCCACCTCACGCAAAAACCAGTTTACTTCGACACACCTCTTCCCTTTGGTTGAGGGAAGGGGGGAGGGATTGGGCTTATCCGGCCGATGCCTTGCGTCCGGAAAGCACGCCGCGCAGGAAAAGCGCAAAGGGGATGAAGCCAACCAGCCCCATCACCGCGACCACCAGCACTCCCGCCGCGTCGAAAGGCGCCGCGGTCAAAAAGGGCTGGAGGATCATCACGGCGATCAGCCCGATGAACAGCATGCTGAGCGAGAAGAGAAATCCCAATCCGCCGGCGTATCCGAGCGGCTTGTGCCGCCAAAGCAGAACGCCGCCGGCAACCCAGACGGGGGAGACGACAAGGTCGGAGGCGTTCACGGCAAGGATTGTGGCCGCGACGGGGGTCCGGTGGACGATCGCATCGAGCAATATGCCGGCGGCCCGCAGAAGGAACAGCCCCGCGAGCCCCGCCAGGATTCCGCCGCAGAGTTTCTCCGGAACCGCGCCGGCCAGCCGCTCCCGCACGGCGTTCCCATCGACGGCGGAGAATAATCCGATGATCGCAATTCCGCTGGCGAAGACCAGCGCGGGATATCCCAGGTAGATTGCGCTCAGGGGCATGCAGAAGAAATAGATGAGATAGTTGTAGAAGAGGAAAAGCAATCCGCCCGGCCAGAGCAGCAATCCGATCCATTTCCCCCGGAGAGCGAGCCCCATCGACCCGAGCAGGATCGGCAGGGCGATGACGAGGCTGACGACGTCGTTGGGGACGAAGGCGCGGCGGAATTCATCGGTCGGGTAGATGGCGCCGGGGTGGATCAGCCCGGCCGCGGAAACCACGGCGGTGACGGCCGCGATGGCCAGCGAGGCGGCGTACACGGGCTTGAGGTTGCCGCGAACCGGCAAAGAGGGAGCACCCTGGGTGTGGATTTTCACGGCCATTGAAATCCCTCCGAAATGAGATATTTTCTAACGCTGCGGAACCCCTGGTCGAAAAATGCAATCATCCGGCGGATACCGTTCCTGGTTTTATGGGGGATCCCGGCCGAACAAACAGCAGGCTGACGATTCCCAGGGCGGCCATTCCCGCCCAGAACACGAACGGAGCGCCGGGGGCGATCTCCGCCAGCTTGTTTCCGATCGGCGGCGAGATCAGGTTCCCCAGGGAGAAGAAGGTTATAGCCAGGCCGGTCGCCGTTCCGGCGTACCGGGGTCCGACGCCCTCGGTTTCGACCGCCATCGTCAGGATCAGCGCGGCCGATCCGTCGCGAATCATGCCGGAGAGGGCGACCGCCGCCCAAACGACCCAGCCGTCCGCCGCGGAAAGCAGAAAGGTTCCGGCCGCCAGAACCGCAAGCGCGCCCATCAGGATGGTTTTCCGCGAACCCAGGCGGTCGGAGAGAAACGCCAGCGGCAGGATGAAGATCAGGCTCATCGCGTTGAAGAGGGAAAGCGCCCCGTCGCCCGCGGCGCCCGGCCAGCCGATGCCGCGCAGGTACATCGGGAGGTAGCCGGATATGCCCTGCACGCAGCCGCCGAGTCCCAGGAAAGCGACCCCGATCAACCAGATGGGGATCAGCCGGACGACGTGCCCCAGCGACTGCCGGATCGGGACCGAATCCACAGCCTCCGTTTCTGCGCGGTTATTCGCCGGGTTCAGTCGGACGAAAAACCACGGGAGGCACAGCAGCAGGCCCAGCGTCCCGTAGAAGATCATCACGCCTCGCCAGCCGCCGAGCAGGGGGGAGAACACCGAGGCGCTGAACAGCGAGCCGAACAGGAAGCCGGAGGCCATTCCCATGGAAAGGATGCCGTTGGCCAGGCCCAGCTGGCTGTGGGGGAAGAAGATTCCGCTGATCTTGAAACCGCTCATCGTCACCAGCGGCACGAGGGTTCCCACGATCAGGATGATCAGGATGAAAGCGGGGAAGCTCCCCGCCAGACCGCGCGCGCCCGTGGTCAGCGAGACCAGGATGATCCCCACGATCATGACCCGTTTGGGGCCGAAGCGGTCGATGACCGCCCCGCATAAGAATCCGGTGAAGATGGCGGGCAGGGATCCGATGCTCCAAATCCATCCGACCTGGACCAGGTTGAGCCGCAGTTCGGAGGATATCTCCGAGAACAGGACCGAGAGACTCATCGAGGGCATTCCGATCAAGACGGCGACGGTCAAAGCGGAAAGCCACAGCAAATACCATCGGTAGCTCGGAGAATTTTTCAATTCGTTTCCCTTTCCTTCTTGGAGGCCATCCCGGAAATGATCTCCCCCGCCCGGGAGACGATCCGCCGGAGCGCAGCGACGGGAGGGTTAGGAGGAGGGAGGCGGTCGAGGGATGGGATGTTTAAAAGGAAGCGCTGTTTATCACTCCAGCACTTTCCATTTTGCCATGCTTTTGGGTCCGTACAGGTTCGGTGTCTGCGGATATTGCTGCGAGGGTAGCACTTTGCGGATGGCTGCGTACCAATCCGCATACGTCGCCGATTTGGGCAGTTTTGCCAGGGTTTGCAAAGCCACGAACGTGAAGGCTCCGTTCGGACGCCCTTGGAAGAAGGCGTCGTAGCTATACTCGGTGTCCTGGCAGGCCGCGATTAACAGGCCGGCGTTCCGCCCGGGAGGGCTCGAGCGGCGATTGCCCCGGCGGATTCCGAACCGGGCGGCCTGGCGGATGGAAAGGAATGCGGCGGGCGGGAGAAATCGCACGGTTATGTGGCGGGCTTTTACTCCCGGCGCGTCCGGAAGGGTGGTGATCGGCGCGAACTTCGCCACGGTTCCGGAATTGCAGGAATCGGAGATCATCACCAGCTTCACGCCCGTTTTCCGCGCGGAGTAAAGATCGAACAACTCGTCGTCGGTGATCGGGCCTTTGGAGCGGATGTCGTACGGGCACAGGCATTCGTCCGTGCCGTCCGGCTCATCGCCGTCCTCGTCGGGAACGAAGGAACCGTGCCCGGAATACTGGACCACGACCAGGTCGCCGGCGGCCGCGCCCGCCAGGATGCTGCGGATGGCCGAACGCATCGCCTTGCCGGTGGCCTGCCGGTCGATCAGCCGCTCGATGGAAAATCCGCGCCGGGAAAGTTCCGCGCCCCAATCGTCGGCGTCGTTCACGCACCCGGCGAGGTCGCTGTCGGTGCCCGGATAATTGTTGATTCCGATGCAGAGCGCGTATTTTGCCATAACCGCCTCCTCACGCCTTTTTCCGTTATGCCCGCCGGGTTATTTCGCCCGGGTTTTACAAACAAACGATCGCGCCGATCACCAAAAAGGGCGCGCGGATCATGGGGGCAAAGGGCGAGAGACCGTCTTTGCGCAGCCCATGAGGCCTCCTTTTTCGTTCCGCGTGTGTGAAGGGGGAGACCGGGTGCTGTTCGCGCCCCCTGGGATGAAATAAATTCTATCCGGAATCTATCGAGCCGGCAAATTCGACGGCGGGTTGAGGATTATTTTCTCCCGCTTCCAACGCGGGATCGGAAACGGCGTGGTCCGCTTGCGCTCCGGATAGCCCGCACCGAACCGCGCGTCGAGTTCCTTCTCCTCGATGTATCCGCAATAGTGCAGCAGCGCGCCGCCGCCGAGAAAGACGAGCGCCAGCGCGGAAAAGGACCCGATGACGAATCCAATTCCCCAATAGGCGGGCATGGTTCCAAGCGTCATCGGGTTCCGGCTGGATAAGGGCTCCTGGCGACGACTTTTTGGGTGGGCATCATCGGGACCGGCGTGCCCCGGAAGCGGATATCGGAAGAACATGAAAGATTATTTAGTATAAATTTTTTCTTCGTGTCCTTCAGGTTTTCCTTCGTGCTCCCCGGCCTACCTCAACCGGGGCAGGCTTCGTGGATTCATTTCCGCAGGTATTGCAGCAATTCGTCGAAATGGCGTATCGATAAATCGGCCTCCGTTTGGGCATCCCCCCCGCGGAAAAGGCAGGTGCGGATCCCGGCGGCAATGCCGGCCAGGATGTCGATCTCACGGTCCCCGACGGCCAGCGTTTCATCCGGCCGCAGGCCATGAGTCTTGCATGGCGGCCTGGTACGCGGACGGGTCGGGCTTGCGGGGATGGCCGTCTTCGTGCGTGATCCAACCCGCGAAGAGGGCTGTCATGGCGTGCGCCTCCAGCAGGCCGGTCGTGCCCGCAAGTCCCCGGTGGGTGACGATGACGTTTTTCCCCCCGGCTGAAAGGATGTGTTCGCACACGGCCCGGCCGCCGGGAAACGGCGGTTGGTCGGCATAGGTGACTTTCTCATAACTACTGTCGAATGCCCCGCCCAGATCTTCTTCCTTTAATTGGTATTCCGCCGCCAGGGTGGAGCAACAGTGCGAGAGGGACTGCTTCGCCAGCGCCAGTATCTTTTCCAAACCGGCATCCTTCCCCAGCGTGCGCAGCGCTTCCTGAAATGCGCCCGCGATCGCGGGATACGTATCGAACAGCGTGCCGTCCACGTCCCAGATAATGTTCTTGATCATGGCATTTTCCATTAGGGTTGAATTATACAAGTGATGCTCGGGGCGGAAACCATCCTATCCTACCTCCCCTTGTCCCTCACTGCGTTCGGGACGTTCCCCTCCTCCCTTCCCGTGATACGGGAAGGGAGGAGGGGTTAGGGGAGGTGGGATGGGATGGCATCATGATCCAATCCTTTCCCCTCCCCCCTGTGGTCCCCCCATTACTCCGATAGGATGTCCATATAGGTACACGCGGGGAAGGAACGCTCAGTGTGACATTTTCACAGGTTTCGGTTTTACTTTTGTGTTTTTTGTGCCCTTTGTGGCTAAAACAATCCGTTCTTTACACACAACCATAATAAAAAGAATTATTGCCACAAAGAACACATAGACCACAAAGAAAATATAGGTTAGAAACACCTCTTTCCTGTATAATAATCTGGATTATTGGGGTGATCATGCGGGCTATCATACTGATCAGCGGGGATCCGAAAACCCGGGAAGAAATTAAATCCCTGATGCCGGCGGGAATCGGGCTGGAAGTATTCGCCGCGCTGGAGGATTGCCCGCCTCCGCGCACGCCGCAGGCGGAAGGAAAATATTCCGGTTCGGTCATCCTGGTCGACCTTTCCGGCGAAGCATTTCCTTCCGCAGAGTCTCGAACCTTTCCGATCGGCCGGGGTTCCTCTCGCCGCACTGATCCAAACGCCTTCCCAGCGCGATCCGGCATTCCATGCCGGCTTTGGCGATTACCTGCTCCGTCCATGTTCCTCCTCCGAATTGAAAAGCCGGCTGGAACGGCTGGCCCAAACGGGCGCAGCGCAGGCATCCCCCGCCGCCCTGGAGCGCGAACGCCAGGCCGCCGTCGGCCGGCTGACCTCCTATTTCTGCCATGCGGTGAACAACTCCATGCAGACCATCCGCGGCTCGATCGACCTGGCGCGGGAAGAGCCCGGGCTTTCCCCGGGGATCGACGAATACCTTTCCATCTGCCGCCGGGAAACGGATTTGATCGGAGCCAGGATCAACCGCCTGCGCCAGATCTACCGTCCCAAACCGATGCCGCCGGAAGCGGTCCAGCTCGAAGCGCTGGCGCGCGAATCGTTGAAGATGGCGGCCGACGACCTGCTCCGCAACAACATCACCGTCAAGGAACAGATCGAAGCATCCCTGCCGGCCGTCCACTGCACGACCGACCGGATTTTCCTGGCCTTCCTGATGATTCTCTTTTACCTTAGCGAGGATCTCGGATCGCGGGGCGGCGGGGAGTTGCGCGTGCAGGCCGCGCGGGACCGGGGCCATGTGCTCCTGACCCTCGCCGTGATCCCCGGAGCGGGTCAACCCGGAGCGGATCATCCGGACACCCTGCCGCCGGGCCTGGAACCGGCCGGCGACCTGATCCGGTCCGAACAGGGACGGCTCGAGGCAATGCCCAATGCGGACGGCTGCGGGGTGCAAATCCGTTTTCCGGCAGGGGGGAATTAACCTACTCCCCTTATGGACACTCCCCGGATCCTGATCGTCGACGATGAACCCGGCGTGCGCTTCGTGCTGGAAAAAACGCTTGCCGCGGAAGGGTACCACCTGGATCTGGCGGCCGACGGCGGCGAAGCGATTCGGAAACTCGACGGCGCGGAGTTCGACGTGCTGCTGGTGGATCTGAAGATGATGCCGGTCGACGGCC
The DNA here is from genome assembly GCA_963724345.1 of uncultured Chloroflexia bacterium. Lineage (GTDB taxonomy): Bacteria > Chloroflexota > Anaerolineae > Anaerolineales > RBG-16-64-43 > JAFGKK01. Next base: position 2,066,538 of record CAVRUI010000003.1, on the reverse strand, counting down.
TGCAGGTGATCAACGCCCTGCGCGCCAAACGGTCCGATGCGGCGGTGATCATCCTTACCGCCCACAGCACGATCGAAAGCGCGGTCGAAGCGCTGCGGCTGGGGGCGTTCGATTACCTGTTCAAGCCCGCCGCCCCCGAGGTGATCCGTGAGCGCGTCCGCGAAGCGGTCCTGTACAGCCGCCAGGTTATGCGCCGCACGCGCCTGCTGGGGCAGGTGGAATCTCTGAAGCAGAGTTTGATGGACCTGGATGCGGAAGCCGGGCCGGCGGGGCAGGCCACCGCGCCGGACAGGTTCCTCCGGTCGGGCAAATTGGTGGTGGATAAATACCACCGCTCGGTGATGCTCGACGGCGAGGTGCTCGACCTGACCACCGCCGAATTCGACCTGCTGGAGGCGCTGGTCGCCGCCGCCCCGGAGCCGATCACGCCGCGCGAACTGGCCCGCCGGGCGTTGCACTACGATCCGCAGGAGATGGAAGCCCGCCAGACGGTGAAATTCCACGTCCACCAGCTGCGGCGCAAGCTCGGCGACGATCCGAAAAATCCGAAGTACATAAAAACGGTTCGGTACAAAGGTTATTTCTGGGGCGACGGGTAAAGGTGAATCGCGAGATTCGATGAGACCCGATTAGCCATCCCATCTCTCCTCCCCTAACCCCTCCTCCCTTCCCGTATAACGGGAAGGGAGGAGGGGAACGTCCCGAACGAAGTGAGGGACAAGGGGAGGTGGGATGGGATGGTAAAAGCCTATTTCTTCTCTTTCCCCGCCAACCAATCCTAACCATTCCTATCCGCACGGCCGGATTCTCCATCTTATAGTTATGAAGGCGTTTTGGAGACTCCATGGCCGATTTCTGGGTTCTGATCGTCGATGACGAGGACGGGGTCCTTTCCGTCCTGAAAAACAGCCTGCGCAAACTGGGCGAGCAGTTCCGCGTCTCGACCGCCGCCGGCGGCGAGGAAGCGATGGACATGCTCATCCAGCGCAAGTACGACCTGGTCGTGACGGATTACAAGATGGCCGGGATGAACGGGCTGGAGCTCCTCGAAAAGGTCCGCTCTGTCCGCCCGGAAACGCGCGTGATCCTGATGACGGCCTACGGCAGCGCCGCCGTGGAAACCGAAGCCTCGCGCCTGCAGGCCTACAAATACCTCGCCAAGCCGCTCGAGATCGAATCCTTCCGCCAGATCGTCCGCGAAGCCGCGGGCACGGCCGCCGCGGATTCGTCCGGCATCCTCGTCCTTTCCGATCAGGATTACCGGGACGTGGACCGGGTGCTGTGCCGGCTGCAGGGCGACGTGGCGGCGCGCTGCATCCTCCTGGCCGACAGCGACGGCCGCTGCCTGGCCCGCGCCGGCAACGTCGAGGATCTCGATCTGACCCAGATCGCCTCGCTTCTGGGCGGCAGCATGACGACCCTCGACGAGGCCGGCAAGGCGGTGGACAAAAACACGGAAGGCGTGAACCTGGCCTACCGCGAAGGCAAGCGCGAGGACCTGTACGCGGTGAACGTGGGTTCCTTTCTGCTGATCCTCGTGATCGACCGCGGCCCCTTCTCCAGCAAACTGGGCTCGGTCTGGTACAGCGCCCAGAAAGCGGCCGCCGAACTGCGCGAGAAGTTCCGCTCCGCGGATTACCACACGACCGAAAACACCCTCGGGCGGGATATGGAGCAGGCGCTCTACGGCGAGCTGCAGAAGATTTTTGTCGAGAACGGGCCGGCCATGCGATTCAATTCGGCGGACAAGACCAAGCCGTCCGGCGGCGCGCCCGACCATCCGGCACTCCTGACCTACGAAGAGGCCGTCAAGAACGGCATCATCCCGGAAGAATAACCGGGAGGAAACGGAAGGTGAATGATGAACCTTGAGCCCCGCAACCCGGCCGATTTCCCGGTGGACGTGATCCTCTACCCGGGTCACGACAAAGCCTTCCGCCGGGTGATGGAAGAACTGGCGCAAAAGTGCCCGACCCAATTTCTGCTCCTGTCGGGCATCAGCGGCCAGCCGATCGCCTGCGAGGGGGAAAAGGGCGGGACCAACCTCACCGCGCTGGGCGCGCTGCTGGCCGGAGACCTGGCGGCCAGCCAGGAGATCGCCCGCCTGACCGACCAGTATCAAAGCTACCAGATGATCCTGCGCGAGGGGCGCGAGTCGACCATCTTCCTTTCCGAAGCCGGCCCGTTCATGATCCTTTTCGCGCGCGTGGACCACGACGTCCCGCTGGGCTGGGCGCGCATGCTGATCCTGGAAACCTGCCGCCAGCTGGCCGATATCGCTTCCGCCCGTCCCGACGAACTGACCAGCCTGGACCTGGGGCTGCACGAGGAGCACCTGAACGCGCTCATCGGCGACCGGCTGGATTCGATCTGGAGCGCATAAGCCATGCAGATCAACTGGCAGCTTCGCGAATTAAATCTGAAGATCGTCTATTACGGTCCGGCGCTCAGCGGCAAGACAACCAACCTCGAACAGATCCACGCCCGGGTCGATCCGACCCATCGCAGCGATCTGGTTTCACTCAAAACCCGCGAGGACCGCACACTGTTCTTCGATTTTCTCGAGCTTGAACTCGGGCGGATCAACACCCTCACCCCGAAGATCAACCTCTACACCGTCCCCGGCCAGAGCTACTACGAAGCCAGCCGCAAACTTGTTCTGCGCGGAGCGGACGGCGTGGTGTTCGTCGCCGATTCCTCCCCCGAGTTCATGCACGCCAACAAGGTCGCCTGGGGGGATATGAACATCCACCTGGCCTCGCACGGCATCGCCCTGGATCATCTGCCGATCGTCCTGCAGTGCAACAAACAGGACCTGGTCTGCGCCGTGGATCCGGAGACGATGAAAAACCTTCTCAACCTTTACAACGTCCCCACCGTCTCGGCCGTCGCGCTGCGCGGCGAGGGCGTGCTGGAAACGCTCAAGCTGATCACGCGCGGCGTGTTCACCCGCATGCAGCAGCAACAGCAGGTGTGCGCCTGACAACCACGAGGAGTGAAATGGAACAACGCCCGTCCGGTTCGGAACAGATGAACAGCCTGTTGGCACGCATGAATCAGGAGGAGGGTTTTCCGATCTCCGTCCTCTCCGATTCCCAGGGCCTGACGATCGCCTTTGCCGCCGCGCCGGACCGGGATGCGGAGCGCCAATCCGCCGCCGTCGCCTACATGCAGAAAGCGGCCGTCCTGGTCGGCCGCCAGCTGGGCATGGCCGAGCCGGATGAGATTTCCTTCAACAATTCCACCGGATTGCGGCTGGTGTGCCGGCCGTTCGATATGGACGAATACCGGTTGATCCTGGCGGTGCTGGTCCCCGGACGCGGCCGCTCGTACCGCCGGGCGACGAATTTCGCGATGCAGGAGGTCCGCCGGATCTGGTTGACCTCCTGGAAAGGGTGATCATGGGCATCCAAGGCAATCTGAGGGATATGGCTCTCGCCGACCTGATCCAGCACACCTGCCAGGACCGGAAGACCGCCCAATTGGAAATCCTGCGGGCGGGAGTCCAGGCCGACCTGTTCTTCAAGGATGGAAACCTGGTCCATGCGCAATCCGGCGGGGAGACGGGCGAGGAGGTTGTGTACCGGATTTTAAATTGGAACGATGGGTCGTTCACATTGCGGCCCGGCGTCGAACCGCCGTCCACCACCATCGCGAGGGTTTGGTCCAGCCTGCTGATGGAGGGGGCGCGGCGCATTGACGAAACCGGGCGATCCGTTCCCGTGGCTCGAACCGATCCGACTGATCAACTGGAGGTGAAACCGATGGTCAATTTCGAGGAAATTCTAGGTCAAATGGGCGCCGAGATTACGGGATATCTCGGAAGCGCATTGATCGGGACCGACGGCATGCCCGTCGCCGCTCACCCGCCGATGGTCAAATTCGATCCGCGATCGGGTCCTCCGCCCGGAATGCGCCCCGGCGGGCCTCCGCCCGGAATGCGTCCCGGCGGACCGGGCGGGCCGCCTCCCGGGATGGGACCCGGCGGGCCCGGCGGACCGGGTGGACCGCCTCCCGGGATGGGACCCGGCGGGCCCGGCGGACCGGGTGGACCGCCTCCCGGGATGGGACCCGGCGGACCCGGCGGTCCGGGCGGGCCGTCGATGATGGATATGGCCGAAGTCATCTCGGCCCAGATGACCATGTTGCTCAAATTGGTGGAAACGACCGCCGGCAAGATCAACCTCGGCGAGGTCGAAGACAACCTGACGACGACCGATTTCGCGTACGTCATGATGCAATTCGTTCCGGGCCGCAAGTACTTCCTGGGCGTGACGGTGGACCGCCGGGCGGGCAACCTGGGCAACATGCGCCTGATCAGCAAGATGTACGCCAACCGGATCAGCCAGCTGCTGCCGGGCTGAATTTCCGGCGGGATAAAGGAGATTCCCCATGGGTAAAATCGATCAACTTATTCAGCAATTCCGCGGCGAAGTCGGAGCCGATTTTATTTCGGCCGACGTGGTGGGAATGGACGGCCTTCCCATCGCCGGAGGCGCAAGCGATCCCGCGTTCAATTCCACCGAAGCCTCCGCGCGCGTCGCGATGGTGATGAAGCTGGCGGGCAACGTCACCACCAAGGTCGGCATGGGCGTGGTCGACGACAACCTGGTGACCACCGACCGGAGCTACATGCTGACCCGCTTCCTGGGCGACGGATCTTATTTCCTTAACGTGGCGGTCACCCGCAACGCCATACTCGGGAGCGTGCGCCTGATGATGAACGAATACGCCCCGAAATTCTGGGAAGCGATTCCGCATTGATCCGTTGCGCATCCACCAAAGGAGAAAAAACAATGGGCACCGATCCGCAAAAACTCGAAAACCGCGCGCGCTTGTGGGGCATGACCGTCACCGGGATGACTCTCGGAATCTGGCGCATGGTGGAGGAATCCGCGACCTCGCTCGCGCCGCAGATCGGATCGCAAATCCTGGAAATGATGGAAATGGTGCTGGGCAGGAAGATCGACTCGGACAAACCCGACGAGGCGCTGCGCCAGCTGGCGCGGATGTTCGTCGAGGATATCGGCTACGCCGCGGATTGCAAGGTTGAGGCAGCCGATAAGCAGATCCGGGTCTCCTTCTCCAAGGCCGTCAGCGTGCCGGAATTCGCCCTGCTGCAGGAAAAGGGCGTGAAGAAAATGTTTTCCCACCCGTTCATGGCCACCGGGGTCGCCGTCCTGGCGCGGATGGGCCAGAAAGCCCGTTGGACGGTGGAGATCGACCCGGCCGGCGGCAATGAGACCATCACGTATGATCTGATGTGATGCGGAGGTGGAAAGGCGCACGGACGCCCGTTCCATTTTTGCACCCTTCCGGAGCGCCGCGTCGGAATTCCGCGGACGCTCCGGGTACGGTTAAAAACCATGGCCGGTGAAACCATTCTGATCGTCGACGACAGCCGGGAAATCCGGGCCCTTCTCGACGAGGACGTTCTTTCGCCGATGGGGTTCGCCGTGCATGCGGCCGGAGATGGAAAAGCGGGGCTGGAGCTGGCCGCCCGCTGCCGGCCGGATTTGATCCTGCTCGATATGAACATGCCGCGCATGTCCGGGTTGGAGATGCTGGCGGCGTTGCGCAAAACAAAATCCACCGTCCCGGCGATCCTGATGACCGCCTACGGATCCGAGAACGTGGCGATCGAAGCATTCCGCCTGGGCGTGCGGGATTACATCGTCAAACCCTTCACGGCCGAGGAAATCAAACAATCCATCGACCGGGCATTGAATGAATCGCGCCTGGCCCGCCAGAAGGAGGAACTCGACCGCCACCTGATCACCGCCGAGATTGTCCGGATTACGGTGGTGACGCTCGCGCATTACCTGAACAACCATCTGACCACGCTCAAGGGCGGGTTGACGCTGCTCGGGGAGAGCCTTGCCGAAAAAGCGCCCGATCCGTACCTGCTGGACATCCTGCAAGCCAGCCGCAAAAGCGCTCTCAGCATCCAGGCGGTGATGAAAGTCCTCCAGGACGCGACCGGCGTGAGGCTGTGCACCTATACCGACCAGACCATGATGATGGACATCGAAGCGGCGCTGCGGGAGGAATTGGGCCGGCAGCCCGAATTTGCCGAAACCGACGGATGCGAGGTCGGCTGAACGGTGGATCCTCCGCCCGCGCCCCGCGGGGTCGCGCCGGGCGGAATTCAAGGAAGGCGCCATTGCGAAAGGCACAAACGAAGATCAGGCGAAAAACAAGAACCGTGCCGGAGAAGCTTCCGGACGTCGGGATTCCCGTCTGGGTGGAGGATTTTTCCGTCGTCAAGAAGCGCCTGGACGCGCTGCGCGACTCCGGGATCGTCGCATGGCGCCCATACCTGGAGAGCCATCCGGAGGAAGTGCACGCCTGTCTTTCACTGGTGAAGGTGAGCGACGTGAACACGGCCGTGCTGGAACTCTTCCAGTACGACCGGAAGGAAACCTTCCTGAAGAATCCGCCGCTCCCCTTCGAAAAGGAATGGCGCAATGTGATGCGCGAGGAACTGGTCGCCCTGGCCGAGGGGCGCCGGGTGCACGAATCCGATCTGCAGATGAAGACCTTCGACGGCGAGCTCATCTCCATCCGCCGGCGGGTGTATCTGGCGCGCGGGTGCGAGGCGGATTGGAAGCGGGTGATCGTGGCCCCGGTGGACATCAGCCCGTACAAGAAAACCGAGGGGCAGCTGCTGACCGAGGTGGAGTGGGGGAGTTTCCTGCTGGACCTGTATGAATATTCCTCGCGGCTTTCGGACCGCGAGCTGTACGACCACGTCCTGGGGCAGGCGGTCCAATTCACCGACAGCCGGGTGGGTTTCTTTCATGTTCTCTCGGACGACCGGGAATCGGTGATCCTGAAATCGTGGGTCGGCGAGTTGAACGTGGACCTGACGGGCGAGGAGGGGATGGGGGTCCCGATCGGGGAGGCCGGGCCGTGGACGGATTGCATCCGGCTCAGGCGGCCGGTGATCTGCCGCGGCAGCCCTACGTGGCGCTGCGTTCAGGGAATGCCCGGGAGCGCCGCTCCCATCCGGCGCCTGCTCAGCGTCCCGGTCCTGGACGGAAACGATGTGGTCTGCGTGCTGGGAGTCGGCAACAAGGAGAGCCCCTACGAGGCGCGCGACATGGCGCACATCCAGCTTGTCGCCTACGGCCTGCACCGGATCATCAAGCAGCGCCGGGCGGTGGAAGCCCTCAGCCAATCCGAGGAATTGTTCCGCCTGCTGACCAAACATTTTCCGGTGCCGATCGCCGTCTTCCAGGCCGGCGGGCGGGCCGAGTTCCTCAACGACCGGTTCCTCTCCACCTTCGGCTACAGCCTGGCCGAGATTCCGGACCGGGATGCCTTCTGGCTGCGCCTGGTTCCGGACGAAGCGCCGCGGCGCGAAGCCCGGGAAGCCTGGCGCGCGGCGGAGGAGAAAGCCGCCGGGGAGTTCACGGATGCCGAACTTAACGACTGCCGGATTCAATGCCAGGACGGCCGCGCACGGATCGTCGATGTGCTGGGTACGTCGATTCAGACCAAGCAGCTTCTGCTCCTGAACGACGTCACGGAACGCAAGCGGGCGGAAGCGGAAACACTCCTGCGGACCGAAGAGCTGGAAGTGCTGGCGAAAATTTCCACCGCCATGCGCGCCGCCCAAAGCCGCTCCGAAATTTATTCGATCCTGGTTTCCCAACTGGCAGTGCTGATGAAGGCGGAGGGGGCGGCCCTGGCGCTGCGCAATTCCGAAACCGGGGAGAGCGCCGTCGAGCTGGGAAGCGGGAAATGGGAAGATCTGACCGGCCTGCGCCTTCCGGCGGATGTGGATTCCTTCAGCGCCCGCTCGGAGGATCATCCGGTCTGGCGCAAGAACGGGCATGCAAACGCGGCACCGGAGGAAATCCGTCTGACCCATGGGTTGACGGCGGTTGCCCGCGCGCCCCTGATCGCGGCCGGGCAGGTCATCGGCACGATCTGGATCGGCCGCTCGAGCCCGATCGGCGATCATGAAATCCGGCTGCTGACCGCGATCGGCGAGATGGCCGCCACCGCTATTCAGCGTCAATCGCTGCACGAGGACCTCCAGATTCAGCTGAACGCGCTGCGCCAGACGCAGGCCCGGCTGGTCCAGAGCGAGAAGCTGGCCGCGATCGGCCAGCTCGCGGCCGGGATCGCCCACGAATTGAACAATCCGCTGACATCGGTGGTGTTGTATTCACAGCTGGTGCAGCAGGAAAAGCTGGGCGGAGCGGTCCGGGGCAACCTCGAGAAGGTTGTATCGGAAGCTTTGCGGGCGGGAAAGATCGTCCGCGGCCTCCTGGATTTTGCCCGCCAGCGCCCGATCCACCGCGAGCCGGTGGAGGTTAATGAAGCGCTGCGGAACAGCCTGGACCTGATCTCCTACGAACTGGACGCGGAAGGGGTGAAGGTCAAGCTGAAGCTCTCGCCCGATCTGCCGACGATTACAGCCGATCTTTACCAGTTGACCCAGGTCTTCATGAACCTCACTCAAAACTCAATCCAGGCCATGCTCGGCGTGACCGGTCCGCGGGAGCTGGAAATTTCGACGGTTTGCGGCTCCGAAACCAGTTATCCGCAGGGCGGCGAGCCGCGCGAGGTGGTGCGCATTTCCTTTACGGATACCGGTCCGGGAATTCCGGAGGAAATCCTGCCGCATATCTTCGATCCGTTCTTCACCACGAAGTCGGAAGCCAGCGGAACCGGCTTGGGGCTTTCCATCTGCCACGGGATCGTCGGCGAACACGACGGCCGGATCTGGGCGGAAAACACCGCCGCGGGGGGAGCGCTGTTCGTCGTCGAACTGCCCGTCGCCGCCGCGGAGGGAGAAAAACATCCGCGCAAGGAAGAGCGGCCGGCCGCGGAATCGAGCGGGCGCCGGTCCCGGATCCTGATCATCGACGACGAGCCGAACGTCCAGGACGTGCTGGCCAAGTCGCTCGCGAGCCGCGGGTATTCGGTTCAGACCGCCGGAGACGGGGAGCAGGGGCTGGCGCAGCTGGCGAAATCGCCGTTCGACGTGATCCTGTGCGATTTCCGGATGCCGAATTTTTCGGGGATGGATTTTTACCGGCGGATCCAATCCGAAAAACCGCACGTGGCCCGGAAAATAATTTTCATCACCGGCGACACCGCCAACCTCGCCACGCGCCGGTTCATCGAGGAGAACGACCTGACCATCCTGGAAAAACCGTTCGAGCTTCCCGATTTGCTGCGGGTGATCCGCCGGGTGAATGAAAAAGTTTCCGGGTAAGGGAAAGGAAAAGCCGGACAACCGGTCTTCCAGCCTGTTGTCCGCATCCATAGGAGCCCTCATGCGCAGACAATCGCGAACTACCCAGATGGCATTCGAACAATTGGAAGGGTACTCTCAGCCCGAAAAACTGCCGCCCCTGGACACCCTGGAAAGTTACGTCCGCGAGTACACCGGGATGACCCGCGTCCCGCCGTCCGCCGCGCGGTTCCTGTTCGCCGCCTCGGGATTCTCGCGGCGGCTGGAACACCTGCGGAGGGATCCGGCCTTCTACGAGCGATCGTTGCGGGATGTTCCGGCGCGGATGATGGTTTCCAACGCGCTGATGTTCTCCGCCACCACGGTGCTGACCGATGAGGATCCGGAGCCGGATCCGATTGACCGCGCGGCGCGGCTGCTGGCGGCCGCCCGCTCGTTCTACGCCGACCTGCTGAGCGCAAGGCTTTCGCCCGACACGTTCCGCGGGGCGCCGATGGAAATGGGGCAATACCGGAATCTGTTTTCCACCTGCAACTATCCGAGCGGAATGTGCACCGGGATCTACAAATCCGCCGAGGATTCCTACATCGTGGTTGCGGCAGGGGGAAATTTCTACAAGCTCGCGATCGGCGGAAAGGATGCGCCGCCCGACCCGGACCCGCTGCGCACCGCTCTGGAAGCGATCGTTGCGGATGCACGGGCGCGGGCGGGCGCCGTTTCCCCGGGATCTTTTTCCGCGGCCGCGCCGCCCCAGCGCCTGGCGGGGTTCACGTTGCTGCGGATGAACAGGCGCAACCGGGAATCCCTGGAGGTTCTGGCAAATGCATTCCTCGTCCTTTGCCTCGACCTTGACGATACACCCGCCGACGCGGAGGAAGCCTGCCGTCTGGCCCAGAGCCGGAACCGGAACAACCGCTGGTACCTGGCCAGCAATCAAATTGTCGTGTTCGGGAACGGGAAAGCTTCGATCGTGTTTTCCTACATCTGCGGAATCGACGGCAATGTCATGTCCCGGTTCTCTTCGGAGATCCGCCGCCGGTCCATTCAGCTGCGGGAGCCGGGAGCCCCGCAAATGAAAGCTTCCGCGCCGGCCCCGGAACGGCTGCAGTTCTCCATCCCGGCCGGCCTGGCGCGCTGGGCGGACCGGTCCTGCCTTGGGATGCTTTCCGATGACCGGGTTCTATACCGGATTCACGATTGGGGGGGAAGGGAAATGGTCCGCCGCGGCGTGCGGCTCGATTCGGTTTTCAATATTGCGATGATGATGGCCGAGGAGCGGCTGGCGGGCCGGCCGCCGGTGCACGTGGAACTGCTGACGATGGCCAAGTACCGGTACCGCGGATTGGGAGACGCCACTCCGTGGTCCCCGGCGGTCAGCACCCTGGCCGATCCGAACTTTGACGCGCACCTCGGGAGGACTGCGGTCGAAACGCTGCGGGAAGCGCTCGATATCCATCACCGGTCGCTGCAGGAAGGCCGCGAACGCTTCAACCTAAGCGATCTCTTTTCCCTGAACCTGGCGCTGGCCGCGCCCTGGGAGATGCTCCCGACCATGGTCGCACTCATGAAATACATGTCCTCGATCGACGTGATCGTTTCCTCCCCGCATCCGTGCGAGGACGTCGCCGTCGTCGGGCGGATCGGGATCCGCCTGCTGACCCGGCTCTTCTCGCTGCATTACGAAACGAGTCCCGAGACGATTTCCGTGGCCTTCATGCCGGCGATTACCAATCCCATTTCTTCCAGGAAAGCCTTCGCGGTGTTCGAAGAATCGCTGCGCAAGATCGTCCGGATAAGCATGTTGCTTCCGGAAACGGAGGGCGTGCCGCTGATCCGGATCGAAAAAGAACAGCTCCCCGACCGGGTGGGACATCCGTCGGGGGAGACGGCTTCGCGGGAGTGACGCCTTCCGGCCGGAAAGCCGGACCCGTTCGGGGCGATCGGGCGGCCGGGTTTTCCAAACCGCCGCACGGAGTGAAGCATACTTCCTGGAGACAAACACAATGACCCGACTATCTTTGCCATGGCCGCCCGAGCACCGCCGGAATTTTAAACGCAAAGGTTCCTACCGGTTCGCCGTTCTAAACTGGGGCACGCGCGGCGACATTCAGCCGTTCGTCGCGCTCGGCGCGGAACTGGTGGCCCGGGGGCACCAGGTCGTGATGGCGGCGAGGGAACCGTACCGTTCGCTGGCCGAGGAGCGCGGGATTGAGTATTTCGCGATGGAGGAAGACGGCACGGAAAAACTGATGCGGGCCCTGGCCGCCAGCAGATCCCTTCCGGAAATGCTGAACACCAGCACATCCTACTCGCGCAGCATTGCCCGGCAGCAGCTGCAATCGTTTTGGGATGCCAGCCGCGGAGCCGACGTGATTCTTTCGAAGGTGATCACCACGCCCACGGCGGTCCACGTCGCCGAAGCCCGCGGTCTGCCGGTTTTTTGGGTGCATTTCGACCCGGGTTTCATACCGAACGCATCCTATTGCTTCACGGACGGGCGGATCCAGGACCGGGGCGGGATCTTCAACCGCTTCATGTCCGCCTTCATGCTCCTCTCATTCGGATTGTTTCTTTCCGACAAGGTCAACGCCTGGCGGGTAAAGCGGGGGTTGCCGCTGGACCCGCTGATGACGCGGAACTGGGCTCCGCACCTGTCACGGTTTCCGGCGTTCGCGGCCTGGAGCCGGCATTTTATTCCAAGGCCGGCGGATTGGCCGGAGCGGATCGTACAGACGGGCTGGTGGCGCGTGCAGAATACAAAGCCCGTCGAGCCGCTGCTCCGCAAATTTGTGGAGGCGGGGCCGCCGCCCGTGTACATTGGATTTGGCAGTTGGGGGGTTCACGAAAAAACCGCGGTGACGGAAGTGATCCTGGAGGCCTTGCGGCTGACGGGGAACCGCGCCGTGCTGCTTCGCAATACGGTGGACGACCGGCCGGAGTTTCCGAAGGGGATCCTGGTCTGCGAGGATATGCCGCACGATTGGCTGCTCCCGCGGGTCAAGGCGGCCGTGCACCATGGGGGCGCCGGCACCACGGGCGCGGTGATCATGGCGGGAGTTCCGTCCATCATTGTCCCCTCCTTTGGGATGCAGGCGGCGTGGGGCCAACTGGTTGCGGACAGGAAAATCGGATGGACCATGCCCAAGGAGGAAATGAACGCGGAGCGGCTGGCCGCCGCACTGCGCGGAGTGGAGGATCCCGATGTCCGGGAACGGGCGCGCGCACTGGGGGCGCTGGCGCGGACCGAGGGCGGCGAGAAACAGGCCGCGGATGAAATCGAACGGCGGTTGTGGGAAGCCGCCAAAGGAATTCCCGTTCAAACGGCTCCGGTCACCGCGGAAAAGGAGCCCCTGGATATTTCGCGCGCGTACGCGGCCCACCGGCCTCCGCCAAAATCGCGGAAAAGGGAAAAAATCGCCGACGAACAATTGGAACCGGAACCCGCGGAAGAAAGAGATTAAATCCGGGGGCATTGCCCCCGGGGCCGGATCATGTTCCCCGTGTCCATGAAAAAGAGGCGGAAGAATCGGGGCCTGCCGTTTTCCCGCCTTAATTTTGTAACGAAGGATGGATTCCCATGCCGACTCAAAACCCGAACCTTTCACCGGACTTTGTGCATGCCAATAGCGTCGAGCCCGGTCCCGCGCCGCTGAAGCTCGTGGCGTTTCCGGACGGCTTCCAATGTTATACGCATACGAGCGTCGAAGAGACGGAATTCATTTACAACGAGGTGTTTATCAAACAGGAATACCTGCGCCACGGACTGCATCTCGACGACGCGGCGTGCATTTTCGATGTCGGGGCGAATATCGGGGTTTTCGTCCTTTTTGCAAAAATCCGGAATCCCAAGGCGGTGGTCCACGCTTTCGAACCCATTCCGGAAACGTGCGATGTGCTGAGGCGCAACGTGGAACTGCATCACCTGACGGATGTCCATCTTTACAATTGCGCCATTGGTTCACAAACCGCCGAGCGGCGCGCCTTTGCATACTATCCCAACATGGCCGGGAATTCCACGGCGACTCCGGAGGTCAAAGCGTCCCAACTGCAGATCCTGGAGGGGCAGCTCGGGAAAGACCTGACGGATTTTCTTTTCCGGGCGGAGACACGCTTTGCATCCGTGCAGACTCTCTCCGAAGTCATCGACCGGCAGAATGTTCCGGCGGTCGATTTCCTGAAGATCGATGTGGAGGGGGATGAGCTGTCCGTCTTGCAGGGAATACGGGCGGAGCACTACACCCGTATCCAGCGGCTGGCCCTCGAGGCGCATACGCCGGATCTCGCGGACCAAGTCTGCGCCGTCTTATCCGGCGCGGGATTCAGGCTCAGCCGCGAAACGGGGCTGGGATCGCTCCCGGGCATTACGGGGATTTACGCGGTGAGAGAAGCCGACCATTGAGTTTCGTGAGGATCTGACCATGGACGATGGACCATGGTCGATAATTTATTTTGATATTACTTCCGCGGCCAGTGAGAAGGCAAACTTGGCAAACAACCAAGACATTACTCGGTTCTGACCCATCGTCGATGGTCGGTTTTTCGCGGTATTCAGCAAACGCCATCCCATCCCTCCTCCCCCCGTCCCTTGCTGCCCCCGCTCGCGAGAACTTCGCATCGGAAGAACTCCGACGCTCATCGCTCGGGGGGCAGGCGCGAGGGACGTTCCCCTCCTCCCTTCCCGTGATACGGGAAGGGAGGAGGGGTTAGGGGAGGTGGGATGGGATGGAAGAAACGGACGCGCACAACCCATCTTAGGCGACAAATGGCCATCGTCCATCGGCCATGGTCCGTCCTCCATGGTCTATCGTCGGTCATCCTCACAACTCAATAAACTCGATCTCCGCCGAAGCCGTATCCAATAAACAAAAAGAATATTTCCCCGTCGCGGCGCCCCCCAGCGCGCCCGGGTTTACCACGCGCGTCCGCCCGATGCGCTCGTCGCGCCGCCGGTGGGTGTGGCCGTGGAAGATAAAATCGAACTTGCCGGATTCGACGGCGCGGGCCAGCCTCTCCGCCCGGTTTCCGTGCATCACCGCGATCCGCACCCCGTCGCGCTCGAGATGAAGTTCCGCGCCGCAGGAGGAGCCTGCGCCGAGCCGGTCCACCGCCGCGCGAATCTCCGCCGCGTCCCGGTCCATGTTGCCCTCGGCGTAATCCATCGTCCACCCGCGGAACAAATACATCATCGCCGCGGAGGTCAGATCCCCGCAGTGGATGACCTCCGCCGCGCCGCGGTCGTGCGCCAGGCCGAGCGCTTTGCGGATCGCGTTGCGGTTGTCGTGCGTGTCGGAGAGGACGGCGATGAGCATATTGGCTTCCGGATCCGGGTTCCCTGTTTGTGTTGAAATCAGGCGTGACGGAAGAATTGTACGCGGATTTGACGGATCAGAACGGATTTCGCGGAAGGGGTAACCGGGGTTTGATAAAGGGACACCTATTGGGGGATTTGGGCATGTTATAACCTTCCCCCTGCGCCCAAGTGCGGGATGGCCTTCCTTTTAAGTGCGCCTTGCTTCCCCGGATTCTTCCCCGAGATATTTTCAGCGGAAGAATTGGAATCTTAGCAATTAATTATCGGAATTCATGGAAATAAACCATAGCTGCATGGAAAAAACCATTTTTTTATTAAACCTCTTCCTCTCCCCATGGAAAATTTCCATTGCGGTCGGATCCCCGGATGGGAATTTAGACTCGGCGGGAAAATCCCGGAGAAGGATGAGCGGATTTCTTTCTGTTTTCAGGGGGAATTTCTCAAATTCCTATGCATTCCCACCTTGACGCATGCAACCAAGTTATTTACACTATCAGCAGGCAAATTTGGAAGCGTTTACATGGAATTCGAAGATTCCGACCGGCGCAGGGAAAAAACCATGCACCGTTCGCCGCGCATTTTCCGGGCAGCCAGGCGGCTGCGCCCGGCGATAAAAATCCGCATTGGATACGCTTTAGGAGGCTTGGAATGTCGAAAGAAAGAGACAATTTTGTTTCAGCGAAGTTGGCGAAAATGACCCTGGCGGAAAAGTGCGGCCAGGTTCTCACCTTCACCTGGCGCGGCGCCTACCTGACGCCCTCGGGGATCGAACAGATCACCCGGCTGCACGCCGGCGGCCTTTGCCTGGAACCGTACGCGCTGGAAACCTGCAAGAACCTGTATTGGGGACGTTCGCAGGTCGACCCCAACTTCAAGAAGCCGAAGGACTATTTCGACATCGCGCATACCTACTTCGACGATCGCAGCTTCGGCGTGAGCGTGACTCCGGAAGAGCTCACCGTCGCGCTCAACGAGCTGCAGGAAATCGCCATGGACCGGCCCGCGGGCATCCCGCTGCACGTCACCATCGACATGGAAGGCGATTTCAAGAACGACTACACCTCCGGCCACGTCCGTCCAGTTCCCGCCGCCCATGGGAATGACCGCCATCGGCGACCTCGATCTCGCCTACAAGGTGGCGTATACGCTCGGCAAGCAGATGGCCGCCATCGGCATCACGCAGTTCTACCACCCGGTCTGCGACGTCAACATCAATCCGCTGAACCCCGAAATCGGCGTGCGCTCCTTCGGCGACGATCCGCAAGGTCTGCGCGAAGTTCGTCGAAGCGACGGTGCGCGGCTATCAGGACGCGGGCATCGTCGCCACCGTCAAGCACTTCGCCGGCCGCGGCGATTCGGCGACCGACGCGCACGACGTGCTGGACGTCTGCCGGGCGGACCTGAAGCGGATGAACGAGGTCGAGCTGGTCACCTTCCAGGCGGGCATCAACGCCGGCGCCAAGGCCCTGATGACGGCGCACACGATCTTCCCGGCCTTCGACAAGGAGTTCCCCGCCACCCTGTCCCCCGAAGATCCTCACCGATCTGCTGCGGGAGGAAATGGGATTCCAGGGCGTCGTCGTCTCGGACGCCATCGGCATGGCCGCCATCCTGAAGAAGTGGCCGCTCCCCCAGGCCTGCGCCATGGCGATCAAGGCCGGCGTGGACACCATCCTCCTCAAGGCGGACGACGAATCCCGCTCGCAGTGCTTCTTCGGGATCAAGAGCGCCGTCGAGCGCGGAGAGCTTTCCGAAGAGCGGCTGGACGACGCGGTCCGGCGGCTCCTGTGCATGAAGTACGACCAGGGCCTGTTCGAGAAAGCCGGGAAGATGGATCCGGAGAAGACCACGGCCATCGTCCGCAGCAAGGAAGTCCAGCGACTTCTCGCGGGAAGTGGCGCACAAGGCCCTGCTGGTGGTGCGCGACGACAAGAAGCTGCTGCCCCTCTGCAAGGACAAGAAGATCCTGGTCATCGAGCAGATCATTCCCTACTCCTTCCTGGGCAAGGACCTCTACAGCCATCCGCACATGTTCTGCGAGCAGATGGCCAAGCACTCCATCAACCTCATCCTCGACGACACGGCTTCCACGCCGCCGACGAGGAGGTGGAAGAGGCGCTGCAGCTGGCCAAGGAGGCGGACCTGGTCGTCATGACCAACTACTACGCGCGCATCGAGAAGCGGGGCAACAACCAGCACCTGGTGAAGGCGCTGAAGAAGGCGGGACACACCGTGGTCGTCGTGACCAACTTCCCGTACCGCGAGAGGCACGACCACGGAAGCCGACGCCGTGGTCTGCAATTTCTCGGGCTCGCCCGATTCGATCCGGGCTGCCGCGGATCTTCTGTTCGGGGCGATCAAGCCGTACCCGACGACGAAGATGCCGATCGACCTGAGCCCGAAGGAAACCGAGCTTCCCGCGCCGAAAGCCCGTGCCGCCGCGAAAAAGGCGCGGGGCGAAGAAGGCGGCGCGAAGAAGCCCTTGAAGCGGCAAGGGATTTCGCCTACGGGGGCAAGTGCTAGCAGCGGTGCCTGCCGATCCGGCTCGATAGAGGGAGATAGCATGATGCCGAAATCCGCCGATTTCGACGTGCGCGATATCTACACCATCCCGGGCCCGAAGATCGCCGCCATCTACGAAAAAAACAAGATGACGGTCCACTTCCAGGGCATGTCCAAGACCCTGCAGTTCCCGCAGACGGTCGCCCTGCAGGGCGCGCCCACGTGCTCGATCGGCATTTCCCCCTACGGCCTGTACAACCGCCTGAACGACGCGGGCCGGCTCATCATGCTCAACCAGAAGGCGGTCCAGTTCGCCTCCGCGCCTTTCGTCCGCATCGGCGACAAGTGCACGCATGCTGACCCAGAAGAAGCCGGGAGACGGCCGAAGCTGCCCGGACGACATCCCGGCGGTCGAGAACTACTACCATCCCCCGATCGCCGAAAAGAACGTCTCCCTCACCATCGCCACGCCGTCGCTGGAGATGGCCTTCAAGCTCGGGAAGGTGAAGATCGTCCGCCGGCTGATCTCGCCGCTTCCTGGCGGGGAACGAGCAGACGCTGATGCCCCTCGGCGTCGAGGAGTTCGAGGTGGAAAACGCCTCGGACGAAGCCCAGGACGATCACGCTGGTCGTCCCGCGGCCGTCCCTGGTCAACCTCCAGGAGAAGGAGCTCAAGCCGACCGACCAGGACAGCGTCTACGTCTGCTCCGCGGCGGTCCACGGCCACGAGCACGAGGACGTTCCGGTCCGGCGGGCGTCCGGGGCGTGATCATGGGGAGCACGGAGAGCCCGAACCGGATGGCGCTGGCCGTCCCGGACACTGCCGGGCGTGGCGGTCGACCTGCAGCCCTACTTCTGCCTGAACCGGCTACAAGCAGGATCTGCTCCTCAACGACGACGGCAGCTTCTACGAAAAGCGGGAGCCCGTCCTCCGAAGCGATTACGGATGCGCCGATCAGCCTGACCTTCACCGTCGAGCCGAAAGCGATCCGATACGGATCCCGGTGGCCGTGGTCGCTGGACTTCCCCGAGCAGGTCTACATCGACGGCACGAAATTCGAGCGCAATACGTCAAGAGCTTCGCGGACGCGGAACGCGGGCGGTCGACATGGTCAGGCTCGCCCTGGACAACTATCCGCACTGGTGGGACCGGACCGTGGCGATTCAGAAGACGGATCTTCGATGCGATCCAGGCCAGCCCCTCCTACAAAGGCGACAGGGCCGGCGCCCTGCGCCTGACCCGGCTGATCCTGAACGAACTCCATTTCCCGCTGTCCAACGCCATCGTCTGGGTCGAGGACGAGAAGGGCAGCGAGCGCGCCCGGTTCCTGGAATGCTTCGACTACGCCTACATCGATCCCTCGGATGTGGATTGGTATTCGATGGTGCTGCTGATGCTCTTCCCCGCAGGTGGAGAAGGATCTGTGCCAGGGTTTCATCGATTCGATCCAGGCCGAGGATCCCACGCCGCGCTTCTACCACTACCACGCCTCGTTCGTCGAAGCGCGAAAGCATTTCGCAGGAGCATCCCGAGGAATACGAAGGCGTGTCGCTGACCCAGATCCGGGACGCCTTCAAGACCAAGGGCAGCGTGGCGCACGATCTGGGCGCGATGCCCAAGGGCCATCCCCTGCGCAACGTGAGCGACTACGCCTGGTACAACAACAATTACTGGGTGGACCTGTTCCCGAAGCTCGCGATGCGGGTGCTGCGCAACGTCAAGTTCACGGGCGACATCGGATTTCCTGAAGAAGAACTGGGAGACGCTCAAATTCGGCCTGGAATCCCTGCTCAAACTCGATTTCGACGACGACGGCGTACCCGAAGGCTATCCCGACGAGGTGAAGAACACCTTCGACAACCTGGTCCTCTTCGGCGCCGACGCCTACGACGCCACGCAGTTCCTCGGCGGCTGCCAGGCGATGATCAAGATGGCGGACATGATCGGACGACGCGGCCGGCAAGGCGCGCATCCAGGCAGGCCTTCGACAAGGGCTGGAACAGCCTCGAGAAACTGTGGCGGGACGGGAAGAACAAGAAGGGCGAGAAGCTCCAGTACTACATCACCTGCTTCGATCCCGAGACCGGAAAGACCAACACCGACGTCTGGACCAACCAGCTCGACGCCCTCTGGTACCTGATCGCCATCGGCGAAGAGCCGTTCATCCCCGAAGACCGCGTCAGGAAGATCCTCAAGACGATCTACCGGAACAACCGCGCCTTCATGGGCTGGGCCATGTGCAAGACCGAGAACGGCAAGCCGGTGGAATCGGACCAGGGACAAGGACGTCTACACGACCTCCAATTACGTCTTCGCCCAGCTTCTGGATTACTACGGCATGGTCAGGGAGAGCAAAGACGTCTACAAGCACATGGACCGGGTCGTCTTCGATTACGCCAATTCCATGATCACCCCGGACAACCTCCGGGCCGAGCTGGAAAAGGAAGCGGGAGAATCCGCGCCGGGCCCCATTACATCGTCGCCGCCTATCCCCGGCCGGGCGCCGTCTGGACGCATCTGGTCTGAACCGCATCAAGGATCTGCAGGCGCGCGCAAAATCCAAGACCGTCGAGTCGCAAGCCCTGATGCCATTCGTTTCCGAGTTGATCGGGTAGATGCAGGGAAGCAGGAATGCCGCCGGGCGCCGAAAACGCGCCGGCAATACCACTATGCCCAAGAATACAGCCGCAATCCCCGAATACGACATCACTTTCGTCGGGCACATGTGCTACGACGAGATCATTCCATTCGGCGGAAAGCCCGTTATCGCTCCGGGAAGCGCCGTGCTGTGCGGCGCGATGGTCGCCGCGCGCGTCGGCAAGCGGGTCGCGGCCGTGGTGAAAATGGCCCCGCAGGATGAAAACATCCTCAAGCCGATGAAGGATGTGGGCGTCGACACCTACCTCATCCCGAGCGCGGAGACAACCTACTCGCGAGTGATCGCACGAATCCGAGAATGTCGACGAGCGCAGGATTACGATCGTGCGCACGGCCGGCCTGATTGCCATCGGCGACGTTCCCGAACTGCGCTCGCGGTGCGTCCATCTGGCCGGGATTTCGGACACCGAATTCGACATGGCGCTCATGAAGGGCCTGAAAGGCCAGGGGCGACAGCCTTTCGGTCGACATGCAGAGTTTTGTCCGGCACGTCACGCCGGGGACCGATGAAATCGAGTTCAGCGACGTCGCCGACAAGCAAGACATCGTGCCGGATGATGGACAAGGTGAAGCTGGACGTCGTCGAAGCCCGCATCCTGACCGGCACGGAGGATCTGGAGAAGGCCGCCGGCATCGTCGAATCCTGGGGCTGCCCGGAAATCGTGATCACCCACTCCCAGGGCGTGCTGGCGCGGGTGGCGGGAAAAACCTATTACGAAAAATTTTCCAACCAGAGCCGTCGTGGGCCGGACCGGGCGGGGGGATACGACGTTCGCGGCGTACCTGTCCCGGAGGCTGGAACATGACTCCGGAGGAATTCGTTGAAATTCGCGGCGGCGCTGGTCTCGATCAAGATGGAAACTCCCGGACCGTTCCAGGGAACGCTGGAAGATGTATTCCGGCGAATGCGGGAAGACCGACCATAGACCATCGACGATGGACCATGGAAAAACCGACCATAGACCATCGACGATGGACCATGGTCGATAATTATTGATGATTAATTGTCTCGCAACCGAAGGACTATCTAATAGAGGTTAGTCAACCACATCGATCAAGGGCTTTATTCCAACAACGATAATCGGCCATCGTCAATCGTCTATCGTCCATGGTCGGATTGGCGATCCAAATTGGATACACTCTCTCCAGTTACCACTCCGGAGTTGACACCGCCTGGAATCTAACAGGAATATTATTTTTCCGGCCTATCATCCATTTGTCGGAAAGAGCGGATGGGGATACACTCGTTCGCAAGCCGGGAAGCTTCTATTCCGTTCTTCGAATTCCATCCAGCCAGGGAGGAACCTCATGAATATTCTTACGGTTTATCTTACGTTCCATACCATCGGATTCGTGCTTTGGACCGGCATGGGCTTGTTGCTGCCGCTCGTGTTCCTCCCGGCGATCCGTTCGCTGGATGAACCCCAGCGGTTGAAGATGGTGGCCGAAATCACCCGAAAATTTCTGCCATGGTTCATCGCCGGAGGGTTGGCCGTCGGGGTGAGCGGATGGGCGCAAACGTTCATCATGTTCGATGCCTTCGGCAATCAACCGTACATCTATATCAAGCACGTGGCGGTCCTGCTCCTGGTTTTCGTCAGTGCCTTTCTGTGGTTTTACTGGGCGCCGAAATTCTACAAACCCAAGTCCGATACGGCCGGGTTGTGGAAAGGATTGACGGTGCTGGCCTGGGTGCAGGCGGCGCTCTCCGTCGCCACCCTGGTCATGTGCGCGGTGATGATCACCGTTTGATTCCGACAATCGACCATCGACGATCGACCATCGTAGGAAATTATTATTGAAATTCTTTTTGCGACAGAGGGAAATCTCTAGGTTCGATAATTTAACGGCTGCGTAAAAAGCTTCTAATACAATTATCGGCCATGGTCAATCGTCCATGGTCTATGGTCGGTTTTCCCATGGTCGATCGTCGATTGTCGATGGTCGTTTTCTACCGCGCCAACCCACCCTACGATAACGCTTGTATCCGCAGCCGCACGACCGTTCCTCCCCCCGCACGGTTCTCCACGATCAGCTCCCCGCCGATGACGGCCATCATCGTGCCGTGCAACGCAAGCCCCTGACCGGTCGCGTCCTTTGCCGGCGCGACGGAATGCACGCCGACGCCGTCATCCTCAATCGCAAGATCCAATGATTCGGACCCCGAAAGCGTGATCACGAGATGCAGCGGACGGGAAGCATCCGCGCCGCGCCCGTACTTGGCCGCATTCCGGACCGCTTCGCGCGCCGCATAAAACCAAACCTCCAAATACATCGGTGGGAGCACGCGCGCGGCCTGATCGGATTGCGGGTCGACCTGCCAGGTCACATCGTCGAAAGATCCCGGCATCTCTTCTTCCAGCAGGCGGCGCAGAGCCTCGACGATCCCGCCGGACAGATCCTCCGAAGGCGGGGCGCTGGGAGTATCGAGCAGCAATTGCGAGATCCGGCGATGGGTGTCGGCCAATTCGGTGAGCGCTTTTTCCAATTCCGGATCGCCGCGAGGCCGGCCGCTCAGTGCGAGCAGGGAGGTGTGCAAGGAGGGAAGAATTTCATCGTGCAGAACCCGGCGGGTTTTCCGGTCGAGAATCCGGCTGCCGACCAGCCGCTCGCGCTGGATGGCGACGAGGCGCCGGGTGAGTTCCGCGCTGGTCTGGGTATCGAGAAAACGCTCGCAGGCGGCCTGCGCAATCTCAAAATCCTCCTGGGTATACAGGCTCCCGCCGCGCTTCTCGCCCAGGAGCAGCAGGCCGATCGGCCCGCGGCGGCTCGAAAGCGTGAGCGCCCAGCGCAGCCTGTCCGCGCGGCCGGCTTCCAAATTCACGACCGCTGGCCGGCCGGAGACGGCGGTTGTTTCCGGGAGGGGCGGAATGGGGGAGAAGCCTTCCGGATATGTCAGCGCCGGTCCCCACAGCGGAGCCATCGGACCGGTCGCGATGAGCGCCGCGCAATCGCAGCCGAGGATCTCGGAGCACAGCGCGCGGAACGGGCCGGCGGCGTCCGCGTCGTTCGGAGTTTCACCGCCCGCGGTGGCCCGTTCGTACAACCGCTGGCTTGTGACGAACGGGCGCAATACTTCGAGGAATGAATCCCGCTCGGTGTACGACCGGCGCCCGAGCAGCGCGTAGAACACGGTCATGATCACGGTCGCCAGGAGCAGGATGTAGATCGGCGTCACCCGGCCGGCAAGGCTCCACCCCACGACCAAGCCATAACCCGCCGCGAGCAGGACGGCGTTCCGCCAGTAGCGGGCCAGCCCGCGCCGCGGCAGTATCCTTCCGGTGAAAACCTCGTACGCCACAACCGCCTGCCCGAGGAGCATCGTCGCGAGGCCGATCAGGGCCGCAATCACCAGGTCGAGGATTCCAAGCACGGTCAGGAATTGATCGATCTGCGCCGTGCGGATATTCCACAGCACCCACCATTCGGCGACCCCGACCAGCAGGCATACCGCGAGGAACACGAGGGATGCGGCCGAAAACCACGGACGGGCCCGCAGCCGCGCGGCGGCTCCCATCAGCCGGGTGGTCGGGCCGGGCTTGCGCAGCGTGTCGAACGCCAGGACGATATAGAGGACGATAAAAGGCGGATACGCAAGCATCACGCCCGGAAAACCGCTCCCCGCCGCCGGCGGCTCCACTTCATACCGCGAGAGTTCTCCGATGGCCGGGAAAGAATTCGACATCAGCGCCAGGACGATCCACGCCAGCGCGGACGCCGCGCAGAAGAGGAACCAAAGGCGGTGGCGGCGCACGAGATCGTCCGCGCCCTCCTCCCAAAATCCCGAATACCACAGCATCACCGCATACCAGGAGAACGGAAGGAGGACGACCGTAATCCAGCCCGCCCGCCACCAGTATTGCAGCGCGGGAATAATCGCGGAGAGGCTGAACCCGAGCAGGATGGAATGGAAGACGAAGAATAAACCGCCGAGGATGAGGCCGACCGCGGCGATCCAAAATCCCCAGGAACCGCTGCGGCCCGCGGGATCCCGGTGGCCGGCGTTCAGGAACACCGTCAACCCGAGCCACAGCATCAGGATCGCGTTGAACAGGGAAACGGAAAGCAGGAACCCGTCGAGGAGGATATGGCCGGTCATGACTTTCGGTGAGCAAACTTGCTCAGCGTCACTGGTTTGTCATCCCCGCGTGTTCTTAGCGGGGATCCACGCATCTGATTCGAAGAGCCGAAATGGATTCCTGGATGCCCGCTACGATCACGCGGGCATGACGAACAAATAAAGTTATTCATTCCTGCCAAGTCTCCCCTTCGTTCCTTCCTCCGCGTCCTTCGGATTCCCGTCCGCATCCCATTCCAGCAGGCGTCCGGCCTGGACGATCAAGGCGGCGCGCGTGCGCGCGACCTTCTCGTCGGTGGCGTCCGCGGCCAGCCCCCAGGTCGCATAGATCTGCCCGTTGGTCCGGCTGATTGTGCGTTTGTCGCGGAAACCCATCCGCGCGGCGATCTGCTCGTTGGTCAGTCCCTGGGCCAGCATCCGCGCTACCGCCTGTTCGTTCGGCTCGAGCAGCGCGAGCGGGTCGTTTTCGTCCTTAAGGCGGACTTCCTGGACCCGCGCCTCGATCTCCGGATCGATGAAACTCTTGCCGGCGGCGGCATCTCGCAGGAGCGGCAGGATCATCCCGGGAAGGAGAAAGTTGGATTTGCGGACGTAGGCATAATGGCTGAGGATCCCCGAGCGGCGGAAATCGCGGTAATAGGCGTCGTCGTCCTGGATCGAATAAAACACCACCGGCATGCGCGGGAACTCGCGCCGGATGGCGGCCGCGGCCTGGATGCCGTTCATCTTCCCCGCCAATTGCACGTCCATCAGCAGGATATCCGGAAACCCCGCCGACTCCCTTGGAGCGGCGGAATTCTTCTCGCCGGCTTCGATCAGGAATTCCAGGGCTGCTTCTCCGCTTTCACAGGCGAATACGGTGCGCACTTCGCCGGTCGCATCCAGGCCCGCCCGGAGCGCATCGCGCAACTTGGCATTGTCTTCGACGATTCCAAGTGAAAGGGGATTCATCTCTTTTTTTTACCATCCCATCCCACCTCCCCCTGTCCCTCGCGCTGCTCGGGACGTCCCCCTCCTCCCTTCCCGTATTACGGGAAGGGAGGAGGGGAAAGGGGAGGTGGGATGGGATGGCGCCCCGGAACCATACTGCATTCCCCGCGCAGCGTCAAACACTCAAGTGCCCGCAGGGGCCGCCCCGAAAGGTTGGGATATTTTCCGGAATCCTCATAATGAGAATGGAGTTGGAAGGAGAAGGATAAACCCGATGGCGTCGATCCCTTCTTCCTCTCAGGAGAGCCTATGACGGTCAAATCCCGATTGGTCCATGTGGCAATCTTCGCCGTGGCGATGGCCTGGGCGGAAGCGGCGGTCGTCCTGTATCTGCGCGTGCTGGTGGACCGGCTGCAGCCGTATCAGGCGGATCCCCTGCCGCACTTCGGCGGCCTGGGCGGGGCGGAGATCATCCGCGAGGCGGCGACGCTGGTCATGCTGTTGGCGGTCGGCTGGCTGGCCGGGACGAACCTGCGGACCCGGCTTGCCTACGGCGCCTTCGCCTTCGGAGTATGGGATATCTTCTATTATGTGTTCCTCGTGCCGCTTACCGGGTGGCCCGCATCGCTTCTGGATTGGGACATCCTTTTCCTAATTCCGTACCCATGGTGGGGGCCGGTGATCGCACCGGTTTCCATTTCGGCCCTTTTAATCGCCGGCAGTCTGTTGATTATCCTTCTGGAACGCCGGGAACGGCCGGCCTGCCTCTCGGGCTGGATGTGGCTTCCAGTACTGCCGGGGATGGGGTTGATCCTCTTTGCATTCATGGCGGATGCCATCCGCTCGTCCGGACGCGGGTTGGACCGCGCGTGGGGCGTACTCCCGGCGCAATTCAATTGGCCTATTTTCCTGATCGGGTTCGGGTTGATGGCCGTTCCGGTCCTTGATATGGCGCGACGATTCACTTGGATTAATCGCAAAGGAGGAATGACCCGGTAATGGATGCCATATTTGACGCCTGCGTGCAAATCCTGCTTACGCTTGCCGGATGGACCGGATTAACGTACAAGGAAATCAACGTGTGGATTTTCGTCATCCTCTGGCCGTTATTGACGCTGGGAATGGCGATCCTGGCAATTTGTCAAAGGCGCAGGATACGAGCGTTGGGAAAAAACCGGACGCCGGGATGGTGAAGGCGGTGGAAGAGTAATTTGGTTTACTCTGTTAAGTCAAATTTAGCCCATTGGCACCTTTGTAACTCGTTCACGGCATTTTTCCTCGATTATCTTTCTTACCTCTTCAGGATTTCTTTCAACCTCTGCGGCATTAATATGAAAAACGAACAATCCGTTTGCTATCAATACTGCATCACGAAACTTATCGATATCAACTTGCGTTTTATGAACACTTCCATCAATCTCCACCACCAGCCTGGCTTCGTGACAATAGAAATCGACGATAAATCCCCTTATTACATGCTGCCGACGGAAATGTAAACCCAGCAGCCGATTACCTCGAAGACGAGACCACAAGAGCGCTTCGGATGGGGTCATCTCCTGACGGAATTGTCTGGCTTGGCGGAATTTAATGTGCGAATCGCCGTACGCTGTTCTGCGTTTCATTTTTCCCCCTTGGTTTGAATATCATAATTTTACCATCCTATCCTACCTCCCCTTGTCCCTCGCTGTGCGAGGGACGTTCCCCTCCTCCCTTCCCGTATTACGGGAAGGGAGGAGGGGTTAGGGGAGGTGGGATGGGATGGTTCTTCACGACAGAATCCGAGTTCCTATCTACGATCGCGACTATAGGAAGGGAGGAGGGGTTAGGGGAGGTGGGATGGGATGGTTCTTCACGACAGAATCCGAGTTCTATCTACGATCGCGACTATAGGAAGGGAGGAGGGGTTAGGGGAGGTGGGATGGGATGGTTCTTCACGACAGAATCCGAGTCCTATCTACGATCGCGACTATAGGAAGGGAGGAGGGGTTAGGGGAGGTGGGATGGGATGGTTCTTCACGACAGAATCCGAGTTCTATCTACGATCGCGACTATAGGAAGGGAAGAGGAGTTAGGGAAGATGGGATGGCAACGCAAACGGGGGAGGATTTCTTTCGCAACAAATCCTTAGAAATCCTGAGTAATCCTGTAAATCCTGTCTATTTTTCTTCCACGGTCTTAAGAACCGTCAACTTTTGAATCATCACCTCTCCGCCGCGGCGCGGCTCGCGCCATGGGTAGGGGATGCGGTAGTGGAATTTCTTCCAGATCCAGCGGTGGTGCATGAAAGCATTCTCGCGCGAGAACAGGTCGCGGTCGCCGCTGGCGTACGGGTAATCGGCCAGGCGGGTGGTGCCCGATCCGATCCATTTCTCCATCCGGTTGCTCGAATAGAACAGCGCCGGCGGCCGCAGCAGGCGGCGCAGAAGCGAGAAATATTCCCGGATGGAGGCGGGTTCCATCTCCTGCATCGAATCGGTGTTCAGCGCAAGGTCGAACGAGGCGGAAGGAAGCCGGCGGGCGGTCTCCGGCGGGAGCAGGACGAAGTCGTACTCCGGCCAGGTTTTTTCCTCGCGCGTAAAACCGTCCAGGAACAGGAATCGGCATTCCGGAAGGACCGTGGTGAGGAAAACCGAACTGAAGGCGAGGGTCTCCGGCAGATCCACCAGGACAAGCGTCGAGTTCGGAATCAGGAGTTTTACGGCCAGCGCGCACAGCCCGGTGCCGGGCCCGATCTCGATCGAGTGCAGCCGCCGCGTGCCGGCGCGGATCTCCTCCGGCAGATGGGGCGCTATACAGGCCAGGTGGTACTGCGCCCGCAGGAAGTCATAGGCGGTGCGCCGCGCGCCGAAGGGGTATCCGAACCGCGTGTAATTCTTGCGCCCGCGCGGAATGGAAAACGGCCAGCGCCTTCGGTTCGGCCGGCGCCTGGCTGCGACGCCATCCGGAAAATGCCAGCCACAACAGGCGGTCGAGTGTGTTGATCCATTCCATGGAAGAATAGGAGCGGCCCGGAAAATAAAAGCCGCTTTCGCCGTGGATGCGGACCGTCCCGTTGCAGCGGTCGAGGATTTCGAATCCGGCCAGCGAGCGGTGCAGTTTCCAGTACGGGCTGATCGCCGGGTCGTCGCCCGCGGCGGCGGATGCGGCGCGCGCGTACGAATTCTCGATTGCGGCAAGGTATTCCGGATTGGCGCGCAGGAGCAGTTCGCGGCGGCTCATCGCACATTCTCCGGACCGGCGTATCCCGCCATGCGCGCGATCAAATCCGCCGCCGCTTCCGTGGCGCATCCGAAATTGGCCAGGAACTGCGACGCGGCCTTCGACCCGCGCGCACCCAATCCTTTATCCTCGCGCGCCTTGCGCAGGAATGCGGATAGGCCGGATTGTTCCCGGATGCCCTCCGCCACGTTCCGCCCGACAAGATCCCAGTCGTCGAGCGGTTTGGCGAGTTCGAGGATCCCGATCGGGACGGAAAGCAGCGCGGCTTCGATCCCGGCGGTCGTACTGAACATCAGCGCGGCCTGGGAAGCGCGCAGCAAGGGATACAACGGCGGATCGACGATGCGCGCCCATCCGGCGGTGCGCCTTTTTTCGAGAATGGCCTGCACGGGAGCGGGATCCTCGCTGCGGTGGAGTTTAATCACCAGCTTGAGCTGTTTCCATTCCGCATCCGCGCGCAGGGCGTTCACCCATCCGAGCAATTGCTCCAGCGCGCCGAGCTTTTCCGCCTTCGAAACAATCTGCATCCGCTCGATCGGGCTGCTGAGGAATGTCAATAAAAAATCGGCCGGAGCATACCCGAGGTCGGCTCGGAGGCGCCGGGCATCGTCTGAAGAATTGGCGCTGGCCAGCTGGTCGAAGCGCGGGTTGCCGGTGATGACAATCCGGCTTGGCGGAACGCCCACCCGCAGGAAATACTCCCGCGAGGTTTCGCCCCAGGCGGCGATGCAATCGCACCCGCCCTGGCCGAAACTGCGCAAACCTTCTTCGATACCGAAGCGGACCTTCCGGATCCAGCGCCCGAACAATTTCCCCGCCGGCGGCCGCTGGAAAAGATCCTTGCGCAGGCTTTCCTGAATCAGGAGAGTCGGGATCCGCCGGCGGCGGGCCTCCTCCACATACGCGATCGGCGGGAAATTGCGGTCGTTGAGAACGACGACCAGCGAGGGGTGGACTCTGTCGAGTTCGGCGGGGATCCGTTTGCGGAATGGGTGCGCCGCCTTCTCCCATTCGCGGGTGGGGACGGGCAGGGGGGCTGCGGCCATGCGCACGAAAGGAATTCCCTCGCGCGCCAGCGCCTCGGTATCGCTTGCGGTGCGCAGCAATTCGCAGTCCGTATACACGATCACCGGGATGCCGCGGGCTTTCAAGGAGCGGATCACCGGCAGGATGATCTGCTGGTGCGAATCGGCGGCGGTGATCTCAAACAGGATCGGTCCGGTCATTTCGTGAGCGCCTTGAGCTGCTCCTCGAGTTTACTACGGGTCTCCTTGAGCGCGGCCAGACGGGCGCGTTCCTTTTCCACCACCGCGGCCGGCGCCTTCGAGCCGAAATCGCCCGCCAGCAGCGCCTCCACGCGCGTGATCTGCCCCGTCGCCTGTTCGGTTTCCTTTTTCAGGCGGGTCCGTTCGGCGGCCGGATCGGCCATTTCCGCCAGCGGGATCAGGATCCGCACCGGCCCGACGACCAGCGGCACCATATTCTTCGTATCGGCCGGCGGCTTTTCAGCGAAGGCAAGTCCTTTTGGATCCAGCCTGGCCAGCAGGCACAGCCCCGCAGCGGATGCCATCAGGGGCTGCTTGTATTTATCGGGGAGGATGACCGCGGATGTTTTCTTCGCCAGCGGCACCTTCTTTTCCGCGCGCAGGTTGCGGATCGCCCGGACGATCTCCATGAAGATCGATGAACTCCTCGAGCGCGGCCTCGTCGACCGGATCGGCCGGCTTGGGCCAGCGGGCGATGATCAGCGCCTCGGGCCATCCGCCGGGCGGGGTGAAATCCTCGCCCGCCGCGCGGCAGGCGTCCTTGAGGTAGCCCCACAGCGCTTCGGTGACGAACGGCGTGAAGGGGTGCAGCATGCGCAGGCAGGCGTCGAATACGTGCGCCAGAATCTGGAGCGTGCTCCGGGCGCGCTCGGGGCTGTCGGAAATCTGAAGTTTGGACAGCTCGATGTACCAATCCGCGAATTCGTTCCAGAAGAAATCATAGACGGTGCGCCCGGCTTCGCCGTACTGGAAAGTGTTCATCAGGCGGGTGACGGTTTCGACCGTCTGCGACAGGCGCGAAAGGATCCAGCGGTCGGCCAGAGTCCGCGGCGTCTTCCCGCATTCCGGGCCGAGCTTTTCGAATGCCCCGAGCGTGTAGCGCCCGGCGTTCCACAGCTTGTTGGCGAAGTTGCGGTTGGCCTCGACGCGCTCGATGCTCAGGTTGAGGTCGTTGCCCGGGGAGCCCGAGGTGATGAGCGTAAAGCGCAGGGCGTCGGTCCCCATCCCGGGGATGCCCTGCGGGAATTTTTCGGCGATCTCTTCGCTTGTGCCGGCATCGCGGATCTGCCCGGCGGTCGCGCCGTCCATCACCCAGCGCGGGTCCATCACGTTGCCGATCGATTTCGACATCTTGCGGCCCTGCTCGTCGCGCACCAGCCCGTGCAGGTAGACGGTCTGGAAGGGAACTTCGCCCGTGAATTCGAGCGCGAACATGATCATCCGCGCCACCCAGAAGAAGAGGATGTCGTACCCGGTTTCCATCACCGTGGTGGGGTAGAAATATTTCAGGTCGCGGGTCTGCTCGGGCCACCCGAGCGTGGAGAACGGCCACAATCCGGAGGAGAACCAGGTGTCGAGCACGTCGTCGTCCTGCTTGAGTTCGCGCTTGCCGCAGGTGGAGCACGCCGTGGGATCCTCGCGCGCAATGGTCATATGGCCGTCGGCGCAGTACCAGGCCGGGATGCGGTGGCCCCACCACAGCTGGCGCGAGATGCACCAATCCTGGATGTTCTCGAGCCAGTTGAAATAGACCTTTTCGAAATGCTCGGGGATGATCTTGATCCGCCCGTCGCGGACCGCGGCCAGAGCGGCCTCGGCCAGCGGCTTGATCTTGATGAACCACTGGGTGGAGATCATCGGCTCGACGATCTCCCCTCCGCGCTGGGAGCGCGGGACGCGCAGCATGTAGGGCTCTTCCTTTATGACAAGACCCGCCGCGCGCATCTCGGCCCACATCTTCTTGCGGCATTCGAAACGGTCCATCCCGGCGTACGGGCCGCCGTTCTCGTTGAGCCGGGCGGTCTTGTCGAAGATCGAGATCAGCGCCAGGTTGTGGCGCTTGCCCACCTCGTAGTCGATCGGATCGTGCCCGGGCGTGATTTTCAGCGCGCCGGTCCCGAACTCGCGGTCGACCGCCTCATCAGCGATCACCGGGATCTCGCGGCCGAGGATCGGGACGAGCGCGGTGCGGCCGACGAATTTGGCGTAGCGCGGATCCTCCGGATGCACGGCGACGGCGGTATCGCCGAGGATCGTCTCCGGGCGGGTGGTGGCGACGGGGATGAATTCGTCCGATCCCTTGATGCGGGTACTTGAAATAATACAGCGTCCCCGGCTCGTCGGAATATTCCACCTCGAGGTCGCTGACGGCGGTGCGCAGCCCCGGCGACCAGTTGACCAGCCGCGGGCCGCGGTAGAGCAGACCCTTCTCGTGCAGGCGGACAAACGCTTCGCGGACAGCGCGTCCCAGACCGTCATCCAGCGTGAAGCGTTCCCGGGTCCAATCGCAGGAAGCGCCCAGGCGGCGGAGCTGATCGTAGATGATCCCGCCGTACTTGCGCTTCCACTCCCATGTCCGCTCGACGAATTTCTCGCGGCCCATTTCCTCGCGGGTGACCTCGTCCTCGCGCAGGAGCATCTTCTCCACCTGCAGCTGGGTGGCGATCCCGGCGTGATCCGAGCCGGGCACCCACAGAGTCGGATCGCCGAGCATGCGGTGGTAGCGGATCATCAGATCCTCGATCGAAACGAACATGGCGTGGCCGAGGTGCAGTTCGCCGGTCACGTTCGGCGGTGGAATGGAAATGACGAACGGCTTGCGGGTGTGGTCGATCACCGGCTGGAAGTAGCCGCTTTTCTCCCACCACTCATAGAGTTTGCGTTCGACGGCGTGGAAATCATATGCTTTGGGAAGTTCGATTTTCGGCATGCGAGTAATCCTCTGCTGACCCTTCCCCCTCACCCGGCCTTTGCCCCAGAAGACCGCCGGGGCATCGGCCACCCTCTCCCCCCTCCCATTATGGGAGGGGGGGAGAGGGAAGGGAGAGGGGGAAGGGTAAGAATTAAAAAAGCCCTCCGCCGACTGAGGGCGAAGGGCTGAGTGCCTCCGTGGTGCCACCTCGATTTGCCCCCGCGGGTGCGGGGGCGCGCTTGCCGCGCTAACGGTGCGGACCGCGCCGGTCTAAAGTCCCCGATCGGGGAGTTCTTCGGCGGTACGCCGCGCGACGTTCGGCGGATTTGGGAAGCGGGGGCTTTCAACCTGCGGCCGCCCTTCTCTGGCATCCCGGGTCCGCTTACTCTTCGCGGCGATTGCTGCAGGACGGGATTATAAGGGCGAAGCCGGGAGGCGTCAATCGCGGCGGGTACGCCCCCATAAAACGGCAAGCAGGGACGGGCCCACCCTACTATAATGAAGGCCACTCGAAGCGGCGTATCCCAAGGGAGAGATAGCATGGAAAAAACCCACAAACGCATCGCCATGGAACACGATAAAAAGATCGCCCTGGTTGCCCACGACAACAAGAAGCGCGACCTGGTCGAATGGGCGAAGTACAACCGCGATCTGCTCGCCCACCATAAAATCTACGCCACCGGCACGACCGGGATGGTCCTGGAGCGGGAGCTGAAATTTCCGATCACCAAACTCCAAAGCGGACCCCTGGGCGGAGACCAGCAGATCGGGGCGAAGATCGTCGACGGGGAGATCGACTTTCTGATATTTTTCTGGGATCCCCTCGAGCAATTGGCGCACGATCCGGACGTCAAGGCGCTCCTGCGGATGGCGGTGGTTTGGAACATCCCGATCGCCTGCAACCGGGCGTCCGCCGATTTCATGATTTCCTCGCCGCTGATGGACGGCGAATACGACCGGCTCGTGCCGACGTATGACGATTACCGCAAACGGATGATCCAGGAGGAACAGATCGAGTATCGCGATGATTGATCTGCTGGGCTCGGTTTGTGTTTCCCTCTTCGCTGATCTTTGAGTAAAATGAAACCGTCGGCGAAACGCTTATCGTTGCGGCTTCCAATCCGGTGGATTGGCGCAGGCTTGGCGGTCCAGTAAGGAGGCAAATACCATGCCCAAGGCTTCGTTCACACTCCCCAACGGAACTGCGGTAACTATCGATGGAACGTCTGCGGAAGTGCGGAGGCTGCTTGAGTTTTATGGGGGAAAGGCGGAACAGGAGATGCGGGCAGGGCGGACGCGTCCCGCCAAAACCATCCATAAGAAACCCTCGGCCGTAAAGAAAATATCCCCTTCCAGGATAGCCCATATCGTCAATCAGATTAAATCCTGCCCGGATGCCGAAGACATCGAAAAGAATATCCTGGAAAAATCCCATGAAGGCAACCGGGTTCTGCTGCCCCTCTACGTCATCCATGAATACATGGGAAATGCCTTTGGGATCACGACCATCGAAATAAGCAGAGTGACCGCTGAATTGGGCGCGCGGGTGCGGGTTTCGCGCCAAGCCGCATTGCGCGCGCTGGTTCGTTCTCCCGCTTCCCGGTATGTTCTGGAGGATAAAGCCAGGCGCAGGGGAATCGCCACACGATACACGCTGGATGAGCGGGGCGTCCAATACATGAAGTCGGTAATTTCCGGGACGCAGGATGTTGGTTCGAAGGAGACCCTCAATCCGCCGGATTGACGTTTTTCTCTTCGCTCTGTTTTATTATTTTTTCGGTAATTACAAAAAAACACTGTTACTGTGTTTCCCCATGGAGAAAAAGGTGATCCGTCCGGTATGGTTGGCGGGGCGGGGTTCGAAAAAACCCCTTGACATATAGAAGATTGTCTATATAATAACATATAGAAGCATGTCTATATGAAACAGCCGGTCAGGCCCCGGCAGTGCCATGGGGCCCCTTTTTTAGGCTGAAACATAGACAATCATCTATATGAAAGAGGTGCTGGGCCATGTTTTTCGTAAACCTGATCTTCAATTCATTGAGCAAGGTCTGGCTGTCGTTCACCCACAACTGGCCGTTCCTGGTGATAAGCGTGGTGGTGGGCGTGGTCCTCAAGCTGGTGCTGGACCAGAAGAAAGCCGCCGCCTTCCTGATGCGCTACCGGCGGGCGGGCGTGCTGGCGTCGACGGCCGTCGCCGTGACCACGCCGCTGTGTTCGTGCGGCACCACCGCGGTGGTGCTTGGGATGATGGCGGGCAGCATGCCGTGGGCGCCGATCGTGGCCTTCATGGTCGCCTCGCCGCTCACCTCGCCCGAAGGATTGATCTACAGCGCCGGTTTGTTCGGCTGGCCTTTCGCCTGGGCCTTCTTCATCGCCTCCATCGCGCTCGGGCTGCTGGGCGGATTGGCCGCCTACGTTATGGAGTCGCGGGGATGGCTGAGGAACCAGACGCGGTTCCAGCCCGCGTCCGCCGCCGCGGCACCCTCGCCGGCTCCCGTTACGGATCAGCCTGCGCGCCGGATGACGGTGCGGCAACTTGGGATCGAAACCGTCCGCATGGGATCGCAACTTCTCTTTTTCTTCTTCACCTTCGCCTTTGTCGGTTTCTTACTCAACGGCCTGATCCCGCAGGAATGGGTCACGGCGGTTTTCGGCGGGGGGCAGATATACGGCGTCCCGCTCGCGGCGACGTTTGGCATTCCCTTCTACATCAACTCGGAGGCCTCGCTGCCTTTGGTGCGCGCCATGCTGGATACGGGGATGAGTCAGGGAGCGGCGCTGGCGTTTTTGATCACCGGCGCGGGCACTTCGCTGGGCGCGCTGGCCGGCCTGCTGACGATCGCCCGCTGGCGCGTTGTCGGACTGGTGATCGGCACCCTGTGGGTTGGGGCGGTGATTTCGGGATTTGCCTTCAACCTGCTGACGGGAGTGGGATTATGAATACGCCGCAAAGTCCTGCCATGATTTCATGGTCAACCCTGCGGGCCTACCGGTCCATGCGAGAGACCGGATCAAGATCATTCGAAGAAGGAGAAAAAATGGCAAGTCCATCTCAAAATCCGCTGCTTCGATTTTTTCGCGGCCTGTTCGGTTTCCCCGAGGGCGAACCCGGTTCCTGTACCTGCTCCGGTGAAACCACCGCCGCGGAGATAAAAACCCCGGAGAAGGGGAAAGCGGCCGAACCGGAAGGCCGCGGCAACAAGGATGCACGGGAAGCATCCACGCGATCGGCTGCCGGCTGCTGCGGTTGATCCGATCCACAGGTGATACAGGGCCGCATTAAGTACCGCACATCGTAAAAAAATATTTCATATAATTTGAATTGAACCGGCTACAGGAATCCACGGACGACCTCCGTGGATTCTTCGCTCCACCAAAGCCTTTCCCCCGGCGGGATGATGGGCATCATCTGGAAAGGCGAAGGGGCGCCCGCGGTTGCGAGTTGTTTTAAAAAGGGATAGGATAACCTCCGTGGAGGGATGATGCCGATTATAAAAACCGATTGGGAGTCTCGAATGCGTATCGCCCAAGCCCTTGTCCCCTTCGCCCTTATCCTGGCCGCCGGCTGCGCGGCCGCAACGCCCAAAACCATGCCGGCCGCCACTCCCGACACGACACCGGCGAAAGCCGCGGCCCGGGTGAAGCTTCCCACCATGACTCCTTCCACCGCGCCGCAGGTGGTCCTCCTCATTGACGATTTTGAGTCGGACGAGACGGCTTGGACGGTCTGCATCGATCCGGAATGCACCGACAGCAGCGCCGCAAGCGTCGCCCTCACTCCCGACCACGCCGCCCACGGCATCCGCGCCCTGGCCCTCCACTTTGAGAAGAACGGCAAACTCAAGGCGGTTTTCTACATCGAAAAGCCGATGGATCTGAGCGGCGGCCGCACCGTCCGGTTCGATATTTATCATGAGGGAACGATCGATGGGGTGGGGTTCGCCCTTACCACCGGCGCGGGCGCAGTCTGGCACGAATCCGATACCGTTCCGGTTGAGCAGGGGAGGAAGATCACGCTCTCCTTCGACATCACCGCCGGCAACTACAAGACCGCCGCCACCAACTGGGAGTTCCGCTCGTTCATCGCGGACCGGAAGAACGTCGTCCGGCTCTCGATCGTCCTCTACCCCCGGAAATCCGGATCGGCCATCCTCGATTACATTTATCTCTCGGACGCGGTATGAGCGGGCCCGTGACAGGCGCATCCCCCGTTCCCGGAGTGTCCATCCGGCGGGTGGTCGTGCGGGCATTTCTGGGGAGTGCTGCTGCTCGAGGGAGTGCTGGCGATCCTGCTCTTCGTGCCGGCCGGGACGCTGGGATGGATCGACGCCTGGCTGTTCATCGCCGCGTATGGGATCGTCCTCCTGATATACGGGATCCGCGGCGCGCTCCGCGACCCGGAGCAGCTTCGGGAGCGCGGGAAGACGGGGGCCAACACGAAGGCCTGGGACAGGACGATCCTTTCGGCATATACGGTTCTGCTGCTTGTTCTTTTTCCGGTTTGCGCCCTGGACGCCGTGCGGTTCCGGATTTGCCCGCTCCCGGCCGGCCTGAAGGCAGCGGGATGGCTGGGCATGGCGATCGCCGGCGCGCTCATCCTCGGGGTAATGGCCGCCAACACATTCGCCTCGCGGACGGCGCGGATACAGGATGACCGCGGACAGACCGTCATCAGCAGCGGACCGTACCGGCGCGTGCGGCATCCGATGTACCTGGGGATCATTATTTTCTTCCTGTGCGTCCCGCTGGTGCTCGGATCGGGCTGGGGGATGGTCCCGGCCGCGGCGATCGGCGTTTTGTTCATCGCGAGGACCGCGCTCGAGGACCGGATGCTTCTCCGCGAGCTCGACGGATACGCGGAGTATGCGCGGCATACGCGGTTCCGGCTGCTGCCGGGAATTTGGTGACGGCGCGGACACCGGCGATTCGGAAATCCCGGCACCGGGAACAAACGGAGCAGCCATGAATTTGCTGTGAAAAATCCCCTTGCGGGATTTTTTTCATTTATTATGGCTTCCCCGGGAAGCACGGAATTGGACATATTTTTATTTTCAACAAGAGGAGGTTTATTATGATCATCCCGCATAATCCGAATTTGATTTCATGGTCCGCCTGCCGGACCTACCGGCGCAAACAGGAAACCGGATCCAAATCCACCGAAAAAGCGGAAATGGGCTTTTCTCCGATGCGAAGTCTGCTTGTCCGGATCCGTCTCGGATTGTTCCGGATTCCTCCCGAGCAAGACATTAAGCCTGCTCCGGCGGTAATGCGGAGCAGGCTTAAGTCTGAGCTATGGATTTACTGTGAAAAATCCCCCGCGGGATTTCTTTTATTTATGATGGGGATGCAGCATGCGGATGCAAACGGTGGAGCCCAATACTCATAATTAGGAGGAGATCAGCATGGCAGCTAAGAATAAAAAAACGAAAGGTAAGTGTTCCTGTTCGCAAGGCATCGACCGGCGGGAGTTCCTGAAAATCACGGCTGTCGCGGGGCTGCTGGCCGGATGCAGCCCGGTGATCGAGACGCCGGATCCGACCAGGGAGCCGACCGCAACCCCCAAACCAACTCTGGCTCCGGGTGAACCCGCGGTGCCGGATCTCGCGGGGAAAAAGGCGGTCTACATTCTGCCGCGGAAGGTGTATGCCGAAGGGTGCCACGACGCCTCGGTGGCGGTCTTGAAAGCGTGCGGGGTGAGCATCACTCTGGCCGCCATCGAGAAAAAGGATGTGCCTGGGTTCGGCGCGGAAGCGCCGGTACTTTCCCCGGATAAACTTTTGAGTGAAATCAAGGCGGCGGATTACGACGCCGTCATCTTCGAATGCGGCCAGCCGCAGGAGACGTTCAATGCGGATTACCAGAACCTCGCGCGCGAGACGGCCGCGCAGAACAAAGTGCTGGCCGGCATTTGCATGATGCCGGCACTGATGGCCGCGTCCGGCGTGCTGAAAGGCAAGCAGGCGACAAGCAATATCAACGATCAATATGTTCTGGAGCAGTTCGGCGCCGTGCTTTCCACATCAGACCCCGTGCGCGACGGCAAAATCGTGACCGCCAGCTTCGAAGGATCCGAACAATTCGGATGGCTGATCGCAGAAGCATTGGCGGAGTAGGGTCGGCCGGGATTATTCCGTCGTCAATTATCCGTAAATTGAAAAGAAGCAAGCATCACTGTCGATCCATTGGAGACCTTTAATAGTCATAGAATCACCTTTTTCGTTATTCCAAGACGGTGTCCGGCAAGTGAACTCCAGTCTTAAAATCAGACTGGAGTTCTCCTTATTAATTTAAACCACACAGAAATAAATCGAGAAAATAGCCTGAGATTCAATTTTTGAATGATATAGAGTGGAAATAATTGAAGGTTAACCCTCAGTTTCCTTGCTTTAGAGAAAAAGGAATGGTGTATTTCCATCGAATTGCTTCGATGAAACAGGCAAGAGTGATGGGGAGGGAGAATAAATTTTGATAAAAAATCATTCGTTTTTTCATTGATTACATGATGTAAACTCAAAAAAAGTTAAAAGAGCACTTGACTCAGTCTTTGGTTGATGCTATTATTTTCCATGTAAACGCTTCCAAATTTTCGGCCCAGTCACAGATCCTTTATATGCAGGAAATCGTGGAAAAACTGTAATAATCTCGTAATAATTGACTAATAACCATTTATACGAGAAGATTTTTATTTTCCACGGCCCATGGTTTTTGGGTAAAAACACTCTAAAAACGTGTAAACGTTTCCAAAAAATGACGAAAAACAGGCCGTCCAAAATCACCATCGTTGATGTCGCCGAAAAAGCGGGCGTTTCTTTCGGGACGGTTTCGCGCGTAATTAACAACGATATCCATGTCCGGCCGGAGACCCGCGAACGAGTGCAGGGGGTAATGCAAAAACTCGGGTACACGGCCAACCGTCAGGCGCGCAGCCTGGCCGGGGGCCGTTCGAATATCATCGGTGTGCTTGTCCCGGATTTGGGAACGGGATACATCGGCGAGATCATCCGCGGCATAGACGCCGAACTCAGCCTGACCGACCTCGATCTGATTTTATACACCACCCATCGCACCGCAAGCAAAGAAGCCAATTACGTCGCCAACCTGGCCAAGGGGATGGTCGATGGGTTGCTGCTGGTCCTGCCGCGCGCGCCGGCGGATTACACGGGCACCCTGACCAACCGCGGCGTGCCCTTCGTGCTGATCGATCACCAGGGGATCGGCCGGGATTGCCCCGCGGTGGGGGCCACGAACTGGCAGGGGGCGTATCACGCCACGGAATACCTCGTCAAACTCGGCCACACCCGGATCGGTTTCATCACCGGATCGATGGATCTGGGCTGCGCCGACGAGCGGCTGGAAGGATACCGCTCGGCGCTGCGCACCTATCACCTCCCGAACGAACCCGAACTTATTTACGAAGGAACGTTTTTTCAGCCGGATGGGTACGCCGGCGCATCGGCGCTCCTTAACCTCGCCAATCCCCCGACGGCCATCTTCGCGTCCAACGACGTGATGGCCATGGGCGCGATGGATGCCGTCCGCAACCGCGGTTTCCGCGTCCCGGACGATATCTCCGTCGTCGGATTCGACGACATTCCGCAGGCGTCGGTGGTTCGCCCCGGGTTGACGACCGTCAGCCAGCCGCTGGAAAAAATGGGCCGGGTCGCCACCCAGATGCTCCTGGATCTGTTCCGCAACAAGGAAAAAGCCGACAGCCGCATCGAACTGCCGACGGAACTGATCATCCGGGAATCCTGTCAGCCGCCGCGTGCGGCGCAATCCTAGGTTTTTCGCATTCCGCTGCACGTCCATTCCGTCCGATGGAAGGAGGTGAACGCGAACTCATATCCAAAACCATCATCTAATCGCAGTACCTGATTACGTCATCCGTTCCTATCAAAAGAAGGAGAAAATTCAATGCCCCGCAAAATGTTTATGTTGATCGGCCTCGTGCTGATCATCGCGCTCGCGCTCTCGGCCTGCGCTCCCGCCGTCACCGCCACAACCGCGCCGGTCCAGCCGACTACCAAGCCGGCGGACACCCAGGCGCGAAGTGCCGACGGTCCAGGTTGCCGAACCCGTCACCATCACCTGGTGGCACATCTCGACCGCCGAGGAACACAAGAACCTCTGGCAGTCGATGGCCGATGAATACATGGCTCTGCACCCGAACGTCACCATCGAGATTCAGGTGCTGGAGAACGAAGCCTTCAAGACCAAGCTGACCACCGTCATGCAGTCCGGCGAACCGCCCGACATCTTCCAGAGCTGGGGCGGCGGCGTGATGAACGAATACGCCAATGCCGGCCTGCTCCGCGACATCAATGCCGAACTGGATGCCGACGGCGGCGCCTGGCGCAACTCCTTCGGCGCAGGGCGCCCTGGGCGTCTACGCCTACAAGGGCGTCAACTACGGCGTGCCGTGGGACATGGGCATGATCGGCTGGTGGTACAACAAGGCCCTCTTCGAACAGGCCGGCATCACCGGCACCCCGAAGACCTGGACCGAGTTCAACGACGACGTCGATAAGCTCAAGACCGCGGGCATCACCCCGATCTCCGTCGGCATGGGCGACAAATGGCCCGGCATGCACATGTGGGCGTACCTGGTCACCCGCCTCGGCGGCAAGGCCAACTTCGAAGGCGCGCTCCTGCGCACCGGTTCCTTCACCGACGCCCCGTTCGTAAAGGCCGGTGAGATGCTCCAGGCGCTCGTTGCCAAGAAGCCGTTCCAGGACGGGTTCCTGGGAGCGACCTACGGCGACGAAGCCACCGCGATGGGCAACGGCAAAGTCGCGATGGAACTGATGGGCCAGTGGGCCCCGGCCGTGGAGAAAGACAACAGCCTCGATAAGAAGGGCATCGGCGACAACCTCGGCTGGTTCCCCTTCCCGATGGTCGAGGGCGGCGCCGGTGATCCGAACGATGCGGTCGGCGGCGGCAACGGCTTCGCGATCGGCAAGAACGCCTCCGACGCGGCCGTGGACTTCGTCAAGTTCCTGACCAGCGCCGAGAATCAGAAGAAGCTCGCGGCGATCAATGTCGCCATCCCGGTAGTCAAGGGCGGCGAAGCCGGCATGACCGATCCGCTGATGATCGCCCTGCAGCAGGAACTCGCCAAGGCGAAGTACTTCCAGCTGTACTACGACCAGGCTCTGCCTCCGGCGATGGGTTCCGTCATCAACGACAGCGTCCAGGCTATGTTCGCCGGGACCATGACCCCCGAAGAGGCCGCACAGGCCATCGAGGATTCCGCGAAACAAGAGTTGGGGTTAGCACGTCCGGTTTGTGAAAAGGAAGCGGGGGTTGGGCTGGGCTTTCCCAACCCCCGCTTCTTCGTCCGCTGCTGAAGAAGGAGAGCCTTTATGGAAACCGCCGCCGACAGTGGAGCCGCCATCAAACCACCTAGGGCATCGCTTTTCTCTCAAAAAGCCCAAAAGAACCTGACCATTTTTTTATTCCTGGTTCCGGCATTCGCGCTTTTCCTCCTGTTCATCGTGTACCCCATCTTCAAATCCGTGTACTACAGCTTCTTCTCCTGGAAAGGCTTTGGCGCCCCGACGGATTTCATCGGGCTGGAGAATTTCCAGCAGATTCTGAAAGACAAGATTTTCCAAAAGGCGATCTTCAACGGATTGCTGATCATCGGGCTTTCCCTCGCCGTCCAGCTGCCGCTCTCGCTCGGGCTGGCGATCATGGTCGGCCGCGATCTTCCCGGCCGGGCTTTTTTCCGCATGATTTTCTTCATGCCGTACGTCATTTCCGAAGTCATCACCGCCATCGCGTGGATGGGCTTGTACAATCCCGATCCCACGCGTGGTTTGTTCAATGCGATCCTTACGCTTATTCCCGGAGTCGAACCCGTGGCCTGGCTGGGCGACATGAAGGTGGTCATGCCCGCCTTGTTTGTCGTATTAACCTGGAAATATTTCGGATTGCACATGCTGCTCTTTCTGGCGGGGTTGCAGGGTATTCCCGCGGAAGTCGAGGAGGCGGCCCGGATCGACGGCGCGAACGGCCTGCAGCTGATCCGCTTCATCACCCTCCCGATGCTCGGCAGCACAATCCGCACTTCGGTCTACCTCTCGATACTCGGTTCGCTGCAGCAGTTCATCCTGGTCTGGATCATGACCAAGGGCGGTCCGGTGAACGCCAGCGAGGTCATGGCGACCTATATGTACCGTTACGGCTTCGTCCGCTTCTGGTACGGCTACGGCTCGGCGGTGGCGATCGTCATGCTGCTGGTCTCACTGGTGTTTTCCATCGGGTACCTGCGGATCATCCGCCAGCCGAATTTCCAGGGCGCCGAGTAGAAAGGCATCCGACATGACCTCCTTATCGATCCAACCCAGACGCAACTGGAAAAAATACCTTCCGCGGTTCATTCAATACGCGATTCTGACGGCAATCGTCATCGTCGTCTTCGTCCCGATCGTGATGCTCGTCTTCAGCGCGCTCAAAACCCGCGGCGAAGCGATGACCAATCCGTACACGCCGCCCATCCCCCCGCGCTGGGACAACTACATCAACATCCTCTCGCGCTCCGAATTTCTGGACGATGCTGCGCAACAGCCTGCTCGTCATGGCGGCCACGACAACGGGGGTGGTGCTGGTGACCAGCATGGCCGCGTTCGTGTTCGCGCGCATGAAGTTCCGCAGCAAGGACCTGCTCTTCAACATCCTGACGCTCGGATTGATGTTCCCGATCAACATCGCCATCCTGCCGGTCTACCTGCTGATCCGGGATCTTCATCTGCCCGACACGTTCCTCGGCGTGATCCTGGTTCAAACCGCGTTCGCGCTGTCCGGAAATATCATGATCCTGCGCGGTTTTTTCCTTTCGATCCCCATGGAACTCGAGGACGCCTCCTACATCGACGGCTGCACGCCCTTCGATTTCTTCTGGCAGATCCTGCTGCCGATCGCCAAGCCGGCGCTCGCGGCCGTTGCGGCGCTGACGATGATCGTCAGCTGGAACGACCTGCTGGTGCCGCTGGTCCTCATTAATAAGGAAACACTGTGGACCCTTCCACTGGGCACCATGCAATTCCAGGGCCAGTACGGGATGGATATTTCCCTCGTGAACGCCTTTGTCTCCCTTTCCGCGCTGCCGACGATCATCTTCTACTTCTTCGCCGAACGGCAGATTGTAGCCGGCATGACCGCCGGCGCGGTAAAGGGTTAATTCGGGATTGCCGGAGACCGTGCCCATGCATGTGCGCACCTTCTTCCTCCTGGTCATCGTCTCCCTTCTCCTTTCCGCGTGCGGAACCGGGGGCAGCCCGGTTCCGCCAGCGGAGAGTCCGGAAGCGGCGACCGTGATCGTCGAAACCTTCGCCCCCAGCGCAACCTTCACGGCGACTCCTCTCCCGGCCGCAACCAGCGTACAATCCCTGCAGACCGGGCGCTACCGGAACCTCTTTCAGGAATATCTCGGGAAAACCGAGGCGGAGATCCGGGCCAAGCTGGATGCCGCCTGGGAGAAGCTTTTTTACGGAGACAACGATTTCGAACGGGTCTACTACCCGGTCGGAGACGATATGGCCTACATCCTGGACGTCGGCAACAACGACGTCCGCTCCGAGGGCATGTCCTACGGTATGATGATCGCCGTCCAGCTCGGCAAACAGG
Source organism: uncultured Chloroflexia bacterium (assembly GCA_963724345.1). Classification (GTDB taxonomy): domain Bacteria; phylum Chloroflexota; class Anaerolineae; order Anaerolineales; family RBG-16-64-43; genus JAFGKK01. The sequence goes on along the minus strand of CAVRUI010000003.1, from coordinate 2,023,037 downwards.
AAGAGTTCAACCGCCTGTGGAAATGGGCCATGACGTACATGTACCAGGACGATGGTCCGTATCAGGGCTATTTCGCCTGGCACTGCGACGCCGGACGGAAAACAGCTGGCGGCCAACCCGGCCTCCGACGGCGAGGAGTGGTTTGTCACGGCGCTGTTCTTCGCCTCCAAACGCTGGGGCGACGGCGAAGGGATCTTCAACTACCGCGCCGAAGCCGATCAGATCCTGCGCACGATGCGGACCAAGACCGCCGAAGGCAACGGGATTGCGACCGATATGTTCGATCCAAAGACCAAGCAGGTGGTGTTCGTCCCGAGCGGCCGGAATTCCACATTCACCGACCCCTCGTATCACCTGCCCGCCTATTACGAACTCTGGGCGCTTTGGGCGGCCGAAGACAACGCCTTCTGGGCCGAAGCCGCCACCGAGAGCCGGGCATTTTTCCACCGCGCCGCCAATCCGCAGACCGGTCTGATGCCGGATTACGCGAACTTCGACGGCACGCCGACCGGGGGAGATCACGAGGATTTCCGCTTCGACGCCTGGCGGACCCTTTCCAATGTCGCGGTGGATTTCGCCTGGTTCGGGAAGGACCCATGGCAGGTGGAGCAATCCGACCGCGTGCTGGCCTTCCTGGCGTCGCAGGGACAGGGTTTGTACGGGAACCAATACACCCTGGAAGGCAAAGCCCTCTCCGGCGACCATTCCACCGGCCTGGCGGCGATGGCCGGGGTGGCGGCGCTGGCCGCCCACGCCGAAATCGGCAAACCCTTCGTCCAGGCTCTATGGGATACGGCGATCCCACGCGGGACATGGCGTTATTATGACGGACTGCTATACTTTTTGGCGATGCTGCACGTAAGCGGCAACTTCCAAGGTTTCGCACTATAATATACGAGGGCGGTTTCCCGCCACTGCAAGGCATCAGGATGATTCCGTCCGATAGGGGGCCTGGTGGTTACGACAGGAGAGGAAAACCCATTCTACGTTCCATCACGCCCGGAAAGGAGGAAGACGTCCAGAGAATTGCTCGTCGAGATAAGGAATTCAGCACCGCTTCAGGATCTAACCATCTTCGAAAGGAGCAACATATGTACCGCAAAATCTTTACAGCACTGATGCTGGTCGCGCTCATGACCGGCCTGGTTTCCTGCGCCGGAGCCGGAAAGACCAAGATCGGTCTTTCCTTTTCCGATTTCGCAACCGAGCGGTGGAAGAACGAAGCCGATCTGATGACGAAGCTCCTGAACGACAAGGGCTACGACGTAATCGTCCAGGAAGCGGCCCATGACGTCAAACTGCAGAACGACCAGATCGACAACATGGTCTCGCAGGGCGTTAAGGGCTTGATCGTCATCGCCGAAGATGGCGACGCCGCGGCGACCGCCGTGGACAAGGCCGCCAAGGGCGGTGTGAAAGTCATCGCCTACGACCGCCTGATCAAGACTTCCAGCATTGCCGCCTACATCTCCTTCGACAACGTCGAAGTCGGCCGCCAGGAAGCGCTGGGCGTCATGACTGCTCTCGGCATTCCGGGAAGCACGATTTGGACGTCGGCCAATCCCGCCAAGATCGTCATGTCCGGCGGTTCCCCGACCGACAACAACGCCGTCCTGGTCCGCCAGGGCCAGATGGAAGTTATCCAACCCTACCTCGATCAGGGCATCATCAAGATCGTTGCCGATCAGTGGGTCGACAACTGGGATCCCGCGACGGCCCAGAAGATGATGGAAAATATCCTCACCGCGCAGCAGAACCTGATCGACGGCGTGATTGCCTCGAACGACGGCACCGCGCTGGGCGAACTGCAGGCGATGTCGGCTCAGGGTCTGGCCGGCAAAGTTCCGATCTCCGGTCAGGACGCGACCGCCGATGGCTGCAACAGCATCGTCAAGGGCGAGCAGACCGTGTCCGTTTACAAGGACATCCGCCTGCTGTCCCCGATGGCCGTGGACATGATCGACAAGCTGCTCAAGGGCACCGCGATCGACGGCCTGAAGGCCTTCGGCCTGGCAGTGCTGACCGGCGACAACACCAAGACCGGCGACATTCAAGCCAACTTCCTGCCGGTTAAACAGGTCACCAAGGACAACGTCTACGAACTCATCGTCAAGAGCTGCTTCCAGCCCTACGATGATGTCTATCGTGACATTCCGGACGCCGATCGCCCGGCCAAGGTAACCTGCCCGTAGTCATCGCAACTCAAACCGTCCGGGCTTTTGCAAAACGGCCGGTTTGAAAGAACCATCTCAGGCAATGCGTGGGGTTGGGCTTCCTTGTGAATCCTGTGATCTTCCAAGGAAGCCCGACCCCAAATCCGGAGCGCAGGAGAACGGTATGAGCGACGACGTCATTCTGGAGTTCAAGAATGTAACCAAAAGATTTCGGCGGGGTTACCGCGCTCTCGGATGTTTCGTTTTCCATCCGGCGCGGAGAGATCCACGGGATCTGCGGCGAGAACGGCGCCGGCAAATCCACCCTGATGAAGATCCTATCGGGGGTGTACCCCCATGGGGACTACGAAGGCCAGGTGATCTACAACGGCGAAGAACTGAAGCTGGAACAAGGATCGATCCGCCGGGCGGCGGAAAAGGGGATTGCGATCGTCTACCAGGAACTGACGCTGGTGCCTTTCGGCACGGTCGGAGAAAATATTTTCCTCGGCAAGGAACCGGTGGAACGCGGAATTATCAACTGGGACAAACTCTATTCCGAGACCAGCGCCCTGCTGGCCAAATACCATATGGATGTCAACCCCCACACGGTTGTGAGGCGTTTGGGCGTGGGGAAGATGCAGATGACCGAAATCGCCAAGGCGCTTTCGGAAAATGCGAAGATCCTGATCCTCGACGAACCGACCAGCGCGCTGGCCGAATCCGAGATCGAACATCTCATGGAAATCCTGCGGGAGCTCAAGAAGCACGGAGTCACCTGCATTTACATCAGCCACAAATTGGAGGAGTTTTTCAAGGTCACCGATTCGGTGACGATCCTCCGCGACGGGAAGACGGTTCTCACCAGCCCGACGAAGAAACTGAACGTGGAATCCCTGGTCAGCCACATGGTCGGACGCGAGATGAAGGAGCGCTTCCCGAAGGGCAACCGCAAACCCGGCGCGGTGATTTTCGAAGTGGAGGATCTCCATGCGCTGGATCCGAACGCGTCCGCTTCCGAGATCCTGAAAGGCGTGAGCTTCAATCTGCGGAAGGGGGAGATCCTCGGAATTGCCGGCCTGATGGGCTCCGGCCGGACGGAACTGGTCATGACCCTCTTCGGGGAGTACGGCAAAATCAACAAAGGAAAAATCACGCTCGAAGGCAAGGAAATCAGGGCTGGCAGCGCGAGCCAGGCCATGAAGGAAGGCATCAGCCTGGTGCCGGAGGACCGCAAGCGGCACGGACTGGTTCTGATGCAATCGATCCTGCGCAATATTTCCATGGCCAACCTGGACCGGTTCGCTTCCTTTCTGCGAATCAACGACTCCGCCGAACTGAAGGAGAGCATGGATTTCGCCAAAAGCTTGGCGATTAAAACATCCAACCTGAACGCCAGGGCGGATTCGCTTTCCGGCGGCAACCAGCAGAAGGTTGTCATTTCCAAATGGCTGATGTCGCGGCCGAAAGTGCTGATCATGGACGACCCGACGCGCGGGATCGATGTGGGCACCAAATTCGAGATTTACAAGATCATGAACGAGCTTGCCGAGCAGGGGATCGCCATCATCATGATCTCCAGCGATCTGGTGGAAGTGCTCGGGATGAGCGACCGGATCATGGTCATGCATGAGGACCGGTCGGTGTGCACCCTGAATATCGCCGACGCCACCCAGGAAAAAATCATGGCGCTGGCCACCGGAACAGCGACCAATTCCAAACCCGAAAGGTCAAAACCATGAGCGCAATTTCCACTACTCCGCAAGAAACCGTATTCAACAAGGCCATGCGGCAGCTTCGCGGCAACCTGCAGACCTATACCCTGGTCGTGGCGATGATCATCATCTGGGGTTTGTTCGCCGCCCTGACCGGCGGGACCTATGTCTCGGCGCAGAATTTCTCCAATCTCTTCCGCCAGATGACGATCACGGCGATCATGTCGGTCGGCATGGTGCTGGTGATCGTGACCGGAGGCATCGACCTTTCGGTCGGCAAATTGGCCGGATACATATCCGTTTGGGCGGCTTTCCTGCAGCTGCGCGTCTGGGATTCAATATTCCCCGGCCAGGCGCTCCTGGCGGCCATCCTTTCCACGATCGCCGGGATCGGGATCGGCACGATATTCGGCGTCGTCCAGGGCTATATCATCGCCTACCTGCGCATTCCCGCCTTCATCGTAACGCTCGGCAGCATGTGGATTCTCAACGGCCTGATTCTGATCCGGACGGAAGGAAAAACGATCGCCGCCAACCAGCCGTATTTTTCGGAAATCGGGCAGGGGTACCTTCCCCCGTGGATGGGGTGGATCATCGCGGCAGTGATCGTCGCGGCGCTGTTTGTTTTGATGTTCACTTCCCGGCGGCGAAAAACGAAATACGGTTTTACCCTTCCGCCGATCAGCATGGATATCGCAAAAACCCTGTTCTTCTGCTTTTTGGTGGTCGGATACGTTTTCTACGTAAATGCGTACCGCGGCATTCAAATTCCGGTATTAATTCTGGCGGTGCTCGCCATCGCGGTTTCCTACATTTCCGACAACACGAAATTCGGGAGGCATGCCTACGCGATCGGGGGCAACCGCGAAGCGGCCCGGCTCTCCGGGATCAACATCCAAAGCAACATCTTCCGGATCTTCATCCTGATGGGATTCCTGTGCGGCGTGTCCGGCGTGGTGATGGCCTCTTACGTCGGCTACGGGACGATCGCCGCCGGAGGGGGCTACGAACTCGACGCGATCGCGGCCTGCTTCCTGGGCGGCACATCCACGTTCGGCGGAGAGGGAACGGTCTTCGGCGCGATGGTTGGAGCGTTGATCATGGCCAGCCTGGTCAACGGGCTGCAGATCATGAACGTCCCCTCGGCCTGGCAGTACGTAGTCAAGGGGATTGTGCTGGTGATCGCCGTGTTGCTCGATGTGTATATGAAGCAACGCCGGTAATCCGGGAAAAAGTGCCCCGGCGCACGTGACCCATACGCGCGCCGGTGCGCTAAACAATTCATGAAGAATCAATCCCCGGCCTTCCTACCAAAGGCCGGCGGTCCCATATGATCGATCAAGGAGGAAATTATCATGTCCGATTATTCACCCAAACCCGAGCATAAATTCACGTTCGGTTTGTGGACGGTTGGGAACACCGGGCGCGATCCGTTCGGAGGCCCGACTCGCGAAACGAAAACTCCCGTCGAGCTGGTCAAACTGCTGGCGGAAACCGGCGCGTACGGGGTCAACCTGCACGACAACGACCTGATCCCGATCGACGCCTCCGCCGCCGAACGGGACAAAATCGTCTCCGAATTCAAGGCGGCGTTGAAGCAGACCGGCCTGGTCGTTCCGATGGCGACGACCAACCTGTTCTTCGATCCTTGCTTCAAGGACGGCGCTTTCACCTCGAACGATCCGAAGGTGCGCGCTTACGCGCTGCAGAAAACGATGGCATCCATCGATCTGGGCGCCGAACTGGGCGCGAAGGTCTACGTCTTCTGGGGCGGCCGCGAGGGGACCGAAAGCGACGCGACCAAGAATCCGGCGACGGCGATCAAACGCAACCGCGAAGCGATGGACTTCCTGTGCGAATACGTCCTGGATAAAAAGTACGACATGAAATTCGCGCTGGAAGCCAAACCGAACGAGCCGCGCGCGGACATCTACAACGCCACCATCGGCCATATGCTGGCCTTCATCGCCACGCTCGCCCATCCCGAGATGGTGGGGGTCAACCCGGAGGTGGCCCACGAACAGATAGCCGGGCTTAATTTCCTGCACGGCGTGGCCCAGGCCTGGGAGGCGGGCAAGCTCTTCCACATCGACCTCAACGACCAGTACCCGGGACGTTTCGACCAGGACTTGCGCTTCGGCTCCCGCGATCCGAAGGCCGCCTTCTTCCTTGTCAAGTTCCTCGAAGACGTCAAATACACGGGCAGCCGGCACTTCGACGCGCACGCCTACCGCACGGAAGATTTTGAAGGCGTGAAGGATTTTGCCCGCGGCTGCATGCGCACGTACCTGATCCTCAAGGACAAGGGGGCGCGTTGGAACGCCGATAAAGAGATCCAAGCCCTTCTGGCTGAGATCAACCAAGACGACGGCTCGCTGGCGGCCTACACCGGGAAATACTCCGCGGCCAAGGCGGACGGCTTGAAGAAACAGACGTTCGACCGCGTCGCTCTGGGCAAGCGCGGCATGAAATACGAACGGCTGGATCAGCTGACGATCGAACTTTTGTTGGGTATCCGCTGATCCCGTTCCGTGTTCCGGTACGAGCATCCGGTCGGCTCCCCGGTTAATCAACCGCTGGAAACGCCATGCGGAGCGTTGCGAATCGTCGCCCAAGCAGACCGGGCTGCTTCGCCGGCGCTCCGCATGACAATCCTGTTCCATGATCCCAGGTTCGGAGCTTGTTCGTGGAAACTACTCAAGCGAAACCACTCTACCTTGAGGCCTCCCGGCCTATCCCGGTCCGGCTAAAGGATCTCCTCGGCCGGATGACGGTCGAGGAGAAATTATTCCAGCTGACTTCCTACTGGTTCCACGACCTGCGGAACGGGCAGGAACTTTCGCACGACCGGATGCAGATGCTGCTGGGAAAAGGGATCGGCCAGATCTCCCGCATCGGCGGAACCAGCGCACTACTGCCGCCCGCAGTGGCGCGGGCCGGGAACACCATCCAGCGGTTCCTGCGCGAGCACACCCGTCTGGGAATTCCGGCCATCCTGCACGAAGAATGCTGTTCCGGGTACATGGGGTTGGGCGGATCGATCTTCCCGCAGATGATCGGCATGGCCGGCACGTGGAATCCGGAGCTCCTGCAGCGGACGGCCGCGGAAATCCGGCGGCAGCTTCTGGCGGTGGGCGCCCGGCAGGGATTGGCGCCGGTGCTGGATGTCGCGCTCGATCCGCGCTGGGGAAGGACCGAAGAAACTTTCGGCGAGGATCCGCTGCTCGTCGCGCGGATGGGGGCGGCGTATATCCGCGGGGTGCAGGGGGATGAGATCAAAGACGGGTTGATGGCCACCGCCAAGCATTTCATCGGGTACAGCCTTTCCTCCGGCGGTATGAATTGCGCTCCGATCCAGGCCGGTCCGCGCTTCCTGAGGGAAACCTGCCTGATGCCCTTCCAGGCGGCCGTATCCGAGGCGGGGGTCCGCTCGGTCATGAACGCATACAACGAACTGGACGGGGAAGTGGTGGCGGCTTCGGGCGCGATCCTGACGGACCTATTGCGCGGCGAACTCGGCTTCCAGGGAATTGTGGTTTCCGATTACAGCGCGATCGCCATGATCGCCAGTTACCATCACGCGGCGCCCGACGAGCGGACCGCGGCCGTGAAAGCATTCAAGGCCGGGATCGAAATGGAACTCCCGAGCCGGGCGTGCTACGGCGAGCCGCTGCGCGCCGCGCTGGATGCGGGCGAGATCACCATCGCGGAGATCGACGCCGCCGTGCAGCTCATCCTGGAATCCAAATTCGAACTCGGGTTGTTCGAGAATCCCTATGCGGAGGAACAGGCGGCGGCGGCGAGTTTTGAAACGCCCGCCCAGCGGGCGCTGGCCCGCGAGGCCGCCGGGCAGAGCCTGATCCTCCTGAAAAACGACGGCATGCTTCCGCTGCGGTCGCCGCGCACGATCGCGGTCATCGGTCCGAATGCCGACGCCCCGCGGAACCTGATGGGGGATTACTCCTATCTTTCGAGCGTGGAGCTGGCCCAGCATCCGCCCGCGCCCGAACTTGGAATTCCGACCCTGGCCGGAATGGATTGGAACTACATCCGCGAGCACACGGTCAAGATTCCTTCCATCCTGGAATCCATCCGCGACCGGGCCGGGGCGGACACACAGGTGGTGCATGCGGCCGGCTGTTCCGTTTCGGGGGACGACCGGTCCGGATTCGAGGAAGCCGTGGCGGTTGCCGCGCAAGCCGACGCGGTCATCCTCGTCCTGGGCGATAAATCCGGGTTCACCCTCGATTGCACGTCCGGCGAGACGCGTGACCGCGCGGATCTCGGGCTCCCCGGGGTGCAGCAGGAACTGGCCGAGGCGGTCGCGGGCGCCGGGAAACCCACGGCGGTCGTGCTGATCAACGGGCGGCCGTTATCGATCCCATGGCTGGCCGAACACGCGCAGGCGATCCTGGAGGCCTGGCTCCCCGGCGAAGAGGGAGCCGCGGCTGTGGCGGGCGCCTTGTTCGGCGATATTAATCCCGGCGGGAAGCTTCCCATTTCCGTTCCGCGCTCCGTCGGCCAAATTCCGATCCAGTACAACCACAAACCCTCGGGAAGCCGCTCCAATTGGTATGTCGATTATCTGGAATCACCGGCCGGGCCGTTGTATCCGTTCGGGCACGGCTTGAGCTATACCACCTTCGGGTACACGGATTTTTCCGTCACTCCCGAACAACCGGCGCACGGCGGCGTGGTGGAGGTTCGGCTGACGGTGGCCAACTCCGGGAAGGCGGCCGGGGATGAAGTGGTGCAATTGTATATCTGCGATCCGGTGGCTTCCATTCCTCGGCCGGTGAAGGAATTGAAAGGCTTCTGCCGGATCGGGTTGAAACCCGGAGAATCCCGGCAGGTGTTATTTCGTCTTCCGGTGGACATCCTTGCCTTCTATGACGAGAACATGGATCTGGTGACCGAGGCGGGAGCGATCCGGGTTTTTCTGGGGAGTTCCTCGGAGGATATCCGGCTGACGGGACAATTCGAAATCATCGGATCCCGGAAGTCGAAGGTCGGCAGACGGGTGACTGTCTGCCCGGCGTCGATAGAATAAATTACACCCCCTCCTCTATCCTCCCCGGTTTACCCGATTTCGGTAAACGGGGGAGGACAGAGGAGGGGGATGGAGGAATTCAAAATGGCGAAGCGATATTTTCTCGGACTCGACGTATCCACGACCGGCAGCAAAGCCCTGTTGATCGACGAGCAGGGAACGGTAATGGGAACGGCGGTCACCGCGCATACGCTGCAAACGCCGAAGCCGCTCTGGTCGGAGCAGAATCCGGAGGAATGGTGGGGCGCGTCCGCGGAAAGCATCCGCAAAGTGCTGAAGGACACGGGCGTGCCGGGCAATCAGGTGGCCGGGATCGGGCTGACCGGGCAAATGCACGGGCTGGTGCTCTTGGACGCGGACGGGAAGGTGCTGCGCCCGGCGATTCTGTGGAACGACCAGCGCACCGGGGCGCAATGCGACGAGATCCGCGCCAAGATCGGGAAGGAAAAATTCATCCGGATCACCGGCAACGACGCGCTGACGGGCTTCACCGCTCCGAAAATTCTGTGGGTTGCGGAAAACGAACCGGAGGTGTTCCGGAAAGCCCGCCACGTGCTGCTTCCCAAGGATTACCTCCGCTACCGGCTGACCGGCGGGTATGCGATGGACAAGGCCGACGGATCCGGAACGGTACTATTCGATTTGAAGATCCGCAATTGGTCGAAGGAAGTCCTTAATGCGCTGGGTATTCCCGCGGAGTGGATGCCGCCCACCTTCGAAGGTCCGGATGCCACCGGAACGGTGACGGCCGAAGCGGCAGCCGCGACCGGCCTCGCGGCCGGGACTCCCGTTTGCGCCGGGGGCGGAGACCAGGCGGCCCAGGCGGTGGGTGTCGGCGCCGTCGAGACGGGGATCATCGCGCTGACGCTCGGCACCTCGGGCGTGGTGTTTGCGACCACGCCGGCGGCTGCGGTCGAACCGGAAGGGCGGCTGCATGCCTTCTGCCACGCCGTGCCCGGAATGTGGCACTTCATGGGTGTGATGCTCAGCGCGGCCGGGAGCCTGCAGTGGTACCGGAACACGATGGTTCCGGGGACCGAATACGACGACCTATTACGGGAAGCCACGCCCGTGCCGGCGGGCAGCGAGGGCCTGCAATTCCTGCCGTACCTCTCCGGGGAACGCACTCCGTACCCGGACCCGCTGGCGCGCGGGGCTTGGATCGGGCTGACGCTGCGCCACGGGCGCGGGCACCTCACGCGCGCGGTGCTGGAGGGCGTGGCATACGGGCTGAAGGACAGCTATTTATTGATCCGCGATTCGGGGGCGGGGGCGATCCGCCAGGTGCGCGCATCCGGCGGAGGGGTCAAAGGGGCGCTTTGGCGGCAGATCCTGGCATCCGTTCTGGAGACGGAGCTGGTGACGGTTAACACCACCGAGGGCGCCGCGTTCGGCGCGGCGCTTCTGGCCGGCGTGGGTGCGGGTGTGTGGCCAAACGTGCCCGCCGCCTGTGCCAAGGTGGTCAAGATCACCGGCACGACCCAGCCGGACCCGGCGCAAGCGGAAACGTACCGCCGAGGGTACCAGGTTTATCACGGACTGTATCCTCTCCTCCGCGACACCTTCCGGAAGATGTAATTATTTCCTCACCCCCTCCCCCCTCTCCTGCGGTTACCGCAGGAGAAGGGGGAGGGGGTGAGGATGTCGATCCTGTCCATTTCTTTTTGTGCGGGATGAGATCATCTCGGATACAATGAAATCATCTCCGCAGCGGAAAGGAAAAAAGCATGGGCACCTACATTCTGTTCGGCCATTACACGCAAGACGCATTGAAAAAGATCAGCGCGCGGCGCACAGCCGGAGCCGCAGCCGTGATCAAGAAGCACGGCGGCGATTTAAAATCCGGGTATGCGCTGTTGGGCGATGTGGACCTCGTACTCATCGCCGATTTTCCGGACAACGCCAAAGCCATGAAGGCCTCGATCGAGCTGACCCGCCAGTTGGGGATCGGCTTCCGGACCGCGCCGGCTGTCAGCGTCGAATTTTTCGACAGCATGATGGCGTAAGCTTTTAACCGCCTCCACCCGAAAATTAGCCGTTTTCGCGGGAAAAACCGGTGGATATTCGCACTATCCGGATCGGCCTTTATCATTTAAAATTACGCGATCCGGTGCGATTACTATTCCTTCAGGATACCCATGATTATTAAAAGACGAATCGATGGCACGATCCAACTCAGCCGGTACCGCGAATTCCTCTGGTTCGTACTGATCACCACGCTGCTCGGCGTGGCTTCCTCCGGCGGAGTGTTCGGCATCCGCATGATTACAGTCCTGGTCGCCAACTGGCTGTGCGTGGCGTTTACGTTCATGATCAACGACGTGGAGGACGCGCCGGACGACGCGCTTTGCCCGCACAAGGCGGTGCGAAACCCGATTGCCTCCGGAATGCTCTCCCACCGCAGCGGATGGTGGGTCTCCATTCTGGTGGCGCTGCTTTCGGGATTCCTGTACCTCCTGCTCGGGTTCGGACCCGCTCTCTGGGGATGGATCGGGCTGCTCCTGGGATATATCTATTCGTGGAAACGGATCCGGCTCAAGAATTTCCCCATCGTGGATTTTCTCTCGCACGGGATGATGCTGGCCGGGTGCCAGTTCCTCGCCGCCCTGCTCACCTTTTCACCCGGGATGTACTGGTGGTGGCCGTTCCCCTTCTGCATGACGGTTTCGATCTCCATGTACGGCGAGCTTTTCAACGAACTCCGGGATTTCCACAAAGACCGGGAAGCCGGGCTGAGTCATACGGCACTCCTGGTGGGGTACCGGCCGACCACGGTCCTGATGTACGTCCTGCTGGGGATCGGCATCCTGTCCGCGATCATCACCCTGATCGGGATCATGATCGTCCCCTTCTGGGTGCTGATGATCACCCTGGCGCTGCTGATCTGCCTGCTGATCCCGGCGATCGTGCGCATCACCCGCCGGGCGCGCACCCGGGTCGCCGAGTTCGAACCGCTGCACAAGCCGTTTGAGATTTCCTTCGCGGTGGCGCTCTCGACGTACTATGTGGCCCCGTGGCTCAGTGCAAGGCTGTTGCTCCCTGCTGCCGCGCCTCTCTTTTTTCTAAAGATGGGTGCATTCCCGGGGCGGGATTTGTTATAATTCCGGGGTTCGGGCGCATAGCTCAGTCGGTTAGAGCGCTTCACTCACATTGAAGAGGTCGGGGGTTCGAGTCCCTTTGCGCCCACTGGTTTACCCGGCCGGGAATTCCGAAGGCCGGGTTTTTATTTTAATCGGGCGGAGCACCTCCATGCAGCAGCCGTATGCCGGAAAGTTGATTGTTGCAAAGGCAATACCTTCCCCGATTCCCATCCCTGTGGTCAATCCCGTATATAAAAAAATTCATTGTAAATCCCCGACTTCACAAAATCCGTTATCCCGGCCTTCACCCGTGCCGTGTTTTAATTCGGACAATCGGAATCAACCAAACGGGAGGGAGGACGCAAATAAAAAAATCCCCGGATTCCCGGTTTATAGAGCGGCATTTCTGCCGGAGGGGGGTGAATTTGCGAGTTTTCGGCATTAATTTGCTTTTTTATGCGAAGGAAATAACCGCCGCAACCGGCGGGCGTATATCCTTCTTGGAAAGGAGTCTGATATGGAACTCACGATCATATTTCTCATTTGCGGTGGATTACTGGTCCTTGTAATTCTCCTGCCCTGGCTGCTCGGCGTTCGCTACATCCCCAACAACCGCGTGGGGATCGTCGAACAGTACTGGTCGTTGCGGGGTTCGCTGAAGGAGGGGCGGATCATCGCACTAAGGAGTGAAGCCGGATTTCAGGCCGACATTCTCCGCGGCGGCCTGCACTTCGGCTTTTTCCCTTGGCAGTTTAAAGTCCACATCGAACCGCTGGTGGTGATCGCGGAAAGCAAGATCGGCTACGTCTATGCCCGCGACGGTTCGCCGCTGCCTTCGACGCAAACCCTGGGCAGCGTGGTGAATTGCAACACCTTCCAGGATGCGCGCGGCTTCCTTACCAACGGCGGCCAGCGCGGACGCCAGCGCTCGATCCTGCGCGAAGGACTCTATGCGCTCAACCTCGCGCTGTTCGTCGTCATTACCGAGGACGGCGTGTATTCCGGCCCGATCCATGAGCGCGACGGCAAGAAATACGGGGATTGGCTGGCGCAGCTGATGGAGGTGAACGGATTCAGTCCGGTGGTAATCGGCCATGGCGGAGAAAGCTTCGTCGGAAAGGCCGATATGCTTCCCAGCGGCGTGGAGACGACCCTCGACCCGACCGACACGATCGGGATCGTCACCGTTCACGACGGCCCGCCGATCGAATCCGGCGAAATCATCGCGCCGGAGGTGAAGGGCGCGGCCGGGGATCACCAGTACTTCCAGGATCCGGAGGCTTTCCTGCGGCTGGAAGGCCGGCGGGGCAAGCAGCTTCAGGTGCTGACCGACGGCACCTTCTTCATCAACCGCTGGTTCGCCACCGCCGAGATCAAACCCAAGACCATGATCCCGATCGGGTACGTGGGCGTGGTGGTCGGCTATTACGGGGAACGCGGGGAAGACGTAACCGGCACGGGATTCCGCTACGGCGAACAGGTGGAGCACGGACAGCGCGGCGTTTGGAAGCGCGCGCTGCCGCCGGGGAAATACCCGCTCAACCTTTATGCCCTGCAGGTCGAACTGGTGCCGACGGTGAACTTTGTGCTGCGCTGGATCACCGGCATTTCCGAGGCGCACCAATACGACAAGGACCTGACCTCAATCGAACTGATCACGGCCGACGGGTACGAACCGGTTTTGCCGCTTTCGCTGGTCCTGCATATCGATTACGAGAAGGCGCCTTCGGTGATCCAGCGTTTCGGCGACGTGCGGCGGTTGATCAGCCAGACGCTTGACCCGATCCTCTCGGCTTACTTCCGCGATGTCGCGCAATCCTCGACGATGCTGGACCTGCTCCTGAAGCGCGAGGAGATCCAGGCCCGGGCGACCCTCGAACTCGGCCGGCGCTTCGCCGAGTACGACATCAACTGCATCGCGGTGATGATCGGCCGGCCGGAAAGCAAGTACAAAGCGGAGCAGGCCGCGCAGGATCCGATCGAGCGGCTGTTCGATCAACTGCGGATGCGCCGCTTCGCGATTGAGCAGAAGGCGACCTTCCAGCAACAGGAGGAAGCCGCGGTGCAGCTGAAGGAGCTGAACAACGCGCAGGCCGCGGCTGCCAAGCAGACTGAGCTCACGCAGACGCACATCGAGATCGAGATCAGCGCCAACCGCGGCGAAGCCCAACTGGCGGAAGCCCAGCGGCTGGCCAAGCGTGATGTGGCCCGCGCGTTCGGCGAAGGCCGCGCCAAGGACCTGCTTGGCAAAGGCGAGGCGGCCCGCGTGGCCCAGGTCGGTCTGGCCGAGGCGTCGGTCTTCCTGCAGAAGATCCGCGCCTACGGCGACCCGCGTCTGTTCGCGCTCAACCTGGTCTCGGACCAGTTCTCCAAGAGCGCCCAGCCGCTTGTCCCGCAGCGCCTGCTGGTGATGGGCGGCGGGGGGGAAGGCAAGGAAAAAACCGATATCGCCAGCTCGAGTGTGCTCGGGCAGCTCCTGGCGCTGCTCTTGGCCGAGAAGGCGGGCGTTGGGATGGGCGCATCGGACGCGCGCGAGTTCGAGAAATTCGCCGACGACATGACCAAGCGGTTCTCCCAGTCGCTGCAGGAAGGCGAAGTGGAGACGGCGGCGGACCAGGAACTGCAGAAACAAATGGACGAAAAACCGGTACAATCGAAGATGTGAAAATCGTCCGATTGGATCCGGGAAATAAAAGGCAGGCCGGGGAATTCCTCGACCTGCCTTTCTTTCTATACCGGGACTGTCCGCAATGGGTGCCGCCGTTGGCATCCGACGCCGCGCTGATGCTGGACCGCAGGCGGCACCCGTTCTACCGGCATTCGGATGCGGCGTTTTTTCTTGTACACGGGGACGCCGGCCGCGCCGTCGGCCGCATCGCCGTTCTCGACAACCGGCACTACAACGAGTTCAACCGTGAACGCACGGCGTTCTTCTGCCTGTTCGAATGCGAAGACGATTCCGCACGCGGCGAAGATGCTGTTCGATGCGGCGGCCGGATGGGCCCGCGCGCGCGGATTGAACCGTCTGTGGGGGCCAAAGGGATTTACCGCGCTGGATGGGATGGGAATGCTGGTGCGCGGGTTCGAGCACCGTCCGGCACTCGGCATCCCGTACAACTTTCCATACTATCCGCGGTTGCTGGAAGAAAACGGCTTCCGCGGGACGGGGGACGTTGTTTCCGGATATTTCGGAAGGAACGCGCAGCTGCCCGAACACATCCACCGGGTGGCGGAACTCGTCCAACGCAAGCGTGGTTTGCGGATCCTGACGTTTCGATCGCGTCGCGACCTGGCCAAGGTCGTCCCGCGGCTGCAGAAGCTGTACAACGATTCGCTCTCCGGCACGACCGGCAACACGCCCTTGACCGACGACGAGGCGCGCGCGATGGCGGATCAGATTCTGTGGTTTGCCGATCCGCGGCTGATCAAGCTGATCGCCAAGGGCGACGAATTGGTGGGATTCGTTTTCGCCTACCCGGACATTTCCGCCGCGCTGCAGCGGACGCGCGGGCGGCTGTTCCCATTCGGATGGATCGATCTGCTGCTCGAGCTGCGCCGTACCAAGTGGGTGAACCTCAACGGCGCGGGGATCGTCGAAAAATACCGGGGCTTGGGCGGCACGGCGATCCTGTTCGACGAGATGGCCAAAAGCCTTCGCACAGGAAAATTCGAACACGCCGATATTGTCCAGGTGGGAGTGGAAAACGACAAGATGCAGCGGGAGTTGCGGGAATTGGGGATCGATTTCTACAAGATGCACCGGATGTATGAGAAAACTATCTGACCATCGACCATCGACGGTCGACCATCGGAAAACCGACGATGGACGATGGACGATAGACGATGGGAAAACCGACAATGAACGATTGGGAAACCAATCGATTATATAGAAGATGATTTAAAAGTAGATGGTATTAATACATCCCTTTATTAATGAAGCCCGGCATCAGCCGGGCACGGCAAAGAGCTCGGAGCTTCAGCCTCGGCGGAAATTACGGCATAAAGCCCGGGTGATTACCAGAGAGAATCCAAAATCCCATCCGTAATCTGAGTCAACGAATCTAAAATCAAATCAGCCGGGGAATAGCGGGGATCGGAGCGCAATTCGGGCAGGGGGATGGCGATGCATTTCATCCCGGCGGCTTTGGCGGCCTGCATGCCGGCGATCGAATCTTCGACTGCCAGGCACATCCCGGGCGCGAGGCCGAGCTTTTCGGCCGCGGAGAGATAGACATCCGGATGCGGCTTCCCGCGGGGTTCGTTCTCCGCCGAACAGATCGCTTCAAATTTCGGACGCAGCTCCAAGCGGTCGATCACCGCGTCGATGAGCGACAGGGCGGAGGAGGAAGCCAGCGCCAGGCGAAATCCATGGGATTGGAACAGCCGGATGGCCTGATGCAAACCCGGCATGGCGGTTCCCCGCTCGTTGAACCCGGCGGATCACGCCGCGCAGGATTTCCCCGGCGAGGATCTCCGGCTGCGGGCCGTTCCACGGCCGGCGTTCATACCAATAACGGGTCACTTCCCCGATCCGCATTCCCGTGGTCAGGATGCAATCCGCTTCGGTAAGGTGGAGGCCGTTGCGGCCGAACACCTCGATTTCCGATTCGCGCCAGAAGGGCTCGGAATTGATCAGGACGCCGTCCATATCGAACACAACCGCCTGAAGCGGGAGGTGACGGGGATGCAAGTAGGCCGTCCTCAGGAATGCCGCACGGCGGTCAGGAAACCGATCTGGCGGTGAACGGGATTATCGCGCAGGGTGACGGAGAAACCTTGCCCGCGAAGGAAATCCGCAAGTTCGGAATGCGAGTGGGGTGTGCAGCCGTCGTGGTATTCCATCGCAATGCGGTCAATCTTGCGTAGCGTTTCCTCCGGCGTGTGGAAGAAAATATCATATTCCCCGCCCTCGCAATCCACCTTTAACAGATCGCAGCGCGCGAAGCCGGCCTTTTTCAATGCGTCTTCCAGGGTCACCCCTTCGACCGGGAGAGAGGCTTCCGGGTTGACGACACCGGCCGAAGCCGTGCTGTGCTGGACGGCCACGCCGGTTGTGGTCTGAAGCTGCATCGGACCCGAGCGCGCGCCCACGGCCAGCGGGAATGCCTGGACGTTGCGGATGCCGTTGAGCCGCAGATTTTCCTGCAGCAGGCCGAAGGATTCGAGGAAGGGTTCGAACGCGGCGATCTTGCGGTCCGGATGCCTCCAGGCCGCGCACACGGAAAAATCCCCCAGCCCGGCGCCGATATCGACGATCGTCCAATCCTCGCCGAGATGAGGCAAATCTTTTTCATAATCGCGGTCGAGGCAGGTTTCCTTGATGATCCACAGGTCCATGAAGCTGCGGACCTGGAAGGTGCATCCGTTGCGCAACTGCACCGTCACCGGTGCGGATGGGCGGCCGGCCAGCAGGCGCGCGGCGCTTCCCCAACTGCGGACTCCCGCCAGGAGGGTGGGGACGGAACGGAGGTAGTACATCCACTTGGAAAGCATCCACTTTTCCTTAAAAAACCGTTGTCTTGGCCAATCGGGAAGGGTACCGTGATTCTGTGGTACGTGTCAAGTTCGCTTTCCAAATCATCGTCATAAACCAGGCACCGGTTTTCATTCGCATGCCTACTTCGTGTACAATGTATATTTAAAATCCGACATGGAGGAATGACTGTCCCGGAAGCAATTTACTACCGATTATTCCGCCAAGATAAACATGATCCAATTTATCTACGATCAATCAACACGACAGAATCGATACCGCTGGCATTTCTTCAATCTGATTAGGATGCGGATTGCGAAGCGTTTTGATCCGGCCGTCCAATACACGCTTAGTGGCCGAAAAATTACCCTTCCATTCTCCCATCCCCTGCCGATAATTCTGAAGAACCACCCTCTCTACTCAAGAAATCTCACCAGACTTGCCGGTTTTCTTCGGGCGCAGCTTGGGTCATTGATGATGATCGATGTCGGGGCTAACATCGGAGATTCCTATTGTCTATCGGATCCCCATTCTGGTGATTCTTATCTACTTATCGAGGGGGAATCGAAATTCTTCGAATTCCTTTCTAATAATACCCATTCCGATCCTTCTGTGGATCGTGAGTTTGCTCTCTTGACGGATGATGTTTCGAAAAGGGAGGATCGCTTGATGATCCAGGGTGGAAACGCTACCCTCCAATCGGAAGCTATATGCACCTCTGCTATCTCCGCCGGGTATTCGACATTGGATCGGCTATTGGAATCGCATCCGAAATTTCAAAAGACCACTTTGTTGAAAGTGGATGTGGAAGGATACGACCGAAGAGTATTAATGGGAGGACGGAAACTTCTTGCTGAAACCAAGCCGGTTATCTTCTTTGAGCATCATCCAAGAAAAATCGCCGCGCTTGGCGAGGATGATGTCCGCGTTTTTACCGAGATTAACCGGATTTGGTTACGGCGTATCTATCATCTATGATAACCTCGGATTTTTACTCGGTGCATATTCAACCAATTCGTGCGATCAAATCGCCGACCTAGTCCGGTATGCGCGAACCAAGAACATTTATTTGGATGTTGGATGCTTTCATATAGATCACAAGGAGTTGGAAGAAGCTTTTATTGAGGAGGAAAAAGCATTTTATCGACAACAATTGACGGTAAAGGTTTCCGAAAGCAAGAAGTCAAAGGAGGCTGGACGATAAATCCCAGCCAAGAATCTCGATGAATGGGGAAAACGAGGGGATGGGACGGTCAAGGTTAAGATCGCCGGTCGGAAAATCAACAAACCGCGGGTTAGAAGCAAGGTAATTGTAACGATCCGCATAATTCTAATGCAATTATTCGATCAGGATCAATCGGGTAAACTTCTTCCGATTTGACCATCTGGGTGGTATATTAGTAGTACACGAAGTTACCCCCGCACTAAAGACATGTGTTTCTTAGTCACCCGGCGGGGTGAAACAAATGAGAGGACTAGATATGCTGGCTGCGATAATCCCAGCCTACAATGAGGAACGATTCATTGGTAGCGTGGTCATCCGTGCACGCAAGTATGTTGATACGGTGATCGTCGTGGATGATGGATCCAAAGATGAGACGGCGGAGATCGCCTTGGCGGCGGGGGCAGTTGTGGTGAGCCACGAGAGGAATCTTGGAAAAGGGGCTGCCTTTAACAGCGGTTTTCAAAAAGCACGGGAATTAAAGGCGCATGCCGTTGTTGTGCTTGACGCAGACGGCCAGCACCAGCCGGAGGATATTCCGGCCGTTGTGGCTCCCCTCCGGGAGGATCAGGCGGATATTGTCATAGGATCCCGGTACTTAGAACCGCGAAGCCGGGTGCCTGTTTATCGGATTGTTGGTCACCGGTTATTCAATTCCTTTACTAACTGGCTTTCCGGCACGCACATCAGCGATTCTCAAAGCGGGTTCCGGGCCTTTTCCGCTAAAGCCCTTAACCAAATCAATTTTGAATCGGATGGTTTTTCCGTTGAATCGGAGATGCAATTCCTCGCCGCTCAAAAAGAACTGAAAATAGTGGAAGTCCCGATCATCATCCAGTATCCGGACCGCCCCAAGCGATCGGTATTTCTACATGGGATGATGGTCATCAACGGAATCCTCCGACTGATCGGCCAACACCGTCCGTTGCTGTTCTTTGGAATCCCGGGAGCGGTGATTTTGGCCGTCGGTCTTGGTTGGGGAACTTGGGTGGTGGAAATCTACCGTACCACCCGGAACCTTGCGGTCGGCTACGCGCTGATTTGCGTACTGCTGTCGATTATTGGAATGCTGATGTTGTTTGTGGGGATCATGCTCCATTCCATACGGGGATTGATCCTGGAAATTGTTGCGGCCAGGGACCACCGGCCGTCGTAGAAAAATGCGGATGGATCCGAATGGTGCACAAGGTATGAAAGTAAAAAGGGGGATGTTTCACGCTTCCCAGATGGTCGAAGCATTGCCAAAGATCACGATCGTTACCCCTTCACTGAATCAAAGCCAGTATATTGAAAAGGCTATAGATTCGGTTCTCATGCAGGAATATCCGGAGCTGGAATATATCGTCGTGGACGGCGGCTCCACGGATGGCACCTTGGAAATTCTACGGCGGTTTTCGGACCGGATCCAATGGCTAAGCGAGCCGGACCGGGGTCAATCGAACGCCTTAAACAAAGGGTTCCGCATCGCTACCGGCGAGGTGGTTGGATATTTAAATTCCGACGATCTGTACGAGCCAGGCGCCCTGTCACATGCCGGCGCTTTTTTTGCGAGCCATCCGCGGGCGGCATGGCTTACCGGCCGATGCCGGAATATCAATTCGGAGGGAAAGGAAATCCGCCGGATGATCGCGCGCTACAAGGATTTCTGGCTTCCATTTCGAAGCAGGACAATCCTATCGGTGCTTAATTTTATTTCACAACCAGCGACTTTTTGGCGCCGGGAAGTATTCGAAGAGATTGGCTACTTGGATGAAGCCCTCCACTACGCCATGGATTATGATTATTGGCTTCGAATAATTGGTCGATATCCCCTAGGGTACCTTCCCAGAACCCTGGCCTGTTTTCGAATTCACGCTGCATCCAAGACAGGAGCCACGGATCACGCGCAGTTCGACGAGGAACTGGCCATCGCCAAGCGGTACATTCGATCGCCGTGGATCATCGCGCTGCATACCTTGCATCATCATGCTGCCGTGGCGGTCTACCAAAAGCTCCTTAGCCGGGGACCGTTCCTCCCTGCAGAGCGATGCGGGGTTGCGAAAGGATGACCATGGATCGACGGATCACCGTACTTGGGATACATGACGGGCATAACGCGGGGGCGGCGATAATTCAGGACGGCCGAATCCTCGCGGCCCTTTCGGAAGAGCGGTTGACCAATAAAAAAAACCACAGCGGAGTTCCCCGGCGCGCGATCAGGGAGGTCCTTCGCATCGCAAATATCAGCCCTGCGCAAGTTGATCTGATAGCACTGGGTTGCCTGGTTCGGGCCGCCGCCCCCATTGAGGATGAACAATCGGGAGCGGTGCAGATATATAAAAAGCTAGCCCCATTATTTCAAAGCCATTTGGCGTCGGAGCTGCTTGTTAAAGGATTTCATCTCGTCCGGCGAATGGACGGATTGCTGGCGGTCCTGGAACAGCTGGAGTTGGGAGAGAAGGAGATACATTTCGTTGACCATCACACGAGTCATGCGGCCTGTGCTTATTATCAGCAGCCGTGGGAAGGCGAAACCCTGATCCTGACCTTGGATGGGGCGGGAGACAATCTCAGCGCGACAGTTAATATCGGCCGCCACAACCGGATGGATCGGATCGCTTCCACAACGTTTTTTCACAGCCTGGGGAATAATCTCTACAGCGAAGTGACAGGGTACCTCGGTTTAAAACGCTGGGAGCACGAGTATAAGGTGATGGGATTGGCGCCGTACGGCCAAGCGGAAATCTGCCTGGATCAAATGCGGAAGATTGTACGCATTCATCCCCATCGACCACTGGAATTTCAGAATACACTGGGGGCCTATTCGACCGAGGTACAAAGCAGATTAAAGAGACTATTGGCCGGTCAGCGATTCGACAACATTGCCGCGGCCTGCCAAAAACATTATGAAGATCTGGTCACTCAATGGGTGAGCAATGCAATCCGAGAAACTGGGGTACATCGTATCTCCTGCGCTGGGGGAATGTTCCTCAATGTTAAGGCCAATAAATTAATCCGTGAGCTACCGGATGTGGAGAGTGCGTTTTTCTATCCGGCTTCGGATGACGGCGGCACGCCTGTGGGCGCGGCATTGGAGGGCTATCACCGCTATTGCAGACGGGAGGGGCTTTCTCCGCAGCGAATTCCAATGACGGATATGTATTACGGCCGTGAATATTCCGACGAGGAAATCGAACAGGTCATCACGGAGGGTGGATGGAAGGATTATGCCGAACGGATCCAGGAGATCGACGATGCGGTCGCGGTTCTTCTTTCGGAAGGAAAAATCGTCGCTCGTTTTTCCGGACGCGATGAATGGGGACCACGCGCACTTGGGAATCGAAGCATTCTGGCGGACCCCCGTGACTTGCGGGTCATTCGAAAAATTAATTATGCAATAAAGCACAGAGATTTTTGGATGCCGTTCGCCCCGTCCATCCTGGAAGAGGCCGGCAAAATCTATCTGAAGGATTCCCGTTTGGCGCCGTATATGATCGAGGCGTTTGATACCCTACCGCAGGCGGATGAGATCGGAGCGGCGCTGCATCCGTTCGATCTGACTGCCCGTCCACAAACAATCGGCGATTCTAATCCCAGATATCAACGCCTTCTGCGCCAATTCCAAAAACAGACTGGAGTGGGGGGGGTATTGAATACTTCGTTTAATATCCACGGATACCCCATTGCAGGCACCCCGCAAACCGCTCTCTGGACTTTGGAGAACAGCGCGTTGGATGAATTGGCATTGGGACACTGGCTGGTCCAAGGGAAGAGATCTGGATAACCCATCGCGCCGATGATCTTCCGGAGAAAGTTGGAGGGTGTTTGAACCTCCATACAGGACCGGTAATGGATCGAAAATAATCCCGGACTAGAATGTGAAAAACGGTTGCAGACTATGCCGACAGACAGTCTACACACGGCCGGATTGGATCCTTGGTTGAAAAAACATCTCGCGTGCCCGCGGGATCATTCCCGATTGCATTTCGAAGAATCGGCGATTTGTCTGTGTCTCGGGCCATTCCTATCCATTCGTGGACGATATTCCAATTATGCTTTTGGAAGAGGCCGAGCCAACTCATGCGGAATGTAACCGAACAATGGAAAGCGCGAGGAAACCAGCTGATAATCCATCGGTTAAGGTTTCCGGAACCGAATTCGAAAGAAGTGTTATCGATCCCTTTGTTCAAAAAATCATCGCTGGAACGTGTGGAATTATGTATATCCCGCTCATCGGAAAATTCACTCATTATCCGATACCGGATCTGCGTTTGCCCGAAGGCAGTGGTAAAAATTTTCTCGATATCGGGTGTAGTTGGGGTCGCTGGTGCATCAGTGCAGCAAGAGCCGGATACCATCCGGTTGGAATAGATCCATCACTGGAAGCGGTCCAGGCGGCGCGCAGAGTGGCCAAACACTTGAATGTGTCCGCGAGTTATCTGGTCGCGGATGCAAGATACCTTCCTTTTACACACAACTGTTTTGACATCGCGTTTTCGTATAGCGTTCTTCAACATTTTGATAAACTGGATGTGAAAATTGCACTAGAGGAAGTTGCCAGGGTATTGGCTCCCTCTGGCATCTCTTTAATTCAAATGCCGAACCTATTCGGATTGGTCAATATTGTATTTCAAATTATGGGTAGGAATCGGGACCCCGAATTATTTGATGTGCGATACTGGAAGCCGTCGGACCTAAAAGAAACCTTTACCCGTATTATTGGGCCGACGGATTTATCCGTCGATGGATATCTTTCCCTGAATTCTCAAAAAAGCGATATCGGGCTGTTGCCCCTCCGATACAAACCTGTAGTGGCTTTATCGGAACACCTGAGAAGAATGAGCAAACGTGTTCCCTGGCTGATAAACTTCGCAGATAGTCTTTATCTGTGTTCAACGCCTAGAATAACGGAGAAATGACTATGGAACAGCGAGGAGAATCATAATCATGGCGCACTGGAAAATCGGTCGAGGAGCGTTAGTATGAGCAGGGCATACATTTGCCGGACATCCGGTGAGGGGATCACCCCGGAAGATGTTCTCCAGGCTTTCAATGGCTGCAATGGGAGCGGATCATCCCCGCGGGGGCATCTGTTTTTATCAAGCCCAATCTCACCTGGCCGGAACACCGTCCGGGCGTCACTACCACGCCGAAGGCGATCGAATTGGTGATTTCCGTTATCCGTAAACGAACCCGGCAGATCTCGCTTGGCGAGTCCGACGGAGGTTACCATTCCTTTTGCTCGGAAGACGCCTTTCGCGGCCACGGTCTGCTCGAGATGGCCGAGCGGCCGGCAGTTTGTTTGCTCAATCTCAGCAAACTCCCCTCCGAAACTTTGGAGTTGGTCATCACCGGCCATCCGGTTTGTGTAACCCTTCCCCGGTTTCTCCTGCATGAGGTGGATGTTTTTATAACCCTTCCAGTCCCTAAAACCCATGTCATGACCGGTGTCAGCCTGGCGTTTAAGAACCAGTGGGGTTGCATTCCCTCCGCGATGCGACTACAGGAACATCCTGATTTCGACCGGAAAATTGTGGCCATAAACCGAGTATTGAATCCCCAACTTGTGGTCTTTGACGGAACCTATTTTCTGGACGGCGCCGGCCCAATGACCGGGGATGCCGTGAAAATGGATCTCCTCATCGCTGGAGATGGACCAGGCACTGCCAGCGCGGTGGCCTGCAGGGTCATGGGAATAAACCCGGACTCCATCGCGCATCACCGGGTGGCCAAGAGGGAAGGACTTTTTCCGAATGACCTCGAAGAGGTGGAGATCAATACCCGGCCGGACCCCTTTTGTCGAAGGAAGTTTAAAATGAGACGAGCGTTTTTGGATTGGATCTCCCTGGCGGGATTCCATAACCGCACCCTGTCCCGAATATTCTGGGAAATGCCCTCCGCCGGCCCTTTGCATGCTCTTCTTTATGCGATCCGCCGCAACCCCTGGATAGGCCGCTTGCTATATGGGAAAGCCGGACCGCCGCCCGATTCAAGACCCAATACTGGAACTTAGCGGGAAAAACGTGCATCGATGAGAATTTTAGAGGTCATTCCTTTTTTTTCTCCGAAAATGGGGGGGGCCGCCCAAGCGGTTTATCAGACATCCAAATACCTCGGCAGGCAAAATCATCACGTCACAGTGCTGAGCGGGAATACCGGGCAAATTGATGCGAGATTTGATGAAGGTCCTTTCGATGTAAAAACTTTTCGAGCGTGGGATTCCGGTCTTGGTTTTTATTTCACTCCCGGTATGATCCCCTGGATTGAACAGAACCTCGCGCTGTTCGATATTATCCATTTGCATTTGGCACGGTCCTTTCAAAATATCGTCGTGCATTCCCGGATTTCGCGGTACCGGATTCCCTGATGTTCTCTCCGCGCATGGAACGGTTCCATATATCGAAAGGATGCAGACGGCCAAGCGGATCTACGATCTCTGCTTTGGCCGAAGAATTGCATTTGCCGCGCAGGGATGGATTGCCGTTTCGCCCGCAGAAGTGGAACAATACCGGCAGATGGGTATCGCACCGGATCGAATTCGCCTGATCTATAACGGCCTGGATCTGGAGGAGTTTGCCCGCCTTCCGGTTCGGGGAAATCTCCGGGAAAAAAAATTGGGACTTCCGCGGACGGCGAAAGTGATTTTGTATTTGGGCAGGATACATCGAAGAAAGGGCATCCGGTACTTGGTTGAGGCGTTTGCTAAAATGCCAGCCAGTCACGAGAGCCGCGTGTTGCTGATCGTGGGTCCGGACGACGGGGAATTGAGCTATCTGAAAGAATATTCCAGAACACTGGGGGTAGGGAACCGGGTGCATTTCCTTGAACCACTTTACGGAGCGGATCGTTTGGCGGCTTTTGTAGACGCGGATGTATTGGCGTCCCCGGCCACAAACGAGGTGTTCGGTCTGGTCCCCTTTGAAGCCCTGATGTGCGGGACTCCGGTTGTGGTCGCAAGGGAGGCGGGCCAGGGGCAGTTGATAGAATTAGCCGGAGCGGGGGATTTGGTCCCGTTTGGAGACGCTGATGCTCTTGCGGAATCCATTCATTGTATTTTGGAGCACCAGGCTGCAGCGAATGAGAAGATTAATGCGGGGCAGCAATTTATCCGGAATCATTTGGATGCAAAGATAAAGGCAAAGGATCTTGCGGATTATTATGCGGAGGTTGTAAAAAATCGAAATGAGAGCTGAGTACCCGATCGAAATACTTCGTGAGGATATCCAAAGGCTGGCCGCGCAGTCGATCTGGGAATTGGAGAAAGTGGACGGGTAATAGGATGAAGAATCGCGGTCTTCTCCTTGGAATACCCGCCGCATATCCTCGGGGGAGCGGGCGTCACCATCGCCCGCATTACCTCTTCAATCGCCCGCAAGGGGTGCGAGGTTCATGTTTTCACTCCGGGAGCTGTCAATCGATACCTTCGCACCATGGAAGAGGGCGTAACCGTCCACCGCCTTCCTTCGGGTCCGGTGCCGCGATGGAAAATTCCGGGGTTTTGGCTGGCGCTGCCGTATTGGTTTGGGAAGATCCATGCTGAAATGAAAGGTTTCGACCTGGTGCACAGCAGCGGAATCGCCGATCTGACCTTGCAGCGGTCGCAATGTGTGTGCCCCCGCATCGTCTCGGTGTACCATTTGGCCTCCAGTGTGGTCAAGATCCTAAGACCATCCCTTTGGGCACGGGTGACCCAGCCGGGAAATGAAATCGGATTGGCTCCCGCTTTGGAGGCGATTTCCATCCGCCGAGCGGATTGGATTCTTACCATCAGCGAGTTCTCCCGGTCCGACATCCTTTCCAGGTTCAAATTGGATCCTGGAATAACCCGGGTCATCCCCCTCGGAACGGATCTAGATGGGTATGTATTTTCCCCCCGGGAAATCGCCGACCTACGGGCAGAATTGAGGATCGAAGATGGCTCCATGATTTTTTTTGTGGGCCGTTTGGAACCTCGCAAGGGGATTTAGGACTTGTTGCATGCCTTTTCCATGCTGGCTTCACGCCGCCATGATCGATTGGTTGTCGTGGGCGCCGGCGATATATCCAAGTATGCCCGTGTGGCAGAAGGCTTGGGAATAATAGATAGAGTGACTTTCACAGGATTTTTGCCATCCCCTGTCGAGCTAAAGAGATATTATAAAGCTTGCGATCTTGTTGTGATCCCTTCTCTGTTGGAGGGTTTCGGATTGGTGGCACTCGAAGCTAGGGCGGCGGGGAAGTACATCGTCGGGTACCGCGCAGGCTCGCTTCCCGAGGTGGTTCCCGAACGCGCCGGTTGGTTGGTTCCCCCTGGCGACAGGCAATCGCTTTCGGAGGGGATCGCCCGGGAGCTGGTCACAAGGCATGACCGTATGCCTGGGCCGAAAAGCTGGGGCAAGGTCGGGGAAGATTATTTGAACTTCTACAAAGAGGTGATTTCCAAGCGCGAGACAGGATAACAGGCTCAGCCTATTCGATCAGTAGTTCGGCGGAGAAGTATCATGCGAATCATGCTGGTAGCCGATCACTATGATCCATATCTGATCGGCGGAGCGGAAACCCACCTGCAAAATCTGGCCAGAGAGTTGGCTGCCAGAAATCATTCCGTCTCGGTTGTCACCTCGCGAATTCGGTAGCGACTCGGATCGGGAAATGCGCGAGGGAATTCCCGTGTTCCGGATTGGGCGTTTCCCCAATTTTCCAAGGTCCGTCTGGATAGCGTCGGGGACCGCGCCGGGCAAGCTCTCGGAGGAAATCCGACGGGATTATTCCCGCGTGCAGGAAGAAGTCCGGCCGGAGGTCGTCCATTTCCACAACATATGGATGCTCGGACCGGAAATCATACGCCTGACCGGGTGCCGCAAGGGTGTCACCCTCCATGATTATTGGCCGATCTGTCCCCGGCGGTCCATGATACGAGTGAACTGGCGAGTTTGTCCCGGGCCGACGTGGCTGGATTGCAGGTTCTGCCGGCTCCGGGCGCCGACCACTCTGCGCAGTTTTAATTTATTCGCCATCGAAGCGGAACGTTCCATGCATCGCCGTCTGCTGAAAGACTGCGATTTTGTCGTGACCGCCACCCGATATGTATCGGATCTGGTGGACCGGGTCTTGGGAATTGGGTCTACCGTTGTTCCATACGGAATCTCTCCGGAGATCCCTTTTACCGGACGTGAAAATGATTTATCCTATGCCTTATTTGCGGGACGGGTGACAAAAGCAAAAGGATATTCTCTGCTGTTGCGCGCCTTTTCCCGTGAAGAACTCCGGGGTTACCGCCTGTTGGTGGCCGGAAGAACTAATCCATCCCGATTGCCGAATGTTCAGGTGCTGGGTTGGCAGCCACCGCCGGTATTGTTTCAGACGATGGCGCAGGCAAAATGCCTGGTTCTTCCCTCCATCTGGCCGGAACCGGCAGGGATCGTCATTCTGGAGGCTCTCCGTGCCGGCATTCCAGTTGTTGCCAGCCGGATCGGAGGGATTCCGGAACTCCTTGATGACAGCGTTACCGGAATCCTCGTCCCACCGGGAGATGTAACCGCTCTCGCGACGGCGATCCGCCGCTGTTTCGAGGATAAGGGATTGCAGGCATCCGCCCGCCGGTTGGGACCGGAGAGCATCCGAAAAAAATTCTCACTCTCTCGCGAGATCGATCTGATGGAAGGACTTTATGCCGGGTAAAAGAATGCCCAACCGGGAGAATATCGTCTGGCTTCTGTTGGGAAGCGGCTTAATCCTCTGGATCCTTACCGCCTTCCAGACCGGTTCGTCATCGCTGGATTTGACCGCGCCATTCCTGCAGTTGGGAGCTTACTTCTGGGTGGGTTTGTTGCTCACCATCGCGGCCTTTTTTCTAGGCTCCAGCCGACAGCGCCTGTTTGCCGTTTTTTTAACGGCTTTCTATTTCATCGCCACGATCAGTTTCATGTATCCGTACGCCGTCATGCACGATTCCATCAACAACACGATCATCTTCTCGCAGGGAGCCGAGGTGATCAACACCTACGGCCAATCGTACGCTGTTTTCGGCTCGCTGATCGCGTTCATTTTGCATGTCAGTGGATCGGATTCGTGGACCTTGGCACGTTTCTTCCCCGTGGGCATGACGATCGGATACCTATTGACTTTGGGATTGATCATCGTTACTTGGCGGGATCGTTTCTTCTCGTCGCCCAGTTCTTCTTTGATGTTCCTGTTTTTCTTTTTTGTTTTTGGGGATGTGTTTTACCTTCGGATTAATGCTTCTCCACAGACGCTAGGATTTTTATTGTTTTTGATCGCATTGGGCTTGATTCCGGTCGCCAGCCGGTCGATCTGGCTGCGAGCGTTGTTGTTGCTGGATCTGGCGGTGATTATCATTCTTCATCCGACCACGCCTTTGCTGGCTCTGCCGGGATTGATAATCGCAACTTTCGTTGTCACCGATATGGGGAAAGGGAGTATCCAAAAAACCCTTGCATTTGCCGGAACCTTTTTGATCGGGTATGCCGCCTGGACGATGTATCGGGCGGACTGGATCTTTACCCAGGCGGTACGCGTCGTACTGACCGCATTTCAGGAGGAAAAACGGCTCCCTATCGTGGATTCGCCCGTTGTGCCGCAAATCGAGTCCTATGTCGTCCTGCACCGTATCCTCCTGGTTGCCTTGCTGATCATCCTGTTGCTCTCCTTTCTCAGCCTGTGGCGGACCAAGATCTGGTACTTTATCTTGATATGGGGTTGCGCATTGTTCCCTGCGTTTCTATTATTTTTTAGTTACCGGGATTTTTTTGACCGGGTCTTGCTATTTGCGTTGTTTCCCTGTGCGATATTATTCGCGGAAGCATGGGAGCGTTTCTGGGGAAGATTTTCACCTGGGAAAATCCGAATTTCAATCGTATTCCTGCTGGCCAGTCTTGTGTTTCTGGCTGCATCAGTGGCCTATTTCGGGATTGGCGCGGTCGACCGGGTTACCCAGGGCGAGGTGGCGGCTTTGCAGTATCTTGAGGGTATGCCGGGGCCAATCCGTGTGTATTCGAACGGATTTAATTTGCCGCTTTCCCCGGATTTTAAATATATCCTGGCTGTCCGCGGAAGCCTGCACTGGGAGGATATTGATAAAGCCCAGGTGGTCGTACTCTCACAACAGATGATCAACGCAGTGATGTTGAATCCGACTCCGGAGCACAGCCTGGAGGAGTTAATGGAGATCCTAGCGCGCGATTTTCAGGAAGTATACAGCAACGGGGAAGTTCGGATTTTCGTTCGGAAAACCGGCAATGTTCCTTAGGCGTGCACAGGCTCCGTTCGTGAAGGGAAGCCGGATCGATCCCGGATCCAAGGAGGAGTTGGAACAAGGCATCCTTTGGACGGCGTCCCAAATCGAAGAAGTGATTCGCGGCCGGTACGAGTCCATTTTGATTGTGGGCGGCGCCGCCAGAGGGGAGAGCACGTTCGATCCTGAAGGCCGGCTATTGAGCGATGTGGATTTCACGTTCGTCCTTCCCGAGCGGAATCCGGTCACTGCGTGGCTGGCTGTGGAAGCGTGCCGGGGTGCACTTCGGAGAAGCCTCCCCTTACTGGAAACCATGGATTGGATCACAATGGGCTATGCCTATCACGCATCCCGGTTTTGGAAAATGGCAACACCATACATGCTGGAATTAAAAACCAATTCGCGGATTCTTTTCGGATCCCCTCCGTAAGGAATTGGCCGGGTATTGCGCGGGGTGATCAAATCTCCGGTTGGGAAGGATTAAGATTAATTGGGAATCGTCTCTGCGAAACAATCGGCGGGCTTGGAGCCTCGGGTACGTCACCATTTTCAAAATTATCCGATCCGGAACGAAGCACAAATAATTATCAATTCCTTAAACTGATCTTGGCATGCAGCGAAGCGGTTTTAATAGGGAAGAAACGGTATGCCGCCTCGTATCGCGAAAGGATGCAGCGCCAATCCGAACTGGATACCGAATTCGATCCGGCGGAAGCGGAATTAATTCATGCGGCCTATCGGGCAAAACTGAACGAAAATCCGTCTTTCTTTCGAAATAGGGTTTCCGATCTGGCCGGGGAGGTTTTTCCGGTTGCTTTTTCAACTTTGGCGAGATTGGGGTTGACCGTTCCGGAAGACTGGTTGCCCATTGCCCGAAAAGTGGCCCCCGGTGCACCGGGATTTGCGAGCGACGCCGGATACTTCGCCTGGCGGATCTTGCACGGGGAACTCGTGCCGGTCCGGCGGGCAATTGCCGGCGTTTATCGCGATGCTCACGCGCTGGCGCTGGATCTTCAGCACCGGTTGGGGCAGGAGGCGAACGAAGCATTTCCCGGGGAGGCCTGCCGGAAGCTTGCCGCACGGTATAAGCATACGCCGCAATTTGTCGGCATGCTCCGTGAGAAAAGCGGGGACAGATGATTCTCCGCAGCCCCGTGAAAATATTCCGCTGGCCGATTCGGATATGGGAGACGATACGCTCCCATTGGAGGGATCCACTTCATCGCAGTACCTACATCCTTAGCGCCAATCAGCTGGTGGTTCTGGTGTCCGGGGTTGTATTTTGGATGTTGGCCACGCGCTATTATGAGTCTGCAGAAATCGGGATCGCCTCGGCGTTTCTCGCACCCAACGTGCTTTTTTCAACGGTCTTCCTTCTTGGTGCGAATCATGGATTACTCCGATATGCAAAAGAAGTCGAGAAAGATCCGAGTTTTTTCTTTAGTCTTCTATGGATCGTTCTGATCACCGGCGCAGTAGGCGGGGGGATCGGGATTGCGATCTGCATCGCCGCTGGCTTGGTTGAGTCGATCGCTGGATCCCCGATTCTGAGTATCCTGCTGTATATGGTGCTGGTATCCGCGGGGGCGGTCTGGACAATCTGCGAAGCCGCCCTGGTTGCGTTACGCGCCCCGTGGCATGTCTATTTGCGGAGCCTGGTCTATGCGGTCGCACGAATTGCCGTCCTTATCCCCTTCGCTTTTCTGCGGGAATTGGGGGTGGTGCTCTCCTTTACCCTTTCATTAGGGATTGTCGCGGTTCTCAGCGTGGGATTGATCCGCCAGCATTTACGCCTGGCCTGGAAATCTTGGGGGGGAATTTGGCATCCGAAACTTCCCACCTTGATTGGATTCGCGCTCCCGAACCATGTGGTGACGATTATCGGGACTGTTCCGGCGATGGTATTGCCACTCATCGTCATCCACCAAATGGGAGCTGCGATAAACGGGTATTTCACGCTGGCGTGGACCATTACCTCCATCGCCCGTTCGGTATTGACCGCGGCATCGGTAAGCCTTTTGGCGGAGGGTTCTCGCGATCATGGATTGCTGACGTCCCGATTGTTCCGATCCACGATGTTCCTTTTTTTCATCGTGGCGGTCACGGCCCTGCCGATGCTTATTATTCCCCAATGGTTGTTGGTTCCCTTCGGCGTCGAGTATGCCCAGGCCAACACATCGGTCCTTCCCATGCTCGCGCTCAGCACGCTACCAATGGTGTTGTTCACAGTTTTTGTCGCTCGCGAACGCATTCTCCTCCGGCTACAGTACATTCTTCTCCTTTCGGCAGCCAGCTGCCTATGGAGCACCTTCCTTCCCTTCGTGGGAGCCGTATGGGGAGGGTATTCGGGTTTCGCATTGGGTTTTTTACTTTCCCAATGCATATCTGGATTGCTGGCCCTGCCGTTTCTTCTTTTCAAAAGCCGATCGGCGGAAGAAAAGGCATCCATGAGCATTGCGGATTGATAGTATGCGAAACCTGCTGATTATCGTGGATGGAGTGGGTTACGATCAACTCATCGCCCTTCAACCCCCGGGATTGATGTCGATCGGACGCCGTTTGGGTTTTTCTCCGGTTCGGACTCTGCTTTCTTTTTCCAGCGGCATCTATTGCTCCATTTGGTCGGGCCTGTACCCGGATGAACATGGAAATCTGGACCGAATACTATCGGGGTTCGAATGATCGATCCAGGATTTCTTCTTTGCTTCGGATGGTCCCGGGAAAATATTTTCCCCGGGCGCTGGCATACGTTCTTCTCTCCGGGCTTGCGCGGCTGGGATGGAGAGGGCAGGAAAATTTTGCACTGCCAGCTAAACTGCAACCCTGTTTCCGCAAGGTCGGGTCGGAATACCGATCGTTTCCGCCGGCGCATATCCTGCCGGCGCCGGATTTCGCCGTTCAACTGAAAAAAAGTGGACATTCATGGGAATACATATATTGCGATCCTTTGGATCGCCAAGCGATTTCGCGCATCCATCACGCGGGAGAAACCGTCGATACGCTGATTGTCTGTCTCCCCGAAATGGACCATGCGGGTCATGTGTTCGGTCCTACGGGGGAATGGTATCGGCAATCTCTTCTGAAATTTGATTTGCGGTTGACGGATTGGATAAAAGGATTGGAAGGATCGGGACCGCCGTTCTCCTTGTTTATCTTCTCCGATCATGGGATGACGCGCGTTGACCGCTCCTTCGATGTTTGGAAATACCTGGAAAAAGCCGGATTCCGGTTGGGGGAAGATTATTTGGCGTTCCTAAATTCCACCATCGTTTCACTGTGGTCTGACCATGGACACCGCGAGGAAATTATCTCCAAGATGAACGCATGTGGAGCGGGGCATATCTTGACAAAAGCCGACAGGGAATGCCTCCATTTGCAATTTCCCGATAATAGATACGGAGACGAAATATTCGTGATGGAGGAAGGCATCGAATGCGTCCCGAATTTCATCAGCCTGGCCCATAGGCAAGGAAAGGGAATGCACGGGTATGATCCAGGTCTGCCTTCCACCCGTGCTTTCTTCATCGGGGAAAATCAAATCGTGGGCAAACCCAGGGACATCATCGGCATCCACTCGGTGCTGGAAGAGGTCATGCTGTCCCGGACCGGTCGCTCCATATTGCCGGGAAAAGAGGAAAACCATGTCCAACCGTAATGCCAGATCGATACGCACGGTAATCCTCGCACTCGCCGGACAAATCGCCGTTGTTGTGGTGCTGTCGAATGCCATCCCTTCCGCCGCAATGTGGATTTTTCTTTTCTATGGCTTTTGGGTGCCGGCGTGGTTCTTTTGGGATCGAATCATCTTCCATGCCCCCGGCGCTTCCGAGACGGGGAAGCCATTAATTCTGGTTCCCGCCTTCTTCCCGATATGGGCATCCGTCATCGTGCTGGTATGGCTTCCAACCCAGACCCTCTCTCAGGAAATGGTCTGGGGGATCGAGATCCTCGTGATCCTCATCTCCACAGGATTGCTGCTATGGCATTCTTTCGCGTTTCCGGCGATCCACCCACGGAAATCGTGGATCTCCTTGCGGAAGGCAGTCGGATGGATCGGCGTGGGCGCCATCTTGGGGACGGTTATTTTCGGAATAGAAAGCATCGGCGTCAAGGATTTTATGTTTCCCGCCCCTACCGTCAAGACGTATTCCTCTTTGTATTTCCTACCAAGTCAGGAATTTTCGAGTTGGGGGAGTATTCGATCGGTTATTGAACAGGATGATCCTTTACAAATCTGGATTGGAATCGCCAACCACGAAGGAATGGCGAGCGATTATGTTGTCGTGGTTACGCAAGGTGAGGAGAGAGCGATCGCGGAGATTAATCCAATTTCTCTGGAAGACGGAGCGATTTGGGAGGGAGTAATCCAGCTGGACCTCCAGTCCGGGAGTAATCAGCCCATCCACATATTTCTTGAGCGGGTCGGATATCCGTGGCCTTATCGCCAACTGACCATCCAATGGTAAACTGCCTGGATGCTAAAAATCGGGAAAGTCTTGACAGGAGGTTGAACGCGTGAAGCAAGTGATACGCCGGTGGGGGAATGCGTTGGCTACGGTGCGACGAAGATTCCTCATTCCGGAAGTGAGAATTACGTTTGTGGCCGTCGCGTATCTCCTCGCCATCACGGCAGCTGAATTCATCACCACACTGGTGGATCCGCTCCTTGGGGTGATTCTACATGGCGTCATTCTTGCGACGCTTTTAATCCACGGGTCCCTCCTGCATCGGCAAATCCACCGGCGATTTTTTATTCTATTATCCCTGGCTCCGCTCATCCGGCTTCTCAGTCTATCCATTCCCCTAAGCAAACTCGGCATTCCGATGATTTATTGGTATATGATCATCGGGATCCTTCTTTTTATGGCCGCGTTTATCGCCGGGTGGATTACGGACCTCAGGGGTCGGAGAATCGGCTGGTCATGGGGATCTTGGCCTGTCCAACTGTTGATGGGTTGTGCTGGCTTCGGATTGGGGTATGTGGAATATCTGATCCTGAAACCCGGACCGTTGGCGGCTTATGTGACTTGGGTGGATGTGATCACCGCCGCCTTGATATTGTTGGTTTTTACCGGGGTATTGGAGGAATATATCTTCCGGGGATTAATGCAGTCCGCTTCGATGCAAATCATGGGAAAATTCGGCCTATTGTACGTCGGGCTATTATTTGCGGTTCTGCATTTTGGGTACCAATCCCTGGAGGATGTATTGTTTGTTCTCTTTGCGGGCCTTCTCTTTGGATATTGGGTATGGAAGACTCACTCCCTCATTGGTGCGTCACTTGCGCACGGAGTTGCGAATATCAGCCTGTATATAATCTTCCCATTGCTGTTGAACTCCGGGTCACTGCCCGTTGCCTCGGCGGAAACCCAGATCATCCGAGATGTGACGCCGGTTCCTCTCACCACTGCTGAATTTGATGCGACCGCATCTGTACTTTCCAGGCTCCCGCCGGTGGATGCTTTGGTGGATGACGGCGATCCGGGATTTGTTTTTACAGGGATTAATTTATGGTCGGATTCCACCAGCGGACACGGAGGAAAATTCCTCTGGACATATGCAAACCAATCCGTTCCCGAAACGGTTATTACCTGGCTTCCTGCCCTCCAAGGATGCGGCAAATACCTGGTGGAGGCCTATGTGCCAAGCGGGACCGGGTTGACGGAAGCCGCCCATTACCGAATTGAGCACCTCCGGGGATCCGACACCGTCGACATCAACCAGGAAGCGTTTAATGGAGCCTGGGTGCCTATGGGGATCTACGAATTTGAAGCCGGCGGGCACGCGTACGTACAACTTTCCAATTTGACCGGGGAAGATCCAAAATTATTCCATTGGGTGGGTTTTGACGCAATGCGTTGGAGTTTGATGGAGCCTTGTTCCACGAGTGGAGAGAATTTAAGTCAATAAACCAGATCCAGTGTACAATTTTAAGTGGTTTGCCTTCCGGGGGAAGAACCGCAGATCCACAGCAGGAGGGTCCCAATGACGAGAAAACGGTTACTGGTTATCATCGCAGCCGTGGCGGGGGTTATTCTTTTCTGTGGTTGCAGTGTGGCGGTCGCGTATATGGCATGGAATACGCCTCTCGGACCCGTGCTGACTGTTAATTCGGATACCGGCATTCCCACGCCGGCTATTATCGCTAATCTTCCCCCGGCCACAACTCCGCTTCCCTTACCCACAGCCACTCAGTTATCCGCGGAACCTGCCGTAAATTGCGGACAGTCCGGCTCGCAAAACATACTCGTCATGGGCGTCGATGCCCCCAAGACTATGGGCGTGAACGGCCCGCTGGCCATCCGGTTTGTGAAGATCGATTTCGGACAAAAAACCGCGCGCGTCTTCTCATTTCCAAAGGATCTCTGGCTCTCCGTTATAGGATTGGAGGGTTACGGTATTACACAGGCCCGGCTGGGGGAAGCGTATTTGTTTGCGAGAAATACAGCGGGATATTCCGTGGCGGTGGCCACCAGCCAGATTGCGGAGGCGTTGAGTAAGAATTTCGGCGCAGTGAGTAATCACTACCTTACGGCAAAACTGTCCACCCTTGCGACGATCATCGATACCGTCGGCGGAATTACGGTGAACATTCCGGTGACGTATGACGGGACTCCGTACGGATTCCATTATTTTGCCGCCGGTCCCTATTACATGAGCGGAGCGCTTGCGCTGGAATATGCCATTGCCCCTTCGCAGTTTGCCCAATGGAGCGGGGTGGATCGTCAGACCCAGGTGCTTATGGCGCTTTATAAGAAAATGTATTCGGCCGAAAATATTTCAAAGCTCCCGTCGCTAATTCCGCAATTTCTTCAGGTCGTCACGACGGATCTCAGCCTTCAGCAAATTTCTGACCTTGTCTGCATTTTCCAGCAAATCCCCATGGAGAGAATTACGGTGGGCGGAGTTGGGCCAAATGACGTTACATTTGGAGCGGGCGGTGTTTTATATCCGAATGGCGATGCTATCCGCACCAAGGTTCAGCAATTTTTAAATTCCAAGTAATCACTGGCGTCGGTACAAATGAGGTTTTTTTTATCGGTAAAGGAGTCTGCGAACTTTGGTGTTTGACCGCCGAAGCAACGGCTGAAGAAAGCCGGGAGAAGCGGGAGAGCGAATGCGTAGTAAACCTCTCGGAGAGAATAACCGGACAATACCCGGAGAATCCCCTGACGAAAGTTAAATTTCAAAAACTAGAGAAATCGCTAGGAGAGGATTTCTATGGCCTTGGCGATCGCAATGAGGATGAATACGGCGATTAATGGCCAAATGGCGATGGATAATATACGCTGAAGGCGGAGCAGGCGGGCATCGTTGGATACGCTTGCCAATTCCCGTTGCACCAGCAGCGTAATAAGCACAACAGTTCCGATAACTCCCAGCGTCCCGAACATCGCGGCGCTGGTTATCGATGAGACAGTCGAGGTCGTTACGGTCGAAATCATGATTCACCCAATTCCCGCATCTTGGAAAAACGGAGAAAAGAGGCCGGGAATAAGGCTATTATAAGGAAAAGCCTAACCGTAAGCAAGGAATGCCGCTGTCAGGCTCCTCCGCGTGATCCCCGTTTTGCTTGTTTTTCGGCGGAAATCAGCCGTTTTCCAAGGACGTTGTTGAGCTGTGATTTAACTATTATTTCACAACAGTTGATTGAACGCTCCCCAATTCCTCAGGGATACCACAAACCCCAGGAAACGACCCGTCTGTATTGCGAATCGAGTGGTTGTGCCCAGAACCGGGTCCAACGGCAGGGTGCGGTCCGGCGCCCAGGGGGTGATGGTTTCGTCCAGCCCGGCGGCCACGCCCGCGGGCAGGGGCAGATTTGCGGCCCCGGTGAAGGGGCAGGCAGCGGCTTCCGGCGTCACCGTGCATCGGTGAATTCCGCGCCCGGCGCCGGCAGGGTTTTCCGCCGCGCCTCCTCCGCCTTGCGCCGCCCGGGTCGCCGCGCCGATTCGACCACATGCCAATCCGGACGTGGTTCGGGTGGAAAGGAGGCAGGCGATACGGAAAGCCAGAAATATCAACGGAACGGGAAGCGCCGGATTTTTCTTCATCGGGTCATTTCCGGAGTCGAGAAAGGACTTTCGCATCCATAATCCGAACAGCCGATGGACGCCCCAAAAAGCCTGAATAAAAAAACGGAAGGGGATTTTCTTTCGCGGGCGGAATTGACAACCCAAAGTCAAATGTTATACTTGATAGTTGAACAAGTGTTCATATGTAGAGGGCGATTCGGCGCTTGCCTTTGGATTTGCTCCCGAGTAACAAAAAGCAATGGATTCGTTTTCGAATCCATTAATGAAGATGAAGGACCTGCCGGGATGTTTCGGCGGATTTATCCCGCAAAGGAGTGTACTTTCCGTATGTCATCTGAAAAGCCGTTTTCCATCACCGCCTCCGCGGGCGGCCAGGACACGAATCTCGGATTAAATGCGGAAGAAGTCCTGGCCCGGCGCGCGCAATTCGGGGAGAACCGCCTGCCGGCCGAAAAGGGAATTTCGGTTTGGTCCATCCTGCTGGCCCAGGTAAAAAGCCCGCTGGTCTACATCATCCTGGTCGCCGCACTGGTTTCGCTGATCGTCGGCGAACTGGGAGATTTCGGAATCATCATGGCGGTTGTGGTGATCGATGTGATTCTGGGCTTCGTGCAGGAATACCAGGCCAAGCGGACCTATTCCGCCCTCAAGGGATTGCTCCGGCCCACCACCACCGTCATCCGCGAGGGGAAACGGCAGGAAGTGGAGGTATGGGAACTGGTTCCCGGGGATATCGTGCTGCTCAATATGGGCGAGCATGTTCCCGGTGACGGGGCGATGATCGAAAGCAACAAACTATCCGTCAACGAAGCCATCCTGACCGGGGAAAGCGAATCCGTAACCAAAAGTATCGAAACCGGTCACGACAAGGTGTTCATGGGCACCACCGTGGTTGCCGGCCGGGGCTTGATGAAGGTCACCAACACCGGCTCCCGGACGGAGCTCGGGGCGATCGCCTTGAGCCTGCAGGAATATACCGAGGAGGAAACCCCGCTCCAGATCCGGCTGAAAAACTTCAGCCAGTGGCTGACCTTGGTCGTGATCGGTTTCACGCTGATCATCCTGACCGTCGGAGTCCTGATGGGCGGGGCGTTCCTGGATATGCTGCGGACGTCCATCATCCTGGCGATCGCGGCTGTTCCGGAGGGCCTGCTGATCGCCGTCACCGTCATCCTTGTGGTGGGGATGCGCAAGATCCTGAAAAGGAACGGTTTGGTGAAACGGCTGCTGGCCGTCGAAACGCTCGGATCGGTCACGACGATCTGCACGGACAAAACCGGAACGCTTACCGAAGGCCGGATGCGCGTTACCCGCGCCGATGTGACGGATCCCCTCCGGGCGGGACAGGTGATGACCCTCTGCAACGATCTCGAAGGTCCGGTGGATGTGGCGCTGTGGGAATACGCCCTGGCGCAGAATCCGACCGGAGCCCATGACCTGGCCGATCATGCCGACCGGCTTGCGGAAGAAATGTTCACCAGCGAGACCAAGTACATGATCACCGCCAACCGCATCGACGGGGACAAGTTTAATTTTCTGAAAGGCGCTCCCGAGATCGTGCTGACTATGTGCAAGGTTTCGGATGCGGAACGGGCGGAGATCCTGGCGAAGGTGGATTCCTGGGCCGGCGAAGGGTTGCGCCTGCTTGGGTTGGCCAACCGCTCCCTGGGGGCGCTTGAAAACCATTCCGGCTATACCTGGCTGGGTCTGCTCGGGATGGAGGATCCGGTCCGCGACGGGGTCGTCGATTCGATCCGGGTCGCCCACGAGGCTGGGATTCGCGTCAAGATGATCACCGGCGATTACCGCAGGACCGCCGAAAAGATCGCCCGGAATATCGGTCTGATGGAGCAGAACGAGGAAATTGTGGAGGGGGATGCTCTGGCAAATCTGACCGACGAGCAGCTCCAGAAGAAAGTCGCCGGTACGGCCATTTTCTCCCGCATCCGCCCGCAGGATAAACTCCGCATCGTCAAGGCGCTGCAGGCCAACGGCGAGGTGACCGCCATGATCGGCGACGGGGTGAACGATGCGCCCGCCCTCCAGCGCGCCAATATCGGCGTGGTGGTCGGGAGCGCCACCGACGTGGCCAAGGAAACCGCCGACCTGATCCTCATGGACAACAACTTCCGGACCGTGGTGGCGGCGATCGAGGAGGGGCGGACGATCTTTGAAAACATCCGCAAAGTGGTGGCGTACACGCTTTCGAACTCCTTCGCCGAGGTGCTGACGATTTTCACGGCCATGATGTTCCGCTGGCCGGCCCCGCTCGCCGTGGCGCAGATCCTCTGGATCCATTTGATCTGCGACGGCCCCTCCGATATCGTCCTGGGTTTTGAACCCGTCGAAGAGGGGATCATGAAGGAAAAACCCAAATCCATGAAGGAGCCCGTGCTGACCGGTCTGGGCATGGCGCTGATCGCCATTATCAGCATCGCCAGCTCGGTTTTCGCACTGGCCCTGTTCGGCTACTTCTACAACATCCACGGCAATCCCATCGAGGGCCGGAGCATCGTCTTTGCCAGCTTCGCCGTCAACTCGATGATCTACATTTTTGCCTACCGCAGCATGCGCCGGCCTGTCTACCGCAGCGGACCGCTCAGCCGCAACAAGCCGCTGGTCTGGGCCGTGCTGGGCGGATTGGCCATGGTCGCCATCGCTTTCCTCATCCCGGGAATTCGCACTCTCCTTGGAATCGTTCCCCTGTCCCTCGGGGAGTGGGCCTTGGTCGCGGGCATCGCCGTCTTTTTGCTGGCAACGGTCGAGGTTGGCAAAGCGGTCAGCAATTGGGTGCGGCGGAGACGGAGTAGGGCTTGACCACGGAAAACCCGGTGGAGAGAAAACCGCAACCTGTTGGGGGCGCGAAGATGAAAAGTCATCGCGCCTCTTTTTTTATCGGTCCATCCCGGATTGGGCGAAGTATTGTCGTCGCGTATGGAAGAGGGTATTTACCCCTGAGGATGAATGGAGATGGGTATAATACTCCGGCCGTACGGAATTGCCATGGTTAAAAGCACATCCAGCATTAACCCAAGAATTGTTTTTTTTCTAGCCGTCCTGTTCGTCTCCACGGTTTCGGGTTGTGCTTCCCAAAGTCCGGTCCTCCCGGCCCTGCAACCTTCCGCCACACCTTCTGACACGGTCACCCCGACCGCCACCACGCCCCCGCCGACGTTCACCCGATCCCTCACACCCACCGCCAGCCCAACTCCCACCGTCACGCGCAAGTGGCCATTAACGATAGTGTTTTACGGCGACAGCCTTTTGAAAATCGGCGAGGTCGGCCGGCAAAGTAAATCCGGATATTCCTTTGTCGATGATGTTCGGGAGAAATTCGATCCCGGTTACAACCTGATCACGGCCAATTATGGCGGACGGATGGCGAAGTGGGCGTTTGAGAACCTTGAAACCACTGTGCTGGTTTTTCAGCCCGATGTGGTCACCATCTGGTGGGGATTCAACGATTTGCTGGGCTGCCCCGGTTTCTTCGACCGGACGACGAATGCGATAATTCCCGAAAAAATGGATTATCTCGTCCAGCGGCACATCCAGTATCTTCGGAAGCAGATCGATGTCCTGGTGGAAAGGAACATTCCGGTTCTCCTCCTTACGGCCATTCCGGTGTACGGCGGCCTGCCCTGGTCGCACTTCGACGAAAACGGCACCTTGGTGTGGGAGACCGGGTATTGGTGCGATTACAACATCGGATTGAAACAGTTGGCGGGTGCGCAACGAACGCTGGTGAAAGGTTATGCGGCGGCGGGGAAAAGCGTTTTTCTCATGGATGCGTGGAACGTATATACCGTCCATTGGTACACGGACTGGATGTATTCTGACGTCATGCACCCCGGCCCGACCGGCGCGGATCTCCTGGCGGAGGAATGGATTCGCGTATTTGCGCAAACCGGTGAAATCGTGAAGCTGAAGAAAACGCCGACCATGGAGTATCGACCATAGACCATAGACGATGGACCATGGCCCTTTGTTGATTATTGGCGATCGTTCCTCAGGAGAAGAGAGTATTTATGGAAATTATATTGGGTATTAATTTTGAGGATTGAGGATTTTCAAGAACTGAATTCGCAGGCTGCGTAAAAACCCCTACAAAAAAAACAACGACCATGGTCTATCGTCCATGGTCGTCTTTATCAGTGGCGAGGAATGGAATTGGACCATCAACCAAGGGCTTATGAGTCCCCTGCTCTACCATTGAGCTACCTCGCCAAAGACAGCCGGTGGATTGTACCGGGAGGGAGGAAAGCGGTCAAGATTTCTTTTTCGTCGGGGAGCCGGCGGGAACACCGGGAAACGAAACCGCTGAGTGAGCCGTGGGGAACTCGAACCCTCAACCAAGTGCTTAAAAGGCACCTGCTCTAACCGCTTGAGCTAACGGCCCAACGCGTGGCATTCTAACACGGGGGCGGAGGGGAAGTCAAAGTTGCTCCCGGTCAGCCGTTGATATGTGCGTGCCCGATGTGGGAGAAAAACTCGTTGCGGGTGTTGAGGTTCTCCTTGAAGGAACCCCGCACGGCGCTGGTGATCATCCGCGCGTTGGCCTTCTTCACGCCGCGGATCGCCATGCACATATGCAGGCCTTCCACCACCACGCCCACCCCGCAGGGGTGGAGCGCCTCCATCAGGAACGCCGCGATCTCCTGCGTCATCCGCTCCTGAAGCTGCAACCGGCGGGCGAACATCTCCACCACCCGCGGAATCTTCGACAGGCCGATCACCTTGCCGTCCGGGATGTACGCCACATGCGCCTTCCCCAAAAAAGGCAGCATATGATGTTCGCACATGCTGGCGAAATCAATATCCCGCACCAC
Source organism: uncultured Chloroflexia bacterium (assembly GCA_963724345.1). GTDB lineage: Bacteria > Chloroflexota > Anaerolineae > Anaerolineales > RBG-16-64-43 > JAFGKK01. The sequence goes on along the minus strand of CAVRUI010000003.1, from coordinate 1,980,270 downwards.
CACCATCTCGTCGTAATCCACCTTGAAAATGGCTTCGTTTATCAGTTTAACCGGGTCCACGTGGTATCCGGCGGTCATCTCCTCAAACATCCGCGCCACCCGCAACGGAGTGCGCACCAGCCCTTCCCGGTTGGGGTCCTCGCCGATCGCGCCGAGGATCGACCGGACCGCGCACTCGACGTCGTTGTCGCACCCCTGCGACGGCCGGTCGGAGAGGTCGTCACGGAAAATATCGAATTCAGAGGGATCGGTGCTCATTGTTGGCATTGGATTCTCCTATAGGCTTAAGGGGATCGAGCATGTCCCGGCGGTCTTGGCCGGGATAGCCCGTGTTCTTTCGGGCATATCGAGACCACCGACTCCAAACACCAGATGGTTTTTTCCACGGAATTGGTAGGCCGGGGAAACGCATTTTGCAATCCTTGGCCCAGCCCGCCAGGGCGGGCGGATTTATTACCTCAATCCGCCAACTATGACCTTTCCTTCATCAGGATAATCTGTCTTCCTTTATTATCTTCCGGCCTCGATACGCCCCGACCGGGAAGCGGTTCGGGGCTACTCGACCGGCTTTACCTTTTGCGCCAGATTCAGATCCTCCCGGCGGCTGATGTTCGCGTGCGGCAAACGGGCGGCAATCGCGCGCAGAGGTTCGCCGGTTTCGGGATGGCGCACTTCGGGAGAAAGCTCCGCGAGCGGCAGGGCGGTGTGAGCCATGGTGAGAATGTCCGGATGCGGAAGCCGTTTTCCGGAATACTCTCCGACCCGCTCGTCGTACAGGGCCAGGTCGATATCGATCGTGCGCGGCGCGAATTTGTCCGCCGTGCGCCGCCGCCCCAGCTGCCGCTCGATCGGGGCGATCACCCCCGCAAGCAATTCTTCCGGCGTCAGGTCCGTCCGGATCCTGACCGCGGCGTTCAGATAATCCGGCTGGTCTGAGCCATCCGCCGGGGGAGATTGCCAGGCGGAGGAAACCGCCAGGTCCGGAAACCGCTCTGCAAGCAGGGTCACGGCCCGGGCAAGATTTTCCTCCGGACGGATGTTGGATCCCAGCGCCAGCCAGGCGGTGTGGTCAGCCACCCGTGCGCCCCCGCTCGATCGTCACACACACCGAACGGGCGAAGCGCAGTGCGCCGGGTTTTTCGACCGTCACGCGCACACCCGTCACGCGGGATTCTTCCAGGCACAGGGCGGCGATCTCCTCCGCGAACCGTTCGACCAGGCGGAAGTTGGATTGTTCCGCAAGCGCGAGCACCCGCTTGGTGATCGTCCGGTAGTTGACGGCATCTTCGATCTTGTCGGTCTTTCCCGGAACGCGGGTGTCGGTGAAGAGCGTTATGGAGATGAGCGCGTCCTGTTTGTCCCGGCGTTCCTCATCGCCAACCCCCAGCACGGTCCGGACCAGCAGATCCTTGATAATGAGCGTATCGGTCATGCCGTCCTCCATTATTCCACGAAGGGCACGAAGGGAACACTCTGAAGGACGCGCAAGGTCTAAGATAGAAAACTTCGTGTTCTTCAGGTATTCTTCGTGTTCTTCGTGGAAGGCATTAAAGATACTCGCCGCCGTCGATGTGCAGGACCTCGCCGGTGACGAACGGTGCTTCCAGCAGGTACGCGACGCCGCGGACGATGTCATCCGGAGATCCGTGGCGCCCGAGCGGGATCCGGGGGATGAGCCGCTGCAAATATTCCTCGCCTTCGCCGGGCGGGGGAAGGATCACCCCGGGCGCAACCGCGTTCACCCGGATCCGCGGCGCGAGGGATTTCGCGAGCGACCGGGTGAGGGTGATGAGCGCGGATTTGGTCAGCGTGTACGCGAGAAATTCCACGGTCGGACGCCGGACGCGGGAATCCGCGAGAAAAATGATATCCCCGTTTTCGGTTTGTGCGGCGAATGCCTGGCTCAGAAAGAACGGCGCCCGCAGATTGATCGCCAGGGTTTTTTCCCAGAGGTCCGGTGATGTTTTTTCCAGAGTCCCGCGTTCGAATACCGCGGCGGAGTTGATGAGGATGTCGGTCTTTTTGTAGGCCGCGTCCGCGGCATGGAGGATCTTCTCGGGGGCATCCGCCTGCCGCAGGTCGGCGCCGATCAGGATGCACCGGCGGCCGAGCGCGCGAATTTCCTCCGCCGTGCGGCCGGCTTCGGCTTCGGACGAATTGTAGTGCAACGCGAGGTCGGCTCCGCGCGCGGCCAGCCCCAGGGCGATGGCGCGTCCCAAACGGGCTGCACCGCCGGTGACGAGCGCCACCCGGCCGGAAAGCGTAAGGTCGGACATGTAAAAATTATATATCAGATGGCATTGGAGAATGTTGCCAAGCATGATGGATTGTTTGCAGAGATGGAATAGATCCGGTTTCGAACAGATACTTCAGCGATATAATGGCCGCAAACCATCCTCGGGAGGGACAATGGTCAAATCCAGCCTGATCGTCGGAGTGGCAACGTTTATCCTGGTGGTCATCGGCGGCGTGCTTTCCAACGTTTGCTGCCTGGCAAGCCCCGTCCTCGGCATTTTGCTGGGATTGGCCGCCGGCTTCCTCTGCTCGGTTTTTGAAAAACCGGCCGAAGCCGAGAAGGCCGCCGTCCGGGGCGCGATCACCGGCGCAATCACCGGCGGGGTCGGGCTGGTGGCGCAGTTCATCGGCCAGATGATCGGCCAGCTCGTCCTCGGCAACAACGTCGCCTGCATCCCGGGCATGTGTTCGGAAACCGCCGCGCCGATCAGCCAGACCTCGGTGACGCTCTTTGCGGTCTTCAATTCCTGTTTCTACGGATTGATCCTGGTCCCGATCATGGCGGTTCTCGGCGCCGTCGGGGCTGTCCTGTGGTTGAAAACCGCCGGGAGACCGCGGACCCAACCGCCGGTCGTGCCCTCCGTAACTCCGGGGGCATGATTCGCAGAAACGTTCCGATCAGCAATCATCCGGCCGGGCGGGCGGCTTACCCCAAGCGGATTACCCGCCGCCGGCCGTTCCATGGGAAAAACTTGGAGGAGGAAAAATGATCCGATCCGCTCTCATTATCGGGGCCGCAGCGTTTATCTATATGCTTTTTGCGAACGTCGCGCAGATGCTGTGCGTTCCGTTCCTCGCGATCGTTCTCGGTCTTGCCGCCGGCGGACTGGCGGGATTTTTCGACAAACCGCAAATGGCGAACAAGGCCGTCGTCAACGGCGCGCTGGCGGGATTGATCGCCGGGATCGGCGCGATACTCGGAAATATGGCGGGGCTTGCGGTCCGCATCTTTGTGATCTTCGGCCAGGACACGTTCGCCAATATGATCACGAATGCCAGCGGAGTTCAATACACGTCCACCGATACCACGCTCGGCATCCTTTCCCTCTTCTGCTGCTGCGCCGTTTCGGATATCGTGCTCATGGCGGCGACGGGCGCGCTGGGGGGATTCCTGTGGTTCAAATATCAATCCGGGAAGAAACCCGCCGCGCCGCCTCCGGCGGCGCTGGCCTGATCCGCCGGTCCGATAATGCCTCTTGCCATTACCGGTTTCGTTACGGATGTTTTCCCACCCAAGGGGCGGCTTCTTCGCCGCCCCTTTGTTTTTTCATGCACCGGGTGATCCATGCCGGAAAAGAAGAAAACGCGCCTTGATCTCCTGCTGGTCGAGCGTGGGCTGACGGAGACCCGCTCGCTCGCGCAGCGGTTGATCCTCGCCGGGCGCGTGCGGGTCGATGGGGAAGCGCTGATCCAGCCGGGAAAGTTGCTTCCGCCGGATGCGCGCATCGAGCTGACCGCGCCGCCGCAGTTCGTCTCCCGCGGCGGGGAGAAACTGGCCGGCGCGCTGGATGCTTTCGGCGTCTCCCCGCAGGGCAAGGTCTGCGCCGATGCGGGCGCATCCACCGGCGGATTCACCGATTGCCTGCTGCAGCGCGGCGCGGCGAAGGTCTATGCGGTCGACGTGGGCAAAGGCATTCTGGAATGGAAATTGCGCAACGATCCGCGGGTGGTGGTCATGGAGGAGCGCAACGTCCGTTACCTGGACGCCCTCCCGGAACAAATCGATTTTCTCACGGTCGATGTTTCCTTCATCTCGCTGAAACTCATTTTCCCCGTGGTGCGCGGTTGGATGAAGGCGGAAGCGGAAGCCGTCGTCCTCGTCAAACCGCAGTTTGAAGCCGGACGCCGCCTGGTGGGGAAGGGCGGGGTGGTCCGGGATCCGGCCGTCCACCGGGCAGTCCTGGAGGAGGTCCTGCGCGCGGCTGAGAGGGACGGTTTTTCCGTGGCGGGGTTGATCGTTTCTCCTTTAAAAGGACCAGCCGGCAACATCGAGTTCCTGGCGTATTTACGATTAGGTGAAAAAACCGGAGAAGAAAAAATTAATAAGATGATTGATGCGTTGTTGGATTGACCCCTCCCCAACCCTCCCCAATAGGGGAGGGAGAAGAAAGGGATTCATTTCCCTCCCCTATTGGGGAGGGTGGCCGAAGGCCGGGAGGGGTCAGAACTCCGGCCGTCAGGATTATTCCTCCCTCCTGTGATCCCCCCATTTGCTCTTCCCTTCCCCTCCCCAAATCAATGAGAGGATAGTTGCTTAGAGGAAAATTCTTCTCATTGATTTGGGGAGGGATAGGGAGGGGAGGGGAAGGGGCGGGGAGGGTTGGGGATGGAAAGGTGGGGCAATTTGTTCGTCCTCTGTCTGCATTAAGTGAAAACCATGTGAGGGTTTTTCCCTTGAAATAAGGGAAATTGTTGGTTTTCGTGTATACTTACCACGCTCTCCCGGGCAGCTGCGGGAGCGCGTATACCGATGGATACCTCCCATATTCGCAATTTCTGCATAATCGCCCACGTCGACCACGGCAAATCCACGCTCGCCGATCGGTTGCTGCAACTGACGGGCACGATTTCCGACCGCCAGATGACCGAACAGGTCCTGGACACCATGGATCTCGAGCGCGAACGCGGCGTGACGATCAAAGCCTCGGCCGTGCGCATGAGTTACACCGCCAAGGATGGCGTGGCCTACGAGCTCAACCTGATCGATACCCCCGGCCACGTGGATTTCGCCTACGAGGTCAGCCGGGCATTGGCCGCCTGCGAAGGCGCGCTCCTGGTGGTCGATGCCACGCAGGGGATCGAAGCCCAGACGCTGGCCAACCTTTACCTGGCGCTGGAATCCAATCTGGAAGTGATCCCGGTTTTGAACAAAGTGGACCTGGCGTCGGCGCGAACCGAGGAAGTCGGCCGCGAGGTGGCCGCGCTCCTGGGCGGGGATCCCACGGATATGATCGCGATCTCGGCCAAGACCGGCCTGAATGTGGAGCTGGTGCTCGAGGCAATCGTCCGGAAGGTTCCTTCCCCCGCCGGAACGGTTGACGAGCCCGCGCGCGCGCTGATTTTCGACTCGCATTACAATTCCTACCGCGGCGTGGTGGCCGATCTGCGCGTGCGCGAAGGCGTGATGCGGATGGGCGATGCCCTTAAGGTGATGTCGTCGGAGGCCCGCTTCGAGCCGATCGAGGTCGGCATTTTCGGCCCGGACATGCGCCCGACCGGCGAACTCTCGGCCGGCGAGGTGGGCTATATCGCCACCGGTTTGAAAATCATCCGCGAGTGCCGGGTCGGGGATACGATCACCAGCGCGTCCCGCCCGGCGGCCAAGCCGCTCCCGGGATACCGCCAGATCAAGCCGATGGTCTTCGCCGGGTTCTATCCGGTCGAAGGCGAAGATTACGCCGACCTCAAGGACGCGCTCGAAAAACTTCAGCTCAACGACGCCTCGCTGGTGTACGAACCGGAGACCTCCCAGGCGTTGAACTTCGGATTCCGCTGCGGGTTCCTCGGCTTGTTCCACATGGATATCATCCAGGAACGCCTGGAACGCGAATACGACCTGGATGTGATCGCCACCGCGCCCTCGGTGGAGTATGAGGTTGTACTGCTGGACGGCACTGTTCGCAGAGTCGATTCACCCGCCGCCCTCCCGCCCGAGGATCAGATCAGCGAAATCCGCGAGCCGTGGATGGAACTGCAGATCTTCACGCCCGACACATATTACGGGACGGCGATGGATCTGGTCACCCATCGGCGCGGTGTGTTCCGCGAGCAGGCGATGACCTCGCCCGGCCGGGTGCAGCTCACCTTCGAACTGCCGCTGGCGGAACTGATCGTGGATTTCTACGACAAGCTGAAATCCCGGACGCGCGGATACGCATCGCTGGACTACCGATTCCTCGAGTACCGGGCGGGGGATCTCGTCCGATTGGATATCCACCTCAACGACGAGCCGGTGGATGCGCTGGCGACGATCGTGCACCGCGAAGAGGCCTATCACCGCGGACAATCGCTGGTCACAAAATTGAAGGATCTCATCCCGCGCCAGCAGTTTGTCGTCCCGGTCCAGGCGGTGGCGGGCGGCCGGGTGATTTCGCGCGCCAACGTCAAGGGCCTGCGCAAGGACGTGCTGGCCAAATGCTACGGCGGGGATATCACCCGCAAGCGCAAACTGCTGGAAAAACAAAAGCGCGGCAAGAAGCGCATGAAGAGGATCGGAGCCGTGGAAGTGCCGCAGGAGGCGTTCATGGCCGTACTCGGGATGGGGAACGAGGAATGACGGAATCCAAACCGCGCAGCCCGTGGCTTCGCCTGCTTCCCGGATTCCTGATCAGCGCCGCGGCGATAGCACTGCTTGTCTTCGTGGTGGATTGGCGCAAGACGGTGGATGCCTGGAAGGGGGCGGAGTTGTGGGTGCTTGCGCCGGCGATCCTATGCATGGTTTGCGCCATGCTCACCCGCGCCGCCGCCTGGCGCTGCCTGATGGGGAATGCGGTTCCGCTCGGGCGCTCATTCTGGATTTTAAACATCAGCTACCTGTTGAACGGAATCCTGCCGTTCCGGCTCGGCGACGTGGCCCGCGCCTATCTGGTCAGCCGGAGCAAGGACGGCACCCCGGCCGGGGTGACCGCCGGCGCCGCGCTGAGCGCGGTCGCGCTCGAGCGGATGTTCGACCTGGCGTTCACCTGCGTCCTGGTGCTGTGCCTGTTCCCGCTCATCGCCGGGATGGAATTCAGCGGACGGATTCTCCTCGCCGCCTTCGGGCTCGCGGCGGTCTTCTTCGCGGGCCTGGTGTTCCTGGGCGCGTACCGGACGGGAATTTTGGAAGTCGTGGGCTCTCTGGCGAATACGGTTTCCGTTCCTCCGGCCGCTGTCGGACGTGGCCGGACATTTTCTCGACGGCCTGGCGGAGGTGCGCAACCTGCGCCGCTCCGTGCCGGCATTTTTATTGATCGTCGTCACCATGATCCTGTGGGCCGCCGAATATTGGGTGGTACTGCGGGGGTTCTTCCCGGACGCGTCCGTGTTGTGGGGATTGCTTTCGCTCGTCGGCGGTTTGATCGGCGTGGCGCTGCCTTCCGCGCCGAGTTCGCTGGGCGTGTTCGAGGGTTCGGTGACGGTCGTGCTGACGATGGGCGGCCTGGCCCAGGGCGCGGCCATCGCATACGCGATCGCGATTCATCTCTTGAACATTGTTTTCCTCTCCAGCCTCGGCGTTCTTGGGTTGATCGTGGAGGGACAATCCCTGGGTTCGATCCTGGCGGCGGCCAAATCGGCGCCGGGATGGACGGCGGAAAAAACGTAACCATGCGCATCCTGATCGCACTTACCTATTACCGCCCGCACGTTTCGGGGTTGACCATCTATGCCGAACGGCTGGGGCGCGCGCTTGTCCGCCGCGGGCACAAGGTGACCATCCTCACTTCCCGTTTCGATCCATCTCTTCCGGCCAATGAAACCGTCGACGGAATGCAGATCGTCCGCCCGTGGGTCTGGTTCCGGATCAGCAAGGGCGTGATCATGCCCACCTTCGGCTACTGGGCGAACCGGCTGGCGCTTTCGCACGATGTCCTCTCCATCCATCTGCCGCAGTTCGACGCCCCGGGCATCGCCCTCCGCGGACGGTTGCTGCGCAAGCCGACCGTGCTGACCTACCATTCGGATCTCAGCCTTCCGCCGACTCTTTTCAACCGCGTGGCCAACCGGGTGGTGGATACGGCCAACCATGCGGCCGCGGGCCTCGCCGACCGCATCGTCGCCTACACCCGCGACTTCGCGGAGAATTCGCCGTTCCTCTCGCGTTACCTCGCGAAGGTGGAGGTCATCCCTCCGCCGGTCGAGGTGGGATCCGCCTCGCAGGCGGAGGTGCAGGCCTTCCGCGCCCGATACAATCTGGAAGGGCATAAGGTGATCGGGATGGCGGCCCGCCTCGCCGCGGAGAAGGGCGTGGAATACCTGCTGGAAGCCGCGCCGACCATCCTCGAAAAATATCCAGGCTCCCGCTTCCTCTTCGCCGGCCAGTGCGAAAATGTCCTCGGCGAGCGGGCCTACGAACGGAAAATCGCGCCGCTTCTGACGGCGCTCGGCGACCGCTGGGTTTTTCTGGGCGTGCTGCAGCCGGATGCGATGGCGGCGTTCTTTAAATCCTGCGACGTGACCGTTCTGCCGAGCATCAACTCGACCGAGACGTTCGGCCTGGTGCAGATCGAATCCATGATCTGCGGCACGCCCACGGTCGCCTCCGGGCTGCCCGGCGTGCGCGAGCCGGTCCGGATGACCGGGATGGGCAAGGTCGTGCCGCCGCGCGATCCGGCGAGCCTGGCGCAGGCGATCCTGGAAATCCTCGCCGACCGGCCGCGGTTCGTGCAGCCCGCGGATAAAATTGCCAGCATGTTCTCGCCCGATGCGACCGCCGCGCGGTATGAAGCGTTGTTCGGGGAGATCGCGAAATCGAAAATGTAGCCGCGGTAGGATTTGTCACCGCGATCGGTGATCGCGGTCCAGGATAAGATGGAATTCGCGCGATCGGCGATCGCGCCCACCAAAGCATGAAGACCGGCGATTTGATTTTATTGGACGCGATCGGTGATCGCGGCCGCGCCCGCAGGGGCGGGAGGGTTATTCCGTAATGTCCGAATCCGAGCTCAGTGTCTGGGACTGGCTGGTTCGCCAATGGAAAACACCGCGCTGGAAACGGGCGGCGCGGATACTCGCCGCCGGGTTGTTGGCCGCCGCGGGTCTGGGTTACCTCATAGCGATGCCGGGCAGCGCCAACTGGCTCCCGTTGTTCGCCGGGGCTTTAATTTTCCTCATCCTCGGATTGCGGATCGAGGTTCCGGATGAGCCGCTGCCGGTCGAGCCGGATGGCTTTGAGCCGGCCGCAGAGTGGATCGCCCCAGCCGTGGAACAACCCGCGGCGCCCGAACCGGAGCCCATCCGGGCGGACGAACCGGGGCCGATCGGGATCCTTGCCTTTCTCCGCATTCCGCTCGCCCTGCTGACGGCCATTTCAGCCCAATGGGTGATGGACGTCCGGCCGATGGGCATTGAAAGCTCGCACACGGTCGGTTGGGTTCTCTACCTTGCGGCGTTCCTGTTGTTCCTCTGGGCGATACTGTCCGGCGACGCGTCCTACACCCTGACGTCCGCTTCCGGCGCCGGCAAAGGGATTAAGATCAGCCGCCAGCGGTTGTTCCTCCTGGCCGGAGGGATTTTCTTCGGCGTGCTGGCCTACGCCGGCAGCGCGGGTGGAATATTCCGCCCGCTGGCCCTGCTGTCGCTGGCTTTTGCGCTCGTGTACTGGTGGGCGGCCCTGGCCGAATACCCGGGAAGTTTCTTCGACGGCGTATTCCAAGCGGTCAAGTCGGCGGGCGGGCGGATCCGGGCGCTCGGTGAATCGCAACAGAGAGGGATCACCCTCTCGTGGTGGTCCCTCCTGGTCGTGCTGAGTTTTCTCGTCCTGGTATTCACCCGCACGGTCGATTTGGGGGCCGTCCCGCCGGAAATGACGAGCGACCACGTCGAGAAGCTCATCAACGTCACTGAAATTCTCGACGGGAAATACTACATTTTCTTCTCCAATAACGGCGGCCGCGAGCCGCTGCAGTTCTACCTGATTGCGCTCGTCTCGCAGCTGCTCGGCACCGGAATCTCCTTCCTTTCCTTGAAGATCGTTTCGGTGGCGGTCGGGATTCTCACCCTCCCGTTCCTGTACCTGCTCGGGCGTGAGATCGCCGACCGCAGGGTCGGCCTGCTGGCGATGATTCTCGGCGGGGTGGCGTATTGGCCGGATATGATCAGCCGGATCGGTTTGCGGCTCCCGATGGCGATGCTTTTTTGCGCCGCCACGCTGTACTTTTTCTACAAGGCGCTGCGCCGCCGGAGCTGGAACGATTTTCTCTGGGCGGGAATGGCGCTCGGGATCGGCCTGTACGGGTACACTCCGATTCGTGTCGTGCCGCTGGCGCTGGCGGTGATACTCGTTTTGTTCCTGCTCAACCCGGCGTCGAAGGGCTCCCGCAAGTGGGCGGTGGGGGGAAGCCTGATCACGCTGGGTACGATGACCCTTCTGTTCCTCCCGTTCCTTCGCTACGCCGTGGAATTTCCCGCCGATTTCTGGCTGCGGACCACAACCCGGATCCTCCCCGGCGAAACCTTCTCGGTTGTGGAGCTGGTGAAAACATTCGTAAACAATGTCTGGATCGCCCTGCAGATGTTCAGCTGGAACGACGGCGTGGGCTGGTTCAATTGCGTTCCGCTTCGCCCGGCGCTGGACGTGATCACCGGCGGGTTTTTCCATCTCGGATTGATCGGATTGGTCGTTTGGGGGATTAGAAATCCAATTGGGAAGCGCTGTCGATCGTCCTGCTCCTGCCGGTTCTCCTGCTGCCCACGACCCTCGCGCTTGCGATCCCGAACGAAAATCCGTCGCTGGCGCGCGCGATCGCGGCCGTGCCGGTGGTCTACCTTATGCCCGCCCTGACGCTTGTGCTTGTGCTCGATTTCTTGCGCAGGATGATCCCCGGCCGCAGCGGGGTTTGGCTCGCGACGGGTTTTGCGGCGGCCCTCATTGCGGCCGGGGCGGTGCAGGATTTCGATCTCACCCTGCGCCAGTATCCGGAGACCTACACCAAGAATGTCGAGAACGCGTCCGAACTGGGCGTGTTCATGCGGCATTTTGTCGACTCGATCGGCACGCCGGACGACGTCTACCTGATCCCGTATCCCTACTGGGTCGACGACCGGATCATGAACATCGCCGCCGGATTCCCGATCGCCTCCACGCATTACCTTTTCCCGGACCAGATCGCCGGGTTCGAATTCAGCGGCCGCCCGACTCTGTTCCTGTTGTTGGCGGAGGACAAGGACAGCCTGGAGGCCCTGAAACTTAAATTTCCAAACGGCTATTTCGCAACCGTCGTCTCAGCCTTCCCCAATCATGATTTCATCTATTTCATCGTGCCCGGAACGCCGGTCGCGGCAAATCCTTGAGCGCGGAGAATGGAAAGTCGCATGGATAATCCAAATCCGGAACCTTTGAACCCCGTGAGCGGACCGCGAGAGCCTCGTCCGGAAGACGCGGCTGCGCCGCCGCCCGCCACCGAGGCCGCCCATCCGGCGCCGCCTGCACCGGGACCTGTTTCGCCGCCCGCGCCCGCGCCGGAACCAACTCTTCTGCTGCCGGCTCCGGCGCCGCGGCCGGCGGTCGATCCAATCCTGCGCATCCGCAACATCGCCTTCGAGGTCATCCTGTGCCTGCTGATCCTGGCCGGGGTGTATTTCCGGTTTTCCGGAAACAACTGGAGCGAGGGGGCATTTCTCAATCCCGACGAATTGGGTGCGACCAACATCGTCATGGGGATTCAGATGCCCGCCTCGCTCACCGAATATTTCAACACCCGCATTTCCCCGCTTTCTCCATACGTGAAATATGACGCCGAGGGGAACCCGATCGGCCAGGGCCCGGATGCGGGGGCGGTCTGGGGACAGTGGCCGTTCATCATCATCCGCGCCTCGGCCGAAGCGGTGACCGGCATCCAGGAAGCCGTCGTGCCGCCGCTCAACGACCTCCTCTTCAAGAATTGCGTCTCTACGGATAATTCGTTGGCGGCGGATCCGGGATGCAAGCCCCTGGAAATCCTCGATTACACCGGTTTCGGCGATATCCGCCAGCTCGGGCGCTTCCTTTCCGCCCTGGCCGACACGATTTCCCTGCTGGCTTTGTTCGCCATCGGATCGCGGCTCTACAACCGCCGGATCGCGCTCCTGGCGACCGCGTTCAGCGCGCTGGCCGTCACCCAGATCCAGCAATCGCATTTCATGACGGTCGACAATTTCGGCGTAATGTTCGCCACGCTCGCGATGTACTGCGCCGTGCGCGCCGCGCAAAAAGGCGGATGGGGCTGGTACGCGCTGTTCGGATGTTTCTACGGGATGACCCTCGCGTCCCGGTCCAATTTTGCGCCGCTCGGGGCGATGATCCTGGTGGCCGTGATCATCGCCCATTGGGAAAAGGTGAAAGATGCTGCGCTGGGCGCAGGCCCGCGGTTCATCTTCCCCGCCGGCTTGTTCACACTGGCCGTCGTCGTAACAGTCATTTCCTTCCGGATCGCCCAGCCGATGTCGTTCCGGGAAACAACCGGCGATACCGGCTTCCTGACCATTCACATCAATCCGGACTGGCTCGAGCGCATGCGCTATGCCGAAGCGGTCTCCGGCGGATCCGGCGGCATCGCCGGTTACCCGCCCGCCGAGCATTGGGCCAACCGGGCGGCGATCATCTCCCCGCTGGTGAGCATCCTGCTGTGGGGGATGGGGCTCCCGCTCGGGATCGCGGCGTTCGGCGGCCTGCTGTGGGCCGGCGGCCGCGCGCTGCGCGGTGTGGACTGGAAACAGCACGCGCTCCCGGTGTTTTTTGCGGGAGGGATGTTCCTCTTCCTCGGCACCCGCTGGGTCAAGGAGATGCGCTACTTCCTCGTCATCTATCCTTACCTGTGCCTGTTGGCCGCCTGGGCGCTTGCGGAAATTTGGAACGCGGCATCCCGCTCGCGGGGCAGCTGGAAAAAACCGCTGGCGGGCGCCGCGATCGGCCTGGTGCTGATCGGCTCGCTGGCCTGGGCCTGGACGTTCAGCGAAATCTACCGGACGGAAAACACGCGCCTCGCGGCCTCGCGCTGGATGTACCAGAACTTCCCGGCCGCCCTCCGCCTGACGATGACGCTCGAGGGGGGTGAGGAATTCCAGCAGGGCGTGAATTTCTATTATCAGCAGATCGAATCCGAACCCATCCGGAATGATTTTGTGGCCGTGCATTCCGGAACGGTCGAGAGCCTGTCGCTCGGATATATAAAGGATCTCTCCGGCGCGGCCGATTCCCTGATGCATGTGGAGTTGTTCACGGAGCCGCCCGGCCCCGAGCCGATCGCGCAGGCCGACGTGCTTATTCCGGCCTCCGGGATCGGGGATCGCGGCGAAAGGCTGGACGCCGCCTTCGGCCCGGTAACGCTGGTGGAAGGGCAGCGCTATCACCTGTATGTTTCGGCCGCGCGCGGCGGCCCGTTCTCCGTAAAAGGCGCGTGGTTCGTCTACGAGAGCTGGGACGAGGGGCTGCCCTTCAACCTCGATGGCTTCGACGCCAACCTGCTCTTCGACCGCGCGGATGCCTCCCAGATGAACATCGAATGGCCGGATGTCGAGGAAAAGCGGCAGATGCTGATCGACAACCTCGCCCGGTCGGATTACATCATCATCCAAAGCCAGCGCCGGATCTGGAGCGTGTGCCGGATGCCGGCGGTCTACCCGATGTCGATGGAGTATTACCGGGCGCTGTTCGACGGACGGCTGGGGTTCGAACTGGTCGCCGTGTTCCAGCATCCGTTTACCTTCGGGCCGCTGGAAATCTCGGACCTGGCCGGGACCGCCTCGTGGGGCGCCGACCCCGAACTGCCGATGTTCAATCTCAATCCGCTCGCGGCCGAGGAATCCTTCAGCGTGTACGACCATGCGCCGGTGTGGATCTTCCAGAAGCGGGCGGATTATTCGCAATCCAATGCGGAAGCCATCCTGCGCGCGGTCGATATCAGCCGTGTCGCCAAACAGGATGCCAGCCAGCCGTTTGCCATTTTGCACGGGTTGATGCTGCCGGACGACCGGCTCGCGGAACAGAAAGCGGGCGGGACCTGGTCGGAGATGTTCTCCTACGATTGGATTTGGAACAAGTATCCCGGCCTGGCCGCCGGGATGTGGTGGCTCTGGGCGGTGCTGACCGGATGGGCGGCGCTGCCGCTGGTGTCGGCAATCTTCCACGGCCTTCCGGATGAAGGCTACTCGATCGCCAAAACCGCCGGCTGGCTGCTGGTCGGCTGGGCGGCGTGGATGCTCAGCTGCACGCAGATCCCGTTTGTGTGGACGACGATCGCGCTGGTCTGGCTGGCGCTGGCCGCGGCCGGCGGATATATGTTCTGGCGCGATCGCGCGCGCTGGAAGGAAAAAATCCGCGCGCTGTGGAAAACCTGGCTGATCGTCGAGATCGTTTTCGCGGCGCTCTTCGTCTTCTTCCTGCTCATCCGCCTTGGGAACAGCGACCTGTGGCACCCTTCCAAGGGCGGCGAGAAGCCGATGGACTTCTCCTACTTCAACGCGGTGCTCAAGAGCACTTCCTTCCCGCCGTACGACCCGTGGTTCAGCGGCGGGTACATGAACTATTACTACTTCGGATTCGAGCTGATGGCCATCCCGACCAAACTGCTGGGGACGGTGCCGTCGATCGCCTACAACCTCTCGCTGGCGGCGTTGTTTGCCACGATCGGGATGACCGCCTACGGGGTCGCCTGGAACCTGGTCGAAAGCCTGCGGCGGAAGGGCGCGACGAAGGCCTCGCCGATTCTTGCCGGGCTCGGCGCGGCGCTGATGATGGTGGTGCTTGGCAACCTGGGCGAGGTTGTTCTGATCTGGGACGGCCTGGCCAGGGTGAGTTCGCTCTCCTATCCGCGCGGGCTGCTGTTCGGCCTCGGAGATCTGCCGCATGTGGTGGTCGGCGCGTTCCGGCTGCTGTTCGGCCAGGCCACCTGGCCTTTCGGCCTGGATAACTGGTATTGGAACGCATCGCGCGCCATCCCGGTTCCGGTCGGGCCCGACGGCGGCTCCCTGGAGGCCGGACCGATCACGGAGTTCCCGTTCTTCTCCTTCCTCTACGCGGATCTGCATGCGCACAGCATGGCGCTTCCGGGGATGCTCCTGGCGCTCGCGGGTTCCGCCGCGATGATCATTTCTCCGGAGCGGCTGCGCTCCTGGAAGACGGCCCTGCCGCTGGTGGCGGTCACCGCGCTGGCGGTGGGATCCCTCTATGCGACCAACACCTGGTTTTATCCGGCCGCGATCGGGGTCGCTTTGCTCGGGCTGGCGCTGGCGGGATGGAGGATGATCGACCTGACCGGCCAGCGGAGGAATTGGCGCGCCTGGGTCTGGGTGGGAATCCTCGCGGCGGCGCTCGTCGCATTATCCCTATGGCTGTTCGCGCCGTATCATGAATGGTACGGAGCGGGATACAACGCCGTCAAGCGCTGGGAAGGATCCAAAACGCCGCTCGACGCGTATTTCACGATCCACGGGCTGTTCCTGTTAATTCTGATTTCCTACCTTGTCGGATTGACGCGCGACGGCTTGTTATCCGTTTCGATCGCTGATTTAAAGAAACACGCCGGACTGGGCATGCTGCTCCTGCTTGCGGCTTCGATCCTGGTCGCCGGCATGGTGATCCTGGGCGTGCTTGGATACGCGGTCCTGGTCCTCTCGGTCCCGTTGATCGTATGGGCGATCGTCCTGGGAATGAGCACCAAGCTCGCGGACGAGCATCGCATGACACTGGGTCTGCTCGCCGCGGCTCTCGCGATCACCTGCGGGGTCGAGGTGGTCGTCATGGAGGGGGATCTGGACCGGATGAATACGGTCTTCAAGTTTTACGCCCAGGCCTGGACCTACTTTGCCATCGCGGCCGGGGTGGGTTTGGGCTGGCTGGCCGGCAGGATCTGGAACGCGAGGCGGGCGCTGCGCAACGTCTGGTTCGGCGCGCTGGGCGTGCTCGCCGCCGCCGCATTCAGCTACACACTCTTCGCATCGTATTTCAAGATCATCGACCGGATGAGCGAAGCCGCGCCGCGCACGCTCGACGGCATGACCTACATGCAGTATGCCGGGCTGTACGACGGGGCGACCACCGAACTGGCGCTCGATATGGATCTGTCGGAGGATTTTCTCGCGATCCGCTGGATGCAGGAGAACGTCAAGGGGTCGCCGGTTATCGTCGAAGCCAATCTGGTGGAGTACCGCTGGGGCTCGCGGTTCACCATTTACACCGGCCTGCCCGGCGTGGTCGGATGGAACTGGCACCAGCGCCAGCAGCGTGGGGTGGCCGACGACGCGTGGGTTTGGGACCGCGTGAACGCAATCGGCGCTTTCTACACCACGACCGATTCCGCCGAAGCGACGGCGTTCCTGAAGAAATATAATGTGAAGTACGTCATCGTCGGCCAGCTGGAGCGGGCCTTTTATCCGCCCGAGGGAATCGCCAAATTCGAGCGGATGGCGCAAGCCGGCCTCCTGAAGCCGGTCTTCACCGTCGGGCAGACGACGGTTTACGAAGTGGTAACCTGACCATCCCCTCCCACCTCCCCCTGTCCCTCGCGCTGCTCGGGACATCCCCCTCCTCCCTCCCCGTATCACGGGGAGGGAGGAGGGGGAGCCGGAAGGGGGAGGTGGGAGGGGATGGAGGAGCAACCGAGTAGATGTCCTTCTGGGAAATCGCAGGCGCTTTTCTCCGCTGGTGGGCGGGCACGACGGTTCTCGCGCTCGCGCTGTGGCCGCTTACCTACCAGTGCCTTAAGCGCCTTCCCGACCGCGGCTGGGCATTTGCACGCATGGCCGGGATCCTCGCGACGGGTTATTTCTTCTGGCTCGGATGCTGGCTGCGCGTGTGGCAGAACATCCCGGGGGCAGTCTGGCTGTGCGCGGGCGCGCTGCTGGCGGCGGGGATGATCCTGGCCCGCCGGCGTGGAGAAGATCCATGGGGCTGGCTGCGCGCCCACCGCAAAGAGGTGCTGTTCACCGAGGGTGTGTTCCTCGTCCTGTTCGCGGCGCTGACCTGGATCCGGGGCTACGACGCCGGCGCGACCCACACCGAGCGGCCGATGGATCTGGCGTTCCTCAACGCCATCATGCGCTCGGCGTATTTCCCGCCCAACGATCCCTGGCTCGCCGGATACGCCATTTCCTATTATCACTTCGGCTATATCCTGACCGGGATGCTCGCGAAGATGACCGGCCTGGCCGGGAGCATCGCCTTCAGTTTCGGCGTCACCGGCAGCTTCAGCCTGGCCGGCCTGGGGGCGTACGGCTTGCTTCGCAATCTGCTCCTCCTGAAGGGGGAGCCCGAGCCGGAACCGGCTCCGGTCCCGGCTTCGAGTCCGGAGCTCCCGGTTGAGGCCGCTCCATGGCGGAAACCAAAGAACTTCCTGGCACCCCAAATTTCCTCCAAACCGGAACTCCCGGATGCGGCCGCTGCACCGCGGAAGCCAAAGAACTTCTGGACATCCCATTATTTCTGGTGGCCGCTGCTCGCGCCGTTTACATTGCTCTTCCTGGGGAATCTCGAGATCGGGCTTGAATTCCTTTATTCCAACCACATCGGATGGAGCGCCGACTGGGAGCAAGGGCAGAATAATTTCTGGACGGAGCTGGATATCAGCGACCTGAACACTTCGCCGACCCAGGCGCCAAAGCTGATTCCGGACCGCGGCGGCTGGTGGTGGTGGGCGGCTTCGCGGGTGGTCCATGATCATCCTCTGGGAGATCAATCCAATGGTTCGAAGATCGAGGTGATCGACGAGTTTCCTGCGTTCTCGTTCGTCATCGGGGATATGCATCCACACGTTATGGCTCTGCCCTTCCTGCTGATGGCCGTCGCGGTCATATTGGAAATCCTCCTGCGCGGCGGCGGTGCGATCGCGGAACCCGCCTCCGACCGCTGGTTGTTTTTCGGATTCACCGTCCTCTCCATCGGCAGCCTGGTGTTCCTCAACACCTGGGACATTCTTGTTTTCGGGATGGCCGCGATCGCCTCCTGGGTCGGGTGGAAGATGAGCCGGCGCGAATTTCACTTCGGGCCGTTTTCCGGATGGAAGGCGTTTATCGCCCGCTGGGCGGCCACCGGTGTCGTGGCGGTCGCGCTGTTCATCCCGTTCCTGATCGGTTTCTCCTCGCAGGCCGGCGGTGTTCTGCCCAACGTGCTGTTTCCGACCAAGGGCGGGCAGTTCATCGTGATGTTCGGGACGCTGTTCGTGCCGGTGTTTGCCTGGCTGTTCCTGGAGCTGCGCTCGCGCGGGTGGAAACCGGATTGGAAGAACGGGCTGACGCTCGCCGGGACCGGATTGGCGGCCCTGCTGGTCGGGTCGCTCGTCGTGGGGTTTGCCATTTCGCTTAGTCCGGATGCGATGATGGCATTGGCGGGCGTTCTCGGCGGCTACGGAACGATGGATGCCCTGTCGATCGTCCTGGTAAAACGATTCTTCGATCCCTGGGCTTCACTTCTGCCGTTCGGGTTGATCGCGATCACACTGGCGGCGCTGTTCGGCTGGGTGCGCAAGAATTCCCCGCCGCCCGCCGAAGCGGCAGAAGCGACAGAAGCGACTGAAGCAACCGAAGAGGAAGTCATCCCGGGCGGAAAGAAATGGGTCGATGCGTTTGTCCTGATCCTCGTCCTGTGGGGCGCATGCCTCGCGCTATTCCCGGAATACTTCTACCTGCGCGATTTCTTCGGCGGCCGGATGAATACGGTCTTTAAATTTTATTTCCAGGCCTGGGCTTTTCTGAGCATCGCCGCGGCCTATGGAATAAAACGGCTGATTGAAGAAATCCAGGCGCGTTCCATGAGCGGCGGCTCGCACAGAACGTACGCCACAGCCGCTCTCGCAATCGTGTTTATCCCACTGCTGATTGGTTCCTTGTATTACCCGATGGCGGTGTGGACGAAAACGCATGAATCCAATTACCCCGATGAGCCCACCCTGGACGCCTCGGCCTACCTGGAGTTCTCTCATCCGGCGGATGCGGCGGCGATCAAGTGGATGCGCGAAAACATCACCGACAACGGTCCGCTGGTGGAAGCGGTCGGACACGATTACGATGAGTATGCCGGACGAGTCTCGACGCACACCGGGATTCCGGGCATCCTTGGCTGGATCGGTCATGAAGATCAATGGCGCGGCACACGCGCGATCCACGGCCCGCGGATCACCGATATCGAAGAATTGTATAAAACCTCAGATTGGCTCAGGGCGGAGGAAATACTTGCCAAGTATGGAATCCGATACGTTTACTTCGGGCCGCTCGAAGCGGATATGTACGGCACACGCGGGTTGGATAAATTCCGCGCGCACCTGAAAGTGATCTATGAAGCGGATGGGGTCGTCATCTTCGAAAGGGTGGCTCCATGAGAGTGCGCGACGCGCTCGACCGGTTCCTGGAGAGGTATGAGCTCCCGGTTTATGCGGCGCTGTTCCTGGCCGCGCTCCTCGTGCGCCTTTCGGCGATTGCGGGCGCGCCGCTTTCCACAAAGGAAGCCGTGGAAGCCTGGGGGGCGATGGATCTTCTCCGCGGCGGGGCGGGCGCGTCTTCCAGCGCGCTGTTCGCCTCGCTGACCGCCGGATTGCTTTTTATCGCCGGGCCGTCGCATTGGGCGGCGCGCCTCCTGCCGGCAATGGCCGGCGCGCTCGCGGTACTCCTGCCGCTGCTCGGAAGAAACACGCGCGGGCGGATCGAATCGTTCCTGCTGGCGCTGCTCCTCGCGCTTTCGCCCTCGCTCTGGATCGCCTCCACAATGGCGGGCGGGACGGCGCCGGGTCTCCTCGCGGCGGGCTTCTTCATTTTCTATACGCGCTCAAAGAATCCGAATCCGCTCCTCTCCGGACTTGCGCTCGGCCTGGCGATCGCATCCGGCCCGGCCGGATGGAGCGGATTGGCCGTCGCGGCGGTCGTGCCGCTTGTGGAATGGTTCCTGCGTTCGGGAAATATCCCGAATGAAACCGTAGGGGCGGACGGCCGTCCGCCCTTCCCATCGCAAACCACCGGCGATGCCGCACGGGCGGATAGCCATCCGCCCCTACAGCCATCTGCCGACGGAAATATATCGTCGGGAAATCGTCCGGCGATGCCGGCGCCGCAGGCGATCGCGGGATTTATCCTCGGCGCCGCCGCCGGCAGCACAGGTCTGTTCCTCTTCCCGCGCGGGATCGGCGCGCTGGCGGCCGGTTTCAGCGGCTGGCTGGGCGCGTTCTTTTCCGGCTGGCCGCGCGCCGGAGAATTCATCCTGCTCTTCATCGGATACGAACCGGTCGCGTTGGTGTTCGGCGCGGCCGGGCTCTACCTTCTTTGGAAAGGCCTGCTGACGGCCGAAGACAGATTCTGGGGTATGTTTGCGGCCGTCGCGGCGGTGTGGGTGCTCATCCGTCCCGCGGCCTTCCCGGACGAGGCGTTGTGGGTGATCCTGCCGCTCCTGGTGCTCGGGGCGCGCGCGCTGCGCACGGCGCTCGAATCCCCGGTGCTCGCGGAACGGCCGCAATACGTTCTGCTGCAGGCGGGCGCGATCCTTGTGCTTGCGGCTTTCGCCGTCTTCAACCTCGCGACCGCGACGTCCGTTTCGACGGGCTCCACGTTGTACATTCTGCTGGCGATGGTCGGCTTCCTGGGCGGATTCTTCCCGGGGCTGCTGTATTCCGACGATCTGCGGGCCGCGTTCCGCGCGTCGTGGGTCGGGCTGGCGCTTGCCTGGTTCTGCTTCCTGGCCTTCACCCAGGCCGGCGCGGGCTGGAACGCCACCCATGTCCGGCGCGCATCCGCGAATGAACTCTGGCAGACCGAGACCGTTGCGTTGGACGCGGTTCGTTTGCACGAAACGATCGCGCAAATCTCCGAGTGGCAGACCGGTGTAAAGGATGAATTGGCCGTGGTGATCCAACTGCCGGAGGAATCGGCGCTCGGCTGGGAACTGCTGACGTATAAGGCGGCCGAATACAGGGACGCTCTCGATATGCTGGCCAAGCCGCCGATGCTGATCGCCCCGTACGTCGAGGTGGACGGCACGGCGGTGGCCCCCCAGCTGACGGTGGTGTACCGCGGGCAGGCATTCGGGTACACTGAACGGCGGGCGTGGTTCGGCTGGCCGCCGGATCTCATCCGCTGGCTGCTTTTCCGCGAAGGGACGGTCGCGCGGGAGCGGGTGATCCTGTGGGTGCGGTCGGACATTCTCGTCCCCGAGGAAGGAGCCGTGAAATGAGCGATTTACCCGCGAAAATAATCACGGTCGATGGACCGGCGGCATCGGGCAAAACGACGATCGGCCGGATGATTGCCGACAGGCTCGGATACATGTTCTTCGACACCGGGGTGATGTACCGGGCCGTCGCGCTGGCGGCGTATCAGGCCGGGGTGAACCCCGCCGATGAAGCGGCGGTCTCGGAGCTGGCCGAGAAAATCGCGATCGATGTCCAGCCGGCCAAGGCGGCGGACGACCGCACCAGCACGGTCCTCTTGGACGGCGACGACGTTTCCTGGGCGATCCGCGAGCCGGTGGTGGATGCATCCGTCTCGAGCGTATCGGCCTACGCGCGGGTGCGGGCGGCGATGGTTGTCCAGCAGCGCAAGGTCGGCCTGCGCGGCAGGGTGGTGATGATCGGGCGCGATATCGGCACGGTCGTCCTGCCCGAGGCGCATATTAAAATCTACCTCAACGCCTCGCTCGAAGTGCGCGCCCGGCGGCGGTTCGAGGATCTTGATTCGCGCGGTGGGGATCAGACGCTCGAGGAAGTGCAGGCGGCACTGGCCCGCCGCGACGAGGTTGATTCCGGGCGCGACCTTTCCCCCCTGCGCCCAGCCAAGGACGCGGTCATCATCGACACCTCCGCGCTGACGCCGGAAGAGACCATCAACAAGATCGAACCGCTGCTGGCGGGGTGAAGAAAAATCTCACCGCAAAGGCGCGATGATCGCGAAGGAAAAAGGAATATTAAATTTAAAGTAGTCATCCCCGTGGCATCCGACCGTACGTCATCCCCGCGCCTGCCCCCCGAGCGATGAGCGCCGATATTCTTCCGGCGCGAAGACTTCGCGAGTGGGGGTGCTCTAGCGGGGATCCAGGGACTTTTTCAGTGCGATCGATTCCCGCTAAGTACACCCCTGCTTCGCAGGGGCAGGCGCGGTAATGACGATCAATTTCTGATGTACCTCCCCAGACTAACGGAGAAATAATGCGCAAAACCCTGAAGACCATCTCCTTTATCTCCGGAATGCTTTTCGTATTCGCCTGCAGCATGCTTGCGCCGGCGGCTTCCGTTCCCGAAACGGCGGTTCCGGAAAATACGCAGGCGGCTGCTTCCCCCACGGTCGAGGCGCCGGAACCGACCGCCGCGGGCGATCCGATCGAGTACATCAACCCCGCGCGGTACCGGGTGGAATCGATCGCCACCGTGACCAACGGCGGTTTCACGCTCACCACACTGCAGTTGTACCAGCCGAAGCCGGTGAATTGGGACGGCCAGGAGAATGTGACAATCGAGGAAGTCTCCCCGGCCAGCGCGCAGGTGGGCAAGGATCCGTTGAACGGGAATGAAATGTATTACTGGCATCTGGCGAACACGCCGGGATGGGGGAAAACCCAGGACTTGAAGTATCGGTTTACGTTTACGGCGTACGAAACCCGTACGGCTATCGATCCGGATTCGGTCGGGCCATACAACACGCTGACCGCCGACTACCGGTTGTATACGAGGGCGGAACCGTTAATCGAATCCGGCGATCCGGAGATCATCGCATTGGCCGACCGGATCGGCGGCAGTGAGACCAACCCGTACCTGTTGGCGCGCAAGTATTACGATTACGTGGTGGCCAACGCCCGCTATCAACAGGTTGATGGATTGCAGGGCGCCAAGGCACTCCTCGAAACCGGGGTGGGTGAATGCGGCGATTATTCCGCGCTGTTTATCGCGCTGGCGCGAGTCAAGAAGATACCCGCCCGCGCGGTCGTCGGATTCTGGGCGATCAGCGGGACCAACCAGATGCACGTCTGGGCGGAATTCTATCTGGAGGGGATCGGCTGGATCCCGGCCGATCCGACCGTCGGCCAATCCGAGCGGTCTAAAAACGGGATCCAGGATTATTATTTCGGCAACATGGACAATCAGCGCGTCATCCTCAGCAAAGGGTATAACATCAAGCTGGATCCGCCCGCCCCGAACGGGACCGTCGCCGCGCTGCTGCAGGTGCCCTATTGGTGGTATTGGGGGACGGGCGGCGATGCCTCCACCGTTTCGATGGAGATGACGGCCTGGAACGTAACGCCGAACTGAATCCGGGAGCTATCCCGCGTGGATGATGGTTTTTCGCCACAAAGGGCACAAAGGGCACAAGAAAATTTTTGTATTCCCTGGCCTAGCCCGCCAGGGTAGGCTTTGTGCCCTTTGTGGCCGGAATATACGCAAGATTCCCTCAAATGTTTCCCGCAGGGTGTGTCAATATTGAAACAAGTCCGTCATCCGTTTGACATATCCGGCGGATAAGCTATAACCGTTGGGAAGGTTCGGGCGTCTCACGAAATACGAGGTGATTCCATGCGTGTCCAGCGGCTTATTGCGATTGCATTGATTTCGACGTGTCTCGCGTTTGCCGCCGCCTGCACCCCGTTGCCTCCGGCGGAGACCGCTCTTCCATCGATGGCGGTGGCGACCTTCACCCCTCGCACCACCGCCCGCCCGACCCCAGTCCCGGCTTCGACCCTTCCACCGATCGACACCGCGCAGTCGGAAGCGCCGACGGTCTCCATGCCGACCAGCGCCGCGGAAGATATCGTCCTCCCCGGCTGGGTGCCGGAAGGCGCGCAGGCGCGGCTGGGCAGGGGGATCATCAACCAGATCGCGCTCTCGCCGGATGGGAAGACGGTTGCGGTGGCGGGAGCGATGGGATTATTCCTACTCGATGCCGAAACGTTTGAGGAAATTTGGAGTGTTCCAACGAGTAGAATATTAACCCATATAGTATTCTCCGGGGAAGGGGCAACACTCACAACGATTTCTCTCACACGCAGATACTGTACGATGGCGCATATTTGTTCGCAGGCTTATCTATATGATATTAGTATCTGGGACGCGGAGAACGGCAATCTTATTAAAACCTTTCCAATTGATTTGGAGTATTATGTTCCATTTTCCGCAATTTCCCGAAATGGAGAGACACTTGTGATTCATGATGGATATGCTTGCCGTATGGAAATTTGGGATCTGCTGTATGTTCGGAGAAAAATAAGTATGGATTCTGGATGCTTTAGCACAATAGCTATATCGACCGATGGAAAAAAGCTGGCAATTTATGACGGGTTTCAAATTTGTATTTGGAACACCGATAAATGGGAATCCACCTTATGTTTTACAAACTCGCAAGAAACAATGAATATGGCTTTTTCGCCGGACGGCACAGTCTTGGCCAGCAATTGGCGGAACGAAATAACATTATGGGATTCCAACAAAGGGATTATCAGGAAAAAATTATCCTCTCCTTATCGGTGGTGGGTGGAAAAAATCGAATTTTCAGCAGATGCAAAATATGTGGCGGCAGCTGATTTGGATGGAAGAATAGCCATATGGGACTCATCCATAGGCAAGCTTTTAGGCACACAGGAATCCCTGGCGCATCGCGCTTACGACTACCAAGATATGATTGAATTAGGCGGTTTTACATTCTCACCTGATGGACAAAATTTATTTGTTGGAGTGCCGGATGGCGTGTTTATTTTGGATTCGGCAACGGGGCAGGTGCAGAAAGGCCTCGCAGGGTATTTTTCCGCATGGGTTAACACCGTATTTGCTGATGAAGGCGGTTCGCTGGCAGTAATAAGGGATGGAAAAATCGAATACTACGACACCGAAAATATCTCTAAAAAAACCAGCTATGACTATCCGGCCGAAAGCGTCTTATCTCCGGATCTCCGGATGATTGCCCGCGTATCTTCAGATTGCGTTATACACGTTAACGACGTGAAAACAGGAGAACGCCTATATACAATACGAAATTTGGAGTGTCCCAATGGAATTGTTTTTTCTCCGGATGGAAAAATATTGGCAACCGCAAGGCTCGATAACTACGATTTGCTCGCCGAAATATGGGACTTGGCGAGCGGCAGGTTGATCGCTACATTAAATTTCACGCTGCCGAGTACATATCCTCCTGGATGGGATATTAAATTCTCGCCAGGCGGAAGGCTGCTGGCATTGGAGGCATGGGGAGATGAGAACGACGGAACGATTGCCATCTATTCGATGGATACTTTTACCCATATCGCCGATTATTATATCCAGACAGATCCTCTTTTTGCGATTGGCGAGGATGAAAAGACTATTGTTGTAAGGTGCCAAAATTGGGAAGATGCGGGTTCATTCTGTCTTTACGAAATAACAACCGGAAGGGAACTAATAAAAATGGATTCCGAATATTATACGGGATTAACAACAAGCATTGGAATATCTTCCGACGGCAAGCAGATAGTCTATGGAAACAATCTGGGATATTTATTTTTTGGGGACGCGAAAAGCGGTAAACTGCTGCGAGTCGTAAAGGGGCATAACAAGGCGGTCAGCGGTCTATCTTTTTCTCCCGATAATAAACTTCTCAGCAGCGCGTCAACCGATGGAACGGTAGTGGTATGGAACCTGGAGGGATAAAGCGATGTGGACATTATCGCGCATTACGGTAATCGTCGCAGCCGTAACCATCCTGGCAACTGTCGCCTGTACCCCTTCGCAGGCACTCGCTACCACTCCACCTAAGACGGAGCGCAGCCTGTTGCCCGAGACTACCAACTCCGTAATTCCAACACTCAAGCCGACGCTGACCCGGACACTCGAACCTACAGAGATTTCCAGCCTTTCCCCGGCGGCAACTCAGGCGGCACTCGATATCATCCTGCCCGGCTGGGTGCCGGAAGGCGCACGGGCGCGGCTGGGCAGGGGGATCATCAACCAGATCGCTCTCTCGCCGGATGGCAAGACGGTCGCCGTGGCGGGAAAGACGGGATTGTCGCTATTCGACGCCGTAACGTTCCGGGAAATTTGGAGCGTGCCGACGAACAGAGCAATATCAGAGGTTGTATACTCGTCCGATGGCAGTAAAATCGTAGCCTTAACCGATTGCTGCTCCATGTTGACAGATTGCTCACACGGTTGTGATAACCCATATTACTGTTTACTCATGCGATGGGTTCTGGTATGGGATGCGACCAGTGGTGAATTAATAAAAAACATCCAAGTGGAAGAACCTTTTGAGCATATTGTAATAATTCCAGGCGGACAATCGATCGCGATCTGGTATTCGTATTACAGTATTAACCCAGACTTCGAAGTGCGTGTTTTGGACCTCGCCACGGGAAAAATCCGGTTCGCCATCAGTGATGAGGAAAGCACGACGTTAAACAGTCTGACCGCCTCTCCGGACGGCAGCCTGCTGATCGGCGGTTTAGACGGATCCATCGTATTCTGGGACGTGCTGACCGGGAATCGCATTCGCATGCTGGAAAGCCCTGAAGGCTTCGATAATGATCACATTTCCATATCGCAGGACGGATCCACCCTTGCTTCCGATGATAGAAGGGAAATTATCATTTGGGATCTTGCCGCTGGAGTGCCGAAGCTTAATTGGAGAACCGGGTATTATATTTCACTCCTTGCGCTCTCTCCTGATGGAAAGGTCATTGTTTCGGGAGAGAATCCCCTGACAGGATTACGGCGATTGGATTCCTGGGACGTGGATTCCGGTAATCGCTTGGCAGGTAAGGAAGTGTCTGCGGGTATTATCCGCAACGTGGAGTTCTTTCCGGAGGGAAACGATCTGCTGGTCGGCTTCGATCACATCATCCAATCGTGGGATTTCAAGACAGGAAGCGTATATCAGTCCATGACGGATCCATTTTCCCATTGGACGGAGGCCGGTTTCTTCGGCGATGGGAATGCGATCGCGCTTTTGCCGACCTCGGAACGAATAATTTCAATATTCGATACCGAAAACCTCAATTGGATCAACTCGATCCTATACCCGGAAGACGCCGTCTTCTCCCCGGATTACCGGTTGTATGCCTTCCCGAATTCCGGAAACAAGATAGTCGCCGCGGAAACCAAAACCGGAAAATGGATTCATACCATGCCCAAGCCGGAGTATTTCGATTCGGAGAGCGGGTTGGTTTTGGCGCTGGATGGACAGACAATTGCTATAACTCATTTTATTCTGGAAGATCCAAGCGCATCCACTATGGGGGATTACTTCATTGAAATATGGGATTTAACCACCGGAAAATTATTGTCTTCCCTCAAAATTTATATATCTTTGAATGTAGATAGGGGATTGATATTCACACCCGATTTACAAAAGGTTATGAATATTTGGACTGGAGGGGGTGAAAATTGGGAAACAATTTACGACATGTATGACATGCAAACCGGTCAGCAGATAAATCAATTTGACACTACCAATTATTTCGGAGAAATCTCGATATCTGATGATGGCCAGTATTTTTCCGGTCCCTGTTTTGAAGGACTATGCATATATGATATGGAAAGCGGAGAGATCAGGGTGAAGTTATCCCCGGCTAAAGATGGCAAGGAGGATGCCGCGTCCAATTTCTCGCGAGATGGTAATTATTTCGTATCCTCATCCCAAGACGGCTATATCACGGTCTGGCGGACGGATACCGGCGAACTTCTGCATACCTTCAAAGGACATAATGGCCCACCCGATACCCTTTCTTTTTCCTCGGATGACAAACGATTGGTATCAACCGCTGACGGTTCCGTTGTGGTGTGGGATCTAAACCCCTTTTATTAATAATGACTTATCGCCCCTGGGATGCAATCAAAATAAAAAAACCATTAATACCTTCCTCAGTTGTCTAAAAAGGTTGATAATGGTTCTGGAAATCCGTGGAATGGTTTTTCCGTGAAACCGCGAATTCCGTGTAACCCGCGAAAATTATTTGGAGACAAATGACCGCCAATACCACGTATGCTCGTGATCAATGGAATGGAATCCGCCGCATCCTGCGGTTCCTGATGGACAACGTCGCCTTCCGGTACCTCGCCAAGATCGATTCCGTGGAGGGGCTCGAAAATATCCCGCCCCAAGGGGGAGCGATCATCTACATGAACCACACCTCGCTGATCGATTCGGTGACGGTGGTGAATTCCGTCAAGCGCGACGTGGTCCCGGTCGCCCGTTTCGATTTCGGCAACGTGCCCATCTGGGGCATCTTCCCGAAGTTGTGGGGCGCCATCCCGATCAAACGCGGCGCGGTCGACCGGGGCGCGCTCGAACAGGCCGTGAGTGTTCTCCAATCCGGCGAGCTGCTGCTCTACCTGCCGGAGGGCACCCGGCGTCCGGCGATGGGCCGTGCCAAAGATGGGATGGCCTACCTGGCAGCCCAAACCGGGGTGCCCGTGATCCCGGCCGCTGTGCACGGCGTCGAGGGCTTTCCTTCCATCAGCCCGAAACGCTGGGCCAAGCCCGGCGCGCAGATCCGCTTCGGCAAGCCGTTCTGTTTCCAAATTCCGGACGGCAAGGTGCCGCGCGAGTGGCTGCGCAAAATGACCGACGAGGCGATGTACCGCCTGGCTGCGTTGCTGCCGCCGGAGCGCCGCGGCGTCTATGGCGACCTGAACCTCGCCACCAGCGAAACGATCAAACCCAGTTGCCCGTAAAACATTCATCTTCTCCGGGTAGAGAATCCGGCGGGCTCGTTTCCGCCGTGCGCCGCGGCTCCCCGGCCGCGAAAACGGGCATCCGCCCGGGCGATCGGCTCCTCGAGGTGAACGGCCGGCCCGTCGCGGATGCGATCGACGTGCAATTCCACGCCGCCGAGGAAATCGTCCGCCTGAAATGGAAACGCGGCAACCGGATCCTTTCCGGCGAGGCGGAACGCTCCACCCGTTCGACCCTCGGCCTGGATTTTTCCCACCCGACCTTCGATACCGACATCCGCCGCTGCAACAACCGCTGCCCCTTCTGCTTCGTCGTCCAGATGGCGCCCGGCATGCGCCGCACGCTGCACATCAAGGACGACGATTACCGCTATTCGTTCCTCTACGGGCACTTCGTCACGCTGACCAATCTTAAAACGCGGGATTGGGAGCGGATCGCCGAGCAGCATCTCTCGCCGCTGTATGTGTCGGTCCACGCCACCGAACCGGACGTGCGCATTCGCTGCCTGGGGAATCCTGCGGCGGGGGATATCCTCGAACGCCTGCGGTTCCTTTCCGGAAAGGGGATCGAGGTTCACACCCAGGTTGTCCTCACGCCGGGTTTGAACGACGGCGCGCACCTGGATCGCACGATTTCGGATCTCGCCGCGCTGTATCCGCAGGTCCGGTCGTGTTCGGTCGTCCCGGTGGGCGTGACGCGTTACCAAAAGAACGGCATCCTTCCATACGGCCGCGCGGCGATGGAAAAAGTGATTGCACAGGTGGAACGCCGCCAAAAGGAATTCCTTTCCCGTTTTGAATCGCGCTTTGCATTCCTCACCGACGAGTGGTACCTGGCGGCCGGGAAACCCGTGCCGCCGCTCGAGGTGTACGAGGAGATCGATCTGCGCGAAAACGGTCTCGGGCTGGTCCGCAATTTCCTGGAGGATTGGAATGCCGTAAAAAGGGGACTCTCGGAAAAGAAAACACGCTTCCGTCACAAACAGGCGACACTGGTTACCGGTACCTTGTTCCTCCAGACGCTGGAATCCACGGCCGGCGAGTTTTCAAAATTAACCGGAGTATCCATGGACGTGGCGGGTGTGGAAAATCGCTGCTTCGGGAAAACGGTGAACGTCGCCGGGCTATTGACCGCGCGCGACGTGATCGATACCATCATCGCCAAAGGCGGGAGCGGCCCCGTCCTCCTTCCCCGGGTGATGTTCGGTCCGGCGCCGACAATTTCGCTTGACGATCTTTCTTTGCGCGCGATTAAAAAGGAAGTCGGACGACCGGTATTCCTGGCGGAGACGATGAGTGAGGTGGCGAAGGTTATGGGGGAAGAATAAAACCTTTACCGCAAAGGGCGCGAAGGACGCAAAGAATAATAATTTTAAATCCTTTGGAATTTCTTCGCGCTCTTGGCGTTCTTAGCGGTGAAAGATATTGATCTTTACTGTTTTCCCCCGGCGGAGAGCGGACCGGTGGAGCGGCCGGGGGGGATGAGCGGCAGGCGGATGATGAACGTCGATCCTTCCCCCACCTGGCTTTTCACATCCAATTTGCCGTGATGGCTCTCGACGATATATTTTGAGATGTACAGCCCCAGGCCGGTGCCGCGCGCAAACCCTGAGCCTTCCTGCGGACGATAAAAACGCTCGAACAGATGCGGCAGGGCTTCCACGGGAATTCCTCTACCGGTATCGGAAACCTCGATGCAGATGGTCTCCTGCGTCTTGCCGGAAGCGACCGGCCCGTGATAGGCGCGCAGGATGATTTCACCGTTGGGAACGTTGTATTTCACGGCATTGTTCAGCAAATTCAGAATCACCTGTTTGATCTTCGTCCGGTCGGCGGTCAGGTCCAGCGCATCCCGGACGACTTCCTGGCGGAAGCTCAACCCCTGCGCGTGGATCAACGGAGAGATAATCTCCGCGCACTCCGAAATGAGCGCGGCGACCGAGAACTGCTCCACCGTCAGCCGGGTGCGTCCGGATTCCAGCCGCGCCAGGTCCAGATAATCGTCGGTCAATTCGTTCAGGCGCTGGATTTCCTGGCGGAAGGTCGAAAGGACCGAATGGCGCTGGGTTTCGCTCAGATCCTGCCGGTCCAGAAGGGCCGAAGCGGTCGCGAGCGCCGCCAGCGGGGTGCGGATTTCGTGCACCAGCTCCGCGATCAGATCGCTCTGGCGGAAGAGGCGGAGATTGTCCATCACCGCCGTGGCCTGGATCGCCAAAGTCTCCAGGGTGGAAAAATCCTCCGGTTGAAAATCCCCGTGAATTTTATCGACCGCTTCCAGCACGCCGACCGAACCGCTTTTGCTCTTGAATGGAACGGCAAGGATCGACTTCGGGTGGATCGAAGTAAATACTGTGAATTCAAAAGGAGTATCCTTTGCGGATGGATCTCCGGCGCGGA
This sequence comes from uncultured Chloroflexia bacterium, assembly GCA_963724345.1. Taxonomy (GTDB): domain Bacteria; phylum Chloroflexota; class Anaerolineae; order Anaerolineales; family RBG-16-64-43; genus JAFGKK01. Next base: position 1,949,302 of record CAVRUI010000003.1, on the reverse strand, counting down.
TCAACATCGGCGAGCCGGCCTTGATCACCTTCCCGGCGATGGACGTTTCGGGAGGGATGGTCCGGTTCCGGAAGTCCGACGGGTCCAGATTGGTGGCGGAAACGATTTGGATATCCTTGCTGGCGGCGTCCACCATCATCAGGACCGCCGCCTTGCATTCCAGCAGCGAGACGGCTCCGTCGATGACCTGGTTGTTGATATCTTCGAGGTGGACGGTGGAGGAAAGGCGGTGGATCAGCTCCAGCAGACTCGCATAACGCCGCAGGAGGGTGGGGTAGTTGCGGATGGCGGTATCGGGGCCGGAAAGCGGCTTTTTTTCGGTCATGGGGTATCCGTTTTCGAAACGGTTTTCAACCGCGGGATTTTGCCATCACCCGGTCGGTGACCTGCCGGATTTGGTCGGAGACCATCGCGTTGGGGTCGCGGGCGACGATCGGCACGCCGCTCTCCGCTGATTGGTAGGCGAGTTCCGGCGCGGGCGTGATCATCCCCATCGCGGGCTGGGTCAGGAGTTCCTCGACCTTGGCGCGCGCCATCTGCAGGCTCGAGCGTTCCCGGTTGACCAGGATGAACTCGATCCGCGATTTCGCCAGGCCGAGCGTTTCCAGGTCGGTCATCAGCGCCTTGGCCATTGCGACCGTGTGGCGCATCGGTTCCACCAGGATGATCACGTGATCGGCGGACATCAGCAGTTTGGCCGTGGCTTCGGTCAGCCCGCACCCGAGGTCGATGATCAGGTTCTGGGTGAGGGCGGCCAGGCAGGTGACGATCGCTTCGATCCGCGCGGTCTGCACGATCATGGCGTAATCATGCGGCTCCGAGGAGGCCAGCACGGCGCGCAGCCCGGATGGATGGCCGACGATTTCCTTTTCCACCACGGCGGTGGTCAATTCCTCGGGTTTGCGCTGCAGCAGCGCGGTCAGCCCGGAAGGCTTGTTGATCCCCAGCAGGGCGCCCGCAATCCCGATCCCGGGGCGAAGCTCCAGAAGGATGACGTCTTGTTTGCGCCCGGCCATCGTCGCGGCGATGTTGACCGCCAGCGTGCTCGTCCCAAGGCCGCCTTTGGCGCCGATCATGCAGATCATGCGCGCCCGTTTAACCGGGACGGTTGTGGCGGTGGTGGAAACCCGGCTCCGTCCCAGGAGCGCCTTGACGTGGGCGAGCAGTTCGGCGGGGTGAGTCGGCTTGGGGAGGTAATCGTCGGCCCCGGATTCGAAACCCTGAACCTTGTCATCCACCTGGGTTTTGGCGGTGAACATCAGGATCGGGATCGAGGCGAAGTTGGAATCGGCCCGGATCCGGCGGCAGACTTCGAATCCGTCGATGTCGGGCATCATCACGTCCAGCAGGATGAGGTCCGGTTTCTCCGCGGGGACTTTGGAGAGCGCCTGGGCGCCGTTAATAGCGGCAACGATGTTATAGCCCTGGCGCTGCAGCATCATCCCGACCAGTTTCAGGGTATCCAGATCATCGTCGACGACGAGAATCTTCTCCGCCATGCTGCCTTTTCTCCTTTGTTAAACTATCCCAAGAAGTGTACTATCTTTACCCGGGCCAGACAAGTGGCGGGGGCTCAAAGGCGCTTCCTGCAATATAATCGGGCATGATGAACCTCCAAAATCCCGGGGCGCCCGATGACGTTTGAGGCTTGGCTTTCCGCGTCGCCGGGCCTCCCCGTGCTCCCGGCTCAACTCGTCTGGGCGGTCGTCCTCACGCTCCTGCTGGCGTACGCCTTCGCCCGCTCTTTTCCCCGGCGGGAGGAGGTCCGTGTTTTACCGGCCCTGTTCACTCTGGGCATCCTCCTGCTGGCCGTCCCGGCCGGCGGTCTGGCCGTTTTGCGGTTCCCGGCGACGGGGGCCACGACGGTCGCCGGTGTTCCGCTGGCCGGGGTGGAGCCTTCGGCGGGGCTGCTGAGCATCGCGCTCCTGCTCCTGGCCGCCATCCTCCTCGGCCGGATGCCGGCGCTTGCGGCCGGGCTGGTCGTCGGGGCGGTGCGTTCCGTATTCGATACGCACCAGGCCGTTACGATTTTGGAATATGCGCTGGCCGGCTGGGCGATCGCCGAATTGGTGCGCCAGGATTACGCCGGCCGGTTTTTTTCCCTGCTGCGCAGGCCGTGGGGCGCGGCGCTGGCCGCCAGCCTGTTCCTGATTCTGCTCCGCTTCGGAAGCGAGCTGGGGTCCGCGCGCGGGGACCCGATCACATTGTTCGATTACGCGCTCGGCCGGATACCGGGTTTCATTCCGGCGCTGCTGGTGGAGGCTCTGGCGGGCGCGGTGATCGTCGAAGCGATCCGGCTGGCGGTTCCATCCATCAGCCCCGCGCCGAAACAGCTGCGCCGCACGCGCTACGACCGTTCGCTCGCCTGGAAGGTCAGCTTGTGGCTGATCCTGCCGATCTCCTTCATGGCCGTGGCGCTTACCGCGATCGTGGTTGTGGAAGCCCGCAGCCAGGCGCGGCTCACGCTGCGGCAGGAGGTGCTCGGGGTTGCGAAGACCGCCCGGACCGAGCTGCCCGTCGCCCTGACCACCGGCCACACCCTGCTGGAAGGGATGGGCAGCAACCTGCCCCTCGACCCCTTCAATCCGGATTTAATCGCCGAGTACCTCGGCGCGCATCTGAGTCAGCCCCCATTTTTCGAACAGATCGCTTACCTCACCCCGGGCGGGTCGATCACCGCCGTCTTCCCCCCGGGCACCGATCCGTTCTGCCAGGCGGTCGAAGAGGCGCAGGGTTGTTCGCTCGCGCTGCGCGGGATCGCCTGGGAGGGATGGCTGCCGCCGGATGAGAACGGCCGGACATGGATTTCGTTCACCCAGCCGGTTTGGGATTTGGAACGAAAGGTGCGCGGGGCGCTGGTCGGGCGGACGTCCTTGGAAACAAATCCATTGCTGAAGGCCATTCCCGCCGCCTTCCGTTCACTCGTTGGCGGGCAGGGGGTTTTCCTCGACGATACCAACCGGGTGTTGTACCCGGCGAACGCCGAACCGTGGAACGAGAAGTCGCCCCCGGAAGCGGACACGGGCGGCGGCGAATGGTTCATCGGCACCATGCCGGGCGGCGGGACCCGCCTTTCCTACCTTTTGCCGCTTGAGTATCCGGATTGGAAGATCGGAATCCGCGTGCCGGAAGCGTTCGCGTTCCGCACCGCGCTGGAAACCGGCCTGCACGTCGGGCTTTTCGCGCTGGTGATGGCGCTTCTCATCGAGGCGCTGGCGCTGTTCATCGCCCAGCAGATCACGCTGCCCCTGCGGCGGCTGGCCGAATCGGCGGGGCTGATCGCCGCCGGCGACCTGGAGCGGACGGTGACCGTCGAAGGCCAGGATGAGATCGGGCGGCTCGGCAAGTCCCTGGAATCGATGCGCCGCAACCTGCGGCGCCAGATCCGGGATCAGGAGCTTCTCCTGGAAACGGTCCAGGGCATGACATCCGCACCGGATCTGAACCGGTCGATGGATATCCTGCTGCACAGCGTTCGGACGGCGACCGGGGCGGACGGAGTGCGGGTTGTTCTGGTGCCGACCCTGCGCGGTCCGTTTCCCGGCGGCAATCCGTATCTTGGGGAAGAGGGCAAGGCTCTGGAGGCGATCGACGAACGGATTCTCGCGCGGGTGCAATCCCATCCGCTGGACGGCCGGCAGGCTCCCTGGACGGCCAACCGCAATTCGGGCGCCGACGAGGGCGTGTTCGACGACCTGCCGGACGGGATCGGAGCGCTGATCATTGTGCGGATTGCGGGAGCCAGCATGCTGTACGGCGCTTTGTGCGCGGTATTCCACGGACCGCAGGCGTTCGAAGTGGGAATGCTCGATCTTCTGGCCGGGTTCGCCAACCAGGCGTCGCTGGCGGTCACCAACGCGCGGCTGCTCGAAGGAACCGAAAACGAACGCGGCCGGCTGGCCGCCATTCTCGACGCGATGCCGGAAGGCGTGCTGGTGGTGGATTCGGAGGACCGGGTGCAATATGCGAATCCGACCGCGGAGGCCATGCTGGGTTCCCACTTCCTGGGGGCCGGACGCCTGGTCGCGGAGAGCATTACCCAGGCGGACCTGCTGGCCTTCCTGATGGAAAGCGCGGTCCAGCCGCGCAATCTTGAATTCGCCGGCGCCGAAGGCCGGAGGCTGCAAGGTGTCGTGCGCAGCGTGCGCAGCGCCGACGGGGCGGGGGTCTGGCAGGTGTGCGTTTTGCAGGATGTGACTTCCTTCCGCCAGCTGGACGAGCTGAAATCCGAATTCGTGCATACCGTCAGCCACGATCTGCGCCGGCCGTTGACGATGATGGAAGGCCTGGTGCACATGATCGGGATGCTCGGTCCGCTTAATCCGGCCCAGCAGGAATACGCGCGCCGGATCCGCCTCTCCGCCCAGCAGATGAACCGCCTGGTCAAGGATCTGCTGGATCTGGGGCGGGTCGAGAGCGGCGCGGAAGCCCGCTTGGCGCCGGTGAAGCTGGCGGATGTCATATCGCAGGTTGTGGAAGAATTAAAACCGGAAGCGGCGGCGGGCGGGATCAAGATCCAGATCCGGATCCCGGAAACCCTGCCCGCCGTCCCGGCCGACGCCTCGCTTCTGGAGCGCGCGCTCGGCAACCTGATCGAAAACGCGATTCGCTTCAACCGACCCGGGGGCACGGTGGAAATCAGCGCCGACCTCGCGGCCGATGCGGTCGTCGTCGCGGTGAAAGACAGCGGGATCGGAATTGCGCCGGCCGACCAGCCGCGCGTCTTCGAAAAATTCTTCCGTGCCTCCGCGCGCGACGATCCGGAACATCCGGCGTGGGGGTTGGGCCTGGCGATCGTAAAAAGCGTCGCGCAGTGGCACGGCGGCAAGGCATGGTTTGAAAGCAAACTCGGGCAGGGGAGCACGTTCTACCTGGCGCTGCCGAGGGAAATACAAACCTGACCCCTCCCCCGACCCCTCCCCAAAATGGGGAGGGGAGAAAAGGGATAGCCCTTTATGAATTTATTCCCTATCCACTCCGGGGAGGGTCGGGAGTGGTAAGGATAGAATGTAATACTTTTTCCCTCCCCACTCTGGGGAGGGTTAGGGAGGGGTTGGAGAGTAAGGCGGGAGAATGTCTCATCACTTGGGGGGATATATGGATGATCATCCAATTCTTTTTTCCAGAAAAACCAGCCGTGAGAAGATTGAACGATCGAAGATGTTGCGCCGTTCGATGACGGAATCGGAACGGATAATTTGGAATCATCTTCGGGCGCATCGATTTCGCGGATTGCATATTCGAAGACAGGCTGTAATCGGGCCTTTCATCGTGGATTTCTATTGCCATTCGTTGCGGTTGGTCGTGGAAATTGATGGAGAAATACATGAATCCCAAAAAGGAATGGATGATGAACGGGATTCCTTCATGAAGGGAATGGGATTGCGTGTGATTCGATTCTCCAACCACCAAGTATTAAGTAATCTCGAAAAAGTATTTGATGATTTGGATGCGATGTGTGTTGAAATATTGACGCGAGAAGAACTTACCCCTCCCCCAACCCCTCCCCAGAATGGGGAGGGGAGAAAAACCACCCGGTAATATTTCCCTCCCCACTCTGGGGAGGGCTAGGGAGGGGTAAGTATCTGCAATAAATATTTTCCTCCCCACTCTGGGGAGGGCTAGGGAGGGGTAAGTATCTGCAATAAATATTTTCCTCCCCACCCTGGGGAGGGCTAGGGAGGGGTAAGTATCGAATGCAATAAATATTTCCCTCCCCATCCTGGGAGGGCTAGGGAGGGGTAAGTATCGAATGCAATAAATATTTCCCTCCCCATCCTGGGGAGGGTCAGGGAGGGGTCAGGATCGGCCGAGACGGGATGGTACAATCCCCCGCGTGGAAAAATTTTCTTATCAACAGGCCCTGGATTATCTGTACTCGTTCATCGATTACAGCCTCCAGCGCAACTACCAATATTCCGCGCACACCCTCGATCTCGGACGGATGCGCGCCGTCCTCGGGCGCCTCGGCAACCCGCACGAGGCGTATGCCATCGTCCACGTCGCGGGAACCAAGGGCAAGGGTTCCGTCTCGGCGATGGTCGAATCCGTCCTGCGCGCGGCGGGCTGCCGGACCGGTTTTTATGTTTCCCCCCACCTGATCGACTTTTGCGAACGGATCCGGCTGAACGGGGAGCCGATCGCCCACGACCGCCTGGCGGAACTGGTCGGTTCGCTGCGCGACGCGGTCGCCGAGGTTCCGGAACTGACCACGTTCGAGATCACCACCGCGGCGGCCTTTCTCTTCTTTAAAGAAGAGAAGGCGGACGTGGCGGTGGTGGAAGTCGGGCTGGGGGGGCGGCTGGACGCAACCAACGTCGTCACCCCGCGGGTCTCGGTGATCACCTCGCTTTCCTACGACCATACCCACCTGCTCGGGAACACCCTGGCCGAGATCACCCGCGAGAAGGCCGGGATCATCAAGCCGGGCATTCCGGTCGTCTCCTCCCCGCAGGAAGGGGAGGCGATGACGGTGCTGCTGGAGGTCAGCCGCGAACGGAACGCGCCGCTGACCCTGGTCGGGCGGGATTGGCATTTCGTGCCCGACGCGCACACGCTGGAAGGGCAATCCTTCTACCTGTGGCCAACGGCGGATCAGGAAAAGGTGAATGCAACGCTCGCGCAGGGAGGCGACCTGCGGCAAATTGCGTTGCGGTACGAAATCCCCCTTCTGGGGTATCATCAAGTGATCAATGCCGCCACCGCCGTCGCCGTGCTGCGCACGCTGCGCGACCGGGGGATGACCATTCCCGAGCAAACCATCCGCGAAGGGCTGCGGTCGGTGCGCTGGGAGGGGCGGTTCCAGCTTCTGAACCGGGCACCCTGGGTGGTGGTCGATTCCGCGCACAACGTGGATTCCGCCCGGCGGCTGCGGATCGCACTCGACGATTATTTTCCGACCCGGCGGGTCGTCCTGCTGTTCGGCGCTTCCGACGACAAAGACATCGCCGGGATGCTGGATGCGCTGCTCCCGCGCGTTTCGCGCCTGGTCGCCACGCGCTCGACGCACCCGCGGGCGGCGACACCGGAAAAGATCGCCGCACTCGCCCGCGAGCGGGGCTGCCCCGCGGTGATTTCGGGCGATCCGGCGCCGGCCCTCGCCCAGGCGCTGGCGCTGGTCGGGCCGGAGGACGTCCTCCTCGCGGCGGGCAGCCTGTTCGTCGCCGGCGCGGTGCTTGAGGAGTGGCCGGCAATCCGAAAGAAAAATCTCTCCGGACAGACGGAGAAACCCGGTGTTCCGGAGGCGGACTAGAAAATGACGGGTGGTATGAGCGGACAAGATTTTCGCGATTGGCAATTGCGGTCCGAATTCGCCGAGGTGCTCGGCAGCCGGACCGAAGAACTGCAAAAGATCCCGGACGCCCCTCTCGACAAGGACGGGCTGATCACCTGCGCCGTCCTTCCGCTGCGCGATCTGGTGGTGTTCCCGCGCATGGTCACCCCGCTGTTTGTCGGGCGGGAAAGTTCGCTATCGGCGCTCGAGTTCGCGCACGGCGCCGGGCAGACGGTGATCGCGGTGGCGCAAAAGAACGAGGACAAGGCCGAGCCGTCCGTCGCCGACCTCTACAGCGTCGGCTGCGAGACGGCCGTCGGCCGCGTGCTGCACCTGCCGGAAGGCGAAACCACCGTCCTGGCGCAGGGGCGCCGCCGGGTCCAGATCGTCGAATTCATCCCGGGCGAATCCTTCCTGCGCGCGCGGGCGCGGCCGGTCTACGAAAGCACCGAACACAGCCGCGAGACCGAAGCGCTGATGCGCGCGGTCCTGGCGCTTTTTGAAAAGGTCGTCCAGCTCAACCGCAGCCTCCCGGACGACGCCTACGTCTTCGCCCTGAACGTCGAGGATCCGGGGTGGCTGGCGGACCTGATCGTCTCCGCGCTGGGGGTTCCGGTGCCGGACCGCCAGCGGATGCTCGAGACGTTCGACATCGAGCTGCGGCTCCAGCGCCTGAGCGTGATGCTCGGCCGCGAGCTGGACGTGCTCGAACTGGAGAACCGGATCCACTCGAAAGTCCAGAGCGAGGTGGACCGCAGCCAGCGCGAGTATTACCTGCGCGAACAGATGAAAGCCATCCAAACCGAACTGGGCGAGCAGGATGCCTGGTCGGAGGAACTGACCGAAGTCAAGGAGGCCGTCCTTAAGGCCGGCATGCCGGAGGAGGTCCAAACCAAGGCGCTCAAGGAACTCGAGCGCATGGGGCAGATGCCCTCGATGGCGCCCGAAGTGGCGATCGTCCGCACCTACCTGGACTGGCTCATCGACCTTCCCTGGCAGAAGCAAACCGAAGACAACCTCGACCTGAAACGCGCGGTCGAGGTGCTCGACCGCCAGCACTACGGCCTGCCCAAGGCCAAGGAGCGGATTCTCGAATACCTCGCCGTGCGCAGCCTGGCTCCTAAAAAGCAGAAGCAGCCGATCCTGTGCTTCGTCGGGCCGCCCGGCACGGGCAAGACTTCACTCGGCCGGTCGATCGCCGAAACGCTCGGCCGCAAGTTCGTGCGCGTCTCGCTCGGCGGGGTGCGCGACGAGGCGGAGATCCGCGGCCACCGGCGGACGTATATCGGCGCGCTGCCCGGGCGGGTACTGCAGACGATGCGCCGCGCCGCAACGGTCAATCCGCTGTTCATGCTGGATGAGATCGACAAACTCGGCGTGGATTTCCGCGGCGATCCGGCGGCCGCCCTGCTCGAAGTGCTCGATCCCGAACAGAATTACCAATTCGACGACCATTACCTCGACGTGCCGTACGACCTTTCGCGGGTGATGTTCATTACCACCGCCAACACGCTCGGGCCGATCCCGCCGGCGCTCCTGGACCGGATGGAGGTGATCGAATTTCCCGGCTACATCGAGCAGGAAAAAATCGCCATCGCCAACCGCTTCCTCATCCCGCGCCAGGTGGAGGAGAACGGGCTGAGCAAATTCCCGCTCGCCTTCGGCGAGGATGCGCTTCGCAAAATCATCCGCGAGTACACCTGGGAAGCGGGCGTGCGCAACCTGGACCGCGAGATCGCCCGCATCTGCCGCAAAGTGGCGCGCCGCAAAGCGGAGGGCAAGAAGATTCCGGACCGCATCGATGCGGCCGCCGTCGCGAAGTTCCTCGGCCCGCAGCAGTTTTTCCAGCTCGAAGCCGAAAAGGAAGACGAGATCGGGGTGGCCACCGCGCTGGCCTGGACCGAGAACGGCGGCGACACCATGCCGGTCGAGGTTGTCCTGCTCGAGGGCAAAGGCAACGTCCAGATCACCGGGCAGATCGGCGAGGTGATGCAGGAGAGCGCCCAGGCGGCGATGTCGTATCTGAAATCGCGCGCCAAGCAGTTTCACCTCGAACCGCAGCGCTTCGAAAAGACCGACGTGCACATCCACGTCCCGGAGGGCGCGATCCCCAAAGACGGACCCAGCGCCGGAATCACCATGGCGACCGCGCTTGTCTCGGCCTTCACCGGCCGCAAGGCCCGCAGCGACGTGGCGATGACCGGCGAGATCACCCTGCGCGGACGAGTCCTCCCGGTCGGGGGAGTGCGCGACAAGATCCTTGCCGCGCACCGGGTGGGGCTCAAGAACGTGATCATCCCCCGGCACAACGAGAAGGATCTGATCGAGATTCCGAAAAACGTCCGCGGTGAATTGAAGATCATCCTGGTGGATCACATCGACGACGTCCTGCGCCGGGCGCTGCACAAGGAATCCTCCATCCCGAAGAAGGTGGAACGAAAAAAACGCGCATCCAAAGCCGCGGCGGGGAAGAAAAAATAAAATGATTCGATCTCCGATCCGCATTCTTACGGCGGGGTTTTTCCTTTTCCTGATCCCGGCGTGCACCCTTCCCTCCCCGGTGCCGACGGACGCTCCGGGCGGCCCGTCCCAGACGGAGACGGCGACAATGGCTCCGTCGGAGACGCTGCCCGCGACTCCGACCGAAACGGCAACGGTGGGCGTCACCCAGGTGTACGCGGTTGTGCTCGTCCCCGAAGGCGGCACACTCACCGCACGGACGGACGCCGGCGGCGGATACCCGGCGGCCGGCTCCCTGATGTGGGACGCGGTCGGCCTGCATTCCACCGGAAGGGAAACCGTCGTGGAAGGGACCTTATGGGTGGAATTGTCGCTGCCCGGGGGCGGAACGGGGTGGGTGGAGCGCAAGGCATTAACCGAATACGTTCCATCCGCGGATTTCTGCGTGGACGGCCGGGCGGTGAGCCTTTTCGAGACGCTCTACCAAGCCGCCAGCTCCAACGACGGAAGCATCCTCACCCCGATCGTCAGCCCGGTCCACGGGTTGGCCGTCACGTACATTCATAACGGAAATCCGAAGGTGTACGATCCCGAACAGGCCGGGATGGCGTTCGGGAACCCGGAAGTAGTGGATTGGGGATTGGGCCCCGGAAGCGGACTGCCGGTCCAGGGAACGTTCGAAGACCTCGTCCGGCCGGATCTCCTCGCCGTTTTCGGCTCCGCGGAAACCCATTGCAATACGATCCAGCTCGGCGGCGCTTCCTATACTGTGGCTTGGCCGTCCCTCTGGAAGAATATTAATTTCTATTCCGTTTATAAACCCGGTTCGCCCGGTATGGAGTTGGACTGGATGACCTGGCTGACCGGCGTGGAATACGTCGACGGCGTGCCGTATCTGTTTTCCCTCTCGCGATACAACTGGGAACCGTGACCCCCTCCTTCCTCCCCCATTTGCGTCAAATCGAATCTTATTTTATGGATTAAACTAACGCAAATGGGGGAGGGTATGGGAGGGGGAAAAAGCGTCCACGGATTACACCGATAAAATCAGATAACACTGAAAATATTTTTCTTTTAATCAGTGCAATCCGGTTTTTATCCGTGTCATCCGTGTACAATTCCATTGACAATCCAAAGCGGATAGGCACTCGGGAAAGGAAATTACCTCCCATGAAACAACTCGCAGGCTCCATCGCTCTCATCACCGGCGCTTCCTCGGGTATCGGGGAGGCCGCCGCGCGTTCATTGGCACGGCGCAAAGTGCACGTCATCCTCACCGCGCGCCGCGCGGACCGGCTGAATGCGCTCGCCGGGGAGATCCGCGCGATGGGGAACGGCGCGGAGGCGCTCGTGATCCCCGGCGACCTGACCGCGCCCGGCGAGCCGGAACGGATCGCGCGCGAAGCGCTGGCCTGGAAGGGCAGGGTGGATGTCCTGGTCAACAATGCCGGTGCCGGCCGGATGCGGTTCCTCGAATCGCTCGACCCAAAGGTGGATATTCTCCCCATCCTGAACCTCGATCTGGCCGCCCCGATCCTCCTCACCCGGGCGCTGCTCCCTGCGATGCTGGCCCGCCGGGCGGGTTGCATCATCAACGTCGGTTCGACCTCCGGGCTGATGGCGGTGCCGACCTCGGCCATCTACTGCGCGGCCAAGTTCGGCCTGCGCGGATTCAACGACGCGCTGCGGCGCGAAGTGCGTGGAATGGGAATCGACGTCAGCCTTGTATCCCCCGGCCCGGTCCGGACCGAGTTCGGGCTGCACAGCGGCCGGACGGCGGGCGCCACCGAACCCTCGTCCATGCGGATCGCGCTCCCCGCTTCCGTGCTCGGCGAGTGCATCGCCGATCTGGTCCGCCGGCCGAAGCGCCAGGTTGTGATCCCGTGGTATTTCACACCGGCGGTCTGGATGATCGATATGTTTCCAGGGTTGGCGGATTGGATGATGGAGCAGGCATACACCCGCCGCTTGCGATCGCCAAAGTAAATAATAATTTCACCACAAAAAGCACAAAATGCACAAAATGCAAATGAAAAATTATTTTGTGCCCTTTGTGCCTTTTGTGGCAATAAATCACGCTGCATCAATCGGGGACCGTTTTCCTGCCTTCCCGAACTCCCTCCGGCCGGGTATAATCCCGCCCGGAATGCCGCCACGGTAGCTCAATCGGCAGAGCAATCGCTTCGTAAGTGATAGGTTGAGGGTTCAATTCCCTCCCGTGGCTCAAAAGCCCTCTGCGGGGCTTTTTCTTTTTACCCTCCTAGATAAGGATTTGGATCCGGTGGAAGCTCTTTAAAACATCCGGCTATTTTAATTTCCGCCAAGAATAGAGGATATTATCGTCTCGAAGGTTCCCCTTTTTATTGCGGTTCTTTTTCAGGCCATCCAGTGACTTCCGATCTGCTCGCGACCAAACTGCATCGCCCGGCCGTTCCTTGCGGCCGGATTCCGCCTCTGCAACTCGTCCGACGTCTAAACGAGGTCCTGCTATCCGGCCGCGCGCTGATGCTTTTTTCCATGCCGGCGGGATTCGGAGGCCATTTATCACCCCGCACCGCATCTGGCGGGCGTTTCCAAGTGGAAACGCACCACCCCGGTGCATGATGGCAACATTATCGCGGGAATGCAATCTCATCGCACACATTAATTTTTGTTACCAGCAGGCAACATTTCGAGAATGGTTATTGACTTCGCGCTGATCAGGTGTACAGTTTAATTAATCCATCCTCTGTTCCAATGTCAGGTTGTAGAGATCGAGCGAGGATGGGGAAATCTGGTACGGCAAGGTTAGGTGAGGTATGGCAAGGTGTAACAAGGCAAGGTGAAAGGGCGCTCAGAGATGGGCGCCCTTTCAATTTCTGGCCTGACCGCTTCCATCCGGATATTTAGTGTCGATTTTCAAGAAAAAGGAGTCCCCTATGAAGCGACTCGCATGGCTACCCCTCTTGCTTGCCCTGGCGGCCTGCCAACCGGCGGCGACGGCAGCCCCCGCGACGCTTGCTCCCGCGGCGATAACCGCGGCGGCCAAACCGACCTCAATGGAACTCGCGCCGGTCTATGTTCCGGCCTTGTGCACGCTGATGGGGCGCGAGGTTCGATCGGAGTTTTCCGCCGGACACCCGGCGGTCATCGTTTGGGGTTGGTCGGCCGCGACGGAAGGACAGATCCGGGATTACATCCGGGTGAGCAAGGTCGTCGTGACATTCGATGGAACCGAAATATCCGGCAAGCAGCAGGGCGATATCCCCTACGAGGAAAAGGCCAAGCTGTATAAGGCGGTGTGGGCGTCGAACGTCGGCATTCCCAAACCGGGGATCCACACGATCACGTATTCCCTGACCTTCAGCGAGAAACTCTTCGACGGGTTCGATTCTTACGGTCCCGGCACGGATAAGGAAAAGCAGGAAGATAAGTGCGAGATCGATGTAAAATAGGAATCCAACCCGCCCGCGGGACTCCATTTTTCACCGATGTGAGAGGGATCCTGGATTTCGCGGGATGGAAACCTGAACACACGGACATGAGTGAATGATCAGTCAGGCCGAACTGCAACGCATCGTCCGGGCCTTGCCCGTGCTGCAGAGCGCTGATCCGGTATGGACACGCGAGTTCACCCAGGCGGCATACCTCGCGCGCATCCCCGCCGGGAGGGATGTGTTTACGGAAGGGGACAGTGCCGACGCCATCGCGCTCCTGCTTTCCGGGGTCGTGCGCGTGTATAAGATCGGCGATACGGGCCGCGAGATCACACTCTACCGTTTCGGGCTTGGGGAATCCTGCATCCTGACCGCCAACGCCATACTCAACCGGCAATCCTTCCCGGCGATCGCGACTGTCGAGGAGGAGGCCGAAGCGGTAATGATTCCCGCCGGGGATTTCCGGGACTGGGTTCACCGCTATGAACCTTGGCGCGTTTTTGTGTTCGATTTGCTTTCCCAGCGCCTCGCGAGTGTCATGGCCATTGTCGATGAAGTGGTTTTCCGCCGCGTGGATGTGCGGATCGCCTCACTCCTTCTGCGACGCGGACGGATGCAAAATCCCGTCAGAATCACGCATCAGGAGGTTGCCGCTGAAATAGGCAGTTCGCGCGAGGTCGTCAGCCGCATCCTGGAAGGATTTTCGGCCGAAAACCTTATCCGGCCGGCGCGCGGCGCACTGGAAATCCTGGATTTCGAAGGCCTGCAAGCGCGTTCCACTGGGTGACTTAGTCACCGACAAAAAGCAAGGTGTCCCTGTATAGTGGTGTCAGGATAAATCCAAACCACGAAAAGGAGAATTGAAAATGAACCCCTTCATTGCCTTCATGGCTTCCACCAACGGCCGCATCACCCGCATCGTGGCCGGTGTCGCCCTTATCCTCCTGGGCTGGCTGGTCCTCGGCGGGACTGCCGGGATCATCGTCGCCGTGATCGGCGCGGTGCCGCTCCTGGCCGGGTTGTTCGATTTCTGCGTGTTCGCGCCGCTGTTCGGCCTCCCGCTGAGCGGCCCCGCGATCCGCGCGAAGAAATAACAGGGGCTCGCTTCACCGAAGGCACCGCAGAAAGATAGGCGCGGTGCCTTTTCTTTTTGATAGGTTGTTGAAAGCGTCTGAGGACTTCTTTGCGAGGAGCGAAGCCACCCCGGCTTACCCCGGCCGGGGCAGGCGAAGCAATCTCCTTTTATTTTCGAAGGGGGAGATTGCTTCGCTCCCGGAGCCTGCCCTGAGCAGTCCGCCCCCCGAGCGATGAGCATTGGTGGTGTTCCAATGCGAAGAATTCGCGAGTGGGGGCAGCGAAGGGGTCGCCCCCGCTTCGCAATAAAAACTGCTCAAGGAGCAAAGGCAAGCAGTTTTGCTCCGCGGGGGCAGGCACGCAATGACACCTGTTAATTCTTTTTTCAACTCCCTCCTGGAATGTACAATTGAGGACAGACCGCCCGTACTACGGGCGGTTTTTCTTTCCGGTCGAAATATCTTTGCCATGATTCACAACCGGATATACAATGGCGGATGCGTGCCGTCATCCAAGAGAACGTGAAAGCGTGGGCGTGGGCGGCGGCTAACTCCTCGAAGGAAAGGATATCCCTTGAGCATACTCGAGGTCACCCTGGTTGCCGCGCTTGTACTCCTGGCTGTCATTTCCGGTTTGGATGCCATCCCCGTCATTATTTTCGCGCTTAACCCGGACGCCATGCGCTATTCGTTTGACGATCCGGCCGGGGAGCAGGAGAGACTCTCCCGCTCCAAGGAACTCCGGGAGTGGATCGGACGTCTAAAGGATATGGGTTTTTCGATGGTGGGGATCAAGGCGGAACGGCTGCCATTGTGGGGCCGGACGTTCCGCGAAGCGGCGCTGGTTTCCCGAACGGCGGACACGTATGCCTCGATCGTCCTCCATCCGGATTCCAGCCCCGCGAGCGTTTACTTTTTCTCCCCGTTCGAGAACGGCGGAACAGTCTTCACGCGGGATCATCCGTACGGCGCCGAAGCCGAGAGCGAGACGCTATCGGTCAAGAATATTCCCTCGAAGGATTTCCGGGAGATCATGGACAGCCATGACCGCCGCTTGCGGATTTTCCTGGACAGGGGAATGCGGCCGCTTGTCGGTTCCAGCCAGCAGGCGCGGATCGAGGCGACCGGCATCTTCTACAAGTCGGCGTATGCGCGCCAGGCCGGACACTACCTTGTGTCGCCGGGCGTGCTGGGGTTTTTCTTTTCCATCGCAATTCTTGCGATGGTTTTGGTTTGGCGCGCTTTCATTTTGCGGTAAGGCCGGAATCCCAACCGTGCGCCGGTCCGGTGGAAGGCGGGAATGAGCAGAGCAGCCGTCATAAGCAACATCTCGGTTTACAGTATGTCCCATGCGCTGGTGGACGCGGCTTGCGTGGCCACCCTCTTTGCCGTTCTCCCGTCCGGCGCGGATAAGCCCCAGACTCTCTTTCAATCGATCCTCATTTACAACGTGATCGCATTCTCCACACAGCCTGTTTTTGGAATTCTGGCTGACGCTTTTAAAAAACCTGTGTTTTCGGCTGTGTCGGGGATGCTGCTTGTGGCGGTATCCACATTATTGTTGCGGGTACCCCTCTGGGCGGCGATACTCGCCGGTCTGGGGAATGCCCTCTTTCATATCGGCGGAGGGATTACCAGCCTGAACCTTGCCCGCGGAAAGGCGGCGCTGCCGGGCATTTTCGTCGCTCCCGGGGCGCTGGGGGTGGCGGCCGGATTATGGATCGGCAAAGGCGGCAGCTTTTCCGCCTGGCCGTTTATTCTGCTGCTGGCGGTTTTTGCGGCGATCATTCTAATACTTCCCGGCACGGAACCTGCCGTACCGAAAAAATTTTCCGGGAACCTGAAGTGGTTTGAAGCGGTGATTATGATGCTGCTTGTTTCGGTTGCGATTCGGAGCATGGTGGGGTTAAGCCTGGTCTTCTCATGGAAATCCGATCCGCTCCTGCTGGCGGCGCTGACGGCGGCGGTCGTTTTGGGGAAAGGCCTGGGGGGAATCCTGGGAGATAGATTCGGGTGGATCGCGGTCGCCGGATCCGGATTGGCTCTCTCGGCTCCCATGCTTGCGTTCTTCCCCCAAATCCCGGTTATTGCGATTGCCGGCATCTTCTTGTTCAACTTGAGCATGCCGATCACGCTCGCGGGCGTCGCCGGGATGCTCCCCGCCCACAACGGTTTTGCCTTCGGATTGACGACGCTGGCTCTGATCATCGGAGCCGGACCGGCGTTTACGCCGCTCCGCGGAACGATTAACCAGCCGGTGATCATTTTCCTGACCATCCTTGTTTCTATCGCCGCCCTCTACGGCGGGCTTCGGTTGTACGTCGACCATTTTGGCGATATCATCCCAAGTCCATCCGCTCGACGCGCCTTCCGGCGGGAAGGCGATCAGGAGGTAATATGAAAACGAGTTTCTTACCGGTTGCTCGGGATCATTCTGGTGTGTGCCCTGCCGGCGGGGGTGGCGCGCGCGGACGTCGCGCCGCCTGTGCCGCCTGTGGAAATTGCGGCCGTGCCCCTGGCGCTCCTTATCGGGCTTTGCTTTGTCGTCCTCATCATTGCCGTCGCCTCTTTTTTTATTATCCGGGCGATCAAGAAAAGCCATACTCCCAAACTCGAGGCGGCGCCTGAACGATTCCGGTTGACATGCTCGAC
The DNA here is from genome assembly GCA_963724345.1 of uncultured Chloroflexia bacterium. Taxonomy (GTDB): domain Bacteria; phylum Chloroflexota; class Anaerolineae; order Anaerolineales; family RBG-16-64-43; genus JAFGKK01. The sequence continues at coordinate 1,932,428 of CAVRUI010000003.1, read as the reverse complement.
AGGTACCTTTTATCCCTCGGCTTAACGCTTGGCATCGAGGTGGCCGTTGCCTATCTGGCTTGGATTCCGAAAAGTCCATTTTCTGCTTGCGGTTGTCATGATCAATGTGATCACGAATCCGATCCTGAATTATCTTCTTCTGGTTATGGGTTTCCTGGGCATCGCCGTGACCCTGCCCCTGGTTTTCCTTCTGGAGCTGGTGGTGGTCATCGCGGAGTGGGGGCTTTTGGTATACGCCTTTGGACCCCCCTCGGGGCGCTTTCTGATCCTCTCGGTCCTGGCCAATGCCGCGTCCTTTCTCGCCGGGGTGCTGATTTTCTGGACTTGATGAAAGAGGAGAGACCAAGCGGACGGGCAAATGGGTGACGGAGGTTGTGCAACTTCCGGATGTCCGGAGCGCCCATCGGCAGGCCGGCCGCGGCCCCGCATTGTTGCTGCTGCACGGGAACTCGGAGAGCAAATCCGAGCCGGAAGGTAATCGATCCAAATCGAATACCCATAAGCGGATGATCGGAATTATTATTTCCGGATCCCGGTACTATCCTCCCCGGATGCGTCTTCGTCCCATTCCCCGCATACCAACTCCCCCGGCAAACTCCCAATTCGCCGGCTTCGCGCCTTGGAGGAGAGCGGGCCCTCAGGGTTTCCCTTCCGGACCCTTATCTTGGATATCCGACTCCAAATAAGATAGGCGGCATCCGGGCAGGGTTCCGAATGGATCCGAACAGGCGGATTTCTCCATCGGGAAGCCCGCCCCAACTTGGGGTTAAGCGAATAAAGGCGTAGATATTCCAATGAAATGCCGCTAAGCATTGAGATATATTGGATTTACCGTTGTTTTCGTCGCCGATAGCAGGTTTTTTCCGGTTTTGCCTGCGGCGGGTGGATCGCGAAAAAGCGTCCACTTCGATTGGAAATCAGACGATGAAAACATCCGCGCCGGGGAACACACGAGGAAATCTTTGGAAGTAGCTGAAGGATGGAGGGTGAATCCGCGCTCACCCAATGCGCTTCATGCATAAGCCTCTGGAACAAACATAAATTGGAGGCCGGGGAGTATTGCTCACACCGTTTCATGGCGCTTTCAGGGCATTCAGCGGTCTGATCGCGCCGGTCAGCTTGGTCAAGGAGAGGACACCATGTTCGTAGCCGTAATTCTCGTCATCGCTTTCCTGCTTGGGGCATTGATCATCGGCGTCATCGTTGGAAACCAAAATCCTCCGACCCATATAGACGTCAGCAATAACATGGACGGCAAATGCGATGCCAATTGCGCGCAGTTGCAGCAACGACGGTCCGAGACCTGCACGCAAAGGCGGCAGGTGGCGGGTCTCGTGGCGGAGGTGGACAGCCTGCCCGGGGCCAATAATATTGATACCCAACCGGCGCGCCAGCCGGCGGCCCTGATTGGGCCGCCGGAAGCCGTCCCCCACGGGGCGCCGGGGCTTGGCATTTAAAGAATAAAAGCAAATTAATTCCCACAAAAACCCAACCGGTTTTGGAATATCGTATTAGGGGCGGCTCCTTCGTTTCCTTGCCGCGGTGGCCGGGGGAGGAGCGGCGAAGATCGGCGGATGCGGCCGGTGCCAAGCTTAATCGAGACGATCGGGAGAGGGCGCATGGATAACCATTCAGGCGGGAAGGCCGGATTATCCGGCGGAAGAGATCTCCTGTGGATCGGCGCATGGATCGGCGGTGTTGCCGGTGCGGCGGCGGTTTTTATATTGGCGCTTCGGTTGATGAACCGGACGGGTGAGGAGATTCAAATGAAATCCCTCCGGTGGAAGAGGGATCGCGCCGCCGGTCTTGTCAGGAGGATGCCCGCCCGGGACGGCTTCGGGAGGGCCGGGAGAACGGCCGGAAATATGACGGTTCATGTTGCTTGACGATTTCTTCAGCATCCCATCCGGCGAAGGGCGTTGCCCGCGGGGCATTGTCCTCCGCCCATCCACTGCGGAAAGGAGGGAAATATGAGAATCACAAGGAATATCGGCATGCTTCTGCTGGCGATATTTCTCATCGCCTGGGGGCTGGTATCTCTTCTGGGGATCAGCGGCCTGGGTGCGATCCTGGCGATCCTCGCCATTGCAGCGGGCATCTTCATCCTGCTGGATCGCTGAGGTAAATGCCGCCCGGAGACCCCGGGCGGCTTCTGTTCGAATAACCGGAAGAGGAAAATCCAATGCTGAAGAAAATGATCATTCTCTCCAAAACAGCTCTCCTGAGCCTGGTCCTCAGCGCCTGCGGTTCGGCGACGATCGGGATCAACCTGCCGGGCGGCGGGAACCCCCAGGGCTCCGGTCCCGCGCAGATCGATGCCAACACTCTGATTTTGATTTTGGTGGGCGGAGTAATCGTCATTGTATTGGCGATCGTTTTCAGCCGGAAACGTTAAGCCATCCGTCCCCGGGCATATCGCCATAGGAGGTTGCTATGCTGTGGACAATCATCATCATCCTGTTTATTCTCTGGCTGCTGGGGTTTTTCGGGGGCAGAAGAAGGCGATGGCGCGGCGGCGGTTTGATCCATATTTTGCTCGTTATCATCCTGATCCTCGTGATCGTGCAGCTGATCCGGTAGTCCCGGTCCCGGTTTGCGGATGGAGGCCGGCGGATGCAAAAGGTGCCTAAAGAAAGGAGCACCGGATGAAGACCTGTGCGGATGTCATGACGAAAAATCCCATTTGCTGCCAGCCCATGGATACGGTCGTAAAAGCGGCGATGCTGATGAAACGGGAGAACGTCGGATCGCTTCCCGTGATCGAAATCCAGCAACTCTCCGTATTGACCGGGATCGTGACCGACCGCGACCTGGTGCTGAGGGTGGTCTCGGAAGGGATGGACCCCAACCGCACCACGGTGGAGTCGGTGATGACGCGCCCGGTGGTGACCTGCCGGCCGGAGGATGATTTCCAGAAGGCGGTGGATGCGATGTCGAAGTATCGGGTGCGCCGCATTCCGATCGTGGACGAGAACAGCCGCATTCTGGGGATCATCGCGCAGGCGGATGTGGCGACGCGCGGGAATGAACCGGAAAAAACCGGCTCCATGGTGAAGGAAATTTCCGAATCCAACGGGTAGCGAAATCGGCGCGGCGTTCATCACCCACATCGGAGGATTCTTGGCGGGGTTCCTGCTGACCGCTCTGTTTTATCCGGGACACCGGAGACAGGCGCCGGCGGGAAAATAGTACTGCCCGGAGGGCATTTGGAGCCCATGGGGTAGGGGTCAATATAAAGCAATATTCTGCAAAATAATTCCTGCCGCATTTTGCTATACTAATCCTATGCCACCCTCCTCCGACATTTATCGAAATATCTTCGAAACCGCCGGCGACGGGATGATCATCAACGATTTGGAAACGGGGCGCGTGGTCGAGGCCAACCCCGCGGCGGCGGCGATGCACGGCTATGCGCGGGATGAATTCATCGGTCTCCTCCCGGCGGCCTACATCCGCCCCGAAGATCAGCGCCCATTCACCGCGGATGCCAAGGCCGCCCGGCCGGGCAAGATCGTCGAGGCGCTGGCGGTCCACATCCGCCGGGATAACTCTTCGTTCTACGCCGAGGTGCGCAGGACGGCGCTCACCTATCAGAACAGGCCCTGCCTGCTGAGCGTCATCCGGGATGTCAGCCGGCGGGTTCAAGCGGAACAACTGCTTCACCAACGGGTGGAAGCCCACGCCGGTGAGCAGTCCGTGCTGCTGGAGATCTCCCGGACCCTGGCTTCCGCCCTCGAATTCCAGCCGGGATTGATTCTCGATCAATTTCACAAGATCATCGAATTCACCCGGGCCGGGTTCTTTGTACCGGAGGATCCGGACTGGGTCGTTAAGGCTGTGTGCGGCCCGGTGCCGCTTGCGCAGGCGGCACCGATCCGGATCCGGATCAAGGATCCGGATGCATGGACGATCCTATTCAAAGAAATCCGGCCGATCCGGATCGCGGACGTGGCGGGCGCCGATCCGGCGGCGCAGTCGCTCCGGTCGCTGCTGGGGGATCAGGCCGGCCTGTTCCTGGCGGGGGTGAAATCGTGGATGTGGGTCCCCATCGCCGTGAAGGACCGCGTCATCGCATGCGTGGGCATCGCGCACGAGAAGAAGGATTTCTTCACGGCGCACCATGCCACGCTGGCGCTGACCGTTGCCAATCAGTCGGCCAACACCATGGCAAACGCGGACCTGTATGAACACGCCCGGGAGCTGGCCACATTGGAGGAACGCCAGCGCCTGGCGCAAAACCTGCATGACGCCGTCAACCAGTCCCTCTTTTCCGCCGGGCTGATCGCCGAAGTATTGCCGCGCCTGTGGGAGCGGGATCAGGAAGAGGCGCGCCATTCGCTGGAGGACCTGCGCCGGCTGACGCGCGGCGCGCTGGCCGAAATGCGCGCGCTGCTGGCCGAACTGCGCCCGAGCACACTGACCGACGCGGAACTGGGCGACCTGCTGCGCCTGCTGGGCAACGCATTTACCGGGCGGACGAATATTCCAGTGGTCTTGAGCTTGAGCGGTGAAGGCACCCTGCCGGCCGAGCCGCAGGTGGTTTTTTACCGCATCTGCCAGGAGGCATTGAACAATATCGCCAAACACGCCAATGCCAGCCAGGTGGAGATCAAACTTACCCGGGATACGGAAGGGCTGGAATTGCACATCCGTGACAATGGCCGCGGGTTTGCGACGGACGAACCGGCGCCTTCCGGTCATTATGGGTTGGGGATGATGCGCGAGCGCGCCGAAGCGGTGAAGGCCGTGTATACCGTTGCCAGCCGGCCGGGTGCCGGAACTGAAATCACACTGCGCTGGCGGGAAACCCCGAAACAGGAGGCCGTATGACCGAATCTCCTTCTTCGCGAATCCGGGTCCTGATCGTCGACGATCACCCGATGGTCCGCCGCGGGTTGGCGACCTTCCTGAAGGTGTTCGATGATCTGGAACTGGCGGGTGAGGCCGCTGGCGGGCAGGAAGCACTCCAATTGTGCGCCCGGCTCAAGCCGGATGTCGTCCTGATGGATATGGTCATGCCGGAGATGGATGGGGCGGTTGCGACGCGCCTTATCCGCCAGCAGTCCTCTTCGATCCAGGTGGTTGCGCTGACGAGTTTCAAGGAGGAGGCCCTGATCCAAAACGCGCTGCAGGCCGGGGCCATCGGGTATCTGCTCAAGGATGTGTCGGCCGACGAGCTGGCCCGGGCTATCCGTGCCGCGGCCGCCGGGCGCTCCACCCTCTCGCCCGACGTCGCCGAGGTCATGGTGCACGTCGCCGGCCAGCCGCCCAAGCCCGGCCTCGACCTGACCGAGCGCGAGTGCGCGGTCCTGGCGCTGATGGTCGAAGGCCTGAACAATACGCAAATCGCCGGAAGGCTGGGCGTAAGCCCGTCCACGATCAAATCCCACGTCAGCAACATCCTCACCAAGCTGGGCGTTTCCAGCCGCACCGAAGCTGTGACCCTGGCCTTGCGGAACGGGCTCGTCTCCTAATCCCCTCTGCTTCTCCCCCAAGTGACGGAGAAAAACACTCCCCGGCTGTTGGATGCGGCCGGGGCAGGTTAGTTATAGACTTAAATTCCTAAATGTTTATTCGCTCCTCCGGGGCGCCTGCTGAGTGTCATGCACGTGGCCTCCGGAACTCCCGGTTTCACGGTATTCAGCCCGTAGGAATGCTGAAAGACTTGAAGAAGGAATCCGCCGCCCCGCCGACCTCCAACCCGCACCGCGATCCGCGCCCTCTATTGCGAGCCGCGATAATCGTTGCCGCATACCTCTCCGCGTTCATTATTCTCGACTTTGTCACAAAACAATTTGAAGCTCTCCGTGGGGTTGTCGCCTGGTATCCGCCCGCCGGGCTCACGTATGCGCTCCTGTTGGTGTTCGGTGTGAGCTTTACGCCCGCGGTGACGGTCGCCTTATTCATCAGCAGTGTGTTCATCTATCGCATGCCTCAACCCACCTATTTGCTTTTATTGTGGGCGATCATCATCTCATTGATTTATGCCGCCGCCGCCGCGTTCCTGCGCCGCCGAATTCGCTTCGATTGGCGCCTGCAGAAATTGCGGGATGTGGCCTGGCTGGTGGTGGCGACGGTATTGGTGTCGGCATTGCTTGCCGTACTATCCGTTTCGAGTTCCGCCTTGAGCAGCGATATGCCGCGCAGCGATGTCCTGCGCGCCATTTTCGAATGGTGGATTGGCGAAACGGTCGGCGTTCTGACCGTCACGCCCTTTCTGCTCATTTACGTGATGCCGTGGTGGACACGGTTTACGGAAGGACAGCCGGACAGGCCGCCTGTACGCCGGTCCTTGCCGCGTCCGACGTTCTCCGCCATCGGGCAAGTGGCCAGCATCGCGTTTGTGCTCTATTGGGTCTTTGGCGCGCGCGTCCTGGATGAGTATCAGCCCATGTATCTTATTGCCTTGCCGCTCATCTGGATTGCCCTTCAGCGCGGCCTCAAGGGAGTCAGCGCGGGACTCCTGGGATTGAATTTCGGGGTGGTGTTTTCACTGTGGCTATTTCGATTCGACCTCGCACGGCTGGGCGAACTGGAATTGCTGATGATTATCAATTGTATTGTCGGCTTGCTGATGGGCGCTGTCGTCACCGAACGCAAACAAGCGGAAGAGAATCTGCTGGATTCGGAACTCAAGTTCCGCACTCTATTTGATCAGGCCCTCGACGGCATTCTGATCGCCGATATGGAGACGCGCCGGTTCTTCATGGGCAACAACGCCATTTGCCGGATGCTCGGTTATACCCATGATGAATTGTCCGGCGTCGGCGTGGATGACATTCATCCGCCGGAACATTTGGCGGATGTTGTCGGGCAGTTCCAACGTCAGGCGCGCGGGGAGATTGACCTGGCCGAGGACATCCCTGTCAAGCGCAAGGATGGCTCGGTGTTCTATGCCGAAATAAGCTCGACCCCGGTTGCGTTGAGCGGGCATTCCTACATGTTGGGCATTTTCCGCGATATCACCGAGCGCAAGCGGGCGCAGCAGGAAATCGAGACCCTGTCGCGCTTTCCATCCGAGAATCCCAATCCCATCCTTCGGGTCGCTCAGGACGGAAAAATCATTTACGCCAATGCGGCCAGCGGCGCACTCCTGCGCATGTGGAATAGCCCGGTGGGCGAATATTTGCCGACCGGCTGGCGGGAACGGGCCGCTCATGCCGCGAGCAGCGGCGCCCCAACAATCGAGGACATTGAGTGCGGAGAACGGGTCTATTCGATAATGGTCGTTCCGGTCCCGGATTCCGGATACATCAACTTCTACGGACTTGACATCACCGAACGCAAGCAGGCAGAGGACGAATTACAGTCGGCGAGATCTTTTCTCGACAGCATCATCAATGCGATCGCGGACCCGGTCTTTGTCAAGGATGACCAGCGGCGATTTGTGCTCGTCAATGACGCATTGTGTGCGACCGTCGGCCGTCCGAGAGAAGGGCTCCTGGGCGAGGACGGCGACGACATGTTCCCCAAGGACCAGGTGGTCGTCTTCCGGCAGGTGGATGCCGGCGTTTTCGAAACGGGCCGGGAGAATGTGAATGAGGAGTCACTGAGCAACCTGGCCAGCGGGGAGGTGCGAACCATCGTCACGCGCAAAACCCGCTATGTCGATCCGACCGGGAGGCGCTTTCTGGTCGGTGTGATTCGCGACATCACCGAACGCACGCGCTCGACCGACAGGATCCGGCGCCAGCTCGAGCATCTCTCCGCCATGAGCACCATCGACCGGGTCATTTCGGCCAATTTTAACCTAGCGCTCAACCTATCGGAAATTCTCACCCATGTAAAGACCGAACTTAACATTGATGCGGCCGACATTTTGATATTAAATCCCAATTTGCAAATGCTGGAATTCGGCGCCGAGCACGGCTTCCGCACCAAGGCCGTCAGAAAAGGACAAATCCGTTTGGGCGAGAGCTACGCCGGCCGCGCCGCCCTGGAGCGTCATCTCGTTCAAATTTCAAATCTGGGCAATGAACCGGAAAAAGGTCCGCTGGTCGCGCGTTGGAAGGACGAGGATTTTGTCTGCTACTACGGCGTGCCGTTGATCTCCAAAGGGCAGGTGAAGGGCGTATTGGAAGTCTTCCACCGCACCGCACTGGAACCCGATGCCGAATGGTTCGATTTCCTCAACGCCCTGGCCGGGCAAACGGCGATTGCAATCGAGAATTCCACGCTGTTTGAGAGCCTGCAACGCTCCAACGTGGAACTTACCCTGGCGTATGACGCCACGATTGAAGGCTGGTCGCGCGCCCTCGACTTGCGCGACAAGGAGACCGAAGGCCACACGCAGCGGGTGACCGAGATGACGGTGAAGCTTGCGCGCGTCTTCGGCCTGAGCGAGGAGGAACTGGCGCAGGTCCGCTGGGGCGCTCTGTTGCACGATATCGGCAAGATGGGCGTTCCGGACGGAATTCTGCTCAAACCCGAACCGTTGACGGATGAAGAATGGGTGGCGATGAAGAAACACCCGGCCTTTGCCTATGAGATGCTTGCTCCCATCGGCTACCTGCGCCTGGCGCTGGATATTCCCTATTGCCACCACGAAAAATGGGACGGCACCGGGTATCCGCGCGGATTAAAGGGCGCTCAGATACCACTGATTGCGCGCATTTTCTGCCGTGGTCGATGTGTGGGATGCGCTCCGGTCGGACCGCCCCTACCGCGCCGCCTGGAAGGAAGAAAAAGTACGCGAACATATCCGAGCCTTGTCCGGAACCGACTTTGATCCGCAGGTGGTGGATTTCTTCCTGCAGAATTGGGATTCTTTTGATGCGGCCTCCATCCCCGGATAATGGAAAAAATCCGGCGGGAAGAATTTTCCTTTTTCGATTCATTGCGCGAGTTCCCCAATGGCGCTTAACTTCTCCCCCAAGTGACGGAGAGCAACATCCGGCGGTTGATGGATGCCGCCGGGGAACGGCCCATTTATACTGAGAAATAGCTAAAAAGGAGAGACAATGCCCAAAAAACCTGCGGCTCATAAAGCCAACAAGGAATCGCATTCCAAGCAATACCGCGCTCGAAAACCAAGCCCTGGTGAAAAGCCCGGCAAGGGCCGCGGTTCCGGGAACAAAATACAAGGGATAAAAATTGCCGACCCCGTCAAATCCAAGGACGGATGTTTCCCGAAAGCCTCCATGCTGTTCCTGCCGTTCGTCGCCGTCGGGATTTACTTTCTTTTCAGGGCATAAAAAACCTGGAATACTTTCCCTCGGATAAAAGGATCATCCCATGTCCATCGCAAAAGTTTCCGAAATCATTACGTCCTCCCCCAAAAGTTTTGATGATGCCATCCGATCGGGCGTCGCGCGCGCCCATAAAACCCTCACGAACCTCAAGTCCGCCTGGGTGGAGAACCAGCAGGTCATGCTGGACGCCGAAGGCCGAATCACGGAATACCGGGTCCAGCTGAAGATAACCTTCCTTCTCGAAGAATGACCGATGGCTCCCCGCGATCCTCGCGGCCGCGGAAATCCTGAACGACAACGCGATGCCGGCCATGCCCATGCGCCGCCGGCATTCGGCTTTTTCCGCGGGTGAGGTTGCATCCCCAACGTTCGGTTGAAAACCGGGATCGAAAGGAGCGCCATCATGAAAAAGGAACATGTTTATAAATTCACCTGTCCCTCCTGCAGCGGCCACAGTCTGATCGTCACCCATGTCTGGAGCACCTTGGCCGGGACCGGCAGCGAACGCTGGCAGGAATGGGGACCGCTCGACGATTATCACCACTGGCACTATCAATTCAAGGAAAAGATCGAGAAAAATGAGGACGACGAGGTCCAGCGCGGCGACGCCGGCGAGTATGCGGAGGACGACTCTTCCTCCGAGCCCGAAGCATATGAAGTCAACGAGACGGAAACCAACCGGGAAAACGACGAATATTTCGTCAATTGCGAGAATTGCGACCGGGAGGTTGAATTCGGCTGGTCCCATCCGGAACGCCGCGGCCTGATCATGCCGGTTTTATCCACGGATTTCAATCCTTCTGAATGCTGGCCGGATCCAAAGTATTCGAAAAGCTGGCGGCAGAAGGGCTGGGGCCGGACGGCGAATGCCGAACCTGCGAAAGCGTCCTGATACCATGGTTCCGTTTATGTCCCATTGGAAATTAAAGGGAGCTCCCGGTGGATCTCCCCCAAGTGGCGGAGATCAATACTCCCCGGCCGTTGGATGTGGCCGGGGAGTATTGGTTATAGGATGAAGGTATGACCCGCGTATATTTATCCGATGCCAACATCGAAGAGCGTTCCGCCCTCCGCCTGATGCTCCAGGACCTGAAGATGGAGGTCGTCGGCGAAGCGGCCGATTGGGCGACCACGATCGTCCAGTCGCCGGGCTGCCGCGCCGATATGCTGCTGGTGGATTGGGATTTGCTCCCCCGCTCGCCGACGGCGGCCCTGGAAGAGCTCCGCAAGGCCTGCCCGGCCGCGCTGGTCATCGTCCTCATCAGCCATATGGACGCCCGCCAGCAGGCCGCGCTCTCCGCCGGCGCCGATGCGTTCATCAGCAAAGGAGAAACCCCCGAGCGGGTGGCCGAACGCCTGAGAATGGCGGTCGCCGGCGTTCCCATGAAATGATGCAACCGGGTTGGCTGGATTAACCGACAAATCGGCTTCGCAGTATGGTTCAGACATTCTGGAAGGCGAGGAGGATCCAACACCAAAGATCGAAGGCGTAAGGATCAAAAAAAGCACCAAAATCCGTGCAATCCCAACATACCCAAAAAGGAGAGAAAAATGAACATCACCAACATCATCATCTACCTGATCGTGGCCGCCGTGATCGGATGGCTGGCGAGCGAAATCATGCGCGACCGGGCGAGCCTGCTGATCAACATCGTTGTCGCCGTCCTGGGCGCGTTCCTGGCCGGTTACTTCCTGAGCCCCATCTTTAAGGTTGGCACGATCAACGACGCGATCAACCTTCCGACCATGCTGGTGACCCTGCTGGGCGCCGTCATCGTGATCGCGATCGTCCATCTGATCCGCCGCCGGGTCTAACTCAGCGAACATTTTTCCAGTCTGCGGAATCACCGGGCAGGGGTGCGTCACGGCACCCCTGCCTATATCGGAGATGAACCCCTGGTAGAAAAACGGGGCGCATACTCCAGGAGGCCAGCATGACCAGCAATAAAACATCGGAAGTCCGTATGACGCAACAGGATCCGGGACGGGAACAACGGAATTTTACTTTCAAAGCCACCCAGGTCGTCTGGCTGGTCTTCGGCATACTCGAGGTCATGATCCTGCTGCGGATCGCGCTGAAGGCTCTGGGAGCCAACGCGGCCAGCCCGATCGCCGCGTTCATTTACGGTTTTACCGCCCTGTTCCTGTGGCCCTTCGCGGGGCTGACGGCGACGCCGGCATCGGACGGCATGGTGCTGGAAATTTCCTCCCTGATCGCCGTGGTGGTGTATGCCCTGATCGCCTATGCGCTGGCGAAAATCATCTGGGTGATCTTCTACCGCCCGCGCGGACCGGTGGAGGGCGTCACGCAAACAACGACCACCGATCAGCACACTCCTTGATAAACAGGAAACTACATGGACATTTCGGCTGAGAAATGCGGGGCAAGCGGCAATCACCGGCTGGATTCCTTATCGGCCGTCCTGCGAACCGCGCTTGGCATTGTCCGGCGGCTGGTCGAGTTCTTTACGGTAACAGAAGCAGACCGCATGAAGGCCGGCATTTTCATCCGCCGGCGGGGCGCGTAACGGATGGATCGACAAAGAATCCAATGCAAACAGCGGGGTAAGTTGTGCACCTTGGCAGTGCGCCGGGCGGCCGTCCGGGTAACCTTTTCGAGGAGCGCGCGATGGATAACCAATACACGAAGAATGTTCTATTCGGTCTGATGATCGGCGGCATGGCCGGAGCGGCGACGATTGTGCTGTTTGCCGTTCAATCGGCGAAATTGGCGCGCGCCAAAATCCGGCGGCAAGGCACCCAATGGATTGACCGAGCGGCCGGCATTACCAAATATTCCCCCGCGCAAGGCCAGGATGCCGTTCGCGGGAGAACGGCCGGGAATATGACGGTTCATGTGGCCTGAGAATTTTTTCCATATCCGTCCCGGCGGCGGGCGGATGCAGTGGATATCCGGCTGGCCGCCCATTTCATACAGAAAGGAGACACTATGCATATCACCCGGAACATAGGCATGCTATTGCTGGCCATCTTCCTCATCGCCTGGGGCCTCGCGACACTTGTGGGTATCGGCGGCCTCTGGCCGATCCTGGCGATCCTCGCCATCGCGGCCGGCATCTTCATCCTGCTGAACCGCTAGATCCACTGTGCCTCCCGGCCCAAAGCCGCGGCGGCTTCCGGCATATTTCTCAAAAGGAGGAATCTCATGTTGTGGACAATCATCGTAGTGCTCGTAATCCTTTGGCTGCTCGGTTTCTTCGGCGGAAGCATCAGCCCGAGTTTCCCGAAAACCGGCAGTTGGATCCACGTTCTGATCGTCATCGCCGTCATTCTCATCATCCTGAAACTTCTGGGAATTATTAATCTCTAGCGCCACGAGGAAAATCAGAGAGGCAGCCGGACAGGCTGCCTCTCTGTGAGAATCCGGTTAAGGCGCTTATGCCGTTTCACAAGAGGAGATCTTCATGATGACATGCGGTGAAGTGATGACCAAAAACCCCGTTTGCTGCCTGCCGGATGATACGGCGGCAAGCGTGGCGCAATTAATGAAACGCAGGCATATCGGTCCGGTTCCCGTGATTGAAAACGAGCAGACTCGCAAGTTGGCCGGTATCGTGACCGACCGCGATCTGGCGTTGAAAATCGTGGCGGAAGGGCGGGATGCCAAATCCACGAAAGTGAAGGCGGTGATGACGCGCAAGGTGGTGACCTGCCGCGCCGACGAGGATTTGCAGAAAGCGATGGATGCCATGTCGAAGCATCAATTGCGCCGCATTCCCATCGTGGACAAGGACCACAGGATCCTGGGGATTATTGCCCAGGCGGATGTGGCGACGCGCGGTGACCAGCCGGAAAAAACCGGCGCGATGCTGAAGAAAATTTCGCAATCCGGCGGGAAGTGACGCTGGGTTTCACATCCCTCAACCGAAAGCCCAAGCGAAGGAGGCGGAAAATGGCAGGAAAAAGATTGACCAAGTCACAATTCGTAGCAGACCTGGCGGAGAAAAGCGGCCTTTCGAAAAAGCAGGCCGTGTCTGCGATCGATGCGATCGGCGCTATGGTTTTCCAGCAACTTGGCAAGCGGGGACCGGGAGAGGTGGTCATCCCGGGCCTGCTTCGATTGACTGTCGTTGGAAAGCCTGCCACGCAACAGCGTGAAGGCATCAACCCATTCACAAAAGAGCCGATGACCTACAAGGCAAAACCGGCCCGCAGGGTGATAAGGGTGAGGTTTCTCAAGGCGTTAAAAGACGCCGTATAAGGCGCAGTCCGCCAATTTCATTCGGCGCATTCGCCGCGCATGTCGGCCGGTGCAAGCCATTGGCCGGCCGAATCCATTCCGGAGGGAAGCGATGAAGAATATACCATTCCGTTTTGCATTTCTTGCCGTGCTGCTGGCAATGACCGCGGGCTGCGCCAACGGCACCCTCGTCAAAATCGATACGCCGGCGCCGGCGGCGCAAGCCGGTACGCCCGCATCCGGCGGTGAAATCGTCGTACCCGGCGTGAGCATTCAAGTGTACGCCCCCGGCCCGAACCCGCAGGCCAATACACCCGATGCGCACGGCGCTCCGGCAAATATCGTGCTGGGAATCTGGCACGGGATTATCTCCCCGGTCACTCTCGTGGTCTCTTTTTTTAATTCCAATGTGCAAATGTACGAAGTGCACAACGACGGGAGCCAGTATAACCTTGGTTTCCTGGTAGGGGTGGCAATCGTGTTTATTCTTTTGGGCGTCTTCGCCGGTTCTAGACGCCGATAGCGGGAAACCCCGGATCTCGAAAGCCGGTTTACGATCCAGATACACCCGGGCCGACCGTCGGATCCCGGATAACAAAACATACGAAGGAGATGCGACAATGAAAACCAGTGCTCCGAAAGTCATTACGTGGTGGATCGCTTTTATCCTTGGCGCGCTCGGGCTCCTCGGTTACCTGGGCACCATGGCCGGTTTGAGCCAGTACGCCTTCTGGTTCGCATTCTTCGGCCTCGTCCTGATGCTGGTGGCGGTTCTCGTTAAGGGCCTCTAGCGGTTCGAGCGCGCGGACTCCGGGGATTGAGAATTGCCCTTCGACCGCCTCCCGGGCTCCGCGCGTGTTATTTGTGGCCGTTGCTTCCGCCTGACAGGCTGTCTGCCGGCTCACGGTAGACGGCCCGGCAGTCGGGTGAAAAGGGGAAGCGCATTTGGAGACGCCGTCTTTGGATAATGCCCGGCTCATTTTGCCGGGCGGCGGCAATACATCCGTCCCGAGGAAAAGGAGAGAAATCCCATGTTCCCGATCGGCGATGATAACAGCTCCCGCAGGACGTTTCCGTGGGTTACGTATGGCTTGATCGTTCTGAACGTATTATTTTTTATTCTCGAGCTGAGCAGCGGAGACGCGTTTATCGAGAAATGGGCTTTCGTCCCCAGCCGCTTCCTCGCCAATCCGCTCAATGATTTTCTGACGCTTTTTTCCTCCATGTTCATGCATGCCGGTTGGGTTCACCTGGGGGGCAACATGCTGTACCTGTGGATCTTCGGCGACAATGTCGAAGACCGTTTCGGGCACATCCCGTTCATCATTTTCTACCTGCTGTGCGGGCTTGCGGCGACCTTCGCGCAACTGGCGTTCAACGCCGGATCCGATCTGCCGAATTTGGGGGCATCGGGGGCGATCGCGGGCGTGCTCGGCGCATACATTCTGCTGTTCCCGCAGGGAAAGATCAACGTGTTGCAGGGTCAGCAGGTGGTTCAGGTGTCCGCGCTGATCGTGATTGGGCTCTGGATCGTCCTGCAATTTTTCAGCGGCATCGGTTCCATCACCAATACGGCGGACACGGGCGGGGTGGCCTACATGGCGCACATCGGCGGATTTCTGGCGGGGATCCTGCTGACCTTTGTGTTCCGCGGGAGCGGCAGGGCGCAGCTGACGGGCGGAAACGCCCCGATGATTAACAGCCGCTGACCGATCGGGGATCCTGCGCGGATACGGGATGCCGGGAAATTGTGAACCTGCGATGACTTTCGCGGAGTGGCTGAACGAAGCGCAAAAGCGCATCTGGATCGAGGAGCGGGCGGTCCTCCAGCGCGCCCTGGATGTGCTTTCGGGGTGGGAGGCGGAGCCGGCCGATCTCGAACACCTGCGGCGCGCCCTGCGGCAGCTCGACGAGCTGTTCCTGCTGGTCGTCGTCGGCGAGTTCAACAGCGGCAAGTCGGCGTTGATCAACGCGCTGCTGGGCGAGTCGTTCCTGCCGGAGGGGCCGACGCCGACAACCGACCGGGTCTATGTCCTGGCGCACGGACCGGCGGGCGCGCCCGAATTTCTCCAGGACGACATCCGTTTGCTGCGCTATCCGGCCGAGCTCCTGCGGCAGGTGCGGATTGTGGATACTCCCGGGACGAACGCGGTTCTGCGGCGGCACGAGGCCATCGCCCGGGATTTTGTCCCGCGCAGTGATCTGGTCCTGTTCGTCACTTCGGCCGACCGGCCGTTCACCGAAAGCGAGCGGGGATTCCTCGAAACCATCCGCGAGTGGGGCAAGAAGGTCGTGGTGGTGATCAACAAGGACGACGTGCTCGACGGCGAGGCGGCCCGGCGCGAGGTCGAGACATTCGTGCGCTCGCAGGTGCGGCGCCTGCTCGACTTCGAGCCGGAGTTGTTCATGGTCTCGGCCAGGAACGGGCTGCGGGCGCCGGATTCGCCGGCGGCGGAAGGCTTCCGCCGGTTCCGGGATTATTTGCGCGACACGCTGACGCAGGCCCAATTGGTGGCGATCAAGCTGCGCAGTCCGCTGGGCGTGGCCGCCAAGCTGGCGGCCGAATGCCGGGCCAGGGCCGCCGGACGGCTGCAGCTGCTGGCCGAAGACGCGCAGGCGCTGCGCTTGGCCGAAAAACAGTGGCAGGCGTACGAGGCCGGAATGCGGGCCGAGTTCGAGCGCCACCGGGCCCGGATCGAGAACGACCTGCTGCAGATGAGCCTGCGCGGAGAGGCCTTCCTGGACGACCACATGCGGCTTCTGAAGATCGGCGAGATGCTGCTGCATGGGCAGCGCACGCGCGCCGCGTTCGAGGCCGAGGTTGTGGCCGACACGCCCGAGAAGGTCTCGGCGCACGTCCAGGAGGTCATCGACTGGCTGGTCGAGCGCGAGCTGGGCATGTGGCGGCAGACGGCGCTCGAACTGGGCCGGCGGCGGGAAACCTCGGCCCTGCACGAAGCGGCGCAGGATGCGGCCGGCGGATTCGTCTACAACCGCCGGCAGCTCCTCGAAAGCCTCGGCGCGCAGGCCGGGGAAGTCATCCGCGGATACGATCGGACGGTCGAGGGGGAGCGGCTGACGGCGACCGTCCGGGAATCGGTCGCCATGACCGGGCTGGTCGAGGTCGGCGCGCTCGGTTTGGGGCTGGCACTCAAGATCCTGCTTACTACGGCCGCGGCCGACGCCACCGGCTTGGTGGCGGCGGGCGTGCTGGGCGTGGTCGGGCTGGCGGTCATCCCCTGGCGGCGGGGCGTAGCCAAGCGCGAGTTCCGGAAAAAGATGGAGTCGTTGCGCCAGCGGCTGGAGGCGACTCTCGCGGAGAATTTCCACAGCGAGCTCGGCCGCGGGCTCGATCGCCTGCGGCAGGCGATGGCGCCATACCGGGATTTCGTGGATGGCGAAGAAGACCGCCTGGAGCGGGTCGCCGCCGGGTTGGACGAAATTTCCGGCCGGCTGGCGGCGCTCGCGGCGGCTGTGGACGAATCCGCGCCGGCGGGCTGAGTCATGGGATGGGAGACCGGTACGGGGCCGCGGCCGGCGCCCGACGGCCTCTCTCACCAGACGCTTATCATCTGCGCCGGGAACATCGTCAACCGGCGGTTTGACCACCACATGGTCGTGTTCGCCATGCGCAGCAGGGGATCGCGGACTGAAAAGTAAATAATATTTCGCACTGGGCGATAAATATTCATAATTATTTCCCGGGTTTACACTCCACTCTGGAACGCGGGCCGACTTTTTCAAAGCCGAAAAGCTCTCCGAATACGCGGGTCGACGTCCATTCACCTTTCCCGATAACGGGATGGGACTCTTTCGCAATCCTCCCCCAAGTGGTGGAGAGGGGCATCCGGCGGTCGATGGATGCGGCCGGAGGAGGTAAGCCCTATGATGAATGTAAGGTCCGAATACGCGCGGCCGAACGGTTCTGAACCCCCGCGCGAAACATTTGAAATGACTTTCGGGCTGAACGGATGGAAATAAAAAACCGGCGCAATGATGCCGCCCAGAGTGCCGGTTCAAACCGGGACGGCTTTTTCAACGGATCCGGAGGAATAGACCATGAACAAAGATATTGCCGGAGGCAAGTGGAAACAAATCCGGGGCGAGGCCAAAGCCTGGTGGGGCAAGCTCACCGACGACGATCTGGACCGGGTCGCCGGAAAGGCGGATGTCCTGGCCGGACTGCTTCAGGAAAAGTACGGCTATACCCGCCAGCGCGCAGCCGATGAGATCGACAAGCGCGTGACGGAATACGAGGCCGGCCTGAAAAAGAAAAAGGTTAACGATCCGGTGAAATGAACGGAACGGTGCCGGCATCTCCTTCTCTCCGGAGAAGAAGCAAGACTCCGTCAAGAAACACACGGCAATTCGTGCAATCCCAACACTCCCAAAAAGGAGCGAAAAATGAACATCACCAACATCATCATCTACCTGATCGTAGCCGCCGTGATCGGATGGCTGGCGAGTGAAATCATGCGCGACCGGGCGAGCCTGCTGATCAACATCGTCGTCGCCGTCCTGGGCGCCTTCCTGGCCGGTTACTTTCTCAGCCCCATTTTCAAGGTCGGCACCATCAACGAAGCGATCAACCTTCCGACCATGCTGGTGACCCTGCTGGGCGCCATCATCGTGATCGCGATTGTCCATCTCATGCGCCGCAGAGTCTAACCCAGCGAACATTTTTTCCGCTCTGTGGAATCACCAGGGCAGGGGTGCGTTGCAGCACCCCTGCCCGTCACGGGGTGAACCCCCGGTTTTTCCGGGGCGCATACTCCAGGAGGCAGCAATGACTGACAACAGAATTTCAGAAACCCGGACGACGCAACAGGAGCCGGAACGGGAACAGCGGATTTTCACCTTTAAAGCCACCCAGCTGGTCTGGCTGGTCTTCGGCATCCTCGAAGTCATGATCGTGCTGCGGATCATGCTGAAGGCTCTCGGAGCCAACGCGGCCAGCCCGATCGCCGCGTTCATTTACGGTTTCACCGCCCTGTTCCTGTGGCCCTTCGCGGGGCTGACGGCGACTCCGGCATCGGAAGGCATGGTGCTGGAAATTTCCTCCCTGATCGCCGTGGTGGTGTATGCCCTGATCGCCTATGCGCTGGCGAAAATCATCTGGGTGATCTTCTACCGCCCGCGCGGGCCGGTGGAGGCCGTCACGCAGACATCGACCACCGATCAACATACGAAGTCATAGACCGGAAGCGGCGCGGACCGTCAGCGGATAGCTCCGCGCAGGAAGCAAAACGGCCCGGATAAAAGCCGGGAATGATATACGGATACAAGGGACGCAGCGGATGGATCGGCCGGAAGTTACTCCGTTTTCGCTTTACTCTCACCGGATGAACATCATCGGATTGTTCCATCAAGGAGATGGCAAAATGAGCGACCATACTGAAATGCACGGGAACGGCATGTCCAATGTTCGAAGCGCCTTTATAGGGATGCTGATCGGCGGCCTGGCCGGAGCGGCTGCGATGCTGCTTCTGGCGCCCCAATCCGGGAAACAGACGCGTGATCAAATCAAGCTGAAGGGCATCGAGTTGCGGGAGCAGGCGGCCGAGGGTATGAAAAATGCGTTTGCGCAGGTCCGCTCCGAGACTCAAACGGTCACGGACGGCGTGCGGGAGAAGGCCGGGCAACTCAAGCATCTCGGCCAGGACCAGATCGTAAAGCAGCTGGATCGTGCATCCGCGGCGGTAAAGGCCGCTTGAGGACGTTTTGACGGGCTTCTCGGTCCGGCGGAACACCGCATTGCCGGACCCGGCGCCCGCCGCTGGAATGAATTATTTTTACGCTCCGGCCCCGGCGAATTCCGGGATTTCACTCAAGGAGAAATATCATGTTGTGGACAATCATCGTCGTTCTGGTCATCCTGTGGCTGCTCGGCTACTTCGGCGGAAACATCAGCCCGAGTTTTCCGAAAGTCGGCAGTTGGATCCACATTCTGCTCGTGATCGTTGTGATCCTCGTCATCCTGCAGCTGCTTGGAATCGGATAAATTCAGCGCTTCGGAGGTTGGATCGGGTCTTTCGAAGCGGATGAAGGGTTCATCATTCTGAACCCGCAAGCCGGTCTGCCACCCGGCCTCGCCGCCGGGTGGCTCGAATGCAGGATGGCATTTTTCCCGGCAGGCTCGCGACCTGCTTCTTTCGTTTATACGGCCGAGCGCAACCGGATGTAAAGTAAATATCCCGGCGGTTATCGGCCGGGCACTGCAGGGAACAATATGCCATTGCATCTGCCCTACAAGATCAAAACAATTTTCCGCCGCCCGATCCGGGCGAAATTAATTTTCAATCCCGGTTCCGGCCAATCGGGAAAATCACCGCAACAACTGGCCGATATTCTCCTGGAAATGCAGAAACGGCATATTTTGCCGGAAGTGTATATCGTGCATTCCGGGAGCCGGCTCGAGCACGTCGTCCGACGCGCGATCCGGTCGGGGATTAAGCTGATTGTGGTTGCGGGCGGCGATGGGACGATCGAGAGCGTGGTGGGAGCCATGGTCGGAAGGGATGCGACCCTCGGCATCATCCCGACCGGCACGCGCAACAACGTCGCCTTCAACCTGGGGATCACGGGGAACATTGCCAAATCCGTCGCGCTGCTGCGCCGGGGCCGCCGTTTGAAAATCGACGTGGGGCGGGTGCACAGCGGGCGTTCCCGCCACTGGTTTCTGGAAGCCGCGGCGCTGGGCCTGCTCTCGGATGTGTACCCGATGGCGGATGATATCGGACACGGCAGCCTGGCCAAGCTTGGGGAGTTATTCTCCAAGTTCGTCTCGGCCACCCCTTCCCGCCTGCGCGTAACGCTCGACGGACGCACCCAGCCCGAAACGTCCGCGCACATGATGGTGGTCGCCAATATGTCATATCTCGGGCCGCACTTCCGGATCTCCCCGAACGTGTCCTTTCAGGACGGCCATCTGGACGTTTTCACTTTTTCGGACATGAGCAAACTAAACATGATCTCGTACGCCGTTCTCTCCCGCGGAGGCCTGGACGAGGACGCGGGCATCCTGCATTACCGCGCCAGCCGCGTGCGGATAATTTCCAAACCGCAGATGCCCGTAATATCGGACGGCATTCTGATGGGCCGGGGCTCGTTATCCGTTCATATCCACCGGCGCTCCCTGGCGGTCATGGCCGGCGTGAAACTCAAGGGACGGCGCGCCGCAATCGGAGTGAAAAAACCCAAGCGGACGGCCGATGGATAACAGCGCCCCCGCACCGGTTGCTCCGCCCGCGGAACCCCGCGCTTCTTTTTGGAATACCCGCCGCCGGCGGTTCGTTTTTCTGTTGCTCCTGGCGATCGGGCTGGCGCTGTTCCTGATCGCGCTGCCGGGCGGGGCGCGGGCGTCGCTTTGGACGGCGCTCAGCCGTCATTGGGTACTGGTCGGATTGCTTGGCCTGTTTGCGCTGCTGACGGTGTCCTTGATCGGAGCGGCCGGTCAGCGCCTGGATACCCGGTTGTTTTTAATCATTAATATGCAGGTCCACCCCAAGTGGCTGGATCGCTTCATGGGAGTGGCGACCCAGCTTGGGAATATGCTCACGGCATTGATCGCCGCATTCCTGCTTTTTCTCGGAAACAACCGCGGCCTGGCTTTTGAAATCATCCTCGGCACGCTTACCCTGTGGCTGGCGGTGGAAACCATCAAGGTCCTAACGGACCGCGCCCGCCCTTTCCTCGATCTGGCGGGGGCGCGGGTCATCGGCTGGCGGGAGCCGGGCCGGTCCTTTCCCAGCGGCCATACGACGCAGATATTTTTCCTGGCGACTTTGCTGAGCTACCGGTTTTCGCCCGGGGCGTTGGGAATCGCCGCGCTGTATGCGCTTGCGGTGCTGGTCGGTTTCACCCGGATGTACGTCGGCGTGCATTATCCGCGCGACGTCATCGCCGGAGCCGTGCTGGGCTGCGTTTGGGGAATCCTGGCGACGATCGTGGATCCCTATTGGCTTGGACTGCGATTCTGAGGGAGCTAAGGCCGGTCTTGTCATCTTGAGGCCTAACGCAGTGTGACGCCATCACTCTGAAGCTGAACGCCAGCCCTCACGGAACCCTCGCTGCAGTGGAGCCGGAGGGTCTGTTTTTTTTATAACTACTCAGTCCGATTTCAATTCGTAGTACACCGAAACGCCGAAAAGAGCCGAGCAGCCCGCCCCCCCGAGTGATGAGCATTGGTGGTGTTCCGATGCGAAGAATTCGCGAGTGGGGGCAGCGATGAGTCTAGAAAAACTCAGTATGACACCCATTTTCATAGGTTTCTTTCTAAATAATCAGTGCCATCGGATCTTTTCGGCGTAATCCGTGTACGCTCTTCCCGGCCTGAGTAGTTAAGTTTATTACCGGAACTCGGAGAGCCTTGGGACGCAAAAAGCGCGTCCTTAGGGTGACAGGATGCTGCGGCCGTTCTTCCACTGCCGGCCTTTTGGATCGGAAAGACGGAGAGCCGGGGCGGGTGGATCACACCATCCAGAAGCTAATAACAACTTGGGGGGAAGCGAATAAAGGCCCACTTATTCCAACGGACAGCCTCTAAGCGTTGCGATATATTCAAATCACGAGCTATTTTGCGACCGAGCCCGCCCGTTCCTCGACCTCGCGGCGGCGCGGGTCATCGGCTGGCGGGAACCGGGCCGGTCCCTTCCCAGCGGCCACACGGGAACTCCCCGGCCGGTGGATGAGGCCGGGGAGTTTTTTATTTGCCATACGGAAATGATCCGCGTTTGTTCCGCGTCAGGCCGGAAGGCGGGGTGTGCCAATCCGGGATGGGCCGGAAAAACGGATCCGTTCTTTCTTTTTAATCACCATCGTGATCCGATACTGCCGGGGAATGGAGCTGCCGCCCATGAAGAGAAAAACTGATCACAAACGGAGTTTCTACCCGAATGCCGGGAAGCGAATGCCGGGATTGAGCCTGGTCCCGCGCTGGCGGATTGCCCTGGCCGCGCTGGCGGCCGTACTCATTTTCGGAAGCATGAGCCAAATCCTACCGGCTCAGGCGGCCCGGTTCCGGACCGATGCCGCCAAAATCGGATTTGAACTGAAACCCTATCCGGAAGGACCGTTGACCGTCTGCAAGAACGAGTCGGTTTCCTTCGAAGTGATAGTGAGTAAAACAGAGCAGGTGGCGCTCCCGGGCGGCGTCAGACCGGTCCACAGCATCCTGTCGGGGGTGGCGGTCAACGGAGCGGTGGGCGATACAAGCCTCGGAACGCTTTCACCGCCGGCGAACTGGACCGACTTCCAGGACGGGGATTACCTCTCGGCTTCATTCACGTTTCATGCGAAGCAGAAGGCCGGCGCGACCGTCATCACGTTCAGCTCGAAGATCAAGTGGTTCTGGGTTGGGGACGGAGCGAAGGAGCTTAATTCCAAGCAGATCGCCGTCCCGGATAAGAAAGTCCAGGTGAAAGTGGTCGAAAATTGCGGGTACACGATCACGATTTCCTCCCACTTTAAAATCCCCCAGCTCGAATATGTCGGGTCCATTCTTGAAGCCGAGTTGACGCCGGATGAGAATGGCATTTACACCGGCACGGCTCCCATCGTTTGGCGCGCGCGGTGGCAGGTTATCCCCGCAGGAATTGACGCGGGGATTGACTGCCTCACGACCATCACGGCTCCGCCCCAGCAGGCAAACCTGACCGGAAGGGTAGACGACAAAGGCAATCTTGTTTTGGAAATAACCTACCAGGCGGGCAATGGGACCTGGCGCGCAATTTGTTCGGATAGCACGGGGTCTATCCCGCCCGTGGATAACCCGGTCAACCTGTCCCTCTCCCCGCTGACCGTCAGCGTGTCCGCTTCCCGGGGCGGGGGCGGAGTAAAACCCCAGGAACTGGTCGACCAGACCGCCGGTTCCGTCACCTATAACATTCATCCGAAGAAGAGCTAGGCCAACATCATCCGCCCGCCCCATCCGGCCGGCGCGCACCGGCGCGCATCTACCGGATGGCTCCTGGAGGGGTTGCGCACTGTTGCACGCGATGAAGGGAAGGAAAATAAAAATGGCACACTCATTTTCGAAACACAAGTGGGCTGCCCTGGTTGTTCTTTTTTCATTGTTCACTTCCCTGGCTTGCCTGACGCAGGCCGCCGGGTCTCCGGCCGGCACACCGGCCTCCCCGGAAGACACCCCATCGTCATCGGAAGGCGCATCCGCACCGGGGGAGGGGGCGGTGATAGTGGATGGGAACGTGGTCTTCGGCCCCGGCGATTTTAATTTTCCGGACCCGAAAGCGGGTCTTGCGGATCTGACCGGATATAAAGAGACCCTTGCGCTTGCTTTTAACGGGACCGCGGACGGGAAGACCCGGCAATGGTCGAAGACCTACGTGATGCTCGGCGTGCTGAAACCCGCCGCCCGTCAATTGACCATCGAGAAAACGGGCGATCTTCCGGATCTCGATCCGGTGTTCATGGCGGAAAAGGACGGGGTGGCGTATGAGAGCATCGGCGGGAATGCCTGCAATGCGGCCGTTCTCGATCCGGTGAATTCGTTCGCCGGCCGGCTGGAACCGGCCGGGTTGTTGACCGGCGTGATCGGCGCGGAAGCGGCCGGCCGGGAAACGGTCAACGGCGTCGCGGCGGATCATTACACTTTCGATGAGCGCGCCTTCGGGCAGCTGGGAGTCGCAAAATCGGCGGGCGAGATGTGGGTCGCGGCTGAGGGGGGCTACATCGTCAAGTATGTCCTCACCACCACAGGGGACGCCAACTACTTCGGCGAAGGGGTGGAAGGCACGCTCACCTGGGACTACGAGTTGACCGGCGCCAACAAGCCGGCCGCCATCGAGTTGCCGGCGGACTGCCCGGCCGGGATGGTCGATGCCCCGCTGTTGCCGGATGCCGCCAACATATTGAAAGAGCCGGGCCTGCTGATGTTTGACACCGCCTCCAGCCTGGCGGACGCCGTGGCGTTCTATCAGACGCAGATACCGGCCCTGGGGTGGACGCCGGATGAAGAGCCGGCCATTTATGAAACGACGGCGATGTTCGGTTTTGCGCGGGGGGACCAAATTCTGACCGTCATGATCGCCGCCGGCGCGGGAAGCACGAACGTCATGATCCTGCTGGATAAGGCCGGGGATGCGTTTCCCGGGATCTGATGACGCGGCAGGCAGGTTGCCCGCTGACGCGCCGTGAAATGAAAAATATTCTCTTCCATGCCCGGAAGCGTGACATGGAGTCGCAGCCGCTCCGCACCCTATGAGGATGAAAAAATGAGCAAGAATATGGTTCGCCTTTCCTTCACGGGAATTCTCATGATGCTCCTGGCAAGCTGCGGTTCGGTGAACCCGGCAGCCGTTGTGCCGCCTGTGAATTCCGGCACGGCTCCGGCCGCGTCGGCGATAAAAGCCACCGCTCCCGCGGTCCTCGACGCGACGGAGACGCTGACGGTTCTGCCCGGCCGCAGCGGCATCATCACCGCCGCCAACGCAAAGGATATTGCGGAAATCGCGAGCTGGGGAAAAGGCAACCACCACCATCCGGTATATTCGCCGGATGGCGGACTGATCGCGGTTTTATCCTCGAGCGGCATTTACCTGTTCGATTTACAGACCTTGCAGGAAAAAATGCACCTGGCGCTGAGCGAGAGCGCCGACCTGGCTTTTTCACCGGACGGCAAGACCCTCTCGGCGGTTGCGAGCACCTATTACGACTACACCGTGAAAATGTGGGACGTGGCCGGCGGGACGGAACTTCACAGCTGGACCGTGGCAAAAAAAGTGGAACTTAATCAACAAACAGCCAAACCGATCGCCGTCCTCTCGCCGGACGGCAAGACCGCGGCGATCAGTTTTGATGTGAATACGGTTAAGTTGTGGGATGTGGCCGGCGGGAAGGAACGGCACAGCCTGGGGATAAAGGTCGCACGGGATGCGGCCTTCTCGCCGGACGGCAGGGAATTTGCCGCCGCCGAGTTCGGAACGGTGACGTTGTGGGATACGGCCGGCAGCAGGCCATTGCGCAGTCTCGACATCGGTCCGGTGGTTATCAGCCTGGCCTTCTCGCCGGATGGAAAAACACTGGCCGTCGGGGCCGATCACAGCGCCTACGGGTCCGGCGACAATACAACATTGTGGGACCTGGCCAGCGGCAGCCAGCAACACAGCTTCAAAACGGATCTGCCGTTCAGCATGGAGACGGTTTCCGCATTTGGGCTCGCCTTCTCGCCGGATGGCACGAAGCTGGCTACCGGCTCCGCGAGGGGCAACACCGTTAAATTATGGGACGTCGCAGGCGGAAGTGAACTTCGCAGCTTGAGCGTGAGTAATCTGGAGAGCCTGGCCTTCTCGCCGGACGGCGCGACGCTGTTATCCGCGTCCGGCACAGGCGATGACACGGTGAAGCTGTGGGACGCGGCCTCGGGCAATCTGCGCGGCGCCCTGAAAAGCGATTCTGCGTTCGGCAAAGTCATCTTCTCGCCCGACGGCCGGACTTTGGCTTATCCATCCGACGACTATACGGTGAGGCTGCGGGACGCGGCCAGCGGTGAAGTACGCACCCTAAGCGGGCATACGGGATATGCGGGCAGCCTGGCTTTTTCGCCGGATGGCAGGACGCTGGCCAGCGGATCCTCCGATCAGACTGTGAAACTGTGGGACGTCATCACCGGGCGTGAAATCCTTACCATGAGCGGTCATACAAGTTCGGTATCGTGCGTCGCCTTCTCCCCGGACGGCAAGACGCTGGCTTCCGCGTCTTTCGATTCCACCGTAAAGCTATGGGACACGGCCGGCGGCAACGAATTGCGCACCTTGAGCGGGCATACAAGCCTGGTGTGGAGCGTGGCGTTCTCGCCGGACGGCAAGACGCTGGCCTCCGGGTCTGAGGATGGCACTGTGAAATTGTGGGACGCCGCGAGCGGCGCCGAACTGCGCACCCTGGGCGGTGGTGCGGACCCGTGGCTGAGCGTCTCCTTCTCGCCGGATGGCAAACAGCTGCTCTCGTCGTCCTATTCCGTGATCAAGCTGTGGGATGCGGCCTCCGGGAAGGAACTCCATACAGTTCAACGGCAACCCGGACGCATATACGGTGCCGAGCATGGCCTTCTCCCCGGACGGCAAAACGCTCGCCACCGGGCTGGAAGACGGGACTCTGGTGCTGTGGGACCCGGCCGGCGTCGAGGAGATCGCACGCTGGAACGCCCATACCCGCGCGGTGACCGGTCTGGCGTTCTCGCCGGACGGCAGCCTGCTGGCCTCCGCCGGCGGCGATACGATCACGTTATGGGACGCCGCCACCCATGAGGAGGTCGCGAGTTGGAGCATGAGCGATGTGAACACCCTCGCTTTCTCCCCGGATGGCAGGCTGATCCTGTCGCGTACGACGTATCTCTTGGTGCGCTTGTGGGGAATCCTTTCCTGAACAGCCGATAACAGGCGCGATTAATTTCATCGTACACAACGCCCCCGGTCGCGCTTCGCACTCCCGTGAAAAAAGCCGAAGGGCAAGGAAGAAAATTAACATCCTCGGGGGAATGCGGATAAAGGCCGAGGTTTCCCAATGAAAAGCCGAACGGGATCGATATATATTTAAAAATAAGGCATCTTTCGCCGATTCGGACAGGAATATCTTTTTTCGTTGAGATTTTACCGGAACCTTTTGTCATGGATAGACGGATTTCGCTTTGAGGAGGCGGGAATGAGAAGGAAGAATTTCTTTGTGGTTTCGATGGCAATCCTGTTGATGGCTGCGTGCGGCATTTCGACGCCGGCAGGCCAGGGGAACACTCCCGGTGACAACAACACGCCCGTAGCCACGACCTTCGGCGCGGAGGCGACCTCGGCCAACAGCGTCCTGCTGAGCTGGCCGGCCGCCGCCGGCGCCGAGAAATATATCCTGGACCTCCAGATGGATGCGGGTGAGTTCCTCCCGGTGGCCGAGCTATCCCCGGACCAGACCTCGTACGAACACATTGGCGTGCCCGAAGCGTTCAAGCTCACCTACCGCCTGCGGGTGCAGACCGCCTCGGAGACGAGCGCGGGGCAGACCCTGACGATCACCACGCCGGAGGCGACGCCCGATCCGCTTAAGGTCCAGGGAACCGATTATGAAAACATCACCTGGGTTCCGCCCACGCCCGACCCGGCCGACCCCTTTGCCGACCCATCCAAATACTATCCGCCGGGCTTCGACCCCGCGCATCCGGAGGACTACGATTATTCCGCTCTCATGCAGCAGGTGCGGACTTCGGCCGACATCGGGCCCGAGGGCGGCGCGCTTAAGATCACGACCCCGGATAACATCACGTTTGAATTGATCATCCCGCCGGGCGCGCTCGAGGAATCGACGTACATCCAGCTCATCCCGGTGGAGACCATCGACGGGTTGCCGTTCACCGGCGGGCTGACAGGCGCGGTTCGGATCGAGCCCGACGGCCTGCTGCTCGACCGTCCCGCCACGCTGCGGATCACCCGGCCGGATTCCGCGCCGCTTCCGGAGGGAATGGTCCAAGTGGCTTTTGGATTCGACGGATCGGGCCAGGAATTCCATCTCCAACCCCTCGGCCCGGCCGATCAGGCCGATCAGGCTGAATTCGTCTCCCGCCGGCCTGTTGGCCGCTCCCAGGCGCGCAGGCCCGCTTTCGGATATTGCGCTCCAGCAGTTAAAGGAATACGGCCTGGGAGCGGCAACCAAAAAACAGGTTAGTGATGTGGTCAAGAAACATGCGCCCACCGACGCCGAAGCGCGCCTCCTTCAGGAGCTTGCCAACGCGCAACTTGAACAGGAGGAATTGGCGCCGCTCTTGACGCGGGAACGCCTGGCCACGACCAGGCTGCTCAGCCTGGCGCAATCCACATTGGACTGGAAACAGATGTCTCTCTCCCTGGCGCAGCTCGAGATCCTGATGAACTACTACGGGAAGAACCCGAAATTGGAAGGCGACCTGGCCAAGATCCTGGACCTGTTGATGGGCCAGCTTTCGAAAATGCTGAAAGAAAACCCGGAGAAGTGCATGACGGGTGACGACCCCTACGCCCAGGCTGTGGCGCGAAAGATCCTGGGCGCCAAGCCGGGATCCTTTTATAACGCGGTGAAGCTGAAGCTCGACGCCCAGATCCTGAAGGACGTTGCCGAGCGGAGGAAAAAGTGCGTCCTGGTCCTGGAGATCGAAAGCCTTGTTGCGGCGGACGTGGATACAGTCGGGAGATACTTCATGGTTGTTACGGGACGGATCGACGGGATGGCTTTCAATTTCCGGAATGGAAATGTATTTCTAACCGGAACGGATACGATCGTCTATTCGGATCTGAATATCATCCCGGAGAAACACGAGAAGGACTGGTGCGAGGAATGGACTCCGGACAACCGCGCTACGGTTGCGGTCAAGGTCGTTGTGACCCGGATGGACCTGGTCATTGAAAACAAGCCCAACGGGGTGCTGCAGAAAGTGACGTTATCTCCCATGACGGTCACGGACAGCGGCGCCTTCAAGGGCAATATGACGTGCCACAGCATCGATGACCGGGGCAATGAACAAAAGAACACCGTCCCGCAGGTCATCCCCGCCCTCGGGGGATCCGTCTGGTACGGGTATTTCACGGCAGCGCACACTCCCAAGCTGACCCTTGAGTTCGTTGTGCTGTCCGACGAGGGCGCGGATAGGTTGATCGCCAGGTACATCTCCGATCGGCCTTCGTTTTCACCTGGCTTCGGAGATTGGGCTGAGGACACGATGTTCACCCTGGTGAACACGGCGGGCTCGAAATAGGGGCCTCGCCCAGCTTGGCCGGCGGGTTATTCGGAGGATGAACATGAAACCGACAAATAATGGTTTCTGGTTGAAGCGGACGCTTCCCGCGCTGCTGGCAGCGGTTTTGTTCACACTTCCGGGCAGTCCGGTAAATGTGCTTGCCGCGCCGTTGTTCGGCGTGCTCAGCATTTCGCCGACGTCAGGCGCTGCCGGCTCGACGATGTTTCTGAGTGGCAGCTTTTTCACCCCCGGCCCCGCGACCGTGCTTTGGGACGACGTGCCGCAGTCGTCGTTCACGATTTCCAGCGGCGGCGCTTTTTACAAGAGCGTCATCGTCCCGCCCAGCGCGGCCCCAGGGGTTCATAAAGTCACTGTCTGCGGCGGGTCGCCGTGTAATTCCGGCGAATTTGAGGAGAAAGCCTCGGACTACTTCACGGTAACCGGCGAAGACAACACGCCTACTCCCATCAAAACCGTCGGGTTGGTGGATTATCAGATCATCGCGCTGGAAGTCACGCAGGCCGTGCGGGGCGATATCCCCCAGCGTATTCCGGATGGGCCGTTGACGCTGCCCGCCGATGATGCGCTGCACGTGGCCAACCGGCGAACGGTGGTAAGGGCGTATCCCTATGTTTACATCCTTCCCGGCGGGTCGGTTCGTCCCGTTACCGCCTACCTGCAATATCGGCGGGGCGGTTCCTGGTCCGCTCCGGTCTATCCGGAAACGCGTTTTAGGCGCATTGAGTCGAATATGACCCTGACTCAAATGCGCAAGATCGCGTCGGCCTCGTTTAACTTCATCCTACCCCCGGATGCCTACCAGGCCGGGACGACCGACCTGAAGGTCGTGATCAATCCGGCCGGCGACGATCAAATTCTCGAGTGCCTCGGCTGCGGCGACAACAACACAACCAGCCTGAACGGGGTGGCCTTCCGCACCGTCCAGACCCGGGATATCGACCTGCGCGTGTATGTCGCCGACTTCGCGTACCGCAACAGCAGCGGGGATGCGGTCAATTTCATGCCGAGCACAGCCATGCTTGCCCAGACCATCAATTACTGGATGAAAGTATGGCCGGTCGATCCGTCGCGCATCCGGGTAAGCTATCACTACACCCGCATCTCGCAGGCTCCCCCGCCTTACTCGGATACCCTGCCGCGCCAGGTCTTGCCGCCGATTCCCGGCTATCCCCAATGGGACAACCAGGTCTATCTCGACGCGAACACGGACATCCTCACGCCGCGCGTCCTGCTCCGCCCGCCGTACAGTTTCGTCTGGCTGGCCATCGATAACAATTCCTGGATGGACTGCGGCGGCAATGCCGGGATCGGGTTTACCCCGTTGTTCCACGCGGGAACCTGCGGCCCGACCCTCGCGCAGGAGGCCGCGCATTCCATCTCCATCAACCACGCCGGCAATTCACACGGTGAAGACGCCGGCGGCGGCCACAATCCGGATTATCCCGGCAGTCACGGGCAGGTGGAGGCCAATGCCTACGGCTTCGACGTCTGGGAGATGCGCGTGATCCCGCCCGATATCGGCGCCCATACCCACGATTTCATGTCCTACGGTTGGACAAGCTCCGCCGACGCCTGGGTATCGATTTACACCTGGGAGCAAATCGCCGGACTGTTCGGCGCCGCCGACATCGAAGTGGGATCGGTGCCGGTCGCCCTCCGCATCCCGGCTCCGGGCGCACGCCCCGCGGCCCAGGCCGCGACCGCGTACCTGCGGATTGCGGGCGAAATCGTGGACGGCCAGGCGGTCTACCTGAGCCCGGTCTTCACTGTCGAGGCGCCGGCCGGATCCGGCGACGGCGCGGGGCAGGGGAGTTACACGCTGGCGTTGCAGGATGCCGCAGGCGCCGCGCTTTTCCAACGCGCCTTTGAACCGTACGCGGAGACCGAGGAAGGACTCTCCGGATTCTACGAACTGGTGCCGGTCGTCGACGGCCTGGCACGGGTGGTCATCTCAAAGGACGGAAAACCCATCGGCGTGCTCTCCGCCCCGGGTTCTGCGCCGCAGGTTACGCTGCTCAGCCCCGTCTCCGGCGATCACTGGACCGCGGACGGTGACCAGTTGGTGACCTGGGAGGGCAGCGACCCGGACGGCGATGCGCTGACCTACCGCATCCAGGCGAGCGCCGACGGGATAAACTGGGAAACGATCTCCGGCGCGACCACCGAAACGCAAGCCTTGATCCATCTGGCGTATCTCCCGGGTTCGGGGAAAAACTGGCGCATACGGGTGCAGGCCAGCGACGGGTTGCACGTGGCATCGGCCGAGGCGCAGGGAATTTCGATCGACGACAAGCCGCCCATTCCGCTGATCCTCACCCCGCTGGATAAGAATTTCTTCGGGACCGGGCAAACGGTTTCTGTGATGGGCCAGGCCTACGATTTCACGGATGGGGCGGTACCGGGTGAGAGCCTGGAATGGCTGGTGGATGGAAAGGTTGCCGCGAAGGGCGGGAGCGCCATCCTGAGCGGTCTTAAAGCCGGTGAGCATACCCTCGGGCTGCGCGCGACGAACAGCGCCGGCTTGCAGGGCATCACGGAAATCAAGATCACGCTCGGGCAGGACCTCGACCAAGACGGCCTTCCCGATGATTGGGAAAAGCAGGCCGGTCTGGATCCGAACGATCCGGATGACGCGGGAGCCGACAAGGATGCGGACGGCTATTTGAACTGGCAGGAATACGCGCTGGGCTCGGACCCTTCCGACCCGGCAAGTCCTTCCGGCAAACCCCACGAAGCGGATAACCTTGGTCCATCGGGCACGCGTCTGGCAGAGACGATCGATCTGCTCGCCACAGCCACCATCGGTACGGGGCAAACGGAATCTTCGACGGCAGCGCCGGGCAATCCGGCGGATCCGCAGCAACCGGCCGCCGCGGCCAAACCGATTTCAACCGGGCCGCTGGTCATCGCGGTCCTGGCCGTGGTTTTGTTGATCGTCGTGCTGGTCGTGTTCGTTTTCCTGCGCCGCGCGCGCCGCCCGTAAAACGAATCATCATCGCACTATTGACAGCATTAAAAGGAGAAACAAAAATGTCATTCCTGAATAAGATCAAACAAGGGCTCGGTATCGGCACACTCGAAGCCAAGCTGAATGTGCCGGGGCAAGTTGATGGAAACACCGGTCAATTCGAGGGTGATTTTGTCCTGACGGCCAAGAGCGACCAGCACATTAAGGAAGTCGGGGTCAAGTTCGAAATGGTGCGGCGTTGGGAGGAGACAAAACATCGCCGTGACAGCAATGGAAACCAGCATGACTACACGTCCCCCCAAAGCCAGACAATCGAGCTTGGCAATTATATCGACAACACACCATTTGAGATGAAAGCCAACGAGATCAAGACCATCCATTTTACACATCCCGTTTCAGATGATAAACCCCCGGTCTTCGGCGGACGCGGCCATTGAGCAGGGCGGTGTTTCGGCGGTTCTCGGCACCATCTCGAAATTGGCTTCCACCATGCGCAACGAACGGGTCGAATATAAAGTCGAAGGCAAGGTGGATCTCAAGGATGCCGCCATCGATCCAAGTGATTCAAAAAAATAATCGTCCGATAGCCGATCCAGAGAGAAGGACCCATGAATAAAAAACTTTTCATTATCCTGACGGGAATTTCCATGGTTCTGGCCGCCTGCTCAGGCTCCGGCAAGGCCGGTACCACCGCTGTCGGCACGGTCGTAGCGCGCCGGGCAGTCCAAGCGGCGCGGCGGGCGGTTCCGTACCGAAGGATCTGGGCAACTCATTCAACCTGTTAATCGGGACGGATTCCAAGTCGGGCGTCTTCCCGTCCTACCACATCGAATTGACGCTCGATCTCCCAAAACCCAATCCCGACTTCTCGGCCGTCGATAATGAGAAAACGAAAATTTCCGCCGATGTGCAGGGAAAGAACATCCATATCTTCCTGACCGATCCGGGCATGACCATTCCGGAAGAAGGGTTTATCATCGGCGATACCGGCAAGGAATACAAGATTATCAACGGATCGCCGGAGGCGACGCTGGGGCAGGTTGCGCTGAACTGGTCTTTTTGGAAGTTGAAGGTGGTAACACCCTTTGCCTCGGGAGTCTCGCTTCACGCCGAAAAAACGGGCGAGGAAACCCTCAACGGCCGATCGGCGGTGCGGTACGACTTTGATTCTTCCAAAGGCGATCCGGGCGCCATCGCCGCCGTCATGAGCAAGCCGGGATCGATCGGTTTTTCCCAATCCAAAGGCACTCTGTGGGTCGATAAAGAAACCGGCGCACTTTTAAAACTGACCTTGGATTACGTCACCGGGGTTCCCAATAAGGATGCCACCAAGGCCATTGGTGAAGGAACCGGGCATATCGAGTTGGAGATTTCGCAAATCGGTCAGGTCTCGGTGGTCTCTCCGGTTAAGTAGAGGAGAATTCTTCCG
The DNA here is from genome assembly GCA_963724345.1 of uncultured Chloroflexia bacterium. Lineage (GTDB taxonomy): Bacteria > Chloroflexota > Anaerolineae > Anaerolineales > RBG-16-64-43 > JAFGKK01. Next base: position 1,898,909 of record CAVRUI010000003.1, on the reverse strand, counting down.
CATTCACCGCGCTTTTTATCATGGCCATTGAGATTGCCAAGAAGTTCTTTTACGAGCGCGCTGCTCTGTAACCATCACGGCGCCAAATTCTTCCAAGCGCCGCCCATTCCCGGGGAAGAGTGTGGCGATAGGGTAGGCTTCAGGTTGTTCCGGGTTTTGGGGATATGGGCGGCGAATGTTGGAGTGCCACGATCCACATTGCCGAGTAATGGTATATCGACAGAATTAGTGGAAGATAGATGGGAGGAAAACATGACCATAAAAATCGGCCGAACCAATCAAATGACGGATGGTAATCCCCGGCCGGGAATCTTAAGAGTTTGGATTCTTCCCATCCTCATCATTGGAATCCTGGTTGTACTGGTGATCTTCCTATTGCCACGGATAGTCAAAGGGGCATTTGTCCAGTATGCCAGTTGCGATTATCTGATCGTTGCACAACTGAAAATGGCCCCCTTCTTCTGCGATGGATTCGACGTAAAAGTCCTGGGCGCCAGCGTATTCACAATACCCGGCATGCAGAGCGTCATGGATCCGCCGCTGGAGCTAGTCCGCTCGGCCGCCGCCTGGGGCGTGATTCTCCTCTTTGCATTTGTCAGCCTGTTCCTGACGCTCCTCATTGTAAATTGGAAAACCGTGATCGGGCTCATCACATTCCGCAAAGAGGAATGGAAAAGGTTCATGGCCGGCATCCGGGTCTGGCTTTTTCTCTTTGTCGGAATCTGCACGATCTTTTACTTCACCGTTGTCAGATAAAGTCCAAATGAGCCTGTAATCCGGAGAAATGTGGGCAAATCCGGAATTAATTTGTTTTGATGATTTTGGGGATATATAATAATAAGTGCGTGTGAGCATAAATTCCTCATTTTGAAGAATGGTGTTTCTGCCAACTTTATTCCCACTAATCCAGCTGTGGGGAAGTACACTTGGAATTGGGACAACAAACAGGACTTGGAAACGGTGAGTTACGATTAATCAATAATTGGGCGGTTCATCGAGGAGGGAAAAATGCACCTTTCAAAGACCTGGATATTTCCCTTGATCGTTCTGGGCAGCGCCGCTTGCAGCATACAGACCTATACCCCTAATCCTCCGCCTACCGCCACACCAGACAATATTGCCACCGGCGTGGCGGTAGCGCGAGCCGTTGCAGCCACATTAACGGCAGAGGGCCCGATGGTTATACCGGCTCCAACAATTTCTCCAATTCCCGTGTCCACGGCGACTTCCGCCAACCTGACACCCCCCGTGGATTACAGCACGTATTTCGGCGGCAATGGCAATACCGTGATTTATGGCGTGGCGGTTTGCCTGGATGGCAGCGCGATTGTTGCCGGAGGAACAAACGCGACGAATTTGCCCGTTACTCCCGGGGCGTTTGATATGACGTATGACTACACCGTGCCCAGTGACGATAACGCAGAAACAGATGGATTTATAGCAAAATTTGATACGGCTGGAGCGCTTGTATTTCTGACATATCTGGGTGGAAGCAGCAGTGAAAGGATTCTTGACGTTGCGGTTGACGAGCCATGTTCCATTTATCTGACCGGCACGACGCAATCCGAAAATTTTCCTACGACGGCAAATGCCTATGACCGCACTTTCAATGGTGATGGACGCGATACTTTTGTGACCAAGCTCAGTTCAGACGGCGGCACGTTGTTGTACGGAACCTATCTGGGCGGCACGAATTGGGATTATGGCTTTGCCATCGCGGTTGATGCCGCGCACAACGCCTATGTCGGCGGCTTTACGCATGGCGGATATCCCGTGACGCCCGGCGCGGCGGATGTGACCTTCGGCAGCCCGGGCGATGGTTTTGTGGCCAAGCTCAATGCCGACGGCAGTCAGTTGGTGTACGCCACCTACCTCGGCCGGGATGGCGAGTATGAGGCTACCTCATCCATTGCAGTGGACGACGTGGGAGCCGTTTATGTCCCTCTTACCACCCAGGGTGATAAAGGCGGTGTGACCAAGATCAGCCCGGATGGCGGCCGGTTTGAGTACAGCACACTGCTCCCAGGCGGTTCGAGCAATTTGGCAGTTGACAGCCAGCGCAATGTATACGTTATCGGCCAGGTATGGGCGGCAACCGGCGCGTATTTCCCGGTTACCGCCGGTGCTTTTCAATCCACCTATGGAGGTGGAGAGCGTGATTTGACCATTGCCAAGCTGGATCAAAATGGGGTGTTGATTTATGGATCCTATTTTGGCGGGAATGGGGTGGATACATCAGGCCGCGGCAGGTTGGCTGTTGATGCGGCTGGAAATATCTATTTCACCGGCAGCACGAACTCCACCAATTTTCCGCTCGCCCGGCCGTTTCAAAGCGCCCTGGGGGGCGACTATGACGCCTTTGTGGTCAAATTCAATCCGGCTGCCGGGCTGGTTGTTCAGCAGCTATCTGGGCGGTTCCGCCGGTGAAAACTCGTATGGTGATGGCCAAAGCTTTTATAACACCGCCATCGCGGTGGATAATTACGGCCGCATCTATCTGGCCGGGCGGACAGACTCAGCGGATTTCCCGGTAACGCCCAACGCCTTTGATACCACCTTCAACGGCCCCACGTACGATGGGTTCTTTACGATAATTACAATCCTGTAAGGAGCACCCTTCATGCGGTCATTAATCGACGGGGCCTTTTGTATTTGGCGTGTTGTTGTTGGAATATTCCCGGCCTACATCTTGCTGGAGGCGTATGCCACTTCCAGGGCGAAGAAACATTGGATGAGCACAAACATGGGTATTTGAAGGGACAGCGGCAGGGCATAGATTACAAGTGTTCCCGGAATCCAGGTTAGCCAGGCGGCTGCCAACATGGGCGCGATTACTTTAATGAGCCAATCCTCGCGCAATTCCCGCCCCAGGGCGGGCAGGTCATAATTCATGTCCCGAAACCGAAAACCGAGCGCCGGAATTTGAATGCCCAGCAGGGGGGTGAAAATCAACTGATCGAGGAGCATTTTTCCAAGAAGAACCGGCAGGCCGGTCGTCGGCCCCCATAACCAGGCTTGGAATGCGTAGAAACGGTCGATGACCAGCGTGGTTGCGGACCAGACCAGGCAGGTGAAGAGCAAATCCACCACGCCCCGCCGGCCGCGGCGCGCCCGGCCGGTTGATATCAGATACAGGCCGGGAATCACTCCCGCGCCGATGGCGCTGGCCGCCATGGAAAATCCGATCCCCCATCGGTCGCGCAAATTTTGCAAGCCCTGCAAAGATGCCGCCACGGCCGGAAATAAATAGTAGGCCGCCACCAACAGCCCGGCCAAGCAGACAATCACCAGACCGGGGATGGCGTTGGCTTTGGCGCTCCGCCAGCCTTCGCGCATCGCAGTGAGCAGACGTTGAGATTGGGTTGGGGGGATCGAATTTGAAGCGTGCAATTGTTTCGCCGGCACCTGCTATCAATTTGCCGCGTCATTATATGGCCTTTATGCAACGGCGAAAAGATGAACCGGATACCGGAGCAGTTCATCCGCCCCGTATCGAAACGGGATTACCACCCAGGGAAAGATCACCATAGCGAAGCTTATCGCGCTTGTCTGTCGGAGCCGGTAGGCGTCCATTCCGTTGGAAAACCAGTATATAAATTTATAGTGTTATTACTTTTCCGGACTCCGGCTTCTTAATCTCAATCCCTCTTCCTTTTAACTTTACCTCCCGCCAATCCGGATGCTCGGTGTGGATCGGGATCAGGATCTCGGGTTTGACCGTTCGCACGAATTCCACGAGCTCGTCGCCGCAGGCATGGCCGGACGCGTGCAGGGAGGGGGAAGTCCGGATCATCCGGGTCGCCGACCAGGTCGAGCCACAGCCGGCGGACCCAGTTCCCCTGCAAAAGGCGCAGGGGAGGCGCAACCGCTCGAGGTCGGCGGCTTGCTCGTCGTCGCAGGCGCGGCTGTTCGAAAAGAGGCATACGCCGCCGGAGAATCGCATCCAGGGCGGTAGCATCACGTTTACTGATATTAATGGGAAGAGTATACTTAAATGAATATGAACATCATCGAACATACTCTCGCCCGCAAAGAAGCCCTCCTTCATTACTGGACAGGCGGACCGATCTCCGCGCCGCTGGTAGTATTCACCCACGGCGCAACCATCGACCACCACGAATGGGATGCGACCCTGCCGCTGGTGGGCGAGAAATTCCGGGTGCTGGCCTGGGATATGCGCGCTCACGGCCTGTCGCGGCCGTCGACATTCTCCATGTCCGGCGCGGTGGACGACCTGATCGCCCTGCTGGATGCCGTCGAGGCCGAACAGGCCATTTTGGTAGGCCACTCGCTGGGCGGCAATCTGCACCAGGAGGTGGTCTTCAAACACCCCGAACGCGTGCGCTCCATGTTCTGCATGGATTGCACGTGGAATTTCCAGAAGCTGACCAAGTTCGAAGAGTTCATGTTGAGCCTGGCTGACCCAATATTCAAAATCTATCCTTATCAGATGTTGGTCGACCAGTCGCTGCAGTTGACCGCCGTATCGAAAGCCTCACAAGAGTCGCTGCGCCCTGCGGTGATGCTCCACAGCAAGGAGGAGTTCGTCAAGATCCTGATGGCCGGTTCCGTTTGCCTGCACTACGAACCCGGCTATACCGTCGGGAAGCCGCTGCTCCTCATGGTCGGCGACAAGGATGCCACCGGAAACATCCGCACGGCCATGCCCGCTTGGGCCAAGGTCGAGCCGGATTGCGAACTGGTGATCGTCCCGAACGCCAAGCACGCCCCCAACCTCGACGCACCGGACGTTTTCCATGCCTGCCTGATGGATTTCCTGATGAAAAAGGGCCGGTAAATTCTTAAAGAAACCCACCGGGGAAATTCATCGATGGGGGAGGGGTAAAAAATGAAGAGGAGCTTGTCCGCCCGGCCAGGCGGATGAGATCCAGTCCGTTAAAATAAATTAATTTAGGTCTGTATCGTTATTCCCTTTCCGATCTCCGGCTTTCTGATCTCGATCCCGCTTCCTTTTAACTTCGCCTCCCACCAATCCGGATGCTCGGTGTGGATCGGGATCAGGATCTCGGGTTTGACCGTTCGCACGAATTCCACGAGCTCGTCGCCGCAGGCATGGCCGGACGCGTGCAGGGAGGGGGAAGCCGGATCATCCGGGTCGCCGACCAGATCGAGCCCCAGCCAGCGGACCCAGTTCCGTAAACGGTCGAGGTCGGCGGCCTGCTCGTCGTCGTAGGCCCGGCTGTTCGAAAAAAGGTATACGCCGCCGGAGATTCCCTCCAGGTCGGCCAGGTCGTTCAAATCCCACAAGCTGTCGGCCAGAATGTAGCTGCCCGGTTTTTCGGAGACGTCCCCGGCGCAGACGATCGGCGCGCGCCACGCCTCGCGCGTCTCGCGCTCCCAGGGGCGGGGCGCGGATTTCGGATCGTCGAATAAACCCAAGTTCGCCCGGGTATCCGGGGTGGGGTAAAAACCGGGTTCGAAAAGGTGAAGCGCGCGCAGGAGGTAAGCATCCTTCGGTTGAAGGAGCAGCATCCGGTTGGTCCGGCACGCGGCGTCGAGGAACACCTGCAGCCGCTCGACGTTGCGCGGTCCAAAATCGGCGATCGCGAGTTTGCCGGCGTAGCGCTCGAGGATCGGCACCACGCGTTCGAGGATCTCCTCCTCGCCGATCCGGCCGGCGGCGCTTTCCAGATGAGTCCCTTCGCACAGGAGCGCGCGCGGATGCAGCTCGGCCAGCCCGGCAGCGAAGGCGCGCGTATGCCCGCCGCGCCGCCCGTGAAAGCGGATGTCGCCGGAATAGCCCACCCAGCCGGCGGAGGTTTGAACCGCGTACCCGACCGCGCCCGGGATCGAATGATCGACCGGCCAATGGCGCACCGTACGCCCGCCGACCGTCCCCGGGAACGCTTCGGAAGCCGCGGCGTTCAGCCCTTTGCGGGTGCTTGAGCCGGCGCAATGCCAGAATTCGTGCGCTTCTTCGCCGAGCGGCCCCTCCAGGAAAAGAAACGGCCGCAGTTGATAGGCTTCGCTGCGGGCGGATCCGAGCATGCCTTCCTTCTCGGAACGCATGCTGGCATACGCCATCTCGCGCTCGAAGGTGGACGGACCGGTCACCTGCATCGCGCGCGCGATCGCCGCGCCGGCCCGCGTGGATACGATCGGGATGGCGCAATCCAGATAGGAAACGTCGCCGTTGTGGTCGAGGTGCGGGTGGGAAATCAGGACTGCATCCACCGCCGGAACGCCTCCAGCGCGGGTCAATTTGCGGTAGGCGGGATTCCCGCGCAGGCGCTCCCACAACCCGGGGAGTTCGAGGTCCCTGCGGTAGAGGCCCTCAAGCGGCGGGATCAACCCGAGGACGAGCGGGTCGAGCAGACCGCGCCCCGCCCGCGGCCGCAGCATCTCGTTGAAAAACATCCCCGACCGGTCGAAATCGATCCCGAAATCAAAAAGGATCCTTGCGTTGCCGTCCTCGAGCAGGATCTTGTTGCCGCCGATCTTTCCGGCCGCGCCGTAGCAGGTGATGGTGGGGGGCATGCATTCCATTAAATCACATATCCGGGCCGAGGGTCTCCCCCGGCTCGATCGGAAAGACGGTCGAGTAGGCCGCCGATTTCCGGCGGCCGGATCGAGACCACGGTCTGAAAAACGGGTCTCGCCCGCCCCGGCGGTCGGGCCAGGGATACGCCCTGCCCGGAAAACCGGGCAGGGCAACTCGACCGACGCGGTTCCAGGGACCGACGCGGTAGTGGGGACCGACGCGGTAGCTGGGGACCGACGCGGTCTAGTGAGACCGACGCGGTACTAGGGACCGACGCGGTACTAGAGACCGACGCGGTCTGGTAGACCGCCTCGGTCTGTACGACCGCCTCGGTCCCTCAGTACCGCGTCGGTCTGGTGTGCCCCCCGAAGGCCGGTCCGTGACCGGTTGATATCTACGGAAAAATGGTCTACAATACAGCTCCAGGATTTACATTTCTAAGCCTTTTCACAGGAAGAGCGAATATACTGATATCAGGTATTCCCGACTGAGCCATTATCCATGCCTACCGTCCTGGTTGTCGACGACGATCAAAAACTCCTCAAAATGCTGCAGCGCACGCTGGCATACGAAGGCTTTTGCGTCCTGACCGCCACCAACGGCGAAGAGGCGCTGCCGCTCGTCGAATCCCGTTCGCCCGGCGCTCCTGATCGTGGATTGGATGATGCCGAAGATGGACGGAATCCAGCTGATCCGCAACCTGCGGGCGGAGACAAAGAAGACCATGGTCCTGATGCTCACCGCCCGGGACGCGGTCGAGAACCGGGTGGAAGGCCTGGAGAGCGGCGCGGACGATTACCTGGTCAAACCGTTCGCCCCGTCGGAACTGGTCGCGCGGGTCCATGCGCTGCTGCGCCGCCTGGATGCCGTTCCGGAGAACCAGTGCGTGGCTTTCTCGGATGTCACGCTCGACCCGTCCTCGCGCGAGGCCGCCCGGAGCGGGCAGATCCTCACCCTGACCGTGACCGAGTTCAACCTGCTGCACCTGTTCCTGCGCCACCCGCGCCAGGTGCTGGAGCGCGCCCGGATCCTCGACGAGGTCTGGGGCTATGATTTCGGCGGGGACGACAACGTGCTCGAAATTTACGTCGGCTACCTGCGCAAGAAGCTGGAGACCGACGGCCGTCCGCGTTTGATCCACACCGTCCGCGGAGTGGGGTACGTCCTGCGCGAGGAATGATGTCGATCCGTTTTAAATTCACCCTGCTGTACAGCGCCATCCTTGCCCTGACCCTCGCCGCGTTCGGCGTCGCTTTGTATACCATCCAAAGCCGGAATACCTGGGAAGCCATCAAGCGGGACCAGATCCGGACCGGCGAGGGATTGGAAGGATTCGTCCACACGGTCATGACATCCCCGTATCCGTACGGGATGGGGGCGGAAGGCGCCTCCTGGCCGAAATCCTTCATGTTCTTCTCGACCGACATCATCTACACCCAGCTCCCGGAATGGGAACTGATCCGGATTCTGGACGCCAACGGCCATCTCCTGGCCAGCCCGTACGGCCGGATCGAAGACGCCCTCCCGATCAGCGCGGAGGGCCTGCGGGTGCTCAAGGAAAAACAGGAGTGGTGGGAGACCATCTCGGTCAAGGATCAGCGGGTCCTGCTGTATTGCCGTCCGGTGATTTCGGAAGGGGAGGTGGTATCGATCCTTCAGGTCGGCCGGCCGCTGACCGAACGCGACCGGTCGCTGCGCACCTTGTCCGAGACCTTGATCATCGTCAGCGTGATCACGCTCGTCCTGGCGTATGGGATCGGCTGGCTGTTCTCCGGGATCGCCTTCCGGTCCATCCGGCGGCTGACGGAGACGGCGAAGACCATCGGCGAAGAGCGCGACTTCACCCGGCGCGTGGCCTACACCGGACCGCAGGACGAAGTCGGGCGGCTCGCGACGACCTTCAACGAGATGCTGGCCCGCCTGCAGGACGCTTTCCAGCGCGTGGCGCTCGCGCTCGAGCAGCAGCGCCACTTCGTGGTCGATGTCTCGCACGAACTGCGCACCCCGCTGACCACGCTGCGCGGGAACCTCGATCTCCTGCGGCGCGATCCGCCGATCCCGGCCGGCGACCGGGCCGACATCCTTGCCGATATGACCGAAGAGAGCGACCGGCTGGTCCGGCTGGTCAGCGAACTGCTGCTCCTGGCGCGCGCGGACGTCCGCCGCAACCTGTCGCAGGAATCCGTTCCGCTTCTCCCGCTGCTTGAGGAAACCTGCCGCCAGGCGCGGTTCCTCGACCCCAAGCGCAATATCACTCTGGACTTCGAGGAGATCACGTTCCTGACCAACCGGGATTCGCTGAAGCAGACGATGCTGATCGTTTTGGACAATGCGCTGAAGCATTCCACGGGTGATGTGGCCGTGACCGCACGGGCGGCCGGCGGCAGGGTGGAGATCCGCGTGCGGGATTCCGGCGCAGGCATCCCCCCCGCGCAGCTGGAGCACATCTTCGACCGCTTCTACCGCGCGGCGGAGAGCGCCTCGGGCACCGGATTCGGGCTGGGCCTGGCGATCGCCAAATCCCTGATCGAAGGGCAGGGGGGAACCATCCGGATGGAAAGCAGCTTGGGTGAGGGAAGCGTAGTGATTCTATCCTTCCCCGTCCCCCATGGGTAGCGCCCGCCGACCCGGTTCTACAACAAACAAGAATGTTTTCAAACTCGCTGGATGATATTCGGAAATGTCCATTTTCTTGCCGCTGAAAATCCTCGGCCCATCGGCGTCCGAATAGGCTGCCCAATCCCGGAAAAAGCTTCTTTGCAAGCCGCACCCCCCATCGTATAATCTTGCGTACCGATCCCTCTTCCGATAACGATCATCTCTTTTTTTCTTTCCGCAATCCGGCTGAACCAATAATTCCCGAGGAGGGAACATGCGCGACACGGACGTGGCCGAAAACAGGATTAATAAACCCGGTGGAAAGATCGCACACATGCTTTCCACTCCCGCCTTTTGGCTTGTATTAACCGCCTGCGCAATCGGTCTCGTATTGCGGGTATGGGATTTCGGTAATCTTCCCGCCGGGTTGAATGTGGACGAAGCTTCCATCGCCGTGGAAGCCGCCTCTCTGCACGACTTCGGTGTGGATCGCAACGGCATCTCCTTTCCGGTGTATTTTGTCTCCTGGGGGGGCGGTCAAAGTGTGCTGTATGCATATCTCCTGGCGGCGCTGGTCCCCCTGGGTTTATCCCCCGCTCTTATTCGTCTCCCGATGTTGATTTCGGGATGCCTGACGCTGATCGTCGTGTATGCCATTGCCCGGAAAATATTTTCCCCCTCCGTCGCCATCTTGGCTCTTTTCCTCATGGCCATCAGTCCCTGGCATATTATGCTCAGCCGATGGGCGCTGGAATGTAATCTTTTCCCCTTTGTTTTTTCTCTGGCTTTTCTGTGCCTGATTAATATCGATCGAAATCCCCTGTGGTTTCTTGGCTGCACGGCTTTGCTGGGATTAAGTTTATATGCCTACGCCACAGCGCATTTCCTTGTCCCCGTCTTCCTTTTCCTGACGGTGTTGTATCTTCTAAGAAATCCGCTTGTTTCCCGGAAGATATTGCTTGCCGGGATCGGCCTCTTTATCCTGGCGGCCATCCCGATCTTCCTTTTTATTCTCATCAACATTTTTCGGTGGGATGCCATACATCTTGGATGGATAACCATTCCCAGGGTGATTGCCGAAGCGAGATTCATCGAAATGACCGGATTTCTGCACGGGGAGGGGTGGAGCGGTTATGTATACGGTTTGAAGACCATGGCGAGGATCCTTTTTCTGCATACCGACGATCTTATCTACAACTCCCTTCCGCCGTTTGGATTTTTATTCCCGGGAGCGGTCGTGCTGGCCCTGGTGGGCGCATTCCTTGCCGCGGAAAAATTCTTCAAGAATAAGACGCTTGGTTTGGGCGCCTTTGGAGTATGGCTGGCGCTGGCGTTTGTATTGGGGATCATCCAGCCGCCGACGGTCCATCGAATCAACATACTGTTCATCCCGCTGATATTGTGCGTCGCGTTCGCCTTGGAGTGGATCCTGCGCGATAAAAAGTTCCTGGCCGTTCCCTTGGCGCTCGGCTTGGGGGCTTACAGCGTGCTCTTTTGGAGGGAGTATTCCGGGGAAGATTATCGCAAAGAGATTGGCTGGAATTTCAACCAAGGGCTGATTCCCGCCATCCAATCGGTCGCGGAATATCCGCAGAAGCCCGTTTGCATAACGAATGAAATGAACATGCCTTACATCTATGTGCAGTTGGCGGACTTCATGGATCCCAGGGAGTGGCTGGCGACCATCCACTACGCGGATCCGGATGTAAAATTCCGGATTGTCGAGCATATGGGCCGCTTCTCATTTGGAATCCAGAACTGCAGCCTGGATTCAAAGACCATCTATATCCTGAAGAACGATCAGTCGCTTCCCCTGGACGAAACCTTGTTTTCCACCCAACGCTTCGGTGATTATGTCGTCTATTTTCCGAAACCGGATGGCGATCCAGACCCCGATGGATAACCGGGGAACCCGCGGCTGGGATTGGCTATAATACCCCTCGGGCAATCGAACGGAGAATGGAACAACGAACGATATTCCTCAAACTGGGCGGATCGCTCATTACCGATAAAAGCCGCGCTCACACGCCGCGTCCGGATGTCATCCGGCGGCTGGCGCTGGAGATTGCCTCGGCGCGCAAAGACGCCTCCCTGCGGATCCTGATCGGCCACGGGTCCGGATCCTTCGGCCACATCGAGGCCAGGAAATACGGGACGGCCGGCGGGGTGAAGACGGCCGGGGATTGGGCCGGCTTCGCCGCCGTGTGGGCCGCCGCCGACGCATTGAACCGGTTGATGATGGACGCACTGGCCGCCGCCGGAGTGCCCGCCGTCCGGATGGCGCCTTCCTCCAATGCAATTCTGGATGGCGGCCGGCTGGCGGAAATCTCCGCCGAGCCAGTGCAGCGGGGGCTGGAATCCGGGATAGTCCCGGTTGTTTACGGCGACGCGGTTTTCGACCGGACGCGCGGAGGCGGGATTGCCTCCACGGAAATGGTATTTTCCGCCCTGGCACATACGCTTCATCCCAGCCGGATTCTTCTAGCCGGGATCGAACCCGGCGTGTATGCGGATTATCCCGCGCGGGCTACGCTGCTGCCCAGGATCCGGATCGCGGAGTGGGAGACCCTCCGCCGCGCGCTTGAAGGATCGGAGCATCCCGACGTCACAGGCGGTATGCTTTCTAAGGTTCACTCCATGTTGACGCTTGTCGGCGGGCAGGGGGATCTCAAGGCGCTGGTGTTCTCCGGGGCGGTCGAGGGGAATGTGCGCCGGGCGCTGCTGGGGGAGGATGCCGGGGGTACCTGGCTGGAAAAATAAAAACGGCCGGAATGCATTCCGGCCGTTTCTTCTGGCTGGGGATCGAGGATTCGAACCTCGGCATACAGATCCAGAGTCTGCTGTCCTACCACTAGACGAATCCCCAGCGGAAGCGGCGGGATTATACCACGGCTTTGTTATAATCCGTGAACCACGGATTACACTGAAAAAATGAGATTTCACGGATGCATAAAAATGTTGTGCTCCGTGCAATCCGTTCTGCATCCGTGAAATCCGTGATCTGAAAAATTCCTTGGGATGAGGCAAGCATGACCGATTCCACTTCGCCGCAAGCCGGGCAATTCATCCTCGACGCCGTCGCCGAGGATCTCAAATCGGGGCGCTTCCATTACGTCCGCACGCGCCTGCCCCCGGAGCCGAACGGGTACATGCACATCGGCCACGTAAAAGCCTGGTGGATCGATTACAACACCGCCAAGACCAACGGCGGCGAGCTCTACCTGCGGTTCGACGACACCAACCCCGCCAAGGAAGAGACCGAATTCGTCGAGGCGATCAAGGAGGACACCCGCTGGCTGGGCATCCGCTGGGCGAAGGAGACCTACGCGTCGGATTACTTCGACCGCCTGTTCGAATGGGCGGTGCGGCTGGTCAAAAAAGGGCTGGCCTATGTGGACGATCAATCTCCCGAGGAAGTCAGCGCCACGCGCGGCACGCTGACCGAGCCCGGCCGGAATTCCCCCTTCCGCGACCGGCCGGTGGAGGAAAACCTCGACCTGCTCGATCGCATGAAGCGCGGCGAATTCGCCGAGGGCAGCCGGACCCTGCGCGCCAAGATCGATATGGCCGATCCCAACATCGTCATGCGCGACCCGGTGATGTACCGCATCCTGCGCGCGCCGCACCACCGCACCGGGGATACGTGGAACATCTACCCGATGTACGACTGGTCCCACGGCCAGAACGATTCAATGGAGGGGATCACGCACTCGCTCTGCTCGCAGGAGTACATCATCCACCGGCCGCTTTACGAATGGTTCCTCGAGCAGTTGGGCGAGTTCAAAACCCGCCAGATCGAATTCTCGCGCCTCAACGTCACCCATACGATGATGAGCAAACGCAAAGTGCGGATGCTGGTGGAGAAGGGGATCGTGCGCGGCTGGGACGATCCGCGGCTCACCACGCTGCGCGGCCTGCGCCGGCGCGGAGTCAATCCGGAGGCGATCCTGGAATTCGTCCGCTCGGTCGGGGAAACCAAGAACGACAGCTGGGTGGACATGGGCGTGTTCGAAGCGATCATCCGCGACGACCTCAACCGGCGGTCGTTGCGCCGGATGGGGGTTCTCCGGCCGGTGAAACTCGTGATCGATAATTACCCCGAGGGGCAGGTGGAGGAGCTGGACGCGGTCAACAATCCGGAGGATCCGTCCGCCGGATCGCGCAAGGTCCCGTTTTCGAAAGAGCTCTACATCGAGCAGGACGACGTCCGCGAAACGCCGCCGCCCAAATACTTCCGCCTGTTCCCAGGAAACGAAGTCCGCCTGCGCTACGCCTATTGGGTGAAGTGCACGGGCGTGACGAAGGATCCCGCAACCGGCGCGGTGACAGAGGTCCACTGTACGTACGATCCGGCCACCCGCACCGGCGACGCGCCGGACGGCCGCAAGGTCAAATCCACCATCCATTGGGTCTCGGCCCGGCATGCGGTCGAGGCGGAGGTCAGGCTGTACGAGCAGCTGTTCACGGTCGAACAGCCGGACGTGGGCGAGGATATCGAAGGGATCATCAACCGCAACTCACTTGAGACTCTTTCCGGGTGCCGGCTCGAGCCGTCGCTGGGGGATGCCCAGCCGGGCGATAAATTCCAATTTGAGCGCAACGGCTATTTCTGCGCCGATCCGGACGGTGGAACGGGCAAGCCGGTGTTCAATCGGACGGTCACTTTGCGGGACAGTTGGGCCAAGATCGAGAAGGACGCGAAGGACGCGAAGAAAATAAAACCTTAACGCAAAGGCGCAAGGACGCAGAGACGCAAAGAAAAAACCACCCGATGAATAATTATTAATCTTCGTGTTTGGTCTTCTTGCGCCCTAGCGCCTTTGCGTCTTTGCGTTGAAATTCCTTTCCCGTGCGTGGTACACTTTTATTGATGATTTCCACCGCCACCGTTGCGAATCCCAACATCGCCTTCCTCAAGGGAAACGTCCTATGCCGCTAGAAGCCGTGATGCGCACGGACGATCAATCTGTCGCAAAGCATAACAAAATACTCGGGATGAAGGATGAGCATGATATTCAGCTGGTTTTCCTGGGAGACTCATTGACCCGAAGATGGGAAGACAACCTGGACTTATGGAACAAGTATTTCTCCAAGTATAGTGCGGCGAATTTTGGAGTTGGCGGAGATAGTCTGGAGAATATTAAGTGGAGAATATTGAATGGCGAGCTTGACGGGATCGACCCAAAAATTATCATACTCCTGGCAGGTACGAATAATCTTGAAAGGGATTCCGAAGAGACGATCGTGAATGGAATACGGGAGATTGCAGAAATAACCCGGCAAAAGCTCAAGACCGCCAAGCTGGTTATCCTTGGATTGTTGCCCAGGAATGTCAATGAGACGGGAATTGATTATGCCCGGAAAATCCGCCGAATAAATGGACAATTAAACTCCCTGTATTCCAATACCGGGATAACGTACAGGGATATTGGATCGGATCTGATAAACGAGCAAGGGGTCGTAAGCAACACAATCATGCCCGATGGGTTGCATTTGAATAGTAACGGATATGAAATCATTGGACCAAAGCTCAGGGGCATCATAGATGAATTATGGTAAATACCCGGTTGTCCAACAACTCGATGCGGGCCGGAGGCCGTGATATTTGTGGAATGCAGATTCAGACTGTTTATATACTCTACAGGGAAAATAGGCGGGAAAGCGTTTTTTAACAGGTAGTGTATAACCAAGGTGAATCCAAATACGATCTATCCACCGATGGCTTTGACGGCTGGGGCCGCCGAGGGAGAAACCATATGGGAGAGCGTTCCGCAGGAGCTTTTTATTCATGAGCGACCACACACTCGGCCGGGTGTACGCGGACGATCCAGATTATCGAATCGCCGATGGATTATTTGAACCAACATGGCAATCGCTGCAAACCTTTCATTGCCCCGAGTGGTTTCGTGACGCGAAACTTGGGTTCTGGGCGCATTGGGGTCCTCAGGCAGTCCCGATGTACGGCGATTGGTACGCACGCAATATGTATCTGGAAGGGTCCGATCAGTACCGGTTCCACTGGCGCACCTTTGGGCATCCCTCAAAATTTGGTTTTAAAGATGTTTGCGCCGCATGGAAGGCGGAAAACTTCGATCCGGATGCCCTGATGCAGCAGTATCAGCAGGCCGGCGCCCGTTATTTTGTGGCGTTGGCTGTGCATCATGATAACTTTGATTGTTGGGACTCAAAGCATCATCACTGGAATTCCGTCAACATCGGTCCGCAAAAGGACATTGTCGGACTTTGGAAGCAGGCGGCCGCCCGGTATGGATTGCGCTTTGGCGTCACGGAACATCTGGAACGCAGTTATTCATGGTTCAACACCAACAAACTGGCCGACAAGGCCGGTCCGTATATTGGGAGTTCCATATGACGGCGCCGATTCGCGTTATGCGGATTTTTATTTTCCGCCTCATGCGGATATCTCGTTTGCGTATCCGGCCAACCCCCCGGAGTGGTGGAAAAAACAATGGTTCCTGCGGGTGCGTGACCTGCTGGAGCGTTATGAGCCTGATTTGCTCTATACCGATGGAGCGGTCCCGTTCGGTGAAGTGGGACGCCGATTGATCGCTCATTTCTATAATATAAACACAAGAAATCACGACGGGGATTGTCAGGCTGTGTATACGCTCAAACATCTCGGCGGGGAGTTCGAGCACAATCATGGGGAGTATGTCGAGAACATAGGTGTTTTGGATGTGGAGCGGGGTGTGGTTTCCGAGATACTTTCCCGGCCCTGGCAATCGGATACCTGCATCGGCGGATGGTTTTACGATCGGCGTGCCGTGTACAAAACAACCGACGCCATCGTGCATATGCTGGTGGATATTGTCAGCAAGAATGGTAATCTACTTTTAAATATCCCGTTAAGACCGGACGGAACGTTTGACGATGAATCCGCTCATGGAATGCAGGGGATTGGCCGGTGGATGGCCATGAACGGCGAAACCATTTATGAGACCCGGCCCTGGAAGGTCTTTGGCGAAGGACCGACCCGGGCTGTGGAGGGCGCGTTCAGCGAAGCCTCGCAGCAATGGACGGCGCAGGATTTTCGATTCACCTGCAAAGGCGGCGTCCTCTATGCGTTCCAAATGGCTTGGCCGGCCGACCGACAGGCGGTCATCACCTCTTTGAAACTTGATCCTTCACGGCCTGTCAAAGAAGTCAGCCTGGTTGGATACGAGGGGATCGTTTCCTGGAGCCAGATGGCGGACGGTCTGCATATTGGCCTGCCGCCGGAGCCGCCCTGTGAAGCCGTCCACGTATTTTCGATACGGCTGTAGGCGGCAGCCCAAGAATCCTTTGCAGCCGGCCGCGTGGATCCTTCCGGTAAAATTGGGGCGGTGGAAAAGGGGCGTAAGGCGTGTAAAAGGACTGGAAATGAAGAATGGGAATATGACATCCAAAAAAGGTGAACACCCAATTAAGGAACGGGAGCATTGGCATCATTTGTTGGATTCGACTGTTTGGAATACGTTTCACTATCGTGATGACGATATCGTGATAAATGCTTACTCGAAATCTGGAACGACATGGGTTCAGCAGATCGTAGCCCAATTAATATGGATGGGCGCGGAGGATATTAATGTTTCTGAAGTGTCGCCCTGGCTGGATTGTCGATTCCCATCCAAAGAGGAACGATTGAAAATAGTGGAGGCTCAGACTCATCGTCGTTTCATCAAGAGCCACCTCCCTGTGGATACACTTGTGTTTTCCCCGAAAGCAAAATACATCTATATCGGCCGGGATGGGCGGGATGTTCTATGGAGTTTATATAACCATCACAGAAATTTCAAAAAAGAAGTCATTCGGGATATGGATGGTGTGCCGGAGCGGATAGGTCCTCCTTTGGGAGAGGCGCCGTCGGACGTGAGGGAGTACTTTCGGGATTGGCTCATGAAGGATGGATACCCGTGGTGGCCGTATTGGCCCCACATTCTGTCATGGTGGGAAATCAAAGATCTGCCCAATGTGATGCTTTTGCATTTTGCAAATCTCAAGAGAGACATGCCGGGCGAAATTCGACGAATAGCCGCATTTCTTGATATTGCGATAGATGAGACAAAGTGGGATGCGATTCTTGAACACTGTTCCTTTGAGTACATGAAAGCACATGCAGCCCAAAGCGTTCCTTTTGGAGGAAAAATATTTGAGGGAGGGGCGGAAACTTTCATGCACAAGGGCGTAAATGGCAGCTGGAAAGATATCCTAACCCCAAAAGATATTGAACACTACGAACAAACGGCGAGGGAGAAATTGGGAGAAGATTGTGCATTCTGGCTGTCCACTGGAATGCTTCCAAAGAGGAAAAACACCTGACACATAAGGCTTTTTGCGGCTCACGGTTTCTTGCGAGTTTTTGACAGGCGATCATGCCCCAAAGTGTACTCGCTCTGCTTCTATTGCACTGAATATTTATTAAGTTAATCCGGGGCTGGCGTGGATCAGCCTAAAGCGCATACGGATAATTTGTTGTGTGCCCAAGCGAAGCTCCGGATCGGAAAACCGGCCCGGAGCCCCGCTTGGACACTCTTTAAATGATCTTTCGTCGGGTCCAACCGCCATTTCAGACGATCTTAAATTCCGCCCGCAGCGCCCGGTCATCCAGCGAATGCTGGCCGACGATCAGCGTATAGCTGGTTGGTTCCACCGTCCAGCCCGACTGTTCGTCATAATACGCGAAGTCTTTGACCGGGATCTCCACCCGGACGGTTTTGGTCTCGCCCGGTTTCAGCCCGACCCGCCGGAAAGCCTTTAACTCCTTCGGTGCGCGCTCGACCCGCGAGGTCGGCACGGCGGCGTAGATCTGCACCACGGTATCTCCGGCCACCGGTCCGCGGTTGGTCACCTCCAGCGTGGCGGTGAGGGTATCTTTTGCGCCCAGCGATGCGTTCGACAGGCGAAGGTTTTTAAACTCAAAGGTGGTGTAGCTCAGCCCAAAGCCGAAGGGGAAGGCGGGAGCGTTTCCCTCCCGCTCCAGCTTGCGGTAGCCATGCCATAGATCGTACGTGATCGCTTTTGCGTTCATGTCGAAATAGGGGAGGTCTTCGGGCCGGGCGGCGAATACGCAGGGCAGCTTGCCGCTCGGGTTGATCTTTCCCAGCAGGATATCCGCGAACGCGCGTCCGCCTTCCATGCCCGGGTACCACAGCATAAGGATCGCCGGGACCTTCCCGCGCCAGTTCTCGGTGATGATCGCACTGCCTCCCATCATGGCCACCACGGTGCGCGGGTTGGATGCCGCGACGGCCCGGATCAGCGCTTCATCCTCGGGGTGCAGGGTCAGCCGCGCGCGGTCTCCGCCCGTTGGCGTGAGGTTGGAACCGCCGCTGTTGGCAAGAGAATCCTCCATCATCTTCTGCGCGATGGGCGTTTCTTCGGGAGCGGGCGGGGGAAAATATTTCGACAACTCGGCTACCGAATCGGGCGAAGTATATTCGCCTTCATCCAGGTGTGTGTACCCGGCAACCACAACCGCCACATCCGCTGCGCGGGCAACCTGCGCCGACCGGGCAGGGTCGCTCCCGTCGTCATAGATAATTTCCGCCTTCCCCTTCAGCGCCTCTTGCAGTCCCTGGAGCGGGGTGATCACGTACGGCGGGCGGGTGTTGGAAGACCCGCTGTCGCCGGTGTTCGGCACGGCGGCCAGTTTTCCGATCACCGCCAGCTTCTTCATATTTTTCAGCGGCAGCAGCGCGCCATCGTTCTTCAACAGAACGATCGCCTTTTCCGCCGCCTCACGGGCGAGCTTGCGATGCGCTTCGGTGCCGACCGCTTCCAGGGAATAGTCCCGCGGGTCGCGACCCTGGCCAAACCGGACCTGCTGGCGCAGCACGCGCAGCGCCGCGTCGTCGATGCGCTCGGCCGGCACTTCCCCGCGTTCCACCAAGCCTTTAAGGTGCTGCTGGTGAATCATGGCGAAGGGCATCTCGACATCCTGCCCGGCCAGCGCGGCTTTCTTGGAATCGCGCATGCCGAACATGAAGTCGGTCATCACAAAGCCCTGGAAGCCCCATTGCTGCTTGAGAATCTTGGTGAGCAGCATATAGTTCTGCCCGCACCACTCTCCGTTGACGCTGTTATACGCGCTCATGATCGACGCCACGCCTTCTTCCACGGCGCGCTGGAAATGGCGCAGGTAGAGCTCGTGGAGCGGGCGGGGCGCGATGGTCACATCCACGCTGTGACGGCCGTTTTCCATCGAATTCAGCGCATAATGCTTGGCGCAGGCCATCACGTGTTTCTGGACGCCGCGCACCAGGGCGGCCCCGAACTCGCCCAGGAGGATGGGATCTTCACCATAGGTTTCCTGCGCGCGCCCCCAGGCCGGGTGCCGAGGCAGGTTGATGCAGACGCCGCCGAAGAAATTCCCGCCCATCGCGCGCAGTTCGCGCCCGATCACATCGCCCACCCGTTCTTCCAGATCGGGGTCGAAGGTCGCCCCGCGGCCCATGGAGACCGGGAAGGTGGTTCCGCCATCCATGATCACCCCGCGCGGACCATCCGCGAAACGCACACCGGGGATCCCCAGCCGCGGCACCGCACCCGCCACCCAGGGATGGTCGGCGTAGCCGCCACTACTCATATCGGCTATGCCCGGCCAGAACGGCAGGTCCCCCGACATCATCTTAATTTTTTCGTCCAGTGTGAGCTGCGCGAACAGCTCCCGCGCCCGCGCTTCGATTTGCGCGTCGGAAAGCTGTGCGGTTGTTTCCAAACCGGCAAAAGCCGGCCCGTGGAATTTCGCTTTTGCGCCCATCTGCACCTCCAGAAATATATTTGCCGATTTTTTTAATAATACCCATTCCGGGCAGGCGGATGTTGAACCCGAGTCCCGAAAAAATAGGTATTTTTGGCTGGAATATATCTGTTGTGATGCATATCCGAGGATAATAATTATCGAACCTGTTTATCCCCGGAGCGTCCTCCCGCGTTTTAAGCTTCTTTCAGCGGTTGCGGCATTAATGCGATGGTTTTATTCAGCTTCCGGAACAAGATCTTATTGACATTATACTGCTTTATGACAATAATACTATATCGTTACCGGTAACAATACCGGGGAAAATTTCCGAAGCGATACCCGAGGTCGCCATAAAGAGGAATCTAAGAGCGGTCACTATCCGGGATGTAGCCAGGGAAGCCGGCGTTTCGGTCACTACCGTTTCGCGGGTCCTAAACGGCAAAGATGATATCTCCGAGAAGACCACCAAGAAGGTGCTGGCCGTCATCCAAAAACTGGGTTATGCATCCAGCCTGGCCGCGCGCGGGATGCGCAGCCACAGAACCAATGTGATCGGCCTGATTATGCCGAATGTGGCTTTGTATTACTCGCAGGAATTATTGCGCGGTGTAAACCGGGCGATCTTCGAACTCCGCAAGGAGCTTATAATTTACACCAGTGGCGTGGTGGACCAAGAGAATGTCGCCCAGCGTGAGCGCTCCAATGTGGCGCTGCTGAACGGCAGCATCGCCGACGGGGTGATTGTGGTTACACCGGTGGCGACTCAATTTAACACCCATGCTCCGCTGGTGATCATTGAACCGAACAATGAATTCCCGGACTGCCCGTCGATTATCGCGACAAACCGGGAAGGCGCGCTGTCCGCGATGAATTATCTGACCGGCTTGGGTCACCGCCGCATCGGCCACATCTCTGGAAGAACGGATCTGAACGGCGCGAACCTGCGCTTGCAGGGTTATAAGGATGGTTTGGCTGCGGCGGGTATCCCTGCAAATGAAGATTGGATTGAGATCGGCGATTATACGGCTGAAACGGCCATAGTTTGTGCCAGAAAGCTCCTATCCCTGCCCGATCGCCCAACGGCGATTTTCGCGGCAAATGATTTGTCGGCGATGGCTGTATACCAGGTTGCCGAAGAGTTTGGTTTACAAATACCGGCAGACCTGTCGGTGATCGGGTTTGATAATGTGGACGAGGCGGCCCACATCAACCCGCCTTTGACAACCGTCGACCAATTTATAGAGAAGATGGGTAACATGGCGATGGAAATCCTTGCAAAGCTGGTGAAAGGCGAGCCCCTTCCGATAAACCCCGCTGGGGAGAGTGATTTTTACAAAATCCCTACCCGGCTTGTCATCAGGGATTCTTGTACATCGGCACCTTGACATTTGCCGGACGAACCGGCTGGCGCAGACCCTGTACATAGGGCAACGAAACGATAGAAAGGAAAGGAGGCGGCCTATTACAATCGAAAAAACATGCCTTTCCACCCTTAATTTGATCCAGTAAGCCGTCGAGCAAACCATTCAAATATTTCAGGAGGATGGAATGTCCAAAAAAATTGATCGCCGAAATTTCATGAAGATCCTGGGCGCCAGCGCCGGCGCAACCGTGCTGGTACGCTGTGGACCAGGCGGCACCCCCGAAAAGGTCACGGTTGTCCAAACCCAGGAAGTGATGGTCACACCCACCTCCGGCCCCCTCGAAGCGGTACCGGATGTGATGGGCACTTTCCCCCGCCGGGAGACGGTTATCGTCAGGCAGCTTACCGGACGTGTCGGCACACCCGACAACATGAACCTCTGGGTTGGTTGGAAATGGCAAGACCGCGGCCTGCAGAACCTGGCCGACGAGCCGCTGTGGTCGGTCGACTTTGCCACGGGGAAAATCATCAACGGCTTGGCGGATGGGGACGCGAAGTACAATGCGGACTTCACGGAATGCACAATTCCTCTCCGCAAGGGCGTCGCCTGGAATGACGGCGAAGCATTCACTTCCGCCGATGTGGTCTATACGGTCGAGACCTGCAAGAAGTTCTCGGGTCTTAACCCCAATTCCTTCTTTGTGGATAACGTCGCCTCGGTGACCGCCGTGGATGACTTCACGGTCAAGTTCGTCCTGAATAATCCCAACTCCCGCTTCCACACCAACTTCCTCGACCGCTGGGGCTGCAACCGGATCATGCCCAAGCATGTGTTCGAGAAGGAAGCCGATCCGGTGCAGTTTACCTTCAATCCGTATGTGGGCTGTGGTCCGTACAAGCTGCACAGCTTTGACCCCCAGGGATTCTGGACGGCTTGGGAAAAACGCGCGGATTGGGACAAGAGCCCGACCGGCATCATGTACGGCGAACCCAAGGCCAAGTACATCGTCATCCAGGCTTTTGACAATGAAGGCGCCCAAATCCTGTCGCAAATCAATCACGAACTGGATGTGGCGGAGCTCTCGGCCGACGGTCTCAAGGCGCTGCTGGCGCAGTCGAAGACATCCCGCGCCTACCAGCCGACCTTCCCCTTCGTGGTCAACAACGACCCCTGCATCACCGGGATCCTCTTCAACACCGCCCGGAAGCCGTTTGATAACGTCGATGTCCGCTGGGCATTGGTGCTGGCGATCGATATCGTCGAGTTCCTGAAAATCGCCGTCGACAGCTCGGGCACGATGAGCCCGGTGCACGTCCCGCACCTCGGCCCGTATCCCGCGGATTACATCGCGCCGATGCAGGACTGGTTGAAAGCCTTCACCATCGACGTGGGCGGCGGCGAGACGTTCGCCCCGTATGATGCGGATGCCCCGAAACGTGTTGCCGCCGACGCCAAGAGCCGCGGGTATGTCTTCCCGGACACCCCGGAATTCCAGGCCCAGGCCTTTGGGTTGGGCTGGTACAAGTATGCCCCGGAGATCGCCACGAAACTGCTGGAAAAGAACGGCTTCAAGAAGAACGCGGATGGCAAATGGCTGACCCCGGAAGGCGAAATCTGGACCATCAACTATATGTGCGGGAATATCCTCACCAACCACGATGCGCGCAATGCCGCAGCCTCCGTGCAGCAGTGGAAGAAGTTCGGCATCGATGCCAACATGCTTTCCATTGCGGATAACGACGGCTTGCAAGCCACCGGCGACTTTGATATCAGCGGCAACTGGCCGGCGCAGGAGCCCTGGGGCGCGGGACCCGATCTGTATCGCGTGCTCGACAGATGGAATTCCGCCTATAAGAAGCCCATCCCGGAGCGCACGCAAGGCATTTACTCGCGCTGGTCGAGCGATACGATGGACGACGTCATCAAGCGGCTGCGCGAGACGGATCCCTTCAACACCGAACAGGTCATCGCCGTCGGCACCGAGGGCCTCAAGGAAGCGGTCAAGAATATGCCCGGCGTTCCGACCTACGGGTATATCGGCTTTGTCGGCTGGGACGAATACTACTGGACCAACTGGCCCGGCAGCGAAAATCCCTATAACGAGCCATACACTCACTGGCCCAACTTCAAGTACATGACTCCGTTCCTGAAACCCACCGGCAAATAGATTCAAAGTCTATCCGGCTGTGTGGAAACACTCCCTGGGCGGGGAAACCCGCCCAGGGAAACATTTGTCGCACTTCCCTGGGGGTTTTCCCGAAAAGAGTGATAGCTTTTCGACGCGAATAAAAAACGCGTGAGGTAAAAGCCGTGGCCTTCCTGAAACGATATCTCATCCCCCGTCTGTTTCAATACGTTTTGGTCATTTGGCTGGGTATCACGATTGTTTTCCTGATTCCCAGACTCACCCCGAACGACCCTGTCATGGCTATGATCGGTCAAATGAGGGCGCATGGTTCGACATTGGAGCCGGGCGCGATGGACGGCATCATCCGCGATCTGACCGAGATGTACGGCTTGGGGGGGTCCTGGGGAGAACAATACGTGGCCTTTTGGGGCAGGCTCTTTCGCGGTGATTTCGGCGTTTCTTTCTTTAATTTCCCCGCCCGCGTCAACCAGCTGATTGGAACCGCCATGCCCTGGACTTTGGGGCTTCTGCTGATCTCGACTGCCATCAACTGGATAATCGGAAATATCCTCGGCGGGTTGGCGGGCTACTTTTCCCGGAAAGGCTGGTCGCGAGCCCTGGATGCCATCGGTATGTTGATCCGACCGCAGCCCTATTACATCTTTGCCTTCGGATTGCTCATGCTTTTTGCCGGGAGCGTGCACTGGTTCCCGGTTACCGGCGGATCGTCTTTGGGAGCCAGACCCTCCTTCACCTGGCCTTTCATCAAGGATGTCGTTTGGCATTCGTTCTTGCCCGCCATCTCGATGATTGCCCTGGGTGCGGCGGTCAATTTCCAGACCATGAAGCTGATCGTGCAGAACGTCAATTCGGAAAGTTTTGTCCAGTATGCCAAGCTGGGCGGCGTTACAGAGGACCGCATCGTGAGCAAGTATGTCATTCGCAACGCCATGCTGCCGCAAATCACCGGCCTGGCGCTTTCGCTTGGGCAGATCTTCAGCGGGGCGCTGATTACCGAGATCGTGTTCGGGTACCCCGGCTTGGGAATGCTACTGTATAACGCCGTCATGCGGGCGGATTACAACCTGATCATGGGGATCACCATGCTTTCCATCGTTGGAATCACGACGGCGATCCTGATCCTGGATCTGACATACCCCTTGTTTGATCCTCGGGTGAGATACTATTAAGGAGTTGGTTCCATGAGAGTCATGCGAGATCTTTTCCGGGATTATCGCTTCACCTTCAGCTTCATCGTCCTTTTGTTGATCCTGGCCATGGCGATTTTGTCTTTTTTCTCCCCGTACGATCCTTCGCTGTGGTTTGTCGTCCCGAGAGATATGAAGCCCTCGGCCGAGTATCTGCTCGGCACCGATTCCAACGGACAGGATATCTTCTGGCAGGCCACCTTTGCGGTGCGGAATTCCCTGATCATCTCGCTCATCGCCGCGTCGGTTTCCCGGGTGATCGCCGTCCTAGTCGGTATGGTTGCCGGTTATGCGCGCGGCAATACCGACCGGATACTGATGTTCATCAGCGACGGCCTGCTGGTTATCCCGCTTTTCCTGATCTTGGTGATGTTGGCCATGATCATTCGGAAAAATATGAATCTTGTGGTTCTGGGATTGATGTTATCGGCCTTCGGTTGGGCATGGGACGCCCGGGTGATCCGGTCGGTGATCTTGAGTTTACGCGAGCGGGATTTCACAAAGACGGCAATCCTTTCGGGTACGGGAACGGTTAAACTGGTTTTAAAGGAATACATGCCCTATACCACGCCGTTGATCTTTTCGACGTTGATCAACAATATCTCCTGGGCAATCGGATTGGAGATGACCCTGGCGCTCCTGGGGCTGGTGGATGTCAATATTCCCACCCTGGGCACAATCCTGAACTGGGCGATCACGTACCAGGCGATGTTCCTGGGACGCTGGAATTGGGTCCTGACTCCGGTGGTTTTGGCGGTCTTCATGTTTATCGCCCTCTATTGGCTTTCGGTCAGCATCAGCGAGTATCTGGATCCACGCACTCGGATCCAGAGGGTTGGGGTGTAGTCGTGGAGACGCAGATATGACCAACGAGAATATATCCACTCTGCGAACTGACCACCTTCATTCCTACTACGTCCTGGAGATGTATGGCAAGCAGAAGGTCGTCAAAGCGGTGAATGATGTGGACCTGAAGATCTATGAAAACGAAATTTACGGCATCGCGGGGGAGAGCGGCTGCGGCAAAACCACGCTGCTGAAAGCGCTGTATAACGATATCGTGCCGCCCCAGCGTCTGATCAGCGGCAAGATTTATTACCGCGTCAACGGAGGAAAGGAAATCGATGCCACCACGCTGAAGCCGGAGGAAAAACGCAAGCTGCGGCTGGAATTTATATCCACTATTCCGCAGGGTTCCATGAGCGTCCTCAACCCGGTCCTGAAGATAAAAGAAACCTATATGGATTTCATCGCGAGCCACGTCCGGGGACCGGAGCGCGGAGAAATCTTCGAGCGGGCCCGCAAACAGATACTGGAATTCGGCTTGCCCCAGAATATTCTGGATGTCTACCCCCATCAGTTATCGGGCGGAATGCGCCAGCGCGTGACCATCGCCCTGTCGGCTTTGCTGAAACCGCGCATCATGATCGGCGACGAACCCACCACGGCGCTGGATGTGGTGGTGCAGCGGGGCGTGATCCAGATGATGAAGGATATTCAGAAAGACCTGAAGAACACCATCATCATCGTCACGCATGATATGGGCGTGCAGGCCAACATCGCCGACCGGATCGGAATCATGTATGCCGGGAAGATCGTGGAAGAGGCGACCACGGAGCGGATCTTCGGCCAGCCCCGGCATCCCTATACCCAGTTCCTGATCAACTCGCTCCCCAAATTCGGCGATAAGCATCTGCGCAGCAGCGTGCCCGGCAGTCCTCCGTCACTGGTGGACCTGCCAGACGGCTGCCCCTTCAACCCGCGCTGCCCGAAGGTCATGGATATCTGCCGCCGGCAAATGCCGGACTTCTCGTACCCGGCGGAAAACCATAAAGTCGCCTGCTGGTTGTATGGAGATGAGAAACATGCAAACGCTGCTTGAGGTAAAAGAGCTGACCAAACGGTACTCCCAGGGCAATGTGATCGCCAGGATCATCTTTACCGCCGTGGATCGCGTCAACTTTCTCATCAAGTCGGCGGAGATCTTCACCCTGGCCGGCGAGAGCGGTTGCGGTAAAACCACCACGGCGAACATGATCCTGGGATTTGAAGAACCCTCCTCAGGAAATATCTTCCATGACGGGAATCCACAGACCCGCGGGGAGAAGGTCTGGAAAACCCAAGGCGTGCAAGCGATCTTCCAGGATCCGTTCTGCACGTTCAACCCGCTGCGCACGGTGGATTCCTATTTCCACGAAACCGTGCGGAATTTCCGGCTGGCCGGTTCCAAAAAGGAAGCCATTGATTGGATTGATAAAAAACTGCGCCTGGTGGGCATGACCTATCAGGAATTTTCCGGAAAATACCCAAGTGAATTTTCCGGCGGGCAGCTCCAGCGCATTTCAATCGCCCGGGCGCTGGTGACGGATCCTAAACTGATCATTG
This sequence comes from uncultured Chloroflexia bacterium, assembly GCA_963724345.1. Lineage (GTDB taxonomy): Bacteria > Chloroflexota > Anaerolineae > Anaerolineales > RBG-16-64-43 > JAFGKK01. The sequence goes on along the minus strand of CAVRUI010000003.1, from coordinate 1,871,983 downwards.
CGGATGAGCCGGTTTCGATGGTCGATGCCTCCCTGCGCATGTCGATTGTCAACTTGTTCAAAAAGCTCAGGGATGAGTTGGGTGTGAGCATCCTCTACATCACCCACGACCTGGCGACGGCCTATTATGTCAGCGACCGGATCGCCATCATGTTCCGCGGCAACATTGTGGAAATGGGAACCGTGGAACAGGTGCTGATGAATCCCCGCCATCCGTACTCAAAGCTTTTACGCGATTCCATTCCCCAGGCAGACCCCAAAAAACGCTGGACCAGCTCTGTCAAACTTACGGAATTGGAACAGGACGAGTACATGCGGCGGGGATGCAAATTTGCGGGCCGATGTCCGGAGGCATCGGAAAACTGTAAAGGCGCGGCGCCAATGGATGTTTACATTGACGAAGTGCTTGTGAAATGCCACAAATATTCCTGCTGACAGGAAAATTAAATTCTTCCCCGGGGCAATCCATAATTACGAACATCGGACTTCCTGCTTTGGGGGGCTTTTGCGGTCGCCCGGGTCCCGCCGGATTATATTTTTCGCCGAAAGGTGCAACCCATGCCGGAAACTTTTCGTAACCCTATTCTACCGGGCTTTCATCCTGACCCCTCCATTTGTCGGGTGGGCGAGGACTATTACCTGGTGAACTCCACGTTTGAATATTTTCCAGGTCTGCCGATTTTTCACAGCCGCGACCTTGTCCATTGGCGCCCGTTGGGGCATGTCCTGGATCGGCCCTCGCAGTTGCCCCTGGATGGCGTGTACGCCTCGGGCGGGTTGTATGCGCCCACCATTCGCTATAACCGGGGAACTTTCTACGTGATCAATACCTTGGTGGGTGGAACGTCGAAATCGGGCAATTTTATTGTGAAGGCGACCGAGCCGGCCGGGCCGTGGTCAGAGCCGTACTGGTTGGAAAACGCCCCGGGTATCGACCCTTCCCTGTTTTTTGACGACGATGGCCGCGCCTGGTATGTCGGCAACCGGGAGGCAGCCAACGGCCGGTATGAAGGGCATACCGAAATCTGGCTCCAGGAGCTGGACTTGGGCGCGATGCGCCTCATCGGCAAGACCAGTGTGCTCTGGGAAGGGGCCGCCAGGGACGCGGCCTGGGCGGAGGGACCGCACCTTTATAAAGTCGATGGACAATACTATTTGATGGTTGCCGAAGGGGGAACGGGACACGACCATGCCGTGACGATTGCGCGCAGCGCGAAGATTGACGGACCCTATCAAGGGAATCGCCGTAACCCGATCCTGACCCATCGCCACCTGGGGCTGGACTACCCCATCGTGGGAACGGGGCACGCGGATCTTGTGGAGACCCAATCCGGGGAGTGGTGGATGGTCCTGCTGGCCATGCGGCCCTACGGGGGATACTTCTATAACCTCGGCCGCGAGACCTTCCTGGTTCCGGTGCGTTGGGAGGATGGTTGGCCGGTGGTCGCCGCCGGCAGCGGGCGGGTTTCATCTGTGGAGCGGGCGCCCAATTTGCCCGAACATCGCTGGCCCTCTTTGCCCGTCTGTGATCACTTCGATGCCCGGACCCTCGCGCCGGAATGGATCTTTCTGCGCACCCCGCGCGACGACTTCTGGAGCCTCGATGCCCGGCCGGGGTATTTGCGTTTGCGGCTGCGGCCGGAGCGGTTGACGGATCCGGCGAATCCGAGTTTTATCGGACGGCGGCAGGAGCATATGCGCTTCGCGGCCCGGGCGGCGCTCGAGTTCACGCCCCGGAAAGACACCGAATGCGCGGGATTGGTCCTTTTGCAGAACAACGAGACGCACTTCCGTTTCGTCGTCACCGGCGGCGCGAAGCCGTCCGTCCGGCTCGTGAAACGGTCGCCCCCGGAACCCATGGTCCAGCTGTTGCCGGTTCCCGTCGGAACAGATTCCATTCTGGCCGAGCTTCCCGTCGAGGGCAACCGCTTCCAGCTCAAGGTGGAGGCCGACGGGCAGGCTTACTCGTTCTGGATCGCCACCGAGCCGGAGATTTGGCGGCCGGTCGCCGAAGGCGTGGATGGACGAATTCTGAGCACCCCCTGGGCGGGAGGATTCGTCGGGACCTGTCTTGGGATGTATGCCAGCAGCAACGGTCAGCCGAGTACAAATACGGCGGATTTCGACTGGTTTGAATATGTCGGGCTGGATGAAAATTAAGCTTCGTTGACGTTCGCAGCGGAAAACCATAACGCAAAGGCGCAGAGTCGCAAAGACGCAATAAGGGAAAAACATCTGTTACTGAGGTATGGTTTTCCTTGCGTCTCTGCGTCCTTGCGCCTTTGCGTTAAGAATTACTGATCCCTCGAGTATCCATTCATTCTCGCGCATGATACACTCCCCTTTACCATGTCCACCGCCACCGCTCTTGCCCATCCCAACATCGCCCTGATCAAATACTGGGGCAACCGCGACGACGGCCTGCGCCTCCCGGCCAACGGTTCGATTTCAATGAACCTGGCCGGCTTGGAAACCGTCACGACCGTCGCTTTTTCTCCGAGCCTGGCCGAGGATGAATTTGTTTTCGAAGGAATCCTCCAATCGGGACCTGCGCTTGAGCGTGTCTCCGCCCATCTCGATCGGCTTCGCCACAAAGCGGGGTCCGTTATAAAAGCGCATGTTGAAAGCCGCAACAATTTTCCGCTGGGCGCCGGAATCGCTTCCTCCGCTTCGGGGTTTGCCGCGCTCACCGTAGCCGGAGCGGCCGCATTGGAATTGATGCTCTCGGAACGGGAGCTTTCCATTCTCGCCCGGCGCGAATCCGGATCGGCCGCCCGTTCCATCCCGGCCGGATTTGTCGAATGGTACGCCGCGGATGCGGACGAAGAATCGTTCGCCGAATCGATTGCGCCGCCGGAACATTGGGCGCTGGCGGATGTGATCGCGATCCTCGACAGCCGCCCCAAGCAGACCGGATCCGCCGAGGGGAACCGCCTCGCCCGGACAAGCCCGCATCAGGCGGCGCGCGTTTCGGATGCTGCGCGGCGGTTGGATATCTGCCGCCGGGCGGTCAGGGGGAAGGATTTCCCGGCGCTGGCGGAAATCGTCGAAGAAGACACGCGCCGGATGCACGAAGTGATGCGGACCTCGACGCCCGCCTTGAATTATCTTGCTCCCGCGACGAAGGAATTAATGCGGGTAATCCCCGCTTGGCGCGCGCAAGGATTGCCTGTCGCTTATACGATCGATGCCGGCCCGAACGTCCACTGCCTGTGCCCGGCCGAATCCGCCGGAGAGGTGGAACGCCGCCTGCGGGAAAATCCGGCTGTCGAGCGCGTGCTCGTCGCGCGCCCGGGCGGCGGGGCGCATGTGGTGACGGTAGACAATTAACTCGGAACAGTCAATCCTGCCTTCGGCGTTCGTCATACCATCCTTTCCCCCCTCCCTAAACTTGGATTTTCCTTTAGAGTATGAGTCAAGTCGCCCTCCCCCCTTCCCGTATAACGGGAAGGGGGGAGGGTAGCATCCTCGAAAATATTTAATAAAGAGAATTTCGGGAGGGGGGATGGGATGGCAACCGAATTCTCCCCCCTATCACCGTTGGGATGTAATATTTCTGCTTGAAGAAAGCGGGTGATAGCGGAGGAGGATTCGCCCTCCCGGCCTGATATAATCCTGTCGCATCGGCTGGACGGAAAGGCGTGCAGATGGAAATTTTCGGAAATATTCTCGATTGGGCGGTGGCGTTCTTCCTCTTCGGCCTGCTGCTCTTCATCCATGAGCTGGGGCATTTTCTCATGTGCCGGCTGACCGGGGTGAAGGCGGAGGAATTCGGATTCGGGTTCCCGCCGAGGCTGGCGAAGCTCTTCACCTGGCAGGGGACCGACATCACCCTGAACTGGATCCCGTTCGGCGCCTTCGTCCGCCCGCTGGGCGAGGACGACCCGACCGTCGAAGGCGGGCTGGCGGCCGCGTCGAAGCGGGTCCGCACGCTGGTGCTGCTCGGCGGCGTCCTCTTTAATGCGTTGGCGGCGATTACGGCGTACACCATCTCCTATAAAATCGCATATCCGGATTCCGTCGCGGTCTATTCGGTCACGCCGGACACGCCCTCCGCGCAATCCGGTTTGCTTCCGGGCGACGTGATCGTGTCGGTGGATGGACAAGCTGTCAGCAACTCCAACGAACTGACGGATTACATTTACGCCAATCGGGGGAAGGAAGTCACGCTCCATGTTTCCAGAAACGGGGCGGCGCTCGACATCCCCGTCACCCCGCGCACGGAAGCGGATACGCCGGAGGGTCAGGGCCCGACGGGAATGCAGCTTACGCAACTCTTTTCAGGCAACCACAGTTTGGGGGAGGCGTTCCAAGAGGGCATGCTCACCATCCGTGACCAGTTGCAGCTCTTTCTGCAGCTGCCGAGCATGATCCTGCGCGGAGGATTCAACGCCTCCACCGACCGGCCTGTCGGACCCCTGGGCATCCTGGATGTGACCGAACAGATCGTCGGCTCGGCGCGGGAAAACAACCAGTGGGTGATCATCCTGAACTGGATCGGCATGATCAACCTGGCGCTGGCGATCGGAAACATCCTGCCGATCCCGGCGCTCGACGGCGGCCGGCTGGTGTTCGTCCTGCTCGAGGCGGTCCGCGGCAAGCGAGTCGATCCGGAAAAGGAGCGGATGGTCCACGGGTACACCATGCTCATTCTGCTTGCCCTGATGCTGTTCATCACCTACCTGGATGTATTCTTCCCGGTGTTGCCCCGCTGACGCCCATGTCCGAACAGAAACTGTTTGACGCCGCGTTGGTAATCTTGAAGGGGGAGGCCGGTGACCGGACGGATGCGGTTCCGCCCGCGGATCGGGAATCCGGGCCGGCCGCCCGCTTCCCGCTGCACTGGCTTTCCGACCTCGGCTCGGGCCAGGCGGCCGAAATGGCCCGCCTGTGGCGCGATCTGCCGGTCCTCACCCGCCGCGACCTGATCGGGAGGATGGAGGAGGAAGCGCGCGAGAATTTCGAGGTGGATTTCCTCGCCGTTGCGCGCATCGCCCTGAACGACGGCGATCCCGAAGTCCGGGTGCATGCCATCCGAAGCTTCTGGGAATGCGGCGATTCCAAACTCGTCGATAAATTCATCCAATTCATGGAACAGGATCCGGAAATGCCCGTCCGCGCGGCCGCGGCTTCGGCGCTCGGCCCGTTTGTGGAGCGCGCGGAACTGGAGGAAATTCCCCTCGCGACCGGGGAACGCATCACCGCGCGGCTGATCGGGGTGATCCGCGGAAAGGACGAATTGGAGGTGCGCCGCCGGGCCGTGGAATCGGTGGGATACGCATCGGATCCGCGGGTGCGCGCCATCCTGGAAAACGCGCATTCGCACCCCGCTGAAATCATGCGCGCCAGCGCGCTCCTGGCGATGGGACGCTCGGCCGATACCGATTTTTCGTCTATCGTCGCCGACGAATTGCGCAATACCGCGCCCAGTCTGCGGGCGGAAGCCGCCCGGGCCGCCGGCTCGCTGGGCTTGAAAAAATCGGTTCCGCAACTGATCGAGCTCCTCGAGGATGTGGATCCCGTCGTCCGCGCCGGAGCGATCGATGCACTCGGGGAGATCGGCGGCAATGCGGCGCGCGATGCCCTCGAAAAAATGCAGAAGCTGGCCGTCGGCGAGGAATGGGACCGGATCGAAACGGCGCTTGAAAACGCCGAATTCGAGGATTTTCTCAGCGATCTGCCGCTTCTGGATATCGACGAATTGGATGAAATGGATGAGGACGGGGAGGAAGACGAGGAGGAAGAGGAAGACGGGGAGGAGGAAGGTGAAGATGAGGGGGAGTAGGGGAAGGCGGCGGCGGATCGGTGCCTTGTAGATGATCCAATTTGGAAATAAACTTGATTCACACCCGTTGAAAACCATCCAAAATAATTCCCAACAGGATACCCGCTGTTAAAGCAAGAGTGACTGCATAGCGGGGCGGCGAAGGACCCAAAACGCAGGAATAGATGCTTCGCCACCCCCGCTTCGCGAGGGCAGGCGCTCCGCATGACACCCGTTTTCTAGGAATTCAATATAATCAAGAGTGATGCATAGCCTGCTGTTCGCCGCCATATTATTCTCCGTCGGATGGTTCCCCCAATCAGGGATTCGCGACGGATCGTGGATCGATGCGTCTCCGGGGGAAATGTCGTTTGACGGGCGCCTTCATTTCACCGCGCAGGTCCACACCCCCGAAACGGTCTTGGCCAGCCGGCTAATTCTCGAATACGGCGCAGCGCGCTACGCCTTTTTTCCGCGTAAAGACGCGCGCGCGGATGGATTTTCACTCGCTGTCGAAGAGGCAACGGCGGCGGTGCTTCCGTTTCCCTTTACCGATGTGACCTACTGGTGGGAAGTCGATCTGCCATCGGGAAGCGCGCTGGTCTCCACGGCCCAGACTTTCTTCTACCTCGACGACCGGTTTGAGTGGAACGAGTTGCCCCGGAATAATCTCAACCTGTATTGGTTGGAAGGGGATTTGGAAGCGGCGAACGCCACCGCCGATCTGGCGCTGTTTTCGCTGGGTTCGATCTCCGCCGAATTGGAAACCCCGATCCCCGGGCGCCTGACCGTGGTCCAGTATCCGCGCCTGGCGGATTTTCATGCGGCGCTCGGTGGAAGGATCCATGGATGGGAAGGCGCCGTCTCCTCGCCCGGCGACTCAACAGTCATCCTGGCAGCCGCCCCTGGAGCGGAAGGCCGGCCGGCGCTCGCGGCCCTGCTCCCGCATGAAATTGCGCACGTCCTGATGGGCGCCCGCTGGGGAACCGGATATGCGTTGATCCCGCAATGGCTGAGGGAAGGAACCGCCGCGGGATACGAAATGGAGCCCCGGCCGGAGTTTGAGGTTCAACTTCGGGAAGCGGTTGCGGATGGAAGCATAATTCCCATACCGTCGTTGTGCCGGGTTTTTCCTGCGGAGGAAAGCCCGGCGATGCTGGCGTACGCCGAAAGCAAATCCTTTGTCGCGTTCCTGAAAGAACATTATGGTTTGGCCGCGGTCCGCAACGCGCTTGCGGCCTATGCCGGCGGGGCGGAATGCGGCCAGGGGATTGAAGCGGCCACCGGGAGGAGTCTTCCGGATCTCGTCACCGACTGGCTGGAATCCTTCTCGGATAAAAGCCTGTTCCTTTCGGCCTCCTGGCTGCTGGTGATCGCAGGGGTTGTGTTGCTTGGCGGGGTGCTGGCCGTTCGCGGAATGATCCGCCGCGGGTTACTGAAGAATTCGGTGGAAAGGCCGGGTGCGGGATGAACGAAAAAGAGAGGCTGCGCGCGGAGGTGTTCGGAGACGTGCAGGGGGTCGGGTTCCGGGCGTTTGTCTTTCGCCGCGCATTATCCTATGGGTTGTCGGGCTGGGTGCGCAACCGGCCGGACGGAAGCGTCGAACTTCTGGCCGAGGGTCCGCGCTCCGCTCTGGATACTTTGCTGCAAGATGTTCGAAATGGACCCTCCGGTTCCACCGTCGACCGGGTGGAAACGCAGTGGGGGCCCGCTTCCGCGGAGTTCCGGGTGTTCGGGGTGCGTTAAGAATCTTACCGCAGAGACGCAGAGGGCGCAGAGAAGTAATCATATTTTCTAAAAAGGTCGCTCTATAAGCTCGCCCTTACGAAATCCTCATGGAGCAATACTACTCGTTGTTTCTTGAGCAGTAATAATAGCGGAACGAGGGGAGCATTTCTGCCCGGATTTGTTACAAAGGCGGGGATGCCTTTCGCAGCGGGGGAAACGAAGGGCGTATAATCAGGGGATTCGATTCTTCACTTTGCATGCCATCCCGGCCTGGAAGCCAAAGCGGTATGGCTGGTGGAGCCGTGACCGGGAATGTTGTGACGCTGAGGCCCCCTGATTTAAGAAAAGGTGCCATCCATTTCCCGCCAGTCGGCGGTCCCATTAATATCATCGCCAAACCGCCGGGGGATCAGGCGGAACCCAGAGGTACCATTTAATTCATGGCCCGGCCACCATCCGAAGGATCGAGCGGCGGTTCGAAAAAGGGACATCCGCGCCTGCGGTGGTTACTGCCGGTCGGATTGATCGCAGTCGTCATCCTTTTACTGGCCGGGTCGATCGGCAAAGGCAATCGTCCTGCTCCCACCACAACGAACGGGTTGGCTGCTGGAGTGAACGGGAAGATATATACCGTCACTCCCTCGCAGACATCCGTTTCTTCACGGACCGAGACCCCGACCGTCTCCGCCACTTGCTCTCCCACACCGACCGATATCCCGACTCTGACGGCGACCTCCGAGTTTTTTTTCCGGGTGATCGTGGAGCCAAAGCACATCTATTACCGGGGAACCGATTGCGGCGAGATGCAGGCGCGGTTCCAGGTTCAGGTTGCGGAGCCGGCGAAAGTCTCCGGAATCTGGATGTTTGTACGGCTGATAAACAAGGAAGCCACGGAGGTCACCGGGTGGAGCGGGCCGCTGGTCATGGCCGCGGCGGGATCGGGATGGTATGACTTCACACTCTCTGCGGAGGATATTCCCGAGTACACCAAATACCGCGAGTCCCGGGTGTTGTACCGGTTCGTCGCCTATAACAGCAAATTTAAGAATTTGGCCGCGAGTGGAGTACACGGGGATGTGGAGCTATCCGCCTGCGGCAAGTGAAGGTTCCATGTTTTCGGGGTGAGATAAAAAAGAGATCTCACCGCAAAGCCGCAAAGAACGCGAAAAAAATTATTATTAAAAATAATTATTGCGCTGAGCGATGAATCTGCTCGTGCAATTGCAGGCCATTTATTAGGTTGACATTTATTATAAGAAGTAATAAATGCTTTGCGTGCTTTGCGTCTTAGCGGTAAGAATTATTTCTCCCCAAACCCCATCCCCTGTTCGCGCATCGAGACAAACCGGCTGCGCCCGATCACGATGTGATCCAGAACCGGAATATCCAGCAGCCGCCCGGCTTCGATCAGGTTGCGCGTAACGGCCAGGTCCTCGGGACTCGGAGAAGGATCCCCGCTCGGGTGGTTGTGCACGACGATCATCCCCGCCGCGTTGGCTTTGATCGCCTCGCGGAATACCTCGCCGGTGCGGATCAGCGACGTGGTCAAGGATCCGCGGTAAACCTCGTGGACGCGGATTAAGCGGTTGCGCGCGTCCAAAAGAATCGTGCGCAGGTGTTCCTGCTCCAGACCGGACATCTCATATTGAAGCAGGGCCGCCGCGGCCGAAGGGGAGGATAGGGTCGGCGCTTCTTCCGCCTCGGTCACCGCGATCCGGCGGCCCAGTTCGACTGCCGCGAGGACGAGCGACGCCTTGGATGGGCCGATCGAGGGGATTGCGCACAAGTCCGCAAGCGCGGCCCGGCGCAGGCCCAGTATGCCGCCGGTTTGATGCAAGAGCGCCTGCGCGGTTTGCACCGCGCTCTGGCCGCGGCCGCCGGTGCGCAGAAGAATGGCCAGCAGCTCGGCGGTGGAAAGCGCCTGCGGCCCGGTCGCGGCCATCCGCTCGCGCGGCCGTTCCCCGGCAGGCAGGTCCTGTATGCGATGGATTGACGCAGCTTGGCTCATATCCGTATCCCCCTTGTGTGATCTTTCGAAATATTTTTACCACGGATTGCACGGATTTGAAAATCGATTTCACGGAGAAAGAATCCGGGGTTTATCCGTGTAATCCGTGGTTACATTTTCCGCAGTATTCCTTCCGCCGATTCCATCCGCGCGAGGAACGTCTCCCGCCCGATGATCTCCATGCTCGCAAAGAGCGGGGGAGAAACCGCCTGGCCGGTGATCGCGGAGCGCATCATTCCAAACAACACGCCCGGCTTGTGCCCCAGCTTTTCGGCCAGCGCGCGTAATTCTTCCTCCGCGGCGGCCGGGTCGAACTCCGTCTTGGCGGTGAGGATTTCGCGCGCGGCTTGCAGCGCATCCGCCGATTGCGCCGGGGTAAGCCCCTTGCCGGGAAGGTCTTTCGGATCGGGGGAGACGGCTTCACGGAAGAAAAAACCGCCCATGTCGACCGCGTCGTCGAGCGTGACGATCCGCACCTGCACGACCGCGGCCACTTTGAGCAGCCGTGCGTCCTCCGGCGTGAACCCGGCCTTTTCAAACACCGGTTTGAGCCGCGCGGCCAGGTCGTCCACGGTGAGCATGCGGATGTGGGTCCCGTTGAAATGGTCCGCCTTTTCGAAGTTGACCGCCGCCGGAGAGGGACTCAAGTGCTTGAGCTCGAACCGCTTGATCATCTCCTCCAGCGTGAATACATCCTCGGCCTCATCGAACGAGACGCCCATCAGCGCGATCCAGTTGAGGATTCCTTCCGGGATATAACCCATCTCTTTCAGGTCGCGGATAAAAATGCTGTGGCCCTCGGTCGCCGCCTGGGCGGCGTCGCGCTTGCTCATTTTCCCTTTGCCGGAAGGTTTGAGGAAGAGCGAGAGGTGGCACCAAGCCGGCTCGCGCCAGCCGAAGGCGCGCACGACCAGCGCATGGAGCGGCAGGGTGGAGAGCCATTCCGAACCGCGGATGACGTGCGTCACCGCCATGCGGTGATCGTCGACCATCGCCGCCAAGTGGTAGAGCGCCAGCCCGTCGGATTTCACAAGGATGAAATCGTCGAGCGCCTTGTTTTCCACGGTGATTTCGCCGCGCAGCATGTCGGTCACCGAGGTCGTTCCCTCGTCCGGCGTTTTGAAACGAATCGACGTGATTTTCCCCGGCGGCAACGCGTCTGGCCGCCTCGGACGGATCCAGACGGCGGCAGGTGCCGTCGTATTGCGGCTGTTCCTTGCGCTGGCGCTGCTGCTCGCGCAGTTGGGCGATCCGCTCGGGGGTGCAGAAGCATGGGTAGGCGTGATCCTTCTCGATCAGCTGCTTGGCATGCTCGAGGTAGATATCCCTGGCCAGCGTTTGGAGATACGGCGCGTGCGGTCCGCCGATATCCGGTCCCTCGTTCCAATCGATGCCCAGCCAGTGCAGGCCTTCGATGATTTCCGCTTCGGCGCCGGAGATCGAATCGTTTTTGGTCGGTGTCCTCGATCCGCAAGATAAATCGCCCGCCCACTTTTTTCGCGAGAAGATAATTGTAGAGGGCGGTACGGGCGCTGCCGATGTGCAGGTGTCCGGTGGGCGAGGGGGCGAAGCGGACGGTGAGGGGCGTATGCATCAGAATTCAATGTCCTTCCGGTACAGGATGGTGCTTTCCACCAGGCCGATTCCAAGAAGGACCGACCACAGGGAACTGCCGCCGGAACTGATGAACGGCAGCGGCAGCCCGGCCACGGGCAGCAAATTGAGATTCATCCCGATGTTAAACGCCGCCTGATAAAAAATCAGAGTCGCCACGCCGTAGCCGATCAGCGCGCCGTAGGTGTCGCGCGCGAGCCGCGCCGCCCGCAGACAGCGGTAGACCAGGAAGCCCAGCAGGCCGAAAAAGGCGACCATCCCGACCAGCCCGAATTCGCTCGACATCACCGAGAAGATGAAGTCCGTGTGGCGGACCTTGAGGAACCGCAGCTGAACCTGGGTGCTCAATGCGTATCCCTGGCCGATCCAGCCGCCGGAACCGATTGCGATCTTGCGATTGTTCGATGTTGTACGCGGCGCTCGGGTCCGCGTCCGGCATGAAGAACAGCGCCAGACGGTCAAGTTGGTAGGGCCTCAGGAGGTTGAGGGCCAATGCGATGAAAGGCAGGAGCAGGGCAGCGCCGCCCATAATGAAGATGAAGCGCGGCGGCATCCCGGCCGCGAAGGCCATCGCCGCCCACAGCACCATCGTCAGGATCGCCGTGGAAAGGTCCGGCTCGCGCAGGATGACCACCGCCGGGATGATGGCCAGGATCAGAGTCCGCAGGATGCCCGACCAGGATTGCAGCCGATCCTCGTTGCGGGCGATGTCGTCCGCCAGGATGATGATCAGCGAGATCTTCGCCACCTCCGAAGGCTGGATCGTAATGCTCCCGACCTGGATCCAGCGTGTGGCGCCGAACGAACTGGTGCCCGTGAGTTCCACGTACAGGAGCAGCAGGATGATCCCGACGAAGAGCAGGCGCGAGAGCCCCCGCCAGAAATGGTAATCGATGACGGTGGCCACCATCAGGACGACCAGCCCGATGACCGCGAAGGTGGCCTGGCGCTGGGCGCTGTCGGCGAGCGAGGCATTATCGGCCACCGCCGAGCGGATCTCGACGATCCCGAGCAGCACGAGCAGAGCGGCCGCCCCCAGCAGCCAAAAATCAAAGTGACGCCATCTTCGCCAATCGAACATGGGGTTCTAGAGTGTGCGCTTCCGGCGCGAGGATGCCGCGGCAAGCGGAATGTCGGCCTTGAGGTGCTGTTCCCGGCCTTCCGAGAACAGGCTGACCTGCACGCTGGCGGGATCCACGTCGATGTGTTCGGAGATCACGCGCACGATCTCCTGCTTGATCTCTTCCAGCAGCGCGGGGCTGATGTTCGCCCGGTCGTGACTCAGAACCACGATCAGCCGCTCCTTCGCCGCCTTGGCGCTGGAGCGTTCGCCGTGCCCGGTAAGCCTGTCCAGTAACCCGTTCATGCGGCACCCTTGGGATGGATCAGCCGCGAAAGGCGGTGCTTGAGGCTTTCGGTTCCGTCCAGCGGCGGGAACGGAACATCCTCGCCCATCAGGCGTTTGGCGATGTCGCGGAACGCCTGGCCCGCCTTGCTCTTGGGATCCAGCGCGGCCGGATTGCCGCGGTTGGTCGAAATCAGAACCGTTTCGTCTTCGGGGATCAATCCGATCAGGTCGATGGCCAAAATCTCGAGGACATCCGGGGTATCGAGCATGTCGCCCCGTTCCACCAGTTCCGGTTTGATCCGGTTGATGATCAGTTTCCCGGGTCCCTTCTGCTCGGCTTCCAGAAGCCCGATGATCCGGTCGGCGTCGCGCACCGCGGAGACCTCCGGGTTGGTGACGATCAGGGCGGTATCGGAGGCCGCGATCGCGTTGCGGAATCCGCGTTCGATCCCGGCCGGGCTGTCGATCAGGATCCAATCCATCTCCGGCCGCAGTTCGTCGCAGATGCGGATCATGTCGCTGGGGGAGATGGCGGTTTTATCGCGCGTCTGGGCGGCGGGTATCAGGTGCAGTTCCGGCAGCCGCTTGTCCTTGATCATCGCCTGCCGCAGCCGCGCCCGGCCCTCGACCACGTCCACCAAGTCGTAGACGATCCGGTTCTCCAGGCCCAGAACGACGTCCAGGTTGCGCAGGCCGATGTCGCTGTCGATGCAGACCACCTTCTGCCCGAGCGCCGCCAGGGCGACTCCGATGTTGGCCGTCGCGGTGGTCTTTCCGACGCCGCCTTTTCCCGAAGTTATGGTCAGAACCTTAGCCGTCATTCCCGCTCCTCATTGAAAGGTGTCATTCCGCCTGCCCCGGCGTGGTCTTGGCCGGGGAGGGCTCGAAGAGCCCGAGGAATCGATTGGTAAGATTCACCGATCCCTCGCCTTCGGCTCGGGATGACCGCTTGAGCGTCATTCCGGGCCCGCCCTGAACCCGATCAGATCCGTCATCCCGGCGCGCTAGAAGCCCGGGCGGGACCGCGACTTCTCCGAAGGGCCGGAGAATCTCATCCTTGGAAATCCTCACCCTTTATTCCCCCGTCCCCGGCCTTCGGCTTCTCCTTGGGGCTCCACGGTTCCGCCACCAGCCGGCCGTCGCGCAGGTAGGCGATTTCCGGTTGGGTCTTTCCCTTGCGGGGCGGGGATATGGCCGCGAGCGAGGCGATCCGCAGCTGCATCGGGCTGAGGTCCATCGCGCAGACGACGGACGATTCATCCCCTTGCGCCCCTGCGTGCACCGTTCCGCGCAGATGCCCCCAGACGATGACGCTGCCGCCGGCGACGATCTCCGCACCCGGGTTGACGTCCCCGAGCACGGTTACATGCCCGGGAAAGTGGATGCTGTTCCCGGAGCGCAGCGTTTGCTGGAGGAGGATCGCTTCCATCCCCTGCAACTCGGTCGAGAACGGCGGTTCCTTGACCTCGCGTTTGGGAAGAGTTGTTCCCAGGCCGAGGCTCTTGGCCGCCTCCACCGTCGCGGGATTCTCGGATAGGACCGAGTGCAGCCCCACCCCTCGGTCCGCCAGCGCGCTGCGCAACGCGGCCAGATCGGCCGCATGCAGGGGATACGCCCCCAGCTGGAGGATGGCTTGGGCGCCGAAGAAAAAATCCGGCTTTGAATCCAGATGTTCCAGGAGGGAGGAGTACGCTTCCTCCCAATTCCCCTCTCCGGGAGTAATCAGGAGGCCTTCGTGGATACCCTTAACGCTGACGGATAGCGGCATGGCGGGTTGTCAGTGCTCGCGCCTGTTGTCCATCGATATTAATTATAGCATGCGCAACCCGCGGTTGATACCACGGATTTCACGGAGGAGAAAAAAGATTTCACGGATTTTTTTTATCCGTGTAATCCGTGGTGATCATCCGCCCTGCTCGAGATCGATGGTCTTGAGCGCGAAATAGGCCTTCAGCACGTCGCGGACGACCGGGCCGGCCGTGACCGCGCCCTCGCCGCCGTCATAGACGAAGGCCACCACGACGATCTCCGGATTGTCGTACGGCGCGTAGGCGCCGTACCAGGCGTGGGTCGGCCAGGCTTCGCGTTTGCACAGGTTGCGGGATTGGGCGATGTCGTCGCAGTATTCGGCCGTGCCCGTCTTCCCGGCGGTCGGGATGTTCTCGATTTGCGCGTAATCCGCGGCGGTTCCGTTAGTCACCACCAGCCGCATTCCCTGCTGCACCATCTTCAGCACCCAGGGCTGGACGATCACGGTGTCGTAGGGCTCGCTGGTGATGGAGTCGGTGATGTCGTACAGCATCTTCGGCGCGAAGGTTTGAATGACGTTCCCTTCCCCGTCCAGGTAATTCTTGAGCAGGGTCGGCTTCATGACCTTGCCGTTGCTGGCAATGGTCGCGATCGATTCGGCCACCTGCAGCGGAGTAACATCCACGTAGCCCTGGCCGATCGTGGCGATATAGGTGTCGCCGGTCGCCCAGTTCTCGCCCTGGTAGATCCGCTTCCAGTCCCGATCCGGGATCAGGCCGTCGCGTTCGCCGAACAGCTCGATCCCCAGCGCCCGGTTGTAGCCGAGCGCCTGCGCATATTGCTTGATCCGGTCGATCTCGAGCCCCTCTTTCACGCCGCCCGGGCCGCTGTACCCGGCGCCCAGGTTGTAGAAGTAGATGTCGCATGAGAGTTCCAGTCCGCGCAGGAAGTTCACCTCCCCGTGCCCGTTGCGGTCGTAGCAGTAGAACAGCATCTCCCGCCCGGGATCGGACGGGTAGAATTTTTGGGTGATCGAGATCGATCCGCGGCAGTTCACAATGGTATCGGGGGTGACGATCCCTTCGTTGAGCGCGCCGACCGCCGTGGTGAGTTTGAAAATCGATCCGGGCGGGTAGGTGCCGGAGATCGCGTGATTTAAAAGCGGATTGCTGATGTCCGAGGCCAGCTGGTTGTAGTAATCGATCGGGATGTAGCGCGAGAATTTCTGGTTGTCGTAGGTCGGCACCGAGACCATGGCGAGGATCTCGCCGGTATTCGGGTTCATCGCCACCACCGTTCCGCCGATCATCGGGCTGCGAAGGAATTCCGGTTTTTTCGCCCGGGTCTCCTCGATTTTTTGCTCGAGGATGTTCGTAGCCGCCTCCTGCAGGCGCGAGTTGATCGTCAGGCGGATGTTCGTTCCGGGAACCGCCGCCACCGGGGGTTCGAGGAGCCGGATATGCTTGCCGGCCGCATCCACTTCCCAAAGTTCGCTCCCGTAGTACCCGGCGAGCTGATCATCCAGGTAGGCTTCGATCCCGGCGTAGCCGATCTTGTCGCGGTCCAGGTTGTAGCCTTTGTCTGTAAACTCTTGCGATCGTTCCGCCGGGACCCGCCCCATGTAGCCGATGATGTGGGCGGTGTACCGGCCGTTGGGGTAATCCCGCACCGGGGAAACTTCCACGCCCACCCCCGGCAGATCGGCGGATTCTTCCAGGATGACTTTCGCGATCTCGGGGTCGGCGTCGCATTGGATCTTCACCGCGTTGTACGGGGCGAGCTCGATCCATTCGTCGACCAGGTCCGCGATCCCTCGTCCGGGCGCGCACTCCTGCGAAGGAACGGATCCCGCCACGCGGATCGGCACCCCGGTCAGCAGGGAAAGGGTCCGGTACACGGAGTTGATCTCGGCTTCCGTATCGGGCAGATTGGCGGGGGTGATGGTGATGTTGTAGGCCGGCATGTTGCGCGCCAGCAGCACTCCGCGGCGGTCGTAGATCACCCCGCGCGAGGAGGGGATGTATGTCCGCTCGGTGCGGTTGGTTCCCGCAAGCCCGCTGTAGTAATCGCCCAGAATCACCTGCATGTAGAACAGCCGCACGGAAAAAATCGCAAAAAGGGAAACCATCGCGATCAGGAAAAAACGGATTCGCGCCGGTTTGACCCGGTTCTCGCTGAAAGAAGTTCTCATTCGGTATCCTCCGCAAGCAAGGGAACGCCTAACCGGTGCAGGGGGCGCAGGGCCAGGTACACCGGGACGGAGCAAAGGGTGTTGAGGAAGGCGGTCGGCAGCGTGACGTACAGGAGCAGATATCCGACCGCGAGAGTCCGGCCGAAAACCACCAGCAGCGCGACCATCGCCAGGTGCGCGAGGATCGTGCCGAACAGCGCGACCGCCATCACCACGATCGGGCTGTGCGTGCGCAGCCGCCCGTGCAGGTAGCTGACGCAAAACGCCGCGAAGAGGTACGCGATCGACGTCACCCCGAAGGGGCCGCCGGTGAATATGTCGCAGAAGAATCCCGCCGCGACCGCCCAGATCATGCCTTCCTCCGGCCGCAGCATGCTCCAGCACAGAACCGTCAGCAGCAACAGGTCGAGGTTGCCGTCCAGGAATGGGATGTGGCGGAATACCGTGGTCTGCAGCAGCGAGAGGATTGCCAGGAGCGGAACGGCGATCACCCAGATCATCGGTTTGGCCTAACCGGGATTCTCCAGAAGCGGATCGATCAGCACGGGTTCAAAGTTCGTGATGATGAGCACCATCTCCAGCCTGGTGAAGTCGCTGCGTGGTTCGATGATCGCAGTCTGGTAAAGCTCGTAATCGCGCCGGTGGACGCTGACCACCCGGCCGATCAGGATTTCCGGCGGAAATCCGCCGCCCAGGCCGGAAGTGACGACGATCTCCCCGATGGTGATTTGGATATCCTGGGAGATGTAGATCATTTCCAGTTCGCCCGTCGGCCGGCCGACGAGGATTCCTTCCGCCCGGCTCTCCTGGATCCGCGCGTTGATGACCGAATCCGGGTCGGTGATGAGCTGCAGTTTGGAGGCGGAGGCGCTCACCTCGGTGATCCTCCCGACCAATCCCTTCTCGTTCACCACCGGCATTCCGCGGCGCACGCCCGCGTCCGACCCCTGGTCGAGGATCAGGTAATGCAGGAAGGGGCTGGTGTCGCGCCCGATCACCTGCGCGGCCAGGTAGCGGTTTTCGGGGGCCGCGCGCGCGGCGCCGAGCAGGGCCTTCAACTGATCGACCTCGGCGGCCTGTTCGCGCAGGGTCACCACCTCGGCCTCGAGCTGGGCGACCCGCTGCTCGAGCTGGCTGTTGGTCTGGATCAACTGCTGCTGGTCGCGCGGGGCGGTGAGGAAGTCGCGGATGTTGAAGAAAGCGGTCGAAATGGACCGCTGCACGCCGGTTACGGCGCGCTGCGCCAGGTCCTGGACCGGCGCGAGCAGCCCCGCCTGGCCGAGCAGCACCAGGCCGAGGGCGGCCGCAAAAAGCGCGGAGGCAATCAAGATGCGTTTTCTTGAGTTGGACATGGGGTTACCGGTGGGGGGTCAATGCCGAAACGGGGATTACCTTCGGCCGCGGTAATCCCGGTCGGAAGAGGCGAGGAATTCACGGTGCTGGTCGACGCCCGCCAGCACGGCGGCCGCGCCGCGGACGACGCACGTCAACGGATCGTCGGCCCGCCATACCCGGATCTTGAATTCCTCGCTGAGTTTTTCCGGAAGGCCGTTGAGCAGGGCGCCGCCGCCCGTGAGGCACAATCCGGAATCCAGCAGGTCGGCCATGATTTCCGGCGGAGCCTGCTCGAGCACGTCCCGCAGCGCCTGCGAGATGGTTTTCAACGAGGGCGCCAGAGCTTCGCGCATTTCGATCGAGGAGATCTCGACTTCCTCCGGCAGCCCGGTGATCAGGTTGCGGCCGCGGACGGTCATCACCTTTTCCTCGCCCAGGGGCGCGGCGGCTCCGACCGTCATTTTGGCCTGCTCGGCCATCGATTGGCCCACCAGCAGGTTGTATTTATCCCGCAGGTAGGTGATGACGTTTTCGTCCAGTTCGTCGCCGGCGACCCGGATCGAATTGGAGAGCAGGATCCGGCGCGAGGAGAAGATCGCGATCTCGGTCGTGCCGCCGCCGATGTCCATCAGCATCACGCTGTGAACGCCGCGGATCGGCAGCGCGGCGCCGATCGCGGACGCGACCGGCTCCTCCACCAGGAGCGCCTCGCGCGCCCCGGCCGACGTGGCGGCGTCGATCACCGCCCGCCGTTCCACGCTCGTGGCGCCCACCGGGACTCCGACGATGACCCGCGTCAGCGGCACCGGGACGACGCTCTGGTTGATCACCCGGCGGATGAAATATTCCAGCATCGTGGCCGTGGCGTCGAATTCCGAAATCACCCCGTCGCGGATGGGGCGCATCGTGACCACGTTGGGCGGGGTGCGGCCGATGATTTCCTTCGCCGCGCGGCCCACTTTCAGCACCCGGCGGGATTTTTTGTCGATCGCCACCCAGGATGGCTCGTTGATGACGATCCCCTTGCCGTGGACGTTGACCAGCGTATTGGCTGTCCCTAGGTCGATGGCAATATCCAATGTAATAAGGCCGAGCAGCCACTGAAGCGGATTAGCCAATGTCTCTCCTGGAATATGAAAAGAAATCCACCGTCAAATGGTCCCAATAGGACCAGCTACCGATTATACCATCCGGAATTTCAGCGCTTTTTCCGCTGAAAACACGGGGTTGATGCTATAATCCCGCCCCACGGAAGCAGATGCAACCCAATTCAATCCGCCTCGGAGCAAGGATGTCCAAACCCTCGATCGACGAACAACTGGCGATACTCATGCAGGGGACCGAATACGGGGATTCGGCGCTCAAGCAGGCTATGGCCGCGGAACTCCGCGAGCGCCTGATCCTGGCCGAAAAGGAACAACGCCCGCTGCGCGTTTACGCCGGGTACGACCCCACCTCCTCCGATCTCCATCTCGGGCATACCGTGACCATGCGCAAGCTGCGCCAGTTCCAGGAACTCGGGCATTCGGTCGTTTTCCTGATCGGGGATTACACCGCGCGGGTCGGGGACCCTTCGGACAAAAACACCCTGCGTCCGCAGCTGCTGGACGAGAAAATAAAGGAAAACTCCCGGACCTACGCCGAGCAGGCCTTCCGGATTCTCGACCGGGAAAAGACCGAGGTGCGCCATAATTCCGAGTGGCTTTCCAAGCTTTCCTTCGCCGAACTGATCCGGCTGGGATCCAATTTCACGGTGCAGCAGTTCACCACCCGTGAAAATTTCCGCCTGCGCTGGGATAAGGGCGAGGCCATCTACCTGCATGAGTTTTTCTACTCGATCATGCAGGGGTACGACGCCTACGCCCTGCGCGCCGACGTGCAGGTGGGCGGAACCGAGCAGCTTTTCAACATTCTCACCTCCGGCCGGAAGATCATGGAGTTCTACGGTGTCCGGCCGAACATCGGTGTGCTGCTGGGAATTCTTCCCGGGACCGACGGCGTCGTCCGGATGAGCAAATCCCTCGGCAACCACATTCCGATCATGGCCCCGCCGGGGGATATGTACGGCAAGGTGATGAGCGTTCCGGATTCGGCGATGGCGCTCTACTACCGGCTGCTGACCCGCTTCACCCCGGAAAAGATCGCCGCGATCGAACGCGATCTGCAATCCGGCGCGCTGCATCCGCGCGACGGCAAGATGCAGCTGGCGCGGGAGATCGTCGAGATTTACCATGGGCCGGAAGCGGCGGCGGCGGCCGAGGAGCAATTCCGGCTGGTGTTCCAGCAGTCGGAACTGCCGGAGGATATGCCCGAGGCCTCGGTTGCGGATGGAAAGCGCCTGGCGGATCTGATGGTGGAATTGGAATTGGCCAAAAGCAAAAGCGATGCCCGGCGCCTGGTCGAGCAGGGCGGGGTCCGCCTGGGCGGCGAGACGGCCAAGGATCCGAACGCCGTGGTGCCGCTCGCGGGCGAACCGGTGCTGCAAGTGGGGAAACGCAAATTTGTCCGCTTGAAGAAAGCAGTATAAAATCATTCGGGCGGTACCGAGGACGTTACGGTCGTCATTCCCGCGCCTGCCTTCGCGGCGCATTCCGGTTCGCCTTTGTCCCATGAGCCGGAATGAACGCGACGCGGGGGTGCTCTAGGCGGGAATCCAGGCACGAGTGCCTCTTGAAATTCCTGGGATACTACTGGATGCCTGCTACGTACACGCAGGCATGACGATCTTGCTCTAGCTAGGGGAGTAAATCCTTGAGCGGAACCGGACGGCTTGACCCCAAATCGGGGCTGTTCTCCCAGAAGCTGCTGGAGACGCTCTTAAGCCACGAGGTCATCCGTTCCCGGCGGTATCCCAGCCCGGTTGCGCTTATGTACTTTGCCCTGCGCTACCCGAAGGATGCCTCGGCCCAGGTGGTCGAAAGCGCGCAGCTTGTCTTCACCAATCTGCTGCAATCCAAAATTCGCGAAGCGGATCTTCCCGGGATATACGAAGGCAACTACCTGTTGATCATGCCGGCCACCGACGCAGCAGGCGCCCGGGTGGCGGCGGAGCGGTTGCTGGCCGATTTCCGGGGAGCGCAGGTCACCCGCGACGCGGAGCCGTTCGAATATGTCGATCAGCATCGGGGTGAGTTCTCATGCGGGCGGAGAAGGAATCTCCGTATCGCAATTGCTCTCCGACGCTTCGATGGCCTTGTGGGAAGCCCAGAAACGCGGCCCGAAAAGCCTGGTGGTCTACGAAGATATTAAGGCGGATGCGGATTGAAGCGTTTGCCAAAAATGGAAAATTCGGATTTAATAATCCGGTGACGGCGCTTCCGGGGAAGGCGGCCGGTTCAGGGAGGAACCTTTGGAACAGGAACTGCGCCTCAACGCCGAATCCGGTCTGTATCCCCAGAAGATGCTGGAATCGCTGCTCGACAGCGAGGTCATGCGCGCCAAGCGCTATCCCGGTCCATTATCGCTCCTCTACCTGGGTTTGCGTTTCGATGAAAATCCCTCGCCGGAAGTCCTCGAAAGCGCGCAATCCTTCCTGACCGATATCCTGCATGCGAGTTTGCGCGAGGTGGATATGCCCGGACATTATCAGGGCAACTACCTGGTGGTCATGCCTGAATCCGATGCGGAGGGGGCGAAAAAAGCCGCCGAGCGGCTGGTCGATAAATTCCAGGGCAAGCAGGTCACCCGCCAGCTTCAGGAATACCGTGTGTCCGTCTGCGCCGGAGTGGCCTCGCACCCGGGCGGTGAAGGGATCAGCTCGATTGAGTTGCTCTCCCGCGCGTCCACCGCGCTTTGGGAAGCGCATCGCCGGGGCCCGCGCACCCTTTTGCTGTACGATGAAATCAAAGGAGAAGTTAAGAAGCAATAGCCCCTGCGGTGGGATCGCACGCCCTTGGCATCCGGGGCGGATGGTATTCTTGATTATTATGAACCGGGAGGCGCGCAGGCGCCTCTTTTTTCTTTGGACGCTTGGGAGGCACTCGCGCTTCCGGGCGAAGGCGTGTGCCATGGACGATCCCGGTTTGTGGGAACTGTTCGGAGCCGATCGCCTTGCCATCCTTCGTGAGGATATGCCCTCCGGATGAAATAAAAAAAGCGATCGCAGGGTGTGCCGCACTTGCGATCGCCCTTTTATATTGGCAAATAACTACATGACGGAATTGAGCGTCATCTCCAATTCAATTTCGTCCCGAATGGGGATTCCCGCTTCATCGACAAGCGGGATGGGTTTGCGCTTGCGGATCTCCTCGATCGCATTCGGACGCAGGGCGGATAGGACGAATCCCCTGTGCTGGTAGAACTTCAATGCACGCAGATTGTTGTTGGTCGTCACCACCAAAAGGCGCCGGCATTCCGCCCGCCCGGCGGCGCGCCGGACGGCATCGATCAAGGCTCCGCCGATGCCCCGGTTCGGGAACAGGCTGTCCAGCGTCATGATCTCGCACAATTCGCTTTCGATGCGGTAGGTGACCAATCCGGCTTTGGCCGGCCCGATCTCGGCGATAAATCCCGGAAGCCCGGCCGGACGATATTCCTCGCCGCGCACGATGACGAACTCCGCCGCCCAACGCTCGCGCATGAGCTGCCGGATCCAAGGTTTATCTTCAGGGGCTGCGGGACGGATGGCGTATTCGGTCATTGAGTAGTCCAAGCATCCGGGGGAATTATAAATCGGCCTTCGTGCTGTTTGCGATCTTAATCGTCATTCCGGCGTGATCTAGGCCGGAATCCAGGGTTTTCGCGCATTGAGTTGTATCGCCTTCGAATGTGTTGTGGATTCCGGCTAAGTTCACGCCGGAATGACGAACATATCGTCATGCCTATGTGTTCTTAGCAGGCATCCAGTGGTTGTGTTCTTCCCAGTGTGGTCACAATCGAGTGTGTTATGGATTCCGGCTGAGATCACGCCGGAATGACGAACGGTCTTACGCAGGCGCCGGAATGACGGTGGAGGTGTTGTTCGTCATCCCCGAGGCTGCCCTCGCGAAGAATCCCGGATCGTATTTGGTTCGTGAGCCGGAATGAATTCGGAGCGAGGGTGTACTTAGCGGGTATCCAGTGGTTGTGTTCTTACTTGTATGGTCACAATCGAGGTGTTGTGGATTCCCGCTTAGTACACGCGGGAATGACGATCATTCCGTCGCCGCCGCATACGCAAGGATCTTCCGCCCGATCGCGACTGCGTCCGCCGAAGGTTTCACCCTCGAGGGCGACCACCACCACAATCGGATCTTCGCCGGTGGTCTGGAAGCCGGCATACCAGGAAATTCCGCCGGCGCTCACGCCCGTTTCCGCCGCATCCGGTCCATTCGGCCGTGCCGACCCCGCTCCGCAGGATCTCCCGCAGGCGCGCGGCCGTCGCCGCCGGGATCATCGCCACCGGATGGCTTGCCGCGGCGGGCGTGACCGGGCTGGTCGCCTCTGCCAGGCGGTAAACCAGCCGCGGAGCGGGCGCCATGCCGCCGGCGGCGATGGACGAAAAGGCGAGCGCCAATTGCATCGGGCTGACCAGAACGCGTCCCTGCCCATCCCATTCACGGAGAATGGATGCCTCGTCGGCGGGGAAGACGAGATTCGGCACATTCGCCGTCGGCAGTTCCATCACAGGATCCTGGTCGAATCGGAACCGGGAAAGAACCTGTTGGGCAAAATCCGGGCTGGTCAAAATCCATTCCGCATACGGGGCGGAACAAAGATCGGGGTTCGCTTCCAGCATATTCCGGTCGATGGCTTCCGCGGCGAAGAATGGGAACAGCATCCGCCCCGGCCCATACAGCCCCTGGGTGGCGCGGTTGAGGAGCGGCGCCGCGGGATTTCGGGAAAGCAGTTCGTATTCCGTTTGCAGCGTCGCCGGATCGAACGTCGGCTGGGAGATAAGCGCAAGGATTTCCCCGCTCCCGGCCCGCAGCACCACCGCGGCGCCGGAGAGATCCTTCAGCCAGGCGCTGCCCCGGTCCTGAACGGCGCGGTCGATCGTCAGCCAGGCATCCTTGCCTTCCAGCGTGATCCCGAGCACCGTTTCCGACCACCAAAGGTCGAAATCATCCCGGCCGGCTTCTCCGCGCAGCCATGGATCCAGCGCGGCTTCCATCCCGCCTTGTCCGTAGAATGCGGTCGTGTAGCCGACCACCGGCGCGGAAGCGGGATCCGGATATTCCCGCGTGTAGGCTCCCGCGACGCCGCCGGTGACGGCCAACGGCTGGCCGTTCCGGTCGAACAGATCTCCGCGCCGCGCCTGGCGGTCGTGCAGCACGCGCCGGAAATTATCCGTGCGGATGCGCAGCACGGGCGCGCGGTATATTCCCCACCAGCCCGCGCTCACACCCGCCGCGGCGAAGGCGAGCAAAAATCCCGCCGAGAGGATCAGGAGCGGGCGGTCCGGCCGGACCTCCACGGCCGCCGCGGGCGCTTTATCCGAGAGGATGAGCAGGAACCCGAGCGTGATCGTGCTCGCCAAGAGCGAAGAGCCGCCGTAGCTCATCCAGGGCAGGGTGACTCCGGTGAGCGGAAGCAGCCGCAACCCGCCTCCGATGATCAGGATGGATTGGCATCCCAGGAGCGCACTGAGGGTCCCGGCGATCAACCGGGATGCGGGATCCGTGGACCGCACCGCGATCCGCAGTCCGCGCAGGACCAGGACGGCGATGACGATCAGGCAGCCGACCGCGCCAAGCACCCCGTATTCCTCGCTGAGCGCGGAGAAAATAAAATCCGAATACGCCACCGGCACAAGTTGCGGCGTGCCCAGGCCGGGGCCGCGCCCGATCAAGCCGCCGGCCGCCACGGAAATGAGCGATTGCACCACCTGGTAGGAGGTGTTGCTTGGGTCGAGCCACGGGTTCCACCAGGTCACCAGGCGGTTGTGGATCGTCCCGTTAAGCATGTACCCGAAACCGAGAATGCCGAGCACCGCGGCGGCGCCGATCAGAAGGATGGCCGCCTTGCGATAAGCAAGGTACAGGACCAGCACCATGGCGGCGATCAGCAGGACCGCCGCGCCGAGATCCTGTTGGAGGATGTGCAGCAGGGCGCCCGCCGACCCGAAGAGCAGCACGGGCAGCGAGTCCTTCCCTTCCGGGCTGCGGCCGTCCGCGCGGCGATGCACGAGGGTGAATGCGGCGAATACCGGGAAGATCCAGCGCAGAAATTCCGAGGGCTGAAAGAATATTCCATCCAGGCCGAGCCATAACCGCGGCGAATCCGGCCCGGCGCCAACTCCCAAAAAGAGCGTGGCGGCTACCGCCGCCAGCGCCGCCCCCAGCCAGAGGTAGCGGTACTTGCGAAGCCATTCCAGGTCGCGTGGCAGCTGCAGAAAAACCAGCAGGATCCCGGCCACGAGAAAAAGCCAAAGGGTTTGGCGCATTGCATTTTCCGGCGAAAGCCGGACGAGGATCTGCAACCCCCATCCGCACAGGAACATCGCCGCCGGCAGCAGGAGTGGATCGCGATTGGGGAGGGTGCGGTCGAGCCTGAAGTGAAGAACCGCCGCGACCAGACCCCAGACGAACAATGCGATGAAGACGGATCCATAAGGAGGATAAACCGTCCACGTTCCGGCTTCCACCGAAGGCGAGAGCCAAAGTGCCGCCGCGCCGAATAATTGGAAGCCGAACGCCAGCCCGAGCAGCACCGCTTCCCGCCGGGAAGGATGGATCATGCCGGTGTGTCCGTCGCGCGGGGATCTTTTTCCGAAGGGGGAAGCGGGGAATCCTCAAGCCGGAATTCCAGCAGAATACGTCCGGTGCGGATCCGGTCGCCCGCGCACAGGACCGACTTCTTCACGACCGGGATCTGGTTGAGCAGGGTTCCATTGCGCGAATCCAGATCCTCCAGCCACCACCGGCCGTTTTCCTTCCACAACCGCGCATGCACGACCGAGACGGTTTCGTCGGCCAGGGATACTTCGACGCTCGGGGAACGGCCGATGAAGCAGGAAATCTTTCTGCAGCGGGTAGACCCGTTCCGGCGTGCCGTCCTCGCGCAACCGGAGCAGGTGGAAGGGCGCCGATCCGGAAGGACGCGCCGAGGCTGCCGCGCGCACGTCGCGCCACAGTGTCACCAGGACGAGCGCGAGGAATCCGTAAAGGCAGGCGGCCAGCGCGATGCGCGCGGCGAGCATCAGGAGCGAAATGTTCATTCCCCGGGTTTCTCCGCGCGGGGGGCGGGTTCGGGCGGGGAGGCGGGGGAGGGGCGCGGGGGGATCGGCTGGGTGATGCTTTCCTCGCGGTCGTCGCCGTAGATGAGTTCGACATTGCCCAGCCGGAACACATCGCCGGGCTGCAGGACCCATTCGCGGACGCTCGAGTTGTTCACCTTCATTCCATGCTTGGAGCCCAGATCGATGAGGACGTACTGCCCGTCGCGCGCCCGCAGTTGGGCATGCCGGCGGCTCACCAGCGAATCGTCAAGCACCAGATGGTTGTCCAGCTGGCGGCCGATGTTGATCACCGGCCGGTTGAGCGCGTAATGCCGGCTGCCGTTGATGATCAGGAAAGCGCCGTGCGGCAGGATGATCGGCGCGGCATCGGCGGCCGGGAAGGCATCCGTGTTCTCATCGCCGGACCGCACAATTTCCGCGAAGACGCGGATGCTTTCTTCGCGCAGGGAGTCGTCGGAGGTGAATTCGATCTGGATCGGGTTGAGGAGGATCATCTCGCTCTGGGCGATATGCTCATCCAATTTGGCCGCGAGCAGTGCCCCCAGGTCCGGAACGGCCGAGGCGGTCTGCCAGATGCGCTTGCCGAGCTTCAAATGGTAGACGTTCGGCGCGATCCAGCGTCCGCCGGGCCCCTGTTCGGCGCGCTCTTCGAGCGCTTCGATCAGGCGCGCGAGGATCTTCCCGGCGTACAGAATATGCGCGGAAAGAACACCGGTCCTTTTTTCGAACATGTTTTCCAGCTGTATCTCGATTTTCCGCAGCGGATCGGACATGCCTGCGCCTCTCAATCGATGCCATTATATCCCCCGCGGCGCGCAGTCCATTCCAGTACCTTTCTCCTGTGGAAATCGAGGAAGAATAGAAAGCCGGGAAAAAGGTGGGTACAATAATTCTCATGCGCATCCTCAGGCGTTTTCCCGAAAACCTGGTTGTCGTCTGGGCCGTGGCGACCCTGGCATTCTTCGCACTGCGGCTGGGCCGGGTGGATCCGCTGGCCTCGCTCACGGCGCAGGGCCTGGCGACGAGCGAGCAGGCGGCGGAAATGCGGCATGGATTAGGGCTGGACCGGCCGCTGTTGGATCAATACGCGGAGTATATCCACGGCGTATTGCGCGGTGATCTCGGCCGGTCGATCTTCAGCGGCCAGGACGTGGCCGGGATGATCGGCGAAGCCGCCGCGTATACGGTGCCGCTCGCGGTACTGGCTTGGGTGCTTTCCGTCGCTTTGGGGCTTGCCTTCGGCGCCGTGGCATCCCGCCGCGGGGGCGGGAAGGGAACCGGAATCAGCCGAATCGTATCGGCGGGCCTGGCCGTCGGTGCGGCGACTCCGGTCGCCTGGTCCGGATTAATAATCCTTTGGGCGGCGATCCCTCTGTTCACCATGCCGCTTCCCGACCCGTTGCGGGAGGGATTGCGGCTGCTCCTCCCGGCCGGCGCGCTGGCGCTGACCGTCGGAAGCAGCATCGGTCGCGCGGCCGAAACCTCCATCCGTTCTGCGCGCGGCGAGCTCTTTCAACGGGCGATGCGCGCGCACGGTTTCCCGCGCGGGGTGCGCGCCGAATGGAGGATGCTGCGCGCCGCGATCGCGCCGGTCCTGGCGCTGGCCGGAATGGAAGCCGCGTTCCTGCTCGGGGGGACGATGATCACCGAGGTGGTCTTCGCCCGGCCCGGGCTCGGGCGGATGCTGGTGGATGCCGTTCTGCGGGGAGATTACCCGGTGGTGCAGGCGCTGCTGGCGCTGGCGGCGCTCGCCTACATTCTATTCGGGATGATCGCGGATTTTTCGGCCGCGATGCTGGATCCGCGGGAGCGTGAGTCGACATGAACGCATCCCGGGATAGGATGTCCGGTTGGCCGGCGGTGCGCGATCCGCGCCCGTGGGCCGCGTTCGCATGGATTGCGCTGCTGCTGGCCGGCGGAGTCCTCGCCGGGCTTCTGCGCGCGCCGGCCGCCGGAACACCGCTGCAACCTCCGGATACCAGCCACTGGCTGGGCACGGATCTTCTGGGCAGGGATTTCGGCTGGCGGATGATCGCCGGGGGTGCGCACACATTCCTGGCCGCTTTCGGTGCGGCGGTCCTCTCGATCCTCCTCGGCGGATTGTGGGGCATCGCGGCCGGGTTCGCGGGAGGATGGCTTGACCGGATTCTCAGCCGATTGATGGACGCCGCGCTGGCCGTTCCCGCGCTGATCCTGGGGCTGGTGATCCTCGCCGCGCTCGGTCCGGGGGAGGGGGCGGTGATCCTCGCTTTGGGCCTGGGCGGCGCGGCGACGTTCGCCCGTTTGCTGCGGGCGGAAGCGCGCCAAGTCCGCAACCGCGAATATATGCTTGCGGCGCGCTCGCTCGGCGCCGGAAAAATCCGCCGGGTGTTTCGTCATCTGCTTCCGAATATCTCCGGCCCGCTGGCCGCTTACGGCGCGCTGCACTTCGGCTGGGCGATGGTCAACGTGGCATCGCTCACCTTTCTCGGTTTCGGCGGCGCGCCGTCGGCTCCCGAATGGGGGCGGATGCTGGCGGACGCGCGGTTGGTATTCGGGCAGGCTCCCGGACAGGCGTTCGCCGTGGGCGCGGCGCTTGCCCTCACCATTGTGGCGGTACAGCAAACCGGTGAATGGTGGCTGGAAAAGAACCGGCGATGATTCGTTTTTTGGGGGCTTTCAATTCATGACCGGTTAATTTATCGCGGCGGGCGGTGGATATAATGAAATCTGGAAGGGTCGTGCCGGTCTCGGATTGGGACTCGGCGCAATTTTTCCGGGAGGCCTCCATGAGCGATTATCGCAAACCAGCGGATGACGAATTGCGCCGCACCCTGGATCCGGAACAATATCAGGTGACGCAATGCTCGCTCACCGAAAAACCGTTCGAGAACGAATTCTGGAACAACAAGCGCGCCGGGGTCTATGTGGATGTGGTTTCGGGCGAACCGCTCTTCTGTTCGCTGGATAAGTTTGATTCCGGCACTGGATGGCCCAGCTTCCTCCGCCCGTTGGACGACGCAAAACTGATTTTCAAGATCGACCGGTCCCTTTTCAGTGAGCGCACCGAAGTGCGTTCGGGCCAGGCGGATTCCCACCTGGGCCACGTTTTCGACGACGGTCCGCAGCCGACCGGAAAGCGGTACTGCATCAACTCCGCCGCCCTGCGGTTCATACCCGTCGAAGAACTGGAAAAAGCCGGATACGGGAAATACCTTTCCCTTTTTACGGGTCAAACCGGTGATAAAAAACCTGTAAAAAAGTAGCAGGGG
Source organism: uncultured Chloroflexia bacterium (assembly GCA_963724345.1). Classification (GTDB taxonomy): domain Bacteria; phylum Chloroflexota; class Anaerolineae; order Anaerolineales; family RBG-16-64-43; genus JAFGKK01. The sequence goes on along the minus strand of CAVRUI010000003.1, from coordinate 1,842,838 downwards.
AAACTGAAAAACCCGCATTTTCCGGCCTGGAATTCCAGCCGCACGGAAAACCGGGTTTTTCAGGGTTGATAAACCTACCGCACTTCGCGTATAAAAATAGTTATCCGGTTAATCGGCGCATCCGCATGCTTTCCGGGCCGGAGTAAATTATGCAGTTCCCCGCCGGTCCGGATGAAGTTCCTGCGGATGGTAAATCCGGCCGGGACGGCGCGCGTCAGATCAGGATCGGAAGGGATCACTCATGCTCTTTCTCCCCGCATCACCCGAAGAGGTGATGGAAGCCATCGGAAAAATTCTGGATATTCAACGCCTGGAGAAAAAACCCTCCGCGTGGGTATTCAATGAATGCATCGCCTGGGAGGATCAGAACAGGTTCGAAATCGTTCCGGTATACGGGAAGTTCTATCACATCTCCACGCAAGTCCGGCGGGTGTCGGAGAAGGAAATAACCGAAGAGGATTTCCGGAAGGAACTGCGGCGGCTGTACAACCGGTATTGGAGTCTCCCGCGGGTCCTTTGGCGTTTTCTGATCGGTGCGGTGAAGTTGCTGGGCGTTGGCTTGCTGTTTATGGCCGTCGGGGTGGCGCATTACGGGCTGAGCGCATGGGTGGGCAACGTGCCGGCGGCGGGGATCATCATCGGAGTCCTTCTGGCCGTCGTCCTGGTCCCGCAGGGGCTGAGTGAAATCTGGAAGTGGCTGCGCCGGCGGAACGACGAGAAAACCGTCCGCTACCAGCAGTCGATCCTGCAGCGGCTGCGGAGAGGCTTCTCGCGCTGCCCGAATTGCGGAAGGAATCTTGGGGACCGGCCTTTGGGGGATGATGGAGCAGTCCGGTGCGAGTGCGGATACAAGATCGAACGCAAATCCCCTCCATCGGCGTAAGTTTTCTCGCATGTTCCCCGCCCCCGCCAGGGCGGCTTTTTTTAAACCTCGTGAAAACCTTTTAACCGCAAAGGCGCAAAGCACGCAAAGAAGAATAAATTATTCTTCGCGAGCTTAGCGCCTTTGCGGTTATCCTTACCGGTTCCAGGTAGAGACGGTTGTGCGGATTATTTCTTCCGCCTTCGCGGCCGCATCCGGGCCGGATTCCAGCCAATGGATTTCCGGATCGCCGGGGCGGAACCAGTTCGCCTGGTGGCGGATCAGGCGGCGGGTGGCGCGCCGGATCTCGATCACGCATTCTTCCATCGTCAGCTCCCCGCCCAGGTGCCGCACGATTTGGCCGTAGCCGAGCGCGGAGAAAGCCGGTAGATCGGGGGAATACCCGCGCGCCCGCAGGCGGCGGACTTCCTCGACCCACCCCGCGGCGAGCATGGCGTCGATCCGGGCATCCACCCGCGCGTATAACTCGGGCCGCGGAAGGTTTAAGCCGATCATCCGCGGCCGGAACCCGACCGCACCCCGGCGGCGTAAAGCGGAAAACGGTTTTCCGGTGGACAGGACGACTTCCAGTGCGCGAACCACGCGCCGCACGTTGCGCGGATCGATCCGCGCGGCGGCGGCCGGATCGGCCTGCTCCAGTTCCATGTACAACGCGGCGGAGCCTTCCCGCGCAGCCCGGTCCTCGAGCTGGGACCGGAAATCCGGCGTGGGGACTGGGGGCGGAATTTCCCAACCCTCCAGGAGGGCGCGCACATACTGCCCGGTTCCGCCGACGCACAGCGGCAGCCGTTGGCGGGAATGGATCTGACGGATGACATCCAGGGCCGCGGATTGATACTCCGCGAGACTCCATGGATGGTCGGGATCGGTGACGTCGATCAGATGATGGGGAACCTCGGCCCGAACGGCCGGCGAGGGTTTATCGGTGCCGATATCGAATCCGCGGTAGAGCAGGCGGCTGTCGGCCGAGAGGATCTCCCCGTGAAGGCGCCGCGCCAGCTCGACGGCCAGAGCGCTCTTCCCCGAGCCGGTCGGTCCGACGATGAATATCACCCACGGAAGCGGATTCGCTTCAGGGATGGACGGCATTTTCGAATACCTCCAGCCGCTTCAACACTCCGGAAGGGTCGAATTCAATTGCCACCACGTCGATTCGCCACGGCGAATCCCATAAGGCGTGCTGCTGGAGAAAATATTGCGCGGATGCCAGAAGATGATTCCTCTTGCGCGGCGTGAGCGCCTCCTCCGGCAGGCCGTGTGTCCGGCTGCGGCGCGTCTTCACTTCGAAAAAAACGGTGGATTCTCCCCGCCGGGCGATCACGTCCAATTCTCCATAAGGAGTCCGCATGTTGCGGGCGAGTATTTCATAACCCAATCTGGAAATGTGGGCGGCAGCCGTCTCTTCCCCAAGATCGCCGAGACGTCTGTTCCCGGATGTCACGGCCGTATGTTTCCCGTTCGAAACATGCCGAAAGGCCCGTTACTTCGATATCCAACGGCGTGGAGAAACGATTTACGAGGCATCGTTTTCTTTATTCCCCCTGTAACAGGTTGCGCAGAACCGCCGCCGATTCCCCGGGTAGCCGGGAGATGGTTCTTCGCAGATATTTTCGCCCCTGTTGAAGCTGCTTGGGAGTCAATTCGGAAAGCCACCCCTGCGTTTCCTGGGGACGATGCTCCGCCAGTTGGACAAGCAGATCGGACGCCAGCCGAATCGCTTCCGGATCCGTTTCCGCAAACACCACCGGCAGCAGTTCGAATGAGGCGAAGAGGGATTCGGATGTCTTCTCTTCCGCCCAAGGCTTCAGCGCCATCCACCCGAAACGCCGGTAGGAGGGTTTTTGGTGTTCGATCCAGTTCCGGATATCCGACCGGAACAGGAGTGGATCGGCGGAGCGGAGCGGGGAGCAGGTATGCGCGGCAAGATCCTGTAAAACGGCCGGATCATCCGTTTCCTCAAGCCACTTCAGGAGCAGGGTCCGCACATCGCCGGGATGGCGGGATACGCCGGCCAGGTATGCGGCCAGCTGTTTTTCCTCGAGCTTTCCTGCGGTCCAGATCGCGGCGGCCGCGGCAAGCACCTGATCGTTTTTTTTCTGCGCAACGGGGAGCAGAGCCGCTTCCAATTCACGGATCAGGATGCCGGGGACGTCCCAGGCGGGGAGTGCGCCGCGTTTGACCATCGACCGGCCGCGCCGCAGCAACCGGTGGGAATGGTAATCCAAAAGCGAATGGAGGAATGCCTGGAACGCGGCGGGATCCTCGATTAATCCGGCCAACTCAAACGCTTGGAGCCGCAAGCGCGCGAGATTGATCGCAGGCAAATCTAGTACCCTTTGCCGAAGACGGCTTTCTGGGACGCATCCTTGCCGCATACGATGCAGCGGCCTTTTCCGCCGGGCTGATCGAGCGGGATGCAGCGGATGGTGGCCTTGGTGTCTTGCTTGACCTTTTCCTCGCAGGCCGCGTCGCCGCACCACCACGAAACGGCGAATCCGGTTTCCACGGCGTTGCGGAATTCGGCGTAGTCGGCCGGGTCCTGGGTATGATCATCGCGGAACTTCTTCGCCCGCGCAAGCAGCGCCGCCTGTATCTCCGCCAGCAGGGCGCCGATCGATTGCGGCAGTCCTTCCCAGGTCGCGATGGTTTTACCCTCCTTCCCGGGCCGATCCCGCCGCGAAAGCATGACCGAACGTGCGGCAAGGTCGCGCGGCCCGATTTCGATGCGCACCGGCACGCCGCGCATCTCCCAATCGTTGAATTTAAATCCGGGCGTCATTCCCTCCCGCAGATCGGCCTTGACGCGGTACTCGGTTTGCAGCTCCTTCTCAAGCTGCAGCGCCTTTTCGCAAACCGCCGCCTTTTCCTCTTCCTTGCGCCAGATCGGAACGATGACCACCTGGATCGGCGCCAGGCGCGGCGGCAGGATCAGGCCCGTGTCGTCGCCGTGGACCATGATGATCGCGCCGATAAAGCGCGTCGAAAGGCCCCAGGATGTGGTCCAGGCGAATTGCTGGTTGTTCTGTTCGTCGAGATATTGGATGTTGAACGCCTTCGCGAAATTCTGGCCCAGGTTGTGGGACGTGCCGGCCTGCAGCGCCTTGCCGTCGCCCATCATGGCTTCGATCGCGTAGGTGCAGGCGGCGCCGGCGAATTTCTCGCTCTCGCTTTTCCGGCCGCGGATGACCGGGACGGCGGCTTCGTTCTCCGCGAAATCGGCGTAGATATCCAGCATGCGCAGCGTTTCTTCGTCCGCTTCCTTCGCCGTGGCGTGCGCGGTGTGCCCCTCCTGCCAGTAGAATTCCGTCGTGCGCAGGAAGAGCTTGGTGCGCTTTTCCCAGCGCACGACGCTGTTCCACAGGTTGATCAGGATCGGAAGGTCGCGGTACGACTTCACCCACTTGGCGTACATGTGGCCGATGATCGTCTCGGAAGTCGGCCGGATGGCAAGCGGCTCCTCGAGCTCCTCCCCGCCGCCGATCGTCACGATCGCCAGCTCCGGGGAAAACCCCTCCACGTGTTCCTTTTCCTTCTCCATGAAGGATTTGGGGATGAACAGCGGAAAGCCGGCGTTGACGTGCCCCGTGGCCTTGAAGCGCCGGTCGAGCTCGCGGGTGATGGCCTCCCACAGCGCCCAGCCGTACGGGCGCACCACCATGCAGCCGCGCACGGGCGCGTAGTCGGCCAGTTCGGCGCGCAGCACGAGCTGGTTGTACCATTCGGAAAAATCCTCGGCGCGCGAGGGCAGTCGGTCTTCGGGCATGGATTCTTCTCCGATCCGGAAGCAGGATTTGTGCGATCAATGATACCCGGTTCATGGGATGACGCCAAGGCGAAATGCGGAAAAGAAACGGAGCGGCCGAGCGCCGCCCGGCTTCGAAGCTTGTTTACAAACAAGGGTCACCGATCGCCGCTGCAGGAATTTCCTGCCGCAGCTGTTTTCGGTGGGCCGGCGTCTATTGTTACGGTTTCTGCCCGTTCGTGGCAAGCCGGATCTTCGAGAATGGTTTTTCGACGAATCGGAAAGTGAGGAAGGAGAGCGCGAGGGTGGCGGCCAGGATCCACCAGCCCGCCAGCGGGAGATCCAGATTCAATTGGGAATATATACGGATCATCATCGGATGAATCAAATAAACGCTGTAACTGATAAATCCAAGATACCGGATGGGACGGAACTCAAAAAAACGACGCAGCCATCCGCTCCCGTTCAGGCAGGCGAAGAGCAGGAACCCGCAGAAAATTCCAAATATCAGAAATTGATGGTGAATGGCTCCCATGTTCGCTTTCTGCCCGAAAAGCGCGCGGGCCACGGAAGGGATGAATGCGATAAAGCCGAGCACGCCCGCGAACCCGAGGATTTCGATCACCCTTCCGGTTGCCTGATTCTTCCACCGGTTCGCAGGCTGGTTCCATTGAAAATGCCACACCGCCAGGAAAGAGCCGATCAGAAAAACGGGAAGGTAGAACCCCAGATTGGTATCGTTCTCCATCGCTGCGCCGGGAGGCCAGAGCAGCAGGCTGAGGATGATCAGCGCAATCGTCAGCGCGAGCGCCGGGAGGACCCGTTTGCGGAATAGAACGCCGAACAACGCGGCCATTACGGGCAGCAGGAAATAATATTTGAATTCAACCAGAATGCTCCATGTCACGCCGTGGCCCTCGAGTTGAATTAAGCTCCGGAGGAATGATTCCGGGGAAAGCGAGAATGGGATGCCGGCCTTTTGGGCCAAATGAAGGATGGAGAACAGCTGGGTCGTGCCCAAGGCCAGAAGGAGATACAGGAGCAGGAGGGGATAAATCCTGAGAAACCGGCGCAAGAAGTAGTTGGCTAAAGCGCGGATGGAGAACGCCTTTTCGGAGCGGGCAATGAATGGGTAGGTGAGCAGGAAGGCGCTTAATGCAAAGAATAAATTAACGCCGCCCTTCCCAATCCCCGACAGATCGACGAAGGGAAATAACGGAATGTCGTAATTGGAGGTGTGGCTCAAGAACACCATTAAGACGGCCAATCCCCGCACCCCATCCAGCGAGTCCACTTGGAAACTACGCGGGGGAAGTTGTCTTCCGGAAATCATTTCCATCCCTCTCGGCGGGATCCCGGAAGCGGGCGATGCCAATGGTTCCGGCGGGTGTTGGACGTTCAAATCCGATCCTTCCGGTATCATTGCCGCTTCCGATTTTCAGAAAGTGGGGATGAAAAAAATTCGTGAATGCGTTCGACGGCATCCTGCGGCGAGGCGGATAACATCAGCAGAGACCTGTCCTCATCCCGGACGTTTGTTCCCGTGGCGTGGTAAAACGCTTCGAACGTTTCGCGCCAGACCGGTCCGACCGCCAGGAGCGGGCGGGGGGAAAGCTCGCCGGTTTGAATCTGCACCCAGCAAAACGCAATTTCCGCCAGCGTACCGATCCCGCCGTCGAGAGCCACCGCGGCGTCCGCTTTTCGGCAAAGCGTGACCAGCCGCTCGCGGATGGTTTCGCAGCGGATTTCCTCACGGATCCATGGGTTCGTCCGGCGTCCGGCCCGGCTCAGTGTTTCGCACGTCACGCCGATGGTGTGGCCGCCTGCTTCGAACGCGCCGCGGCTGACCGCCGCCATCGTCCCGCCGTATCCGCCGCTGGCCACGGCCCAGCCGCAGCGGGCGATCTCCGCGCCAAGCATGCGCGCGTTTCGGTACGCCGGGCCGTCTTCCTCAAGAAAGGCCGCGCCAAATACGGCGACGATCCTTGCGGGGTTTTCACCGGATGGGACGGCCGTGCGGGGATGGATTTCGGAAACGACTGGTGACATGCCGGCTTTAGGGTCAGCCGCCCCATTGCAGGAGGCGGTAGGGGGGAATATAGATCACCTCGGTTGATCCGACCATGGTGCGCAGGGATTTCGGCGGGCGGGTGAACTGCGAATGGCCGTGCAGCATCCAGCGCGGTTTGGCCCATTCCAGCAGCCAGCGGAAAGCGGCGAATCCCTTATGGGCGGAGTCTTCCCCTTCGTGAATGCCGCGGGCGGGGGAATGGGCGACGAAGATATCCAACCGGCGGCCGTAGCGCACCTGGTTGGAGAGCAATTGCGGCGTGAGCCGCAGCACCCGCCGCCACATTTCCGCCTCGGTGAACTGGTTCTTCAAAGTGAATCCGTGGCGGATGCTTCCGCCCAGGCCGGCCAGGAGGAGCCCCTTTGCTTCCACCGCGGTGCCGTCGATGCTGTCGCCCGCATCCGGCCGGTAGTCCACCTGCCCGCCTTCGCGGTAGAAGCCCTCGCCGTCGTGATTCCCGAGAACGTAATACATCGGGATGTTGAAACAGCCCATGAGGTATTCCAGATAATCGAAGGGGAGGTCTCCGCAGCTGATAATCAGGTCGGCTTTTCCGATTTTCTCCGGGGCCTGGCACGAATCCAGGCGCTGGGAGATGTCGTCGCTTACGCAGAGAATGGTCCGGGGGACCGCAGGCATCATTCGGGGTCCTTCTTGGGTGCGGCGGGTGTGGACCAGGTGCGTTTGGAGTTTGCTTCCAATTTTTCGAGGATTGCCTGCTCCAGATCGATGCCGAGGATGGAGGAGAGTTGGAGCAGGTAAAGCGCCGTGTCGGCGAGTTCTTCCTTTATATCCGGTTCCGCGCTCTCGCCCCATTGAAAATGCTCCAGGACTTCCGCGGCTTCGAGCGCAAGGGAGACCGCGAGGTTGCGGGGTGTTTGGGGACGCGGGGAATCCGCGGCATACCAGCCTTTCGACCGAACGAACCGGTGCATCGCCTCGGTGAGTTCTTTTACATCCATGGATCCGGCCGATATCCCGTCCCGGGCTGAACCCGGTGTGCACAGATTGCACATTCCACGCGATGGTCATCAAGCGGAAAACAATTCCGGGAAGATTATACCAGCCCGAATTTGCCCGCGAGGCGATCTGTGCCATCGGAAGCGGCGGGGGTGCATCCGCGGAATATCCGGAGACATGTCCGTTGAGGGTGACGGCAGCCGCATGCGGAAAATCGGCCCGCGGGACGGGATTAACCTCTGTTCGATCGCAGGGAAAGGGGATATACTTTTCATCATCCTATCCAAACGGTTCGGAGGTTGGAATGCCGAAAAAAGAACGGGATCGTGAAATTTCACGCCGCCGGCAACGACGGTTGAAAATGGAGTTCCTAAAAAAGCGGCTGGCCGATGCCAAAGATTCCAAGGCGCGCGCCGCGATCGCCCAGAAGATCCTCCAGATCAACCCGCAGGCGAATGTCTCCCCTAAATAGGCACGTGGAATTCCCCGCCCCCCGTTCCGGGAGGGTGGGATGACGAACTCCGAAAGCGGCCCGCGGCGCGCCCCCGTCTTCCGGGATGTCCCGGACGCGCAGTGGAACGACTGGCGCTGGCAGCTCAGCCACCGGTTGAACAAGGCGGAAGAACTGGAGCGGGTGTTCCCGCTCACCGGCAGCGAGCGCGAAGCGCTGGCGGCCGGTGATCTGTTCCGCGTCGACGTCACCCCGTATTTCGCCTCCCTCATCCGCCCGGATGATCCGGCCGATCCCATCCGCCGCCAGGTGATCCCCACCGCGGCGGAGCTGGTGCCCTTCACGGCGATGATGGAAGATTCCCTCGCCGAGGACCGGCATTCCCCCGTGCCCGGGCTGGTTCACCGCTACCCGGACAGGGTCCTGATGCTGGTCACGACCCAGTGTGCATCCTACTGCCGGTACTGCACCCGCTCGCGGATCGTCGGCGATGCGTCCGCGCAGTTCTCCTCGAGCGAATACGAAGAACAGCTGGATTACATCCGGCGCACGCCGCAGATCCGCGACGTGCTGCTTTCCGGCGGAGATCCGCTGACGCTCGCGCCGAAGGTCCTGGAAAACCTGATCGCCAGCCTGCGGGAAATTCCGCATGTCGAAATCATCCGAATCGGGTCGCGCGTGCCGGTTTTCATGCCGATGCGCGTGGACGACGACCTGTGCGCGATGCTGGGAAAGTACCATCCGCTTTGGCTGAACATCCACGTCAACCATCCGAACGAAATCACACCCGAATTGGCCGCCGCCGCGGATAAACTCACCCGCGCGGGAGTTCCGCTTGGAAATCAATCGGTCCTCCTGGCGGGCGTGAACGATTGCGTCCATATCCAGCGCCGGCTCGTGCAAAACCTGGTGCGCATCCGGGTCCGCCCGTATTATCTGTACCAATGCGACCTGGTCGAGGGCGCGGGCCATTTCCGCACACCGGTTTCCAAGGGAATCGAGATCATGGAAGGCCTGCGCGGGCACACCTCCGGGTTCGCGGTGCCGACGTATGTCGTCGACGCGCCCGGCGGCGGCGGAAAAATCCCGCTCGGGCCGAACTACCTCCTGAGCATGTCGGATCACCGCGTCGCGCTCCGCAATTTTGAAGGTTACATTTCGGCTTACGAAGAACCGGCCGCCTATCCGCCGCACGATCCGGCGCAATGCGCGGACTGCAAACGCAAACGGACGGAGCCGGGGCAGGCGGGCATCACAGGCCTTCTGGACGGCGATGAACTCGCGATTGAACCGGTCGATTGGGCGAAAACGCACGTCCGCGGCGGCGCCGAGCACCGGTTGAACAGCGACGCCCACAAATGGAATCCACTTGGGATCGGTCCGAACCCGCCGGCCGGGGAAAGCCGCCCAGCCGATCCGCCCGGACCGCGAAAAGATAAATAATCCGCCCACGGCCGGATCTTCCGCGCGTCAAGGATCATTTCTTGTCCGATACTCTTCCCCAGGGAAATAACGCCGTGCCCAGCGGAGAACCGCCTTCTCCGTCCTCCGCCGCGGCGGCACCCCAGAATAAGAATGCATTCAAAAAAAACCGGCTGCGCGTGGCGGTACTGCATAATTTAAAGAAGCACGCGCCCGCCAACGGGCTGCATCCGGCGGACGCGTTCGCCGAACTCGACAGCGAAGCCAACATCGCCGCCTACGCCGCCGCCCTGCGCGCCGCCGGCCACCATGTCACCGGCATCGACGGGAATCCGGACCTGTTCCGCCGGCTGAAACGGTTGAAAGTCGACATCTGCTTCAACACCTGCGAGGGATACCGGGGCGATGCCCGTGAAGCCCAGGTCCCGGCGCTGCTGGAGATGATGGGAATTCCCTATACCGGCGGGAAAGTCACCTGTCTGGCCAACACGCTGGATAAAGCCGCGACGAAGCGGATTCTGATGAATTACGGGCTTCCCACCCCGCGCTTCCAGGAGTTTACGCATGTCGATCTTCCCCTCGATCCGGGCCTGCATTTCCCCCTTTTCGTAAAGCCAAATCGCGAAGGAACCGGAATCGGGATCGATTCGAAATCCCTGGTGCGGTCCGAGGACCAGCTGCGCGCCAAGCTGGCCTACATATTAAAGGAATACTGCCAGTCCGCGCTGGTGGAGGAATACATCCCGGGCCGCGACATCACCTGCGGATTGGTGGGGAACCTGTCCGCGCTGGAATCCGGGCAGCCGGTTCCTGACCTGCGCCTGGAGTTGCCGGGCCCGGGCGGGGGAGTGGATTGGCACGGCGTCCATTTCTTCCCGATTTCCGAAGTGGATCACTCAAGAATCCCGGGCATGGATCCCTATTATTCGTATGCGGTAAAAGCCCTGTCGCTCGAGGAATATCCGTATTTCTGCCCGGCGCCCATCCCGGAGGATATGGCGGCCGAAGTGCGCCGGCTGACCCTCGAGACGTTCCGGGTGACCCAAACGCTGGATTTCGCGCGTGTGGATTTCCGGCTTCACAGCGAAGAAAATTTGCGGCCGTATATCATCGAGATCAATTCGCTTCCCGGCCTGACGCCGATCAGCGACCTGACCATTTGCGCGCAAACAGAAGGTTGGAGTTACGCCCGGTTGATCCAATCCGTTCTGGAAGCCGGCGCAAAACGATACGGATTGATCCCGGATCCGGAGAATTTGGAAACCGCTCGGACCGAGAAGTGGGGATAGGCAGACTCCCATGACATCCGACACCCGGATAAATGTTGACATCAGCACACCGGAGGACCGCGATGCGATCGGAGAGATTGCGCGGCGGGCAGGCGTCTTTACCAAAGAGGAAGAAGATGCGGTCTTCGAACTGTTCGACGCCCATCTGCAATCGTCCGATTCGGGATACGAGTGGTTTTCCGCGCGCGCCGGAGAGCGCGTGGTGGGCTTTGCGTGTTTCGGGCCGACCCCGCTGACGCAGGGCGCGTTTGATCTGTATTGGATCTGCACCGAGCGGGATTTTCAGGGCAAGGGGGTGGGGCGCGCGTTGTTTGAGGCGCTGGACGCGGAAATCCGGAAACGGATGGGCCGTTTGCTGATGATCTGGACGGGCGGCGGAAGTGATTATGCGCCGGCGTCGAAATTCTATGCGGGCATGGGATGCGAGCTCTCCGCGCGAATCCGGGATTATTACAAGCCGGGCGAGGATATGGTGGTTTTCGTAAAATATTACAACTACACGTCATAATTTCATCACCATTCAAAATATATTAGGTTTTTCCCTGGCAGCGCTATAAAAGATAAATATGAACTACTTTGCGCCTCTGCGCCTTGGCGTTTAAGGTATTAAATTCCCAACGCAAAGGCGCTAAGACGCAAGAGGCGCAATAATTATTTTATGGAAGTGTTGTTGATGATAATTATCCTCTTATACGTGATTTACAAAATACTGATTGTTGCTTGCGTCTTTGCGCCGTTGCGTCTTTGCGTTGAGATATTAAATTACGAAACGCAAAGACGCAAAGACGCAGAGGTGCAAAGAACGAAATAATAAATTCTGAAAAATATTTAAAATATAAAATAATAAAAATAATTTTCCTCGCGAAGGTCGAAAAATGCTTCCGCGGGGCGTTCGAATGTTAAAGAGGTCGAAAAGGAAATTTAAGATTCGACCCATTGACTTCTCGATTTTGTCATGTAGAATGAAAAGTGATTAAGGAGAACGTTGATCCGCTTCAGCGGAATAACAATCAGGAGAGACATGAGACGCAACGCAAAAGAAATTTATAACCCGTACTCGGTCTTGATCCTTCACAATGTAATGAGCGATTGGACCCCGGCAGATATCGAAGCTGCCGAACAAGCGGTGACCCGGATGAAATACGGTTTGACGTCGCTTGGCATGGAAGTCACTTCGATCCCCGTTCGGCGTGATATTGAAGGCGCACTCCGCGGTTTTGATCCCAGAGAATGCATTGTCTTCAACTGGTGTGAAGGATTGGACGGCGCTCCGAATGCGTACGACGCGATACCTCCGATCCTCGAACGGCTCGGTTTCATGTACACCGGGTCGGATGCGTGGTGCCTCAACGTCACCGAAGATAAAGTCGCCACGAAGGAAATTCTGCGCCGGCACCGCGTTCCCACGCCGCAGTCGGCCGTGTATTCACGACCGGCGCGCAACGGTTGGGTCCGCTTCCCGGCGCTGGTGAAGCCCGCCACCGAACACTGCTCGTTCGGAATCACCCGCGAATCCGTCGTCGACAATTCCGATCAGCTGCGCAAGCGCGTGGAATACGTGCTCGACACCTACCATTGCAAAGCCCTGGTCGAAGATTTCATCGACGGCCCGGAATACAACATTTCGCTGTGGGGCAATGACCGGCTGGATGTGCTGCCCCTGGCGTGCATCGACTTCTCCGTCTTTCCGGATTACCACGACCGGCTGTGTTCCTTCGACGCCAAGTGGGATCCGGCCTCGGAAGCGTATCTGCTTACCTCGGTGCGCTGCCCGGCTCCGGTGGAAGATGAACTGCGCCACCGGATCGAAAACGTCTGCCGGCGGACCCAGCGTTCGCTGCGCGTGCGGGATTACGGCCGCGTGGACCTTAGGGTCCGGGATGGAATCCCCTACGTGGTCGATGTGAACTCCAATCCGGATATCACCATGGAAGGCGGGTTCGCACGCTCGGCCCGCGCCGCGGGATTCGACTACGGCCAGACGATTGCGCGGATACTCGAACTGGCGACGGCGCGCTACGCCATCCCGGCCCAGATCCCGGAACGCGTACTGGTCATGGCCTGACGGATCACAAACCAAAAGCCCCGCCTTTCCCGGCGGGGCTTTTTTTATCCGGTCTTAACTCGGCCGATGATCCGGCTTTATAAACCTTGGTACAATTTGAGAACAAACGGCGGAGAGATGCAGCAACTTCCCCTCTTTCAATCGCACTGCCTGACCGTCACCGAAATCAACCGAATGGCTCGGATGACTCTGGAAAACGATCCGATCCTTCAGGATGTATGGGTCGGGGGAGAGGTCTCGGGGTTGTCGCGTCCGGCCTCCGGACATCTGTATTTCACACTGAAAGACGCCGCCGCCTCCGTGCGCTGCGTCATGTGGAGGGATGCCGCGTCGCGGATCAGGATCCCGCGCGAAGGCGAGGCGGTGGAAGCCCATGGACGCATCAGCCTGTACGAGGCGGGCGGGCAGTACCAGCTCTATGCGGATTATCTCCAGCCGGCCGGGCAGGGCGAACTGTACGCCGAATTCCTGCGGCTGAAGGCCAAGCTGGAAAGCGAGGGGTTGTTCGATCCCGCGCGAAAACGAGAGATCCCGCGGTGGCCGCAATCCATCGCGGTCGTCACCTCGCCGATCGGGGCGGCCTGGCAGGACGTCCAAAACGTACTGGCCCGCCGGTTCCCGCTCGTGGAAGTGCTGTTTGCGCCGACCACGGTGCAGGGTGAGGATGCACCGAGGCGCATTTGCACCGCGCTGCGGAAGGCCGACCGGGCAGGGGCGGACGTCGTCCTTCTGGTCCGCGGCGGCGGAAGCATCGAGGACTTGTGGGCCTTTAATGACGAATTGGTGGTGCGGGCCGTCGCCGCGATGCAAACTCCCGTGATCACCGGGGTCGGGCATGAATCCGATTTCACCCTGGCGGATTTTGCCGCCGATCTGCGCGCGCCGACCCCGTCCGCGGCCGCGGAGCTGGCCACGCCGGACCGCGACGAGTTGCTGCAGCAGATCGCGCTTCACCGCCGGCATCTGGGTCTTTGTATCGATTCGGTCTTGCGCGAAAACCGGGATCAACTGCGATCGGTGACGATCCGGCTGCAGGCGGTTTCGCCGCTGCACCGGCTGCAAAACATCCGCCAGCAGGTGGATGATTTCTCGCGCCGGGCGGATTCTTCGATCCGCAGCCTGCTCTCCCTGCAGCGGTCGCAGGTGGATGGGCTGGCCCGTGTGCTCGAAGGCATGGGCCCGGCCCGGGTTCTCGAACGCGGGTACGCGCTTATCTGGAACCAGGCCGACGGCCGGCTGGTGCGTTCGGTGCGCCAGGCCCCGGCGGGGGCGGCACTACGCGTTCAATTGGCGGATGGAAAGCTGGCCGCCCGGTCGGAAGGCGCGGAAAAAACCGCCGCGCCGGAGTGATGGGATCGCCGGAGAGGAGCGAGGGGAATGTCGCCGAAACAGAAAAAAACTGCCGATCACGAACCCGAGTTTGAGAAAGCATTCGCCGAACTGCAGGAGATCGTGACCAAACTGGAATCCGGAGAAATCCCCCTGGAAGAAGCGTTGGCGCTTTATGAACGCGGGCAGGCGCTGGCGAAAACCTGCGCCGGATTGCTGGATAAGGCCGAACTCCGGATCCGGGAACTGGGGAAAACCCTGGACGAAACCGCCCAGGAAGAGTGACAGGAGAATCAACCGGCCATGGAAATATTGCAGAATAAGGTATTGTGGTGCGTGCTGGTGGCGTGGTTCATCGCCCAGTTCAGCAAACCCTTCGTCCAATATTTGCGCACGCGCGAATGGGCCTGGTCGTGGTTTTTCAGCGCCGGCGGCATGCCGTCCACCCATTCGGCCATCATGACCGCCGCGACCGTCGCGCTGGGGATGCAATTGGGGTTCGATACGCCGGAGTTCGCCCTGAGCATCGCCATCTGCATGGTGGTGCTGTACGATGCGGCCGGAATCCGGCGTCAGGCCGGGGAACACGCTCGGATTATCAACGCCATTATCGACGATCTGGCGCACGGTCATCCGTTAAAGGAAGAGAACCTGAAGGAACTGCTCGGGCACACGCCGGGGGAGGTGATCGTCGGCACAGTCGTCGGGGTCACCGTCGCGATCCTGATCATGCTGAATGCGGGCGGATGATCGATATACCCCTGGTGACTTTTACGGCGATTATTCTGCCACAAAAAGCACAAAAGGCACAAAGACGAAAGCAACACCTTTTTTTTATAATTTCCAATAATGATTTATTAAATTAATTCTGGACGAATGATCCATTCGGATTGGAGATAAGTAGATCATAAAAAATATTATTCTGTGCTTTCTGTGCTTTTTGTGGCCATTATTTTCAACATAAGTAACAACAAAACCACCTATACTTCCTAAGAACCCGGTTTCTGCGCCGCCGGCCGGATTCGTGCAAGCAGCATCCTGAGTGTGGAACGCGCCTCGGTCGAGCCGAGCGCCAGGCTGGCCGCGTAAAAAACGGACGCGCCGAGCAGAATCCCGCCCAGCCCCAGGAACCAGACCGGCGCAGATCCGAAAACGGCGGACCAAACCCACAATGCCGCGGCCATCAGGCCCGCGGCAAGCACGGTCCGCCCCAGGCTCTGCCAGCCGGCGCGGTCCAAACCCCAATTTATCTTGCGCCGCAGAAACACGATCAACACCGTCATCTCGACGATCGTGGCCAGCGAGTTGGCGAGCGCCAGCGCGCCGTGCGGCATCCATCCCAACCCGTGGAACGCCGCCACCAGCGCAAGGCTCAAACCGACGTTGAGCAGCATCCCGCCGACGCTGACCGCGACGGGGGTGGCGGTATCCTGCATCGCAAAGAAGGCGCGCGCGAGGACTTCCAACAGGGAGTGAGCGACCAGCCCGATCGCAAAAAAGCCCAACGCCCAGACCACCATATCGGTCGAGTGCGAGTCGAAAGCGCCGCGTTCGAAGATCAAGCGGACGATCGGGCGCCCCAGAAGGATCAGCCCGACCGCGGAGGGCAGCGCCAGGAAGAATATTCCCCGCATCACGGACGCGAGGGTCGCGCGCATCTGGTCAAGCTGGCCGCGGCTGATCTGCGCCGAAAGAATCGGAAAGGCCGCCGTTCCGGCGGCTTGCGCCACTGCAATTTCCGGCATGAGCATCAGGGCAAAGGCGATCGTAATGGCGGACTGGCTGCCCTCCGGCTGACTCGAAGCGAGTATCGTGTTCACCAGAAAGTTCAACTGGATCGCGGACTGGCCGACCACCCGGGGAGCCATCAGCCGGATGACATTGCGCACCGCCGGATTGGCGGCATCCAGGACAAATCGGAATTTGGAGCGGAGCGAAATCAGAGAGGGCAGCTGCACCGCAAAATGCATCACCGCGCCGGCGACAACCCCCCAGGCCAGGCCGAAAATTCCCATCGTCGGCGCGAGGAACAGGACGCCCGCGATCCACCCGAGCGAATAGAACATCGGCGCCAGGGCCGAGAAGAAGAACCGGTGGTGGGAATTGAGAATACCCATCACCAAACCGCTGAGGCCAAAGACCGCGGGGCACAGCAGCAGGATGCGAAGCAGCGCGATGGTGGTTTGAATTTGCGCCGGATCCGAATACCCGGGCGCAAGAACATAGTGCACAAGCTGCGGCGCCAGCAGGATGCAGAGGGCGGAGCCCGCCGCCAATAAAATGAACAGCCAGCTTCCGACGGCCGAGGCGAGCCGGTCGGCCTCCTTCCTTTTTTCTTCCACCAGGAATGCGGTATAGGTCGGGATGAAAGCCGATGCCAGCGCGCCGCCGGCGACAAGATTGAAGAGGAACTCCGGCAGCCGGTTGGCGGTGGTGAAGGCATCGTACCCGGCGCCGGTCCCAAATGCGTGAGCGACCACGATATTTTTCAGGAGGCCGGCCAGCTGGGAAAGGATCAGGCCGATCATGACGACGAATGCGGAGCGGGTGAGGGAGCGTGTTGCGGCGGGAGGCGAGGAGGTCATGGGCCGGATTATAGCAAGAATGCCGGAGGTTTTTCTGGAGATCGGATTCTCGTTGAACTGAAGCAGCGAAGGAACCCTAAGGGTTCCCCCAACCCTAAGGGTTCCATGCCGATCGAACCCCTCCTGGGGGTGATCCGCGCCGGCGTTCGCGAATGGCCACCCCGCCGCGCATCCAATGATAAAATTCTGCGTAGAAGAGCATACGGGAGAAATCCCCGCGGGAGCTTCTCCGCGCGGAAAGGCGGAATAGGCAGAGCTGATCGAACGAATTCCGAACAAAAGATCCCCGATATCCACAGCAACAGCATCGGCGATCTGGCCACTCAACTCGACACGCACATTCATAACGGCCTCACCGCCGATCAGGTCCGCGAAAGGCTGGTCACGGTCGGCCCGAACGAGTTGGAAGAGAAGCCCCGGCCCGGTTTTCTCCAGCTTCTCCTCGCGCAATTCAACAATTTCCTCATCATTCTGCTGATCGTCGCGGCGGCGGTTTCCATCCTGCTCGGGGAATATGTGGACGCGGCCGCGATCCTGGCGATCGTCGTCCTCAACGCCGTCCTGGGCGTGGTCCAGGAGAGCCGGGCCGAGCAGGCGATCGCCGCGCTCCGCAAAATGGCGGCGCCGAACGCGATGGTGATCCGCGACGGGAGCCAATTGCTCATCCCCTCCCGGGAACTGGTGCCCGGGGATGTCGTCCTTCTGGAAGCGGGGAATTATGTCCCCGGCGATCTGCGGCTGGTGGAGAGCATCAATCTGAAAATCGACGAGTCGGCCCTGACCGGGGAATCCCATCCGGTTCAGAAAGATTCGGACGTGATCCTGGACAAGGATATTCCCATCGGAGACCGGGCCAATTCGGCCTTCATGAGTTCGATGATCACCTACGGGCGCGGCAAGGGGCTGGTCGTGGCGACGGGCATGCACACCCAGATCGGCATGATCGCCCAGATGCTGCAAACGTACGAAGAGGAACCCACCCCGCTGCAGCAGCGCCTGGACGAACTGGGGCGCACGCTCGGGATGGCGGCGCTCGGGCATCTGCGGCGCGATCTTCGTCTTCGGGATCGTGCGGGATACCTCGCCGGCGATGATCTTCACGCAAAGCCTCGGCGCGTACCTGGCCGCGCATCAATCCGACATCGTGGAACTGTTCATGACCGCCGTGAGTCTCGCGATCGCGGCCGTGCCGGAGGGATTGCCCGCGGTGGTGACGATCTGCCTGGCGCTGGGGATGCAGCGGATGGTCAAACGGCACGCGCTGATCCGCAAGCTCGCGGCGGTGGAGACCCTGGGCAGCGCGACGGTGATCTGCTCCGACAAAACCGGCACGCTGACGCTGAACGAAATGACCGTCACCACCGGCTGGGCGAGCGGCAAGGAATTCGCGGTGGGGAGCGGGGAAAGCCTGGTCGAAGGGGAATTCCACTGGGGGGCAAAAGCTTTCGAACCGGTCCATGACCCCGACGCGTTCCTGCTCCTGCGGGGTGCGACGCTGTGCAACGATGCCCGCCTGGAGGAAAGCGGCGAAGCCGAAGGCGAAAAAACCTGGCGCATGATCGGCGATCCGACCGAATCCGCGCTGATCGTCGCGGCCGCCAAAGCCGGCATCCGGCGCGACGATCTCGAACGGGAAATGCCACGCGTGGGCGAGATCCCGTTCGACTCGGCCCGCAAACGCATGACGACCATCCATCCCATGCCGACGACCCGGCGGACGGATAAGGCGGGCTGGGTCGCCTGCATGAAAGGCGCGCCCGACATCGTCCTCGAACTGTGCACCCGGATCCGCGAGAACGGATGCGAGGAACCGCTGACGCCCGAAAGCCGGCAGGCGGTGCTGAATGCGAACAACGCCATGGCCAAGCGGGCGCTGCGCGTGCTGGCGGTGGCGTACCGGCACTTCCCGAAGCAGCCCGCGCCGGATATCGATGGCGTGGAAAAGGAAATGGTCTTCACCGGGATGCTGGGGATGATCGATCCGCCGCGGCCGGAAGTCGCCGCGGCGATCCGGACCGCGCGCGAGGCCGGTCTGCGGACGGTGATGGTCACCGGGGATTATCCGGATACCGCCCGGGCCATCGGCGATCAGATCCAACTGCTCGGGGAGGGCCAGGAAGTCCTGGCCGGGGCGGAACTGGACAAGCTGACGGACGAGGAGATTGCCGGCCTGACCGACCGGGTGGGCGTGTACGCCCGCGTTTCCCCGCAGCACAAGGTGAAGATCGTCGAGGCGTTGCGCTCGCGCGGGCACGTGGTCGCCATGACCGGCGACGGGGTGAACGACGCGCCGGCGCTCAAACGCGCCAACATCGGGATCGCGATGGGGATCACCGGGACCGACGTCTCCAAGGAAACCGCCGACATGGTGCTGACCGACGACAACTACGTCAGCATCGTCTCGGCCATCGAGGAAGGCCGGACCATCTATTCGAACATCCGCAAATTCGTCTATTACCTGATTTCGTGCAACATCGGGGAGATCCTGATCGTCCTGCTGTCGATGCTGAGCGGATTGCCGCTGCCGTTGCGCCCGATCCAGCTGCTGTGGCTGAACCTGGTGACCGACGGCGCGCCCGCGCTGGCGCTCGGAATGGAGAAAGGCGAGCCGGACGTCATGCGCCGGCCGCCGCGGCCGGCCAAGGAGCCGATCATCAACCGCGAGTTGCTCATCGGCGTCATCATCCAGGCTTCGACCATGACCGCGGCCATCCTGGCGTCTTTTCTGATCGGGCTGCAGCGGTATCCCGGAGACCTGGCCGGCGCCCAAACCGTGGCGTTTACGACCCTGGTTATCTCCGAACTCGTGCGGGCTTTCACCGTCCGATCGGAACGTCTCTCGGTCTTCAAGATCGGCCTCTTCACAAACCGGTGGATGCTGCTCGCGGCCGGAAGCTCATTATTGCTTCTGCTGGGAGTGATTTATATCCCCTTCCTGGACCCGATCTTCAATACCATACCGCTTGGATGGCAGGATTGGATCATCCTATTGCCGTTCGCTTTTGCGGATTCGGTGGTAAACGAGCTGTATAAATGGATTCTGCGCCGGCGGGAATCCGAAGCTTAGGGTGCCGCCGATCTTGCCCAGAATCACAAGAGCCGGGGACGCCGACCCCGGCTCTCGAAAAGGAGGAGAAGAAGAGAGAATTGCCCTTCTGATGTGTAATTTAACACACCTAGCTTAACCTTACATGATTGACATCCAACGGAAAACCTACGAATGCCCTACGCAAACGACGTTTCTTTCCTTTTTAATCCCGGCTTAACCGTACACCCAGCAAATTCACAACATCCGGGTGCCGGATGGTAGATCCCGTTTCGGTTTTACTGGCGGCATCTCCGCTTCTGATCATCCTCCTGCTGACCGCCGGCTTGCGGTGGGGTCTGATCCGCACCGGAATGGCGGCCTGGCTGTGGACGGTGGCGGCCGCGGTGCTTGGGTTTGGCGCCGGCCTGGCCGTCCTCGCCGTATCGCAGGCCAAGGCGCTGATCCTGGCGCTGGATGTTCTCCCGATCGTGTGGGGCGCGCTCCTTTTTTTTGTCGTATGCGAGGAAGCCGGGGTCATCCAGGCCGTCGGAGACGGATTGACCCGCGCGGTTCCGTCCAAAGGGCTCCGAGCGCTGACCCTGGCGTGGGCTTTCGCCTCCTTTCTCCAGGGAGCGGGCGGGTTTGGAGTCCCGGTGGTGATCACGGCCCCGCTTTTACTCACGGCCGGCTTTGCGCCATTGCCGGCGCTGGTCCTGCCTTTCATCGGCCACGCCTGGGCGGTGACCTTTGGATCGTTGGGGACGTCCTTCCAGGCGCTGATGGCCGCCAGCGGGCTGGGCGTGGAAACCCTCGCCGGCCCATCGGCGCTATTACTTGGGATCCTGTGTCTGCTTTCCGGCATCATGGTCGGCTGGATGGCATCGGGGAAGGGGGAATTCCGGCCGCTCCTGCCCATTCTGCTTCTGGTGGGAGCGGCGATGGCGGGCACCCAGTATGTGCTCGCCATTTCCGGCTTCTGGCAAATCGGCTCGCTGGGCGGCGGCCTGGCGGGATTGCTGGTGATCTTCATCGCGGCAAGGATCATCCGCCGGCGGGATCCGGATTCGGATTACCGGCCGGACAGCAAGTTCGTCCTTGGACTTTCGGCGTATCTTGTGCTGATTATCGTGATCCTCTGCGCGCAATGGATCAGTCCTCTGCGCGGCGCATTGCAATCGATCGAGTGGAAACCCGTGCTCCCGGAGGTTGCCACCGCGCTCGGGTTTGCCACACCCTCCGGGGAAGCGATCCGGATCGCACCGTTCGGGCATCCCGGTGCGCTGCTGGTTTATTCCGCGATCGTTGTGCATATCCTTTTCCGCAGATTGGGTTGGTATCCGGCCGATCCGGCCGGGCGCATTCTGCAAGGCACGGCGCGCAAGGCTCTTCCGGTCTCGATCGGGATACTGCTGATGGTCGGCGTATCCACCATCCTTTCGTATTCCGGGATGACCGCCCGCCTGGCGGAAGGATTGACCGCTTCGGTCGGCGGGGCCTTCCCGCTGTTCTCCCCCTGGCTGGGCGCGGCCGGTGCATTCCTGACCGGAAGCAACACCAACTCCAATCTTATGTTTGTTCCGCTGCAGCAGTATATGGCGCGCTCGCTGGGGCTGAAGACGGATATCCTCCTGGCGGCGCAGACCGCCGGAGGCGCGGTGGGTTCGGTCCTTTCCCCGGCGAAGGTCGGGGTGGGGTCGATCGCATTTGCATCCGGATTGAAGGAAGGGGATATCATCCGGAAGCTTTTGCTTCCGATTGGGTTGCTGCTTCTGGCGGCAAGCGTGTTTCACGGTTCTCTTGGTTTGAAGTTTTACGGATTTCATGAGGCAGTTAAGTTGAGGGAAATTTAGCCACAAAGGGCACAAAGAGCACAAAAATAATTAGTGTTGTGTATGTTTTGTATGGTAAAAAAACATTGAGCACAAGAGAAAATAGATATTACAAAATATTTTGTGCCCTTTGTGCTTTTTGTGGCAAAAATCCCTGAACACTACATTTGACGCGAGTGATTGCAGGAGTAGGAAGAACTTGATACGATTGCATTTCGAGCAGTTCCGAAATAGGAACCACATCGCATGGAAGAGCCCATTTTCGTCCTGATCACCGAGCCGTTAACGCCTGAAATCATCACCCGGCTGCAGGCGATTTCCTCGCGGCTGGAAGTGCATGTCCACCCGGCCAACAAACTGGAGGAAGTTCCGCCTCAACTCCTCATTCAGGCGGAGGTGCTCTACACCCTGCGGATCGTCCCGCCGCCGGACCAGGCTCCAAACCTTAAGTGGATCCAGTTCCACATGGCCGGCCTGGATCATTTCGCGGATGCGCCGATCCTCGCGCGCGGCGTCCAATTCACATCGCTCTCGGGCGCATCCGCGACCCAGATGGCGGAATACGTGGTGATGATGCTGCTGGCCCTCGGGCACCGCCTGCCGGACCTTATCCGCGCCCAGGCCGCGCACGAATGGCCGCGCGAAAAATGGGAGCGGTTTGCGCCGCGGGAATTGCGGGGTTCGACCGTCGGAGTGGTGGGCTACGGAAGCGTGGGGCGCGAGACGGCGCGGCTCTGCCAGGCGTTCGGCGCGCGGGTCCTTGCGGTCAAGCGCGACGTGATGTCGCCCGAGGACGGCGGGTACGCGGCGGAGGGGGTTGGGGATCCGGATGGCAGGATTCCGGCGCGCATCTATCCTCCCCAGACGACCAAGCGGATGCTCGCCGAATGCGATTTTGTCGTGCTCTGCGCGCCGCTGACGGTATCCTCGCGGCGGTGGTTCGATGCCGGGATGATCGGGGCGATGCGCGAGGGCGCCTGCCTGGTGGTTGTTTCGCGCGGGGATATCGTGGACGAAGCCGCGCTGGCCAAGGCGCTGCATTCCGGCAGGATCGCCGGGGCGGCGCTGGACGTGTTCGCGCAGGAGCCGCTCGCGCCGGAGGATAAACTCTGGGAAGCGCCCTTGCTCTTCATCACCCCGCACATCTCCGGGAACTCGCCCCACTACGACGAGCGGGGGGCGGAAATCTTCGCCGAAAACCTGCGCCGGTATCTCGAACACCGGCCGCTCGTGAACCGGTTCGATCCGCAGAAGGGATATTAGGAACGCATGATCCGCGGCGTGATCCTGGATTACGGCTCCACGCTGATTTTCTTCGACGGCGACGTGGCGGAGGTGCGCGGACGCGCCCACCGGGCGCTGCTCGCCACGCTGTGCGGCGAAGGATTGAAGCTGAAGGAGAAACGGTTCCTCGCCCGGCTGGCGCGCAAATTCGAAGCCTACGACCGCCGGCGGGCGGTCGATCATACGGAGACCACCTCCTTCTCCGTGCTTGCGGCGGTCCTGGAGGAGGAAAAGGTTCCTCCTCAGCCGGTCACGGTCATGCGGCGGGCGCTGCGGTCGATGTACGAAATTTTTGAGGCGCACTGGAAGCTGTTCCCGGATTCCATCCCGGCCCTCGAAAAAATCCGCGCCGCCGGGCTGCGGACGGCGATGCTCTCCAACGCATCGGACGAGGAAAACGTCCGGCAGATGCTCGACAACCACAAATTGGAATCCTATTTCGATCCGGTCGTCATCTCGGCCGCGATCGGGATCCGCAAGCCGGACCGGCGGGCGTTCCAGCCGGTCCTGGATGCCTGGGGGGTCCCCGCCGCCGAGATCGTGATGGTCGGCGACCAGCTCGGGGCGGACATTCTCGGCGGGCAGCAGGCCGGGATGCGGACGATCTGGCTGACAACCGAGGAAAATGCGCCCGCCAACCAGAAGCTGCGCGGCAAGCTCTCGGCCGACGCGCGGGTTAAAACAATCGGCGAGGCCGCGGCCCTTCTCGTGCATTGGAAGGACCAACCGTAAAAATGGACTTTTTGTATTGTGACGGTATCTATCCGCGACAAGGGATGATCCGATGAAACGGCGGATCGCGGAAATTCCGGTCATCGGAGGATTGGCGCGCCGTGTGGTAAAGGCCGCTCGCGGTTGGAGCAATTCCCGGCAGATCCGGAATGCCTTGACACGTTCCCCGCGCAGGATCGTCATCGGCGCTTCCGCGACGTTCGACCCGGGCTGGATCCCGACTGAGATTGAGGCGCTCAACGTCCTGCGCGCAGAGGATTGGGCGCGCTTCTTTGAACCCGATTCGATCGATGCGCTGCTGGCCGAACATGTCTGGGAACACCTGACGGCGGATGACGCTTTGCTCGGCGCGCGGCTTTGCCGGCGCTACCTCAAGCCCGGCGGATACCTGCGGATCGCCGTGCCCGACGGGAATAATCCGGATCCGGAATACATCGCCTATGTGAAAGTGGGCGGGTGCGGGGCGGGGGCGGAAGATCATAAAGTGCTCTACACCCATGCCAGCGCACGGGCGCTCTTTGAACGGGCGGGGTTTGAGGTCCGCCTATATGAATATTTCGACGACGCCGGCCGCTTTCAATACAACGAGTGGTCGCCGGATGATGGGATGATTTATCGTTCGAAGCGGTTTGACAAAAGGAACCGCGGCGGAAAACTGGGTTATACGTCGATTGTTCTGGATGCGGTGAAGAAATAAAGGCGTACACCGAGACACCGAGAGAACCGAATTCACCGAACTATTAATTAATAAAGAAATTCAACGTGCTATCTTTATAACATAAAATCAGTGTCATCGGCTTTTTTCGGTGTAATCCGTGTACTCCCTGGAAAGGTGAAATTTGTGATCGAAGAAAAGCAGCTCTCCCAAAAACAATCCGCCCTATTCGCCATCGTAAAGGAAATGGGCTCGGTCCTGGTCGCCTACTCCGGCGGTGTGGACAGCTCCTTCCTGTTATGGGCGGCGGCGCAGGCGCTCGGCGCCGAAAAGGTGATCGCTGCGACGGCCAAATCGCCGATCTACGTCGAGCAAAACGATGAAGCGCTTTGTGCGCTTCCCCAAAGCCTCGGCGTGAAGCATGTGTTCCTCGCCGCGCGCCAGCTTGAAGATGACGTGTTCGTGCACAATCCGCAGGACCGCTGCTACTATTGCAAGCGGGGAGTGCTCGGGACGCTTGCGGAACTGGCCCGCAAGGAAGGGATCGCCTGGATCGTGGAAGGGTCCAACCGCGACGACCTGGGCGATTACCGGCCGGGCGAACGGGCGGTCAAGGAGTTGGGCGGACGCAGCCCGCTGCGCGAGGCGGAGCTCGCCAAGGCGGAAATCCGCGAGCTTGCCCGCCGCGCGGGCTTGACGAACTGGAACAAGCCGGCCGAATCCTGCCTCGCGGCGCGCTTCCCGTACGGCATGAAAATCACACTCGAAGCGCTCAAACGCGTGCGCGAATCCGAAGCCGTCATTAAGGGACTCGGTTTCCATTCCGTACGCGTCCGGGATTATGGGACGTTGGCGCGCATTGAGGTCGAGCCGGAGGAAATCACCCGCCTGGCCGCACCGGAAATCGCCGCCCAGGTTGTTGCCGCATTAAATGCCACCGGCTACTCGTATGTTGCCGCCGACCTGCAGGGGTACCGAAGGGGAAGCCTGAACGAGACGCTGGGGCAGGCTGAAGAAGGAAAGAAAAATGGATAGCGAACGAATTCGCAAACTACTCGAGCAGGTTCGCGGCGGAG
Source organism: uncultured Chloroflexia bacterium (assembly GCA_963724345.1). GTDB lineage: Bacteria > Chloroflexota > Anaerolineae > Anaerolineales > RBG-16-64-43 > JAFGKK01. Next base: position 1,817,437 of record CAVRUI010000003.1, on the reverse strand, counting down.
AAGTCAGTGTCGAGGATGCCTTCTCGCAGCTGAAGGACCTGCCGTATGAGGATATGGGTTTCGCGCGGGTCGACACCCACCGCGCGATGCGGAAAGGATACCCGGAGGTGATCTTCTGCCCGGGGAAGACGATCGACCAGATCGTGAAGATCTTCGAGCGGATGGCGCGGCACGACGGCCGGGTGATGGCCGCCCGCGCCACCGTCGAAGCGGCGGATGCGATAAAGGCTAAATTCCCGCAGGCGGTGTATCACGAAACCGCCCGGATCGTGACGATCGGTTCTTCCACTCCCTCCGGGAAGGGGACGGTGCTGGTGATGAGCGCCGGGACGGCCGATATCCCCGTCGCGGACGAGGCCGCCGTGACGGCCGAGACGCTCGGCAGCAAGGTCGAGCGGCTGTTCGACGTCGGGGTGGCGGGCATCCACCGCCTGCTCGACCGGCGCGAGACTCTCTTCGCGGCCAACGTGCTGGTGGTCGTGGCCGGGATGGACGGCGCGCTTCCGAGTGTCGTCGGCGGGCTGGTCAGCCGGCCGGTGATCGCCGTGCCGACCAGCATCGGCTACGGGGCGTCCTTCGGCGGCATCGCGGCGCTGCTCACCATGTTGAATTCCTGCGCGCCGGGAGTGACGGTGGTTAATATCGATAACGGCTTCGGGGCCGGGTACACCGCGCATATGGTAAATCAATAAAAATAGACGGGATTGACAGGATTGAATTAAAAGATTGATTTACCAATTATTTAATTGAACAGTTAACGTATTCTGCACGACTTTCCAAAATGGAAATTCTTTTAATTTTTTAAAGCCCGGCGCAAGCCGGGCGTTGTTGGATGCACGGGGCTTTAGCCCTCGCGGCGACTTACTATCCTAACCCCCTCACCCCTTCCTCGCTTCGCGAGGAAACCCCTCTCCCCTTCCCCATAAGGGGAAGGGGAGAGGGGTGCCGAAGCCGCGGTGATCTTCCGAGGCGAGGCGGGGAGAGGGGGTTAGGACGGATGCGTGTTGGGGAAGGGGGAGAGAGCCTTTCCCCGGGCAAAGTGAAGGGAGGTTGCAACACAAATACAGATAAAGGATCTCAACCTTTCAGTGCTGCTAATGCGTATATTCACATGAACTCCGGTAATGCCGGAACGCATACGCGCGCGGTCCCGGCCTTCCACCCATCGCGGATTGAGGAAAGCGGATTTCTGCCATGAAAACCATGTTTTTCGTCTATAATTGGCCGACATGAGCAGCACACCCCGCCTGAACCGTTTTCTCTTCGCCGTCTTCATACTCCTCACGCTGTGCGTGGGGAGCGCCGCTTTAGTCTGGCAGCCGGTCCGCGAAGTTTCCTATGCCCCCCTGCGGGATGCCCTGCTGCCCAATTTCTATCTGAACCCGCAGGCAGGCCGGCCGGTTACCCTGATCGTCGCCGCGCCGCCTTCGCTCGAGAAATGGATCCGGGATTCGGCGGTCGAATTTTCCAGGCTCAATCCGCTCGTCACCGTCAACCTGACCGTGTTGCGCGGAGCGGAAGCCAACACCCGCCTGACCGCGATGACCGGCCTGCCGGATATCTGGATCGCCGAATCGGATTGGGCGCGGACCGCGGCGGGTGGGATCCCATTCGAACCAACCGGAACTGTCGTCGCCCAGGATACGTTCATCTGGGCGGCTTCGACCGGCTCGCCGCAGAACATTCTCACCGGGCTGAATTGGAAATCCCTGGCCCAGGTGGCGGCAACCGATTCGCAATTCCGCCTGGCGGTTCCGCCGGAGGGCAGCGTCGAAGGGATGGGCGCGTGCCTCTCGGCCGCCGCGGAATTCTTCCAGCAGCCTTCTCTGACCGCGGCCCAAATCAACGATCCCGCGTTCAAGCGCTGGCTGGCCGGATTGATGGAAGCGGTCCAGGATCGGACGAAAAATCCGTTCGACCAGATGACCAGCCGCCCGCCGCAGGCGGAGGCGGCTTTTCTTCCGCTCTCCGACAGCCGGCGGTTGAATGCCTCCGCCTTCATCCTCCAGGTGCCCGTGTACCGGGCGGTCCTGAATTACACATTCTTCATCCGCTCGAACTGGAGGGAGATCGAGGATTGGGAAGCGGCTCTGCAGCGGGCCGCCGCGCAGAATTTCCGGTCCTATTTGTTGAGCGGGGGAGTGCAGGGGAAGCTTGCCGGTCAATTCCTCGAACGGCCGGATGCGGTCTTCGAAAACCCGGTCCGTCCCGCCGATGAGAATGCGGTTTATGCGCTTCAGTTTTGCTGGGGTGCCCAAGGAGGGAACACATGAAACGCCTGATGCCAGTCCTGATCGGATTGCTTGTTTTCCTGACGGCGTGCAGCATCGTGGGAAATTCGAAACCGAAGGACGCCGTTGAGATCAGCATCATCTACGCGCCCGAAAGCGATTTGTATTTGAAGGAAGCGATCGCGGCGTTCAACAAGACCTCGGCCGAAGGAAAAAATCCCGCCACCAACCAGGCCTACTCCTCCGGCCAGAAACCGGTCTGGGTGACCGGCGTCTCCGGATCCTCCGGGACGGTCGCGCAGGGGATCATCAACGCCTATATCGCGCCCAACAACGCAAACGTATCCAGGCCGACCATCTTCAGCCCGTCGGTGAGCCATTGGCTGGCGCTGGTGAACTACCAGACGGGCCGCGAAGTGTTCACCCTTTCCGATTGCCCGCCGACCGCGCTCGCGCCGGTGGTAATGGCGATCTGGGAATCCCGCCTGCGCGCGATCCAGAATAAGCATCCCGGCCAGCCGGTGGGCTGGCAGGAGCTTCTGGAAGTCATGAACTCGCCGAACGGCTGGGCGGATTACGGCATCGCCGGCAACCGCACCACGGTTTACTACGGGCATACCGATCCGTACATCAGCTCGACCGCGATCTCCACGCTGATCGCCGAATTCTACGCCAGCGCGAAGTACAACGCCGGCGAGGGGGATATCCGCCGCCTGACGATGGACCTGGTCCAGAATCTAAAAGTCCAGGAAGGCGTGCGCAAGATCGAGAGCCTGGTCAAGCACTACTCCTCCCGCACGACCGAATTCAAGGAGTACATCGCCCAGGGGCCGGAATATCTGGATTTCGTCGCGCTGGAAGAGAACGACCTCATCTTCATCAATCAGGGCAAGACCGCCTACAAGCCGCCCGAAAAACTGGTGGCGCTGTATCCGAAGGAAGGCACCTTCTGGCACGAGCATCCGTTCGCCATACCCAACGGGGATTGGGTGACCGAGGAGCAGCGCACCGCCGCGAAGATATTCACCCAGTACGTGCTGAGCGAAACGGTCCAGCGCAAGGTGCTGGAGAACGGCTTCCGCCCGGTGAATTCCGCCGTGCCGATCGGCTACCCGATCGTCCCGGAATTGGGGGTGGACCCGAACCAGCCGACGACCGTGCTCAACGTGCCGGACCCGGACGTGATCGCCGCGGTCCAGGCCAGCTGGCAGTACGTCAAGAAGCAGGGCGACATCCTCCTGGTGATCGACCGCTCCGGATCGATGGAGGGCGACAAAATCGAACAGGTGAAGAAGGCGGCGGTCCTGTTCCTGGATAAGATGCCGACCCAGAACCGGGTCGGGCTGACGATCTTCAACGATCAAATCCAGGAACTGGTCGCGCCGGGGCTGGTCGAGGAAGTTAAAAACCAGATCGAAACCTACATCTACAATCTGCAGGCCGACAGCGGCACGGCGCTTTACGACGTGCTGATCCAGACGATCGACACGCTGATCGCCACCCAGCCGGCGGAAGGGGAGGACCGGATCCGCGCCATCGTCCTTCTGAGCGACGGGTTGGATACGGCGAGTAATGCAACGCTGAACGATGTCCTGGCGAAAATCCAGGAAGGGCGCTCCGGGCGCAACCCGATCCTGATCATCCCGGTGGCTTATGGGTCGGACGCGGATATTGCCGCGCTCAACAGCATCGCGCGCGCGTCCGCGACCAAGGTGCAATCCGGCGATCCCGAAGATATCGCCAAGCTGCTGGAAATCATCTCGAGCTATTTCTAAATGCTCGTTGGCCTTCAAGCCGTCATTCCCGCGCCCGCCCTCGCGTTGCAAGGGTGCTCTTGGCGGGAATCCGCAGCCCACTAAAGGATCGGTACTGACCAAATGCGTTCCCCTCTCGTAACCGCGCTGTTCCACGGCCTCAATCCGGCGATGTTCGCATTGGCCGTGCTGGCCGGCCTGGTCGCGGCCTGGTGGCTCTTCCCGATCGGCCTGATCCTGTGGATCGATCATGGTCTGGCGGATCGCCTCCGACCGCGGCATCCGCCTGGATTACGACATGCAGGCAAGGTCCGGGACACTCTCCACCCGCTTCCAGGATCTGTATTCCAAGGTTGTCCGTTCGCAAATGCGGATCTCGAATTCGCTGATGAGCGCCAGCGGCCGGACCAAGACCGCACTGGACCCGGTCCAGGCCGAGCTCGAGATCCTGACCAACCGGGTGTATGCGCTGTGCCGGCAGATGACCGGCCCGGAGAATTTTGTCAAAGTCTCCAAGATGAACACCGACCTGGAAGGCGAACAGGCGCTGATCAAACTCTCCCTCGAGAACGTCACCGATCCGCTGGTAAAACGGGAAAAGGAAGAAACCCTGCATACCCTGGAAGACCGGATCAAGAAACTGAAGAAGGTCTCCACCTTACTCGACCGGGTGGAAGCACAACTGGCCAGCATGACGACTACGATGGACTCGATCCTGGAGGACATTGTCCGGCTGCAGGCTCTGGGCGCCGCACAAGCGGCAAAAGAGGCGCCGGAGATCATCCGCCAGATCCGCATCCAAGCCAAGCAAGTGGATGACTTCGCCAAAGAGGCGGCCACGCTTGCCTGAGATTCTGCAATTCGGCCAAAGGAGTACTCCTTGAAACGTTTTCTACTCGCGATCATTCCGGTGCTCCTGACATCGGGATGCGTCGCATCCACTCCGGCTGCCACCCCGGCTCCCACGCAGATGGCACCCAGCCCGACGGCGGAAATTATAGATACACCCGCCGTTGTGGAAACTCCCGAGGAGGGGATGATGAATGTCTGGGTGTTCTTCACGATGGCCGCCGACGAAAACATGACGCCGGTTCCGGTCGCGCGAACCGTTCCGAAAACCGATGGCCGGGAGGAGCTTCTCCAATCGACGCTGAAGGAACTGTTAAAGGGGCCGACCGATGCGGAAAGAGCCATTGGATTTGCTTCCTGGTTTTCACCGGCTACCGCCGACGCGGTGAGCGATGTGATGTGGGACGGCGATTTTTATACCGTGACTTTTATGGGCCTGAACACACTCATCCCCAACGCGTCCACCAGCGCCGGAAGCCAGATGCTGCTTTCGCAGTTGGACAGCACGATGTTCCAGTTTGATTTCGTCCAGAGAGTGAACTACACGCTGGAAGGGAACTGCGACGACTTCTGGGAATGGCTGCAGATGGGCTGCCATATCGTAACGCGCGCGGAGTGGGAAGCCGGGTAGGGGGACTGTCCGGAGAAAGGGTTGGCAATGCCGGCATCGCCGGAAGGGCGCTCGTACCTGCCGCCGGAGGAATCCCCGTTCCACATCAGCAACCTGGCATCCGCCAGCCTGGTGATGGGAGTCGTGAGTTGGGCCTTCCTCCCCATCCTGGCCGCGATCGCCGCGATCGTATTGGGGCACATGGCAAGGTTGGAGATCGCGCGGTCCGAGGGGCGGCTGACGGGCGACGGGCTCGCCGTCGCCGGGCTGGTGATGGGATACGCCAACGTCGTCTTCGTCGCCCTGATCACCATCTGCATCGCCGGCTTTTTTATCCTGCTGCCTCTTTTCGATAAGCTTTCTGTTCCATAACCCGCCGCGGGATAACCGCGCAAGATCCATTTCAAAAATGGAGCCCTAATTGAAGGGGAGGGAAAAATGGAAAATCCAGCGCCGAAGAAAAGTTGGTTTGCCCGTTTTTGGTGGGCCCTGATTTTGGCGGCTTGCCTTTTATTAACGCTGATGGCCGTGTGTGTCGTCGGAACCGGTGCCGCCGGTGTTTTCGGCATTTTCGGCCTGATGAAATCCAGCCCGGTGTATCAGGATTCGCTGGCCGCGGTACAGGCAAATCCCAGGGCGCAACAACTATTGGGGACGCCGATCGAGGCGGGATGGCTTGTCAGCGGATCCATCTCCGAAACCCCGGCGTCCGGAACCGCCGATATTTCGTATTCCGTTTCCGGCCCGAATGGATCCGGAACGGTGTATGTGACCGCCAAGAAAGTGGAAGGGAAGTGGGTTATCACCCAGCTGACTCTGATGATGGACAAATCCGAACAAAAAATTGTGATCATAGGTGCCGAATAGAAAACCGGCGAGGGCATGCGGGAAACCACTGTCCATCCGGGTCGATAAGGTCCGATGCTATGACGACGATCGCCTGCTTCGATTGTTTCTCCGGCATCAGCGGCAACATGGCGCTGGGCGCGCTGCTGGATTGCGGCATCGCGCCGGAGACGCTCCGGGATGAGCTCCGCAAGCTGAGCCTGGGCGGGTACCGCCTGGATATTCGCGAGACGCATAAAGCCGGATTGCGCGGCCTGTCGGTGGAAGTCCATTCGGACGAAAAACAACCGCACCGCCATCTGCAGGACATCGAAACGATCATTCAATCCGCGGGACTCGCGGACCGGGTCTGCGGGCGGAGCCTGCGGGCGTTCCGCGCGCTGGCCGCGGCCGAATCCAAGGTTCACGGCGAGCCCGTCGAAAAGATCCACTTTCACGAAGTCGGCGCGGTGGATGCGATCATCGACATCGTCGGCACCGCGATCTGCCTGGAGCTGCTCGGCGTGGAGAAGGCATATTCCTCGCCGCTGCATATCGGGGCCGGAAGCGTGCAGACCGCGCACGGCCTGCTGCCGGTGCCGGCCCCGGCCACGGCCGAACTGCTGTGCGGGGTTCCGGTTTACGGCCGCGATATCGAAGCCGAGCTGGTCACCCCGACCGGCGCCGCCCTGCTGGCGGGAATGGCGGCGGATTTCAGCGGCGCGCCGCCGATGCGGATCGAGCATGTGGGTTACGGCGCCGGATCACGCGACCTGCCGTGGGCCAATCTTCTGCGTGTCACGGTCGGCGCGGCGGAGGGTGTCTCCGCGGCGGAACGGGTATTGGTCGTGGAAGCCAACATCGACGACATGAACCCGCAATGGTACGAGCACGTCCTGGAGCGGCTGTTCGAAGCCGGAGCGCTGGACGTGTACCTCACGCCGATCCAGATGAAGCGCAGCCGGCCGGCGGTGACCCTGGCCATGATGGTGGACGAATCGAAACTGGATGCCGCGCTCGGGATCCTCTTTTCCGAGACGACAACCATCGGCGTGCGCATGCACCCGGTGGAGCGCCGGAAACTCGAGCGCGAGGAACGCACCGTGGAGACCGCCTACGGCCCGGTCAAGATAAAAATCGCCCGCTGGGACAAGCGGGTGATGAACGCCGCTCCCGAATACCGGGATTGCCTGCGGTTGGCCGAGGAAAAAGGGGTGCCGCTCAAGGAAGTCTGGCAGGCGGCGCTGGCCGCGAGCCGGGAGTTGAAGAAATGAAGAATACATCTCACCGCGAAGACGCAAAGGGCGCCAAGAAAACCTTTTTGAGGGAAATCCGAGCGGCCTTTGAGTCTATGCGGAAACCGGGAGAAGCTATGTCACCAAAAACGAAATCGGGTGCATCGGATGGGGCGGGCGAAGTCATTCTCTATTGCACCCAGTGGTGCCCGAGCTGCGCGACCGCGCGGGCTTTCCTCAAGGAACATCACATCGATTTTGTCGAAGTGAACATTCAGAAGGACCGCGAAGCGGCGGCGCGCGTGCGCGGCTGGGCGGACGGCAACGAGACCACGCCCACCTTCGACATCGGCGGCGAGATCGTGGTGGATTGGGACAAGAAAAAGGTTTGCGAACTGCTCGGGATTAATTGAATTCCACGAAGGCACACGAAGAAAACCGGAAAAAACACGAAGATATATTGGAAAAAACTATTGCCAAGAGAAGAGGTCGTCATTCCCGCGTGTTCTTAGCGGGAATCCATGAGGAACGAATAATTAGTACTTCTCCATTAATCCCCTGGAAACCCGTTTGTTGCACTCGGGCATACAGTCACGACTCCTGGATGCCCGCTGAGTACGCGTCGGCATGACGATCTCATCCCCTCGCCAATTGTTTTTTAATAATTCTTCGTGTTCTTCCGGTTTTCCTTCGTGTGCCTTCGTGGATTCCTTTTCCCGCGCATGCTATACTTCCGCCCGTGGACCTCTTCGATCACGCGCTGCGGGAACGGATGAAACGCGAAGCGCCGCTGGCGGCGCGGATGCGCCCGCGCACCATCGAAGAATTTGTCCGGGCAGGAAGATATCATCGGCCCGGGCAAGCTCCTGCGCCGGGCAATCGAATCGGACCGGCTGTTTTCCTCGATCCTCCTCTGGGGGCCGCCCGGCAGCGGCAAGACGACCCTGGCCCAAATCATCGCCGGCAGCACCAAATCCCATTTCGAAACGCTGAGCGCGGTGCTGGCGGGCGTGGCCGAACTGCGGCGGGTGATCGCCGAGGCGGGCGAGCGGCGCAAACTCCACAACATCCGCACGATCCTCTTCGTCGATGAAGTCCACCGCTGGAACAAAGCCCAGCAGGACGCGCTCCTCCCGCACGTGGAAAACGGCACGATCGTTCTGATCGGCGCGACGACCGAGAATCCCTACTTCGAGGTGATCGGCGCGCTGGTTTCGCGCTCGCGCATCTTCCAACTGCGGCCGCTTTCGCAGGATGACGTGCGCCGGCTGCTGCGGCGCGCGCTCGAGGATCCGGAACGCGGGTACGGCGGCCGTCCGGTGATCCTCGAGCGCGGAAGCGGAAGACCACCTGGTGGATGTCGCCGGCGGCGACGCGCGCAACGCGCTGAACGCGCTCGAACTCGCGGTCGAATCGACCGCGCCGGGGGCGGACGGCGACGATCCGCATCAACCTGGCCGTGGCGCAGGAATCCATCCAGCGCCGGGCGCTGCTCTACGACCGCGACGGCGACGCGCACTACGACACGATCAGCGCGTTCATCAAATCCCTGCGCGGGTCGGACCCGGATGCGGCGCTGTACTGGATGGCGCGCATGCTGTATTCCGGCGAGGACCCGCGCTTCATCCTGCGCCGGATGCTGATCCTGGCCGGCGAGGATATCGGCCTGGCGGATCCGAACGCGCTGGTGGTCGTGAGCGCCGCGGCCCAGGCGTTCGATTACGTCGGACTGCCGGAGGGAATCTACCCGATTGGTCGAGGCGGCGCTGTATCTTTCCACCGCGCCTAAATCCAACAGCGCGCTGGCTTATTTCCAGGCGTATGAGACGGTCGAGAAGAAGGGTGTGACCGAGGTTCCGGATCATTTAAAGGATGCCAGCCGCGACGCCAAGGGCCTGGGGCACGGCGAAGGGTACATTTATCCGCACCAGTTGGAAGAGCACCACGTCGGCCAGCAGTATCTTCCGACCGCGCTGCAGGGCACCTACTTCTACAAACCGACCGGCATCGGCTATGAAGCGGCGGTGCGGGAGCGGCTGGAGCGCTGGCGGCGCGCGCAGGAAAAGGCGCTCGGCGTCACCGAAACGACCACTCTCCCCACGCCGACCCACGAGGAAGCGGAGAGCATCAAGCGCAAGATGGGGTTCCGGAATACGTAAGGGCGGATCACCAATCCAATTCTTTGAGGAGGCTAGTATGTACAAATTCGAGGTATACAAGGACAAGGGCGGCCAGTACCGTTGGCGTCTGATTGCCCCGAACGGGAAATCCATCGCGGAATCCGGCGAGGGGTACTCCAGCAGGCAGGCCTGCCTGGATGGAATCGAATCGGTAAAGAAGAATGCCGCCGGAGCACAGGTCGTGGAAGCTAGCCTGAACACTCATCCGGCCTTCGGCCACCGTCTCCCGGCGACCTCGCTTGGAACGCTCGCCCCAAGATGCAATCGGAAGCGATTCGGAGGGAAGGCGCGGGAGAAGCCCAGCGGAGCGATCCAGATGCGGATCCATTGGATTTCATGCAGGGGCACGGTGGGATTCCATGCGGCTTATCGACGGCAGCGGAATCGATAAATCGGAGCAGTAAATGTCAGATTTGATTTTTCCTAAAGATTTCATCTGGGGCGTCTCCTCCTCCGCCTATCAGATCGAGGGCGCGTGGAATGCGGACGGCAAGGGGCCGTCGATCTGGGATTGGTTCTCTCATCTCCCCGGGAAAACCGCCCGCGGTGAAAACGGCGACACCGCCTGCGACCACTATCACCGTTGGAAGGAAGACCTCGACCTGCTCAAGAATCTCGGTGTCGGGGCTTACCGGTTTTCCATCTCGTGGCCGCGGGTCATTCCGGAGGGCAGGGGCAAGGTCAACCCGGCGGGATTGGATTTCTACGACCGGCTGGTCGACGGCCTGCTCGCACGCGGGATCGAACCGTTCGCCACGCTTTACCATTTCGACCTGCCCCTCGCGCTTCACAAAAAAGGCGGCTGGCCGGACCGCGACACCGCGGCGGCGTTCGGCGAATATGCGGCGGTGGTGGCGGCACGGCTGGGCGACCGGGTCGAACTGGTGGATCACGCTCAACGAGCCGATGGTCGTCGGCGCTGATGGGATACCTGATCGGAACGCACGCTCCGGGCGTGCGCAATCCGGGCGCGTTCGCCCGCGCCGTCGCACACCCTGCTGCTGGCGCACGGGGAGGCGGTGCGCGCCATCCGCGGCGCTTCGCCGCGGCCGGCGCAGATCGGGATCGCGCTGAACCTCTCGCCGGTGTATCCCGAACAGCGATCGGGAGGCCGACCGCAAGGCGGCCGCGGCCTTCGACGTGCTTTCCAACCGCATGTTCCTCGATCCGATCCTGCGCGGATCCTATCCGCCGGAACTGTGGCGGCCGTTTCGGGCCATTTGCGCCGCCGATCCGCGAAGGCGATCTGCAGCGGATCGCCGAGCCGATCGATTTTCTGGGCGTCAACTACTACACCCGCCATGTCGTCTCGAGCCGCTGGTGGATTCCCTTCATGGGCGGGCAGATGGTACGGCCGAACAGGCGTGAGAATTCTCGCCGATGTGGGAAATCTACCCGGCCGGTCTGCAGGAGCTTGTCGAACGGGTCTGGAACGATTACAAACCGCCGATGATCCTGGTGACCGAAAACGGCATCCCGGTTCCGGACGCTCCGGATACCACGGGCGCGGTGAACGATCCTCAGCGCATTTCCTATCTCACGCGCCATCTGCAAAAGCTGCATGGAGCCGTCGCGAAACAGATCCCGGTAAAGGGATATTTCGTCTGGTCCCTGACGGATAATTTCGAGTGGGAATTGGGGTACGCCATGCGCTTCGGGTTGATCCACATCGATTTCGCCACACTGAAACGGACTCCCAAATCCTCATTCCATTGGTTCTCTGAGGTCATTGGCCGCAACGGGTTGGAGGAGCCGGAGTGACTGTCCTGCTGCTGATCCGCCACGGGGAAACGGACTGGCTGGGGAAGCGGCTGGCCGGGCGGCTTCCGGATATTCACCTGAACGCGGAAGGGCGCGCTCACGCCGACACGCTGGCGGCGATGCTTCGCCCGGTTCCGCTCGAAGCGGTCTATTCCTCGCCGCTGGAACGGGCGATGGAAACGGCGGAGCCCGCCGCCCGGGCGGCCGGGAAGCCGATCCTCACCGATCCGCGCCTGCAGGAGGTGGATTTCGGAGAACTGACCGGCAAGCCATTCACCGAATTGCGCGGGATGTCCATCTGGCAGGAGGTGCATCACACCCCCGCGATAGTGCGCTACCCCGGAGGGGAAAGCCTGCTGGAAGCGCAGGATCGCTCGGTGCGGATGGTCGAGGAGATACGCGGCGGAGAGAGCGCAAGCGTCGTCGCGTTTTTTACCCACGCCGACACGATCCGACTGACCCTCGCGCATTACCTGCAGATGCCGCTTGCGGCGTACCATATGCTGGTCGCGGATCCGGCGTCCGTTTCGGTGCTTGTCATCGACCGCAAGACGGTCCGGGTGGCGGGGATAAACCTGCCGGCCGGTTCGCCGTTGCCGGTGAAGACGGAGTAGAAGCCGTCCGGGAGCCATATGTCCTCTTCCCATTATGATATCCGGCCTGTGGAAAGGGTAACCGTCGGGGTGGTGGGCGAGCCCGGCCAGCGTGTGTTCTACCTGCAGGCCGCGGGCGGAGGCGGGAGTGTGACCCTGCGGGCGGAAAAAGACCAGGTCCTGATGCTGGCGGTCTCGATCGAGCAGTTTCTCAACGACCTGCAGGAGCGTTTCCCCGGCCTCGAGCAGCCGGACGCCGAATACGACGAATCCGAAATGGATTTGGAAGAGCCGATCGATCCGGCGTTCCACATCGGCAATATGGGTTTGGGGTACGACGAAAAAGAAGACCGGCTGCTGTTCGTCCTGCGGGAGGCCGTCGAAGACGTCGAAGGCGGCGGGGAGCCGGCGGAAGCTTCGCTCTGGTGCACCCGCACCCAGCTGCTCCGCATGGCGCGCTGGGGAACGGAGCTGACGCGCCGCGGCCGGCCGATCTGCGGCAATTGCGGGAACCCGATCGACCCCTCCGGGCATTTCTGTCCGCGCCGCAATGGACACAAACACTGACCCCCTGCCGCGCCTGCCCACGGCGGATTCCGTCCTGCGAATCCTTCGCGAAGGGGAGGTGGAGGTGCGCGGGTTGTTCCGCCTGGGGTCGAATGCCACCTTCCTCTGCCAATTGAATTCGGACGCCGGCTCGCTGCAGGCGGTTTATAAACCCGTGCGCGGCGAACGGCCGCTGTGGGATTTCCCCGCCGGGACGCTGGCCAAAAGGGAAGCCGCCGCCTTCGAAATCGCCGGCTTGTTGGGCTGGGATTTCATCCCGCCGACCATATTCCGCGCGGATGGTCCGCTGGGGCCGGGTTCTTTGCAGGAATATAAGGATTTGGATCTGGAGCGGAATTATTTCCTGCTCCGGGAACAGGATCCGGATGCGATGCGGCGGGTGGCGGCCTTCGATGTTCTGATCAACAACGCCGATCGAAAGGCGATGCATGTGGTGCGGGATACCTCCGGGAAAATCTGGTTGATCGATCACGGGGTTTGTTTTCACACGGAATGGAAGCTGCGGACGGTTATTTGGGATTTTGCGGGGGAAGCCCTGCCGGAAGATGTGCTGCGCGTATTGGAAAATTTCACCGACTCCAAACCGGGCGGACACCGGTCCCGCACGACCGAGTTCAAAAAGAGGCTCCGGGTCGGTTTATCCCGGCTATTATCCGCCGAAGAGATCCACGCCGTCGAATCCCGCGCCGTTGCGTTGCGCTTGGCCGGCAGGTTCCCGGAGCCGGATTCCGAATTGTCGGTTCCGTGGCCTGTCTGGGCGTAGTAAAAAACGCGTAAATATTCCCGCCGTAGCAAAAAGGTGACTAATTATTACTGAATAAGTGATGGAAGTCGTAGGGAGCTGTCACCCGGCGGAGTTATAATTTTCACATAGGGGGCCGATCGTTGCTTGCCCCGAGGAGTTTTGGGCGACGATGCGGCCGCATGCCGCGTCGGACTCTGGAAACCAGGGGCTCGATCATGCCAATCCATCGTTGGATCAAGAAGGACATCATTTTGTACGTGTCGCCCGCGACGGAGGGGGAGAATTGGTGCGCCTCGAAAGTGATGGAAGTGGGGGACAAGTCCTTCTCCATCGGCATGCCGAAGAAATCCGATAATTCCTTCCGTATGCAATCCGGGGATTCGATCCGGGTTCGGGTGCCATCCCCGGAGGGTCTCTTTCAACTCGATTGCAGTGTGCTGTCGGTGACGCAGGATGCGGAGCCGTGGATGGAATTGGATTTTCCCAAGGAGGTGATTCACTTGGAGCGCCGGGCCCACACACGAATCCCCGTGACGATGGAAACCCATTACGCCGAGATCCGCGACGGCAACTCCGGGTTGTCGTTCTCCAAATCGACCGTGCTCGACATCAGCGGAGGCGGGATCCGGCTGGAGACTCACCGGAACTGCCCGCAGGAGACGCTGGTGAGGGTAAAATTTCAGATTCCGCTCGGGCAGATGGAGGAGGAATTAATCCTCACCGGCCGGATCGTTCGCTCCGTTCCGGGTGAGGGAGCCCGGAAGAGCCAGGTGGGCGTGGAGTTCATCGATATTACGCCCCGCCAGCAGGAATCACTCGTTCAATATATACTGGACCAATCGAAGGATAAACGCGCGCAGGCATAATTCTCTTGGAGAGAGGGATAGGAACCGTTCATGACGCTCAATGCGAAGCAGTTGATCGACCAGTTGTTGGCGAATTTTCCACCCGAAAAAGCGGCCGGTCTGGACGCCGATGTCCAGATCAACCTGACCGGGGAAGGCGGAGGAAATTGGACAATAAAATTTTCGGGCGGTAAAGTTACCGGTGTCGAAGGAAATGCCGTTTCACCCCGCCTGACCGTTACCTCGAGTCTCGCGGACATCTCTGCCATTGCCGAAGGAAAACTGGACGGCATGGCCGCGTTCATGCAGGGGAAGATTAAATTGGACGGGGATGTCGGCCTGGCGATGCGCATGGTCAGCATGTTCCAACACTCCTGATTGACCAACATGCCGGAGGGATCCATCCACCGATCGGGATTTGTCGCCGTCGTCGGCCGTCCCAACGTCGGGAAATCCACCCTGCTCAACGCGCTTCTCGGGCAGAAAGTCGCCGGCGTTTCCCCCTGGCCGCAGACCACCCGCCGCCGGCAGATGGGCATCCTCACGCTTCCCTCCGCCCAGATCTTTTTCTCGACACGCCCGGCTGGCATACCCCGAAAGATAATCTCGGCAAGACGATGGTACGCGCATCCGCGGATACAATCGCCGAAGCGGATGTGGTGCTGTTTCTGGCCGACCTGACGGAGGCCGCGGCCGGAGAAGACCGCGAACTTGCCGCCTGGCTGCTGAAGAACAAATCGAAAGCTCCGGTGATACTGGCGCTCAACAAAGCGGATGCCGTCACGGCGGAGGTCCGCGAATTGCGCTCGTCGGAATTCGGTGCGCTGCTTCCGGAGGCTTTTCCGTGCGTGATCTCCGCGCGGCAGAATACGGGATTGCCGGAACTGCTCGAGGCGGTCATCGCCCGGCTTCCGGAAGGGCCGATCCTGTATCCGGAGGAAGAAATCACCGACCTGACCGAGCGGGAGATCACCGCGGAGCTGATCCGCGAAGCCGCCCTGCGCAACCTCCGGGCGGAGGTTCCTCACGGCGTGGCGGTGCGGGTCGACCAGTACAAGGAGCGGGGGGAGGAGGGGGCGTACATCGAGGCGACCCTGTATGTGGAGAGGGAAAATCACAAGGCGATCGTGATCGGGAAGGGGGGCGTGATGTTGAAACGGATCGGCTCCGACGCGCGCCGGAAGATCGAGGAAATGAGCGGGCGAAAACTGTATCTCGACCTGCGGGTGAAGGTGCTGCCGGGCTGGCGCAACCGGGAAGACGCGCTGCGCAGGCTGGGATATATAACAAAATCCAAATAGGAAATAATTTAGGAACTTATAGGCTCTGCGATACCGATCCCTCGCCTTCGGCTCGGAATGACTGGCTGTGGAGGTCATCCCGAGCCGAAGGCGAGGGATCGGCGACTCTGTCGCCCACTTGACACTTTTTTTCAAATGCAGCCGATTCCTCGTCGCCCTGTTCGGGCTCCTCGGAATGACCTTTATCACAACACTCTATTCGGGCTCCTCGGATCGATATGGCGAGGTGGGTTGTCGCATTCCCCAAAGTGGCGCATAATTAGCGATGAGCCGTTGTCGCGTCTGTGAAATTACATGATACGGAGGAATTCCCATGGATGTCGATATTCAGATGGAAGATTATGCGTCGCCCTTCAGCACGCGCTACGGGTCGGTGGCCATGCGCCGGATCTTTTCCGAAAAGAACCGCCGCCTGCTCTGGCGCCGGATCTGGATCGCGCTGGCGGAAGCGCAGCAGCGGTTCGGGCTGGTGACCGGCCGAGCAGGTGGAAGACCTGCGCCTGCACGCGCCGGACGTGACGCTCGAACGCTCGCTGGAGATCGAAAAGGAAATCGGCCACGATGTGATGGCGGAAGTGCGCGCCTTCGCCGAACTCTGCCCGGTGGGCGGGGGCATCATCCACTGGGGCGCCACGTCGGCGGACATCACCGACAACGCGGACGTCCTGCGGATGCGCGACGGGATGGACCTCCTGCTGGACGGATTCCGGTCGCTGCTGCAATCCCTCGCCGCCCAGATCGAACGCTACTCCGACCTGGTCGTCCTTGGCTACACCCACCTGCAGCCCGCCGAGCCGACCACCCTCGGCTACCGCCTGGCGCTGTACGGCCAGGACCTGGTCGAGCATTGGGAGGATCTGCGGCGGGTGCGCGACGGCCTGCGCGGCAAGGGGATGAAGGGCGCCGTCGGCACGGCCGCCTCCTACGGGGAGATCCTCAGCGGGAAGAACGTTTCCCCCGATGTGATCGATGCGACGGTGATGGAATCGCTCGGGCTCACGGCGTTCCCGGTGACCTCGCAAACCTATCCGCGCATCCAGGATTACCGCCTGCTTTCGGCGCTGGCCGGCCTGGCCGCCTCGCTGCACAAGTTCGCGTTCGACTTGCGGATCATGCAATCCGCCGGGTTCGGCGAGGTGCGCGAGCCGGTCGGCAAACGCCAGGTGGGTTCGAGCGCGATGCCCTTCAAGCGCAATCCGGTGAAGGCGGAAAACGTCTGCTCGCTGGCGCGGTTTGTGGCCGTGCTTCCGGAAGTGGCCTGGCAGAACGCCGCCCAGAGCCTGCTGGAACGCACGATCGACGATTCGGCCAACCGGCGCAGCATCCTGCCCGGAGGCGTTCCTGGCGACGGAGGAGATGCTGCGGGTGATGACGCGGGATCACCGGCGGCTTGGACGTGGACGAGGCGGGGATTCAAGCCAACCTGGCACGGTTCGGCGCCTTCTCCGCCAGCGAGCGCGTCCTGATGGCGCTGGTGGCGGCCGGCGCGGACCGCCAGGCGATGCACGAGAAGATCCGCGAGCACAGCCGCAAAGCCTGGGACGCGCTGCGCGAAGGCCGGCCCAATCCGCTGGCGGATTACCTCGCGGCGGATGTGGAAATGCTCAAGCATCCTGCAGCCGGCGCGGATCCGCGAACTGATGGATGCCGGCGCGTACGTCGGCACCGCGCCGGAACGCGCGCGGGAAATGGCGGAACGAATCAAGGCGGCGTTGTAAAACTTCCATCCCATCCCCCTCCCGAACTCTGGGTTTGGACAAAGTGTGATTTTTCCGCCCTCCCCCTTCCCGTAGCACGGGAAGGGGGAGGGTTTATTCACGCCTATTCTTGAAAGATGGATTATTGGGGAGGGGGATGGGATGGCAATACCGAGTGAGATACCGATTCCTCGCCCTCGCCTTCGGCTCGGGCTCGGAATGACCGATGAAATAGGTCGGAGGGGGACTAGAGGGGGGAGGGGTGTTCCAGCACGATCGTAAACGGCCCGTCGTTCGTCAATTCCACCAGCATGCGCGCACCGAATGATCCGGCGCGCGTCGGTATTCCCAGCGCGGCCAGCCGCTCCGCGAAGTAAACGCACCAGGGGTTCGGCGATTTCCGGAACCGCCGCATCGGTGAAGGACGGTCTTCTGCCTTTGCGCGCATCCGCATACAGCGTGAATTGCGAAACGACCAGCGCTTCCCCGTGGATATCCCGGATGGATAAATTTGTTTTCCCCGCATCATCCTCGAAGATCCGCAAATTCGCGCACTTCTCCGCGAGGAAATCCGCCCCGGCCTGCCCGTCGCCGTGACCGATCCCGAGCAGGATCAGCAGCCCGCGGCCGATCGCGGCGATCGTTTCGCCGTCGACGGAGACGCTCGCTTTTCGTACTCTTTGGAGGACAATTTTCATATGGGAAGATTCATCCTGGGGGAGCGATTATCAATTATTGACCATCGACCATCGACGATCGACGATCGAAAAAAACAATAATGACCTTCCGGGGGGGCTTTGCAGCGCGTATTCGAGGACCATCAATTTATATCCAATCATCCGCGATGGTCGATGGTCCATGGTCTATGGTCCATCGTCCGCTTTTCACGGCAGCCCCAGCGCCGCCCGCACCTCGTCCATCGTCTGATCGGCGATGACCCGCGCGCGCTTGGCGCCGTCGGCCAGCACGTCCCAGACGTAATCCGGATTTTTCGCAAGCTCGGCGCGCCGCTGCCGGAATTCGGCCAGGTTCTTGTTGATGTTGGCCGCCAGGCATTTTTTATCGTCGACGCAGCCGAGTTTGGCGCTGCGGCAGTCGGCCGCGATCCGTTCCACATCCGCCACCGGCGTGAACGAGTGGTGCAGGGTGAAGACGTTGCACACTTCCGGACGGCCGGGGATGGTGCGGTGCGTGCGCTGCGGGTCGGTGACCATCGTCATCACCTTGGCCGCGGTCTCCGCATCCGTGAGCGCCAGCTCGATTTGGTTGTTCAGGCTCTTGCTCATCTTCTGCGTCCCGTCGGTGCCGATCACCTTGGGATAGTTGGTCGTCTTCATTTGCGGCTCGACCAGCACCTGCTTGCCGGTCTTGAAGTTGAAGGAGCGCACGATTTCGCGCGTGAACTCCAGGTGGCTTTCCTGGTCGATCCCGACCGGAACGACGTTCGCCTTGTAGAGCGCGATGTCCGCCGCCATCAGCACCGGGTATCCCACCAGCCCGTAATTGATGTTGTGCGGGTGCATGCGCGCCTTTTCCTTGAAGGTCGGAAGGTCGGTCAGTTTCCCGAGTGGCGTGAACATCGAAAGGATTGTATGCAGTTCGGTCACCTGCGGGACGTGGCTTTGCACGAAGAGGATCGTATCCTCCGGGCGGATCCCCGCCGCCAGCCAATCCAGCGCCATCTCGGCGGTGTTTTCCCGCAAGAGGTGGAAATCCTCGAGGGTTGTCAGCGCGTGCAGGTCGACGATGCAGTAGACGCAGTCGTATTCCTCCTGCAGCGCGACGTAATTCTTGATCGCGCCGAGGTAATTTCCAAGATGCTGGCGGCCCGTCGGGCGGGCGCCGGAAAAGACACGTCCTTTTTTATTCGCCACGGTATGGATCCTTTGAGTCATTCTGGGCGTCATTCCGGAGCCCTGAGCCGAAAGCAAAGGGCGAGGAATCGATTGCGGATGCGAAAGAACAACGATTCGTAAATTAAGTTTCCGATTCCTCGCCCCGAAGTGCGGGGCTCGGAATGACCGTTCCTGGTCGAGGCGAAAGTATATCACGCCCGGCATGCGGTTCAGGTTTCCAGGCGCGCGATCGTAACGCCCTCGCCGCCTTCCGTCTCCCCGCCGGTTTCCACATTCGCCACTTGCGGGTGCTTGCGCAGCGCATCGCGCACCGCGCTGCGCAGCTTGCCCGACCCCTTCCCGTGGATGATCCGCACCCACGGCAGGCCGGCCATCACCGCAGAGTCGATGTAGCGGTCCAGCTCGATCAAACCCTCCTCGACCATCATCCCGCGCATGTCGAATTCCAAACCGGGGCTGGGCCGGACGGTCCGCACCACCGCATGCGGAGAGGCTTTGGCAGCCGGCGCCGGTTTTTCCGGCACGGGAGTATCCTCGGGAAGGATGAAATCTCCGCGGTCGGCGCGGATGCGCAGCGCGCCCAGCTGCAACTCGTAGGTGTCGCCCTCGCGGCCGGTGATCTTCCCCGAAACGCCGAGCCCCTTCATCCGGACGGTATCTCCGATGCGCGCCTCGCGCTGCGGCGCGGCGGGGGGAAGCACGGCGCCCGCGGGTTTTGCGCTGCGTTCGATCCGGTCCTCCAGCGTGCGCGCTTCGGCGGCGATCTTCTGCAGGTCCGGCGCCGCGGCGTGGCCCGCCCGGCGGCGGAGTTCCCGCAGTTCGTCCAGCAGCCCTTCCAGCTCGCGTCCCGCCTGGGCGCGGCTCTCATCGAGGATGCGGCTGCGCTCCTCCTCGATCCCGCCCAGCCGGTGAGCCAGGGTCCGTTCGCGTTGCAGCGCCCGCTGGTTGAGTTTTTCGGCGTCAGCCCGTTCGCGGCGCGCCGTTTCGCGTTCGCGCTGGATTTTTTCGAGCAGCCGGTCGGCCTCGAGGTCGCTGGTATCGACCATCGAACGGGCTTCGGCGAGAATTTCCTCGGGGAGCCCCAGCCTTTTCGCGATCGCGAGCGCGTTCGAGCGCCCCGGCAGCCCGAGAATCAACCGGTAGGTCGGGCGCAGGGTGCGCAGGTCGAATTCCATGCAGGCGTTCTCCGCGCCCGGCGTGTTGTAGGCGAAGGCCTTCAATTCCGGATAGTGCGTCGCCACCAAAGTCGGGATCCCGCGCCGCAGCAGCTCGGAGAGGATCGCCCGCGCCAACCCGGATCCTTCCTGCGGATCGGTGCCGGCCCCGAGTTCGTCGAGGATCACGAGCGAGCGGGGGGTGGCGGCGGCGAGGATGCGGATGATCTGCCCGACGTGGGCCGAGAACGTCGAAAGCGACTGCTCGATCGACTGCTCGTCGCCGATGTCGGCGTAGACCGAATCGAATAGCGCCGCCTTGGATCCGTTCCCGGCCGGAATGTGCATCCCGCACTGGGTCATCAGCGCCAGCAGCCCGGCGGTCTTGAGCGCGACCGTCTTGCCGCCCGTGTTCGGCCCGGTGATCACGAGCGCGCGCACGCCCGGCCGCAGGGCGACGTCAATCGGCACCACCCCGGCCGGATCCAGGAGCGGATGCCGCGCGGCGTGGAAGAGCAGGGGGGTGAAATCCTCCGACGGCTTCTGCGGGAATTTCCACCAGTTCGGCGGCGCACGGCGTTCAGTTCCACGGCGTAGCGCGCGCGCGCGACCGCCGCATCGAAATCGGCCAGCGCCTCCACCGTCTCGACGACCGCCGCCGCGCTTTTCGCCGATCTGCGCCGAAAGCGCGGCCAGGATGCGGTGGATCTCCTCCTGCTCCTCGAGCATCGCCTCGCGCCAGCGGTTGCCGAGTTCGACCGTCGGCCAGCGGTTCGATGAACAGCGTGGCGCCGGAGGAGGATTGATCGTGGACGATCCCGCGCAGGCGGCCCTTGAACTCGGCGCGCAGCGGAACCACGTAGCGGCCCTCGCGCTGGGTGAGGATCGGCTCCTGAAGCTGCGAGCCGTGCTCGGACAGGATCCGCTGCAGGCGCGTCAGCAGCCGGTCGTGGGTGGTGCGCACCTCGGCCCGCAGCGCACCCAGTTTCGGGGAGGCGCTGTCGAGCACTTCGCCCTCGTCGTTGATCGTGCGCCCGATGGCTTCGATCAGGCCGGTGCCGTCGTCCATCCGCAGGGCGATCCGGTTCAGGTCGGGGACTTCGTCCGCGATCCGGGCGAGCGCGCGGCGGATGGCGCGCGCGGATTGCAGCGTTGCGCGGACGGCCACCAGGGTCTCGGCCGGCAGGGTGATCCCGCGCGCGGCGTCTTCCGCGGCCGGGCGGACATCCCGCGCGCCGCCGATCGAAATATCCGCGTTCCGGTCGAGGAGCATCCGCGCCTGGCTGGTTTCATCGAGCAGGCGCACCGCCGCGGCAAAATCCGCCGCGGGGCGGATTCCCAGGATCCTCTCGCGGGATGCGGAAAACGACGCGTGTTCCGCCAGCCGTTCCAGCACCCGGTTCAATTCCAATGTCCGCAAGGATTTTTCGTCCATGGTTTTTAATTTATACGCATTCGATATTGTAGGGGCGGCGTCATGCCGCCCGATGGATATTCACGCGCCGAACAATGGTTTTGTAGGGGCACGGTGTCGCCGTGCCCGTTCGATTTTGGCGACGCCGCGCCCGTTCCATTCATAGGATCAACACAAACGCAATCCCGAACGCCAATCCCAACACCGCCCCGCCGATCACGTCGGATAGATAATGCACGCCCATCGCCACCCGCGCCAACATCACCATCGGCGCCCATAGGAAAAACAGCAGGGCCAGCCACCACGGGCCGAGCGCGAGCGTCAGGACCGCCAGCATCACCATCCGCGCGGCATGGCCCGAAGGGAAGGAGTGCGGATCGGTGGAGCGGTAGATCAGGCCCCAATCGCCCGCCGGGCGGCTGCGGCCGATCAGCCGTTTGAGTCCGACCGCCGTCAGCGCGGTGATGCACACGGCGATGAACATCACCAGCATCCGCCATTTCCATAGACCGTCCCCCGCCAGCCAAATCAATCCCATCACCGGGATCATGAACCACGAATCCCCGGAATGCGCGAGGAACCGGAGCAGGTTCCGCAGCAACCCGCTGCGTTGCGAGAGGTTCAGCTTCGCGGACCAGCGCGCATCGAGTTCGAGCAATCTATTCACTCGCGTTTGCGGCGACATGAAGGAGGGGTCATTAAACCCGGATTTCCTTTCCGGCATATCGGACTTTCCTGTAAAAAGTTTTTTCTCTGTCGCCAACAAATGCGTCCCATTCCGCCTCTTCCTCACCCTGATGAAAAATCGAAAAAAACACCGATTTTTCATCTTCCCTCTCCCAGCTTATGCTGGGAGAGGGATAAGAGGGTGAGGACGAGGGCGAGGATGCGATCGATACTTGTTGCGGTTGACTCGCGCATTTCTTTTCGACCATCGTCTATCGTCCGCCGTCCATGGTCGGATCATTTTCCAAGGCCTTGAATGGCGTCGCGGACGATGCCGGCCGAAAGGTTAAGGAGTTTTTGTTCCTCTTCGCTGAGTGTCATCGGAAACGTATCGAGCACTCCCTTGCCGCCGACCAGGTGCGGGAGGGAAACCGTCACATCCGCGACCCCGGCCACATCCGCCGTCGGCGTGCATACGGTCAGGATCGAACGCTGATCCTGCAGGATCACTTCGCAGATGCGCGCCAGCGCGCTGCCGATCCCGTAATAGGTCGCGCCTTTGCCCTCGATGATGCTGTAGGCCGCGCGGCGGACCGCCTGGTCGATCCGGTCGTGTTCCGCGCATTCGCGGCACGGTTTGCGCTGGCAGCAGTACTCCTCGACCGGCAGGCCGCCGATGGTCGCGATCGACCAGGTGAGCACTTCGGAATCCCCGTGTTCGCCGACCACGTAAGCATGCACATGCTGGGGATCCACGCCCAGATGCCTGCCCAGCAAAGACCGGAAACGGGCGGTGTCGAGCGTGGTGCCGGAGCCGAGCACCCGGGTGGAGGGAACTCCGAAGGCGGCGGCGGATTTGGCCGCCACATGCGTCATCACATCCACGGGATTGGACACCATCAGGAGCACCGTGTCGGGAACGTTCTTTAAAACATTCGGCACGATGTCGGAGACGATCGCGGCGTTGCGGGCCAGGAGGTCCATGCGCGTTTCGCCCGGCTTCTGGGCGGTGCCGGCGGTGATGATTACGATCCGGCAGCCGGCCAGATCCGGATACTCCCCAGCGCGCACGTGCAACGGGTGAGCAAAGGGAATGGCATGGAGGATGTCATCCGCCTCGGCCTGCGCGCGCGCCGCATTCTTATCCACCAGGACGATTTCCCGGCCCACCCCGCGCATGACCATCGCATAGGCGGCGGTCGCACCGACCACCCCGCTTCCGATGATTCCGATTTTCATGGCACCGTCCTTCCCGAAGTATGCGGACAGATTGACGGGCGTGATTATAGCCGATGTGCCGGCGGGACCACGGTTAAGACAATGGACTCCGCCGTGCCTTTCGGGCGGAGTCCATTTTAGGGATCAGGCTTTGAGCGGGGAAGGCGGGGAC
Organism: uncultured Chloroflexia bacterium; assembly: GCA_963724345.1. Taxonomy (GTDB): domain Bacteria; phylum Chloroflexota; class Anaerolineae; order Anaerolineales; family RBG-16-64-43; genus JAFGKK01. The sequence continues at coordinate 1,793,764 of CAVRUI010000003.1, read as the reverse complement.
TATTGCACTCTTCCCCCGGTGTGGATCCTACTTCAAGCACTGCCCCACGGTCACCTGCCGGTAGACTGCGCTGCGTTCCAGAACCTCGCCGTCCGGGCCGTTGGCGACGAATTGCACCGCCAGCCAAAGCTCGCCGTGAAGTTTTGAGAGGTCCGGAAAATCTTCACTGATGAGCGTAAGCTTGTACCAGCCGCCGCCCTGGGGGATCATCGCCGAGCCTCCGCCCCAAAGTGTGACGTTCGCGCCTTCCTTCTCCTCCAGCCGGTAGAACAAGCCAACCGAACCCACGAGCTCGGCGGGGGAGACCTTTACCTCGATCGTGACTTCTTTCGGGATGCAGGTTCGGCCGATTTTCGTATAGATCAAATCATCGGAGAACTTGACCGGTTCGAACAGGAATTTATTGCCGGCGCCGGTTGTGGGAGTTGCCGTCGGTGGAACAGGAGTCTCGGTTTAAGTCGGTGAGAAATCCTGCGCCGCGTTTTCTTCCAATTCGTATGCCCCCCTGTCGCAGTGCGTCCCGAACGGGCGGGCAATCCCGCGCTGATCGGTCACCGGGCACATGGCATCGTCTGCGTTGTTAATGGCCGGAGAATTATTCCACAGGGCGTGGGTCAACGTCGGTCCGCCGTTGTCGGCGAGCGGCTTGATCCGGGCATCCTGATTGTTGATGTCTGCCGCTCCGGCGAAGACACACGAGCTGTCGTCGGAGAGGTTGTGGCCGAGGGAAACCGGCGACTCCGCCAGATGGCAGTTGCTGGCGCTGTTTTGGGCGAGGATGCTGTTGGCGATGGTGAGGTTCGCCGAATTCTTTATAGCGCTTGAGGCTCCCGAGTCGTTATACGCCAGCGTGACGAAACTCAGTCGGATGGCGCCGCCCGCGGCCGAGAGGCCGCCGCCTCCCGCGGCCGCCTGGTTGCCGCTGATCGTGCTGTTGATAATCTGGATCTGCCCGGGCGTCTGCAGGTACAATCCGCCGCCGTCGGCCGTGGTGGAGTTGCCGGATATGGTCGAACCGGTGATGTTCGCGTCCGACATGTTGTGGGCGAAGATCCCGCCGCCCGGGCCGGCATTCGTGTTGAGTGCCACCGTGGCGTCGGTCATAACCAGGTGGCCGCCCTCCATGACGATCCCGCCGCCGTTTTCATTGCTCGTTACGGAGCTCTCCAAAACGCTCAATGTTCCCAGGTGCGTGTAAACGCCGCCGCTGCCGTTTCCCCTGACCTCGCTGGCCGAAAGCGTGACGTCGGTATTGCGGGCGTCGATCCCTTGCATGGAATTTCCGGCGATGACGCTTCCTGAGATATCCAGGGAGATCAGGCCGGATTGGTGGAAGATCTGAATCCCGGCGCCGCTGTTGCCTTCGACGAACGAGTCTTTGAGAATGACGTCCGCTTCGCTGTAGATTCCCCCGCCTTTCTTGGCGCCCTCGGAAAGGACGCCGGAAATATTTCCTTGACCCGGTTTGCCGATCCGGGTTCCATCCTTGATCCACAGCAGGTTGTCCTCGCCCTCGGCGACATACACGCCCCCGGCGTCCCAGCCGGTATTCCCGGTGAGCGTGCTGCCGTTCAACCGGACTTCGCCCTTTTGGATGTAGATGGCGCCGCTGTAAAAGCCCATATTATCGGTGAACGAGCTGTTGGTGATGGTGACCGTTCCGTCCTCGACCACCAATCCCCCGGCTTTATAGGCCGGATCCTGGATTCCGTTGTTGCGGATAATGCTGTTTTTAATTGTCTGGTAGCCGCTGCCGAGCGATTTGATTCCCATGTGACGATTCCCGGCGAGAACGGAGCGGTCGACAGTGAACATCCCATCGCTTTCTATCCCCACCTCTAAAAAATTTCTGATTTCCAACGCTTTCACCGACAACCCATGGCCGTCATTGACCCTAAGGCCTATACCCGCAGAGGTTCCATCCAATATCACAATGGGTGTCGTGCCGTCATACCCCGGCTGAGATGTTCCATCAAGGATCAGATTGTCGTCGACATAATTAAGCGAGCCATTGGGCCGGATTACCGTGTCATCCTCGGGGAGGTCGAAGAGTACCGTCTGTGGATGGCCGATGAAAGCATTCGACTCCTGGATGGCGGCGCGCAGTGTGCACACCGGCGAGTTCGCGGCGATCTGGCAGTGTCCGTCGCCGGGAGAATAATCCCCCTCATCGCCGGTGCTGTTGACTGTCATGCTGGGCCAAACGGGAGTCGCGTCTGGGCCGCACCCCGTCGCCAGGGCGAAAAGCGCAATAGACGTCAGCCCCTAAAGGATATGCAGACGGGAGGCGAAAGCCGGCCTGCAAGCCGGGTGATCAGATGGCTCGGAATTCCGGAAGGACCGTCCGATGGAAGAATTATCGCTGGTTTAACTGATCCTGGAATCGGTTGTCCATTGTGTATTCTTCTTCTCTCCAATGTGTTTCGATTGTCGGTGATGCCCCATCCTCAAATAACCGATGTCGCGCATCCGCCGCCGATGGGCTTGTCAACGCCGGGTGCGCGAGGGCTCGGTTCCGGCTTGGGCCGATTTCGACTGGAGTGTTTCCAGAAAGTGATCCATGCGCGCCGTACTTCCTCCATTCTATCGCTTGCACTGCCCGACGGTCACCTGCCGGTAGACGGCACTGCGCGCCAGAATCTGCGCCGTCCGGGCCGTTGGCGACGAATTGAACCGCCAGCCAGAGATCGCCGCTTCAATTTGGAGACGTCCGGAAAATCTTCGCTGTAGATTGTCAGCTTGTACCAACCGCCGCCCTGGGGGATCATCGCCAAACCGCCGCCCCAAGGCGTGACGTTCGTGCCTTCCTTTTCCTCGAGCCGGTAGAACAATCCGATCGAGCCCACCAGCTCGGCGGGGGAGACCTTTACCTCGATCGTGACTTCTTTCGGGATGCAGGTCCGGCCGATTTTCGAATACATCGTGCCGGTGGAGAACTTGACCGGATCGAAAAGGAACCCGATCGCGGTCAGGGTGGGCGTCTCCGTCGGTGTTGGTGAGCGCCGCGGCGTGTTGGTGATCGACGGCGGGGTGGCCGTGACCGGGTTCTCGGTTTCGAACGCGCCCATATCACAATGCATCCCCTGCGGGCGGGTTATGCCGCGCTGATCGGTGAGCTGACAGGCGGCATCGTCCCCGGCTTCGAGCGCCGGGCTGTTGTTGGCCAGGGCGTGAGTCTTCGTGGAGCCGCCGTTATTCTGCAGCGGTCCAAGGATGGCATTCAGATTGGAGATGTCGCCCGGGCCGGCAAATCCGCAGGTGGTCCGGTTATCCAGATTGTGGCCGAGCGAGGTAATCGTCCCCTCGCAATTCCCGCCGTTGTTGTCCGCCAAAATGGTATTGGTCGCTTTTATGGTTCCGGCTCCGTTGTACAATCCGGCGCCGTGCCCGGAGGAATTCAGGGTGACGGTTACATTTTTCAATTCCACAATCCCGCCGACCTCCGCGATGCCGCCGCCGGAATTCGACGCCTGGTTGCCGCTGATCGTGCTGTTGACGATCTCGACGGTTCCAAGAGTGGCATAGAGAGATACACCGCCGCCCTTATCGGAGGCGGAGTTGCCGGAAATCGTGGCTTTATTTATGAGCGCGCTTGCCGCCTCGACGTGAATCCCTCCGTTGTTTTGATTGCTCGATACGCTGCTATCGGTCACCATCAGGGATCCCTGGGCGAGGAAGATTCCGCCGTTGTCATTGATTCGGATTTGCGATTCGGTGATGTTCACATCGCTTTGGGTGGCATGAATGCCCGCCAGGGAGTTACGCGAGATGTCGCTGTTGGCGACATCGAGAATTGCGTTTCCGCCGGCGCCGCGCGAGTGGATCCCCGCTCCGCTGTTGCCTTCCACGATCGAATCGGAGATGTGGACGATCCCTTCGCTGTAGATCCCGCCGCCGAATTTGTCCCCGTCGGAGATGATCGCGGCGGTGTTCCCGCCGGTTGCGCCCCCGATCCACGAGTGCTCCACCCACAGTTCGCTGTCCGATTCGACATAGATGCCGCCGGCGTCCCACCCGGTGTTTTCGGTAACCGAGGTTTGAGAAAGATGTACTTCCGAGCCGACGATGTACATTCCTCCGCTTTTCCAGCCGGAGTTATTTTTTATCTCGGATTCGATGATCGTTGCCGTGCCATCGCGGATGACCACCCCGCCGGCATCAAAGGAAGGATCCTGGAAGGAATTGTTGGAGATTGTGCTGGAGGAGATGCTTACAGTAGAATGCACGGCCTCAAGGATGGGTTTTCGGCAAAAACCACTGAGTTTGGAAGAAACCACTGTGAGGTTGGCCGGATCGCCAAGGCTTACGGAATAGATTGAGCCACCATAAATCTCCATCTTCTCGAGCCGTAAATTCCCTTCGTTCCAGAAGGCATATGCTGGAGGATTCGGAAAGACCAACCCATATACGGAGACAGATACTCCCGATGATATTCTAAAAAGGGGATATGGTTGCGAGCCACCGACAAAATTCAGGTTTTGGATCGGATGGTCGACGTATCCTGGCTGGGTCCTTCCATCAATCGTCAGGTTTTCGGTGATGGTTGGATAAGCGTCCCAGGTATGGATATTGGTCACAAACGGAAAATTAAAATGGATTTTATCCGCCCCGGAAATGGCGTTGGCTTCCTCGATCGCCGCCCGGAGGGTGCAGCCAAGGCCGCTGGTAATCTCGCATTTGCCGTCACCGGGATTCGTGTCCGGATCATCCTGATCGTATGTAACGATGAAGGTGTGGCCGGAAGGCAGGTTGCACCCGGCCATCAAAGCAAAAAGCGCGACAGCCGCCAGGGCGGCGACAATTCGTCGTGGGATGTGTTTCCATAACATTGTGGCCTTGATCCAGAAGGCGGTTAACCCGCCGGTACGGTATGGGATGGATGGTTTGTTGGACATAGTCTCCTCTTTCATCGCGAAATAGAATATTCCGGATTCACGTGTCATGTGCTTCTATACGTAGCATTGCCACAAGGTGACCTTCCGGATGACGTCGCTCCAGGCAATCGGCTGGTTGTTCGCATTATTGGCGACGAATTGGAAATCCAGCCAGGCTTCGGTCTTCCAAGTACCGATGTTCGGAAAATCGTTGCCGGCAACGGTCAGTGCGTACCAGCCGCTTCCCTGGGGTATCATCGCCAGGCCTCCGCCCCACGGGTAGTTTTGGCTGCCCTGTTTGGCCACGACCCGGTAGAACAAACCGACCGAAGAAACCATCGCCGGTGGCGTCACCCGCACCCGCACGGTGATCGATTCCGGATCGCAGGATTGCGCGCCCTGGAAGAGGTCCCCGGTCGATAACTCGATCGGGTTGAAAATAATCGGCGCCGCCAATGTGGTGGGTGTGACGGTCGGCGTGAGGGTGGGGGTCAGCGTGCTGGTCGCCGCCGGCGGCGTGGCTGTGGCGGGCGTCTCGGATTCGAACGCGCCGATATCGCAGTGCAAACCCTGTGGCCGCGTGATGCCGCGCTGGTCGGTGGGCCGGCAGGATAGGTCGTTGCCGGCTTCGAGCGCCGGGCTTCCAGGCAGCAGAGCATGGGTGAATGTGCCGCCGCCGTTGTCGGCCAGCGGACCGAGAATCGCAGGAAGGCCCGAGAGATCTCCGGGTCCGGCGAACGCGCAGGAGGCCGCGTCGTCGAGGTTGTTCCCGAACGAGGTTATGGCTCCGCCGCAGTTGCCGCCGGTGTTTTCCGCCAGGATGGTATTCAGCACATGAACCGTCGCCGCGCTGTGCAATCCGCCGGCGCTCGCGGCGGTGTTGCGGGCCAGGGTGACATTGTTCACCCCGATCACGCCGCTGGCCGCTTCGAAGCCACCGCCGGTCGTTCCCGCCCGGTTGCCGCTGATGGTCGTGTTGTAGAGTTTCAGGTCGCCGCCAACGCCCAACCCCCAGAAGTAAATCCCGCCCCCGGATGCCGCGGCCGTGTTGTTGGAGATGGTTGAATTCTCAATTCCCGAAAGTCCGGTGTTGTACAGGGCAATTCCCCCGCCTTCGCCGCCGGAACTGTTCCCCAATACCTCGCTGCGATCCATCATCAGGGATCCGCCGTTCATCCGGATCCCGCCCGAAGCGTTATCGCTGATCGATCCATGGGTGATGGTAAGGTCGGCGTTGATGGCGCCGATACCGGAGAAGCCGTTCGCGACGAATTCGCTGCGCTCGACGATGATGTCCACGGTCGCGCCGGAGATGAAGGATTCGATCCCGGAGAGGGTGTTCGCGCTGACGGAGCTGTCCAGAATCCGGATTTCTCCGCCTTGGTTGTAGATCCCGTCGCCGGTGTTCCCTTCGATGGACGAATCCGAGATGTTCAGGTTCTTCAGGTTGTAAATGCCACCGCCCAGGCCGCCGCTGGCGGGAGCCGAATTGGCGATGTTTCCGGCGCCGGTCTGGCCGACGGCGGTCCCGTCCTCGATCCACAACGTGGGATTGTTGTTAGTGTTCACATAAATCCCGCCGCCGGAATGCTTGGCGCGGTTGTTGATGAGCGTGCTCGCCGCGAGGTGCGATGTGCCCGCATCGATGTAGATCCCTCCGCCGTCGTATCCGTAGTTTCCGTCGAAGGTGCAGTTATTAACCATCATCATCATGCCGGGCAGGCCCCACCAGTACAAGCCGCCGCCTTCATGGCCGGCGGTGTTTCCCTCGATCGTCGTGTTGCGAACCTCGGGATTGACGGTCATCGAAAGGAATAATCCGCCTCCCCGGGTGGGAACGGCATTATCGGCGATGGTGCCGTGATCCAATACGAATTCTCCGCCGATCGCCCGGATGCCGCCCCCGGTATTCCGCTCGGACGATACGTAATCCATGGTGAAATTCGCGTTGATCCCGTTTATCCCCGTCCCGGCGTTCTCGAAGACCGTGGAATTGGTGAGGGTGATGTCGAGCGTCCCGGAAGATTTAAAGGAATCGATCCCGTTGACTTGATTGACGGCGATCTCCAGATGATCCAATGTCAGGTTCCCGTAATTCTCGATCCCGTGCCCGGGGAAACGAAGGATTTGCAGCCCTTTGATGGTGGCGTGGATATTGTCCATAATATAGAAGCCGCTGACCGGGGTAGCCGCAGGCATGGAGGATCCGTCCACATGGACGATCGGTTTCCCGCCGTCGAAGCCCGGTTGGGAGGTCCCGTCGATGATTACCTCATCGCTGATTAGCGGAAGGGGCGAGAGCGGATATATGTAGCTGTCGTCGGCGGGGAGGTTGAAGTGAATGGTCTGTATGCCGGCCAGCGCATCGGCCTCATCCATCGCCGCCCGCAGGGTGCATTCGTTCAGGCTCGAACCGGCCCGGCAGTAGCCGTCGCCGGGGCTGGAATCACCCTCGTCGCCTGAACTATTGACGGTGAAAATACCGCCTCCCCCGCATCCGGTTGCCAGCAGGAGCAGGAGCGATGCGCCGATGAGCAAAGACGTTTTATGTCCAAAAACCGACTGGATGAATGTTTTTCTCCACATGTTTCCCTCCCAGGCTTTTTCGCGCGGGGATCCGAATTCAAAACACGGACAATCTGATTGTATATAAAAACGGGAGCCCGCGCCGGAAATGGAGGATGATTGGAAGTTTTGTGGAGGTTTTTGCCGATGAGGTGAAAAGTGCTTGGGAATGCCGCGGAATTTGCAGGCTAACTTGAGAGAAGGGGGCGGTCTTTATCCGTTGTAGTTCCGGAGTTCAGGCGTCGACGCCGCGATCCAGGCTGTCGCCGCGATGCTTCCCAGTCCGCCGAGCACGACCGCCGCAGGCCCGCCCAACCAATTGGCCGCCACGCCGGATTCCAATTCGCCAAGCTGCGGGCCGCCCTGGAAGAAGATCATATTTACGCTGACCATCCGTCCGCGCAGTGCGTCCGGCGTTTGCAGCTGGCGGGCGGTGTTGCGGATGACCATGCTGACCATGTCCGTCGCGCCGGTGACGGCGAGGGCCGCGAAAGTGACCCAGAAGGACCGCGAGATCCCGAAGACGGCCGTCGCCAGGCCGAAAAGGCCGACCGCCGCCAGGAGCACCGGTCCCTGGCGCGGGATCCGGTGGAGCAGGGAGAGGAAGATGCCCATCCCGAGCGCTCCGATCGCGGCGGCCGAAAAGAGCAGGCCGTACCCTTCCGCCCCGACGCGCAGGATATCGGCGGCGAATATGGGAAGCAGCGCCGTCGCGGAAGCGAAGAACGTGGCGATGAAATCGAGGAGCATCGTCGAGCGGATGATCGGATGCGTGAAGACAAACCGCATTCCTTCCTTCGCCGCTCCGAGCGATATCGGCGCCCGTTCCGCCGTCCCGCCGCCGACCCCGCGCATCGCCGTAAGGGAATAGATCACCGCCAGGAACGAAACGGCGTTGATCAGGTAGACCCAGCCCAGGCCGGCCCGCCCGATCATCAATCCGGCCGCCGCGGGGCCGACCACGCTGGCGGCCTGCATCATCGTCGAGTTCAGGCTGAAGGCGTTGGCCAGGTCGTCGCGCGGAACGAGCGCCGGGATGAGCGATTGGCGCGCCGGCGCATCGAACACGCCGAACGAGGCGCTCGCGGTCATCAGCAGGTAAAGCCACCCGATGGTCATCGTGCCGGTAAAGGATAACGCGGCAAACCCCAGCGCCACCGCCGCCAAACCGGATTGGGTGAGGATCATCAACTTGCGCCGGTCGACCGAATCCGCGACCACCCCGCTGAGAATCCCGAACAGGAAGATCGGCACCAGCCGGCACAGCCCGACCGCGCCGAGCGCCAGCGGGCTGCCGGTGAGGGCGTACACCTGCCACAGGATCGCCGCGGATTGCATCTGGCTTCCGGAGACGCTGATGAACTGCCCGGTCCACAACAGGCGGAAGTTGCGCTGCCGCAGGGCGGCGAACATCGGCGGCCTTTTCTCGGCGGAAGGAGTTTCCGGTCGGGGTGTGTTCAAGTTTTCGTTCCGGGGGAAGGACGGTTCAGGTGCCCCAATCCCGCAGGTAGAGGAAATCGTAACCGACCGTGCGGTGGCTTAGCTTGGCGATCGGCGGCAGGACGCGTTTGAACTGGTTGCGGCGGACGATCTCGACCACGCGCTCGACGAAGATTTTCTTGAATCCGGCCTGAATGCATTCTTCCGGGCTGTAGCGTTCGTCCACCAGCAGGTACAGGAGTTTGTCCACTTCATCGTAAGTAAATCCCAGCTCGCCCTCATCGGTCTGTCCGGCCCACAGGTCGGCCGTCGGCGGCTTGGCGACGATATCCTCAGGGACTCCCACGGCGCGCGCGAGCTGGCGGACCTGGGTTTTGTACAGGTCCCCGAGCGGGTTGATCGCGCAGGCGGAATCACCGTAGAGCGTCGTATAGCCGAGCATGATCTCGGTCTTGTTGCCTGTGCCGATCACGAGGCCATTGCATTCCGCCGACTGGTCGTACAGGATGATCATCCGCTCGCGGGCCATGATGTTCCCCTTGCGGCGTGCGTCGATGGATGGAACTTGCAGAAAGAGCGGCTCGACCATCGGGGTGATGTCGATCGTCAGGGACCGGACTCCCGTGGCCTGAATGACCTGCTCGGCATGCCTGAGGGAATCCGCGGAGGATTGTTTGTACGGCATGCGGACCGCCAGCACGTTGGCCGGCCCGAGCGCTTCGGCCGCGAGGCAGCACGACAGCGCTGAATCCACGCCTCCGGAGAGCCCGACCACGCCGCACGTCATCCCGGTGCGGGTGATCTCTTCGTGCAGGAAGGAGGTTAATATTTTGCGCGCCAAATCGGTGTTGATCTCAAGCAATCCGGGGACGTTGACCATGGTCTCCCTCGTCATCGCAGGTTGTTGGTGCGGCCGGATTCGCCGAGGATCCGCTGCAGTTCGCGCTGGGTGAGCGCCGTGCGTTCGTCGCGCAGGAGCGGGAGGCGGGCGCGGGTCCGGTGCAGCTGGTTGAGGTCGAGCTCGGCCAGGGTCAGCGCCTCTTCGTGGGAAGGCCCCTTGGCGATCTGCCGGCCGTTCGGGTCAAACACCATCGCGCCGCCCCAGAAGTTCAATCCATCTTCGAAGCCGACCTTGTTGGTGTGGACCACGAAGGAGGTGAACAGGTTGGCATACCCGCGGTTGACCCGTTCCACCCAGCGCGCCGAATCCAGCTCGGGGTGGGTGCGCAGGCCGCGCCCGGGCGAGGAGGACATGAACAGGAAGAGGTCGGCCCCGTCAAGCCAGAGCAGGTAGGGCGGCGAGGCGTGCCAGAAGTCCTCGCAGATCAGCATCCCGATCCGCCCGAACGACGTGTCGAAGGCCTGTACCCGGTCCCCCAGCGCAAAAAAGCGGCCTTCGTCGAACATGCCGTAGGTCGGCAGGTACACCTTGCGGTGGACGTGGACGACTTCGCCGTGCGAGAGGTAGGCGGAGGAAATATAGAACCGGTTGCGGATGTCCTCCTCGACGAACCCGACCGCGATGTCGATCACGAGGGACGCCTTCAAGAGCGGCCGGAAGATGGGATCGTCCTCCACCGGGCGGCAGGCGACCGTCGAAGCCAGGTCCTGCAGGGCGTACCCGGTCAACGATAGTTCGGGGAAGACGATCAGGCGCGCGCCCGCCTTCCGGGCCCGGCGGATATAGGCCAGATGCTTCTCCAGGTTGGCCGGCACATCGCCGAGTTTTGTGGATATTTGGGCCAGGGCGACTCGAAGTATCATGGTCCGAATCATACCACTACCTTTTAATTTGCCACAAAAGTCACAAAAAACACAAAAATTATAAGAAGAATTTCTTTGTGCCCTTTGTGCTTTTTGTGGCTAAATTTTCCCCGCAACTCCAGAGCGGACGCGTACCGCGATTATTACAGTTCTCTCTTGGTGTAATTTTAAGTCCATGGGACACGGATTACGCATGCTATAATCAAGAATAGATTTCCACAGCCAGAAATCCTCCGGCGGTCCGGAAAATCCAAGATGTTTCTTTTCCGTAGAAAAAAAGCCCCCGATCCAACCGCCGTCCGCCTGGAAATCATCCTCTATCATTTTGTATCCAATCACCGGAATGATTTCACACTCTCCGGGCATAACGTTGTGCCGGAGGAATTCCGCCGGCAACTCGAATATCTGGCCGCCCGGTACACGGTCATCCGGCTTCGCGAAGCGGCTGACCTGGAAGCGGAGAAGGCGGATCCCGCCCGGCCCTTGGCGGCGGTATGTTTCGACGACGGATACCGATGCATATTAAAGGAAGCCTACCCCATATTGCGGGAAATGCGCATTCCCGCCACAATGTTCGTCAATCCCCCGGTCCTCGGGAACCGGGATCTGCTTTGGCGGGATAAGATCCGGTTTCTCATCCAAAAGGGGTTGGAAAAGGAATTCACGGGTTTTTTGCGGTCGCAACGCGGCGCTTACCGGTTTGGTCAGCTGGAACAGTTGGGCTTCTATAAGTGGTCGAAGAATCCGAAGGCGCTCCGCACCATGCAGATCCAGAAAGACGTGGATATATTTTTCGCCCGCAAGGGGTTCGATCCGGCGGCGATCGCCGCGCACAACGACCTTTTCATGCAGGAGCAGGATGTGGCGCCGGTGGAATACCTAGACTTCGGCAACCATACCTGGTCGCATCCGATCATGACTTTGCTGTCCGCCGCTTCCCAAAAGGACGAGATCGGGCGCTGCCACGATTTCCTTGCCTCGCGGGGGATTACGCCGGTCGGCCTGGCGCTGCCGTTTTCTCCGTATAATAACGCCACGGTTTCCATCGTCCGCAAGCTGGGTTACCCCGTCATGCTGACCGTGTTCGAAGAAAGTAATTTTCTGCTTGCGGGGAAAACCGATCAACCGCTGATCCTTCACCGCCGGATGGCGCCCAAAGACGCCGGCGGCATGAAGTCCATCTTCTGATGAATCCGATTTCAAAAAAATCCCGACGGGAATATCCAAATAAACCGCTCCGGCGCTGCATCATTTCTGTTGACAGATGGGCGTCTCTTCCTTATCATTCAGACCGCTTATGAAAAGGCAAATCGTCGCCACCGTGGGAATGTGCGGTTCGGGGAAGAGCGTCGCCGGCGAACGGCTGGAGGCGCTCGGATTCGTCAAAGTCTATTTTGGCGGCTTGACGATCGAAGAAGTGAAGCACCGCGGCCTCGAGGTCAACGAGAAAAACGAACGGGTTGTGCGCGAGGAGCTGCGGCGGACGCACGGCATGGGCGCCTTCGCCGTCCTCTCGCTCCCCAAAATCGAAGCTCTGCTTGGAGGGGGGAAACGGGTGCTTATCGACGGCCTCTACAGCTTCTCCGAATATAAAATCCTCAAGGAAAAGTTCGGGGATGGTCTTTTGGTCGTCGCCGTGTTCACGCCCCGCGCGCTCCGCTATCAGCGCCTGGCGCGGCGGGCGGAACGCCCGTTGACGGAGGCGGAAGCCGTCTCGCGCGATTACGCCGAGATCGAAAACATCGAGAAGGGCGGGCCGATCGCCCTGGCCGATTACACGATTGTCAACGACGGAGCCATGGAAGAGCTGATCGGGAAGCTGGACCGGATTCTGGAATCCGAGCAGATAACGGAAATCCGACCGAGGATGATCGACCGATGAAAATGGATGATGCCGCTCTCAACGCAAACGGCCCGGCTGGGACGAGTACTTCCTGAGGTTCGCGGCCCAGGCCGCGGCGCGCAGCGATTGCATCCGCGCGCAGGTGGGCGCGGTCATCGTCAACCCCCGCAAGAAAGTAAAAGGGCACCGGATACAACAATTCGCCGGTGGGGGTGGAATCCTGCCTGGCGCGCGGCTACTGCTACCGGGTCGAGCACAATATCGAATCCGGCACCCGCTACGAAACCTGCCGCAGCATCCATGCCGAACAGAACGCGATCATCCAGGCCGGCGAGGATAACTGCGTCGGCAGCACGATTTACGTCTACGGGCACAACCAGGTTTGCATCCTGTGCAAACGGTTCATCCTCAACGCCGGGATCACCCGCGTGCTGTTGCAGAAGGACCCGAATTCGGAAGTCATGGAAGTCGATCCGCTCGCCTGGCGCGAGGAACTGTAGCGGGACCCCGTATCTCCCATGAACGAATCATCCCGAAACAAGATCGAAGAACGGTTCGACCGCGAATCTCCGGCCTGGCGCGAGATCTACCGCCGCCCCGGCCGTAATCCCTTTTCCTATTACGACAAGCAGTATCGGAAGCGCTATGTGCTGCAGTTGCTGGGGAAGGGGAGCGGCCGGGTTTTGGATCTGGGCTGCGGGGCGGGCGAGTTTTTCGAGGATTTTCGAAAGGCGGGTTTTTCCGTCGTGGGAGCGGATTTTTCCGCTGAGATGCTCCGGCTTGCGGGTGCCGCGGACGGCGGCGCCGCGCCCGTCGTGCGCGCGGACGCCGTCCATCCTCCGTTTGCGCCGCATTCCTTCCGGGCGCTGATCGCAGTCGGGCTTCTCGAATATCTCCCGGAAGACGGCGGCGCGCTGTCCGAGATGCTGCGCATCGTGGAGCCGGGCGGGACAATCGTCGTCACACTGCGCAACAAGCGCTGCCTGGAAAGGCGGCTATGGGATGCGTACACGCGCCGGGGCTGGATGAAACGAGTATCCACCGGTTTCTTCCGCGAGCACGATCCGGCAGAGTTCGAAGCCGCGGCCGCGGGCTTCGGGTTCACCGGTTTCACGCGCCGCTATTGCCACTTCTACCCGCTGACATGGCCGTTGTCGAAAGTGTTGGCTCCCGTCAACAACCTTCTGGCGCATCTCTGGGAGCGGATCTTTTCACGCAGCCGGATTTCCCGGCTTGGATCCACCGTCATCGTCTCCTTCCGCGCGCCGGGAGGATAACGTTCAATTCAATTTTGTTAATCTGGATTAGGCTTTCGCGCGTTTTCGACCCTCACCCTGCTCAAATCCGAAAAAACGGATTTACATCTTCCCTCTCCCAGCTTATGCTGGGAGAGGGATCCGAGGGTGAGGGGAAGACAGGTTATCCCCATGCGCTACTCCCGACATTTCGGCGCCACGCTTCACGAAGATCCATCCGATGCCGAGACCGCCGGCTACCGGCTGCTCCTGCGCGCGGGCTGCATCCGGCCGCTCGCGGCGGGGATCTTCAGCTACCTCCCGCTCGGATACCGGGTGAAGGAAAAGATCGAACGCATCCTGCGCGAAGAGATGCAATCCATCGGCGGCGAAGAATTGCTCATGCCGGTGGTGCATCCGGCGGAGATCTGGAAGCGGACCGGGCGCTGGGACCGGATCGGGGCCGAGATGGGCCGGATGAAGGACCGGGCCGGGCGCGAGCTGGCGCTGGCGATGACCCACGAGGAGGTCGTCTCCTCGCTGGCGGGTTCGGAGATCCGCTCCTACCGCGATCTGCCGCGCCTGGTGTATCACATCCAGACCAAATGGCGCGACGACCCAAGGCCGCGGGCCGGATTGATCCGCGTCCGCGAATTCACGATGCTCGATTCCTACAGCTTGGATTCGGCGGCCGAAGGGATGGAAGCGCAGTATCAGGCTCACGCCGAGGCCTACCACCGGATCTTCCGGCGCTGCTCGCTCCCGGTGGTCGCGGTCGGTTCCGACAGCGGGATGATGGGCGGAAAGATGGCGCACGAATTCATGTACCTCTCGGACGTCGGGGAGGATACGATCCTGCTTTGCCCGGCCTGCGAGTACAAAGCCAACCGCCAGGCGGCGCGCTTCCGCAGAATCGATGCCGCGCAGGAATCCCCGCGGCCGGTCGAAAAGGTTGCCACGCCGGGGATCACGTCCATCGACGGCCTGGCCGCATATCTGAAGATCCCGGCCGCGCGCACGGCGAAGGCGGTCTTCTTCACGGCCGCCGTCGCGCAGGAAAAAGAAGCCGCCGGGAAGCTGGTGTTCGCCGTCATCCGGGGCGATCTGGAGGTGAACGAAACCAAGCTGGCAAACGCCGTCGGCGCGGTCGAGATGCGCCCGGCCCGCGACGAAGAGATCCGCGCCTCGGGCGCCGTGCCCGGGTTCGCCTCCCCGATCGGCGTGCGCGGCGCGCTCGTCGTCGCGGACCTTTCGATTGCGGCCGGCTCGAACCTGACCGCCGGCGCCAACCAGGAGGGATTCCACCTCCGCAACGTCAATTGCGGGCGCGATTACCAGCCGGACCTTTCCGCCGATATCGCCGCCGCGCGCGAAGGGGATGCCTGCCCCGAGTGCGGCGCGCCGATGCTGGCCCGGCGCGGGGTTGAGGCGGGGAACATTTTTCAGCTTGGCACCCGCTACAGCGAATCGATGGACTGCTTCTACCTCGATAAAGAGGGGAAGCGACAGCCGGTCTGGATGGGATCCTACGGAATCGGGGTCGGCCGCCTGATCGGGTGCGTCGCGGAGGAACACCACGACGAGCACGGCCTGATCTGGCCCGCCGCGATTGCCCCGTTCCAGGTCGCGCTGGTCGGGCTGGGTTGCGAAGAGGACGCGGACCGGACCTATCGGATGCTCAAGGACGCGGGCGTGGAAGTTTTCTTCGACGACCGCAACGAGCGGGCGGGTGTGAAGTTTGCGGATGCGGATCTGATGGGCTTCCCGCTGCGCCTGACGGTCAGCGACCGCTCGGTGCGCGAGGGCGGGGCGGAATTAAAACTCCGGACGGGGACGGATAAACGAATCATCCCCTGGGAAAGCCTTGCATCGGAAGTGAAACGCGAAATCGGCGCGTGGACGGAGGAAAACCCGCAATCCGGGGACGGAAGCCGCCGTGGGTAAGGTCCTCTTTGTCTGTTTCGGCAACTTATGCCGGAGCCCGATGGCCGAGGGATTTTTCAACGCCCTGCGGAGGCATGATGCGATCGAAGCCGAGAGCGCGGGCGTCGGAGCGGCGGATGGAGCGCCGCCGTCGTGGCCGGCCGTGCAGGAGATGAAGCGGCGGGGGATCGATATCGCCAGTCACCGGGCGAGGAACATTTCTTCCGTGACGGTTGCCGATTACGAAATAGTTGTTGCGTTGGACCGTGAGGTTGCGGCGCTGTTTTGGGCGGCACACCCGGATTACCCCGGTCTGCGGATTTGGGATGTTCGGGACCCGTACGGCGGCTCGGCCGGGGAATACCGCGAGGCGGCGGATCTGATCTCCACGCAGGTTGAGGAATTAATTCGAAGTATTTCCTAATCGGCGTAAAAAAATCTCACCGCAGAGACGCAAAGAACGCAGAGTTTTTATCAAAAATGAATTCTTTGCGTCCTTTGCGTCTCTGCGGTGAGAGCAGCTTTCTGATTAATTTACATCTGCGAGAATATCAACCCGGTGCCGTGTCGCTCGGCGATGGCCAGGATTTTCACCATGGCGGTTTTTTCGTTCATCGTCTGCGCGGTTTCGAAACCGCACCGCTCGAGCTGGCCGCGCAACAGGCTGACTTCCCCGGCGGTGAGATAGCCAAGGTAAAGGTTGTCCGTCTCCCGCGCCAGGTTTCCATGCCGTTCCGTCAAATTTTTCAGAAGGGGGATCATTTCCGGAAGATCCGGATTTGCGGAATCCTCCGCGGGCAGGCGTTCGGACAGATAATCCACGATGCTGCCGACCGGCCGGTAGGGTTCTTCCTCGATCCGGAAACTGATGACATCATATCCGTCGATCAGCGCCGGGAAGTGCCTGCCCGGAACGATCGACGCCCGAATCCGGCGGAAAATATCGCCCGTCTGAAGGGATTGGAACCGTTCGGCGTTGAATAAATCCGGATGGAAACCGATGGACATTTCAGACTCCGTCGGGTTCGGAGTATACCGGAATTTACCTCCTTATCCGAGGTGTCATTTATTCGAAGAAAAACCTGAAAAAAGCCTGCGCCGGGCATTCTCGGAAACAATGAAACTCTCACTCTTTGAATACAAAATGCGTATATTATTTAGGAGTATCATTATTCATCGGTAACGCAGAAAAAGGAGGATTCATGCTGCAATCCCAGGATATTGCCTATTTTTTCCTGATCGCATCGATTTGGGCAACCGTTTTGGCCATCGCCTCGCCCGGCACCGGTTTGTTGGAACTCGCCGCCTGCATCTGCGTCGTCATTACCGCCGTATTTGCGGTCTGGCTCAATATCAACCTGTGGGCGTTCGGCATCCTTGTGGCCGCGTTCATCGTGTTTTTAATCGAAATCGCCAAACCGATGAGGGGCATCTTCCTGATCATCTCGGTGATCCTGTTCTCCATCGGATCGATCTTCCTTTTCCGCGGGAGCGGCGGTGAATTCGCGGTCGTTTCCTGGCCGCTCGCGGTTATTTCCAGCCTGGGAACCGCCGCCTTCTTCTGGATGGTTGTGCGCAATGTGCTGCAAACCCATCGAAGACCGGTTCAAAATGATCCTTCGTCGATCGTCGGGCAGGTTGGGGAGGCGCAAACCGAGATCTTCCTCGAAGGATCGGTGCAGGTGGCAAGTGAATTGTGGTCGGCCCGATCCGATATCCGCATACCGGCCGGTTCGCGCGTCCGGGTGCTTTCGCGGGCGGGTTTGATCCTCACGGTCGCGAAGGAATCCTGACTTGTCGGAAAAACAATCCGCCCCATTCGGAACCTGGGTCAGCCCCGTCACGCCGCAATCCCTCAGCCGGCAGATCCGGCTGGAGGATGTGCAGTGGACTCCCGACGGCGGCGCCTTGTTGTGGGTGGAGGGGCGCGCCGGAAAAGGCGTGCTGGTCATCCGCGAGGGCGGCGAGGTTCCGCGGGATTTGACCGAAGAACAGAATGTCTCCGGAGGGGTGGGGTACGGCGGCGGTCTCTTTACGCCGGGGAGGGGGTTCGCTGTCTTCGCCGAAAAAGACGGCAGGTTGTACCGCGTGGAATACTCCGGCGGGGTACCGCGGCCGATCACTCCCGGTTTTGGAGCGGCCGCGGCGCCGGCGCTTTCCCCCGATGGACGATGGGTCCTCTATGTGCATGCTTATGGGGAGGAAGATACGCTCGCGGTCGCGGATTCGGACGGACGCCAGTGGCCCCGCAAACTGGCTCGAGGGGGCGGATTTTTACATGCAGCCGGTGTGGAGCCCGCGCGGCGATCGGATAGCCTGGGTGGACTGGAACCATCCGAATATGCCGTGGGACGGAACGGTGCTTCGCTGTGCCAGAATTTCTCCGGATATTCCCGCGCTGGAGGAAGTAACTGTTCTGGCCGGCGCGGCGGATATCCCCGTTTTTCAACCAGCTTTTTCACCCGATGGGCTCCATTTGGCGTACGTCGAGGAACGGGACGAGTGGGATTCGCTTGTCGTCCTCGAACTGGAAACCGGGAAGAAGCGTACTCTGGTTTCGGGGACCACCATCGCGGAGCCGGCTTGGGGCCAGGGGATACGGGTCTTCGGGTGGTCGGGAGACGGGAAAAAAATCTTTTTCCTTCGAAAGGAAAAAGGGTTCAGCTCCGTGAACGCGGTGGACCTGGATACGGAAAAGATCACACAGCCGCCTCCCGGTCCGTATACCGACCTTGCTCAGGTATCCGTCTCTTCCTCCGCTCCGGCCCTGGCGTATATTGCTTCCTCCTGCGCGATCCCCAAACGGATCGTCGTGCAGCAGGAAAAACGGTTTTCCATCCAGGTCCGTTCTTCCGCCGAACGGCTGGCGGAAGAGGAATACTCGCTGCCCGAACCGCTCTCCTGGAATTCCGAAGACGGCGCGGAAGTGCACGGATTGTTTTTCCCCGCGCACAATCCAGGATTTTCCGCACAGGGGCTGCCGCCCGGGGTCATTCTGGTCCACGGCGGGCCGACTTCGCAGGTCCCGGCCGCCTATTCGTCCGATACGCTGTTTTTCACCAGCCGCGGATACGCCTGCCTGGCGGTGATCTACCGCGGAAGCGCCGGATTCGGCCGTTCCTACCGCAACGCGCTGCGCGGTCGGTGGGGCGACTTGGACGTGGCGGATGCGGTTTCCGGGGCCAAGGTGCTTGCCGAACGCGGGCTGGCGGATCCGACGCGCCTTGCAATCAAAGGCGGGAGCGCGGGCGGGTATACCGTCCTGAACAGCCTGATCCGTCATCCGGGTGTTTTCCGGGCGGGGGTCTGCCTGTACGGCGTCACGAATTTATTCGCGCTGAGCGACGCGACCCTTAAATTCGAAAAACACTATCTGGATACGATGGTGGGCAGGCTTCCGGACGACCGGGAAAAATTCCGCGCATGGTCGCCGGCGTTTCACGCGGAGAAGATCCGCGATCCGCTGGCCGTCTTTCAGGGAGAGGAGGATGACGTGGTCCCGCCAAGCCAGTCCGGGGAGATCGCCGCGGCGCTTGCGCGCAGCGGCGTGCCGCATGTGTACCGGTTGTTCCCCGGCGAGGGCCATGGCTGGAGAAAACCCGAAACGATCGTCTCGTATTATACTGAGGTGGAAGCATTTCTCCGCCGCTATGTTCTTTTCGCCTGATCGTAAATCCATTACAGGAGGCTTCTATGGATTCCACTTCATCGGTTGTTGTCGCCGGGTTGTGCATCGGCGCGGTGGTTGTTGTCGCGCTGCTGGTGCTGATCGGAAACGTATTCCGCGTGGTCCGCGAGTACGAACGGCTGGTCGTCTTCCGCCTGGGCCGCTCGATCGGCGCCAAGGGCCCCGGCCTTGTGCTGCTGATCCCGTTCGTCGATGAGCCGCGCAAGGTGGACCTGCGGGAACAGGTGCGGGAGATCGGGCACCAGGTCTGCATCACCAAGGATAACGCCCCGATCAACATCGACTTCCTCTGGTTCTACAAAATCCTGGACGCCACCTCGAGCGTCATCCAGGTCGGCTCCTTCGAGCAGGCCGCCCAGGGCATGGCGACCACCACCCTGCGGTCGGTCATCGGCGGCATCCCGCTCGACGACGTGCTTTCCCAGCGCGAGCACATCAACCAGGTGCTGCGCACCCGGTTGGACGAGGTCACCGAGCGCTGGGGCGTGAAAGTAACCAACGTCGAAATCCGCGAGATCATCGCGCCGCGCGAAGTCCAGGATGCGATGAACCGGCAGATGGCCGCCGAACGCGTCCGCCGCGCGACCGTGATCGAGTCGGAAGGCAACCGCGACGCCGCGATCAACGTGGCCGAAGGCTCGAAGAAATCGGCCATCCTCACCGCGGAAGGCGAGCGGCAGGCGAACATCCTGCGCGCGGAGGGTTTCTCCCAGGCGCTCAAGACGATCTTCGCCGCCGCCCAGGGAATCGACCAGAAGACGATGACCCTGCAATACTTCGACACGCTAAAGTCGCTCGGCTCGGGCGCGTCGACGAAATTCATCTTCCCGCTGGAATTCACGTCCCTGATCGAGAACGTCCTCGGGAAGAAGTAATCCGCGGATACGGGACGCGTTGAAATACGCATATCTGTCATCCGGGAACGGCCGATGCGCTTGCGGCCGTTCCCGGTTTGATGCGGGGGAGCGGACGGGAGGATTACCGGTCGGTTACGGGATGACCATGGAAGGCCTAAGCATCGGGCCGGCATCGCTCCGGGATCTGCGCCCGGTCCTGAATTTGGAACGCGTTTGTTTCGGCGTGGACGCCTGGCCGCTTCTGGATGTCATGAGCGCGCTGGTCTGGCCGGGCGGCGTGCGCCTGAAAGCAACAGCCGGCGGCCGGCTGGTCGGCCTGGCGATCGCCGAACCGGCGTGGAGCGACGGGATATCCATGATCGCCAGCATCGGGGTGGATCCCCAATTCCGCCGCCGGGGCATCGGATCGGCTTTGCTTTCCCGATGCGAGGAGCTGCTTCCGGGGAACCTCATCCGCCTGACCGTCCGCGCGGATAATCCGCCGGCCATCCGGATGTATGAAAAGTTCGGGTACATCTTTTTTTCCAGAGTGCTGAATTATTACCGGGATGGCCAGTCCGGCCTGGTCATGGAGAAGAAACGGCCGGCCGGGTAATCGCCGGAGACGCCCGGTGCTTCGATCGATCCCGCTTTTCCCCCATCCATCAGCAACAATCTGCAACCCTTCCGCCTCTGCCGTGGAGAAGGATCGTAACGGTTGGTTTCATGCCCCGTGGATCAATAGCGGAGGGATTCTATTTCCGGATCCCGCAGCAGCACCTGCAACAGCCGTTCATGATCCGCCGGCGGCCCGGCGGTTTGCCACGTGCAGGTCATGCGCGGGCCGCTTTTGCATTGTTTCTTTTCGATGATCCGCAAATGCTGCTCGTGGAAAGTCGCCTCCAGAGCGGCCGTTTTTTCCGGATGGAAGGTGAACTCGATTTCGTATTCCCGCTCTTCGCGGAGGTCTTCGATCCGGTGCTCGATCGCCGGGAAGATCCACAGCACCACCAGGCCGATCCCGGTCATCACGAGAGAAAGCGCATACTCGCCGGCGCCGAACCCCATCCCGAGCGCGGCGATGAACCAGATTGTCGCGGCGGTCGTCAGCCCGATCACCCGTCCGCCGTGGCGCAGGATGACACCGGCTCCGAGAAACCCGACGCCGGTCACAAGCGCCGCGGCGATCCTTCCCGGATCGGTGGTCTGTCCGATCCGGAGGGAAAATATCGTGTACAGTGTGGATCCGACGCAAATAAAAATCAGCGTCCGGAACCCCGCCGCTTTGTAACGAAATTCGCGCTCCAATCCGATCACCCCGCCGGCGAACAAGGCCAGGAGGATTTTTAATCAGATCTTCCGTATAAAGCTGCATGGGATTGCTCCTTCATCGCGATTCCAACGTTGAGTCCGGCATGGGACGGCTGGTGGAATGCCTTTCCTCATCGGCGGCCGGCCGGTCATTCCCGCGCTACCGGTGCGACCAAAGTATAATGCCGGAAGGATTATCCGTTTTTGGTTTGCGGTTCCTGGACGGATACCCGGGCGGAGTGAAGATCCGGAGCCGATTTTCTCTGTCTGATCGCGGACTGCCGGCCTGGTTCGGAAGTCGGTGGCAATTCGGTATCAAGGTGACCTATGGCCATTCGTGCGGTATTTTTTGATGTCGGCGGTGTAATCCTGAGAACGGAAAACCCTGAGCCGCGCCGGGAATGGGAACGGCGGCTGGGATTGCAGCCAGGTCAGTTGGTTAAAATCGTCTTTGACAATCCGGTGGCACTGCAATCCACCATCGGCGAGGCCTCGGAAAGCGATGTCTGGCGGGAAGTCGGCCGGTCCCTGAACCTGTCATCGCAGCAGCTGATGGAATTGCGCGAGGACTTTTTCGCCGGGGACCAATGGGATGAAAACCTGCTGGCGTTCATCCGCAAGCTCCGCACCCGGATCCGGACCGGAGTGATCAGCAACGGCTGGCTGGGGTCGCAGGCGGCGATGGCAAAGTGGGTTAATTCCGCCACGTTCGATACGATTGTTTTTTCCGGCGTGGAAAAATGCCGAAAACCGGACGAGAAAATCTACCGTCTCGCGCTTTCGCGGCTCGAGGTATTGCCCGCCGAGGCGATGTTCTTCGACGATTTCCAGGAAAACGTCGACGGCGCCGGCCGCATCGGAATGCAGGCGGTGTTGTTCGAGGGATCCCATCCAGCGATCGAAAAGATCCGAAAGATCTTCATGCATACCCGCCCGCTTTAGCATGAACCGCGTGTCCCCTCCCGGCGGGCGCTTTTTCCAACCCTTTCACTCCTTTCAACGAAACGCCAGATTATTAGTCCTCGCCGTTTTTATCGACGGCATGGCGTACGCATTCTATATGCTGTTCTTCAATTTCTTCATCCTCGCCAGAGGATACGATATCGGCTTTCTTGGAATAGCCAATTCCATTCCGGCCATCAGCATCCTCGCGCTCGGAATGCCCCTCGGGCGCCTGGCCGACCGGATCGGCTACCGGACGAGCATGGTGCTGGGATTGGCGCTTGCGTATTCCGCGTACGGAGTGGTCCTGCTCTCGAATTCTCCGGCAATTCTGCTGGGGGCGGTGGCGCTGCAGGGCGCGGGCAGCATCCTGTACGTTCTCAGCGTCAATCCGTTCCTGATGAAGCACTCCGGAGCGGAGGAACGTCCGCTCCTATTTTCCTCGAACGTCGCGCTGCAGATCCTGGCCGGGGCGGGGGGTAGCCTGATCGCGGGCCAGCTGCCGGGGTGGTTGAAAGCCGTGTGGAACGTCGTCCCGGGCAGCGCGGATTCCTACCGGATCGTCTTGTTGGCCGGATTGATTTTGGGATCGTTTGCATTAATCCCGCTGTTGCTGCTGAAAGATATTCCGCCGGACGCCGCAACGGTGGAAGAGAAGATTCCGGATGAGCCATGGAAACCCGGGGAGAGGAGCCGGGTTTTTCGGATGGTTCTCCCTAACCTTCTGATCGGTTTCGGCGCTGCGCTGCTTATCCCATACCTGAATTTGTTCTTCCGGCAGCGTTTTTCCGTTTCGGATTCAATGCTGGGAGTGCTGTTTTCAATTTCCGCGGTGTGTACCGGGTTGGCGACCATGCTGGCTCCCCGGGTGGCGCGCGGATTGGGATCGAAAATCCGGGCGGTGATCGTCACCCAAACGGGCTCGTTGGTCTTCCTTCTCTTGATGGGATTCGTCCCGTTTCTTCCCGGAGCGGCGGCGGCTTTCTACCTGCGCGCCGGGTTGATGAACATGTCGGTTCCGCTGTATTCCGCTTTTTGCATGGAGACCTCCCCGGCCGGGAAGCGCGGGGTGATCAGCAGCCTGCTCCAGGTCGCGTGGCAGACCGGATGGACCGTCGGACCGTTGATTGCCGGATTTGTCCTGGGACGCTGGGGATTTTCACCGCTCTTTATCGCAACCAGCGTTTTCTACGCGGCTGCCATTGCGGTCAATGGACGGTTCCTTCTACCTTTGGAAGATAAACACGCATCCGAATGTGCATAATAATTTAGGAGTAACTATTCAGCCGAGTTTAACTTGTACGCGGATTACGCGGAATCTACGGATTTCGCTGAACATATCTTAAAAAAGGATTTTTTTAAAAGTATTCGCACAATCCGCTTTATTCCGTGAAATCCGTGTTCTCTTAATCCAAAGACTTTTCCGCCCCGTAAGCAGCAACAATTGTGAAAATGATGGGTTGAGGTGGAAACCACCTGTTTTAAAAAAAAGGAAAGCCCGGAATTACCATATTCTGAGAATCCCCCGCCGGGGAACAGCTGCCAGGCATTTCTCCAGACAACCCCACCGGTTTCTGCACCGATTCCTCGGTGATATTTGCCCGAACCGTGCCATCGCACGGATATGAGCGTTCGATCCGGTTTCTTGTCTGAAGCTGCCCGCACATGATTCTCAGAAGCATCTCCGGGCTTTCAAAGCATTATCAGTTTACCCATCCCGTCTCTCAAGTCAATGGGTTGAAGATTAAAACGAAACGATTTTATTTCGGGATTGAAATAAAAAATTAACGTATTAAAAGCGCTTGGCTTCATCAAGATCGGGAATTCGATTTTCTGTTCTTAAAAGATTGATTGAAAAATATTTACGACTACTCAGGCCGGAAAAAACGCACATCGAAACACCGAGAAAATCCGATAACACCAAGTTGTTTTTTATTTACATAAGATGGAAGTTGAATATGAAGAGGGAAAGCCAATGGTTTCCTGTGTATTCGGCTCTTTTCGGGGCAATCCGTGGACAAGGTCCGAATTGTCCATTTCGTAACTGCTCAGCCCAGTGAAACTAGTACGCGGATTACGCGGAATGTACGGATTTCGCGGATAATTACTTGAAAAAATTTTTCCTCCGTATGTCTTTTTTCCGCGTAATCTGCGTTCTCAGCGAAATCCGCGTACAATTTCTTGAAATTCAGGTTTGCCCTGAGCAGTTACTCCATTTCTTTTATAATTCAATGGAATGAACGGGATGAAAATCTCCTTTTCCCGAAAAAGGTTCTGAAATGGCCGGTATTCGCATGATCTACAACCCGGAAGCGGATCGCGGAAGATCCTATCAAGTGGCTGGCGATTTGCACCAGCTTACACGCGAATGGGGCGGTGCCGACTGGATCGGCACGGATTATCCCGGACACGCCTGCGAACTGGCCGCGGCGGCGGCGGAAGCCGGGTACGAAACCATCGTCGCCCTGGGAGGCGATGGAACCGTCCACGAGGTGGTCAACGGATTGATGCAGGTGGCATTAACCCGCCGGCCGCGGCTGGGCGTGGTTCCGCTGGGATCGGGGAATGATTTCTCCGCGGGGATCGGCGTGCCGCTCGACCCGGCCGCCGCCGTGCGGCGAATCTTCAAAGGCGGGCAGGTTAAATCCGTCGACATCGGCCGGGTCCGGGACGCCTCCGGCCGGATCGAATATTGGTGCAATGTCCTTGGAATTGGGTTTGACGCCGCGATCAACATCCAATCCCGCCACATCCCCTGGCTGCACGGATTTTGGATGTATCTCGCCGCGATCCTGCGGACGATCATTCTGAAATTCGAGCGGCCGCTGCTGGATATCGATATGGACGGCGAAAAAATATCCGGAAGATACCTGATGCTGACCATCGGCAACGGGGCGCGCGAAGGGGGAGGGTTCCGGTTTGCGCCGGACGCCAGGATGGACGACGGCGTGCTGGATTACATGCTCATCGATTCGATCTCCCGGTTGAATATGCTGCGTTTGCTCCCGGAAGTGATGCGGGGGACTCACGGGCGGTTTCCGATGGTGCATTTGGGGCGGTTCCAAAGCCTTTGCCTGCATGCCGATATGGCTCTTCCGATCCAGGCCGACGGGGAAATGTTCGCCCCGTATGCGGCCGACGTGCGCGAGGTGACGGTCGAGGTTATGCCCGCCGCCCTGCAGGTGATCGTATAACCATGTTGACCCTGTTGCACGCGCTCCAGGACGAGACCGCGGATCATTGGCGGGTGATCGCCGAAGTCTTGGGGCGTGGAGTATCCCGCCTCGGCCCGCGATCCGCTCCCGGAGTTGATCGCGGCCATCCTCCATCCCGAACGGGTGGCGAATGTCTACCGGGCGCTTCCCGAGTCGTCGCGGGAGGCCGTCGCCGTCCTCCGCCGCTCGGGCGGAAAACTGCCGGTCGCGGATTTTTTTCACCGCTACGGGGAAATCCGTTCGATGGGGCCGGCGCGCAAACAGCGGGAACAACCCTGGCGCAATCCGGTTTCGATCTCCGAGGGATTATGGTATTCCGGCTGGCTGGGCCGGGCGTTCATCCGCGCCGGGAGCCGGGCGCAGGAATATATTTTTCTGCCGGGCGACCTCGAGGGGTTGATCCCCGCCGGCGCATCCGACACCCCTGCGGCGTGGAGCCTGCTTTCCTATCAACCGGACCGGCGGGAAGCGTATTATCAGGCCGGCGCGCGGGCAACGGAGGATGCCTGCACGATGCTTGCGTTTGCGCGCAGCTGGCCGCCCCCGGCCCGGAAGGAGGAGGCGCGGTGGATTCCGCAGGAGCCGCTCGTTCGCCACATCAAGGAGCCGGCATCCATCCCGCTGCTGTTCCGCCTGCTGCGCGAAAAAACGCTGCTGCAGGGCGATCCTCTCCAGCCGTCGTCCGGAATCGGCGCGCGCATTTCTGGAGCAGGCGCCCGAACAGGCTGCCGCCGCGCTGCTCGAAGCGTGGAAGGATTCCCCTGGATGGAACGATCTGGCCCGGTCGGGCGGCCTGAACGTGGAGGGGGAATGGCCGAACGATCCCGTCCGGGCCCGGCAGGAATTCCTCGACGTCCTGCGGGCCGCTCCGCGCGGGGAGTGGTGCACCATCGAATCCGCCGTGACGCTCGTCCGGCAAACACGGATGGAATTCCTGCGTCCGGCTTCGGAGTTCGACGTCTGGCAGCTGCGCGACGAGGCGGGAGAATTTCTGCGCGGGATCGAATTCCTGGGACCGCGTGGAAGGCGCGCTCGTCCGGTATTGCATCACCGGCCCGATGGCCTGGCTGGGAGCGGTGGATCTCGCGCCGCGCGATGAACCGAAAGCCTTCCGTTTGGCCGGACGGGCCGGCGTTTTGTTCGGCGAAGCGGGCGCGGCCGCCGGGCCCGCGGATGTCCGCGCGCGGATCCGCCCGGACGGAGTCGCTGGTCGTATTGCCGGGGACTCCGCTGCTCCTGCGGTACCAACTGGCGCGCTGTTCGGATTGGCTTCCGCCGAAGGGCGGGGCATACGTCTACCGGATTTCCCCGCGTTCGCTTGCCCGCGCGCGGGAGCAGGGTGTGCGCGCCGCGCACATCCTGCCGCTCCTGGAAACGCTCACCGGCCGGGCATCCACCGCGCTGCGGAATGCCGTCCGGCGCTGGGAACAACGCGGGACCGAGGCGGCGGTGCGGCCGGGAAAAATCGTGCTGCCCCGCAATCCGGAGGCGGCGAAAAAGATCGCCGCCCTGGCGGAGCGCGACCACGGTACACTTGTCCGGCTCGACGGACCGGTTTACGTGGTGACCCGTCTCGGATCGAATAAACTGCGAACACGCCTGGTCGAGGAGGGTCTGCTCCTCGAGGAAGAGGACGAAGAATGACCAATAGTCCGCAACGCGAAGGAATCGTCAAATCTGCATTCGAGGAACGGTATAAAGCGCCGCCTGCGGGGGTCGCCCGCGCGCCCGGACGGGTTAATCTGATCGGCGAGCATACGGATTTCAACGACGGCTGGGTGTTCCCGGCCGCCATTGAACGCGCGGTATTCTTCGCGGCTTCGCCGCTCCCCGATCCGGTCCTTGAGATCACGGCCCTGGATATCAATGAAGAGATCTCCCTGCCGCTGCCGGATCCTTCCAAACCGGCCGAAGAACAGGCCCGCACCTACCCGGCCTGGGCCCGGTACGGGGCGGGCGTGGCCTGGGTGCTGGCCCGGTCCGGCCGCGCCGTTCACGGTTTGCGGGGAGTGTTTTCATCGACCATCCCGATCGGCTCCGGATTAAGCTCCTCGGCCGCGCTCGAGGTGGCTTTTGCGATGGCATTCCAGGCCGCGGGCGGGTGGGAGGCATCGCGGATGGAACTGGCGCAGGCCTGCCAGCAGGCGGAGCACGCGTTCGCCGGGGTGCGCTGCGGGCTGATGGACCAGTTCGCCTCCCTGCACGGCAAGGAAGGCCACGCTCTGCTGTTCGATTGCCGATCGCTCGAATACGAAGACGATCCCGATTCCGCCCCAGGCGGCGCTCGTCATCGCCGATACCCGCGTGCGCCACAAACTGGACGACGGCGGCTACAACCAGCGGCGCGAGCAATGCGAAGAAGCGGTGCGGATCCTTGCGCGCACGTATCCGCATGTCCGGGCGCTGCGCGATGTGACCCCGGACATGCTGCGGATCGAAAGCGCTTCGCTTCCCGAACTGGTCCGGATGCGGGCCGAGCATGTGGTCGGCGAATGCGAGCGGACCCTCCTGATGGCCGATGCCTTCCGGCGCGGGGATCTGACCGCGGCCGGCGAATTGATGTACGCCGGGCACGCCAGCCTGCGCGACCTGTACCAGGTCAGCGTCCCCGAATTGGATACGATGGTGGCCGCGGCCCGGTCCATTCCGGGGTGTTACGGCGCGCGCCTGACCGGCGCGGGTTTCGGCGGCTGCACCATCCAGCTCGTGGAGAGCGATAAAGCCGAAGCCTTTGCCGAAACGCTCGCGGTGAAATATTTCGACGCCACCGGCATCCCGCCCGAAGTGCTCCTCAGCCGCCCGGCCGAAGGGGCGGAATGGATTAAGGGTCGGGCATAAAAGGAGTAATTCGACAAACTCACTCTATTTTTATGAATAAGGTCACTATGTTTTTCCACGCAGCCTGGCGACCTTGGCGATTTTGCGGTGTTCGATTTATTATCCGGTGTAACAAAATCCCTTTTTGGGCTGTCTAATTATCAAATACGGTTGACCACCCTCCTGCCGTACTCAAAAATATCTCCTTTAATATGAGAGTACTTTCCTCGCCTGGGATATTGTCGGACGGGTGGGGGTTGGAGCGGCTGCGATCGCTTCGCCTCGGGCGGCGGAGGGAATAGACCGGATATCGGCACAATATCGGCCTGCAGGTGAACGGGAAAACACAGCATATCCTCAAGCGTATATGGTACTGTAAGGATGTTTCCAATCGCCGTTAGGCGACCTATTCCAAGCAATTTAAATCCATAGGAGGTTTTTCATGAATTCCCCAACCAGATCAAGTTTGCGGACCGGCCTGGCACTCATTCTCCTGGGCGTGATCTTTCTCGTCCTGCAGATCATCCCCGGCATCAACGGCATTTTCCGGGGCGAGAATGCGCCTGCGCTGGTACTGTTCGGAGTGGCGCTGATCCTGGCGATCATCGGGATCGCCGCCGGCGCGACCGGAATGATCATTCCGGTTTGCATCGTCGCCGGCATCGGCGGCATCTTCTATTGGCAGTCCGCCCTCGGCGGCGGTTTCCTCACCTGGTCGTATGCCTGGACCCTGATCCCCGGATTTGTCGGGGTGGGGATTTTCCTCCATGAGCTGCTTTCCGGGCATCCGCTCAAGGGGCTCACCGACGCGATGGGACCGATCATCTTCAGCCTGGTCGCCTTCCTGATCTTCGGTTCGCTCTTCGGCGGGATCACCAACGTCGGCCTCGCCGTTCCGGTGCTGATCATCGTGCTCGGATTGGTGGTTCTGGTGCAGCCGCTGATCAGGCGGATCGGATCTTCGGGCGGGCCATCGGGTTCGCAGCCGGGAGGAACGTCATGAAATACGGAGCCATCTTCTGGGGGACGCTCATCATTCTGGTGGGCGCCGCCCTCCTGGCGGGCAATCTGCTCGCCGTCAACGTCTGGCCGTTCCTCTGGCCGACGGCCCTCATCTTCGTCGGCGCGTGGCTGCTGATATGGTCGCGGATTCGGCCGAAGCCGGTGGCGGCGGAGAATGTGACCATCCCGCTGCAGGGCGCCGCCCGGGCGGATGTCCGCATCCGCCATGGCGCCGGCCGCCTGACCCTGCGCGGAGGAGCCGCATCGGACGTCCTCGCCGCGGGTTCCTTCACCGGCGGTGTGCAGCATGCGGAATACCGGCAGGGCGACAACCTCGATGTGGAGATGCGCGTGCCCGAGGATCTCTGGATGAATTTCGGCGGCCCGTGGATGTTCGGACCCTGGACCCCGATCCTGTGGGATGTCCAGATGAACAGCGGGATTCCCATGACGCTGGATCTGGAAACCGGAGCCGGGGAATCCAAAGTGGATCTGAGCGCCATGAAAGTGGAAGACGTCCGCCTGAAGACCGGCGCGTCCTCGACCGAAATGACCCTTCCGTCCCGCGCCGGAAAAACCAAAGTCAAAGTGTCTTCCGGGGCGGCGTCGGTTGTGTTGCGCATTCCGGATGGTGTCGCGGCCCGCATCGCTGTCGAAAGCGGTCTGGCGGGCATCACCGTCGATCAGAACCGCTTCCCGCGCAGCGGGAGCGGCTACCAATCCGCGGATTACGACCGGGCGGAAAACTCCGTCGACATTAAGGTTGAAACCGGCGTGGGCGCCGTGGAAATTCGTTGAGAAGAGAGGAAAATATGAACAGTAGACTGTATCGAAGCAGGACCGACCGGTTTCTCGGCGGGGTGTGCGGCGGGATCGGCAAGTACCTCGGAATCGATCCGACGATCATCCGCCTGGTCTTCCTGGTGCTGTTGTTCACCCAGGGGTTCGGGTTCCTGATTTACCTCATCCTCTGGATTCTCCTGCCCGTCGAGGGGGGAGCCGAAACAAGCACCGGCAGCGTCGGCGACCGCCTGGGCGAGGGCATGAAGGGCGTCGGCGAGGATATCCGCAATGTCGCCCAGACTCCCCATCCGCAGGCCGGCCTGTGGTTCGGGGCGGGTTTGGTCGTCCTGGGCGTGGTCCTCTTCGCCGAGCGGTTGGGGGAAATGCTCGGCCTCGGGTGGCTGACGCAGTGGTTTAACTGGTCGACTCTCTGGCCGGTTCTGATCATCGTCCTGGGTGTGGCGCTGATCCTGCGCGGCAGCCGGAAGGGAGAGTGACGTCATGAACGAAAGATCGCACGATCGCGGGTTGAGCATCGTCGGCCCGTTCATCCTGATCGGCCTTGGCATTGTGCTCCTGCTCCAGCAATTGAACATGATCCAGTGGAGCCTTTGGGATGTGGCCTTCCGGTTGTGGCCGCTGATCATCATCGCCGTCGGCGCGGACATCCTGGTCGCCCGCCGGTCCTTTCTCGGGGCGGTGGCTTCGCTGCTCGTTGTCCTGGCGCTGCTTGTGGGCGGGATCTACCTGATGGGTGCGGGTCCGGCCAGGACGGGCGGGAGCCTTACATCCGAGGAAGTCGCCTTCGATCTGGGCGATGCCGCCTCCGGCGACATCAACCTTTCCCTGGATGCCGGACAAATGACCATCGGGGCTCTCTCCGCGGATTCCAAGAACGTGATCGCCGGCACGATCCGCCAGGCCCCGAACGAATCGGTGACCTCGAGCCATAATGTCTCCGGCACGAAAGTAAACGTCGACCTCCAAAGCCGGTTCCCGCAGAGCTACTTCTTCAATACGGGGATCGACCACACCTGGGATCTGGACCTGACCGGACGGGTCCCGCTGACTGTCAACCTCACGCTCGGGGCGGGTGAAATCGTCGCCGACCTGACGGGACTCAAGTTGACGTCGGTGAATGTAAAAATCGGCGCCGGGCACCTGCTCCTGATCCTTCCCGCCGGGTCGAATATCCAGGTGGATGTGAGCATCGGTGCCGGACAGGCGGAGATCCGCCTTCCGGGCGAAACGCCCGTGAAAGTGGATTGCACGACGGGAGTCGGTAATTGCGCGCTTCCGAACGGCTCGGGGTTCTGGGGCCAGAATTACACATCGGAAGGGTATTCGTCCGCCGATGCCAGGATCACGATCGACGTCAACCTCGGGGTGGGGGAAGCCGAGGTTACCCAGTAGCGGAGAAGTATCCGGTTTGAATAATGTGAATAATGTGAATAATGGTTGAAGAGACGCGCCGGATTCCGGCGCGTCTCTTTATTCTTGCACTTTGCAACCGAGAAAACCCAACCCGATTCGACAGGAGTTGAAAGTGCCGGCCTTCCGAATCATTAGGTCGTTTTATAGTTAAACGCCAAGAAAATAGCCCTTGACAAGGTTTTTTGAATGATATATACTCACAATATATATGAGAAATATATTCGGAGTAGATATATGAGAATTATTGTCCCCGCGCTCGGTTCAAGAGGTGATGTCCAACCCTACATCAATCTCTGCCAGGGATTGAAAGCGGCAGGCCATCATCCCATATTGGCTTCGATGCCATGCATGAGGCAGCTGGTGGAAGCCCACAACGTGGAATTCGCCGCGGTCGGTCCGGACGTGGATCTGGGGGAGATGGTGGCGCGGGTGTGGGAGAAGACCTCGCAATTCTGGTGGATCGGATTTCTGCGGGTTATGCAGCTCGGCGCCAAACTCGTGGAACAAGCTTATCCGGATTTGCTTGCGCTCTGCCGGGGCGCCGATCTGATCGTCGTAAACGACACCAGCGCCGGCGCGGCGGAAGCGGAAAAACTCGGAATTCCCCTGGGTGAGCGTCACCCTGCAACCGTCCCGGGCTCCGAAGCATAAAAAGCCCGCTGTCGGGATCCGCGGCCGGCTCAACGACGCCCTCTGGCTCCATCTCGGCCGGATGCTTATTGCGCCGATCAACGCTTTTCGCAAACGGGTGGGGGCGCCGCTCGTGGAAGGAATCTCGACCGGGATCATGTCCGAGAAACTGCTGCTCTTGCCGGTAAGCCCGCATGTTGTCGCGGCCGATCCGGAATGGCTGCCGCATGTGAAACTGACGGGCTTTTGGTTCCCGGAACTTCAGCCGGATTGGCGGCCGCCCGACGATCTGCAAAAATTCCTCGACTTGGGGGAACCGCCGGTGGTGATCTGCCGGGAACCGATTTCGCCGGGCATCATAGAGGAAATCCCAGAGGAATCGGAATGCTGAAATTCGCCCTGTTGGGGCTTCTTGCGCGCGATCCGAAACACGGATACGACCTGAAGAACGAACTCGAGCAGGCGCTGGGCGGGCATTGGGAGATCAATTTCGGCCAGATCTACACCACTCTGGCGCGCCTCGAGCGCGACAAGCGGTCCAGGTGGTGGCGGAGGATCAGGACGGCCGCGGGAAAAAAACATACAAGATCACACCGGACGGCCGGCGCGATCTTGCCATCTGGTTCGAAGAGCCTGTAGAAAAGCCCCGCCAAATGCGCGACGAGTTCTTTATCAAACTGATCGTCGGGAGGTTGGCGGGGGAGACCGATCCGGTTCGGATCATCGACCGCCAGCGCCAGGCATACCTCACCCAACTCCGCGACCTGACCACGCTCGCCGGCCGCGCCGGCGATCCGACCATCGAACTGATGGTCGAAGGCGCGATCCTGCACCTGCAGGCCGACCTGCGCTGGCTGGACCTGTGCGAGGAGCGGCTCGAACGCGGCGTGCCCGCAACGGCGCGCGATGGAATACGAAAGGAATAACCCATGCATGTTGGATATTGCCGTAAAAACGCTTTGGCGGCGGAGGCTGCGCACGCTCCTGACCGTGCTGGGAGTGGCCACCGCCATTCAGCTGTATCTGATGATGACCGCGATCCTGTCTTTTTACGATTCGGACATCCAGCAACAGGTCGCGG
The DNA here is from genome assembly GCA_963724345.1 of uncultured Chloroflexia bacterium. Lineage (GTDB taxonomy): Bacteria > Chloroflexota > Anaerolineae > Anaerolineales > RBG-16-64-43 > JAFGKK01. The sequence goes on along the minus strand of CAVRUI010000003.1, from coordinate 1,760,381 downwards.
TGTTCGCCGGCAAGGTGTTCGTCCAGCGCCCGATGCAGGCGGTCGGCGCCGGCGAGGATTTTCCATCCATGAACAGCTCCATCTCCGCGGCGTCCGCTGATTCCATCCTCGCCTTGGAGGGCGTCAACAGCGCGAAAAGCTCGGCGGTCCTGTTCATTCCGCTTTTGGCCGACATACGCCCGAATATGCCGCCCGCCTATTTCATTGTCGGCATAGAACCCGGGCATGAATCGGCCTTCCTCGGAAATCTGAAACAACAGACCGGATCCGCCGCATTGAAGGGCGCGCGCGGGGTGATCCTGGGAACGCGGGCCGCCGATCACTACCGGCCGGAGGGGAGCGAGTCGCCGGCCCAGCCTGGCGATACGATCCGTGTCTTCGAACAGGAATTTACCGTCATCGGCGTGCTCGAGGGAGCCTCCTCGCTATACAACGGAACGGTGATCATGCCGCTCTCCACCGCCCAGGAGCTGTTCAACCGCCCGGATACCGTCTCGGCCGTGATCCTCACGCCGTTCCGGGTGGATGCGGTCGAAGGAATCCAATCCGCCGTTCGGGCAGCCTACCCGAACCTCCAGCCTTCCAACCAGAAGGACGTCGCCGACAACGCGCGGGAAATGATGTCGATGCAGAGGTCGTTCTTCAATCTGATCAGCTCTTCGGCGATTTTCTCGACGACGATGGTGGTGATGATTGTCGTGCTGATCGCGGTCATGGAACAGCGCAGGGATATCGGCACGCTGCGCGCGATGGGGGCGCGCAAGCGCCGGATCCTGGGCATGGTGCTCGGCGAATTGCTGCTGCTGACGCTGGGCGGTGGACTGGCCGCATTGCCGCTTTCCATTCTCTTCAATGCGTTTTTGAATTACGGATTGTTCGTCAATCCGCCGGAGACGATCCGGTTGTGGCTGTCCACCCTCGGGTTGTGCACGCTGCTCGGATTGCTGGCTTCGATCCTCCCCGCCTGGCAGGCGATGCGGGTGGATCCGCTTTCCGCGATGCAGATGGAATGATGCCATTGCCGGTCAACCCCGGCTGCAGGAGGATACGATGTTGTGGGATCTGGCTTGGAAGAATATCTGGAGGCGCAAGCTGCGGTCGCTCCTGACCATTCTGGGGGTGGCTTCGACCGTGCAGCTCTACCTGATGGTCCACGGGGTGATGACCACGTACACCGACGAGATCGAAGGACAGGTCGGCGCCTTCGCAGGCAGGATCGTCGTGCAGCAGCAGGTGGAGAGCGGCGGGGGGAATCCGGACCTGACTTCATCGGCGAGCAGCCTGACCGGCGGGACCGCCGAAGCGCTGCTGTCGGCCGAAGGCACCGACCGGGAATCCAGTTCGGCCGTCCTTTTCATCCCGATCGCCAGGGCGGCCATGCCGTACATTCCCCCGGCGGTGGTCGCCGTCGGAATTGAACCCGGCCATGAGGCGGCCTACCTGGGCGGACTGAAAGCAACCTCCGGGCGCCTGAGTTTGGAAAATGCAGAGGATGCGATCCTGGGGCGGGGTGCCGTGGAGTATTACCAAAAGGAATCCGGCGGCACGCCGGTCGCGATCGATTCGAAGATTTCCGTAGGCGGGCGGGTTCTGACCGTGGTTGGAATTCTCGGCGACGCGCCCCAGATGTTTGCGAACGCCGTCATCATGCCCCTGGCGACTGCCCAAACGGTCTTCGACCGGGCGGGCACAGTATCCGCGGTGATCCTCACCGCCCGGCATACCGATGACGTGGGCCCGATCAAGGCTGCGATCCTCGGCCAATTCAAGGGCGTGACGGCGTCCACCCAGGACGACATGCTGCGCAGCGCCACCGGCATCCTATCGGCGATGGGGGCCTTTATGGGCGTGATCGAGACTTCCATCATCATTGTGGCCGTGGTGGTGGTGACGATCGTGGTCGTCGTTTCGGTGATGGAGGCGCGGCGGGAAATCGGCACGCTGCGGGCGGTCGGCGCCCGGCGCTGGCGGATCTTCGGGATGGTGGCCGGGCAATCGATCGTCCTCAGCTTGCTCGGGGCGATGGTCGCCCTCCCGATCGCATTGTTCTTTGTGCAGTGGGGAATGAGCGATTACCTCTCGAGCGTCCCGGGTGTTCTGCAGGTGTGGGGACAGACCATGTTGACAGCGGTCGGGGTCGGGCTGGCCGCTTCGCTTCTGCCGGCCTGGCAGGCGGTGCGGGTCGACCCGTTGGAATTGTTGCGGTATGAATAACCGACCAACCCCCATCCTCCGGCCCCTGTAAGGGCGACCCATTGGGTCGCCCCTCCAAGAACTGGGGGAACGGGCTGAGGGAAAGGGGAAGGTCGGTTCGAGAAAAAGTAAAACAAAAAGGAAGGATCTCATGAACACAATTGTCGAAACCAAAAACGTCACCCGGACATACGGGATGAACGGGGTCGCGGTGGAAGCCGTGCGCGGGATCGATCTTCAGGTGCGGGAAGGTGAGTTTGTCGCGATCGTCGGCCCTTCCGGCAGCGGCAAATCGAGCCTGTTGCATCTGATCGGAGCGATGGACCACCCCACCAGCGGTGAAGTGTTCTTCCGCGGAAAACCTCTCGCCAAGATGGGCGACGGCGAACGGACCGACCTGCGCGCCCGGGAGATCGGATTTATCTTCCAGACGTTCAACCTGCTTCCGATGCTGAACGTCTTCGAAAATGTGGAAGTGGTCACGCGCTTCGGCGGCCTGGGCCGGCGTGAACGGATCCGCCGCTCGGAGGAACTGCTGCGAACAGTCGGGCTTGCCGACCGGATGCGCCATGTGCCGAGCCGGCTCTCCGGCGGTGAGCGCCAAAGGGTGGCGGTGGCGCGCGCGCTGGCCAACAAACCGGCGCTGGTGCTGGCCGACGAGCCGACTGGAAATCTGGATTCGGCCACCGGGAAGGGAATCCTCGAACTCCTGCGCGAGATTTGCTCCACCCGGCATCAGACGGTGATCATGGTGACGCACGATTTCCGGGCCGCTTCCTACGCCGACCGCGTGCTCGTACTGCGGGACGGACGCATCCGCGGTGAGGCGGGCTTGAAGGGCGTATCGGATACGCATAAAACGCTCAACCAGCTGCTGGAATTGGAGTTGGAATAGAATTATTCGGCTAAAAGTAAAAATCGACTCGATTAACTTTCCTCCGCCTCACCCCCCATCCCCCTCTCCCGGCATATGCCGGGAGAGGGGGATGGGGGGTGAGGCATTTCTCCCATGATATGATAGCCGTCCTCGGAGGAAAATCCCTTGAATCCATCGATGTGGCTGCGCGCATTGCAGGTCATCCCGAAGATCACCCGCGAGGAGTGGGAGAAGCTCGACCTCATCTCCCGCTGGCTGATCGCGACCCGCGCCGCAGTGCTGATCCTGACGTTTCTTTCGGCCGCGGTCGCCGGATTGCTGGCGGCCCGCGACGGCCTTTTCCAATGGGGGCCGTGGCTGCTGGTGGCCGTCGGGTTGATCATGGCGCATGCGACCAACAACCTGCTGAACGACCTGGTGGATTTCCAGCGCGGAGTCGACGAGGACAATTATTTCCGCACCCAATACGGCCCGCAAACCGTTCAACAGGGCCTGCTTACCAAACGGCAGCTGCTGGGGTACGCGGCCGCCACCGGCGCGGTCGCGGCGGCCTGCGGGCTGATCCTGGCGGCTCAGCGCGGCATTCCGGTCCTGGCCTTGATGGCGGTCGGCGCGGCGTTTGTCCTGTTCTACACCTGGCCGCTCAAATACATCGGCCTTGGCGAATGGACGGTTCTTCTGGTATGGGGACCGTTGATGGTGGGCGGAGGATACTTCGCCGTGACCGGCCGGTGGGATTGGAACGTCGCCCTCGCCAGCCTGCCGTGCGCGCTCGGAGCCACAACGGTCATCTTCGGCAAGCATATCGATAAACTCGAAGCCGATAAACGCAAACACATATACACCCTGCCGGTCCTGATCGGCGAGAAGGCGTCCCGCATCTGCGTGATGGGGATGATCGTACTGCAATATGCGCTCGTCCTCTTCCTGATACTCTCCGGATATTTTTCCCTGGACGATGCTGCTGGTTTTTCCGGCGTTGTATTTCAGCCTTCCCGTCTGGCGGATGTTCCCGCACAAGCGTCCGGAGAATCCTCCCCCGGATGCGGAATCGTTCTGGCCGATGTGGTTTGTGGCCGCCGCGTTCTATCACAACCGGGCCTACGGGATCCTCTTCCTGGCGGGATTGGTCCTGCAGTTGTTCCTGCATTAGACCGCCCCGGCAGCGCGCATTCGGATAATCGACAGGAGACCGAGATGGATTTCTTCGAAGTGATCCGCACCCGGAGGTCCATCCGCCGGTTCGAGGACCGGCCGGTGGAAGAGGAAAAGGTCAACGCCATCCTGGAAGCGGCCGATGCGGCGCCTTCCGCCGGAAACCTGCAGGCCTACGAGATATACCTGGTCCGCGATCCGGCCGCGCTCGCCCGGCTGGCGGGCGTCCTGGCGCAGATGGATTTCTTCGCCGAGGTTCCGCTCGTCCTGGCCTTCTGCGCCGATCCGGAACGGTCGGTTCTCCGCTACAGCGAACGCGGGCGGACTCTGTATTCGGTCCAGGATGCGACCATCGCGTGCACGCACGCCATGCTGGCCGCGACCGCGCTCGGCCTGGCGAGCGTCTGGGTGGGCGCCTTCCAGGAACGGGCCGTCGCCGAAGCGCTTTCCCTGCCGTCATCCGTAAGGCCGGTGGCATTGCTGCCGATCGGTTATCCGGGCGAAACCGTCGAGCCGCGCTCCCGCCGCACGGTGAAGGATCTTGTCCGGATCGTAAGATGATCCCTGCCGCGCTTCCCGAGGCCTGCAACCCTGATCCCCACGATCGGGTTGCGCTGACTTCCGCAGCGGATCATTGCGGGCCGCGGGCTCGCGCCGGCAGCGGCGGATGAAGGCCAACGAATTCGATCTGTCGGGTGCAAAGGACCTGTCAGGCGAGGTGCACCTGTCAGGTCGAAGGATTTGAAAAAGGGAGAGAACAACTTCGATGGAGAGATGGATGAGAGTCAGTAAAATATATTCTCGCGGCCGGCCTGCTGCTCGGGTGTTTCGCCTGTTCGCAGGCCGTATCCGCCGGGGGGGAATTGCGCTACGGGCTGACCCTCGTGCCGAGCGGGATCGATCCGCACGTGCATGCGTCTTCCGAGCTTGGAATTCCGCTGGCTTCGGTTTACGACACGCTGGTCTTCCGCGATGCGGGCGGGGGATTCGTCCCGGGATTGGCGGAACGCTGGGAGGCCGCCCCGGACGGATTGACATACACGTTCTTCCTGCGCCGGGATGTCCGCTTCCACGACGGGACGGCGTTCGACGCCCGGGCCGTCAAAGTAAATCTTGAGAGGGTCCTCGACCCGGAGACGAAATCTCAAAAAGCGCGGTTTATGATCGACCGGATGAAGACGGTGACGGTTGTGGATGATTTCACCGTCCGGCTGGAGCTTTCCGAGCCGTTCGCCCCGCTGCTGGATTCCCTTTCCCAGGTGTACCTTGGGATGGCTTCCCCCGCGGCGCTGGAAAAATGGGGCGCGGATTATCAATTTCATCAGTCGGGGACCGGCCCCTTCCGGTTTGTCGAATACGTCGCGGGCGACCATCTGACGCTGGAACGCAATCCGGATTATGCCTGGGCTCCCTCCATCTACCGGAACAAGTCCGCTTCGCTGGACCGGATCGTATTCCGCTTTTACGCGGATCCCGCAACCCGCGCCCCGGCGCTGCTCTCCGGCGAGGTGGACGTGATGGGCGAGGTGCTTCCGGGGGACGCCGGCGATCTCCAAAAGAACAGATCGTTCCAGGTATACCCGGTTGCCATACCGGGGCAGCCGCTGCAATTCTTCTTCAACCTCGGCCTGGCGCCGACCGACGATCTGCGCGTGCGCCGGGCCCTGCTGGCCGCGACGGATCGCAAGTCGATGGTGCGCACGGTGTTTGGATCCTATTCGCCGGTGGCGGTCGGGCCGCTGACCCAGGCGACCTGGGGGGCGGCAAACGTCGTCCCGGCCGATGCCTTCGACCGCGCCGGAGCGGAGGCGCTCCTGGCGGAGGCCGGCTGGGTGGATGCGAACGGAGACGGGATCCGCGAGAAGGACGGGCAACCTCTGCGCTTGACGGTCGTTTACCCGCCCTGGGGGATGACCCCGCAGACCGCCGAGCTCCTGGAGATGCAATGGAAGGAGATCGGGGCGGCCGTGGAGTTGGTGCAGGCGGCTTCTTTCTCGGCTTTGAAGGAAGCGCAGGCCGGAGGGCGTTACCATCTGATCTCCACGAACCTGGCCGGGACCGATCCGGACCTGCTGCGGGCGTATTACCGCTCGGACGGCGTTTACAACTGGAGCGGCATTTCAAACCCCGGCCTGGATGACCTTCTGGATCAGGCGGTTCGGACGGCGGATCCCGCCCGGCGGCAGGACCTGTACCGCCGAGCTCAGGCGATCATCGCGGAGGAATGCCTGATCCTGCCGATCCGGGATTATGTAAACATCAATGTCGCGAACAGCCGGGTGAAAGGTTTGACTTTCTCACCGCAAGGCTGGTTCCCGGTACTCATCGATGTAAGCCTGTCTTAAAGATTGAGTATGCCATAGATGAGTTTGTCATTCCCGCGTGTTCTAGGCGGGAATCCAGGAGTAACATAGTAAAATCCTTCGCCTGGTGGACAACCCCTGGATGCCCGCTTCAAACACCCTCGCTTCGCATTCATCCCGGCTCATGAACCAGAACCGAGCCGGGATGCTCTCGCGAGGGCAGGCGCGGGCATGACGAACCTTTTGCCATTCCGTCATCCCGCCGCGATCCCAGCCCGTCATCCCGGCATGATCCCAGCCGGGATCCAAAGGCAGCCTGCGTATCATCGCTTGTCTTCAGAAACAAAACCCCTGGATGCCGGCTGGCCGTCACCCCGGCGGGATCCTAGCCGGGGCGGCATGACGATCGCCGATCCCAGCCGGTCGTCATCCCGGCGTGTACTTGGCCGGGATCCACCCGGCACCTGGCATCATTTTCGCATCCAGATACCTGCCGTCTTGCATTTTGTCCTTATTCGGGACAAAATATCAGTATTAATGCCCGGTTTATTCTATCCGGATGGACGGCCAATAGAATGAAGAGAGCGACGACCGAAAGGGCAACGATTCCTTTCGGATGGAATTTTTGTGATTCTGGAGGGTTGATTGACTGCGGACCAAGCAAGAATTCTCGGGTTGGGGTTCCTACTGATCTGGTTCGCGCTGGAGACTTTGTGGGACCTTAAAAATCGGTGATTCTTCCGATTTGGCTGGTGCTCCCTCCCGTGCTGGTTGGAGTGGCGTTTCAAGCCGTATTCGGAGAGTGGTACCTTGCCGTGGCGATGGGAGCAGCCCTGTTGCTGCACCTGTCCGATAAGCTCCTGATCCGGGGAGTGGGAACGGCCCTGTTGCTGGCGGCATCGGCTGTGGCGGGCAATTGGGCGCTGGCCGCCGGATTGGTCCTATTTTGGGCGCTTTGGGAAGTGAACATCGCGGGCGGAGCGGATGCGCTCGCGGCGTACGCCGCCCTGATGATTGTCCCGCGTTGGGAGATGTTCGGGTTTCTGCTTCTTGGCATATTGATTTGGGCGGTGGTCACCATGGTCGTGGTGTACCGCGGCCAATTGGTGGAGCGCTGGAAGCGGATGGCTTACCGCGTCATGCTCCGCAATCTGCCCACGGAGGGGGAATTAAACACCGAGGGGCGGCCGACCATCGGCGGGATCTGGGTCGGAGTGCTGCTATTTGCCGTGTGGAACGCGTTGACATAACCGGCCGGTCCGAAGAGGAAGAGCACAGAGAGGCGGATGTATGTTGAATTTTTTCCGGCGCAAGCCGACCCAAAGCGACAAACTGATTGTCCTCCTGGCGTCGAAGAACCCGGATCCGAAACTGGTTGAGGTCCTGGCCAAGCGCCAGGAGATCGTCATGCGCGAAACGTTTACAACCCGCGGCGTGATCCGCGGGCTGCCGGACGCGGACCTGGTCGTGCTCGGCGACGTCATCCCGCTCTGGGACGTCGATATCTCCCTGATGCAGAACACGCTCGAGTGCACCCGCATTCCGGTGACCACGCCGGACCAGATGCTGATGCAGCCCGAGGAATGGATCTCGACCGCCCGGTTGGCCAACCGAAAGAAACTGCAATACCTTCCGGCGCGATTTGTGCTGGTGGGCGGCTGGGCGGGCGGGGTGGGGAAATCCTGCCTGTCGCTGGCGATTGCCAAGCGGTTCCGCGAGCGGAATCTGCCCACCGCCATCCTTGAAGCCAGCGAAGGCGGCTCCTATCTGGTCTCGCGGCTCGGGCCGCAACTGCATTCGCTTTACGATGTCCTGACCGGCGAGGATACAGCCACCGAGTGGGAGGGGATCAAGCTGTATCCTATCGACCACCGCGCGTCACAGGTCCTGGCCGAGGACCCGCGCCTTCCGGATTTTCTGGCCGGGCTGAAACGGGGCTATACGCTGGTCGTGGTCGACGCTTCGCCCAGCCATCCATTCTGGCCGCGCCTTTTGGATCTGGCGACGAACATCATTGTGGTCACCGCCCCGCGCGATGAATCGCTCTTTCAGGCGGAAACACTCCTCAAGGAACTCGAACCGGTGCGCGCTTCGCGGCCGGAGCTTAAAATCCACCTGATCATGAACATGGTACGCTCGCTCGGCGAACGGGTCGGGATGTCGGGCATGGTCAACCTGACGCTCCCATACAACGAGCGCTGGGCCGCCCAGCTCGATCCGCGGATTGCGGATCCAATCCTGAATATCCTGTATCCGGGCTGGACCTCAGGCCCCAATCCCAAGGCGTTGCGGAAGCGGCTTGTGGCGGAAAAAACCGGAAATAAAGACGATAATAAAGCCGGAAAGAAATAGCCGCCGCCCCTGGGCGAAAGGATGACAAATGGGACGCAGAATTTTTGAAGCCGTGGCAGGAATTGTCCTCATCGTCGTCGCGTTCGTGGCGGCGTATCTCTTCCAGCAGGCGTATAAGAGCGGCGTGGAATACCGGGGCTTTCCAGTCCCGCTCAAGGATATCCCGCCGTATACCGTACTGACGGCGGAGATGTTCGAATTGAAGGATTTCCCCAGCGCGCTCACCGGCGGGTACGCCGACACCCTGTCCCAATTGACCGGACGGATGTCCAACTCGCGGATCCCCGCCGGGCTGCCGATTCCGCTTGCCCTGATCAGCGCGCCGGAGGAATACCGCCTGGCCGATCCTTCGCTGGAAGTCCTCTCCATTCCCGTCTCGCCTCCCTCGGCGATCGGCGGCCAGATCAAAGCGGGGGACAAAGTCAACTTCTACAGGCTCATTCCGCCGGGCAGCGTGTTCATCCCGCTCGGAAAGACGGATCCAATCCTTGAACCGGTGACGTTGATCACCGAAAACATTCCGGTGGTGATGGTTTTGGGAACCTCCGCCCGGACGTCCAATACGTCGGAAGGCAGCCAGGTCGTTTCGGCCACAACCCTGATCGTGGCGGTCAATGACAAACAGCGCGAGGCACTTTTAAGGCTGATGGGGGACATCAGCAGCGGAGCGATCATGTGGATCACCCTCGCGCCCATCAAAGCCTGACGCGCGGGAAACTTAACCGAGGGAGCCCATGGCAAAGGATGAACCGTTCGGCCTGCGGGAGATAGACCGGGCCGTGCTGCCGGAAGTGCAGGAAAACCTGGCGCTGCGGAAAATCCGTCCGCCGGATTGGCGCGACGAAACGCCGGAATCGCGGCAGAAGTTTTTCGACGCGGTGCGCGGGATCCTGATTTCGACCGTCTCCCAGGCCGAGTTGAACGAAGTCGCCACGCGGCTGTGCGACGCGTTGACCGGTGTGGGAATCCTCCAGCCGTTCCTGCGCCTGGAGGGCGTGGAGGAGCTTTACGTCCGCGGCGGCCGGGTGGCGATGGAACGCAGCGGACGCCTGGAGCATCTGGGCGAGCTGGCCCCGGCTTCCTACTTCGAGCAGATGATCCGCCGGGTGGCCGACGCGACCGGCAAACCCCTCAGCCCGCTTAACCTTACATTGCTGGTGGACCTGCCGGGCGGGGAGCGCTTCACCGCGCTGCTTCCGCCGCTCTCGGATTCGCCGGTGATCAACATCCGCTGCTTCGGCCGGAACATGCGCGGCCTGGAGGACTTGGAGCGGGTGGGCACCTTCAAACGGCACCTCCCGCTGGTCAGCGGATCGCTTGAAGACATACGCGATCCGGATCTGCGCCGCAAAGTCCGCGAACAATCCTCCCCGGTGGCGCGCTACCTCGCCTGGGTAATGGCAACCCTGGCCGGGAGCGTGGTGTTTGCCGGGCCGTTCAGTTCCGGCAAGACGACGATTTTCAACGCGCTCAGCGAATACTTCCCGACCGGGGATCCGGTGGCCGTCCTGGAGACGTTCCGCGAGATCCAGATGCGGCCGGAGGCGTTCATGATGCGGGCGATCGCGCCCGCGGAAATCCTGCCGGGAGACACGCGGCGGATCACGATGGACGAGGTGCTGAACATCGTGTACACGCGGGCCAATCCGCGGGCGATCATCCTCGGCGAGGTGGTCTCCCCCGGCGAAGCGCTGCAGTTCCTGCGCGCGTCGAACCTCGGACGCAGGGCGTTCACCACGATTCACGGCGGGTCGGTCGGCGCGGCGCTGCGCCGGCTCGAAGACTTGACGCTTTCCGCCCAGGAAGGGCTGACCATGCGTGCGGTGCGGGAAATGGTCGTCAGCGGGATCGACCTGGTGGTGTTGATGTCGCAGGCCGCCAACCCGAAGGATCCGCGGGCGATCGACCGCTTCGTCGCCGAGATCGCCCACGTCGCCGGCATCGACGACAAGGGGGATTATATGTTGGAGACGCTTTACCGTGGAGTGGAAGGCGCCGACCAGAACCTGTACGGCAAGGCCTGGAAGGAGATCGCGGGCGAACGAACGGAGGGCGGGAAATGAGGGTAAGCCCGTACCTGATCCTCTCGGCGGCGGCCGCGGCTTTCGGAATCGGGTTGTTTCTTTCCAGCCATGGCCTGATCCTGCTTTTGGAGGATCTGCTGTTCGGAGTTTGGGATTGGCTGCTGCGCACGCTGCGACCGGGCGCCCACAAGCTGCGGGAGATGGCGAAGGAAGCCCGTTCGCCGAAAATCGTCCAGACCAGTTACGGGCGGGATTTCGTATCGCGGACCGCGCTCGCCATCCTGCGCTATCCGTTTCCCCTGCTGGTTGCCTTCCTCCTGGCCATCTGGGTGCGGGATTTCCTTATTTCGCCGATCATCGTCGTCGCCGGCGCGGTGGTTTCCTCGGCGCTGTTCACCCGTTTGAGCCGCAGACTGTACAACCAGTTGACCGATGAACTGGAAATGCTGATCCTGCAGTTCGTCTCGCGCTACCCGCTGCGCAATTCGGTCGCCACCGCGCTTTCCGAAGCGGCGGACCAGCTTCCAAACGGCATGCTGCGCGAGGCGGCCGCCGGAACGGCCACCCGGCTGAAGCTCCAGGCGGCCGGCAACCCCTACCGCGACCTGATCGCCATTCCCCATCCGGTGGCCCGCCGGTTCGCGGGGGTATTGATGCGCGCGGGCTTCGCCTCGCCGGAAGTGTTCATCGACCTGCTCAACCAATTGCGGAAAGACACCGAAAGCCGCCGCGAATTGCAGCAGCGGGTGCGGCGCGACCTGACGCTCGAATCCGCGACCATCACCATCCTGCAGGTGGTCATGATCATCAGCCTGGTCGCGGTCGTCGTGATCCCCTCGTGGCGGGAGTTTTACGTCGGCACGATCGGCAACCGGGTGGTTTATTTGCTGCTGGTCGGGCTGGGGATCCTCGGTACGGTGATCGGGGAAAACGAAATCCGGTATCTGGAGGAAGCCTGATGACCATCCGGGTTTTCTCCTGGCTGCTGTTCATCTTCGTCGGGGCGGGGGCCGCGCTACTCCTGACCGCAGTCTTCGGATTTATTACGGACATGGTCCGCTGGATGAGGAAACCGAAGGGGGTCCTGAGCCGCGCGAGCGCGATCGCGGTACGGGCGGAGATCGCGCGCCGGCCCGGTTTTTGGCTGGATGTCGAGTTCCCGTGGGTGACGGCATTTCTCATCACGGCGCCGCTGGTGGTCATATTATGGTTTGCGCTGGAGGGGACGGCGTTCCAGTTGTATTCCCCGGTCGTGCTGGTTTTCCCGGTCCTGGTGCGGCGTTGGATTCTCCGGCAGAAACGGCGCGAGGCCGGGAACGAAATCCGGCAGTTCCTGGTGGAACTGCGCCTGCAACTCTCCTCGGGCGGGACCTTGCGGCCGGCGCTTCAGGCGGTGGCGCAATACGGGCCGCCCAACCTCGGGCGCCTGGTCCGGCGGCGGCTTTCCAGCCAGGAAAACGGGGTCCAGGTTCTCCGGCACATCGCCGAGGATACCGGAAGCCGATGGATCGATGACATCGCCGGACGCGCGGAAGCCGCCCGCGACGGGATGCTGAACCTGGACGAGGCGGTTTCACAGTCGATCGCGCGCGTCACGGAAGAGATGGATACCGAGATCCGCGAGGAATTGCAGAAGATTCCCACGCGCCTGGTGGTTGTCGTATCGCCCCTTATTCTCGGGCCGGCGCTGGCCGCCTGGGTGCTTCCGGTTGTGGCGCGGATGATCGCCAATCTGCGAGGGAATCAGCTTTTTTGGGACTTTTTAATGCCTGATTCGGCCGATTTGGCTGCAATATTACGCGCGTTTTATACCCGTCCGGTGGGATCACTGCTATCATAGTGAGTAATCGGAAGCAAAAAGCTATTTTCATCCCACCGGGTAAAACCCGGTGATAGAAAGGAAGAAAAGCCATGTTTACGAGAAAACAGCAAGGTGCAAGTCTGGTGGAATGGATCGTCGTGGTGGTGGTCGTTGTCGCCGTGCTCGGCGCGGCCGCGATCGGCATCGCCAATGTCACCAGCGGAAAAGCGGGCGAGGTGAAAACCTGGATCGGCGCCCTCGCCACTCCCGTGCCGTAAAGCAACGGTTCATGGCGCAACCGGTCCGCCGGAGTTATCATGAAGGCGGATGACGGATAAATCGGATCCCTTTATCGGATGGATGACCTGGAGCGCAAGGCAAGGCATCCATCCGATTGGGGATTCATAATCGGGAAAGGATCAAGATGCTTGCAGACCGCAGAGGAGCCGATTTGGTGGAATGGATCGTCGGGGTTGTCATCGTCCTCGGCGTGGTCGGCTCGTCGGTATATGCCATGTTCCAGGTCCTGGGCGGAAAATTCAACGATCTCGCAGGTTCCATCCACTAGGAACGGACGCGGAAAGGTATCTCGCGATGATGCGGAAGGCCGAAGGGGCAAGCATGGTGGAATATGTCGTCCTGGTCGTCCTGCTGGTCGGGCTGGTCGGCGGGGCGCTGCTTGCGGTTTCCGACGCCATCCTCGCCAACATTGACAACACCTATACTCAATTGGGTTCGTAGGAAGAGGACGGGATGCCAGGCCGGATGATACAGGCAGGTCGGGTGTGGAGGGGGGAAAGCGGACGGGGATCCCTTTTAGTTTCACCGCGCGTTCCTGCCGCGCGGTTTTCGATTCTTGCAGCGCGGACAGGCCTCCCTGGAAATATTGATCGTCCTCATGTTCCTGATCCCCCTCATTTTCGGGGCGATCGAGCTTTCGCGCGGGGTGGCGGTCAAATCCTCGCTCGATTCCGGGGTGGGACTCGCCGTGCGGGCGCTCTCGGTCGATCCGAATAATTGGGTTTGGTCATCGAGTTTGGTGTCCACAACTGTGGCGCAGAATGTTTTCGGCGACGCCGGCCTGGGCACTGTACATTTCGAAGCGTATGATTCCTCCGATATTCCGCTTTCCTCAGCTGCAATTCGCGGCCCTGGACTACGGCGAGGGATTTTACATCGAAGCCACGGTGAGATACACCCCGCAGATCCCGCTGCTCAATCTTACTCCGGCATTCATCATCCTCCGGGCCCGGCATTACGGCATCATCGAAAGGATCGATTAGCATGCGCTGCGCGGAATTGTTCCGCCGGGCAGCCGCCCGGCTGTCCTCTCGAAACCGGAAAGCTCCCCGCGGCCAGATCCTGATCCTGGCCGTGATCTTCATCTTCATGTTTTTGCTGGTTGGGGTTGTGCTGATCGACATCTACCACGTCCAGGAAGGGCGCGCGTGGGGCTACCGGGTGGCGCAAGCAGGCGGCGATGGCCGGCGCGTCGGGGACCTCGATCCGGTTGGATGGTTTACCAACCCACGATTGATCCGATGGCGCCCATTCCCACGCCGGGCGGTTGCATTGAACCGGTGCGCATAACGTTGGACGCGGGGATTGCATACGATGCGGCGAAGATCCATGCTGCAAAAGGAAATGTCGGCCCGCGGGTTTGTGTATCCGGCGGATTATTCGTATGAGATTCAGGTCCTGCCGAATTTCGATGGTGGACCGCCGGAACCTGGCTGGCCGCCGGGAGCGGCGCGGTTGGGGGGCGGCGGCGATTGGAGCGCGGACAACCCGGCCGTGGGCGTGTACCTCAGCTTCAGCGTCCACACCTTCATGAGTTCGATCGTCGGGCGGTCCTCGGTGACGGTCCACGTATTCGCGGCGGCGGAAGCATCCCAGCCGCCGCAGTGCCCGTAATGCAGGAGCTTGGCATGAAATTCCTATCGGTTAAATTCCGCATCGCTGCCGCGCTTTTCACCATAGTGGTGATATCCGTGGTACTCCCTGTCATTACAGCCCATGCCGCGATCAGCCTGCAGCAAGCATGGACTACAGTATATTCCGCGGCCGCGTTCCCCGGAACCTATTTATATTCGGTGGCTCCGGGCGTGGATCGCATGCTGGTCGTGGCGGTATCCTCCTCCAGAACCACCGCCGGAACTCAAACGGCGACCGTCACCTACGGCGGAGTGAGCCTTACCCAGCAAATCGGGGACGGCGCTACGTCCAGCATGGAGCATACCTATCTGTTCTATCTGCAGGATACGCCGGCGGTGATGGATGGAACGGCGCGCAACCTTGTCGTGACCGTCACCGGGGGAACGGCCCGATGGAACTATGTGTACGCTGCCGTGTACGCGGGTACCGACCAATCCGCCGCTCCGATCACCGATTCCAGGAACTACAACAGCCTGGCGGCCCAAGCCACGGCGGTCGGGCCGTTTGCGCCGGTGTTGACGATCGGGACCGGCGACCAGGCGGTGGAAATCATCAACCTGACGCGGACCGCGACACCTGCCCGGACGGTCACCACCTGGGCGGCCAGTTGGTCCCCGGCCATCGGTCCGAATAGTTCCGCCGCGTTTACGTCGTCGTATGTTGCCACGAGAAACCTGCCGGGCACCACCACGTCCCAGCATACCGCCAACGGCACCTGCCTCAGGTCCATGTCGGCCATGAGCATTAAGTCATTCACGGCGATCAAACAAACATGGTCCAATGTATACGCGGGGGCCGCGTATCCCGGGACCTACTCCTACACGGTCAACGCAGGCTCCAACCGCATGCTGGTCGTGGCTGTCGCCTCGACCCGCAGCTGCCGCCGCCATCACCCAGCCACAGGCATGGACCAACGTATACAACAATGCCAACTATCCCGCCGCTCCGATTTCCTACACCGTAAACGCGGGTTCCAACCGCATGCTGGTGGTGGCGGTTTCGTCGTCCCGGAGTACCGCCGGGACACAGACGATCGCCGTCACCTACGGCGGCCAATCCCTCACCCGGGCGGTGGGGGACGACACGGTCTCCTCGCGGGCGCACACGTATCTGTTTTATCTTTTGGATACGCCGGCGGTGATGAACGGATCGGCGCAGAGCCTCGTCGTGACCATCACCGGCGGAACCTCGAGCCGCAACTACGTGTACGGCGCCGTGTACGCGGGCGTGGATCAATCCGCCAACCCGATCACCAGCTCCCGGAATTTCAACAGTCTGGCGGTTGCACAAACCGCCGTCGGGCCGTTTTCGCCAGCATTGACGATCGGCAGCGGCGATCAGGCGGTGGAAGTCATCAACCTGATCAGTTCCATCGCCACTGCGCGGACGGTCTCCACGTGGGCCGCCGGCTGGACCAGCGCGATAACGACTGCGAACAATCCGTATCGAGCGTATGTCGCCAGAAGCAGCACGGCAGGCAACACCACATCCCAACATACCGCGAGCGGCACCGCCCTTAGTTCCATGTCCGCCATGAGCATCAAAGCGGCTCCGGCGACACAGACAATAACCGTCACCTATGGCGGCCAGCCCCTCACCAAAGCGGTGGGGGACGACGCGGTTTCCGCGCGGGCGCACACGTATCTGTTCTATCTGCCGGATACGCCCTCGGTGATGAACGGATCGCCGCAGAACCTTGTCGTTTCCATCACCGGCGGCACGTCGAGCTACAACTATGTGTACGCCGCCGTCTACGCGGGCGTGGATCAATCCGCCAATCCGATCACCAGTTCCCGTAATTTCAACAGTCTGGCGGTTGCACAAACCGCCGTCGGGCCGTTTGCGCCCGCCTTGACGATCGGCAGCGACGATCTGGCGGTGGAAGTCATCAACCTGATCAGTTCCAGCGGCACTGCGCGGACGATCTCCACGTGGGCCGCCGGCTGGTCCAGCACAATAACGAATGCGAACAATCCGTATCGAGCGTATATCGCCGCAAATGGCACGGCGGGCGACACCGCATCCCAGCATACCGCGAGCGGCACCGCCCTCAGTTCCATGTCCGCCATGAGCATTAAGCCGTTGCACCCAAATTCGACGCCCCTGGCCACGAATACGCCTACCCCGACGCACACACCGACTTTCACGCCTACCTTCACGCCAACTGCAACCCGGACCTTTACACCGACCTTCACGCCCATCCCCCTCGGCGGAACAACTTCGCTGCGTTTCTCCGCGTTGCTGCTTAACGCTCCGGATTTCGGGCTTGCGGCGCAGACGATCGGCGGAAGAGTGCAGGGCGGAGTCCCGCCATACAATTCTCCGGTGACGATTTATGTCAAAGATCCGGATGGTTCCATTGCCATTTATTCCGATAACCTCGACCTCAGTGGAACTTTCGAATTTACGCAGGGAGATCCCGGGTACCCCGCTTACCTGGGTTGCGATAAGGAAGGAATCTGGGAAGCCTGGTTCGTCGTGACAGACAGCCTGGGCGGAACGGACGAGAGCAACCACCTCACCTGGACGGTAAATTTCCCGCGCACGCACGGGATACCGTAACCACGGATTACACGGAGAAGAAATCGCGGATTGCACGGATAGGATTACACGGGTTTACGCTCACGGATTACACGAAGTAAACGACTAGGATTACACGGATTTTCTAAAAAAGATCCGTGTAATCTTTTTTTATCCGTGAAATCCGTGGTTCTACCCCCATGCCTCACGGATATGGGAGGCGGTACAATCATGGTAGGTGGTTGCCTATTATGCCTCCCTACGAAGAGCTAGATCACACCGCCGACTGGTCCTTCCGCGTCCGCGCATCCTCCCGTGAGGAATTGTTCCTGGAAGCGGCGGCGGCATTATATGAACTCGGAGGCATCCAAACGGGTCCGGAGCCGGGTGATGCGAAAGTCATTTCTCTGGAAGCGGATGATCCGGTGGGTTTATTCGTCCTTTGGTTGAACGAATTGTTGTACCTGGCGGAGCATGACCGCCTGGCGATGCGGGATCCGAGCATCGAGGAATTGACGGATACCCGCCTCCGGGTTTCCGGTCATCCGGCGGAGATTCTCTCCGCGGGAAAAGATATCAAGGCCGTCACATACAGCGGCCTGCAGATCACCAAATCCGCCGGAGTATGGCAGGCGACGGTCGTGCTGGACGTGTAATGAATAGGCTGGTCGAGTAGGCCGCCCGATTTATTGGGCGGCCGTATCGAGACCATGGAGATTGACCGTCGTGATCTCGCAATACGCATAAACCGCTCCTGATCACCTGTCTTTTTTCTCTTCCTGATAAGCGAGGTGATCGGTCATGGCATCGAAAACCGATTTCCGCAAAGTGGATGACTTTCTCTGGGAGCTGCCCGCGTCGCACCGCGCCGGAATGCAGACGGCGGTGCGGATCATCGCCGATGACGCCCTGCTCGAAGACGCGCTCGGCGACCTGTCGGTCGAGCAGGCGATGAACGTCGCCAGCCTCCCGGGCCTGGCGGGCAGGGTGGTGGTGATGCCGGATGTCCACCAGGGCTACGGCATGCCGATCGGCGGCGTGATGGCGGCCCGGATGGACGGGGGCATGATCTCGCCCGGCGCGGTCGGATACGACATCAATTGCGGCGTGCGGCTGCTTTCCTCGTCGATCGTTTTTGAGGAGGCCGAGGAGAAGCTTGCGGACCTGGCGACGGCGCTGTACCGCAACTGCCCGAGTGGCGTGGGCGAGAAGGGCAGCGTCCCGCTTTCCGTCGAAGAACTGGACCGGGTGTGCCGCGAAGGCGCGCGCTGGGCGCTGCGCAAGGGATATGCCGGAAAGAAGCGATATCGACCGGACCGAGGAGGAAGGCTGCCTGGAAGGGGCGGATCCGCAGCAGGTGTCGGCGCGCGCCAAGGAACGCGGCCGCGGCCAGCTCGGAACGCTCGGAGCGGGGAATCACTTTCTGGAAGTGGATGTGGTGGAGCGGATCTTCGACGCGCCGGCGGCCGCCGCGATGGGGCTGCACGAGGGGAATCTCGCGCTGCAGATCCATTGCGGATCGCGCGGGTTCGGCCACCAGATCTGCACCGATTACGTCCAGAGTTTTCAATCGGCCGTAAAGCGCTACGGGATCCGCCTGCCCGACCGCGAGCTGGTGTGCGCCCCGTTCGAATCCGCCGAAGGCAAAGCCTACCTGGCGGCGATGAAGGCCGCCGCCAATTTCGCGTTCGCCAACCGCCAGGTGCTCGCCTTCCACGCCCGCCGGAGTTTCGAGGAGGTGTTCGGCGGGACCAGGATCCGCTGGCAGCTCTCGCAGGTTTACGACATCACCCACAACATGGCCAAGGTCGAAACCCACACGATCGACGGTCGCAAGGAAAAAGTCTGCGTCCATCGCAAGGGAGCGACGCGCGCGTTCGGTCCCGGCCACGAAGGGATTCCCGCCGGAATTTCAGACCGCTCGGACAGCCCGTGCTGGTTCCAGGCTCGATGGGGACCGCTTCCTGGGTGCTGCTCGGAACCGCCGGCAGCATGGAACTCTCCTACGGATCGTGCTGCCACGGGGCCGGGCGGGTGATGAGCCGTGCCCAGGCCAAGCGCGAAGTGCGCGGCGACAGGCTGCGCGTTGAGCTGGAGCAGCACGGCGTGCGCATCCGCGCGGGTTCGCTGCCCGGCCTGGCGGAGGAAGCGCCGCAGGCGTACAAGGATGTCGACCGCGTGATCGCCGCCGTGTGCGGCGCCGGGATCGCGCGGAAAGTCGCGCGTTTGCGGCCGGTGGCGGTGGTGAAGGGGTGACCCCCTCCATGCCTCCCCCTCCTTTATCCTCCCCCGTTAGCGTTTTCGGCTGAGGAGGATTCTTAGGGGGAAAAAGCCTTCTCTCGAAAACGCTAACGGGGGAGGGATGGGAGGGGGCAGGTCAGAGCGAAGGAGCGTATGCCAAATTCATCAAACGGTACCATTCCCCGCTGGCTGGAATGGGCACGCGAGATCCAAGCCCTGGCCCAGACGGGTCTGCATTATGCGCCGGACGATTACCATCGCGACCGGTACCGCCGGCTGATCGATATCGCAGCCGAAATTACAGCGGAGCATTCCGGGCTGGAGCTGGACGGCTTGGTGCGCGTTTTCCACGCCGCGCGGGGTTATGCCACGCCGAAAGTCGACGTGCGCGGCGCCGTGTTCCGGGGAGGCAAGCTGCTCCTGGTGCGCGAGCGGGCCGACGGCGGGTGGTCCATGCCCGGCGGCTGGGCGGATGTCGGCGACCCTCCATCGGCGATGGTCGAGCGTGAAGTCCTCGAGGAGAGCGGGTTGCGGGTCCGTGCGGCGCGGGTTATCGGCGTTTTCGACGCCAACCGCGAAGGCGGGGAGGTAGAAGTCATGCACGCCTACAAGCTGGTTTTTCTCTGCGAGGATCTGGGCGGTGAGCCGCGCCCGAGCAATGAAACCAGCGACGCGCGCTTCTTTGGGCTCAACGAAATTCCGGCACTTTCCAGCGCGCGAACCTCACTCCGCAACATCCGGGAAGCATTCGCACACCGGGAC
The DNA here is from genome assembly GCA_963724345.1 of uncultured Chloroflexia bacterium. GTDB lineage: Bacteria > Chloroflexota > Anaerolineae > Anaerolineales > RBG-16-64-43 > JAFGKK01. The sequence goes on along the minus strand of CAVRUI010000003.1, from coordinate 1,740,218 downwards.
GATCCGTCGCTTCAGGCGTCTATTGATTGAGCGGAATTACCCGACTTGGCTGTTCCCCCTCCCATCCCTCCCCCGTTAGCGTTGTTTGCCAGTGTGGTGAAAAGGCGTCAAAGGTGGTCGAGTAGCGGTCTTTGCGTATCGAGACCACCGAAAAAATCGCATGGTCTCGATACGCCCGCAAAGAAGGCGGGCTACTCGACCGGCTTTTCAGCGCCGGGAGGGGGAGGTTGTCAGGCCTGTGAAATATCGTAGAATAGGACTCTCTACCGGGAGTTATTTGCCATCATTTGTCATTTTTTCATTTCCCAAATATTTCTCCCCGGTAACAGAAAGGAGTGCTATCGTGTCGAATCAGATATTGCTCACTCTGGCTGTCATCGGGGGGACCGGATCGGAAGGCAGCGGGCTGGCCATGCGCTGGGTCCGGTCCGGGTACCGGGTGGTGATCGGTTCCCGTTCCGCCCAGAAAGCGGCCGAACGCTGCGCGGAACTTAATCAGAAACTTGGGGAACCCGGGCTCATCTCCGGCGCGGAGAATTTGGCCGCGGCAAAGGACGCCGATCTTATCGTATTGACGGTTCCCTGCGGAGCGCAAAAGGAAATCCTCGAAAGCATCCGCCCCGCGCTGGCGGGGAAGATCCTTATCAACGTCGGAACCTGCATCAATCCGGAGCGGCCGGCTACCGTCGAGCTTCCTCCGGCCCTCTCCTCCAGCCTGGAAGCGCAGGAACAGCTTGGCCCCGAAGTGCGGGTCGTCGCGGCGTTCCAGAATGTATCCGCCGAATACCTCGGCGATCCGGAGCGGGAGATCGATTGCGATGTGCTGGTGTGCGGCGACGACGCCGAGGCGAAGGTCTCCGCGATGCGAATGGTGGAAGCCGCCGGAATGACGGCTTATGACGCAGGCCCGCTTAAAAATTCGATCGTCGTCGAAGGGTTCACCTCGATCCTGGTGGGGATCAACAAACGGTATCACGCGCGCCTGGCGGGGATCCGGATCACCGGCGTCTCCCTCTGAATGCGGCAAGGACTCGCGATTTGACCCCCGGGCGCTCGCTGCAACTCACCGCGCTTGCGAATTTTCCCCTCGTCCGGGCGGGTGACGACCTGGCCCGGCTGATCCTCGATTCGCTCGATTCCAACGGAGTTCGCCTGGAAACCGGCGACGTCCTGATCCTCGCGCAAAAAATCGTTTCCAAAAGCGAAGGGCGCCTGGTTGATTTGAACGGTGTGAAGCCTTCGGACCGGGCGCACGCGCTCGCCGCACGATGCCAGAAGGATCCGCGTTTTGTCGAGGTCGTCCTGCGTGAAAGCCGCGAAGTGCTTCGCGCGCGGCCGGGGCTTCTGGTGGTCGAGCACCGGCTGGGGTTTGTCTGCGCCAACGCCGGAGTTGACCGGTCGAACATCGGTGTGGAAAACGCCGAAGGCGAGTGGGTGCTGCTCCTGCCCGAAGATCCGGACGCCTCCTGCCGGTCTTTGCGCGGCCGGCTGAAGCAGGAGCGCGGCGTGGAAACCGGCGTGATCATCAACGATTCGCACGGCCGCGCCTGGCGCAATGGAATCGTCGGAGTGGCGATCGGCGTGGCCGGTTTGTCCGCCCTCGAGGATCTCCGCGGCCGGATGGACCTCTTCGAATATAAACTGCAGATCACCCAGGTGGCGGCCGCGGATGAACTCGCATCGGCCGCCTCACTGCTGATGGGCCAGGCCGGCGAAGGATTGCCGGTCGTCCACGCGCGCGGGTTCCCGTACCCCATGCGGGAATCGGCGATGACCGAATTAATCCGCCCCAAGGACCAGGACGCGTTCCGGTAGTCCCGCATCCCCCGCCGATTGGAGAAGAAGGTGCCCATGCCTGCCGACCCGGAAACCGAACGAGCCTGGAGGGTGATGAAATCCGAACCGGGCCCGGACCTGCGGATATTCAAAAGCCGTTACGACTGGATTGAAAACCCGCGCAACAAAAAGGTGCTTCAAGCCTTCATCCTTCAGGCAAGCGATTGGGTGAATGTGGTGGCGCTCACGCCGGAAGAGAAAATCGTCACCGTCAGCCAGTTCCGGTTCGGGGTCCGCCGGTTGTCGCTGGAGATCCCGGCCGGCCTGGTCGATCCGGGGGAGGTTCCGCTCGAGGCGGCGCAGCGGGAGCTGGCGGAGGAGACCGGGTACACCGCCGCGGAGTGGAAATCCCTCGGCTGGTCGTTTGCCAATCCGGCGTTCCTTAATAACCGCGCGCATCATTTCCTTGCAACCAACGTCCGGCGCACGCAGCCGCCGCAGCTCGAGGACGGAGAAGACATCACCAGCGCCGAGCTCACATTGGATGAGGTGCGGCGCGCGATCCAGGCCGGAACGATGCGCAACGCGATGACGCTGCTGGCGCTTTCCAAGGTATTCGATATGCGGGTGGTGTAGCGGGGGGATCTTCATGCCGGCGAAAAGCGATCGTCATACCGGCGTGCTCCTAGCCGGTATCCAAAACCCGTCTGAATGCATTCGCGATGTGGAATCTGGATCCCGGCCAAGAACACGCCGGGATGACGAACAATTGGTTAATCCCGGCGTGAAGAGTGATCGTCATACCGGCGCGAAAGTGATCGTCATACCGGCGTGCTCCTAGCCGGTATCCAGAACCAGTCTGTATGCATTCGTGAAGTGGAATCTGGATCCCGGCCAAGAACACGCCGGGATGACGAACATTTATTCTCAGACAAAAGAAAAGGCACTGGATGCCCGCCTGCATCCGGCAGGACGGTCATTACCCGGCCGTCACCCCTCCATCCACCGGAAAGGAAACCCCGTTAATAAATGACGCCTCGTCGCTTGCAAGGTATGTAAACGCGGCTGCAACATCGGCGGGAGTGGCCAACCGCCCGAGGGGGACTTCGCCGAAACGCTCGGCCCGCCGTGCGGGATCCTTAAGCACAGACTGCACCAACGGCGTATCCACAGTGCTGGGATGCACCGAATTGCAGCGGATATTGTCTTTCCCGTAGCGGACGGCGACCGATTTCGTCAGCAGCGTCAGCGCGCCCTTCGTCGTCACGTAGGCTTCGTTCGTATACCGGTGGCCGATCAACCCGCAGACCGACGACATGTTCAGGATGACACCGCCGCCCGCGCGGCGCATGATCGGGAGTGCATGCTTGATTCCGAGGAACGGGCCCTTGATGTTTACCGCGAGCATCCGGTCCAGATCCTCTCCGGGCATTTCCTCGATATCCTTGCGGATGTTGATCCCCGCGTTATTGACCAACACGTCCAACTTGCCCGCCTTTTGAACGACCGCCGTGAGGACCGCCTTCCAACTGTCTTCCGAGGTCACGTCCAGAAGAAAGAACTCGGCGCCTTCGATGGACCGGGCTGTTTCCTCTCCCGCCGGCCCGTTCACGTCGCCGATAAAGACGTGCGCACCCTCCCGGTGGAAGGCACGCGCGATTTCGGCGCCCAACCCCTGCGCGCCTCCCGTGATGAGCGCCGCTTTGCCCGCCAGTCTTCCGCTCATGATTTCCACCCGCCGCCGCGGACTTTGACGCCCGCCAGTCTTTCATAGAACTGGATGATCCCGCCGTGATCGTCCTTTTGTTTTCCGTCCACGCGCAGCGCCTGCATGATTTCCATGACCTGGCTCGTGAGAGGGACGGGCACGCCGAGCTCGTGCGCGGTATCCAATGCGTTCTGCAGGTCTTTGATGTGCAACTCGATCCGGAAACCCGGCTTGTAGTTGCCTTCGAGGACCATCGGGGCCTTGGCGTTCAACACGGTGCTGCCCGCGAGGCCGCCTTTGATCGCGGAAAACACGGCCTGCGGATCCACGCCCGCCTTGGCCGCCAGGGTGAACGCTTCCGACATGGCCGCGATATTCAGAGCGACGATGATCTGGTTGGCGAGCTTGACCACGTTTCCCGCCCCGATCCCCCCGCAGAGCACGGCGCTCGATCCCATCTTCAGGAGGACGTCCTTCACCTTATCGAAAACCTCCGGCTTGCCGCCGGCCATGATCGCGAGCGTGCCGTCGATGGCCTTGGGCTCGCCGCCGGAGACCGGGGCGTCCAGCATCTCGATTCCCTTTTTACGCCAGTTCCGCGGCGATATCCTGCGCGGCGCGCGGCGCGATCGAACTCATATCCACCAATATGTCTGCCGGCTTGGGCGCCGCGGATTACCCCGTTTTCCCCGAGTACGGCCTCCTTCACCTGCGGTGAATTGGGGAGCATGGTGATGATCAAAGCGCATCCCGACGCCACATCCGCGGCCGACGATCCGGCTTTGGCGCCCAGACTCGCAAGCTCCCGGACCGGAGCGTCGTGGATGTCGTACACCGTCAGCGCATGGCCGGCGGCGATGAGGTTCTTCGCCATCGGCTTGCCCATAATGCCCAGCCCGATAAATCCGATGTTCATGATTTTCCCTCCAGCAGCTTCCGGACCGCCGAAGCGATCGCTTCCGCGGTGAGCCCGAAATGTTCCAACAACGCATCGTAACTTTCGGCCGAGAGGCCGAAACTGTCGTGAATGCCGATCATTTCCACCGGCGCGTGCCGGACACCCCGCAGGGCTTCGAGCACGGCCGAACCGAGCCCGCCGATGACGGTGTGTTCCTCGGCCGTAACGATCGCGCGCGCGCCTTCCGCAAAGCCGATCACGGCCCTCACGATCCAGAGGTTTTATCGTCCCCACATTCAGCACCCGGGTGGATATGCCTTTATCAGCGAGCATTTGGGCGGCTTCCAGCGCCTTGGAAACCATACTCCCCGATGCGAAAATCGCGGCGTCCGCGCCCTCCCGGACTCTCGTGACCGTGCCAATCCGGTAGGAAGGATCCCCGGGGAAAGTAAAGGGGAGGTCGTTGCGGTTGACGCGGATATAGACGGGGCCTTTCCAATCCAGGATTTGCTCCATCATTGCGGTCAGCTCGATCGAATCGGAAGGGGATAACACGCACATGTTGGGCAGGGCGCGCATGAGCGCCACATCTTCCACGGATTGGTGGGTCTTGCCGTCCCCGAAATCCGAGAGACCGCAGCTCGAGCCGCAGATCCGCACGTTGACGTTGGGGATGCAGACCGAATTTCGGAGCTGGTCATAGACGCGCCCGGAAGCGAACACCGCGAAGGAATGGATGAAGGGGATCTTCCCGGCCAGCGCCAGCCCGGCGGCGGTGGACGCCATGTTTTGCTCCGCGATTCCCATCTCGAAATGCCGGTCCGGAAACGCGGCCTTGAACAAAACGGATTGGGTGGATTTCCCCAGGTCCGCCTCGAGCGCGACGACGCGGGGATCTCTCTTCCCGAGAGCGACAAGCGCTTCGCCGTATGCCATGCGGGGATTCTTCGATATTGTCATCCGGGCTTCTCCTGCGTCCGCGCCGCGCGCGCGGCGCCCAACTCCGCCAGCGCCGTGTCGTATTGTTCCTGACTCATGATCCCGTTGTGGAAGGCCGCGTTATTTTCCGCGAACGATATGCCTTTGCCCTTGACCGTGTCGGCCACAATCACCGTGGGGGCGCCCTTCATCCCGCCGGCGCGGTCCAGCGCCTCCACGACGGCCGCGATATTGTGGCCGTCCACGTTAAGAACGTTCCACCCGAACGCCTCCCATTTTTTCTCGATATTGGGAATGTCGAATACCTCGCGTGTCGGGCCGGTGGCCTGAATGCAATTGCGGTCCACGATACCGGTGATGCGGTCGAGCCCGAAACGCGCCGCCGCCATCGCCGCCTCCCAGAGCTGGCCTTCGGCCAATTCGCCATCGCCCATGATGACGAAAACCCGCGAGGAACGGCCGTCCAGGCGGAGCGCCAGCGCCATCCCGACGCCGATGGACAATCCCTGGCCGAGCGAACCCGTGACCGCCTCCAATCCCGGAGTCCGATCCATATCCGGGTGCCCCTGGAGCATGCCCGCCAGCGTCTTCACCTTCTCCCGCTCCGCAAGCGGTATGACGCCGAGTTCCATGAGCGCGGCATATTGGATCAGCACCGAATGTCCCTTGCTCAGGATCAGGCGATCCCGGTCCGGGTCGGTGATGTTTTTTGGATCGTAGCGCATGGTATGGAAGTACAAAGCGGTCACGATTTCCGCCAGCGAGCAGGATCCTCCCAAGTGCCCCGCTTTGCCCACGCCGATCATCCGGACCACATGCTCGCGGAGGGTAAATGCCGTTTTTTCCAGCCTGCGGGTGTCTGCGATCCCGTCCCGATTATTTTTTTCCGTCATGATGATTCCTTTCCGCCGTCTTGCAGCCGCCGGATGGTCCTCAACACGTGCGCTTCCATGAGGGATTCCGCCAGGCCGGCGTTTCGGGTCTTGATCGCGTCGAGAATCCGCCGGTGGTACGACAGGCCGTCGCGGACGCCGAGCGACCGGACGACCCTGTCCATGGACGCGCTCAATACGCTCTTGATGATGTCGTTAACCTTGATGACGATGGGGTTTCCCGTGGCTTGGGCGAGGGCGAGGTGAAAGTCGAGGTCCGCGCGCGCAAAAGCATGCAGATTGCCCTTCGCGAGCGTCATTTTTCGATACGCGGTTTCCAACTCGCCGATCTCCTTCGCGCCCGCCTTCTCGGCTACGAGGGCGGCGGTGCCCTTTTCGACGATTCGGCGGTATTCCAGGACGTTCAGGATATCCGTTTTATCCAGCGCGATCATGGGGAAGAGCGGGTTGAAGAGAATCTCCCCGGAAAATTCCTTGACGAACGTGCCGCCGCCCTGATGGGATTCCAGAAGGCCGAGGGAAGCCAGCATATGCATGTGCTTCGCGGAGGGCTGCGCGGCTTACGCCGAGCTTTCCGGTCAGAACGATCTCCGACGGAATCTTGGAACCCGGAGGCCACGTGCCGCTGACAATCTGGTCCCTGAGCTGCAGGAACACCTGCTCCTTGACGTTGGAGCGCTTCACGCGGGCGAGCGGGGGCGGGGGCATGGGGATTAACTTGTATGATAACTTACAACTAGGACTCGGTCAACGGCGGATCCGGAGAAGCATTACCTTTTACAAAAAAACAGCGCCGAGTTGTGATGCTCCCCCCCGCTCGAGTAGTACGTCATCCCCGCGCGTACTTAGCGGGGATCCAGAGTTATTTTTCCAGATAAAGGAAAAGCCACTGGATGCCCGCTGAGACCACCCCCGCTCCGTATTCATCACCACTCAAAGAACAGAACCGAGTGGTGATACTCCCCCCGCTCGCGAATCCTTCATATCGGAAGATCTCCGATACTCATCGCTCCCTCGCTGTGCAATCATCCCTGCTCAAAGGACAGAACCGAGCAGGGATGCTCCGCGAGGGCAGGCGGGGGGCAGGCGCGGGCATGACGATTAATGACTTCCTCCTTTTTCGGTACAATAGCATTACAACGATATGAATAACTCAAATACCGAGCTCCTCTTTTCCCGGCGCTCCATCCGCCGTTTCAAGCCCGACCCGGTGCCCGAAGCGGTCATTCGCAGGATTCTGGAAGGCGCCCATGCCGCGCCCTCGGCCCATAACACCCGGCCGTGGCGGTTTGTCGTCCTGCAGGACCCGGCCGTGCGCCGGATGCTGGCGGAGCGGATGGCCGCGGCGTACGCGCGGGATGCCGAGGCGGACGGTCAGAATGCGGATGCGATCCGCTCCCGCAACGAACGTTCGGTCGGCCGGATATGCGGCGCACCCTCCGCCGTCCTCGTCCTGCAGGATGAAAGTGTTCTGCCCGCTAAGGCCGGACGGGGGATGGAGGGCGAACGGAAAATGATGATCCAGAGCACGGCGGCGGCGGTTCAGAATTTGTTGCTGGCTGCGCGTGCGGAAGGCCTGGGAGCGTGCTGGGTTTGCGCGCCGCTTTTTTGCCCGCAGGCTGTCCGCGAAGCGCTCGGGCTTCCGGAAAGCTGGGTCGCGCAGGCGCTGATCCTGGCCGGTTATCCCGCCGAGGAGCCGGCCAAGCCGGACGGCCGGGCGCTGGATGAGGTTGTGCAGTGGCGCTAGGTGAATTCGCCGATCTGAAAATCCTCGCGCTGGCCGGAGGGGTGGGGGGCGCGAAGCTGGCGCAAGGCCTGGCGGGAATTTTGCCGCCGGAGAATCTTACCGTTGTGGTCAACGTCGCCGACGATTTCGAACTTTTCGGATTGACCATCTGCCCCGATCTGGATACGGTGATGTACACGCTGGCCGGGATCGCCTCGCCGGAAACCGGCTGGGGGATCGCCGGAGATACGTACCATTGCATGGAGTCTCTCGCTCAATTGGGGGCGCCGGCCTGGTTCCGCCTTGGCGACCGCGACCTGGCCACGCATCTGGCGCGCACCCGGAGATTATGGGACGGCGGGACGCTGACCCGGGTCACGCGGCATTTGTGCGAGTCCCTCGAAGTAGGGCCGAGGATTCTCCCCTGCACGGACGATCTGCTGCGGACGATCGTCGAAACCGCCGAGGGCGATTTGGAATTCCAGGAATATTTCGTGCGCCGGAAATGCGAACCGGCGGTCCGGGGGTTTATCCTGCGCGGGAAGGATGCCGCGCTGCCGACACCCGAATTCCTGGCTGCGCTGGAAGAGGCGGATGCGGTTGTCTTCTGCCCGTCGAATCCGCTGGTCAGCCTGGGACCGATCCTTGCGCTTCCGGGAGTGCGCGAAAAAGTCGCGGCCGCGAATTCCGTCGCGGTCACTCCGATTATCGGCGGGCGAGCGGTGAAAGGCCCGCTGGCCAAGATGTTCCGCGAACTCGGAAGGGATCCCTCCGCGCTGGAGGCTGCGCGCGAATACCGGAATCTTCTGCGCGGCTTTGTCCTCGACGGGGAAGATTCTTCCCTGTCGGGCGAAATCGCCCGGCTCGGGATGCGTGTCGAGGTCACCGACACGCTCATGCGCGATTCGGCCGGGCGGCGGGAGCTTGCGGCGCGGGTTTTGCGGTTCGCCCGGACGCTGGACGCCGGATGAAATGCTGGGTGGTCGTTCCGGTTAAGCGCCTATCGGCGGCCAAATCGCGCCTTGCGCCGAAGCTTTCCCTGCGCCAGCGGGGAGAACTGGCTTGCCTGCTGTTGACGCATACGTTGGGAATATTGGGTTCTGAAAAACACATCGAGGGGATCCTTGTGGTGGGCAAGGACCGCGCCGTGCGCGCGATTTCCGCAAACCACGGCGCGATATTCGTGCAGGAAAAAACACACGACGGCTTAAACCGGGCGCTGGCCCGCGCCGCGCGGGAGGCCGTCCGCCGCGGCGCGGATTCGATCATGGTAATGCCGGCGGATCTCCCGTTGTTGAAGAAGGCGGATGTTGCCAGCGTGTTGAAACGCACCGGGAAACCGCCATTTGTGCGCATCGCTCCGGATCATACGGGCCATGGAACGAATTTATTGCTTTCGGCCCCGCCCGGGCTGATCCGCTTTTCTTTCGGAGAGAATTCTTTTAGGCGCCACATCACCGCCGCGCGGCGCGGGGGCGCGAGGGTGTCGGTGATCCGCCGCGCATCCCTGGCGCAGGACCTGGATTGCCCGGAGGACCTGGCGAGGTTGCATCGGTTGGGTTTGTTGGAATCCACGAAGAGCACGAAGGACACGAAGAAAAAATTAAAAATATGTAACTGCTCAGTCAAGCGATCGTCATGCCGGCGTGAACTCAGCCGGCATCCATAGAATCACCGAAAGTCACTGGCCCCCGGCTTCGAGCACGCCGGGGTGACAAACAAAACCAGGAACACCAGGGATAAATCGAGATTTTTCCACAAAATAAAAACAGCCTATGCAGATAGAAAAATATTATGAAACCCCCAGGAATGTTTTCCTTGGTGCTCTTCGTGCTCTTCGTGGATTCTCTATTATTGCTCTTCTTCCAGTTCTTCCGATCTTCCTTCGTGTCCTTCGTGGAATCAAATCCCCATCAATCCCGACAATAAGAATACGAAAATCGACCCGGAGATCAGCCCCATCGCGACATAGTGCTGGTGGCCATGTTCGCGGGCGATGGGGATCAGCTCGTCCAGGGTGATGAACATCATCACCCCGCCGGCGAAGGCGAGCGATCCGGGTATTAGAAATTTGAAATTCCCGAGGAACGAAGCCGCGGCCAGCGCGCCGACGGGTTCGGCAAACCCGGAGAGAAGCGCGACGAGAAACGCATCCCGGCGGCGCATCCCGCCCTGGCAAAGCGGCAGCGCGGTGGCGATGCCTTCCGGAATGTTGTGCAGCAGGATCGCCAGCGCAATGAAGAACCCGAACTCGGGCAGATGCACGAATCCCGCTCCAACCGCGATTCCCTCCGGCAGATTGTGGATCGTGATCCCGATTGCGAGCAAAATCCCGCTTTGAAGCAGAACCGGATTTCTCCTTTGGGGAGAATCATGACCGCGTCCTCTGCGGCGCCGATGCTTTCCTCGTCCCGCGCCGCCGGTTAATCCATTCCCGTGTTCCGCCAGCGGTTCCTCCGAATCGGATTCACAATCGGGATCCGCCACAACTTCCACAGCCACGTCCGTCGCAAGGCCTTCCCGCTCGCCGAAGTGGATATGTGGAAGCAGGACATCCAGGGCAAACATGAGGATCGCGCCGGCTCCGAAGCCGATCGTGGCGGTGAGGTACCCCTGAAGCTTCCAGGCTTCGCTGACCAGTTGAAGAAAGGAAAGCGAGATCATTACTCCGGCGGTGATCCCCATTAAAAACCCGAAAGCCCGCCGGCCGGGTCTGCGGATGATAGCGATCAGCCCGCCCAGGCCGGTTCCCATTCCGGCTAACAGGCTTAGCAGTGTAGCCGTCCAGATGACATTCATGTTTATCAATATTCCTTTGGTGGATCCACATGGGATGTTCGGCTGGTGGGTACGTCACGCCGGACGGCAGGCCGCGCAGTATCCTGTCACTTCCAGGCGCACATCGGCGATCTGCAGCCCCTCGCGCTTGCCCAGCGCATGGGCGGCCTGCATGACCTGCGGCGAGCGGAACTCCACAACCCGACCGCATTTCAGGCAGGTGAAGTGATGGTGCAGGGAGCCTCCAACCGGTTCAAAATGAGCGTGATTTTCGCCCAGCCGGTGTTCCTGAACCAGCTTTGCGTCGCGTAGAAGTGCCAGGGAACGGTAGACGGTCGCCAGGCCGATCTTCGGATTCCGGGCTTTGGCCTTCCGGTAGAGCGCATCCGCATCCAGATGGCCCTTGGATTCCCGGAGGATTTCCAGTACCAGGCGTCTCTGGCGGGTGAGATGAATCGGAGGAGCAGAGCGTGTTTTCATGGGATCTGTCCCTGATTGAGAATGAGAAGCATTCTCATTATAATTCTCCACCCCGAAGGCGTCAAGGAATGGGGTTCGGGACGGTCAATCCGGGATGAGGGGCCGGCACTTGGAGATGGGAACTTGCGGCCATCCAACAGGCGCCGAAGGGTTGGAGTATCCATTGCCCATCCCGCATGGTTCGAACGGAAAGGCATCGCGTCCGGTTCCCGCGCAAATCGTTGTAGGTATAATGGGGTGATTTTTCCCCCGGAGCAGGGGATCAGGAGGAGATGCTGAAAATGACAGATCAACCACCCCGGGCCGAGCCTGAGAAACAGCCCAATTCGAGGATGTGTTTTGTCTGCGGTTTGCAGAATGATGCCGGCCTGCATGTAAAATTTTATACCGAGACGCCCGGCAAAGTGCGGGTCGATTGGACGGCGCCGGAAAATTACCAGGGATATCCGGGTCACCTGCACGGCGGGATTTCCGCGGCGATCCTGGACGAAGTCGCCGGCCGCACCGTTCTGGGCGCGACCGCCTTCCGCTTCTTCGTGACGATGAAGATGGAATTGCGCTACCGGAAACCGGTCCCGATCGGCGTGCCGCTCGTCATCCGTGGCGAGCTGGTCAAGGATAGGGGGCGGATCGCGGAAACGCGCAGCGCCATATACCTTCCCGACGGATCGATTGCGGTTGAGGCCGAGGTGCTGGTGGCCGAGGCGCCTCTCCAAATGGCGGAAGTGACGGATTTGGACCAGATTGGTTGGCGGGTGTATCCGGATTGACCAAAGAACTGTCATGCCTGCGATTTCATGGCCTTCATCCACAAATCCAGTCTGGAGGAAGATTGCCTTTGGGTTCGTCATGCCCGCGCTTGCCCTCGCGGAGCATCCCGGCTCGTTTCTGGTTCATGAGCCGGGATGAATACGAAGCAAGGGTGTCCTTAGCTGGCATCCAATGGTTTTTTTACCCGGGTGTGGCGGATAAAATTGGAGTCCCAAATGGATCCCGGCTAAGAACACGCCGGGATGACGATTCCCCGAGAACGCCGGGATGACGATTCCCCGAGAACGCCGGGATGACAATTCCCCGAGAACGCCGGGATGACAATCCCCGAGAACGCCGGGATGACGGAACAATCCACGCCGGGAAAACGGCCAAATCGAATAAAATGCCAGGAGATTCAGATTAATTATCCTGCCCGCACTCGCCTGGTCTGCCTCCGCGAATCGGAGTTTTTGATCCTGATTGCACTTGCTGAGGGTTTCGGATGACATCCTGGGGGATGACGAATCGGTGATTGATTGGAGTAAAATCCGACTGCGGCTGCCGTTCTTGCACTTGGGACGGCTGCCCTGGAGATCGCTTCCGTGGGGCGCCCAAAGTTCGTTTTCGACTTGCTGATGAAGTTTTGGCCCTTGAGCAAACTGGCCAACCGGATTGGAAACCAACCGGTGGTCGGTTACTTGGTCCGTCCCCTGTTCAACACGAATGAAAACGAATCGATCATCCTTCCGGTCCACGAGGCTGTCCGATCGGAGGAAAGCGTCGTCCTTCCGAGGGCGCTGCTCGAGCCGCTGATCACCAAAGCCGATGCGCGCGTGGTATTGCATCGCTGCATCTGCCGCCATGCCGAGGGCTGCACTGCATACCCCGAAAACATCGGTTGCCTCTTTCTCGGTGAGGGGGCAACCCGGATCCATCCTTCCATGGGCCGGAGAGTCGGCACCGAAGAGGCGCTGGCGCATGCCCGGGAAGCGATGGAAAAGGGGCTGGTGCCGCTGGTGGTGCACGCCACCTTCGATGCCATCGCGCTGGGAATTCCCTACCGCAGAATGCTGGCGGTCTGCTTCTGCTGCGATTGCTGCTGCACGATCCGGCATGGATTGCGGCTTGGACCGCATGCGTTCTGGGATACGGTCGTGCGCGTGCCGGGGTTGACCGTCGAGGTGGAGGAATCCTGCGTCGGCTGCGGCCAGTGCGTGGACGTCTGTTACGTGAAGGCCATCCAAGTGGAATACGGGCATGCCCGGATCGGCGACCGATGCAAAGGCTGCGGCCGGTGCGCGGAGATCTGCCCCGTCCATGCCATCACCCTCAAACTACACACGGATGTGGACGTGGTGGAGGAATTCCTGCAGCGCGTGGAGCGCCGGACCGATATCGGCAAGCTGGATGGAAAGCCGCGAAGCACCACTCCCGCCTAAGCTCCCGCTCTCCGGATAAAAAGTAATTTTTCCCTCACCCGGCTTGAGAGACAATCCTCCGGTAAAAGCAGCCGGGCGTTATCGCACTTCCGCCGTCGTTGTCCTCATCTCATCCTTCTTCAAATTCTTTTCCCCGCCGAGTAACCCTGCATTGCAGCTCCCCGCCGTTGACGCAACGCGGATGGTCCTCCAAACCTGAAAAAATCCACCAGGAAGCCCGCGCTTCGTAACCGATTTCTTGCAATCGGCCGGCAATGTCATCCCTGGTCTTCAATTTGTACCCAGAGGGGTAATTGGATTAACCAGCCAAAAAGTACCTATTGCTACTTGCCTTAGTGGGTAGATTGATATATACTGTGGGCAATTGTGGGTCAAAATGGAAAGTTGTGGTTTAAACTGCCGGTCTGCCACCGGCACCTGTATTTAAAATAGAAAGCCGAACAAATGTTCTTAGGTGAGTTCTCCCATACGCTCGACGATAAAGGCCGGATCACCATCCCGGCCAAGTTGCGCGCCGGGTTTGCGAACGGGCTGGTGATCACCCGCGGGTTTGAGCCTTGCCTGATGATCTATCCGGTCGAGACCTTCCGCGTCCTGGAGCAGAAAGCCCACTCCCTTAGTTTAACAAATCCTGCCAACCGGTCAATCTTCCGTCTGTTATTCGGCGGAGCTTCCGATGCCACACTCGACAACCTCGGGCGCGTCGTCCTTCCGGAATACCTGCGCACCTTCGCCGGTTTGCAGAGCCAGGTGGTCGTGGTCGGAGCCGGGCAGTACCTCGAAGTCTGGGACATCCAGAAATGGGGCGAGCAGCTGACCCAGCTGAACGACTCCGAAACCAACGCGCGCAGGTTCTCCGAACTCGATCTTGCCACCGGACCGTGATGACTGCCTCGCAGGCAGATGCCGGTCCGATAGAGCACATCCCGGTTCTTTACCAATCGGTTTTGGAATGGCTCGAACCCCGTCCGGGCAGGCGATATCTGGACGGGACGGTCGGGGGCGGGGGCCACGCGGAGGGGATCCTCAGGCTCGGCGGCGAAGTACTCGGGCTGGATCGCGATGAAGAAGCCCTGCGCGCCGCCGCGGCCCGGCTGGCTCCCTTCTCCGGACGTGTGATCCTGCGCCGGGCTTCTTACCGGCAGGGTGCCGCGATCCTCGAAGAGATCGGCTGGCGCAAGGCGGCCGGAATCTTGCTCGACCTCGGCCTTTCCTCCCTCCAGCTGGCCGACCCCGAACGCGGATTTGCCTTCCGGCAGGACGGCCCGCTGGACATGCGCTTCGACCGCTCCGGCGGGGAAACGGCGGCGGACCTGGTGAACACGCTGCCGGAGGAGGAGATCGCCGAGATCCTCTTCCGCTACGGGGAAGAGCGCCGGGCGCGCCGGATCGCGAAAGCGATCGTCCGCAGCCGGCCGCTCGGCAGCACCCGGCAGTTGGCGGATGCGATCGCCGCCGCGGTCGGGTTTTCCGGAAGGCGGACGAAACCGGATGCACCCCGCGACGCGGACGTTTCAGGCGCTGCGGATCGCCGTCAATCATGAGTTGGACGAATTGGACGCAGGCTCTCCCGGCTTTGATGGAGAGCCTCGAGGATGGGGGAAGGCTGGCCGTGATCTCGTTCCACTCCCTGGAAGACCGGATCGTCAAGCAGACCTTCCGGAAGGCCGCGGGAAAGCCGCTCAAGGGCGAACGCACCGGACCGGACCCGGCAAAGGAAGCCCGCTTCCGGGAGTTGACGAAGAAACCGGTCCAGCCTTCGGCGGAAGAACTTGCGGGTAATCCGCGGTCGCGCAGCGCAAAAATGCGCGTTCTGGAAAAAATCGGCGCCGCCGCATCCGATGGTTCCGCCGAAGCCGGAACAATCAAACGGAAACCGGGACACTGATGCCAAACGATCCGATCCGCAAGCCTTCACCGACAAAGATCCGCGCCTACAAACAGGCTCCCTGGCGGGAACAGACCCGCCTGCTGGCGATCGGACTGGCGTCGGTATTCGGCCTGATGGCGATGCTGGCGCTTTTCATTTTCACCGGCGCGCAGGCGGCCGAAGCCGGTTTGCGGGTGCAAAGCTTGATCCGCGAACGGGACCGGCGGCTGCGCCAGCTCGAAGCCCAGGAAGCGGAACTTTCCCAAAAACAAAACGAGGAATGGATGCGGACGCGGGCGGCGGAATTGGGATTCGTGCCGGCCGGCGCCGGCGACTTCGATTACCTCGTCGTCGCGGAAGCTCCGGCGACGATCGCCATTCCCCCCAGCCCGACCAGCCTGCTGTATATCGAAGAGGACGTCTCCCTTTCTCCCGCCTACCGCGAGACTCTGCTGGAATGGATTCTGCGCGCGATCCTGCACAAGGGTGGAACCTAACATGGACCGCTCGCTGACCCGGAGAGATCCGGTTTGCCCAGATCGGCCTGCTGATCCCGCTGGCGCTGGTGTTCCTCCAGCTCTCGCGGTTTCAGATTCTTCCCACCGCCGACCGCCAGGCGCTGGACGAAGCGCCGTATCCGCTGAATCAGCACATCGAGACCCCGCGCGGGCGGATCATGGACCGCAACGGCAGCCTGCTGGCCGGGAATTCCAGCAGGTACCGCGTGTACGTGGACAACTGCCAGTACTACCTGTACATGGAGCAACACGGCGGACTGGCCGAGGGCGGCGATCCTTCCCTCAGCGACGTGATTGCGGCGATGGCCCGCGCTTCCGGCGCGGAGATCGATATTCCGGCGAAGCCGTCTCCATGCTGCAGGAAGTCGACAAGGCAATCTGCAGGCCGAATACAACCAGCCGCTCTCCACCTGCACGCTGATGGCGGGCGTGCAGACGCGACTCCGCAGGGCCAGAAGCTGGCCATTCCGCTGTGGCTTACCGAGGAGCAAAACAACGGCCTGGAGGTCGCCAGGGCATCCGGCCGGATGCGACCGGCAAATACCACAACAGCAGCGACCTTCTATTTAATATCCGCACCGAAGCCTGGTTCTTCCGGAATTATCCGGAAGGCAACCTGGCCTCGGAAATAATCGGGTACAGCCGCCAGGAAGGTTCGGGACAGGGGCGTTCGGAAGACGGCGTCATCCGGTTCTACCGCGAGATCGGCGATTGGGGCGTGGAACGGTTCTACAACGACATTCTGCAGGGCGCGCGCGAAGACGTCTCCTGGACGGTCGTGCCGGTGGAGATCACCAGCAACCTGGACCGCGCGCAGCCTCCCGCGGACCTGGTCCTGACGATCGACCGGGAGATCCAGGCCGAAACCGAAGCGGCGCTCCGCGAAGGCGTTCTGGCGGGCGAAGCGACGCGCGGTTCGATCATCGTCCTGAACCCGCACACCGGCGAGATCCTCGCCATGGCCGATTATCCGTCCGTCGATCTGCAGAATCCGGACGGTTTTCTGGATACGTTCAAAGCCAAGGGACGCCAGCCGATGGATCCGGAAGGGCAGGTGGTTTCGCTGAACGTCGCCGCTCCCTACGAGCCCGGATCGACCTTCAAGGTGCTCACCATGGCGGCGGCGCTGGATTCCGGCGCGGTGACGCCGGACACCTGGTTCATGGATTCCGGCCGGATCGAGATCGGCGGGGTGGTGATCCACAACTGGCAGCAGCGCGGGTTCGGCCTGCAGGATATGACCGGCTGCCTGCGCCATTCGATCAACACCTGCCTGGCCTGGGTGGCCACCCAGCTCGGCCCCGGGCCGTTCTACGAATACATGGACCGCTTCCGGATCGGGCGCCTGACCGGCGTGGATATGTCGCCCGAGATCAGCGGCATTCTGCGCCGGCCGGGGGACCAGGATCCTGGACCGATTCCACCCTGGCCACCAACGCCTACGGACAGGGTGTTTCCGCCACGCACGCTGCAGATGGCGGTCGCGATTTCCGCGGTGGCCAACGGCGGGGTGATGATGACGCCGCACGTCGTGCGGCAGATCATCCTCCCGGACGGACGGGTCCACACCGTGACTCCGGTGCCGCTCGGCCAGCCGATCTCGCGCCGCGACGGCCGCGACCCTCCAGGAAATGCTGGCGGTCTCGCTCGAGCTGGAAGGTTCGAGAGCATTGGTGGCGGGTTACCGCATCGCCGGGAAAACCGGGACGGCCGACATTCCTCCGTACGTGACCACCAAGACCGTGGCTTCGTTCGTCGGCTGGGGACCGGTCGACGATCCGCAGGTTCTGATCTACATCCGGATCGACGAACCGACCTCGGAAGGGGACCGGCAGTACGGATCGATCACCGCCGCGCCGGTGTTTGCCCGGCTGGCGCCGCGGATCTTTGCACTGCTTGGTATTCCGCCGGACTCGGTCCGGCTGTCACTTTCGACGGGCGGGTGACGGGAAAAATCCATGCTTACCTTGGGCGTGGTTTTTGAAGCATTGACGGGCACCGGGGCGGGGACGTACGACGCCCTGCCGCTTTCCCGCCGGGTGATCACCGACGCGGTGATCGATTCGCGGCTGACGATCCCCGGATGCCTGTTTGTCGCGCTCCCCGGCGAAAAGGTCGACGGGCATGCGTTCGTCGCGGACGCCTTCCGCCGCGGGGCGGCGGTGGCGCTCGTGGACAAAGAGGTTCCGGGATTCGACGCCGTCGATCTGCGGGGCGGGAAACTCGATCCGGCGGCGCTTCCCTCCGCCGATCCGAAGCAACCCCTGCACCTGTGCCTGCGCACCGGGGATTCGCTCAAGGCGTTGCAGACGATCGCCTCCGTCTGGCGCGTGCGCCTGAGCGGCCTGCGGGTGATCGGGATCACCGGCTCGGTGGGGAAATCCACCACCAAGGAACTCACCGCCAACGTGCTGGCGGCGCGCTATCCGACGCTCGCCAACGAAAGCAACCTGAACAACGAAATCGGCCTGCCGCTGACGATGCTCAAGATCACCGAGGCCCACCGCTGCGTGGTGCTGGAGATGGGCTTCTACGTTCCGGGCGACATCGCCTTTCTGTGCGGGATCGCCAAACCGCAGGTGGGCGTCTTGACGATGGTCGGGCCGGTGCACCTCGAGCGCGCCGGCAGCCTCGAGGCGATCATCAACGGCAAGGCGGAGCTGGTGGAAGCGCTGCCCGCGGACGGAACGGCGATCCTCAATTACGACGACGAAAACGTGCGCGCCATGGCCTCGCGGACGAAAGCGAGGGTGTTCACCTACGGGCTCGACCCCAAGGCCGATCTGTGGGCCGATAACATCGAAGGCCTCGGGCTGGAGGGAGTGAGCTTCGATCTGCATTACGCCGGGGAGACCCTGCATGTGCATCTTCCGCTCCTCGGGCAGCATTCGGTCCACACGGCGATGCGGGCGTCGGCGGTCGGCCTGGTGGAAGGATTGAACTGGCAGGAAATTCTCGGCGGGCTGCTGACGCCTTCGACCCAGCTGCGGCTGGTCGCGGTCACCGGCCCGCGCAACTCGCTCCTGATCGACGACACGTACAACGCTTCGCCGGATTCGATGATCGCCGCGCTCAACCTGCTGGCCGAACTGGACGGCCGGAAGGTGGCGGTGCTCGGAGACATGCTCGAGCTCGGCGAGTTCGAGGAGAACGGGCACCGCATGGTCGGTGCGCGCGCCGTGGAAGCGGCGGATCTGCTGGTGACGGTGGGCGCGAAGGCCGGCTGGATCGCCGACGAGGCGCAGGCCCAGGGGCTGCCCGCCGAAAAGATCGCGCGTTTCGCGACCGCCGCGGAAGCGCGGCGAGTATCTTGAAAAATTCGATCGGCGAAGGGGATGTGGTCCTGGTGAAAGGATCGCGGGCATTGCATTTGGATGAAATCGTGCTTTCCCTGGAGGTGCCGGAATGACGGGCTCCGTTCCGATGGCGCTCAGCCTGGGCGCCATTGCGTTCGCGTTGACGGTGATCTGGGGCGCGCCGTTCCTGCGCATCCTGCGCTATCTGGGCGTGGGGAAGCAGATCCGCGTCGAAGGCCCGCAGCGCCACCAGACCGAAACTGGGCACGCCCACCATGGGCGGGCTGATGATCGTCATCCCGGTCGTGGCGATGACGCTGCTTCTGAACACGGTCCCGATCCTCGGCCGGACCCTGCTTGGGCGGTCGGTCCTCATGCCGCTCGCCGTGCTGGTGGCCTTCGCCGGACTGGGCGCGATCGACGATCTGCTCGGGCTCAAGGGGCGGCCGATGCGGGCGCGGGTGAAGTTCCCGCTCCAGATCCTGGTGTCCGTGCTTGTGGCGATCGGGTTGAAATACGTGCTGGACGTGCCGAACATGTTCCTGCCCGGCGTGAAGGGCGAGATCGACCTGGGGATTTGGTATGTGCCGATTGCCGCGTTCGTCATTTTGAGCTCGACCAACGCGGTCAACATCACCGACGGGTTGGACGGGCTGGCCGGGATCATCGCCGCCACCGCCTTTGCCGCCTACGGGATGATCGCCGCGCTGCAACAGCAGGTCTTCCTGACGCCATTCTGTTTCACCATGGTCGGCGTGCTGTTCGCCTTCCTGTGGTTCAACGCGCATCCCGCCGAGCTGTTCATGGGCGATACCGGTTCGCTGGCAGTGGGAGCGGTACTCGGCGTGGTGGCTTTGATGACCGCCCAGTGGGCGATCCTGCCGGTCATCGCGATCATCCCGGTGGCGGAAACGGCCAGCGTGATCCTGCAGGTGGGGTATTTCAAATTGACCAGGGGCAAGCGCCTGTTCAAGATGGCGCCGCTCCATCACCATTTCGAACTGCTGGGCTGGAGCGAGACCCAGGTGGTGCAGCGCTTCTGGTTGATCGGGCTGATGGCGGCCATGATCGGCGTGGCGCTGGCAGTCGCGCCGTGAAACGATGACGCGGGATCTGGCGGGAAAGAAGGTCGTGGTTCTCGGTCTGGCAAGGCAGGGAACCGCGCTGGTCCGATACCTTGCCCGTAAGCGCGCCCGGATCACGGTTTCCGACATGAAGCCGGCCGAGGCGCTGCAAAAGGAAATCCACGAACTCGTGGGAATTGCCGTGGACTATCAACTGGGCGGACACCCGATCGACCTTCTGGAGGGCATTGACCTGCTTTGCCTGTCCGGCGGCGTTCCCACCGATCTGCCGATCGTGGAAGAAGCCCGGCGGCGGAACCTGGCGTTGACGAACGACACGCAGTTATTCCTGGAGAGCACGCCGGCGAAGGTGATCGGCATCACCGGCTCCTCGGGCAAGACGACCACGACGACGCTTGTCGGCCGGATGGGATTGCTGGCGGCCGCGGCCGGAATGTTCCGCAAGGCCTGGATCGGCGGGAACATCGGCAATCCGCTGATCGGTGAATTGGATGAGATGCGCGCGGACGACCTGGCGGTCGTGGAGCTTTCCTCGTTCCAACTGGAGCTGGTTTGCCGCGGGCCGCAGGTGGCGGCGATCCTCAACATCACGCCCAACCATCTCGACCGGCACCACACGATGGACGCGTACCGCGAAGCCAAGGCGCGGATTTTGGATTTCCAATCGGCGGATGACTCGGCGGTGCTCGGATGGGATTCGGAAGAAACCCGCTCCCTGGCCGGCCGCGTGCGCGGAAAATACTCCTTCTTCCGGGCCGGGCCGAAAGCCTGGGACGGCGACGGCGCATTCCTCGACGGCGGATGGATCGCCGTCGAGCGCGGCGGAAAACGCGAACCGGTCACCCCAAAGGAAATGGTCCTCCTGCGCGGTGAACACAATCTCGCCAACGCGGTGGCCGCCTGCGCGATCGGAGCCGCAGCCGGTTTTCCGGCGGACGTCCTCGCCCGGGGGATCGAAGGTTTCCGCGGCGTCGCGCACCGGCTCGAATTTGTCGCCCGGAAGCACGGCGCGGATTGGTACAACGATTCGATCGCGACCGCCCCCGAGCGGGCGATCGCCGCGATCCGCTCGTTCGAGGAACCGATCGTTCTCCTGGCCGGCGGCCGGGATAAGAAACTTCCGTGGAACGAGTGGGCCGATTGGGTCCGCCGGCGCGTGGATCACGTGATCCTGTTCGGCGAAGCCGCGGATCTCCTCCGCCGGGCGCTGGGGGAAACCCGGGCGGGGGAGCGGCCGTACTCGATCACGAACGCCGGCGGGCTGGAAGCCGCGGTGGAAAAGGCCGCCGAGATCGTCCGGCCCGGAAGCGTGGTCCTCCTCGCGCCGGGCGGAACGAGCTACGACGCATTCAAGGATTTCGAGGAGCGCGGGAAAAAATTCCGCGATCTGGTGAATGCCATGGAAGAGGGCGCCCAATGAAATCGATGTGGAAGGAACGGATGACCGGGGCGGACCTCGGCTTCGACGTCATCCTGCTCCTGGTGGTCGTCACCATGCTGACCGCCGGGTTGATCACCGTCGCCTCGACCACTTGGGGAGTCTCCTACACCTATTACGGCACGGATTCGGTATGGGTGCTCTTCATGCGCCAGCTGGGATGGGCGGTGCTCGGGCTGGTCTTCATGGGACTGATGTACATCATCGATTACCACATCTTCCTGCGGGTCAAGGGATTGGTCGTGCTGATCGCATTGGCGACGCTGGCGGCGCTGGTCGTGGTCGTGGCGCTCAAGGGCGAATCCCTGACCCGGGTCGGGCTTGCTCGGCAACTCGGTCCAGCCTTCGGAGCTCGCGAAATTCGTCACCGTGATCTACCTGGCGGTGTGGCTGGTCTCCAAGGCCGACGTGCTGCACGATATGAAGCTCGGGCTGATCCCGTATGCGGCGCTGATCGCGCTCTTTTCCGGATTGATCGCGATCGAGCCGGATTACAGCGCGGCGGTCACGGTCGTGCTGCTGGGGATCGCGATGTTCTATTTCGGCGGCGGCAAGATCCAGAATGTCGTCACCGGTTCGCTGGTGATCGGCGTCGGCGGCGGGCTGCTGGCGGCGGTCTTCCGGCCGCAGCGCATCGCGGATTACCTGGCCGGATGGCGCAACATCCGCGAGGCCAACCTGCACATCCGCGAGGCCCTGGCGGCGATCTCCTCCGGCGGATTCTTCGGGGTGGGGGCGGGAGCCAGCCGGTTCAAATATTTTTCGCTGCCGGCCGCGCACACCGACAGCGTATTCGCCGTCATCGGCGAGGAACTCGGCTTTGTGGGCGCGGTGTTCGTCCTGGGGTTGTTCGTCCTGCTGGTCTGGCGCGGTTTCAAGATCGCGATGAACGCGCGCGACGAACTGGGGCTGCTCCTGGCGGCCGGCCTGACCACCTGGGTGGCGCTCGAGGCGGTGATCAACATCCTGACGATCCTGCAGGTGCTGCCGTTCGCCGGGAATGCGCTCCCATTCTTCAGCTACGGCGGATCCAACCTCGTCCTGACGCTCGGGATCGATGGGACTCCTGCTGAACATTTCACGCAGCCGGAAGGACGACGACCCGGCGGAGGCGGCGGGTGAAGATTCTTCTTTGCGCCGGGGGAACGGGGGGAGGAATTTACCCCGCGCTCGCGACGGCGCAGGCACTCCGTCATCTGGCGCCTGAGGCCGAACTCGAATGGCTCGGCGGATTGGGCGGGATGGAAGTTGGAACTGGTGCCGCGGGCGGGCATTCCGATCCGGGCGATCCACGCCGCCGGAATGCACGGGGTGGGTTGGAGAGCGGCGCCGGGAAACGCAGTCCAGCTGATGCTGGGGACGGTGGATGCTTGGCGCGAAATCGGAAGGTTCAAGGCGGATGTGTTGTTTACGACCGGCGGGTATCTGACGGCTCCCGCCGTTATGGCGGCCCGGCTGCGGAAGGTCCCGGTCGTGGTGTACGTGCCGGATATCGAACCGGCGCTGGCCGCAAAATTCGCGGCCCGGTTCGCCCGGCGGATCGCGGTGACCACGGATCGTTCCGCCGCCTATTATCCGAAGGGCGCGCCGGTGGTCGTCACCGGGTACCCGCTGCGCGAGGAAGTGCTGGAGGCTACGCGCGCGGCCGGGCGGAAGGCGTTCGGAATTCCGGCGGATGAGCCGGTGTTGCTGGTCTTCGGCGGCAGCCGGGGAGCGCGGTCCATCAATCGGGCGCTTCTGGGGTCGCTGCCCAAGTTGCTGGAGGAGGTGCACGTGATACATATAACGGGAACCCTCGATTGGCCGGAAGTGGAGAAGGTGCAGCACAACCTGCCGAAATGGCAGAAAGCCCGCTATCACGCCTACCCGTATGTCCACGAGGAGATGGGCGGGGCGCTGGCCGCCTCCGACGTGGTGGTCTCGCGCGCGGGCGCTTCGGTCCTCGGCGAATTCCCGCATTTCGGGCTGCCGTCGATCCTGGTGCCGTACCCGCATGCGTGGCGCTATCAACGGACCAACGCCGAGTACCTGGCCTCGCAGGGTGCGGCGGTGGTGCTGCCGGATGAAACGCTTTCCGAAAGCATGGCGGCGGAAGTGCTCTCCCTGATGGCGGATAAACCCCGGCGCAAGGATATGCGCATGGTGCTGGAGAAGATCAACCAGAAGAACGCCTCGCTCAAGCTGGCCGGGGAAGTGATTGCGGCGGTCAAGGAAGGTCCGAAGTAATCCGCCATGACCATGCCCCTGGTTTTCTGGCTGATGGTTGTGTTGTTCGCGGTGATTGGCTCGCTGCGCGGCTGGGCCAAGGAACTGCTGGTTGCGTGTTCCCTGGTGCTGGCGATGTTCGTCAATATGCTGCTGGACAAATACGCGGCGGGCCTGCTTTCGAGCCTGGCGGCGCCCGAGATGTTCATGGTGCGGGCGGGCGTATTCGCCGCCCTGGCCTATTTCGGATACCTGACCCCGCGCCTGCCCTGGATCCCGGCCGACCGCTTCCTGCGCGAACGGCTGCAGGATTGGCTGCTGGGAATCGTGCTCGGGGCGCTCAACGGCGCGCTGCTGGTCGGGAGCCTGTGGTACTTCCTGCACAAGGCCGGGTATCCGTTCCCGGGTTTCGAGCCGGCGCTGGCGAGCGCCAAGAGCCCGGAGATCGTCGCGATGATGCAGTATATGCCGCCGGTTCTCCTGGGCGAGATGTGGGTGTTTGTGGCCGTCGCGGTGGCGTTCATCTTCGTGATCGTGGTGTTTGTGTAACATGCGCTACCACTTTGTCGGCATCGGCGGTTCGGGGCTCTCGGCGATCGCCCGGGTGCTCCTGGAACGGGGTGAATTGGTGAGCGGTTCGGATATGGCGGAATCCACTTTCCTCGACGGGCTGCGCGAGCTCGGCGCGCAGGTGACGGTCGGGCACGCGGCGGAGAACATCCGCGGCGCGGATGCGCTTATCGTCTCCTCGGCGGTCAAGGAAGACAACGTCGAGGTTGTCGCGGCGCGCCGCGCGGGGGTTCCCGTCTACAAGCGTTCGGAATTTTTCGGCCCCCTGACCCGGGGCAAACGGACCGTGGCGATTTCGGGAACGCACGGGAAGACCACCACCACCGGCGAGATTGCCCATTTGCTGGTCCGCCAGGGCCTGGATCCCTCCTTCATCGCCGGCGGCGCGCTCACGGATTTCGGCGGCTCCAACGCGCGGGCGGGGAAGGGCGATTATTTTGTGATCGAAGCCGACGAATACGACCGCGCCTTCCTCGGGCTTTCCCCGTGGATCGCGGTGCTGACCAACGTCGAGCACGATCACCCCGATTGCTACCCGACGATCGAAGATCTCTACCGGGCCTTCGCGGAATTCCTGGACCGGGTGCAGCCCGGCGGTTCGGTGGTGGTGTGCGCGGATTCCCCGGGGCGATCCGGGTGGTGGAGGATTACACGCACCGGCATCCGCAGACGGCGGTCTATACCTATGCGGTGGATATGGAAGCGGACTGGCAGGCGACGCAGATCCAGGCCAACTCCGAGGGCGGCAGCGATTTCCTGGCGGTGCGCGGCGGCGAAGTCATGGGCCGCGTTCGGACCCGGCTGCCGGGGATGCACAACGTGTGCAATTCGCTGGCCGCATTGTGCACGGCGGACTTGTGCGGCATTCCCTTCTCGCATGCCGCGAAATTCCTCGCTCAGTATCACGGGGCCGAACGGCGCTTCGAGATCATGGGTGAAGCCTGCGGGATCACGGTGGTCGACGATTACGCCCACCATCCCAGCGAGATCCGGGCAACGCTCTCCGCGGCGCGCCAGCGCTACCCGGAAAGCCGGATTTGGGCGGTGTGGCAGCCGCATACGTATTCCCGGACGAGGGTGTTGGAGAAGGAGTTCGTGCAGGCCTTTGGGGAAGCCGATAAGGTGGTCGTGCTTCCCGTGTATCGGGCGCGCGAGCCGATGGATGCCGCGTTCCCGATCGAGGAGGTGGTGCGCGCGATGACCAACACAGAAGCGGTCTACATTCCCGGTTTGATGGAAGCGGTCCCGTACCTCACCCGCGAACTGCGCTGCGGCGACGTGCTGGTCATGCTCAGCGCGGGGGATGCCAACCGGGTGGGAGAAGAAGTTCTGCGCCGGATGCGGCTGATCGACGCCGAACGCGGCACCGCGATCCGCGCCCCGATCCTGCCGCTGGAAAAATTGCGCCGCCGGTTCGGGAACCGGATGCAGGAGGAAGTCCCGCTCGGGCGATTGACCACGGCCAAGGTCGGCGGGCTTGCCGACGCGCTGGTGGAAGTGACCGGCGCCGACGATTTGGCGCAGGATGCAGAATGGCTGTGGCGGGAGGAAGTGCCTTTCTTCGTCCTGGGCAGCGGATCCAACACGCTGATCTCGGATGCCGGCTGCCGCGACCTGGTGCTGTACAACCGGGCCAAACGGTTCGAATTCCGCCCGGGGAAGAACGGCTCCAAGGATACAGCGGTCGTATGGGCCGAATCCGGCGCATCGATAGGCGCGATCGCGCGCCAGGCGGCGCAGCTCGGATGGACCGGCCTGGAATGGGCGGCCACGGTCCCGGGCACCGTCGGCGGGGCGGTGGTGGGCAATGCCGGCGCCTTCGGCGGCAACACCGCCGGATCGCTCAAGTTGGTAGAAATCTTGCAACGTATGGAATCGCCTGAAAAGCCAGGTGTTTCTGCGATTCGGCGGACGGTGGAGCCCGCACTACTGGATTTTTCCTACCGTTCGAGCATGCTCCGCAAACGCCCCGGGCAGGCGGTTGTGCTGTCGGCTGAGTTCTCTCTGACCCGCTGCGATCCGTCGGAAGCCGTCTCCAAGGTCGGCGAGCTTCTGGCCCGGCGGCGGGCAACCCAGCCCACGGGCGCGTCGCTGGGGTCAATGTTCAAGAATCCGCCCGGGGATCACGCCGGACGGCTGATCGAGGCGGCGGGTTTGAAAGGGTACCGGATGGGCAACGTGGAGATTTCCCAGCAGCACGCGAACTTCTTCATCAACCTGGGCGACGCCCGGGCCGAGGATATCCGCGCGCTGATGGACATGGCCCGCACGACGGTCCGCCAGAAATTCGGAATCGATCTCGAAACGGAGATCGTCATGGCCGGAGATTGGCCGGAAGCGCTGCGAGGGAACCATGGCTAAACTTCGCATCGGCGTTATCTACGGCGGCCGCTCCGGGGAACACGAAGTCTCCCTGATGTCGGCCCAATCGGTCCTGGGGGCGCTCGACCGCTCGCGCTATGAGGTGACGGAGATCGGCATCACGCCGGAAGGCAAGTGGATCGCGGGCGAAGGCGTGATGCAATCGCTCACGACCCGCAGCGGAAAATCCCCCCGCGCGGCGATGCTGGCCGAACCCGGGCCGGCGCGCATCTGGGAGATCCAGCCCGGCGGCGGCGACGAGGAGCTTCACCTGCGGATCTGCCGCGAGGTGGATGTGGTGTTTCCGGTGCTGCACGGCACCTTCGGCGAAGACGGCACGCTCCAGGGCCTGCTCGAGATGGCCGAAGTGGCCTACGTCGGCGCCGGCGTCCTGGCCTCTTCGGTCGCGATGGACAAAGCGCTCTTCAAGCAGCTGATGCGGGCGCACGGCCTCCCGATGCTGGAATACGTGCTGTGCACCCGCGGCGAGATT
Organism: uncultured Chloroflexia bacterium; assembly: GCA_963724345.1. GTDB lineage: Bacteria > Chloroflexota > Anaerolineae > Anaerolineales > RBG-16-64-43 > JAFGKK01. Next base: position 1,712,992 of record CAVRUI010000003.1, on the reverse strand, counting down.
GCCCACGACCTCGACGGCGTTCTGCGGCGGGCGGAGGCGGCGGCTGCGTATCCGTTTTTTACCAAGCCGGCGAACCTCGGTTCTTCTGTCGGGATCTCGCGCTGCGCCAACCGCTCCGACCTGGTCGAGGGGCTGGCGGACGCCGCGCGCTACGACCGGCGCGTGCTGATTGAGCGCGGCATCGACGCCCGCGAGATCGAGGTCAGCGTGCTCGGCAACGAGAAGCCGCAGGCGTCCATTCCCGGCGAAGTGATCCCGAGCCGCGAGTTCTATTCCTACGAATCGAAATACGTCGACGGGACCTCGCAGCTGCTCATTCCGGCGCCGCTCCCGGAGGACAAGGTCCGCGAGATCCAGCGCATGGCGGTCGAAGCCTACCGCGCGATCGACGGCGCCGGGCTTTCCCGGGCGGATTTTCTGATGGACCGCAAAAGCGGCGAGCTGTACATCAACGAATTGAACACGATGCCGGGGTTCACCACCATCAGCATGTACCCGAAATTGTGGGAGAAAACCGGGCTGGCGTATCCCGCCCTGCTGGACCGGCTGATCGAGCTGGCGCTCGAACGGCATTCGGAAAGAACGAAGAGCGAACGCAGCTTCAGGAAGAATTAGAAGGCGGAAATGGCAATCGGAATTCAGAAGCAGGAAAAAAACACACGAGCGGAACAGCTGCGCCGGAAGCGGGAGAAGCCCGCGCCGCGCAGCTTGAATTGGAGTTCCCGTGCGGCTGCGGCGCGCCCCGCCGCGCCGCAACCGGCATGGGAGATCCGTCCGCGGGGCCCGGCGGCTCGCGTGCAACGCATGTACAACCTCCCCCTGGCGGAGCCCGGGGTGGAAGTGCAGTTGCCGGTCCTGACGCTTTCCTTCTCGCCGCGCGGCCTGGCCACGATCCTTTCCGGGTTGGCCTGCGCGGGGTTGCTTTTCCTGCTCACGGCGCCGATGTTCCGGGTCGAGGCGCCGACGGTCCGCGGACTGCAATACCTTTCCGCCGACAGCATTCTGACGGCCTCGGATCTGCCGGGCAGCAACCGGTTCCTGATTTCGCCCTCCGTCGTGGAGAGCGAGATCGTGCGGAAAATTCCGGCGGTGCACAGCGCGACGGTCGCCGTGGATTTCGACGGCACCGTCACGGTGACCGTCCGGGAACGCGAACCGATCCTGCTGTGGGTCCAGGAATCGAATTCGTATTGGGTTGATGCCGAGGGCGTGTTCTTTCCGGCATTGGCGGACCGCTCGGATCTGGTCCGGTTGGAAGTGCGGGAGACGGGACTCCCGATCACCTTCGATGACAAAGCGGATATCGATCCGGCGGTGGTCGTGCATGCGCTCGAGTTGACGGTGGCACTGCCCTCCGGCACCCAGTTGATCTACGACGCCGGCCACGGTTTGGGAATGATGGATCCGGGCGGTTGGATGGTGTATTTCGGCAATTCGGGAATGATCAACCAGAAGCTGGATGTGTACCGCCGCCTGATGGATTCTCTGGGGGGCAGGGGAATCCGGCCGGGAATGGTAAGCGTTGAAAATCTGCGGCAGCCTTTTTACCGGCGCTAGAGCCGCGGCAAGGATGCGGATCGGATGAATGTAAACCTGTACACCGGGATCGACGTAGGCACCACGAAAATCTGCACGCTGGTCGCGCAGGAGCTGGAAGACGGCTCGCTGCAGATCATCGGCGTGGGGATCGAACCTTCGCGCGGGATGAAGCGCGGCGTGGTGGTTAACGTGGAGGAAGCCGCCCGCGCCATCGCCGCCTCGGTCGATAAAGCCCAGCGCACCGCGGGCTACGAGATTGCCTCGGCGGTGGTCAGCCTGGCGGGGGCCCAGGTCTCCTCGATCAACAGCCGCGGGGTGGTGGGTGTCGCCGGGGAGCTTATTTCGGCGGAGGACGTTGCCCGGGCGAGTGAAGCCGCGCGCGCCATCGCCGTGCCGTACGACCGGCAGATCGTGCACGTGCTCCCGCGCGGGTTCGTCGTCGACGGCCAGGAAGGGATCCGCAATCCGGTCGGCATGCACGGGTTCCGGCTGGAGATGGAAACGCACATCATCACCGCGTCGTCGACTGCGCTGCGCAACCTTGCCCAGTGCGTCCAGATCTGCGGTGTGGAAGTGGAAGGATTTGTTTTGAACCCGATCGCGTCGGCCGAAGCGGTGCTGCGCGAGAACGAACGGGATATGGGCGTGGGGGTGGTCGATATCGGCGGGGGCACGACCGACCTGGCGATCTACCACGAGGGAACGGTCAGCCACACCGCGGTCCTGCCGGTGGGCGGGAATCACGTCACCGCGGACATCGCCCACGGCCTGCGCATGCCCGCCGAGGTGGCCGAGAGTATCAAGCTGGCGCACGGGCACACGCTCGCCTCGGAGATCACGCCCGGAGAAAGCTTCATGGTCCGCCTGTTCGGCGAGGAAGCGCCGGCGCAGGTGCTGCGCTCCGATCTCGTCTCGATCATCCAGCCGCGCATGGAGGAAATCTTCTCGATGGTGCTCGGGGAGATCGAACGGGTCGGGATGCTGAATTATCTTCCGGCGGGGGTCGTGTTGACGGGCGGCGCCAGCCTGCTGCCCGGGGTCAGGCTGCTGGCCAGCCAGACCCTCGGCCTGCCGGTGCGGGTAGCGAGCCCGGGAGAGCTTAAGGGGCTGGTGGATCAGTTGAACAGTCCGGCGTACGCCACGAGCGTCGGTTTGCTGATCTGGCTCCAGAAGGAAGTCCAGGGGCTGGCGTCGGCGCGGCCGGCGCACAAACCCCGTGCCCGCGAGGGCACGGATGTCGGCAAGAAGGTTCAGGATTTCATCAAGACGATCCTGAAGGGAATGGCACCCTAGAGTTTTTCCGCGCCGGCGCGTGAGCCGCGCGGTACAGCCGGCGGGCACGGAGAAGCAATTTGCCCGGACCGGAAAAAACCGCAGCACATATTTGAGAGGAGGATCCATGTCGTCAGTGCAGAAAACGGAGGCGTTTGCCCGGATCAAGGTGGTTGGCGTGGGAGGCGGCGGGCAGAACGCCGTCAACCGGATGATCGCCGAAAACATGCAGGGGATCGAATTTGTGGCGATTAATACCGACGCCCAGGCGTTGCTGCTTTCGAATGCGCCCACCCGCGTGCGGATCGGGGAAAAGCTCACCAAGGGGCTTGGGGCGGGCGGCGATCCGAAAATGGGGCAGAAGGCGGCGGAAGAATCCGCGGAGGAGCTTTACGACACGCTCAAGGGCGCGGATATGGTGTTCATCACCTGCGGCATGGGCGGCGGGACGGGCACCGGAGCGGCGCCGATCGTGGCGCAGATTGCCAAGGAGGCCGGAACGCTCGCCATCGGCGTGGTCACCCGGCCTTTCACATTCGAAGGCAACCGCCGCTCGCATACGGCCGATGAGGGCATCGCCCGCCTCAAGGAGCAGGTCAACACGCTGATCGTGATCCCCAACGACCGGCTGCTCCAGCTGAGCGACAAACGGGCCACCCTGCAGGATTCCTTCCGTACCGCGGACGACGTCCTGCGCCAGGGCGTACAGGGAATTTCCGAACTGATCACCGTTCCCGGCCTGATCAACGTCGATTTCGCCGACGTGCGCGCGGTCATGCAGGAAGGCGGCGCGGCGCTCATGGCGGTCGGCCGCGCATCGGGTGAAGACCGGGCGCGCAAGGCGGCCGAACAGGCGATCTTCAGCCAGCTGCTCGACATCACCATCGACGGCGCGCGCGGCGTGATCTTCAACGTCACCGCGGGCAACAACCTGAGCCTGCTCGAGGTCAGCGAAGCGGCGGCGATCATCAAGGAAACCGCGCACCCGGACGTCAACCTCATCTTCGGCGCGGTGATCGACCCGAGCCTGACGGACGAGATGCGGATCACCGTGATCGCGACCGGTTTCGAAAAGCCGGCCGTGACCCGCAAGCTGGATCGGATCCTCGCGCGGCCCGCGCCGTTCAAGGCCTCGCAGATGACCCTGCCGAGTTCCAATGCCCAGGCGACGGTCCCGGTCTCGCCGCGGCGGATCACCGCGGCGATCCCGATGGAAGTCTCGGTCCGGCCGGGCGTACCGGTCTATTCCGGGATGACCGAAGGGGAAGACGACCATGAGCTTCCGGCTTTCCTGCGGTTGAAGAACAACCGCTCGTAGACGAATCACCGCTCGTAGTTGCGACCGATCCTCCACAAATCCTCTCGGCCTCCCTGCGGATTCCTCCGATCCGCGGGGAGGCATTTGTTAAATCCACGAAGGCACACGAAGAGAAAACCTGAAGGACACGAAATTATTCTTTTAGTCTGCGATCACAAGTGTGGATTATTGATAAAGAACGAACCTTTTTTTACCATCCCATCCCACCCCTCCTTTGCCTCCCCTCCCTTCCCGTATCACGGGAAGGGAGGGGAGGGATTAGCGAGTCGATTTATTTCGATCGGCTTGTTGGGAGGGGAAGGATGGGATGGTGTTTTTCGAGAGAGAAAATATATTTCGTGCACTTCCGATTTCCCTTCGTGTCCTTCGTGGAGTAATTATATTTTCTCGGCCAGAATCAGCAGCACGCGGCTGCGCGGGCGGCGGACGATTTCCATCCACGAAGGCACACGAAGAAGATCTGAAGGACACGAAGAAAAACGGATATTAGAAAATTAATATCTGTAATTAACAATATACACTGTCATACGGAACGCAGCGAAGCATCTATTGCTGTTTGTCATTTCACCTTTCGCCGGGGGCGATATTTCCAGGGGGTGTAAATAATAAATTCTCTTCGTGTGTTTCAGGTTTTTACTTCGTGTGACTTCGTGGATATCTTTTCCGCCAGAATCAGCAGCACGCGGCTGCGCGGGCGGCGGACGATTTCCATCCGCACGCGGAAACCGCATTCTTCCATATTCCGGATGGTGGAACGCCAGACCGCACTCGAGGACAGCAGTTCTTCGTCGGGCAGCCACCGCTTCGCGAACCATTCCGGAAACGCCGTCGGGACCACTATCCATTTGCCGCCGGCACCCAGCGCGCGATGGATTTCCCGGAATGTCGACCGCTGAAATATGAAATCCGCCGGGAAGGTGGCGGTCGCCGCCGCGAAGGACCCGGTTTGAAAGGGAAGCCGTCCCACATCCGCTTGAACCAATCCCGGATTGCAGGCGCTTTCAGTGCGGCGCCGGATTTTTGCGCGTGCGATTTTCCCCATTGCCGGGGAAAGGTCGATCCCGATGACGGGATGTCCGCGTTCCGCCATGTCCAGCGAGAGGGTTCCGGTCCCGTGCGCGATTTCGAGCACCCGGCCGGGCGGAAGATACGGGATGACGCAGCGCCTCCAATCCGCCCACTCGCCGGCGGATACAAACCAGGCGACTGCGTCGTAGGCGAATGCGAATGGATAATAGAGCAGGTGGAATACGAAGCGCATCAGCGCGTTGAGGGCGGACTCAGCCCATCCGCCCGGTTTCCCGGCTTGTCCAGGCGCGGCTGAATCATCCCGGGAACCCTGGATCGGTTCCGCGGAAGGATCGGCGGGATCAGGCATTCAATTTTCCGTACGGGGCAAGCCGGATTTCCTGCTGCTTAAGCATTCCGGGCAGGCCGGATTCGGTCAGGACATTCAATTCCCAGCCGCGCTCTTCGGCGTAATCACTGACGGCCCGGAGCTCGCCATCCGGCACTCCCGGATGACACATGATCTCGCTGACCCCCTCCGGCAGACAGGCGAGGATCCAGGCCAGATGCTTTGGGGTCGCGGTTTTTTCGTAGAAAGTCAGGTACAAGCGGTCGGCAGTCGGGATGGATGCCCGGCGGATGAGGGCGGATGCGTCGTTATGCAGAAAAGCGGCAATGGATTCGGGCAGGTCCGGGAACAAATCCTTCATGGAGCCGTCGCACCCCGCGGGCGGCCGCACGGCCAGATGAAATTCCTCCGCCAGGAGAAGCATCTGATTCAGCAAGCCGGGGGAGAGGTACGAGGCGAAATGGTGGCTGTCCAGGTGGTCCGGTTGAATGTCGTGCATCCGCAAGGCATCGATTTGGGCGCGGAATTCGAGGCCGGCTTCCTCGGAATGGATGCTGTTAATCCGCGAGATAAATGACTCCCGTGAAAAAAACCGTCCCTCGCTATCCACGAGCGTCGGGACCTTTTCCGCGGGAGAGAGTGGTTTCCCCTCGGTAAGGGTGAGATGGATTCCGATCGGGAGGTACGGCGTATCGCGTTTGGCGATTTCGAGCCCACGGGCCGCACCGGCGATATTCGTCATCGCCGTCGTGGAGGATAGAACACCGCATTGAAATGCGTAGCGGATCCCCTGGCTGACCCCGCGGGTCAAACCATAGTCATCGGCATTGAGTATCAATCTCCGCATGGTTCAAGCGTCCGCGTCCAACTCCGGATCTTCGGTGACCTCGATCCCCTCCTTCACAAGCCATTTCACGGCCTCTGAAATTTTCCCGGGATCGCCGTTGATGGCGACGACCAGCCAGCCCTCCTCGCGCGTTACCTGGGCGCGGAGGATGTTGACTTCCAGCTGGAAAATGGAAACCAAACTCGCCACTACGGGGCGGCTTACCAAGGCAGGGGGATAATTCAAGCACAAGATCGTCGCCATACCGGGATGCTACCGCTGTTCGCGAAACGGGTCAAACCGGCAAGAACAACCCGTCCTCACCCCCATTCCCCGTCCCCCCTGTAAGGGCGCACGGCTGTGCGCCCCTACTCCTCAGCCGCCCGGGCGAGGCGGTCGTTGAGCGCCATACCGACGCCTTCACTCGGGAAAAGGTGGGCGAGGATGACGTCCGCGCCTTCGGTTTCAAGCTCGCGCAGGGAGGCAAACAACCGCCGGGAAATCCCGCGTAGATCGCCGATGGAACCCAGGTCGCGGAGGATGAACGGGGTTTCCAGCGGGTCGATCCGGGAAACGATTTCTGAAGCCGCCAGCAATCCGATCCGGTGATTTTCCTTGCGTTCCCGGCGGGCGGCCGAACGGATTGAAGAGGAAATTTCCTCAGGGGTCCCGCCGGGGCAGAGGATCAGGCGCGCATTGGGGGCATAGTGGCGCGGCAGCCTTCCGGGTGAAGCGCTGATGCGTTCCCCCGGCGGAGCCACCCGGACCGGTCCGAGGACCTCTTCAAGTTCGGCGATGGAGATCCCGCCCGGGCGGAGAAGGACGGGCGGCGATTGCAGCGGATCCAGGATCGTGGATTCAACCCCCCAATCGGTCGGCCCCGCGTCGAGGATCAGATCGACCCGGCCGCCCAGGTCGTCGATCACATGACGGGCCAGGGTGGGGCTGGTATGCCCGAACCGGTTTGCGGAAGGCGCCGCGATGGGCAGCCCGGACGCCTGCAGAAGCGCCTGCGCGACCGGATGCGAAGGCACGCGCACGGCCACCGTATCCAATCCGGCGGATACCTCCGGGGGAAGGGAGTCGCGCCGCGGCAGGAGCAGCGTCAGCGGACCGGGCCAGAATCGCCGGCCGAGTGCTTCCACGGCGGATGGAATCTCCGTCGCCACCATTTCCAGATCCGCAATCGATGCAAGGTGTACGATCAGCGGATCGGTCGGCGGCCTGCCCTTCGCTTCGTAGATCCTTCGAACGGCGGACGGATCGAACGCGTGCGCGCCCAAACCGTAGACGGTCTCGGTGGGGAACGCGACCAGCCCGCCGCGGATCAGGCATTCGACGGCGCGCTGGATGGCGGCCGGCTCCGGATGAAGCGGATTCACGACGATCAAAGGGGATGAGGATTTCGCATCCATATTCTTGCGAGTGATTATATCCGACCATTTCCGGCGGACCGTGCGCGGGAAGGGCGGGGGATTGGGAGTACAATCCTTCGTATGGTTGTTCCGGCATCCACTCCGAGACAGAAGGCGCGGTTTTCCCCGCCCAAACCGCTGGACGGGGAGTTGGAGCGCCCCCGGCTTCTGGAAGCCGTTCAGGCGAATATCTTCCGGAGATTAACCCTGCTGGTTGCGGCTCCCGGATACGGGAAATCCACTTTGGCCGCGCAATTCGCGCGCTCCTCGGATTTTCCGGTGGCCTGGCTGCAGCTCGATGAAAGCGACCGGGATGCATCCGTCCTCTGCACCGATATCCTTTGCGCCCTCCAGATCGCACTGCCGGAGTGGGCCCCGCCGGCACTCCACCTGATCGGGCTGCCGGCCGTCTCCGAAAATCCCGGCGCGCTCGGCTCGGCGCTGGCCGGCGCCCTGGATCAGACGCTGCCGGATTTCACCGTCCTGGTGATCGACGATTTTCATCTCGTGGAAGAATCCCAGCAGATTGTGGAACTGGTGAATGCGGTCCTGCGAAATATGCCGCCCGCGCTGCATCTGCTGCTGATCAGCCGCCACATCCCGGGTTTGCACATCACGCCGCTGGTCGCGGCCCAACAAACCGCAGGTTTCAGCGAAGAGCATCTGCGCTTTACGCCCGCCGAGGTGCAGGATCTGGTGATTTCGCGCAACCGGATTTCCCTTCCGGCGGCGGAAGCGGATGCGCTGGTCTCGGCCAACGAGGGCTGGGTGACCGGGATCCTGATGAGCAGCCATCTGCTCTGGCGGGGTCTGCCGCTCGGCGAAGGAATCATCGGGCGCGACCGCGTGTATCAATTCCTGGCCAGCGAAGTTCTGGAGCAGCAGCCGGATTCGCTGCGGCGGTTCATGCTCGAATCCTCGGTCCTGGTGGATATGGACCGGGCCGCGTGCGATTTTCTTCTGGACCGGACCGACAGCCGCGAACTGCTTGACCAACTCGATTCCCGCCGCCTGTTCGTCGTCGCCTCCGGCGAGGATCAGCCCACCTACCGGTTCCACAACCTCTTCCGGGAATTCCTGCTCGCAGAGTTGCAGAAGCGGGATTCCGCGCGCCATAAAGCGCTGTTGGAGAAATCCGCCGAGTGGCATGTCCGGATTGGAATGCCGGAAGCCGCGTTTTCCTATTTTGTCCAGTCGGGGAACCTGCCGCGGGCGGCGCGGCTGGCCGAGGAGCAGGTCCAGCGGATTTATGAATCCGGCCGCGCCCAGACCCTGCAGGATTGGGCCCGGCGGCTGTACCCCGTGCGGTTTGAAGTCCCGCGGGTATATGTGTGCGCCGCGATGACCCTTGGGATGGGCGGGAATTTCTCCAAAGCCGAGGAATACCTGAACATCGCCGAAGAGGGTTTGGACCGCGCGCAAAATCTTCAGGCCCGCCGGAACAGCCTGCAGGTGACCCGCGCCTGGCTTGCTTTCCGGAGGGGGGAATATGAAAAGGGATGGGAGCTGGCAAACGACCTGCTGCAAAAAGGCGCCGCCGGCGGCGTGGACATCGCCGACCTGCGGATGGCGTTCGAACATGCCGGACGCTGCGCCGCCGCGCTGGGAAAAATCCCGGAGGCGGTCCGCTGCCTGCGGAAGGCGCTGGAAAAATTTCCGGCCGATGAGCGCAGTTATGACCGCGCGCACGTGCTGACCGAACTGGCCAACACGCTTCAAAAATCCGGCGAGGCCGCGGAATCCTACATCCTTCAGCGGCGGGCGCTGGCGATGTGGCGCGAACTGGGGTATCCGGGTCCGATCGCCATCGCGCTGAACAACCTCGCGTACGATCAACATTTGATGGGCCAGCTTGAGGAAGCCGAAGCATCCTACACCGAAGCCATGGATTGGTCGCGAAAATCCGGCGACAAGCATTCCCAAATGCTGATCTATACCGGGTTGGGGGATCTGCTCAAGGATCGCGGCGATTATTCGAAGGCGGCGGGATATTACGCCTCCGCGGACAACCTGGCGGAAGAATCCGGCGATCTGGCCATGATGGGATTCATTTATCGTGCCTGGGCCGACCTCAACCGGCGCTTGAAGAATTATCCGGCGGCGATGGAATGGATTCAGCGCGCGGAGGGACTGGCCGAAGAGGAAACGGAAATCACGCGGGAACAGGACCGGGTCTTTGAAGCAACGCTTCTCGAGGAGATGGGACGTTCCGGGGACGCAATAAAAATCCTGCGGGAGGCGCTGGCCGCCCTTGAGCTTGCGCAAGCCCCGGCCGCAACGGTTGCCGGATTGCATTTCCTGCTGGCGCGTTCCCTGTTCCGGTCCGGAAATTCGCCATTGGCCGAAGCCTCGCTTAGGAAGTCGTTCGACCTGTCCTTCGCGGGCGGGTCGGACCAGAACCTGGTCCGGGAGGCGGGGGCCGCTGCGGACCTCCTGGCGGCGTTCACCCCGCATCCGGTCCTCGGCGGGTATTGCGTATCCCTGGTCGAACGGTCCGGAAGGCAGTTGCGGGGCGGCCGGGCCGGCGAACTGCCTGCGCCGGCGGCCGAAACCATGGCGCTCGAGGTCAAGGCGCTTGGCACGCTTGAGATCCTTTGGAGCGGAAGCGTGATCCCTCGCGCCGCTTGGACCTCCCAGAAAACGAAAGAGGTGTTCCTGTTCCTTGTCGACCGGTCGCCCGTGGCCCGCGAGGATTTGCTGGCCGTGTTCTGGCCGGAGATGCCCGCCGGACGGGCGCTGGCGAACCTTTACCAAACCCTGTACCGCATCCGGCGGGCCATTGGAGCGGACATCCTGCTCCTGCGCGACCAGCTATGCCGGATTGCGGAAAATGTCACGCTCGTTTACGACGTCTCCGCTTTTGAAAAATCAGCCCGCCAGGCGCTTGCCCGGGCCGCCACCGACCGGAAACGCTTGACCGGGTTGGAGAATACGGCGGCCCTGTTCCGCGGGGAATATCTAAAGGATGTTCCGGTGGACTGGGCAAGCCAGCGCCGGGAAGAAATCAACCGCCTGTTCCTGACCGTGATCCGCGAAGCGGCGGACGAATGCCTGTCGCTCTGCCGTTACGAGGAAGGCCGCGCTTATGCGGCCCGGGGATTGGAGATAGATCCGTTCCGGGACGATCTGCACCAGAGGATGCTGAAGATCCTTGCGGCGATGGGAAGGAAACACGAAGTAGTGGATCATTACCAAAAATATGTTTTCCTGCTTCGAAACGACCTTGGGTTGGATCCTCCGTTGGAAACCCGCGCGCTCTACGACAGCCTGATCTCCTGAAAAACCTTTGCCTTCAAAAAACCGAGGCGGTACCCGCTAAGAACACGCGGGTATGACGGACCGCCTCGGTCTGCTTTTAATCGCAAGATCGCGGCTTACCTCGCATTCCCGAGCAACTTTATCCGATTAATTGCCATCATCAGAGTAATCCAATTTCCTTGTAAGGGATTTGTTGAGTTCCCGCCTATAGCATAAAAGCAACAGTGGAGGAAGTTTCAGGCCAAAAAGGAGGCCCCATGCGTCAAATTATTTCCGTCACTACCATCCGTTTTTCTTGCCCTCCGGGATCGCCGCCCCCAGGAGGAGGTGGATGGTTCTAAGATCTGCGTGCATCATGCGATGATTTATTTTTTTAGGCAGGGAGGTAAGGAATGGGCGAGACGGCGATTCAAAAACTGGTTTGTCAGGCTGTGGTAAGCGATCAATACCGGATCCGGCTGCTGGGTTCGGACCGGGCGGATGTGCTTCGCACTTCCGGGCTGGATGAACAGGAGCAGGAAGCCCTGCTTTCGATCCCGGCCCGTACGATCGAGGAATTTGCAGCGGGTGTGGAGCGGATGGCGCGCCAGTGGAAGAGGGCGGGAATGGGGTCGATTGCGAGGGAGACTGCGGTAATACGCGGAATGGTCGAAGTGGAAATTCCGCGGCGCAGCGCATGACCCCGATCCACCCGGATCACAGGGAATGGGTTTTCGTAGAAGAAGGACGTGAGCGATGAACGAGACAATCCTGGACAAAATGGGCGGAGAGCGAACCTGCACCATATGCGGATATGTGGAACGGGAAGTCTACCGGTTGTTCTGTCCGCATTGCATGCAACGCGATCGACTCAGCGCCCTGACCACCGTGGAGCAACCAAACCCAACCCTGCCCTATCCTCTGGAACCGCCCGGTTTGAATCCCGTGGAGGGGATTTCCATTCCTTAGCGGAATATAAGCCATCCGGAACTTCGAAAGGCACCCGAAGGCGGATTCCTTCCGGGGAGAGGGCCTGACAAGGATTGGATGGCAGTTCGTCCCCCGGGCGCGCCACTAGGGGGTGGCGCGCCCAGTTGTTTTTTTCACAGACAGGGATCAGCAGATGTGGGATAATCCAAACGTACCGTTGCCGTTGCACATTTCATCACCACTTTCCCGGGAGGATAACCCCTTGGCCAGCGGATCGGCACCCCCCGACGGCATAAATCCATCTATTGAGGAAAACCCCCTCCAACACCTGCTGGCGGAATCATCGGCGGAAGAGCTGGCCCGGCAACTAAAGGAAAACGTCCGGCCGGTGAAATCCAATCCGGTGGAGATGGTCTCGCGCAGCATGACCGTCCTGTCGAACATGGCGGCCGAACTGGGCGTGATTCTCCGGGTTAAAGTGCGGGCGGAGAAGATCAGCGCCAATATGGATGAGGAAAAAATCCGGAGGGTGCTTAACACCCTGGTGGTGCATTTGCTATCGGTTTCCCAATCCGCGGGCTGGGTGACGATCGGGTTGGAGGAACAAAATGCAAACGGACGCCGCGGATATTCCCTCCGGTTTGCAGCCGATAACGTCATCCTTCCCTGGAAAACAAATCCCGAATACGAAGAGGAATTGAATACCCACGCGGAGCTTTCGCTCTGCCGAAAAATCATCCAAAAACATGGGGGAAATTTTACCGTCCGTTTTCAGGATGACAATAAACTCGTATATACCATCTGGCTTCCGATGTAGGGGAGCCGGCGGCCGGCCGCCTCAGGGGGAAGTTTTTCTCCAGGTATCGCGCAGCAGAACAGCGTCTTTCTCCATGATCGGACTCTCGCAAAGGATCCGGCCCGCGCAGCCGCGGGCTTCTCACGGCCGCCAGGAACTGCGGGTAATCCAAATCCGATTCCGCAAACGGGAGATGCTTGCGTTCGCCCTTCGCGGTGAATTCAATTCCGGATATATGCATGTGCATCCGGCGAAGGCTTTCCTCCCCGAGGATGGAGCGGATCGAATCGAGAATGCCGATCCACTCGGGAAAGCTGTTTAGCGCGCCGGTCCGGGCATGCAGGTGCGCGAAATCCACGCACGGGAGCACGCCGTCCACTTCCGCCGACATCGCCAGAACGTCCTCGAGCGAGCCGAATAGGGCCGTCTTGCCCATGACCTCCGGACGGAGGACGACCGGATTGCCTTTATCGCGCAATTCCTTCACGCATCCTTTCAGACGCGGGATGGCGGTCTTGAGGACCTCCGAAGGAGCCCGGCCGAAATACGATCCGGGGTGGATGATGATGTCGGTGGCGCCCGCCAGGGCGCCGTATTGCGCCGCATCCATGATGCGCTTGCGGCTTTTCGGCCACTCGATGGAATCCGCATTCAGGTTGGTGAAATACGGAGCATGGACGCTGAGCGCCACCCCGCTGCTTTCCGCCTGGGCCCGGATGGCTTCGCACGAGGCCGGCGAAATGCGAACGGAACGCACCCAGGCCAGTTCGAGGCAATCCAGGCCGAGCTCGGCCGTGCGCGCTATTCCACCCACCGTCCCGCCGGGTTTGGCGGGTGTGGATAACGGGCTGCCCACGGTGCCAAAACGGATTTCAGATGTCATAGGTAAAACTCCCTCCGGGAAAAGTGCGGCGCTCGTTCTCATCTTACCCGTATTTACCTGAGCGGTCGAACGCCGTTTAATATTTTTTTATCCGTCCGGTTGCAGATACGCCTCGGCCGGCTGGGGTTCACCGAACAGACGGCGTGAGACGAGATCCCAGTCGATCCGGTCGAGAATCCGAATTCCGTCGTTTTCCAGACCGGTCCGGATGGGGCGATCCATCCACAACGAGGAACGAAATACCTCCACGAGTGTTCCCGTTCCGTCATCGGCGGCGATCCGGTTGATGGAAACCGCACGGCAAGCGGTACATTGATGGACGACCATCAACTCGCCGGACGGACCGGGCGCATACTTGTTGCGAGCTTTCTTGAGCGTCAACCCGATCGGCCGCATGGCGCTCTTGCAGGAAGAAAGGCGGTCTCCGGGTTCGCGCCAATCCAGATGCCGGGACCAAAGGCAGTATGGGCAGTGGTTGCGGTTTCGCACGCCGGAAAGCGCGTATGCGCCGGAGACGATCACGCCGCAACGCAGGCAGAAAAACTCATCCGGGAACATATGCCTGATCATGACCGGTCCTCCGCAAGATGAAGCATGCTTCGGAACCGGCGCACGCCGATCCGGCCCGATTCCACGGCGCGGCGGATGGCGCATCCGGGTTCCTCCGTGTGCCGGCAACCCGCGCCGAACCGGCATTGGCCGGCGATCGGCCGCATCTCCCGGAAGCCGTACGCCGGATTGAGCGTATCCGAATCCATAAGCGAGATCTTCCGGATTCCGGGCGTATCCACGATCGCGCCGGATCCAACCGGATGCAATTCGGCGTTGGATGTCGTACAGCGTCCTTCGCCGAATCGGCTGGTCTCCGCGACGCGCAAGCTCCATTCCGGAAAGAGAGCGTTTAACAGGGACGATTTTCCGACCCCGCTTTTTCCCATCAGGAGCGATGTTTTTTCCCGGAGGATCAATCCCACTTCATCTATTCCCAGACCGGCCTTGGCGCTGCAGAGAAAAACCGGGTACCCAATCCGTCGATATTCACGGATTTCACATTCGATTTTGTCCGAAACCGGGCCGGATTGCGGGGTCAGGTCGGCCTTGGAGAGGATGATAACCGCCGGAATGCCCTCGATCTCCGCCAGTGCAAGCATTCGGTCCAGCTGATGCCACTCCGGAAGGAAGCTTCCCAACACGCAGAAAGCGAGCACCTGGTCGATGTTGGCAGCCAGAATCTGCCCGCCTGCCGTGCCGGATGACCGGCGGGTTATTTGGTTGCGCCGCGGGAGCATCTCCATGATCCAACCGCGTGTGCCTTCGATCCCTTCGACGATCACACGGTCTCCGACAACCGGTGCCGGTGCGGGGTGAGATTTTATCCGGGTCTTTTCGGCGCGCCGGCCAAGGAGTCCGGGTTGGTCCGGCAGCTCCACGCAGTGTGGAGAGAGCCTGCAGGAAATTATTTTTCCTTCCAAAAGAACGAGGAAAGCCGAGAAATCTCTTCGGCAAACAACACCCATGGGACGGGTGGAATTCGATTCTGTGTTCATGGGTCCTCAAAAAAAACGCCAGCCGCGGAAAAAGCCCGTGGCTGGCGATGAAATGCCGGATTCGGCGACACTCTGCGCAGAGGATAATTCAATCGCCTGCGTGGAGGTTATGGAATAAAAAAGGCCACGGAGTACTGGTTCGCCCGTGGCCTGAAAGGATTCTCGAAGAGGAGGTTTAAATGCCGGTCAGCAGGCGTGCCCAGTGGATATGTGCTGAGGCAGACTCAAGCACACACCGTAAATTGGGGGAAGAGACCGAAGCATTTATATTCAACATGCGGCAAGAGGTTACCATCTGACGGGAAATCCGTCAAGAGATTGAACCGCGCGGGAAGTCACACAACAATTGCAATTTTAAAAAAATAGTAATTGCTCAGGCCAGAAAAAGCGTACACGGATTACACCGAGAATATCCGATGACACGGATTATTGAAAAAGAAACCTCTGAAAAAGGGTGTCATGTTGAACGCCTTCCCTGCGGTTTTTGCAGGGGCGCGAAGCGTCGGTCCTCGCGTTTTTAAACTCTTCACCGCGTTCAGGGTGACCATTTTCGAGGTTTTCAAGTAGGAATATCCGGTGTTCTCGGCTCTTTTCGGTGTTTCGGTGTACCACGAATTGAGCTCGGGCTTAGAAGTTACAAAAAAATTACAGAAGCTGCAGCAGCTTGGGACCAAAGACCAGCACCCCGACCAGCACCGCCGAGAGGCTGGCCATCACCACGACACCGGCTTTGACATCCTTCGCGGTTTTGGCAAGGGCATGGTAATCGGGGCTTAACAGATCCACCACGTTCTCGAGCACCGTATTGGAAAGCTCGGCCATCCAGACCATCCCAATGGAGAGGATGATCAGGCACCATTCCACCAAATTCAACCCCAGCCATAATCCGGCCATCAACACCAGCAGGGTAACCGTCAGGTGGATCCTTGCATTGCGCTGGGTTTGCAGTGCGTACCGCAAGCCGTTGAAGGCATTGCCGAAGGAGGCCGGCAGGCTGGGGGATCTCTGGGGCTTCATACGGTTCGGGTCAACTCCTTGAGAATCTGTGATTGGGCGCGCCACATGCGCTTTTTCCCGGCGGCCCGGGCATGGTCGTGGCCGAGGAGGTGCAGTGTTCCATGCACGGCCAGCAGGAGGATCTCGTGCTCCAGCGGGGCATGCCGGGCGGCCGCCTGCGCCGCGGCGCGCGGAAGCGAAATCACGATGTCGCCGAGGTGGAGCAGCCCGGTCTCCGGATCTTGTATGCCCGCCGAAAAGGAAAGCACGTCGGTGGCGCGGGCGACGCCGCGGAAACTCGCGTTGAGGCGCGCCACCGTCCCGTCGCCGGCCAGAACGACCGAAACCGAGCAGTCTCTCCGGTGGGCCTCCGCCGCCAGTGTCCGGCGCACGGCGCGCCGGATGGCTGCGGTGGATACCGGAAGCCGCAGATTTCTTTCGCGCCGGATCAGAATCTCGCGGCGGGGGTCAGCTTTTCCGGCGCTGGGCGGTTTTTTCCGGTTTCTTTTGTTCATCTTCCGGATACAGCAATCGAGTATGGGTTCGGCCGCGAAGCGCGTCGATCAGCGCCTCCCGGATTACATCCAGATCGTGAAGCGTAAGCTCGGTGTTGTCGAACTGGTGCTGGGCCAGGCGGTCGTCGAGGACCGTGCGCACAAGTTTCTCCACGTCTTCCGGCGTGGTGGGGAGGACGGCGCGGAATTTCGCCTCCACTCCGTCGGCCAGCATGAGAATGGCGGCTTCCTTGGACCGCGGACGCGGGCCGGGGTACCGGAACTTTTCCTCGTCGATTTTTTCCGGCCGTCCATGGGCGGCTTCGAGCGCCATGCCGTATTGGTAATTCGCGCGCAGCGTGCCGTGATGCTCCGCGATCAGATCCCGCACGCGGGAGGGGAGGCGGTGTTTGCGCGCCAGGTTCAATCCGTCGCGGGTGTGTTGGATGATCAGGCGGGCGCTGGATTCCGGATCGAGCCGGTCGTGCGGATTGCCCTCGGCGGCCTGGTTTTCGACAAAGAATTTCGGCTGCGTGGCTTTCCCGGCATCGTGATACAGCGCCCCGACCCGCAACAGCAGCGTGTTGGCCCCGATCCGTTCGCCGGCGTATTCCGCGAGGTTGGCCACCTGCAGGCTGTGTTGATAGGTCCCGGGCGCCTCCAGAAGGATCTCGCGCAGCAGGGGGTGGTCCGGGCGGGAAAGATCCAGCAGCTGAAGGTTGGTCGGGATGTCGAACAGATTCCCGATGAGGAACAACAGGCCGACCGAGAGGCTTCCGGAAAACACCCCGTTGATAAAACTGCAAATGACCAGCGTCACGATTCCGATCAGGTCGCTGGCCGGTTCGGACAGGCGCGTGATGACCACCACGATCGATCCGGTCAAACCGGCGGCAAAGCCGGCGGCGAAGAAGCGCAGCGGCTTCTCGCCCTTGCCGAGCAGCAGCACCGCCGTCAGGCTGCTTAATCCGCCGTACAGTGCGATCTCCAGGCTGTTGTTCCCCAGCCAGCCGCAAAAAGTGGCGAGCATCATGGCGGTCAGAATTCCCAAGCCTCTCCCGAAGAGGCTGGCGATCAGGATGCCCATCGCCGCAATCGGGAACAGGAACGGCAGGACGGTGTGACTCGGGATCATGATCCGCGCGACGGCCAGGAACACGAGCACGATCAGACAGAACAGGAAAACCGACCGGATCCGACGGGAGAGTTCCGGATGAAATTGGGAAATGAACAGCATCAGCAGCCCGCCGGCCAGGAAGACCGCCAGGATCATGCTGCCCGCGCTGCGCAGGTTGAGTGATTCGGTGGTCAACCCGAGCATGAACACGGCCTCCAGATCCGCCTCGGTCACGATCTTGCCGCGCGGGATCACCACCTGGCCGGTGACAAAACTACGGGTAACGGATTCGGCGTTCGCGGCAGCCTCTTCGCGCAGGCTCTCGGTGGCTTTTTCGTTATACAGGCTGTTGGGGACGACCAGGTTGCGGTCCAGGTCCGAAACCAGGACGATGAGGTTTTCCGGGAAGGAAAGGCCGACGTAATTGGGAATGGAATCCAACACGTCGTTGAGTTGACTCGGGCCGATCGGCTGGCGCATGATCCGTTCCAACACGGCCTCGGCTTCCTGTTGGACGAGTTCCCAATCCATATCCGAGAGTTGAAGGACCCGTGCGGCAGCCTCCCCGGAAAGTTTCACCTGCGAAAGCCGGGTCAGATCATTTAATTTTTCTTCGAGGGTGGAGTAGGGATCGGATCGGACGTTGGTGATGAAATCCACCGCCGCCTGCAATTTTTCCGCCTGCTCCCGGGCGATGAGCGGATCGGGCGGGTCGTAAACCGGCGCGACGGCGTTCGCGGCGTCGGTTCGGGCCTGACCGGTGAGGGATTCGCTGATATAGGTGACCGACCGGGGGGCGAGGACATCCTGGGTGGAGACGTCTCCGAGTTTCAGGCTGACGGTCTGCTCGCCGGGAAAAATCGGAAGTGTGAGGATCAGGACGGCAAGGATCAGGCTGGCGCCGACGACGACGGCCGCCGGAATTCTTCCGAGGACCTGACGCCAGCGGGGCAGGGGCGGGGAATCGGAATCGAGTGTCACGGAGTTCCCTACGGGGTCATCCTCCCAGCAGCTTGCGGACCATCTGGCTAACTTCGCGGTTGTCGGCGCGCCCTTGGGTTTTCGGGGTGACCAGTTTCATTACCTTGCCCATATCGCCGGGAGCCGCAGCGCCCGCTTCCTGCATCGCCTCGCGGATGAGCGCTTCCAGATCCTGCGGAGTGAGCATCGCGGGCAGGTAGGTTTTTATCAACTCGAGTTCGGCGAGGGTATCTTTTGCCAGATCCGGCCGGTTGGCTTTTTCGGCTTCGGCAATTGTTTCCTGGCGCGTCTTGACCTCTTTTTGAAGGACCGCGAACAGGGCGGGTTCGTCCAGCGCGCCCCGCTTTTCCACTTCGGCCAGTTTGACGGCGGAAAGAATCATGCGAAAAGTCCGCTTTGCCACTTCGTCCTTGGACCGCATGGCTTCCTTGAGCCGGGTTTCAATCGTTTCTTTTGTCAGCATGCACATCCTCGCTTCAACGGGCTGGGTTCTTCCGGACATTATATGGTCGCCGATGCGCATGGTCAATCGGCGGTGTGGAACGGGTCCGGGTTATCCCAGCCCGATCCGGGAAATATCGTCCGGATTTAGCCGGGAAATCAATGATTCGGGTTTGCCAAGGTACTTCTCACGGCTTTCCGAGCCGTCAGCAAGGCGGGTAAGCGTTTCGGCCAGCAGGGAGTTGACGGGAGCCGGCACGCCGAGCTTTCGGCCGGTGCGCTCGACGGCGCCGTTGAGCCAGTGGACCTCGGTTTTCCCGCGCCCGGTTTGCAGGTCGAGGAACAGGGAAGGCATCTTGCCGCCGCGGCCGCCGCCGACCGCCCGGACCAGGATCGGGCGCGCGAGACTTCACCGGCAGGCGCTCGACGGCCAGCGCCAGCGCCCGGACCGGCGTGCCGGGAAGATCCGTAACGGAGATTCCGGCTCCGCGCATCACCCGCAGGCATTCGCGGAGCATCTCGCGTTCGAGGAGGAACATCCGCGGGTGGGCGTACACCTCCGCGGGCGGAGAACCGATGATGGCCGAGGACGCATTGCCGATCAGGTTGGTGAGCATTTTCGACCACTTCATGGACGGGGCGGACGGATACAGGCGGGCGTTCAACCCGGCGCCTTCGAAGGCTTCGACGACCGGGATACTGAGCGGATGCCCGGCGGCGATACCAACACCCCGCTTGCGTTCGAGTGTGACGATCCCATTTGGGTTGCGGCCGACGGCGCTGGTCACCGTGCCGGGGATCACGCGTCCGGGACCGAACGCCGACCCCAGCGCGGGTTCGTTCTCCACGCCGTTCTGCAGGCAGAGCACGGGCGGCAGCTTCCCCTTGAGCGGCTCCAGAACCCGGATCGCCGCGGCCGTATCATAGGATTTCAGCGCGAAGACGCACAAATCGAACGGGCTGGATTGCAGCGCGTCCGCCGCGCTCCCGAAGACCGCGTAAAGGGGAATGCGCTGGACCCTGTCCGCAATCGAAACCGAAATCCCGTCGCGCTTGACCCGATCCGCTACTTCCGGGCGCTCCACGTAGGCAATTTTGTGGCCCGCGAGCGCAAGGCTTCCGCCGATATAGGTCCCGATCGCTCCCGCGCCAAAGAAAAGAATTCTCATTCCGCTCCGTCTCCGTGCAATCGATCCAGCAGTTGAACCATAATCGCCGCTGTCGCGCCCCAGATCACACGCCCCTGATACGATTCAAAGAATATCGCGCTTCGCGCGCCGCCCGGCCGCGGGCCGTCGATTGTTCTGTTTTCCCACCTTCCCTCCGCCGCCAGCCAGTCCAGCGGGATCCAGAATGCCTCGGCCACCTCGGGAGACGACGGACGGGGTTCCACCGGCAGGCGGATGACGCCGACCACAGGCCAGACCCGGAACCCGGATGACGTATCCACCGGTTCGAGAATTCCGAGCGGATGGACCGAGCCCGGCGCCACATCAATTTCCTCGCAGGCTTCGCGCAGCGCGGTTTGCAGCGGACCCGAATCACCCGCTTCCACCCGGCCTCCCGGAAATGCGATCTGCCCGCTATGATCGGCGAGGTATTCACTCCGCCGGGTGAAAAACACTTCCCACAGATCGTTCCGGTTGCGCAACAGGATCAGAACGGCGGATGGTTTTAAACCGGCCGAGGGCGAAGGATAGCGCTTCGTGAAATTCCCGCGAAGTGAATTCCGCAACTGGATTTCCGGATTGATCATGGGTAGCTGCCGGCGGGCCGGGCCGCTGTCCGGCGTTTATGCTTTTTCCGGACGGATCGGAGAACCGCAATAGGCGCATTCCGCCGTCTGCGAATCGATCCATTCGACTTCATCGCTCCGGATCAATGCGCCGCATTGTCCGCAATGGATCGGGAGGATGGGGTGGGCCGGCTCGGCCGGCGCCCGGGTTTCTATCTCCACGGCAGGGGAGGGTGCAGGGATGCCGGAGAGGAATTTTCTTACTTCCTCCGCCTCCGGCGCGTGGCCAAGCTGATCCAATTCCTCCGCGGCGGAAGCCGCGATCTGCCGCACGCGTCCGATTGCGCCGGCGGTGAGGAGGATGCCGAGCCCGGTTCGCAGCAACTGCATCCCATGCGGGATTTGGCCGGCCTGCCAGTTGGCGCGCGCCGCCTGGAAGAACAAGCGCGGGGCGAATGGGAGCCTGCTGGCGCTTGCGGCCTGGGCGAGCATTTCATATTGCCCGGCCGCCTGGCCAAACTGCCCCGCGGCGAAGAGCTGATTGGCATTCGAAAGCGCGCGGATCGGTCCCGGCGCGAGCGGCCGGAGAGCTCCAAAAGGCCGTCTACGTCCGGGAAAGACCGGCGGGCCGATGCGGCCGAATGGGCGTCCAAACCTTGGCATGGCTCAGCCTTCCAGGATGGTCTCATCCGGCGGTGCGTCCTGCCGGCCGGGAGTTTTTTCCGCTATCTTTTCCAGCACCGGCCGGGCGAATATCAGATATCCGGTATGCGCCACCATCCGGTCGGTCGGGCGGAGGCGTTCCGGCACCGGCTTGTAGTACCGCAGGGAAAGCTCGCTGACTTCGACGAATTCGAATTCGTGCCGCTCGAGCGCCGAAAGCAACGTGCAGACCTGGTTGGTGGTCGGGACGATCGACCCGAAGAAGCCGCCCGGCCGCAGCGCGGCCCGCACCTGGCCGATGTATTCGTGCGGAGTGGCGACGTCGAGGAAGAGGGAAGGGATGTCGGTTTCCTCGAAACCCTGGGAGATGTCGCGCAGGCGGAATTCGACGCGCTCCTCCAAACCAAGCTGTTCCAGATTGTGCCTGGCGAGGTTTTGCATGTCTTCGCGCTGATCGTAGGAAATCACGCGCCCTTGCGGACCGACGGCGGTGGCCAGCGCCGTGGTCAGCGCGCCGGATCCGGTTCCGGCTTCGATCACGGTAAGCCCGGGCACGATCGACAGCTTCAACAGGATGTACCCGATATCCTTTGGAAAGATGATCTGGCTGCTGCGTTTGGTGTCGCGCAGAACGTCGTGCAGGGAAGGGGGCAAAAGATAAAACGGGCGTCCGAGGTGGCTGTCGACCCGGGAGCCCCACGGTTTCCCGATCATATCGTCGTGTTTGAGAACCCCGCGGTGGGTGTGCAGCTCCGCGCCGGGCTGAAGGCGCACCATACGGTATTTGTGGTCGCGGCCGACCAGTTGGACCAATTCGCCTGCTTGGATTGTTGTCACGGTTGCTCCTCCGGCGGGGATGATTGTAACGTGCCGGGGGCGGGGAGGCAATCGCTATCCCCCTCCACTGTCCTCCCCCTCCCATCCCTCGCCCTGTTAGCGAAGCAATTCAAACGGATGCCCCCTTTTCATATTATTGAAGCGCTAACGGGGGAGGATGAAGGAGGAGGTAAAAAACCGGGCGATTTCTCGCCCGGTACTGTTTTCCCAATTTATCTTCGTGCTCTTCAGGTTTTTCCCCGGCCTACCCCAACCGGGGCAGGCTTCGTGTCCTTCGTGGATTCACCCTGGCTTCGCCGCAACCGCCGGAGCACGTCTCCTCGAGCGGCAGCCCGTACCGGTCGTAAGCCAGGTTCAGGATTTCGTTGATCAGGATCGAGTACTGCATTCCCTTCGGCCTTGGCCATGATGCACAGGTCGCTGACATCCGGATTGACCCCGGGCAGCGTGTTGATCTCGATCAGATACGGATGGCCTTCGGAATCGAGACGGATATCCACCCGGCTGCAATCGTCGGCCCCGATCGCGATCGTCGCCGATTTGGTCAGGCGGTACATGTCTTTCTTCAGGTTGCAGGGGATGTCGGCCGGGCAGGTGTACACCGGAGAACCCTCCGCGCCGGGGACGATCCCCTTGGCTTCCGAGCCGTAAACGCCCTGGCCGACGCCGACGTTCGGATCGATTTCGAGCACCGGGAAGTAATGGTAGCCGTCCGCCGAGTACAGGTCCGGATTGGCTCGCCTGCGGCCGGTGGGCGGGTTGCCGATGATCCCGACGGTGAACTCCCGGCCGGGAAGAAAGCTTTCGACCAGCGCCGGCTGGTGATAATCCTGGACGATCCGGCGCACCTCGCGCCGCACCTCTTCCTCGTTTTGAACGATCGAGGTCGGGGAGACGCCCTTGCCGGATCCTTCGCGGACGGGCTTGACGAACAGCGGGAAGCGCAGCGTGGAACGGAGCGGCGCTTCCGAATCGTTGAACAGCTGGAACGGGACGGTCGGCAGGCCGCGGTCGCGCCAGATGCGCTTGGCGATGACTTTTTCCAGCGAGATGGCGTTGGCGAGAATGCGCGAGCCGCTGTAGGGCACGCCGAGCATCTCCAGGATCGCCGGGACGTGCGATTCGCGCGCGTCGCCGCGCAGCCCTTCCGAGATGTTGAAGCAGAATTCGGGTTTGGTTTTGCGGACGCTGTCGAGCAGGGTGGCGTCGGCTTCGAGGAAGAACGGCTTGTGGCCCACCGAGCGGAGCGATTGAAGGATCGCTTCCACCGTTTCTTCGCGGTCGTATTCGACGTTTTCGTCGGGAGGGGCGTCATCCCGCAGGGGAATGCTCTTTTTAAGATTCGCCAGTACGGCGACTTTCAACGGGGGGCTGATCCGGCGCGGAGCGGCCGGAACGATGGGGAGCGAGATTTGTGACCCAGGAGGTTCTTCGATGGCTTTCTCTCTGTTCATTATGCCCTCGGCGGTTTAAGTTGACTCGAAGGCAACAGAAAAGCCCCACCCGCCGGGTCAGGGCTTTAGGATACGCCGCTTCGAAGTGCCTTTATTATCACATTATTTTTGAAAAGTGCAAGGTGCCGGTTCACCTCGCGCGGCGAAACACATATAATAAAGATCGGATCGCCGGACGCTCCGCGCGGAGCGTCGCCGTCCCAATCGGGATGTTCCAATCGGATTGGCCGCAAAGGAGAGCGCATGAGCAGGATCATCGACGTATCCATGGAAGTGTTTTCAGGAATGCTCGTTTGGCCGGGGGATGACGGTGTGGAACTGCACCGCACGCAGAAGATGGAAGAAGGCGCGCACAATAATCTTTCGCGATTGGCGTGCGGTGTCCACACCGGAACCCATGTCGATGCGCCGCTGCATTTCATCCCCGGCGGAAAAACCATCGATCAACTGCCGCTGGACGTCCTTTGCGGTCCCGCCTGGACGGCCGACTTCACGTCCGTCCAGCGCATCGGAGCGGATGCGCTGGAGCGGGCCGGGATTCCGGCCGGGACCAAACGTCTTCTATTGAAAACCGGCAATTCCCTGGTGCTCGAATCCATGACCGTCTTCCGCGACGATTATGCCGGATTGGACGAAAGCGGTGCGAAGTGGATTGTGGAGAAAGGGATTCGATTGGTTGGCAACGATTTTCTATCGGTGGCGTGCCGGGATCAGACCGGTCCGGTGCATCGGGTGCTCCTGGGCGCGGAAGTGATCCTGGTCGAGGGATTGGTCATGAAGAACGTGCCGGCCGGCGCGTGCCGGTTCACCTGCCTGCCGGTCAAACTGCGCGGCTCCGACGGGGCGCTTGCGCGCGCGATGGTGGAAGTGGAATAAAAATATTGCCACAAAAGGCACATAAAGCACAAAGGAAAATAACTGGTTATTTCTGTGCCTTATGTGCTATTTGTGGCGAATAAATCAGCCACAAAGGACACAAAGATCACAAAGGTGAAAAGCTGAATCCGGTGGCTTCTGTATCCTTTGTGCTCTTTGTGGCAGAGCAATAGCCACAAAGAACACAAAGCTCACAAAAAGAAAAAAACCGAATCCGGTGGTTTCCTGATTTAATTTTGTGTCCTTTGTGCCTTTTGTGGCAAAGCAATAGCCAGAAAGATCACAAATGGTGAACGAGGATTATCCGGGTTGCGGCGGATTTCCCTCCAACCCGAGATCGGCCGCGATCGGCCGCATGGCCAGGATGACGTTATCGACGTGTTCCCAGAGTTCCACCCCGAATTCGGCGGCGCCGCGTTCCATCTCTTCGCGGTTGGTGCCGGCGGCGAAGGCGCGGTCCTTCCACTTCTTCTTCACCGATTTGGCGGTCAGGTCGGAAAGCGAGCGCGACGGCCGCACCAGCGCGACGGCGGTGATCAATCCGGTCAGCTCGTCGCAGGCGAAGAGCGCCTTCTCCATGCGGTTGATCCGCTCCACGCCGGTGTGATCGGCGTGCGAAAGCACGCCGTGGACGATTTCCTCCGGGACGTTGCGCTGGCGCAGGATGGCCGCTCCCGCCTGCGGGTGCCGCTCGAGATCCGGATGGATCTCCCAGTCGAAATCGTGCAGCAATCCGACGGCGCCCCATAACTCCTCGTCCTCCCCGAATTTTCCGGCATAAAACCGCATGGCGGCCTCGACAGCCAGCATATGGCGCACGAGGTTTTCGTTCTTCACGAACTCGCGGACAATGACGAGGGCTTCTTCGCGGTGCATGCTTTCCTCCTACTCCAGCGGTTCCACCGGCCCGAGGACCGGCTGCGGGTGGGTGATCTGTGTCTCGAGAATGGCGAAGACACAGGCCGCCCATTCGCGCAGGTTCCATTGAATAAGCGATGACGCCGGATACACGCGCCGGTCGGCGGCGACGCCGACGGCGTTGATGCCCAACTGGTCGCACAGGTACACCGCCCGCGGCAGGTGAAATTCCTGCGAGACCAGGATCGCCTTCGTCACCTGGAAAATGAAGCGTGCCCGATAGCAGCTGTCGTACGTGCGGCGGCCCGCGAAATCCGCGACCAGGTCGGCCTCCGGGACGCCGAGCGAGATCGCGTACCGGCGCATCGCTTCAGGCTCGTTGTATTCCGGGAACCGGTTGTCGCCGGTGAGAAGCAGTTTGCGGACCTTGCCGGCCTTGTACAAATCGACCGCCGTGGCGACCCGGTCCGCCAGGACCGGCATGGGAGTCCCGTCGCGGTACAGCCCGGCGCCGAAGACGATCGCCACCGGCGCCTCCGGGGCGTCGGCTGCCGTCCGGTAGATCCGCGATTGGGTTTTCAAACGGACGTATATCCACGGCAGGCCGATTAGGAGGACCCCGCCGGCGATGAAGGCCAGCACTTTCCAGGAGAAACGGATTTTTTTCATTCCTCCGCCTGCTCCCGCCGCCCTGAAAACTCCATCAGTTCAACGGGCGCGCCGGATTCAAGGATCATCGCCGTGCGAACCCCGCCGGAGGGGGCACTGATATCGAACAGGATTTCCCTTCCATTAAGTGCGGTCTCCAGATTGTCGACGACAAACGCGATGTGCGGAACCGTTCGGATGATTTCGGGCAGAGGGCTGGTTTCCTCAAACCGCATCCATTCAATTCCAAATGCGCTCGTTTCGAAGCCTGAGACGAACATGCCGTATGTGGGAAGGTGTTTTTCATCCGGACGAGGGGAAACAGTCGGGATTCCGAGATGGTGGTAGCGCCACCCGAGGCGGGTGATCGCAGCGGGAAATTCGTGGTCCTTGCGCCGGGTGGGCAAAGCGGAAGAGGCATGTAGGAAACCGGATTTGGGCATTCCACCTCTTTGTGTTTGGGCCGATGAAAAACAGCGAGGGAGACGATAAGAAAAACAAAACCCGGTTTCCCGGGTTAGTGCCGAAGCAGGGAGTTGAACCCTGATGGCCTTTCGGCCACTGCGCCCTGAACGCAGCGCGTCTGCCAGTTCCGCCACTCCGGCTTGAAGGACCAAATTGTAATTGGAAAAATGGATTTGTCAATCATGCGTATATCCGGACCGGGGCGGTACCCGCCAAGAACACCCTCGCTTTGCATTCATCCCGGCTCATGAACCACAAGAGAACCGGGATGCATCGCGAGGGCAGGCGCGGGTATGACGGACCGCCTCGGCCTGGTTTCCATGCTAAAAAGACAATTTATTCATACGGACGACGAATGGGGACCCTTAAACCCGGCGGTGCCGCGTTTCTAGAGCAAATCCTTCCACGCCCGGCTCAGTGCATCATCGGTTGTCCCAAACACTTCCGCCCCAAGCGATTCCAGCACGGCGCGCTTCTCGCCGCCGGCCGCCACGCCGAGGATGGAAATGCGGACCTCCAGGTATTTTCTTTTCAGCAGGTCGACCGCGCTCTGCGTGCCGATCACGCCGGTCGGCGAATCCTCGAAGACGGTTACCGCGGCTCCCGTTTCCTTGATCGAATCGAGCGGGGCGAGTAATTTTCCTTCCTCGACAAATACCCGCGCCGCCTCGAGCGCGCCGTCCTCCTTTCCGCCGAGCGCGAGCGCGAGCGCCGCCAGCGAATGCACCGGACTGGGTTTGAGGTAGCCGTCGATGATCTGGCCGTGCTGGCGGGCGAGCCACTGCATGTGCCCGGCTCCGGCCAGCGGCAGTTTTCCCAGGCCAAGGACCTTTTGCGCAATCTCCGCTTCGGGCGGGTAATCGGAAAGGTTTTCGCCGGCCGCCTGCGGGCGGCAGGGGCGGGCGGTAATGATCGCGGAATGGATGCGCCCTTCCGTCTGCAGCGCGAGGATCCGGTCCCGCGAGTCCGGGGAGATCCCCGGCCGGTCCAGGTCGGCAAGCAAAGAGGGAGTCTCCAGGACCGGTGGAACGCCGTATTGCCGCGCATACGCCCGGCTCCCGAGCGTAAACTGCTGGAAGTATTGCATCACGGGCGAGTGCGCGAATTCCCGCGGGTGGCCCAGCACCAATTCCAGCACGGCCTCGAACTCGCCGGCCCGCACCATATCTTCGTCGGCATGCCCCGCCGCCTGTTTAAAAGTTTTCAAGGCCGATGCCGAAGGGGTCTCGCCTCCGAGCGCCCCGACTTGATGCGCCCAATATGCGTAATCCGGTTGGGGTCGAATCCAGCCGGCGGAGTTCAGCGCGCCCAGGGCACGGTCCAGACCCGGCGGAAGACGCAGCGATGGATTGGCCTTCCATAGGGTGAAGATGTCCGCCATCAGACAGATCCCGGCGATGTCCCACTCGCAGGTCACGCCCTGCGCTTCGAACGCTTCGATGGTGGATTCGTCCAGGCGGGTTTCCGGGTAGCCCGCCGCGCCGGCAAAATGGGCGACGGTCCGGCGCAGCGCTTCCCGGTAGCCCCCGGGATGGATCAGGACGCCGTCGAGATCAAACAGCCACAAATTCATTTATGTCGCCTTTCCAATTCTTTTTCCACATCGGCCAGGGTTAAACCGCGCGCGGCGAGCAGGACCAGCGTGTGATAAAACAAATCCGCCACCTCGCTGACCACCCGGTCGTCGGTTTGCCCGAGCGCGGCGACGATCGTCTCGGTGGATTCTTCACCGACCTTCTGGGATATTTTGTTTATTCCTTCGCCAAACAGCGCGCTGGTGTATGACCCTTCCTCCGGATTGGCCTTCCGGTCGGCGATTACCGCTTCCAGGTGGGAAAGAAATCCGGCTTGGAATTCGCCGCCTTCGCCGATAACATGGTTGAAGAAGCACGAGCGTTCGCTCGTGTGGCAGGCCGGACCGGCCGGGATCACCTTCAGCAGAACCGCATCCGTATCGCAATCCAGGCGCACTTCCTCAACCTTCATGGTGTTCCCGGACGTTTCGCCCTTTCGCCACAGCGTTTTGCGTTCGCGGCTCCAGAAATACGCGTCGCGGGTATCGAGCGTTTTCCGCCAGGCTTCGGCGTTCATCCAGGCCAGCATCAGCACCTCACCGGTGCGCGAATCCTGCGCGATGACAGGCACCAATCCTTGTTCGTTGTATTTGGGGTCCATAGATTCTCCTTGTACCGACCCCTCCTCCTTCCCCGACCCCTTCGGGGTCACCCCTTCCCCCTCCCCAGTTATGGGGAGGGGGAAGGGGATGGGGGCTGGGGGAGGGGTTTAGGTCATTCTCACTTTCACTCCATTTTGGTTCAGATACCGTTTCAATTCCGCCACTGTGGTGATTTCGTAGTGCAGCAGCGAGGCCACAAGCGCCGCGTCGGCTTTGCCTTCCGTCAGGACCTGGCGGAGATGTTCGGCCTTTCCGCCGCCGCCGGATGCGACGACCGGGATGCGGACGGCTTCGGCGATCCTGCGCGTCAGGTCGATTGCGTACCCTTCCTGCGTGCCGTCGGCGTCGATCGAATTCACCACCAGTTCGCCCGCTCCGAGTTCCTCGCCGCGCCGGGCCCAGGCCAGCGCATCCAGCCCGGTGTGCGTTCGGCCGCCGTGCGTGATGATTTCATACCCCGATGGCGTGCCGGACGCGGGTGGAACCGCCAGCACGTCCATCGAAAGGACGACGCACTGCGCGCCGAACGCGCGCGAAGCGTCCGTGATCAGCCGCGGGTTCTGCACCGCGGCGGTGTTGACGTTGACCTTTTCGGCGCCGGCCAGGAGGACCCTGGCGCAGTCCTCGACTGTCCGCAATCCGCCGCCGACCGAAAACGGGATGAAGACCTGCGCGGCGACCGCGGACACCACATCGAGCAGGATTTGCCGACGGTCGCTCGAGGCGGTGATGTCGTACAGGACCAGTTCGTCGATCCCGGCCTCGTAATACCGGCGAGCCGTATCGACCGGATCGCCGATGTCCTTGGTCTCGACGAATTTGACGCTCTTGGCAAGCTTGCCGTCGCGCACGTCCAGGCAGGCGATGATCCGTTTGCTTAACATGTTCATTAACCCTCGCGCCCGTTCCACTCGACGAAATTGCGCAGAATCCGCAATCCGGCCGGGCCGCTCTTTTCCGGATGGAACTGCGCCGCGATCAGGTTCGCGCGGCCGATCACGGCCGGGAAGGGGGATCCATACTCGCACTCCGCGATCACACTTTCCGGATCCTCCGGCTGGGGATAGAAGGAATGCACGAAATAAAATTCCTCTTCCGGGGCTGCTCCCCGCAGGACCGGATGATCGCGTAAAACCTTGATCCGGTTCCAACCCATGTGCGGGATTTTCAGGGCCGGATCGGAGAAGACAAACCGTTTGCTTACGCCCGGGAGCAGACCCAGGCAGGCGGTGTCGCCCTCCTCGGAACGATCCAGCACGATCTGGGACCCGAGGCAGATGCCGAGGATGGGTATGCCATCGGCGAAAACTTCCCGCAGTGCGGCATCCAATCCGCGCGCGCGCAGGACTTCCATCGCGCTGGCCGCCATCCCGACGCCTGGAAAAATCACCTTTTCGGCGCGCCGGAGGATGTCCGGATCGGGCGTGATGACGGCGCTGATCCCCAGGTGGATCAGCGCGCGCTGGACCGATGTAATGTTGCCGGCTTTGTAATCGACGATGTGAATCATGATTTACCATCCTCCCTTGACGGGGGAGTGTGTGCTTCACGGCGAATGGATGGATCGGGCTTCCCGCGTTCAAACGCCAACGCCGATCGGAGTGTGAACGCGCCCTCATACAACGCCCGGCCGATGATGACCCCGGGCAGTCCGGCCAGCGCGGCGGCCTCGACATCCCCGAGCGACGCCACTCCGCCGGAGGCGATCACTTGCAGGCCGGTCTCCTGCGCCAGTTTGACCGTCGCCGGAATGTTAATCCCGGTCGAAACGCCGTCGCGTTCGATATCGGTGAACACGCACCAGCGGATTCCCTGTGCGAAGATTCTGCGGCCGAGTTCGGCCGTAGTCAGATTGGAATCCTGCTCCCAGCCGCGGGTTTTTACCATTCCATTACGCGCGTCAATCCCCGCAACGACCTTACCCGGGCCATGCATGCGCATAGCCACATCAATAAGTGCTGGATTTTCTATCGCGGCGGTACCGATCACCACCCTGGCCACGCCCGCATCCAAAGCACGTTGGATTCCTGAAAGCTCCCGCATCCCGCCGCCGAATTGCACCTTAAGACCGGCCTTAAGAATCGCGGATAGCGCGGAAACGTTTGCGGATGCGGATTCACCGAATGCCCCGTCCAGGTTGACGACATGCAGCCACGCAGCGCCCTCGGATTTCCAGCGAAGCGCCATTTCGAGCGGATCGTCGCCGTAGACCGTCTGCCGTTTGGGGTCGCCCTGCGCCAAACGCACGACCTTTCCGCCGCGCAGGTCGATCGCCGGGTAGATGGTGAAACTGATTAACGTTCTGTATCTATTTCTCATAGTGACAATTCCTAAAACCTTTTCACCGCAAAGACGCAAAGGACGCAAAGAATTTCTTTGTATTATTATAAGAAAATCTTCGCGTCCTTCGCGCCTTTGCGGTGAGAAAGGTTTTAAATGACTCCCTTTGTAGATGGAATACCGCCGGCGCGGCGCGGATCGATTTGCGTCGCCTGGTCGAGCGCGCGCCCGAAGGCCTTGAACATCGCCTCGGCCTGGTGATGATCGTCGCCGCGCTCCAGCAGTCGCACGTGCACCGTGGCTTTGGCCGCGGAGGAAAAACTTCGGAAGAAGTGCTCCACCAGCGTGACGGGCAGTTCGCCGATCGTCACCAGCGCCCATTCGGCGCGCACCAGGCAGTGCGGCCGCCCGGAAAAATCGACCACCGCAAGCGCCAGCGCCTCGTCCATCGGCACCACCGCGTGCCCGATCCGCACCAAGCCGCGCTTCTCCCCGAGCGCACGGTCAAGCGCTTCGCCGAGGGCCAGGGCCGTATCCTCCACCGTGTGATGCAGGTCGACGTGCGTATCGCCTTTGGCCGAAACCTTCAAATCGAACAGACCGTGCACCGCGATATGGTCGAGCATGTGGTCGAGGAATCCGATTCCGGTCTCGACCTCCGCCCGGCCTTTCCCGTCGAGCGTGAGTTCCACGCGGATTTCGGTTTCTTTGGTCTTGCGTTCGATCGTCGCTTTGCGCATGCGGCTCCTTTTCTTCTTTTCCATCCTCACCCCTATCCCCATGGATGCCGGCTAAATACACGCCGGCATGACGATCTCCGTCATCCCGGCGTGATCCCAGCCGGGATCCAGCGGGGTTGGAGGTGAGGCGGTTAGGTCATTTCTTCCAACGCCTTCATCAGCGCGTCCGTATCCCGCGGCTTGCCGACCGAGATGCGCAGGCAATCGCGCAACCCGGGCTTGTTGAAATACCGGACCAGGATTCCACGCTTGGCAAGTTCCGTTTGCACGGCGCGCGGATCGCGGCCCGACAGACGGCAGAGGAAGAAGTTCGACCGGCTGGGATAAACCTTCATCCACGGGATCCGCTTCAGCCGCGCGAACATCCGCTCGCGCTCGGCGATGATTTTATCGAAAGATCTCTTCAATATCTTGAAATCGTCGAGCGATGCCATCGCCGCCTGGTAGGCCGCGGCATTCACGTTGTAGGGCTGCTTCATCGTCATCATCCGCCCCATTAAACTTTCCGGGAAGACGCCGTACCCGATCCGCAGCCCCGCCAGGCCGGCCCACTTGCTGAACGTCCGCAGCACCGCCAGGTTGTCGTACTCCAGAGTCCAGCGGATCCGGCTGCTGCCGGAAAACTCGGCATAGGCTTCGTCCACGACGACCAGAACCGGAAGTTTTAACAGCCGCCGGAGCGCTTCATCCGGGACGAGCGAACCGTCCGGATTGTTCGGCGAGCAGACAAAGAGGATCTTGGCGCGTTTCTCGGCGCGCACCGCCGCTTCGATCCCCTCGACGTCGAGCGAGAAATCCGCCTTTCGGTCGACTTTCAAAACGCGCGCGCGGTGCACGCCGGCCGAAAACGAATACATGCCGAAGGTCGGCGGGCAGTTGACGATTGCGTCCCCCGCTTCCAGCACCACGCTCATCACCACGTCGATCGGCTCGTCCGCGCCCGCGCCGGTGAAGATCCGTTCCGCCGGCAGATCGAGGAACTCGCCCAGCCGCTTGCGCAGCAGCGTATTTTCCGGATCCGGATAGATGCTGAAATATTTTCCCGCCGCGACCGCTTCCAGCGCGCGCTTCGACATCCCGTACGGGTTCTCGTTGGCGTCCAGCTTCACGATGCGTTTTTTGGTTTTCGCGAATTGCGCGGCGAACACCTCGAACGGAATCACCGGTGTGTACGCTTCCGGCTCCGCACCCTGCGGCAGGAAGCGGAATGGCTCGCGGGTTCCGGTTTCATCCGCGGAGGGGGCAACGGAGCGCAAGCGCGCCGCCTCGGCGTGCGAATCCAGGCTTTCGGCGCGGGCGATCGTTTCCGCGTGCGGGCTGATCCGGGCCGCGGTCGTTTCATCCAGCGCGATGAGGCTGGTGATGCGCACGAAATCCAGGACGTTGAGCGGCGACGCGAAGCGCGCCGTCCCGCCGGTCGGCATCACGTGGCTGGGTCCGGCGGTGTAATCGCCGAGGACTTCGAAGGACCGCTCGCCGATGAACAGGCCGCCGGCATTGCGGATCCGCGCCTTCCAGGAGTCCGGATCCGCGACCGAGAGGCACATGTGCTCGGGCGCGTACTCGTCGGCGGCCGCCACCGCGCTCGCCAGATCCGGCGTGACGACGATCCCGCCCTGGCCGGAGAGCGAAGCGGCGATGATGTCCGCCCGCCCGCGGCTCTCGATTTGTCTTGCCACTTCGGCCTGGACTTTTTCACCCAGCGCGCGCGAAGGAGTCAGCAGGATCGCCGTCGCCAGCCGGTCGTGTTCCGCCTGGGCCAGCAGATCCGCGGCCACCCACGCGGGATTGGCGCCGTCGTCCGCGATCACGACCGTCTCGGTGGGCCCGGCGAGTCCGTCGAGCCCGACGATCCCGAACAGCTGCTGTTTGGCGAGCGTGACGAAGATGTTCCCGGCGCCGACGATTTTATCCACCCTTGGGATGGTTTGGGTGCCGTAGGCCAGCGCGGCCACCGCCTGCGCGCCGCCGATCCGGTACAGCGCGCTGACTTTGGCAAGATAAGCGCAGGCCAGGACGACATCCGGGACGACTCCGTTCTCCCGGCCGGGCGGGGTGACGACGATCACCTCGTCCACGCCCGCCACCTTCGCGGGGATGGCCGACATCAGCAGCGACGAGGGCAGGGGAGCGGTGCCGCCGGGAACATATACGCCGACTCTCCGCAGCGGAGTGACCAGCTGGCCCAACGTGCCGCCCAGGTCGTTGGTCGTCCAGGATGGAATCGGCTGGCGGGTGTGAAACGCGCGGATCCGTTCGGCCGCAAGCGTGAGCGATTTCCGCAGATCCTCCGGGATCCGCTCATAGGCGGCCTGCCATTCGGAGGGCGGAATGAGCGGATTGTCGATCCGCTGCCCGTCGGCTTTCTCGGTCCAGCGGGTGACGGCCTCGTCCCCGTTCCTCCGCACATCGGAAATGATCCGCCGGACCGCCTCCGTGGGGGTGAGCGGTTCGCCGAATACACGCGCGAGACTTTCCCGCAGCGCCGGAGGAACCTCCTCGCCCTGCGGTTTCCGTTTCAGGATTGTCTGCCTGGCTTCCGCCAGGTCGATGATTCGAAGCATCGAACCTCCAGACCTTCCTCACCCCTATCCCCCATCCCCTTCCCGTAGGGGCACGGCGTCGCCGTGCCCCTACGGGAAGGGGATGGGGTGGGTTAGGTCTTTCCCAATTCTTCCCGCATGCGCACAAAGCGCGCAGGTTCTTCCTCGAAGATATATGTCACCGGCGAGACGACCACGCCGCTTCCGCCGATTGCGCGCAGCTCCTGGACCGCCTGCATGATCTTTTCCTTGCGGACGACGATATTAACGGCGAACCATTCCTGCTTCCCGCCCTCGCGGGTGAAAATCTCGCACACCGTCGGCCCCTGCAGCCCGCCGAGATCGGTCTGGGCGAAGATCTTGGCGGCGATCTCCTGCTGGGATTTGCCGCGCATGTTGGCGAAAACGATGTAGGCCTCCTCCGCCCGCAGGTGCGCCTCGATGTATTCCAGCAGCGTGTGCGCCGCATCGAGCACTTCCGGACGGGATTTCAGCGCGGCGCGGTTGGCGATCAGGCAGGCCTGGGAGCGGATGATTTCCCCATCCTGCAAGCGGAACGCAGGTGGTTGTCGCGCAGCGTGGTCCCGGTCGAGACCAGGTCGCTGATCATGTCCGCGTACCCGATCGAAGGCGCCACCTCGAGCGTCCCCTCCGAACCGATCAATTCAAAAGGTTCGACTTTCTTCTCGCGCAGGAACTTGGCCGTAAGGACGGGATATTTTGTCACCACCCGCAGAGGTTTGCCCTCCTTCGGCATGCCCGGCGCTTTGCGCGCAAGATCGGAAACGCTCCGGACGCCGTCCCATCCTTCGGGCACCGCGAGGATGAGCGAACAGGTGCCAAAGCCGAGGGAATCGTGCAGGATGATAACCTCGCCGTCGCCGCCTTTTTTCTCCTCGATCAGGTCCGTGCCGGAGATCCCGAAATCAAGGCTTCCCTGGCGGACGCCGACGACGATATCCCCGGGGCGCTGGAACAACACAGTCAGGCCTGGAACGGCCGGAATTCCGGCTTGATATTGGCGCGGATTGGGCTTGAAGACATCCAGACCGCATGCCTCCAGGAATTCCAACGCTTCGGCTTCCAATCGGCCTTTCGAGGGTAGTGCCAAGCGAATATCAGTTCTGTTCTTCATCGATCCTCCAAAAAGAAAGCGCCCTCCGGCTGAGGGAGGGCGCTGATGAAATCATACCATAGGATAGCGCGGCCGCTCAACTCAGCAATGCTGGTTGACCTTGAGTATGAGCGTGATTATGGGAAAGCTTTGCGACCATCATGCCGCAAATATACCAGTCAACCGTCCTTTTGTCCAGCGAAATTGAGTAATCCGCCCTGCGGATGAATTGGCCCGGCCGGACCGGATAAGGACGCATAAATCCCCTGTCTGGATGATCTGCCGGATGCGGAGAAGAAAAGTCAATCTATTTTTCGCACTTGCCTGCTCATGGAATATAATTATCCAGGGGATTCGGGAAAAATTTTAAACCGATAGGACGCCATGGCTCAAATCGCAAGTGCCACCGGAAAATTTTTCAAGTTTATTTTCTCCTTTTTACGGCTGACCAAACCGCTGGAGAACAAGCGGACCGCCGTACTTGCCTTTTTCATCCTGGGGGTCTGGCTCTCGGCGGTCATCTTCACCGAATCGCGGCATGAATTCTGGCGCGACGAGGTCCGCGCATTGTCACTGGCCCGCGCCGCGGATTCGCCGCTTGACCTTTATCAATCCGTCCAATATGACGGGCACCCATTGCTATGGTACCTGATCCTATTTACCGCTAAATCGATTGTAAATACTCCCTTGGTGCTGCCGATCGCCGCCGTCGGGATCGGGTTTGCGGCGGTCGTCATTTTCTTCCTTTTCGCGCCGATGCCTATTTGGTTTAAGGGCCTTTTTATTTTTTCCTCTTTTCCCTTCTACGAATATTCCGTCATGGCGCGGAATTACGGAATTACCATGCTTCTGCTGTTTGTGATCGCACTGGTTTACCCGTATCGCGAGAAATGGGGTTTGTTGCTGGCCTCCTTATTGGCTTTGCTCGCCAACACCAACGCGCATTCGATCATTTTTACCGGACTCATCACGGTGGTATGGATGTGGAATGCGATTGTAGAGCGCCGGGCGGAGCTCATGCGCCGCAAATTGCTGCTTCTTGTGTTGTTTGCCGTTCTCATAGCCGCCGGAATGGGGTTCAGCATCCTGAGCTTCATGCCCCGGGAAAATACCATTCTAACAAGCGCACGAAATATCTTAACGTGGCCCAATATTATTGAAGCGGTAAAGGAATCTGCGCTGCATCCGGAGGTATCCTTTTATCAGATCATGCCGGCGTGGGTCCCGCCCGCAGTTGTGGCGCTGATTTTCTTTCTGGTCATCCTTGGCCTTCTCCATCGGCCTTCGCTGCTTTTCGCGGCGCTGATGGCGGATATCGGTTTGGGGAGTCTCTTCCGCCTCGTCTATGTCGGGCATTACCGCCATCAAGGCCTGTTCATCATCTTTGCCGTTTTTCTATACTGGCTGTTTCTCAAGATGCAAGGGGATGAACAAATCCCCGGGATTCGCAAGTGGCTTTTCCGCACAGGTTATTTTGTGGCCATTCCAATAATTATCCTGGCGGGCGTCTTTCAGATGCGGGGCACCGCCTGGCGGGATATCCGGATGGAACAGAGTTCGAGCAAGGCTTTGGGCGATTTCTTGAACAGTGATCCGTCTTTCCGTAACGCGATTCTTATTCCCGAACCGGATTACACCATCGAATCCGTTGCGTATTATGCGGAAAACGAAATTTACCTGCCGCGTGAACAGCGGTTCAGCAAAACGGTATCGTGGACGACAGAATCCAGAATTTATCTCTCCCTCGGGGAATTAATGGCCACGGCCCGGGATCTTCAGATCCGATATGGAAAGCCGGTACTCATCATCTTGGGGCATTTTGGCGCAGATTTTTCCCGGCCTGGAGAGATACACTATTCATACAATAAGATATTTACATGGGATTCCACCAGCGGGGCGGATTTCCGAAACAATACAGTGTTTCTTGCCGAATTCAAACATTCGCTCGATGAAGATGAGAGGTACCAGGTCTATGCCCTTCTGGAGCAGCCCGCGAGTCTCAAGGAGCCCAATTACCAGGGACGGGGGTACGGATTGGATGTCCTTTCATTAAATTGGCCGCTTGCACGTCGGCTGGATATTTTCTATTATCGTTGGCTGACGTAAGGGGATTGCCATTCCAATATCTCGGATTGATGATCCATTGCGCGGAAAACCCTAAATACTTCTACACGGTTTGGAAATTTCCGTGTAATCCGCAAGATCCTATCCGTGAAATCCGTGGCCTACGGACTGCAGACACCTTCGGTTTGCACATCCGGTGGACACGGGATAAGACACTCATCTATATGGTTGTTCCCCTTGACCAGGCAACCCAGCGGAGGAGGTTGGACGACCGGCACGCCGCTTGTATCCCCGGTGGCCTGCCCGGTTTTCATGGCGATCCAGCACCGGACCACGCCGGCTGGAACCCTCACCAACCACCAGGCGCGGTACGGATCCTGTCCGATGATGGGAACCATGGTGCTCTTGAGGAGAGTCGCCAGGATTCGATAATCCGCGCCGGGCCCAATCCGGCAGTTGGTGTTCTGAAGGAGGATGGCCGCCGGCGGAGAGGAAGTGGGAGTTGGAAGCAGTGCAACGGTTGGGGTAATGGACAAAGTAATGATCGGAGTGGATTGCGGGCCTGACCTGCTGGTCCCATCGGGAAGTTGGGATGGAATGAGGTCGGATTGAAGCAGCTGGCTTGTGGGAGGCATAGTTCCCGATTCTGTAGAAGATCGGGCTTCCCCGGATTGAATCCTTTGGCAACCTGAAAGGAATACCGTCCCCGCCATTGCCAGGAATAAAAAACCGAAAGTTATGGGGGAGGAAATTGTATTTCTCTTCATACCTGGTCGAGTCTCCTGCCGTGAATTGAAAAAATCGCCTCGATAACCGGTGCGAGGCGGGAAGACCTCTCTTCGTGGACCGGAAAAAAGAAGCGGATAAGCATATAAGAATTATCATAATTGTAAGCCGTTTTTTGCATTTATTGGCATCGCAAGGGGCAGGTAGTCGGATCCGCAATGAACCTGGATGATCTCTGGGTCTTCCTGTTATGGAAGGGCTTCCATCACTCCGCCGATGATTAATTCGGCGGCAATTGGAATGTGATCCATATCATCTATACTAGAGATGCATTCTTTGGTACTCTACCCTCTGCTGTCTGGTTTGATTTCCAATATCAGTGGTCTGCGGAGGCGCATTATGAAAATCGCTGTCATCGGCGGCGGATCCACCTATTCGCCCGAACTGGTCAACGGCCTGCTCGAGCGCACGAAAATCCTGCCCGTGCGCGAGTTGTGGCTGGTCGATATCGATCTGGAACGCCTGGAGATCGTGGGCGGGTTCATCCGGCGGATGGTCGCCGCGGCGGGCAACCCGTTTTCCGTGGAATTGACGGACGATTACAAGCAGGCCGTCGCGGGCGCATCCTACGTGGTGACCCAGTTGCGGGTCGGCAAGATGCCCGCCCGCCGCGAGGATGAATATCTCGGGAAGCGTCACGGCCTGATCGGCCAGGAAACGACCGGCGTCGGCGGAATGGCCAAAGCCCTGCGGACGATTCCGGTCGTGCGCGCCATCGCCGCCGAAATGCAGCGCGTCTCGCCCGCGGCGGTGCTGGCGAACTTCACCAATCCCGCCGGTCTGGTCACCCAGGCGCTGACGGACGTGCTCCCGCACGGGCAGGGGATCGGCGTGTGCAACGTGCCGATCACCACCCGGATGGGCATCATCAAGCGCCTCGAAAAAATGACCGGGACGAAGATCGACCCCGCCCGGACCCAGCTCCACACGCTCGGATTGAATCATCTCTCCTGGCACCGGGGATTCACGCTGGACGGGGAGGATATGTGGGGGCAGATCCTCGAGGATACGGTGAAGGAGTTGCGGGCGCAGAAAGAACCGGAATGGGATCCGGATTGGATCGAGAAGAACCGGCTGATCCCGAATTACTATTTGCAATATTATTACTACACCGATCATAAACTGGCTGCCCAGGATAAATGGCCGCCCTCGCGCGCGGAAGAGGTGATGGAGATCGAAAAGCGTCTGCTGGCGGAGTATGCCGAACCGGACCGCACCAAACCGCCGGAGGATCTGATGAAACGCGGCGGCGCCTATTATTCCACCGCCGCGACCCAGTTGATCGCCGCCCATCACGCCGGAAAGGGCGAGGTGCACGTCGTCAACATCGCCCACAACGGCGCGGTGGAAGGCTGGCCGAAGGAGTGGGTGCTGGAGATGCCGGTCCACGTGGCGCGCGGGTCGGTGGAACCCATCCCCGCGCCGCCGCTGCCGAAAATGTGTTTCGACCTGATCGCGCGGGTGAAGGAGTACGAACTCCTGACCGTTCAGGCGGCGGTTCACGGCGACCGGAAGGCGGCGCTCGAGGCGCTGCGCGTCCATCCGCTCGGGCCGGGCCCGGGCCGGGCCGAAGCGGTCCTGAAGGATATGCTGGAGACCAACCGCAAATACCTCCCGCTGTTTTGGGAGAAATAGGCGGCGCGTATCCAGTCAAACCAATAAATGTGCGCGGATTACACGGAACCTTCGGATTTCGCGGATAAAACTTAAAAATCCCATTCATCCGCGCAATCCGCTTTTTCCGCGAAATCCGCGTACAATCTTCTCGCTCTTGGGGTTGGGCCTATGATTTTAGTATGGCTCCAAAAAACATGGATTGAGAATCAATATTTGAAACGGGATACCGGGAGATGACATCGCAACGCAAAGTACTCTTGGGTGTGGATATCGGCGGGACCAAAACCCGCGCGGTTTTACTCGACGAAAACGGCGCGGTGTTGGGCTTCGGCAAAGCGGGTCCCGGCAATCATGAGACGGTCGGCTGGGACGGCCTGACCGCCGCCCTGCAGACGGCATTGGACCAGGCCTGCCGGGAAGCCAAGGTGGGGATCGCGGATATCCTCGCGGCCGGATTCGGGATCGGCGGGTTGGACTGGGATTCCGAAGAAGCGGATACGCGGCGGGCGATCGGCAAGACCGGTTTGCGCTGCCCGATGAAACTGGTAAATGACACCATCCTGGGCTTGGTCGCGGGCGCCCCGGAGGGGTGGGGGATTGCGGTCGTATCCGGAACCGGATGCAACTGCTGGGGGTGGAACCGGGATCATACCCGCATCGGACGGGTAACCGGCGGCGGGATCCAGATGGGGGAAGGAGCAGGCGCCTCGGAGCTGATGGCCGAAGCCGTGAAGGCGGTGGCCCGTTCCTGGACAAAACGAGGCTCCTCCACGGCGCTTGCGGATGCGTTTGTGACTTGCGCCGGCGCACGCGATCTTTCCGACTGGCTTGCAGGCATGATGGACGGCCGGTTCGATGCCGACGCCTGTTCGGCGCCGCTGATTTTTGAAACAGCGGCGAAGGGCGACGCGGTTGCGCAGGGGTTGATCGATTGGGCCGGGACGGAATTGGGAGAGATGGTGAACGCCGTCGCCCGCCAGCTTGAGTTCCAGGAACTCGAATTCGACGTGGTGATGATCGGCAGCATGTTCGACGCCGGGCCGGTGCTTGTCGATCCGATGCGCCGGAAAATCCAAACCGAATCCCCGCGCGCACGCTTCATTCGCCTGGCGTGCCCGCCGGTGGCCGGCGCGGCGGTCCTGGCGCTGGAGGAGGGCGGTTTTCCGGTCAGCGAGCCGGTTAAAACCCGAATCATCCGTGAAACGGTCGCGCGTATGTAGTGATGTAGGTCATTCCGAGGGGCTGAAAGCCCCGAGGAATCGGTAGTTTTCAGTAAATCGCCGATTCCTCGCCTTCGCCTTCGGCTTCGGCTCGGAATGACATCCCAATATTTGCGAAAGGGCCGATAACCCGATGGAATCCCTGCTTTGGAAGGAAATCCACGAACAACCGGAAATCATCCGGCAATTGATCGCCGCCGAGCATGATCATGTGCTCCGCCTCGGCCGGGAATTGCGCGCGAAGAACTGCCGCTTTATCTATCTGGCGGCGCGCGGCACTTCCGACAACGCCGCCCGCTACGGGCAGTACCTGTTCGGCGGGATCAACCGTCTGCCGGTCGCGCTTTCCGCTCCTTCTCTGTTTACGACGTACCAGAACTCCGCCGCGGCTGGAGGGTGCGCTGGTGATCGGCATCTCGCAATCCGGGCAGTCGCCGGATATCGTCGAGGTGCTGGAGGAGGCGCGCCGGCAGGGCGCCCCGACGATCGCGGTCACCAACGA
This sequence comes from uncultured Chloroflexia bacterium, assembly GCA_963724345.1. Taxonomy (GTDB): domain Bacteria; phylum Chloroflexota; class Anaerolineae; order Anaerolineales; family RBG-16-64-43; genus JAFGKK01. Next base: position 1,671,265 of record CAVRUI010000003.1, on the reverse strand, counting down.
GGCAAATTCGCCGCTGGCCCGGGCGGCCGAGGATGTAATTCCGCTCGGAGCAGGGCGCGAGCAAAGCGTGGCGGCCACCAAGACATATACCTCGACCCTGGCCGTACTCGCGATGCTTTCCCTCGCGCTCGAGGACCGGTTGCGGCCGGAATCGCTCCTCCCGGTCATCCCGTGGATGGCGGCCGCACTGAAGGCGGAGCCGCAGGCGCAGGCCGCCGCCGAACGCATGGCCGATTCCAGCCGCGCGGTCGTGCTTGGGCGGGGCTACCACTACTGCACCGCGCATGAGATCGCGCTGAAGATCAAGGAACTTTCCGGCGTCGAAGCCGAGCCGTATTCGACGGCGGATTTCAAGCATGGGCCGATCGCGATGGCAGAGGGCGGGCTGCCCGTGATCCTCGTCTCCCAGGGCGCGACCTTTCAGCGCGAAATGGCCGAACTCGCCGACCTTGTCCGCTCGCAGGGGGCCCGGGTGCTGGCCCTGGCGGACGAGCTTCCCGGAATCCAGCCGGCGGATTCCTGGATTCCGCTTCCGGCGGGGGAACCCGAATGGCTGGCGCCGATCGCCGCGATTTTGCCCGGCCAGCTGCTGGCGTTTCATCTGACCCGCGCGCGCGGGATGGACCCGGACCAGCCGCGGCATATCCGCAAAGTAACTTTGACTCATTAGTCTGGAGAAGTACGATCTCGGGATAAACCTGAGGAAATAATACAATTAACCACCAAGACACGAAGACACTAAGAAAAAATCTTAATCCTTCGTGTCTTTGTGTCTTCGTGGTAAAAATATTTTCCTGCAAGGGATGATTTATGAAAAACGGAAAATTCCTGATTGTCAACGCGGATGATTACGGCCGGACGCCCGGCGTGTCAAGAGGGATCCGCAAAGCCCACCGCGACGGGATCGTCACCTCGACGACCGCGTTGATGAACATGCCCGGGATCGAGGAGGAATTGCGCACCGCCATGCGGGAGGCGCCGGACCTGGGGTTGGGCGTCCACCTGGTGCTGACATCCGGTGCGCCGCTCCTGCCACCAAAAGCACTGGATTCCATCACCGGCGGGAGTGGGAAGTTCCCGTTGCTGGATGATTTCATCCGCAATCTGAGCAGGATCGATCCGGAACAAGCCGCCGCCGAATGGGATGCGCAAATCCGGAAATTCGTCTCCGTCACCGGACGTAATCCCGATCATCTGGATTCCCACCACCACGCGACCTATTTTTCCGAACCGCTCTTTGATAAATTCCTCGGCCTGGCAAAAAAATATGCATGCCCGATCCGAATCCCGCTCCCGTGCCCGTCGGGGTATTGCGACGGCCTCCCGCAAGCCTTTTGCGCTTCGGCGCGGGATTTCGTACCGCGGCTGACCGCGAAATTCGGCACAAAAAAGCCGGATTGGTTTATCGGGACGTTCTACGACGAAGAAGCCAGTTACGAACAGCTCGTGCGCATCATCGATCAATTGGAAGCCGGCGTCTCGGAGATCATGTGCCACCCGGGATATGCGGATCAGGCGTTGATCGAAGGATCATCCTATAACAAGCCGCGCGAGCGGGAGATCGAGATTCTTACCACGGATTCGATCCGAAAGATGATTACCGGGTGGGGAATAGGGCTAATCAACTTCGCCTCTCTTTGATGATAAATTCATTAACCACTAAGACACCAAGACGCCAAGAAAAACCAAGCTGGCCGGGATTGTTCTGGCCGTCACACTATACAAGCGGGACTTTTCCATCCGCAAAGACACGCTCCCGGTGCCGGCGTCGGCGTAAGCTCTTCCGCGATACCGTTTTCTCGGCCCCCGGTTCGGCAATGCCGGGGGCTTTTCCTTTTACTGGATCCGGATCCGGGCAAGGGTTCCCGCCGGAATACGACGGGGGGTAGAATATCCACCCAGCCGGAAAGAGGCCCGCCATGACAACTGAAAAATCGCTTTCCCTCGACAACCTTTCGAAGATGATCGACCATTCGCTCCTGCACCCGACGATGACCGACAAGGACATCCTTGCCGGGTGCGAGCTGGCGAAAAAATACCAAACGGCGACGGTGTGCGTCAAACCGTACGCCGTTCCCATGGCGCGCGACGCGACGGCCGGATCCGGCGTGGGCGTCTGCGCGGTGATCGGATTCCCGCACGGCAACAGCACGACCGGGATCAAGATCGCCGAGACGCTGCAGGCCGTCAAGGACGGCGCGAATGAAATCGACATGGTGATCAATATCGGAAAGGCGCTGGGCGGGGATTGGGAATATGTGAGCTGGGAAATCCAGGCCGTCAACGACGCCTGCCTGGCCGGGAACGCCATTCTGAAGGTCATCTTCGAAACGGATTTCCTGCAGGACGAACAGATCATCCACCTGTGCCGGCTCTGCTCGCAGATGCCGGTCGCATTCATCAAAACCTCCACGGGATACGGCTTCGTCAAACAAGCGGATGGGAAGTACGCGTACCGGGGCGCGACGGAGTACGTCGTCTCGCTGATGCGCAAGCATGCCGACCCGAAAGTGAAGATCAAAGCGGCGGGCGGCATCCGGACGCTGGACGACCTGCTGAAATTCCGGGCGCTCGGCGCGTCGCGCATCGGCGCGACCGCGACCGCAACAATTATGGAAGAAGCCAAACAGCGCGGATATCAATAATAATCCGTCGGTAGGACTGGATTTCGCCGTTTTACCGCTTGGGTATAATCCCTTCGCGATGGAAAAGCCGGGTGAAACGCGGCGTACATCCACCCGGCAGGCAATCGACCGGCTCGGGCAGTGGGAAGGGTCCGGAAAGGAAATCAGGCCATGGAGAATGATCCGGTGCGGGGGATGCCCGATCGCCCGGAGGAATCCGGAGCCGCCCGGCCGCGTCCCACCCTCGGTTTTATCCTCGCCAACATCCACATCGGCACCGGCCGTTCCCTCTGGCCGGCCATCGTCAGAGCCGCCGAACAGCATGATGCCAACCTGATCTGTTTTCCCGGCGGCGGATTGCGCGCATCCGCCGGATTCGAAGCCCAGCGAAACGCCATCTACGATTTGGTGAATCCCGAATCCGTGGACGGCCTGATCAGCTGGTCCTCCACGCTCGGCGGGGTGCTGGATCCGGCCGTGGTCGCGGATTTCCACAACCGGTTCAAACCCCTGCCGCTGCTCAGCCTGGCCCAGCTTATGGCGGACGTTCCGACAGTCCTGGTGGACAGCTACAACGGGATGCGCTCCGCCATCGTTCACCTCATCGAGGTGCACGGGTACCGCCGCCTGGCCTTCATCCGCGGGCCGGAGCGCCACTTTTACGCGCAGGAGCGGTTCCGGGCGTACACCGAAACGCTCCAGGCCTACGGCATCCCCTTCAACGAGATCGCTGGTCACGCCCCCGATGCAATGGGAGGCCGGGGCCGATGCGGTCCGTTTCCTCCTGGAGGAAAACAAACTGCGTCCGCGGATCGATTTCCAGGCCGTGCTGGCGGTCAGCGACCTGTTGGCGCTGGAGGCGCTGAAAGCGCTGCAATCCCGGGGCATTCAGGTTCCGAGCGAAGTGGCGCTTTCGGGGTTCAACGATTCGACCGAGAGCCGCCTTTCGACCCCGCCGCTCACCTCCGTTTCCCTGCCGTTTGCCGAGCAGGGGGCGCGCGCGGTGGAAATGCTGCTCTCAGAGCTCAACGGCGAATCCGTTCCGGAAAAAGTCCTGTTACCCTCGCATCTGGTCATCCGCCAATCCTGCGGGTGCCCCTCGGCGGCGGTCGTCCAGGCGGCGGCGCGGTCGGCGGCTTTCGAAGGGCTGGATTTTCCGATGGCGATGGCGGCCTTCCGCGAACGGGCGCTGGCGGATATGGCCGCGGCGCTTCCGGACTCGGAGGAAAAATCGGAGGCTTGGGCGAAGACTCTCCTGGATGCCTTCCAGGCGGACCTGCAGGCCGCGCCGGCCGGGTGTGTTCATCCCCACCCTGGAAAAAATCCTCGGGCAGGCGGTGACGGCCGGGACCGACCTGTTCGCCTGGCAGGGGCTGATCTCGGCCCTGCGGCGGCGGTCGATTCCGTATCTCGCGCCGCCGGCCCGGGCGCTCGCCGAGGATCTCTTCGGGCAGGCGCGGGTCGTGGTCGGCGAGACCACCCAGCGGATGCAGATTTTCCAGCAATGGCAGGCCGAACGGCGGACGGCGCTGCTGCAGGAAATCGGACAGGCGCTGATCACCACCTTCGATATTGCCAAGCTTGCGGATGCGCTTGCGGAGAGCCTTCCCCGGCTCGGCATCGCCGCCGCCTACCTCGCGCTGTATGAACAACCCTCCTATTCGTTGGAATATTCACGGTTGATCCTGGCCTACAACGAAAAAGGACGCATCCCGCTGGAAATCGGCGGCCGCCGTTTCCCCTCGCGCCGGTTGCTTCCGGAAGGGTTGCTTCCAGCCGAGCGGCGGTTCAGCCTGGTCGTGGAACCGCTGTATTTTCAAGACACCCAGATCGGATTCGCGGTCTTCGAGATCGGCCCATACGACGGTTCCATATACGAAACCCTGCGCGGCCACATCTCCACCGCCCTGAAGGGCGCGCTGCTGTTCCAGGAGGCGCAACAGGCGCGCCTGGCGGCGGAGAAAGCCGACCAGATCAAAACCCGTCTGCTGGCGAACGTCAGCCATGAACTGCGCACCCCGCTGAACATCATCATCGGGCATGCCCGGAATGCCATCGAGGCCTCGCAAACCGGAAATCCCGAAAAACCGCCCGGCTTGACCGACGACCTGCAGCATATCCAAAGCAGCGCCGAACATCAGCTGCGCGTGATCAACGACCTCCTGGATCTCTCGCGGGCCGAGATTGACGAACTGGATTTGCATCCGGAGCTGCTGGAACCGCTGCCGCTGCTGGCCGAGGTCTACCAGAGCCTCTCCGGCCAGGCGGATAATGCCGGAGCCCTGCTGTGGAAATTGCGGGTCCCGGATCAGCTGCCGCTGATTCAGGCCGACCCGGTCCGCCTGCGCCAAATCCTTCTCAACCTGCTCAGCAATGCGAAGAAATACACCGAACGGGGGACGATTACGCTCGGCGCGGAAGTATCCCCGCCGTTTCTCCATTTGTGGGTTGAAGATACCGGGATCGGCATTCCCGAGGACCAGCAGGAACATATTTTCGAACCGTTCGGGACCGGCGAACATACCGGCGCCATCCCGGCCGGCATCGGGCTGGGGCTTTCGATCTCGCGCCATCTGGTCGCGTTGCACAACGGGACGATCAAGCTGGACAGCCGGGTGGGGAAGGGCAGCACATTCCACGTCTTCCTGCCGCTGCCGCGGATCGGCGGTCCGCCCGAACCGGCGGCCGAATCCGCGCATCCGGTCCTTTTGCTGATATCTTCCTCCGAACGGCCGGCGGAGGAAATCATCGAACTGAGCAGGCGCCAGGGTTTGGAAATCCGCCGCTTGCGCGCCGCTATGGATTGGGAACGGGAGCTGGAGGACGTGCAGCCGGTGGCCCTCGCCTGGGACCTGGCCGGCGCGGCCGCGAACGATTGGACGATGGTCCGGCGGTTCCGCGCCCATCCGCTCCTCCGCCACGCCCCGGTGATCGTCTACGGCCAGGTTCAGAAGGAGCAGGGGGCCGACGTCGAACTTACGCTGGGGCTGACGAGTTTCCTCGATAAATCCGCCGGAGCGGAGGGGCTGCTGGAATCGATCCACACGGTGCGGCTCGCACCCGACGCCGGCCCGGTGCTGATCGTGGATGACGATCCGAACGTGCGCGCGGCGCACAAGGAGACCGTACTCAAGGGATTGCCCGGCTTCTCCATCCGCAGCGCGGCCGACGGCGGCGCCGCGCTGGAAGTGATGCGCGTGGAGGTCCCGTCGCTCGTCATCCTGGATTTGATGATGCCCGGGATGGGGGGCGAGGAAGTTTTGGATTGGATGCGGGCCGATCCGCGGCTGCGCGCGGTGCCCGTGGTCATCCTTTCCAGCAAGCTGCTTCAGGAAGAGGACGTTAAACGGCTGGAGCGGTATGCGAGGGTGACGTTTCAAAGCAAGGGGATCCTCTCAGAGGCGGAGACGGTCGCCGCGCTGCACCGGGCGCTGTTCGGGAGCGATGCGCTTCCCCCGCAAACATCCGCGCTGGTCAAACGCACCGTCGCCTTCCTGCACCACAATTACTCACGCCCGCTTTCGCGCTGGGAGCTGGCGAAATCGCTTGGGATCAGCGAGGATTATCTCAGCCGGGTATTCAACCGCGAGCTGGGGCTTTCCCCGTGGGATTATTTGAACCGTTACCGGATCCTGCAGGCAAAGACATTGCTGCAGAACACATCCAACAGCATCCGGGTCATCGCCCATCAGGTGGGCTTCCGGGATCAATCGTATTTCAGCCGGGTTTTCCACAAATTTACCGGACAATCCCCGCAGGCCTTCCGCGATAATCCTGAAAATTAATTTTCATTGGTAATAGTCGGATTGAAAAAATAAACCACCAAGACACCAAGACACGAAGGATAGCCATATCTTTGTGTCTTGGTGTCTTGGTGGTTGAATGCTCTTTCCAGGCCGAAATCGCGCGTTTTCCTTACGCGAAAACATCGACTTTTTTGTTGGTTTCTTTTTAGGGGAAAGTGATAGATTATTAATGGTATTCACCTCTTCGCTTCTTCCTTTTAAAGAAAGGAAGGCAGCCACCGGGCATTACGTCCCCGTACGAAGATCCAAAATCAACCAATTTTTACGCCATATTCCGCCGTAAGCGTCGTTTTTTTCCTGTATCCAGGCGCCAGAATCCAACAGGAGGTTTTTATAATGACCAAAAGCGGCGTAGACCGTCCGTTAACCGCGCAGAAGGATGAAACCGTGGATCAAAAATCAGCAGTTCGACCTGCGGCGTTACCGATCGGCATACCGGAAATCCCGCTGCGCGACAGGCTCCGCATCCTGTGGCGCGCCATTTGGCGGCACCGCTGGCTTTACATAATTGTATTGCCCTCCATACTCTTTTTTATCGTGTTCAAATACTGGCCATTGTTTAACGCGCAGATTGCGTTTAAGGATTTCAAGCCGGTGCTGGGCGTGGTAGGCAGCCCGTGGGTCGGGTTCAAGCACCTGGAAGCCTTCTTCAATTCCTATTATTTTTCACGGCTTATCGGGAACACGCTGTTCTTCAGCGTCGTTAAGCTTATCCTGGGAATGCCGACGGCGATCATCCTCGCGATTGCGCTGTATGAAACCCGCTTTAATTTCTTCCGATCCATCGTCCAGACCGGCGCCTACATCCCGCACTTCCTTTCGTGGGTAATCATGTTCGGCGTGCTGCTGACGATGCTTTCTCCGAGCGATGGGCTGATCAATGAAATCATGAAGGCGACCGGAGGGAAATCGATCTCCTTTCTCACATCGCCGAAATACTTCCGCTGGGTGGTGATCTTTTCCGACATTTGGAAGGAGACCGGATGGAGCACGATTCTCTATTATGCGGCGCTGATGGGGATCGAGACGGCGCTTTTCGAAGCGGCGTCGGTGGACGGCGCTTCGCGCTTGCAGCGCATCTGGCACATCTCCCTTCCGGGGATTCTGCCGGTGATCATGATCGTCACGCTGCTCCGCCTGGGGCACATCCTGGACGCGGGATTCAACGAGATCTTTGTGCTCTATTCGGTGCCCGTGTACAGCGTCGCGGACATCATCGACACCTGGGTCTATCGGGCGGGCATTCTGGAATTCAAGTACAGCCTGGCCACCGCGGTGGGGTTGTTTAAGGGCGTCATCGGCCTCACCCTGCTCGTCGTTTCGAACGAGCTGGCAAAGCGCTGGGCCCGCACCAGCCTTTACTGATCAGAAGAGGTATCCATGCCTGTCAAATCGAGAGAAGAAATCATATTTCAGATACTGATTAACGGATTTCTGATTCTGGTCCTGCTCATCATTCTGGTTCCGTTGTGGCGGGTCGTGATGATGTCGCTCACTCCGCTGGGTTACGCCGCGGAGGATACCAGCTTCGGCATGCTCATTCCCCCCTGGAGATGGAGCATCGAAGCCTACCGGCAGCTGATGACTCATCCGAATTTCATCAATGCGGTCTGGAACAGCGTGCAGATTACCGTACTCGGAACTTCGCTCAGCCTGATCCTCACCGTGCCGCTGGCGTACGTCCTCTCGATCCGGACCCTTCCGGGCCGGAATCTCCTCATCAATTTCATACTGCTTACCTATCTGTTCAGCGCGGGGATGATACCGACCTACCTGGTGGTGCACGATTTGGGGCTCACCAACCACCTGACTGCCGTATTTGTACCGGTGGCGATCGGAGTCTACAACGTCCTTCTGATGAAGGGATTTTTCGAGGGCCTGCCCGTCGAACTGGAGGAGGCGGCGCGGCTGGACGGCGCCAGCGAATTGCAGGTGCTGGTGCAGGTCATCCTGCCGCTTTCCAAACCGATCCTGCTCACCATCGGATTGTTTTATGGGGTCTTTTATTGGAACGAGTTCTTCTATCCGATCCTGTATCTGAACAATAACGACCTGATGCCGCTGCCGGTGCTCCTGCGCAACATCCTGATGGCATCCAGCTTGAACGAGTACGTGGAATCCGACGCGTTCAGCAGCGCTCCCATTCAATCTCTCAAAGCCGCGAGTGTGTTCATCACCATGCTGCCCATGGTGGCCGTCTACCCGTTCATTCAGCGTTACTTCACCAAGAGCACGCTGACGGGTAGCGTGAAGCAGTGAGGAGGAGGTGAAACGAGAAGAAACCTTTCGAGACTTCAGGCACCAACGCTTGTGAGTTGCCAAGCCGTGAATTACAACATTTTACAAGGAGGAATGGAATGAGAGACACATTCAAGCATTTGTTCCTGGCGGTCGCGTTGGGGGCGCTTTTCCTGAGCGCCTGCGGCACGGCCACCACCGTCGCCCCGACGGTCGCCCAGAACACGCTCGCCCCGTCGGAAATTCCGCCGACGGCCGCGCCGACCGAAATCCAGCCTGCGACAATTTCCATGTGGGCGGCCGGACGGGTGTCCGAGGCGGATGATCCGCCGGCGGACTGGGTCGTCTACGACATCCTCAAGGAGAAGCTGAAGATCACGCTCGACCTTGTGGTGATGAAGGGCGGCAACGACGATATGAACCAGAAGATCAACACGGCGGCCGCCGCCAATGATCTTCCGGACCTCTTCTTCGTCAACCGCGACGCCTGGTACGCGCTTGTCGGGCAGGGGCTGGTCGCGCAGGTCGATGATCTGCTGCCGCTCATGCCGACCCGCACCCAGACCCACTACAGCGACCCGAACCGCAACCGGCTCGTCACCATCGACGGCAAAATGTACGGCCTGCCGGACCCGGGCCAGATCCCGACCACCGACGGCCTGGTGATCCGCAAGGACTGGCTGGACAAGCTTGGCCTGGCGATGCCCAAGACCATGGACGAACTGATCGAGGTCGCGCGCGCTTTCACCAAGAATGATCCGGACGGCAACGGCAAGAACGACACCTACGGATTCGGCGCGTATCCTGAAATCGCCGGCGTTCCGGAAAACGGGCTTGGCCGGCGGTTCGACTACATGATGGGCGCTTTCGGCGTGGCCGGAATGTGGAATGTCACCCAGGATGGCTTCGGCATGAACGTCTTCAAGCCGGACTTCCTCGACGCGCTGAAGGTCGTGCGTCAGATCAATGTCGAGGGTTTGATCACCCCGGACTGGCCGACCCTGAAGAAGGATGATTTCCGCGCCAAGTGGAAGCAGGGACAGTGGGGCATCATGCGCGAGAACTTCGCCGCCCTCTCCACCAAGGCCAACTACAAGGACTTTGATGCGAATAATCCCACGGGCGAGTGGGTCGTCCTGCCGCCGCCCACCGGACCGGCCGGGCTGAGCTCGGAAGGCCTCTCCAATCAATCGGCCCGCATCTACGCCGTTTCGCAGAAGGCGATCGACGAGGGCAAGGGGCCTGCCATCGCCCGGTTCCTCGACTGGACCGCCGGCGATGAAGGCTACTATCTGCTGGGCTTCGGCGTAAAGGGCGAGAACTACAACCTGGATGCCAACGGCTTCATCACCCTCGACGGCATCGATCCGGCGAAGGCCTGGACCTCCAAGGAAATGCAGCCCTTCACCCAGCTGGGGAATTTCGTCTACATCTTCACTGATGTCGAGCTGAAAGCCCGGTATCCCGAATTCCAGACTGGAAACGGCCGGACGATCAAGCCGCTTGACTTCCTGGCCGGCTTCACCGCGCAGACCTGGACGGAGAGCACCGCCTCCGGGATCATCAACCCGCCCGATAACTGGGGCGATCTCCAGACGCGGTACAACGAGGGCATCCAAGCGTTCGTCCTGGATGTCGATAATGAGATCACCCAGGAAGCTTGGGATGCTTTCCTCGCTGATCTGAAGAGCCTGGGCACGGATGATTGGGTGACTTCTGCCCGAGACATACTGACTGCCGCCGGATACCTCAAGTAACAAAGGCCGGCACGCATTTCCTCATCTCGTACGTTGGGCGGCCTCTGGGCCGCCCAACGTACAGATGGAGCCGGAGGATCGGAACGAATGACCGCCACGGAGTTGAAGATCGCCTACATCGGAGGGGGAAGCCGTGACTGGGCGCGCAAGCTGATGTTCGACCTGGCGCGCTGCCCGGACCTCGGCGGCCGGATGGCGCTGTACGATATCGATAAGGACTCCGCGCGGCTGAACGAACAACTGGGCAACTGGCTGCAAGCCCAGCCAGGGGTGGTCTCACGGTGGAAATACGAGACGGCCTCCAACCTGGATGAAGCGCTCCGCGACGCCGATTTCGTCGTCATCTCCATCCAGCCCGGCCCGCTGGAACTCATGGCGGAGGAGATCGCCCTGGCCGAAGAATATCGGGATGTTCTTCCCGGTCGGAGATACCACCGGCGCGCCGGGATTGAACCGCGGCCTGCGGTCCGCCGTGATCTATGCGGGGTTTGCCGAACAATCGGGAAAATCTGCCCGCAGGCCTGGGTCATCAACTACACCAATCCGATGTCCCTCTGCACCCGGACGCTGGAAAAGGTCGCGCCGGCACTCAAAGTGTTCGGCTGCTGCCACGAAGTTTTCAGCACGCAAAAGATGCTGGCCGAGCTTGTCGGCCGAGTACTGGGAGGTTTACCCCGCGCCGGACCGCGCGCGAGATTCACTGCAATGTGACTCGGCATCAACCACTTCACCTGGATCGACCGATGCGAGTACCAGGGGCGGGATGTACTCGAACTCGTGCGGCGCCATACCGGTGAACCCGGCACGGTGCGGACGTACACCCGGGCGGAAGTGGAGAGCTTCCAGGATTGGTTTCACAGCACGGACCAGGTCAAGTACGCGCTCTTTCCGCGCTTCGGAATTCTGGCGGCCGCCGGCGACCGCCACCTGGTGGAGTTCCTGCCGGGATTCACCAGCTCGATCGAGGGGCTTTTCCGGTGGGGGATCATCCGCACGCCGGTTTCCTACCGGATCGAACGCTGGCGCTCCGCTCCGCAAAAAACACGCGACCTGATGTCCGGCCGCACCCCGTTGGATGTAAAGGGGAGCGGGGAGGAAGGCGTGCAGCAAATTAAAGCGATTGCGGGTTTGGGGGAAATGATCTCCAACGTCAACCTGCCGAATCGGGGGCAGATCGAAAATTTGCCCTTGGGTGCCGTTGTGGAAACCAATGCTCATTTCGGGCGCGACGAAGTCCGCCCGCTGACCGCCGGTTCGCTGCCGCCGGGGCTGGCGCCCCTCATCGCCCGGCATGTTGCCAACCAGGAATTGATCATCGACGCGGCTCTGAACAATGCCCCGGAGCTGGCGTTCCAGGCTATGTACCTGGATCCAACCAACCGGCTGGATGTGGATGACACCTGGAAAATGTTCCGCCGCATGGCGGCGATCAACCGGGATTTTCTCCCGGATTGGAAACTCACCGGTCCCGGTGCCTGAGTCGGCGCGCGGACCGGGATTGGAGACGCTGCGGAAGGATTTCCGCCGGAAGCATGGAGAACAAGACGAAGGCCCCCGATCCCGTTTGGTCCGTCCGGATGTCGGATTCCGTCCTCCGCCGATTCTCCGCGGACCGGACGCGCTGGCATTATGAGGAGGGACTGGTGGTGAAGGCGGTGGCGGATACCGCGGCCGCCGCCGGCGAGGAACGTCTGGCCCGCTTCGTCCGGGAGTGGGTGGATTTGTGGGTCACGCCGGATGGGGACATCCGAACATACCGGATGGATGAGTTCAACCTGGATCAAATTTATCCGGGGAGGGTGTTGTTTCCTGTCCTGCGGCAAACCGGCGGACTGCGCTACCGCAAAGCCATCGAGCTGATGCGGGAACAGCTCCGCCGCCAACCACGGAACAAGAGCGGCGGATTCTGGCACAAACAGATTTACCCGAACCAGATGTGGCTTGACGGAATTTACATGGCGTGTCCGTTTTATGCCGAATACGCTTCGCTGTTCGGCGACGGCGCGGGTTTCGAGGATATCACAGCCCAGATTGCCTTGATCGAAAAACATACCCGCGACCCGAAGACCGGCCTTTTGTATCACGGCTGGGATGAAAGCCGGCAGCAGCGCTGGGCATCCCCCGCGACGGGATGCTCGCCGCAATTCTGGGGGCGGGGGATGGGGTGGTTCGCGATGGCGGTCGTGGACGTGCTGGATTATTTCCCGCCCGAACATGCCGGCCGGAAAATTCTGACGGATATTCTGAACCGCGCCGCGCTGGCGGTTCTGGGCGTGCAGGATTCCGAATCTGGGCTTTGGTATCAGGTTCTCGACCGGGCCGGCGCTCCGGGAAATTATCAGGAATCCTCCGCATCCGCCATGTTCGCTTACGCATTCGCAAAAGGAGTCCGCAAAGGCCTGTTGGCTCCGGGATACCTGGACGCCGCACGCAAGGCCTTCCGCGGTCTGGTGGATCATCAGGTCGTACAGGATGCGGACGGCGGTTGGTCGCTGAACGGGATTTGTTCGGTCGCGGGCCTGGGTGGAGAGCCGTACCGGGACGGATCCTATGGTTATTACACGGGAGAGAAGGTGACAACCAACGACCCGAAGGGTGTCGGCGCCTTCATCCTGGCGGCATTGGAAATGGAAGCGGCGGACCCGCGGAAGCGCGCGCAGGAGTAACGGATGACCCTGACATCCGAAAACATTTTGCAAAAAACAAATATCAACGTCCGGGATTTCGGCGCGTTGGGCGACGGCCGGACCGTGGAGACCCGCGCTCTGCAGTCCGCCATCGACGCCTGCCGCGCGCAGGGCGGCGGGATGGTGTTCTTTCCAGCCGGGCAGTATCTGACGGGGTCGCTCACCTTGCGGGATGATATCCACCTGATGCTGGATGCGGGCGCGACCTTGCTCGGGAGCGAGAACCCCGATGATTATCCGGTCATCAGCCACCGTTGGGAGGGCGCGGAACAGGAGACGTACGCGCCGCTGCTCACCGCCCGGAACATCAAAAACATCACCGTCTCCGGCCGCGGACGGATCGATGGGCAGGGCGGCGTTTGGTGGCAGCGATACAAAGAGAAAACCTTGAAATACCCGCGGCCGCGCCTGATCTCCTTCGCGGATTGCGAACACGTGCTGATCGAGGGCGTGACCCTGGTCAACTCGCCCAGCTGGACGGTCAATCCTGTGCGCTGCACCGATCTGGCGGTGCGGGGCGTGACGATTGTCAATCCTCCGGATTCGCCGAACACCGACGGGATCAATCCGGATTCCTGCCAGAACGTGCGCATCTCGGATTGCTATGTAAGCGCGGGCGACGATTGCATCACGCTCAAAGCGGGCAACGAGACGGAGCACCCGGACCGGCGCGCGCCCTGCCGCGACATCACCATCGTCAATTGCACCCTGGCGCACGGGCACGGCGGCGTGGTGATCGGGAGCGAGATGAACGGCGGCGTGCAGAATGTGGTGATCGCCAATTGCGTGTTCACCGGCACCGACCGCGGCATCCGGCTGAAATCCCGCCGCGGACGGGGCGGCATCGTGGAAGACGTCCGCGCCAGCAACCTGATCATGACCGACGTCTTGTGCCCGTTTACCATGAACCTGTATTATGGATGCGGAGCCTGGGGGGATCCGGTGGTCTCCGACAAAGGGCCGCAGCCGCGCAACGAAGGCACTCCGCGGTTCCGCCGCATCCACCTGAGCCACATCACCGCCCGCGGGGTGAAGTACGCCGCCGGGTTTTTCTACGGGCTGCCCGAAATGCCGGCCGAGGAAATCTCTTTGAGCGACATCTCGATCAGCCTGGCGGCCGGAACGGAAGGCGGGTACCCGGAAATGGCCGACGGCCTGGAACGGATGCAGCAGGCCGGATTCTTCATCCGCAACGTTCGCGGCCTGAGCCTCGAGCATATCGAGATCGATGGGCAAACCGGCCCGGCGTTCCGGCTGTTTGATATTGAGGGCGGACGAATCGGCGCCTGCGGCACTTCCACGCCGGATCCCAATTCGCCGATTCTGCAACTGAACAACGTATCCCAGGCATTGATCAGCGCCTGCCGGACCGCGCCGGGAACCGATGTGTTCCTGCGGATCGAGGGAGCCCAGACCGGGAAAATCACGCTGGCCGGCAACGACCTGAGCCTGGCGCGGAAGACCCTTGACGTCGCGGACGACGTGCCGCCCGGCTCGGTCGACCGGGATTCCTGCGGAGAAGGATGACGACCCCCGCGTTCGCTTTGAAGAGTCATCTGGATGCGCTCTACGACGACTGCCTGCGGCGATCGCAACCCGGGGCGCGCGAATCCCTGCGGGACGATTTCCGGCGGATCCTCGGGCTGGCGGCGAGGAGCCTTCCCCCCGTGTCGGCCGAACGGATTCATACGATCGAGCGGCCGAAGCACACGGAAGAAAAAATCCGGCTCTCCGCCGGCGAAGGCGTATCGATCCCCGTTTACGTACTGGTTCCCAAGGCGCGCCCGCCCTTTAAACCGGTCCTGGTCTTTCCGGGACACGAACCCGGGATCCAGGATTGCATCGGGAATTTCCCGGACCCGGAGACGGCGGAAATCCACCGGACGGCAAACGATAATTATGCCGAATACCTGGCGGAGTGCGGTTACCTGGTGGGCGCAATCGAACAACGGGGCTTTGGGGAACGCCGGACTGGAACGGCTGGGGATCGCGCACTGGAGCGTTCGTGCCGGGAACTCTCCTTCGCCTACCTGATGATGGGCCGGACTCTGATGGGCGAGCGCTGCTGGGATGGGATGTGCGCCGCTTCCTACCTGCTTTCCCGTCCGGATGCGGCACCGGGCGGATTGGGGGCGACCGGCCACTCCGGCGGCGGCGCCACGGCGCTTTGGCTTTCGGTGCTGGATAAGCGCATCCGCGCGGCGGTGGTCTCCGGATATTTCTGTTCATTCCGGGATTCGATCCTTTCCATCGCCCATTGCGAATGCAACTATATTCCGGGTATTCTGAATTTGTCGGAAATGGGCGGACTGGCGGCGACGATTGCGCCCCGGCCGCTGTGTATTGTGCACGGGAAACAGGATCCGATATTTCCGTTTCCAGCCACCGTCCGCGAATTCGAGAAGGTAACCCAGGCATACTCCCGGAGCGGCGCGCCGGATGCCTGCCTGCTTGCGGCTCATTCCGGCGGGCATGTCTATAATAATGAGCTGGGTCGGGTTTGGTTCGACCGTTGGCTTTCCTCACCCCCAACCCCCTCTCCTGGCCTAAGCCAGGAGAGGGGGCAAGGGGGTGAGGAAAGAGAAGAGAGTTTGCTTATGAAAATCGTTACCTTCGGTGAAATCATGCTGCGCCTGTCTCCCCCGGGCTTTCAACGCTTCCGGCAGGCGCATGCGTTCGAGATCGTTTACGGGGGAGGGGAATCGAACGTGGCGGTGACCCTCGCGGATTTCGGGGATACAGCCGAGTTCGTAACCCGCCTTCCGCAGAATGATCTGGGTGAGGCGTGCCTCGCCGAGTTGCGCGCCCGCGGTGTATTAACCGGGCATGTGGTGCGGGGAGGGGAGAGGCTCGGGATCTATTTCCTCGAAAACGGCGCGGCGCAGCGCGGCAGCAAGGTCATATACGACCGTGCCGGCTCCAGCTTCGCCGGAATCCAACCCGGCATGCTCGATTGGCCGGCGGTCCTCGCGGATGCCGATTGGTTCCATTGGACCGGGATCACGCCCGCCGTCTCGCAAAGCGCCGCGGAGACCTGCCTCGAGGCGGTGAAGACCGCCAGGCGGCTTGGGAAAACCGTGTCGTGCGATCTGAACTACCGGGCCAAGCTCTGGAAGTGGGGCAAGCCGGCCAGCGAAGTCATGGCGGGATTGTTTTCCCTTTGCGATATTGCCGTCGGCAACGAGGAAGACGCCGACAAGGTCTTCGGCATCCGGGCCCCGGAATCCAATGTCGCGGCCGGGAAAGTGGAGGCGGAAAAATACAAGTTTGTATGTGAAAGTCTGGTCGAGCGGTTCCCCAATCTGCAAACGGTCGCCGTTACGCTGCGCGGTTCGCTTTCCGCCAGCCGGAATACCTGGTCGGGTGCGTTGTGGACGAAGAGTGGATTTTATTCCGCGCCTGTTTACGACATCCTTCCGATCGTGGACCGGGTCGGCGCGGGAGACGCATTCAGCGGCGGATTGATCCACGGCCTGCGCGCTTATCCGGACGATCCGGAAAGGGCGCTGCGATTCGCCGCGGCCGCCTCGTGCCTCAAACACACAATTCCCGGGGATGCCAACCTCGTGACGGCCGCCGAGGTGGAGCAGCTGATGGCGGGCGACGCCTCCGGGCGGGTTTCGCGGTAGGCCGATGCGATTGCTCACGTTTGCCCGCGAGGGTCGGGAACGGATCGGATTGCAGGTGGAGCGTTCCGGGGGCAACCGCGTGCTTGATTTAAACCAATTCCGGCCGGCGCTCCCCGACGAAATGAATGCCTTCCTGACCGCCGGTGAACCGGCTATGATCATGGCCCGCAGGGCGCTTCAGGAAGTGAAGGAAGACGCGTATCTGCGCGAAGCGGATATCCGGTTGATGGCGCCGGTTCCGCATCCCGGAAAAATCATCTGCCTCGGGCACAATTACCATGATCATATGGGCAAGGACCGCACCCAGCCTTCGGAATTTCCGACCTTCTTCTGCAAGACCGGCAACACGGTGATCGGACCGGGCGCACCGATCGTGATTCCGCCGGAGACGGCAAAGACGGATTTCGAAGCCGAGCTGGCGGTCGTGATCGGACGGCGGGCACGGCGGATCCCCTCGCAGGACGCGCAATCGTGCATCGCCGGCTACACCATCTTCAACGATGTGAGCGCCCGCGATTATCAGATGCGCACCAGCCAGTGGATGATCGGAAAATCATTCGATACGTTCGGCCCGATGGGGCCGGTTCTGGTCACGGCCGACGAGATCCCCGATCCGCATGCGCTGGATCTTGCCCTCACGCTCAACGGCACTCAGCGGCAGAAGACCAATACCGGCCGCATGATCTTCACCATTCCGTTTCTGATTGCGGCCCTGAGCGCGGTCATAACGCTCGAACCGGGGGATGTGATTGCCACCGGGACGCCGGCCCGCACGCCGCCGGAGCCGGGCGCGCCGGAATTCATGCAGCCGGGCGATACCGTCCGGATAACGGTGGAGAAGATCGGGATGTTGGAGAATCCGGTGGTTGCGGAGGTGATCTCGGGACGGTGACCGTCATGCCGGCGAGTATTTGGCCGGCATCCAGAAATTGAAAGGGAGTGATTTCTAAAGCGTTGTGGACCCCGGCTAAGAACGCGCCGGGGTGACGATAAGTCAAAGGATAAGAACGCGCCGGGGTGACGATGAGTCAAAGGCTAAGAACGCGCCGGGGTGACGGTGATCGTCATGCCGGCGCCTGCCCTCGCGAAGAATCCCGGCTCGCACTTGGTCTATGAGCCGGGATGGATTCGGAGCGAGGGTGTACCCAGCCGGCATCCAGAGCGTTCTAGACCCCGGCTAAGAACACGCCGGGGTGACGGGGATCGTCACGCCGGGGTGACGATCGATGAAACGACGAGGAAGGACAAAGATGGCCAATTTTCAACGATTGGAAGTCACCAACACTCTGCTCGAGACGGGACTCCTGCCGCTTTTTTACAACGGCGATCTGAACACCGCGATCGAACTGGCGGCGGCGTGCGCCCGGGGCGGCGCGCGGACGGTGGAATTCACCAACCGAGGCGAAGCGGCGTACCCTGTTTTTTCGGACCTGGTGCGGCACTTTGCCAAGGCGGATCCGGCCATGATCCTGGGCGTCGGCTCGGTCATGGATGCGCCCACCGCGGCGCTGTACCTCGCCGCCGGCGCGAATTTCATCGTCGGGCCGAGCCTCAACCCCGAGATCGCGCGCCTGTGCAACCGGCGCAAGGTTCTGTATATTCCCGGGTGCGCGACCGAGACCGAGATTGCGACGGCCGAGGAACTCGGCGCGGAAATCTGCAAGATCTTTCCGGCGGACTCCGCCGGCGGCCCGAAATTCATCCGCGCGGTCATGGCGCCGTGCCCGTGGCACCGTTTGCTTCCGACGGGCGGGGTCGATGCGAGCGAGGCGAGCGTCACCGAATGGATCAAGGCCGGCGCGGCGGTGCTGGGAATGGGAAGCAAACTCGTCACTCCGGCGCTGGTCGCGGCGAAGGATTATGACGGCCTGGCCGTCCGAACCGGCGAATGCATCGGCTGGGTCAAGAAAGCCCGCGCCTGACATTATTTCATTGATCTTCCTTCAAGAAAGGCGGAACCATGTCCTATTTTGAATCCATCACCACCAAGGAAACCATAAACCGCGTCGCGGGAAATCCGTTCCGGCTGCTCGATTTTCAATTGCTCGTTCTCCCCGATGGCGGAAGCCACACGGCCTCCGCCGGCAGCCGGGAAATCCTGATCGTAATCCTCGGCGGCAAAGCGGACGTTAAAGCGGGTGCGAAGACGTTTACCGGAATCGGCGGAAGGCCGAATCCATTCTCCGGCAAGCCGCATTCGGTGTATATCCCGTGCGGGAACGAGTACACTGTCACCGCCCGTGGTCGGTTGGAGGCGGCCATGGTCAGCGCGCCTTCGGAATTGAAAACCGATCCCTATCTCATCGGTCCGGAAAAGATCACGACCGGCGTGTGGGGCGCGGCGAACTTCAGCCGTAATTTTCATCAGATCCTCACGATGGCCGGCCAGCCGGATCTTCCCGCTCAGCGGCTGATCGTCGGGGAAACGTACACGCCGTCGGGGAATTGGAGCACGTTCCCTCCCCACAAGCACGAGAAGGACGATCTGCCGCGGGAGGCGTTCCACGAGGAGTTATACTTCTTCAAAGTTTCACCTTCCGACGGGTTCGGCCTGGCGCGTTATTACAATGGCGAGGTGGACACCGGCTTCGTGGTGCGGGATAACACGATCCTGATGGCGCCGAACGGCTTCCATACCGTCGTCAGCGCGCCGGGATATACGACGTACTATCTGTGGGCGCTGGCGGGCAATCACCGCATGCAGGCCACCGCCGACGATCCGGCCCTGGCCTGGGTCGGCCGCACCGTGCCGATGTTAAAATCGCTTGGACATTGATACAGGGGAGTCATTGCGAGGAGCGAAGCGACGAAGCAATCTCCTTCTTGATTTTAGCGGGGGATTGCTTCGCTCCCTTCGGTCGCTCGCAATGACTCAAAGATTGGAGTAAGCACATGATCCTAGATTCCTTTCGCCTGGATGGCAAAGTCGCGCTGGTGACGGGAGCGCGGCAGGGGCTGGGGCAGGGGCTTGCCCTCGCCCTCGCGGAAGCCGGAGCCGACATCGCGGCGCTCGACCGCAGCGATGTCGGGGAAACCTGCGCGGCGGTGGGCGCATTGAAGCGGCGCGCGATGCCGCTCAAGTGCGACTTGCGGGAGACGAAGCCGGCCGACCTGAAACAAATCATCGCCCGAGTGGTTGCCGAACTCGGCCGGTTGGACATTCTGGTGAACAACGCGGGGATCATCCGCCGCGCGCCGGCGGCCGATTACAGCGAATCCGATTGGGACGACGTCCTCGCGATAAACCTGAAGGCGGTGTTCTTTCTTTCCCAGGCGGCGGGAGGCGTGATGCTTGCCCAGGGCGGGGGGAAGATCATCAACATCGCTTCGATGCTTTCGTTCCAGGGGGGGATCCTGAGCCCCTCGTACACCGCCGCGAAAAGCGGCGTGGCCGGGATCACGCGCGCGCTGGCAAACGAATGGGCCGCGCGCGGTGTTAATGTTAATGCCATCGCGCCCGGATACATGGAGACCGAAAACACCGCCCCCCTGCGCGCGGATCCCAAGCGTTCGGCTTCGATCCTGGAACGGATTCCGGCCGGACGCTGGGGAACTCCCAAAGACCTTGCGGGAGCGGCGGTCTTTCTCGCTTCGTCCGCTTCCGATTACCTGCACGGCGCGATCCTGCCGGTCGACGGCGGGTGGCTGACCCGATAGGATGAGCATGGAGAAGATGCATTTACCACCCGACCGCTGTTTCGGACCCGATCCCCGGCAAAAGGAGATCGCCCAGCATCTCTATGGGCTGACCGCCGAGCTGCCGCTCCTCTGCCCGCACGGGCACGTGGATGCGCGGATGTTCGCCGATTCGGAATATTCCTTCGGCTCGCCGGCCGACCTCCTGATCATCCCCGACCATTACGTCACGCGCATGCTCTATTCGCAGGGCATCCCGCTCGAACGGCTGGGCGTGCCGCGCCTTGACGGAGGGCCGGTCGAGACCGATCACCGCCGGATCTGGCAGCTGTTTGCCGAGAATTTTTTCCTGTTCCGGGGCACCCCCAGCGGCTTATGGCTGACGCATGAACTGAGTGAAGTGTTCGGCGTGGAAGAAAAACTGGACGGCGGATCGGCGGCGCGGATTTACGGCCATATTGCGGCCCAGCTGGCCAAGCCCGCCTTCCGGCCGCGGGCGATGTTCGAGCGGTTCAGGATCGAAGTTCTGTGCACGACCGATGCCGCCGCCGATCCGCTCGACGCGCACAAAGCGATCCTCGCCTCCGGCTGGAAGGGCAGGGTGATCCCCTGTTTCCGGCCCGACGCCGTCATTAATATCGCGTCTCCAGAATGGATAGGATCCGTTCAGGCGCTCGGCAAGGCCGCCGGGATGGAAGTTACGTCCTATCGCGCCTTCATCCGCGCGTTGGAGGACCGGCGGGAGTATTTCAAATCGCTGGGCGCGAAAGCAACCGATCACGCCGTGCTCGAGGCCGTCACCGAGGAGTTAACGCCCAAGGAAGCGGAGGAAATTTTCCGATGCGCACTGCAGGGAAAAGCCAGCCGGCAGGATGAATGGCGGTTCGCCGCCCACATGCTGGTCGAAAGCGCGCGGATGAGCGCGGAAGACGGGCTGGTCATGCAACTGCATGTGGGCGCCCTTCGCGACCATAACGAAGCGTTGTACGAGCGGTTCGGAGCCGACAAGGGCTGCGACATTCCGGTGACCGGCGAATTCACACGCGGCCTGCGCCCGCTGCTCCAAAAGTTCGGAAACGATCCGCGCCTTACGCTGGTTTTATTCACGCTCGATGAATCAACCTACTCGCGCGAATTGGCTCCGCTGGCCGGGCACTATCCCGCGCTGCGGGTCGGTCCGGCGTGGTGGTTCCACGACAGCCTGAACGGGATGACGCGCTACCGCGAGCAGATCGTGGAAACCGCCGGATTGCACAATACCGCCGGATTCAACGACGACACCCGCGCCTTCCCGTCGATCCCTGCCCGCCATGACCTATCCCGGCGGGTGGATGCCAACTGGATCGCCGGGCTTGTCGTCCGCGGCCTCGTGCCGCTGGATGACGCGGAAGAAATGATCCGGGATACAGCGTATCGGCTGGCCAAGAAGACGTATCGCTTGGATTAAGAATATATCCATTTCTAACAGGAAAAAAGTCCATCGCAGCATCATTCCAGGGAGCGGCAACTTATGACGACGGCGTTGCAGGCGCTCGAATTGAATATGGATCCGCGATCCGTGGTCAGTATTGCAGATATGGAATGCGGACTATGCGAAATAGACGGCGAGAAGAAGCTTGCAGTGCTTGCCGATACCGGATCGATGTTCCCGCGGGCATTCGATGGAGAATCCTCCGAAGTCCGGGGAAAAACCTTGCTCCTCGGCCCGCTCAGCCCGCGGAATTCCGTCGCACTGCGCGTCCAGCTTCCCTGGCTGCAACCACGCCTGTGGGGAATGCGCACTTCCGCCGGTCTTGGGGACCGGCTGGGTTTGGCGACGCCCGGGCATGTGCGGGCGATGCGCGCCGCGGGCGGATCGATCGGGCCGATCTTCGCGCAGCAATCGATGCGCGAGATGGCGCGGACGGGACGCACGCCCCAACAGGTGATGGACGACGCGACCTGGGGCATTTTCCAGGAGGGCTGGCGGGAAGGGGTTGGAGCCGATGCGGACCATTTGAAAACACCGGCCGACATCGATGCCTGCATGGGCGCAGGCTTCACCTTTTTTACGATTGATCCCGGCGAATTCGTGGACGGCTCCGCGGAGACGGCGGATCTCTCCCGCTTGCGCGAACTGGCCGCGAAGCTCCCGGCCGACGCCCAACCGCGCGCGACCGGGCTGCTGGGGCGGTCTATCGACGTCGAAGGGCGGACTCTGCACTTCGACGAGCCGGCGCTGCTTAAGGCCGTCGTCAAGTACGGCCGGGCGGTGGAGCATGTGGCGGCAATGAGCCGCCACCTGGCGCGGACGGCGGGCGGCCGCCCGTGCGAGCTGGAAGTCTCGGTCGATGAAACCGAACAGCCGACCTCGGCGGTGGAGCACGTCTACATAGCCAACGAACTCCGCCGGCTGGGCGTGGAATGGGTGAGCCTTGCGCCGCGCTTCATCGGCCGGTTTGAAAAAGGCGTGGATTATATCGGGGATCCCGCGGCCTTCGAGGCGGACCTGGCGGTGCACGCCGCCATCGCCCGCCAATTCGGGCCCTACAAGCTCAGCCTGCACTCCGGCTCGGATAAGTTCAGCATTTATCCGGCGGCGATGCGCCAGACGCGGGGATTGGTGCACTTAAAGACAGCCGGCACAAGCTACCTCGAAGCGCTGCGAACGATCGCGTCGATCCAGCCGGATTTCTTCATCGAAATCTACACGTTTGCCCGCGAGCGGTACGAGGCCGACCGGGCGAGCTACCATGTATCGGCGCAACTCGATCGCGCGCCGCAGCCCGCGGCCGTGACCGATCCGCCCGGCCTCCTGAACCAGTTCGACGCGCGCGAGATCCTGCACGTCACTTTCGGTTCGGTGCTTACGGCGCAGGCTCCGGGCGGCGGCTTGAAATACTACGCCCGTCTGCGCCAGCTCCTGCAAACGCACGCGGACCTTTACGCGGGCAACCTGGAGGCGCATTTCCTCCGCCATCTGAAACCCTTCACCTCGAATGGAGTCCGGTAGACAATGACCAATCCGCCGCTTCCCTCTTCCAAGGAATTTTCCGGCACCGTCGCGGTCGTCACCGGCGGCGGAGGCGTGTTGTGCAGCGCGATGGCGCGGACCCTGGCCGGCGCGGGCGCGAAGGTCGCGGTGCTGGATATCAAACCCGACGCGGCCGAGAAAGTCGCGGGAGCGATCCGCGACGCGGGCGGGGAAGCGCTCGGGGTGGGATGCGACGTCCTCGACCGGGCCAGCGTCGAGGCGGCCGCGGAAAAAACCGTCCAGGCGTTCGGGCGGGTGGATATTCTCGTCAACGGCGCCGGAGGCAACAAGCCCCAGGCGACGACCGGCCCGGATGCGGCGTTCTTCGATCTGCCGGCGGACGCGCTGCGCTGGGTTTTCGATTTGAACCTGATGGGTGTCGTGCTGCCCAGCCAGGTCTTCGGCAAGCTTATGGCCGGCCGGAAGCGCGGCGTCATCCTCAACATCGCCTCGATGAACGCCCTCCGGCCGCTCACACGCATTCCGGCCTATTCGGCGGCCAAGGCGGGTGTGGCGAATTTCACCCAGTGGCTGGCGGTGCATATGGCGCAGGAATATTCACCGGAGATCCGGGTCAACGCGATCGCCCCGGGATTCTTTCTGACCGACCAGAACCGGTTCCTGCTGACGGAAAAAAACACCGGTGAGCTCACGCCGCGCGGGCGTTCGATCCTCGACCATACTCCGATGAAGCGGTTCGGAGCGCCCGAGGACCTGATGGGCACCATGCTGTGGCTGCTTTCGCCGGGTTCCGCTTTCGTCACGGGGATCATCGTCCCGGTCGACGGCGGATATTCGGCGTTTGGAGGGGTCTAGCGGCGCAAGGAAAGTAAAAATGGAACCCGGAATTTACAAAAGGTTCCGGGTATGATACTTTCGAAGGCCATCCCACACCCATGAATGCCATTCAGGTTGTCGCTGCATCCGGGCAATTTCTGGCGGAAGAAACGATCCGGCGGACTCTGCACGAGGCGATCGACGGGAAATTCCGCGGACGCAGGGTTCTGGTGCTCATTCCGGATCACACCCGGTCCATGCCGCTCCCGTTCTTTTTCCGCACCCTGGTCGAGACGCTCGGCGACGCGGAGCAACTTGATTTTCTGGTGGCGCTCGGGACTCACCCGCCGCTCTCCGAAGAGCGCTTATGCAGCCTGGTCGGCATCGACCCGGAAAAACGGCGGACGAAATACCGCCACATCGGATTGCTCAACCACGACTGGGAGGATCCCTCCGCGCTGGCTTCGCTGGGATGGATTTCGGAGGACCTGATCCGCCAATTCGCCGGGAAGCGCTGGCATCCCTCGCTCAGCGGGGATGTGGAAGTGCGGGTCAACCGGCTGCTGATGGCGTACGATCACATCCTTATCGTCGCGCCGACCTTCCCGCACGAAGTGATCGGCTTTTCCGGCGGCGGAAAGTACATCATCCCAGGCGTATCGGGGCCGCAGATGATCAACACCACGCACTGGCTGGGGGCGCTGGCCGGTGTGGTGGGAACCATCGGTATAAAGGATACGCCGGTGCGGGCGATGGTGAATACGGCGGCGGCCAAGCTGCCCACGCCGGTAACACTCCTGGGAATGGTCGTGGAGGGGCACGAGCTGGCCGGGATGTTTATCGGCGACATGATTTCCGCGTGGAGCGCCGCCGCCGATCTATCCTCGCAGCGTCACATCCGCTGGTGCGCGAAACCCTACCGGAAGATCCTCTCCTGCCCGATGCCGATGTACGACGAATTATGGACGGCCGCCAAAGCGGTCTACAAACTGGAACCGATCGTGGCCGAGGGCGGGGAAATCATCGTGTATGCGCCGCACCTCGATACCATCAGCCGGACCCACGGCAAATATATTTACGAAGTCGGATACCATGTCCTGCCATATTTTCTTGAGAACTGGGAGCGGTTCAAGGATTTTCCGCTGGCGGTGCTTGCGCACAGCACGCACGTCCGCGGCTCGGGGCGGATGGAAGGCGGAGTGGAACGACCGGCCGCAAAGATCACGCTGGCCAGCCGGATCTCCGCCGAGGATTGCGTCCGGTTGAATTTGGGTTATTGCGACCCGGCCTCCATCCGGCCGGAAGAGTGGCGGAACCGCGAAGATGAGGGGATGCTTTACGTGCCGAATTCCGGCGAGATCCTCTACCGCCTTCAGGCCGGCGGGCAGTCGGCCGGGGAGGTTGGATGAACGCGACCGGACTGATCGTGATGGGCGTCGCGGGATGCGGCAAAACAACCATCGGGAAGGCGCTGGCGGCGCGGCTGGGATGGGATTTCTTCGACGCCGACGGGTTTCATCCGCCCGCGAACGTCGCCAAGATGGCGGCAGGCATCCCGCTGGAGGATGACGACCGTGCGCCGTGGCTGGCCGCGCTGCACGAGCTGCTGGCCCGGACTCTGCAGGAAGGGCGGCACCCGGTGCTGGCCTGTTCGGCGCTCAAGCAGCGCTACCGGGATACGCTGCTGGCGGGCCATTCGGGAATCCGCGTGGTGTATCTGCGGGGCGGATACGATTTGATTCTGGCGCGGATGAACGACCGCACCGATCATTATATGAAGCCCGGCATGCTGCGCAGCCAGTTCGAAGCGCTCGAAGAGCCGCAGGATGCCCTGACGGTGGACATTACGCCGACCGCCGAGGAGATCATCGAACACATCCTTTTCCTGCTCCACAAGGATGATGTTAATCCGGCGCCGGCCGCAAGGAACGGGAATATAAAATCCGCCGTATCCTCCCGCCGGTGATTATCTCGGCGGGTGGAACGGCTATCCAGGAAAGGTGAATTCATGAGTCAAGCGGATATCGGATTGATCGGCCTGGCCGTCATGGGCCAGAATCTGGTGCTCAACATGAACGACCACGGATTCACAGTAGCCGTGTTCAACCGCACCCCCGCGAAAGTGGACGAGTTCCTGAAAACGGAAGCCCGTGGAACGAAGGTCATCGGGACACACTCGCTCGAGGAATTGGTCGGTGCGCTGAAAAAACCACGCCGGGTGATGATGATGGTCAAGGCCGGGCAGCCGGTCGACGACCTCATTGAAAAACTGGTCCCGTTGCTGGAAAAGGGGGATATCGTCATCGACGGCGGAAATTCCAACTACGCCGACAGCATTCGCCGAACGGCGTATCTTGAATCCAAGGGGCTGTGGTTTCTCGGGGTGGGGATTTCCGGCGGCGAGGACGGCGCCCGCAACGGCCCGTCGATCATGCCCGGCGGCTCGCGCCCGGCCTGGGAATCCGTCCGGCCGATATTCCAATCCATCGCGGCGAAAGTCGCGCGCCCGGACGGCGGGGAAGACCCGTGCTGCGATTGGGTCGGGGAAAACGGGGCGGGGCATTACGTCAAGATGGTCCACAACGGCATCGAATACGGGGATATGCAGCTGGTCGCCGAGGCCTACCATCTGATGAAGGAAGGCCTGGGGCTTGAACCCGAGGCGATGCGGGATGTTTTCGCCGGATGGAACGAGGGCAAACTGAATTCCTACCTGATCGAGATCACCCGGGACATCCTCGCTTTCAAGGACGAGGACGGCCTCCCGCTGGTGGATAAGATCCTGGATACCGCCGGACAGAAGGGGACCGGGCGTTGGGCGGGAATCTCGGCGCTTGAAATGGGAATCCCGCTGACGCTGATCAGCGAGGCGGTTTCCGCGCGGTCGCTATCGATGCTCAAGGAAGAGCGGATCGCCGCCTCGAAATGCATCACGGGCCCATCGCCGCGCCTGCCGGAAGCGGGAAAAACCTTTCTGGCGGATCTGGGAGAGGCGCTCTACGCCTCCAAAATCATCTCCTACACCCAAGGCTATATGCTGATGCGCGCCGCCGCGCAGGAATACAAGTGGGATCTCAACTACGGCGGGATCGCCCTGATGTGGCGCGGGGGATGCATCATCCGCTCGATCTTTCTGGGGAAGATCAAAGACGCATACGACCTGACGCCGGCGCTTGGCAACCTGCTGCTGGATCCGTACTTCACGGACCAGATCGAACACGCCCAGGCCGCCTGGCGGCGCGTGATCGCGGCCGCGGTGGTGGCGGGCATCCCGATGCCGGCCATGTCGAGCGCGCTCTCGTTCTACGACAGCTACCGCCGGGCGTGGCTTCCGGCCAATATGATCCAGGCCCAGCGCGATTATTTCGGCGCGCACACCTACGAGCGGACGGACCGGCCGAGGGGAGAGTTTTTCCACACCAACTGGACCGGGCACGGGGGAAAGGTGACCTCCTCGACGTACTCGGCGTAAAACCCTCGGCCTGATCGCAATTCCCTTCACCACCCTAACCTTCCTCCCCTTGCCCCTCCCTCCTTCCCGTGAAACGGGAAGGAGGGAGGGGTTTAAGAAGCAATTACAAGATTTTTATCGATCGCCGGGGGAGGGTGGATGGGATGGTGTAAATGAAATTGAATAGTAATTGGAAAGCCGAAAGGGGAAAAGGCACCATTCTCCGCTTCGGATGTTTTTTCCCAAACTGAGAACATACTGATAAAGCTCCTGCCTGCCCGATCTAGCCATTAAAATCCCAAGCATGAAAAGCATTTTATTCCTGACACCCGTCATGGTGTTGGCCGCCGCCGGCTGCGCTCCGATCGCGATCACCGCGACTCCGAGTCCGACTCCTGCGCCGATGGCCTGCAAGGATACTGGCATCGTGCAAACCGTGGATGTGGATGCCTCGACGCGGATCAACGTTTACCTGCCGCCGTGTTATGCGACGAATCCGGATCAGCGCTACCCGGCCCTGTACCTCTTCCCCGGGTTTGGCGGGACGCAGGACTGCTTTCGTCGGCTCGGGCGCGGAACGGATCGCGGACGAAATGATCCTTAGCGGAGAAATCCCGCCCTTCATCATGGTCGGCGTCGGGGAGGTTTTTCCCGATATCGACGCCGCGGTTGTAACCGAAAAGATACTTCCCTATGTGGATGCCCATTTCCGGACCCGCCCGGAGCGGAAGTACCGCGCGGCGGCCGGCGGATCGTTCGGCGGAGCGGTCGCCTATCATCTGGCTTTTCGGCGGTACGACCTCTTTTCTTCCGCGGGGATCTTCGGCAACGGGGCCGGGGTCGGCGAGGAAGAATTCCATCCGCGCCTGGCTGGCGGCCATTCCCAAGGGGATGGAGCCGCGCGTATTCATCAACGTCGGCGAAAACGACACGTATATGTATGGCCGCGCCAAAGTGCTAATCCCGATTTTGGACGAATATGGGATCGCGCACACCGAAATATTCAGCCCGGGCGGTCATTCCGGCGATTACTGGGTCAGTAATTTTGCCGAATACTTCCGCTGGTTATCATTGGATTGGAGATGACGCAGATGCCGAATAAAAATATCCTATTGGCCGCATTTATATTCCTGGCAGGGTGCACCGGCGCCAATGTGGGAGCGGCAGAGAACTCCCACGCTTTCCTCGCCGTATGCAGCGATCCCGGCACGATTCAAAGGATGGTATTGGATTCGCCGACTCAGGGCTACGACTACGAATACAACCTTTACCTTCCGCCATGTTACGCCGAAGAAACCGCGGCAGGCGTATCCGGTCCTGTACCTCATCCCGGGCCGCAGCAGCAGCTACCAGGCGTGGTTCAACGCCGGCGCCGCGCAAGTTGCGGACGAGATGATCCACGCAGGCGGGATCCCCCCGTTCATTATCGTTTCCACTAGCGATACCGACAGTGATCTGAATGCGGACCTCATTCACAATGATTTGATCCCGTATATCGAAGCACATTACCGGATCCGGCCGGAACGCCGCTTTCACGCCGTGGCGGGAGGTTCGCTTGGCGGAGTCGCCGCCTACCGGATCGTCTTCAGCGATCCGGCGCGATTTGCCAGCGCCGGGATCTTCGGCAACGGAGCGACCGCCGGAGAAGAGGACCGGATCCGCGGATGGTTGAAGGCGATGGAATATTCCGAAAAACCGCGCGTGTTCCTTAATACCGGATTATCCGACACCTACATGCTCGAGCGCGCCAAAGCGATGATCTCCATACTGGACGAGTTTAATGTTTCCCATTCGGAGATTTTCACCGAAGGGGATCACACGTATATATACTGGGTTTCTAATTTCAAAGACTATCTTTACTGGCTGGCGGAGGATTGGCGGTAAAGTAAGCCGATCGTCATGCCCGCGTGCTCGTAGCGGGCATCCAGGAATCACCGAATAATATATACGACGTTAACCCTCGATTCCCGCCAAGTACACCCTCGCTTCGCACCCATCCCCACTCGTGAACCAGGAGCGAGTGGGGATGCTCCGCGAGGGCGGGCGCGGGAATGACGATCAGTCGAAAAGACCGTCGTGCCGGCGCGCTCGTAGCGGGCATCCAGGTATCACACTATCGTCATGCCGGCGTGCTCGTAGCCGGCATCCATTCTTCGTGGAGATGGGTGTATAAGGGTTTGTCATGGATCCCGGCTGAGACCACCCTCGCTTCGCATTCATCCCGGCTCCTGAACCAGAAACGAGCCGGAATGCTTCGCGAGGGCAGGCGCGGGAATGACGATCGAGTCGAAAAGACCGTCATGCCGGCGTGAAAGTAGTCTGCATCCATTCTTTTTGGAGATGGTTTTAATTGAGTACGTCATGGATTCCCGCTTAGTACACCCTCGCTTTGCATTCATCCCGGCTCATGAACCAGAAACGAGCCGGGATGCTTCGCGAGGGCAGGCGCGGGAATGACGATCACAATTTGTACATCATGCGAGCATGACGGTGATTTCGTCGCCTTCATTTCATCGGATGCGCCTCGAAAAAATCCCAGATCATCTGCGCAGTATTAAACTCACCCGTGGTGGGTGTTGATCCGCCGGGCCAGCCGTGCCCGCCCCCGGGGATGGTATAGAAGACCACGTCCGCGCCGCCGCGGCAGCCGCTCCAAGCCTGGCCGGTGAGGTAGGCCTCATCCAGGATCGCGGCCGATTTGGAGGTGCAACCGTCTCGGACGGCCCAGGCGGAAGCCCATTGCAGAATTGGAATCCCAATCGCGAAATAGGCATCCGGAGGGCCGCTTTGATCTTTAATCCCGTTATACGGTACATCCGGATCCGCATCGCCGTGAAATGCCACGACGGCTACCGGCCGTGCGATTTTGCATCCATCTGTCACGGGGTACGTGCCGGATACCGGCCCGATCGCGGCGATCTGATCGGAAAGATCGCACCCCAGACGGTTGGCCATCCCGCCGCCGCGCGAATGCCCGGTAGCATACACGCGGGAGGGGTCGATGCCGCAGCGCACCTCGAGATCCGCAATGAGGTCGCGGATGAATTGCACATCCGCATTATTCTCGACCGGATTCATTTCCCAGGTCGGGAACTCCCCCGCTCCCTGCGGAAAGACGATGATAAATCCTTCCCGGTCGGCAACCGGCAGGAAACCGCTGTAGTCCGCGAATACACCGGCGTTCCCTCCATTTCCGTGGAACCCAAGAACCAATGCGACGGATCCATCCGCGGCGATTGCGGGCGGGACATGGATGCGGTACTCCCGGATTACGCCGCCGGATGCGATATGCTGGATACTGTCCCCGGCCGGACAAGCCGTGAATTCCGAAGCCGGTATTCCATCCTGGAAAGTCAGCGCCGATTCGGCGCTCCCGCAGCCGACAGCCAGGAGGCATGTCAGGAGCAGTGCGATTGCGTAATATTTTCCTTGTCCAAGGGGTAATCGCAGCAAATTCGGCATGCTGTTTTTCACTATTTGAAACACCTGAAAATGTCACCCTGAGCGCATCGAAGAGTCTACAAACGCAGGAACAGATGCTTCGCTTCGCTCAGCATGACATACTATTTCAGAGGTTTCATTTTTTATCCTCATGGGCAATTGTAGAACCATTAAAAATATCGGAGGGATATTATCAGCGGGTTCTCAGGTTCCGCCGCATTCCACGGACGGGTTTGATCATCCTTTGAAATCGCCGTGGCGGTCGCCTCAGGGGTGGGGTTCCTCCTGCCAAAGCGGCAGCATTTCCTGAGAAGAAAGCAATGCGCGCATTTCGGTATCGGCGGGCGGGGCGGTGAAGCGTGAGGCGGCTTCGAGTATTTTCGGAAGAAGATTGAACATCGGATGCCGAGTTGAGGAACACCTGCCGCCGGCCGAGGACGTACCGGACGGCTTTATCGATTTCATCCTGCCCGGTCAGGGTTTCATACCAGGTCGTCGTCGTATGTTCCGCCCCATCCCGCCAAGGTCGCCGACAGACGGCCTTGATCGTCTGGAGGGCCACTCCCCGCTCGCGGCAGGCGGCCGTCAACCGGTTAAATCCCTCCGCATACCGCGGTATGTTCATCATCGGATAGTTGTACGGAAGCAGAACCGAAGCAAATTCAAACTGCTCGAGCGCGCGCAGGAGGATCGCCGGCGCCTCGAGACCGTGGCTGGTGATCCCGATGAACCGCGCCAGGCCTTTGGCGCGCGCATCGACGGCGGCCTCCAGCGCGCCGTCCGGCCCCATCGCCTTTTCGAACTCGGTCCAATCGGTCACGGCGTGCAATTGGATGAGGTCCACATGATCGGTTTGAAGCCGCTGGAGGGACCGGCGGATTTGTGCGCCGGCATCCGCGCGGCTGCGTTCCCCGGTTTTGGTGGCGAGGAAAAATTCCGCGCGGCGGGACTTCATCCACGGGCCGATCCGCAGTTCCGCATCGCCGTAGGAGGCGGCGACGTCGATGTGGTTGATGCCGTACTCGATCAGGACCGGCAGGATCCGGTCGGCGGTCGATTGATCCACCCCGGAAAACGCCGCCGCACCGAAAAGGACCCGGGTACTCTCATGCCCCGTTTTCCCGAAATGCAATTTTGCGATCATGGCCGCGCCTCCCAGGGATTATCCAGTGCGGGAAAGGAATTTGGAAAATGAATAAAGAAGAATTACTTTTCCCTCCGGATATTTTACTACCGCCACCGGAAATATTTATCAACGCCATGGATAAAATCACCCTCCCCGAAGTTCCAAAATGTCTGCGGATCATGATAAGATTGCCGGACCCATACCGAAACGGATAATAATATGCCTCTCATTCATATCCAGGATCTGGCCAAACATTTTAAAATCCTCAACCGCCACGAAGGATTAAAGGGCGCCGTGCGCGACCTGTTCTCCGGCGATTACCGCACCGTCAAAGCGGTGGATGGAATCTCGTTCGACATCGAGCCGGGGGAGATCGTCGGCTACATCGGCCCGAACGGCGCCGGCAAGTCGACCACCATCAAGATGATGACCGGCATCCTCAAGCCGAGCGGCGGCGTGCTTCAGGTCAACGGGCTCGTGCCGTACGACAACCGCATGCGCCAGGCGATGATCATGGGGGTGGTTTTCGGCCAGCGCACCCAGCTGTGGTGGGACCTGCCGGTGATCGAATCCTTCAAGATCCTCAAGGAGATCTACAAGGTCGACCAGAAAATGTTCGACCAGCACCTGGGGATGTTCAACGAACTGGTCGGTTTGAAGGCGCTGTATGCCCAGCAGGTGCGGACCCTTTCCCTCGGGCAGCGGATGCTGTGCGACATCACCGCCTCCTTCCTGCACAATCCGCAGATCGTGTTCCTCGACGAACCGACCATCGGCCTCGATGTCTCGATCAAAGCCAAGATCCGCTCGCTGATCCTGGAGTTGAACCGCACCCGCAATACGACCATCATCCTCACCACGCACGACCTGGGCGACGTCGAGGCGTTGTGCCGGCGGATCATCATCATCGACAAGGGGAAAACCCTCTACGACGGCGATATCCGAAAAGTCAACGCGCTGTTCGGGGCGTATCGGACGCTGAAACTTCAGATCGAAAATTATTCCGAGGCCACGCTGGCTGCGTTGCAGGAGCAGCTGACCGGGAAATTCGGCGCCGGGCACGGGATCACGATCGCCCAGACGGAAGATTGCTGGACCGACGTCACCATCGACCAGGCCCGGACGGCGCTCGCCGACGTGCTGGCGTTTGTCATGTCGAATTTCCCGGTCACCGATGTCCGGATTGTGGAAATCACGATGGAAAACGTGGTGCGCAAAGTCTACGACGGGGCCCTGCGATGAGAGGCTATCTCGCTTTTTTGCGCGGCGCGATCATGGTGGGGGTGGTGTACCGCTTGGGATTCCTGTTCACGATCCTCGGCAATATTATCTATATGGTCATCGCCTACTTCCTCTGGCGCAGCATCTACGGCGGGAGGGAAATCCTCAACGGGTTGACCTTCGATCAGGCGCTGCTGTATGTCGCGCTCGGCAGCACGATATTCATCCTGCTCAAGACCTATACGGATTGGGGGATGGCGGCCGAGATCCGCGACGGGACGATTTCGGTCTATCTCACCAAGCCGATCGATTACCAGCTCTACAATCTTTTCACGACCATCGGCTTTGCGTCGACAAGCGTCGTGACCGTCACGCTGCCGACCGTGATCATGCTGCTCTTCGTGTTCCGGATCCACTTCACCCTCGGCTGGGGATACTTGTTCTTCCCGGTCAGCCTGATCCTGGCGTTCATCATCAATTTCAACATGGATTACGCCGTTGGCCTGAGCGCGTTCTACACCGAATCCATCTGGGGCATCAGCACCACCAAGGAGATCGTCGTCTCCGTTCTTTCGGGGGCGCTTCTGCCTCTGCAGTTTTTTCCGGCGGCGATCCAGCAGATCCTGATGGTGCTTCCCTTTCAGGCCATGTTCTTTACGCCGCTGATGATGGTGACCAAACCCGACCAGGGAGTGGGGGTGTTCCTGCAGATGCTGGCTGTGCAGGTGCTGTGGGCGGCCGTCACCTATGCCGCCAGCCGGATGCTTTACAACCAGGCGGTTAAAGTGCTGCGCGTGGCGGGAGGGTAGGGCATGCTGACCCTCGGCGAGTACATCCGGCTGTA
Organism: uncultured Chloroflexia bacterium; assembly: GCA_963724345.1. Taxonomy (GTDB): domain Bacteria; phylum Chloroflexota; class Anaerolineae; order Anaerolineales; family RBG-16-64-43; genus JAFGKK01. The sequence continues at coordinate 1,637,015 of CAVRUI010000003.1, read as the reverse complement.
TTTCAAGATTGAGGCGCAGTACATCAAGGGCCAGATGCAGTACCGGGCGGATTTCCTGATCAGCTCGATCGGAATGTTCTTCAGCAGCCTGGCCACGCTCAGCATCTTCGTGGTGCTGTTCAACTCGATCCCCAGCCTCGCGGGCTGGAGCCTGATGGAGATGGTGTTCATCTACGCTTTCTACATGATCGCCATCTCCCCGATGCAGATCCTGTTCGATGCCGTCTGGTTCCTCCGGTATAAGGTGCAATCAGGGGAGTTCGTGAAATATTATTTCCGGCCCATGAACATCATGTTTTATTTCATGTCGGAACGGTTCGACATCAAGGGATTGACCCAGCTGGCGGCGGGGATCGTGCTGCTTGCATACTCTTCGATCCAGCTTGGTCTGGGGTGGTCCGTCGGGAAGGTTCTGATACTGATCCTCGCGGTGTTCAGCGCCTCGCTGGTGCTGATTTCGCTTGCCGTGATGGCGGGCTGCTCCGCGTTCTGGCTGGTCAATTCCTACCCGGTGCTGGCACTGGCCTGGAAGGTGCGCGAATTCGCCCCGTATCCGATAACCATTTTCGACGGCGTTTTCCGGTTCGCCTTCACCTTCATCCTGCCGATCGGTTTCATCGCCTTCTACCCGGCGCAATTCTTCCTGCGCCCGGCGGAAATCTCCCCGCTGTTCTACCTGACACCCGTAATCGGGATCGGCCTGTTTGCGCTGACCTACAGGATGTGGACCCTGGGGGTGAACAGCTGGACCGGAACCGGGTCGTAGAATACATTTTCTTCATTGTTTCTTGATTTCAAGAGATTAATAAAACCACCAAGACCCCAAGGGACATAGAAAAATCATAACGCAAAGGCACAAAGGCGCAATGTTACAAAGGAAGTATTAAAATTCTTGCGTCTTTGCGCCTCTGCGTTTTTACGTTGGTGGATCTCATCTGTAAGCATCACAGGTCGCTTCTGCACTGTCAAGGAATTCTTGCGTGTGATGCGGTTGGGCAAAACAAAAAATAATAGGTGTCTTCGTAGTGAATCTCAACAATCGATCAGAAATAACTATTGAAAAAACACAGTTATTAAGAATCAAGATTATGAGCTTAACACAAAGATACCAATTCACAAAAAATAATCCAAACGCAAAGGCGCAAAGGCGCTAGGTCGCAAAGGATGTAATACAAATCTCGCGTCTTTGCGCCTCTGCGTCTTTGCGTTGGTTTTGAAACAGGCCAATTCCGCAATAATTAACTCCCGTTATATTGATAGACGAGGATTTTCGAAGTGATCGTATAGACCGATCCGCTATGCCACCCACATATTGAAGGCGTAGAGGATCGCCAGCAGGCCCATCAGCAGCGTGCTGAATATCGTCCATACCCGGTCGAACACCTGGTTCTTTCCCCAGTAGCCCAGCATGTAGAACACCGCCGGCGCGGCGAGGATATAGCGCTGGATGCCCTGTGCCGGGCCGCTGCCCCACGAGATGATCAGCACGGCCAGGCTGAACCAGGCGATCTCCGGCTTGTGCTTCAGGCAGGCGATGCAGGCGGCCGTGCCGACGATCAGGCCGATGAACTCCGTCAGGAAGTAAGCCGACCGGGCGGGGACCGCGGAGGAAAGATTTTTGAAGGCGTCCGACCAGAGATAGAACGCGGTTCCGAAATCGAGGAAGCCGCGGCCGAAATAGCGCGCCTCGACAAAATCGAAGTTGATCCCCAGCCAGGAGAATTTCCAGAACAGGAAAGCGATCAGCGGCGCGAAGGCCAGAAGCATTTTCCCGAGCGAGATCAGAACCTTGCGGTTGGGGGATTTGAAGAAGTAAAAAATCTGTTTCCATTCCATGTCGATGTCGAGCCAGTCGCCGGTGCGGAACCAGGTGATCGCCATCGGGATGATCAGCGCCACGCCCACGGCGCGGGTCAGGGTCGCCGCCGCGCCGAGGATCGCCGCGGGGACAAGGTACCAGCCCCGGCGCCGCAGCATCGCCAGGCAGCCGAAGGCCAGCCCGACGAACAAACCCTCGGTGTACACCTGGACGAGGAAGAAGCCGGTCGGGAAGATGATCAGGTAGAACAGCGCGCGCATCGCTCCTTCGTCGCCGAGGGTGTCCTTGGTCATGTCGTAGAGGGCCAGCATCGCGCCCAGCGCCCCCAGGGCCGAGACGACCACGCCCGCGAGGGTCGCCGTCGCCACGGCGTTCATCCCGAAGATGGAGAGCGGGATGGAAAACAGCGCCATCAGCCACGGATACATCGGGAAGAAGGCGTACGCCAGCGAGGTCGATTCGCCGTAATATTCGTTTCCCTGCACCAGAACGTGGTAATCGAACGTGGTCGTCCCGAAGGGGGTGAGGTGCGGGATTTTCGGATCGTCGTATCCGCCGACGGCGATGCCGATGTAGTATTCCGAATCCCAGGCCACCTGGTTGTTCATGAAGGGTTCCAGCAGGTAGGGCCGTCCCACCTGGTAGACGTCCGGCATCGTGTACGTCTCGGTCCAGGTCTGGGAGCGGTCCGGCCACTGCGGCTGGAACCGCGCCGTGGCCAGACCCTGGAAGCCGATCACGATCAGCACCCAGGCCAGCCAGATCAGAACGATATTGCGGAAGGATAGTCTAGTCATAAGGGCTCACTTTTCTATTCCGGTGACGATCATATCCTGCATGAAGAAGCGCTGGGCCACGAACAGGACCACGATCGGGACGATGATCAGGACGAGGGCGCTGGCCTGCAGCATCTCCGCGGTGAATCCGTAGCTGATGAACGCCTGGGCGGTGAACGGCATCGTCCACAGATCCTGGCGGGTGCTCAGGTAGAGCGAGGACATGCGCATCTCGTTCCACATGTTGAAGAATTGCAGGAGGGCCACGGTGACGACGACGGGAACCGCCTGCGGCAGGATGATCGAAACCAGCGTCCGCAGCGGGCCGGCGCCGTCGAGCATCGCGGCTTCGTCCATCTCGCGCGGAATGGTTTTAAAATTCTGCCGCAGCAGGAAGATATAGATCGCGCTGCCGAAGAATTGCGGCACGATCAGGGGCAGGAAGGAGCCGTTCCAATCCAGGATGCGGGTATAAATCACAAAGCTGGGCACCAGCGTGATGCTGTCGGGGATCATGATCGTGGCGATGCACAGGAAGAACAGGAACTTGCTGCCCGGGATGCGGAAGCGGGCAAACCCGTAGGCCACGAGGATCGACGAGCACAGCACCCCGAGTTCCGCCAGCCCGACCACGATCAGGGAATTCCGGAGGCGAAGCGGGTAATCGATGGAATTCCAGAGCGTTACGAAATTGTTGAACGTGACCGCAGGGGTGTACGATTTCATCAGGCTGCGCCAGGAACCGTCCCAGTGAATCAGCCCGGCATCCGGATTGGCCGGATCGACGAACTCGCTGTATTTACGGAAGGAATTCACCAGCGCCCACTGCTTCACGCCGTCCGCGGTGGGAACTTCGTACACGGGGTATTCCGCACCCTGGTAGGTGAAGGTCATCGCGCGCGCCGGCAGGATCGGAGCAGAACTGTCGCTCAACTGCGCGTTGGTCTTGAGAGCCGTCGCGACCATATAGGAAAGGGGCGAAAGGTAGACCAGAACGGCGATCCACAGGAGCAGGTTCAGGAGCGCGGTGCCCGTGAAATTCCACATCCGGAAGGTCAGGGTGGAAACGTTAAAGAGGCGCCGGAGGTCCCGCATTTTAGAATTCAACATTATCTTCCTCCTCGGGGAAATGCACCCAATACTTCGCCGAACGGAAAACCGCCAGCGTGATCAGCATGACCACGGCGAACATGATCCACGCCAGCGCGCTGGCGTACCCCAGTTCCGAGTAGGAAAACATCTGGGTGTTGATATAGGATTCCATCGGCGAGAGGCTGCCGCTGAAGGGCAGCCCGCGGTCCAGAAGCGCCACGCCGCCGAACGAGCTGATCATGTTGATCACCAGGCTGAAGAAGATCGCGGGCGAGATCATCGGGATGGTGATCGAAAAGAAGCGGTTGATCGGCCCGGCTCCGTCGACCCGCGCCGCCTCGTATATCTCCGGCGGGACGCTTTGCATCGCGCCGTACATGATTAAAAATCCGGGTCCGATCGTCCACAGGGCCAGGAGGACGGGAAAAAGGCCGAAGAGGTTGGCGATCGGCGGCAGGTTCAGCGGATCGAGGATCAGCCGTTCGATCCATCCGCTGCCGGGCGAGACCAGGCCGAAAACGATCACGAACAGCGCGATGGCCGGGATGATGCTCGGCATGAAGAAGAGAGTCCGCAGGACGGTTTTGCTCTTCAGGCGATCGCTGGAAAACAGCGCCGCCAGCCCGAGCGCCACCGCCATTTCGATCGGGACGGCCTGCACAAATACCGCGATCGAACCAAACAAGCTCGTGCCGGCGAGCGTATCCTTGAAAAAGTTGATGTAATTCGCCAATCCGATGAATTGCGTTTTCTCTGGCTCCAGCATTCTGAAATCCGTAAAGGAAAACCCGAGGGCGACAAGGATCGGGATGGCCTTAAGAAGGATGAAGCCGATGACCCAGGGCAGGAGGAACAGAAAACCGACCAGCCCCTCCCGCTGGCGCATGGTGAGGTGCCGCAGACTTTGGAACCAATCCCGGATGCTAAATCTGCGTTTCGTGATGTCCATGGAATGCCGCCTCCCGGCGCCGGGCATCCGGTCCCGGATGCCCTGTGAATATTGGGTGTCTTGGCGAACCTGACACGGAAAGAATATGGAAGAGAAGAAAACCGGAGCGAGGATCGTCGACCTTATGCTAATGCGGTCCTGTTTTACTCCTCAAGGATTAACCGGTTGATTCCGTTGCTTTCCCGTCCGCCTTCCCTCGGGCGGATTATTCCGCCGGAGAAATCCATCCGATCCGGCGCCTAAGCCGACGGTGTGACGGTCGGGATGTTCCCTGCCACCGATGCGACCCTGATCAGAACCACGCCGTGCGACGGAACGCTCGCCGTATACCCGGATGGAAATGTTCCCAGGTCGGCCCGCAGCCACAGGTCCCGGACCGCCGCCGGACCGTCGGGCAGGCCGAGGTCCGCCCATTGGACGCTGACCTCCGCGGTCTGGCCGGAGCGGTTCAGAAGAGCGACAGCCCGCACGTTGTCACCCGTCAGAATTTTAGCCCAGGCTTCCGGCTTTGCCGTTCCTTCGATTCTTCCGACAAGCGTCCCCTGATACCCGAGCGGATCCTGGTTGACGGCGATGACTTCCGGCGCCGTCAGGATGTCGATCGTCGCTTGCGACATGTCCCGCAGGTCGTTGCCCGCAATCAGCGGCGCCGCCATCAGCGCCCACATGGTGAAATGCGAGCGATACTCCGCGTCGGTCATCCCGCCGTTCCCGACCTCGAGCATATCCGGGTCGTTCCAGTGCCCCGGTCCGGCGAACGCCGCGGATACGCTGTTGACATCCATGATCTTCATGATGCTTTCCCAACTGTCCTTGATGTCGCTGGTCGTGCGCCAAAGATGAGCGATCCTTTGCGTCGTCACCCAGGACCCCGGGAAGCCCCAACTGCACATGCTGAAAACGATCGGGCGGCCGGTGGCCTTGAGCGCATCGCCCATGTGGATGTAGTCGATCACCATGCTGCTGCCGGGGGCCGGACTGCAATTGTCGTATTTTAGGTAGTCGATTCCCCAGGATGCAATCGTGTTGGCGTCCTGGACCTCGTGGCCGTAACTTCCGGGGAAATGGCCGCACGTTTCTGTTCCGCGATCCAGGTAGATCCCCAGTTTCAGACCCTTGCCGTGCACGTAATCCGCCAGCACCTTCATCCCGCTCGGGAACTTTTTCGGATCGGGTGAAAGCGATCCGTCCGCGTTCCGTTCCGCCGCCATCCAGCAATCGTCGATGTTGATATATTGATATCCGGCGGCCTGCATGCCGCTGGCCGCCATTGCGTCGGCGGTCTCCCGAATCAGGGTTTCGCTGATGCTGCAACTGAAACGGTTCCAGCTGTTCCAGCCCATCGGCGGCGTAAGGGCCAGATCATCCCAGGTGAGCGGTTTGGGTGTAAACGTCGCTGTGGGCAGCGGCGTGCCGGCCGGTGTGCTCGCCGGGCGACCCAAGGTTCCGCAGCCGGTCAGAAGGCCGGCAAAGAATAACACTGGGAATGTTTTTAAGGCCCGCATTCGCATTATGTATTCCCTGGGGGGGAAAAAGATGGTCCGGCGGCCGGATGGATCATCCTATGTATGATTGTACATTCATAGAAACCGGGCCTTACTGAGAGAATGCTGTGAAGTGGATTCTACCCGAACGACGCGCGGCCTAAAAGGGGGGGAAAGGGTGATATGAATTGGGGAGATTTAAAAATGAAAACCGATGCAGGCGCCGCCCGATGCAAATGGAGGTCCCGCGCGCCGTCGGACGGGCGCCTCAACCGGCACGGCGGATTCTTGCGTAGTGGCGTCTTGCTTTCGCGCGGTTTCCGCAGATCGCCATGGTGCACCAGCGCCGGGATTGATTGCGGGTTGAATCAAAGAACAGCCACCCGCAGCCGTTGCATTCCCGGATACGATCGGTCAGGTTTGATTGAAGAAGGGTTAATGCCGATTGCAGAATCGCATATTCGATCTCTTCCAGCGGATCCTCCGCCGTGCACACCATGCGATATCCGTCGGGGAAAGGCGCCAGAGACATTTTCGATGCGAAGACCTGAAGGCGCGAGGAGAACGCATTCACCACATCCGCTTTCGGCCGGGCGGAGCGGGGGAACGGGCTGAACAACTCGAAAATCAGATGGCGGGTCCGGATGATGTGTTTAAACGAACGCGCGGACGGCGCAACCCGGACCCGACGGTTCGGAGGGAGAATCCCGGCCTTCCGTCCCCATTTCAACAGCGTCTCCCGGTCGGAAAGGAAATCATATTGCGGGGGGGTGTGACGGTGGTCGAACGTGTTGGCATAATCCAAACACGAATAACCGGCGTAATAAAAATACGGTGAATCGAATTCCATTTATTCCTCGAAACTGAGTCTTTCCTGTGAAGGGATTATAACCGATAAAAATGTCTTGACAAGTTAGAATCAGGATGCTATAAACTTTCTAACGGACAATGCCGGTTATACGATTTCTTTTCCTCCGGAAGGAACCCCGCCCAATGAACACGAAAATTAATTCAGGCCTGGCTCTCATTGCGATCGCGATGGTATCCGCAGGGTGCGCAGGGGGGATGTCCACTTTGGCCAACGAAGCGGTCGGCTCCACGGCGGCCGCTCTTTCCACCTCGACGCCGACCGAACCTTCCGGACCGATCCTCTTGGAGTATATCGGGCATTCCTGCACCGCCATCACCGCTCCGGATGGAACCCGGATCATCAGCGATCCTTACAGGTCGGGAGGCGGGCATCCGGATGGATTGGCCGATTTCCCGGAGGATCTGACGGCCGATGTGGTGACGATCAGCCACTTCCACCCGGACCATGCGAACGCGGCGGCGGTAAACGGGGAACCAAAAATTTATTACGATCCGGGGTCGTACCAGGCGGGAATGATAAAAATAACCGGCCTTGCCGGCGATCACGGATTGGTCAAGGGGAAGTCCACCGGTGAGAATACGGTTTTCGTCTTCGAAATCGGGAATGTGAAGATCGTTCATCTTGGAGCGGCGGGAGTCGTGACCCAGGAGGATATTCTGGCGGCGATGAGAAACGCCGATGTGATCATTCTTGACGTCATGGGGGATGAGGCGCATCCGCTGAAGGAGGAGCTGGCGCAGCTGCTGGAACTCAACACCCGGACCATCATCCCCACCCATTACAGTTTCGAGGGACACCCCAAGTATTATGGTTCGGCCACCCTGGAAGAGTTTCTGCAGATCGTTCCTCCCGCTCTGGCCGTCGTGCGTCTCGGAAGTTCAATTCAGGTTACGGCGAGTATGCCGGGCGAGGTGGCCGTGCTTTCGCCTTTGGCGAATGAGAGCCTTTAGGGATTACCAATTACGCGGTGATTGGCAGATCGGCAGGGGGAGAATGGGGTCGGGTTTTTAAGATCCTCGAGCGCTCAGCTTGACCACCTTTTTCTGTATTTCCACATGTTTTAATAAATAAACAGAACAAATGTGCTATAATGGGAATATGGATTCCCTTCAGAAGTTGAAGGAAGTTTCCCTGGCGGCGCGCGTGGAGGATCCTGAGGAGGGCAGGCAGAATCCCGGACCGCTCACGTGCGATAACCTCCCCATCTACAACGCCGTTGTCTCGGGCGGGAAAAACATCCGCCTGCTTAAATCCCTCCTCACCTCCGTCTGCGAAAACAATTGCGCCTATTGCGGAATCCGGTGGGCGAGGGATTCGCGGCGGGTGACGTTCTCTCCGGATGAAATGGCGGATCTTTTCCTAAAGCTGCACGGGGTCGGCGCTTGCGAAGGCCTGTTCCTCAGTTCGGGGATCGCCGGCGGGGGAGTACGAACCCAGGACAAACTCATCGCCGCGGCCGAGATTGTCCGCCGCAGGGGATACCGGGGTTACCTCCACTTAAAAATCATGCCCGGCGCGGAACGCGACCAGGTGGTGCAGGCGATGCGCGTCTCGAGCCGGGTGTCGATAAACCTGGAAACGCCGACGGCCGAGTGCCTGGCGGTGATCGCCCCGAAGAAGAACGCGGAGGTCCTGTTCGAGCCGCTGCGCTGGATCGAGGAAATCCGCAGATCGGCCGACCCGCGCGACACCTGGAACGGGCGCTGGCCTTCCTCCAGCACCCAGTTTGTCGTGGGCGCGGCCGGGGAAAGCGACCGCGATCTGCTCGGCATGGCGCAGCGCCTGCGCCGCGAGGCGGGCTTGGCGCGCGTCCATTATTCCACCTTCAGTCCGGCGGAAGGGACCCCGCTTGAGAAAGCTCCACCGGAAAATCCCCTGCGCAGTTTCCGTCTCTACCAGGCGGATTTCCTGATCCGGGATTACGGGTTCGGCGCGGAGGAATTGCTGCAGGGGCGCGAACGCCTGCCGCTCCACATCGATCCGAAATTATCCTATGCGCGGATCTTTCTTACGGAGGAACCGGTCGAAGTAAACCGGGCCGATCGCCGCGATCTGCTCCGGATCCCCGGGATCGGCCCGCGCACCGTCGGCCGGATACTCGACGCGCGCCGGGGCGGTTCCCGCATCCGGTCTGTGGAGGATCTGAAGCGCCTGGGTGTGAACACCCAAAGGGCTTCGGATTTTATGCTTGTCGACGGCAGGAAGATCGCCGCCCAAATGAGGTTATTCTAGCCGCCAAGCTCGGGTGATCCTTAAAATAAAATAACCTTAACGCAAAGGCGCAAAGAAGCAAAGACGCAGGAGATTCAACAAAAACCTTGCGTCTTTGCGCCCCTGCGTTAAGCTTTTTTCTCTTGCCGCATCATACGCATATTCAAAAAGCAAACCTTCCCGCAAAGCCACGAGGACGCCAAGGAGCAAAGGAATTATTTTCCTCTTGCGTCCTTGCGCCTCTGCGTCCTTTGGTTTAGCTTATTCTCTCCTACCGCATCAAAGGCAAAATTAAACGCCAAGGCGCAAAGGAATTATTTTCCGTTTGCGTCCTTGCGCCTCTGCGCCCTTGCGTTAAGCCTTTTTCTTTTATCGCATCGCACGCGAACTCAAAAAGCAAAACCTTAACGCAAAGCCCGCCCTGGTCGGGCTGGGCCAGGGACGCCAAGGGGCAAAGGAATTATTTTCCTCCTGCGTCCTTGCGCCTCTGCGCCCTTGAGATGACCTTTTTTCACTAAACCCGGGTTCGAACCTCATAAATGCGCCATCAGGCGCTTCAATTGTGATTTGTACTCCTTGAGCGCCTTGCGCCCCTTTTCGGTGAGTCGATAGATAGTATGGGGCGACCGGCCCAGGAATTCCTTCTGAATATCGATGTAGCCGGCGGCGCCGAGTTTTATCGCCTGGGCGGAAAGGTTGCCCTTGTTCAATCCGGTGGCGTTCAGCAGGAAGAGAAAGTCGGCGCTTTCGCATCCGGCCAGCGTGGCGACGATCGCCAGCCGGGCGGGTTCGTGGATCCAACGGTCGAGTTCGGCCAGTTGCGTGTAATCCTGGTCAGGCTTCCGCATACGGCAGCCTCAGGATCCCGCGCAGGGTGATGATGCCGCTCACGACCAGCATTCCAGCCCAGATTAGGCAGGGCAGGGACGGATTTCCGTACAGGGGCGAAACATCCATGAAATTCTTCGGACCGTCCATGTACACGGCGCTGGTGGTGGCCAACTCCGCCAGGACGCAACCCGCGGTTCCGAGGATGGAAATCCATCGAAAACGCCGGATATCGAATTTTATCCCCACCATAAACAACACCCCGGAAAACGAAGCGATCCCGAATACGCTGAACAGATGCGGGCCGCCTAATACCCTCCAAAACAAAGCGCTCAACAGCACGCACGCCAGAACGTAAACGGCGAAGAAAACCAATCCGAAGCTTCTCCCCAAGGGAAGGAAGAATTTATGCCGGACATCCCCCAGCCGGGGCGCCACATAACGCTGCTTGACGCGGCTGATCAGCAACCATGCGAGAAAAATATACGCCATCCATATGAGGAAAAGCCCGATCGCCCAGAGCGTGATTTGTGTGCTCAGCGGATTGATATGCTCCTCTGTGATGAATGGCCAGGGCCAGGTCCATGAGGGAAACGCCAGGGTTTGCACCAGCGGATAAAGCCAGAGAGCGGTGATGGCCCAGAAACCCGCCATCGCCAGCTCCCACAGGCCATCCGCCCACCAGGCGCGGAGGGTCCGCTGGAAATAGTTGTCGACCGACACGGCAGAAACCGGGGAAGGGGTGGTCTCCATCGATGATCTTCTTTCGTATACAGGTTTATACTGTATACTAGTATACGTAAAAAAATATTGGTGTCAAGAGGTATTTCAGGTCCTTGGTTCGCTGGAGATTTGTGGATTTAATGAAGAGAGGGCCTACCCGAACCGGCCGGTGACGTAATCTTCGGTCCGCTTTACCTTCGGCGCAATAAACAGGTTCTTGCCTTCGCCCCATTCCACCAGTTCCCCCTGATAGAAGAATCCCGCCCAATCGGCCAGCCGCGCGGCCTGCTGCACGCTGTGCGGGACGATGATGATCGTGTATTTCTTCTTGATCGATTGAAGCGAATCTTCCACCTTGGCCGTCGAAATCGGATCCAAGCCGGAAGTCGGCTCGTCCAGCAGAATGACTTCCGGCTGCTGGGCCAGCACCCGCGCCAGGCACAGCCGCTGCTGCTGGCCGCCGGACATGGCGTGGGCTGGCTCGTCCAGGCGGTCCTTCATCTCCTCCCACAACGCAGCTGCCTGCAGGCCTTCCTCGATCGCCCGGTCGAGGTTCCGGCGGCGCCGTTCGCCCGCGAGCTCCAGCCCGTAGGTCATATTTTCCCGGATCGTCATCGGCAGCGGGACCGGCTGGGCGAACACCATCCCCACCCGCCGCCGAAGCGCGACCAGATCCATCGTTGGGGAGAGAATATCCACGTCATCGAGCAGTACTTTCCCCGAGTAACGGGTTCCTTCCACCAGATCGTTTAACCGGTTGAAGGTTCGCAACAGTGTGCTTTTTCCGCCCCCGGCGGGTCCAAAGAGCACGGTGATGGCATGCTTGGGGATTTGCAGGGAGATATTGCGGAGGGATTCGGTCCCGTCAGGGTAATGCACCGACAGGCTGTCGACGAGGAACTTCGGATGCGGGGCTGTGTCTACCATTGCCGCTTTCGCCGGTAATAGCTGCGGATTACCGTCGCGATCAGGTTCATCGCGAGCACGAAGATCAGCAGCACGAGCGCGGTTCCGTACTGAAGCCGGACCGGCATTCCGGGAACCTGGGTGGAGATGACGAACAGGTGATAGGGCAGAGCCATCGTCTCGTCGAAGATCGATTGCGGCAGATGCGGAAGGAAAAACGCCGCCCCGGTGAAGAGGATTGGTGCGGTTTCGCCCGCCGCGCGCTCGAGCCCCAGGATCACGCCGGTGAGTATCCCCGGAAGGGCCTGCGGCAGGACGATCCGCCAGATGGTCTGCCAGCGTGTGCCGCCCATGCTGATGCTTACCACCCGGAACGATTGCGGCACCGCCCGCAGCGCTTCCTCCGCGGTGGAGATGATCACCGGCACGGTCATGATTGCGAGCGTCAGGCAGGAGGCGAGGATCGAGGAACCGAATCCGAGAAAAAGGACGAACAGCGCCAGGCCGAACAGCCCGTAGACGACGGAGGGAATTCCTGCCAGGTTGACGATCGCAATCCGGATCATGCGGGTGAAGGCCGAATCCGATGCGTACTCGGAAAGGTAGATCGCCGCGAGCAGGCCGATCGGGACCGCGATCACGGCGGTGCCGAGGGTAAGGTAGACCGTCCCGATGATGGCGGGCCAAATACCGCCTTCGCGCATTCCGTTGCTGGGCATCGAGAACAGGAAATCCGGAGAAATCGCGGGCAAGCCGTTCACGAAGATATACGTGATGATCGCCAGAATCGCCAGGACGGTGAAGGTCATGATGACGGTCAGCAGGGCGAAAGCGATCCGCTGGGTGACGATGCGGGAGAGTCGCATCAGGAAAGCATCCGTTCGGCGCGCTTCTTGGCGCGCAGCAGCATGCTCGAGGCGATCAGATTGACCAGGAACGTGATCAGGAACAGAAGAATCGCGATCAGGAACAGCACATGGTAGTGCGTATCACCGCTGGCCACCTCGCCCATCTCCGCCGCGATCGTGGCGGTCATCGTGCGGATCGGGTAAAAGAGGCCGTCCCAGCGGATCTGGCCGGCATTTCCGGTAACCATCATGACCGCCATGGTCTCGCCGATCGCCCGGCCCACGCCCAGCATGATCGCGGTCAGGACTCCGGAGCGGGCGGCGGGCAGCGTGACGCGCCAGATGGTCTGCCATTTGGTGGCGCCGAGGGCGAGGGCTCCGTCGCGGTAGCTTTTTGGGACGGAATCGAGCGCATCCTCGGCAACCGAGACGATCGTAGGCAGCGCCATCGCGGCCAGCAGGATCGAACCGGTGAGCGCGGTCAGGCCGGTGGGCAGGTTAAGCGTCGTGCGGAGCAGGGGGGAGAGCACCAGATATCCGAGGAAGCCCAGGACAACCGAGGGCAACCCGGCCAGGATTTCCACGAAGGGTTTCAGGATTTCCCGCATCCAGCGCGGGGCAACCTCGGCGATGAACACCGCGGTGGCGATCCCGAACGGGATCGAAAAGACGGCGGCACCGGCGGTGACGACCAACGATCCGTACAGGAGCGGCAGCAGGCCGTACTGGATCGTGATCGGGTACCAGCGCAGGCCGAGCAGCGATGAAGGCGAGACTTCGAGCAGGGCGGGAAGCCCCGCTTGAAGCAGGAATAAGAAAATGGCCGCGACAAACAGCACGGCCGAATACCCGCAGGCCTTGATCAGGATTTGGATGACGGTTTCGAACAGCTTTCGGTGTCTGGCCATGCGTTCCACCATCTTCTCAGGCGATCGGGACGAATCCGTTGTCGGAAACAATCTTCTGCCCGTCTTTGCTCAGGATCCAATCCAGGTATTTCTTTATATTTCCGGTCGGTTGGCCGTTGGTATACATATACAGGTCGCGCGAGATCGGATAGGTTCCGTCGAGCGCCGTCGCCACGGTGGGTTCGATAAACGGGCCGGCGGGATCTTTTCCAAGCCGGATTTTCTTTACGTACGGCGTGATGTATCCGAGTCCGTCGTATCCGATCGCGTTCGGGTTTTGACCGACCTCGGACATGATGCCCTCCGAGGAAGGCAGCAAAAGCGTGTCGGCGGAGAAGATGGTTGTGTTCTTCGGATCGCCGAGGCGGACGACGGAATCAAGAAAATATTGATGGGTGCCCGAGGTCACTTCCCGGGAGACGCGGACGATCGGCCGGTCTTCACCGCCGAGCTCCTTCCAATTGTTGATCCTCCCGGAGAAAATATCCGAGGCCTGCTGCAGCGTGAGCTCGTTGACCGGATTGGACGGATTCACAATCACACCGATGGCATCCCGGGCGACGACGAATTCCACCGGATCCACGCCGTTGGCTTTCGCCGATTGCACTTCCTCCGGCTTGATCGACCGGGAGGCATTGGCGATATCCGTAGTTTTTTCAATCAGGGCTGTGAGGCCCACTCCGCTTCCGCCGCCCGAAACCGAAATGGAAACCGAAGAATCCACTTTGGCATACTCCTCGGCCCAGGCCAGCGCCAGGTTGACCAGGGTGTCGGATCCGCGGTCGATGATGATATTTGTGGAAGAGGAGGAAGGGGAGTTGGATGACGAACAGGCGGAAATTGCGAGGCAGAGGATTGCCGGAAGCCACCGAAAAACCCGTCTCATGCTTCCAATTGTAACAGAAGACGGGGCCGGTAACCCCGGAAAATTACGGTAAAATTGGGGCATGCCCGAGGCAGATATCAAATTCCGGATCGAGGATTTGGATTTTTTCTACGGGTCGTTTAAAGCCCTTGAAAAAATATCGATGGTAATCGTCGAACGCGAGATTACCGCGCTGATCGGCCCCTCCGGCTGCGGGAAAAGCACCTTCCTGCGCTGCCTGAACCGCATGAACGACACCATCCCGGATGCCCGGGTCGAAGGAAAAATACTCCTCGACGGCGAGGATATCCAGAACCCCGATCTGGATGTGGCCATTCTGCGCCGCCGGGTGGGGATGGTCTTCCAAAAGCCCAACCCCTTTCCCCAGACGATCTTCGAAAACGTGGCATTTGGCCCTCAGGTTCTGGGACTCGAGAGATCCATTAACCTGGCCGAACGGGTGGAACAATCGCTGCGGCGGGCCGCGCTGTGGGAGGATGTGAAGGACCACCTGCGGGATTCCGCTCTCGGCCTTTCGCTTGGCCAGCAGCAGCGGCTGTGCATCGCGCGGGTGCTGGCCGTGGAACCGGAAGTCATCCTGATGGACGAACCCTGTTCCGCGCTGGACCCGATCGCCACAATGCGGATCGAGGAACTGATGCACGAACTGGTTTCGGAATTCACGATCGTGATCGTAACCCACAATATGCAGCAGGCCGCGAGAGTTTCCAACAAAACAGGCCTGTTTTGGCTTGGAAAACTGGTGGAATTCGACGATACCAAGAAAATCTTCACCCGCCCCGCCAATAAACAGACCGAGGATTACGTCACCGGGCGCCTGGGATAACAAGCGATCATTCAAGGAGTAATGACAAGGCGCAATTTAAGGGTTTATATATATACTATCAATAGGAATCAGGCAAAGGTAATCATATGGCAAACGCGCGGATCTCCAGCCTGGATAAGGAATTTTATTCCCAATTGCTTCGTGAATCGGACGAAGAGCTCCAGCGGATGGCGCTGGCCGCCTGCCGTTATGCCGTGGAAAAAAGCAGCCTGCCGTATCCGGCGATCCTCAATGCCTTAAAGGCGATGACGGATGGAAAGCCGCTGAGCCAATCGGAAATCGCGGAAATGGGAAAGCTGGTTGCGGCGCTGGATGCATTCCACATCGGAACCGACATCCGCGACCGTGATAAAACCGGCAAGACAAACACCCTGAGCGCGCGGGCGGCCATGTTCCAGGCGCACGCCGCGAGCGCCGTGTTCATGGCGGCCAATGCGGATCCCCTCTTCGCGGCTCTGGAAGCGATCTACGAAGCCTACCTCGCCACCGGCGACTGGCCCGCGCTGAAAGCCATCCTCAATAAATAAAAAAAAACCTCAACAACCTTATAACACAAAGGCGCAAAGACGCAAGGACGCAAGGAAATTCTTTTGCTTTTCTTTGCGCCTCTGCGTCTTGGCGTCTTTGCGTTTTGGTTTTTATTCCTACCGCATCGCGCGGATAAATTCCTTCAATGTAAAGAAGACACCTCGCGCTGGAAGCGATCTGCTATGCGTGGCTCGCCACCGGCGATTGGCCCGCGTTGAAAGCCAACCTTACTAATAAATAAAAACCAAAAAGCTTTTAACGCAAAGGCGCAAAGACGCAAGGAAATTCTTTTGCTTTTCTTTGCGCCTCTGCGTCTTGGCGTCTTTGCGTTTTGGTTTTTAAGGTTCTTTCCCTACCGCATCGCGCGGATGAATTCCTTCGCGGTGGAGAACCGCACCTCGCGCGGTTTCGCGATCGCGCGCAGGACCGCCAGCGCCACCTTTTCCGGGAGTTCCGGCGCAAACTCGCGCGGGTCGGGCGGGGGAGTGTCGAGGTGGGCGATGACCATCGCGCTCGGGCTTTCCGGGGTGAACGGGAGCCTCCCCGTGAGCATCTCGAACAGCATGATCCCCATCGCGTAGATATCCGCCCGGCCGTCGATATCTTTCTCGGCCCGGATCTGCTCCGGCGACATGTACTCGACCGTGCCGAACATCCCGCCGCGCGTGGACCGGTCCCCGCCCTCCAGGATCTTCGCGATGCCGAAGTCGGTCAGGATCGCGCGCTGAAGTTTCGACGCCGGTTTTCCCGCCGGCCGGTCCGCTTTGGCGATCGGCTCGAGCAGGACGTTGGAAGGCTTCACGTCGCGGTGGACGATTCCGCGCCCGTGGGCGTAATCCAGCGCCGAGGCCAGGTCGCTCGCCACCCACCAGACCTGCGCCAGCGGAAGCTTTTTAAGCTGGTTCATCTTGTAGGCCAGATCCCGGCCGGGGATGTATTCCATCGCCATGTAGTACAGCCCGTCGCAATCGCCGAAGTCGTAGACCTGGACGATGTTGGGATGCTTGAGCAGCGCCACCGCGCGCGCTTCGCGCTCGAACCGTTCGCGGAAGTCGCCTTCCTCGGCCAGCCGGGCGGGCAGGATTTTCACCGCTACCGGCCGGTCCAGGCGGATGTGGCGCGCCTTGTAGATCTCCGCCATCCCGCCCTTGCCGATCGGCTCCAGGATTTCATACTGACCGAGCGTGCATCCGATGATGCTTTTCGTGGGGGAAGCCGCCGAGGCGGGGGAGGATTGCAGCGCCACGAAATCCGCCCAGGCCTTCGAGGCGTATTCGTACCGGTTCGGCCCCTGCCGGATCAGGCATTTAAATTCCAGTTCGCGAAAGACCGGGTTGCCCGAGGCCGTGGCGGGCGGGCGTTCGGAGGTTCTGGGAAGCTCACGCAGCGCGCGCTTTTGTTCCTCGGTCAGGTTGCGCCAGGAGTACTCGAAATGCGCCTGCATCTCCTGCGCCGTGCGCCGCTCGATTTCATCCTGAAAGACCGAAAGCGTGAACGCGTGGAAACACGCCACCTGCAGGATCAGGGGATTCCCGCCGGCGTATTCCAGCAGGAAATTTTGGACCGGGAGCGGGAACGGTTTCCCGGCCCGCTCGGATGGTTTGAAGACCAGGTCGCGGGAGTCCGCTTCCGGAAACAGGCCGAGGAAGATCGGCGCAAAGATGTTGAAGAACGGGCTGGAAAGGATGTCCTGCGAGCGGCCGGAGTACGTCAGCTCGATCAACGGGCTTGCGGAAGCGGTCAGGAAGACCAGTTGAAAGCGGCCGGCGATGGAGCGCAGCGCGTTGAAAAAATTCACATCCAATTGCGGGTTGGCGCTCAGGCGCTCGAACTCGTCGAGGATCAATACCACCTGGATGCCGCGCCGGTTGAGGGCGCGGATCGCGTTTTCGAAAGCCTGCCGGGAAGGGGAGAGGCAGGCGGTTTCGAGCGCCGGCTCCTCCGGCAGCCCGCGGGATTCGATCTCGGCGCGGAGTTCGGCGGCGAATTGCTGGAACACTTCCGCCGAGGTTTCGTTGCCGAGCACCTCGCAATCCAGATAGCAGATCAGCGTTCCGGCGGCGATCCCCAGTTCCTCGGAGACGCGAGGCCGCATCAGGTGAAAGAGGAGCGAGGTCTTCCCGATCTTGCGTGGTCCGACGATCGAAACGGATTGATTGCCTTTGAGAAAGTTGGCAATCTCCCGGAGTTCGTGATCCCGGCCGAAGAACATCTCCTGTGACCGGACCGGTCCCCGGGAGAGATATGGATTGGGTTGATCCGACATGGCAGGCACCCGTGGTTGAGACTATCGCAATTATAAAAGGTTCCGAACGGCCCGGGTTGTAAAAAACGGATACAAATTCCTTCCGGCGAAGAAGGCGTGAAAAAACCGGCCCCTGGATGAATCGCCAGGGGCCGGTTTGCACTCAGGCGCCGTCAGGCTTTAACCGTGCGGGCTCTCCACCAATCGCGGAAGATCAGCCAGATCGCACCCAGCCCGAAGAGGGCCACGAAGAAGCCGGCCAGCGTTCCCAGGATCGGCAGCGCATCCACCATCACCATCATCACGATGCCCAGCAGCAGCGGCCAGAAGGAGCTCGCGGAGTAATCCTTGCGGAACAGCCGCAGGAACCAATCCCCGATCAGGAGCGCCACCACCAGCTTGCTGCCGTACTGCGCCAGCGCCAGGAAAACCGCCGTCGCCAGTCCGGTTGCGGAAAAGCCGATCGAGAAGATCACGCCCATCAGGCCGAACAAGGTGACCACACCGATGGCCAGGCCGAGCATGATGACCAGGAAGAAGGCCATCACCAACCCGATCAATCCCATGACCAGGACGAGGAAGCCCCATCCCAGCGACGGCAGCGGTTTGGCGCGCAACGTTCCGGCGGCGCGGGTCAGCACCGACGGGATCAACCAGACCGCCAGCGCCCCGAGCAGGACGAGGGTCAGGAACTCGCGGATCACGCCGAAGATATAACCCATGAGCATCCCGCCGAAGTCGATGACGCGGATGGGTACGTTGGCCTGGGTCTCGCGGATTTTCTGACCGTCATCAGGTGCTTTGTAGTGGTAGATCACTCCGCCTTCGGGAGTTGCCTGGATCCCCGACTTCTGATCGACGGAGCTGCTGTATTCCAGCTTGCCCCCGATCACCGCGCCGGGTTGAATGTTCAGCCCGACCGGGATCATGCGGGATATGTGCGAGAATGGCATGAAATTCGTGTACGCTGTCTGTCCCTGGTCTTCGGCCGGTTCCCCCACCGTAAGGGTGATGTTGCGGCCGACCTTTCCGGTCAGCTCGAAGGCGCCCACATCGGCGCGCACATCGCGGCCGATCTCGCCCGCCAGGATCACCTGGTAGCCCGCGGTGGCGATGTCGCGCGTGACGACCGACCCGGATTGCGCTTCAATGCTGAACCCGGCGGCGTACATGTTGCTCCCGACGCGCGCGTTTGGTCCGAGGCTCAGCGAATTGCCGCCGAAGAACAGGCTGTTCTCGACCTTGCCGTCGACCCGGACTTCCCCGCCCATCGCGAACACGTTTCCGTTCACCGTGCCGGTGATGTTGACGACCGACCCGCCGGTGATGACATCGCCGTTGACGGTGCCACTGATGGTGATGTTGGTGCCGAAGGCCATCAGGTTTCCGTTTACCGTCCCGGCCATGTCGACGGTATCCTGCGTAAGGATGAGGTCGTCGTTGATGACTTCGTCCGCCCCGACCTTTCCGTCGTTATCGATCTCCATGGCACGAACGGTCTGCGCGCCCGTGAGGGCGAGCGCCGACATCAGCGCAAAGGCGGTCAAAATTCGTACCCAAATACTCTGTGAAATATTTTTCATTGTGTCCTCCTCTCAAGAGGTCCCTGTAAGATTTCCGGATATCCTTGCATCCGGTTGATTCCGTTCTTCGATGATCTGCCGCAGTGACTTGCTTTTTTCGACCCACATCCCCAACAGCCCCAACTTCCATCCGTAGGCTTCCCCGAACGGCTGATCCGGGCGCTGGACCACGGAGAAGATATCGCGGGCGGCGAGCCGTTGGAACGCGCCGATCAACTCCGGCCGCTCGACGGGCGCCCCGCGCCGGGCCAGATCGTCCGCGGCCTGCAGGGGTGTCAGGAAGCCCGCGCTCCCCGGATGGCTCATCGCAAACAACGCCAGCCTCTGGGCCGGGGTGGATTCCATCCACAGGTAGACGAAGTGCGCCTCCCCGGTGGTGAGAATCTCGTCCAGGGCGGTGTTGACATCCCCCACCGTCACGTAGCTGCGTTGCTGCCGGTTGTGCAGGTTGACCAGGTTGTGGCAGACCAGCTGAAGGAAGTACGGGTGGCCGGCCGTCACGCGCCAGATCTTTTCCAGCGCCAGGTCGTCGAACTGCATCCCGCCCGCGGCCACGGGTTCCCGGATCAGCCGCGTCGCATCCTCGCGGCCGAGGAATCCGATGTGCCGGTAAAGGCTGATATTGAACAGCACGCTCCAGTAATTGGAAGCCAGTTCCTCAAGCCGGTGCGTGCCGCAGAAGACCACGCTCAGATTATCCGAATGCTGGATCAGGTGCCGCAGGAACGGGAATACCGCCGCGTCGAGCGTACCCCGCCGGACCGAGGATTCGAGCTCCTCGAATTCATCCAGCAGGAGGAGCAGGGGGCGGGAGCCGAGCTTCCGGCGAACCTCGGTTAGAAACACGCGCTCGAAGTGCGAAGCCGGATTGTCGGCGAAGTCCGCCAGGACCGGAGCGGAGACCGGCAACCCGCGGTCCTCCAGCGCGAACGCGATTTCCGATGCGATCGAATGCAGGAAAGCCGGCATGCCCGGATCCAGCCCGAGCGCCTGCCCGTCCAGGTACACCGGCAGGAAAGCATCCCCAAGCCGCAGAGGCAACTGCTTGAGCAGCGAGGATTTGCCGGTGCGCCGCTGCCCGATCAACACCAGGTTGTTGCGGTGCGCGGCCGTCAGGTGGTCCAGGAGAAAAGTCATGACGTCTTCGCGGCCGAAGAACAGCGGCGATCCCGCCCGCAGCGGAGTGCCGACGACATACGGGTTGGGGATGTTGTGGAATTCGGACGAGGTTTCCAGAAGCTGAACGGCGTCCGCGAAACTTTCGCACTGGTCCGGCCCGCGCGGGTCGGTGTAGCGGATTTCGAACAGCGCGCGGAAGCGGCGCACGCCCAGCGGGCAAACCCGCAGCCCGACCTGGGCTTCCTCGCCGGGTCCCAGGTGCTCAAGAACCGCCGACTCGTCGACGAGTTTGTATTCGGAGGAAGGCAGGAGCCGGACCTCCAGATGAACCGCCGCGCCGCGCCCGGTGTTGCGCAGCGCCAGCGCGATTGTGACGACGTCCTCCTGCCAGGTGTGGCGGGTCAGCAGCTCGCAGACGATCTGCGCCCGGGATTGCAGTTCGCCCATCGCGCCGGTCACCACCGCCATCCAATGTTCGGCGATCCGGCGCACGATCGGGCGGTCCGCGGCGCCGAGAGCGGTGTGGGCGGAATGGTGCAGCCTTCCCAGGCGTTCGATCGCGCCCGCGAGATAGGCCAGCTTGTCCTGGGCGGTGTCCACCTGCTCGAAAGCCTGCAGCGAGTTGGCCGCGGCATGCAGTTCCGCCAGCATCGCGTTCAATCCGGAGAGAAAATCCTCGCCGCCTTCCGGCAGATCGGCGGCCGCTTCCCAGCCGGCAATTTCGGAAACCGACCGCGCGGCGATCGCGTCGGTGCATGCGGAGTAGGCGGCCAGCGCTTCGGCCGTGCCGCGCGGGGCTTTGCCGGAATCGGTCAACGCCTGGAGCTGGGCGATGATCGTCCGCAGTGCGACCGGAAGCATCTCGGGCGATGTATGGCTCTCCAGCAGGTAGCCGTAGCCTTCCGCCAGCCGCGCCAGACCGCCGGATTTGACGTTGTCCATTGCGTTCGGAAGATTGGCCACCAGCGCCGCGGAATCCGGATTATCCCGGGCTTCCTGGGTCAGCCGGTGGAATTCGAGGAGGGCTTGTTCCGGGTGCACCAGGATCCGTTCGGCGGTGGCTTCCGCGCGCCCGAGCGGCGAGTTCCAGTGGTCGGCCAGCTGCCGTTCCACTTCCGCCCGCTGCCGGGTTTCGGTTTGTTTTTCTGCGACCAGCTGCGCCACGCGGATCGACGTGCCCGCCTGGTCCGCAAGCCCGAGCAGGAGGGATTGATCCTCCCTTGAATAATCCTCGCCCGAAAGCCGCGGGCCGAGCGCGAGTATCCCGATCAGATCGTTGATCCCCGTCCGGGGCGCGATCAGCGGCACAAGCAGGGGGAACGGGACGGCGGTGCGTTTGGAGGCGATCGCGCCGCTCTCCAGGCGCTGGAAAACGTCCTCGCGCGCGGGCAGCTCGGCGATGAGCTCATCCGGGAAATGGAGCGAATACGAAAGTGCGAACTTGCCGCCGGAATCCCGGAGAAAGACCGCCCCGTAGCGGATGTGGAGCAGGTCCAGCACCCGCAGGACAAGCGTCCGCTGCAGTTCGGAAAGGTCTAGCAGGGTGCGCAGCTCCCGCCCGAAATCGGTGAACGCCCGGCGGAAATCCACCTTCTCGCGGTAGAAGCGGCGGTCGATAAAATCCTGAATCCGGTTGCGCAGCGGCGCGACGAGCGCGGCGATCGCAAGCGTGGAACCGACGATGACGAGATCCGAACCCTGGCCGGTGAGCGCGCGGACGATTGCCTCGCCGAGGAAAATGCCGGTCAGATAAAGCGCCCCCAGCAGGCCGGTCAGAAGCGTATAGACGAAGGTGCGGTTGATCAGCTCGTCCACATCCCACAGGCGGTAGCGCAGGACGGCGATCATCAGGAAAACCGGGATCAACACAAGCGCGATGGAATACAGAGTCTGACCGGCGGCCTGGAAGATCAGCCGCGCGGCGCCGGGCTCGCGCAGAGTCGGGAAGAACGTCGGCAGAAGATAATAGAACAGCGAAGAGATGACCGCGATCGTCAGGCTCAGCACCACCAGTTTGGTCTGCTGCTTTTCCTGCCGGTCGGAGGCATGCGTGTACCGGTACACCTGCGAAGCCGCGCCGGCTCCGAACCCGCCGAGCAGCATGGAAAGCAGGCCGACCGTGCGCAATGAGTTCAACAGCTGTTCGGTGAAATCGGCGGAGATGTCGGTGCCGAACAGCCAGGCGATAAAGCGGAGCCCGGTCTGAAAGGGCGCCAATTCGTCAACGCCGCCGAGGGCGCCGGAGATTTCCGGGAATACCAGCAGCGCGGTCAGCCAGATGCCGAGGCCGAACGCCAGCTGGCGGGTCCAGGGCGGCACGAAGCGCCCGTTGGGGAAAAGGAAAATCGTCAGCGCGGCGGCGGCGATGCCGAAGATCTGGATCGGCCGCACGACCCACTGCAGCTCCGCGCTGCTGATAAAAGGGAAGACGGTCGCGCCGAAGGTGATGAGCGAGAAGGCAACCAGAAGCGCGATCCCGTCGTCCCGCTTCGACCGGAAAATCACGAGTGACGCGGCGCCGAAGGCGAGCGCGACGATCAGTTCCATGGTGGCGAGATATACGCCGTATGCGACCGGAGAGATCCCCGTCCGGCTCAGGATCCCCTGTTCCACCTCCGGCAGATTCGGATCGATCCATTTCGAATGGGTGGCGAGCGAGTAGATCACCATCCCCGTCAGCGTCAGGGCAAGAATGACCCAGGCGATCCGTGCCCACTGCAAACGGCGGTTCGCCGTCCGGGAGGCCGGATTAAAAAAATCAAACTTCGGACGCATGGACGGGATGTTCATATTGCCTCAAGCATATCCGGTGAAATTGACTCGTGGTAGGTTGGCGAAGGGGGTGTTGTGTGCCGATTGCGGGTCGATTGCGGGCTTTCCCGCTGGGACTACGTGAACGTCATGCCCGCGCCTGCCCTCACGGAGCATCCCGGTTCGTGTCTGGTTTATGAGCCGGGATGAATGCGAAGTGAGGGTGGTCTCAGCGGGCATCCAGTGGCTATTATTCCGGTTCCAAATGGATGCCCGCTAAGTACACGCGGGCATGACGAACAACACACGGACGCTGATGAAGGGATGTCGGCACTCAGGTGAGGTTTTTGCCAAATAAACGCAAAGGTGATGGGTGAAGGTTAATCCAGCGCGAGCAGGTATCCCTGGCCGCGCCGGTTGACCAGCAAGTCGCCGGCTTCCCCGAGCGCGTTGCGGAGCTTCTTGACCACCCCGCGCGCGCGTTCGGGATCCAGGATGTTTTCCTCCGGCCAAAGCGCGGACTCGATTTCCTGCGGGGTCAGCATCCGCCCGGGCTTCTCGAGGAAAACCTTCAAGAGCGAAAATTCGGTGGGTGTCAAATGGACCGGTTGGCCGCCGACCGTTGCCTGGCTGCGGCGCAGGTCGATCAGGAAGGGGCCGCCCTGCAGCAGCCCGGGTACTTTCTGGCGGCGGACGAACGCCTCCAGGATCGACCCGATATATTTTCCGTTCCGGACCAGGCCGGCTTCCGCCAGGCTCTGGCTTTCCGCGCCGGTCATCGGGAGCGCGGCCAGCGCGTAGCGTTCCTCTTCATCCAGTTCGTTCCAATAATATTGAAGGTGGGGCTCCAGGTCGGCGAGGATCCGCTGGCGGATTTGGGGCAGGGCATCGGCGGGCAGGGCGCCGCCGTCGGAAGCGGCCTCGAACGCGCGGTAGCCGGCCACTTGCAGGAAGAGCGGATGCGGTCCGGAAAGCGCGAGGATCGGATCGAGAGCCTTTTCGGAAAACATTTTTCCGGCCTTGGCGGAAAGCCGGAGGAGCAGCTCGCGCGCTTCCGTTTCTTCCATCGGCCCGAGCGTGATGGGGGCGAAGAAGTTGAAGAAAGGCGACGCGAGCGTTTCCGGATTTGCCTGGCCGAGTTTCCACAGCGGATTCTTCGAGGCGGTGACGAACCGGATCGGGTATTGCGCCGACAATCCGCGCAGGCGGTTAAACAGCGCGGAGCCGAACCGCGCGTTCGACGCCACCAGTTCGAATTCATCCAGCAGGATGACGAGGCAGCGCCGGCCGCCGGAAAAGGCGCCGCGAATATGTTCCAGAAGATCGGAGTATGCGAGGGAGGCGGAATCTCCGCCGAGGGTGCGGCCTACGGCGCCGTAGAAATCCTCTTCCCCCAGACCGTCGAGGGTGCCGCCGTCGAGCAGGAGAAATTCCATACTCTCCGCCGGGCAGTCATGCGCCGCGGCGACCGCCGGGTCCATGAGGTGCATCAGCAGCGACGTTTTTCCGATCCGCCGCGGACCGGAAACGGCGACGCTTTGCCCTTTGCGCAGCAGGTCGAAAAGGTAGCCCAGTTCCTTGCTGCGGCCGAAAAAGAACCCCGGGTCGGAGACCGGTCCCCGGTGGTAAAAGGGATTGCCCTCGGACATAGCCTGATTGTAGCACGGGCGGCGGATCTTCCGCCGGCCGGGGCGCGGAAAGACGCGGGGATTTCACCCCCGTACTTCCGATCACGTTCCCGCGAATTCCGACCGATGCTAAAATAATCACCGCTCGGGTGCCCTGGGCAGCCGCCTGTGGAGGATGCATGAAACGCGAATATCGTTTGGTGACAACCGGATTGGCCTTATGCTCGATTGCCGCGCTGGCGGCGTGCGGTCCGGGTTCTTCCGGAAAAAACCGAATCACCGAGACGGCCACGCCGTCGGTGTGGCAATTGCCGCCGGAGTTCACTCACACCGTATCCCCGACGGTCACCCTCACACCCTCCCCGGAAAACGCGGCTTCTCCAACCCCCACGCTGCCCGCCGCGCTGCAAATGACGCCTGTCCCTATCTCCGCGGGCTGGAACCATACCTGTGCGATAACCGGCGAAGGGGGTGTGATGTGCTGGGGCAGCAACAACGAAGGACAACTGGGTGACGGATCGAGGACGAACCGCCTCAAACCGGTTAGCGTCAAAAATTTAGACGCGCGTGCCGTGGCCGTCGCCGCCGGGTGGGGGCACACCTGCATCCTCACGGAAACGGGCGGCGTGAAATGCTGGGGCCGGAATAAGAGCGGCGAGCTGGGCAACGGCACGAATCAGCGCAGCACGGAACCCGTGGACGTCCCCGGATTGACGGGGATTGTGGCGATCGCGGCGGGGGAGTATCACACCTGCGCCGTCACGGCCCAAGGTGGAATCAAGTGCTGGGGATCCAACGATGATGGACAACTGGGCGACGGGTCCACCGAAACCCGGATGGAGCCGGTGGACGTCGCCGGGATTAACGGCGTGACGGGCATCGCGGCGGGGGCGGCGCACACCTGTGCCCGGAAGGAGAATGGAGAAGTATGGTGCTGGGGAAAAAATGATCAGGGCCAGTTGGGCGATGGATCCGAGTTGGTCTCGCGCGGGGTTCCGGAACCCGTCAGCGGGCTGACCGGCGGTGCCGCCGTCCTGACCGCAAAAGGCGGGCATACTTGCGTCCTTTCCGGTTCCGGAAATATTCAATGCTGGGGCGTGAATAAATTCGGCCAATTGGGAAACGGGACATTCGAGGATCAATCCGCCCCGGCGCCGGTGACCGGATTGGAAGGTCCGGCCGACATCGTTTCCGTGGGTTGGAGTCAGACATGCGCTGTATTGAACGGCGGGAAGCTGGTTTGCTGGGGCTGGAATTTTTACGGGCAACTTGGCGAGGGCTCGACCGCCAACCGGAATCACCCGGTAGCAGTGGACGGGTTGGACGGGAAAGTCATCGCCGTGACGGGCGGCGGCGGCCACACCTGCGCGATTATGGGAGCCGGCGAGGTGTTTTGCTGGGGCTTTAATGAGAACGGTCAGCTCGGGAATCAGGCGACCCTCGACAGCAATCTCCCGGTAAAGGTGATTGGTATTTCGATACCGGGAGCAAATTAAAAGGAAGCATACTTCTCGCGCAACGATGAAACGATTGGGGCAGGAAATTGAAATCTGGCAACCGGCCGGGCTGAAAGACCTTTTTTCGATGAATTTCGACGCGAAAACCGGTCGGCTTTTCCCGTGGAATTGTCGAATTGATGTTTTTGCCTTCAACCACCCAAGGACAGCGGCTGGAACAGTCGAGAATGCCGATGTTAAGCACTCAATACCGGAGATTTTTTTTCAAATGGAAATAGCAGGAAAGTTTTACATATTCACGCGTTGAAGAAAAACGACTTGATTTGTTGATTTTTTGCGCACATTTCTTGACTCACCCTTTTGGCATGCTATTATCCAAGATGTAAAACGCTTCCACATTAATTTGCTTTTTTCCCAATATTTTCGGCGATTAAGCCGTACCCAATCGGATTTCGGCGACATCATTTTCCCCGATTATTATTGTCCTTTTAACCGGTAACTCAACCCTGCGAGGGTTGATTTTCTGGTAGAGGGACATGAAATAAGTCAGATCGTGCAAGCGTTTACATGGCGTAAGGGACGATTAACATCAAATGCAACACTCAGGTTGGTTGTTTTCGTTCCTCGCCGGACATTTTTCCGAGCCGGAGGAAAGTCGAAATTCGTCGGCATTCCCGTACCGGATGCTGGGATGGTCAGAATGGGGGAAATATCCGCCGGTTCGTTGCCGAATACCATGGCAAACCTCAGTCTGATCACATTGCGACAATCACCCGATAGCCGTCGGGGAACCGCGTCAATCTTCCAAATCCGTGCGGGTTATGGCAAACGCTATGATGCCGGTTGCAGGGGAGGGCTCGAAGCATTCCAAGTTCCTTTCTGGAAAAAAATCCGCAATCAACGGCGTCGGCTTGCATCAATTCCTCAAAATAAATCCGTCGTGCGCGCCCAATTTGGGGACAGGTTCCTATGGCAGTGACCTTACAGACCGCCTGCCGGCCGAGCAGCCTTCCCGTGGCGCAAAAGAATACGCACTGGGCTGCAAAACGGATGATGCCCGTTTTTTATTATTGTTGCCGCTTATTTCCCCTTCCCAAAGCTTCCGAACCCCCAAAAATCATTTCCTTCTGCAACCGTTCATCCGATACGGCTGCATCGTTCCCGCAATCCGGCTCAGGGTGGAATTTATGGTCCAAAGGCGTGTGTCATGAGACCTGAGAACAGGGTTTCTTCTCCCTATCTGCTTGAGGTTAAGAATCTCAAGAAGCATTTTCCAATCGAAAAGGGATTCGTTCTTTCCAGGGTCATCGGACACGTCAAAGCGGTGGACGATGTGACCTTTTTTATCCGGCCGGGAGAGACCCTGGGGCTGGTAGGCGAGAGTGGTTGCGGGAAAACCACGACCGGGCGTTTGATCATGCGCGCGTACGACCCGACCGCCGGCGAGGTCTGGTTCGACGACTGCAAACTGGGACGGGTGAATGTGGCCGAGCTGGATAAAAAACAGCTGCGCCAGATCCGGATGAACATGCAGATGATCTTCCAGGACCCGTATTCCTCGCTTAATCCGCGCATGACGCTGCTTCAGATCGTCGGAGAACCGCTGCTGGTCAACGGCGTCGCCCGGGGCAGCGAACTGCAGGACCGGGTGGCCGAACTGCTGCGCGTAGTCGGCCTGCGTCCCGAATACATGGTGCGGTACCCGCATGCCTTCTCGGGCGGCCAGCGCCAGCGGATCGGCGTGGCGCGCGCCCTGGCGCTTCACCCGCAGCTGGTGGTGTGCGACGAACCGGTCAGCGCTCTGGACGTATCGGTCCAGGCCCAAACCCTCAACCTGCTGCAGGACCTGCAAAAAGATTTCAACCTGACCTATCTGTTCATCTCCCACGACCTGAGCGTGGTGGAACACATCAGCGACCGCGTGGTCGTGATGTACGTCGGCAAGCTGGTGGAGCATGCCCGGACGGAAGAGCTTTTCTACAATCCCAAGCACCCGTATACCGAGGCGCTGCTCTCCGCCGTCCCGAAACCCGATCCGCGTCTGCGGACCGCGCCGATCGTGCTGCAGGGCGATGTGGCCGATCCGGCCCATCCGCCCAGCGGCTGCTATTTCCATCCGCGCTGCCGCTTTTGCATCGAACGCTGCAAAACCGAAGCGCCGCAACTCCGGGAAATAACACCCGAACATTTCGTCAGTTGCCACCGTGCCGATGAACTCACATTGGCCGGTGTCACCAAACTCGCCGCTTTGGCGACAGCCCAATAGCCGGACTGAAGGAAAAAGCCATCCTTGGGATGCATCGTCATCCACGAGCAAAGAAAGGAGGGAATACCGCGGAGAGAATTCAGTTGGAACCGATCCTTTCGAAGTACAACCTAGGCCAAGCCAAGGAGGAAAGAAACCATGGGTAACAGAAGGAAGATCTCTCGACGTGAGTTTTTGCAAGTCACCGCGATGGCGGTGGGCGGAGGGACCCTCGCGGCCTGCACCCCGACGACGCCCGTCCCGACCACGGCTCCGGTTGCGACCAACACCCCGGCCGCGACCGTAGCCGCCGGCCCCCAATACATTGACCCGCCCATGCTGGTAGATCTCGTCGCGACGGGCAAGCTGCCGCCGGTGGCGGAACGCCTGCCCGAGAATCCGTGGGTGGCGCCGGTTCTGGATAAGAACGGCAAATCCGGCGGCGTCATCCGCCGTGCCTACACCGGCCCGGGCGACAAGTGGGGCATGTCAAAGCTGGGCGACCGCGCCATGGTCTGGTTCGACCTGGACCTGGTCATGCGCCCGCGCCAGTGCGAATCCTGGGATGTGAACGAAGACGGGTCGCAGTACACTTTCCACATCCGCAAGGGCAACAAGTGGTCCGACGGCGTGGAATTTAAATCCAGCGACGTGCGCTTCTGGTATGAGAAAGTCAAGCTGAACAAGACCCTCTTCCCCCAGCCGGACGGGAAATGGTGGACCGGCACCAGTGCCAATAAAGAAATGATGGCGCTGGAAACCCCGGACGACTACACCTTCGTCTTCAAGTACAAATCCCCCAAGCCGCTCCTGATCTACGTCATCGGCCGCGAGGGAATCGGATCGCCCGAGCATTACATGAAGGAATGGATTCTCGACACGGCCTCCGATCCGGCGGCGCTGCAGGCGGCGGTCACCAAGGCGGGATTCGAATCCTGGGACAAGTACTGGACCGACAACCGGCAATTCTGGATGTGGAACCCGGACCTGCCGCACTTCGGCCCGTGGATCGCCAAGAATGACCTGAACGCGGAAAAGTGGATCATCGAGCGCAACCCCTACTTCTTCGGGGTCGACTCGGACGGCATGCAGCTGCCGTACCTCGACGGCGTTCACAGCCGGCTGTTCAAGGACCAGCAAACCTTCAACCTGTGGATGGCCAATGGCGAGATCGACTTCCAGGCCCGCCGCGTCCAGGTGGGGGATTACACCTACCTGAAGATGAACGAAGCCGGCGGCGACTACCAGGTCGTCGTCTGCCCGGCCGCCCGCCACATGGTGGTCGTACTCAACCAGGCCTCCAAGAACGAGAAGCTGCGCGCGTTCTTCATGAACCGCGATGCCCGCATCGCCCTCTCGCTGGCGATCAACCGCCGGGGCATCAATGAGCTCAATTACCTCGGCCTGGGCACCCCGCGCCAGTACAGCCCGCTCTCGATGTCGCCGCAGTATTACGAGAAGCTTTCCACGGCTTACCTTGAGTACTATCCGGTGGAAGCGAACCGAATGCTCGACGCCGCCGGATTCGCCGCGAAGGATGCGGACGGCTTCCGCAAGTACTCCGATGCCGAGGACGCGGAAACAATCTTCTTCGTCCTGGAAGGGCAATACGGATCGGGCACGTCCGACGAGGACGCCGGCCAGCAGGTCGTGAAGATGTTCAAGGCGGTGGGCATCAAGTGCGAGTACAAATATGTGGAGACGACCCTTTACAACCAGCACTACACCTCCAACGATATGGATGCCGCCTGGTGGTATGCCGACCGGACCGTCGTCCCGCTGGCCGCCGAAGGCCTGATCTTCCGCGGCGTCGCCAGCGACCGGCCCTTTGTCGACGCTTACAATAAGTTCCTGGACGATCCCGAAAACCCGATCGCGATCGAGCCGCCCGCGGATCACTACGTCCGCAAGCTGCACGACCTCTGGGATCAGATCCTCAAGACCGGCAATCCGGATCAGCAAAACGATCTCTTCCGGCAGATGCTCGACATCTGGGCCGCCGAGTTGCCCATGATCGGCGTGGTGGGCGAGCTGCCCGCGCTGACTGTCGTGAAGAACGGGCTCATGAATTTCGCTTCCAGCCCGAACGACGACACGACCTGCGACGAGTACGTCCGCAATCCCGAAACGCTCTTCTGGGACGATCCGTCACAGCACCAGGGCGACGCGTAGTCTTCGCCTGTACGAACACGGCAGCCCCCCTTCCCGGGTCCGGGAAGGGGGGCTGCCGCTGTGGAGTGCGCAAAGCGTCTCCGTGGGAGCATATCGCCATCCGCACAGGCGACTGGTTTTTTTATCGGAGGTAGTCCATGCTGGGATACATCCTGCGCCGAATCGCGATCTTGATTCCCACGTTGTTCATCATCTCCATTATCACCTTCATCATCATCCAGCTTCCCCCCGGCGATTTCCTGACCTCCTATGCCGCCAGCCTGCGGGCCCAGGGCGAGACGATCGACGAGGATGAGATCGTGGTCATGCGGGAGCGATACGGGCTGAACCAGCCAATTTATGTCCAGTATGGGAAATGGATCTGGGGGATCGTGTCGCGGGGTGACTGGGGACAGTCGATGTCGATGCAGGTGCCGGTCCGGGACGTGATCTGGCAGCGGATGGCGCTTTCGATGGTGCTCTCGGTCGTCTCTCTGATCGTCGGGTGGTTTATCGCCATTCCGCTGGGGGTCTATTCCGCAACTCATCAGTACTCAAAAATCGACTACATCGTGACGTTTATCAGCTTCGTGGGGATCGGCACGCCCAGCTTCCTGTTGGGGCTGGTCGTGATGTACATCGCCATGAACTACATGGGCCTGACGGTGGGCGGCCTGTTCTCGAATCAATACATCATGGCGCCGTGGTCGTGGGATAAGGTGGTCGACCTGGCCAAACATATCTGGATTCCAATTTCGATCCTGGCATTCAACGGCACGGCCGGCGGGCTGCGCACCACCCGCGCCAATCTGCTCGACGAACTCAACAAACCATACGTGGAAACCGCCCGCTCGAAGGGAATCACCGAAGCGCGGGTGATTTGGAAATACCCGGTACGCGTGGCGCTTAACCCCTTCTTCAGCACGGTCGGGTGGGAGCTGGCCAACCTGATCGGCGGCGCCACGCTGCTGTCGATCGTGCTCAACCTGCAGACGGAAGGGCCGATGCTGTTGACCGCGCTGCTCGCGCAGGATATGTACCTGGCGGGCAGCTTTCTTTTCCTGCTCAGCGTCATTACGGTGATCGGAACGCTGGTTTCCGACATTCTGCTGGCGTGGGTGGATCCACGCATCCGCATGACATAATTCAGAGGCTTGCCCCTCTGTCCATTTTCATCCCGGCGCGAGGGATCATGACGAATATGCTCAACGTTCCCGCGGAAGAAGAAGCCAAAATCGAAGAGAAGATCGCCGTCGCCACGCCGCTGACCATGATGTGGTGGAAGTTCCGCAAGCACAGGATGGCGGTGATCAGTTGCGTGTTTCTCATCATCATGTACTTGCTCGCCATCTTCTGCGAATTCGCCTCGCCCTACGCGCCGGATGCCACTTCGATCCGCTACATGTCCGGCCCCCCTTCCGTGGTCCGGCTCGTC
Organism: uncultured Chloroflexia bacterium; assembly: GCA_963724345.1. Classification (GTDB taxonomy): domain Bacteria; phylum Chloroflexota; class Anaerolineae; order Anaerolineales; family RBG-16-64-43; genus JAFGKK01. The sequence goes on along the minus strand of CAVRUI010000003.1, from coordinate 1,604,746 downwards.
GATGCGGAAGGGAAATGGCACGCCCCCTTTGTATACCTCACCGAGATGTCGCGGGATCCGGAAACCCGGCAGGCCATTTACGTCGAGAACACGAAGGTCAGGTATCCGATAAAATTATTTACCCATGGTCCCGCGTATAAATTCTGGGGACTGTGGGAAACGGACACCCATTTATTCGGATTGGGAGTCCCCGATGAGGAGCAACGCGTCATGCTCTTGGGCGCCGACAGGGTGGGGCGCGACATGCTGACGATGACGATCTACGGCGCCCGGATCTCGCTCTCGATCGGCCTGATCGGCGTGGTCCTCAGCCTGGGGGTCGGGATCGTGGTGGGAGGAATCTCCGGGTACTACGGCGGAGCGATCGACAATTTCATCCAGCGCATCATCGAGTTCATCCGCTCCATTCCGCAAATCCCCCTGTGGATGGCGCTCAGTGCGGCGCTTCCGCTGGAATGGCCGGTGCTGAAAGTCTACTTTGCGATCTCCCTGATCCTTTCACTGGTCGGCTGGACGAGCATGGCCCGCACGGTGCGCGGACGGTTCCTGGCCATGCGCGAGGAGGATTTCATCCTGTCGGCGCGCCTGACGGGATCGAACGAAGCGCGGATCATCCTGGTGCACATGGTGCCGTCTTTCCTCAGCTACATCATCGCGATCCTGACCCTGGCGGTTCCCTACATGATCCTGAGTGAAACCAGCCTGAGCTTCATCGGGTTGGGGCTGCGCGCGCCGGCCATCAGCTGGGGCGTGCTGCTGGCGGAAGCCCAGAACGTCCGCTCGATCGCGCTTACGCCGTGGGTGTTCTGGCCGGCGGTGGCGGTCATATCGACCGTGCTGGCATTCAATTTTCTGGGGGACGGCTTGCGCGACGCCGCCGACCCTTACGCGCGGTAGGAGGCACTCTTGAACGAGAGCAATCCGCTGCTTCGGATGCGGGATTTGAAAACTTACTTCTTTTGCGACGAGGGCACCGTAAAGGCCGTCGACGGCGCCGACCTGGATATTAAAACCTGCAGCACGCTCGGGGTGGTCGGGGAAAGCGGTTGCGGGAAGTCCGTCGCCGCCCGGTCGATCATGCAGATCGTCGCCAAGGGCGGAAAGATCGTCAACGGGGAAATCCTCTTTCATCACCAGCTGTGCGGCGCCGGGACAGACCGCCGGTTGAGCGAGAAGGAGGAGGTCGTCGATCTCGCGACGCTCGACCCGCAGGGGGAAAAGATCCGTTCGATCCGCGGCGCCGAGATCTCGATGGTTTTCCAGGAGCCGATGACCTCGCTCAGCCCGGTGCACACGATCGGGAATCAGATCGGCGAGGTCATCTCCCTTCACCAGAAGCTGAACCCGAAACATGCGCGCGAGAAGGCGATCGACATGCTGGATCACGTGGGCATGCCGCTCCCGCAGCGCACCATCGACCGTTACCCGCACGAACTTTCCGGCGGCATGCGCCAGCGGGCGATGATCGCGATGGCGCTCTCCTGCCACCCGAGCCTGCTGATTGCCGACGAACCCACCACCGCGCTCGACGTCACCACCGAAGCCCAGATCCTGACCCTGATGCGGAAACTGCAGGATGAGCTGGGCATGTCGATCATGTTCATCACCCACAACCTGGGCGTGATCGCCCAAATAGCGGACCGGGTGGCGGTCATGTACCTCGGGAAAGTGGTCGAATCCACCAGCGTGGACACGCTGTTCTACAAGCCGCTGCACCCATATACCCAGGCCCTCCTGCAATCCATCCCGCGCCTGGGGGCGAAGAAGGAGCGCGGCGAGCGCCTGGCTTCCATCCGCGGCTCGGTGCCGGATCCGTACAACCTTCCCAAGGGCTGTCCGTTCCATCCGCGCTGTGCCAAACGCGTTCCGAATGTGTGCGACCGGGAAGAACCCCCCAATGTGAAGGTGGAGGAAGGCCACGAGGTGCGCTGCGTCCTGTACCAATAAGGAATCAATAATTAAATACCGGCAGGGTCTCTCAACCCGGGATCGCCGAAAAATTAAAGCCGGGATGCATGCGCAGCGAGGGAAGCGAAAGGTCCATCCAGATCGGGCAGAGATGCTTCGCTGCCCCTGCGAAGCAGGGGCGGGCGTTCCGCATGACGGCCTGATCAATGATCTAAGCCTGCGCTCGAAAACGCCGGGATTGCCGGACGGATAGTCCCGGCCTTATTTCCCCGGACTGAATCGAATGACCTGCTTGTGTTACGATCCATGAGGGCAGAATATGTCAACGGATAATCGGATGCCTTTTTTCGGCGATGCCGGCTCGTATCTTTCCACCGCGAAGATGGAGGGAAGCTTTCCGCTTTCCAGCGCCGGCCGCTCGGCGCCGCTTTGTGTGAGCCGCGAAGATTACCCGGGTGTGGTCCGGGTGGCCGGCCTGCTCCAGGCGGACATCGCCCGCGTGACGGATGCCGAACCCGCGCTTCACATGGATGAGAATCCGCGGGCGGTGAACGCGGTCCTGGTCGGGACGCTGGGCCGCAGCCCGCTCATCGACCGGCTGGTTCGCGAAAAAAAACTGGACGCCGCGGATCTCGCCGGGAGGCGCGAGAAGTTTATCCTGCAGGTGATCCGCAATCCGATGCCGAAGGGGGAAAGCGCGCTCGTCATCGCGGGCAGCGACAAACGCGGGACGATGTACGGGATGCTCGACCTGGCGGCCCGCATCGGCGTCTCGCCCTGGTACTGGTGGGCGGACGTCCCGGCGCGCAAGCAGCGCGAACTCCACATCCGGCCGGGAAGGTTTTCGCTCGGCGAGCCGGCCGTGAGGTACCGCGGGATATTCATCAACGACGAAGCGCCGGCGCTTACCAAATGGAGCCTGGAGAAGTTCGGCGGTTTTAACCATCTCTTTTACGAGAAGGTGTTCGAGCTGATCCTGCGGCTGAAAGGCAATTACCTCTGGCCGGCGATGTGGGGCAGCGCGTTCCATGACGACGATCCGCTCAATCCGCAATCGGCCGACGAATTCGGGATCGTGATCGGCACCTCGCATCACGAGCCGATGATGCGGGCGCACGCGGAATGGGCGCGCTACGGCACCGGGGCCTGGAACTACACCGAGAACGAGAAGGTCCTGAGGGAATTCTGGGAGCAGGGCGCGCGCGGGATCGGAAACCGGGAGGTCGTTGTCACGGTCGGCATGCGCGGTGACGGCGACATGCCGATGACGGCCGAGACGAATACCGCGCTCCTGGAACGGATCGTGCGGGACCAGCGCGAAATTCTTGCCCGGGTTACCGGAAAGGATCCCGCCGCCATCCCCCAGCTGTGGGCGATCTACAAAGAGGTGCAGGATTATTACGACCGGGGGATGCAGGTGCCGGAGGATATCACGCTGCTCCTGTGCGACGACAATTGGGGCAACATCCGCCGGCTGCCCGAACCCGGCACGAAGGAGCGGACCGGCGGGTACGGCATCTATTATCACTTCGATTACGTCGGTGACCCGCGCAACTACAAATGGCTCAACACCAGTCCGCTCCCGCGGACGTGGGAGCAGATGCACCTGGCGTACCGGAGCGGAGTGGACCGGATCTGGATCGTCAACGTCGGGGATATCAAGCCGCTCGAATTTCCGATCCAGTTTTTCCTGGATTACGCCTGGGATCCCGAAGCGTGGCCCGCGGAACGGATGGCCGAATACACCCGCGCCTGGGCCGCGCAGCAGTTCGGCGCGGAGCATGCGGCGGAGATCGCCCGCATCCTTTCCGGATACACGCATATCAACGGCCGGCGGAAGCCCGAGATGCTCGCGCCGGATACGTACAGTCTGATCCATTATCGCGAGGCCGCGACGGTGGTCGCCGAATACAACCGGCTGGCCGAGGACGCCGAACGTATTTTACAAGCCCTGGCTCCAGAGTTCAGGGATGCGTACTACCAGCTGGTGCTGCATCCGGTGAAGGCATGCGCCAATTTGCATGAGCTGTACTTTTTCGCGGGATTGAACCGGCTTTACGCCGCACAGGGGCGGTCGGAAACCAACGATCTGGCCGCGCGAGTCCGGCTCCTCTATGCGCGGGATGCCGAGTATTCCCGCTATTACAATGAAACCCTCGCCGGCGGCAAGTGGAGCCACATGATGGACCAGACCCACATCGGCTATACCACCTGGCAGCAGCCGAAAGAAAACACCATCCCCGAAGTTAAGGAAATCGAAGTGCCGGACGGCGCGGAGATGGGCGTGGCGGTCGAGGGTTCGGAAAAATGGTGGCCGCAGGCCGCGGACGAGCCGGTGCTGCCCGAATTCGATCCTTACTGCGGGGAATCCCATTTCATCGACGTATTCAACCGGGGCAGAGCTCCATTCGAGTTTGAGGCAAAAGCCGGAGAATCCTGGTTGATCGTCGAACCTGCGCGGGGAAGGATCGAAAAAGCAACCCGACTCTCGGTCCGTGTGGATTGGGGAAAAGCACCGGCCGGAACCTTGCGCATACCGGTCACCATATCCGGCCCGCAGGGAAACCGGGTGATCGTCCGGACGGTTGTCCATAATCCAGCCTCTCCAAAAAAGGACGAGGTGCAGGGATTTGTCGAAACCGGCGGCTATGTCTCGTGCGAAGCGGAGCATTTCACACGCGCCGTGGAAACGCCCGGAATCCGCTGGCAGCGGATCCCGGAGATGGGCCGGACTTTGTCGGCGGTGATGCCGTTCCCGGTCACCGCGCCAAGCCAGACCCCCGGCGGAGAGAGCCCGCGTTTGGAATACCGGATGCATTTCTTTTCCACAGGGCAGGTGAAAGTCCACGCGTACCTTTCTCCGACCCTCGACGTTCACGCCCGCGGGCTGCGGTATGCCGTCTCCTTTGACGATGAACCGCCCCAGACCGTCAATATCTGCGGGGATGATTCCAAGCAAGCCTGGGAAAAGGCGGTGGCCGAAAATATCAAGGTGGCGGCAACCGAACACCGGCTCGACAATCCGGGAGCGCATGTTTTAAAATTCTGGATGGTCGATCCGGGCGTGGTCCTGCAAAAAATCGTCGTGGATACCGGTGGTCTCCGGCCGAGTTACCTTGGCCCGCCGGAGAGTTTCCACCGCTGGGCCCGCTAAGGGTGACCCGCAGGCCAAACGGCCCGTTGGGAGGATCTCTCGGAAATGTCCGCGAAATGGTTAACCCCCGTTCGAATGTTCGCGGTTTGGCCTGCATGGAATACCTCAACCGATCCGCCCGCGAGGGCAGGTTGCCCGAATCAGTGTCGGTCATAACCGGCGCGCAATTGCTGTGGATCGCGGTCGGGACAGATTGGTCTTTCGATATATAAATTCTTTCCCGCCGATACGCTTGGCATCGTGCGGATGGCGGGTGAAGGACTGGCGGGAGTGATCCTGATTGGTTTTGCGAGGTACCTGAGGATGCGCCGGAAAAGCAATCCGGCGGCGGGGTAAATGAAAAAGCGTATTTGCTCAGGCCGGAAAAAACGTACACGGATTGCACCGAGAAGATCCGATGACACGGATTATATAAATAGAAACATCTGAAAAAGATGTCATGTTAGGCGAAGCACCTGTTCTTGCGTTCACAGAACCTTTGTTACGCCTAGGGTTAAATTTTCAGAAGTTTCAAGAAATAATTCTCGGTGTTCTCGGCTCTTTTCCGTGTTTCGGTGTACGCTTTTTCTGGCCCGAGATACGAAAAAGCAACTAAACAAATTGCGAGGAATAGATGAATCGAGAGACTCTCGGATACGCACTGGAAAACGGATACATCGACCACTGGCTGGTCGCCGGGCCGCAGGTCATCCCGGTGGAGGATACGCAGCGTTTCGGCGATCCGCCGGATACACTGCAGATGGCGAAAGCATACTATCAGCCGGACCCGGGCATCGAAGGCGATCCAATGGAATATGGAGACTGCCGGATCGGCGACGCGCAGGAAAAATGGCGGTACGTGCGCACGCGCCACGATCACCGGATCGATCTCTCCGCATTTCATCCCCTGCCGCGCTACCTTCGCGCCTGGGCATACGCGGAAATCGAAAGTGCGGCGGAACAGGATGCGACCGCTGTTCTTTTCACCGGCGGACCGGCGGATGTTTGGATCAACGGCCAACATATCCGCCGTCTGGAGCATTTTGCGGAGCATCTTTCGGAACCAGTCCGCCTTCCAATTCATTTAAAGGAAGGCGCCAACGGAATAATGGTGCGGTTCGAAACGGCCGGCGCGCGCGAATCCGCGTTCGGCCTGGCGCTGCAGCTGGCCGGTTTTCAAACGAAACCCGGCGCCGAGGGAAGCGTGGTCCGCATTCCCAGCATTGCTCCCTCCGCGAAATACCGGTTGAAGATGGAGGAACTATTCGAAACCTGCCACATCCGCCAGGATGTGTACGCGCGCATGGAAGAGATTGCGGTTTACTTTCCGGATGGCCCGGCGGTCACGACGCCGTTTAACATCCGGATGCAGGCCAAAGGCGGTTCGATCTACGCCGAGGCCAAGCGCGACGGGCGTAAAACCGAACCGCGCCAGCCGCTGGGATTTCCCTACCAAGCGCCCGAAGGCAGGTATCAATTGCGCCTGATGCCGCCGCCGGTCGAATTCTATGAGAAAAATTTCCGCGCCAGCCGGATTTACGAGTTCTACGCGGCCACGAACGTTTTTTCCACCGCCCCCTACGGCACCTACCCGGACCGGCGGATCGAGTGCCTTAAAGATGCTGCCGCGCGGAAGGACAACCTGTTCAGTGAAATCGCGAAAATGGAAGCCGGCCGCTGGAAAGATGTGGACGAAAAAGTTTTTCTGCAAGCGGTCGAAAACGTAAACGCGCGCGCCGCCGGATCGGAAATCCTGCTGTGCGGATTGCTGGGGATGCGCTGCCGCTACTCCGGGAACGAACGCTTCCCGGCCGCCCTGCGCGCGCCGCTCGAAACAAGCCCGCTCGGCTTCCGGTATTGGAACGACGAACCGGGCGGCGATTGCCTGGATTTTCAAAGCGAGAGCCGGCGCATCCTTTTCCATACGTGTGAAATTCTGGCGGGCCAGCTCCACCCGGAGGGGATGTTCGCCAACGCCGGAAAAAATGGAAAGTGGCACCGCGAAAAGGGGGAGCGGCTGGCGCGGGAATGGCTGCAAGCGCGGGCCGACGGCGGCTTTGGAACATGGGATTCGCCTGCGGCATTCGAGGAGATAACCCTCGCCCTGTCGACGCTCACGAGTCTCGCGGAAGATACGGAAATCGTGGAACTGGCCGCGCTGGTGCTGGATAAATTGTTTTTCACCATCGCCGTGAATTCCTTCCAGGGCGTGTTCGGCTCCACCCATGCCCGCGCGGCCGCGGCGGAGATTAAAACGGGGTACCGCCAACCCACATCCGGCATCACCCGCCTGCTGTGGGGGATGGGAATTTTCAACGAGCACATAATCGGGACGGTCGGCCTGGCGTGTTCCACCTATGACCTTCCTCCAATCCTCGCCGCCATTGCCGCGGACGGGCCGGGTGGATTATGGAGCAAGGAACAACATGCCGCAGGGGAAAGAGCCGGCGCCGGCGTCAACAAAGTAACCTACAAGACCCCCGACGGAATGCTCTGCTCGGCGCAGGATTGGCATCCCGGCGAACCGGGCTGCCGCGAGCATATCTGGCAGGCGACTCTCAGTCCGATGGTGACCGTTTTCAGCACCCATCCGGCGAGCGCCTCGGAGGGAGAGGGCCGCGGCCCGGATCATTGGAGCGGCAACGCCGTCCTGCCCCGGGTCGCCCAATGGAAAGATATGCTGATCGCCGTTTATCAGATCCCGGACGGCGACCGGATGGGGTATACCCATGCGTATTTCCCCGTGCACGGCATGGACGAATACGAGATCCGCGACGGGTGGGCCTTGGGGAAGGTCGGGGATGGGTACATCGCGCTGACGGCGGCCCGGGGATTGAATTTCCAGACGGGCGGCGATGATGCCTACCGCGAACTGCGCTCACCCGGAACGCCCAACCTCTGGATTTGCCAGCTCGGGCGCGCCGCCCTGGACGGTTCCTTCAAGGAGTTTACCGGGAAGGTCCTGCGTCTTCCGGTTCAATTCGACGGGGCACAGGTGGAAATCACCGGATTGCACGGCGACCACCTGAGCTTCGGCTGGCAATATCCGCTGTTGGTGAACGGCAAGGAAGAATCCTTAAGCGGCTTCAAACATTACGATAATCCGTATAGCACCTGCGAACGGGGCGCAAAGGAAATGGAAATCCGGTACGGGCAGGATGCGCTGCGGCTGCATTTCGAGGAGGAAAAGCGGAAATATTAGGAGGGCTTCGCGGACAAAAAATGAAACTTTCCGCTAAAACTAATTGATACCACCAAGACACGAAGACACCAAGAAACCATAACGGAAAGTTCTTTCTGCATGTCTTGGTGTCTTGGTGGTTCGATATCCTTTCGGCATAGCCCATGGCCGACCCGCACCGGGATTGCCGAATGGTTGAGCGGAGAAAAAATATGGATCATGCAAAGGCGGGGATTTCTCCGGCTGCGCCGGTCAGTTCGATCTCAATTCGGGGCTTATCCGTAAACGCATCCACTTGATGGAGAGCCTTGCCATTCGATTTTCTCCTCGAATTTACCCTAATGTGGTGCGTCCGATCCGGCTTATAGCCCCATGGAAAACGAGGAAGTACAGTGGGATACCAACGGATGCGATGATGCTTATTGTACGCATAAGGAGGTTAATGAGGAATTCCCTGATTAAAGCCGCACTCATTATCCAGGATGGTTTTCAGGTGCGATCCACCCCACTCGGTCTTGCCCGCGCCGGTGTGATGTCAAGGACCTATAAACAACCACTGTCCATCTATGGCTTTTTCAGAATCCCGCTATATAATAATTCGGATTGAGCGGAATTCTTCACCCTTTTTTCAGAAGGAGCGATCCTATGAGCGTCATTGAAGTCAGCAATCTTACGAAATTTTACGGAAAGTCGCGCGGCATCGTGGATGTCTCTTTTAAGGAAGAAGAGGGGGAAATCTTCGGCTTCATCGGTCCCAACGGCGCGGGCAAGTCGACCACCATCCGCCTGCTGCTCTCGCTGATCCACCCGACCAGCGGAACCGCCAAGGTCTTCGGCAAGGACGTGACCACCCACGGTCCCGAAATCCGGCGCGACATCGGCTACCTGCCTTCGGAGGTCTTCTATTATGAAGGCATGAAGGTTAAAGACCTCTTGAATTATTCCGCCAGTTTTTATGCCGGCGACTGCACCCAGCGCATAAAGGAACTCTCGGACCTGATGGAACTGGAGATGAACCGCCGGATCAGCGACCTCTCCTACGGCAACAAGAAAAAGGTCGGCATCGTCCAGGGCCTGCTGCACAGTCCCAAACTGCTGTTCCTGGACGAGCCGACCGCCGGGCTCGACCCGCTCATGCAGCGCAAGTTCTTCGACCTGATCCGCAAGGAAAATGCGCGCGGGGTGACCGTATTCTTCTCCTCGCATATTCTGGGCGAAGTCCAGCGCCTGTGCAACCGGGTGGGGATCATCCGCGAGGGCAAGATCGTGGAGATCTCCGACATCCGCACCCTGCAGAAGAACAATTACAAAAAGGTGACCGTGACGAGCGAAGGGAATAAAACCGGCCGATTTGAAGATGGCGGGGGTTACCAACGTGCAATCCGAGAACGGCACGGTAAGCTTCTTCTTCAAGGGCGACATCAACGCGATGGTCAAGAAAATCGGCGGCCTGCGCCTGGAGAATGTGACCATCGAAGAGCCGACGCTCGAAGAAATTTTCATGCACTACTATGAATAGGCGGCGACGATGAGCGCAACCATCTACCGACACGAATTTCTCACCCGGCTGAAATCCGTAATTATCTGGTCGGCTGTCCATTACGGTCCTGATCGTTTTCTTTTTTTCCATGTTTACGATATTTGCCGACCAGGCCGCGTTGATGAACGAATTTCTGGCAAGGTACCCGCAGGCGTTGCGGGCCGCCTTCGGCTGTGGACAGAATGGATCTTGCCACCGTACTGGGCTTTTACAGTTTCGTCTTCATGTTCGTCCAGCTGTGCCTGGCCATTCAGGCCAGCAACTACGGTTTTGGGCTGGTCTCGATCGAAGAAAGTGAATTGACGGCGGACTTTCTGCTCAGCAAACCGGTCAGCCGCACGCAGGTTCTGACCAGCAAACTGCTGGCGGCGCTGACCAGCCTGACCATCACCAACCTGGTGGTGTGGGCGGCCAGTTTTACGGCCATCGACGCTTTTCCGCGGCGGGCACGAGTACGAGCCGGGCACGCTGATCCTGCTGCTGCTTGGCATCGTGATCTTCCAGCTCTTTTTCCTGAGCGTCGGGCTGGTGGTTTCACTGCTGGTCAAGCGCGTGCGCAGCGTGACGCCGTATGCCCTCGGCCTGGGCTTCGGGATGTACGTGTTGAGCGCCTTCAGCGGCATATTCGGCGACGTAAAACTGGAACTGGTAACGCCCTTTAAGCACCTGGATGCGCCCTACATCGTTCAGCACGGCGCCTTTGATACGCCGCTGGTGCTGCTCAATGTGGCGGTCACCCTGGTCGCGCTGGCCGTAAGTTATTGGCTGTACACCCGCCGTGATATTCCGGCGGTGTCGTAAGGAGGCGCAAACATGAACATCTTTTTTCGCGAACTGAAAGCCAATTTAAAATCGCTGTTGATCTGGAGCGGCATCATCGGGCTGCTGATCATGATGGCGTCGGCAAAATATTCCGCCTTTGCCGGCGACCCCGAGATGGTGAAAATGCTGGATTCCCTGCCCCCGGCGATGATGGATGCCTTTAACATGCGCGGTTTTAATCTGACCACGATCACCGGTTTCTACGGGATCATGTTCGTCTACTTTGCGTTGATGAGCGCCATCGCGGCCGCCATGTGGGGCAGCGGCACCATCTCGAAGGAAGAGCGCGACAAGACGGTCGAATTTTCGCTGGTGCTGCCGGTGTCGCGCAGCCGGGTCGTCACCGCCAAGGCGCTGGCCGCCCTGGTCAACTGCATCGCCTTCGTGCTGATCACCTGGGCGATCTCGCTGATCGCGACCCGCACATTCAATCCCGACCAGGCCTTCTACGATTTCCTGGCGCTCGAAATGCAGGCCATGTTCGTCATCGAACTGATCTTCCTGGCTATCGGCCTGCTGCTGGGCTGCGCGATGAAGCAGTACAAACTCTCCGGATCGACCGCCGTCGCCATCATCCTGGCGACCTACTTCGCTTCCATCCTCTCCGGCCTGGACCAGAGGATGGATTTTCTAAAATACTTCACGCCGTTCAAGTATTTCGACGCGGGAGAACTCTTCCGGACCGGCGCGATGGACGGATCGTACCTGCTGCTCTCGGCGGCGATCATCGTTGTGTGTGTGGCGCTTTCGTATTGGGCGTATAACCGGCGCGATTTGTATATTTGAACCCGGAAAGGAAAAAAGCGGCGGATTTATCCGCCGCTTTTTTTTCCACCGCTTTCACGGAACTATGAATACCCCGCAGCTTGCTGCGCGGTCTTTCATTATCAGGTCCGAGTATAAAAAAAACCAGAGCCTCCCGCTCTCGACATAGCTTCTCACGCCCTCTTCGACTTAGGCCGCATCGCTATAGCCCGCCGGGACGGAACTTGACCACCAGGTGTTAATCCAGGTATCTCACCCCGGTCATCTCTTCCGAGACCTTCCAAAGCCGGGCCGCCGTGTCGAGGTCATATGATGGCGGGATGGAGCGCGTCCGGATCGGGTAGCCGCGGGCTTCGTTCATGCCGCCGGGCCCGTAATACTCGCCGCCGCGCACATCCGGGGCGGTGGCGGCGTACAGCTCCGGCAGGGCGCCCATCGCCGACGATTGGGAAAAGAGGGGGATGAACCAGCGGGCGATCCTCCACGGGGCGAGGTTGGTGGCGGAGAATCCGGGGTGGGCGGCGACGGCGAACGCGTCGATCCGCGCCTTCTCGAAGCGCCGCTGCAGCTCGTAGGTGAAGAGCAGATTGGCCAGCTTGCTCTGTCCGTATGCTCCCATCCGGCTGTACCGTTTTTCCGCATTCAGGTTGCCGAAATCGATCGCGCCCCGGCGGTGGGCGTTGCTGCTGACGGTGACGACCCGGGCGCGCGGCGTGCGGCGGATCCGGTCGAGCAGCAGGCCGGTGAGGGCGAAGTGCCCGAGATGGTTGGTGCCGAACTGGCGCTCAAAGCCATCTGCTGTTTTTCCGAAGGGGACCATCATAATCCCGGCGTTGTTGAACAGGATGTCGAGGCGGTCGAAACGTTTGAGAAATTCGCCGGCGAACCGCCGGATCGAAGAAAGGTCGGAGAGATCCAGCTGGATCACCTCGGCCTTCGCCAGCGGATGCTCCGCCAGGATTTGTTCGAAGGCGGCTTCGCCTCTCGGCTTGTTGCGGCAGGCGAGGATCACATGAGCCCCTTTGGCTGCCAGCGCACGGGCCTCGTCGAAGCCGATCCCGCTGTTGGCGCCGGTTACGACGGCGGTTCTCCCCGTGAGGTCGGGGATGTCGTTATTGGTCCAAACGTTGGCCATGGCTTGCTCCTTCCGGGAGAAGTGCCGCCGACGGCCCCTCTCCGTTCTTGGGTATGGATTGGTCGATAATTCTATTGCATCCATTTTAAGAGAAAATGGTTAGCGTTATGTTTGTTTGAGGATAGAGCTCGGTGAGAGGGCAAAACCGTATGCCGAATGGTACCCGAAGGGCCCTTCAATCTCAACGAGCTACACGGAACGGAAATATTCGCCTGCGGCAAGTCCGTTGGCCCATCACGGGGGAAAGCCGATTTAAATGCATCCCTTGACGGATGTTGTACCCCGTGCTAACATGCCGCCTACGATGAAATCGATCCGGGCTTTCTTCTTTTACGCGTATTTTTACGGCGCCCCTAAGGCAGCCGTCGCTTCGCGTTGAGAGGGTCCGAACCAGGCAACATACCCGAAACATACCGCGAGGCCAAACGGCCTCGCGGTTTTTTTTTATCCCTCCGCTGGAAACGGCGCGCGGCCGGTCCATTGCGGAACATTTGGAGGAACCCATGCCCGTCCGGGGAATTCGAGGCGCGACAACATCGCCCAGCAACAAATCCGAGGACCTCTCGGCGCGGACCAAGGAACTGCTCCTGGAAATCCACAAACGCAACGGTTTCCAACCGGAGGATCTGGCCGCGATCCTCTTCACCACCACGCCGGACCTGAACGCCGCGTTCCCGGCGCTTTCCGCCCGGGAGATCGGATGGCGGGACACCGCAATGCTGTGCGGACACGAGATCGACGTCGCGGGCAGCGTCCCGCGCTGCATCCGCGTCCTGATACTGTGGAACACCGAACGCACCCCGGGTGAGATCCGCCACGTCTACCTGCACGAGGCGGAGGCGCTGCGGCCGGACCGGGCGGGGGGCGTGGTCGAAAAACCGCCCGCCGAAACGTACCGGATCCCGGCTTCGATCGCTTTCCAGGGAGAGCACGGCGCCTTCTCCGAGGAAGCCATCCTCCTTGGAATCAGTTCGGAAACCTCGCGCACACCCTGCCGGACCTTCCAGGAGATTTGCCTGGCGGTGACGAGCGACCGGGTGGAAGCCGGACTCCTGCCGGTCGAGAATTCCACCACCGGCTCGATCCACACCTCCTACGATTTGCTGCTCGAATACGATCTGCACATCATCGGGGAATTTATCCTCCCGGTCCGGGAATGCGCGATGCTTCCGCCGGGGGTGGAGGTGGATACGGTCCGGCAGGTGATCAGCCACCCGCAGGCACTCGAGCAGTGCGCGCGCTGGATCTCTTCGCAGCATTGGGAGGCGGTTCCGGTGTACGACACGGCCGGCGCGGCCAAGATCCTCGCGCAGGAAAAGCGCCCGGACCGCGCGGCGATCGCCAGCGAAACGGCGGCAAAAATCTACGGGCTGAACATCATCGCCCGCTCGATCCAGGACGTCCAGGCGAATTACACGCGCTTCCTGCTGCTTTCCAAGGAGGCCCGGCCGATCGGGAAACCCTCCAAGACCTCGTTGATCTTCGCCACCCGCCATAAACCCGGCGCGCTGCATGCCTGCCTTAACGTCCTGGCCGAGCGCGGCATCAATTTGAACAAAATCGAATCCCGGCCGGATCGCAAGAAGCCGTGGCACTATCTGTTCTACCTGGATTTCGAAGGGGATGCGGCGGATCCGAAGGTGGTCGAAGCGCTGGAAGACATGCGCACGCATACGGAATTCATCCGCGAGCTTGGATCGTATCCGACCCGCACGCTCGGGGGAGAGGAATGACCGCATCGGGCGCCGCGCCGCGTCCGTTGACGGGAGGGGCACGGCTTGCCGCGCCCATATACGCTGGGAGAAGGAGAGACACCATGGTTATCGTGATGCAGGATCATGCCGCCCGCGAGGCGATCGACGAAACGGTCCGCCGGGTAAAGGAGCTGGGGTATGGGGTGAACGTCTCGAGCGGCGAGGAACGCACCGTGATCGGAGTGCTGGGAGACGAACGGCAGATCGACTGGGACCACCTGGAACTTCTGCCGGGAGTGGAACGGGTCGTCCGGATTCTTAAGCCCTTCAAACTCGCGTCGCGCGACGCGCGCCCGGATAACACGATTGTCCGCATCGGCTCCGTGGCCATCGGCGGCGAGGCGGTCGTGTTCATCGCCGGGCCATGCGCCGTGGAAAGCCGCGAGCAGATCGTCGAAACGGCCATAGCGGTCAAATCGGCGGGGGCGCACATGCTCCGCGGAGGCGCCTACAAGCCGCGTTCCTCCCCGTACTCGTTCCAGGGTATGGCCGAGGAAGGATTGAAGCTGCTGGCGGAAGCGCGCGATGCGACCGGCCTGCCGGTGGTGACCGAAGTCATGGCGATCGAGCAGGTGGAAACTGTTGCGAAGTATGCGGACATGCTCCAGATCGGCGCCCGCAACATGCAGAACTTCCCGCTGCTCCAGGAGGTGGGAAGGAGCGGGCACCCGGTTCTCCTCAAGCGCGGGATCAGCGCCACCGTCGAGGAATGGCTGATGGCGGCGGAATATCTGCTCTCCAGCGGCAATTCGCGCGTGGTCCTGTGCGAACGCGGAATCCGCACCTTCGAAACGGCCACCCGCAACACCACCGACATCAACGCGATCCCGGTCGTCAAACGGCTCTCCCATCTCCCGGTGATTGTCGATCCGAGTCACTCCACCGGGAAGAACGAATATATCGAGTCCGTCTCGCGCGCGGCGATCGCCGCTGGAGCGGACGGATTGATCATCGAGGTCCATCCGCATCCGGAAGAGGCGCTCTCGGACGGCGCACAGAGCCTGCGTCCGGAGGTGTTCGCCGAAGTCGTCGGCAATGTGAAACGCGTCGCCGCCGCCGTGGGGCGGAAATAAGGAAACACCCATAGGCGGTATTTTCATGAATATCGTAAAATCAACCTGTGGAACGCGGATTACACGGAAAAAAATCGGATTACGCGGATTAACCAAAAGAGAGTGAAAAATATTTCCGCGAAATCCGTGCGTTCCGCGCAATCCGCGTAAAAGAATGTGAAAGGAACATCTTGTTGAAATCGGATTCTTCGCACGAACTTGGAAACTTGACAGTCGGCATCGTCGGCCTGGGGCTGATGGGCGGATCACTTTCGCTCGGCCTGGCCGGGAAATGCCGGCGCCGGATCGGATTGGATTCGGATCCCGCCGCGGATGCGGCGGCGCTCGAGCGCAACGCGGTCGACGAGCTGGCGCTCCATCTGCCGGATCTGGTTCAAAAATGCGATCTGATCATCCTTGCCGCGCCGGTGCGGACGATCCTCGCGGTGCTGAAGGAGCTTGCGGAAATCCGGCCGCCGCAAGGTGTCCGCCGGGTCGTGATCGACATCGGGTCGACCAAAAGCGATATTGTGGAAGCCATGGAGGGGTTGGGGGAGGGCTACGATCCGATCGGCGGGCACCCGATTTGCGGGCGCGAAGTGCAGGGGATCCGGAATGCGGATCCGTCGTTGTACCGGGATGCGCCGTTCGTGCTCACGCCCATCCCGCGCAGTTCGCCGCGCGCCCTGGCGCTCGGCCGGGAGCTGGCGGAGGTGCTGGGGGCGCATCCGCTCGAACTGACCGCGGCCGAACACGATACGCTTGTCGCCTCGACCAGCCACCTTCCGCATCTGGTGGCGGTCGCGCTGGCCCAAACCGCGCGCCGCCTCCCTTCGGCTTCGGCCCTGGTCGGGCCGGGCTTCCGCGATACCTCGCGCCTGGCGGCCTCCAACCTGGAGATGATGACCGATATTCTGCTGACCAACCGCGAGCATGTCCTCCAGGCGCTTGAGGAATACATCCACCGGCTGGAAGCGTTGGCCCAACGCGTCCGCGAGGGAGATGAATCGCGCTTGAAGGTCCTGCTGGCCGAGGGGCGCCGCGCCCGTCAGGAGCTGCTGGAGCCCTCTTCACCCAAGGCGGAAGAATGAGCCTGCGATCACAGCCGGCGGCCTCCCTGCGCGGTTCTGTGCGCCTGCCGGGGGATAAATCCATCTCCCACCGCGCGGCGCTCCTGGCCGCAATGGCCGATGGCCGCAGCCGGATCGACGGCATGCTCCGTGCCGGCGTAACCCAGGTTATGCTGAATTCACTTGGCGATCTCCTGGTAGAGATGAATTGGGACGGAGGGGTCCTGGTCGTGGAGGGCGCAGGCCGGCGTGGATTCCAGCCCCCGGCAGGGGAAGGAAAGCCGCTGGATTGCGGTAACTCGGCGACGACGATGCGGCTGCTTACCGGCGCAATTTCCGGCCGGCCGGCATGGATCTCTGAATCCTCCGGCGATAAATTTATTATTGATGGTTCAAAACAGCTGCGAAAACGGCCCATGAACCGGATTATTGCACCACTATGCGAAATGGGCGCCGAAATCAGCTCAACGGAAGGGAATGGTTGCGCGCCATTGGCCGTGAAACCATCCATATTAAAAGGAATCGAATACAGGATGCCGGTTGCATCCGCCCAGGTAAAGAGCGCGGTATTGTTCGCCGGACTGCACGCGTCGGGTTCCACGCTGGTTGAGGAACCCTCCCCGTCGCGCGATCACACCGAGAGGCTTCTGCGGTGGCTGGGAGCCCGAGTGGAATCCGAACCCTGCCGGGCAAGGGTCTTCCCGCTCGATCAGCCCCTCCCGCCGCTGGAGATCCGCGTTCCGGGGGATTTTTCCTCCGCGGCATTTTTACTCGCGGCGGCTTCGATCCTTCCGGGATCGGAAATTCTCATTCAGGGCGTCGGATTGAACCCGCGCCGGACGGGATTGCTGGCCGTCCTGCGCCGGATGGGGGCCGACATCGAAGAAATATCACATTCCGAATCGGCCGGCGAGCCGGTCGGCGATCTCCGGGTGCGCGCCCGGGCGCTGAAGGGAACGGTCATCGAAGGCGGCGAAGTGGTGGACATGATCGACGAGTTCCCGGTCCTGGCCGTCGCCGCCGCCTGCGCCGAAGGGATCACCGGCGTGCGCAGCGCAGCCGAACTGCGCCACAAGGAATCCGACCGCATCTCGGTCCTGGCCGGCGAACTCCGCAAACTCGGCGTGCCGATCGAAGAAAGCGCCGATGGATTTTCCATCCGCGGAGGATCTCCGATCCGCGGAGGAATCGCGGACAGCCACGGAGATCACCGCCTGGCGATGTCGCTCGCCGTGGCCGGGATGGTTTCGGAAAACGGCGTGGAAGTCGAACGCCCGGAGTGCATCGGGGAATCCTTCCCCGGTTTCACTCCGTTCTTCAATTCGCTGGGAGCGCAGTTGGGATGAAAACCGTGCTCATCGGCTGGCCGATCAGCCATTCCATTTCTCCGGCAATGCACAACGCCGCCTTTCGTGCGCTCGGAATGGAGGGCAATTATTCGCTCCTGCCGGTGGAACGCGCGGAGGATCTGGGAAAGACTCTGGCCGGATTGAAGCGCGATCCGGATTGGGCGGGTGCGAACGTGACCGTCCCGTACAAGGAAAAAATCCTTTCCCATCTGGACCGGCTGGAGGGCGCCGCCGCGGAGTTGAAGGCGGCCAATACCATCGTGCGCCGGGGGGACCAGCTCATCGGGCACAACACCGACATGCCGGGATTCCTTGCCGATCTGAAGCGAAACGGCATGGACACCGCCGCGAAACCCGCGCTGGTGATCGGGTCGGGCGGTGCGGCGCGCGCCGTGGTTCTCGGTTTGATACAGTGCGGCTGCACGGTGACCCTGGTGGCGGTGATCCGGGAGCAGGCGGATGCCCTGGCCGCCGAACTCGGTCACGGAAGGGTGCAAGTGGCGGGGTGGGAAGATCCCGCGCTAGCGGATATTGCGAAAGCCGCGGCGCTGATCGTGAATACCTCGCCGGTCGGGATGTGGCCGAAAACGGACGCGACTCCCTGGCCGAAGGAGATCCCGCTCCCGGAATCGATTTCGGTATACGATCTTGTTTATAATCCCTTCGAAACCCGCTTTCTGCGTGAGGCAAAATTGCGCGGCGCAAAGACCGCGAGCGGCTTGGGGATGCTGGTGGAGCAGGGGGCGATCGCATTCGAATTGTGGACCGGCGCCCGCGCACCGCGCGATGTGATGATGCGGGCGGCGCGGACGGCGCTGAAAGGGAGCGAGGCGGCATGATCCATCTGACGACGGCGGGCGAATCGCACGGTCCGGCGCTGACCGCAATCCTCGAAGGCATTCCGGCGGGTTTGCCGCTGCAGCCGGAGGATTTGCAGCCGGATCTGATCCGGAGGCAGAACGGATGGCTGGGCGGCGGGCCGTACCGCGGCGCAAGCCCGCGCATGAAACTCGAGCGTGACCGGGCGCAAATCCTGGGGGGCGTGATGAACGGGAAGACGACCGGGGCGCCGATCGCGCTGCTGATCGAGAACGCCGATCACGCCAAATGGAAGGGGCGCGCGGTGGACGCGATGACAATTCCGCGGCCCGGGCACGCCGATCTGACCGCCGGATTGAAATACGGGTTCGACGACCTGCGGCCCGGCCTGGAGCGCGCCAGCGCCCGTGAGACGGCCGCCCGGATGGCGGCCTGCTCCGTCTGCCGGAAAATGCTCGCCGCGCTTGGAATTTCGATTGGGAGTTACGTCATCCAAATCGGCACGATCCAGGCCGGGATCTCGAATTTGCCGCTGGAGGAACGGTTGAAGCGCGCGGAGGAAAATCCGCTGCGCTGCCCGGACGCTTCGGCCCAGGAAAAGATGCAGGTCGAGATCGATCAGGCGATGAAGGCCGGCGATACGGTCGGCGGCGTATTCGAAGTGGCGGCGGTCGGGGTGCCGCCGGGCTTGGGCGGATTTTCCACCTGGGAGCAGCGGCTGAGTTCGCGCCTGGGCGCCGCGCTCTTCGGCATTCCGGCCGTCAAAGGAGTGGAAGTCGGCGACGGGTTCGCTCTCGCGGCTCTCCCCGGAACGCAGGCGCAGGACGCCGTCGGATGCGAGGGCGATGCGCTGACCCGCGCGTCCAACCATGCCGGCGGGATCGAAGGCGGGATTTCCAACGGCCAGCCGATCCTCCTGCGCGCGGCGATGAAGCCGATCGCCACCACGATCTCCCCCCAGCATTCGGTCGATCTCGCCAGCGGGGAGAAAACCGACACCCGTTACGAACGCTCCGACTTCTGCACGGTTCCGCGCGCCGCGGTGGTCGCCGAGGGGATGGTGTGCTACATTCTGGCCGGAGCGGTCCTCGATAAGTGTGGCGGAGATTCGATGGGCGAACTGGGGGAGCGTTTCGAAAGGCTTCCGCGCGGGACACTCGGCGATTTGCATCTGGATCCGAAGCCGAAGATATTCTGGTAGAACAATCACCCGACCGGCTGGCAACATATACCCGCCCGGCGCGTTTTAATTCCATCATCCCGCCCTCTTGTTGTTTTCCCATCTGCCCAAAATAAAATTTATTGTAACTGCTCAGGGCTAACCTGAATTTCAAGAAATTGTACGCGGATTTCGCTGAGAACGCAGATTACGCGGAAAAAAGACATACGGAGGAAAAAATTTTTCAAGTAATTATCCGCGAAATCCGTACATTCCGCGTAATCCGCGTACTAGTTTCACTGGGCTGAGCAGTTACAATTTATTAAGAATAATCGCGCGGGTGTGGTAAATGGAAGAACATGCACCTGGGAGGCGGGGGCGGGCCGCCTTTCCCGGATGCGTTTTTTTGCGATACAATCCGCCGCACGGTTCGGCGCCTTTCCCTTCCAACGGCAAATCCTGTCAGTCCTGAGGAATGAAAGGGTGAATGCCGGCCGCCGAGGATGGATATGAATTTTTTCTTATATGGCCCCCCGGGATGCGGAAAGACCACCGTCGGCATGCTTCTCGCCGAACGGATGGGTTGGCATTTCCTCGATACCGATAAGATCATCGAAAACGAAGCGGGAATGCCGATCACGGAAATTTTTCTCCAGAAGGGGGAAGCGGATTTCCGGCGCCGGGAGAAAACCCTGCTTGCCGAACTGGGAAAAACCACGCGCACGGTCGTCGCCCTGGGCGGCGGCACCCTCGTGGATCCGGAAAACCGCGCGGAGGTGGAAAAGCACGGGCCGGTGGTCTGCCTGATGTGCGAACCGGAAGTCATTCTGCAGCGGATGGGGGATGAATTGAATGCCCGTCCGCTGCTGGTCGGATCCGGCCCGCTGGAACGTCTCAAATCGCTGCTGGCCAAACGCGCCTCGCTGTATGCCTCCTTCCCGCTGACCCTGGATACGACGGCGCTTGCGCCTGACGACGTGGTCCGCAAGGTCCAACTGCTGGCGGGCATTTTTCACGTCAATGCGATGGGCCCGGGATACGATGTCCTGATCGGCCGCGGCATGCTTCCCCGGCTGGCGATGGAGCTGGAGGAGCGCAAACTGGGTTCGCCGTTTGTGGTGGTCAGCGATTCGAATGTCGCTCCGTTGTACCTGCAGACAGTCCTCGATGCTCTGGCGCCCGCTCCCGTGAATTCCATCGTATTCCCGGCGGGCGAATCGGAGAAAAACCTGCAAACCCTCGAGCGCATTTATGCGGAGCTGTACCGCTTCAAGATGGAACGGCGGGGGACGATCCTCGCCCTCGGCGGCGGTGTGGTGACCGATATGGCGGGTTTTGCGGCCGCCACCTACCTGCGCGGCGTATCGTGGGTCGCGCTTTCCACCAGCCTGCTCGGGATGGTGGATGCCGCCATCGGCGGAAAAACCGCGGTGGATATGCCGCAGGGCAAGAACCTGATCGGCGCCTTCTACCCGCCGGCGCTCGTCCTGGAGGACCTGGATACGCTTTCCACGCTCCCGCCGGACATACTGAAGATGGGCATGTCGGAAGCGATCAAGACCGCCGTCGTCGGCGATTCCAAACTGCTCGGCAAGATCGAAACGCTGGCCGGACAGCTGACCCCCGACGGGCTCGATTGGATCGTCCGGCGCGCGGCGCGGGTGAAGATCCGCGTCGTCGAGGAAGATCCGTTCGAACGGCGGGGCCCGCGCGAGGCGCTGAACTTCGGGCACACGCTCGGCCACGGCATCGAAGCCAATTCGAATTTCCAGATCCCGCACGGCGAAGCGGTGGCGATCGGGATGGTCGCAGAATCCACTCTGGCGGAAAAAATCGGAGTGGCGGAGACAAACCTGTGTGAGCGGTTGACCGGGATCCTGACCGCGTACGGCCTGCCGGTTCGGCACACCGCGCCGGTCGAAAAAATCCTGGGATTCGTGCAAGCCGATAAAAAGCGGCGCGGCGGGCGGGTGAAATGGGCGCTGCCCGTTGCGGCGGGAAAGGTCCGCGTGGGATTGGATGTGGCGGACGAAGACGTCCGCCAGGCGCTGGTTTCCATCGGCTGCCTGGGATGAACCACAGCCGGGGAAGGGCGGTTTTTTCGGGAACAGGGAGGCTGTCTTGATAAAAATCCTGCTGATCCACGGGCCGAATTTAAACCTGCTCGGCGAGCGCGAACCGGAAGTATACGGGCGCACCACCCTGGCTGAAATCGACAAGCGGCTGACCGCCCTGGCGGGTGAGCGCGGAGCCGAATTGCGGACGATCCAATCCAACGGCGAAGGCGAGATCATCGATGCGATCCAGGAGGCACGCCACTGGGCCGGCGGGTTGATCATTAATCCGGGCGCCTACACCCATTACTCGCTGGCAATCCGCGACGCGCTGAGCGCTGTCCGGCTGCCGGCGGTGGAAGTGCATATTTCGAACGTCTTCGCGCGCGAGGAATTCCGCCACCGCTCGGTGATCGCCCCGGTCTGCATCGGATCGGTCTGCGGGTTCGGCGGGCGGAGCTACGACCTGGCGCTGAACGGATTGCTTGAGCATTTGAATTCCAAGCCGGGCGGATTGTGAAAATAATCTCAACGGCGGTATAATTTCGAAAACCCCGTTTGCGCAGACTTTTAATCAACCGACGTGCGGCTTCGGACAGGCGGATAAAGCGCCCGCGCGGATTGCCAAAATCCGCGCATGACGGCGTATGATCAGCGCGGGGGAATTCGATTTTTTACGGAGGATTGGGAATGTCGGAAGCCATCAACGAGGTCAGGCCGTTTCGTGCGGAGCATTACAATCCGGAAAAAGTCGAAAACATCGGCCTATGCCTCTCCCGTCCGTATGACGTCATCAGCCCCTCCGAACAGAGCGAGTATTACCAGCAGCATCCCCACAACGTCGTCCGCCTGATCCTCAATAAGATCGAAGCCGCCGACAACGACTCCAACAACCGCTACACCCGCAGCCGGGATCTGCTCGCCGCATGGCGCCAAGAGCAGACGATCGTATCCTACCGGCGGCCTTCCTTTTGGGTCTACGAACAGGATTTTCAGGTGGAAGGCCTGCCGCCGCGGCACGTCACCGGTTTCATCGGGTTGGTCCGCCTGCAGGATTACGAAAACGGCCGGATCCTTCCGCATGAAAACATCATCCGCGAGCCGCTCGAAGACCGCATCCGGCTGACCAGGACCACCCACACGCAGTTCGAATACATCTGGAGCATCTACCCGGATTCGCACAACACCGTCGACGGAATTCTCGCCACGTGCGACCACGATATTCAGGTGATCGACCATACGGAAAAATCCACCCAATTCCGCCACCGGCTATGGCGGCTGGTGAACCCGGAACAATGCGAGGCGGTCTCACGCGCGGTTTCCAGCCGCCGGATTTACATCGCCGACGGGCATCACCGCTACCAGACGATGCTGACCATCCGCGACGAGATGCGCAAACTGCACCCCGAAGCCGGCCCGAACGCGCCTTGGGAATTCATCATGATGTATCTGGTCTCCGCCAACCAGGAAGGATTGACGACGATCGGAACGCACCGCCTGCTGACGGGGCTGCCGCCGGTCCGCGAACAGACGATCCGCGACGCGGTCAAGCTGGGGTTCCTGGTGCGCGCATATTCCTTCGGCGAAGACGACGAGCGCGAAGCCCGCGAAATGTGGCTGCGCGAGTTGCGCAACGCCGATCCGCGCGATCATAAATTCGGAGTCGCCCTCACGGGTGTGAACACCTATTACCTCCTGGAAATCGACGAGAAGCGCGCCACCCGCCTGGTGGAGGGGGAAAGCGGTTCCTTGACCCTGCGCCTGCTGGACGTCTCCCTGTTGAAATCGATCGTATTCAAGATGCTGCTCGGGCTGACCGAGGAACAGATCAAGCCCCAGGTCAACGTGCACTACACGCCCAAAGTCCCGCTGGCAATCGAAAAGGTTCGATCGGGCGAGATGCAATCGGCGTGGATCCTCAACCACACCGCGTTGGACGAGATCATGACCGTCGCCGACAACCGCGAAAAGATGCCCCAGAAATCCACCCACTTTTATCCCAAGCCGCTCTCGGGGTTGGTATTTTTCAATATGAATAATGAGGCGAAGGGGTAGGAAACAGAGCATTGGCAAGTAGTCGTCATCCCCGCGTGTTCCTGGCGGGGATCCAGGAAAAGTCCACTTTGCAAAAGTAAAAATAAATTAAAAAAGAGAATCGTTCTATATGGGATGGTTCCTGGATTCCCGCTTCGATCACGCGGGAATGACGATTACTAGGTTCGTCATGCCGGCGTGTTCGTAGCCGGCATCCACCGGGAAAAAGATCGTCATGCCCGCGTGCATGTAGCGGGCATCCAGCGGGAAACACTTTTCGCATTCGATGAGTTAACGGAAGGGAATAGCGGAATATTGCTATAAGGTGATTTCTGGATTCCCGCTA
Organism: uncultured Chloroflexia bacterium; assembly: GCA_963724345.1. Classification (GTDB taxonomy): domain Bacteria; phylum Chloroflexota; class Anaerolineae; order Anaerolineales; family RBG-16-64-43; genus JAFGKK01. The sequence goes on along the minus strand of CAVRUI010000003.1, from coordinate 1,580,625 downwards.
AGAACACCCTCGCTTCGCAAACATCCCGGCTCATAAACCAAATGCGAGCCGGGACGCTACGCGAGGGCACGCGCGGGAATGACGATCAATTCGGGAGCAGGTCTTGGCCCGTTGGAATGACGATCTCTGAATTTATCCCCCGCAGGCATTCGCCAGATGCTGAAGATACGTTTCGGCGAAGTTGTGCCGGCCGGATCCGTCGCAGGCCGCGCGATAATACAGATAGGTCGACGTCGCCGGATATGCGGCCGCCTCGAGCGCCGCAATACTCGGGCTGCAAATCGGCCCGGGAGGAAGCCCGTAGTACAGATAAGTATTAAAAGGCGAATCCAAAGCCAGATCGGCATCCAGGAGCGGACTGACCCACCATCCGCCGCGCCCGGCCTGATATCCCACCGCGTATTGCACCGTCGGATCGGCCTGCAGACGCATGCCCTGGTGGAGCCGGTTGTACATAACCGAAGCGATCAGGGGCATTTCTTCTTCCACCAGCGTCTCACGCTGGATGATCGAAGCCAGCGTCACCGCCTGGTAAACGCTCCATCCCTGGTTCTGGACCGCTTCGATCCAACCGTCCGGAATGGAATTCAGAAAGTTCAAGGCCATTCTTTCCACCAGGTGCCCCGCCGTTTCGCCCGGTATAACCCGGTACTCTCCCGGAAGGATGAATCCCTCCAGCCCCGCCCACGAAGGGATTTCCGCATACAGTGCGCTGACGCCGGTTCCGCTGTCGGGCCGGCCGTATGCGGACGCCAGCCAATCCGCGCTCTGCATGGGGATCCCCGAGGCCGGGATCGCTTCGCCGATCTCTTCCAGGCGCCATCCGGGGAAAACCGTGAACACCCGGATTTTACTTTCGGCGCTGGAGAGCGAATCGGCGATTCCCATCGGGCTTTGACCGGCCCGGATGAGGAATAACCCCGAGCCGATCGAACGGTCCCCGCCCGTATACCGCAGGTAATTGCAGATCAATCCGGCGTCCGGGACCCAGGCTTCCTGTTTCAGGCGGTCACATATATCGGCCGCCGTTTCGCCTTCGAAGACTTCGAACACGCCATCCGCTCCAGCCGACGGTGCGCGCAGGCGGTCGTAATTCAGACGCAGGTACGCGCGCAGGTAGAGCAAATCGACGGTGGAAAGGTCTTTGGCCGCCGCCGGAAGCGGCGCGCCGGATTCCGCGCTCAGGAGCAGCATCGAACCCGATGCGGCAAGCGAGAGGATCAGGCCGCCCAGGAAAATCGCGGAAAAAACTTTAACCGCGTTGGAGGTGGATTTACGAAGGGGAGTCCGCCTGGGCATCGAGATACTCCTGTAGGAAGGCTGCGGCCGCGAGCGCATCGTCCGCGCCGCGCCGCGCTTTGCGCCGGTCCGCGCGCTGCAGGCGTACTTCGCGGGCGCGCTGGGTGGAAAAAGATTCATCGACCAGGTGCACCGGAATGGCGGCCGCGGCGCGCAGGGCGGAGAGCAGTTTGTGCGTGAACCGCGCCTCCTCGTTCATCTTCGTCCCGGCTTCATGGGCGCTGCCGACCAATATCCGTTCCACCTTTTCGCAATGGGCCGCTTCCAGAATCCGCGCGCAATCCTGCTGAAGGGAGCCGTGCTCGAACACAGCCAGCGCGCGGGCGGCCGTTCCGGTGGGATCGCTCACCGCAAGCCCGATCTTCCGCAAACCGGGGTCCACGGCCAGGATCTTCATTCCGCCGCCGTGATTTCGATCTGATAGGGGAAAAGCGGGAGCAGCGGGAACCAGGCCGGATTCAAATCGATCTTCGTCACTTCGACCGCCCGGAAGCGCTCGCGCAGGATCGATTTCGCTCCGGCGGCGGATTGCAGGCGCAATGCCATCGCCATGGCATTCCGGTCGGGAAGCTCGACCGCCGTTCCGAAAGCGGTAAGGTCGATTCCCCCTTCGGCGTTTTCCGCCAGCCGGATCACAAGCCCATCGGTGGAAAGCGTTTCTCCCGGCTGCACTCGCGATCTGAGGAATTCCACGGCGTGCAAACGGACCGGATCGGCCGGGCAGGCGCGCAGCGAAGCCGTGGCATGCAGAGTCAATCCGACGGTGTCGGCCGGCGCGTTCACCGGGAGGTCCGGCTGGTCGAGAGGATCGAATTCCACGCGCAGGGATTCCTCAACCACCATCCGGCTCCCGCCTGCCAATGCCTGCAGGCTGCTCGATGCCTGGTTCCGGATTTTTTCGGCAAGCGAACTTTGCAGCGCTTCCCAATCCGGCTTGGAGACGGCGTTGCGCCAGGCCTCTTCGCCGCCGGACATAGGTTCCGGGTTATCGGCCTTCAGGGAAAGAGCCAGCGGCCCCAGGACGCGGGTGATCTTTCCCGCAGCAAGGTTCCCGGACGGGCCCGGTTCGACCGCGCGGGCCGGTGCCACACGTGATTTTCCAGGCTGCAACAGGAAACCTTCGAGAACTTCGAACACGACACCGTCTTCCGAGGCGACCCGCAATCCCACCGATAGGTTCAGCGCCCGGCTGGAGATGTTGGTAAGGTTGATCTTCCCCGCGGCGTAAGCCGTTGGGGCGAGGATTCTGCCGCTGGTCGTCCGGCGTTCGGAGAGTGTTAAGCGGGTTTTAATTTCTGAACAAAGGGTCGGATCCAGACGGCCGGCAGCTTCCACCGTCCTGGATGGAAACACGGCGTGGACTTTGGCGGAAGGAAGCAGGAGCAGGAGAACCGCCGCGATGGAAAGCATGGCGGCCGAGAACAACCCGATCCGGAGAGCCGGCGGGACCGGGAGGGAGCGTCCGGGGCGCGGAGGAGTGCGGGCCGGCGGGCGGCCGCGGTGGAACGCGTGGATGCCGCTTGAAATATCGGGATGGCTGGAGAGGCCGGCAAGCGCTGATGCGGTTAAATCTTCATGACATGGGATTCCCGCATGGCGCGCCAGGCGCCGGACGTCCTCGTCGGTGCTGACGATCGCCAATTCCGATCCGGCCATCGCCGCCCAGCGTTTCATCAGAACCAGGTCCAATCGGCGCCGGAGCGGTTGCTCCAATGCGTTCCACATCAACACCAGGCGGCCGGCCTGGGCGCGGGCGATTTTATCGCGCACGGTGTGCAGGTCGTCGGTGGATTCCAGGGCGAGGATTTGTTCCTTCATGGGATGAAACACCCGACCATGGACGATCGACGATAGACCATACGCCGGTATTGTAAACGGTTTCTCCGCTTGAGCAAGAGATCGATTGGACGAAATCATCTCGTCGAAGAGTAATTATCGTCTACCGGTTTTTCGGTCAATCGTCTGATGCGTCGATTGTCGATGCGAATCCACCAGATTATGCCAACTTTTCCTTGATTGCCGACCGCAGGGATTGGAGCGCGGCCTCCAGCTGCTGCGGATCGGTGCCCCCGGCCTGCGCCATGTTCGGCCGGCCGCCGCCGCCGCCGCCCATCAGCTTGGCGGCGGATTTGGCCAGTTCGTCGGCGCGCACGCCGCGCGCGATCAGGTCGTCGCTGACGGTGACGACCAGCAGCGGCTTGTCGTCGGCCACCGAGCCGATGGCCGCGATCCCGCTGGCATGCTCGCGCCGGAAATTATCCGCCAGAACCCGCAGGGTGTCGGCTCCGGCTTGCGCCACCTGGATGGTGAGCACCGGTACGCCGCCGATGAGTTCAACCCGCGACGACGAAGACGCGAATTCCGCCTTGGCCATCTCCTGACGCAGTTTCTGATTTTCCTTGCGCGCCCGGTCCAGCTCGTCCAACTGCGCAAGGATTTTGCGGTCCACTTCCTCGGCGGGGACGCCGAGGTAGGCGCCCGCATTTTGTAGAATGCGGGCGCGTTCCTGAACCAGCGCGACGGCCGCGTGACCGGTGACGGCTTCGATCCGCCGCACCCCGGCCGCCACGCTTCCCTCCGAGAGGATCAGGAACAAGCCGATGTCGCCGGTCTGGGAGACGTGCGTACCGCCGCACAATTCGTAGGAGAAGGGTTTTTCCTCTTCGCCGATTGCGATGGTGCGGACCGTCTCGCCGTACTTTTCGCCGAACAGGGCCATCGCGCCTTTGCCGACGGCCTGTTCGCGGGGCTCCTCGGTTGAGGAGACGGGGTAATTGGCGAGGATCGCCTCGTTGACGAAGCGCTCGATTTTTTCCAGGTCCTGCTGGCTGACCATGGTGTGGTGCGTGAAATCGAAGCGCAGACGTTCCGGGGCAACGAGCGACCCGGCCTGCCGGACATGGTTCCCCAGCACGTACCGCAATTCCGCATGCAGAAGGTGCGTGGCGGTGTGGTTGCGCATGATGCTCCACCGCCGCTCCTCGTCCACTTCCATCCGCGCCAGGTCGCCCTGCGACGGACGGCCGGATTTCACCTTGCCGCGCAGAATGATCAATCCGCCGACCGGCCGCCGGGCTTCCTGGATTTCGACCTCCCAGAGCGGTTCATCGCTGTCGGGGGATTTGGGCAGCCACAGCAATCCGCTGTCTGCCAATTGCCCGCCGGATTCAATGTACAGGCAGGCGCGCGGAAGGACCAACTTCGACCGCGTCGTCCGCCTGGGCGCTTTTTACCCGTTTGCCGTCGCGCAGGATGGCCAGTATCGGTTCGTCCATTTGGAATGTGGAATATGGATCGTATTCCACGCCGTTCTCCGGAAGCATCCCGTCGCGTTTAAGCTCCTCGAGCAATTCCCGGTATCGGACCGCGTCCTGGCCCGTCATTTCGCCCATCGCCTGGGCCGCGCCGGACACTTCGCGGTGCTCTTCCATCGCCTGCCGGAATCCTTCCGCATCCACATCCATGCCGCTTTCGCGCAGCACGTCGCGGGTGATCTCGAGCGGCAGGCCGTATGTGGCGTACAGGTCGAATGCGCGGCGTCCCGGGAGAACCTTCTCGCCCTTCTGCCGGTGTTCCGACAGCATCTCCTGCAGGTATTCCATGCCCAGCTCCACCGTCGTGCGGAAGCGGCGTTCCTCCAGGGTCAGCGCCGAAAAAATCGCTTCGCGGTGCTGGGCCAGTTCCGGATAGGCCGTGCCGTAGCCCTCGACGACGGCTTCGGCAACCTTGGCCAGGAACGGGTCGTGGAGCCCGAGTTTTCCGCCGAACAGCGCCGCGCGCCGGATGATCATCCGGCAGATGTAATTGCGGCCGATGTTGCCAGGGACCACGCCGTCGGCGATCAGGAAAGCTGCGGCGCGGGCATGGTCGGCGATCACGCGGTAGGCCGTAAACTCGGCCTCGCGCTGCTTGTCGGTGTGCCCGGTCAGCTTCTGCGTGGCGGCGATCAGCGGCCAGAGCAGATCGGTCCGGTAGTTGGAGTTGACGCCCTGCAGGACAGCCACGACCCGGTCGAACCCCATTCCGGTATCGACATGCTTGGCGGGCAGGGGTTCGAGCGCGCTCGGACCGGTGCGGTTGTACTGGATGAACACCAGGTTCCACAACTCGGTGAAACGCCGGCAGTCTCCGTTGACGCGGCAGACGTGGCCGGCGACGGCTTTCTTATCGCAGGAATCTTCGCCGCGGTCCAGATGGATTTCACTGCATGGGCCGCAGGGGCCGGTGTCGGCCATCTCCCAGAAATTTTCCTTGCGGCCGAACGGCAGAACATGCGCCGGATCCATCCCGGGCTGTTTTTTCCATTCCTTCTCGGCTTCCTCGTCCGCCGCGATTTCGCCTTTCTCGTCGCGGAAGGTTGTGGTGTAGAGTTTGTCCGCCGGCAGTTCCCAGACCTTGGTCAGAAGCTCCCAGGCCCAGGCGATGGCTTCCTTTTTGTAGTAATCGCCGAAGGACCAGTTGCCGAGCATTTCAAAGAAGGTGTGGTGGGTGTCGTCGCGCCCGACCTCGTCGAGGTCGTTGTGTTTGCCGGCGACGCGCATGCACTTCTGGCAATCGACGGCCCGCACGTAGGAACGCTTGTCCGTTCCAAGGAACACATCCTTGAACTGGACCATCCCGGCGTTGGTGAAGAGCAGGGTTGGATCGTTGCCGGGAACCAGCGACGCCGAGGCCACGATCTTGTGGCCGCGCTCGGCGAAGAAGTTGAGGAATTCCTGGCGGATTTGGGCGCCAGTCTTAAGCGCCGCTTTGCGCGCCTTGGCGGGCTCGGCGCGGGAATTTTTGCTTTTAGGCATCCGACCTCCAAAAAGGGTGAGCGGATTATAGTCGAGAGGGGACGGGGATGGCAATCCGGCTTGATTGCCGCATGGTTCTGGAAAGCCATCGAATCGATAGCCACAAAATGCACAAAAGACACAAAAAGTTTCTGTGAATTTTGTGCTTTTTGTGGCAAAAGATCCGGTCTTTCCTTCGCTGGGTGGTGTCTGATTTAGTGTACAATCGCTAATCAACGGGAATTAATCAAGCGTCATACTCTCCTGAAATCGTGAGTCGTCATGGAGGATAGGATGATCCGGATAATCGCCGACACGACCTGCGCACTCCCGAAAGATCTCGCCCGTTCGCTGAACATCCAGATGATGCCGCAGATCATCATTTTCGGGGAGGAAACCTTCCGCGATGATACGGAACTGGATACGGCCGGATTCTTAAAAAAGCTGCGCGCCTCTCCAACCCTGCCCAAAACCGCAGCCCCGCCTCCCGCGCTCTATACTCCGGTACTGAAGGAAATGCTGGCCAAGGGGGATACGGTCCTCATCCTGGTTCCGTCGGGAGAAGTCAGCGGCACGCTGCGGTCCGCGGAAGTCGCCGCGCAGGATTTTCCGGGCGCGCCGATCCACATCGTCGATACGCGCAGCATCGCGGGGATTCTGGGCGCCATGGTCCTGCTCGCCGACCGCTGGGCCAAGCAGGGCAAGCCGGTCGGGGAAATCCTTGCCCGGCTGGAGGAATTGAAAAGAACCCAGCGGACGTATTTTGTCGTCGATACGCTGGAATACCTGCACAAGGGCGGGCGGATCGGCGGTGCCAAACGCCTGGTTGGCGAAATGCTTCAGGTGAAACCGATCCTTCGGATTCTGGACGGGAAGGTGGAACCGTACGAGCAGCAGCGAACGCACAAACGCGCCCTGGCCCGGCTGACGGAACTGGTGGCGGGGGAATGCCCCAAGGGCGAAGGTTCCTTCCTGTGTGTGATGCAGGCGGATGCGGAGGAAACCGCCAAAGGTTTGATCGACGGATTGAAGCCGCAGATGGGGGTGAAGGAGATCCCGATCTACGAACTGCCGCCGGCGATCGTAACGCACGGAGGCCCGGGCACTATAGCGGTCGGTTATTTCTGCGAGCCCGTGGTGTAATCCTGTTTGTTTTCGATGCGGATGCGCTTGCAGGGTGGGTTGACGGCCCACCCTGCTTTATTTATCGCTCACGCTATGCGGTGGGCTGTCAACCCACCTATTTATTTTAAATTTATTATGTAGTAGAACCATTGCTTCTGGCAGTTATTAGAATGAAATGGTTCCCGGTTGAGTGGGTATTATGATCCATCCCATCTCTCCTCCCCCAGCTGTTGTAGGGGCGACCCATTGGGTCGCCCCTACAACAGCCGTCCCCCTCCCCCTTCCCGTATTACGGGACAGGGAGGAGGGGTTAGGAGAGGTAGGATGGGATGGCAAACGGAACGCATCATTACCCGCACGTAAATTCTTCCCGCTGCGTCAACCCACCCTACGGTGCATAGATAAAGAGAGCGTCCTCGCAAGACGGCACATTCTTTCCTCGCAAGAAGATCCACATCAACAACGCCCCGTGAACAACCGCGGCAAGCAACGCCAGTCCCAAGACATTGGTGAAGCCTCCCGCGAGGATCCAGAATATATCCGCGAGGTGAAAAAGGACCGGAATGAGAAACAGGGGCCAATCGGCGGCGAAGGAAAATCTCCCGAGCATCCTTCCGCGCCACAGAAAAACCAGAAGCAGCATCGGGAACGCCAGGTGGAATGCCAGCATGACCCATTCAAAATTGCCGCCTTTGGTTCCGAAGGGGGCCATCCAAAGCAGGAATTGCGAAAGCGGCGTCACCATGGTGATGAGCGCCAGCAGCATGGCGGGGAAGGGATACACCCACCCGACCCACGGTTTATATCCGGAGCGTTTGAATATTCCGCGGCCGATCAGCAGGTAAATCGAACCGTACAGCATGATCAGCATCCAGCCCGGAAAATTGTAGACCGGGATGTTGTATATTTGCGCCACGCCGGGCGAGAGCAGCCAGGTCCACCGGCCGGAGGCGGCTCCGCCGATGGAGAAAACCTGCCGGACGGCCAGCGGATCCAGCGACAGGTCCTGCAGCATCCCGAACAGCCCGAGGACAAAGGGTTTCGCCCACCCGGGCATGTTCATCTTTTCGAGCAGGAACAATCCGCCGATCAGGACATCCATCTCGATAAGCGGCACCGAAAGCGGGACATCTCCGAACATCAGCAGCGAGCGCCCGTAGACATACCATCCTTGGACAACGGCAAAGTTCTCGAACAAGCCCGCGTACAACAACACGAACGCCAGGCATTCCAGGATCACCGATCCGGGGTGGCGCGTCCGGCGGACGACGAACAGGATGAGAATTGTGGAAAGCGCGACGGTCAGCAGGTCGGCCAACAGCCAGGCCGGCGGGATGGGAGTATGAAAAATATATTCCATGAGACGACCTCTCCGGGAATGGATATGCGGGTGATGGAAACCGGCGAAAGCCGCGCCGCGCGAAGGAAGGCTTTACATTATTTCAAACAGTGGTTTTTGGCGCGGGCTCGGCCCGCCGGTTCTTGCGGAACCATTCCACGGTATCGGCGATCGTTTCCCCCAGGCCGCGCGGGTGGTACCCGAGCTCGGCGGTTGCCTTGGCGTGGCTGATATCGGCGTTGCTGCGCAGCGTCTCCAGGGAGTATGAGGTGAACCGCGGTTTGATCTTGCGATGGATGTAGAGCAGGGGGGTGAAATGCGCGGCGAAGCGGGCGAGCGAGAACGGAATATAGATCCGTGCGAATCGGCGGCCGGTCAGATCCCAAAGCAGGTCGATGATCCGGCGGACGGTGAACCTCTCGCCCGATAGGATATACGTCTCCCCGCTGCGGCCTTTTTCCGCCGCTTTCATAATACCGTCGGCCACGTCACGCACGTCGACGAAATCGTAGGCGCCGTCGACGTAGAACTGGGTCTTGTGGTCCACACAATCCAGGATCAACTGGCCGAGTTCGGAGCGGCGGTAGTCGTTCGGGCCGATCACGCCGGTGGGGCAGAGGATCACGGTATCCAATCCGGTGCGCGCGGCTTCGAGGACCGCCAGCGAGGCTTCCGCTTTGGACCGGTCGTACTCCCCGGCGGTGTTCTCGGGGTCGAAGGGCAGGCGTTCGTCGATCCGGATGCCTTCCGGGGCGCGATGAATGGCATGGATCGAACTGGTATAGATCAGGCGCTCCACGCCGGCCTGGCGGGCTTCGGAGATGATGTTCTTTGTTCCTTCGACGTTGACACGGTGAACGATGCGGCTCCTTCCCGGCAGGATCGAAATGATTCCCGCGAGGTGGAACACCCGCTTGACCCCGTGCATCGCCTTGCGAAGCGAAAGGGGATCCAGAACGTCTCCGGTTACCATTTCCAGCAGAAGATCCTGGAGCGGAAGCGTATCCTCGCCGGGAAAGATCAGCACCCGGACCGATTCTCCCGCCGCCAGAAGCTTGCGGACCAAGACATTTCCGATATGCCCGGTTGCGCCGGTTACCAAATTCATGATGACCTCCGTGTCATCCCCTCGAGCAGCATCCGAATGCTCTCCCGCCCGGCGGCTCCCCAATCCGCCGATTTCGGGATCCATCACTCCCTGAAGCAGCAAGACCGATCGCGAGCGACATGACGGCCAGGGCCGCCGTTTCCTTTTTCGCCGGATCGATCGCGCCCGGAAGGATCCATTTCGTCGACGACTTTTCGAAAATATTCCCGGTACCGCTGATAGGGAGCGACGGCCGTTTTCCACAATTCCTTGTCGCGCGCGGAATGCACCCAAAATTCAAGGAAAATCGGCAGTCGGCCCTCGGCCGCGCGGATGATCTCGGGCAGGATCTCCGCCATCCGGACCAGGGGTTGATCCGGGCCGGGCGGGCTGCTCCGCAACGCTTCGAGCCCCAAGTCGATTCCCTTCAGCCAATCCGAAAGCAATTCCATGAAAACGGATTGCTTGGAGGGAAAGTGATGGTAGAACGCCCCCTTGCTGATCCCGGCCCGCTCGCAGATTTCGGATACGGACGCAGACTCATATCCGGTCTGGGAAAAGAGGTCCTGGGCGGCTTGAATGATCTTTGCTCTGGTTTCGATGCTTCGAGTTTGCATATAAAAGATACCGACTGGTCGGTTTGATGAATTATAGCTTTTTTTCAGCCAAGTCAATGTCCAATTCCCTTGCAAAATATTGACTATATTTTCCCTCTCGGGTACCATCCTTCTGCCCGGCCGGGTCCGACGCGGCGGAACCCTCCAAACCCCGCCAGGTCCGAAAGGAAGCAACGGTAAGGCGGATCTTCCGGGTGCCGTCGGGAAGCCTGGTCGGGCATTTGTAATCATGAATAATCTGAAGAAATTCACCTTTCCCCTTGTTGCTGTTTTCCTCCTTCTGGCCTTATTCTTGGTCACGCTTAAACCCGTATTCCTGCATCAAGACGGGGAATGGAGACGCGTGTTCACCCACGCCTCGTCGGTGGCGGTCGTGCTTCGTGAGGCGGGAGTGAAATGGGAGGGAAGCGCTCAATCCGTACCGGGATTGGATGCACCCGTCCGATGGGGGATGACGATCGAGGTGCCGTCCGGGCAGGCGATCCCGGTTGTAGCCCGGGGTGAGACCCGCTATGCGTCCTTTCCGGAGGGAGCAGGCAGTCTCCCTTCGGTCGCTTGTTGAATTGGCGGGGATTAAATTGACGGAGGATGAATGGGTGTTCGCGGACGGCGTGGCGCTCCCGCCCGATACGGTTGTGACCGTCCCTCCCCGCCGGATTGAAATCCGTTCGGCGATCGAATTCCTGCTCCTGGAAAACGGCCAAACGAAAAGCTACCGCGCTCCCGGACCGACCGTCGGGGAAGCGCTATGGCAGGCGGGGGTGACGCTTTATGCGGCCGATGTCGTTATCCCCTCCGCGGCGACGAAACTGGAATCCATCGGGCAGAGCCCGGTCGTGATCGAGATCGTCCGTTCGCGGATCCTGATCATTCACGCGGACGGCAAAGAAGTCAGCGCGCGGTCGGCCGGCAAGACCGTCGGTGAGGCCCTGGCCCGGGCGGGTTACGCACTGACCGGCCTGGATTACAGCATCCCGGCGGAAGCGGATCCGCTCCCGGCGGATGGAATGATCCGCGTTATCCGGGTGCGCGAGGAGATTCTGCGCGAGCAATCGCAAATCCCGTTCGAGCGGGAAAACCGGCCGGATGCGGAATTGGAATTGGATCAGACCAAGGTCATACAACCGGGCGCCTTCGGCATCCTCGAATTGGTTGTGCGCGTCCGCTGGGAGGACGGCGTGGAAATCCGCCGCACGCCGGAAGGGCAGCATATCCTGCTGGCGCCGCAAACCCGCATCGTCGGATACGGCACCAAGGTTGTCCTACGGACCGTCGACACGCCCGGATGGATCGTTCGAGTACTACCGTGCGATAACCGTCTACGCCACCTCCTATTACCCCTGCGGCTTGGGGATCGTCGGCAATCCGGATGCCTGCAGCTACATCACCCGTTCCGGCCATGGCCGTGGCAGAAGGGGTGATCGCCATGGTAGCCAGCTGGTACTTTATTTTCCAAGGCGATCCGGTGTATGTGGACGGATACGGTTCGGCGACGGTGGAGGATTCAGCGGCGTCGGACCCGAACGCCCCGTATTGGATCGACCTGGCCTACCCCGTCGGGAGGAGTACATCGGCTGGCACCGCATGACCACCTTATATTTCCTCTCGCCGGTTCCGGCAAACGTTCCGTGGATACTCCCCTGAACAATCTTCCGCCTCCGGCGCGACCGCCGCTCGATGTCCGCCGGCTGCTGCGCGATGCGGGCTTGCGCCCGCGCAAATCCCTCGGCCAGAATTTTCTGATCGACGAAAGCGCACTGGAACAGGTGGCCGCGGCGGCCGCCATCCGGCCGCAGGATACGGTGCTGGAGATCGGGGCGGGGGTCGGGAGCCTGACCCGTCATCTGGCGGCGGCCGCCCGGCAGGTGGCGGCGGTCGAGATCGATCCGGCGCTGATCCGGATCCTCCGATTCCGTGCTCGCGCCTTTCCCGAATGTGACCGTCATCGAGGGGGATATCCTGGCCCAGCCGGTGGAACAGCTGGTCGGGCAGGATCGAACCGGAGCGGTTCAAGGTGGCGGCGAACATCCCGTATTACATCACCTCGGCGGTCATCCGCCATTTGATGGAATCCGCCGTCCGGCCGGGGCGGATCGTCCTGACCGTCCAACAGGAAGTCGCCGAGCGGATCTGCGCCGCGCCCGGGAAAATGAGTTTGCTGGCGCTTTCCGTCCAGTATTATGGAAGGCCGTCGCTGGCGGGAAAAATTTCCGCCGATTCCTTTTTTCCGGTCCCGGATGTCGAATCGGCGATCGTGTGCGTGGATCTTGAGGGTTCCCCGCCGCGCCGCGCGGATGTATCCAGACGGCTGTTTCGAATCGCCCGCGCCGGATTTTCCCAAAAGCGGAAAATGCTGCGCAACACGCTTTCCGCGGGATTGAGGATGCCGGCCGCGCAAGCCGCGGGCATTCTGGAAAGCGCGGGAGTGGATTCCGCGCGCCGCGCGGAGACGATTTCGGTTGAGGAATGGCTGCGGATTACGGAGGCGTTCGGGTCAATGGAATTTCCGGCGGTTGAGGAAAAACCACAGGAAGACCCAGGCGGGAAAGATCAGGGATACCGTATACACCCCGCAGATAAATAGGTTGCCGCCGGAGACGGCGATACTGTAAAAAAGCGCGAAGATGCTGAAGACCAGTGAAATCCCCTGGACGACGAGAATAACAATCCGGGCCCAATTCCGCATCGTCCACAATCCCCACCCGATGACCAGGGTAATCACGGAATACAGGAAAAAGAAAACCAGATAATATTTAAAGAAATTACTGAAAGAACGCGAAGGCCTGCGGATCCAATTCCCGGATTTCCGGATACTGTCCGGCGAGCAGCATGGGATCGCCGGCGATGACCGAGGGCAGGTACAGCGCGGAACAAATCCCCACCACGCCGGAGAAAAACATTAGAAGCGCGTAAATGGTGACGCAACCCGGCCGCCGGTACTCGGCGGAGGAGTCCTCCGAAGTTTTTACGCGGGCGGGCGCTGCCGCCGCGGCCGGGGCTCGCGGCGAAGCGGCGCTTCTCGGCAGCTCTTTTTTGCAAAAGTAGCATTCGGCGGCCGATTCTACATTATAGGAACCGCAATGCGGGCATTGTAAAGTCAGCATTTTTTATACTCGCGGCGGACGTTACCGATTCGACATCGGAAAAATTGGGCTGGATGCCGGCTTAGTGCGCGCCGGCAAGACGAACATAGACTGGATGCCGGCTAAGTGCACGCCTGCATGACGAACATAGAATGAAGCCGGCTCAGTGCGCGCCGGCATGAGGAATATTGACTGGATGCCGGCGGCCGGGCGCTCCGTCATTCGAACAATTTTTTGTGTTCGAAGAGCCATACCAGCATGTAGATGTTCAGGATGATCCCGAGCAGGATCATGATGAAGCTTATGTTGTTGACGGGATTGCTGTAAAAGTGCATCACGAACGTGCCGAACAGCGCCAAAAGGGCGACCAGCAGAATGGCCATAAGCATGAGCGCCAGCAGGCGGGACCATTGTTTCAGGTTTAAAAGGCCGTAACACAGGATCAGGATCATCACGACCGAAGCGACGACGATGATCGGGAACTTCAGCAGCGAATCGATGTAACTCATCAATCCATTGAGGTAGTAAGTGATATAACTACCGGCATCGGTCGTCGGAAAGGCATTCGTCCAGGTGAAGAACTTATACATACCGTTGAGGGCCTGGAAAACCACGAGCAGGGCGGCCAGAAAGAGGAGCATCACAAGCCCGATCAGGCAGCCGGGAGGGGATTTCCTTTTGATGACGTAGGAGGGAGGCAGTTTGATGGAAGTGGGATCGGCGGGTTTATTGCTGCGTTTCTTTTTATGGCCGGGTGTATCGGGCAGGTCCTTGTGGCAAAAATAGCATACCGCGGCCTCGACGTCGTTGTAGGAACCGCAATTCGGACATTTATCGGTCAGTGCCATCCTGCTCTCTCCTCTACGGCTCGAACGCCCGATCCTTGGGTTGAAGCCGGTTGTGGCGCAGCCGAAGCTGCCAGACTCTCCAGGCGGCCTCGATTTTTACCCCCATGCTCATTTTGGATTTTCCGGTCTGCCGGTCCTCGAACGTAATCGGGATCTCGCACACCCGATAGCCGAGTTTTTGGGTGATGTAGGCCATCTCGACCAGAAAGACGTATCCGTTCGAATGGATCCGGTTAAGATCGACTCCGATCAGCGTATCCCGCCGCCAAAGTTTAAACCCGGCCGTGGGATCGTGGACTTTAAGGCCGAGGATTGTCTTGGCGTAGAAAACCGCCCAGCGGGAAAGCAGTTTGCGGCCGATATCCCAGCGTTTATCCAATCCGCCGCCGGGAACGTAGCGCGAGCCGACCACGACGTCGTAGGAATCGAGCAGTTCCGCCATGCGGATCAAAGCGTCCGGCGGATGGGAAAAATCGCAATCGAGCTGGGCGATCGCTTCGGTCCGCTGGGCGATGGCGGCCCGGAAACCGGCCTGGTAAGCAGTCCCCAGGCCGAATTTTCCCGGCCGATGGATGACGGTCAGCCGGTTCTCCGGTTTTGCCGCCAGTTCGTCGGCCACCGCGCCGGTGCCGTCCGGCGAATTGTCGTCGACGATGAAGATGCTGAGGTTGGAAAAGGGAAGCGTGCGGAGGGCCGCCACCATGGCGGTGATGTTCTTGGCTTCGTTATAAGTGGGAATGACGATCGCCAGGGATTGAATGGTCATAGCGTCCTGTACGGTGTTTGATCCAGCGCGTTTTGCAGGGCGTCCAGCGAGGGAAAGGTGCCGTCGGAGGAGGAAAGGAAGCGGAATTGCAAAGTCACTTCGGCCGCTTTCATGGCCGGATCGGCCTTGGCCATGACGGGGTAGAACGCCTGGGCGGTTTCCTTGAGTTTGGCGGCGGCGGTTTTTGCGAATTCCAGCAGCGACGGCATGTCGCTGAGGATGACGAATTCGTCGAAGGTCAGATGCCCCACGATGGCGCCCACCTTCAAGCTGGGCGGCGGCCGCATTCTGCAAGGCCTGACCGATCGCGTGCACCATGTCGTCGGCGGCGGGGAATCCGCGCCCCGCGCGGTACGCATCCAGGCCTCCGAGCCGGATGGTCACGATCGACCATTCCGGCTGGGTCAGGATCCGCTGCAGGCCTTCCTCGACCGGTCTGCCTTCCGGCAGGTCGGTCACCGGGTTGGTCGTCCGTTTGCGCCCGGCCCGTTCGATGGTATTGCGGACCCGCAGCCCGATCTCCTGCAGGTCGAACGGCTTGGCGATGTAATCGTCGACGCCGACCTCCAAGGCCTTTCAGGCGGTCGCTGCGTTCCTGCATATCGGTCAGCATCAGGATGGGAATTTTAGACGTGCGCCGGTGCCGGCGCAGCCGGCGGGCGACTTCGAAACCGTCGATCCCCGGAAGCCGGATGTCGAGCAGGACGATGTCGGGGCGGGTTTCCTGGGCGAGCGGTTCGGCTTCCTCGCCGTGGCGGACGCATTCGGGTGCGGTATCCCTGGGATTGGAAGTACGTCTCGAGCAAACTTGCCGTTCCCGGGTCGTCTTCCACGATGATAAGCAGCGGTTTTTCCGTCATGGCCTGTCCTCAGAACGCACCCACAATGGAAAAATCACATCCGGCGGCGCCGCCGGCGATGCACTCGGCTTCGGTCACGGGAATTGCCGGATCGACCCCGAACCAATCCAGGGCTCCGCGCAGCATTCCGCAAACGCTGTGACAGATTTTCCCGCCGCTCCGCCGGTCCAAACATTCCGGACAGGCGGTAACGCGGAACCGGTAACCCCGCGGTATGGATTCCACCGCACAATCCATATCGCTCACGAGCTCCAGCAGCCGGGCGACGGATGCCAGCCCGTCCGCAATCCGGTTCGGACCGGCCGGCGCGCGAAGCTGCGGCTCTTCCAGGCCGGCAATGGCCGCGGTCGAGCGCAGGGTTTGGGAAAGAGCCGCCCGGCCGCAGGTCTGGAGGATTCCGCGCGCGCCGCTTTCTCCATATTCCCGTTCGATGGACTCGCACAGCGCGGAGAAGCAGGCGAAGGCGACCGCCTTTTCCAGGTCATCCGTCACCGCGGGGAGGCATTCCCGGCGCGGCCCCGCGCTTCTCCAGATCAGCGCCGTTGCGGTGCGGCCGGCTGTGGCTTCCAACGCCTTGTAAAAATGGAACAGAATCCGGTTGGGAAGAAATTTTACGGCGGCGATGGAAGACAATGCCCGCTCCGCAATAGAAAATCGATGCCGGGGAATGTAGCATAGGGGGTTGGGGATGTCAAGCGAATTGGCCCGCGCGGGCGGAAAGGCGGACGGATTTTTATCGAAAAGGCGCCCGATGCTTGCCCGTGCGCACCGGATATGGTATTATCAATCCGATATTTTCCATTACCTGCTTTTTTAGAAAGAGGCGGTGAATGGTCCAGAAGACCCGGGTTGATCAAATGGTAACGCGCTTGCGGGATATGCAAGCCAGCACTCCGGATGTGGAAGCGTCCGCGGTGGTCAGCGTGGATGGGTTGATCATCGCCTCGTCGCTTCCGCAAAGCGTGGAGGAAGACCGGGTATCCGCCATGTCGGCCGCCATGCTCTCGCTCGGCGAACGGATCGCGGGCGAACTGGGCCGGGGCACGCTCTCGCAGGTCTACATCCATGGGGATAAGGGTTATGTGCTGCTTACCGCGGTCGGCGCGGAAGCCGTGCTGACCGTGCTGGCGCGGGAAAGCGCCAAGCTTGGGCTGGTCTTTTTGGAGATTCGACGTGCGGCAGATGACCTCACGCAGATGGTGGGATAGCACACTCACACTTCCCGGCAACAACCCCGACTGTCAAAACCGGTGGGGAGGCTGTCACTGCCTCCCCACCGCCTTTTTAATCCCCCCCTGGAGGTTGGCATGACCCGATACGTATTCTTCACCGGCGGCGTGGTCAGTTCGGTCGGCAAGGGAGTCACGGCGGCGGCCATCGGCCTGCTGCTCAAGGAGCGCGGCTTCCGGGTGGCCGTCCAAAAGCTCGATCCGTACATCAACGTCGATCCCGGGACGATGAGCCCCTACCAGCACGGCGAGGTGTACGTGCTCGACGACGGGGCGGAAACCGACCTGGACCTCGGCCACTACGAGCGGTTCATCGACATCAGCGTGAGCCGGGTGTGCAACGTGACCACCGGCCAGGTGTACGCCGAGGTCATCTCCAAGGAACGCCATGGGGATTTCCTGGGCGGGACGATCCAGGTCATCCCGCACATCACCAATGAAATCAAGCGCCGGATCGGGATGGTCGCGAAGAACCTGGACGCGGAAATCGTCCTGGTCGAGGTCGGCGGGACGGTCGGAGACATCGAGAGCCTGCCGTTCCTCGAATCCCTGCGCCAGATGCGGACGGATGTCGGGCGCGGGAATACCTTTTTTGTCCACGTCACCTGGCTGCCGCACATCGGCGCCACCGGCGAGCTCAAGACCAAAC
This sequence comes from uncultured Chloroflexia bacterium, assembly GCA_963724345.1. Taxonomy (GTDB): domain Bacteria; phylum Chloroflexota; class Anaerolineae; order Anaerolineales; family RBG-16-64-43; genus JAFGKK01. The sequence continues at coordinate 1,562,948 of CAVRUI010000003.1, read as the reverse complement.
CCACCCAGCACTCCGTCGCCGAGCTCCGCGGTCGATCGGCATTCAGCCGGACATGATCGTGGCCCGCTCCGATCTGCCGATGGACGAGGATTTGCAAACCAAGATCGCGCTCTTTTGCGACGTGGAACCGCGCGCGGTGGTCCCGCTGGTGACCCTCCCGACCATCTACCAGGCGCCGCTGGTGCTCGAGGAAGCCGGCGTGGCTGACCTGATCATCGACCGGCTGGGATTGGAATCGCGCGAAACGCCCGAATTGGACGGATTGGAAGCACATGGTCGGGGAACTGACCCGCGAGCGGCCCAAAATCAAGATCGCGCTGGTGGGGAAATACGTCGAATTGCAGGATGCGTATATGAGCGTCCGCGAAGCGCTCAAGCACGCCGGCGTTGCCCTGGGGCATGATATCGAAATCCTGTGGGTCCATTCGACCGACCTGGAGAAGGACAAAGGCTGGGATTTGATCGGGCAGGCCGATGGGATCGTCGTTCCGGGCGGATTTGGCGCGCGCGGGATCGAGGGGAAAATCCGGGCCGCGCGGTATGCCCGCGAGAAGAAAAGGTCCCGTACCTGGGATTGTGCCTGGGGATGCAGGTGATGGTGATCGAGTTTGGACGGTTCGTGCTGGGTGATGAATCCGCGCATTCGACGGAATTCGACCGGAACACGCCGAATCCGGTGATCGACCTGATGGACGAGCAGCGCGACGTCTCCGACATGGGCGGCACCATGCGCCTCGGGTTGTACCCCTGCCAGATTCAGCCGGGGACGAAAGCGGCGGCGGCGTACGGAGCTCGCAAGGATGTCCGGGAACGCCACCGCCACCGCTTTGAATTCAACAACGCCTACCGCGAAAAGCTGGGAGCCAGGGGATTGATCTTTTCCGGACTGTCCCCCGACGGCCGCCTGGTGGAGATCGCCGAAATCGCCGATCATCCCTTCATGGTCGGGAGCCAGTTCCATCCTGAATTTCTATCGCGGCCGAACCGGCCGCATCCGCTGTTCCACGGTTTTGTGGACGCCGCCATAAAACATTCCAAAGGATGAGCCGGGTTAACTTCTCCGCCGGCCCATCCCGCTCAACAGGAACACGTAATACAGCAGCTGCGTAACGGCGGTGGCCAAGCCTGCGACGTATGTCATCGCCGCCGCGTTGAGCACTTCGTTGACGCCGCGCGCATCTTCCTCGTTAACCAGCATCCCGCTGTCGGTGAGCATCACGCGGGCGCGGCGGCTGGCGTTAAATTCGACGGGCAGGGTCGCCAGGGCGAACACCACACCCAGCGAGAAGAAAGCCACGCCCAGCCACGCGATCTGAAGAATTCCCAGGATCAATCCGCCGAAGATCATGATCCATCCCAGATAGGATCCGATGTTCACCGCCGGGACAAGCAGGCTGCGGAACCGGAGCGGGGCGTAGCCCTCCGCCTGCTGGCTGGCATGGCCGATCTCATGCGCGGCGACGGCGATCGAGGCGACCGACGGATTATTGGCCACCTCCTGTGAGAGGTACAGCGTATTAACGGACGGATCGTATCGGTCGGTCAGGCGGCCGCCGATCCCCGCCACGCGGACGCCCGACAGCCCTCCCCCGTGGAAACCTCGGAGCCCATATATCCGCCGGAGGAAAGCAGGCGGCGGGCGGCCTCCTGGCCCGTGAGATTAAGGGAATTCCTTGTCTTGCCCCATTTGGAATACACGCTGTTGACCCGCCATTGAGCGAACAACATCAACAGGAAGGCTGGAATCATGAAACATAAATAGGTTGGGTCGTAGAACATGTTTATTATTCCTTTCCTTGTGCGAGCAGTGCAACCGCCCGGTCCAACTGCGGATCTTTTCCGGCCTGGAATTCCGCTTCCGTGATCGGCACTTCCACATCCGGTGTCAGGCCGGCTTTCGAGATCTGTCTGCCGCTGGGGGTGTACCAGAGGGCGACGGTGATCCGAATCGCCCCCATGTTGTTCATCAACGGGATCCACTCCTGAACCGATCCCTTGCCGTACGTTTTCATCCCCACCAGTTTACCCCGTTGGTGGTCCTGGATCGCGCCCGCAAGGATCTCCGCGGCGGAGGCGGAATTTCCGTCCACCAGCACGATCATCGGAATATCGATCGCGATTCCGCCGGCGCCGCAATAATGCGGTACTTCGCTGCCGTCGCCGAACTTTTCGTAGAACAGTTCGGTTTTCTCGGGCAGGAATTGAGAGCCGATGTCCACGGCGGCCGAGACCAACCCGCCGACATTCCCGCGCACATCCAGGATGAGCGCGGCCGGGTTTTGATCCATTAATCCGGTCAGGGCTTCCTTGACCTGGGCTCCGGCCGTGTCGGAAAAAATGGCGAGGCGCAGGTAGGCAATTCCGTTTCCCAGCATGCGGCTTTCCACCACCGGGGGATCGATCTTCGCCCGGACAATATCGAACTCAAGCAGATCGGGTTGCCCCGTGCGCCGGATGGACACCTTTACATGGGAGCCCGCCGGACCAATCAGCAGATCGCGCGCCTCGGCCGGGGTTTTCCCGGTCATATCCGCGCCGTCCACCTTGATGATTTCATCCCCGGACATCAACCCCGCCTTCTCGGCCGGCGACCCGGCATAAGTGCTGACGATCTTCAAGTACTCGCCTGTCAGGTCGACCGTCGCCCCGATTCCTTCATACCCTTCCAATGAATTGGTCGCGGCTTCGAAAAGGGCCGGATCCATATAGGTGGAATTTTCATCCCCCAGGGATTGCATCATGCCGTTGATGGCGCCCTGGATCAATTTCGTGTCGTCGACCGGCTGATCGACATATTTGGAATGGATGATTTCCCAGGCCTGGTACAGCGGCCCGAAAGCGTCGTTCGATTCGGCGATGCCGGAACGGCCGACGAGAAATCCGATGCCGGCGGATGTGGCGCTCAGGCACAACCCGAGCCAAACGGCGGCCAGGACGACGAATATCCACCGCAGGCTTCTTCGAGCGGGCGCTGCAGGCTGAACTATTTCCGGCTGTATCATAAGGGGCTCCTCGTGATTATTTTTACGCGTCGGAGGATATTAGTACCACAAAATGAATAATAAATAGATAAGAATTGCGCCGGATAGCGTATGATTCTTTTTCAGGATGGAAGACCGGTTCCGGCATTGAGGAGAGATCCATCCTTCTTCAAGCCAGCAAATCCGCAAGCTGGTAGACCGTTGCGATCTGATGATCGGCCGCGCCTTCCGGGGCCGGATGATGGACGAGGACCGTCGTCCAGCCCAGCCCGCGCGCCGGCGCCAGATTGCGCGTCAGATCGTCGACCAGCATGCAGTTTTCCGGCGGGGGGGAGCCTGCTTTTTGCGAAGCGATACGATAAGCGGCATCCATCGGTTTACAGGCAAAATCGGTGGCGAAAATGTCGACAATGCTTTCGAAGATATCCGATACTTCCAGGATGGATAATACTCTCTGAATGTACGCCCGGTCCGCATTGGAAAACACGATTTTCTTCTGCGGCATGCTCTGCAGCATCCGGCGCAGGGCGGGGTCCGGCGCGAGGTAGTCGGCCAAAGGGATGTCGTGCACGAAGCGGTAGAAATCCTGCGGATCCACGCCGTGCTCGCGGCGCAGCCCGTTGCAGGTTATTCCGTACTCCGCAAAGTACCGCCGGCGCAAAGCATCCACATCCGGTTCGGGGATCCCCACCCGTTCGATCATATAGCGGTTGATGCGGCGGGCGATCTCGCCCCATACGCCGCGTTCCGGCGGGTAGAGGGTGTCGTCGAGATCGAAGAAGATGGTGGTGATGGGACGGTTTACCATTTCATATCCGATTGTCTGCGATACAAAGCGAGCCTGTCCCGAGCCGAAGGCGAGGGATCATACCCGCGCCTGCCCTCGCGGAGCATTCCCACTCGAATCTGGTTTCTGAGTGGGAATGATTGCGAAGCGAGGGTGAACTTAGCGGGTATCCGTGAATGTGTTCGTCATACCAGCGTGTACTAGGCGGGTATCCACAACGTCAAAAAGATGTTACTCGGATCCTCCGACCCCGCGTAAAGTTCAGAGATCAGAGATGACAGTTATTCCCGCGTGTACATTCCTCATCCGGCCTTCGGCCACCTTCTCCCAGCCAACCCCCGCTTCGTAATCGCGCAGGTTCAAGGAGCAAAACCGAACCTGCGCACTCCGCGAGAGCAGGCGCTGGGAGAAGGACAAGGGATGAGGTGGTTCTGTCATCCCGGCGTGATCTTGGCCGGGATCCATCGTGCCCCATATCGGTTGCTCTGTTCTTCGAGCCGGAATTAAAGCAACTCCCGCGCATATGCCCATATGGCGGGAGTTCCGCCGGTGTGCCAGAATAGGATCGATTCCGATGCGCCGATTTCCCCGCGGCGGATCATCTCCAGCATCCCTCCCGCCGCGCGGGCGGTGTACACCGGATCCAGAAGGATGCCTTCCTGCCGCGCGAACAGGTGGATCGCCCCGCGTTCCAGATCACCCGACTTGCCGTATCCGGCTCCCAGAAACCGGTCGTCGATCCGGATCGCATCCTCGGGAACGGTTGCTTCATCCGCCAGGGTACGGACCGTTTCCGCGGCCAGTTCGGCGATGATCGTCCGCAGCGGGCCTGCTTGCCGATCGACGCTGATCCCATGGATTCGGCCTTTATATCCGAACCATTGCGCCCCGAGGGCCATCCCGGTTTGCGTCCCGCCGGATGAGGATGCGAAAATGATCCAATCCGGCCGGACCTCCTGGTCGAGCAACTCGCGGATGGCGAGGGCATAGGCCGCCGCGCCGAGCGGATTGGATCCGCCGTATGGAATAAGGTAGGGATGCATTCCGGCGGACTGCGCCCGGGTGAAATTCTCCTGCAGTGCCTGATCCCGGCTTTTCCCGCCCGTCCACACCAACTCCGCCCCGAGGAGCGAATCAAGCAGCAGGTTGCCGCTTTCGGCGGGTTGCGGATCGCCGGCCAGGACGAGCAGGCACCCCAGTCCGAGTTTGGCCGCGGCGGCGGCGGTCTGGCGGCAATGATTCGATTGCGGCGCGCCGGTTGTGATCAGCATGCCGGCGCCGTGGCGGAGCGCGTCGGCGCATAGAAATTCCAGCTTTCGGGTTTTATTCCCGCCCAGCGCCAGGCCGGTCAGGTCGTCGCGCTTGATCCACATTTTGCGGCCGAGGAGTTGGGAGAGGCGGGGCATTTCCTCGACCGGAGTCGGCAGGCTGGCCAGGCGGACGCGCGGAAGCAAATCGATATTCATGGTGCGCCGACCGGTTCGCCGGCCAGCTTGCGTGCCCGGCGGCGGGCGAGGATCCGGGTGAAATCCAGGATCCGCGGGAGGATGCGGTGATAGGCGGTGTACCGCAGCGGCGAGGGCGGGAAATCCCACGCTCCGGCAAACCGGGTCACCTCCCCGCCGAAACCCGTCTTGAATTGGAACACGCCCCACATCGAATCGGATTCATCAAAGACATCGGGCGCGCCCCACAGGTCGTAGGCCGCGCAGCCGCGGTTCTTCAACCAGCGCATGGCCTCCCACTGCAGAAGGTGGTTGGGCATCTTTTCGCGGTGCAGCGCGCGCGACATCCCGTACAAGTACCATCCGCGCCCCGCAAAATAAAAAAGGATGAGCGCCGCCACCGGAAGGCCTTCGACTTCGGCGATCAGCGGCCGGGCCCGGTCGGCGCGCATCATCGCGCCCCAGATCTCCCGGTAGTATTCTTCCGACCGGATGACGAACGAGTTGCGGTCGGCCGTCTCGGCGTACATCCGGTACAGAAGCGGCAGATCCTGTTCGGAGCCTTCACGGATCGCAACTCCGTGCTTCTGGGCCAGCCGAATGTTGTAGCGGGTCTTCGGCTTCATCGCCGAGAGCAGCGCGCTCTCTGCGGGTTGAAGGTCGAGGATTACGGTATTGGGGAATTGCACCTGTTCGGGGGAGAACCGCCATCCGCGCACGGCCAGCGCGCGGACTGCTTCGGCTCCGGTCTCCTCCGGTTTGTCCGAATCCGTACCGGGAACACCGCGCCCGAGGATGAGGTCCGGATCGATTTTTATCTGGATCGCATGCTCGCGCCGGGCGATGAATTCGAGATCCGCCAAAACCGAATCGCGCACCTGCGCGGAATGCCAATCAAGCAAAGGGCCTTTGGGGAGATAAAACAAGGTGGCCGTGAAGGGACCGGCGCGGATGCTCCGGCGCAGAATCTGGGCGGCGGCCGTCACGGCGCCGCCGGTTTCCCAAATCCGGCGTTCCACGGCCCATCCGAAGCGCGCTTTCCCCTCGCCCCAATCCCAGGATTGCAGGACGTGCGCTCCCGGCAGCGGGGCGATCGAGGAATCCCAGGCTTCCCGCCGGGTGACAATCTTCGAATTCATCCCATATTCCTGGTGCGGCCGGCGATCACGAGGCGGTAAAGCCAATGGAGGGGCCGATGATAGACGCGGTCCCATGCGCCGACCGACCGCCAAACCTGCCCGCCGAATCCGCGTTTGAAACGGTACACGCCCCACAAGCCGTCGTGCCGGGCGGAAAATTCCTTTTCGAGCGTTTGCTCATCGGCGTCGGGGATGCCCCACAAGTCGTATTCGGTGCAGCCCCGCGTGCGCGCCCAGCGGATCGCTTCCCATTGCAGGAGGTGGGGCGCCATGACTTCCCGGTGCAGATCGGAAGATGCCCCGTATAAATACCAGGCACGCTTCCCCTGAGCGAATGCCATCAGCCCGGCCAGCGTTTCGCCTTCGAAAGCGGCCAGCATTAATTCGACGTTTTGGTGCGGGGAGAATTCCGCATAGGCATTTTGGTAGTACGAACCGGAGTGAACCGCAAACGCGTCGCGCGCGCCGGTCGTGTTCATCAGGCCCTCGAAGGCCGGGAGATCCCCGGAAGCCGATACGGCCACGCCGTGGCGCACGGCCAGCCGGATGTTGTAGCGGGTCTTGGGCTTCATCCGGGCCAGAATCTCGTCCTCGGATCCGCGGATGTCGACCCGGATCGTGCGCGGCGGTTGCACCGTATTCGGACTGGGTTGGAAACCCAGGCGGCGGAGTTCGCCCGCGGCGGAGGGATCGTCCGCGATATCGGGTTCGACTTTCAGGAACGCCGCCCGCCGGGAACGGCAAAGAGCATCCAGCTTCGGGAGGATCGATCCCAGGGCGGCGGATGTGGATGGAACGGGGCCGCGCGGCAGGTAGGCGATCGAGAAGCCAAGCGGAAGCGCGCGAAATAAAACCATCGCGCCCGCATCGCCGTCCCGCACGAATTCAGGCTGCCAGCCGAAAGCCGATTTCAACCGCGCCCATGCCGCCGTTTGGAGCAGATGTGCATCGGGATTTTTGGATTGGAGGAAGGAATCCCATTCGGAGAGAGAAGTCACGGGGAGATTATATCAACTAGGGTGGTCATTGCGAGGAGCGGAGCGACGAAGCAATCTCCTGTTTTTTTGTAATAGGGAGATTGCTTCGCTCCCTTCGGTCGCTCGCAATGACTCACCGGACCTGGACGAAGTTCACCAGGATCAGGTTGCGGGCGCAATCGTTGTAGGTATTTAGGTAGACGCGGGAGGAGAGCTCTTTGTGCGTGGCGTCCTGCACCTGGATCCAAAGGGTCTGGGTGCTGTCGAGCGTCCGGGTTCCGAGAACGAACTCGAACCCCGCCGGGCCGTATTGCGCGGCGCTTCCCGTAAGTCCTTCGCGCGAAACGGCGCTCCCGTCCCAGAATCCTTCCAGATGCAGGATGAGATTCTGAATCGGCGCGCCGGTCAGATCGAAGACCTGCCCCGCCACCCCGATCCAGTTGCAGCCGGAGAAGCCCTGAACGGCCAGCACGCCGGTTTGCTGGACCTCAAACGTGTACTGGGGAGGTTTTTCATTGATGATCGCGGGAAGGTAAACGGCGTTTGTCCCCGCCGCGTGCGGCAACGCCTTGGGATTGGCCGTGGCTTGGGGGCCGGCGGCCGGCGGCGGATACACGCCCATGGCGTCTGCGGCGCTGGTGGAATCCAGCCCGCCGATCGGAGGGGAGGAAGTGACGCCAGCGGTTCCGGATGGCGCGCCGGAACAGGCGGCGAGCAGCCCCAGCGCCAGCATGGCCGCCGCTGCAAGGCCGGCCCGGATTTTTCCAGGGCCGACCCGCAATCCTAATCCGATCTCCGCTCTGTTCGCCATGTAAGCTCTCTCCGATCAGGGATTGACCTGAATGAATACCACGGTGATCAGGTTCTTATCACAGGCGGCATAGGTGTTGAATGTGATTTTATCCGAAATCGGATTCCGGTTCCCATCCAGCAGTTGGATCCGAAGTGAATTAAGTGAAAGAACCGGCTCTCCGCCCAACTGGATTTCAAATCCGCCATCCTTGTTGCCGGATAACGTTCCCGTGATTTGTTCTTTATCGATGGTATTCCCGGAAAGCTTCCCCTGAACTTGAACGACCAGGTTGTTCAGCGGGTTGTGTGAAAGGTCATATACCAAACCGGCCACCCCCAGCCATGAGCAGCCGTTCGGGCTCGCCGAATACGTGGGATTCCCGCCTTCGACGACAAACGGGAAGAACGACTTCGGGGTGTCTTGCGGGTTTGGATTGAAGACGGGCGTATCGGTCGGGCCGGACGTCCGGTCCGGAGCGAGCGTGGCCGGCACGGTCAATCCCAGCGTAACCGTGGGGGTCCACGTCGGGGGGAATACGATGGGGGGTGTTTCCGTCAAGGTCGGTGTCAGCGTGGCGACAAATCTTCCGCCGGGCGGCAGGGGATTCAAGCCCGAGTCGGGCGCGACGAAGAGCATCAAAGCGAATGCGGGACACAGGCAGGAGAGCCCGAGGAAGAAGATCGACAGGATGTTGAACAGGATCGGTTTCAGCGCCGGAAGGGCAGAGGGATTCTCCATCGGGAGTTCATCGGTCATAGCGGTTTCTCCGGGATCTCACGGGCACCTTCCCTTTTCAAGGAAAATCACTCCTATGGGTTCAGGAGCCGGATGAGGACTTTCCGCATCCGTCCTGGCGGCGGTTCCGATGCGTTCGGCAACCGTTCCTATTATATGAATATTTCCACCTGGGCGGTTTGCATTTGTTGTGCCAGCCAGGCTTCCACCGCCCGCCGGCGCAAGGTCTCCAGCGAGGAGGGTGAAAGCGGCCGGGCGGCCTCACGCTCCAAGGTCTCGATCAGATGGTAACCGAGCCGGCTTTTCACGACCTGACTGGTCTGGCCTTCCGGGAGGGAGAATGCGGCCTCCTCCACCTCGGTGACGGTCAGTATGCCGCGCGGGAACCAGCCGAGATCTCCGCCGCGGATGCTGGTACTGTAGTCCTGCGAGAAGGTTAACGCCAACTCGCCGAAATTCTTTCCGGCAAGGATCTGCTCGCGCAAGGCATTCGCCAAATCCAGATTCCCGACGAGGATGTGACGGGCATGCACCTGTTCGGCGGTGAGGGGTACCTGTGCGGCGATTGAATCGGTTGCGGATTGGACCAGCAGCTGGCGCCGGACGGCTTCGCCGAATTCATCCAGGGTATAGTAATTTTCTTTCATCCACTCATCAAAACCCGCCTCGCCTCCCCGCGCCTGGCGGGCATCGGCGATGACGGCGTCCACCTGTTCGTCGAGGATGGCTCTGCCCATCGCGGTGGCCGCCTGGGCGGCGACCCGTTCCTCGATCATGGATTGCAGGACGAACCGCCGGTAATCCCCCAGCGACGCCAAGTCGTTGCCGAGATGGCTCTGCGCCAGTTCGAAGCGGGCGATTTCGTGTTCGAATTCCACCACGGGAATCCCCTCTCCGTTCACCCGCGCGGCAAGTGGAATGGGCGTGGGGGTGACCGTGGGTGTCGCCGTCGGGGTATCGGTCGGGGCGGGGGCGATCACGGATTCCAGGTCGCTTAAGGAACAGGCGGACAGCAGCATTATTCCGAACAGGGTGGAAAGGAACGATTTTTGCAGGCTCATCGGTTGGTATGCCGTCCCGGGAGTAAAAAACCGGTTAATCTTCGGTGATTATACTTTACCCGCATGGCCGGCATGGGCTAAAATGAAGGAGTCTGGAGATATGGCCGAAGATACGATGTTTTCCGAAGCAGTCGCCGCAGCGCGAGCCGGAGAAGTCTTCCGCGCGCGTGATCTACTGGCTCGCCTGCTGCGGGCGGATTCGGCGAATCCGGATTATTGGCTTTGGATGAGCGCGGTCGTGGACAGCGAGCGGGAGGGGGTTTACTGTCTGAGGTCCATCACCAAGACCCAACCCAACCATCCGCTGGCGCGGCTCGGTCTGGGGGTGATGGGGCAGATCTCGCTGAGCAAGGAACACGAGGGAACGGTCCGGCAGCATCGGTCGGCGCCCATGCCGCACCAATCTGCGGGACGGATCAATTCGATGGGGGATTGGTGGAAGGTCCGGCGGAACCGGGAAAATGTCGCGCTCAGCGTTTTGGGGATTGCCTCCGTTTCGATTGTAATCGCCATCACTCTTCTGAAAGTGGATTTGGCGGCGATCAAATTCCCGTTCTTCGGCGGCATCCCGCCGACCCTTACAGCCGTCGCGTCTGAGACCCCGGGCGCCACCGCCGAGACCACTTATCGGCCGGTTCCAACCCTCAAACGCACCGTCAATCCGTCCGATCTGATTCCCTTCGCCACGTTCGTCGGGGCCGAATTGACGCCCACGACGCTCTACGGCTTCACCCCGATGGCGCTGACCGGCGCGCTGGACGACGCGCTCAAAGCCTTCCGCGAAGGAAAGTACGACGAAGCGCTCTCCTTCCTCGATCAGGTGCTGTTCCTCGAACCGAAATCGGCCCAGGCGCATTTCCTGAAGGGCGAATGCTACCGGATGCAATGGAAGATGAAAGAGGCGCTCGAGCAGTACGAACTGGCGATCGCCCTGGACCCGAATTACGCGCCGGCATATTACGGCCGGGCCATGTGGAGCAAGCAGAACAATCCCGACAACGATTATGACAAGGATCTGGACCGGGCGATCGAGCGCGACCCGTCCTTCATCGACGCCTACCTTGAGCGGGCGAATTTCTACGGCCGGCGCGACGATTGGGAAAAAGCGCTGACCGATCTGGAGCGCGCGAACCAGATCGCCCCGGAGAACGCGTTTGTCCTGATCCGCCTGGGGCGGGCTCAAATCAGGAACAACAAAGCCGACCGCGCGCTCGACAATATTATCCGGGCGCAGATCATAGATCCGACGATCCTGGAAGGCTATCTTGGGCTGGGCGAGGCGTACGATGCGTTGAAGCTTTATTCGCAGGCCGTCACGCCGCTGGTCGTCTACACAACCTACGACCCGGAAGAAATTCTCGGCTGGCTCCGGCTGGGGGAAGCCTACACCGGGACGGCCCAGTATCCGCAAGCGGTGGAGGCATGCACCCACGCGGTGGACCTCGACGTGAATTCGGTCCAGGCGCGGCTTTGCCGGGGAAGGGTATACCGGATCATCGGCGAATACAAACAGGCGGTGGCAGATCTGCAGATCGCATCCGACCGGGCGCCCAATTGGTATTACACCCAGTTCCCGTTAGGCTGCGCGCTCCTGGAAGCCGGACGGGTCGACCTGGCGATCAAAACCCTGACGCGGGCGGTCGATCTGGCCACCAATGTTGAGGAAAAGGCGGACGCGATGGGTTGGCTGGCGCTCTCGTATGAAGCGTACAAGAATTTCGACCGCGCCAAAGCCTTATGGAAGGAACTCATGGACATGGAGGGAGTCCCGGATTACTGGAAGACCGAGGCCTACGTTCATTATTTCGGCGTGAACACGCCGACCCCGGGCGAAGCGGCGACCCCGGAGAATACGCCGGAGGGCACCCCGGGGGAGACTCCCATACCCACGCGGTGAAGGCGGGGGTTCCCTTTTTTGACATCTTAATTGCGTGCGTGGTACAATCCGCGCGCTCGGCGAGGATTGCCCGCAATGTCGAGGAGGGATGGCCGAGTGGTTTAAGGCGGCTGTCTTGAGAACAGCTGTGGGGGCAACCTCACCGGGGGTTCGAATCCCTCTCCCTCCGCCATTGCTCTTGGGGAGGTGCCGGAGTGGTCGATCGGGGGCGCCTGCTAAGCGCTTGTAGGGCCTTTAAAGCTCTACCCAGGGTTCAAATCCCTGCCTCCCCGCCTGGACGGTCGTTCGAATAGGCGGACCGTCAGTTTTTTTGTGCGCTCGTAGCTCAGTTTGGATAGAGCACTTGCTTGCGGAGCAAGGGGTCGCGTGTTCGAGTCACGCCGGGCGCGCCTGATTTTTTTACATGGGGACCGCAAGGAAATGCCGCGATCAAGCGGCATTTTTCTTTAACCCCATCACCCCAAACCCTCCCGTCGTTGCGCTCCGGGACAGGCTCTCCCAGAGGATGCTGGGAGAGGGAAATTCGCTCCCTTCTCTCTGGCTCAACTGGGAGGAGGGCTGGGGATGAGGGTTGATTATTGGTGAAAGGTCGGGTGAGGGGTCTTTCTCCCCTGCTTCGTCGTGTGCTAGAATCCATTCGGCCGTGAGAGGGAAGGGGAAACCACGGTATTCCGGAGAAAATGTGAAGTTTACAAAAATCTGTGTCGTGGGATTGGGTTATATCGGGTTGCCCACCGCCGGAACATTTGCGGCGCATGGGGTTAAAGTCGTCGGTGTGGACGTCAATCCGCGGGTCGTGGAAACCCTCCAAAACGGAGGAGTGCACATTCAGGAGCCGGGATTGCGTTCCACTATTGCGGAGGCATTCCAATCCGGCAACCTGAGCATCGCTACAAAGCCGGTCGAAGCCGATGCGTTCATCATCGCCGTGCCGACCCCGATCCACCCGGATAAAACCGCCGATCTTTCGTTTGTTACTTCCGCCGCGGAATCGATCCGACCCGTGCTCCGGAATGGCAACCTGGTCGTTTTGGAATCCACCTCGCCGCCGCGCACCACGCAGGATATTGTCCGGCCGATTCTCGAACAATCCGGGCTGAATGCAGGGAAGGATTTCCTGCTGGCGTATTCGCCGGAGCGCGTCCTCCCGGGGCAGATCCTTCGCGAACTGATCGAAAACGCCCGCGTCATCGGCGGGATCGATAGGGCCTCGGCCGAAGCCGGCCGCGATCTGTACGGGATGTTCGTCCGCGGCGACATCATCCTGACCGACGCCACGACCGCGGAAACCGTCAAATTGATGGAGAACACGTACCGGGACGTCAACATCGCCCTGGCCAACGAACTTCTGCGGCTGGCGGAGCGCTACGGCGTAAACGTATGGGAAGCGATCGCGATCGCCAACCGTCATCCGCGCGTGGAAATTCTCAATCCGGGGCCGGGCGTCGGCGGTCATTGCATCAGCGTCGATCCGTGGTTCCTCGTCGAATCCGCGCCGGAACTGACTCCCCTGATCCGCACGGCCCGCGAGGTCAATGATTCCCAGCCGGAGTATGTCGTTCGCTATCTCGAAAAGGCCGTCGGAAAACTTTCTGGAAAGAAGATCGCCGTCCTGGGGCTTACCTATAAAGCGGATGTCGACGATATCCGGGAAAGCCCCTCGCTCGAGATCGTTCACCTGTTAAACCGGAACGGCGCCATCGTCTCCTCCTTCGATCCGCTTGCTCCTGCGATCCCGCTCCCCGGCAAACGGGCGCAGACTCCCGGGGAAGCCGCGGACCAGGCCGATGCGCTGCTATTGCTGGTCGGGCACAAGGATTTGCGCACCCTCAAACCGGAGGATTTCCAAAAACGGATGGCGGCACCGGTCGCCGTCGATTGCCTGCATGCATGGGACCGCGCGCAATGGGAAGCGGGCGGATTTACATTCTTTGAGCTGGGGGACAGGCACGGACGGAGGCAGGGCAGCGCCGCCCCATGACGCGCCGCAAAGTCTTATCCATCATCGGAACCCGGCCGGAAGCGATCAAGATGGCGCCGGTCATCCGCGAGCTTGCCCGACGCGGAGAAAATTTCACAACCCGCGTCTGCGCCACCGCCCAGCACCGGGAAATGCTCGACCCGGTCCTGCGCCTGTTCGAAATCCGCCCCGACCACGACCTCAACCTGATGCGCGACAACCAAACCCTGGCGCAGCTCACCGCGGCGGCCATCACCGGATTGGATTCGGTCGTCCGGGAGGAGGCGCCGGACTGGATTCTGGTGCAGGGGGATACGACGACCGTCCTGGCCGCGGGATTGGTGGGTTTCTATCACCGGATCCGGATCGGGCATGTGGAAGCGGGCCTCCGCAGCGGACAAAAATACCAACCCTACCCGGAGGAGATCAACCGGCGCGTGGCCGGCGTGATCGCGGATCTTCACTTCGCGCCGACCGGGGAAGCCCGCCAGAACCTGCTGCGGGAGGGAGTGCCGGCGGATACGATCCACGTCACCGGAAATCCGGTCATCGATGCGCTGCATTTCGCGGCCGAAAAACCGTTCGACGTCTCCCAAAGCCCGCTCGCCGGGATCCCGCCTCAAAAACGCTGGGTGCTGGTGACCGCTCATCGCCGGGAGAATTTCGGCGCCCCCCTGGAAAGAATCTGCGAAGCGCTGCGCCTGCTGGCACAGCGATACGCCGGTACAGTCCAGCTGATCTACCCGGTGCATCTGAACCCGAACGTGCAAAAGCCCGTCCGTAAAATGCTCGGGCAGATTCAGAATATTTCCCTTCTGCCGCCCCTGGAGTATCTTCCGATGGTGCATCTTCTGAAGCGGTGTGAAATCGTCCTGACCGATTCCGGGGGATTGCAGGAAGAGGCGCCGGGATTGGGAAAGCCGGTCCTGGTGTTCCGGGAAGTCACCGAAAGGCCGGAAGGCGTCAGCGCCGGAACGGTCCGGCTGGTCGGTTCGGATACCGGGCGGATCGTGGAAGAGACGTCCAGGCTGCTGGACGACCGGAGCGCGTACGACCAAATGTCGAAAGCCATTCAACCCTACGGCGACGGACACGCAGCCCGGCGAATCGCCGACATCCTGGAGGAGAACTCATGAAGATTCAATGGAAAATCGTCATCCTGATCGGCGTCGCACTGGTGAGCGCCGCCGCGCTTGCGGCTTCGCAGGGCGGGGCTTTGGGAGGTGATCCGTGGTGGTATGCAACCGTCTTCTGGCCGAACTTCCTGGTGTTCGCCATTCCAATGATTTTGGGATTCGGGCTTATCGAATTGTGCAACCGTCTGTTTCTCGCAGGGGATGAGGGCGCATTCGCGCGCAAGTGCACCTGGTGGGCGTTGGGTTCGCGGCTGGCCTTCCTGATCCTCGCCCCGGTCGCATTGCTGGTGTGGGGATATTCCACAAACCGGAATTTAAAGGGACTCGTCCAGCTGGATGCGGTCAACGCAGTCGATACCGCCTGGATTGCCGCCCAACCCGGTAATTCGCTGATCGGCGCTTTTCACAGCGGGCCGGGCGATAACACCGGGGGCATCACGACGATGGGCATGGTCGTCTTCCGGCTGCTCAGCCCGGATCTGGAACGGACCCTCCTGCTGGGGTTGTTCGCCTCGGTGTTTACGTCGCTTACCGTCATCGCCGTCTACCGACTGGGCAGGGGATTCTTCCCTCCGGGAGCGGCCAAGGCGGCAGCGCTGATCGCGGCGATTTACCCCGAAGCCGTGATGATTGGATCCTCCCACCAGCAACAGGGATACATCACCCTGATCTTCAGCATGGCCTTGCTGGCCCTGGCGGGCGTCATCCGGAATACGGAGCCGGTGGCGGGCGATCCCGGACTGCCGGGCCGGCGGAATGCGGCCATCCTGCTTGGGAGCATGACCGTCCTCGGGTTTTTTGTCGGTTACCAGTTTTCGATTCTCGGCGTTTTGTGCGGTGTGGCGTTTACCCTGTGGCTGGTCGACCCGAAAAAGCGGATCGGAAGGATCCTGTGGATCGGCGCCGGGGCGGTGGTGGCCGTGCTGGTTGTACTCCGGGTGCTCTCCGCGCTCGACATCATTCCATCCGCTTGGGATGTTCTATTCAGGCAATACCGGTACCTCTACAGCATGGCGTGGGATGAGTTCGACAAATTGAAAGCCGCGGGCGGGGGAGATTTCTTCCAGACCGTGCTGCTAACCATGGAAAAGGGGCCGGCGTTCCTGCTCGCGGCCGTCTATGGACTGGTCCGGCCGGCGCTGCCCGCCGCGATCGGCTACCGCAATCCGACTGCGGAAGGCGGATTCTTCTGGCAGCTGCTGAACATCTACCGAAGCCTGGGTTGGTACATTATCCTGCCCCTGTTGCTGTACGGGACTCTGAAAAGCCTGCGCGGAATCCTTTCACGCAAACCGGAAGCGATCCTGATGCTGATTTTCTGGGTCGTCGCCATAGTCGGCTCCTACCGGGCGTTCGGGGACGAATGGGATAACCCGCGCTACCGGCTGTTTGCGATTGCCCCGATGGCGCTGCTGGCCGCCTGGGCCTGGATGACCCAGCGGGAGCAGAAGGATCCATGGTTCATGCGGATCGTGATCCCCTTCGCGGCCGCGGCGATTTCCCTTACGGTTTGGTACATCCTGCGGGATTATGCATCGCTGAATTTCCCGGCGCTTCCGTCGATCGCCATCATCGGCGTGATCACGGTTGTCGCCTTCGTGCTTTCGGTGTTTCTCGTCCGGCCGAAGAAAAGCGGACCGGCCCGGTAGGTGATGCGCGTCTGTCTGACCCCGCGGGTGGGGGGAGGCGGGCCGGCGTCGTTTCAGGTCCGGCTTCAGGCGGAGTTCGATCGCCTGGGAGTTGGGACGACGTTCGATCCGCGCGAGCGGCCGCTCGACGCGGTGCTGGTGTTCGCCGGCACAAAGGATCTTCCGGCGCTTGTCCTGTGCCGGAGGGACCGCGTGCGGGTTGTCCAGCGCCTGGATGGGATCAACTGGTTGTACCGGGTGAGCCCGCGTTCGCCTCAGCATACACTCCGGAGTGTGCTTTGGAACTGGCAGTTGCGGGCGATTCGCTCGCGCTTCGCCGACCGCATCGTCTACCAAAGCGGTTTTGCGCGCGATCTGTGGGAGCGGAAGTTCGGGAATGCCGCGGCCGAAGCGCGCGTGATCTACAACGGGGTGGCGCTCGAGGAGTATCCGCCGGAACGGAAACGGCCACGACGGCACACTCCTGGCGGCGGAGGCCAACCTGGATTTTCATGCTCCGGCGCGGGAAATCCTCCGCGCGGCCCAGCGCCTGCTTATTCGTACGCGTGTACTGGCGCGGATGAGCATCTTTACCCGCCTTACTCCGGCGTGGGAGCGCGAATGGGCCGGGTACGATCCGCGCCCTGAAACACCCGGCATGCGGCCGCGGGCGGAAGTTCAGGCGCGGCAGAAAACGGCGGCGCTGTTCCTCACGCTGGATCTGAACCCCTCGTGTCCGAATGCGGTCATCGAATTGCTCGCCTCCGGATTGCCGGTGATCGGATTCGACACCGGCAGTGTGGGCGAACTGGTCGGAGACGGCGGAGAAGTGGTGAAGTACGACGGCAATCCGTGGAAGCTTGAAGTTCCGCGAAACCTGGACGCGCTCGGGGACGCCGGCCGGAAAGTATTAGATCACTGGCAGGAGTACTCCCGCCGGGCACGCGGGATAGCGGAGCGGAAATTCGACATCCGGCGGATCGCCCAGGCGTATCTGGAAGCGTTGAGTGTGTAGCCAATGAACTCGGGATTGCCCGATCGCGTGGGTTTGGAGCAACGCGTCCTGCCGATGTACCGGGCGGCCTTTTTCGATTCGCTGGCCAGGGCACTGCCCGGAACGCTTTCCGTATTCGCCGGAGCGCCCGCTCCGGGCGAGGGGATTCCGCAGGCGGCGGGACTGCGCGTCGCCCGCTGGGCGCGCACAACAAACCGGAAGCTTGGAGCAGGGCGGCTTTCGTTTTTATGGCAAAGCGGATGGCGCGAGTGGATTGAAGCGGCGGATCCGGAGATCCTGATTCTCGAAGCCAACCCGCGCTACCTCACAAATGACCGGTTGATGCGGTGGATGAAAAAGCGCGGGAGGCCCGTGATCGGATGGACTTTGGGTCCGGCGCGGGCGGGAAAAAAATTTTTCCGGTGGATGCTCTCTTTTTACCGGGAATTCTCGGCGCTGGTTGTTTACAGCGGCAGCGGGGCGAAGGCTTTTCAGGAACTGGGGATCTCTCCCGATAAAGTCTTCGTCGCACCGAACGCGGTCGAATCCGATACGGCCAAGGCGTTGCAGGCCCGGCCCGGCGCAAGGGACGAATCGCGCGCGGCGCTTGGGCTCGATCCATCGCCGGTAATCCTGTCCGTCGGAAGGCTGCAGCCGAGGAAGCGGATTGAGTACCTGCTGCATGCGTGCGCCCGGCTCGAGAATGCCTGCCAGTTGCTGATTGTCGGAGACGGTCCGGACCGCGCGCGCCTCGAGCAAATTGCGGCGGAGGCATTCCCGGCCGCGCGTTTCACCGGCGACCTGCGGGGCGAATCGCTCGGGCGGTGTTTCCTCGCCGCGGATCTGTTTGTCATGCCAGGAACGGGCGGATTGGCGCTTCAGGAAGCGATGCTCTACGGCAAACCTGTTGTGGCGGCCGAAGCCGACGGAAGCCAGCGCGACCTGATCCGGGAACATGAAAACGGATGGCTGCTTCCGCCGGGAGATGAGGAAGCACTGGTGAGTGTATTGCGGGAAGCAATCGCCGATCCACGCAAACTGGGGCGGATGGGCGCCGCATCCCGCAAGATCGTATTGGAAACGGCGACGATGGAAAAAATGGTCGAAGGATTTTTAAAAGCGATCCGGTTCGCAGGGCAGGGAACGGAGAAAAAACGATGAAACTCGCATTCCTGGCCGATGCGCGCAGCCCGATCGCGATCAATTGGATCCGCTGGCTCGTGGAGCATGGACACGAAGTGCATTGGATTTCCTCGCGGCCGGCAAAGCCGCCGCTTTCCGGATTGGCTTCCTTCCAGGCCCTGCCGATTTTCCCCGAACTCCCCTCCGGCGTCAGGATCTCACGCAAGAACCGGTTGCTGCATCCCGCCGCGACGATAATCCGTCACTGGTGGATGCCGTTCCGGGTGAATGCCCGGTCGGTGGAGTTGAACCGCTTGTTGAAGGACCTCCGTCCGGACCTTTTGCATGCCATGCGGATCCCGCAGGAGGGGATGGTTGCCGCGCAGGCGACGCTTCAGGTGGGACATCCGAAAGTGCCGCTGCTGGTTTCGGTGTGGGGGGATGATTTCACCTACCACGCATGTTCTTCGCCGATGATGACCGAACTCACGAAAACCACCATGCGCCGGGCGGACGCATTGCATTCGGACTGCCGGCGGGATATAAAACTCGGTTTTGAATGGGGATTGCGCATAGACACCATGACAATGGTCGAACCTGGCAACGGCGGCATCCGTCTTAATGCATTTTCACAGGGAAAAGCGAATTCGCAGTTAATAGAAAAATACAAATTACCGAAAGACGCCTTCTTCATTCTCAATCCGCGCGGGATTCGGGGTGTGGCTCGCACGGATACATTCTTTCGGGCAATTCCGGCCGTTAAACAGGCCTTACCAAACGCACATTTTCTGGCGTTGAAAATGGAAGGCAGCGGTGAGGCGGAGGACTGGGTGCGCCGTCTCGGGATCGGCAACGCCGTCACATTGCTGCCGTCGGTCGCCATGGAAGAGATGCCGGAGTTGTTCCGGCTGTCTCCAATCATGCTCTCCCTGACAATGCACGACGGGCTTCCGAATGTCCTTCTCGAAGCGATGGCGTGCGGTTGCTACCCGGTTTGCGGCGATGTGGAATCCCTTCGCGAATGGATCGATGACGGCAGAAACGGATCGCTCGTCCCGGCCGGTGATCCGAATATGGTGGCCGGAACGCTCATCCGGGTGGCATCCGACTCGCAACTGCGGAAGCAGGCCGCCGAACAGAACAAGGCGATCATTGCCGAGCGCGCGGAGTGGAACGCGGTGATGGGCCGGGTGGAAGAATTTTATCGGGCGATGATAACCTGACGGCGCTTCTGATTCCGGGGTGGACTTCCCGCGGAAACGCCGGATGGATCCGAGTCCGGAGGTGGTCATGAAACAGGTTGTTCAAAACATTCGCAAGGGACGCACGGAAGTTGTGGAGATTCCATCCCCCACGCCGCCGCCCGGCGCGGTCTTGGTCCGCACCGCGGCCAGTGTCGTTTCGGTCGGAACGGAGCGGATGGTGGTGGAATTCGCCGGCAAGTCCCTGCTCGGGAAAGCGCGCTCGCGGCCGGACCTCGTCCGCCAGGTGATCCTCAAGGCGCGCCGCGAAGGTGTGTTTTCCGCCGTGGATGCGGCGTTCAAACGGCTCTCGCAGCCGATGGCGCTCGGGTATTCGTCGGCCGGGATCGTCGTCGAGGCCGGTGACGGCGTGAGCGAGTTCCATCCGGGCGACCGGGTGGCCTGTGCCGGAGGCGGCCATGCGGTCCATGCGGAATTTGCTTCGGTTCCGGTGAACCTGCTGGCCGCGGTTCCGGAGGGGGTCCCGCTCGAAGAAGCGGCCTTCGCCACCCTGGGCGCGATTGCTTTGCACGGATTCCGATTGAGCGAAGCGGTCTTGGGGGAAAATGTCGCGGTGATCGGGTTGGGCGTGCTCGGATTGCTCACCGTTCAGATTGCTTCCGCGGCCGGATGCCGGGTGATGGGGGTCGATCTGGATCCGGAACGGGTGAAACTGGCCAGGCGGCTGGGCGCCGAGGCGGCCGTGGCGCGCGGAGATGCCGAAGACGCCGCACGGACCTTCACCGCAAGCCGGGGATTGGATGCCGTCATTGTCTGCGCGGATACCGCGTCCTCGGATCCGCTGGCGCTGGCCGGAACGATCGTCCGCGACCGCGGGCGGGTGATCGCTGTCGGCGCCACGGGCATGACCATCCCGCGCAAACCGTACTACGAGAAGGAGATCGATTTCCGCGTCTCGCGTTCGTACGGGCCCGGACGGTATGATCTGCTGTATGAAGAAGCCGGGGTGGATTATCCGTACGGGTATGTGCGCTGGACGGAACAACGCAACCTGGCAGCGTTTCTGGAGATGCTTTCCTCGGGGAAGGTTCGAATCGCGCCGCTGATCAGCCACCGCTTCCCGTTCGCGGAAGCCGCGGGCGCCTACGCGATGATTTCGGGCAAGGCGAAGAAAAAAGAACACTTCCTCGGCGTGCTGCTGGCTTATCCGCCGGACACGCTCCCGGCTAAAACCGTCACCCTCCGCGCACAACCGGCGGCGAAAGTCTCATCCGGAGAACAAGTCCGGCTGGGTGTTCTGGGAGCGGGGAATTTCGCGACCCTCGTTGCGCTGCCCGCCGTTTCGCGGATCAAGCGGATCGAGAAGATATCGATCGTCTCGGCCGGCGGGCTGACCGCGACGCTGGCGGCGAAGGAATTCGGGTTTCAGCGGGCGGCCTCGAACCCGGCGGACGTGCTCGACGATCCATCGGTCAATACAGTCGGCATCTTCACCCGCCATCATCTGCATGCCTCCTTGACGGCCAAAGCGCTCCGCAACGGGAAGCATGTCTTCTGCGAGAAACCGCTGGCGCTTCAGGAAGACGAGTTGATGGAGGTTGAGAAAGCCTGGAAGACCGCGCAACGCAATGAACCGCGCATTTTGATGGTGGGGTTCAACCGGCGGTTTGCTCCGCTGATCGCGCCCATCCGCCGGATGATCGAAGAAACCGGCGAGCCGCCGGTCCTGACCGTGCGGGTAAATGCCGGAGCCCTGCCGCGCGGGCATTGGACCCAGGATCCGGTGCAGGGCGGCGGCCGGATTCTCGGAGAGGCCTGCCACTTTGTGGACCTGTTGACATTCCTCGCGGGAGCGTTGCCGGTGCGGGTTTTCGCCAGCGGCGCGCCCGCGTTCGGCGTCGATACGGAAGATAATTTCGCCGCCACGCTGGAATTCGCGAACGGGGCGGTCGGCAGCCTGGTGTACACCTCGGCCGGAGACAAATCCTTCCCCAAGGAGCGGATCGAGGCATTCTGCGGGGAACGGGTCGCGGTGCTTGAGGATTTTCGATCGGCGGAGATTTGGAGAAAAGGGAGCCGCCGGGTGTGGAACTCGCGCCTGGCTCAGGATAAGGGGCACCGCGCCGTCTGGGGAGCGTTCATCCGCTCGCTGGAGACGGGCGCCCCGGCGCCCATCCCGCCCGAGGAAATCTTCGCGGTCACCCGCGCCACGTTCGCTCTGCTTAAGGCGGTGCGGGAAAAAGGCGTCGTCACGATTCCGTCTTAACGGTAAACCCAGATCAGGATCGAGGAATAATCTCTGCAAATGGTAAACCCGTTCAACATTCTAGGCGTCATCGGGATTTGCCCGGCTTTCTGGTATGCGGTCTACCGCATGCAGCTTGCCGCCGGGATCGCCCGAAAGCGCACGCCGGCCGGTTCCTGGGACGAGTACTTCCGGTCGCATCCCGTCGAAGCGCCATGGAATCCTCAAATTCAACCCGCCTTTTTCTTCGATGATCCGCGATCGCTTGCGGATATCCTGCAGAGGGTTGCCACCGGCGCGGAATTCCTGGCAAAGGAAGAGCTCGAAAAAAACCTGAAAGGATCCTTCCGGCTGTGGGAGGATGAATGGCACGATTTCGGCTTTCCGCCGGCGTGGAACCGCAACCCGCTCACGGGCCGGAGCCTTGCGGCCGATCGCCACTGGACGGCGGCCGATGAAAATGCATCCGGCGACGTCAAAGGCGTATGGGAACTTTCCCGGTTCGCGGTCGCATTCCGACTGGCGCGGTGCTACGCGCTGACCGGCGACGAAGGCGCGCCGGAGCTTTTCTGGCGGCTGGCGGAATCCTGGATGGCGGCCAATCCGCCTAACTGCGGTCCGCAATGGGTTTCGGCCCAGGAAGTCGCGCTGCGGGCGATGGCGTGGGTCTTCGCGCTGCGGGCGTTCGCCGGTTCGAGCGCGACTACTCCGGAGCGGGCGGGAAGGCTGATTGGCGCGCTGGACGCGCACGCGCGCAGGATCGAAGCCACGACCGCCTACGCCCGGGCGCAGAACAACAACCACCTTATTTCGGAGGCCGCGGGGCTGTTCACCATCGGGGTGATGTTCCCCTCGCTCCAGCGCGCCGGGAAATGGCGGGATTTGGGGATCCGCCTGCTCGGGGAATCCGCCGCGCAGTTTTACCCGGACGGCGGATACATCCAGCACTCGCACAATTACCACCGCCTGGCGCTGCAGTTGTACCTGTGGGTGATGCGCCTGGCGGAGTTGAACGGATTGAGTTTCCCGGAGGGCATGCGCCGCGGCGTGCAGCGCTCGTTCGACCTGCTGCGCACGCAAACCGACCGCCAAACCGGGCGCCTGCCGAATTTCGGCCACAACGACGGCGCGCTTTTCCTTCCGCTCAACACCTGCGCCTTCGAGGATTACCGCCCGCTCCTGCAGATGCTCTCGCTGGTCAGGGACCGCAAGAAAATCTACCGGGACGGTCCCTGGGACGAGGATACGGTATGGCTGTTCGGAGCGGGTTCGATCGGCGGGACGAACCGGAAGCACCCGCGCGGCGTGGAGCTTGTGGAGCTGCCCTTCTTCGCCCCCTGCGCCGGCACGTATATCCTCGGCGGGGATGAATCACAGGCCGTGATCCGCTGCGTGCAGTTCCGCAGCCGGCCGGCGCATGCCGACCAGCTGAATGTGGATTTGTGGTGGCGCGGGGAGAACATTGCGATCGACGCCGGTTCCTACCTGTACAGCGGCGAGCCCCCATGGCGGAATTCGCTCGCGCATGCCGGCGTTCACAATACGGTGACGGTTGACGGCCAGGATCAAATGCGGAGGTCCGGGCGTTTCCTGTGGACCGGCCTGGCCCAGGCCGTGGTGGGGATGCCCAACGTGGGCGCGTGGTGCGGCTCGCACGACGGATATCGCCGGCTGGGGATCATCCACAACCGTTTGGTGGAACGGGCGGACGAGGATACGTGGATCGTCACCGATGATCTGATCGGCCGGGGGGTGCATGCCGTCCGGCTGCACTGGCTGCTGCCCGATTATCCGTGGGAGTGGAGTGCGCCGGAGGAGGATCTGGCGCTGCAAAACCTGCTATCCGCAAAAATGACGGGCTGGAAGGACGGTTCCGGCGGGGGATTGATCCTGCGCACGCCGGCCGGCGGAATATCCCTGCGGATCTGGTCGAGCCGGAGGGCGAAGTTCAACCTCTACCGGGCGGGTAAAAAAGTTTACGGCGAGGATGCCGCGGGGAAGACGGTTCCGACCGAAACCCGCGGCTGGCGTTCGCTGCGGTATGCCAGCAAGTCGCCGGCGCTTTCACTTGCCGGAATTTCGGAGGGGGAACTGCCGATCCGGTTTATCAGTGTGTGGACTCCGCTGCCGAAGGGGAAATAAACGCAGCGACTTAGTCTTCACCCCCAAAACCCCAAAACCGTATCGTCCCGTCTTCCGATCCCGAAACCAGAAATTTTCCATCCGGAGAAAAGGAAACGCTTGTCACCGTCGCGGTATGGCCCTCCAGTTGGCCAAGGACCGAGCCGTCGGAGACGCGAAGGAATTCGGATCGTATTGTCGTTCATTCCGGTGACCAACAAGGTTCCATCCGGAGAGAAGGCCAGGCACATCGGTTCGGACATGAAAAAACCGGTCACGAAGGAATGAGAAGCCAGCAATACCCCGTCGGCCGTCCTCCAGATTTTCACCGTCCCGTCGTATCCCGACGAGGCGATCAGGCTTCCATCGGGTGAAAAGACGACGGTCTTGACAGTGTCTTTATGCGCTTTGATCGAGCGGACCAGTGTCCCGTCGGAGACATTCCAGAGTTTGATGAAATATGCACCCCCGGAAGCCAGCAGAGTCCCATCCGGTGAGATGGCTACGCTGTTCACCCGCCAGGAGTCCGCAATGATCGAATGCAGCGTACTCCCGTCCGACACCCGCCACACGTTCAGGTCGCCCCAAATGTTTCCGGCCGCAACGAGGGAGCCGTCGCGCGAGAACGAAATCCCGGAAAGCCCCGCGCGTCCTTCCAGCGACAGGAACGGCGTCCCGTCGGCTACCCGCCAGATCTTCGCGATATTGCCCGCCGTGGCCAACAGTTTTCCATCCGGAGAAAAAGCGACGCCTTCGACCCGCGGGCTGTTGTTCTCGAGCGCGGTCATCAGGGATCCGTCGGATATTCTCCACATCCGGATTAGTGAATCATAGGAACCCGCGGCGAGTGTCGAACCGTCCGGCGAAACGGCGACGCTGTTTACCATCGAGGTGTGACCCACGAGTGTGTGGCGAAGCGAACCATCAGATGTCCGCCAAACGGAACCTCCTTCCCGGGATGCTGTCGCCAACGTATCCCCGTCCGGGGAAAAGGCCATCGCCAGGATCCCGGATGTGCGGGTATCGACGGTCCGCTCAAGCAAACCATCCGGCACTCGCCAATACTTGAGGGTGGGATCGGAAGCCCCCGAAACCAACATCGATCCATCCGGCGAAAAGGCGATGCTTTCGACCGACAATTGGCCGGAGGCGAACGTCTGAAAAAGCGACCAGTCGTTGACATTCCAGATTCTTATCTTCCGGTCTACGGACCCCGCCGCCAGCATGGTCCCATCCGGTGAAAAGGCGATGGCATTGGGCCAGATCGAATCCGGAATGATGGTTTTCACCAAATTTCCGTCGGGAAGCCGCCAAATATGGATCCGGTCATCGCGGGCGGAGGAGGCAAGCAGTGATCCGTCCGGGGAAAACGCGATGTCGGAGATAAATTTCGAATGCTCCTTCAAGACTTGAAGCAGCGAGCCATCGGAGACCCGCCATAGCTTGATACGGTCATCATTCCCGCCGGACGCCAATAACGAGCCGTCCGGAGAGAAAACGACGCGGTTCACCGGTGCGAGATGCGGAGGCAGGCTTTCCACACACGATCCGTCGGAGGCTGACCAAACGCGAACGGCTCCGTCGTCTTCGCCGGAAGCGACGACCTTTCCATCCGGTGAAAAATCGATTGCACGGACAACCATTTGGGTCCTGATCAACCGGATCAGGCGATAACTCGCCGAGTTGTATAAATACACTCCAAGCGAGGAGGCGACGGCGAGGATCGACCCGTCAGGGGAATACACCGTTTGATTGACGGTTCCGTTCCCCCAAACCGAAAGCTGTTCGACCTCGCCGACATTCGTCGTTCCGATCGCGGGTATTCGCGGCAACGGCGTTTTCGGCACCAATTGGGTCGTATCCGTTGCTATCGGTAGAGAAGGGATCATGGATGTGGATATTGGGGAATGCGACGGCGTGTTCGTCGGCGTCTCCCAAGGATTAATGAAATACCTCCAAAAAAGGGTGGCGTTCATATCGGTTGTTGGAGAGGTTGGAGCGGTCGCGCTCGGAGAAGAGGCATGGCAGCCGACCGATGCTATCAAGCAAATGAGTACAGAAAGCCCGGAGAAAGAAAAACGATTTGCGGACGGTATTGTGGAAACACCCTGTTTATTTGCCATTCTGAAAATGGTACCACTTTACTGTGTCAAATGGATATCCATGCAATGGCAAATCGGTAACACCCGATCGACCCGGAGATTTTGGAAATACTCACTTCGCCCACCCGAACCGCGCCAGCGGAATATTCCCCTTTTCATTGAATTCCACCCCCTCGGATTCGAGAATTTTCCGCTGGGTGGTGTATCCTTCCCCGCCCAGGCTGATCTTCCCGCCCGCACCGACAACCCGGTGCCAGGGGACGCGCTTTTCCGGCGTGAGCGCGTGCAGGGCATACCCGACCAGGCGTGCGTGCGAGCCCATCCCGGCTATCCTAGCGATCTGGCCGTAGGTTGCCACCTTGCCGCGCGGAATCTTGCGGATGACAGTGTAGATCTTCTCGTATAGCTCGCTCATGGAGGACTCCCGGAAAGGAAATTTATTTAATCATATTTGAAAGTGATTTAAACGCAAAGGCGCAAAGACGCAAAGGCGCAGAGCGCAATGAAATTCCAGAGAAATCCTTTGCGCCTCGGCGTCTTTGCGTTTGAGCGTTTAACCGCTTAAAATCCACCATTGAATAGATCCGGTGACAAAGCTGGCGATGGATAGAAAGCAGGCTGATTTGCAAACTCAGGATTTCATCCGGCTGGAAAACGAATACGGTGCGATGAACTACAAGCCGCTCGACGTCGTCCTGACCCGCGGGCAGGGGATCTGGGTCTGGGATGTGGACGGCAACAAATACATGGATTGCCTGTCGGCCTACTCCGCGGTCAACCAGGGCCACTGTCACCCGAAGATCGCCGCGGTGATGAAGGAGCAGGCGGATAAGCTGACGCTTACCTCGCGCGCCTTCCGCAACGACCAGCTGGGGCTGTTCTACAAGGAGCTGTGCGAACTGACCCATTCGCACACCGTTCTGCCGATGAACAGCGGCGCCGAGGCGGTCGAATCCGCGATCAAGGCGGTGCGCAAGTGGGGCTACCGCGAGCGCGGCGTGCCGGAGGGCAAGGCGGAGATCATCGTCTGCGCGAACAATTTCCATGGGCGGACGATCACGATCGTCGGGTTCTCGACCGAGGAGCAGTACCGCGACGGGTACTCGCCGTTCACGCCGGGGTTCAAGATCATCCCGTTCGGGGATGCGCGCGCGCTCGAGCAGGCGATCACGCCCAACACGGTCGCCTTCCTGGTCGAGCCGATCCAGGGCGAAGCGGGGATCATCATCCCGCCGGCCGGCTTTTTGCGCGACGCCCGCCGGATCTGCAACGAGCATTGCGTGATGCTCGTCACCGACGAGATCCAGACCGGGCTCGGCCGGACGGGAAAGATGCTGGCCGAGGAGCACGAAGGCATCGAGGCCGACCTGACGCTGATCGGCAAGGCGCTTTCGGGCGGTTTCTACCCGGTATCGGCGGTCCTTTCGAACAAAGAGGTGCTGGGCGTTTTCCAGCCGGGCGATCACGGCAGCACCTTCGGCGGAAATCCGATGGCGTGCGCGGTCGCGCGCGTGGCGATGCGCGTCCTGGTCGAGGAAGGCATGATCGAGAATGCCGGGCGGATGGGCGAATATTTCATGACCTGCCTGCGGGACGTGAAGAGCCCGCACATCAGGGAAATCCGCGGCAGGGGGTTGATGATCGGCGTCGAGCTGCAGCCGGCGGCCGGCGGGGCGCGGCGCTTCTGCGAGGCGCTGATGGCGCGCGGCCTGCTGTGCAAGGAAACGCATAAAAACGTGATCCGCTTCGCCCCTCCCTTGATCATCCGCAAGGATGAAATCGATTGGGCGATGGAACGGATCACACCCGTGCTGGTAAATGGTGGATAAAAAGCTGCCGCCGCGGCTTGAGTTCCATCAAGTTGGGATTGGATGGCGCCCGCGAGCCGATCGCTGATATGATGTGGAATTCCCAAAGGAAATAATCATGCCCGTCGACAAAGACGAATTCGAGCGGTTGATGAATGAAGGCTGGCAGCACGAATTTGCCGGATGGGATTTCCAATTCCTTTCCGGACGGTTTGTGGAAACGCCGCCTTCCTGGGATTACCGGCAAATCGTCCTGGACCGCATCCGGAATGCCAAGGCGCTGCTGGATCTGGATACCGGCGGCGGCGAATTTCTTGCCGGGCTGCAGCCTCTCCCGCCGGGCACCTGCGCGACCGAAGGCTATCCGCCGAATGTGGCGGTCGCCGCCGCCCGGCTGGAACCGCTCGGGGTGAAGGTGGCCAACACCCATGCCGCGATAAGCCTGCCGTTCGAGGATGGATCCTTCGACCTTGTGATCAACCGTCACGGGGGGATACTCGCTTCTGAAATCGCGCGTGTCCTGAAACCCGGCGGCCGGTTTATCACCCAGCAGGTCGGTGACCGCAATTGCATCCGTCTGAACGAAGCGCTGCAGAATATCCCCGATTTTACTTTCTCCCAGTGGACGCTGGAGCGGGCCGTCAAGCAGCTCGAAACCGGCGGATTGCGAATCCTTGACCGGAAGGAAGAATTTCCCAAAGCGGAATTCAAGGACATCGGCGCGGTCGTGTATTATCTGAAGGCAATCTCCTGGCAGGTCACCGATTTCTCGATCGAAAAATATTACGACCGGCTGGCGGAAATCCACCAGGGCATCCAGGAAAAAGGCGCATTCGCCGTCGAGGAACACCGGTTCTTTATCGAAGCTCAAAAACCATAAGCGAACGGATCATTTTCATGAACAAACGCGGATTACTCATTCGGATTCTCATCTCATTATTATTGATTACGGCCCTGGCCTGTTCCATGACCGGCCGTCTGCTGCCTCCCATGCCGTATGAAACGCCGCCCTCTCAAAGTCCGATGGTGGAGCCGACTCTGCCCGAAACGCCGTCGCTTACGCCGACGGCTGCGCGGCGGCCGTCTTCCACCCCGACGACGGAGTGCATCGATCCGGCCGGCTTGAAAAATAAAACCGAAATACAGGAAGAAGTCGACACCATGGTTCCGGGAGCGGAAGTCCTTTGGTTTGACGATTTTCTGTGTGACCGGTTGGATGATGGATGGGGAACAGGCGGTTCGAATCCGAAAATGAAAATTACCGTGTCCAATGGAATAGTATCCATCCATTCAGAAAGATACAACGATCTTTGGGAGGGCTTGGGAAGGGCGCAATCCTCCCTGCATGACGACATGGGAATCCTGGCGCTTTTCAGATTCAAAGAACAGACAATCGGAAATCTGGCTCTGGTAACCGGCACATGGCAAACGCCGAGCAATCATTCGTGGATGCTGGAATTACGGTATGAAAACACGCAAACCGCCGGATGGGGAGGCTGGGAGGGTACCCGGTGGACGGGTGGAAATCTGCCTCCCAATACTCTCCGACCCGATACGTGGTATTACCTGCTGCTGCGGATGGGAGATTCTGGGAAGTTCACGGGGAAAGTATGGGAAAAGGATTTGCCGGAACACCACGCCGATTTTTTTCGGTATGTCAATTCCGGCTGGGCAGGCCTGCATTGGAATGCTCTATTTCAAGTGTATGAGGGAACCATAGACCTCGACCGGTATTTCGAGTTGTCATTTGCCGGAAATGAATAATTCCGAAAGGATTTCCATGCCGCCGATTGTCGAATTGCATCTGCACCTTGAGGGGGCGATCCCGTATCCGGCATTGTGGGAGTTGATCTGCAAATACGGCGGTGATCCCGAAGTCCCGGACATGAATGCGCTTCAGCGGCGGTTCACCTACAAGGATTTTCCCCACTTCATTCAGACCTGGATCTGGAAAAACAGTTACTTGCGCGAGTACGAGGATTTCACATATCATCGCGGAACACGTCGCGCGTGATTTATATTCCCAGAATATCCTGTATGTGGAGGCTCATTATTCACCCTCCGGGTTTGTCGATCAGAGTCTGGATATCGGCGGAATCACGCGGGCCGTCCGGGCCGGATTGGACCGCGTGCAGGGGATCGAAGTCGCGCTGATCGTGGACGTGACCCGTGACATGGGCCCGCAAAGCGCGGCCCGGACTTTGCGGGAAGTAATCGAGGTCCGGGAATATGGTGTGGTTGGAATCGGCCTGGGAGGCTCGGAGCAAACCTTCCCGCCGGAATTATTCACCGATGTATATGCGGAAGCGCGTCGCGCGGGTTTTCATACGACCGCGCACGCCGGAGAGGCGGCCGGCGCCGCCAGCGTCTGGGGATCCTTGCGCAGCCTGGGCGTGGAACGGATCGGACACGGAACCCGGGCCGAAGAAGACCCGGGATTGATGGATTACCTTGCGGAGAAACAGGTCCCCGTCGAAATGTGCCCGCTCTCTAACGTCCGCACCGGGGTGATCAGCCGGATCGAGGCGCATCCCATCCGGCGCTATTTCGACCGCGGACTGCTGGTCACGATCAGCACCGACGATCCGAGGATGTTCGGCAATTCGATCCATGAAGAGTACCGGATTCTGGAGACGGTGTTTGGATTTTCTCCGGCGGAGATCCGGCAAGTGATGGAGAATTCCGTGAAAGCCTCCTGGATGGATGCCGGGAAAAAGGCGCGATGGTTGTCCTCGTTCCGTGATGGACCGGCGGTGGCGTAGTATAGTTGAGGCTGGAGAGTTCGCATGCCCGTTTCTGCTCCGATCCGAATCCTTATCGCCGACGATCACCGCATCGTCCGCGACGGCCTGCGGTTGATCCTCGAGAGCCAGGAGGAATTTTCGTTCCTTGGGGAAGCCGCCGACGGCGCGGAAGCTGTGCCGGCTGGCCGAAGAACTCCATCCGGACGTCATTTTGATGGATCTGCGCATGCCGGGGATGGACGGCATCACCGCGATTGAAAAAATCCGCGGCCGGGATCCGCAGGCGGCGATCGTCATCCTGACGACGTACAACGAAGACGACCTGATGGTCCGCGGGTTGCGGGCCGGGGCAAGGGGTTTCCTGCTCAAGGATACCGACCGCGAGACCCTGTTCCGCGCGATCCGCTCCGCGGCCCGCGGGGAAGCCCTGTTTCAGCCTGAAGTGATCTCGAAAGTGCTTGCACGCACGATGGAAGAACCGTCGAATGCCGCGCACGCAGGCGGCGCCGCTCTCACGACCGGGAAAGAGGACACGGGAGGAGGACTTTCCGAACGCGAATTGGAAGTACTCGCATCGGTGGCGGATGGACGGCGGAGCAAGGAGATCGCCGTCCAGCTCGGTATCACCGAGCGGACGGTTAAAGCTCATTTGGCCAGCATCTACAATAAATTGGGTGTGGATTCACGCGCGGCGGCGATCGCCATTGCAGCCCAAAAAGGCTGGTTAACCCGCAAAAAATAGTGGTTTTCCAACGGTTTCTGTCACAAGACTGTAACTCCCCGGTAACTACCCTGACAAACTAATTCTCTACTATATCCCTCAGACAACGGCATTGAGATCGAAGCCCGTCTGATCGGAATGCGAAGCATTGAATTACCTGTATCGCAAAAGGAGAGGATCCAATGGAAAATGAATGGATAACCATGTTCCGCCAGATTCGGCAGCCGAATGCGCCGATTGCCCCGATTATGAACCGCCTTGTAGCGCCGGCCGTTTCGGCGGAGAAATATGAAGACCGGAAAACGATTGAAATCTTCCGGGCCGCGCTCCGCAAGTTGTTCGGGCTGGAGTACGCATCCGGTTCCGAATCGCATAAACCATTCCTGTTCATCCTTTACTCCGAAACCGGCGCTCCGGGGAGTCACCTTCGAATTCTCCGAGATCATCCGCCGCGGAGTCAGCCGCGGGTCGCGGGATCTTTCATTGCAGATCGTGTGGGTCGAGGATTGCTACGGCGTTGGCTCCGATCCGGACGGCGAATACGTCCCGGACGGCGGAGCGGTTGTCCGCTTCACCGGCCTCCGGCGCGAAGGCGCGGATCTTGCCCTGGTCGAGGGCAACATCCATCAAATGGGATCCGAACCGCGCGGATTTGAGTACGTCGTGGAAAAGAAGAACGGATTCTGGATGGTGCGGAGTTCCTACCATCAGTGGATCAGCTGAGTATTAGTGGGGGTTGCACTTCGACGGAGATGCGTTTCCCGGGGGAGAGAATGGGAAGCGCATCTCTTGCGCCTCTTTTGGATAATTCTTGCCTTGAGAAGCCCGGCGATAGCAGAGCAATGGCACGGCCGAGAAACTTGTTTCGTGCTGTGGTGCCATCGATCTTGCGGAGGATGACGCCCGGAAAAATCCGTAACTTTATTCCAGCGAATTCGGGTGATCGTCAGGAAAAAACCATAAAAAAAGTATTTTCTGCTTCTCGGAGGAAAAAGTACGGAATTCCTGCCATCGGCGACGAGACGCGTGAACTTCTCTCCGGATGGAACCATGGGAGCTTTGATATCCGGGAATGTCCAAATATGGAGTTTGGACTCATGGAAAATCACCGCCCGTGATAGCCAGCCATTCCTGCCACGACACCCAGGCGGTGTTTGGATTAAAAACAAGGTCCTGGCGACGAGTTCTTATGACGATACGGTTCTTATTTAGGATCTTGCGAAAACGATGGAGATCTATTAGGAAAGGCCCCTCGTGCCTGACTTTCCCCCTGGTAAAAAAACCAACCCTGCCGACCCCGGCGGGGTTGATTTTTAAAAGTAAGGTCAACCGGGGTACAATTATTTCCTACGGCGGAAACCGCCGCTTTTTATGCATATTCTCCTCATTCACCAGGTTTTCGTGCGGCCGGACGATCCGGGCGGGACCCGCCATTACGAGATGGCGCACCGGCTCGTGCATTCCGGCCACAAGGTGACCATATTGGCCAGCCCGTATTCCTACCAGACCGGCCTGCGGGTTACCGAACAGGACCGCGAAATCCTCGAGCCGGGGTTGGTGGTCGTCCGCTGCCGGGTATGGGGAAGCGTCAACCGCTCCTTCTTCTGGCGCACGATCGGGTTTTTCTCGTTTATGCTATCCTCGTTCTTCGAGGGACTGGCGCAGCCGAAGGTCGACCTGGTGTGGGGGACTTCGCCGCCGCTGCCGCAGGTGTTGACCGCCTGGCTGGTCGCCCGGATGAAAGGCGCCAAGTTCCTTTTCGAAATCCGCGATTTGTGGCCGGCGTTCGCGATCCAACTCGGGATACTGAAGAATCCAATCCTTGTCCGGCTTTCGCTATTGCTGGAAAGGTTCTTATACGGACGCGCGGACCGGCTGGTCGTCAACTCCCCGGGTTTTATCGGCCACCTGGAGAGCCGCGGAGCGAAAAAAGAAAAGATCGTACTGATCCGGAACGGAGTAGACCCGGCGATGTTCGACCCGGCCTCGGAAGGGGCGGGTTTCCGCGCCCGGTATGCCTTGGAGGATAAATTCGTCGCGTTGTATGCCGGCGCGCACGGGATCTCGAACGATTTGACCGTCCTGCTCGAGGCGGCCGAACAGCTGAAGGGAGATCCGCGGATCCGCTTTCTCCTGGTCGGCGACGGCAAGGAAAAACCCAATTTGGTGCTGCAAGCCACCGAACGAAAATTGGATAACGTACTCTTCCTCCCGCCGGTGGCCAAGCACGATATGGCCGAGGTGCTCTCCGCGAGCGATTGCGGAATCGCCATTCTTAAACCGATCCCGCTTTACGGAACCACCTTCCCCAATAAAGTTTTC
Organism: uncultured Chloroflexia bacterium; assembly: GCA_963724345.1. Classification (GTDB taxonomy): domain Bacteria; phylum Chloroflexota; class Anaerolineae; order Anaerolineales; family RBG-16-64-43; genus JAFGKK01. Next base: position 1,529,028 of record CAVRUI010000003.1, on the reverse strand, counting down.
GATTACATGGCCGCCGGCAGGCCGGTGGTGCTTGCGATCGACGGGGTGATCCGGAAAGTTGTCGAGGAAGCGCGCGCCGGCGTGGCGGTGCCCCCCGGCAACGCGCGAGCGCTTGCGGATGCGGTCCGCAGCCTGGCGGATGATCCTTCCGCGGCGAGGAAAATGGGAGCCCGCGGGCGGAAAGTCGTGGAACGCGATTTCGGCCGCGAGGAACAGGCGCAGGAAATGGAACGGTTGATGCGGGAGATGCTCTCGAAAAAACCCTTGAAAGCTCCGGGGGCATCATGAGCGCGGGCATCCGCAGGAAGTTCGTGCGGTCGTTTTGGGCGGCCCACAACTCGTCTCCCGCGGTCCGGAAGGCGGTCGGCTCGCTGCTGGCGGATCTGGGCGATGGACGCGGGCTCAACCTGGGCTGCGGCGATACCCGCCTCGATCCGCGTCTGGTGAATTACGATCTGGTTTCAACCGGGGCGGTCGACGTCCTGGGCGATGCCCTGGCGCTGCCGTTCCCGGATGGAAAATTCCATCTCGTCATCTCGCAGGAAATGGTCGAGCACGTCCCCGATCCTTTCCGGGCGGTGCGCGAGATGGCGCGCGTCCTGGAGGCGGGGGGAACGCTTTACCTTCAGGCGCCGTTTGTCATCGGCTACCATCCCGGCCCGGAGGATTACTGGCGCTTTTCGCGCGCCGGGATCCGGCGGCTGCTCGAACAGGCCGGGCTGGAATGCCGGCGGGTCGAGCCCGCGGTCGGAGGCGGAACCGGTATGTACCGGATCGCGGTCGAGTTCTTTGCCGCGCTGCCGGCGCGCATTCTCCCCGGCCTTTACCTTCCGGCCAAAGCGCTGGCATCGGTCATGTTCTATCCGCTGGTGTGGTGGAACGGATACCTCGCACGTGGAAAGCAGTCGGATCGTATCCCCGGAGGTTACTTTGCCATCGGCGTTAAAAAGCAAACCCCGTGAAGTAAACGTCCTCTTTACCAGCGCCGGGAGGCGCGTGGAGCTTCTGAGCGCGTTTCACCGCGCCTATCACGCGCTTCGGTTGAAGGGCAAGATCGTCGTCACCGACATCAACCCGCTGGCCCCCTCGTTCCTGGCCGCCGATTCGACGTTTGAAGTCCCTCCCTTTACCGATCCGGAGTATGTTCCCACGCTCCTGGAAATCGTGAAGCGGTCCCGCGTGAAGCTTGTGTTTCCGCTGATCGATCCGGATATTCCGATCCTGGCCGCCCACAAGCAGGATTTCGAATTGCTCGGGGCGAAGGTGATGACCCCGGACGCGGAGGGGGCGGAAACCGCGCGCGACAAATGGAAAACGCACCGGATGTTCGAGGCGCTCGGCATACCCGCGGCGCGGTCCTGGCTTCCGGCCGATCTGCAAAAAGAGAAAATCGCGTTCCCGCTTTTTATCAAACCGCGGCGAGGCAGCGCCGGGCAGGGCGCTTTCCGCGTGGAAAACGAACGCCAGCTGGAATTCTTCCTGACCTATGTGGATGACCCGATCATCCAGGAATGCCTGCCCGGGCCGGAAATCACAAGCGACGTGGTTTGCAGCGCGGCAGGCGAGGTCTGGGCGGTTGCATCCCGGCGCCGGATCGAGATCCGCGCCGGCGAGGTGGCCAAGGGCGTTACCGTGTGGGATGAAACGATCGCGCGGCATTGCCGCGCCGCGGTCCGGGGCATCCGCGCCGCCGGCCCGGTCACCGTGCAGTGCATCCTGCGCGATGGAAAACCGTTTTTCACCGAGATCAACGCGCGCTTCGGGGGCGGCTGCCCGCTGGGTATCGCCGCGGGCGTGAACTCGCCCAAATGGTACCTGGCCGAGGCGGCGGGGCGAAAAATAAAAATCCCACCGGCGGGTGATTACCTGCGGAACCTCTACATGACGCGTTATGACGAATCGTTCTTTGTGGAAGAAACAAACAAAAAGCCGGTCGAGTAGCCCGCGATTTATGCGGGCGTATCGAGACCGCATCCGTCACCAAATTTCGGGGTCTCGATACGCGGCTTTGCCGCTACTCGACCACCTATAAAGAAAGCCAGGGGGGCCAGAACCGTTTCGCCTCGATACGGTGGCGAAAGTCACGCCGAACTGCTCGACCAACCATCCGATGAATATGATCAAGGCGATAATCTTCGATTTGGATGATACGCTGTATCCCGAGCGGGATTACGTCCGCAGCGGGTTCCGCGCGGTAGGGGATTGGGCCGAGCGGCGGCTGGACCTAACTCCAGTGATCGTCCGGGCGCAGTTGCAGGCTCTCTTCGACGGCGGATTCCGCGGCGACGCATTCCAATGGTGGCTTTCGGAACAGGGCTTGACGGAATCACTGCTCCCCGAAATGGTGAAAACCTACCGCGAGCATGAACCGCAAATCGCTTTCTTCCCCGAAACGAAAAATGTTCTGGATGCGTTGAAACCGCTCTACCGCCTGGGATTGGTGACCGAAGGAAGGCGCTCGGCTCAGGAAGCCAAGATTCGCGCGCTGGGGCTGGAGCGCTGGATCGAGGCGGTCGTCATCCTGGGCGAGGATGACCGGGCTGAATGGAAGCCCAGCCGGAAGCCGTTTGACCGCATCCTGGGGATGCTTTCCATCTCGGGCGGGGAAGCCGCGTATGTCGGCGACAACCCCCGGAAGGATTTCCGCGGCGCGCGCGAGGCCGGGCTGAAAACCGTCCGCATCCGGCGCGAGGAGGGATTGCACGCCGGGGAGGAACCGGCCGCCGGCGAGGATGCCCCGGACCGGGAAATCCATGCTCTCGATGAACTGGATGCGGTCTTCGATCAGGCGGGATTTGGGAAAACCGGATGAATGCCTTCGTCGATTTAATCGTAACCCATTGGGTGGTTGTGATGCAGGGTGTGTTCATCGCATCCCTGATCGTTATCGTTTGGGTATATCTTCCGATTCTCTGGGGGGCGCCATGGATTCCGGGTTCATTCCGGGTCATCAACCGGATGCTCCAACTTGCCGAGGTCAAGCCGGGCCAGACGGTTATCGATCTGGGCGCGGGTGACGGGCGGATTGTGATTCTTGCCGCCCGGAGATTCAAAGCCAAATCGGTGGGGGTGGAAATCGACCCCTTCCGCTGGATGATCTCCAATCTTTGGATTTTACTCATGGGTTTGCGCGGGAAAGCGGAAGTCCGCCTGGGGGATATGCGGCGGTTCCCGGTCGCCGGAGCGGATGCCGTCACGTTGTGCCTGCTGCAGGGCACCAATCAGAAACTGAAAGAGACTCTGGCGAAATCGTTGCGGCCCGGGGCGAAAGTGGTCTCGCATAATTACTCCATGAGCGGATGGACGCCTACTGTGATCGATACGCGGTTCGGGATCTTCGTATACGAAATCGGCCGGACAGGCGAAGATACCGAGACGAAGGTTTATGGATAGCGCTTCGAAACCGTGGATTAACGGAGGCCCGATATGGATAATGTCAGGATCGGGACTTGTTCCTGGAAATATCCGTCCTGGAAGGGCCTGGTCTATTCGGAGAAGCCCGAAAATTTCCTCCAGGAATACGCCCAAAAATATTCGACCGTGGAAATCGACCAATGGTTTTGGTCGTTGTTCCCCAATGGGGATCCGAAACTTCCCGAACCGGCCGTGGTTGAAGAATATCGGAATTCAGTCGCCGAAAATTTTCGATTTACCGTAAAAGCTCCGAACAGCGTCACCCTGACCCATATACATGGAAAAAGCAAAATTCCGACACATTCCGCCAACAGGTTTTTCCTTTCGGCGGAGCTGACGGCCGAGTTTCTGGAAAGACTTGCTCCGCTCGGGAAAACGCTTGGCCCTGTGATATTCCAATTCGAATATCTCAACCAGCGGAAAATGGAATCCCGGCAGGAGTTTGAATCACAAATAACCAAATTCCGGAAAAGCCTGCCGGATCACCATCAATATGCGATCGAGGTCCGGAACGGAGATTATCTGAATGAACACTTCTTGAACTGTCTTTTGGATCAGGGCTGGGAGCTTGTTTTACTTCAAGGGTATTGGATGCCTTCGGTTGTCGATGTGTGGGCAAAGCTGGAGCGGCAAATCCGAAAATTCCGGACCGTGATCTTCCGGTTGCATGGAACCGGGCGCGAGGAAATCGAAAAAGAAACCGGCAATGCGTGGAACCGGATCGTCAATTCGCGCGAAAAAGAATTATCCGACATTGCCGCAATCGTGAATGACCTGACGGGCAGCAAGAACGAAATATACGTCAACATCAACAACCATTATGAGGGTTCGGCTCCGCTCACGATCGAGCGGTTTCAGAAATTCCTAAAAGTCTAAAATCCAAAAGAAACAAAGATGGATGGTTTTCAGAACCAAGATTTTCAAAAATCCCGTAAATCCTGAAAAATCCTTTAAATCCTGTCCAATTCCCGCGATCTCCTGTAAACCGCCTATTGCCGGAATAGGAGACCATTCCCTGATAGAATTACCTCCATCCATTGCCGGAGGAATTCTCCTTGAACCGAGAACCGATTCGCATGTCGTCGCCGGATATCACCCAGACCGAGATAGACGCGGTCATGGAGGTCCTGCGTTCGACCGATTTGAGTATGGGGAGACAGATTCAGGGATTCGAAGAAATCATGGCGCAGATCGCCGGAACGAGGTTCGCGGCGGGAGTCTCGTCCGGAACCGCCGGGTTGCATCTGGCGGTGATCGCAGCGGGGATCGGCGAGGGGGATCTGGTCGTGACCACGCCTTTTTCATTTGTGGCTTCCTCAAACTGCCTGCTTTACGAGCGGGCCGTGCCGATATTCGCCGATGTCGACGATCAGACAGGAAATCTGGATTGGATGCGGGTCGAAGAGACGGTGGAATTGATTCTTTCCGGCGGGAAGGAAGCCGAACGATTCCTGCCCAGAAATCTCGCGGCTAAAAAACAGAGTCCCCGGTCGATAAAGGCGATTCTCCCTGCCAATGTTTTTGTCCAGGCGGCGGATTATGATCAGTTGAGGGACATTGCGCATAGACACAATATGGTAATTATTGAAGACGCATGCGAGACGGTCGGCGCAATGTATAAAGGAAGGCCGGCCGGCTCTCTGGGGGATATTGGTGTGATGGCTTTTTACCCCAACAAGCAAATGACCACCGGCGAAGGCGGCGTGGTCGTCACGAACAACGAAGATTGGATCACCCAGATCCGCTCGCTCCGGAACCAGGGCCGAAAACCTGGCGGATTGTGGCTGGAACACGATCGCCTGGGATACAACTACCGGCTGGACGAAATGAGCGCCGCATTCGGATTGGCCCAGGCCCGCCGATTGCCGGAACTCCTCGAGAAAAGAAAACGCGTCGCCGGCTGGTACGAAGAGCGGCTCCGGGATCTGGATTTGATCCGACTGGCTCATATTTCGCCGTATACGACTTCCCCTTCGTGGTTTGTCTATGTCATCCGCATCCTTCCGCCGGCCAGCCGCGACCGGGTGATCGAACGACTGGCCAAGCAACAAATCCCATCGCGAAAATATTTTTCCCCGATCCACCTGCAGTCCTTCTACCGCGAACGATTCGGATATCAGCCGGGCGATTTCCCCGTAACGGAACGGCTGGGCGATCAGAACCTCGCGCTCCCATTCTCCGGCGTGATGACCGAAGACGAAGTGGAGACGGTGTGCTTCGCGGTGCGGAAGGCGCTGGAGTAAATCGTCATTCCCGCGTGGGTTTAGCGGGAATCCACAACACACTCGATTGCGACCATCCATATTGCCAGGACCCTCTCGATCCCCGATAAGCATACTCTGGGATGACGAATGTGATCGCCCTCCCGGCGCCTGCCCACGCGTAGCACTCCCGCTCGAATTTGGCAATTGAGCGGGAATCCATTTAACATCCGATTATCAAGGCACATTCTGGATACCAGCCAGGAACACGCCGGGATGACGACAATCCTCGTCATCCCCGCGCATACTTGGCAGGTATTCGCAACTGCCTCTATCCTGTAACCTCAAGATCGAATGGATGCCTGCTAAAAACACGCAGGCATGACGAGCTCTTACAGGCCCGTCATCCCGGCTAAGATCATGCCGGAATGATGATCGGGACAACTGGATGCCTGCTACGTCCACCCCTGCTTCGAGGGGCAGGCGCGGGCATGACGAACACCGGAATGATGATCCCGCAAAAGAAGCGGATTTGAAGGGGAATGCTCCCCTGCCCGTGAAATCATTGCACTCGCATTGCACCGTCGTATATTACAGGGGGAATTTCCGTAATACAATGCCCGCATGCCTTCAACGGAAATCCTCCTTGAACTCCGCGGCATCCACAAAGCCTTCCCCGGCGTCAAGGCGCTCGAGAATATCGACCTCGATATTCTGCGCGGGGAAACACACATGCTGCTGGGGGAAAACGGCGCCGGTAAATCCACCCTGATTAAAATCCTGACCGGAGTCTATCCGCCCGATGCAGGCACGATCACTTTTAAGGGCGTTCCGGTCGTCTTCGAAAATCCGTCGGATTCGCAAAAAGCCGGCATCAGCGTTATCTACCAGGAATCTCACCTGGTCCAGCATCTTACGGTTGCGGAAAACATTTATCTCGGCAGCGAACCCCATCTGCCTTCCGGGTTCCCGATCATCGACCAGGAAAAAATGATCGAGGGGGCGAACTCCCTCCTCGATCGGCTCAACCTCCCGATCGATCCCCTGGCGCACATCGACGAACTTTCCGCCGCCGAGCAGCGCATGATCGAGGTCGCGCGAGCGTTGCATCTCTCCTCCGATTTGATCATTATGGACGAACCCACGGCCGCGCTTTCCTCGCGGGAAGTCGCCGACCTCTTCGGCATCCTGCGCACTCTCCACTCGCAGGGGGTGACGATTCTGTACATCAGCCACCGGCTGGAGGAAGTTCTCCAGCTTGGCGACCGCGCGACCGTCCTGCGGGACGGCCGGAAAATTACGACGGTGCCGCTTGCGGAAGCGTCGTTGGAGGACCTGATCCTCTGGATTGTCGGCCGGTACCTTCCGGGAAAATTTTCCAAGGCGCCAACCGCCATCGGACCGGAGGTCCTGCGGGTGGAGAGATTGTGTCTTTCTGAAACATTGGAGGATGTCACCTTCACGCTTTCCGCGGGAGAAGTCCTGGGGGTCACCGGGTTGCTGGGGGCGGGGGGAACGGCGCTTTCGCGCGCGTTGTTCGGCGCAGACCCCGCCGAGGGCGGCTCCATCTTCATCGACGGCCAGCCGGTCGAGATCCGCTCGCCGGATGACGGGATCACCCACGGGATCGGCCTGCTGCCGGAGGACCGCCTGGAGCAGGGGTTGGTACTGCAGATGCAGGCGCAGCACAACATGACTTTGGTCGCGCTGGAAAACGCCTGGCCGGGCCCGTGGATCGATCATTCGCGGGAGAACGACATCGCGGCCTATTACGCCGGGGAACTCCAAATCCGGAGTGAAACCCTCTCCCAGCCGGCACGGACGCTGTCGGGAGGCACGCAGCAGAAGCTTGTACTATCCAAGTGGCTGGCCGCCCGCGCGCGGGTCCTCATATTCGACGAGCCCACCCGGGGCGTGGATGTCGGCGCGCGGGTGGAGATCTACCGCCTGATGGCCGACCTGGCCCGCCACGGAACGGCGATCATCCTGGTCAGCTCCGACCTGAACGAAATCCTTGGCATGTGCGACCGGATCCTGGTCATGCGCCGCGGCGCGATCGCGGCCGAACTGCCGCGGGCAAACGCCTCCCAGCGGGAAATTCTCCGGCTGGCCAGCGGGGGAGGCATGGAATGAAAGCCGGCCCGGCGGTTGGGAAGGGTTTTTCCCGGCGCTGGATCAGCGGGCGGACTTTCCCCTCCGGCTGGCAGATGGATCAGATCGGCGCCTTGTTCGTTTTGCTCGTCCTGATGGTGGCTTTTTCCGCCCTCTCGCCCGCGTTCCGCCAAGTCGCCAACCTGATGTTGATCGCCACCATGGCGTCCACAATCGGGATTGTGGCGGTCGGGCAGACTCTGGTATTGCTGACCGGCGGGATCGACCTATCCGTCAGCTCGGTCGTTGCGCTTTCCGGGATGATCGCGGCCAGCCTGATGAAGTACGGACTGGGCCCGATTCCCGCCCTGACCGGGCCGCTCTCATGGCTGGCGATCCTCGCCGGCCTGCTGGTGGGGACGCTGATCGGGGCCGCCCAAGGTTGGTTGATCGCCAACCGCCGCATGCCGCCGTTTATCGTCACCCTCGGCACGATGGTCGGGTTGCACGGCCTTACGCAGGCGATTGCCTACGGCTGGCCGACCCATTCTCTGCCCGACGACTTCAAGTGGATCTCAGACGGGCATGTGTGGATCATCCCTGCGCCGGCGTTGATCATGTTCGCCGTCTACCTGGCGGCGTGGTACATCCTGCGTAATACGAAATTCGGGCGCTACTGCTATGCCATCGGCGGAAATGAAACTGCCGCCCGGCTTTCGGGCGTCAAGGTGGACCGGCACAAGATGCTGGTTTACGCAGCCTGCGGGCTGCTCTCGGCTCTGGCGGGGATGATTCTGATTGCCTACATCGACGGCGCCGCCACGACCAACGGCGGCAGTTACGAACTGTATTCCATCGCGGCGTCGATCATCGGCGGGGTTTCCCTGGGCGGCGGGGTGGGCGGAGTGTGGGGCACTTTCATCGGGGTGCTGATCATCACCGTAATTCCAAACGGGATGATCATGCTCAACGCGCTGCCCTGGTGGAAGGATGCAATCACCGGCGCGATCATTCTCCTGGCGGTTCTGGTCGACGTCGAACGCCGCCGGGCGCGGCAGGCCGTCTCCAAACCGGAAGTCAGTTCCTCGATCCTCAGCGGCCGCTACTTGAACGAGGTTCTCACCCGCCTGGCGCAGACGGTCGAAGAACGGGTGGGATTTGCCTACTGCCGGATCTACCTTGCGGACCGGGATACGGGCGAACTGGTGCCGCAGACCGCCCCGCGCGACGACCCATCCGCGGCCGTCCCAGAGCGGCGGGCGCTTGCCGGGCGGGGCAGCATCCTCCAGGAGGCCAAGGAATCACGGCGGCCGGTGTATGTGCCGGATATCGGCCGCCGGGCGGGCGTGGTCCCGATGGGGATCGACAGCCAATCCGCAGTGGCGCTTCCATTGATCCAGAATAAACGCCTGGTTGGTGTCCTGGAGGTCCAAAGCCCGGTGCCGGATGCATTCCGCGACGAGGCGATCGGGATCCTGGAAGCGGTGGCGGCCGCCAATGCGCCGATGCTGGAGGATGCCTGGCTGCTGGAAAGCGGCTGGCTGATGCGCCAAACCCGCGACGCGTTAAGGCATTTGTGGGACGACCATTACCTGGGCCGCTGTGAACTCTGCGAATGGGCGGCCTGTTCGGGCATCGGATCGGCGGATCCCGCTCCAACAAACCGCGGGGAAGAACTGCGGCACACGCTTCTCACGGCAATCGACGGGCTGCGGCCGCCGCCGGCAGACAGCCGGGATTCTTCCCGCTCCAAACGCGGCTACCGGATTTTACAGCTGACATACGTCGAAGAGCGCCCGGTGGATGCCATCACGCGGGAATTGCATATGAGCCGCCGGCAATACTTCTATGATCTCAAAGGCGCGATCGAGGCGCTGGTGGATAATCTTGTCCGGAATCATCACCCGGTACGCTAGTCCGGAGGGCGTTTAGTACGCCGAAATATCCGGCTTAATTTCCTCGTTGCACCCCGCTTGCACTTTTAAAAAAATAATCCCCGGTTTTTTCCAACCGATTGCACTCCCTCTGCATCCGGCTTGCATCAAGTATGCGCTGGACCTGTTGTCCTGCCCCCGCTTCGTTTGCTAGAGTGGAAACCAGCCGTACGAACAGAAAAAATTTTCCGGCCGCGATACAGCCGATTCGTTTGGAACGAATCGGGGGCGGCCGCATCTTGGCGTACCTCGAGGAGCCGATGGCAAAATCACGGTCCGATCCGCCCAAAAAAGTTGGCGTACCGGAGGCTGGCCGCTCCGAAGCACGGCGTGGAACCGTCTCCACCCTCAATGCATTGGAGATGATTCATGTGGAAAAATATTTTGGCTTGGTGTGCGCGCTGAGGGATATCAACCTGACCGTTGGGAAGAACGAAATCGTCGGATTGATCGGCGACAACGGAGCGGGCAAATCAACCATGGTGAAAATCCTCACCGGCGTGTTTCCACCCACTTCCGGCAAGCTTTCCATCGCCGGACACAAGGTGAATTTCGGCTCCTACAACGTCAAACAGGCGCATACGCTGGGTATCGAAACGGTTTATCAGGATAAATCCCTCGGGGAGAAACAGCCCTTGTGGCGCAACTTCTTCATAGGGCGGGAGATCTGTTATCCGCTGGGTTTCATCAATGTCAGGAAGGAAAAAGAAATCGCCAACGAAATCATGGTCAAGACGATCGGATTCCGGGGCGCGGGTATCACCGTGGATTCGAACGTTACCAAACTTTCCGGAGGTGAGCGCCAGGGGGTGGCGATTGGGAGGGCCATGCACTTCGAGGCGGAACTGATCATTCTGGATGAACCCACCGTTGCCCTCTCGTTGAAGGAAGTGCGCAAAGTGCTGAATTTCGTGCATCAGATCAAGTCGGCCGGCAAGGCGTGCATTTACATTTCCCATAGCCTTGCGGACGTATACGAAATTTCCGACCGGTTTGTGATCATGGATCGCGGGAAGATCGTGGCGGATAAGCCCAAGCGCGAAATATCCCTCAAGGCGCTGGATGATTTCATGCTGGAATATGCCCACGGCCGGATGGACGAGGTGTCGTCATGAAACCGCGCCGATCGCTCTGGTCCATTCTGGGAAGGATAGAAGGACTCCCCGTGGTCGGGGTGCTGCTCCTCCTATATGCCGCTTTCGTGATCACGGCGCCCACGGTTTTCACCCATCCCTTGATCTACATGTCGTTCCTGCAAACGGTGCCGCCCTGGCTGGTCCTCGGGCTGGGGCTGACCCTGGTGATCACCGCCGGGGAGATCGACCTCAGCTTTCCGGCCATCGTCGCCTTGTCGGGTTTCATCTTCGCGTATGTGTTCAAGCACGTGCCTGGACCCTGGGCCCCCTGGCTTGGGATAATCCTCGCGCTCGCCGCGGGCGCGTTGGTCGGTTGGGTCAATGGTCTGCTTGTCGCAAAAGTCGGCGTCCCATCGATCATGGCCACGCTCGCCGCTCAGTTTTTCTGGTATGGGATAACCATCCTGATCGCCAACGGGTTGCAGCTGGATATCGCGGCGGTGGAAAAAACGGCCGCGCACCAGCTGCTGACGGGACGGATCTTCGGTGTTATTCCCGCCCAGGCGGTCTGGGCGGCCGGTCTGGCCGTGCTCCTGTGGTTCATCCTTAACCGCCATACATTCGGGGAAGCAATCATGTTCATCGGCGACAATGCGAATGTTGCGCGGGTCATGGGAATCGACGTGGAGGCCACCAAAATCCGGCTGTTCACGTTGATGGGGATCATCTCCGCATTCGGCGGGCTTCTGTTAACGATCGAAATCAACGTCTTCTTCCCGAACCAGGGGCAGGGATTCCTATTATGGACGATGGCCGCAGTATTCATCGGCGGCACCCTGATCTCGGGCGGACGGGGAAGCATCGTCGGAACATTTTTTGGAGCCTACATTATCGGATCGCTGCAGGCCGGCGTGGTCGCCACCGGCGTTACGAGCTACTGGGTCCAGTCGGTCATGGGTTTGATTATCATCGCCGCGGTAGTGATCAACGTACTCATCGGGGACGGACGCATCGGTCCGGCCTCCGCAAGGATCCGAAAGTGGATCCTTCCGGCGCGGAAGTCTCCCGTGGCAGGTGGAAAAACGGACGATGCGGAAGGGAACTGATCATTCCCCGGCGCATCACGGAGCCCAATCCATCGGGGAAGGAGGTGCCGCACAAGATATTTGCACAAACCTGTGAACCATCTCGTGTCACTTGGTAAAGAACCTTTCCAACACTCAAAAGGAGGAAAAACATGAAGCGTTTTATTTCCCTACTGGCCGTTTTCCTGATGGCCACCCTCGTCCTCTCGGCCTGCCAACCGGCAACATCCAATCCGGTAGAGGTCACGAGAATCGTCACGGAAAAAGAAACGGTCGAAGTCCAGGTGCCGGTCCCCGGAGAAACCGTCGGGACGGAACTCACCGTCTACATGCAAATGGGCGGGAATCCCGGTGATGCATCCACACTGGCGCGGACCAACGGCGCCAAGGCCGCCGCGAAAGCGCTGGGGATCAAACTGATCGAGCAATACTCAGGCTGGGATTCCCAGAAGATGATCGATCAGTTCAAGGAAGCGATCGCCGCGAAACCGGACGGCATCGTAATCATGGGCCATCCCGGGGAAGCTGCCATGGGGCCGCTCGTTGACCAGGCCATTGGTTTGGGAATCGTCGTAACCAGCGGCAACAACCCGCTTTCCAACATCGAGAAGAAATATCAACCCAAGGGATTCGGATATGCAGGCGCCGACCTTCATGCCGGCGGCTATTTGACCGGTCTGGCGATGGTCGCGGCGGGGCTGAAGCCGGGCGATGAAGCCCTGGTCTACGACATCTGGCACCAGGAAGGAAGAAGTGTGAGTTCGCAGGGTGTGTATGACGCGCTCACCGAGGCGGGACTTAAGGTCGAAAAACTCGACATGACCGACGACGTGGACAAGGACGCCTCTCTGGCGATCCCGGTTCTGACGGCGTACATCGCGGCTCACCCCAATCTCAAGGCGATCGGGACCCAGCACGGCAACATCACCGCGATCCTGCCGAAGGTCCTTCAGCAGGCCGGCAAGCAGCCTGGTGACATCATCTCCGGCGGTATCGATCTTTCGCCGGCGACGATCGAAGGCATCAAGGGCGGCTGGATCAGCGCCAGCTTTGACCAGGTGCTCTACCTGCAGGGGTACTATCCGCTCCAGCAAATCTGGCTGACAAAGAATTACCTGATTCCGGGGTTGCACATCGACACCGGCGTCGGCACGGTTCGCCCCGACAACATCGAAGCGATCGCGCCGCTGATCGAGCAGGGAATTCGCTAATCTAGTTTGCAGATTTCAGAACGGTCGAATGAAAAACCCTCGCCTTGCCGGCGAGGGTTTTTCATTCTGGAGGGTGATGGTAGAATTTTTAACCGGGTATGGATGGCTTAAGACCGGAAACATCCTGCCGAAAGTTCCATGAATAACAGGAGCAGAAATGAACAAAGGGTCAATCATTCGATGGGGCTTGTGGGCGGCGGGTCTCATCCTGCTCGCGACGTTGGCCGCGCTATTTTGGGAAAAAGGAGGAGAACCGGCTTCTCAGAAAATCCGTGTGGCCATCGTCCCTCCCGGATTCGGAAGTCCGTTCCACGTTGCCATCAAGGAAGGCGCAGTACGGGAGGCGGGACTCCTGGGCTGGGCGGTGGATGCGGTCGCCGCGGAAAAGGAAGACGATTTTTCCGGGCAGGTCGCCGTGGTCGAACAGGAGTTGCAGAAGGGAATCTCGGCCATCGCCATCAATCCGATCGATGTCAAGGCGATTGTCACCGCGGTCAAGAGCGCAAACAAACACAACATTCCCGTCTTTATGCATAACACCATCACCCCGCTCGACGACGGCGAGGTGACGGAATTTATTGGATACGACCAGTGGGGCGGGGCGGTTCAGCTTGCGCGCTATACGTGCGAACTTTTTAAAGAGAAAGGCATTTCAGACGGGAAGGTGTACATTTTGATGGGTATTCCGGGTTTTCACGCCAATCGCAGAACCCAGGGGTACGAGTGGGGTATTTCACAATATTGTCCGCAGATCAGCATCATCGGGAAGCAAACCGCGGAATGGGACCGGACCAAGGCGGTCGAAGTCGCCACGGCCGCGCTGCAGCAGCACCCCGAGATCAATCTCTTTTACGGCAACTCGGACGAGATGGGAATTGGGGCATGCATTGCGGCCAAGAAATTGGGCCGCACCGTCAATTCGGATGTCTGGTGCATCGGCATCGACGGCAATCCAGTCACATTGGATATGATCGAAGGCGGTGAGATAACCGCGACATTGGGTGTTTATCCGGCGTTGATCGGCGCCACCGTCATCCGTCAAATGAAAAAGGTGCTTATCGACGGCAAAGCGGTTCCATACATCCTCGTGACGCCGTCCATCGTGGTCGATGAAAGCAACGTAGGGGCCTATAAATCCGAAAGCACCTGGACTGCCCCGGTGGAGGGCGAGCCTGAATTCGACAACGGCAAACCGACCGGAGAAATCTGACCCCCGCCAGGCTCAATATTCCTTGTATTGTTGGAAAAACCGGAATAATCCAAAAAATAGCCCGTTTGAGAGGTATAATCGCGTCCAAGATACCGTCGATATCGTGATAAAGCGTCGCTTTTCCAGGCGCTTTACATGCGGGACGGCGACCATCGGATCGAATAGTCCTTCCGGGAACAAGTGTTTCTCAACCACAGACAAACGGTTTCCTATTTCATGAGCGGCGAGACGCCTCACGATCCGCAAATCCCCCTCCCAGACAACCTTCTCGGGCGCATTGCCGTCACCAGCCTCGACCGCATGTACAACTGGGGAAGGCGGAATTCGGTTTGGCCGATGATGTTCGGACTCGCCTGCTGCGCCATCGAAATGATCTGCACCCAGGCCAGCCGGTTCGATACCTCCCGTTTCGGGATGGAGATCATGCGCCCCAGCCCGCGCCAGAGCGATCTGTTGATCATCGCCGGTACCGTTACCAAAAAGATGACCCCGACGATCGTCCGCCTGTACGACCAGATGGCCGAACCCAAGTATGTCATCGCCATGGGGGCCTGCGCGTCGGGCGGGGGGCCTTTCCGGGAAGGGTACAACGTCGTCCCGGGAATCGGGCAGGTTCTGCCGGTCGACGTCTATATTCCGGGCTGCCCGCCTACGCCGCAGGCGTTGCTAAACGGATTGATGGAACTGCAAAACGTGATTTCCAGCCAGTCGTGGCGGACCTCACCCTGGTACCGCAAGGGCGGACGGGAAATTCCTGTTCCCCAACTCGGACCGGATCTGGTCCTTTCACCCCGAGCGCAGGAAAATAATAAGCCGGAGGAACGGGGGGCGTAAATCTTGACCAGCGGTTCCCCGGTGGCGTTGTCCGCGACGAACGGAATGGTTATTCCGGCTGGATCGTCGATTCGGGAATGCTCCCGGACGTCGCCAAAACATTGCGCGATGAAGAGCATTTTGACTACCTGTCTTCGATCACCGGAGTCGATTATCTTCCGGATGATAAATTCGAAGCGGTGTATCACCTCTATCGAACCGGCGGCGGTCCGGGGGAAGTCTTAAAATCCCGCGTGCCACGCGAGGAACCCGTCCTGCCCAGTCTCACATCCATATACCCGGGCGCCGAATTCCAGGAGCGGGAAATCTGGGATCTGTTCGGGATTCGTTTCGACGGTCACCCCGATCTGCGCCGGATCCTTCTTTGGGAAGGATTTGCCGGGCACCCCCTGCGCAAGGATTGGAAAGAACCGCTCTTCGAGGAGGAGACCAAACCATTCGCCGCCCGCTGGCCGGAAGGCAGGCCGGATGGGCCGCCGGATAAGGCCTTCACCCGTCCCGCGGACGCGCTGGCCCCGCAGGGCTGGGAAGCGGACGACGACCGCGCGTTGTACGCGGCGTTGGAACGGGAGACCGGCGCGCGTTCGGCCGTGCTGCAGACGGAACTCCTGACCGTCAATCTGGGGCCGCAGCACCCCTCCACCCACGGCGTCTTCCGGCTTGCCGCGCTCCTGGACGGCGAGAACGTGGTCAACCTTAAGCCGGTCATGGGTTACCTGCACCGCTGCCACGAAAAAATCGGCGAACGCAACACCTTCCCCGGCAACATTCCCTTTACCGACCGGCTGGATTACATCACCTCGCTAAGCAATAACTTCGGATACGTCCTCGCGGTCGAAGCCCTGATGGGCATCCGCCCGCCGGAGCGGGCCGAATACCTGCGTGTGATCCTGGTTGAATTGACCCGGGTCATCAGCCACTTATGGTCGATCGGCTTTCTGCTCAACGACCTGGGGGCGTTCTTCACGCCGGCGCTGTATGCGATCGAAGAGCGGGAACTCGTGCTCGACATCTTTGAAGCGGTCACCGGTTCGCGGATGATGTGCAACTTCCTGCGCTTCGGCGGAATCGCGCGCGATCTCGAGCCCGCCATGATCGAAGCGGTCCGCGGGCTGGTGGAAGACCGCCTGCCCGGAAAAGTGGATCAACTGGAAGCCTACCTGACGGGCAATGAGATCCTCAAGGGGCGCTGTATCGGCGTGGGCATTCTCCCGCGCGAGAAGGCGTTGGCGTTCTCGGCCGCCGGGCCCGTGCTGCGGGCATCGGGGGTCCCCTACGACGTGCGCAAGGCGCAGCCGTATTCGGTGTATGAGCGGTTCGAATGGGATGTGGCTTGCCGCACCGGATGCGACGTCTACGACCGCTACCTTGTCCGGATGGATGAGATCCGCCAGAGCCTTCGCATCATCCGCCAGGCGCTGCGCGACGCTCCCGGGCGGGCCGGTCCAGACCGGGAAGCCGCAATTCCAGCCGCGTGTGCCGCCCGGAGAAGCGTATGGCCGCGTGGAAGGGCCGAAAGGGGAATTGGGGTTCTATGTCGTCTCCAACGGAGCCCCCAATCCCTGGAGGTATCACGTCCGCGCTCCGTCGTTCATCAACCTGACCTCCATGGCCGAGATGTGCCGCGGGGGCAAGGTGGCCGATATTGTCGCGGTCCTGGGGAGCATCGACATCATCCTGGGGGAGACGGATCGATGAACCACGGATTACACGGTGAAAATGGATTGCACGGATGCAAAGAAAAATAAAAAAACCAATCCGTGTCATCCGAAGTAATCCGTGAAATCCGTGGTGAGGAATTTGTTGATATGTATGGATTAGGAATCTTGAAGGGGTTGGGAATAACCCTGCGGCACTTCGTGGAGTCCTACGTGGAAGACCTGCGCGGGCTGGGCCGGCGTTACTTCACCCCGGATGGCATTGCCCGCAGGCGCAGCAAGGATACGCGCGGGATATTCACCATCCAGTATCCGGAGGAAAAGCTCCCCGTTCCGGAGGCGTTCCGCGTGATCCCCTTCCTGGTCTATGCCGCGGAGGCGGACGGCGCAAAGAAGCTGCGCTGCACCGCCTGCGGGATTTGCGCGCGGGTTTGCCCGCCGCAATGCATCTGGATCGTCCGCGCCCGTGATGCGGCCACGGGGAAGCCTCTCGCCGCCCCGGCGGAGTTTCAGATCGATATCGACCGCTGCATGAACTGCGGGTATTGCGCGGAATATTGCCCGTTCGACGCCATCCGGATGGACCGGGAGTACGAATTGGCGTCGCGCAACCGGTCCGGCCACGTGTACAATCTGGAAAAGCTGGGGCGGCCGGTTGCCTATCATGCCCAGATCCATCCCGCGGCGTTTGCGCGGGAAGAGGCCGAGCGGACGCAACGGCAGGCGCGCCGCACAGGGGATGCCTGATGTACCACGAAGACGCAGAAATGCTGTTCCCGATGCGCGTAGTTCCCTCATTGGGGGATCTGCGCGGTGTGGCGTGGAAACGGCTGGTGGCGCGGATTGCGGAGTTGGAAGAAGATGACCCCGACGCGCTGGCCTTCGGATTGCTGATGATCCGGCTCAGCGGGTGCCTGAACTGCCAGGCGGATTCGTTCCGCGCATTGCGCGGGTGCACCGCTTGCGCACGCCAGGCGATCCTCCGCTACCGGGGAAATGACCAGGAACTGATCCGCCTGTACGAAAAAGCATGCAAGGAAATCGACGTGTATCTTGAGGAACATCCTGAACGGAAAGAAGGACGGCGCGCCACCCCATGACCAACGGAAAATCCGGACCCGCAATCGAAGACCTCCGCATTGCTCTCAGCCGGGTCGAAGACCCCGAACTGCACAAGGATCTGATCAGCCTGAATATGATCCGCGACCTGAAGGTGGAGAATGGCCGCGTATCGTTCGCACTCGTCTTAACCACTCCCGCGTGTCCCCTGCGCGACCAAATTGCAGCCGATGCGCGGGCGGCGGTGCAGGCCGTGCCCGGCGTGCGTGAGGTTCAGATAAAGATGGAAGCCAATGTCCCGGGCGGGGTTCCGGCCGGCCCGGTGACGATTTCCGCCCGCAACGTGATCGCGGTCGGGTCCGGGAAGGGCGGCGTCGGGAAAAGCACGATCGCGGTCAACCTGGCCGTCAGCCTCGCCCAAAGTGGAAGCTGCGTGGGATTGCTGGATGCCGATATTTACGGGCCGAACATCCCGACCATGATGGGAGTCCATGAACTCCCCGCGCCGCAGGAGGACAGGATCTTCCCGGCCTCAGCCTACGGGGTGAAAGTGATCTCGATCGGGTTGATGGTGGAGCCTGGCCGGCCGCTCGTCTGGCGCGGGCCGATGCTGCATTCCGCCATCCGGCAACTGCTGACCGATGTGGAGTGGGGCGCATTGGATTATCTGATCGTGGATCTTCCGCCCGGAACGGGCGACGTGCCGATCAGCCTCGCCCAGCTGGTGCACCTCACAGGCGGCATCATCGTCACGCTTCCGCAGAAGGTCGCACGGGAGGATGCCCTGCGCGGCCTCGAAATGTTCAAGATGATGGACGTGCCCATCCTCGGCGTGGTGGAAAACATGAGCTACTGGATCGGGCCGGACGGAAGAGAGGTCGATCTTTTCGGACGCGGCGGGGGCCGGGAGCTTGCCGAACAGGCCGGCGTGCCTTTCCTGGGAGAAATACCGATTGATCCAAATGTGCGCATCGGAGGCGATGAAGGAAAGCCGGTCGTTCTCTCCTCGCCCGAGTCGCCCGTCTCCGCGGCGTTGAAGGATATGGCGCAAAAAACCGCCGCGCGGATCAGTGTGGTCGCGCTTCAGGGCGGTTTGGGAAAAGAAGAAGGCTAAAACCCTTTTTACCGCAAAGCCTGCTCCGGTTGGGGTTGGCCGGGGCCGCAAAGGTCGCAAAGAATAATTTTATTGTAAAAAGAAAGTAGCTGCTCAGCCAGAGTTCGTCATGCAGGCGTGAACTTAGCCGGCATCCAATGATTCGTCGAAAAACACTGGACCCCGGCTTTGAGCACGCCGGGGTGACGAATAAAACCAAGGACGCCGGTGATTTTATGTTGAGGGTAATAAGCAGGCTGAGCAGTTGGAAAAGAAATTCAATTGCCGTTCTTTGAAAAATATATCAATATTCCCCTATCAAATAATTTCCATCATCCATCGTCCGATCGTCTATCGTCTATCGTCCACGGTCTATTTCTTCTTCCCCGCCCCGCTCAGCCTTTCCGGCGGCACGGCCGGTTTGGTATCGATCAGGCTGATCACTCCCCCGCGTTGCAAGGTCCAAAGGAACAGATAGGTAAGACGGTGGATGATGTATTGATCCACCGGCGCCGGGTTGTAAACCACCAGGGAATGCGTCACCAATTGTTGGAGCGCCGCATCCAGTTCCTTGGAGGAAAGGTCGGTCGCGGTTTGCAGGTCCTCGTAACTCGTCCCGTTCGGGGAAAACCGCTCCATGGCGAAGAGAACCTGGCGCGATGTCGGCAGCAGCAGTTTCCAGGAATGGCGGTAGATCTGCTGCAGGATGTTGCCGGCCGGGGTGCCTTTAGTGGCGGGCAGCAGATTCTCCAGGACGCGGTGCAGCGGCAGGCTCACCGCCTGGCCGACGATAAGCTTGAGCGCCATGGGATTCCCGCCGACCATCGCATAAACCCGGTCCATTTCCGTATCCGATATCTGCAGTTTCCGCTCCAGCGCCTCGTAGCGCATGATCGCAAAACACGCATCCCGCGAAAACTCGTGCAGGAAAAGGTTGGCGCAGCCGGGAAGCGCCGGCAGCCGCTGGCGGCTGGTTAGGATAAACCGGGTGGGGCCGGTCGGCGTGATCAGGTTGGGCAGGAAATCCCTCGGACGGTGTTCCGGCTCCAAATCCTCCAGGACGACAATGTAGGGCTTGTTGGAAAGCGTCGTTTTGACGGCGTTCCGCCGCTCCGCCGGAGGCAGGTTGATTGTCTCCTCCGGAAGGTCCAGCTGCATCGCAATCTGTTCGATGATCCGGTCCGGATTCAGGGGCGGGGGCGTGTCGGGCGCTTCCCAGAGATAGAAAGGCCGGTCCACGGCGGAGACCCACGCCAGATCCGCCCACGGACCGGAGGCCAGTGCTTCCCGCACCGCGGCATACGCCAGCGCGGTTTTCCCGAGACCGCCCAGGCCTTCGATGCTGATGATTTGCGGGCCCTGCGGATCGTTCAGCCATTTTTCAATTTGCACAAGCGAGTCTTCAAAACCATACAGGCGCTGGAACGGGCAGGGGGGAAGGTTGCGGCAGCGGTAATTGACCGCTTCGGCCCGGTGGGTTTCCGCCTCCTCCTCCATTTCGGAAAGCGTCTTCGCAAGCTGGCGCAATGCCTGGGATTGCATTGCGTACAAACCGCTGGAGGACCGGCCCTGGTTGAGCGAAAGCTCCTGCATTGTCCGGGCTTCCCAAAAACGTTCCCGGAGCAGGGTGTGCATTTCCGGATAGGCGTTCTTCAATTTCTCCAGGGCCTGATCGAAGAGGGAACGGACCCCGTCCGCGGAGATGGCCGTGTCCGCCGGCAGCAGGTGCGGGAGGCAGATCTGCAAACGATGAAAATCGGGCTTGGAGTGAGGGTGAATCAACGCCCGCAGGGCGGCGTGGACCTCAATGTGCAGTTTTTCCTTGCGGGAACTGCTTTTGGATTTTTCGGATTCGTCCATCATTCACCCTTCGCGAAGGCTTGGTCCGGCTCCGGGGACTGGTTCTCCCGCCCATTATATGTAAACCGGTGGTCGATAACAAGCGGAGTGTGGATGATGCCGCCAAAGAATGATCTTATACCTTGTGGAACCGGCACCTGGAAAAATGAGGTGTACAACTGTGAGGTGGATGGTTTCTCTTCCGGAAACGCATCAAATAAAAAACGCGCCGCCCCGAAAGGCAGCGCGCAGGTTTCCCATCCGTAAATTGTGCCGGGTTAATTGTTAATGCGGACCGATTCTCCGTACACAACTGGAAATCCCTTGGCGATCCAGGCTTCCATCCCGCCCGTCATGCTCGTCACCTGTTTGAAACCGGCATTTCTCAGGATAACCCTGGCCTGGTTGCTGCGCACCCCGGAACGGCAGACGGCGATGATCAGCTTGTCGCGGGGAAGCGCATCCATGAGCGTGGTGAGTTCCTCAAGCGGCATCAACAGGCTTCCCTCGATGTGCCCGCCGACGAATTCTTCACGGGTGCGGACGTCCAGGATGATCGCGCCGCTGCTGAGCTGCCTGCGGGCCTGATCCGGCGAGATCTCGTCGGCGAGCTGCCAGGGAGCCAGCTGCCCGGCGATCTGAACGATCAGGAAGCCGATCCCGAAAACAGCGATGAGGAGTACGGCCACCATCCATATCGTACGGATGGATTTAGAGGACCGGCTGCTCTTGTATGCGCCGGCGGATTTTCCCGCCTTGTCGGTTTTTCCCTTTCCGGGGTTTTTTGTGGGTTTTCTGGTCGGACGCGGCATATTCTCTCCGAAAAATTTTCTGGACATGGAAACCGCGCAATTATATCCGATGATCGGGATTATTCAGAGATCCTTATTTCCAGGGAAAAACAGGCGCTTCCGACCTCACAAGGTATAATCATGCCTGGCTCGACCTAGAAAGGCCTTTACAGAATGTCCGCCATTATCGGCGTTCGTTTTCAAAAACTCGGCAAGGTTTACCATTTCGACGCCGGCACCCATGCCGACTCCATCCATCCGGGGGATTACGTCGTCGTCACAACCGCCCGCGGGAAGCAGATCGGGCAGGTGGCTTGCTTCGTGTGCGATCCTCGCGCCGCGGAAGGCGAACGCCGCCTGATCGACCGGCCAGCGTCGGCGCAGGACCTTCTTGTGCAGCAGGCGTGGAAGGAACGCGAGGAGGAAACCCTCGTCATCGTCCGTGAATGCGCCCGCAAGCATAATTTCCCGGGTGTGCGTTTCTTTGCCGTCGAGTTCGGCTACGACGGTTCGCACCTGACCGTCATCTTCTCGACCGAAAGCGACGAAAAGGTGGATCTCAAACCGCTGCGGAACGATCTGGCCCACCGGTTTACCCGCCAGCAGATAGAATTCCGCCAGGTGGGGCCGCGCGACGTCGCCCGGCTGCTCAGCGGTCTGGGCGCATGCGGCCTTGCACAACGCTGCTGTTCCCAATTCCTCGGCGAGTTCAACCCCATCTCGATCAAGATGGCCAAGGCCCAGGGGATTTCCCTCAATCCGGGAGAGATCACCGGAATATGCGGACGCCTCCGCTGCTGTCTGATCTACGAGTACGATCAATACGCCGAAGCCCGACAAAAGCTTCCCAAGCGCGGCAAACGGGTTCAGACCCCGCGCGGGATTGGCCGCGTGGCGGAGGTGTTCCCGCTGCGCGACGGCGTGCTCGTCGATTTCGGCGACGAAATGGGAACGGCCGAGTTCCGCCGCGAAGAGCTGCAACCCGTCGATGACACATCCGCCCCGGCGCCGCAAACGGGAAACGGGGAAAAGGATGACGGGAACAGCGGACCGGGCGGCCGCAACGGCAATCCCGGCCGTCAGCAATAATCCGGGTCCACAGAACCTCACCACCGCCTTCGGGGATTTCATGCCTTCGGTTTTATCCCAATTGTTCCGACGACCTCAGGGCACCGGCTGGCTGGTCCTTTGCGGAGGACCTTCACCGGAGGGGTTGATCCAACGCGCGCTTGCGCTGGTGGATCACGCGGGGATTCTCTTGGCGGTCGTCCCCTCAGCCCGGGATCTCCCCGGAGCCGACATCGCGCTGGAAGCGTGGATCGATGCTTCCGGTTGGGAGGCGCGCAGCATCGATTGCCAAACCCCCGACGCCCTCGAAGACGCGCTCACCGAAGCCGCGCTGGTATTGCTGCCCGACCTTGCGGATGCCGAAACCTACATCCGCGGCCTTGGACAAACCGACGCCGTTGATTTTCTTCTTGCCGCCCTGGATGCCGGGGTGGTGATCGTCGCGGAGGGCGCGGCCGCGGAATCCCTGGGGCAGCAGATCGCGGCCGAAGACGGACAATCCGGAGCGCCGGGCCTGGGCTGGATTCCCGGAGCCATCATCCAAACCCATTTTTCGGAAGATGCCATTAATCCATCGATCCTGAATCGAAATGACCGTTTCCGAATCGGGCTTCCCGCAGGCGTATCGATTGCGTTGGGGCCGGAGGAGGAGCGGGAAATCTGGGGCGAAGGAAAACCAACCATCACCTTCCGGGAGTGGTGGAAGGCATGAACGACACGGGTATTCGCGGCTACCCGCCGCGGCGCGTTGTATCTGTTGCCCCATCCATTACCGACAGCCTGATTGCGCTCGGCCTTGGAGGGCACCTGGCGGGCGCAACCGATCTGTGCGTGCTTCCGGAGGGGATGGAGAATGTGAAGCGGGTTGGGCGGCCGGAAAGCATTCGAACCGCGGAGGTCCTCTCTTTGCATCCGGATCGAATCCTGGCAGCCGGCGAGGAGAATTCCGTGGATCAAATCGGTGAATGGACACGCTCCGAACTGCCGCTGTGGGTCTACTTCCCCGAAAACGGTCCGCCAGGCGGTGGCGGACCTGCGGGATTTGGTATTGATGTTCCCTTCGGAATTCGGCGCTGCAAAGCGTCGTCTGGCTGGACCGTTCCGTGGATTGGATGGCCGGCTCCCTTCCGGAAAATCGACTGCGCATCTTTTGCCCGCGCAAGCGCCGTGGCACCGCGGAGGATCCGCAATCCTGGGAAGCGGCCGGCGGCGGATCCTACGCCGGGGATTTGCTTTCCATGTGCGGGGCGGAATCCGTCTTTGGGGAGAATGCTTCCGGGATGTACCCAGCCGTGACACCGGAGGACGTAATCACCGCCGCGCCCGAGATCATTCTGCTGGCGGGGGATCCGTTCCCTTTTTCCGATCGGGACGCTGCCGCGTTCCGGTCGATGATGCCGGACGTACCGGCGGTGAAAAACGACCGGATCCTGGTGGTGGACGGCAAACTGATTTTTTGGCCGGGGGCGAAATTGGGTGAAGCCATCCGGGTGCTTCCGGCGCTGATCGGGATGTGCGGGTAGGCGGGGGTAAGGGATGAAACCTGCGCGGGTCGATTTAAAAATGGCGGCGGTATGGGCGGGAATTTTTATCGCGGCCGCGCTCTGCCTGGCGGTTCTGGCCCGGGTCAATTATCAATTTGCGGAATCCAGCCCGGGAGGGAACGATTTCCTTGCCCGGTGGATGGGCGCACGGTTCATGTGGAAGGGCATCTCGCCGTACGACGACAGGGTCGCTCTCGAAACGCAAAATTGGATTTACGGGCATGCGGCGGATCCAAGCCGGGGAGAGGATCTTTCGCGGTTCGCGTATCCGCTTTATTCCATGATTGTGTTCGGCTTGTTCGGCTTGTTCGATTTTACAACGGCGCGGGCGCTCTGGATGACCGTCCTGGAGGTGAGTACGATCGCTTTTGCCGTCCTGGCGGCCGCGATGGCGGGCTGGGAAGAGCGCCGCGGAAAAACGGCGCTCTGGATTCTTTTTTCCCTTTTCGGATATTTCGGATTCCGTGCGGTGATCAACGGAAATCCGGTTGTGCTTGTCAGCCTTCTTCTGGCCTTGGCGATTTTGTTGTTGGGAAAAGGTTTCCCGCTCCCGGCGGGCATCCTCCTGGCGTTTGCCACGATCAAGCCGCAGGTCGTGATTTTCCCGATTCTGTGGATCATCCTTTGGTCTCTTTTTCAGAAACGTTATGCGGTCCTGGCATATTTCGGAGTCGCTCTGGCGGTTCTTGCCGGGGTTGGCATGCTGTTTGTCCCGAATTGGATTGTCCTCAACATCCGGGAAATTCTGTCCTATCCCGCCTATACGGAACCCGGAAATCCGGCGGCCGCTTTGGGAGTGTGGTTTGGAGATGCGGGACGAATTGCCGGATGGATATTTTCCCTGATCCTGCTCGCGGGTGTCGTTTGGCTATGGTATTCAAATCGAATGGCGGGGTACCGGACATTCCTCATGATAATGGGTGTCACCATAAGCGCCGCACCGTTATTGGGCATTCCCTTCGATCCCGGGAATGAATACCTGCTGTTGATTCCGTTTGCGATGGGACTCTCGGTTTGGAAGGAACCCTCGCGGAAGAATAATGTCCTGTGGACATCGGCGTTGGGCGCAGTATTTTTTGGGTTATGGATCCTGTTCTTGATGACATTGGAGAAGGGAACCCAGCCGGTGCAGAATCCGATTATGCTTTTCCCGCTGCCGGTCTTATTGCTGGCCGGGCTTGGGTTTCTGTATTTCAGAAAGAATCGAAACGGGCTTGTGGAATAAATTCCCCGGCGCCGGGTGCTAGTCAACCGGTGCCGATGTGCTTCCCACCGTATGCAGCAAAAGGAAGTTCGGCGGCCCGTGAAGCGCCATGGGCAGCGAAGATACGATGATGACCTGTTCTCCGGGATGTATCGGGCCGGATTTCAAGCAACTCGGTCTCCACGTGTGCAACCATCTTTTCCACGGATTCCGCCTCCGGAACCAGCGCCGGGATGACCCCCCAAAACATGGCCAAGCGGCGGTACGTGGCCAGATTGGGCGTAAAAGCCAGGATCGGCGCGCGCGGCCTGGCTTTCGACATCAACCGCGCCGACCGTCCGAGCTGGGTGAAGACGGCAACCGCCGCCACCTTGCGGTCCATCGCCAGTTCCGCGGCCACATGCGCCAGCGCCGTGGGATGATCCTTTGGGTCTCCGGATATAAACCCCTTCCAACGCCCCCATTCATCCAGATGCCCCTCCGCTTCCAGGAGGATCGTCGCCATCATCCGGACTGTCTCCACCGGGTGGGCGCCGACCGCCGTCTCGCCGGAGAGCATGACCGCGTCCGAACCGTCGAACACCGCGTTGGCGACGTCGGAAGCCTCCGCCCGGGTGGGTTGCGGATTGACAATCATGGATTCCAGCATCTGGGTGGCGGTGATCACCAATTTCGATTTTTGATTGGCGGATTGGATGATCTGCTTCTGGATGATCGGCACATCCTGCAGCGAGGTCTCCACGCCCAGATCGCCGCGCGCGACCATCACCCCGTCGGCGGTATCCAGGATCGCATCCAGCTGATCCAGCGCTTCGCGCCGCTCCAATTTGGCGATCAGCGGGATCCCGGCTTTTAAAGGATCGATCCCGCGGATAAACTCGCGGACCTCGGCCACATCCTCCGGTTTGCGCACAAAAGAGATCGCGACCGCATCCACATCCTGCGCAAGCCCGAATTCCAGATCCTGCTTGTCCTTCTCCGTCAGTGAGGAAACCGATAATCGGACTCCGGGGAGGTTGATCCCCTTGTGCGGCATGAGGGTTCCACCCTGTTCCACGTGGGTGAAAATATCCGTGTTCCGGACGCGGTCCACCCTCAGGCGGATCCGCCCGTCATCCACAAGGAGCAGATCGTCGGCCCGGACGTTATCCGGAAGCGGAGCCCAGGTGACGGATACTTCCTGCTCGTCGCCGGGAACGTCGCGGGCGGTGAGGGTGAAGGATTGCCCTGCGCGCAGCACCGCCTGCCCTTGGCGCAGCGCGCCGGTCCGGATTTTCACCCCCTGCAAATCCTGCAGGATGGCGATCGGCCGGCGGACTTTTTCGGATACCCCGCGGATGATCCGGATGCTGCGGGCGTGGTCGTCGTGCGAGCCGTGGGAAAAATTCAAGCCGCGCGACGTCCATCCCGGCCTGGACCATCTGCAGGATGGTATCCTCGCTGTTCGAAGCCGGACCGATCGTGGCGATGATCCGGGCGCGGACATACGCTGAAAAACCTTCGGCCATAACGCCTCTTTAATTGCCTTTAGAGATGATACAGTTCGTGCGCTTCGCGCGCGAGCTGCTCGCGAAAATCGGGGTGCGCGATGTCGATCAGCGCCCGCGCCCGCTGGCGGATGCTGCGTCCGTAGAGGTGGGCCGCGCCGAACTCGGTGACGACCGTGTGCACATGGCTGCGGGTGGTGGTGACTCCCGCGCCGAGCGCCAGCGTGGCTGCGATCTTGCTGACCCGGGAGCCGTCCCGGCGGATGTTGGTCGAGGGCAGGGCGATGATCGAACGCCCGCCCTTGGAACGCGAGGCGCCGTAGACGAAATCCAGCTGCCCGCCCACGCCGGAATAGAACTTGGTCCCGATGCTGTCGGCGCAGACCTGGCCGGTCAGATCGACTTCGATCGCGGAATTGATCGCCACCACGTTGTCGTTGCGGGAGATCAAAAACGGATCGTTGACGTGCTCGATCGGATGCAGTTCGACGAAGGGATTGTCGTCCACGAAGTCGAACAGGCGGCGGGTTCCAATGAGAAACGCGGCGACGATCTTGCCCCGATGGATTGTCTTGCGGTCGTTGGTGATCACGCCCGCCTCGGAAAGGTCGACCACGCCGTCGGAGATAAGCTCCGAGTGAAACCCGAGATCGCGTTTGTCGCCCAGATGGCGCAGGACGGCGCTGGGGATCTCACCGATCCCGGCCTGAAGGGTCGCCCCGTCCTCGATCAACGGCGCGATGAATTCGGCGATCTTCAGGCTGATCGCATCCGGTTCGCCCATCGAGATCTCGGAGAGCTCATAATTAACCGGGACGAGGTAATCGATTTTTGAAATGTGCAAAAGAGTATCCCCGAGCACGCGCGGCATGCGCTCATTCACTTCGGCCATGACCAGGTGTGCGTAGGAAGCGGGGGTTTTTACCAGCCCGGCCTCCACGCCCAGGCTCACGAAGCCGTGCGAATCGGGCGGGCTGACGTGCAGCATGGCCGTGTCGAGTGATAAGGGGCCCTTTCGGTACAGTTCCGGGAGTTCCGAGAGGAAGCAGGGGGTGAAATCCGCCCGCCCGTCGTTGACGGCATCGCGGACGTTCCCGCTGATGAACATCGTATTGACCCGCAGGTGGCCTTCCATCGCGGGTGCCACGTAATCGTCCGGACAGACCGTAAGCACCTGGTCGATCTCCACATTGTGGAGTTTCGGCGCGCGCCGGACGAGCGCCTCGAGCATCACTTTGGGCACCGAGCAGTTGCCGCTCATGTAAATGCGGTGCCCGTCCTGAATCATCTCCGCCGCCCGATCGCCATCCACCACCTTGTGCGGATAGCGTGTTTTCCAGTCGCTGTACATGAAAAGCGTTTCCTCCCGGTCCGGAATATTTAACGGTGCGAGCTATGCTTCCGGCGCAAGCAAATCCGCCAGGATCGCCTTTTGGGCGTGCAGGCGGTTCTCCGCTTCCTCGAAAATCAGGGATTGCGGCCCGTCCATGACCTCGTCGGTGATTTCCTTCCCGCGGTGCGCGGGCAGGCAATGGAGGACGACGGCCTGCGGCCTGGCGCCGCGCATCAGGGCGGCATTCACCTGGTACCCGGCGAAGGCCTTCTCGCGCTTCGCCGTCTCTTCCTCCTGGCCCATGCTGACCCATGCGTCGGTGTAGAGCACATCCGCATCGGCCGCCGCCTGGGCGGGCTCCTGGACCAGCACGATCCGGCTGCCGGCGGCTTGCGCGTCTTTGCGGGCGGCGGCGACGGCGGTTTCCGGAAGCGTGTAGCCGTCCGGCGAGGCGATTGCGAAATCCACTCCCGTCTTCGCGCAGATCTGCATCAGGGAGACGGCGATGTTGTTCCCGTCGCCGATGAAGGCGAGTTTCCGGCCCCGGACATCCGCAAAGTGTTCGATCAGCGTCAGCATGTCGGCCATCGCCTGGCAGGGATGCACGTCGTCCGAAAGGCCGTTGATCACCGGAACCTGCGAATACCGGGCCAGTTCCAGGACGTGCGCATGGGCAAAAACGCGCGCCATGATGCCGTCCACATAGCGGGAGAGCACCCGGCTGACATCGGCGACGGATTCGCGCTGGCCGAGCCCGACCTCGTTCGGGGAGATGTAGAGCGCGTCCCCGCCGAGATGGCGCATGCCCATGTCGAAGGAGACCCGGGTGCGCAGGCTGGGTTTCTGGAAAACCATTCCCAGGACCTTGCCTTTCAGGATTGGCTTGTTTCCGCCCGAGGACCATTCTTTTTTCAGACCCTGCGCCAGTTGCAGCAGGCGCCGGATTTCATCCGGAGAATAATCCGTCAGATTGAGAAAGTGGCGAACCATGCATCACCTCGCGGACGGAGTGGCCGCACTCGCAATGTGGAGTTTAACCCGGAAGGGCCGCGGAAGTTGCGCGGTGCGGCCGATTGGTGGATGGAATGGCTGGAGGATTTCCATTAATGGATCGGGGCCGCCACCCGCGCAAGCGCCGCAAGTATAGCACAGGATGCGGAGGATTTACTTTCTTCTCTACGGCCGGAGAATTTATTTATTCAAAGAATTCAAAGCTGACCACCAAGACACAAAGACACCAAGGAAAGGATAATTTCTTGGTGTCTTCGTGTCTTGGTGGTGAATATATTTCAACGCCAAGGGGAAAGTTTTTTAATCAGGATGAATTATGTTTTTTATTCCGGCGGCGGGGGAGAGGCCGGGGAGGATTCACCGGCCCGGGTGCCATCCCCGGAAGGCGTCGTTGGGGGAAGCGGAGGCAGGGTTCCGGCGGCGAGCGCTTCGCGCACGAGTTCCTCCGGAGATTTGGGATGCAGCCAGGCGAGCCAGCCCGTCCCGGGAGCCAGACGGGTGGGATTGGCAGGCTCGCGCGCGCCCAGAAGGATGCTGGCCGCCATCAGAAGCCCTCCCAGCCACTGGGCCGTACTCAGCTGCTCCCGGAGAAGGAATATTCCGAAGAAGACCGTCACCAGCATTTCGCCAAGCCCGAGGAGCGAGGTCTGCAGCCCGCCGAGATGTTTCACGCCGACGAACAGAGTCAATCGGGAGAAGAATATCGCCAGGGTCATTCCGCCGAGTGCCAGCCAGGAAAGTTGCGGATGCGGAGTGCCGAATGAGGAATTAAACAGCAGCATCGGCAGCAAAACAGCGGTGGATGCCAGGAGCGTGTAGAAGGTGACCGTCGGCGCCGGGACTTCATACAACACGCGCTGGTTGATCGGCAGATGCAGCGCATACAGCGCGGAGGAGGCCAGCATCAATAGGATCCCGATCAAATCCACCTGATGGGTGCCGGTGGAGGTGATCAGGACGATCGCCGGGATGGCGATCGCCAGGCGGACGAGGCTGAGCCGCGACGGGGCATACCCGTCGAGAAGCAGGAACAGCGCGACAAACCCGGGATACAGCGAGTAGATAATCGCGCCCAGGCTGGTGTCGATGCGGGTGATCGCGCTGTAATAAAAAAGCGCGCCCAGGGCGTTGATCCATCCCGCCAGCAGGCAGCCGATCAATCCCATCGGATAAATCTGGAGCAGGGAGCGTTTGGTGAAGAAGATGATCAGGAAGAGGAGCAGCGCGGCGCCGAGCGCGCGCAAACCGACGACTTCCACCGGGAAGAATCCGCCGGCGAACGCCATCTTGCCGAGGGTGGGTGAGACGCCCAAAAAGAAAGCGGAGGAAAGCGCCGCGATGAGTCCGGTGCTGCGGTTGGTCCAACCTCGTTTCATCCCAGGGCTCCCAATCCGTAGGCGTACGGCTGCGGATCGCGTCGGCCGGCCATTTATTCCAGCGCCTTGTTGATCTCGGAGAGCAGTTCGTCGTCGAGGAAAGTCCCCTTCTGGATCAGCAGTTTGAATCATCCCGCTGAGTCGGCGGCGTTCCTCGGGCACCAGCATCTTGGCCGTCACCACCACCACGGGAATCGACGCCAGGGCCGGGTCCTTCTTCAGCAGTTCCAGCAGCCCAAACCCATCCAAATCCGGCATCATGAGGTCCATGATCACCAGGTCCGGATGCTGCGCCCGGATGAATTCAAGCGCCTTGGTGCTTTCCGAAATCTCGCTGATTTCAAATCCGCCGCGCGCCTGGAAGATCCGGCGGATCAGCCGGACCGAATTCGGGATCGTCGTCGACGATGACGACCTTGCGCAGCCGGAAATCCAGCCGGTTGAGCGCGGCCAGCAGGCCTTCGCGCGGCATTTCGATCTCGGTGGTTCCCGGCAGGGAGACTTCCGTCTCCCATCCTTCGCCGAGGATCTCGCGGTCGATCGGAAGCGTGTGGCCGGAAGCGTTGACCACGACGATGTCGTCGGGTTTGATCGTTCCTTGGCGGACGAGCTTGAACAATCCGGCGAATGCCACCGAAGCGGCGGGCTCGAGCGAGATGCCTTCCATCTTCGCCACGATGTGGGTCGCCCGGAAGGCTTCCTCGTCGGAGACCGTTTCGAACGCGGCGCGCGAATCCGGTTTGGTAAGCTGCTTCCGCAGCAATTGATAGGTGCGGCCCGGATCGCCGGTGGAGAGGGTGGAAATGTTGGTGACCGGCGACGCCACCACGTCCGGCTGGTCCATCCCGCGTTTCCAGGCCGAGGCCATCGGCGCGCATCCCTCCACCTGGATCGCGGCGATCCCGGGCATCTGGGAAACCAATCCGAGCAATTGCAGTTCCTCGAAACCCTTGAGCACGCCCATCGGGCCCATCCCGCCGCTGACGGCTTGAATGTACCAGTCCGGGCACCGCCAGGGGGAGGATTTCAATTTTCCGGTTCCGGTGAGCGTGGAGCCCAGCAGCGGGGTTAATTGCTCGGCCAGCTCGAACGCGATGGTCTTCATCGCCTCGATCGGCGTGATGCTGCGGGTTCCCTGGTCGATGAAGATCCCTTTCCGTTTGGCGAATTCCGCGGCCACCTGCTTGGTGTGATCGTACGTGCCCGTTACCTTGATCACCTGCGTGCCGTAGATGGCCACTTCCTGCATCTTGGCGGACGGGACCATGCTGGTCAGGAATGCCCAGAGTTTGATCCCGGCCCGCGCGCAATATGCCGAATAGGAGATGGCGACATTGCCCGTGGATGCGACGACCGCCTCCTGGATGCCGGCCTCCTTGAGCGCCGCCACCGTAAGAGCCGCCTGGCGGTCTTTGAAGGACGCCGTTGGTCCCTGACGTTCATCCTTGATGAACAGGTTCGGCAATCCGAGCATCAATCCGAGGTTGGGCGCATGATGCAGCGGGGTCCCGCCTTCGCCCAGCGTGACGATATTGGCGGCGTTGGAGATCGGGAGGAGATCCAGGTAGCGCCAGAAATGAAACGGCCTTTCCCGGAGGGAAAGAACGAAGGTCTTGGCCAGCGTTTTATAGTCGTAGCGCGCCTGGCGCCAGGCGCTATGGCATTTGGGGCATAAGGATATTCGGGGGGAATAAGGGGATAACGTTCCGCAGTCGATGCACTCCACGACGAAATGCGCGGCCATGAATTCTCATCCTATTGTTTTTCCCGTCCGTCCGGGGTCGGAAGCAGGGGCGAAGCTACCGCGCCCCTGCTTCCGACCCCGGTGCGGGGAGTCAGTTGGTTGTTCCAGACGGAAGCGGCGAGGTCGAGCTCTTTTTTTCCGCAGGCAGCGGAGAGGTGGAGCTTTTCCGGTCCGCACTGAGCGGCGAGGTCGAGCCCTTCCTTTCACCGGGAAGCGGGGAAGTGGATTTCTTGTTCTCCAGGGAAAGCGGCGACGTGCCGGGAATGCCCCTGTGTTCATAGAGCTTCAACGCGCGGGCGATGCTTTCCAACAGGTCGTGTTCGGAGAACTGCTCCTTGCGCAGAACAGCCTGGACCTTGTTGGAGATGCTTTCCATCTGCTCGGGGCTCATATCCGCCGCGGATAGGACGATGACCGGGATGTTCTTGGTCTTCGGATTCTCGCGCAGCGCCGTCAACACATCGAATCCGGCCGATCCGGGCAGTTGCAGATCGAGGAGGATCAGATGGGGCTGGTCGTTCTCCGCGCGTTCCAGGCCGGAATTGGCTTCCGCAACCATCCGGATCGAAAAGCCGCTAAGCTTTTCCAAAATCCGCTGGACGATCTGGGCTTCGTCGGGATTGTCTTCGATGACCAGGACGTTGTAGGTCTTGCGTTCGGGCTTCTCGATCTTCTCCAGCGAGGCCACCAGATCCGATTCCAGGATGGGTTTCACTAGGTAATCGGCAGCCCCCAGGCTGAGGCCGCGTCCGCGGTCCTCGGTAATCGTGCACAGGATGACCGGCAGCGGCCGCGTCACGGGATCCGACTTCAACTGTGCGAGGACCTGCCACCCGTCGGGGGAGGGCATGTTGACGTCCAGCAGGATCGCATACGGCCGCAGTTCGCGTGCCATCGGAACGGCGCGCGCCCCGTCCGAGAGTTCGATGATCGTGTACCCGCGAGGCTCTAGGTAACGCCGATACAGCTGCACCACTCCGGCCTCGTTCTCCACGACCATGACGTTCTTGCGGCCGGCACCCGGCGCCGATTCCGCGGCAGGGGTTGTCTTGGATTGGAGCGCGGGCAGGGTGAAGTAGAAGGTCGATCCCTTGCCCAGGATGCTGTCCACCCAGATCCGTCCGCCGTGCATTTCGATAAGGCGCTTGCAAATCGAAAGGCCCAACCCCGTGCCGCCGGTCCGGCGGGTGGGGGAAGCATCGACTTGCGAGAACTCGGCGAACAATTTCGGGAAGTGTTCCGACGGGATGCCCGATCCGGTATCCGATACGCTCACGACGATCTCCGGATAGTCATCCGGGCTGGTCTGCAGTTTTGCTTCGATTACGATGCTGCCGCTCTCTGTGAATTTTGCGGCGTTGGAGAGCAGGTTCAGGAGCACCTGGCGGGTGCGGATCGGATCGGCCCGGGCCAGCGGCATATCGTCGGGGATGAACTGCGACAGGCGGATCGGCTTGTCCTTGATCAATCCGAGCGCGGTCGACGCCACACTCTGGATCAGGTTGCGCATATCCACTTCCTCGAACGCTAATTCCATCTTGCCGGCGTCGATCCGGGAGATGTCGAGGATGTCGTTGATCAGCCCGAGCAGGTGCTGTCCGGCGTTGTGAATGGCGGTCAGGTCCTGATTCTGCAGATCGGTGATCGGTCCGTCGATCCCCTTCAGGATGACGCGCGAGAAGCCGATGATCGAATTAAGCGGTGTCCGCAATTCGTGGCTCATGTTCGCCAGGAACTGGGTCTTCAGGCGGTCCGCCTCGCGCATTTCCTTGAGGGCTTCGCGCTCCACTTCGTAAGATCGGGCGTTGTCGAGCGCAACCGCCACCTGGTCCGCCAGGGATTGCAGCACGGCGACGTCCGTCGGAAGGAAGGCATTCGCCCGCGAGACATGAATATCCAGCGCGCCCAGCATCCGGTCGCCGATTTTCAGCGGCAGCGCAAGCTGGGTTTTGGTTTCCGGCAGGAGGGGATTCGCCCGGAAATACGGATCCTTCGAGGAATCCAGGGCGGCGTACGGTTTTCCGTTTTCCGTCACTTGTCCGACGATCGTCTTGGATCCGACGGCGATGCTGTGCTTGGCTTCCTTCATCTGCACGCCGGGCTGGCCGGTCGCCTCGCGCACGACGGCGTACTTGCCCTGCTCGTCGAGCAGGTAGATGGCGGTGTGATAGAACCCGAACCGTTCGCGCAGGAGGTTCACCGCGCGGGAGAGCAGGGTGCCGGTTTCGAGGGTGGAGGTGGCGAGGCGGCTGACTTCAGCCGCGATCTCCAGCTGCTGGGCGCGGCGCTGGGCCTGGTTGAGCAGGCGGTAGTTGTCGAGAGCAAGGGAAAGCTGCGCGCCGACCGTATCGAGGAAACGCACTTCGCTGTGGGAGAACGGGTTGGCCACCCGGCGCACGGCCTGGAGAATACCGATGTTCTCGCCGCGGACGCGCAACGGCACGGCCACCATCGATGCGATCGCAAGATCGGCCAGGATCGGACGCACCATACCCGAAAGCCGGTCGTCGTCCTCGGCGTGGTTGCTGACCACCGTTTGCCCGCTCTGCAGCAGATCGAAGAACGGGTACAACACGCCGGGGAACCGCGTGCCGTCTTCGACCGAAGGCTGATCCGCGTCGGCCATGTGCGCAACCTGCTGAACATAGGTTTGCCCGGTTTCTTCCCCGAAGAGCTGGATCGAGATGCTGTTCAACGGCACGGCGGTCCGGCAGGAGTCGAGCGCTTCCTGCATCAGTTGTTCCTCGCCGCTGGCCTTCTGCAGGCGCTGGGAAGTTTGGAACAGGTTGACCGCTTCGTGCAGGGCCTGTTCCGTCTGGTTGTGCAGGCGGGCGTTTTGAATGGCGGTCGACGCCTGGGTCACGATCGTTTCCGAGAGGCGCAATTCATCCGCGGCAAAGCTGCGACCCTCTTCCAGAAGGTGCATGCCGACCAGGCCGATGGTGTTGCCTTCGGCGACCAGCGGTAGAAGCACAAGGGTCCGGGTCCGGTGTTCGTGCTTTTCCCCCGGGAGCAGCGGACGCAGCGGGTTCTCGCTTACACCGGTAAAGATCGTCGGACCGCGTTCGACGATCGCTTTTTGCAGGATGGGTGAATCCTTGACCGACACAAAAATCGAGGGGCTGGCCCGGTCCATGCGGCCGGGTTGGTCGCTTACCAGCGTCAGGGTCGATTTATCCTCGGAGAGCAGGGAGATGCTGGCATGCCCCAGGGAAAGCGCGCGGGCAAGCTCCGAGGCGATCGTGTCCAGGCTGGTCAGCAGGTCCAGGGAGCCGGCAACGGAAGACACGACGCGGTTGACCAGCGCGAGCTCCTGGGTGCGGGCGGCGGCCTGATGGAACAACCGTGCGTTCTCGAGGGCGAGCGCCAGCTGGTCGGTGATTTCCTCCGCCAGCATCCGGTCCTCATCGGTCCAGTAGCGCTTGCCTTCTTCATCCCGGAACTCGAGTACGCCCAGGACCTGATCCTGAAGCATGATCGGGATGGCCATAACCGAATTGAGGTCCCCGTGCCCGTCGCCGCCCGGTTGGGAGATGACAAGCTGGCCGCTGGTTAACGCTTTTTGAGTCTCGGGCGTGTTGTAGGCTTCCAGGCGCTGCATCCCGCCCATATCGTCATGATACAGAACCGGTTGGACGGAAAACGGATCCGAAGACTGGGATTTGGCCGCCAGGCTGCGCAGGGATAAAGGACCAGTTCCCTTGAAGGGGGGCAGCGGTCCGGATTTCTTCACGGGCTGCAGCGCAGGCGGTGCCGGCGGGACCGGCGGCGCTTGCATCGCCGGTGCGGGCACTGCGGCTTCGGGCTTAATCTGCCAAGCAGGCAAGGTGACTTCGGGTTTGATCTCCGGAGCAGGCGCCCGGGTGATTTCCTGTGCCGGGGGATTTCCTTGAGTCGGAATCGGAATCGTCGCGGACGGTAGATATGCCGGAGCGGCCGGCGCCGGTTCGACGATCGGTGCCGCTGCAACAGCCGGGACCTCGGCCGCCGCTGCGGGAGGCGGTGCTGGATGAGTGGCAGCCGATATCATCGGCGCGGTCCATAATGCCTCGGGGGCGGATTCCGGGGCCGCCGGCGCAACCGGCTCGGCGGGTTTCTCAAAGACAGCCGGAGCGGGTTTAATTTCCGGAACAGGCGCCGGTATTTCCGGGGCAGGGACCGACGGGAGGAACGATGCGAGAGAAGGCGCCGCTTCGGGCTTGGCGGGCGCGGATTCCATGTCCATGGAGAACGGATTGACCGGCGGAACCGGCGGGATCGATCCGATCGGTTTGGGGGTTTCCGGTTCAGCGGGCGGCGCCGTGAATTCTTCCAGCGGTTTCATAATCGCCGGAGCGGAAAATGGTTCAATCTCCGGAACCGGCAGTTCGATTTCTGCGACCGGCGGCGGAACCGTCATTTCCCGCCCGGAGAATTTCTTCAAGGACGGCGCGATTGTCGGCAGGAGTTCTTCCAGAGACGGCCTATGGATATGCTTGTCGGGCGTGACCGCGCCGGATTCCAGCAGGCTCGATATGCTCGGCAGCGGGCGCTTGGCGGGGAGCGGTTTGGTGGGTTTCTTCTTGGCGGGGACAGCTTCTTCCGCTGCGATCGGACGGGTGATCCGCTTCTTGGGCGCAAGGACCGCGGGTGTTTCCTCGAAGCGGGCCGCCGCAGTTGTGGCAAAGGGTTTGGTGAGCCGCTTTCTAAGAGGAATCACAGCGGGCGTTTCCAGCACCGGAGTGCCGGCGGTTGTCGCGAACGGTGTGGTGATCCGTTTTTTTACCGGAACGGCTTCGGGTGTTTTTACGGCCGAGGGAACCGCCGCGGTCACAATCGGTTTGATGGGCCGTTTTTTCGGAGCTGCCGGCGCAGGTTCAACCGGAAGAGGTGCCGGCGCGACGGGTTGGGTGACGCGTTTTCTGGGCGCGGCGGCCGCGGATGGTTCGGGCGAAACCGCGAGAGGCAACCCCGCGCGGGGTTTGGTGATCCGTTTCTTCGGCGCAACGCCCGCAGAAATTTCTTCGATCCCGGAAATCACAGCAACCGGTTTGGTGAGCCGTCGTTTTGGAGCGGGAGCCGCGACGGGTTCCGGAAGAACAGCTGCGGATTTGGCAATCCGCTTTTTTAGGATAATGGGCGCTGCGATTTCCGCGGATTTGCCGGGTTTGGTTTGCAAAGTCGCGGAAGATTGCGCGGGGGCCGCTTTGGCGGGCTTCCGGAGAAGAGTTACCTTTTGCGCGCCGGGAATTGCCTCCCGCACGCCTTGTGCCGCAAAGACGGCCGAGGGAGCTTTCTTGCCCGTGGCAGCCCGGATTTTCGATACCGGAGCCGCCTGCGGGGCGGGCGCGGGCGGAAGCGCGGCGCTCCGGATAATCCGTTTCGCGGCCGGAACCGGCGCCGCCGGCTCCGCCGATTTCCGGCTCCGCACCGCCGAAGGAATGGGCGCGGCGGATTGCAAAACCTGAACCACGGCGCGGTAAGTCGAAGGCTGGCCGTCCTCATCCATCCTCGGCAAAGCATTCATCAGAAGCAGGATCATCGCGCCGTTGCGGTGATTGGCCGTCAGGAACAGATTGTCGATCGGCTCGCCCGACTCGATGGCCGCCCTTAATTTCTGGGCGGATTCCGGAAGCAATCCGCAGTCTTCCATCGGGCGTCCCTTGGCCTGCGAAGCCCGCAACCCCAGGAGCGGGAAGATCTCGTCCGAACACCACAGGCTGTTGCCTTCGGCGTCGAACTCCCACACCCAGCCGCTGGGCGCGGCCGATGGTTCGCTCGCCCGGCGCGCTTTCCGTTCGGGCGCGACCGGGATTTCGGGTTCCGAGACCCCGGAGAACAGAGACTCAAGCTGGTTGAGCGATCGCTTGATGGACATATTCTTCCAACTCCTGAGCCAGGGCGCGGTACTGCTGCGCGGCCCGGCTTTCGGGGGCGTACTCGGTGATTGGTTTTCCAACCACCGGGCATTCGCGCAATTTGGTGTCGTTCTCGATTGCGGTCGTGAAGACCGCATTGCCGAAAGCGGTACGGATTTGTTCCTGCAGCGTCCGGTGGACGCGGGTCTTGCCGAGCATGGTGATCATCACCCGGTATCGCAGCATCGGATTGGACCGCTGGCGGATGTTGCGGATCAGATCCAGCATTTCCCGCAAGGAATGGGCGGAGAAAAATTCGCACTGGGTGGGGATGATCAACAGGTTCGACGCCGTCAGGGCGTTGATCGTCAGCGCACCCAGGCTGGGCGGGCAATCCAGGAGCACCATGCTGTACATGTTGGCTTTGGCCAGCGCCTTGCGCAGAAGATACTCGTAATTCTGGCGGACGTAGAGGAACCGTTCGACCAGCAGCATCTCCCCCGACGCGGGAATGAGGTCCAGACCGGGCACGGAGGTTTCGCGCGAAACGCTGAGAATCGAGGTGTTGCCGAGCAGGAGATCGGCCACCGAGCGGCGGATCTGCGCCGGCTGGATGCCCAATGCGAGGGTCAGGTTGGCCTGCGGGTCCAGATCCACGAGCAGGATTTCCTGGCCGCTTTCGACGAGCGCAGCGCCAATGGAAAGGGTCGAGGTGGTTTTGGCGACTCCGCCTTTTTCATTGGCGATGGCGACGATGGTTGTCATAATTCGGATCCTGTCTTCCCGTCAATCATTTGTCCGCTGCCTTGATCCGTGCCCGTTCCATCCCCCTCCCATCCCTCCCCCATTTCGCATTTTTCTGAAATGGGGGAGGGATGGGAGGGGGACCGTCAGGATGCGCTCGGGCCGGCGGTTCCCTTGGATTCTTCGACCTTCGCGGGCCGGGTCGGCCCGACCATGACGGTGCCGCTCGAGATGCCGAGCGCGCGGCGCAGCTCGCTGACGGCCGTCTGCAAAATGGAAGAGATATCGTTGGTGGACCGGATGCGGCTCGTGATTTCAACCACTTTCCGTTCGCGTTCCGCACGCTGGGACACCTGACTGAACAAGCGGGCGTTTTGCACGGCGACCGCCAGTTGCCCGGAAAGGGTTTGGATGATGGCGATCTCATCCGAACCGAAGGCATTCGGTTTGGCGGAATGGATATCCAGCACGCCGATGATCCGGCCGGCGACGATCAGCGGGATGCCCAGTTCCGACTTCGTATCCGAAAGCAGCGGATCGGCCTGAAAATCCGAATCTTTTTCCACGTTGTTGGCGGCGTACAGCACGCCGGTGGAAAGGACGTGGCCGACGACCGAATGTGAATCCGCGGTATAGAACGCGCGCCGCGCGACCAGGTCCGCGCCGGCTTGTCCGGAGGCGGCATAGGCCGCCGCGGCCTGATCCTGCTCGTCCATCAGGTACACCGCGACGTGCGAGAAGCCGAACCGATCCCGGATCAGTTCGACCACCCGCCGCAGCAACAGATCGAGGTCGAGGGTCGTGCTGGTGTCGCGGGCGATTTCGTTCGCGGTCTGTAGATACGCGGCGCGCTGGGTAAGTTCCGAGTACAGGCGCGCGTTTTCGAGGGCCAGGGCGGCCTGGGTGGTGACGGCTTCGATGAAGGTCAGATCCTCCTGGGATATTTCCTTATCACCCGTATCCAGAGTCAGCGATCCGATCACCTGTTCGCGCAAAATCAGGGGCGCGGTGATTTGCATGCCGTCCGCGCTGCGCGTGATACTGCTTGGGACGGCCGCCGCATCCGAAGAGTACGCAAGCGGAGTGATGATTTCCTCGCCGTCGGCGGCGCTGCTGTCGACCGAAAGCGAGAGATCCGACGTCTGGTCGACATCCTTCCAGGCTTCCGACATGTAGCGCCGGTTCAGCGCGCGGACTTCTTCGCGGTCCCCCTGGGATTGGGTGTTGAGGCGGGCCATCTCCAGGCCGTGGGCCAGCGTTTGGGAGATGCCGCGCAGGGTCAGAATTACCGAATCGTCGAAGGCGTTGACCGTTTCGGATTGCACATCCAGCACGCCCAGGT
This sequence comes from uncultured Chloroflexia bacterium, assembly GCA_963724345.1. GTDB lineage: Bacteria > Chloroflexota > Anaerolineae > Anaerolineales > RBG-16-64-43 > JAFGKK01. The sequence continues at coordinate 1,488,842 of CAVRUI010000003.1, read as the reverse complement.
TCCGGTCGCCGATCAGGAGCGGGATGACCAGTTCCGAGCGGCCCGTGGAAAGCGGGTTGTCCTTCTCGATCGGGCGGTCGCCTTCGGAAAAGATCCGCTTGTTGTCGGCGGCCTGCTTGACCAGGGATGTCGATTCCTCCGGCAGGCGGTATCCCCGGCCGATAAGCCGCTGAGCTTCCGATGTGGACCCGGCGCGCAGAACGAGCGAAGGCCCGGGATCTTCCATCAGGAAGATCGAAGCCGAGGATAAATTCATGCGTTGCTGCAGGACTTCCATCACCGATTGCATCAGGATCAGCGGCTTGCGCTCGGCTCCGGCCGCCATCGAGGTTTCCGCCAGGGTTCGGAGCTGGATGATCCGCTGGTCGAGGAGTGTTTTGTTTTCCGAAATCCGGCGGATGAGTTCCTGATGCTCGTTCTGAAGCGCTTCGGCCAGCTGTTTCTCCATCTGCAGGGAAACGCGCATCTCCCGGTTGTAGATGGCGGAAATGCTGATCAGGACCGCCAGGCCAAACCCAAAGGCGACCGCGTCGGGCCAGATCGTACTGAGGGGGGCGAAGCCCTCCGGTACGGCGAGGGTTCCGGATTGCTGCAGCAGGCCGATGACCAGATGCGCCAGCATGCTGAGGAAGGCGAAGAATATGCCGCTCCGGGTGCTGATGAGGATCGCCGCGGTCAGGGTGGCCATCGCGTACCCGACGTAAATAGCGTGGCCGAGGCCCAGCGCGACGGACGCGTAAATCATGACCAGGAAGATGCTGACCACCGGGAAATATATCGCCAGGCGGACCTGGCCCCGCCGGGCGAGGAATATGGCGGCCAGATACACCGGCTGGACGACGATCCCGGCGATCACGCCCACCCACGGGCCGCCGCTGGCAAGCGCGATAACCGCGCTGATCAACGCGAACAGCGCACCGGTCAGCGCAAGCCCGATGACCACCAGGTAGAAAAGGTTCTCCTGCCGGGCATCGTCCGGATTCTTGGAAACAGGAGGAAAGAGACGGGTGATCCGATCCAGCATAGCTTTGCCCTTTGATCCCTTATCCAGCGGCCTTCAACCGGGAAGGAAGACCCCCGGCCGGCGGACCGCAACGGGAAAGCGTCAACCGATGATCCGATAATTCGCGCCGCGCCGAATGCGCCGTCATCACGCCGGGCCTCCCGAACCGCCGCCGTTCCCGTCTTCGGGGCCGGTGGTGTCCGACAGGCCGATCTTGATGCTGGCGTGTTTTGCGCCCAACGCGCGGCTGAGCTCGCTTGCGGTTGTCGTAAGAATGCCCTGCATGTCCACCGAGCGGCGGATGCGGCTCGTGATTTCAAACAGAAGGTGCTCGCGTTCCGCCTGGCGGCGGGTCTGGTCGAAGAGGCGCGCGCTTTCGAGGTTGGCCGCGACCTGCAACGCGAGCAAGTTGGCCAGTTGCACTTCCTCGGTCGAGAAGTTCCGGTCGGAAGACATCCGGGAAAGCAACAGGCCGCCGATCGTGCGCCCGGTCCATTGCAGGGGCATCGCCAGCGCGGTTTTAATTCCCGCCTGGGCCAGCGAGCGGGAAAGCGTACCGGTCGAGGAGGGCGTGTATTTGACCGTCTGGTTGGTCGAAAGCGCCTCGCCGATCACGTCCTGGCCGTAATGGGCGACCAGGCCGGTGATGTGCTTGAGGTGCGGTTCGCAGGTGCACATCTCGATCTTAACCTCGTCCTCCCCGGACGGGAAAGCGATCGAGACGCAATCGGCTCCCGAAACGCTGCGTACGCGTTCGAGCGCCGACCGCATCAGGCTTTCCATATCGCCCGAAGGCGGGCCGGCCATGCCGATCGCTTCCTCGTAGAGTTGGCGCAGGCGTTCCCGTTCCTGGGTCACCTGTTCGAAGAGCACGGTCGAGGACATAATCGCGGCGAGGGATCCGGCGACCGTACCGAGCAGTTGTACGTCGTCTTCGGTAAACGCCGACATGTGCTCGCTCTGGATGTCCATCACGCCGAGCAGTTCGTCGCGGTGGATCAGCGGCACGCACAATTCGGATTGGATGTCCGGGTCGATCATCAGGTAGCGCGAGTCGGACGCGGTGCTGGCGACCAGCGATGGCTGCTTGTTGCTGGCCACCCAGCCCTGCACGCCCTGGCCGAGGGAGACACGCATCGTTTCGACCTCGCGCGAATTGAAGCCGGAATGGGCGCGGACGACCAGCGTATCCTTTTCCGGAGAAAGCAGGAACAGGGCCACCCGCGCGCCGTTCATGGTGGTACGCAAGCCCTGCGCGGCGCTGAAGAGGGCGTTGTCGAGCGAGGTGGAGGAAGCCGCCGCCGTCGTCACCTGGTAGAGGGAGCGGTGGCGGGAGAGGTATTCGCGCGTTGTGGAGAACAGCCGCGCGTTTTCCACCGCGATGGCGATCTGGTCGGCGATAACCTGAAGGATGGTGATGTCGTCGGGGGCGAACGCATACGGGATCGTGGACTGCACGTCCAGCGCGCCGATGACCGTTTCCCCGATGCGGAGGGGGATGCCGAGTTCCGCGCGCGTGGCCGGGAGCAGCGGATTGGGTTTGTGCATCGGATCGGCGGTGACGTCGTCCGCCACGCGCGGGCGGGCGTTTTCCGTAACCCACCCGACGATCGATTGCGACCCGACGCCGAGTTTGTGTTCGCGGGCTTTCATCTGCCGCCCGGCTTCCCCGGTGGATTCCCGCAGCAGGGCGAATTTCCGTTCATCGTCCAGGAGGAACACCGAGGAATGATAGAACCCAAACCGTTCGCGGATCAGATTGATCGAATGGGAAAGCAGCCGGTCCAAATCCAGGAGGCCGATGGTCTCGCGGGCGATCTCGGCTGCGGTTTGCAGCTGGACGGCCTTCCGCTCCGACTCCTGCAACAGGTAGGAGGTGCGGATGGTCGAGGCGATCTGCGTGGCGATCGTGGTCATCAGGCGCAGATCGTTATCCGTAAAGTGCTTGACCGCAACACCGTGTGTCGGACGGTAGGCTCCGGCCAGCAACAGTTGCGCCTCTTCCGAGGACATCTTTTCCGACTGCGAGGAATACTGCAGCGCAATAACGCCCACCACCTGGTTCGCCGTGACCAGTGGAACCCCAAGCCAGGATTCCGGAACCGTCCCGGAGAGGCGCACGCCGAGCGCCGTCAGACGTTCTTCGACGTTGTTGGAAATCAGCAGTGGCTGGGCATTGCGCACGACCAGCGAGTAAAGGCTGTCCCCCATAGGCATCGGGTCGAGGGAGGTGGATTCGCCGCCGAGAAAGGCATACGGAAAAGACAGCAGGTCGCGGTTGGAATCGTACAGTGTGATGACGATATCCACGTCGCCGAGGGTGTTGCGGGTTTGTTCATGAACGGTCTCGAACAATCCCTGCAAGTCCGTGGCCTGGGAGATGGATTGGCTGATCCGGTTCAGCGTTGCGAGTTCGGAAAGCCGGCCCTGGGTCGTCTGCAGCAGCTCGAGGCGTTCCATCGCCGAGAGGATGGATTCGGCGATCGGGGTGAGCGGCCGGATGCTGGCGGGAGTGATCGCGTTCTCATCGCGAGAGGCCAGGAGCAGCGTGCCCAACAGGCGTTCCCCCTGGCGCAGCGGGAGGAAGGCCGCCGCACGGCAGCCGAGCGAATCCAAATATTGGCGGATGTTAGCCGGGAGGCGAACGATGCCGGCTTCCACTTTGACGATGAGCGGGGTGGAGGACGGGATCAGGCGTGAGATCGTCTCCGGATCTTCCGCGATTTCCGCAACCGGCGCCTGGGAGGATTCCGGATTCACAGGATCGTAGAATCCGGTGATGGCCATGGAGGACTCGCCCGATTGGAGAATGGTCACCACATACGGGGTGCCTTTCATGCCGTCGATGACGGATTTGAAGATCTCCTCCGGCGACGAAGCCTGCGCCATCAACCGCCCGACGCGGTAAAACTGCTGGGAGACTTCCGTGCTGACGCGCGCGGTTTCCACCGTTTGGGTATTTTGAATGGCGGACCCGGTCTGGTCCGAAATCAATTCCAGAAGCTCCAGGTCTTCCGTGGAAAACCCATTGGTTTCTGTGGAGTGAACATCCAGGACGCCGATTGTCCGGCGGTTGACCCGGATCGGAAGAGCCACCTCGGAACGCGTATCCGGGAGCAGATCATTGCGGATGTACATCGGATCTTCAGTTACTTTTTGCGCCTGGTGGGCTTTGCCGGATTGCGCTACCGACCCGATGATGGAATAGGATCCCAGCGGGAAACGGTTGCCGGCAGCCTTGAGCTTTTCTCCGGCAGGTCCGCTGGCCTCGCGGATCACGGCAAATTGACCGGCATCATCCACAAGGTAAATCGATGCAAATTCGTATCCCAACCGGTCCCGGATCTGGTTGATCACGGTCTTGAGTGTATCGTCCAGCGTGGTCGCGCCGGAAAGGGCATGGATCAATTCGGCGGAAATTATGATCTTGCGGGTCGAGGATTGACCGTCGGTGCCGACCAGTGATGTGATCTCACGCATGGATCCGCTAAGGCGGTTGAGGGCGGTGGTCAGCACAACGAATTCCGATGTCCCATAAATGGGGATCTGTTCTTCGGTGTGGCCCGAAGCCAATCGGCCGACGGCCGACGCAATCCGGGTGGTCGGGCGGATGATGAAGAACACCGCCTGCACTAAGGCGAGAATTAGCGCTGCGAGGACGGAGACTTCGACGATGATCAGAACGGTCGTGATCGGGTTGAGAGCTTCAAAAACCGGAGCCTGATCTCTCTCCACGAGGATCTTCATCCCTGAGGGTACCGCCGGATTGGAGCCGACCAGATTGTAAATGGATAAGGTGTCGGTATGTCCGACCACGGGCTGGCCGAGGATGTTCGTATACTCGGAGGATTTTCCCGTTTCCAGAGGGATTTGAGGATTGCTCTGGATCAATTGCATCTTGGTGAAGGTTCCTTGCTCCACATTCATCCGGACGTAGGTGAAGTCCTGGAATGTCAGGACGATGGAGTTCGCGAGAGATTTGATCAACGGAACATAGAGGACGGCATACAGATCTGGAGTCTGCAGAAGCCCGACCAGTACGAGTCCTGTCTTCCGGGAGGAGGTCTGAAGGGGCGCGCCGGTTAATACGACGAAAGTCGAAGGGCTGAAGATGGTGTGGTTGACTTGGACGTAGGAGAAGGGAAGTGACCAATCCGGATTGGGGTTGATCACGTTGGCGCCGGTCAGCGCCATGCCTTCCCATGCGGGATTGGAGGAGGCGATGATCCCGCTGGTGGCGGCATCGACGACGAGAAAATCGGAGAACATGAGGCCTTTGGGTTGCAGCCGGTAAATGGTATTGAAGAATTCGGATTTGGAAGCGACCGTAGATTCCAATTGGGCGGCGGCCTGCACGACGTTGGCATCACGGCCTAACGCCTGCACTTGTTCATACCCGTCCGATTGCCAAATCCGGGATTTCGCGTTGATTCCTTCGAAAGTGACGACCAGGTCGCTGGCCGCGGATTGATAAAGGCCGTTCCGCGCCGTGGAGTACGCCAACCATCCCAGAAGGACGGGCAGTATGACAAACGGCAGGAGGATGCCGACGAACGCCGTTGCCATGCTTCGCGGCGCGAGAAGGTTCAGGATTGGGTTCGACCGCTTGACCGCTTTCTCAGCCATACCCTGTTACTCCAAAAGGGATTGTGCCCTTTTTATGCGTATTCCCAGACCGGTTCGCCGTGCAGCATGCGGCGAATCTGGTCCGGGAACCGATCGGGATCCAATGGTTTTCCGACAAACCCGTCAAATCCTGACGCGCGAGCCCTGTTTAACTCGTCCTGGCTGGCGTTGGCGGTAACCGCAATGACGGGAATATCTTTGTACAGAGAAGTGCGGATCTTACGCAGTGCCTCATATCCGTCTTCATATGGCAGGCGGATATCCATCAGGATCAGGTCCACCCGCGGAAGCGTATGGGCGTATTCGACGACCTCGTATCCCGAGGTTTTCCATTCGCAGTGGATACCCAGGTAGGCCAGCATGCGTGCCATCAGTACGAAATTGGAAACGTTGTCCTCCACGACGAGGATGGTGGCTTCCTTCGGATTGACGAGCTTCTTCTTCCGGGACGCCAACGGGTCCGGAGTCGGAGTGGGTACTGGGGTGGGATCAGGCCGGGTTTCCATGGGTTTATGTTCCTCGGGACTTGCGCAGGTACTTTGAGATTTGCCAGGGGAGCTGGTCGATATCCACAGGCTTCTGGATGTACCCGTCGCAACCCGCTTCCAGCACGCGTTCGCGGTCGCCCTTCATTACATTGGCCGTCAGGGCGACAACCGGGATGTGGGCTAGCCGGGGGGTGGCGCGGATTCTTGCCGTGAGAGTGTACCCGTCCACTTCAGGCAGATTGATGTCCATCAGGATTAGATCCGGGGGATCGGAGAGGGCAAGCTTCAACGCTTGTTGAGCGTCACCGGCTTCGAGCACATCATAGCCTTCGGCCATCAATACCCGCCGGATCAACAGCCGGTTATCCGGGTAATCCTCGATGTAAAGGATCCGGAGGGGTTTTTCTTCGGATTGGGCGGTGAAATCGTTGATGGAAGTGTAGTTATACACCGACCACTCACCTTCCTGAACAAGACACCGGAGACGGGAGCGAAAAGATTACTCCCGATCTCCAACGGATTCTCTCCGGCCAGCCTGCCCAATGCCAGAATCCAGAAACGACCTAATCAGGCAACCAATGCAAAAAACGCGCCTGACAAGTCGATCTGGACAAATTATGGCTATGAAATCGATTATACTCCGAAAGCATGCTCGCAATGGCGAAATCAGGCCGAAAAAAGGCATAAAAGGTACGTTAATGATACCTAAAAGGCGGGGACATTTCCCCGCGCTGTCCTTTGCCAGGGCTCTGCGTCATCCCAATTACCGGCTTTGGTTCGCCGGTCAATCGGTATCGCTGATCGGCACATGGATGCAGTCGGTCGCCCAGCAATGGGTGGTGTATGAGATGACCGGTTCGAAGTTTCTGCTGGGTGCTGTCGCGTTTGCCGGGAGTCTGCCGACCTTCTTCCTGATGCTTCCGTCCGGAGTATTGGCCGACAGGGTCCCGCGCCGCTCCATCTTGTTGTACACACAAACCGCTTCCATGCTCCTGGCCTTCCTGCTGATGATCCTCCTGGCAGCCGGGCGGTTGGAGGTCTGGCATGTATTCGTGATGGCGGCGCTGCTGGGGGTGGTGAACTCGGTGGATGCGCCCGCCCGCCAGGCCTTCACGATCGAGATCATCGAAGAGCGCGGCGATCTGCCCAATGCGATTGCCCTGAACGCGACTATGTTCAATCTGGCGCGGGTGATCGGTCCTGCGGCCGCCGGGTTGATCCTTGCGACCTGGGGGGCGGTATGGTGTTTTGGGGTCAACGGGGCTTCATTTCTTGCGGTTCTGGCCGGATTGGTGCTCATGCGTGTTCCGCCGGCCGTTCCGATCCCGTATGAGGAACCGGTTCGCCAGGTCCGGGAGGGAGTCCGGTACGCCTTCGGCCATCCGGTCATATTGCCGTTGATCCTCCTGACCATCGTCTCCGGCGTGTTCGCCTTTTCCTATTCCACCTTGTTGCCGGCGTTCGCCGTGGAAGTGCTGCACCAGGGGGAAACCGCGCTCGGCCTGCTGAACGCCGCGGTTGGAGTCGGCGCAGTGCTGGGTTCCCTTTTCATGGCCTCCCGTGCCCATCTTGAGAAACGGGCCGGCCGCCTGATGATCGGCAGCCTCCTTTTCCCGCTTTCCCTGCTGGGATTCTCGCTGTCGGCTTCCTTCGGATTGTCCCTGGTCCTCCTGGTCATCACGGGGTTTGGGCTGGTGGTTCAAAACACCTCCATCAACTCGATTATCCAAACTCTCGTGGACGACAACCTGCGGGGACGGATCATGAGCATCTACCTGTTGGCATTCTTTGGCGCAGTGCCGATCGGCGCCCTGCAAGCGGGCATCGTGGCCCAGGTGCTGGGCCCTGCAACGGGATTGGCGCTGTCGGCCGGGCTGGGGCTGCTGCTGGTGGTTGTGATCTACGCCGCCCTCCCCACTCTGCGCCGGATATAATCGCCTGCAGGCCGCCGGTCCGGAACACCAAAAGACAGGCTGCCGCGGGGATGGACGATGGATGACGATCTGACACCCATTCGAAGACAATATCTGGACGTCAAGCAAAAGTATCCCCACGCGCTTCTGTTCTTCCGGCTGGGGGATTTCTACGAGACGTTTGACGCGGATGCGGAAACCGCATCGCGGGAGCTCGAAATCGTGCTTACCTCCCGCAATGTGGCCAAAGGGTCCCGCATCCCGATGGCGGGCATTCCCTACCATGCCGCGGAATCATACATCTCCCGCCTGATCCAGCGCGGATATCACGTGGCGATTTGCGAGCAGGTGGGCGAGGCGGTCAAGGGCCTGATGCCGCGCCAGGTGACCAGGGTGATCACTCCCGGGACGGTCATGGAACCCGGGATGCTGTCCCCGAAGCGCAACAACTATCTGGCCTGCGCCGTGGTGCAGGGAAGGCGCGGCGCCGTATCCTATTCGGACATCACCACCGGCGAATTCCGGGTGGCGGAGTTTGAATCGGAAGACGCGGCCGCCGCCGTCCGGGCGGAATTAAACCGGCTGGGGCCGGCCGAGGTGATTGTCCCGGAAGGCGCGGGAAACGGCGCGGACGCAGTCGGCACCCGCACGGTGTGGCCCGCCTGGCGCTTTGAACCAGGGCGGTGCGAACAGGTTCTGCTGCAGCATTTCGAAACCGCCTCGCTGGAAGGGTACGGGCTGGCGCGCAAGTCCGCCGCGGTCTGCGCGGCGGGCGTACTGGTGCAGTACCTGCAGGAAACCCAGCCGGACGCGTTGAAATGGGTCCGGGAACTCGGAACGTATTCGCTTTCAGATTTCATGATCCTGGATCCGGCGACGCGCCGCGGTCTGGAATTGACCGAGACGCTGCGCACCGGGGAGGTGCACGGGTCGCTGCTGGGCGTGCTGGATCAGACCGTGACCGCGATGGGAGGCCGGGCGCTGCGGCAATGGATCCAGCAGCCGCTCCTGGACCTGGCGCGGATCCGCGAGCGCCAATCCGGAGTCCAGGCCTTTTTCGATGCGGGGCTGGCGCGCGCGGCTTTTCGCGAAGCGCTGCACGGGCTGAACGATATCGAACGGCTGGTGAACCGGATCGGGTCGGGCAACGCGTTGCCGCGGGACCTGACCGCGCTGAGGGAATCCCTGGCGGCACTGCCGAAGGTTCTGGAAGCGCTCGACGGGATGCCGGCCGGGAGCGGGAATGTTCTACAGCGGCCGGATACGTTCCCCGAAATTCTGACGCTGCTGCAGCAATCGGTCACGGAGGATCCGCCGGCGACTCTCTCACAAAGCGGCGTCATCCGCCCGGGTTTCAGCAAGGAGCTGGATTCGGTTGTCGAGGGCGCGCGGCAATCCCGCGAGTGGATCGCGAATCTGGAAACCTCGGAAAAGCAGCGCACCGGGATTAAAACGCTGAAGGTCGGTTACAACAAAATTTTCGGTTACTACATCGAAGTATCCCGCGGCCAGGCCAAATCGGCCCCGGCGGATTACATCCGCAAACAAACCCTGGTTAACGCCGAGCGTTACATCACCCCCGAGATGAAGGAATATGAAACGCGCGTGTTGAACGCGGAGGAAAGGATTCGCGAGATCGAAGCGCGCCTTTTCAAGGAGATATGTGCGCGCATCACGGCTGAACGCGCCGGGCTGATGCAGGCGGCGCGCATCCTTGCCGGATTGGACGCCTGCGCCGCGTTGGCCGAAGCGGCCGCGAAGAATGATTACACGCGCCCGGAGGTGACGGAGGATGGGGCGTTGGATATCCGCGACGGGCGGCATCCGGTCGTCGAGCGCTTCCTGGAGGGCGAGCGCTTCGTGCCGAATGACATTTGTCTGGAGCAGGGGGAAATCATCCGGATCATCACCGGTCCGAACATGAGCGGGAAATCCACCTATCTTCGGCAGGCGGGCCTGCTGTGCCTGATGGCGCAGATCGGGTCGTTCGTGCCGGCGCGCTCGGCCCGGATCGGGCTGGTGGACAGGATCTTCACCCGGATCGGCGCGCGGGATGAAATCCATGCCGGGCAATCCACCTTCATGGTGGAGATGGTCGAGACCGCCAACATTCTGCATCACGCCACCCCGCGCAGCCTGCTGATCTTCGACGAAGTCGGCCGCGGCACCTCGACCTATGACGGCGTGGCGATCGCCTGGGCGGTGATCGAGTTCATACACAATCATCCGCGCCTGCGGGCCCGCACACTGTTCGCGACGCATTACCACGAATTGATCCGGCTGGCGGAGCTTCTGCCCGGAGTGCGGAATTTCAACGTGTCGGTCGCGGAGGAAGGCGGCAAGGTCGTCTTCCTGCACCGCATCGTCCCGGGCGGGGCGGACCGCTCCTACGGCATTCACGTCGCCCAATTGGCGGGGATGCCCCGGCCGACGATCGCCCGGGCGGAGGAAATCCTCAAGGAGTTCGAGCAGGGGACTGCCCAGGGCGCTTCGAAGGAATCCCCCCGGCAACTGCAGATGTTCACCGATCTGGACCCGATGTGGAAGGAATTGCAGAACCTCGATTTATCCTCGATGACCCCGATGGAAGCGCTTGCGAAGCTGTTTGACTGGCAGAAGAAACTCCCGCCGAAGGCATAAAGCCTTCCACGAAATCACACGAAAAACAAACCTGAAGGACACGAAGTAAGTAAATTTTCTTTGATGGTTGTCATGCTGAGCGCAACGAAGCGTTCGGTTTCGCCCGTCACCCCGGCGTGCTCGAAGCCGGGGTCCAGTGATTTTCGCAGTTCATGGATGCCGGCCAAGTTCACGCCGGCATGACGATCGACCGGCTGAATAGTTGCTTTTTCTTCGTGTCCTTCGTGCTCTTCGTGGATAAAAAATATTAAATACTTCGTGTTCTTCTGGTTTTACTTCGTGTCCTTCGTGGATAAGAAATTCGATACTATCTCCTGTATCTTTTCCGCCGCAGCGGGGAGCGCCGCCCGAACCGAATCGCTAAAGGAGCGTCCCAATTCATACTGCCCGCCTTCGATGCCGATAAGGATCAAACGCTCTGGAAGCCGAGCGCCCGTCTTCCGCGCCAGCGAGATCGACTCTGCGACGCCGAAACCGTGGGCGGTCTTTTCCGCAGCCGAAAGGCTGGTGTTCGGAATGGGATCGAATACGCGGACCGTACCCGCGGGCCGGCCGGTGGAAACCGCATCCACCAGGATCGCGGCATCCGGCGACTCGAGATCATCCAGCAATCCCAGGCCTGGCGTATCGAGCAGAAGGATTTGAATTTGGGGATTTTCGGCGGTTTGGGGAAAACCAGCGGTCCATCGCCGGACTGCCTCCGGCCCAATCCCGTCGTCGCCACGCAGGGATTGGCCGATGCCGATGACCGCGATATTCATCCGCCGGAAGGGATGCCTGGGCCGGATGGCGCGGACGGTTGGATTGTGGATCCCACCGGACCGGTGGTCAGGGGGAGGATCAAACCCATAACCGTCGCCGACGTCAGGCACCAAATGCATGTGGCGCCGATCACGAAAGGTTCCAGGAATGTAAGGTAGATGGAGAAGCTTACGCCGAAGACGGCGAAACCAAACATGGCGATCGCGGTGATCGTTTTTTGCATCCCATGCGCGACGCGATAATAAAGCCATGCCATGCCGATCAGGAGATATCCAATGACGCCAAATTCGCCGATGCTGATCAACCCGAGGATTTTGGAATACTGGCTATCCTGGACTTCCTGGCATCGGCTGATCCCGCCGCAGAAGACTTTCGATTGGGTAACCTCGGTATACGTCAGGTAGGATGCGACGGCCAAGCCGATCAGAAGCAGGGCGGGGAATAGCCAATTGGGGATGGCGTTGGTGAATTTTGGCGACGGGCGGAAAGTGATCAGGATCGAGAACACCAGCGAGAGGAAAAGGAACGCCAGAACCACAACGGCCAGCGAGTTCGCCGGTTGATCGTTGAGGAATTTTTCCCAAATGTTCATCGGAGTCCGCGTAAAGCCCGCTTTTTGGAGGGAATCTTCCAACCCCGGAACGGAGGGCCATGCGGTTCCCCCCTCGGACAGTTTGCGGTTGATTAAACCGGGGAACTGAGTCTGGATGGATGTCAATCCGGAAAGGTATATGTTCTCCACCACCAGCAAGGGAACCCCGCGCTGATCGGCGGGTACGGCCAACGCGGTGAGGGCGGACTCGTACAGCGCGCCGCCCTCGGGGTTGGTGACATCCACGGTGAAGACCAACAGGCTGTTGCCGTGCTCCAGGATCAGCGGCGGGAGAGTCTCGTTGATCAGCGTTTTGCACGCGCCGCAATTGGGATTGTAGAACAGGACGGCTTTGACCGACGTCTCCTGAGCCCTGACGGGTGAAACCGTCAGAAGGAAGAAAATCCCCATGGCAAGAAGCGCGCGGCCCGTACGAGACATGTTATGCGGCGTCCTAATTCTCCCAACGGACGAAGTGAACGGAACAGGAAATGCACGGATCGTATGACCGGATCAGATGTTCGCATGCGAGGGTTGCTTCGTCATGCGGTTTGGCGATTACGGTGGGCGCGAACTTCCACAAATCCGCCTCCATCCGGGCGTAATTCTGGGATGTCGGTGGAACGATCCGCGCCTTTTGGATCAGCCCGCTGTCGTCGACGGTGTATTTGTGGAACAGCAGACCGCGCGGCGCCTCAGATACGCCGCACCCTTCGCCGGCGTGCGGTTCGAACATAATCCGGCTGGGTCCCTGAGGATTATACTCTCTAATTAATCGAATCGCATCCTCGTAGGCATCGACCAATTCGAACGCCCGGGCAAAAAGGCTCTTGAAGGGATTGCGGATCGGGAATTGGACCTTCAATTCCTTCATCAGCGACTGGGAGGTTTTTCCCATCTGGCTGTGGTTGAGGTTCATGCGGGAAAGCGGACCGACCATATAGCTTCCGCCCGCCTTGGTATGGCTGTGGAGCGAATTGCAGTGCTCCACCTGATCCTCCAGATAATTCTTCTCGTATTCAGCAACCGGGATATCGACTCCGGAAGAGGAAACAACCCGTCCGTCCAACATGCCGTATTCATCGGGGCGCCGGAGGGCGACGTATTCGGCATCCACTTCGAAATCGGGATACGCAAGGGTCGCCGCCCAGCGCACGGCTTCCACCGCGGCGGCGGCCGACCATTCCAGTTCGGGAAGAAGCGCCTGCAGGGCTTCTTTTTCCGGCCAGCGGTAGAACCCGCCCACGGTCGTGGAGACCGGGTGGACCGAGCGCCCGCCGATGACCCGCAGGAGCGAGTTGCCGACCTTCTTCATCCGGAGGGCCTTGGTCACCACCTCCGGCGCGATGGCCGCCAAGCTGATCGCGCTTTCCTGGCCGAGCAAATCGGGGGCCTGGAGAAGGTAGATGTGCAGGGCGTGGCTCTCAATCCACTCGGCGTGATACAAGAGTTGCCGCAGCGCGCGGATGGAGGGCGAGATGGCGATCCCCTGGGATGCCTCGAGCGCGTTGACCGAGCTCATCTGGTAAGCCACCGGGCAGATCCCGCAGATCCGGGCGGTGATGTCCGGGACCTCAAAAAGCGACCGCCCGCGCAGGAACCCCTCGAAGAACCGCGGGGGTTCATAAATATTCACCTTGATTTCGGTGATTTTTCCATCTTTAACGCCGATGTAGAGGCCTCCTTCGCCTTCCACACGGGCCAGGGCGGGGACTTCGATCGAACGGATTTCCGTGGTTTTGGTCGCGCTCATTGCTTTTTCTCCTCGGTGAGGATCGATTCCGCCGCCTTCGCAAATGCCGGGGCAAATCCAGATACGTGGCTGAGCAGCCGGGCGGCTTCGCCCGGATCTTTCTGCATCGACCGCAGGGTCGGAATAAGTGTGTTCAGATCCATGCCCGGCTGCGGGCCGAAGCATCCGTAGCACCCGCGCCCGCACGAGGGGCACAGCGCGCCGCAACCGGAGCGGGTGGCGGGCCCCAGGCAAAGCATGTTTTTCGCCACCATCACGCAGACGGTTCCCTTGCGCTTGCATTCGAGACAGACGGAGTGCTGGGGCAGGTTCGGCTTGCGGTTTTGGAGGAGGGCCGTGATGGCTTCCAGGATTTCCCCGCGGCTGACCGGGCATCCGTACAGCTCAAGGTCCACTGCCACGTGGGCGGAGATCGGCGTGGCCTTGGGAAGGTATTTCAGGTATTCCGGATGCGGATACACCGTGCGGGCGTACTCGTCCGCATCGGCCCGGTTGCGCAGGGCCTGAATGCCGCCGGCCGTGGCGCAGGCGCCGATGGCGACGACGATCTTCGACTGCCCGCGGATTTCCTTGATCCGTTCGATTTCATGCGGGGTGCTCACCGATCCCTCGACCAGCGAGACATCGTACGGACCGGGGAGCACGCGCCGGCGGGCTTCCAGGAAGTTGGCGATCTCCACCTCGGTCACCAGCGCCAGGAGTTCGTCTTCCATATTCAGAAGCTGCAACTGGCATCCGTCGCAGGAGGAAAATTTCCAAACGGCTACGGTGGTTTTGCAGGGTGCTGGCATTAGAATTCCTCCACGCTGAAGTAAGGTTCCAGGGCGGAAAACGGGAACACCGGGCCGTCCTTGCAGATGAAGAACGGTCCCAGCTGGCAGTGGCCGCAGGAACCCTGTCCGCACTTCATGTTCCGCTCCAGCGAAACAAATATTCGGCTGGCCGGGATCCGGCGCGCCAGGGCTTCGAACACCACGAAGCGGATCATGATCTCAGGCCCGCAGGTCATCACCGCGGTCTTGGCCGGATCAAACCGGAAGTGATAGAAGAGCAGCGGCACTACGCCGACCTGCCCCTTCCAGGTGTCGTCCGCGCGGTCGACGGTGACTTGCACGTCGATATCGGACTTGCGCCATTCCTCGAATTGCGAGGTGTACAGCAGGTCCGCGGGAGTGCGGGCGCCGTACAGAAGGATCACTTTGCCGTACTTTGCGCGGTTGCGGAGGATGTGATAGATGACCGGGCGCAGGGGCGGAAGGCCGATTCCGCCGGCGGCGAGCAAAATATCCTTGCCCTCCAGCTGTTCGATCGGCCAGTGGGTTCCGAACGGCCCGCGCACGCCGATGGTGTCGCCGGTCTTCAGGCGGCTGACGGCGTTCGTTACGTTGCCCACAAACCGCACGGTATGCCCGATCATGTCGCGCTTCTCCGTATCGGAGCAGATCGAGATGGCGGCTTCACCGTATCCGGGCAGATACAGCATGTTGAACTGGCCGGGCTCGAAGGTGTATGACTTTTGCAGCGCGGGGTCTTTGAATCGCAGCCAGACGGTCCCCGTTTTATCGATTTCCGGCTTGAGATCCACAACCTCGGCCCAGCGGGGCGCGAGCAGTTCCTCGGACGACACAGCGGCCGGCCGGTTGGTTGCAGCAAGCGTGGTCATGAACGAGCCTCCTTCCGCAGCGCGGCGATCTGTTCGGTGATGTCGATCTTTACCGGGCACCAGGTGATGCAGCGGCCGCAGCCGACGCATCCCAGAACGCCGTACTGCTCTTTCCACGAACCCAGCTTGTGGGAAAGCCATTGGCGGTAGCGCGAGCGCGTATTCGGACGGATATTGCCTCCGGCCTGGTAGGAGTACCCGGGATTGAAGCAGGAATCCCAGACCCGCTCGCGTTCCGTTTCGTTACCGCTCAGGCTGGTATGGTCCTGGGTATCCCAGCAGAAGCAGGTCGGGCAGACGAGGGTGCAGGAGGCGCAGGACATGCAGCGTTTGGAAACCGCCTCCCATTCGGGATGATCCAGGTTCTTGAGGATCAGATCCGGCAGGTCGCGCGTATCCATCTTTCTGCCCATTTGCCCTTTAGCCGCGGCCAGTCCCTTTTCGGCTTTCTGCTGAAGAGCGGAGTCCGCCGGCTGCAACGACAGACCATTCAGGATTTCCTTGCCCGCCTCCGAGCCGATTTCCAGCAGGAAGACATCATCCAATTCGGTCAGGGCGAGATCGAAATTTCCGGCAGCCTTCGGACCGGTCCCCATCGAATCACAGAAGCAGGTTCCGCCCGGATGGAGGCAGTTCACGGCGACGAGGAAGGCGTTCTTTCGCCGGTCGCGGTAGACCGGATCGGTGAAATCGTCGCGCAAGAAGGCCAGGTCCTGCACCTTGATCGCGGCGATTTCACACGGGCGCACGCCGATCATGGCGATGCGCGGAGCGGCTTCGGACGGTTTCCGGACTTTCCATTCGCCGTTTTTACGCGCGTGGAAAAGCGAAATCCGCGGCGGGAAGAAAAACTGCTTCCAGGATTGCGCGCCGGGAGTGATGTCGAAATAGCGGGAATTGCCGCTGGGGACCACGCGGTACTGGGCGGCGTCTTCGACGCTGGTAAACCCCTGCGGGAGATCCGCAAGGCTGCCGATCGGTGCGTACACCACCGCATCATCGCGGAGGCGCGGACCGATGGTCTGATACCCTTTCTCGCGCAACCGCGCCAGGATCGAGTCGAATTGGGATTTGGGCAGCGCAGCGGTCGAGCCCACGTTCCATTGAAGTTCAGCCATGAGGCGCCTCCGAAGACGGTTGGGAGAACATATCCAGCAATTGCATCCGCGTCGCCATCAGGCGGCCGGCGATTACGTTGGCGACATGGTGCATGACGACGTAGCCCAGTTTGGGATCCGCCTCGCAGGCTTGATGCAGCTTGGCGGCGTCGATGGCGAGCAGTTTTCCCGCGCAGACGGCGCACGCGGTCATCGTCCGCTTCGGGTAGACATCCGCGACGCTGGACCACCCCAACACTTCACTGGGTTCAACCGTCAGGATGCGCAGGTGGCCGCGTCCGGGAATGTGCATCTCCAGCGCGACCCGGCCTTCCATGACGATATAGAGAAAATCGCTCTTGTCCCCTTCGTGGAAAATTTCCTGATTCTCCTGGAAGGGAAGGATTTTTGAAACGCCGGCGATCACTCCGACGTGTTCATCGGTCAAATCGGAAAAGAGCGGAAGCGAACACAACATGGAAGGGGTGACGGAATCAAAACCCATGTGTTTCCTCCTTGCGGGTATGAAAACATCCCTGACGGCGGGCAATTGTAGCATTTTTCACAATTAGTGCAATGGCTTATTTGTGGAATAAGATTGCATTCGCGGAATTTGGTATAATCCATAACGGTAAATTTCACGGAGCCACTGATCCATGTCTCGCAAACCTGATCTTTTCCCGTCCCTTCCGGGGACTACTACGACTACTACCACCCGCACCTGAGCGCGATTTAGGCCCCATGCCCGTCGCGCCGGATGCGCATACACCGGAAGCGACGGGCTTTTTTTATTAACCGAACGGTTGGAGGAGACGATGACGGAACGGACATTGGTGATGAAATTCGGCGGGACTTCCGTGGGAAGCCCGGACGCACTGCGGGGGATGGCGGATATCGTCCGCAACAATTGCAGGGATTGGTCCCGGGCGGTGGTGGTCGTATCCGCGATGGGCGGCGTGACCGATCTGCTCCTGGCCGGGACGGCCGCCGCCATCCGGGGGGATACCAATCTTGTTAAACATGCGGTCGGCGACATTTCCCGGAAACACCTGGATGCAATCCGGACGGGCGGGCTTGACTCCGACACCGGAAAGACGATCGAGGCTTTTATCAGGGAGCTGGAAAGCATGTATCACGCTGTAACCATCCTGCGGGAGGCTTCGCCGCGCGCGATGGATGCGATCGCCTCGCTGGGTGAACGGATGAGCATCCATATCGTTGCGGGTTATCTGAGCCGGGCGGGGGTCCCCGCCGTTCCTCTGGAAGCATCCACCTTCCTGCTGACCGATTCAAAATTTCAGAATGCCTCGCCGATCATGCTCGAGATCCCCGGGCGCGCCGGGCCGGTTTTCGCTCCAATTTTCCAGCGCGGCGAGGTTCCGGTCGTCACCGGATTTATCGGCGCCACATCCGAGGGCGTGATCACCACGCTCGGGCGGGGCGGTTCGGATTACAGCGCGGCGATCGTCGGGGTGGCGATCCAGGCCGATGAAGTCTGGATCTACACCGACGTCGACGGGGTGATGACCGCCGATCCGCGCGTTGCGCCGGATGCGCGCAGTCTGCCCTCGCTCTCCTACCGGGAGATCTCCGAGATGGCCTATTACGGAGCGAAGGTCGTGCACCCGAAGACCATCCGCCCATGTATCGAGCGGCAGATCCCGCTCTGGATCAAGAACACGTTTCATCCCGATCATCCCGGAACGGTAATTCTGGCCAATGGGCAGGCCACCGACGGAGTGATCAAGGCCGTCACCGCGATCCGCAACCAGACGATGATCACGGTCCAGGGCGGCGGCATGATGGGCGTCCCCGGCATAGCGGCCCGGACGTTCGCCACGGTGGCCCGGATGGGTGTTTCTGTGACGTTGATCACCCAGGCATCCTCGGAACAAAGCATCTGCTTCTCCGTTCCCGGGCACAACGGGAAATCGGTAAAGGACGTTCTGGAGGAGGAATTCCGCCGGGAGATCGACCGGGAAGACATCGATGCCATCGATATCCTTGAGAATTGCGTCATCGTCACGGTAGTGGGCGCGGGATTGCGGAAGACCCACGGAATTTCCGGCAGGATATTCACCGCCCTCGGCAATACCACGGTGAACATCATCGCGATTGCCCAGGGGTCTTCGGAATGTTCGATCAGCATGGTCGTCGGCAAAGACGATGAAATCCCCGCGGTGCAGGGCAATCCACGCGCTGATCGTGGCTAAAGAAAACGTGCTGTAATAATCAAGCTGGTCGAGTAGGGTGTTGCTGCCCGAGCGAAGTAAGGGCAGCGACACCCGTATCGAGACCCGGCAATCATCGAAGGGCACGGTCTCGATACGCATAGAACGCTACTCGACCGGCGTAAAAAAAACTGGAGGACTCATGAAGAAAATCCCCGTTTCGATTCTCGGAGCAACCGGCATGGTCGGGCAGAGGTTCGTGCTGCTCTTGGATCAGCATCCGTGGTTCCAGGTCGTGGCTTTGACAGGGTCGGACCGTTCCATCGGCCGGACGTACGGCGAAGCCTGCCGCTGGGTGATGACCGCCCCGATGCCGGATTACGCCCGGACGATGATCGTCCAGCCGACCGAACCGGACGGAGAATCCACCCTGGCTTTTTCCGCGCTGCCGACGGATTTGGCGCGCGAGGCCGAGCCGAAGTTTGCCCAGGCCGGCAAGGGGATCTGCTCCAATGCATCGGCTTTCCGCATGGAGCCGGATGTCCCGCTCCTGATCCCCGACGTGAACCCGGATCACACCCGTCTTATCGACGTCCAACGCAAGAACCGCGGATGGAAGGGTTTTATCGTCACCAATCCCAATTGCACGAGCACCGGCCTGACGATGGCGCTGCGGCCCATTTTGGATTCCTTTGGCATCCGGCGGATGATCGTCGTATCCATGCAGGCGATATCCGGCGCGGGCTACCCGGGCGTGGCGGCGCTGGATATTCTCGACAACGTCCTCCCGAACATCGGGGGCGGGGAAGAGGAAAAGGTGGAAAGCGAGCCGCGCAAAATGCTTGGGATTCTCTCAGACGGCAAGGTGGAACCGGCGCCGTTTACGATGTCCGCGCATACCAACCGGGTCGCGGTATCGGACGGGCATCTGGTGTGCGTCAGCCTGGAGCTCACAAAACGCGCCGCGCCGGAAGAGATCCGCAAGGCGCTGGAAGGATACCAATTTCCGGCCGCCGTCCGCGGATTGCCCAGCCTGCCGGAGAAGTTCATCGAAGTGCGCGAGGAGCAGGACCGGCCCCAGCCGCGCAAGGACCGCAATACCGGCAAAGGCATGACCGCGGTCGTCGGCCGCATCCGGCCGGATCCGGTGATGGATATCAAGTTTGTCGTTCTCTCGCACAATACGATCCGCGGCGCAGCCGGGGGGGCGGTGCTCAACGCGGAACTGCTGCTTGCACAGGAATACATTTCGAGGTAGCCGGTGCGGATAAAGCCCATGATGGCCGTTGTGTGCGTCCGATAGGTGCGAGGCTATCCAGCTTTTTCTCATCGGAAACTCGAGATGGGCTTTCCCGGCCGGGTGGGTGGCTTACGAGAATAAAGGCCGATTTTTCCGGCGGACTTTTCAGGGATAAAAAATCACCGGGGTGCACGAAGCACCCCGGTGATTTTTATGCCGAGCAGGAATTCTTCCCGTTTACGGGAGGTAATTATGCGGATTGACGTAACCGAGGATGGCATTCTGCATTTCGAAATGCAGATGCGGGCCGGTGGAATTTCCCGTACTGCCGCCCAGGCCGATGACCTGACCCTTGCCCACATCAGCTCCGCAAAAGACATTTATTTGGCTCAAGTGGGCATAAACGGTCTGCCAATCATTCCCATGATCGATCACAATCAGGTTGCCGTATCCCCACGTGCTCCATCCGGCAAACACCATCACCCCGGTGTCGGAGGCGAAGATCGGATCCCCCATGCTGAGGTGGATGTCGATCGCGTGGTGCCATTCGGCATACGGATTTCCCCAGGATGTCACATGGCTGGCGGTGGGCCAGATGAAATACCCGGTGCCCTGGGCGCTGCTCAGATACGGCCCCTGGCATGCCCCGGAACCGCCCCAGGCCCATTTCATCGTGTCGGTGCGGCGCAAAATCGGAACCTGCCATTGGACGAACTCGCGCGAACCGCCGGGGATGACCAGCCAGGTGCCGGCGGCGATTCCGGGATTCTTCGGGTCGACATTGGGATCAAGATGATTTCCCGGCCAGGAGATGATGTCGACCAGGTTTGCTTTATACCGCTCCGCGATGGCATCCAGCTGGTTGCCTTCCTGCCATTGAAGGTATACACCGTCCACTGGAAGGATGAACAATTCCATCCCCGGCATCAGCAGGTCAGGGTTGTCCTTGAGCGTGTTCTGGTTCGACCAGAAGAGCGTTTCCGGCATCAAGTTGAATTTTTCCGCGATTCCGAAAAGCGTGTCGCCGGCGCTGACCGTATAGGTGACCACATCCGATCGGGGCTGGTCGGGAAGGAAGGTTTTAAAGTTTATCGACCGCGAGATATAGACGTTCGGGTCCGCATCCGAAGAAGCCGGCAAGGCCGCCGCCACCCGGTTGGGGGCCGTCGGTGTTTGCGCCTCCAGCGAGGGATTGATTTGGATCTGCGCCGGAAGCAGGTCCAGGATCGAAGAACGGGCAAGCCAGGCGCCCCCGGCGACAACCAGCAGGATCAGAACATGACCGGCATACCGCATGACGGGCGCGCGCAAACCGGAATGGGTGATCGATTCCCAGATTGCGGTCCACAGCGGAGTTTCCGGTTCCTCGACTTTTCTGGGAGGGAACGGCCAGGAGGATTTAGAAGAGTTCATAGGTTATTCGACAATGCATGATAGGCCTGCACGATGAGGAGGTCAAGCTTGCGTAGGGGAATGGTAGGGTTTATGGAAGAACGCCCCACGGATTTTGGGCGGCCCCGTTGTAGCGCATTTCAAAATGCAAATGCGGCCCGGTGGAATTACCCGTGGTTCCAGCGTAACCCACAGTCATTCCGCGAAACATCTGCGCGCCGCAATTTACGTTCAATGCGTTCAGGTGGGCATAGAAGGTGTGCCAGCCGTCCAAGTGGTCGATGATAACCAGATTGCCGTACCCGCGGTCGCTCCAGCCGGCGAATACCACGACGCCGTTATCCGCGGCGTAGATCGGCTGCCCGATATAGGCCCGGATGTCGATTCCGTTATGGCCTTCGCCATAATCATATCCGGATAAATCGTGGTTGGCGGTCGGCCAAGCCCAGTCGCCGGTGCCTGGAGTGCCGCCGTACTTGCCCGGGCAAACGCCCGGGCCGAGCGCCCAGGTGCGGGTGGTGCCGGTGATGACCATCGGCGCTTCCCAGATGAAGGGGCGCTTCCCGCCCGGAATGATCACCCAGGTTCCGGGTTGGATCACCGGATCGAGCGGATTGATCTCGTTCCCCGGCCAGTTGAGGATCGCATCCATGATGACGGTCACTTGTGCTTCGTCACCGAGGCTGAAATCGGCGGCGACGGATTCGAGTGTGTCCTTTTCCTTCCATTGGTAGAAAGCGCCGTCGACGGGAAGGATGTAAAGCGTTTTACCGGGCTGCAGATAATTGGGATCGTCCTTGAGAGTCGCGGTGTTTGCCCATAAAATGCTTTGCCATTTCAATCCGAAATTGGCCGCGATCTTGCTCAGGGAATCAAAGCGCTGCACGGTGTATTCCGACACCCAGTCGGATCCGCGTTCCGGAATAACCGTATGCGGGTCGACGGCGCGGAGGATCTGAAAGGAGTATAAAGAACCGGGAACATCCGGGAGGGAGCCCGGATCGATGGCGGCCGAAGTGACGGGTGTTCCCGCAGGAACCGGGCTTTGGATGGAAATGTTGTCCGGGCTGGCCGTGAACGCATTCCAGGCCCAATACCCGATCGCCGAGACGGCGGCCAATGAGATCAGGCTGCCGGCCCAGAATTTCCAGTTGCGCCAGGCTGGGATTTCTTCCGCCGCGCGCGGTTCAGGCGCCGTTTCCGACATTAAAAGTTATCCTTCCCCAGGCCTTCCAGAAATTCCATATTATCGTTGGTCTGCTGCAACCGCGACAGAATGGCTTCGGTGGCGGTGGTGATATCCATTCCCGCACCGCCGGGGGGCGGGGTGATCATCTGGCCGACCATCCGGCGCATGAGCCAAACCCGCGGCGTAATATCCGGTCCGAGCAGCAGTTCTTCGCGGCGGGTGGAGGAGCGTTCGATGTCGAAGGCCGGGAAGATCCGCCGTTCCTGGAGTTTGCGCGAAAGCAGCAGTTCCATGTTGCCCGTTCCTTTGAACTCCTCGTAAATCACGTCGTCCAGCCGCGAGCCGGTATCCACCAGGCAGGTGGCGATGATCGTGAGCGAGCCGCCGTCCTCGATGTTGCGCGCGGCGCCGAAGAACCGTTTGGGCGGATACAGCGCCGCCGGGTCGAGACCGCCGGAAAGGGTGCGGCCGGACGGGGTGACGACGAGATTATACGCGCGTCCGAGCCGGGTGATCGAATTGAGCAAAATAACCACATGATGGCCGATTTCCACGAGCCGTTTGGCGCGTTCGAGCGCGATTTCGGCCACGCGGACGTGCGAAGTGACCGGTTCGTCGAAGGTCGAGGCGATCACCTCGGCGTCGACCGAGCGGTCCATATCGGTCACTTCCTCCGGCCGCTCGCCGATCAACGCCACCATCAGGTGAACGTCGGGGTATTTGATCGAAATCGCGTTGGCGATATGCTTCAGGACGGTGGTCTTGCCGGCTTTGGGCGGGGAGACGATCAGGCCGCGCTGGCCGCGCCCGATCGGGGCGACGAGGTTGAGCAGCCGGGTGGTCAGTTCGTGCGGATCGGTCTCGAGGTCGAAGCGCTGATCCGGGAAGATCGGCACCAGATCCTCGAAGATCGGACGCTGTTTGGCGGCTTCCGGATCCAACCCATTGATCGCTTCCACCCGCAGCAGGCCATAATACTTTTCGGTTTCCTTCGGCGCGCGCACCTGGCCGATGACCATATCGCCGGTGCGCAGGCTGAAACGCCGGATCTGGGATTGCGAAACGTAGATGTCGTTCTGTCCGGGCAGATAATGATCCGCCCGCAGGAACCCGATTCCTTCGTCGACGATCTCCAGAATCCCGCCGCGCAGCTCCAGGCCCTGGCGCTCGGCATTCGCCTGCAGCAGGCGCAGGATCAGATCTTCTTTTTTCATCCGCGCCCCGCTTGGAATTTCGAATTCTTTGGCCATGCGGCGCAGATCGACGAGGGAGGTTTTTTCGAGTTCGGATATGTTCATGAAAGGATTCTCATTTCTGGGTTGGGAAGGATGGGCAAAAAAGGGTGACCGGGTGACGGGAAGACGGAGATTTTAATCGTCCAAAATATTCCGGAAAAGAAAAAGCCGCTTCGTGGATAACGCCCGGAGTACAGGCGGAAAACCAACAGGAAAAACTGCTCTCAATATAACCAGTCGGAAAAAAGGGTGGTGACCCACGGGGGACTCGAACCCTCAACCAACTGATTAAGAGTCAGCTGCTCTACCGATTGAGCTAGTGGGCCAGTTTGCTGTCATTCGACCGGGCCTGCACGTTGTCCCGGCAGGTGGATGTACGGTGAAAATAAGCATTCCAATATTACCTGAATCAAGGGGAGTGTCAAGGCCCGGAAGTGGCGCCTATGGGCGTCCGCCTTGCCGCCGATTCCCGGCGATAGGGGGGCGCATCGGTCCGGTGGATGTTGGTTTTTTCCATCCCAATGGGCGTATACCAATTTCTCATTTTCGGCTAATATTATTGGAGAACGGTTGGGAAAGATTTCACGGATGGATGATCACAGTGCCTGCGGCTCCTATGCGGAGCTTTTGTTTGTAGAAGCGAAGATCCATCGATCCCTTGAAGGAAAACACAGTCCATTGGAGGCAATATGATCAACATCCTGAATGGCCCCGGTTTTTTTGGAACGCATGCTCCATTATCTTCCGACCTGAGCCTTCTTCTCATACTGATCTCCATCGCGTTTTTCACAACCGGATGGCAGCTCCGGATCCACGGGCGCCCAAAGGCCCATTGTCCGATTCAAGCCGCCGCCGCCATCCTGAATGTCCTCGCCGTGGCGGCCGTGATGATCCCTTCTTTTGTCATCCATATTCTCCCGGGAATTCCGGCCAAGCTGGGCACGGGCGATTATGCGTTTACCACTCTGCACGCCGTCATCGGCGCCGCGGCGGCCCTTTTGGGTGCGTTCGTCGTTCTTCGGGCATATAAACTTGTGCCCGAACGTTTTCGTTTTAAGAACTATAAGCTATTCATGCGGACATCCTTCCTGCTGTACATAATCGCCGCCGCCCTGGGCGTGGCAGAATACTATATTGTTTATGTAGCCGGAATCTAAAAGCGGTTTGCCCATCGCACAAACGGGATATGACCATTAATCCTCCCGGCGCTAAAAATGGAATCCCAACCGGCATAATCCGAAAGCACGCCGCCTTCCCGTGGATTCTGAGCATCGCGCTGCAAATCCCGTTTGCCATATTCTTCGGCCATTATTACGACGACCGGATTTTTATGGCGACCGGTTACCTTGTAGCCGAAGGACAAAGTCCCTACCAGACCCAGGATCTGAGCGGCGCCTTCCATAATTCCGATTTTCAATCCTTCACCACGATCGGGTATCCGCCTCCATGGGCCTTGGTCCTCGGGCTTGCCTACCGGCTCGCGGGGCCGGCAGGCCCGAATTTGCTCTTCTATAACCTCATCATTAAGATTCCGATCATGGCGGCCAATATCGGGATGGCATACCTGACGGTCCGCATCCTGAAGAGAATGGGCGCCGGGGAACCAATCGCCGAAAAGGCCAGGAACTTTCTGCTGTTCAATCCGTTCCTGATCTACTTCGCCACCGCATGGGGCCAGTTCGATTCAATCGTGGCATTTTTTGCGCTGCTGGCTATATTGATGCTGGATGAAGAAAAAATGGTCCGGGCCGGCATCTGCCTTGCGCTGGCGATTTCTTTTAAACCGACGGCCTTTCCGCTATTGCTGGTTTTTCTTTTCTGCCTGGCCGGGAAATCATGGCCGACGGCCGTCCGTTTTTTGACGGCGTTTGTGTCGGGGATTCTGGTATTCTGCATTCTCCCATTTCCGGTTTTCGGCTGGGATCCGGCGCCCATCCTGCAGGATTGGAATTATCACTTCAGCGTCGCGGGCGCGATGTCCATCTTCGCGGTTTACACACTATGGTCCGGCTCCATGCGGCTGAGCGGAATCTGGTGGTTTCTGGGTTTCCTGTGGATACCGGCGCTTGGCATTGGTGCGTTCGCTTTGCGGCATGGAAGCTTCGACCTGGAGGGTGTGATTCGGAAGTGCGCGGGACTGGCCCTGATTTTCTTCCTTTCCCGAAGTTGGTTATCGGAACCCAACATTATTCTTATCCTTCCATTAATCCTGATTCTGGTCTCCCTCGGAAGCCTGCCTCCCCGCGCGCTGACGGCCGTCTGGGTTATTCCGTTTGTGTTCACTGTCTTTTTCGGATCTTTTCCGCAACTCCTGTTTCCGCTTATGCCGGGCCGCATGCAGTTTCTCGTGGCGCCGGGCGGCGCGGTTGGAAATGTCATTACCGCAGCCCGAATCGGCACAACGGTCGTGTGGCTGATAGCAGGGATCTGGATCCTATTCCAATGTTTCCAAAATACCCGGACAAAGGCGAACCTCCAATGGAATTGATCATTCCCATGGGTCAGGGAGTCGCGCTGAAGATGGCGACAGAGCCCGCCGGGCGGGAAAAATATCCCACGGCAAAACTCAGCAAAGGGCTTATCCTGATGCATGATGGGCAGGAATTAATAGAAGAAGCGGTGGGTTTCGGCGTGCCGGTCGTAAAACGGGGGTTGCTGACAATTTTTCCCGGCGCGATGGAAGTGGAGCACCATCAAAACGGAACCGCCGCAGAAATCCGGGCCGGGTTTACGATGAACCTCGAGGAACGTATGGCCGGATCGGATCAGCACAACCTGAACAACCGGAACATCTATGCGATCAAGAATTTCCTCGCATATCTGCACCGGCGGTTTCCGCTGATGCGGGTCCCATTGACCGCCGTATCCAACCTCTTGCGCAACACCTTCGGTTGGAGGACAACATTCGAGGAGGTCGAATCGTGCGCAATCGTCAGGATGCGGTATGCCGTTGACTCTTCGAAAGGCAGGATCCGTATGGAGGCGGAACTATCCGATCCCGGAAAAGGCGGGATCACGGAAGTGATTGTGATGCACGAACAGGGCGGGAATTATTTTGACCGGTATCAGGAATTCGGCGGCGCGATTGCCGTGGGGAAAAGAATCGGCACGTGGGACGAGGTCACAGCCAAAGAGGGTTCATTTTTGTGTGCCCGTCACCGGCTTTCGTTCGCCTGTGGGCAGGAAAATGGAGCGCGCTTGTTCCGAGGGAGGGAATTGATCGGATCGCGCGTGGCCTGGTCCGGATTTGGGTATGTATTTCCTCCGCAAGCCGATCGCTTCCATTGCGAAGTAGCCGTCCGAAAAACCCCGTGACAACCATTCTGCTTATTTATCCGTTCTTCAAACCGCGTTGGGACAGATCGGTATTTCAATTCCCGCCGCTGGGAATTTCCTATCTTGCCGCCGGGCTGATCGAAGCCGGGCATGACGTCCGCCTGCTGGATTGCACATTTCTGCGCAGGAAGGATGCGCTGAAAACCGCCTTGGAGACCGGCGCCGAGGTGGTCGGAATCTACTGCATGGCCACCATGGAAGAGGATTGCCGCCTTTTTGCCCGGGCGTTGCGTCCGGGAAGCCGGCTGCTGATGGCCGGCGGACCGCTGCCCACCTGCGATCCGGATTCCTTTTTGGACCTGTTCGACGTTGTGGTATGCGGCGAGGGGGAGCAAACCGTTAATGAATTGATCCAGGCACTCATTCAAAAAAGGAATTGGAAATCCGTCCCCGGGATCGCCTATCGGAGAGATGAGCGTCGCTACGGGAAGGAGATTATCCGGAACGAACCCCGTGGATTCATAAAGGATCTCGACCGGATCCCGTTTCCGGCGCGGCAGTTGCTTCCGAACGAAGCGTATATCCGGTACGGGAAAAAGAAGTACGGATATTCGATCACGACTGTGATGAGCACGCGCGGATGCCCGTTCCAATGCGAATTCTGCAGCAACGTGGTCTTTGGCGGATCCTACCGCGAGCGGTCGGCGGCCAACGTGGTCAATGAAATCGAAAGCGTGCTGGCCCTCGGCTATGACCGGATCTCATTCGCCGACGACGTTTTCACCCTGAAGAAGGAACGGGTGATGAAGGTGTGCCGGGAGATCCACCGGCGCAAACTGAATTTCCAATGGGAATGCCTGGGCCGGGTGGACACGATGGACGAGGAGACCGCCCGGGAAATGAAACGCGCGGGCTGCCGGAGGATTTATTTCGGGATCGAATCCGGCGACGAACGGATCCTGCGGCTGATGAACAAGAAAATCACTCCCGCCATGGCGCGCAAGGCGGTGGAAACCGCCCATCGCGCGGGGCTCGAGGTGGGCGCCTTCTTCATTCTCTTTTACCCGGGAGATACAAACGAAAGCGTGGCCGCCACGCTCCGGTACGCCACCGCGCTCCCGGCCGATTACCTGGGCCTTTCGATGCCGTACCCGCTTCCCGGAACCGCCCTTTATGAAAGGACCAAACACCGCATCACCCGTTCCTGGCGGCCGGGGGGAAGAATTCTTTCCGGACACATCCTTACCTATGCGGGTGATTTTTCGGAAGTTAAAATGCAATTCGGGATTTTCGCGGGCCAGGTGGAATTCGCCTTGCGCCGCCGGCTGGGAACGCGGGCGCCGATGCTGGCGGATGGCGTTGCCAGGATTGCCGAGTTCATGCTTCGGATTATCCGCTAAGGTGTTTTATCGTTTCTTCCCGGCAAAGGCGTCCATCGTTTGCCGGATTCTTCCCCGCAGCCATCCCGGGTCAAACTCCGAACGATAAACGAACGTCGTCTCGTTCTCGGTTTCCCAATCCTTTGCCGGATCGATCCCGCTCACACGGTCGAACAACTTGGAACCCGGCAGGGGGAAGGGGACGTTGAAGGAGATCTCATCCAATGGAAGCGACAACGCAAGGCGAAAGGTTGACTCGATGTCGGGAACGGTTTCCTCCGGATATCCGACTATGAAAAAAGCGGCGACTTCGATCCCCGCATCATGAAATTGATGGACGGCCCGGATCCCATCGTCCAGTGTCACCCGTTTGTTCATCCGCTCAAGGGTGGCGCAACTGCCGGATTCAAGCCCGAGATACACCCTCCGGCAGCCGGCTTCCTTCATCCGGCGGGTAAGTGCGGGTTCGATCCTGTCGGAACGTGACAGGCAGCTCCAATGGATTTTTTGGCCGTTCATCCGCTCACAAAACCGGTCGAGAAAGGAGGGATCCAGAGTAAAATTATCGTCCCCGATCCATAAGCTGTCGTACCCCAACGCCCGGATTTGATCGACCTCGGCAAAAATGGCATCCAAATCCCTCCGCCGAAACAGGTTGCCGAAAATCGGTTTTGAGCAAAAATCACACTGAAACGGACAGCCTAATGTTGTCATAAGCGATGTCGTTTTGGAACCGTCGCGCCGGAGCCATTCCCGCTGATACTGTGCGTGGTCGAAATCGCTTCGGTCCGGAAGGGGGAAGCGGGCGATTTCTTCTTCGGAATAATGGAGGACGGGATTATCCACCCGCCGCACGCCGCGTTGGACGAACAATCCGGGATATTTTTCGAGCGGTAATTTATCCATGGTATCGCGCGAGATTCCTCCCGCGGCGGCGTCCCGGCAAAAGGATGGAAAACTTATATCGCTCTCTCCCCGAAACACGGCGTCAAACTGCGGAACAAATTGTCCGGGGTACAGGGTTGGGAGCGGGCCGCCCGCAACCAGAAGGCTTTCGGGGAGCAGGCTGCGGATTCTCTCCGCCATCTGCATGGCATTCCGCTTCAGGGTAACCATGCAATAAATTCCGACAATATCCGGACGGTAGGAGGCAAGCTCTTTTTGAATTTGGGGAGCCGTCTGAAAAGTGCCGTCAAAGATCCTAACCGGAAGCCCGAGTTTTCGAAGCTGACCGGCCAGCGTGGCGGCGCCCAGGGGAGGAAAAAGAATTTCCGCCGGAGAATAAGTCCGGAAATAGGGGAAGACGATTGCAATTCTGGATGGGCCGCCCATTGGATCCTGCTTCCCCAATTCGAATTTCCCGTTCGTCATCGGTTCCGGAGCATTCGCAGTTGCGTGACCAGGACGCCTTTCCGGGGAGAAAGGAAAAAAGCCAGCAGGAAAAGGAGCGTGGCCGAAAGCACCACCGCCGCGCCGGATGCGATGTTGAGGTAGAAGCTTGCATACAGACCGATTACCCCGGATAAAAAGCCGCACAAGGCGGAGATCGCGATCATTTCCGGGAAGCGGCGCGTGAGCAGATAGGCCGTTGCGGCGGGGGTCACCAGCATGGCCGTCACCAGGGCCACCCCGATCACTTGAAGGGAAACGACGATCGTCAGGGAAATGATGATGAGAAAAACCGTGCGGAGGAGGTCGATCGGAAGGCGCAGCGTGGCGGCCAAAATCGGGTCGAAGGTGATGACCAGCAGCGGCCGGTAAGCGATAAACAAAAGCGCCACAATTCCGATGCCGATCAATCCGATCCAGAGCAAATCGGCCGGCCGGACGCCCAGCAGATTGCCGAAAAGGATATGGCTCAGATCCGTCGCATAGGATCGGATAGTGCTGATCAAGGCAATCCCCAGCGCCAGGGCGGAACTGAACAGGATGCCGATGGCGGTGTCTTCCTGAAGGGCTCCTTTTCTTGTAAAGAAGGCGATCCCGCCGGCCACGGCGACGGCTGCCACCAGCGCGCCGAGCATAAGGCTGCCTCCCAGGAGATAGGCAACGGCGATCCCGGGCAGGATCGAGTGGGCAAGAGCGTCCCCGAGAAACGCCATCGACCGGAGAATAACAAAACAGCCGACGATGGAGCACAATACGCTGACGACCGCCACGGCCAGAAAAGCGCGCAGCATGAATTCATATTGCAGCGGAGCCGATAGGAATTCGATCATTCGGATATCATTCCGGACAGCACTGATCCGCCACAATCACGTCGCCCAGGTCCAATGCCCGGCTGCCGAACGCCTCGCGGACGATCTCTTTCCGCATAACCTCGGATGGGGGACCGATGGCGATCAACCGGTGGTTTAATAGAATCACAAGGTCGAATTTTGACGCCGCCAGATTTAAATCATGCGTGGCGACCAAAGTTGTGACACACGACTGGCGGAGGTGATCCAGGATCTCGAACATTTTTTGCTGAGTGGTTAAATCCACGCCATTGAAGGGCTCGTCCATCAAAAGGATGTGCGGTTCCTGGGCCAGCGCACGCGCTAAAAACACTCTCTGTTGTTGTCCCCCGGAGAGATCGGCAATCGGAGCGTCACGAATGGGTAAAATCTCCATTTCTTCCATGCTTCGCATAGCCACAATATTATCTTCTTTTCCTACCCTTCCAAACCATCCACTTTTTCCGTACCGTCCCATCATTACCACATCTTTAACAATGGCGGGGAATTTCCAGTTTACCTCATCCTTTTGCGGAACATACGCGAGACAATCGAGGTGATGACCGAGCGGCAAGCCGTGAATTTGGATGGTCCCCTTCCGGATGGGAAGGAGCCTGGCCAAGACTTTAAACAAGGTGGATTTTCCAGCGCCATTCGGGCCCACCAGAGCGACCCGAACACCTTCAGGAATGTGAAAGGTCACATCTTCCAGAGCGGAATCCCCGTTGTATCCGGCATAGACGTGATCCAATTCAATCCAGGCATTTGTGGCTTGAGGTATGAAAGTGTCCGGAGTCATCGCAGGGCCTCAACGATTAAAGTTACATCATATTTTATTAGATCAAGGTAAGTGGAGGCTGCCCCGCCCGGAGGAGTCAGGGAATGGATGTACAAACCGGTGACTACCCGGCAACCGGTCTCTTGGGAAATTTGGTCCGCCAGCTGGGTGTTGGCGCCGGTATCCAAAAAGATCGCCTTGGCATGGGTGGCGCGGATTTGATCGATCAATGCGGCAATCTGTGAGGCGGAGGGTTCCGCATCCGGGCTGACACTGGGGAGAATCGCGCCAATGATTCGGAACCCATACCGGTCCGCAAAATATCCGAGGTCATCGTGATCGGTCACGAGCAGCCTCTGATCCGGTGCGATGAGGGTCACCTGGGAAAGAATCCATTGATCCAATTGATCCAGCTTGGAAACATACACCGATGCGTTTTGGCGGAAGAGTGCTTCATCGGCCGGATCGATCCGGATCAATCCGTCCAGAATATTGGCCACATAGGTTTTTATCAGGAGGGGATTCATCCAAAAATGCGGGTCGATGTCGTAGGTGGATGGGGCGGGGGATGCCCCGCCTGGATCCGGAGTGATGGATGGATTTGTCGTTTGCCGGCTGACCAACCCCTGGGAGGCCGTCACCACAACCCGGTTCCCGCCGACGGTTTTCAATGCCTCCGCAAGCCAGCCCTCAATTCCTCCGCCGTTTACGATTAAAAGGTCGCTCTCGGAAACGATCACCATATCCTTCGGAGCGGGGTCGAACTCATGCGGGTCAATTCCATAAGGGATCAGCGCATGGACTTGCAGCCGGTCTCCCGCAATGTTCTGGGCGATATCGGCAAGATATGTCTCCACCGCCGTCGCCGTCAAGCCGGATGCCGGAGCGGCTATGGCTGCGCAGCCGCAGCTCAAGGATCCTAAAAGCGCCAAGCCGAAAAAACGCCAAATAAATTTCATTAAGCAGCGCCTATTGATGGAAAAATCCGTGGGGACGGGGTGCATTTCGAATTACCCATGTCTCGTGGCAAGGATTTTGCACCGAGTCGAAGATCCGGTTATGTTAAATCCCGTTGCATGAGATGTTTCGCGACAATAATAAATCCTTGATATAGGCGTGTCAAACCCGCCGGCCGGGGAATTAAGAACGGTGTTTGTGGCGTAATGATTTTGGCGGGAAATTCGGTGTTACACTCGGACGCGGGTTCGGTTTCCGGGAGGGAGTGAAAATGCAAAAAAATATAGTAATCGCTGCCGGTGGTTTGCTGTTGAGCCTTCTCACGGCCTGCAATCTCACGGCTCAGGGCAATCCCTCTGCGCTTCCCTTAGGCACCAAGGGGATTCCCTCTCCGACCGGAACGTTGGCCATCGGCGGAAACATCTCCTCCACGGATACTCAGACGCCTGTGACCCCAACCCCAACCCCCACGGCGACTGTGAATCCGTTGGCGGTTCCTGGATTGGAACCCGGCACGGCGATTGACATTCTGAGGCTGGAGATGTTGGACGCTCAGAACGGCTGGGGAATCGGCGGTAAGAGCGCCAGTGGCAACGCCAACAGGATCTTCCGCACAAAGGATGGGGGAGTCACTTGGATCGAGGTCTCTCCGCCTGAACCCGCCCCGGCCCCCGGCGCGGAAGTATCGTCGGCGGTCGGATATTTTGCGGATGCGCAAACGGGATGGGTGACGTACCACGCATCCTTTCCGTCGAGCGTTCCCGAGAACCCGGTGGTATGGCGGACGGCCGATGGGGGCGCGACCTGGCTGGCCTCATCCGCCCTGGATACCTCCGGATTAATGGAGACATATTCCGTATCCCACGTCGTTTTTTCCGGCGCGAACAACGGCTGGCTGATGGTGCATGTGGGGGCGGGGATGAATCACGACTATGTGGCGATCTACCGCTCCGCCGACGGCGGCGCATCCTGGAGCCGGGTGATCGATCCGACGATCGACGGGGGAATCCAAAGCTGCACGAAGACCGGATTGGCTTTTTGGGACGGATCCAACGGCTGGTTGACCGGGAACTGCAATGGAGTCCGAGCGGGCGCGTTCCTCTACCAGACCGGAGACGGCGGAGCCCATTGGACCCCGGTGAACCTTGCGGCACCCGCCGATAAGCCGGATCTCTTCACCGCGGATCAATACGCATGCGGAGTACACGCTCCGTTCCTGAGCGGGAGTCTGGCGTACCTGGGGGTGGAATGCGCCGATATGGGCAATCCGGACGCGGCCAATATCAGCTACCTTTACCGCTCGGTTGCCGGCGGGGTACCGGGTTCACAGGCATATCCCGGCGGGGAGATCTTTACCCTGGATGGAAACCGGATCTGGGCGCTGGGCAAAGAAATATTCCGCTCCGACACGGCCGGGGTCAGCTGGACGAAGATCGCCACGGTCACCTGGGATGGACAGTTCGATTTCGTCAATGGACAGCTGGGGTGGGCGGCCGTCCGGAAGGGAACCGAATACGGATTGGTCCAAACCACCGACGGCGGCGGATTGTGGACTCAACTGGCACCGGTTGTCGCCGCCGGCCTGTAACCCGCGGGGCGCGGGACGAATTATCAAAATATTTAGCCCGCAAACGCCCGGGCTTGGGCGTATAATTTCCGCAGCATGACTTCTGCGGAAATACTCCTCCTCGTCATCCTCTCCGTTGTCTCCTTATTGCTTATCCAAGGCCGGATCCGGCCGGACTTGACGGCGCTGATCACGCTGGCCGTCCTCGGGCTGACCGGATTGGTGACGCCCCAGGCCGCCTTCAGCGGTTTCGCCAGCTCGGCGGTCATGACAATCCTCGCGATTTCGATCGTCTCGGAAGGCATGCATCAATCCGGGATCTCGAACTTCCTCAGCCAGAAAATGTTCCAGCTCGGCAAGCGGAACGAATCCCGCCTGGTGTTCGTGACCGTCATTGCGGCCGCGCTGCTTTCCCTGTTCATGAACAACATCGCCGCCGCGGGCGTGCTGATGCCGGCGGTCATCGCGCTTTCGCGCCGGACGCGGATTGCGCCCTCGAAACTGATGATGCCGCTTGCGTTTGGGACGATCCTGGGCGGGATGGCCACGCTTCTGACCACCTCGAACATCATCGTATCCGATTCCCTGCGCATGGCGGGCTACAAGCCATTCGGCCTGCTGGATTTTTTACCCATCGGCGCGGTGGTCGTCATCATCGGCGCGATCTACCTGACGGCTCTGGGACGCAGGATTCTCCCGGAGCGGTATCCCGCCGGGCAGGTGGCACGCACGGAACGCCTGCACGCGGAGCTGGCCGGACTGTACGGCCTGCGTAAAAACCTGAGCGAACTGCAGGTTCTGGATGGATCCTGCATGGCGGGAATAAATATCAAGGAAGCCGATTGGGCGCACCGGCTTGGGATTAACATTCTCGGGGTTTCCCGGGGCGGGCACATCACATTCGGCCCGCGCGGAGAAGATCTGATCCATCCCGGAGACATTCTCCTGGTCCAGGGAGAGGTCATTCCCTCGGAAGTGGAAATCTGCGGTTTGAAAATTCTGCCGCGGGTGAAGACGCCCAGGGAAGTGGCGGATGAGAACGTCATCCTGGGCGAGGTAATCCTTTCTCCGCGTGCGACGATGAGCGGAAAAACGCTGCGGGAGATCCATTTCCGCGACAAGTACCGGTTGAACGTTGTCGCGATCTGGCGCGAAGGGAAACCGATGCGGGAGGGGTTGGCGGACATCCCGCTCCGTTTCGGCGATGCGCTGCTGGTGCAGGGAAGCCCGCTGCAGATGCGGCTTCTGCGCGACGACCGGGATTTCATCCTGCTGGAAGAGGATCCGGACGCGGTGCTCCAACCCAACAAAGCGGGCCGGGCGGCCGCCATCCTTTTTATGGTGCTGGGGATCGCCGCGTTCGGATGGCTTCCGGTGGCGGAGGTCAGCCTGGTGGGCGCGATCCTGATGATCCTCGCCGGTTGCCTGACGATGGACGACGCCTACCGCTCGATTGAATGGAAGGCGATCTTCCTGATCGCCGGGATGTGGCCGCTCGGGATTGCGATCAGTTCGAGCGGTTTGGCCCATTCCATCACCGGATACCTCGGCGGGCTCTCGCTGTACGGGTCTGAAGTGCTGGCCTTTGTTCTTATCCTGGTCGGGCTGGGGCTTACCCAACTGCTGGGGAGCCAGGTGGCATCGATCGTCCTGACCCCGATCGGCTTGACCCTGGCCGTGGCCATCGGCGCGGATCCGCGGGCGATCGGCATGGCGATCGCTCTGAGTTGTTCGCTGGCTTTCCTGACTCCGCTCGGGCATCCGGTGAACGTGATGGTGATGGGGTCGGGGGGATACTCCTTCCGTGATTACATCCGGGTGGGCGGACCGCTCACCCTGATCGTGCTGATCATCATCATGGTCGGTTTGAAAGTTTTTTGGGGGTTATAGAAATGGATTCGTTCGGCTTCCGGATTCTCGCGCGCGACGGGCGCGCACGTTCGGCAATCCTGCAAACCCCGCACGGAGAAGTCGCAACTCCGGTTTTCATGCCGGTCGGGACGCAGGCGACGGTCAAAGCCCTGACGCCGGAACAACTCCACGAAGCCGGTGCGGCGCTTGTGCTGGCCAACACCTATCACCTCTACCTGCGCCCGGGCGACGAAATTATCGCGGAATTGGGCGGGTTGCACGCCTTTATGGGTTGGGAAAATGCAATTCTGACAGATTCCGGCGGCTTCCAGGTATTCTCCATGCGGTCGATCCGGGAAGTGGATGGAGACGGGGTGACATTCAAATCCCACCTGGATGGCTCCACCCACAGACTGACTCCGGAAAAAGCGGTCGCGATCCAGGAAAATCTCGGGGCGGATATCATCATGGCGCTCGACGAATGCGCGGCGCCGGATGATCATGCCTACAGCCGGATTGCGATGGAGCGCACCCACCTATGGGCCACCCGAGCGGCCGCCGCCCACAAGCGAACCGACCAGGCATTATTTGGAATTGTGCAAGGCGGGATCTTCCGCGACCTGCGCGAGGAATCCGCGCGCTACATCTCACAGCTCGGGCTTCCGGGGAATGCGGTCGGCGGGCTTTCGGTGGGTGAGAGCAAGGCGGAGATGCATGCCGTTCTGGACTGGATGGACGACTCGCTCCCCGAAGGCCGTCCCCGGTACCTGATGGGGGTGGGAACTCCGGCGGATATCATCGAAGCGGTGGCGCGCGGAGTGGATATGTTCGATTGCGTGCTGCCGACGCGCCTCGCCCGGCACCATGCGGCCATGCTCCGCCGCGGCAGGTTGAATCTGCTTGGGGCCGGCTACGCCCGCGACCCAAGGCCTTTGGACTCGTCGTGCAATTGTTACACTTGCCGGCATTTTTCCCGGGCCTACTTGCGGCACCTGATGCAGGCCCGGGAAATCCTCGGAGCGACGCTGCTGTCGATCCATAACATCACCGTCCTCGAGACCCTTACGGCGGAAATCCGGGCCGCGATCCAGTCCGGCGGATTTTCCGCTTTGCGGGAGGAATTCCAAAAAGAAATCCCCGTTCCGGATCCCCCGGCCTGAACCGCCCCGGACTCAAAATCCCCGCGATATTTTTTATTTTCCTCTGCGCGGCCGCCCGGATCGAAGTCCCCCAGCATCACCTGCTTTGAATTCAACCCGAATAATTTTTTTTATCTACATGGATTTTCTCCATACGGCATCCGGGATTCTCTATTGCGCGATGGCTGATCCCCGGCTTGTTTTTCGGGATTTTTGATGTGCGGGTCCGGGCATGCTAGAATTGAAGGAACGCGAGCAGGACTTCCGGGTGGCGCCTTATTACGGGATGGGAATGGAACATTTATTGGCGGTATGTTTCTTATTCGTCACCATTGTTCTGACCGTGTACGGAGCGAATGCGCTTGTACTAACCCTGTTCTTTTTCCGCCGCCGGTTTTCACCCAGGCCACCGGACCCCAAACCGGTTTCGGATCCCCGCCCCTGGCCCGAAGTAACCATCCAGCTTCCCGTCTACAACGAATGCGCAAGCGTCCGGCGTGTGATCGATTCCGCGGCCCGCATGGACTATCCTTTGAAACGATTTACCATCCAGGTCCTCGATGATTCGACAGATGACACGACGCGGGTGGCGGAGGAACGCGTGGAATATTGGAAGGCGCGGGGCAGGAATATATCCCTCGTGCACCGCCCGGACCGGTCCGAATACAAAGCCGGAAACCTCAAACACGGGATGGCATTGGATCACAGCGAGTTCCTGGCGGTATTCGACGCCGATTTCCATCCCACCCCGGATTGGCTTAAACAGGCGATGGAACCGTTCTTCGGCGGGGACGGCGGATCGATCGGGATGGTGCAAACCCGCTGGCGGTACATGAATGAAACCCAGTCGCCCTTAACCCGGGTTCAGGCGATGCTGCTCGACGGACACTTTGGAATCGAGCAGTGTGTCCGGTCCTCCCAGGGGTGGTTCTCTTCGTTCAACGGCTCGGGCGGGATTTGGCGCCGGCGATGCATTGAAGAAAGCGGGGGCTGGCGCGGAGATACCCTCTCCGAGGATTTGGATCTTTCCTTCCGCGCCCAACTGGGAGGATGGAAATTCCGTTACCTGCCCCGGGTTTGCGCGGCGGGGGAATTGCCGACGACCATGTCGGCGTTTAAGATACAGCAATTCCGCTGGGCCAAGGGCTGCATGCAGGCGATGGTGCTGCACGCGCCCCGGATCCTGCAGGCGCCGGTCAGCTCGTGGAAAAAAATTCAGGGATTAATCCAGATTTCCGGTTTCCTCATCCATGCGCTGATGGTTCTCCTGGTTCTGTTGTCGCTTCCGCTGGCGCTGGCCGGCTCGCCGGTGCTCCACGGCCTCCCGATGGCGATCCTCGGGTTCGGCGCAGCGGGCGGACCGTTGATGATTGCCGCGGGCGTTTGGAATTTGCATCCGGAGCGGGATTGGTGGAAAAGATTATTCTGGATGCCCATCCTGGTCCTGCTCGCTACCGGTGTGGCGGTATCGAACAGCAAAGCGGTGATCACCGGCTTGCTCAACATTCATTCTCCATTTCAGAGGACGCCCAAACCGTCGGATGCCCCCGTGGGGAACGCCACCCTGCGCGAGATCCGGAAAACCATCCACGTGGATCCGATCACATGGTGGGAAATCGGTCTGGCGGCCTATGCCCTGGCCACTGTCGTGATCGACCTGCGGAACGGCGATCCGGCCAATGCCGCATACTTCCTGGTGTATTCCGCCGGCTTTGCCTGGGTGGGCGTGTCGGCTTTGCTCGAAGCGTATTCTCCGCTTCTGGAAAAAAAACTCTCATCCAAAAAACTGGATGCGCGGCCGGATTGAAGAGCGCAACCGACAGGAAACGTATGGACGGTATACTCCGGCGTGGAATAGCTTTCTCCTTTTTCGCGGCCTGCGCGCTTTCCGCCTGCGGGTCAACCGCCAAGCGGACGGAAATTCCGCGCGCAACGATTGCGGTTGCCTCTTCGCTGGAAGATGCCGCTTCGGCCCTGTTGGAGGAATTCTCCGGCACATTCCCGCAGGGCGATCCGTTCGAAGTCGAAACGATCCCGGACAAGGATATTTCCGCGGCCATTCAGGCAGGCGAGGTTTCGGCCGCCATTCAATGGAGGGAACCCGCCGCGGAAGGATGGTCCGCGCAAATCGGATGGACCGGGATTTTGTTTGCGGTGCATCCGGATAATCCAATCGGAAATATTTCATCGTCGCAGGCGCGCGCGATCTATTCGGGATTAATAACCCGGTGGGAGGATGTGGGCGGATCATCCGGAGAGATCCATGCCCTTGCCTTCGGCACCGAAAGCCCGTGGGCTGCGCTTTTCGATGGCGTTGTCCTGGCGGGAGGGAGACTGACCGGAAGCGCGATGATCATTCCATCCGCCGATGCGATGCCTGCCGCAATCGCCGCGGATCCGGAAGCCATCGGGTACCTGCCGATGGACCAAAAGGTTACGGGCGCGCGAATCCTGACCATCGATGCCGCCGCCGCGGATTATCCGGGCCTGCTCTCCGGAGCCTACCCGTTCCGGATCCCGATATTCCTGCTGGCGCGGGAACCGGTTTCCGCGGACATCCTTTCCTTTGCGGGATGGGCGCAATCGGTTTCAGGGCAGACGGTTCTGATGGAATTGCAATCACAGGAGTAGACAAACATGGACAGCATTTCCCATACGGAACGCATGCGTGCGGTTTTGGCCGGTGAACAACCGGACCGGGTTCCGGTCGGGCTGTGGCGTCACTTCCCCGTCGACGACCAGGATCCATCGGCGCTTGCCGATTCCTCGATCGCGTTCCAGGAGGAATATGACCTGGATCTGATTAAAGTCACACCGGCCTCCTCTTTTGGCCTGAAGGACTGGGGCGCACAGGATGTATGGGAGGGAAATACCGAAGGCACGCGGACTTTTGCGGGCAACGTCATCGAAAAACCGGGTGATTGGGGACGGTTGAAAATCCTCGACCCGCAAAAAGGATTTCTGGGGGAACAGCTGGCCTGCTTGAAAGAGATCGTTCCGAGGGTAAAAGGAACCGTTCCCGTGGTCCAGACAATATTCAATCCGCTGGCGCAGGCCAAGCATCTATGCGGCCCGGACATATTGAAGGAACATCTGGTCCGCTATCCCGAGGCCCTGCGAGCCGGCCTGGATACCATAGCCCGTTCGACCGTCCTCTTCGTGGAGGCATGCATGGACCTGAAGATCGACGGAATCTTCCTGGCCGTTCAGCACGCCAACACAGCCTTCCCCGGCGAAGAAGAATACCGAAAATGGGCGGCGCAGGATGATCTCGCTATCCTCCAGGCGGCGGAAAGCGGATGGGTTAACATGCTTCACCTGCACGGGTTCAATGTCTTCTTCTCGCTGGCCGCGGAGTATCCGGTCCAGATCGTAAACTGGCACGACCGGGAATCCGGGCCTTCGCTGGAAAGCGGTTATCAACTCTCACACAAAACCGTCTGCGGAGGATGGAGGCAATGGGAGACGATGGCGCTGGGAAATGAGAAGAAAATCGATGCGGAAGCGAAGGACGCCATCCGCCAAATGAAAGGCCGGCACCTTGTCCTGGGTACGGGATGCGTCACACCGATCATCGCCCCGCGAACCTGCCTGAAAGCGGCGGCGAAGCACAGAAAATAACAGACAGGATTTACAGGATTTGTAAATACTGATTTGAAGATTGACCGGAATTAGTTTTTCCAGAAATTGTTTTAACGCTAAGGCGCAAAGACGCGAAGGCGCAATAAGAACCCAAAATTTATTCTTCTTTGCGTTTTTGCGACTTTGCGTTTTATAAATAATACCGGATGCAGTGTGGAAAACGATCGTTATTCGTCCTTGCCCCAGATAATTCCCTCGATATTACGCCGTGTGCGGCGCGCGTAGGAGCGGGCCCTTGCGAAAATCCGGTCGGTCAGCGGGAGCTGCCGCCGTTTTTTCGGCGCAGGGCTGACCCATTTGATGACGGAGGCGCCCCAGGTCAAACCGGCGCCGAAGGCGACCAGGATGATGTTGTCACCGGGGATGATCCGTCCTTCGGCAATCGCTTCGCACAGCGCGATCGGGATGGATGCGGAGGACGTGTTGCCGTAGCGGTCGATGTTGACCACGAATTTTTCCATCGGCAGCTCCAGTTCCTTGGCAGCCGATTCGATGATCCGCCGGTTGGCCTGATGGGGGATGATCAGGCGGATGTCGGCAAGCGATAGGCCGGCTTTTTCCAGCACCTCATGGATGCCGGTTACGATCACCCGGGTCGCAAACCGGTACACCCCTCTGCCGTTCATCATGATCGTGTGCTTGTTGTCTTCGATCGTCTCGAGGGAAGCCGGCATCCGGCTGCCCCCGGCCGGGACCATCAACTGGTCGCCGCCCGAGCCGTCGGCGTGCAGCGCAAAGGAAAGCACCCCCCCGGGCTTTTCACTCGCCTGAAGCACGACCGCGCCCGCGCCGTCGCCGAACAGGACGCAGGTGGAGCGGTCGCTCCAATCGATCAGGCGGGACATGGTTTCCGAGCCGATCACCAGCGCATTCGAATACGCTCCGCCGGCGATCATCTGGGATGCCACCGATAGGGCGTAGGGGAAACCGGAACAGGCCGCCAGCAGGTCGAAAGCGGCGGCATCGCTGGCGCCGAGTTGGTCCTGGACGATGCAGGCCGTCGAGGGCATCAGGTATTCCGGGAGGCTGGTGGCGACGATGATCAGGTCCAGTTTCCGGGCGGGCAGGCCGGCGGTTATCAGCGCCTGGATCGCCGCCTCCACCGCGAGGGTGGCTGTGGATTCGCGCGGGCCGGCGATATGCCGCTCGCGGATCCCGGTCATCGATTGAATCCAATCGTCGCTGGTATCCACCATCCTGGCCAGGTCGTCGTTGGTCAGAATTTGCGGCGGTACGCTCATTCCCCAGCCGGTGATATGCGTATAACGGGTCATGATCTCTTTATGCGGATCCTTCCGGAAACCGGCGGAACAGCAAAGCGCCGTTGTGTCCGCCGAATCCGAAGGAATTCGACATGGCAACGCGGACGGTTTTTTTCCTGAGCTGATTGGGAGTGTACTCCAGATCGCATTCCGGGTCCGGAGTATCGTAATTGATCGTCGGGGGGATGATCCCGTCCCGGATGGACAGGACTGAGATTATCGCCTCGAGCCCGCCCGCGGCTCCCAGGAGGTGACCGGTCACGGATTTGGTCGAGGAGATCGCGACGGTCCGGGCGGCTTCGCCGAACGCATCCTTGATGGCGCGGGTTTCCCCTTTATCGTTTAGAACGGTGCTGGTTCCGTGCGCGTTGATGTAATCCACCGTGGCGGGAGCGATCCCGGCCTGAGCCAGCGCCAGCTGAATGCACATGGAAGCGCCCGATCCGTCTTCGAGGGGGGCCGAAATGTGATGGGCGTCATCGGTGGTGCCGTAACCGGCGAGTTCCGCGAGGATAGGAGCCTTCCGCGCGCGGGCGTATTCCAGTTCTTCGAGGATGAGGATCCCGGCGCCTTCGCCGATGATGAAACCGTTTCGGTTTTTATCGAATGGACGCGAGGCGGCGGCCGGGGGATCGTTCCGCTCGGACAGGGTACCCATGACGCCGAATCCGGCAACCGCAATCGGGCTGATCACCGCTTCCGCGCCGCCGGCAATCATTACATCCGCCGCCCCGCGGCGGATGATCTCCGCGGCCTCGCCGATCGCGTTGGTGCCGCTGGCGCACGCAGAGCCGA
The DNA here is from genome assembly GCA_963724345.1 of uncultured Chloroflexia bacterium. GTDB lineage: Bacteria > Chloroflexota > Anaerolineae > Anaerolineales > RBG-16-64-43 > JAFGKK01. Next base: position 1,446,216 of record CAVRUI010000003.1, on the reverse strand, counting down.
TGACATGGTTGGGGCCGCGAGCGCCGGAATGAATCGCCACCTGGCCGCCGGCGTTGTCGGGGAGCATCATCGGGACCATGAACGGGCTGACGCGGTTCGGGCCGCTATGGTGCAGGACGTCCAGCTCGGCCACCAGCGTTCCCAAACCGCCCATCGCGGTTCCGATGATCACTCCTGTTCGATCGGGAGATGAAACGGGGAGAGAGATACCCGCCGTCCGGAGCGCCTCCAGTGCGGCCACCACAGCGAATTGGGTGTACCGGTCCATCCGCCGGGCATCCTTGCGGCCGAGGACGGCCGCGGGATCGAATCCTTTGACCTCCGCCGCGATCCGCGTTTTATAGGACGAGGCATCGAAGGCGGTGATGTAATCCACGCCGGACCGGCCGGCGCAAATATTCTGCCATGCCGCGGGTACATCGTTCCCGACCGGGCTTACGCAGCCCAGTCCGGTTACAACCACACGTTTCTCCACATTCCCTCCAGCCGCCGATTTTACTTCTTTAACACCGCAGTTGGAAGATCGATTCCGCGGATAATGTGCAGTTTTTCATTTGCGGTAAGGAAATGTATGGTTTATACTCGCCGATACAGGCCAGCGATGGAGGAAAAACGACCTCATGAAACCGACGTTTACGGTTGTCATACCGGTATTCAATGAAGTGGAAAGCATAACCGAATTCAACCGGCGGCTAAGCGCCATGAGCCGCGAGGCCGGGGACACCTGGGAATTTATTTATGTAAACGACGGCAGTACGGATGCATCCCCCGAACTTTTGAAAACATTCGCGCAGTCGGATAAACGGGTGCGGGTGATCGATTTCGTCCGGAACTTCGGGCATCAGATCGCCGCGACCGCCGGACTCGACGCCGCGCAGGGGCGCGCGGTGATCGTGATCGACGCCGACCTGCAGGATCCTCCGGAAGTGATTCCGGAGCTCATCGCCAAGTGGCGCGAAGGGAACGAGGTCGTATACGCCGTCCGGGCGGAACGGGAGGGCGAAACCTGGATCAAGGAATTCACGGCCAAGCTGTTCTACCGGGTGATTTTCAGGATTACCGATATAAAAATTCCGCTCGATACCGGAGACTTCCGGCTTTTGGACGAAAAAGTCGTCGCCGTCATGCGGCAAATGCGCGAGCGCCATCGTTTTTTGCGGGGGATGGCCGCCTGGGTCGGTTTCCGCCAGGTGGGGGTTCCATACCGCCGGCATGCCCGCTACGCCGGCAAGACCAAATACCCCTTCAGCAAGATGATGCGGCTGGCGCTGAATGCGATCACGTCGTTCTCTTATTTTCCGCTGCAACTGGCCACCTACGTCGGGTTTGTATGCGCGATCGTCGCGGCGGTATCGATCCCGGTCGTGATCATCCTGCGATTGACCGGATCGGGCGCCTTTTTCGGGCAGGCCACGACTCTGATCTCCGTGCTGTTCCTCGGCGGCGTTCAACTAATCTGCCTGGGGATCCTTGGCGAATATGTCGGCCGGATCTACGACGAAGTGAAGGGCCGGCCGCTGTATATCGTGCGCGAAGATTCCAATTCGGTCCCGAAGGAAAGAGTCAAGAAAATCCGCTGACGCGGCATCGGAATCCGGTTCATCCAGGGGGGAGTCATGATTTATCCAACCGATCTTGTATTGATTGCCGTGCTCAACAACCGGCGCGATTTCGAGGTCATCCGGCTGCTCGGATGGTACCGCATCCCGCTGCGGTTTGCGCCGAAGATCGTCGATGTGGACGCGATCGCCTTCTACCAGACCGCCCGGTTTCGGAGAGGAAAAATGGAGCATCCGCTACGCCGCGCGGGTCCAGGGGGTCGAACTGGTGAAACGGGTGGAGTTGTTCCGGGATGAGGAGAACCATCCGCGGGCGCAGGAGGAATACTACAAATTGCAGCTCGGGCCGCTGGAGACGCTGCCGCGCGGCATCCGGGCGCAATCCTGGAAGCGGCTGACGTTTGTGTATACGACGGGGGAACGGCTGCTGAACGCGGCGGGGATCGGCGAACTGGCGATACCGGCTTCGGACCGGGAAAGCCTGTGGAGGGCGCTGCGCGATCGTGCGCACCCGGCGGCCGCGAATGGCTCATCGGATGTTCTCCAATGGCCGGATGCGTTGGATGCGCTCTTTGAATCCACGAAGAACACGAAGAAGACCTGAAGGACACGAAAAAGTACAATTATTAAAACGTAATACGATATCGAAAATATAGTAAAACCCCCGAAATGGGATGTCATGCTGAGCGCCGGCCTGTGCTTTTTGCAGGGAAGCGAAGCATCTGTTTTTGTTTTTCCAAGACATTCGCTGTGCTCAAGTGAAAATTTCAGAGGATTATTATTTGCTCTTCATGGATAGAATCCATAGGTGTGAAGCCCTTCTCTTAACTTCGTACCTTGGTGTCTTCGTGGTTAACTTAATGTATTTCTGACCGGCGGGCCTAAACTAAAAAAAAACGTAACTGCTCAGCCCAGTGAAACTAGTACGCGGATTACGCGGAATGTGCGGATTTCACGGATAATTACTTGAAAAAATTTTCCTCCGTATGTCTTTTTCCGCGTAATCTGCGTTCTCAGCGAAATCCGCGTACAATTTCTTTGAAATTCAGGTTAGCCCTGAGCAGTTACAAAAAAACAATAGTAACCACGAAGGCACAAAGACACAAAGAAAAATTAATAAAAACCTTTGTGACCTTCAGATCTTTCTTCGTGTGCTTCGTGGAATCTCACCCTTCCATTATTTTAACGAAGACCCGCCGTTCGCGCGGGCCGTCGAATTCCGCCAGGAACACTCCCTGCCACGAGCCGAGGACAAGCCGGCCATTCTCGATCAGCAGGATCTGGCTGGCCCCGAAAAGGGAGGAACGGACATGCGCGGGGGAATTTCCTTCCTCGTGCCTGTGCGCCGGCGAGGAGGGAGCGGTCTGGTGTTCGAGGGTATGGAGGATGTCCGCGGGAACGTCGGGATCCCAGTTCTCGTTCAGCGTCAACGCGGCGGTTGTATGCGGAAGGAACAGGAAGCACACGCCGTTCTTTACGCCGCTGCGGTCGACCAGCGATTGCACCTGCCCTGTGATATCGATAAATTGCTGCGAAGCGCGCGAAGAAACGAAAAAGGCGTTTTTCGTCGGATCGGGCATCGGGTTACCGGTGGTAAGTGCCCATTAAAGAACCCGAATCCAGGAGGTGGCTCTGCATTACCTGCCTCAGCTGTATTGCGTTGCAGCTTTCGGGCAGATCCAGCATCCGGTCGATCGCGTAAATCTTGAAATAATACCGGTGGGGCTTCCCGGGCGGAGGACACGGCCCGTAATACCCGTGGGTTTGGGCGTCGTTGACGCCCTGCCGTCCGATCCCGGGAACATCAGGTTTCACCGTTATCCCTTCCGGAAGTTGATTTCGATCCGGCGGAATATTGAAAAGAACCCAATGCACAAACGTGCCGGATGGAGCGTCCGGATCTTCCACGATCAAGGCATAGGATTTCACAGCCATGACGGATTTCTGCCAGGCGAGGGCAGGGGAGAGGTTCTCGCCGTTGCAGGCATGCCGTCTCGGGATTGCCGTATTTTCGGTGAAAGCGGGTGAGGTCAGGGGAATGGCCATTTGAACCTCCTGCAAATACCAATACAAATATTATACTTCGTGTCTTGGTGTCTTGGTGGTTTATTCCTTGCTGTTAATAATTCTGAGCAATTAATTAATTCCAATTCCTTTGGCAAAGTAGATTACTCGAAAAAATAAAAACCACCAAGCCCGCCCTCGGCCCCCGCTTCGTAATCATGCTTGATCCCATGAAACAAGAACGGGATCAAGCATACTCCGCGAGGGCATGCTGGTCGGGCCGGGGGTCACGAAGACACCAAGAAGATCTCTCCTAATACAGCAACCCCCAATCCGCGCCGGTATCCTCCTCCATCATCGATTGCTCCCAAGCCTCATCGCCCATTTCCATGACCACGGGCAATTCCAGCGCCTTCTCCGCTTTTTGCCTGGCGTTTTCCATGAGCGCCGGGCCGTACGGGCAAAACGGAGTCGTCAGGATCATCCGAATGGAGACGCTTTTTTCCTGGATTTGCACATCGCGAATCATCCCCAATTGAACGATGCTCAATCCGAGTTCCGGATCCATCACCTCGCCCAGGACTTTGCGAAGGATTTCAGCTTTTTCCGGATCCGACCGGTCGACCGCCCAAACCGTCTTGGGCTGTGAAGGGCCTGAGGGTTCAGACATCGAGCGCCTCCGTTTCCGTTCCGGCGATGGAGTATGCGCAGGCATCCGCACCGGTGCGGATGCAGGAAATCCTTTCCACCGGAATGCCGAGCGCACGCGAGATCATCGAGGAATCCAGCATGCAGACTTCGGGGTGGGAATGGCTGATCCGTGAATACGGGCAGGCCAGTTCGGTGAGGCAATACTGTCCGGCGCCGGTCGGTTCCACATGCGCCACAAATCCCTCAAGGGTGAGCAGTTCCACCAGCCGATCCAGACGCCGCGGAAGCGGAAGAGGATCCAATTCGGTCTTCCACACACCCGCCATGCTGGAAGCGACGTCCCTTAAAAGTTTTTCCACCATTTCCGGAGGGAGATTCTCTTTCAGTTGATCCAGAAGCAAGGTTGTGAATTGGAAGTACCGGGAGGTGTTCCGTTCCTGTGCGCTCTGGGATAATTTGTAAATTTGGCGGGGCCGGCCGACGCCATGCCGTTCCTCGCGGACTTCGATCATACCTTCCGCCTGCAAGGAAGTAAGGTGATGGCGCACGGCGATGGGAGTAATATTCACCGCCGCAGCCAGGTCGGATACCGTCATCTGCCCCTGGGTCCGCAATGCCTGGAAAATCTTTTCTTTTGTTGGTTCTGGTCCTGAGGTGTTCATTTTCGCCTATTTTATTGAGATAATATAAAATAGTCAATATATAATATAAATATATAATATATTGACTATCTAACAGAATAAATGCTATACTCAATCGAATTTAATGAGGTTTTCCATGCCCAGTCTGCTTGAAATACAGGATTTGCATGTCAGTATCGGCGAAAAGCCCCTGCTCAAGGGAGTAAACCTGCTTATCCGTCAGGGAGAAGTACATGCGCTGATGGGGCCGAACGGAACGGGAAAATCCACCCTGGCCTACGCGCTGATGGGTCATCCCGGGTATACCGTGACCAGCGGAAAAATCCTCCTCGATGGAACCGACATCCTCGGGCTATCCACCGATGAAAGAGCCCGGCAGGGCTTGTTTCTCGCTTTTCAATATCCGGTCGCCATCCCGGGCGTCTCAGTTGCCAATTTCCTTCGCACGGCGATCAACGCGCGGCGGCGGGCGCTGGATCCGCAGGATAAAGGCATCCCCGTTCCGGAATTCCGCAAGATGCTGAAAGCCAAACTCGAGCTGTTGCAGATCCCGGTCGAATTCGCCGGCCGGTATCTCAATGATGGATTCTCCGGCGGGGAAAAGAAGCGGGTCGAAGTGCTTCAACTGGCGGTCCTGCTTCCCAAATTTGCCGTCCTGGATGAAACGGATTCCGGCCTGGACATCGATGCGCTGCGGATCGTCGCCGGCGGCGTGGATGCGATCTCCGGACCCGACCTGGGTATCCTGGTGATCACACACTACCAGCGGATCTTGAACTACATCAAACCGCAATTCGTCCATGTGATGTATGACGGGCGGATCGTTGAATCCGGCGGCGCGGATCTGGCCGTCCGGCTGGAAGCGCAGGGCTACGATTGGATCCGCGAAAAGTACGCCGCGGCCCCGGCGGACAAGGCCTGACATGACGCAGAACGGAAAACCGCAATGGGAAGGCCCCGGCGAGTATCCGTACGGCTTTCGCGATCCGGAGGAGTATCTCTACCGCTCACAGCCGGGATTGCACCGGGAAGTGGTGGAAGAGATATCCTCGCAAAAGGGCGAACCGGACTGGATGCGCAAGCTCCGCCTGGAGGCCTTCGACCATTTTCTCGCCCGGCCGATGCCCACGTGGGGCGGCAATCTCGAGGACTTGAATTTCAACGAGATCACCTTTTACATCCGGCCGAGCGAACGCGCCCAGGTCTCATGGGACGAGGTGCCGGAAACGATCAAACGCACCTTCGACCGCCTGGGCATCCCCGAAGCGGAACGAAAACTGCTGGCGGGTGTCGGCGCGCAGTACGAATCCGAAATGGTCTACCACAACATCCAGCAGGCGCTGGAGAAGCAGGGGGTGATATTTCTTTCGAGCGACGACGGGCTGAAAAAGCACCCCGACATCTACAAGGAATTCTTCGGGACCGTCGTCCCGCACACCGATAACAAATTCGCCGCGCTCAACACCGCGTTCTGGTCCGGCGGATCCTTTGTCTATGTTCCGACGGGCGTGCATGTGGACCTGCCGCTCCAGGCGTACTTCCGGCTCAACGCCCAGGGCGTGGGCCAGTTCGAGCGGACGCTGATCATCGTCGATGAAGGCGCCTCGGTCCATTACGTCGAGGGATGCACGGCGCCGGTCTATACCAGGGATTCGCTCCACAGCGGAGTGATCGAGATCATCGTGCGGCGCGGCGGACGGATGCGCTATACGACGATCCAAAACTGGTCGACCAACGTCTACAACCTGGTCACCCAGCGCGCGCTGGTCGGGGAAGACGCCGTCATGGAGTGGGTGGATTCCAATCTGGGCAGCCGGTTGACGATGAAGTATCCGGCGTGCATTCTGCAGGGAAAGGGCGCGCACGGGGAGATCCTCTCCATGGCGTTTGCCGGCCGGGGCCAGCACCAGGATGCCGGCGGAAAAATGATCCACCTTGCACCCGGGACGAGCAGCAAGATCACATCCAAATCGATCAGCAAAGCCGGCGGCCGGTCCTCGTACCGGGGGCTGGTGAAGATACTTCCGAGCGCGCCGGGGTCGAAATCCAAAGTGGTGTGCGACGCACTGCTCCTGGATCCGGACGCCCGGACGGATACCTATCCGACGATCCGAACCGAGGCGGAGCGGGTGGATATCGGGCACGAGGCGACGGTCAGCAGGATCGGCCAGGAGCAGCTTTTTTACCTCCGCAGCCGCGGGCTGACGGAAGAGGAAGCCGTCACGATGGTGGTCTCCGGATTTATCGAACCGCTGGTCAAGGAACTGCCGATGGAATATGCGATCGAAATGAACCGCCTAGTCCAAATGCAAATGAGCGGATCGGTGGGATAAGCGGATATGGCGCGCAGATCGGAACGGGCTTGTGATAACAACGGACCCATCACGGCGAAACCGCCGGCGCTGACCGATATTCAGGTGGAAGCGATCGGCCGCGAGACGGGAGAACCCGGATGGATGGTGGATGCACGCCGGGAGACGTTCTCGCATTACCGGCGGATGGAAATGCCTTCTCCGACCGCGGATTCCTGGCGCCGAACGGACCTGCTTCAGTTCCCGTTTTCCGATTTGAATATGGAAGCGCTGGCGGTCTCCGGAAAAACAAAGCGCGTCCCGGCTTCCTGGCTGAAGCCGGCGGCCGGCGCGCGGACCGGCGGACAACTGGCGCTGGAAGACCGGAGCGTGCATACCGCTCGATTGGACGAGGATCTTTCCCGGCTGGGCGTAATTTTCCAGCCGTTCTCCCAGGCGGTCCGGGAAAACCCGGATCTCATTCGCAGCCTGATGGGGAGCGTCATTCCCTCCACGGCGGATATCTTCTCCGCATTGACGTCGATCATTTTCGACATCGGTTTCTTCCTGCATGTGCCCAAGGGAGTCCGGGTTGAGAAGCCGCTGCATTCCCTGCTCTGGTCCTCCGGAGAAGGCCTGCGCGCCTGGCGGTTGCTGGTCAACGTGGAGGAAGGCGCGGAAGTCAGCCTCTTGCATGAGGTCGCCTCGCCCGAACGGACGGAGCGCGCGGCGCGGCTGGATACCGTGGAGTTGATCGTCCATCCCGGCGCGACCCTGCGTTTTTTCATGACTCAGGCGTGGGGGAGAAATATTGTCCGCGTCGCGCACGAAAAGGCCGCCGTGCATCGCGGCGGACGGCTGATGTGGGGAAACGCACACTGCGGCGCGCGGTCCACCAAGGTTTTTTCCACCCTGGATTTGATGGAGCAGGGCGCTTTCGCGCAATGGTCCGGGCTGCAGGTGTTGGACGGCGACCAGCGGGCAGACAGTTCCACGGCGCAGAATCACCTCGCGCCGAATACCGGCTCCGATCTGTTGAGCAAGTCGGTCCTCCTCGGCGCCGCGCAATACAACGCCAGCGGCATGGTGCGGGTGGAACCCGGCGCCGCCGGAGCCGACGGGTACCAGGGGAACCGGATCTTGATCCTTTCGGATCAGGCGAAAGCGGAAGTGGTGCCGGGATTGGAGATCCTTTCGGACGACGTCCGTTGTTCGCACGGCGTCTCGATCGGCGGAATGGATCCGGAAGAGCTCTTCTACCTCCGTTCGAGGGGAATTCTCGGAGGAAGAATCCAAAACCCTGCTGGTCGGGGGATTCCTTGAGGGTGTCCTCGGGCGGATTCCGGAGGAGGAAATCCGGCAGCGGGTGCAGCTTGCGGTAGGCACAAAAATGAAGACAATGGAAGCAGGGTTTACTCAAAATACAGAAACCATCCGGAAGCAGCCATTGCCGGACGCACAGGGAGCAAATTCATGACATTCGTAGCGGTTTCCATCGGGGATATCGTGGAAGTGTTTTGTGATCACAAACGCAGCGGCCGCAGGGTGCGCGACTGGGTCGAAGGCGTCGTCGTGCATGCCGACGACCGGATGACGGCGGTCCAATTCCGCAACGACGTCTATCTGACCGACGGGTGGATGGTCCCCGACCGGATCTTATGGTTCAACAAGGGATCGATGAAAATCCGGCTTGCGAAGAAGAGCCGCGGGTCCCCCGTATCGCAGAAACTCAAAATCGACGACGGTACGCCGAAAAAAGTGCCCGCCTCACGGTCGCACAAGAGCGCCGGCGTACGCAAGCCAGTCCGGCGCACGAAGAAATAGGCTATCAGGAAGCCCAAGACAGCCATGAAAGCTGAAACCACCGCACGTTCTTACGCGATTGATATCCATCGTATTCGGGCCGATTTCCCGATCCTGGAGCGTCAAATCAAGCCGGGCGTTCCGCTGGTCTATCTCGATTCCGCGGCTTCCTCGCAAAAACCGAACATCGTCATCGATACGATGTCGGATTATTACCGGAACCATCATGCCAACATCCACCGGGCGGTCCATACGCTGGCCGAGGAAGCCACCGGCATGTACGAGGCGGCCCGGGCGAAGATCGCCGCCTGCATCGGGGCCCAGCCCACGGAGATCATCTTCACCAAGAATGCGACCGAGGCCATCAACCTGGTGGCGCAATCCTGGGGAAGATACCACCTGCACGCCGGAGACCGGATTCTGCTTTCGGAGATGGAACATCACAGCAACCTGGTGCCCTGGCAGATCCTGGCCAAAGACCGGGGACTGGAGTTGGATTTCATCCCCCTGACCGAGAACGGCGAATTGGACCTCGTCGAGTGCGAAAAATATCTTGCCCGCGGCCCGAAACTGGTTGCGGTGACTCAGATGTCGAACGTGCTTGGAACCATCGTCCCGATCCGCGATATCGCCCGCCGGGCTCACAGCGCCGGCGCTCGGATCATGGTGGACGCCGCCCAATCCGCCCCGCACATGGCGATTGATGTGCGTGACTTGGACGTGGACTTCCTGGCGTGTTCCTCCCATAAAATGTGCGGCCCGACCGGGATCGGAGCCTTGTACGGGAAAACCGAGATCCTTCACGACATGCCGCCGTTCCTCGGCGGGGGCGATATGATCCGCAAAGTCGAATGGCGGTCGTTCGAACCAAACGACCTGCCATACACCTTCGAGGCGGGCACACCGCCGATCGCCGAGGCGATCGGCTGGGGGGCGGCGGTCGACTACCTGAATGCAATCGGATTCGACGCCATCCACCGGCACGAAATGGCTCTCGCGGAATATGCGATGTCATCCCTGCGTGAGATTCCGGGAGTAACGGTCCTCGGCCCAGAGCCCGCCAAACGGGGAGGGTTGGTCGCCTTTACGCTGGAAGGCATTCATCCGCACGATATCGCGCAGATTCTCGATTCCTTCGGGATCGCCGTCCGGGCCGGGCATCATTGCGCCATGCCGCTGCACACCAAGCTTGGCTTTTCCGCGACCACCCGGGCGTCTTTTTACCTGTACACCACTTTTAAGGAAGTCGACGCGCTGGCTGCGGGTTTGCAAAAAGCGCGCGCGATTTTCGCCTGAGGAAGCCGTGGACGACCTCTACCGCCAGCAGATCATCGACCGCTACAAACATCCGCTCAAACGCGGCGTGCTCGATCCGCACGACATCACCTATGAGGACGAGAACCCTCTGTGCGGCGACCGTTTGAGGATCGATTTACGCGTCGGCCCGGATGGAAAGATCACTCAGGCGGCCTTTTCCGGAGACGGATGCGCCATTTCCCAGGCGTCCGCGGATCTGCTGACCGAATACATCGAGGGCAAGCCGCTCGAGGAAGTCCGGACGCTTTCCAAAGAGAATATCCTCGACATGCTCGGGATCGAACTGAGCCCGATCCGGTTGAAATGTGCGCTGCTTTCGCTGAAGGTCCTAAAAGCGGGCGCGTACGGGATGAAGGAAGAAAAGGAAGAGGGATAGCCGACCGTCATCCCGGCGTGCTCGTAGCCGGGATCGTCATTCCCGCGTGTACTAAGCGGGAATCCAAGACAAACACAAACAATACCTCCAAGGTTCTCATGGATGCCTGCTGCGATCACCCTCGTTTCGTATTCATCCCGGCTTATAAACCAGAAACAAGCCGGGATACTTCGCGAGGGCAGGCGCAGGCATGACTTGAAAAATGTTCGTCATTCCCGCGTGGTTTTGGCGGGAATCCATAACAAACAAGAACACATCAATACTCTACGAATTAATAAACCTCTGGATGCCCGCCTTAAGCACGCGGGCATGACGACCTTTGAGATTTTGGATGCCCGCTTGGGACAGGCGGGCATGACTTTTACCAACTCCTCCATGCGCCGTGGTAAAATTGTCGGTTGTTGCGAACCCATAATTTCAATCTCCCGAAAGGAGCAATTCAGAATGTCAGCAGCAAAAAAGAAAACCTCGACTGTCAAGCGGGCGAAGAAAACCTCTTCGGCCGCCGGGAAGTCTCGGAAGTGGGTATATCTATTCAGTGAAGTCGCCCAGGCCGAGAAGTACGCGAAATCCTGGGAGGGCGTACGCGCCCTGCTGGGCGGCAAAGGCGCCGGTCTGGCGGATATGAACCGGGGCGGGCTGCCCGTTCCTCCCGGCTTTACCGTCACCACCGAAGCCTGCAACGCCTATCTCGCGGCCGGTGAGAAGTTCCCCTCCGGGATGTGGGATCAGGAAGCTGGCCGCCCTGCGCCAGGTGGAGAAGACCACCGGCAAGAAATTCGGCGATCCGAAGAATCCGCTGCTCGTCTCCTGCCGCTCCGGCGCCAAGTTCTCCATGCCCGGCATGATGGACACGGTCCTCAACATCGGGTTGAACGACGAGACCGCGAAGGGAATGATCGACCTGACCAAGAACGAAAGCTTCGTCTACGACGCCTACCGCCGGCTGGTGCAGATGTTCTCCTCGGTGGTGATGAATGTGGCGAAGGATGATTTCGAGAAGGTGCTCGAGGCCTACCGCCACAAGCGCAACGTCACGAGCGACGCCGAACTGCCGGTGGAGGACCTGAAGGCGATCACCGCGGAATTCAAGAAGATCGTCGTCCAGAAAACCGGGCACGAGTTCCCGACCGATCCGATGGAGCAGCTGAAGCTCGCGACCGAGGCCGTCTTCAAGATCCTGGAACGGCAAGCGGGCCGTCGATTACCGCAACGCGGCCAAGATCGCCCACGACCTCGGCACGGCGGTCAACATCGTGACCATGGTCTTCGGCAACATGGGCGAAGGCAGCGGCACGGGCGTGCTGACCACCCGCAACGTCTCCGACGGAACCAAGGCGATCGAGGGCGACTTCCTGATCAACGCCCAGGGCGAAGACGTGGTCTCCGGCACCCGCCAGACGATGCGCGATCGCCGAGATGAAGACGGTCATGCCGAAGATGTACGCCGCAGCTGGAGAAATACTGCAAGCGCCTCGAAAAATATTACCGCGAGACGCAGGACATTGAATTCACCGTCGAGCGCGGCAAGCTGTGGATGCTCCAGACCCGCAACGCCAAGCGCACCGCCCAGGCCGCGATCCGGATCGCCGTGGACCTGGCCGACGAAAAACTGATCACCAAGGAAGAAGCGGTCTGGCGCGTGCAGCCCGAGCACGTCGATTTCTACCTGCACCCGCAGTTCGACATCTCCGAGAAGAAATATGCCGCCTCGCGCGGCGATCAGATCGCCAAGGGGTTGAACGTTTCTCCGGGCGCGGCCGTCGGCCAGATCACCTTCGACGCCGACACCGCGGAGAAGTGGGCCAAGGAAGATAAGAAGGCCGTCATCATGGTCCGGCCGGAAACGACTCCCAACGACGTGCATGGCATGCTGGCCGCCAAGGGCATCCTCACCAGCCGCGGCGGCCGCACCTCGCCACGCCGCGCTCGTCGCCCGCCAGTTCGGCATTCCGGCCGTGGTCGGCGTGGCGACGATGGATGTGGACGTCGATACGCCGGCAGTTTGTCGTGGCGGGCAAGGTATATCAACGAAGGCGATTGGGTATCCCTCGACGGCACGACCGGTGAGGTCTTCTCCGGCAAGATCAAAACCGCCGATCCCACATTCGACGAACCTTACCTGCTCAAGCTGCTCGGCTGGGCGGATGATATCCGCAAGCTGGGCGTCTGGGCCAATGCCGATTACCCGCGCGATGCGCGCCGCGCCCGCACTTTCGGCGCCGAGGGGATCGGACTGTGCCGCACCGAGCACATGTTCTTCGAGACCGAACGGCTGCCCGATCGTCCAGAAGATGATCCTGGCCAAGATCGAGTCGAGGAGCGGAAGGCGGCGCTCGACAAGATCCTTGCCCTTCCAGCGCAGCGATTTTGACGGCCTGTTCCGCGCGATGGACGGGCTGCCGGTGACCATCCGCCTGATCGACCCGCCGATGCACGAATTCCTGCCTTCCCAGACCACCCTGTTCGAAGAAGTGACCGACCTGCGGATCAAGGGCAACGATCCCGTGCTGCTGAAGGAGAAGGAAAAGCTGCTGACGGCGGTGGAGAACCTGCACGAAGCCAACCCGATGCTCGGGTCTGCGCGGCGTCCGCCTGGGCATCCACATCCCCGAACTGACCCGCATGCAGGTGCGCGCGATCTTCGAAGCCGCCTGCCAGTGCGCCAAGGAGGGCGATCGACGTGCACCCCAAGATCATGATCCCGCTGACCTCGCACATCAACGAGTTGAAGGTTCAGCAGACGGCGCTGGAAGATGAAGCCCGCAAGGTCATGACCGAGCAGGGGATAAAGATCGATTACCAGTTCGGCACCATGATCGAGATCCCGCGCGCCGCGCTGACCGCCGGGCAGATCGCGGAAATGGCGCAGTTCTTCTCGTTCGGCACCAATGATCTGACCCAGATGACCTTCGGCATCTCGCGCGACGACGCCGAGAAGGGCTTCCTGATCGAATACATCGACAAGAAGATCCTGCCGGAGAATCCGTTCGCCTCGATCGACGAGGACGGGGTCGGAAAACTGATGGACATGGCCGTCCGCGACGGCCGCGCCACCCGCAAGACGCTCGATGTCGGGATTTGCGGCGAACACGGCGGTGATCCGAAGTCCATCAATTTCTGCCACAGGATCGGGCTGAATTACGTGTCCTGTTCGCCCTTCCGGGTGCCGATCGCGCGGCTTGCCGCAGCCCATGCGGTGGTTGCCGAGAAGATGGGCGAAAAAGAGAAATAGACCGAGAATAAAAAAGCCGCCAAACAGGCGGCTTTTTTTTATGAACGTCACGGAGTAGGGGCGCGGCGCCGCCGCGCCCCTACAAAATCACCATCCCTCAAGGTACGAACGCCATTCCCCGCACTCCGTCAGATAATGCCCGAACAGGTACAGCGCCGAACGCGGAGGCTCCATGGGAGGGCGCTTCAGCTGCATGTGGACTTCCTCGGGCAGCCGCCCGCCTTTCTTCCGGTTGCACGGCGGGCAGGCGGCGACAAGATTGCTCCAGGCATGCGCGCCGCCGCGGAAACGGGGCAGGACGTGATCGACCGTCAGATGCATCGTTTGCCGGCCGCAATACTGGCAGGTGTAATCGTCCCGCCGGAACACTTCCCGCTTCGAAAGGTGCGGGAAGGGGCGCGGCGGATGGATCATTTTATGAAGTTGGATGATGGAAGGGATCGGGTACGTCAGCCGGACGGTGTGGATCGACCCGCGTCCGTTGGCCACAAGCCGGGCCTTTCCCCCGATGATCAGATGCAAAGCCCGCCGCGTATCGCACACGTGGATCGGCTGAAAGTTAGCATTCAACACTAAAACCGGAGTCTTCATGGCGGACCAATCGCGCGGGAGTATAGCACCATCCGGCGGATGCGCAAGTTTGAGGAAGCGCTACGGTTTGGTGGACCGCCGCAGGGATGCCCGCCGGGCCTCCGCCAACCCGGGGTTGCGTTCCAAGGCGTACAGCCCGCCAAGTCCCTCCATCGCCAGCGAAGCGGAGATGCAACCGGTGATTGCGGATTCAACCGGATTAAAGGTCGACTGCCAAGTCACCAGGAAGCCGCCGCAGAAGGAATTGCCGATCGCGATAGGATTTTGCATCTCCACCGGATAAAAAGGGATAAAAACCGACTTGCGGGAATCGGAATCATAGACATGGATGCCTTGAAAATCCCGCTGGAGAAGGACGATTTTCGGCCCCCAGCGCGCGATGTACTCCGATAGCGCGTTCGCATCCGCATCCTCGCGGCCGACAAAGGTCCGCAGGGACGATTCGCGGGTGAAGAGGACGTCTATCCCGTGCAGCATTTCTTGCATCCGGGGGCGGAACGATGGAAGCAGCAATCCCTCCGGCGGTGAAAGGAGAAGCAATCCGATTCCGTGGCGGCGCAAAGTCACCGACAAGGTCACCTGGCTTTGATAATGGCAGGGGGCAATGTAGGCTGCGCGGGCTTGAAGATAATGCGCCGGCAGGTCTTCGCTCCGGACGGCGGTCTCGGGCAGGGGATGGACGGCATTTTCAGAAAGCGACGGCGGAGAGTATTCCAGCAGATCGTCCGGACACGGCAAATGATATTTGGAATAATACTTCACCGGATCCCAATCGATGTGTTTTTCCCAGGTTTCGAAATAATGGAATCCGAGGCTGGGCGCACTTTCCGGAAGGATTCGTACTCCGGACGTGTCAATGCCCCTGCCTTGGATCGCGGAAAGCGCCGGCGGGGAAAAATTTTTTCCCACGCGCGATACAACCCCGATTCCTTCGCTTGTCCACGGCCGGGCGGCCGCGGCGGCATACAACGCCGGACCGCCCGCCAGACGGGAGCGGCTCTTGCCATCCGGAAATAAAAAATATTCCATGCGGACCGGACCCGCGAAGAGAAACGTCGGGATCTCATTAGTCATGATATCGTTTTCAAGTGCCGTGGTTAAGATGCAGTGAGAGAATTCGTCCGCTTGCGCCGTGTTGCCAATCGGCGATATAATAAGCACACGGTCGTACTTTCCTCAGCGGTTCGATCGTCAACCGGCGAGGCTCTCACTTCCGCAAAAACCTATCATATCACTATGACCCCCGCCAAAGTTCTTCTGATCGAATTGGACCGCACCACTGTCCCGTCACATAGTTCGGCATTATTGAAAAGGGGATTTGCCCTCTTTGTGGAAAATTCTCCCCGCAAAGCGGCCGACCGCGCGCGCGCAGCCAAACCGGATGTGATCGTGCTCGACGCGATATCCCTGCGCACGTCGGGGATCCGCCTGTGCCGGCATTTGCACAAGGAAGTCGACGGCTGTCCGATTGTCCTGATTACGCGGGCGATCCTTTCCAATCCGGAAGAGATCGGCGCCCAATCGGTCCTGGTACCGCCCTTCACCCCGCGCAAACTCCTGAACGCGGTGCAGCGGCAACTGCCCAGCGACGAAGAAAGTTCGATCCAGGCCGGGCCGATCCGGATCAACACAAAACAGCGCAAAATTTCCTGTGGCGGCCGGGAGGATCAGGTCACTCCAAAAGAGGCTCAGCTGCTGGAAGTTTTTCTCCGCCATCCCGGAATACTGTTGACTCGGAAATTCCTCATCAAGGCCGTATGGGACACGGATTACACCGGAGATACCCGCACGCTCGACGTCCATATTTCCTGGCTGCGTCAGATACTGGAACCGGATCCTTCTTCACCGAGGTATTTAAAAACTCTTCGCGGTCAAGGATACCGTTTGGATATTCCCGAAACAAGTAAAAAGTAACCAACCGATTATCTGTGGAATGATCGTCATTCCCGCGTGTACTTGGCGGGAATCCATTTCCGATTTTCTATTTGTAAATATATTCCTATGGATGCCTGCCAAGAACACCCTCGCTTCATGAACGCGCAGGTTCAAAGCGCATACCAAACCTGCGCACTACGCGAGGGCAAGCGCAGGCATAACGCTCCAACTCCGACACATCAACCCTTACCTTATTTCAATCTTTTTTTCCGCCGTAGCCACCGTTCCATCGGAACAAATGGCGCGGATGAATATCCGATAAGAACCCTTTCGGGAATAGGTGTGGGACAGGGAAGTCTCCGAAGAACCCTTCCGCCATGGGCGCGCCGCCTGGTGCTCGCTGCGGATAACGCCGCCCCGGTAATCAAAATCCGCCTCCCAATAATCCAAAGAAGCCGGGAATCCATCCGGGAGGCACGGGGAAAGCCCGGTCAAGGTCACGGTCGCCCGGCGGTTTTCCTTGCGGATACCGGCGTGCAAACGGACGGGATTTAAAGAGTCGGTCATCTCGCGGGAGGGGGACTCCACGATGTATGGATGCGAACGGCCGAGCGCCAGCCGGCGCTGGCAGATGGAGATCGATTGCGGCAGCATGTCGCATCCGACCCAGCGCCGCGAAAGTGAATCGGCGACGCGCAGCGTGGTCCCGGAACCGCAGAAAAAATCGCCCACCCAATCCCCTTTTTCACTCGAAGCCAGGATGATCCGCTCGAGCAACGCTTCCGGTTTCTGGGTCGGATAACCCGTCCGCTCGTTGTGCAGGCGGGCGATCACGGGGAAGTACCACCAATCTTCCGGAATCTTGCCGCGCATCAAATCCGGCTGTTTCCCGAATCCGGCTTTGGCTGAGGAGGCAAACGTGCGGTGGGTGCTGGGGTGATAGGGAACGCGGATCCGGTCTGGAAAGAACGCCCGGTTTTTCCCGCGGCCGTAAACGAGAATGGTGTCGTGCTTGCGGTTGAAATAAGATTTTACTGGGGAAGGGCCGTGGTAGACCCAGATGATCTCGTTGATAAAATTTTCAACGCCGAAAATCTCATCCAGCAGGACTTTCGCAAAATGCACCGCCCGCCAGTCCAGATGCAGGTAGAGCGTCCCGTCCGCGGAAAGCAGATCCCGCATCCGGATCAGACGCGGATACAGCATGGAAAGATAGGCTTCGATGGACGTCCAGGTATCCGCATACCCCTCGCCCAGCTGCCATGTTTCCGGCTTGCGGGAATCTTCGCCCCGGCCGATCCGGCGGGTGAAGCCCTTGCCGGTGGCGAACGGCGGATCACAGTAGAGGAGACGGAATTTGCCGCGCAGATCCTCCAGCAATGAATCCATAACGGCGAGGTTATCACCGAAGATCAGGCGGTTGAAGGAGACGGGTTTTCGCTGGATCCGCGAACCGGCGGGGAATATTTCCATCAACCGATGCAACGGGGCGGGTTGCGGCGGAGGTGCGGCGGTTTTGCCGTTCCATTCCAGGCGAACGGAAGGCGTTTTTCTACTGCGATGGCTATTGGGCATGTCGGACCGATTCTTAACCGAAAATCCCGGCCACCTTACATTGCCCGCGGCGCCTGGATTCCCAGCAGGCCCAGGCTGTTGGCCAGTGTTTGCCGGGTTGCGGCCACGATCGCCAACCGTACGTCCCGAATGCCGGCTTCCGCGTTGAGCACCGGGCACTCGTGGTAGAAATCCGAAAATGCTTTGGCCAGAAAATACGCGTAGTTGGCCATATACAGCGGTTTGTATTCTTCCGCCGCCCGGTCCACTTCATCCGGGAAACGGGAAATCCAATCGATCAGCGTGATTTCCGAAGGATGCATGTTGTAGGCGGGGAGAGCCGCCGGAGGAACCGCCCCGGTTTTTTCCAGGATGCTTGATGCGCGGACGTGCGCATACTGGATGTACGGCGCGGCCTGGCCGTCGAAACTCAGCGCCGTATCCCAGGAGAAGATGATCTGCTTGGTGTTATCCACCGCCAGCATGACGTATTTCATCGCGCCGATCCCGACCTGCATGGCGGTCGTTTCGCGTTCCGCCCCGGTCAGGTTCGGATTTTTTTCGGCGATGATGGCCGAAATCCTGCGCTTGGCTTCCTCGGCGACATCCAGGTAATAAATGATATTTCCCTTCCGCGAAGACATTGTTCCTTCCGGAAGGGTGACGATCTCGTACGCCAGATGGTAGCACTTGGATGCCTGGGGGAATCCCCACAACTCGAGGATCTTGAATGCCTGCTGGAAATGCAGGCTTTGGCGGACGTCGACGACATACACGGAACGGTCGACATGGTATTGCTCGAATTTTATTTTTGCCAGTGCCAGGTCTTTGGTCAGGTACAGGCTGGTTCCGTCCGAACGCAGGATCACCGCGACCCGGTAGGTTTCCTTCTTCAATCCGAGTTTCTCATCGATGCGGACGATCACCGGACCGCCGGTCGGGCGTTCGTCTTCGGCAATCCCGCGCGCGATCAGTTCGTCGACGATCGTTTTTCCCAGCTCGTCGGCCTGGCTTTCGAAGAAAAAAACATCGATCGGGATATCCAGTTGTTTGAGGACCGCATCCAGTTCGTCCAGGCTCCATTGCCGGGTGCGTTTCCACAACTCGCGGGTTTTCGTGTCGCCGGTATCCCAAAGCCGGTAGAGTTCCCGCACCTCGGCATCGTAACCCTCGCGGGTGGCGCGCTGGGCTTCGGTTTCATCCGCGTGCGGTTCGAGCAGGGTGGAGGCTTCGGTATACACCTGCCCAAGCCACCGGCCGCGTTCCAGCGCCCCGGCCGGCTCCTCGCCGGCGTGGAACTTCTGATAGCCCCACATGCACTTGACCACGCCCAGCCCGATATCGCCCGGGTAGGCGGCCCGGATCGTTTTGTATCCGGCGAATTCGGTCAGGCGGGCAAGGGACTCCCCCAGAACCACGTTCCGGAAATGCCCGATATGAAAGGAATGATGTGTGTTGGGATTGGCGTGCTCCACCATCACCGTTTCGGATTTTGGAGTGCCGCGACCGTAATCCCCTCCGAGGGAGAGCACCGCCGCGAGGACTTTTTCCACGTACGGCTTGGTTTCGAAGGATACGTTGAGGTAACCGCGGATGGCTTCGATCTTCTCGAATCCCGCCGGAAGTGAAACCTCCGAGGCGATCTCTTCGGCGAGCTGGTGAGCCTGTTGAGGGACGGGCAGGGTGCTTTTCCTGCTGCGGACGAGGAACGCCGCCGCCTTGATGCAGACGGAGGTTCCCAATCCCCATTGGCCGGAAAAAGGAATCGGCGACCATTCGATCGCGGCAGGCTCGGAAATGCCGCGGCGGGCAAACCCGGCGAGGATTTGCCGCCCGATGGAATCCACTTCTTCGCTGTAAATTCTCATTCCGGGTTTTGGAGAGGCGGATCGGCGGTCATCCGGATTTCAAGAGCAAAAGCCCCCTGTGGAAGGGGGCATTGCAGGCGGTGGATCATCCGATGTCGGACTTATGCTTTTTTCTTGGCAGGCTCTTTCTTTGTGGCAGGCTCTTTCTTCTTGGCAGGTTCTTTCTTCTTGACGGGTTCTTTCTTCTTGGCGGGTTCTATCTTCTTGGCGGGTTCTTTCATGGCGTTCAACTCGCGCAACAGCCTGCTCTTTCTGCGCGCGGCATTGTTCTTGTGGATGACACCCTTGGAAGCGGCTTTATCCAACTCGCGGATCGCTGTTTTGATCGCGGCTTCCTTGGTTTCCGTGGCAGCGGCCTTGGCCGTACCGACGGCGGACCGGGCGCGGGTCCGGATGATGCGATTCTGCACCCGTTTGCGCTCGTTGCTGCGGATGCGTTTAATTGCAGATTTTAAATTAGCCAACCTGGCCTCCTGAAATTGAATGCGTTCAATTATACCCTCCCTGTTTCCCTGCTGTAAAGGTTCGAATGGGCCGCGCCGGAACCGCTCCGAATATTAAAACCGTGGAATTGACATTCGATTATTTCCTGAGTACACTTTGCCCTTCCCCGGGTACTCTGCAGATTCGATGCGGCGGCTTCCGAAGAAGCGAGGGATCCACGCGGTTTTCCCTGCTGTCCC
The DNA here is from genome assembly GCA_963724345.1 of uncultured Chloroflexia bacterium. Taxonomy (GTDB): domain Bacteria; phylum Chloroflexota; class Anaerolineae; order Anaerolineales; family RBG-16-64-43; genus JAFGKK01. The sequence continues at coordinate 1,425,768 of CAVRUI010000003.1, read as the reverse complement.
GGGAACTTTTCCATTGGAACAGTGTTAATCAATCAAATCCTCCATACGGGAGAACACCGGACATGAATTTTATTGCGGCCGTCGGACTGACGGTGATGGGATATTTGATGGGTTCCTTCCCCAGCGGGATGCTGGTGGTCCGTCTGACCACCGGGAGGGATATCCGGACGGTGGGCAGCGGCCGCACCGGCGGCACAAACGCCATGCGCGCCGGCGGATCCTTGGCCGGGTTGGCGACCGGAATCCTTGACGTTTTAAAAAGCCTCCTGGCGGTCGTTATCAGCCGCATGATCCTGCCCGGAAATTTCTGGCTGGAAATCCTTGTCGGGCTGGCCGCCGTCATCGGGCACAACTATTCGATTTTCTCGATCGACTGGAAGCAAACGCGGTTCGGCAAAATCCCGATTTTTCACGGAGGCGCCGGCGGAGCGCCGACCCTGGGCGCCGCGACGGCCTTCTGGTTCCCCAGCCTGTTTATCATCCTGCCGTTCGGATTGCTGGTTTTCCTGGTCGTCGGTTACGCCTCGGTGACGACACTGGCCGCCGGATTGGCCGTTATCGTCATCTTTTCCATCCGCGCCGCACTCGGCTACTCGTCGAAGTGGTACATCGTTTTTGGAGTGGTGACGCTGGGGTTGATGACCTGGTCGCTGCGTCCGAATATCGACCGGCTGATCCATGGGACGGAACGGGTGGTGGGATTGCGGGCCTATTGGCAGAAACGGCGGGATGCGGCCGGCGGGAAACAGCCGTCAGCGGCCGAGAAGGACGATCAGAACAAGAACGGCGAACGCGTCGATTAAAAAATATTCCAGCAGTACGGATTTATTTTTCGGATCCTTCGGACGGATTTGCGTGACCCCGACCGCGGTATGAGTCGCCAGCGTCAGCACCAGTCCGAAGGTCACGGAGGATACCGGCAGGTAGAACAGCGGCAGCGCCAACTCGGAAACCAACAACCCGATCCCCGCGGCGAAATATCGATTGCCCGTTTTCCCCGGCTCCAACAATTCCAGCAATCGCAGGGCGATGGCCGCCACCCCGAGCGCGATGACCGGCAGGGCAAAAGTCAACCGCGCCTGGCTGGCGTGGATCGCGTTCAGCAGGATGGCCAGTACGGTCAGGCCCAGTATGTTTAATCCGACCGACGCCAAATCGTAACGAAACCCTTCCTTTTCGATCGTCATATACTCGCAGACGATGCTGACAATCAGCAATCCCGTCACCAGGACAAGCCCCAGCCACCAGCGTGGCCCCGGCGGAAACATGTTCACCGCCGCGCTTCCCCCAAAAGCGGTAATCCCGGGCAGGATCCAATGGATGGCCGTCGTGGTTTCCGCCAGGAAGCCGGACCGGGCGGAAAGGGCGGGGTGGGTGCGCAGGATGCTTTCGGTTCCGACAATCACCAGCAGCGCCAGCAGGAGCATGAACAGCAAATTGCCGTTTAGCGAGATCACCCATTGGATGTTCCATACCGTCACGCGGATGCCGCGGCTGGGGATCTCCACAAAGCGGGAAATCCCGTTTACCAGGAGAATGATCGCCGAGATAATACTTAAGTGCCGGATGTCTATCTTTACTTTATAATTGTTCACATCCGGATTTTATCACGGGAAAATCCACGAGATACTCCCGCAATCCGGAAATCGGCCGCGTCCACGAGGCCCTGAATGATCCTGATCGCCATAATGCTTGGAATGGTATCCGCCGTCGCCGTGAACGGTTTGGCGGATAACCTGATGCGGGAGGACGCCGTGCCGCTCCATACGGCATGCATCCCGCATTGCCATTATTGCGTTTCCCCGCGCAAGTTCCCGGATTGGTCGGCGATCCTCTCCACCCTGTTTTTTTCCGGCCGCTGTCTGCGATGCGGCGCTCCCCGGCCGTTTCGGGACCTGGCGGTGGAAGCCATTCTATGGCTCGGTTTTCCCCTCATGCTGCTGACCGGCCGATCCGATGCGCACGCCATACTCACCGGAGGATTTATCCTTTCGGCGTGCATTCTTTTTTCCGTCATCGATTTCGAACATCGAGCCGTTATTGTCGAAGTCGTCGTGCTCGCATCGGTGGCGCTGCTGCTGGACGGCCTGACCGGTGGAGTGGAACCGGCCCTTCGCATGCTGGCCGGCGGATTGACCGGCTTCGCGATTTTTTTGCTGCTTTTCCTGCTGGGAAAACTACTTTCGGCGATATTCGGGATTGGAGGGGAAGCCGAACCGCTCGGGTTTGGAGACGTCATCCTTGCGGCGTTTATCGGATTCTTTTCCGGTTGGCCGGCCATCCTTCTCGCCATTTTTGTCTCGATCTTCCTCGGGGGAATCACCGGTTTGGGATTGGCCGTCGCGATGGCGGTAAAAAGATCATCGCTTAAAAATGCCACCATGGCCTACGGCCCGTATCTGCTGATAGCCGGGCTGCTGGTTTACTTCTTCGGGACGCCTTTCCTGGGCGGGATTATAAATATACTGGGGGCGTTCTAAGAAGGTATAAAACCACCAAGACACCAAGACACGAAGATAAGCAATAAAAAAGCTTCCGTCCTTTGTGTCTTTTTGGAATTTCGGCCTTGAAATAAACCAGCAAGATGCAATAAGATAAAAAAACGGGCTGATCCATTTGCGATCAGCCCGTTGGTTTACAGCGTTGGGTCAGGCTTTCGCCTTTACAGGACGGCGAAATCTGGAAAACCAGTTTTCCCATTCGCGGTTTTCCCAGACCACCAGGATGGCCGCCGCGTTGAAGATGGAGGAGTAGGCGCCGCTGGCCATGCCGACCAGGAGGATGATGATGAAATGGCGGGTTGTGATGCCGCCGAAGAGCACCATCGCAAGCAGAGTAAACATAACGGTCAGGGTGGTGTTGATCGACCGGTCGAGGGTCTGAACAACGCTGTGATTGACGACGGTTTCGAAGGGGGCGTATTTATACTTCCCGCGGTTTTCCCGGATCCGGTCGAATACGACGATAGTATCGTGCACGGAAAATCCGATGACAGTCAGCACGGCGGTCAGGAATAGGGAGTCGGCTTCCCAGCCCAGCGCCAGCCCAAGCATGGCTTCCAACCCGAGGAGCACCAGGACGTCGTGAATGAGCGAGAAGACCGCCGCCATGCCGTACCGGGAGGCGTTGGGGAGCTTGCGGAACGCGAACCACACATATAGCGCGATTCCGATCGCAGCCAGGGCCACGGCGCCGGCCGCCCGCTGGGCGACCTCGCTGCCCACGGCCGCGCCCACGTTATCGGCCATGTTCAGTGTAACCCCGTGGAACGTCGCATCCAGTTGCGCGAGGATCGCATTGATCGTGTCCTGGTCGATCTGCTGGACCCGCAGGACGATCCCGTCCGCGCCCAGGGTTTGAATTTGGATGTTTTGCAGTTTTTGGTCCGTGGAGGCGATCGTAATATCCGCCAGCGCCGTCCGCACTTCATCGGGCGCCGGAGCCTTCCCGGAATTGAACAGTATCTCCAGCATCGTTCCGCCGGTGAAATCGATCGACGGCTTGAGCCCGCCCAGGGCCAGCGCGATGATCCCGGGGATGATGATCAGCAGTGATAGGCCGAAGAACCAGTATCGCTTCCCGATGATATTCATCCCGTACTCTCCGTGTTCGAGGGGTTTTCATCCCAAATGCCGAACCAGGAATGCCGTTCCGAGAAATCGACACGGTCCAGCACGAGGTGCAGCAGATTGCGTGTGACCAGAATGGCCGTGAACATGCTGACCAGAACACCCACCGCCAGGGTGAGCGCGAAACCTTTGACGATGCTGGCGCCGAACGTGCTGCCGAACCAGATCAGGATCCCGCAGGTAATCAGGGTGGAGATGTTGGAATCCCGGATCGAGAGCCAGGCCCGGGCAAAGCCCGTATCCACCGCTTCGCGCAGAATTTTGCCTGACCGCAGTTCCTCCTTCATCCGTTCGAAGATCAGCACGTTCGCATCCACAGCCATGCCCACCGAAAGGATGAACCCGGCGATGCCCGGCAGAGAGAACGTCACCGGGATCAGCCGGTAGATGGTGAGGCTGGTCAGCGCGTAAAGGATCAGCGCCACGTCGGCCAACGCGCCCGGCAGACGGTAATACAACAGCATGAAGAGAGCCACGGCCAGAAGCCCGATCGCGCCCGCGATCAGCGAGCGGCGGAGCGAATCCTGGCCAAGGGTGGGGCCGACGGTTTGTTCGCGGATGACCTTCAGGGGGACGGGCATCGCGCCGTAGGTGAGCAGGATGGCCAGTTGCTTGGCCTCCGCGGCGGTAAAGCTGCCGGATATGGAGCCGCTGCCGCCCAAGATCGGTTCACTGACCGTCGGGCAGGAAATCACGACTTTATCGAGGACGATCGCCAGGTACCAGCCGACGTGATTTGTCGTGTAGTCGGCGAAAATTTTCGCGCCGTTGTCGGAAAGGAGAAAATCCACGCTCGGCTTGTTGGCGCTGTCCCGCCCCACCTGCGCGCTCTGCAGGTCCGCGCCGGTCATGATGGTGTGGTACACCGTTCCGGGGACCGGCGTGGGAGCCGTGGTGGGCGTCGATTGAACTTCCAATCCCCCCGCGCCTTGCTCGGTGGCGATCACGACAAAACCGGTTGTGGCGGTCGCAGTGGGTTCGGGTGTGTCGGTCAGAAAAGGCGTGAAGATCGACGAAGGGGTTCCGGTGCCGCCCACGCTTGGTCCGGAGGAGGTGAGGTAATCCGTCGCGATGGTCGAACTTTGATCGAGCCGGAATTGGGTTTCGACGAATTCCAGCAGGCCCGTGTTCTGAATGAGTTTGCGGGCTTCCTCCGGGTTGTCGTACCCGGGAAGTTCGACGACTATCCGGCGCGGCAGGGAAACCTGGACGACAGCCTCGCTCACTCCGAGGGCATTCACGCGGTTCTCGATCACTCCCGCGGCGATGTTCAGAGACTCGGCAGGGATGGCCTGGTTGGCCGGAAGGTCGGCCTCCAGAAGAATTTGCTGCCCGCCCTGGAGGTCCAGGCCCTGACGAATGCGCGTCTCCTGGCCGAATACCAAGATGTTCTTTGGTATGTTGACGACCAGGATCGCTATCACCATGAGGATGACAGTAACCCACGTTATGGCCCAACTCATTCCATCTTCCTCCAAACAGCAAAATATCTGCCGCGGCAAAAACGCCCATCGCCGGTTCAGGCAGACGCCGACATTATATCATCCGGCCTCTTCACCGCCTGCGCGCCTTCCAAACAGCCAGAAGCGCGGGCAAATCGTCAATCACCCAGGTCGGGCGGATCCTGTTTTTTCGAAGCATTTTGCGGCTGGTGATGCCTGTCAGGACCAGAATGCTTTTCAATCCGGCATTCTTCGCCCCGAGGATGTCGGTTTCGAGCCGGTCTCCCACCGCCGCGATCCGCGCCTTCGGCAGATCCAGCCGCGCGACGGCCATCTGCATGATCGCCGGATACGGCTTCCCGATGATTTTCGGCCGGATGCCGCTGGCCGCGGTCAGAGCGGCCAGGATCGCCCCGTTCCCGTGTGAAATCCCGCGTTCGGTCGGGAAGGTCACATCGCCGTTGGTGCCGATGAGACGCGCGCCGTGGTTCAGGTTGATCGTGGCGTTGGCGAGTTTGTTCCAGATTAAGGCTGCGGTCCATGCCGCAAATGACGTAATCCGCGTCCAGCGCGTCCGGATCGACCGCCTGCACCCCGGCCAACTCCACCGCCCGGATCAGCCCTTCCTCGCCGATGACGTAAGCGCGTTCGCCCGGGCGGGCGACGGCTTTCAAATACTCCGCGGTCGCCGTGGCCGAAGTAAGAATTTCCTCCGGTCCGGCCGCCACGCCCATCCGGGCAAGTTTTTGAATGTAGCTCGCGATGGTCAGACTGGCGTTGTTGGTCGCCAGGACGAACCGGATTTCCCGTTCCCGCAGGAATCGAAAAAAGTCCGGCATCCCCGGCAGGGGCGAATCGCCCTCCCAGAGGACTCCGTCCATATCCAAGATCAGGCCGCGCAGGGCGGAGAGGTCCGAGGATTTTGGAGCGGGCATGGTCGCGGCGCGCCTACTTGGCGCTTTTGGCCGCCTTGTCCGGCATTTCCGTGGAGAGGATCTGGTCGACAAATCCATACGCGATCGCCGCCTGGGCATCCAGGTAGAAATCCCGGTCGGTATCGCGTTCGATAACTTCCAGAGTCTGGCCGGTATGCTTGACGAGGATCTGGTTCAGCGAGGTCCGCAGGCGCAGGATCTCCTTGGCTTGGATCTCGACGTCGGTGGCCTGGCCCTGCGCGCCGCCCAGCGGCTGGTGGACGTGGATCGTCGCATGGGGCAGGGCGTACCGGAAGCCCTTGGTTCCGGCCGACAGGAGGACGGTCCCGAACGACGCCGTCACCCCGATCGCATATGTGCAGATCCGGTTGGTCATCTGGACCTGCTGCATCGTGTCGTAAATGGCCAACCCGGAATACACCTGCCCTCCGGGGCTGTTGATGTAGATGTGGATCGGACGTTCGGAATCCTCGTGGTTGAGGAACAGCAGCTCGGCGACGATCAGGTTGGCGACGACGTCGTTGATCGGCGTTCCTATGAAGATGATCCGTTCCTTCAAAAGCAGGGAAAAAATATCGTAGGCGCGTTCGCCACGGGCATTGGTTTCAATGATATGGGGGACGAAGAGGGGAATGGATTCGGATGATGGATTGCGACTTGGCATGACGATCCTCCGGAACAGTATGGAAACTAGGAAGCGGGTAGCTCGGGTGCCGCGCCTTTTCCGATCTCAACCACCCTTTGGACGATCAGGCGCGACATCACGTCGTTGGCGGCCAGTTGGCGCAGCGTTTCTTCCATGGATTTCTTGTTCTTGGTTCTGCCGGCGGTTTCGGCGAACACCGATTGATAGACTTCGACCTGTTCGTGGATCGCTTCCGGGGACGGTTCGAGCTTCTCGTTTTTCACCAGCTCGGTGAGGAGCAGGCGCCGGATTAGTTTTCGGCGCGCGTCGGGCTCGAGCTGCGTCCGCAGGCCTTTGACCCCTTCCGGGATGGTCCGCAGGTACACTTCCAGAGAGGTTTTCCGCTGTTCCAGCCGGCGCGCCAGGGTCTGGATCTCGTCGTCGATCTCCTCCTCGAGCATCGCCGGCGGGAAGGCGATCTTCGCGCCTTCGACCATTTTTTCGATCACGCTGTCCGCATAATCTTCTTCCTTGGATTCAACCGCCCGTTTTTCCAGGCTCGAACGGACCTCCGCGCGCAATTCATCGACCGTACTGAACTTGCTCACCGCCTTGACCAGATCCTCGTTCCAATCCGGAAGCTTTCGGACCTTTACGCCCAGGCACTTGACGGTGAGCTGGGCTTTCAGCCCCTTCAACCGGGCGATCGGAAAGCTGTCCGGGAACTGGACCTCCACGGTCCGGGTTTCGCCCTCGGAGATTCCCTCCAGCGCCGGACCTGCGCCCGGGTATCGCCCGCCGAGGTTGTCGTCAAGATCCAGATCCTGCGGGTTGGTCTCGCCTTCGAACACCAGCGGCTCGAGCTTGCCGTCCGCGGAGAGGATGGCGGCTTTCGCGTCGGCCGACAGCACGTCTCCTTTTTGCGCCGGGCGGGCAACCGGCTCGAGGATGGATTGAGACTCGCGCAATTGTTCCATCGCCCGCTCGACGTCTTCCTCCGGGATGGCCGGCTTCTCGAACGGCACGCGCACAGCGCGGTAGTCCCCGATCTCCACGCACGGCTGGACCGGCACGAGGAATTCGAGCGTCAGCGGCTGGCGCGAGACGATCCGCTTCATGGTGCCGACGGCGGAGGGTTCGAGCTTTTCCTGCTCGAGCGCCTGGCGGTAGGCCTCGGGTCCGAGCGTCTCGAGCGCCTCGTCCAGAATGGCATCCTCACCCCAGGTCTGCAGCACGACGGAGTAGGGGGCCTTCCCTTTCCGAAATCCCGGCAGGTTCTGCTTCTCCGACATCCGCCGCGCCGCCTTTTGCATCGCGGATTCGACAGCGGCGGGATCGATCTCGACCGTGACCATCGCCTCGCACGTTTCTTTCCGCTCGACCTGTATTTTCATGAAATACGATTTCCTTCCTTCGAAAAAAGTCACGCATCCGTTTCCGGGATGAGTGTGGGGAAGGAGGGACTTGAACCCTCACGCCTTGCGGCACATGATCCTAAGTCATGCCTGTCTGCCAGTTCCAGCACTTCCCCGGCGGCCGGATTATAGCGCGGGGGGGAATTTCGTGGAAGATGCGTTGACACGCCTTTGCGCATCCCGTATCATTCCCCCGCCGGTTTCACACTCTCCCGCCGGCGCGTTTCCATCTCCGCCGATCCTGCCGTTGCGAGGTTCATGTGAAGACAATTCCTGGCACCGTTCGAAAAGTGGACATCGACCGCGAGGTCCAGCAATCCTACCTGGATTACGCGATGAGCGTGATTGTGGCACGGGCTCTTCCGGATGCGCGCGACGGGTTGAAGCCCGTCCAGCGGCGCATCCTGTATGCGATGAACGATATGAGCCTCTCCGCGTCGAACGCTTATAAAAAATCCGCCCGCATCGTCGGGGAAGTGCTGGGGAAGTATCACCCGCACGGAGATATGGCGGTCTACGAGACGATGGCCCGCATGGCTCAGGATTTTTCATTGCGCTACATGCTGGTCGATGGCCAGGGCAACTTCGGTTCGGTGGACGGCGACCCGCCCGCGGCGATGCGGTACACCGAAGCGCGCCTGACCCCGCTGGCGATGGAGATCCTGACGGATCTGGAGAAAGATACCGTCGGCTACTCGCAAAATTTCGACGGATCCCTCAAGGAGCCGGACGTCCTGCCGGCGGCGGTCCCGAACCTGCTGGTCAACGGCGCCACCGGTATCGCGGTCGGAATGGCGACTTCGATCCCGCCCCACAACCTGGGCGAGGTGTGCGATGCGCTGGTGTTCATGCTGCGCTCGTGGAGCCGGCTGGATGAGATCTCGGTCGAGGAGCTGACCCGCCACATCAGCGGACCGGATTTCCCGACCGGCGGACTGATTCTGGACCCGGCCGGGAGCGAGGAGGGGCTGCTGGCGGCCTATGGCTCCGGACGCGGGAAGATCACCGTCCGGGCGCGGACGCACGTGGAGGAGACCACCCGCGGCCGATCGCGAATACTCGTCACCGAGCTGCCCTACCAGGTCAACAAGGCCGCGCTGCTTGAGCGGATCGCCGATCTGGTGCGCGACGGCACCATCGAGGGGATCTCCGACCTGCGGGACGAATCCGACCGGCGCGGGATGCGGGTGGTGATCGACCTGATGCGCACCTCCGACGCCCGCCAGGTGCTGCGCGACCTGTACAAGCGGACTCCGATGGAAACGACCTTCAGCATCAACCTGCTGGCGCTGGTCAACAACGAACCGCGGATGCTGACGCTGAAACAAGCGCTGCGGGTGTTCATGGATCACCGGCTCGATATCATCCGCAAACGCAGCGCCTACGACCTGACCCGCGCCAAGGAACGCGCGCATATCCTCGAAGGGTTGCGTGTCGCGCTGAAGAATTTGGAGGAGGTGATCCGCCTCATCCGCGGGGCGAAGGACACCGACGAGGCGCGCGCCAAACTGCAGAAGCGGTTCAAGCTGAGCGAGGTCCAGGCCAACGCGATCCTCGACATGCCGCTCAAGCGGCTGGCGGCGCTCGAGCGCGAAAAGATCGAGCTCGAGTACAGGGAAAAAATCGCACTGATCAAACAGCTGGAGAAGATCCTTGCCTCGCCCAAGCTCCTGCGCCAGGTTCTGGTGGACGACCTGCTGCGTGTGAAAAAGCTGTACGCCGATCCGCGGCGCAGCATCATCGTCCGCGGCTGGGAAGCCGAATCGGAAGCGCCGGTCACGGCCGATGCCACCGCGCCCGCGACGGAATCCTGGATCGTCCTTCTGCGCGGCGGCGAACTCTCGCGCCTGAGCGGGGCCAAACATCCGGCGGCGTTCGCCAAGAACCCGCCCCGGTTCATACTCAAAGCCAGCTCGCGGGATATCCTCTACCTGTTCACCGAGAAAGGCCGCGCGGCATCTATCCCGGTCTCCACCATCCCCGCGCGCGAGGAACCCAAGGACGGTGTTCCATTTGCCACGCTGTGCGCGCTGGAAACGCCCAGCCGGGTGATTACCGGATTGGCCGTCGCGCCCGCCGAAGAAGGCGCCGGCGGAGATACGCGGTCGATACTGCTCTCCACCCGCAAAGGGTTGATGAAGAAAACAATGGTTCAGGACCTGCCGGGGTCTTCGTCGCAGGTGCTTCAGGCGATGAAGGTCGCGCCGGAGGATTCGGTCGGCTGGGCGCTCATCCTATCCGGAAAAGATGATATTCTGCTTGCCACCAGCGCCGGGATGAGCATCCGCTTCCGCGAGGACGAAATCCGCCCGACCGGATGGGGGACGGCCGGGGTGATGGGAATCCGGCTCACGCGGCCCGACGAGAAGATTGTGGTCACTGCCGCCCCCTCCGCCCGCGATGAGATCCTGCTCGTTTCGGATGCCGGGCAGGCCAAACGGACGCCCGCGGCGCAGTATCCCGTCCAGGGCCGGTACGGCGTGGGGATCGCAACCTGGAAGACCGGGGCCAAAGCGCGGCTGCTCGGCGGGTTTGCCGGGACGCAACAGGATAAGATGACGCTGGTTTGGAAGGACGGACAATCCAAGGTTGTCTCCCTGGATGAGGTCCCGAAGCGCGGACGTCCGGGCGTCGGGAAATCGATCCTCGCGAAGAAAACCACGGGGATCCTGGATGCGGTCGTCCCGATTTACATCAAAGTGAAACCGCTGCCAAAGACGAAGAAATCCTCCAAGCCGGCGCGCAAACCCGCAAAGAAAACGAAACGCCGGAAGAAGAAATGAGTGGTTCCCGATTGTTTTTGAAGGTTGATGAAAAAGGAAGAAACAGGTGCCATTGCGAGCGACCCCTTCGCTGCGCTCAAGGGCAGGCTCCGGGAGCGAAGCAATCTCCCCCTCTGGAAAAAGCGGGAGATTGCTTCGCCTGCCCCGGTGGGGTAGGCCGGGGTCGCTTCGCTCCTCGCAATCACACCCTCTTTCGGAAATGACCAATGAAGAATCCGTCTGACATTCCGGAAATCGTCGGGAGTTTTATCCGGCGCAAGGGTCTCTTCGAACCGGGGGAGAGGATCCTGGCGGCCGTTTCCGGCGGCGCCGACAGCCTTTTTCTGGCGCTGGTTTTAAAAAAATTAGGATTTGACCTTCACATCGCTCACTTCGATCATCGTCTGCGGCCGGAAAGCGCCCGCGATGCGGAGACGGTACGCCGGGTTGCGGAGCAGATGGGTCTTCGATTTCATCTTGGGCAGGGGGATGTGCCCGCCCATGCCGGCTTGAACCGGATGACGTTGGAAGAGGCGGCCAGGGATTTGCGCTATTCGTTCCTCCTTCGAACGGCCAAGGCCGAAAACTTAGCCGCAATCGCCACCGGCCACACAATGGACGACCAGGCGGAAACCGTTTTGATGCATCTCATCCGCGGATCGGGGCTAAGGGGACTCGGCGGGATCCGTCCGGTTGGCGGGGTTCCAGTCCAAACCGGAAAACCGGCCGAAGAAACGATCCGCGTCGTACGCCCGCTGTTGTGCGTCACGCATAAACAAACTATCGGATATTGCGCGCAGGAAAGTTGGACACCCCTCGAAGATCCGACCAACCGGGATACCGCTTTCACCCGCAACAGGGTCCGGCGGGAGTTGATCCCGCTCCTGAAAGGGTACAACCCATCGATCGCCGAAACGCTGGCAAGGTTAGCGGAAATAGCCCAGGTCCAGGATGCATTTCTGACACAGATTGCTGATACCTTGTGGGATGGATCGGCCGACGAATTGGCGCCAGGATTGGTGCGCTTTCCCCTTCAGGCTTTCCGAAATGAACACGCGGCCTTGCGGCAGGCGCTCCTGCGCCGCGCCGTCCTTCACCTGAAGGGTACGCTGGAAGATTTGGCTTACCGTCAGGTGGAGCGCGTCCTCGAATGCGTGCAATCTCCCTCGGGTCCGCACCGGATGGATCTGGCGCTTGGAGTGGAAGTATCAATCGAAAGTGATTGGCTTGTATTTCAATCCCGCGAGGTTTCCAAAGCACCGGAATGGGAAGGGGACAAATTACCCTGCCCGGGAATCCTTGCCATCCATCATCCCGAATGGAAAATCGAGATTTCGCGGATGGAGCATCCCGGGCGCGCGGGAACAGGCCTTGAGCCGGATCCATGGACAGTCCGGATCGATCCGGATCGGATCCGGTTGCCGTTGATCCTCCGGAAGCGAAAGGCGGGGGATAAATTCCTGCCGGAGGGAATGCCGGGGCATATTTCACTAAACGATTTTCTTTCCTCCCATCACCTGTCCTTCAGCGAACGGGATCATTGGCCGCTTGTATGCGATACGGATGGAGTAGTCTGGATTCCGGGGTTCCGCTTGAAAAAAGGGATTACTACAACGGAAGACAGTCGCTCGTGTTTGAATATCCGGATCGAACGAATTCGCTGATTTTCCCTATCAGCTGTATCGCCTACCTTTAATAATCGGCATAGCATACTTCCTGGTGACTTATAAAAAACCGCTCATTTTCAAGTCTTTTCCGATAGCAGGGATTAACTATGCGAAAAATCCGTGGAAAACGATAAATTTAGCGGCCTGAAAGACGGGCAAAATTATTTGAAAGGCGCTATGTCATTTATTGAATACTGAATGGGATCTACCACTTCCAATTGGAATCCATAAACATAGAGATCAGACGAATTGCTCAATGCCTGGCGGTGTTTGGTATGGGCTGCTCTTTTTTGGAATTACATAATCTCCACTAAAAAAAAATTTATTACTGCGCAGCCTGTTTATTACCCTCAACATAAAGTCACCAGCGTTCTTGGTTTTATTCGTCACCCCGGCGTGCTCAAAGCCGGGGTCCAGTGTTTTACGACGAATCATTGGATGCCGGCTAAGTTCACGCCGGCATGACGAACTATGGCTGAGCAGTTACCAAATATTTTAATAGTCTGTTTAAAAAGAAACCGGGGTGTGAATTCTGCCCAATCCATCACCCCGGTGCGATATACCGGAAGGTATACGGCCGTCTTACTTTCTGCTCTTTTTCTTTGCGGTTTTCTTGACGGCTTTCTTGGCGACTTTCTTTGCCTTCTTGACGGTTTTCTTGACGGTTTTCTTGACGGTCTTCTTGACCGGCTTCTTGACGACTTTCTTCGCCTTCTTGACGACCTTCTTGGCGACCGGCTTCGGTGCGACCGGTGCGGCGGGAACTGGGATTACTACGGGCGCGGGAACTGGAGCCGCCGGCTCGACTGGCGGAAAAGGAGCGGGAATGTCGGTCATAGGCTTCTTGTCCTCCTTAAAGGATTGACTGCGAATGGGGGCCGGGGAAGCGGCCGGGGCACTCATAGGTGCATGATGGCGCAATTGATCCACGGGTATCTTCAGCGCCTTGCGGCACCGTGGGCAATGTTCAACGTGATGCCTGGCCTGTGTGGCATCCGCGGCGGCGAGGGCAGCCGCAACCGCATCGGGACTCAATTGAAATGCCCAGCTGCAATACTGGCACCTCCAAGAAAACGCGGACATCAACGCCTCCTGTGTGTTTCAAATATACACATATTTTCAAGAAAAGCAAATACCTTTACGAAGCGGGTTCACATGATGTCGATGCTGCCATGGCGGGGTATCCGGCGTCCAATGATGATATCGGTCGGACCCTAACCCAACTCCCGGACAGGCATCCTTCCCCGCCGTTTGGATCGCTGGACCGGCGCCAATCGGAATGTTTCGGGTCGTCCGGTAGCCAATATCAGGCACCGATCTCCTACCGGTGACGATATCCAGGGTGTAATCGATGCATCAACTTCCAGTGGAATAAAACACGATAATAATTATCCGGAATTCTTGACAACCCGGCGGGAAGACGCTACAATCCCATTTCTCACAGGTGTGATTCTCTGCTGCATGATCCTACTTCGTACCGGATCCGGTTCATCCGGTGTCGACAGCAAGCAGGAAGGAGCATGCCCATGCCGTATGAACTCTCCGCCCTTCAGTATCCCTACAACGCCCTTGAACCCCATATCGACGAACCAACTGTCCGGTTGCATCATGACAAGCATCACAAGGCGTACGTGGATGGATTGAACAACGCCGAAGCGAAACTGGCCGAAGCGCGCGAGAAAGCCGATTTCTCCATGGTCAAGCACTGGGCGCGCGAGTTGGCATTCCACGGTTCGGGCCATATCCTGCACTCCTTGTATTGGTCGACCATGGCGCCGACCGGAAAAGGAGGCGGCCAACCGGAAGGCGAGTTGTTGCGCCAGATCGCCGGTGATTTCGGGTCTTACGAATTATTCGCCAAGCAGTTCTCCGCCTCGGCGGCAGCCGTGGAAGGGTCCGGCTGGGCGGTCCTGGCCCTGTCTCCGCTGGGGAAGAAGCTGGAAATTCTCACCGCCGAGAAACATCAAGACCTTACCCAGTGGGGATCCATTCCCATCCTGACGGTCGACGTTTGGGAACACGCCTACTATCTGAAATATCAAAACCGCCGGGCGGATTACATCGCCGCCTGGTGGAATTTGGTATATTGGCAGGAAGTCGCATCCCGGATGACCGCAGCCTTGAAGCGGATGTAAATTCCGGAGAAGCCGGCGGGATGAAGAATCCCTTATCAGGCGCCAACCAAACCGATATTTTTTTGGAGGAGATAAACCATGACCCATGTCATCACCAGTCTGTGCTTGCGGGACGGAGGGTGCAAGGAGGTTTGCCCGGTGGATTGTATCGTTCCCGGCAAACCGGAATCCGAATGGCCCTGGTATTACATCGATCCGGATGCCTGCATCGATTGCGGAGCCTGCGTGGCGGAATGCCCGTTCGAAGCCATCTTCCCGGAAAGCGAAGTGCCGGCCGCCCACGTCGCCAAAGACGGTCAGCGCCTTTCGCGTCCGGAAGGCACGGCCGCCTATGACGGCACCGACCACAATAAGAAGCCCGTTCATCTCGACCATACCATCGTCCTGAAAGCCGGTGAGACGGTCGACTTGAAGCCGGACATCCCGGTCAACGCCAAATTCTTCAAAGCAGGTCCGGGATATTCGGCGAAGTAATCACCCTCGAAGACGAATACCCTAAAGAATTGGTCATTGCGAGCGACCGAAGGGAGCGAAGCAATCTCCTTCTTTTTTCCAAAACGGAGATTGCTTCGTCGCTTCGCTCCTCGCAATGATTTTTAATTGGGATTCTTTGCTTGCTCAACGTGTAATGCATCACAACACCGGGAGGCGTCATGGAAGATTTCCGCGTCGAAAAGGATTCGCTGGGCGAGGTGCGCGTTCCCAGGAATGCTTTGTATGGGGCGCAAACCCAGCGGGCCGTGGAAAACTTCCCTATTTCCGGGAAACTGCCGTACCGGGCCTTCATCTGGTCGGTGGCGGTGATCAAACGCGCCGCGGCCGAGGTCAACCGGGGCTTGGGCCTTCTGGATGCGGCGAAGGCGGCGGCCATTGCGCGCGCGGCGGAGGAAGCGGCGGATGGCAAGTGGGATTCCGAATTCGTCGTCGACCCGATCCAGGCCGGCGCCGGCACCAGCCATAACATGAACGCCAACGAGGTCATCGCCAACCGCGCCACCCAGATTCTCGGCGGAACGCTCGGGGAATACCAGGTAAGCCCGAACGACGAAGTCAACATGGCGCAATCCACCAACGATGTGATCCCCTGCGCGATCCGGCTCGGCATCCTGTGGCGGCTGGATGAACTGCTTTCGGCGGTCGATGGGCTGAGCAGGGCGCTTGGGGAAAAAGCGGCCGAGTGGGACGGCATCGTCAAATCCGGCCGGACCCACCTTCAGGATGCGGTTCCCGTCCGCCTCGGCCAGGAACTTGGCGGATATGCCGATGCCGTCAAACACGACCGGGAGCGCCTGATTTCGGCGGGGCAATCGCTTCTCCAACTCGGAATCGGCGGGACGGCGACCGGCACCGGATTGAACGCCCATCCCGAATATCCCCGGCGGATGGTCGCACGCCTGGCGGAACTGACCGGATGGAAGCTGAAGGAATCCGACAATCGTTTTGAATCCATGCAGTCGACGGCCGACGTCGCGCAATTCTCGGGTTCGATGCGGACTCTTGCGCTGACGCTTATCCGGATCGCCAACGACTTGAGGCTTCTGGCGTCCGGTCCCGCATCCGGATTCGACGAAGTCCGATTTGCGCCGGTTCAGCCGGGATCGTCGATCATGCCCGGCAAGGTAAATCCGGCGATGGCCGAAATGCTGAATATGGCGATGTACCAGGTTATCGGCCTGGATACGGCGATCGCGCTCGCAACCCAGGCCGGCCAGCTGGAATTGAACGTGATGCTCCCGCTGATCGCAAACGACGTGTTCGAGATGATGCATCTGACGATCGGCGCGATCCACGCGTTCACGGAACGCGGGATCAAACTCCTGCAGGCCAACCCCGCCAAGGCCGAAGCGTGGCTCGCGCGCAATGCCGCAATCGCGACGGCGCTCAATCCGCTGATCGGGTATCTCGCGGCGGCCGAACTGGTCAAGGAAGCCAACGCGCAGGAGCGGACGATCCGCGAACTGGCGCTCGAGAAGGCCGCGGCCGGAAAACTCGTGCATAAGGACCTTCACCGTCCGGTGACGGCCGGGGAAGTGGAAGAAGCGCTGGGGAACTTGCGGAAGATGACGGAGGGGGGATTTTATAAAAATAATCTTTGAATAAAGGTTTTCATGCTGAGCCGCTGCGAAAACGCGATCTCTTCGACCTGCGTGAATCAGACGCCGAGTAGCTCTGCTCAGGGTGATCGATATTAATAATTATTTTCCTTCGTGTCCTTCGGGTTTCCCTTCGTGTCCTTCGTGGAAAATAATTATTCCGCAGGCAATAACCCGATCGATCCATCCGGCAGCTCCCACGGGATCGCATCATCCATGATCCGGAAAATGGCCGTTCCCTGCAGGTACGGGCCGCGCTTGCGGCATTCGGCGACAAGCACATCCGGCGCGAGCGTGGAAAGCAGGTGCTCCGGGTTCAATCCCGTCAGCGACGATTCACTCGGGCAGGGGCCTGCGGCGAACATGGATTTGACGATCCGCAGCTCCTGACGGAGAACGGCGATCGGATCGCGCCCGCCCTGGGAGATGAAAGTAAACAAGTCGTCTCCCCGCAGGTAATTGCCGTCGATCTGCACGCCGCCGGTCCGGTTTACCATCGTGTAAAAACCCTCCCGGTCGATCGCCACTACGGTCGATGCTTGCGGGATATAGGGGATCTGCGGTATCCGGGCAGCGGCACCGTACGGATCGGCAAGAAAATCCCGCAGGACGGCGGGTTGGCCGACCGCCGTGGTGATTACCAATGCCGGAGAGATGCCACGGAATTCCGCGCCGCCGTTTCCATCCAGTGTGAGAATCCAGACTGAATTCAATTTGGCCGGAGCTTGAAAAGTCTCGTAGCCGAGATAAAGGTAGGATATGGGGGCTTGTTTGGGTTCGGCGGGGGAAATGGTTTTTCCGCCGGTCCAGGATCCCAGCGCGATCCCGGTCACCAGACAAACGGCGATCACCAGGATAAAGGGGATGATCCGGCTTCCGGTCTTGCGATCCCGTTCCATGTCCGCCGCATCGAGATCCACGTCTTGCGCCCTTATTGGGAACTCCGCTAAACCGCTACACGCTGAATATCCGCGCCGAGCGCCTTCAGCTTTTCGTCGATCCGTTCATACCCCCGGTCGATCTGGGAGATGTTGCGGATTTTCGAAGCGCCCTTGGCCGCCAGCGCGGCCAGGATCAACGACATCCCGGCCCGGATATCGGGGCTTTCCAGATTCTCGCCTACCAGTTCGTTTTTCCCCTGGACGATCGCCCGGTGCGGATCGCACAGGATGATCCGCGCGCCCATGCTGACCAGTTTGTCGGTGAAGTACATGCGGCTTGGAAACATCCAATCGTGGAACAGGACCGTTCCCTGCGCCTGCGTGGCGATGGTGATCGCGATGCTGGTCATGTCCGTCGGGAACGCCGGCCAGACGTTGGTCTTGATTTCAGGGATCGCGCCGCCCAGGTCCTGTTCGATCGTCATGCGCTGGGAGGCCGGAACGAAAATATCGGTTCCATCGACTTCCCAATCCACCCCCAGGCGATGGAATACGAGCCGGGTCATGCCCAGGTGCTCCGGCTGCGCGTTCCGGATCCGGATCTCTCCGCCGGTTACCGCCGCCGCGCCGATGAAGCTGGCCACTTCGAGGTAATCCGCTCCAAGCGTGTATTCGCCTCCGTGCAGCCGTTCAACTCCTTCAATCTTGAGCACGTTCGAACCGATATGATGGATGTGCGCCCCGAGGGCATTCAGGAACTGGCACAGGTCCTGGACATGCGGTTCGGAGGCGGCGTTGCGCAGGACGGTCTTGCCCTTGGCGAGCACGGCCGCCAGGATCGTGTTTTCGGTTGCGGTGACGGAAGCTTCATCCAGAAGGATATCCGCGCCCGTCAGGCCGTCCGCTTGCATATCGAACATCCGCTGGTAGGTGACTTTTGCGCCAAGCGCCTGCAGCGCCAGGATGTGTGTATCCACCCGCCGCCGGCCGATCACGTCGCCGCCCGGCGTGGGCAGGCGGATCTTCCCTTCGCGCGCCAGCATCGGGCCGGCCAGCAGGATGGACGCCCGGATCCTGCGGCAGATATCCGTATCCAGATCCTTCGGATTCAATTTGGCGGCGTGGATCCGCCATGCGTGGGGTCCCTGCGCCTCGAAAGTCACTCCAAGCTGCTGTAGCAGCTCGATCATGCATTGCACGTCGCGGATCTCGGGGACGTTGTGGAGCACGACCGGTTCGGCCGTCAGCAGGCAGCCGGCCAGCATCGGCAGCGCGGCGTTCTTGTTGCCGGAGGGCGTGACTTCGCCGCGCAGCGGTTTCTGTCCGTTGATGATCAACTGTTCCATGCCAACCTCATTCGGTGATTTTCAAATGAACCGCGGCGCCGGGCAGAAAAGCGGCGCCGCCGCCGGCCGGCTTGTTCCAGGATGCAATTTCGAGCAGCCCGCGGCCGCCGACCAGCGCGATCGGCCCGGCCTCGCCCCTGGCTTCCGCATACGTCCGCCGGAGCGGGACGCGGGCGCCGTTGGAAAGTTCGACGCAGGCGCGAGCCGGGATCGTTCCCGCGCTTGCGCCCGTCCGAAGCCACGGGTCGAGCGACCGCCCGTCATGGGAAATCAACCCGATGCTGGTGACGGCGTTCCCGTAGTGGTCGATAAATAAAATCTCGCCGTCCCAGCCGCTGCTTTCCTCACCCCGGAGAAGGGGAAGGGGAAGCATGACCGGGGAAACGAGCGCGGACCCCAATCCGTCAAGGCGGCTTTCACGGAACAAACAGGCGGCGGCCGGCGCGAAAAGGTCTCTTCCGTGGAAGGTGTTGCTGATCGGCCCCGCCGCCACTTTTTGCGGATCGATCGCCACCGCGTCGAAATCCGGAAATCGTTCGATCAGGAAGGTCGTTGTTCCGTTATCCGGGCAGACCACGCCGCAGCGGGGAAACCGGAACGCCGCCGGCCGGCGCGCGCTGCCCACACCGGGATCCACCACGACCAGGAAAACGGTCCCATCCGGGAAAGACGGCTGGGATTCCCACAACATAATCGATGCGCGGCGGATATCCCCGGCCGGGACCTCATGGGTGATGTCGACGACGGGTGCGCCCGGGAGCAGCGAAGCCAGCACGCCGTGAAGCGCTCCGGCGTAATAATCGCTCGTGCCGAAGTCGGTGATGCATGCCACCACGGATGCGTTGCCCACGAAAGGGATTGTATTCGCAACGTTATGAAACGGCAAGATGACCGACTGCGACCCAATCGCAGGCCGTCATTGCGAGCGACCGAAGGGAGCGAAGCAATCTCCCGCTCTCATCGAAAACCGAAGACTGCTTCGCCGCTTCACTCCCCGCAATGACCATCAAAGGGACACTCAAATCCATCAAACGATACAATTGAAAAAGATGATAGGGCGTTAAGAATCCGGACTTCATCTGGTATAATTTTTTCATGGAAAAAATCACAATCGACGGGCCGAAAGCGCCCATCGGATTCTTCCCTTCGGTCTGGAAAGCGATCGAATACGTCAATGGACATCCGGGAGTGCTCGTGATCCCGGTGCTTTTGGATGCTTTTTTGTGGTTTGGGCCGCACATTACGATTAACGCGCTCGTGGCTCCAATCATCGGTACGATGACCAATGCCGCGCTTTCCAACCCGGCGAACGCCACGATGATCGACGCCCTGAAGCTGGCGGCGGAAAAATTCAACCTGTTTTCCCTGATGGCCTTCATTCCGCTCCTTCCGCCGAGTTTGATGTCCGGTGCGCTGCCGGACCAGACCCCGCTCGGCAACCCGATCGTCCTGCCGGTCTCCAATTGGATGGCGGTCATCCTCCTCGCGGCGGGTTTGGTGGCGCTCTCGCTGCTGATCGGTTCGGCCTATCTGGTATGGACCGGCGGCGCAACCCAAACCGCACGCTGGGCTCTGAAGGATGCCCTTGGACGCTGGGCGCGGACCGTCCTGGTGATGGGGCTGCTGTGCGCCGCCTTTTTCATAATCATCCTGGTGGTTGCGTTCCCGCTCCTGTTTCTCGTCTCGCTGGTCGCGCTGGCGGCGCCGGGGGTCGGGGCCGTGCTCTCGCAACTGGTCTTCTTTTTGGGAGGCGGATTCTTTTTCTGGGTCATCCTGTTCTTCATGTTTTCGATGCACGGCACCGTACTCTTCCGCGACGGTGTCCTGACGGCCGTCTGGAACAGCATCAACACCTCGCGCTGGATGTACCCGGTCTCGATCTGGATCCCGATGCTCCTGGTCCTATTGAACTTCCTGACCTCATCGATCTGGTCGCTGGCTCCGTTCAACAGCTGGGCCGGCGCGGTGGGCGTGCTGGGGAACGCCTACACCGGTTCGGTCGTGGTCGTGGCCAGCATGGCCTATTACATCGACAAGCGCCGCTGGATCGACGAAGTACGAACCTATATGCAAACCCGCCTGGCGGGCAAGACCCCGCCCGGCGCGGCCTGATCCGAGGATACTATGGTGAAATCGAAACCCGAAGCAGAAATGAAATACGGAGCCAAGGACATCCAGGTCCTGGAAGGGCTGGAAGCCGTCCGGAGGCGCCCGGGCATGTATGTCGGCGGCACGGATATCAAGGCGATGCACCATCTGATATTCGAAGTCGTGGACAATTCGATTGACGAAGCCCTGGCCGGCTCCTGCGACCGGATCGACGTCGTCATTCATCCCGACGAAAGCGTAACGGTGGAGGACAACGGACGCGGCATCCCGGTCGACATTCACCCGGAAAAGAAAAAGCCGGCGCTCGAGGTGGTGATGACCATCCTGCACGCGGGCGGCAAGTTCGGGGGCGGGGGATACAAGGTGTCCGGCGGGCTGCACGGGGTGGGCGTCAGCGCCGTCAACGCGCTTTCCGAGTGGTGCGAGGTCGAGGTCAAACGCGACGGCAAGATCCACTTTCAGCGCTACGAACGCGGCAAGCCCAAAGCGCCGGTGGCGGTGATCGGCAAGGCGCCCGGCGCCGGAACCGGCACGAAAACCACCTTCCGCTTCGACAAGGAAATCTTCAAGGGCGAGGAAACCTACCGTTTCGAGACGGTGGCCGCCCGCTTCCGCGAGATGGCCTTCGTCACACGCGGGGTAACCATCTCACTCGCGGATGAACGCACCGGCCAGGAGACCGAATTCTATTTCGAAGGCGGCATTGAATCCTTTGTCCGCTACCTGAACCGCAACCGGGAAACGCTGCACCCGGTGGTCTATGCCAATAAGGAAATCGACAACATCGGCGTGGAGGTGGCCGTCCAATACACCGACGCCTATTCCGAATCCGTCTACTCCTTCGCCAACACGATCAACACCGTCGACGGCGGGACCCATATGACGGGTTTGCGGGCGGCGCTCACGCGAACGATCAACGATTACGCGCGCAAGGCCAGCCTGCTAAAGGAAGCCGATCCGAACTTCTCCGGCGATGACACGCGCGAAGGGCTGACCGGGATCGTCTCCGTCAAGCACCGCGATCCGCAGTTCGAAAGCCAGACCAAGGTCAAGCTGATGAACCCCGAGGTGCAGACCATCGTCCAACAGGTGGTCAGCGACGCCTTCGGCGCGTTCCTTGAGGAAAACCCGCGCGAAGGGCGCGCGATCGTCGAAAAATGTCTGACTTCGGCCCGCGCGCGCGACGCCGCCAAGAAGGCCCGCGACCTCGTCATCCGCAAGTCGGCTCTCGAAAGCATGACCCTGCCCGGCAAACTGGCGGATTGCTCCGAGCGCGAATCGGAAAAAGCCGAGCTGTACATCGTCGAGGGCGACAGCGCCGGCGGCTCGGCCAAACAGGGGCGCGACCGCCATTTCCAGGCGATCCTTCCGCTGCGCGGCAAGGTGATGAACACCGAACGCGCGCGGCTGGATAAAGTCCTCGGCAACAACGAGTTCCGCTCGCTGATCTCCGCGCTCGGGACCGGGATCGGGGATTCGTTCGACCTGGCCGGGTTGCGCTACGGGCGGGTGATCATCATGACCGATGCCGACGTCGACGGATCGCACATTCGAACGCTGCTCCTGACCTTTTTCTTCCGTTACATGCAGCGGCTGATCGAGGAAGGGCACCTGTTCATCGCCCAGCCCCCGCTGTACCGTGTGGAAGGGAAGGGCAAGGGCGGGGCGAAAGAAAAATATGTCTATACGGACGTCGAACGCGACCGCGCCATCAAAGAAGGCGGCGGCATGGAAAAGGTCACCCTCCAGCGCTACAAGGGCCTGGGCGAAATGAACCCGCAGCAGCTGTGGGATACGACGATGGATCCGCAAACCCGGACCCTGCTGCAGGTCTCGATCGACGACGCGGCCGAGGCCGACCGGACGTTCGACATGCTGATGGGCGCGGCCGTCCCGCCGCGTCGGCGGTTCATCCAGACCCACGCCAAAGACGTGAAGAATTTGGATGTGTAATTTTCAAGAATATAAAAAAGCCCGGCGAAAGCCGGGCTTTTTTCATAATATTGAATTTCTTTTCAGGTTTGTTATTGGCTTGGCAGGGCGGTAAAGGTGACAGCCAACGTCATGGTTTTCCCGTCCCGCAGGATTGTCAACTGCATTTTGTCGCCGATCACCTTGTTCAGGAACATGTAGCGGATCAGATCCTCGAACGTGTGGATCGTATTCCCATCGGCCGCGGTGATGATATCTCCGCCGACCGTCGTCTGGAATCCGTGGATGGTCGCCGGCTTCGTGCTTCCGCGCAGGCCGGCCTTATCCGCCGGACCCCCGGACTGGACTTCCGCAATCAGCAACCCTTGCGTGTTCGGATCCAACCCCATCGCCGCCGCCAATTCTGGAATCAGCGATCCGCCCGAGATTCCAAGGTAGGCATGCGGATAGCTGCCGGACGAAATCAGGATCGGGGCTTCCATCTTGACGATGTTCGAGGGGATCGCGAACCCAACCCCGGCGGAGGATCCGGAGGTTGAGATATTCGCCGAAGGCACGCCGATAACCTGGCCCAGATCGTTGAGCAGCACGCCGCCGGAGTTGCCCGGGTTGATCGGCGCGTCGGTCTGGATGACATCCGGGATGGAATAGGAGAGTCCGCTGCCGCTGGATGAGGTTACCGGAAGCAGGCGGGAGAGCCCGCTGACAATTCCGGATGTCATCGTGCTGTCCAATCCGAAAGGATAGCCGATGACGATGGCGATTTGCCCGACTTTGACGGCACTCGAATCCCCGAGTATCACCGGTTTGAGAACGGCCGGATCCGCCGCAATGTGGATCACGGCCAGGTCGCTGCCCGGATCCGTCCCGACTATCGTCGCGTCATACGTGCTTCCATTCGGAAAAGCGACGCTGATGGAAGCGGCGTTTTCCACGACGTGATTATTCGTCACGATATTCCCCTGGCTGTCCCAGACGAATCCAGAACCGGAGACCACCGTTGGACCGCTCGAGGAGGAAGACGAACTGCTTGAAGATTTTTGAAATACTGTGATCAATACCACGGAAGGGCTGACTTCCTGGTAAATAGTCTCAAGGTTGCTGTCCAGCGCAGCCGATGCCGAATCCGCGCTCACCGGCGCAAGGACAGTTTGCGGAGTGAGAGCCGCAGCCGCGGCCGGAGCCGGCGTGGAAGCAGGAGTTAATATCGGAACGGCTGATGTGATCAATCCACATCCAAATAGAACCGCCGCCGCCGCGATCGAAAAAGCGAGTTGAATCTTATTCTTCATGGCACCTCCTTGTCCCTGAGGCGGGTAGGTCAACGCCACAGGATGATTACGGGTAAACAATACGATTATTCTTGTTAGGAAAGAGTTAGCGAAACCTTATGGCAGCATTAACGGTCGATAGGAAAGGGCAGTCGTCAAGGAACAAGGAAATATTAAAAAAAACGGGACAATTATGAGGCTGATAGATCAAGTGATCGTTTCGCATATACACACTATCATCCATAAATATTTATCAGCTTCATCTCTTTCCGCCACGCAACTATTCTCAAAAATGTAAGGCTCTTCAGTGGAATATTTTGGATCCAGCTGGAACATCTTAAAAATACTTATATCCGAATTCCAAGCCGGCTTTTTCTTGATTTTTTATTTAACCAAGCGGGGAATCTTCGATCGGATCTGTGAAATTCGTACAGGGTTAGAAAAAAGGAAAACACAACGCATAAAGTACCGAAATCACCGCACACGTACCAAGCATGACCGGCAGGCCGCGTTTATTCCACAATTTCGAAGTAATCGGTGTGCGGGTGCGTTCCGATAGAGTCGCGACGATGATATTGGCCGTCGAACCGACAATCGTCCCGTTGCCTCCCAATCCGGCGCCGAATGCAAGCGCCCACCACAGCGGGGCGATATCGACGCCATTCCGCCCGAGCTCTTGAATAACTGGGATCAGGGCTATCGTGATCGGAATGTTATCCACCAGCGCTGAAAGCAGCGCGATCACCCAGATGACCAGGAGCCCGAACAGCAACGGCGGGACTCCCTGAAATGCGGCGATCCGGTCCGCCAGCCATTGCAGAACCCCGGATGACTCTAATCCGCCCACCATCACAAACAATGCGGTAAAGAACAGCAAAACTCCCCATTCAATTCGTTCCAGCGTTTTATCCATCGGAGGTTGTATCCAAGCCATCCCGAAGGCGGCCGCGCTGAGTGCGATGAAAGCCGGGCTGATCCCCAGCTGATCTTGAAAGAAGAACAACACGATGGCGCCCCCAAGCACCGCCAGGATCCGAAGCGCTTTTTGGGGATCGTGCAGGGCCTCGTCTGGGTTCAATCCTTCGACGGCATGGATGTTAACGGGAAGGATTGCCATCTCCTTCCGGAACAAAAACCGCAGCATCCCCAGCGCCGCCAGCCAGACGACGGCGATCAGCGGCAGGGAATGAATGAGAAAATCGCCGAAGGAAAAACCGGCGGCGGAGGCGATCAGGATATTGGGAGGATCTCCGATCAGCGTGGCCACGCCTCCGATGTTGGCCAGCAACGCCTCGGTCATGAGAAACGGCAGGGGAGGGATCCCCAGGATCTCGCTGATCAGGATCGTAACCGGCGCGATCAGCACCACGGTTGTGACGTTGGCGAGGAACATCGAAAGTACCGTTGTCACCAGCCCCAAAAGAACGAGCAGGCGGACGGGCCGCCCCTTGGAAATGCGGCCCGCCCAAACGGCGAGAAATTCAAAGAACCCGGTCGGCTCAAGCATCGCCACCAGAATCATCATTCCCAGCAGCAAACCCAGTGTATTGAAATCAACCGCCGCCACCGCCGCCTGCTCCGAGAAAAACCCCATGACCTTTCCGGCGGCGACCATGAGAATCGCTCCGAGGATGGCAATTGTCGTCCGATGGATTTTCTCGGCGAAGATGACCACGAGGCAAACTAAAAAGATCGCCGCCGCGATAAATTCGTTGATCATGCGGGCTTCCCCTGCTTTACCTGCCAGGAGGAAAGCACCGCCGTCGCCACATCCACCCGGGAGGCGATCCCGACAAGAATCCCCTTGGAGTCTGTGACGGGGATGTCTTGAAGGTCATCCTTTACCATCAAGGAGTACCCTCGCAGCAGGCCGTTTTCTTCTTCGATGGTCGCTACGGGTTTCATCAACGCGGTCACCGGCTTGGCCAAAAGTTCGGCGGCGGGGCGGGTGGTCTCCACCGCTCCGAAATCGTGGACAAAGTCCACGTCCGCAATCAAATTAACGAAATCCGGCAGCTCCAGGGTAAGCAGATCACTCACACGGAGGATCCCCACCGGCTTGCCCTCGCCGTTTACCACGGGCAAAACGCCCACGTGGTGTTCCACGAAGATCCGGGCCGCCTCGGCGACGGTTTTCTCCGCCGGGATGGAAATGACATTACGTTTCATGCAATCCTTGATTTTCATAATCGATTGCCCTTCCCAATAGGATTGGATGCGGAGGATTTCCGTTTGGCCTGATACTCCACCAGCTCCAGCATCGGCGGACGCTCCGTTTCGATGATTTCTTCCACGTCCAGGGAATACTTACCCGAAGTCTCCCGGACCAGTTTCATGGATTTGTTCACATCCTCCACCATCCGCACCCCGTACCGCTTTTCCAGCCTGCGCAGGAACGCCTGCAGGATGATGAACGACATTTTGCTGAGCGCCTCGAGGGGCTGGTTGTGGTGCACGCGTTCGAGCAGATCCACCTGGGCGATGGCGGATAATCCGTGGCGTTCGTAGGCGTCGATCAGAAGCCCGGTTTCCACGCCGTAGCTGGAGAAGAACGGGACGGATTCGAGGAATGCCCGCCTGGCGCCGTATTCCCCCGAGAGGGGCTGGATGATCCCCGACAGCTCCGGATAGAACAGGTTGATCAGCGGGCGCGCGATGAGTTCCGTCACCCTTCCGCCGCCGCCGGCCTGAATCCTCGTCCCGACCTTGAGCGGGCGGCGGTAGAACCCCTTGACGAATTGCACGTGCGGATTGTGAAGCAGCGGCCCGAGGATACCATAGACAAAACGCGGATGGATGTTCACGATATCGGTATCGACCCACAGCAGAATATCACCGCGGGTCACCAGCAGGCTCTTCCAAAGCGCCTCGCCTTTCCCTTCCCGCGGCGGAATCCCGGGCAGGAGTTCCTGGTGGATATACACGGGAATCCCCTCCGCGCGCGCGATCTCGCGCGTCCGGTCGCCGGAGTTGGAATCCATCAGGATGATTTCATCCAGCAGCGGGACGTCCTTCATCAGTGATTTTCTGATCGTGCGGATCACCCGCCCGACGGTGGCCTCTTCATTCAGGGCGGGAAGCGCGAGGCTGACGGACAATCCGAGCCGCTGTTTCAACTCGACCAGGCGGCCGAGGTCCGCAAACTCATCCGCATGATAGGTGTTTTCGGCGAACCATTTGTCGACCAGGATCGAAATTGCCTGCGCGCCGGCGGCCTCATCCTTGATCCCCGCCGGAGCCGGGCGCCGGTTCTTCACCGCCAGAACCGCCACTTCGGATCCCTGCAGCACCTTATCCGCCACGGGGCCGAGCGAGACCCGGCTGCGCATGGGCTGGATCGTCGTGCCCATGATGATCAGGTTGCAGCCGCCGCTTTCGGCAAGGATGGATTGCGCCGGGTCATGAGTGATCCGGGAGCGCTTCTCCACTTCGGGAATCTGCGCAAGCACCCGGTCCAGTCCGTGGAATGGCGCGTCGGATTGCGGGTTTGTTTTCCCTTCCGCGTTCAGATGAAGCGTAACGATTTGCCGATCCCTCATGCTCAGACCGGTGCGGAGCGCAAGCTCCGCATGCGGACCTCCGCGCATCGGGATCAGGATCCGCAGCGGGCCCTCCGGAAAAGGCCCGCGGGCAAGCCCGACGTTGCAGGGGGGCCGAAGCAGCGCATCCTCGGGTGGTATGCCCAATGCGCCGAAATGCTCATCCCATTCGAGGATTAAAAGGTCCGGCTCGTTTTTTTCGATCACCTGGCTAAGGTCCTGCCAGGGATTATGCGAGACGTGCACCAGCGTCCGCGCGCGGATCTTATTGCCGTCGGCCAGGGATCGCATCCGGTGCCGTACCTTGCGGGCCATCAGCGCGCCGACGCTGAGCGACTTTCCCCGGGTCACCCGCACCAGGCCGACCAGGATGACATTCGCGCCGAGGGCGCGCGCGGCGTCCAGCGCCGATTTCCCGCGGCACCCGTATACCACCGGCACGAGGACCGTCCGGAAGGACGAAAACTTCTGGCCCTTCACGGTTCCATCCTCGAATCGCCGGATGGCGTCGGCACGCTCTCAAGCAAAGGTTCAATCCGGCCGCGGTAAATCCGATCCCAATCAAACTCCCGCCGGATTTTCACCGCCATTCGGAAGACCGGATCGTTCCTGAGCCGGTCCGAAACCATGGCAGCCACCTTCGCCGGTTCTTCGTCAGGCGGGAAAAAGGAAACGGATGCGTCGCCCAGTTCGCGCAGGGCGGGGAGATCGGCGCAAAAGACCGGACGATGCGCCAATCCGGCTTCCAGAAGCGGAATGCCGAACCCTTCCTCGTGGCTCGGGAGGAAAAGCGCATCGGCCAACCGGTAGAAATCGGCGATGACGGCATCGGGCAGAGGGTCCGGCTCCAATTCCGCCAGGAAATGCGCAAAGGATTCCAATCCAAGCACCTGCCGCAATTTCAACAGATCCTCGAAATATTTTTTATTATCCGGATTGTGCGCGCCCAACGGGCCGGTTACCAGCAGACCGGCGAATGGAAAAACGTCCCGCAGGCACGCCAGGGTGGAAAGAGCCTGTTCCAGATTTTTCCGCGGCGTGATTCGCACCGGCATGATAAAAAGCGGAGCCGCCCGCAGGAGCCCCAATCGGTCCACAATGCCGAATCGTTTGCGGTTCGAGTTTCAGGAATTGCTTGGTCGGAATGCCATCGGGAATGACGCGGATGGTTTCCAGGGGGATCCCGGTAAGTCCGGCGAGTTCGCGCCGGCGCAATTCGGAGATGGCCACGTGAATCGCGCCGGGCCAGTCGTTCCGCAGCAAGTCCCAGGGCAGGCCGGGATAAAGTTCCGGCTGATAGCGCGGCGTCGTCCAGGCCAGATCGTGGTGCCACAGGATCAGGCGGGGAAATCCGTTTTCCGTGTATACGCGATGGATGGCTTCGGTCAGGGCCAGGTTCTTGTTCAGGGAACAAACGTTGTGAGCGATCAGAACGTCCGCGCCCTTGGCGGCTTTGCGCAATAAATCGGCCAGGCGGGCCGTGAGAGTATAAAAACCGGACGGGACGCGCCCGGCATCCAATTCCTTCTTTACCGCGAGGACGTCCGGATGCAGCGAGTCGGCCTGCGGGATGCGGAGGAAGCCGATCGACTCGGACGGGGGTTCCCCGCGGGCGGCCAGAATGCGCACGGAATGCCCAGCCGCGGCCATCAACCGCGCATGATGCCCCAAAACGCTTTCCACGCCGCCGACGATCGGCGGGGCGGAATAATGCATCAGGAGGATGTTCAGAGGCCGCATGCGCCTACACCGCTTCTCCCAGGCAGTCCGAAAGCAGCAGCCGCAGCCGGCGCCGCAGGACGGAGAAGGAAAAATATCGCCGCGCCAGCAGGTAGTTCTTGTCGGCCCAGCCTTCGGTTTCCTCCGGATGGGTCAGGCAGTGGCGCACATTTTCCAGGGTGGTTTCGTCGATGAAACCGTTGAACTCGATGACCGAAAACCCTTTGGGTTTGATGTCCACTTCGTAGATCGAGTAATTGTTCACGACAATCGGCCGCCGGTAGTAGACCGATTCGAGGAAGGCGTTGCCGAATCCCTCGACGCTGGACGGGTATGTGACGAGGTCGGCCTGCGGATAAATATCCGCCAGGGTGAAGATGTTCCGGCCGTCGGCCGAAAGTCCGCGTTTCTCCTGGATGATGCTGGATTCAAACCCCACCTCGACATCGAGCAGTTTGGCGAACTCCCGGATCCGGCGTTCGTAATCCGTGCCCTCATCGCCCGAAGCGTGGGTGATGATCAGCTTGGCGGGTATTCCGACCCGGCGGGTCAGCTCGATCGCGTGCTCGATTCCCTTGCGCTGGATGATGCGGGTCGGCTGGAGGAACAGCTTCTCGCCGTCGGCCACGCCCAAATTCGCGCGGACATTCATCGCATACGCATCCGGCGGCTTGGGCGGGGATTCAAAATCCATCACGTTCGGTATCACCATCGCCGAGATCCCGGTTCGAGTCGCCAGCTGGCCGGCCGCGATCGAGTTGATCACCACATGCCGGATGGAGGGCAGGTTCGGCGGAAACGCGGCGGCGATGTAATCCCGGACGCAGTTGACCTTGAAGCGCCGGCGTTCCCAATGGAAATCGTGATGGTGGGCGATGGTCGGGAATCCGGTTTCCGCGATGAACTCGGTGATCGCCAGGCCCAGGGGCAGATTGAGCGGAATGGAAAGCGCGTTCTCGACGATGAGGATGTTCAGCGCGAAATCCCTGGCGAAGGCGTACAGGCGCTCCTTGAACATGTCCTTCAGCCCCTGGATCTGAAGCGTCATTTGCGGGGGCCGGACATAAATGGAGAAATAATCGCGGTAGAGGGAGGCGATTTCCGGATGCGCCGCACGGGCCTGAGCGGTCGCGCTCCAATCGCCCGCATACGCAGTCCGGTTCATGGCGTCTATGACGGGGTGGCGGTAGAAAGCCTCGGGGATGACGCGGCTGCGTTCCGCGGGCCGGTCGGAGAGTCCGGAGAAATAAAAACAGGTGTGCCCCAGCTGTTCGAGCACCTGCGCCCATTTCGCGGTCTCCAGCGAGACTCCGTCGGTCCCGGAGAACCGGGTGGATATGAAACCGATATGGCTGGGTAATGAGAAGGGATGTGTGCTCATGGAGAATGAACCCTTTCCATATTCGGCTGCGGAGATTCTTCGCAGAGAGCAAGCCAACACGCCTGATACGGATCCAGACGGAACGAGCTCCACGAATCGGATGAATGCCGCCGGCCGCTCGTCAAATCGATCAACGCTTGATCCGGCGCGCACGGGCCAAAGACCGGCCGCGCATCCAGGTCGAGCGATTGCGTTTTGCCGGAAACTTCCTGCAGGCAAAGCACGCGTTCGCCGGTGCTCGAATTCGTCCGAAGAAGGGCAAACACGCCGGCGCCAATCGCCAAAGCTCGTTGCGGCCCATATGGATCGAAGGCGGGCGAACCCGACCGGGCACGGATCAATCCGGTTAATCCCGAGAAAACCTGGTGCCGGATGCCGGGTTCGACAGCCAACTCGCGCTCGAGGACTGCGAGGTCATGCTTTTGCCGGTTGATGGCCCGTTTTTGTCCGGTCGATTGAACTCCATCCGGCCAGCCCCGTGATCCGAACAGGCTGTGGAAGTATAAAGCAGGAACGCCCGCCAGGCTGAGCAGAATGGCATGCGCGCCAAGGAAACGGCGGATTTGAAGTTCAAGCGGCTCATCCCCGAGCGGATTGGAAAGCGCGTCGAAATAATTTATGTTCAATTCATAGGGTTCCGCTGCGCCCTCGGAAGTCCCGTGGAGGGACACGGATCCGCCGTGATCCTGGGTTGTCCGGATTAGATTGTGCAAACCCTCTTCACTCAGGATGCCCCGCGCCGCATTGAGCCCGATGCCGTCGTGCGAAGCAAGGAAATTCAGGAAGGCCGTCTTGGGGCCGGGAGCCGCGAGCCCGTCCACCCAGTTCGAAAGGGTCCGCGCGTCGCCGGCCAGGAAGGTATGCAGTACCAGCGGGGGCAGCGCAAAATTGTAAATCAGGTTCGCCTCGTTGCCGCCGTCTCCGGCGTAGGAGATATTCTCCTCATGCGGCACATTCGTTTCGGTGGCCAGCAGGACGCCCGGCGCGGCTTCCTCAAGGATCGCGCGCAGCAGCTGGACGATAAGGTGAGTTTGTGGAAGGTTGATGCAGGCCGTGCCGGCTTGCTTCCAAAGGTAGGCAGCGGCATCCAGCCGGAGGATCGAAGCGCCGCGGGCCGCATAAAAGAGCAGCAGGTCCGCCATCTCCATCAGAACCCGCGGATTCTGATAATTTAAATCCGCCTGATCGTCGCTGAAGGTCGTCCAGACCGTTTTCTGAGCCGGCGGAGTACCCAGCTTGTGAAGAAGAGGCGAGGTGCGCGGGCGGACCACCTTCTCAAGCCCCGTCGGATCCGTGCGCTCAATGAAGAAATCGCGGTAGGGTTCTTTATTGCGGAGAAAAGACTGGAACCATGCGCTTTGAACGGATGCGTGATTGAGGACGGCATCCGCCATCAGTCCGAAGGATCGGCCCAATCGGGTAGATATCGTCCCAGGTTCCAAGCGCCGGATCCACGGCCCGGTAATCCACAACCGAAAATCCATCGTCGGAGGAGGAAGGATAGAAAGGCAGAATGTGCAGATACCGGATTATCCCTGTAAGATATTTTTCGCAGAATTCCGAAAGAACCGATAAGGGCGGACGATCTTCGGCAAGCACCTGATCCGGATAGGTTATGAGGATGACGTCCGTTTGGGTCAGGGTTCCCGCGCGGACGATGAAGGGTTGGATGGTTCCGCGGCGGCGTTCCCCAAGCCCGCTGAATTCTTCGAAAACCGCTGCGGTTTTCGATTCGCCGTAGAGCTTCAGCAGAATGGCTTTCCAACGCACGGATGTCCGGACGGGTGCCAAGGAGCGCCTCCCATGTATTGAACCGACGGTTCGACCGGAAGAAGCGCTGAAAAAAATGCGGCCATCGAAACGACCGCCTCTGTATTATTTTTGTAAAACAATTCAACCGCCTGCAATATCTATCAATGGCCTCGCTCGAAGAAATATATCAAAATTTATTCGATAGAGCCAGAGCGGCTTTCGCATGCGGCTTGGAGAAAAAACGTTTCGCGCCTCCCGGATTTGATGGATACCGCCGGTAAGGGAAAGCCATCCGCGAAGCTGTCATGACCCCAAATCAGTTCGCCCTTTTCCTCATAGGCCATTTTGAGCTTTTCGGGCTTTTGGCGTGCCTGATCGTCATGGCCGCCCTGGTTCTTCCCATTCCCTTGTACACTGGGCGCGCCGGAGAGAGATACTCCGTGCTTAATCATTTTGTGTCCGAACTCGGGGAAGCAGGCGTTTCGCGCGCGGCGGGAGTATTCAACGGCGGGATGATCGCGGCGGGCGTGCTGTTCATCCCCTTCGATATCGGGATGGGATTATCCGTTCCCAACATCTGGGCAAAAATGGGAATGATCGCCGGGATCGTTACGGCTTTCAGCCTGATCCTGATTGGAATCTTCCCGATGGATAAACTCAAGCAGCATATCTTCGCCGCAATGATTTTCTTCGACGGCGGACTGGCGACGATTATCCTTTTTACGATTGCCGTCTGGAATCAGCCGGCAGGGGCGGAGGTCCTTCCCCGTGGCATATTCTGGATCGGGATCGTTTGCATCCTGATTTACGTTGTGTTCCTGATTCAAAATCCAAGACCGTCCGTCCGACATCGTGACAGTGGATTTTCTCCGGCTGGATCCAATGAAAAATCGCCCGAAGATTTGGATGATGCCCATTTCGGATTGGTTGGTTGTTCTAGTAAGTACCTTCTGGTACCTTAGTACTGCATTGATTTTGTGGTTGCGCTGACCCTCCCGATAATAAAAAAGAGCCGTTTTACTTCAATCCGATAATTGAAAAAAAACAAAGGAAAGAGACGTCCCATTGGGGGGCTTATGTATGGTCCGCCTCTATTTATTCTTGCGGATTTTACTGCCGTTTAACCTACGAGATGGTAGTCTCGGAAGGAGTAAAGTCCGGGATAATAGCGGGGGTTTCGGTCGCCGGTGGAACCTGGGTTTCAGTCGGAGTAAGCGTTTGAGTCCACTGCAGGGGAAGGGGGAGGTCCACGGTTCTGACCGGAGCGGTTGTCGGGGTGGGGGTGGCGAGCATCGTGGTGAGCGCGGGTCCGATAACGCCGAGATAGACAATCAAGGCGATGAGGATCACGATCAGCGCCAAGAGAGCGATCGTAATGATCTTGAACCACTTCCCTGAGAAAAGTGGTTTCTTTGCGGGAGACGGCATGCGGTCCGGCGGAGTTTCCGGGACGACCGGAGCAGGGGGTTGCAGTTCCAGGGGAGGTGCCGGTTTTCGTTCGAACGCGGTTTTTTCCAGGGGCGGGAGCGGCTCCAGTTTCGGTTTGGCAGCCGTTTTCAGAACAGGCGGCGGGGCAGGTTCAGGTTCCGGCTCGGGGACAGGTTCGGGTTCGGGTGCCGGCATGGGTTCGGATTTGGAAACAGCGGGCTGTGGAGATTGGGCTCCCTTATAAAAAAGTTCTTCCGTCCTCCGCCCCAGGAGATGAGCCAGTTTGGATTGGGCGACCGTGTTGTTGGGGTTGATTTTCAGAACCCGCTCCAGACAGTCTTTTTGTTTGGAGGGATCGGACAGGATATAGCTCATCAACAGCCACGCCTGTTCCGAAGAAGGGTTCTTCATAAGGTATTGCATGAGCGTTTCGCGCGCCTCTTCCAGACGGCCGCTTTTCACCATCTGTGTGGCTGCGGTAAGGGCGTTGGCGGGAGGCGGATTCGAATCGCTCATGGAGGCTGTGCCGGGGCGGCAAGTACCGGTTAAGTATGGCACAAGGTGGGCGAAGTTGTCAAAAGCCAATTTCTGGAATGGCCGACGTCCGCGGGCGCTCCAACCAGGGCGGGGTTTGATATAATTTTCTACCGGTCAATCAGTCATCATTACGGCGGCTTATCCGTCCCGGTTTTTTTGAGGAGATCATGACGCTGGAAAAAGGGTACCTGCTTTACGGAAGATATCGGATCGATTCAATTCTGGGCCGCGGCGGGATGGGTTCGGTTTACAAATCCCTCGACGAAAACCTCGGGATTCCGGTCGCCGTCAAGGAAAACCTCTTCACGACGGAAGAATACGCCCGCCAATTCCGGCGCGAAGCCACCATTCTGGCCGGCTTGCGCCATTCCAATCTGCCCCGCGTCACCGACCACTTCGTCATCGCAGGCCAAGGCCAGTACCTTGTCATGGATTACATCGACGGCGACGATCTGCGGTCGCGGATCGATAAGGGGAACCTCCCCAGCGAACGCCTGGCTGTGGATTGGGCTCGGCAAATTTGCGATGCGCTGAATTACCTCCACAACCGGCAGCCTCCCGTCGTTCACCGGGATATTAAACCCGGCAACATCCGGGTCACTTCCGAGGGACGCGCCGTCCTGGTCGATTTCGGCCTGGCGCGCCTGATGGAAGGGCCGACGACGACGACCGGCGCCAAAGCCATGACCCCGGGGTACTCGCCGCCGGAACAATATGGCGCCAGCCGGACCGATTCCCGGACCGATATTTACGCGCTGGCCGCCACGATGTACACGCTCCTCACCGGCGCGATGCCGGAGGACGGCTTGGAGCGCGCGCTCGGCCAGCGCACCCTGACGCCGGTCCGCACCCGGAATCCGAAAATTTCCGCCGGGGTCGCGGTGGCGATCGAAAAAGCGCTTGAGGTCCTGCCCGAAAACCGGTTCCAGCTGATCGGTGATTTTCAGAAAGTGCTTGCATCGGCTGTACCGGCCGCTCCACAGGCATCGACCGTCTCCGCTCCCATGAAAGTCCAGACGACGGCAGGCGGCTCTGTGCCGCCGAAAGCGCCGCCGGTCAAAGTCAAGAAGCCGGCCGCTCCTGCATCCCGTCCTCCGCATAAAGGCTTCCCCTGGGGCTGCGCGCTGAGCGCCCTGTTCGTATTGATCCTGCTCATCGCAGGAGGATTGCTGTTCGGAAACGAAATCCGGGCGGTCCTTCAATCGGTCGCCCGGGGAACGCCGCCGGTCATCGCCGCCGCCCAAACCGAGACGGCGTTGGTCCCGACCAATACTCTGACATTGACCGAAACACTGCCTCCCACGGTCGTCCTCAGCACCGATACTCCCCGGCCTTCGGACACGCTGGCTCCCGTGTCCACTCCGGACGGCCACGCCCGTTCGATTGCATTCGTATCCGACAGCACGGGGATCCCCCAAATCTACACCATGGACCTTGACGGCCAGAACCTGCGTCAGCTTACCGACGAAGCGGAAGGAGCCTGCCAGCCGGATTGGTCGCCGGACGGGGAGCAACTAATCTTCACGTCGCCCTGCAAATCGCTCGATGATACGTTCATCAAGACCTCAATCTTTAAAATGAACGCCGACGGATCCGGCCGGACTTCGCTGACCAAGGTGCCCGGCGGCGATTACGATCCGGCCTGGTCGCCGGACGGAAAACGCATCCTGGTGACCTCGCTTCAGGATGGACGCCAGCACATCTATGTGATGGACGCCAACGGCGACAAACGGGTCCTTCTTTCGAGCACGGTCGGCGCAATCGATTATCAGGCGCGCTGGGCGCCCGACGGCGAACGGATAATCTTTGTCACGATGGCCGGAAGCATACCGATCATATTCACGGGCGGGCTTGATTCCAAGATTCTCCGGCGCACGGAATTCTCCGCCGTCACATATACGACCATGAGTCCGGATTGGTCGATCAACAATTACATCATCTACGTCCTGGGGTCGCGCGGGCAGGTCGTCATCTGCCCATTGGATTCACGGTTTACCTGCCCGAAGAATGAATTAACCCCGCAATATCAAGGCACGACGGTCGCCCGGTTTTCCCCGGACGGGCAATGGGTGCTGTTCGACATGCTGGATGCGAAGGCCAAGAGTAACCGCGACATCTATATTCTGCCCATCGTCGGCGCCAAGGAACCCCGCCGGCTCACCACCGACCGCTCCGTGGAAACCGATCCCGCCTGGAGGCCGTTTGCCCCAGGATCCTGAAGCCCGCCTCCGGATTGCCGCGCTATGCGGGTGATTTCCGGTTTCGCCAAGGGAAGAAAATTAAAATCCGTCCCCGGCACCTCCACTCGGCCGATCACCGACCGGGTGAAAGTGGCCTTGTTCGACATCCTCGCGCCCGACATGGTGGATTGCACTTTTTTGGACTTGTTTGCGGGCACCGGCGGCGTGGGGATCGAGGCGCTTTCCCGCGGCGCCCGGCGCGCCGTCTTTGTGGACATCGATGCCAAATCGATCCAGACTATCCATGAGAATTTGAAAACCACCCGCCTGGACGAACGGGCAGCCGTTGTCCGGTCGGATTCCTTCCGCTACCTGGACCGGGCGGATCACGAATCCTTCGACATGATTTATATCGCGCCCCCGCAATACAAAGAAATGTGGATCCGGGCTTTGCAGACGATCGACCGATCCGGCGGCTGGCTTACTCCGGACGGTATTGCCGTCGTCCAGATCGACCCCAGGGAAATCCGGGATATCCCATTGAATAATCTCCAGGAGTTCGACCGCCGGCAGTACGGCAGTACGCTTCTGTGGTTTTTTGAAAAACCCGGTGATTGAATGCAGTTCATCGGACAATTTTATGATTATCGATTGTCTATGAATTGAAATAGGGCATCAGGATCAAGCGGATCCATCACTAAGGATCCGCGGTACCGGCAACATGATTTGAAGATGGCACTTTGGTAAAATACTCTACCGACGGCCGCTCCCCGGAAATTCCGCATCGTTTCGAGGGCCGGCGTTCACCGCAGGCGGTTATCTATCCTTCCATGCATTCCCTTATGCGCAAGATTACTCCATCGCTCACGGCCATCCTTCTGATTTTGCTTTCACTGTTCGGATGCCGGAATAACAATTCGCCGGAATCCCTTTATCGGTGCCGCCGTATTTCCATCCGGTTCACCGGGAACATCCCTGCCCATCAGCAGCCTCTCCAGCACGGATTCGGCCGGCCGGGATTTGGCTCCAACGTTTGACGGGACGGGGACTCCGCCGTCGGCCATTGGCACGAACGCCGCCGAAGATTCTTCGCCAACGGCCGCCGTGGATTGGCGTTATATCCCTGTGATGCCCGAAATAGGGCGGCACGCATTTGATATTTACCAAGACGGAAAAATGCAGGGGCGCAATCCGCATAATTTTTCGGTCATCGGCGATTGCCAGGCGATCCCTTTGGTGTTCTTGGGACCGTTCGAGCGCGGCGAGCAGCAACTGGACAGCTCGGAAAGCTACCTCTGGGATGCCCTCCGCCAGTTTCAAGGATCCTTTTCGCGGACGGGTATGGCCGTACGGGGCGGGTTCAACGCCGCTTCCATCCTCAGCCCGCTTCAAGCCGATCCGCATTATTGTCTGTCCGGTGAGACTCCACTGACGTGCGAGTATCGCCTTCACAATCCCGCCATCGTGTTTATCACGCTGGAAACCTGGCTGGATCCGAAAACCATCGACCGCTACGAAGCCTATCTCCGCCAAATCCTGGATTACGTGATCGAAAAGGGCTCCGTTCCAATTCTCATGACCAAGGCCGATATGGCGGAAATGGGGAACGGCGTTCCGGTCATCAATCCGGCCATCGTCCGGGTGGCCCGCGATTATGACGTCCCCCTGATTAATTTCTGGCGGTCCGCCCAGAACCTTGAAAACGGCGGAATTGACCCGAACCGCGAGGGATTTCATTTGAGCCCCGAAGGGTTTGAACTTAAAAACATCCTTGCGCTTCGGACTCTGTATAAACTCTGGACCCGGGTCGAAAAAGAGGGCAATCCGGAAAGCACAACAGGGGGGGCAGGGATCCCGACGGCCACCCCGACCCTCACCACCGTTCCAACGTCTCAAGCCGGATTAGCGCTGACCATCCCCGATTGCGCCGGCGGCTGTGTGTACGCCGGGACAGGCGTATCGCTCGACGGCGTTGCATCTTCTCACGGCGTTGTATCGTTTAACGTTCAAACCAGGGAGTTGACCCGAATACTCGGAGAAGGTTTTGACCTGCAGGATGTAAGCGAGGACGGCCGGCGCATTCTGGTGAATAATTCCGGCAATCTGTACGAAGTCAGCCTGGTGGATGCGTCGGTCCGCCTGATCAGCGGCTCATTTTCCTGGTTTGGAAAACAGGGCGCTTATTGGAACGCGGATGACAGCCGGATTGTTTTCCTCGACCGGGATCATCCCATCCGGACCGAGACGGGCGAAGCGTTCAATCTCTTCCCTTCCACCCGCGAAGGAGAAATATATTTTGAGAGCGGATCCTGTACGGGGAAGGCGAATTGCCAATCCGCCGGAGTGTACCGCCTCTCGCCGGACCAAACGGTCACCCGTTTGGATTCCTACTCCAAAATGGTT
The DNA here is from genome assembly GCA_963724345.1 of uncultured Chloroflexia bacterium. Classification (GTDB taxonomy): domain Bacteria; phylum Chloroflexota; class Anaerolineae; order Anaerolineales; family RBG-16-64-43; genus JAFGKK01. The sequence continues at coordinate 1,386,587 of CAVRUI010000003.1, read as the reverse complement.
TTCTCGCCCGACGGGAAATGGACGGCGTTCCTGGATCCTTCCGCGGCCACAAAGGATAATTATTTCCATATTCCAAATCTTCTCCTGGAAGAAACGGCACAGGGCCCCAAGAGCCGGAGGTGGATTGATTTCCCGGGAGAGAAGGGATTCATGGTGAACCCCGATGTGCGGGATTATGCCTTCTCGGCCGGGAATGAGAAACTATTCATCCTTTTCGATGTGTACAGCGATTATTATGAGCGTTCGCTGCGCCTCCAGACGTACGTCTACGACCTCGCGACGAGACGCCTGTTGGATCTGGGCGGGATTGCCGGCGCGAGCGGGTCGCAAAATCCGCGCTTGGTGTGGGCGCCGCGGGAAAATAAAATTCTTCTTTTCCTCACGGACGTAAACTCCGATGCGCGGTATTCGATGAGCGTTTTTCAGGCCGATTTGGGGAACGACCAAGGTGTGGCGCCCTATGCTCCGGGAATCATGACAAGCGGCGATTATTTCTACCTGACCAATTTATTCTGGCGCTGAAACCGTCTGTTGCATGCGACCCCTTCGCTCTACTCAGGGCAGGCTCCGGAGCGAAGCAATCTCCCGTTTCGAAAAAGAAGGAGATTGCTTCGTCTGCCCGGTGGGGTAGGCCGGGGTCGCTACGCTCCTCGCAATGACACCCTCTGACCTTTTCAACAGCCTGTCCAAAAAAGGCCGTTCTTGCGAACGGCCTTTTTGAAAAAGATTTCTTATCGGAGCGGGGATTAATCCGCCAGGTCCTTCACGGCGCTGGCATCTTCCGCGCCCACGGCGCCGAAGTCGGCAAGCGATTTGTGAATGGCAACCGGCTTGACGATTTTTTCCATAACGCTGCGGGTGTCGTCCACCTGCAGCTGATCGAAGAGGAAGCCGAATTTCTTCTCCCAGGCATCGTTGAGCGCCTTGCGGTTTGCCGCGGGCATCTCCCAGAATTTCTTCTTGAAAGGCCCGACGGCCTTCTTCCGGGCTTTGTAAAGGAATTGCTCTTCGGTGTCCTTTTCCTTGCGTTCGTCCGCGCAGTTCTTTTTCACCCACTCGTTGACTTCCGCATGCAGGTCCGCAGGAACGTTTTCGAAGGCTATGTTCTGGAAATTCGTCGCCAGGTGCACCTCGCAGGTCTCGTACTCAGGGAACTTGCGGAAGGCGTTTTCCGGAAGGGTGGATGCGCCGTGCTGGACCGCGCCGCCCAGACCGTAATCCTTGCGGGAAATCAGTGAGAGTTTCTTGAGAGTTTCGAAATCGACCGCCACCTGGGCGATGGTGCCATCGGGCAGGACCACGCCGCCGTGCGAGGTTCCGGTCTGGAGGCTGATCTTGCTCAGCCCGGCCGCCTTCGGGTCCATACGCTTTAATTCCTCACCGTACAGTTCCAGATAGGCGCGCAGTTCCTCTTCCGTGCTGTTGTGGCCGCCGACTTCGCCGATCTCGCCGCCGATGGAGATTTGCATGCCGGCCGGTTGATGAGAGCGGATGAAGGCGGTGAAATCCGCGCATAGTTTGCTGTTGACCGCCTGCTGGTCGCGGATCGTGGTCTTGCTCAGGTCCACCGTGGTCGAGGTGTCGATGTCGATGTTGTAGAAACCCGCCTTGACCGCCTCCCGGATGAGATCCTCAATCGCTTTGACCTCGGGCTGCGGATTGGCGGCGTATTTTTTAGCCGACACCTGGAAATGGTCGCCCTGGATGAATACCGGTCCCTTCCAGCCTTCGGCGATCGCCGCCGCGAGGATGGAGGAGGTGTACTCGGAAGGCCGCTGGTCCGTGTAGGTCATTTCCGACCGGGCGATTTCAAAAATAAGCGGACCAACATTCCGGCTCAGGGCCGCGCGGAAGGCCGCCCGCGCGCAATCGAACGACATCACCCGCAGGTTCATCGCCGGCACGGTGAAGGGCTTCTCGATCGCGCCCTTGCCGCGGGCGAGGTACAAGTCGTTGATCGAAGCGGGGAAAATCCCGAGCGCCAGCGCACTCTCCCAGATCAGCCAGCGCGCCGTGCTGCGTTCGGATTCCGGCCCGAAGGCGGAAACGCGGGCAAGGGCTTCCGCCTGCGCCGTGACTTTGGCGGTGTCGCGCACGGCAAGGGTTCCGTTCTTGCCGATGGAAGCGGCTTCTCCGTAATATTTCTGCACAACCTGCTGCGGACTTGCAGACATCTTTACCTCCAACAAAATTGGGGATCGTTTCATAGCAGACAAACGTCGGGGGGAAATTATACCGCAGGGCGGCCGGTCAATCCGCAAGCAATCCGTGTTGAGCGAGAAGCGTGCCGTCGGCGAGGATGTCCGCGGTCGGGCCGTCGGCGGCGATCCGTCCGGAATCCAGAATAAGCGTGCGGGTGCATATCTCGCGCACAAGGGCCAGGTCATGGGTGGCCACCAGCATCGTCTGCTTCAACTCGGCCAGCAGCCGGATGAAATTGCGCCGAGCCTGCGGGTCCAACCCGGCGGTCGGTTCATCCAATATCAGGATTTCCGGATTCATCGAGAGAACGGTGGCGATCGCTATCCGCTTCTTTTCACCGACGCTCAGGTGGTGCGAGACCCGGTGAATGTACTCTTCCATGTGGACGGCCGCGAGCGCATCCCGCACCCGAATCCGGATTTCTTCCGGGGTATAGCCCTGGTAGATCGGTCCGAAGGCCACGTCGTCGAAAACAGTGGGTGAGAAAAGCTGATCGTCCGGGTTTTGGAAAACCAATCCGACCGCGCGCCGGATGGCGCGCAACGTGGCGTCCCCGAGTTCCATTCCGCACAACCGGATGACCCCGGATTCCGCGCGCAGGATTCCGTTGAGATGCAGCATGAGTGTGGATTTCCCGGCGCCGTTCGGGCCCACCAGCGCGATCCGCTCCCCGGCCTCGATGTGAAAAGAGATATCCTCCAGCACGGCCGGCCGGTTCGGATACCGAAAACCAAGGTGTTCGACGTCGATTGTATGATGCATAACAACTGCCCCTATCGGATCAGGATTGCCGACAAAACGATCATCACCATCCATACACCGCCCGCCGCGAGCACCGCGTATTGCGCGGAGGAGACCGGCGGCGCGGGCAGGGCGCGGGTTTCCCCGTCGTAGCCGCGGGCCAGCATCGCGGCATAAACCCGGTCGGCGCGGTCAAATCCCCGGACGAAAAGCGAACCCGCCATACCGCCGGTGACGCGCGCGCGCCAGAGGACCCCGCCGCCCGGCCGGCGCCCGGGATCGATTCCGCTGCGGGAATCCCGCGCCCGGATCAGGCGGATGGCTTCATCCGCGAGCACGAACAGGTAGCGCCACATCAACCCGATCACCGAAACAAGCAGCTGCGGCACGTGAAAGGCGCGCATCGCCAGGAGCAGGTCCGGAAAGGGGGTTGTGGCGGAAAGCAGCAGCGCCGCCTGGACGGAGATCCATGATTTCAAGGCGATGGAAAGAAAGCGGTCAAATCCTTCGGCCGTCGGAAAGAAGATCCATGGCCCCAGGTGAAAAGAAACCAAGGGGGCGCCCGCGGTAGTGAGAATAAGAGGGAAAGCGGCCAGTACAAAAGGCAGGGCGATGACACTCCGGCGGAGGATCTTCAAGGGCGGAATTCCGGAAAGGATCGTAGCCCCTAATATGGTGGCAAAAAATAAAATGAACGCCGCCCAGGCGCCTGCGGGTGAGAGGGAGACGCTCAGGATAAACAGGACCACAAGCGCTAGCTTTATGCGCGGATCCAGCGCGTGGACCGGACTGGAGATGGAAAGATATGGGTCGAAGAGATGGGCATGCATGGAAAAACAATTTTACCTTCTACCCCGTATTCCGCCATTACCCGTGAGAAGAGCTCTTTCGGAACCGGGTTAGGAGCAACGCTGCGGCCAGGACGATGACTATTCCCAAAACACCGGCCAGAATCGTGGCCAGGGTTCCATTGGAAATACCGGGGACCATATAATCCGGAATGATTTTATAAGACGATGCTTGCGCGGCATCGAGAAAACCGGTTTGCTTCGCCACCCATTCCAAACCATCCGGATGTGCGGATGCCAGAGGGGAGAGAATCGCCAGAAGAACCGCAATCACCAGGCCGCCGATCCATACCAGTGATGATTCCGATTTCTCCGCACCGGTCCCGCTTAATAATCCGGGGCGGACCGCCAACAGAAAAGCCAAGGCGCCGAGGGTTATCAACCCTTCGCCCAGACCGATGATCGCGTGAATTCCGCCCATCGCCGGAACGGCGATATTCGCCGGCGACGTGCCGGAAAGTGCGAGTTGCAGAGCGGCGACCAAGGATGCAATTTCGATCGACATCCAGGCGGCGAAAAACCCCGCGAGAAGCTGGCTCCAGCGCGTATCCGGAGTGAATTTACGCACAAGTTTATATACACCCCAGGCAACAAACACACCGACGACCCCCATGTTGAAAATGTTCGCGCCGAGGGCGAGCAATCCGCCGTCCTGGAAGACCAGCGCCTGGACCGACACCACGCAGGTCATGACCAGCAGCGCCGGCCATGGGCCGAGAAGGATTGCCGCCAAAGCGCCCCCGAGCAGATGTCCGGAGGTTCCGCCCGCCACGGAAAAATTAAGCATCTGGCCGGCAAAGATCACCGCCGCCAGAACGCCCATTAACGGCACTTGGCGTTCGTTCAACTCCGTCCGTACGCGGGAAAGCGCAATCCCCACGGCTATGATCGCGAGCACCCAAAAAATGATCGCCACGGCAAGGGATAAGAAGCCGTCGGGAATGTGCATGGCGGTGGTCGTCAGCCAAAGCAACACCAGACCGTATCCGACAAACAAGGGGCGGTGCCGTTGAACCGCCGCGCGAAACGCATTTTGAAGCACGATTTCCTCCCGGGACTTAACTCGATTTGAAATTCTCCGATGCGCCTTTGGAGTTCCGGTTCCTTCCGGAGGAGCATTGGGAACACAATCCTTGAAAGGAAAGATGATCGATGTCGATGATGAAATCGAATTTCTTCCGGATCATCAAGTTCAGCCGTTCTATATATTTTCGATCCAATCCGGTTTCATAACCGCACTCGCGGCAGATCAGGTGATGATGCGGTTCGACGCTCGCGATTTCGAATTTCCTGGATTTCCCGCTTCCGGAGGCATTCACCAGATGCAGCTTTTGGAGGAAGATCAAATTCCTGTAGATCGTCGCCCGGTCGAGGGATGGCGATATTTTCCGCAGCCGGTGAAGAATTTCCTCGACGATGACGCCGTGCCCGGCTTCGCAGATCACATCCAGGATGATTTTTCTTTGGGGGGTGACGCGGTATCCGCCGTTTCGCAGTTTACGCGGGTAATCCAACAGTTGATGAGTCATATCCATCCCAATTCTTATTGCGATTAGTTGCAATAAGGATTATACCAGAATACGGGAACGTGCGCGACAGAGTCATTCCGAGGACTTCGAAGAAGTCCGAGGAATCGGTTGCGAACGGATTGAAGTTGGCTGTGATTGGGAGAAAAGGGATAGATTCCTCGAGGCCGAAAACCGGCCTCTCGGAATGACATCCTCAAGAAGATACACGCAGGATGTCATCCCGATGGTTGGTTTTCCCAGAGGGATCGGCTTTGCAGAAATTGAGTTAGGTGTAAGGCGGAAAAGAAGTGACCGATCCCTCGCCTTCGGCTCGGGATGACTCAGGAAGGGATGGACTGTCCTCAACCGATCTTCGCGCCGCATTTCGGGCATATGCTCGCGCCCGCCGGCGGAACAAAACCGCACTTGAGGCAGGCCTTTGGCTGGACGGTTCCCATCGGGCCGCCGCAAGCCGGGCAGGTGGCTTCACCGACAGGCACCGCCGCGCCGCAATAGGCGCATTCCGTCCGGCGCAGCCGTTCGGAAATTTGATATCCCGCACCCGCGGCTTCCGCGGTCCGCTGGATCGTCTTCCAGATTGAATTCTGTCAACTGAATAGAGGTAATATCCTGCGCCAGATCATCCAACCGGCCCAGTATTCTGAGCGGATTTTTCAACGCCGATAACGCCGTCAGCGCCGTCTGCCCCATGCTGGCCGCGACGCCGAACCATTGTTGATCTCCGAGTTGGACCATCACACCGTCTTCGATTTTTTCCAGGACGACCGTCATCGCCGTGTGACCGCCCGATTCGCGGAAAGTACGGCTTGCCACCTGTACGACGATCCGCTCATCGCCGCCGATCATCTGGGCTTGCATGTTCCCCTGATCGAACTCGGCGACAAGCGCCCGGCCGATATCCTGCGGTGTGATGTTGCCATGGTACGTCCTTTTTTCCATGTGGGCTTACTCCTTCTCTTAAACCAGAACCTGGCCGATAAAATCCATGGCTCCCCGTAAGAAAACGTCACCCGGCATTGCGCGCTTCCCGGCCGGCTGAATTATTCGAAGGATCACCATCCCATCGGCGGTCCGGACCGCCGGAAAACGGCCGTGTTCCAGTACCGTCCCCGGGGCCTCTCCGCCCGTATAAGCTCCCGTTTCCACTTCCTGCACCTTCAGCAGCAGCCCGTTCCAGAGGGCGAAGGTGCCGGGCCAAGGTTGAAAAGCGCGCACCTTCCGTGACAGCTGTTCCGAGGGCTCATGAAAATCCAGCCGGCCTTGATCCTTCTTGAGCTGAGGGGCGTAGGTTGCGAGCGAATTATCCTGAGGTACGGTAGTCAGCCCTTCACGCATATATACGGGAAAAAACGTCTGAAGTGTTTCGGCGGCCAGCGCGGCCAATTTCCGGCTGAGGCTTTCGGCCGTATCTTCAGGCCGGATGGCGATTTTCTTCTGCGCCAAAATCGGGCCGGTATCCAGCCCTTCGTCCATTTTCATCAGTGTAATGCCGGTCTCGACGTCGCCCGCCAGTATGGCGGCCGGAATGGGCGCGGCGCCGCGGTGACGCGGCAGCAGCGAGGCGTGCAGGTTGAGGCAGCCGAGTTTCGGCAGGGAAAGCACATCCGGCCGCAGAATTTTTCCGAACGCGGCCACCACGATCACATCCGGGCGCCAGGCGCGCAGTTGATCCATCACCTCCGGCGCCCGCATCCTCTCGGGCTGGATGACGGGGAGTCCGATTTTTTGCGCCAACGTCTTCACCGGGGGCGGTGCCAGCGTCCGGCCCCGTCCGGCCGGCCGGTCCGGCTGCGTGACGACTCCGGTGACTTCACTCAAATCCGCCAGCGCTTCAAGCGCGGGCAGCGCAAATTCAGGCGAGCCCATGAAAATGGAGCGCATAATCCTAATTTTATCATCGCGCGGACGCTTCTTATATAACTCTTATTGCATTGGATGCCATATCCCTATATAATCGGCACATCTGAAACGAATCTCATTCCAACCCTAATTGGGACATCCGCTTAAGGAGGATCATATGGCAGGACAGGCAGGACCGGAAGTTACCAGCGACGATAAATTGTGGGCGCTGCTGGCGTACGTTTTCACTCCCCTCGTTCCGATCATCATCCTTTTGATGGAAGATAAGAAGAAACGCCCGTTCCTCAAGGCGCACAATGCGCAGGCTTTGATCTGGGGTATCGTCAACCTCGTCGGCGGCACCATCCTGAGCGGCGTCCTGTTCTTCTGCTTCGGACTGCCGTCGATCATCATCTGGGCTGTCGGTGTTTACTGGGGATTCCAGGCCTACAGCGGAAAGTATGTGGAAATCCCGCTGATCACCAAGTTGTGCAAAGACCAGGGTTGGGCGTAAGCACATCCCGTTAGCGCAAATCGAAGGCAAGATAAAAGCCCGCATCCGCGGGTTTTTATCTTGCCTTCCAGCGGATCGCAGGGGGATTACTCAACACCGCCGGGTGTATCTCGACAACCGATCCTGTTTCTATTAATTCCAGACCGCCCGTACCCTGGGCGGATTCATCCCGGCCATTCAGCGGAGAGAAATTCATGGACCTGGCAGTTCCCGAACAGAAACCGGACCGGTTGACCGCCATTGCGGTCATGACCCTGATAAGCGGAATGATTAACCTTTTCTGGAGCATCGGTGTATTCCTTGTCGTCACCGCTTTCGGGGCAGGCACCTTCCTTATCGGCTGCGTCTGTCTTCCGTTGGGTTTTTTTCCGCTCGTCCTTGGGATCTTCGAACTTGTTTATGCCGTAAAGCTTCTTCGGAATCCGATCTCCCCTGAATTGAAGCCCGCCTACCACATCGCGGTCATGGAAATCATCGACATGCTGTTCGGGAATGTGTTCGCGCTGATTGTCGGTGTGGCGGCGCTGATCATGTACAACGACCTCGCGGTCCGGCGGTATTTCGGAGAAACATGAACTCCAAAAAGAATTCCGGAATTCTTGATGGGTGCGGCCGGCGAAGCGACGATCCGCTTCGAAGCAACGCCGGCGGCGGTCCATCCGCATTTCCGGAGAGCAGCCGGGCATGACCCGCATGAGAAAACGATGGGAGGTTCCGCCGGAGCCGGAGGCTTCTGTTTTCCGCGATCTGGCGTCGATCCCGAAACCGATCGTGCGCGCGTTGTATCACCGCGGCATATCCGGGGCCGAAGCGGCGCGCATTTTCTTCCAAACCGACACGGTGCCGCTGGCGGATCCGTTTCTCCTTGCGGATATGTCGAAGGCCGCGGAACGCATTCTGCGCGCGGTCCGCTCGAATGAACCGATCGTGGTGTATGGGGATTACGACACCGACGGCGTAACCGCCACAGCGATGCTGGTGGATTTTCTCGGATCGATCGGCGCTTCCGTTTCCGCCTACATTCCCAGCCGGTTCGAGGAAGGTTACGGATTGAACCGGCCCGCGTTGGAAGAGTTGGTTAAACAGGGCGCGAAGGTGGTCGTCACGGTCGACTGCGGCGCCCGTTCGGTCGACGAGGCGGAATTTGCCAGGGATACCCATCTGGATCTGATCATCACCGATCATCATGCCCCGGGTTTGGAAGAACCGCCCGCATTCGCCTTTATCAACCCAAAGCGCAGCGGCTGCATCTACCCGGAAAAAAATCTATCCGGCGTGGGAGTGGCCTTCCGGCTTGTCCAGGCTCTGACCCAGCGGATGGGCGAGACCGACCGGCTGCCTTCCGACCGCTATCTGGACCTGGTCGCCGTCGGCACGGTGGCGGACATGGTCCCCCTGATCGGCGAAAACCGGGTTTTGGTGCAGGGGGGATTAAAGGCGCTGAATGATTCCGAACACTTTCCCCTGCGGATCGGTCTGCAGCAACTGCTGGACGTCTCCGGCCTGGCCCGCGGAAAAATCACCGCCCAGGGAATTGGGTTCATCCTCGGGCCGCGCCTGAATGCATCCGGCCGTCTCGATACGGCCGGGACGGCGCTGGATTTGCTTCTTTCCCGGGATCCGGTTCAGGCGCGGGCGCTCGCCCAGCGGTTGGAATCCCAGAACCGGGAACGTCAATCCCTGACCAAATCGACCGTTCTCGAAGCCCGGACCCTGAATACGCAATCCGCGGATTGGGATCCCGATTCTCCGCCGTTCTTCATCATGGTCGGGAAGGAAGGGTTTAGCCCCGGCATAATCGGCCTGGCGGCTTCGAAATTGATGGAAGAGTATTACCGTCCGGTGGCCGTGGTCACGATCGAGGGGGAGCACGCCCGCGGGTCGGTCCGCAGCATTCCGGGGTTTCATATCACCGAGGCTCTGGAGGCCTGCCGCGATGTGTTGGAACGCTACGGCGGACACGCCGCCGCCGCCGGTTTTACTCTCCCGGCCGTCCGTCTTCCGGAATTGCGGGAACGGCTGGAACGGTTGGCCGGTGAAGCGCTGCGGGGAAGGCCGCTCCACCCTGTGCTCTCCGTCGATTCCGAGGTTCGGATTTCGGAATTAACCTGGGACCTTCACCGCTGGATTTCCCGCCTGGAACCCTGCGGGCAGGGGAATCCTTCGCCGGTCTTCTTCACCCGCGGCGCACAAATCCGCTCCAAGCGCTGCGTCGGCAAGGATTGCTCGCATCTGAAAATGACCCTGAGCGACGGCCGGATAAACATCGACGCCATCGCTTTCGGTTTCGGGCATATGGAAAAAACATTATTGGATAAGGTGGATGTGGCTTTTGCTCTCGAGGAGAACGATTATTATGGAAAGCAAATGCAAATGCGCGTGATCGATATCCAGGGGGAAGGGGCTCATTAGCAGCCCATCGGCATATTGTTCTCAGGGTTCACCGTCAATGCGGTCGGCGGGGCCTGAAAATTAATTCGCAATCCCCGAATATCCTTTTTATCCGCAGGATTAACTCTTAACTCGTCGCGACCCTTTTCATTAATCCACAAAACGATATTTAATCAGCGCCCAAACAGCGGCGAACGCATCCGCCAAACCGATTTTCTTTCCCTCGTTATATTCCCTTGGGTTGAAGGAAATCGGGATCTCGAACAAGCGGGCTTTCCGCTTAAGGATCTTCGCGGTTATTTCCGGTTCGAAATCGAACCGGTTGGCGCGGAGGGTGATGCCCTTCAAAAGATCCGCCTTGAAAACTTTATACCCGGTTTCCATATCCGAAAGGATGCTGTTGTATAGAACATTGGTGGCAAATGTCAGCAACTGGTTGGCCACCATATGCCAGAACATCGTCACCCGGTGTTTGGATCCGAGAAACCGGGAGCCGTACACCGCGTCCGCCTGCCCGCATTCGATCGGTTCCAGCAGGGCGGGGTACTCGGCCGGGTTGTATTCCAGATCCGCATCCTGGACCAGAATCATATCGCCGCGGGCTATTTGGAAACCCGTTCGCAGGGCGGCACCTTTGCCCATGTTTTTTTCATGCAAGACAACCGTCACCGCGGGCGGTGAGGCCAGGGTTTGCAGAAATTCGCGGGTTCCGTCGGTCGAGCCGTCGTCGACGAGGATAATTTCGTCCGCCCGCCCGGTGGCTTTCACCCGGCGCAGGATTTCCGCAATGGTATTTTTTTCGTTATAGACTGGAATTACGACGCTGAGTTTCATCGGCGGGAGTATACCGGTTCTACGAATGTTGGGCAACCCGCATAACCCCGTGCTATAATTTACAGGGAACAGGATTTCTCATCCCCGGCCCCTGTTTTCGGAGGTGTCATTTGGCCAATCCCGTGACTGCCGCGCGAACCGTCGATACGGCCCCCCGTTTTACACCGGCCGTCATCACCCGCATCGAAGATACCGGCCTCTCCGCGCTCTGGCTGCAGGACCTTGCTCTGAAAATTATTTATTTCCGCGGCTACCTCACAGGATTCCGGGTGGCCGACCTTATGGCGCTGCCCTTCACCGGGATCGTCGACCAGATCGTCGAAACGCTGAAGCGGGAGAAAATGATCGAAGTGAAATCCCAGACCGGGATTGGCGATGGGGCTTATCAGTACGCCATCACCGGCCAGGGAATGATCCGGGCGCGCGAAGCGCTGGAGCGCAGCCAATATGCGGGTGCCGCGCCGGTTGCGCTTTCGGATTACAACGCGGCGATCCGCAAGCAGGCCCGTACCCGGCCGGCCGTGAATTCCCGGGTGATGCATCAATGCCTCCAGTCGCTGACCCTTTCCGAAACCACCTTTTCCCGGATCGGTCCGGCGGTCAACTCCGGCACATCCATCTTCCTGTACGGGCCTCCCGGCAACGGGAAGACCACCATCGCCCGCGCGATCGGTGACCTGATCCTGCAGGAGGAGATGTACATCCCCTACGCGCTCGATGTGGAAGGCCACGTCGTCAAACTGTACGATACGGTCAACCATCAGCTCGTTCCCGAGGAGGATGCCTCGTCCAGCCAGGCTGTAAGCTCCGTGCAGCGGAGCGCCAGCAAGCGGGATCCGCGCTGGGTGCGGATTCGCCGGCCGTTCATCATGGTCGGCGGGGAACTCACCCTGGCGGGGCTGGACCTGGTTTTCAACGACGTGCAGAAGTACTACGAGGCGCCGTTCCAGGTGAAAGCCAACGGCGGCATTCTGCTGATCGACGATTTCGGCCGCCAGCAGGTCCGGCCCCGGGATCTCCTGAACCGGTGGATCGTGCCGCTCGAAAACCGGATCGATTACCTCACACTGCATACCGGCCAGAAAATCGAGATTCCGTTTGATGTGATGGTGGTCTTTTCCACCAACCTGCCGCCCAAGGACCTGGTCGACGAAGCATTCCTGCGCCGCCTGCGGCACAAGATCGAAGTCGTGGATCCGACGTTCGACGAATACCGTGAAATCTTCAAACACGTGGCGGATGCGAAGCATGTAACCTACAACGAACAGGCGTTGGCGTATCTGATCCAGGAGTACTACATCAAAACCAACCGCAAACCACGCGCCTCGCATCCACGCGACTTGTGCGACCAGATTCTCGACATTGGCCGGTATATGGGCAACGAGCCAACCATGACCAAGGAACTGATCGATCGCGCTGCGCAATCGTACTTTGTCGAACTCTAGCGCTGATCCCAAAGGATGGTTAAGGCCTTTTCCTTTTTTCCGACCGTGGAAATACATCAGGGACAAACCATTTACCGGCGGAGAATTATTCCGCCGGTTTTTATTATGACAAGCGAAGATCAGCGGAACGCGGCGGAACAACAGCGGATGGAGGCGTCCACCCGCTTGGAAGGGCTTCCCGGTGAATGCGCGGGGTTTCTTGAATCCACCATGCTATTTTCTTATAATGAATGCTGTTCTTATCTTCCTTAAGGAAGGGCGCCATGGCAATTAATCCCAGCTTGATCACATCCGGGAAGCGCGCCGTCGCCGTCGGGATCCTGACCGCCGCACTTCTGATTCTCACCTCCTCAACTCTCGGCGTCACCTGGGACGAACCGACCTATTTCGCCGCAGCGGAATCCTACAATGGATGGTTCAACCGTCTCGTATTCGGCCCGCACGGCGTGCTCCACCCAAGCGTCATCGACCAGGCGTGGAGCATCAATATCGAGCATCCCCCGTTCGACAAGATCCTTTCCGGATTGGTTTGGGGGCTGACGCACAACCTGGTCGGGGACCTGCTCGCGCACCGGCTGGCGAATATCCTTCTTTTCAGCCTGATGGCCGCGTTCTTGTACCACATGGTTTCAGACGAATGGGGCGGCGTGGCGGGGATCGCCTCTATCGCCGCGCTGTTGGCGATGCCGCGTTTCTTCTTCCACGCCCACTTGGCGGCGCTGGACGTCCCCGCGGCAAGCATGATCGTGATCGTCACGTATGTTTTTTGGAGGACAAAGGAAAGCGCACGGTTCCGCTATACGCTGGGATTGGGGATCGTCTTCGGCCTGGCCGCCGCAACCCGGATCAATACGCTGCTCGTCATGCCGACCCTCTTCCTGTGGGTATTGTTGTTCCGCAGGAAATGGCATCTCTTCCTGCGATTGATCCTCTCCACGGTGTTCGCGGCGCCGGTCTTCTTTCTCTTGTGGCCGTGGCTGTATTACGACACGATCGCCCGGGTCAAGGATTTTATTAAAGTGGTCGTCAGCTGGCCGATCCCGCAATACTACCTCGGCCACAATTATTTGCATCTCCCATGGCACTTCCCGTTTGTCATGGCGGCCGCGGTCATCCCGCTCGGAATTCTTGTCCTCGGCCTTATCGGCCTGATCCGGACGATCGTCCGCCGCAGGGACCGCGCTTTTGGTTTTCTGATGGTCTTTAGCGCGCTCATCCCGCTTCTGATGGTGGCTTCCGGGCAGACAAAGATCTACGATAACGACCGGATGCTCATGCCGGCGTTCCCGTTCCTGGCGATTCTGGCCGGCGGAGGCTTCGGCTGGTTTGTAAAATCCGTCGGCGCGCTGGCCGTGCGGTTCCGGATCCCGCAATTCATCACGCCGATTCTGGCCGTCGCGGCGGCCTGCGCGGTATGGATCCTTCCCGTGCAAAGCATGATTTCCTATGCTCCATACTGGCTTTCCTATTATTCCGAAACGGTCGGCGGGCTCCCCGGCGCCGCCCGGTTAGGACTGGAGACGACATACTGGAGCGAGAGCTACCGCGAGGCGATTCTATACATCAACGCGAACGCCGAACCCGGCGATACGGTCTGGGTGATGCCCTCATCCATTGATGTACTCGTCTACTATCAAATGCAGGGGATCCTCCGGAAGGATGTGGCGCTGGCAAGCCTTACCCCCCTGGAAACAATTTATGGACCCGAAGCGCTGGGCACACAGGCAATGGTGGGGTTCACCGAGGCGGATTTCGTCGTCATCCAATACCGGCAATCCTTCCTGTATGATGAGGCCGGCCAGCCGACCGACGTCCTTCAATGGATGGCAACCCGCACGCCGGCCTTCCGGGTGGAACGCGCGGGGACGCCGATTGTGGATGTGTATACCAATCCCTGAACCCCAAGCAGAGCAAGGGCGGATGGGCGCGCGATCTGCGTGCAGGAACGCGTCCGCCAAGGGAGCCGCATTGCTTTTTGGGTTGCGATTTCGTAAAAGATGGTGCATACTTGTTGCGTGGGATGACCTATGACGGAAATCGCATTACGGGCATACAACCAGGAGATTAAAGACCTCATCGATCATGGACATTTCGATGAGGCGATAGCGCATTGCCAACATATCCTGGAGACGTTTCCCCGGCATATCGAGACGTACCGTTTGCTTGGCAAAGCCTTCCTGGAGCAGGGCCGCCACGGCGACGCGGCGGACGTGTTCCAGCGGGTGCTTTCCGCCATCCCCGAGGATTGGCTGTCCCATGTGGCGATGGCCATCGTCCGTGAGGACGAGAGCAATCTGGATATGGCCATCTGGCATATGGAACGGGCCTACGAGGTCAATCCCTCGAATCCCACGGTGCAGGCGGAAGTCCGCCGGCTGCGCGGACGCCGGGACGGGGTGGAACCTCCCAAACTCCGCCTCACTCGTTCCGCGCTGGCGCGGATGTACATCAAGGGCGGCCTGTACGGCCAAGCCATCGCGGAAATACGCAGCGCCTTAAACGAGGATCCGGACCGGCCGGATCTGCAGATCCTGTTGGCGTCGGCGCTCTTCGATTCCGGGGCGGCCCAGGAAGCCGCCGACATTTGCACCACCATTCTGCAAAAACTTCCGTATTGTTTGGAGGCCAACCGTGTCATGGGTATGGCGCTTCTGGCCTCCAACAAACCGGAAGAAGCGGAGAAGCTTTTCCAGAGGATCGAATCGCTGGATCCGCATATCGATCTGGACATCCTCAAGAAGGAAAAGCGGATCGCAGAGCATCCCGGCCAGGAGGTCACGCTTTCCAGGTTGGAATACGAAGGCCAGGAAAAAACCGTCCGGACTTCGAAACAACCTTCCTGGGCATCCTCGCTGGGATTGAAGATTGAGGAACCGCAGAAGGGCCAGGCAATTCCCGACTGGCTGGCGAGCGCCTCGCAACCGGCCGCCGGATTTCCGGCGGCGGCGCCTGCCGCCGCACCGGCCGCGCCTACCGGGGATATTCCCGCCTGGCTCAATGAAGCCGCGGCCGCCACAACTCAATCCGGTGCAGGGGGATCTATTTTTGGAATACCGGCGGAACCGCCTCCTCCATCCGCTCCGGAGCCGGTTGCACGTACTGCGACGGGTGAGTTGCCGGATTGGATTCAAGCCCAGGCGATGCCCGCCGAACAACCTGCCATGGAAATACCCTCCGGCCCGCTGCCGGATTGGCTTTCCGGAACCGCGACACCCTCGAAACCCGCAACGGCACAGCCGCCGACTGCCGGAAACACGCTCCCGGAATGGATTAAGACATCGTCTCTGCCACCCGATAAGCCCAAGGAAAAAATTTCCGATATCCCGGATTGGTTATCGGCTCCTCCTCCGCCATCGATGGAAGCGCTGCCCTCTTCGTCCCTGCCGGAATGGACTAAACCGGAAACCAAAACGTCTCCCCTGGGCGTGGAACCGAACAATATTCCCGATTGGCTGGGTTCATCCCAACCCAACAGCGCAACTATCAGCCCGGAACCGGAATGGATGAAGCAGGCTCCCGCCGCCGCGACAGCGCCCGATGCCATACCGGATTGGATGAAGGGCGTAGGTGCAACGGAGCCGGCGTCTGCCGCCGTTCCACCCGCGGAAAGCATACCCAGTTGGCTGCAGGAGAGTGCGGCTCCCGCTTCCAAACCGGTCGAGCTCGTCCCCGAATGGATGCGCTCCGAGACTCCCCCAAGAGGCCGCGCCTCTCTCGAACAACCGCTTGTCGCCCCGGCTCCTATGGAAGCGCTTCCGGATTGGATGAAACCGGATCAGAACGAAGCCCCGATTTCTTTTCCGTCCTCCGAGCCGGTGCTCGGCGGCAAGACGAGGACTTCGCCGCTGGCAAAAGAACCATCCGCCGTGCCGGTTGCGGCTCTTCCGGAGTTGGCTATACCGGATTGGATGAAACCGCCCGCTGAGGAACCGGCTGAACCTGTTGCCGCGGCTGAAGAAGCCGTTCCGGAATCCAATATTCCGGATTGGCTGAAACCTCCGCCGCCCGCCGCCGCAGAAGCGGCAGCGTCTCCTGCGGAAATTGCTCCTGATATTATTTTTCCGGATTGGTTAAATCCGCCATCCGAGCCGGTCTCATCGGCTTTTGCGGAACCCATGCAACCGGCGGCCCCCATTCCACCCGCCGAGGCTGTACCGGCGGCGGAAGAGCCATATTCGGAAGCGGCTGAACCGGCGCCCGAAGTTGCACTCCCGGATTGGCTCAGAGCGGTCCCGGCACCCGCGCCGGAGCCGGAACGGGCTTCGACCCCGCCGCCTGCGGCCGCGGTCGAGCCTCCGGTGGAATCCTTTCCGATGAATGAATTGCCGGATTGGCTTAAGGCTGGTCCTCCGCAGACTCCTCCGATGACGGAAACAGCCGTCGAACCTCAGCCACCGGCTCCGATTGTGCAAAAGACGGAACCCACCCAGCCCACGGTTCAATTGGAACCCCAGCCTGCATCCGATCCGGGTCCGGCGCACGTTACGCCGACCGCGAGCGATGCGATTGATCTCCCCGATTGGCTCGTCTCCCAGCTTCAGGGAAAGCCAGTCGAAGCTCCGGCAACCTCGCCTTCACCCACCGAGGCCTCCGGGCCGCTTCCCGATTGGTTGAAACCGGCGGCGGCCGGTTCGACCCCGCCCCCGGTCGTCGATTGGGACAAAGCCGCAAGCCAGCCCGTCCCGCCTGCGCCGGTCGATGCCACCCGTCCTGCGACAGGCCTCTCTTCGATTGCTCAAGATGGGGGCGACGCACAAACTTCAGGCATATTAAAACCGACCGGCAGTGATACCGTCGCCCGCTGGCTGGACCGCAGGCTGAAAACCTCCACCTTAAGCTCACTCGATGAGTCGGCCCTGAAAGCCGGGGGCAAACCGTCCACGCCGCCCCCAACCGGAAAACCCGGGAGCGGTACGCAGTTGCCCACATGGTTGGATTCACAGAAGCCGGGCGGGTCAGACACGGTTGTCCGGTGGATGGACAAACGCGAGACGGGTTCTTTGCGCAAAGTCACCGCCTCATTTTCTGCGGTCTCCAGAAGCGCCGTACCCGCACCCGCCGAAAAGCCGGTTCCTGTGCCGGAAGCGCCGCAAAAACCCGCTGCCGGAGAACCCCCTGCGAGATTTGAAGCAGCTCCCGCTGTTTCCCCGTTAAAGGCACCTCTGGCGGCCGAACCCGCACATCCGGTTTCCGAGCCGCCGGCACCCATTTTCCCGAAGCGGGAAACGCCTGCACCGCCTAAACCGCCGGAAGCAGTATTACACCGGGCGCCGATCGAACCTGTGATCCCGGCTGCTGCCCCGGTTCAGGGCGAGGAAGAAGAGGAGGGAGATTTTGTTCCTCCGCCCGAATGGCTGCAAAAAGCACTCGGGAGCGCCGTTGCAGAAGTTCCTCCGATCCCCAAGAAACAAACCGGCGGATTGCATCCGGGAACTGTTTCACCCGTCGGCCCATCGGCACAATTTATTCCGGCGGCTCCGGCCCCGGCCGCGGCGCCAACCGTACCCAGCACTCCAGTCCGGGCGGAACGGTCCCCGGTCATCCCCCACCGGGAAGCACCGCCGGTTGTTGAAGAACCGCCACCCGCTGCTTCCGCGAAACCCGGTGCTTGGGTGCCGATTACCCCGGCGCCGGTTGCGCCTGTTCCCGCGGCGAAACCCGAAAAGCCCGCGAAGAAGCCTGCGCGGAAGAAGCCCCGTAAACTGACCGACGTCGAATCCGAAGCCCTCATCCGCGAAGCCCGCGTGTACCTGGAGACCGACCTGCAAAAAGCCACCGAGGCCTATCAGCAGGTAATCGATGATCCTTCCAGCGCGGAAATCGTCGTTGCTGATCTCACGACCTATTTGGAGCAGGATCCGGCTTCGCCGCAATTGTGGAATCTCCTCGGAGATGCATGCAGCCGCGCCGGCCGGCTTCAAGACGCATACCGTGCATATGGGGAATCCTTGCGCAGGATGTAGCCCCGCCGTTGAAAATTCCGGTTTTGCGCGCCGCCTGATTGCGTTCACCCCTTGGCATCGTCGAATTGAGGACCTGGTGACCATCCGCCGTCTGGTGATCGCCCTCGCATTTCTTGGAATAATCTTCATGGCCCTCCGGCCGATGATCGATACCGATACCTGGTGGCACCTGCGCACCGGCGAATGGATCCTCGAGCACCAGGCGTTGCCGGAGGTCGACCGGTTTTCACTGACCCGCAGCGGTGAGCCGTGGTATTACCCGGGGTGGCTGTCGGAAATCCTGATGGTCAAGGTTTATGCCACCGGCGGGCTGGCCGGGCTCAACCTGTTGTTTACCGGCGTGATCCTCCTCGCCTTCGTGCTGGTGTTCCTGAGCATGGAAGGGAATCCTTTCGCGGTCGCGGGCGTCCTGGTGTTCGCCGCGGGGGCGTCGGAAATCTATTGGAGCGCCCGGCCGCAGTTGTTCACTTTCCTCTTCAGCGCCGGCTTTTACCTTGTTCTGCGAAAATTCCTGCGGGGGAAAAAGAACATCCTCTGGATCCTGCCGCTGATCATGGTGTTCTGGGTGAATATTCACCCCGGGTTCGCGATCGGCTTTATCCTGGTGGGGATCGCCTTTGTGGCGCAAGGGGTCAACTTGCTGGCCCGGCGGAAGGACCGACCTGAATCCGGCCGCAGGCTGCTATGGATTGCGGGAATCCTGCTGGCGTGCCTGGCGGCTGCCCTGCTCAACCCGCGCGGTCCGGCCGTGCTTGCCTATCCGTTCCAGACGGTCTCGATCCACTTTCTGCAAAATTTTATACAGGAATGGAAATCGCCGGATTTCCATTTTGTGGAAGCGCAGTTCTTTCTGTTCCTGTTCATCCTGTCCTGGATGGTGATTGCCTTCTCGCCCAGGAAATTTGAATCGGACGACTTCTTCTTCCTTGGAATCATCGGATATATGGGTTTCCTGGCATGGCGCAATACCAATTTATTGTCGATCGTCGCTCCGGCCATCATCCTCTATTATGGCCAACCCATTTTCGAGATGCTCTTCCCGGATTGGAATCCGGATCATTTGGTCTCGCGGGCTCAATCCGCCCTCCATATCGGGGTGGTAACCGTACTCGCGGCGGCAATTCTGATCTTCGGAGTATCCGTTCTTTCAACTGAATCCCTGCAGGCCGCCGTCCGCCAACAGGTTCCCGTCGCCGCCGTCGACTATTTGGAGGCGCATCCGGTTCCAGGCCCTCTCTTTAATGCGTACAACTTCGGTTCCTACCTGCTGTGGAGGCTTCCGTCGATGCCGGTCTTCGTCGATGGACGGACCGATCTCTACGACGATGAGATTCTGGACCAATACCTCACCGTTGTGCAGGCGCAGGATGGCTGGAGGGAAATCCTGGAACGATGGCAGATCCGGGTGGTGTTCATCGAACCCTCCGCCCCGATTTTACAGATTTTGCTTGCAGACGGATGGACGGTATATTACGAGGATGCCCAGGCCGTGATCCTCCTCCCGCCTGCCTCCGGATCCCATCCCACATGACGAAACCACCCGCATCCCGGACTATACTCCTCGCGCTGCTCTTCCTTACAGCACTTTCGGCCTCGCTTGGAGAGGCTTATTTCGTACGCCAGCCCGGCTCACTGGATGCGTGTTACTACTACAGCGGCGGAGTAAACATCGCCCGGGGGCTGGGAACGGACGAATTCTTCCTCTGGAACTACCTGGACGAATCCGCCTCATTACCACATCCCGGCAACATGTATTGGATGCCGCTTACTTCGCTGCTCGCGGCGGCGGGCATGTTCCTGGCGGGAAATGGGTTTGGGCAGGCGCAAATCTTTTTATTTATCCTTGCGACCGGTTTCCCAATCCTGGTATATCTCGCCGGAATGAACCTTACCGGTTCATTCCAGGTATCCATCCTGGCGGGATTCTTTTCCATCGCATCCGGTTTTTACACGGTGTACTGGTTGAATACGGAGAGTTTTCTCACCTTCGCATGGCTCGGAGGATTGATCCTCTGTTTATCCCCGCGGCTGAGCGGAAGAAACGGATGGACAAATGCGCTGGCGATCGGCGGGCTTTGCGGGTTGGCTCATTTAACCCGCGCCGATGGGATCCTGTTTCTGGCCCTCGCCGGGTTTCTCGTTCTCGTCGAACGTTCCCTGAATGCTTCCGCACGCCTGCGGCGGCTTTTGGAGGTCGGGGCGGGGTATCTTTTGGTCAGCGGGATCTGGTATGCACGCAATCTGGCCTTATGGGGAAGCTTGTTCCCGCCCGGAGCAGGGAAAGCCGCCTGGCTGGTGGAATACAACGACCTGTTTATATTTCCATCATCCTCGATTACGATGGGACGCTTTTTTTCCAGCGGACTTACCACCATCCTGAACGCCCGATGGGCCGCCCTCCAAGACAATCTTCTGACAACCCTATTCGTTGTGGGATTAGTCTTCCTGTTTCCGCTCGTCGTATGGGGCGTTGTTCTGCTTCGGCGAAAGCCGGAAATCCGGACGGCGCTGCTTTATTTTCTGCTGATCTTTTTCCTGATGACGATTGTCTATCCCTTCCAGGGATCACGGGGGGATTCCTGCACTCGGCCTCCGCGCTGTTGTGTGCCGTTTCAATTTCCGCCTCCGCCGGGCTCGACGACGCCGTCTCACGCCTGATCCGATGGCGCAACTGGCAGCCTGGATCGGCAAGGACCGTGCTCGGCGCCGGATTTGCAGGGTTGGCGTTGTTCGCCAGCGGAGCGATTTTTTTTGCCCGGGTGGTCGGTCCCGATCCGGGAAATCCGGCTTGGTCGAGATTGAACATCGAATACGAACGGGGGGTTGCGCAGCTGGGGACGGGATTGCCCGAAACGACCCGCTTCATGGTGAATAATCCGCCGTGCTTCCATGTCCAGACCGGCTTTCAGGCGGTACCGGTCACGGCCGGCGGTCCCGACATGCTGATTGAAGCAGCTGATCACTATAATGTTCACTACATAATTCTGGATTCCAACGTGCCGGACGGCCTGCGGGCGCTGTATCTCGGCCAATTCTCCCATCCCCGGCTGAAAAGGATCCTTTCCGAGGATTACGACGGGGTTCTGTATGTCTGGTATGAAGTCCTGCCTCCGGATCCGGAAGAAGCGTCATGAAAAAAATAATTCCATCCATCGGATGGCTGGCTATTTGGTTGACGGGACCGCTGGTGTTTATCCTCGCAGCCCGGGGCAGCAGCCTTGCGGGCTTCCCGCTCGACGACGCATGGATCCACCAGACATATGCCCGATCGCTCGCCGGCGGCCAGGGATGGGTTTATGCCGGCGGGCCGCAATCGGCCGGATCCACATCTCCCTTATGGACCATCCTCCAAATCCCCGCCTTTTGGCTGAGGATTCCATCCCTCTTATGGAGCGATGGGGCGGGGGTATTGCTGCTGTTTGCCAACGCCGTTTTGATCATGCTCTGGATCCGGAAAGTGGACAGAAAAGCCTCCCGGTTCGCCCTCTTCTTCTGCCTTGGAGAATGGCACCTCATTTGGGCAGCGTTATCCGGAATGGAGACAATCTTTTATTGCGCATGGACGGCTTTGGTTTTCTTTCTTATTTTTCCATTCACTTCGATCAATCCGGAGAAGCCTCCGACGTCCGCCGTATTGATTGGCCTCGGATTTATCGCCGGAGTGGGCATCTGGATACGTCCTGAAGCCGTTCTGCTTTCAGGGCTGGCGCTTCTGGCGGTATTGATCCAATTACGGCCGGCATCCTTGCCCCGTATCGGCGGTTTTTTGTTTGGATTGATTGCACCCGTATTGATCTATTTTGTGTTTACGTACAGGCTTAATGGGCATCTCCTGCCGAATACATTTTTTGTTAAGACCACGGAATATGCGGAGCTGACCTCGGCCGGCTTGCTCTCACGGTTATTGCAGCCTTGGTTGCCGCTTCTGGCCGGGCCGTTCGCCGTTCTCATACTTTTTATCCCGGCTGCTCTCATTTCTATTGTCCGCGAGCGCAAGTGGGTTTGGACTCTGCCGCTGCTCTGGGCGCTGGCCCACCTGACCCTGTACGCCATCCAGCTGCCCGCCACCTACCAGCACGGCCGCTACTTTATCCCCATCCTCCCCGTGCTGATGGGATATGGCGTCTATGGTTTTTTCCGCCTCCGGGCGGAATGGGATTCCCAAACCGTTTTCCGGATCCTCTCCCGCGCCCTGTGGGCAAGCGCAATACTCCTGACTTCGATTTTTGTTTGGATCGGCGCCATGCAGTATTCCCGTGACGTCGGGATCATCGAAACGGAGATGGTCGCGGTGGCGAAATGGATCCGTGATAATACCCCATCCGGTACGGTTGTGGCCGCCCACGACATCGGCGCGCTTGGATTCTTCGGCGAGCGGCGGATTATTGACCTGGGGGGCGTGACCGACCTGGGTGCGGTGGATCTGCTTTCCGGGTCGGTTCCCTTAAGCCTGTACCTCAGTCAAAAGGAAGCCGATATCCTTATGACCATGCCGGATTTCTATCCCGGCCAACTGGAGGGATGCGTTCTCTTTCCGGGATTCCCTCCCGGAATCCCGGCGGACGAATCGGGCCGCCGGACACTGTTGTATGAGGTGCGCGGCGGCTGCTTGAAGTGAGCGCACAGCCGGTCCAATCGGATTTTTACCATTTGGTTTGCCAAGGAAAACCGGTAATGCTATACTATTTCAGAGGAATCGAATGACCGGAATAAGAATTGTGCTTGTGGATGACCATCCTTTGTACCGCGAGGGCGTGAAGAAAGCCATCACGTCGTTCCCGGATTTAACGATCATCGGCGAAGCCGGGAACGGGCACGACGGACTGGACCTCATCCGGAACACGCATCCGGACGTCGCGATACTCGATGTAAACCTGCCCGACGAGAACGGGCTGCAGGTCGCCCGGCGGGTGGGAACGGAAATGCCGGACACGCGGATCGTGCTCCTGACCGGCTACACGGATTCCGAACAGCCGCTGCATGCCTTCCGGGCGGGCGCCCATGCGTATTGCTCCAAGGATATCGAACACGAACAATTGGCGGAAATCATCCGCACAGTCGCCTCCGGAAAATGGGTTTTCGAAGGCCGGGTCATGGACGCCAAGGAGAAACAGGCCTGGCTGGACGAGCAGATGGCCGGCATCAAATCGGAATCCGGATCCGAGGATCTTTTCGCGCCCCTGACGCAGCGGGAATCGGAAATATTAAACCTTGTGGCGCGCGGATTAACCAACAAACAGATCGGGTATCTGCTGGGGATCAGCGAACAAACGGTTAAAAATCACCTCACCTCCCTGTTGCGGAAGATCGGTGCCAGCGATCGAACACAGGCCGTCGTGTACGCCCTGAAACACGGTTGGATTCGCCTCCCGGAAGGGAACGAGACCGCGGAACCCTCCTCGCCGGCAGTGCCCAAAGAGGAATAGCCAGAGACCCCTATGACGAATGCGCCCCGGCCGACGACTCCTTCGGATCTGGAAAAAGAGACTCTGTCCGTAGAAGAACTGCTGCCTTTTGTCGGATCCCAGTTGGAGGAAATTAAAACCCAGACCAAGGAACTCCGATCGTTAATCGAACAGAGTCGGAGCGAAGTGGAAAAGATGAAGATGCGCCAGGCCTCGGAAGCCATGCGCTGGAAACAAATTCAATCCTCGTTCGATTCCGTCCCCCGCGAAGACATCCGCAAGGCCTTCGAAACCTCCATGGACGCCCAACAGCGTTTGTTCGCCATGAGCGGCCAGCTGGAACGGCTGCAGGCCCAGCAGGGGGTGTTCGATCAGTTCAGCAAGTGCCTGGAGAAAATACACGAGACGCTTCACATCAGCCAGCCGGAGGCGGCATCCGGCCCGGCGCCCAAATCCATCGTCGTCCGCGTGATCGAGGCGCAGGAGGATGAGCGCAAGCGCCTCTCGCGCCAGATGCACGATGGGCCGGCGCAGGTGCTTTCCAACTTCATCCTGCAAGCCGAGATCGCCGCGCGGCTGTTCGAGATCGATCCAATCCGCGCCAAGGAGGAACTGGCCAACCTGAAGCTCAGCGCCAATTCCGCCTTTCAGCGTGTGCGTAACTACATCTTCGATTTACGTCCGATGATGCTGGACGATCTGGGGTTGGTACCCACGCTGCGGCGGTATCTGGACAGTTCCAAAGACCAGCAGGGGCAGATTGAAATTGCCTTCACATTCACCGGAACCGAACGGCGCATGCCGAGCCACATTGAGGTGGCCCTCTTCCGGGCGATCCAGCAACTCGTGGGTTTGGCGCGCGAAGATGCCGAGGCCGCCAAGATCAAAGTCTCCGTGGATCTCGGGGATGCCCGGGTAAAAGCCATTATCGAACATGACGGAAAGCTGCTCGAGGAAAAGGGCGGCGAGGAAGATCCCCACGGCCTGATCGCCCTGCGGGAACGGATCGAAATGCTGGGCGGGACTTATGAATACGCCTCGCAGGCCGGGCAGGGGACGTACATCATGATCGAACTCCCCGCCGCCGAATAATCACCGCCTGCGCAAGCTCATCGTTCTCCGATAGGTTCACCGCCTGGTATCCCTTGCGAATAACCTGCATCGTCCCTTTCTGCGGGTGACTCAAGGAATAATTAGGACTAATGTCTTTAAATAAAGGCGGCATACCGGCCGTTGCACCTCATTATTTTTCATGGCAATCTATCTGCAATTTGATTCCAAAAGCAAAATGGATATAATATTGGTAATCAGATCCACATCGAGTGAAAGGAGGTGAATCCCATGTTCAAGAAAATGCAGAAGAAAGGCCAAGGTTTGGTGGAATACGCACTAATTCTCGTCCTCGTCGCCATCGTGATCATTATCATCCTCTCCGTCCTTGGACCTGCAATCGGCAACGTGTTCAGCCAGATCGTCAACAGCATCTAGGTTGCGGCAGTACCTTCGTATGTTTCTTGTGGAGCCTCAAAAACTGAGGCTCCACATCTATTAAGAGTAATATTATCCAGATAAAAAAATACACTTATTTTTTACGCGTCTCCTTGACTTTTGTCATATTATTAGTATGATAGCTTCCTATTCGGTGCCATTTCCACTGGGAGGTCCTCATGCGAAGAAGGATGTTCCTGATCCTGGCTCTGATCATATTCGTTGTCGCCGGCGTGATTTATATCGTGTTCCAATTCGGCGGCTCGGCCCTTGGAGGCGGAGCGAAGACACCAACTCCCGAAATCGCAACCTACAATATTGTTTTTATCGCGCAAGACATTCCCGCCGGGACGGAAATCACGAAAGACAGCCTTATTCTCGGACCTTGGCCGAGAGATCTTCCACTGCCGGGTCTGGTGACCGATATGTCCGCCGTGGTGGGGAGGCGGGCGCGGATCGACCTGCGCCGCGGCGAGCCGGTCTTCTCCTCCCAGGTGGTGGAGAGCGGCGGTCTGGTTTCTGACACAGCTTCGGCCACAGCGTTGAAGATTAAGCCCGGTAAAGTGGCCATCGCGGTTCCGATGAGCCGGTTGTCGGGCGTAGCGTATGCCATCGGCAACGGCGACCACATCATGATCATCGCCTCGCTGCTTTACATCAACCTGGATGCGGGTTTCCAGACCGACTTGCCCAACAATATGCTCCTGGTCGGAATCGACGCGGAAGGGAAAGTCACTTTCCTTCAGGTTCAGGGCGGGCGGGTGTTCAAGGAATCACCTCTGAGCGACGTCCTGCTGGCTTCGTATTTCACGCCCATTGAAGCCCAGCGGCCGCGGCTGGCAAGCGCTATCCTGGTTTCTGACGCGCGCGTGCTCAATGTGGGAACGATTAACGCACCGGTGGTGGCGGTGACGACACCCAACCCCGCCGAGTCTCAAGTGCCGGTCTCTGCCGGAGTCCCAGACATCCTTGTGATCGAAGTGACTCCGCAGGAAGCGCTGGCCATCAGCTTCATCATCCGTCTGCATGCCGACCTCACCTATGCGCTGCGATCGGCCGGAGACACCTCCGTTTTCAGCGTTCCGTCGATGGATTTGAAGCGCCTGATGGACGATTTTAAAATCGACTTGCCGCCCAGCCTCTCCTACGGGACTGTGCCGCGGATCGATGTGCCGTATCTCCCCATTCT
This sequence comes from uncultured Chloroflexia bacterium, assembly GCA_963724345.1. Lineage (GTDB taxonomy): Bacteria > Chloroflexota > Anaerolineae > Anaerolineales > RBG-16-64-43 > JAFGKK01. The sequence goes on along the minus strand of CAVRUI010000003.1, from coordinate 1,360,199 downwards.
GGGAAACGACATCCCCGTCGAAGCAAGGTAGGGAGACGGTGGCCGATAAAATAAAGGTTTTGATCGTCGACGATATCGCCGAAACGCGCGAAAATATACGGCGCCTGCTTCAATTTGAGCGGGATATGGAAGTCGTGGGTGGGGCGCGAACCGGCAAGGAAGCGCTCAGCCTCGCCCGCGAATCCCAGCCGCATGTCGTCATCATGGACATTAACATGCCCGATATGGACGGGATATCGGCGACGGAAGCGATGCTGAAAGAGCTTCCCAACACGCAGATCGTCATCCTGTCCGTCCAGAACGAGCCGGATTACATGCGGCGGGCCATGCTGGCGGGTGCGCGCGATTTCCTCCCAAAACCCCCATCGGCCGACGAGTTGGTCAGCACTATCCGCAAAGTGGGGCAGCGGGCACTGACACAGACCGTGGTCATGCCGGTTGTCCAGACCCCCGGCGCGCCCTCCGGGGGCGGATCCGTTGTCTCACACGGCCACCACGGAAAGGTAATTGTCATTTACAGCCCGCGCGGGGGAGTCGGCCGGACGATGGTGGCCACCAACCTGGCCATATGTCTGCAGACCGCAGACACTCCGACCGTCGTGGTGGATGCCGCGCTTCAGTTCGGCGACGTGTCCGCCTGTCTGAATTTGCAGACCCGCAACAGCCTGCTCGATCTGGTGGAGCAGTCGGCCGAGTTGGACGCCGAACTGGTCGATCGGATCTCCATCCATCACGCCTCCGGATTGAAGGTGATTGCCGCGCCGGCCCGGCCGGAACAGGCGGAAGCTGTCCAGGGCGCGCAGATCAGCAAGGTGATCCGCTTCCTGACAACGGTGTTCCAATATGTGGTGGTCGATACTTCCGCCGCGCTCAACGAGGCGACGATCGGTGCGATCGATGCCAGCGACGTCGTCGTGCTGATCGGCGCGCCGGATCTTCCGACCATCAAAAACCTGCGCATGTTCTTCGATCTGGGGGAAGCCCTGAATTTGACTCCCCAAAAGATCATCCTGATCATGAACCGGATGGACAAACGTTTCGGCATTTCCGCGGAAAAGGTCGCGGATCTCCTTAAGCAGCCGATCGTCTCCCAAATCCCCCTGGACGATCGGGTCGTGCCCCTTTCGACCAACAATGGAGAACCTTTCATCCTTCAAGACCGCACGAAACCCGTCGCCCGGTCCATTCTCGAAATGGCCCAAGCCATAAAAACCCGTCTGGCGGAACTCGCCCAGGCTGGACAGCAGGAAGAAAAGAAGCCGTCCGCCGTCGCCAAGATAAGATGATTCGAGGAAACTTCTTCCTGTAGAAAGGAATTTCCGCCGTGTCGCTACTCAGACGAATAGAGCAAGGTCAATCTCAGACGCCGCAGCAGGAAGATCTCAGCGCATCCCGATTGGCGGAATTACGTTCGCGCCGGCCGGCAGGCCAGGCCGCCGCCCAGCCCGGAGCCTCCCGCGATGCATATTTCGATCTGAAGACCCGCGTCCAAAACAAACTCCTCGGGGAGCTCGACCCCTCCATGGATGTCGGGCGGACGGCGGAAGTCCGCCGGACGATCGAGGAGTTGTTCGAAAACATCCTTGCCGAAGAGGCGATTGCCCTCTCCCGAGCGGAGAAGAAACGGTTATTCGAGGCGATCGTTGCGGAAATCCTCGGCTTCGGTCCGCTGGAGCCGCTCCTGGCCGAAGAGGGTGTGACGGAAATCATGGTGAACGGCTCCAAGAACGTATTTGTCGAGCGAAAGGGGAAAGTCGAGCGCGTCCCGGTCAGTTTCGAAAGCGACGACCATGTCATGCGGATTATCGACCGCATCGTCTCGCCCCTTGGAAGGCGCATCGATGAATCGAGTCCATATGTGGACGCGCGGCTTCCGGACGGGTCCCGCGTTAACGCCGTGATCCCGCCGATTTCCCTGGTTGGCCCGGTTCTTACCATCCGAAAATTCGCCAAAATCCCGATCACGATTGAAAATCTGATCGGGTACGGCACCATCACCGCCGAAGCCGTCGAATTCCTAAAAGCCAGCGTGGTCTCGCGGTTGAACGTCGTCATCTCCGGCGGTACCGGTTCCGGCAAGACGACTTTGCTGAACATCCTTTCCCAATTCATTCCTTCCGACGAGCGCATCATCACCATCGAAAACGCCGCAGAACTCCAGCTCCGCCAGGAGCACGTGGTTTCCCTGGAATCGCGGCCGGCCAACATTGAAGGACGCGGGGAAGTGACCATCCGCGATCTGGTGGTTAACGCGTTGCGGATGCGTCCTGAACGGATTGTCGTAGGAGAGGTCCGCGACGAAGCGGCGCTCGACATGTTGCAGGCGATGAACACCGGCCATGACGGATCCATGACCACGCTCCACTCGAACAGCCCGCGGGATACGCTTTCCCGTCTCGAAACCATGGTGATGATGGCGGGAATGGATCTCCCTTCCCGCGCGATCCGCGAGCAGATCGCCTCCGCCATCAACCTGATCGTGCATCAGGAACGCCTGCGCGACGGCACCCGCAAAGTGACGTACATTACGGAAGTGCAGGGCATGGAAGGCGAAGTGATCACCATGACCGACCTGTTTGTGTTCGAGCAGACAGGTATCGAGAGCGGCAGAGTGGTGGGACGACTGCGGCCGACCGGTTTGCGGCCCAAGTTCATGGACCGCATCGAAGCCAGCGGCATCCACCTGCCGGCGTCCGTATTCGGGATCGGGGAACGGATGCGGTATTGATCCGCCGCGGAGTACAAGCATGTCTCCCTTACTGATCTCCATCATCTTCGTCGCCATCGCCATCGGGCTCCTGGCCTTTGCATTTCTGGGGTCCGGGGAATCCTCCGTGGAGGAACGGCTGAGCCGCTACACGGAATTATCCAACAAATCCTCCGAAACGGAAGAGACCAAGGATGATAAGCCGAAGAGCAGCCCGATCGCGGATTTACTCGACAAATCCTTCGCCAAATCGAACTGGTTTGAAAGCATCTCCAAAGACCTCGCCCAGGCCGATCTGAAACTCCGGCCTGCCGAATACTTCATGTTGATCATCATCGCAAGCCTGGGCGTCGGTGCGGTTGCAGGAATATTATTTAAAAGCATCATCTTCGGGGTCATCGGCGGGGTGATTGGGATCTTCCTGCCCGGAATGTATATTAAACAAAAAAAGGGCGGACGCCTGCACAAGTTTGAATCGCAGATGGCGGATATGCTTAACCTGACGGTCAACAGTTTGCGGGCCGGGTATTCCGTGATCCAGGCGCTGGAATCCGTTTCCAAGGAAATGCCGGCGCCCGTCTGTGTCGAGATCCGCCGCGTCGTTCAGGAGGTCCAGATCGGCCTGACTCTCGATACCGCTCTTGAAAACCTGCTGCGCCGCATGAACAGCCCGGACCTCAAGCTGATCATCACCGCGATCAACATCCAACGCGAAGTCGGCGGCAACCTGGCCGAAATACTGGATACGATATCCCACACCATCCGCGAACGGGTCCGGATCAAAGGCGAGATTCGCGTATTAACCGCGCAACAGTCCATCACCGGCTACCTGATCGGGTTCCTGCCCTTCGCCCTGGGCCTCTTTATTTACCTTTTTAACCCGACCTATGTCGGAAAATTCTGGGCGCCGGAATCCCGCACGTGCGGAATTCCCATGCTGATTTGCGGATTACTCCTGATCGCCGTCGGGTTTATCGCCGTTCAAAAGATCGTCTCGATCGAGGTGTAAGGGAAAACCATGCTTGTCGCGATTTTTATCGGGGTTGTGGTAATCGGGGCGGCCGTTTTGGTTTATGCGGCCATGAAAATGCCAAAGGATCAGACTCCTTTGGACAGCCGGCTTTCGGAATATGCCGGGCGGGAAGTCCCGATCAGCCTGGAAGAAATCGAATTACAGCAGCCTTTCCATGAGCGGATCATCCTGCCCATCCTCAAGGCCGTCAGCGACCTGATCATCAAGTTCACTCCGGCATCCAACATCCAGACCATACAAAAGAAACTGGATCTGGCGGGCAATCCCTGGAATATCGAAGCGCCGGTCTACTGGTCGATGCAGATTGTTTTCGCGGCCCTCTTCGGCGGACTTCTGTTATTCCTGTTCCTGTTCGGTTCCCTGAAGCTCGCATGGTTTATGTCCTTGGGAATAGTCCTGCTCGGGGCCGTGTTCGGGTACTATTTCCCGCGCATGTACCTGGACAGCAAGATTAAACGGCGGCAGGACTCCGTCCAGAAAGCCATGCCGGACGCGCTGGACCTGCTGACCATTTGCGTCGAAGCCGGCCTGGGCTTCGATTCCGCCATGTCCAAAGTCACGGAAGAATGGGAAAATGAACTGGCGGCCGCCTTCGGACGGGTCATCCAGGAAATCCGGCTGGGAAAGCTTCGGCGGGATGCGTTGCGGGACATGGCCGAGCGGGTGGGTCTTGCCGAGATGACGAGTTTCGTGGCGGCCGTGGTGCAATCCGAACAGTTGGGCGTGAGCATGTCGCGCGTTCTCCGGATCCAGGCCGATCAGATGCGCCTCAGGCGCCGGCAGATCGCGGAGGAGAAAGCCCGGCAGGCGCCCGTGAAAATGATGATCCCGCTGGTGTTCCTGATCTTCCCCTCGATCCTGATCGTCCTTCTGGGACCCGCAGGATTGATCCTATTCACCTCTCCGGTGGGATCGATGTTCTTCGGAGGATAATGGGAAAACGGGTCATGGTCCGAAGATATCCGGCGATCGAAAAGCAGACCCGAACCTTTTTTTCCTCGCTGCTCGACCTCGTTTTTCCGCCCCGTTGCGTCTCCTGCAAAACCCTCGGCCTGCGAATCTGCGATTCCTGCGCAGGCGGCATTTCCTGGATTGATGAAAATCTCTGTACCCGGTGTGGACTTCCCCTGGCGGGGATAAAGAAACACGCCTGCATCGATCCATCCGGTCTGGGGTTTATCCGTTCGGCTGCGGTTTTTTCGGGGACGATACGCAAAGCGCTGCACGCTCTGAAGTATTATTCCGACCGGACCCTGGCGGATCAATTGGTCGGCCGGGTGCAAGGCCATTGGAATCCACCATCCTGGGATTTCGACATCCTCGTGCCGGTCCCGCTTGGCCGCAAGCGGGAACAAATCCGCGGGTACAATCAATCTTTGCTCCTGGCGCAAGCCCTATCCCGCGTGGTGGGGATTCCGGTGGATGCCGAAAGCCTGACCCGCATCCGGGAAACCAAATCGCAGGTGGGATTGTCGGTCCAGGACCGAAAACAAAACACGGCGAACGCCTTCCGAGCGTCCGCCGTCGGCAACCGGAAGGTGCTTCTATTGGATGACGTGTGCACCACGGGAGCGACGCTGCAGAGCTGCGCGGATGCGCTGATCCAGGCGGGTTCAGCCTGGGTGGGCGCGTTAACCATCGCCCGGGCCGTACTGCCCGCGGCCAGGCAGGAATTGAATTAAAACAATTTTCGACTGGAGGAAACCCATGACGATACAAATCCTTGTCAACGCATCCGGAATGGAAATGACCCCTCACCTGAAGGAATATGTCGAGAAAAAGATTAATAAATTAAGCAAGATTCTGGAGAACATTGACGAGGCCAGGGTGGAGTTGAAATACGACGGCTCGCTCCGGAGCGATTCCGACAAGCACGTCGCCCAGATGACCGTGAGCGGCCGCGATATGCTCCTGCGCGCGGAGGAGCGAAGCAACGACATCTATACATCCATCGACGCCACGTTGGACAAGCTGCATCGGAGGGTGGACAAATACAAGGGGAAGCGTCTGCGCGGCCGCGTGGAAACCGGCCCGGTCAAGCTCGGCGCCATGGAAGAGCCGGAGTTGGAACCGGCCGCCCTCGATCAGCCGATCGTACGCAGGAAAAAATTCATGATCGAACCCATGAGCGAATCGGAAGCCGTCGAGCAGATGCACTTGCTCGGACACGAGGAGTTTTTCCTGTTCCAGAATGTGCGCACCGCGGCGGTGAATGTGATTTACAAACGCAGGGACGGAACGTTCGGGCTTCTGGAACCGGAAATCCGCTGAAATAAAAAGCGGGCGCAGAAAGCGCCCGCTTTTTTTATCGGATTGTCTGCAATCCCCAGCGCTCCCGGATACGGTTTTCAACGGGCGAAAATACGAGGAAATCCACAAGCAGTCCGATGAGGACGATGATCAGCATGACCGATATCACCTGGGCCATGTCGTTCAATTCACGGCCCATGGTGAGCAGATGTCCGAGGCTGGCCATCCCGCCGTAATACAGGAGTTCTCCGGCCATCAGGGAGCGCCAGGCGAACGACCATCCAAGTTTCATGCCCGAGACGATGGACGGAAGCGCGGCCGGCAGGATGACGCGGGAATAGAGCTGGAAACCGGCGGCGCCCATGGTTTTGGCGGCCTGCAGAAACAGGGGCGGGGTGTTGTGGATGCCGTCCGCCGTGGAAAGCGAGATGGAGAGCACGGCCCCCATGATGACGACGAAGATGATCGCCTTCTCCGACAATCCGAACCATAAGAGCGCCAATGGCAGCCAGCACACGCTCGGAAGCGCCTGTAAACCCAGAATGACGGATCCAACGGTCTTTTGAACGATCGGGATCCGCCCCACGAGCAATCCCAGGGTTATCCCCAGCACAAGGGAAATCCCATACCCCATCGCCAGACGCCGGAGGCTGATCAGGATCGCCAGCGGATAACTTCCGTCGGCAAACCCATGCCACATGGATGTAAGAACGCTGGTGAAGGATGGAAAAATATAGCTCGGCCAGATCTCCAGACGGACCACGACCTCCCACACAACGATCAGCAGGGTGAAGAAACCGATTCTAGTCAGCCAATTTTTCATGATCCAATTCCTTTTGATTGGCCGCAAGGACCTCTTCGCGCAGATCCGAGAGCACCTCCCGCATCGCTTCCATCAGCGCGAAGTCCTCGATATGCCGCGGGCGAGGCAGATCGCATTTGAACTCCCTCTTGAGCCGTCCGGGGCGTGCGGAAAGCAGAAGGACCCGGTCCCCCAGCACGAACGCCTCGCGAACATTATGGGTTACGAACAGGATGGTTGTCCCGGTCTTTTGCCAAATCTCCTGCATTTCGGTATGCAGCATATCCCGCGTCTGGGCATCCAGCGCGGCGAACGGCTCGTCCATAAGCAGAATATCCGGTTCGAGCGCGAGTGCCCTGGCCAAAGCGACGCGCTGTTTCATCCCCCCGGAGAGCTCATGCGTATACGCCTTGCGAAAGCTGTAAAGGCCAACCATCCTCAGGTATTCCATTATCTTTTTGGATTGATCTTTTTTCAGGACCCCCGCGCAATCCAGTCCAAAGGATACATTGTCCATCACATTCAACCAGGGGAACAATGCCGGTTCCTGGAAGATAAGCACCCGGTCCCGTCCCGGACCCGCAATTTCCTTGCCATCCACCAGGATGCATCCGGAATCCGCTTTTTCCAAACCCGCGATGAGATGCAACAGGGTCGTTTTTCCGCAACCCGACGGACCCAGCAGGCAGATAAATTCTCCGGCCTTCACATCGAATGAGATATTCTCCAGCGCAGGAGTGGATTCCCGGTGGGTGTGTAAAAAAATCTTCGTCAGTGACTGGACGGATAACTTCAACGCTTCTCCTGTTTTAATAAAAGGCGGGCACCCGCGGTTTGCGGCCGGCAACCGGGGTTTCCCAGGCGATGGGGGCGGATCCGGTTGTATCTACCTGGAGGAGAACCCTTCACCGGGTTCTCGTAGGATCTTATACTAGAGTAGAATTATACAATATTTTCCGATTACGGTAGCCTTGCGGCAGGAGTATGTAAGGAATGGACAGGAAAAACGCCTCCGAAAGAATGCAGGCTCTGGCCAAAGAAATCCTTTATCATGATTACCGGTATTACAATCTAAATTCGCCCGTCATCAGCGACTCGGAATACGACCGGCTGATGCGCGAATTGATCGAGTTGGAAGAAAATAACCCGGGATTAAAATCCCCGGATTCCCCCACGCAGCGCGTCGGCGGCACGGTATCCGAAAAATTCACCCGGGTTGCCCATCCCCAGCCGGTGCTAAGCCTCGGGAATGCGTTCTCCGCCGAAGATCTCAAGGCCTGGTATGAAAGGATTCTGAAGCTTTCGGCGGATGTGCGGACCGCATCCTTTGTGATGGAACCGAAAATCGACGGGTTGACCGTAATTCTGCATTATACGGACGGCATATTCCGGCTGGGTGCCACGCGGGGCGATGGAACGCAAGGGGAGGAAATCACTCCGAATTTGCGGACGGTCCGTTCGCTTCCCCTCCGCCTGCCTGCGGACCCTAAATATTCCGGAGTTATCCCGCGCAGGCTCGTGGTCCGGGGCGAGGCATTTTTCCCGGTCGCCGAATTCGAAAAATTAAACACGCGCCTGGCCGAGCAGGGGGAAAAGACATACGTTAATCCCCGGAATGCCGCATCCGGCGCATTGCGCCAGCTGGATTCCCGATTGACGGCGGAACGCCCGATAGACCTTTTATGTTATTCGATCATGGTGTGGGAAGGCGAACGCGCCCCCCGGACGCAATGGGAAACGCTGATGACGATGAAAGGACTCGGGTTCCCGGTACCTGCGATGGCGGAGCGGGCCGAGAGCATCGATGAGGTGATACGGTTTATCACCGTTTATGAAGGCAAGCGGGATTCTTTTCCGTTTGAAACCGACGGCATGGTCGTCAAACTCGACAACCTACCTTTGGCGGAGAAACTCGGGTATGCGGGCAGGGATCCAAGAGGCGCCATCGCCTATAAATTCCCTTCCCGGGAAGTGAGCACAACCCTGGTGGACATCGGCGTGAACGTCGGCCGGACGGGAGTGCTCACCCCGTTTGCCATTTTGGAGCCGGTCTCCATCGGGGGCGTCACCGTAAGCCGGGCCACATTGCACAACTTCGATTTCATCCAGGAACGCGATATCCGCCTCGGCGACCGGGTGATGCTCAAGCGGGCGGGGGAGGTCATCCCGTATGTGATCGGCCCGGTCGCGGATGTCCGGACCGGAAAGGAAAAACGGTACACGCCGCCCGCGAAGTGCCCTTCCTGCCAGGAGGCCGTGCACCGGGTGGAGGGCGAGGTCGCCTACTATTGCATCAACTCCGGCTGCCCGGCCCAACTGGTGCGGAACCTGGAGCATTTCGCATCGCGCAGCGCGATGGATATCGAGGGATTGGGAATAAAAATCGTCGAACAACTCGCCCAAGCCGGACTGGTGAAGGATCTTTCGGGATTGTTCGATTTAACGCTGAAGGATTTGCTTTCCTTGGAGGGGTTTAAGGATAAAAAAGCGCAGAACCTCCTGGATGCCATTGCGGCTTCCAGGCGGCAAACTCTTCCGCGCCTGCTGACCGGGATCGGGATCCCGGGTGTGGGGGAAGTGATGGCTGCGGATTTGGCGGCCGAATTCGGAAGCCTCGATGCCTTGCAGGACGCTTCACTGGAACGGCTGCAGCAGATCGAAGGAGTCGGCCCGAACATTGCCGAAGCCATCGTGGATTGGTTTTCCCGAAAACCCAACCGGCGGTTACTGGAGCGGCTGAGGAAACACGGCATTTGGCCTCAATACCAGAAGGCCGCACCTCAACCCGGAGCCGATCTGCTGGCCGGAAAAACATTTGTCCTCACAGGCACACTGCGGAAATCCTCCCGTGAACAAGCTAAATCGTTAATCGAATCCCGCGGCGGCAAAGTGACCGATAGTATTTCAAAAAAGACCGATTACCTGGTCGTGGGAGAGGATCCCGGTTCCAAACTGCAAAAGGCCAAATCCCTGGCTGTCGCCATCCTGGATGAAGCGGCCTTTGAAAGAATGATCTCTTCCAGAGAGAAACCCTCTTGAGCGAAACACGTTTGTTCCTTAAACCCGGCCGCGAGAAATCCGTCCGTCAGAAGCATCCCTGGATTTTCTCCGGTGCAGTTCAGAAAGTCACGGGAGATCCCGGACCCGGTGAAACGGTCGAGGTATACGATCATCAGGGCAAATGGCTGGCCCGCGCCGGATACAGCCCGCATTCGCAGATTACCGCGCGGGTCTGGACCTGGGATCCGGGCCAGGCGGTGGACAGCGATTTTTTCCGGAAAATGATTCTGCAGGCGGAATCACTGAGGAAACCATTGCAGGATTACACCAACGGGATCCGGCTTGTTCACGCGGAAAACGACGGTCTGCCCGGAATTATCGTGGATCGATATGGAGCATTCCTTGTCGTCCAATTCCTCTCGGCCGCCGCCGAGCGCTGGAAAAGCGTCCTGACATTGCTCCTGGGCCGGCTGGAGGGCATTGAGGGGGTGTATGAGCGCTCGGACGCTGATGTCCGGGAAAAGGAGGATCTGGCGACGTCCATCGGCCTCCTGTCCGGGAACGAACCGCCGGAGAAAATAATCATACGCGAGGGCGGGTGGAAATTCCTTGTCGATGTGCGGGAAGGCCATAAGACGGGATTTTACCTGGACCAGCGCGATAACCGCCGGGTTCTGCACGAGATGGTATCCTCTTTTACCCATGGCGGCACCATCCTGAATGTGTTTTCCTATACCGGAGCATTCGCCGTCGCGGCCTATTCCGCCGGCGCGACCAACGTCCTCAATGTGGATTCTTCCCAAGCGGTACTTGGCACGATCCGTGAGCAACTTGTATTGAACGGGCTGGGCGACGCACCGGATTCGTCCCAAGCCGGGAATGCGTTTGAAGTGCTGAGGTCGTTTCGCGATGAGAAACGGCTTTTCGACGTTGTTATTCTTGACCCTCCCAAGTTCGCGACAATGCAAAAGGATATTTACCGTGCTTCCCGCGCCTATAAAGACATAAATTGGCTAGCTACGCGAATAATCCGCCCGGGAGGACTTTTATTTACTTTTTCCTGTTCCGGACTGATCAGCGAGGATTTGTTTCAGAAAATAGTGTTCTCTGCCGCGCTTGACGCCGGCCGGGATGCGCAAATCATCAAGCGCCTCGGTCAGCCGATGGATCACCCCGTCCGGCTTACGTTTCCGGAGGGCCAATACCTGAAGGGGTTGGTCTGCCGCATTCTGTAAAGCGGAATTAAAAGGTGCGAGTCTCCTCGCACCTTTTTTTTCAGCTCTCCCCGGATTAATTCGTAATATCAATTCCGCCGAACATCGCCAGACAGCGAATTGTCAGGACCGGCTTGTCCGTCGAAGGCGAAGGTGAATGTTTTGTTCGACCAGCCTCCAAACAACGGGATGCCGTCGATGTCGAGGTTCCAGCCTTTCGGAAGGATGAGATCGATACCACCGAAAGCGGCCGTCAATCTCCAACCGTGCGCCTTCCTGCGCCAATCTTGATTCCCGCAGGTCGATATTCGCCGCCCCGAAAGCCGCTGTCACCGATCCGCCGCGGAAATTTGTCAATTCGGGGCCGGGCGTCCATCCCGCTGAAAATGATAAAGTGATCCAACATGTCCCCGGACTTCGCGGACGAAACAACGGGCCGGCCCAGGCGGAAGATCACCAGCACACCGATCAGGATCAGGAGGGCGGGGAAGAACAGCCCCCACGCGTTTTCCCCCATAATACCCAGCGCGACAAGCTGTAGAAATCCACCCAGGATGAGGATTATCATCCCGCCCATCCAGGTGGATGTCCGGGTCAGAAGGACGATCAATCCGAGTATGAGGATGGCCAGCGGCCAGAGTTTTGCGAGCCACAGTCCGAATTCGAACGCGGGGTACAGCTGATCCGCCAGCAATCCCGCACCGACGACCATCAGCACACCTCCAAACCAATACCGGATTACCATGGGAGTCCTCCATTTTGAGATTAAATTGAATCGGGAAACGGATTCCCGTTTCCCGAAGCCTATCCAGTGGAGATGGCGGGAATCGAACCCGCGTCCGAGAAGAATCGGTACCGGACCTCTACAGGCATAGCCGGACATTTTTTCTCGTCCATCGGTTGCCCGCCCGGCAGGGAAGACCGACAGACCAGCCGCTCAGGCCCGAAAGCCCTCTTTCGCTTGCGCCACGGCTTCGCAAGCGGCACTCCGGCTTTCTCACGCCTGCATCTCTCCCAGCCGGAGTTAGGGAGAGGCAGACGTGACCCCTAAGGGTCAGGCTCTATGGTGCGGGTTAAGCCGCAACAGGAAGAGCAGAGTAACTGCGGTTGGCAGTTGAAGTTTGCGCTGATTTTTCGAGGTCGGCGCGCTCTCGGCCTGCCATCCGGGGCCAGCCTCTTCCGTCGAAGCCAATCATCCCCAGTAGCAAATTGATTATAGCACCACTATCCGCGGCCGGCGAAGGCGCGGCGCACTTCGCGTTCCGCATCCCGCTTGGCGATTACCTGGCGTTTATCGTACTTCTTCAACCCCCGGCCCAGGCCGATTTCGATCTTTGCCAATCCCTTCTTCAAATAAACCCGCAACGGGACGATCGCCAGCCCTTTTTGCTGCTGGGCTTCCAGCAGTTTGATGATTTCCTTGCGGTGAAGAAGAAGCCGTTTCTTCCGCAATGGATCATGGTTGGCCATGCTGGCCGGGTCGTAGGGAGAAATGTGGGCACCCAGCAGCCAGGCCTGCCGGCCTTCGATCAGGATGTACCCCTCCTTGATATTTATCTGACCGGCCCGGATGGATTTGATCTCAGATCCTAAAAGCGCGATGCCCGCCTCGAAGCGATCGAGGATCTCATAATCGTGCGTCGCTTTCCGGTTAGTGGCAACCACCTTGATGTGCTCGTCCACGGGTGCTCTCCATGCCTCTGACGGTTCTCAAACAGGCTGAAACCTCACTAAGGGTGGGTAATTCTATCGCAAATCCGACCATCGACAATCGACCATCGGAGAACCCGACCATCGACGACCGACCATGGACCATGGGAAAACCCGACCATAGACGATCGACCATGGACCATCGCCGATAGATTTATGGGGATCTATACACGGAACCGAAGATCAAAAAAACGTGGCTGCAAGCGACCGAACTCTATCACCAAATGGCTATGGTCCATCGTCTACGGTCCATCGTCCATCGTCCAAAGTCTGATTTGTCGATGGTCCTTGGTCTATGTTTGGCTACTACCGTCGGTTATAATTCCGCATCCCGCATGACAGGAGTTCCTCCTTGGGCAGGATCATTCACACCACCAACCCGACCCGTTTGCGCAATCTGGCGATAAAAAAAATGATCTCCGCGATCCGGGAGTGTTTGCGGTCGCCCCAAAATGATGCAAGTCTTTTTGAGGTCGGCTCAGCCCTGACCGTCCCTCTGCAGGAAATTTACGAATCTGTCGACCATTCGGCCGCCGCGTGGGAGAAAAGGGATTACTGGTTGAAGGCCGACGCCTTCCGCAGGCAGTGGTCGTGGGTGGAGAAATCCCTGGCCGGAATAAAAGCGTCCGTGTCCACAAAAAACCCGGCCGGACTCCAGCAGCAGATTATTGAACTGGGGGAAAAATTGGGATCTCTAAAAATATCCTGAGGCAGAAGCCCCGCGTATCATTCCCGGCGTCCGACTGCCTCGCGCAAGAATCCCGGCGCGGGCGCCGGACTATTCCCCGATCCGGGGAATCCCATCCACAATATTCAACGCCATCAAAGAATACGTGATTTTCATTTCTTCGGAGACGGTAATCCACAGGATTACGCTTTGGTTGGCTTTCCCTTCGAACCCATCAAAAACAAAATTTCCAAGGCTGTAGAAGATTAACCCGTCCTTGTATCGTTCCACGCCCTGCACCAAATGCGGATGGGAGCCCACGATCACATCCGCGCCATAATCCACGGCCAGCCGGGAAAGCTGGATTTGGCGTTTGTCGGGGCCCACCGATACTTCTGTCCCAAAATGGAACAGAACGATGATGACATCCGTATCAGGCTTCAGAGCCTGAAGATCCTTTTTTATCTGCTCATCGTCAGCCCAAGCAATTCCGGGAGTGGCAGGCCCCGCCGACCAGCTCCGTGTGTCGAATTTAGACAGGTACTCACTGGCGACATCGACATAGGCCAGGAAGCCAATCCGGACTCCGCCGATCTCGAATCGCACCGGAGCATGAGCTTGGATTTTGTTTGCTCCTCCGCCCACAAAGCGAATCCCGCGCTCCTCAAGCAACTCACCTGTTTGCCGGAAAACATCCGGCCCAAAATCCATGGCGTGGTTATTCGCCAGAGATAATAGATCGAATCCCGCGTTGCGCAGAAGGGCTGCGGATTCCGGCGGTGCCAGAAACGTGTAGGCTTTGGGGGCCTTCACACCGCCTTCGCCGAGGGCGCACTCCAAGTTGCCGACCGCGAGATCGGCCGACTGCAGAACGGGTTCGACCGAGGCGAAAATCGTTTCGCCTTCGCCGCGCTCGATCCGCCCGGCCAGTGTCCGCCCCAGCATAATGTCGCCCACAAACGCCATGGATACTGCACGGCTTGACCCGGACGAAATCGAGAGGGTTGCGGCGGGTGAGGGGTTATCGGGCGTCGGGCTGGAGGTTGGTGAGGCAACCCGTTCCAGGGAACCGGCTGGCGCGGGAAGAGTTTTTCCGATGGTTGAAATTTTCCCGGAGGCCGTCTCCGAAGCTGGTAAACCGCCGGAAATGCCGGTTGGTGAATTCCCGCAGCCGTACAGAAATGCCAGCAGAAGGCAGATAAAACCCCTTCGCATCATGGCGCGGCCGGTTTTTCGTCATGGTCGCCGTCGATAAAGTACGGCCGGAATTCCGCAAGGCGGGAACCGGGGATCCGGCCGCTGATGAGCACGCCGTCCGGCCGGTGGACAAGGTTTTCTATCGTTCCCTCTTCGTGGAACACGTTGAGCAGCCGGCCGGCTTTGAAGGGCAGTTTCACCCGGACATAGTTCATCGTAGTGAACAGAACCTGCTCGACCGTATCCAGCAACTCCGGAATGCCTTCACACGCGGTCGCCGAGATCGGAACGGTATTGGGATAGTCCTTCAAGATCGAGTCTGGAAGGGCATCGGGAAGTCTGTCGATTTTATTAAGCGCGGTAACGACCGGGATATCCTCCAATCCGAGCGTGTGAAGAGTCTGATGGACGGCCCGGACCTGTTCCTTCGCGTTGGGATGGGAGATATCCACCACGTGCAGCAGGACATCCGCTTCGGAGATTTCCTCGAGGGTGGCGCGAAAAGCGGCGATCAGGGAGGTCGGTAATTTCTGGATAAAACCGACCGTATCCGTGCACAGAATGGTTTTCCCACCGGGCAGCCGGACCCGCCGGGTCGTGGGATCCAGCGTCGCAAACAATTGATCCGCCACAAATACCCCCGCATCGGAAAGCGCATTCAAAAGGGTGCTCTTCCCCGAATTGGTATATCCAACCAATGCCACAACCGCCAGGCCGGAACGGCGTCTGCGGTCCCGGTATCGGTGGCGGTGGTCGCGGACCGTTTCCAATTCTTTTTTTAATCGGACGATCTTTTTCGAAATCTCCCGCCGGTCGATTTCCAACTGAGTTCTCACCCGGGCCGCGCAAACCGACCCCGCCCGTGCCTCCGCGTCCGGATGCCCCGCCGGCCTGCCGGGCCAGGTGAGTCCACGCCCGGGTAAGCCTCGGGAGCCGGTACTCATACTGGGCCAGTTCCACCTGGAGGGCGCCCTCGCGGGTATTGGCATGTTGGGCAAATATATCCAGGATCACCGCGGTTCGGTCCAGGACATGGATCGAAATGCCCAGCGCATCCTGCAGTTCCCGCAGGTGGCGCGGGGATAGTTCCTCGTCGAATACGACTATCTCCGCCCGGGTTTCCTCGATCCACCGCTTTAGCTCTTCCACTTTGCCGGAACCGATCAGGGTGGCGGAATCCGGCCTGAAAATATTCTGGAAATCCTGCCCCACCACGTTCATCCCCGCCGTCCGGCACAGGACGGCCAATTCCGCCAGACTATCCTCGGTGGACAGGATGGAATTATCGTTCTTCAGATGGACGCCGAAAAGAAAAGCCTGCGAAGTTTTGGTTGTGCTGATGGATTTGGCTTGCGTCATGGTGCTCGATCTTCCGTTAAGGTTCATCCATTATAAATCGGACTTAGGAATATCGATGAAATCGACCATGGACGATGGACGATGGACCATGGCCAAACCCGACAATGGACGATCGACCATGGACCATGGCCGAAAATTCTTGGGGTACCGTTACATAGAGTCCAGTGGTAAAAAGAAAATCCCCATTCTGTAAGGCTATGATTCTATGGATGGGGCGAATGGCGCCCGGACGATTATCGGCGATGGTCAATGGTCCATCGTCCATGGTCGGTTTTGTCCATGGTAAAATCGTTTTCGGGGGAAAATCATAAACAAGGAAGGCCAAAGAATGTCCTGGAACGGTGTTATTGAGAAGTACCGCGAGTTAATCGATCTTCCGGCGAACGCGCCCGTCATCACCCTCCTCGAGGGGAACACCCCGCTGATCCCGCTTCCGGCCATCGCGAAGCGATTGGGGAGGGAAGTTGTGCTGTACGCGAAATTCGAAGGGTTAAACCCAACCGGCTCGTTTAAAGATCGTGGTATGACGGTTGCGATCAGCGAAGCGGCGGGCCGAAAAGTCCAATCGGTTATTTGCGCCTCGACCGGCAACACCGCCGCCTCCGCCGCCGCGTACGCCGCGCGGTTGGGCATCAAATGTATCGTCCTCATCCCCCAGGGCAAGGTGGCGATGGGCAAGCTGGCGGGTGCGATCGCCTACGGATCCCGTGTGCTCCAAGTGGAAGGTTCGTTCGACGACGCGCTGACGATGGTTGTGCAAATCAGCCAGAAGCAATCCATCGCACTGGTCAATTCGCTCAATCCGTACCGTCTGGAAGGCCAGAAGACATCCGCATTCGAAATCTGTGATGTCCTGGGAAAGGCGCCGGATTGGTTGTGCCTGCCGGTCGGGAACGCCGGCAACATCACTTCTTATTGGATGGGCTTCCGGCAATACCACCAGCTGAAAAAGACCGGATTGCCCCGCATCCTCGGCGTGCAGGCCGAAGGCTCGGCTCCCCTGGTGCTCGGCCATCCGGTGGAGAAGCCGGAAACGGTCGCCACCGCAATCCGGATCGGGAAACCCGCCCGCGGCGAACAGGCTTTGGAGGCCGCGCAGGAATCCGGAGGGAAGATTATCGCGGTGAGCGATCAGGCCATCCTCGACATGCAGGCGATGCTTGCGGCCGAGGGAGTGTGGGTGGAACCCGCCTCCGCGGCCGGGCTGGCCGGCCTTTTGCATGAGGTCCGGACCAACCAGCTGGTGCTGGACGGGCAATCCGTCGTCACCGTGTGCACCGGGCATGGCCTTAAGGATCCGGACATCATCACCCGGCGTGCGCCCTCCATCCCGCTCCTGCCGCCCGAACTCCCGGCCTTGGAAAAAGCACTCCTCGCATGACTCTGCGAATCCAGCCCACCCATATTCAAGTCCCGGCCACATCGGCGAACCTTGGCCCCGGGTTCGATTGCATGGCCCTGGCGCTGGATTTGTGGAACGATGTATTTCTCGAGCCCGCCGATCGGAATGTGCATATCGCGTTGGAAGGCGAGGGCGCCCACTCGCTTCCCAGGGATGGCAAGAACCGGGTTGCGCAGGCGGCGGCCCAGGTGTTCCAGAAGGCCGGTGATACCGGCGCTTCGTATTCGATCAAATGCACAAACCGCGTCCCTGTATCGTCCGGAATGGGTTCCAGCGCGGCTGCCGCTGTCGGCGGTCTATTTGCCGCCAACGCCGCCATCGGCAGCCCATACTCGCGCCAGAACCTTATTCAACTCTCCATTCCGTTGGAGATCCATGCGGATAATGCCGTCGCCGCTTTCGTCGGCGGGCTGGTCATCCTCAGCGCCGAGGACGGCCGGGTCCTCTGGCGACGGTACGAACTTCCGCAAATGCAGGTTTGCGTGGTCGTCCCGGAAAAACACCTCAGCACCGCCGAATCCCGCGCCTTCCTCCCGGAGAAAATCGATCACCGCGATGCAGTCTTCAACATCGGAAAGGCTCTCCTCGTGGCGGATGCGTTGCGCAGCGCGGATTACCGGCTGCTGGCGGAGGCCATGCAGGACCGATTGCATCAACCTTACCGGATGATGCACCTTCCGGGGGTGGAGGAGATAATCCAGGCGGCGAAGCAGGCCGGCGCCGCGGCGGCGGTCCTTTCCGGAGCGGGTCCCGGTGTGATCGCATTTGCGGATTCCGGACTCGAGGAGATCCAAAACGCCATGCTCGGGGCTGCCAAAGAGCGGAAACTCACCGCCCGGGGTTTCATTCTCCATATCAGCAACACCGGTGTGATTGAGAAAGAAGCTGCAGGATAGCGGCATAAAGGTGGTCGAGTAGCGGTTTTTGCATATCCCCGGCCAACCCCAACCGGGGCGGGCGAGGCCACCGGATGAACAGCGTGGTCTCGATACGCCCGCAAAGAACGCGGGCTACACCGGCCCACACCGCCGGGGCGGGCTCGACCGGCTTTTTTTGGAGAAATTTCCGAGATGAAAACCATTATCATTTTGGGGGACGGCATGTCGGATTATCCCATCGAGGCGCTCCATGGGAAGACTCCGCTCCAAGCCGCGAAAAAACCGCACATCGACCGCATCGCCAGAGAAGGACGGATGGGGCTCTTTGAAACCGTCCCCGAAGGGTTCCCCAAAGGGTCCGAAGTAGCCAACCTGAGCGTGCTTGGGTACGATCCCGCTAAAACCTACAACGGCCGCGCGGTTCTCGAAGCCGCTAACATGGGAGTGGCGCTCGAGAGCGATGATGTGGCGTTCCGCTTGAACCTTTGCTGCATCGAAAACGGCCTGATTAAAAATCACTCCGCCGGCCACATTGCGACCGTTGAGGCGGGCGAGATCATCCGGTCCCTGAATGCGGCGTTGGGCGAGGATACAGGCGCGATCCCGGTGGATCTCCACGCCGGGGTCAGCTACCGGCACCTGCTGGTTCTGCGGGGTGCCGCCGCTTCGCCCAAAGTTAAATGCGCCCCACCGCACGACTATGTCGGTCAGCGGGCCGGGGATCTCCTCCCAACCGCCGAATCCGGCGAAGCAAAAGCCACCGAATTTAGGCTCCGCTCGCTGATGGTGAGGGCGGAAGGGATTCTGAAGGATCACCCCGTTAACCGGAAGCGTGTCTCCGAGGGCAAAGATCCCGCCAATGCGATCTGGCCATGGTCGCCGGGGCGCAAACCGAAGATGGAAACCCTTGGCGCGCGTTTCGGAATTCGCGGCGCCGTGATCTCGGCGGTGGATCTCATCATGGGGCTGGGCCTGTATGCCGGCCTGGATGTGATCCGGGTGGAAGGGGCCACGGGCCTATGGGACACCAACTACGAGGGCAAGGCCGCGGCCTGCGTCAAGGCCATCCAGGATCATGACCTGGTATATGTGCACGTGGAGGCCACAGACGAGGCGGGCCACGCCAAGGATCTGGAGCTTAAGATCAAGTGCATCGAAATGCTCGACGACCGCCTGGTGCGCCCGATCCTCGAGGGCGTGGAAAAGGCCGGGCTTGAGGTCGCCGTGGCCGTGCTCCCGGACCATCCCACACCCGTATCCACAGGGATCCACGCCGGTGACCCCGTTCCCGTGGCCATCCTGCGGCCTGGAGATGCGCCGGACAACACCACCGCTTACGATGAGGAACAGGCCAAAGCCGGCAACCTGCCTTTTATGCGCGGTGATGATTTCATCAAACTCGCTCTCGGGATAGACAAACGTTAAAATGGACGGCATAAAACAGAAGATGTTTGCGAAGCGGGTGCAGGCGCAGGGATGACGATCGTTAATAAACTAATCCGGATGAAAAAAACCCGAAGGCAAGCAGATCGCATGCCTTCGGGTTTTTTATTTCGAGTATTTGCCTCGTGATCTTCCGATTTTTCCTTCGTGATTTTCGTGGACCGTTTTTATCTTACGCTGTCGGCGTGGATGCCGCGGATGCGGATCCGCCCCAGGCGAAATAGCGCCGTTCGCTGGGCTGACTGGCGGCGATGTATACCGGGTTGCCGCCATCGACTCCCCCGGTTTTCCGCACGACCATCACACTCCAGCGGAAGGAGTGCATGCTTCCATCGGCCGGTTTCAATTCTCCCGGGACGAGAAGCCGCGTTTCCTTGACGTAGCGCACCGTCTTTACCGTTTGGCTTGTGGTGACATCTTCGATCGTCACCAGATACTCTTCGTTGTCGCGCAGAGTGGCCACGGCGCCCCACTGCAGCGCGATTTCACTGTCGGAGATTCCGAAGATCGTCCCGTCGCGCGGCGTCAGCAGGTTCGGCGCCGGGTAGGGGGGCGGGGTCGTCGGGGTCGGGCTGGGACCCGGGGTTGGCTCCCGTTCGCACAGCGGGATCCGCAATTTCATTCCGACAAAAACCACATCATTGGCGAAGGAATATGTCGCAGAATTCCATTTCTTGATCGATTCTATCGGATACGTTCCACAAATCCGCAATCCCGGCCAGCGTATCGCCTTCCACAACCTCATACGTTTCGAACTGACAGGAGATTTCCGTCTGAGCCGCGGCACCGGCTGTCGCCGTCGTGGCCGGCTGGGGCGTGGGAGTCGGCTGCGGGATGAGTAACGTCTGGCCGAGGCTCAAGCTGTCGCAATTGGCGGCCTTCCCGTTTTCGGTTTTGATCTGGGCGATGTCCGTTATCCCGTACTGGGCGGCCAAACCGTAGCACGTATCCCCGGATTGGACCGTCACCTTGATCGGCGGAAGCGGCGAGGGGGTATTGGTCGGCGCGAGCGTCTCGGTCGGAGGAGGCGTCAGCGTGATCGTCGACGTTTCCGCCGGTGCCGTGGGGGCGGTTTTGGAACCCGGGGTTTTATTGCCCCCGAGCAAAAAGACCATGATCACAGCGCCCAGGATGATCGAGATCACCGGTCCGGCGATCACCACTCCCACCGGGAGCGACAAGTTCGACGACGTGCCGCTCATCCGGGCGGGCGCCCGCATGGCCCTGCCGGTGCCCGATTCGAATACCATCCCGCATACGGCGCAGCGCGCGGCGGTATCCGCGATCCGTGTGCCGCAAGCAGGACATATTCGACTCGGTGTGGCAGGTCGAGGACTGGTATTCGTCATTTATTCTCCATTCGGCGTAGGGCGATTATACCAAACCGGCTTTTTACGAGGGCGAGGCGGAACTCAGCAATTGCCTTATTTCCAGGGTTAATTTGGCCAATTGCTGGTCCACTTTGGGATCTTTTCCCCATATTTGCTGCTGCTTTTCCTTGAAGGCCAGTTCAGCGAATAGTGTGTGAAGACGGGAGATCCTCCGGTACTTTTTAAAATTCAGGCTCCCGATCGCATCCCACTCCGCCGCCAGCCGGTTGCGCATGGATGCCGCCGCCTGCCATTGTTGTTGGGTGAGCAACCCTTGTTCGATATACGGTTGAAGGTATTTTTGGATGGTCTGACGCTCGCGGATCAGGGATCCGGCTGAAAGCATGATGATGATGCCGATCCCGATCCCGTAGGAGAGCAATGTGGCCAGCAGGAACAAAACGGTATCCTGCGCAAGGACCAGGCCGATGTTGTGGATGCTGTGAAAAACGACGGCCATTAGGTAACCGCCCACCGCCCAAAGAATTGCCCGTCCCCTGCTGCGGGCATATTTGGCGAATGCCAGCCCCAGCCCGGTGAAGGCCGCGATCATCGCGTGCAGCGATCCGAATACCATCGCGCGCAGAAATATCATCAGTCAGCAGTTCGCCGACGCTTTGGCTGGTGAGGAAGAAGAGCACGTTTTCGGTCGCCGCAAATCCGAACCCGACCATCGCGCCGTAAATAATGCCATCCAGCGGGCCATCGATTTCTTTTCCGGCGATCCAGAATACGCCGAGCAGCCCGAGCATCTTTACAGCTTCTTCGACCACCGGCGCGATGATCCCAAGATTAAAGAGGGAAATCCCGGTGGTTGCGGTATCCCCGCTGTACCCGGAAAGGAGCGCCAAAACAAGTTCCACGACGGCCGCGATCACAACCGCCGGCGCCACACCCCATAAAAAAGAAATCACCAGCAGGTGGAGCGGTTCTTTCTCGTACCGGTCGAACCACCAGACCAGCACCGCCCAGCAGATCATCGGCAGGAGTCCGGCGAAGACCGAAGTCAGTAAAAGAATAAGTATGTCCATCGGGATGGTGAAATACGATCAGAGATACGATTTAAGATTATGGGAGACCGCGTAGGCCGCCGCTTCGGTCCGGTTGGAGACGTTGAGCTTCGAAAGGATGGAAGAAACATAATTCCGGACGGTGCCTTCCCCCAGAAAAAGAGCCTGGGAGATCTCGCGGTTGGTTTTGCCTTCCGCGACCAGTTGCAGCACGTGCATCTCCTGCTGGGTCAGACCGGAGAATGTGGAGGCTTCTTCCTCCTGCGCCATCTTGCGCATTTCCGCGAACACGCGCTTGGTCACGGCCGGATCCAGAAGCGCGTCCCCGCGGCCCACGCGTTCGATGGCTTCCACCAGTTCCTGCCCGCCGATCTGTTTCAGGAGGTACCCCGAAGCGCCGGCGCGGATGGCGGAGAACAGCATCTCGTCCTCGGCGTACGAGGTAAGCATGATGACCTTGATCTCCGGATTCTCCTGGATGATCTCCTGGCAGGCGTCGATGCCGGAAACGCCCGGCAGACGGATGTCCATCAGGATGACGTCCGGCTTCAGGGCGAGCGCCTTCTCGACGGCTTCGGCGGCGCTGCCGGCCTCCGCCACAACCTCGAATCCCTGATGGTGTTCCAAGAGGGATTTCAATCCCAATCGGACCACTTCGTGATCGTCCACCAGCATGATGCGTTGGGTGCTCATTCCGGGGCATCCGGGCAGGGGAGTATCATTCTTCGAACTGGATCTGCATGCACAATGTCCAAGGATAATTCAATGCCCTTTGATTGACAAGCCCAGACCCGTTTGATACACTCCGTTTCGATCCCTACCGGGAACCTTCCAATGGTACTTGACCGATCGGCCCTCGAATCCCTCGAAGAACGCAATCTGGCCCCCTACGCATCCTTCAGCAGTCGATCCCGCGGCAGGGCGTACCCCGAGGCGGAACCGGCCTCGCGCACGCGCTACCAGCGCGACCGCGACCGGATCCTGCACACCACCGCCTTCCGCCGCCTGGAGCACAAGACCCAGGTGTTCATCACCTACGAGGGGGATTATTACCGAACGCGGCTGACCCACACGCTGGAGGTATCGCAGATCGGGCGGTCGCTGGCCCGATCCCTGGGCGCCAACGAAGACCTGGTGGAAGCCGTATGCCTGGCGCACGATCTGGGCCATCCTCCCTTCGGCCATTCGGGCGAGGCGGTGCTTTCCCGTTTGATGGAACCTCATGGAGGGTTCGATCACAACCGCCAGTCCCTGCGGATCGTGACAATTCTGGAGCGGAGGTATCCGGGGTTTCCCGGTTTGAACCTCACGTGGGAAACGCGCGAGGGGATCGTCAAACACGAAACGGCTTTCGACATTCCCGATATGTCGGAGTATTCCCCGGACGAGCGCGGCAGCCTGGAGGCGCAGATTGCCAATGCCGCCGACGAATGCGCCTATACCTCGCATGACCTCGACGACGGGCTGCGGTCCGGCATGCTCCGGACGGAGGATCTCGCGGATCTGGAGCTTTGGAAGCAGCTGCACGAAACCTCCGGTTGGAGTTCGGGGCCGCTTTCGGACCTGGCCCGCCATCAGATGATCCGTTCGTTTATCGGCCTGGCGGTCCAGGATGTGATCCGCTGCACGGAAGAGCAGCTGGTATCTTCGGGCGTGAAAAGCTGCGCGGACGTCCGCCGGCTCCCGGAAACAATCGTCCGCTCGTCGGATGCTTTCCTCCCGTCCCTGGAGGCGCTGCGGAAACGGCTTTTCGAAAAAATGTACCGCCATTACCGGGTTATGCGGATGGCGCTCAAGGCCGAACGGTTCCTTTCAGAGCTGTTCGCCATGTACGTGGCCAACCCGAAAATCCTCCCGCCGGCCGTCCTCGAACAGGCCGGGGAGGAAGATCTGCACCGGGTCGTATGCGATTACATCGCCGGTATGACGGATCGTTTTGCCATGGAAGAGTTTGAAAAACTGACAAATCCGTACACCAAAACCTGACGAAAACCGTTTGGAGAACATTTCGGAATGGAAAAAAAGATACTGACCCCCGAGGGAGCTCGAAAAATCCGCGAGGAACTGGAGCAGTTAAAAGGCCCCGCGCGCATCGCACTCGCGGCGCGGCTGCGGGCCGCCATCCAGCAGGGCGATCTTTCCGAAAATGCGGATTACACATCCGCCAAGGAAGAGCAGGGGTTCCTCGAAGGAAGGATCCTGGATCTGGAGGATTTGATTAAGAGCGCTGAGATCGTCGATCCCCAATCCACCCCGCGGGACGTGGTTTCGCTCGGTTGCAGAGTGGAGGTGGTGGACGAGGAAAACGAAACGGACGTGTTTCTGATCGTCGGCAGCAAGGAAGGAGATGCGCGGACGAGGAAGATCTCCCACGAATCGCCGATCGGGAAAGCGCTCATGGGACACAAGCCGGGAGAGACCGTATCCGTGTCCACACCTTCCGGACCGCGCTCCTTTCGAATCGTGAAAATTGAATAAAAGAATTGCCACAAAAAGCACATAGAGCACAAAAGAAAAACCGGAAAATATTTCCCGGTTTTTTTTCTATTATGGTTTTTTTCTTTCTGTGCTTTTTGTGCCTTTTGTGGTGAATTATTTCCTAATGGTTATTTTCCCTTCGACCAGACTTCCAATTGCAGGGTCAACCGTTCAAAGTATGAATTCTGGGGCAGCGGACCCGGCCCGTAAATTAATTCGCGGATCACCACCCGCAGCGATAATCCCGGCGTTTCCATCCAGAAATCGGCGCCCGGCACGGCCAGCACCGGCAGACCGCGCGGCGCAAGCGTCGCCCGGACGTCTTCCTTGTCATGCGCATACTGGCTCATCAGCACCGTCGTCGAAGTCCGGCTTGGTTTGCGGTCGAACAGCCATACTTCGAGGGCGGTGATTTTCTTCGGTTCACCCACACCGATCGGCTCGGAAATCCCCACTCCGCACTCGCCCAGGAAATCCCCGCTCGGTGAATTGATCGTGAAGCTGTCCTCGTACAGGTCATCCCCCAGGGTGTATGTGGTGACAAAGCGCTCGAGCGGCTCCGTTCCCTCGCCGCCCGCCTCTTCCGCCTCCTCTTCGACGGGAGGCGCGTTCTCCCCGAGCTCCTCCTCCGCTTCCAGAGAGAGGTCTTCCTGTTCGGCGGAGGTTTCATGGACGGCAACGGCGCGGTGGCGGCGGATGTTCACCGCCAGGACGATCGCAATAGCGCCGCCGATGAGAATGCCCAGAATGGCGAGAACCGAGAGCACATTTTCCCATCCGGCGGCGGCCGGGGTGGCCGCGGGTTCCGCCGTTCCCGATCCCGTTACATACAATCCGGCGATCAGGATTTCAAACTGGTTCAATCGCCCGGGGTCGGTCAGGCCGTCGTCGCGCAGCGCTGCCAGCAGATCCAGTTTGCGGCCTCCCAGCGCTTCGAACCGGCTGCGGGCCATGACCGCATCCCCGTTGACGGCGTAGGAATCGACCGCCATCCGGAGATAATCCAGCTGAATGTCGGAGCGCAGCATTTCCGGTGTGGTGTCGACATATTGAACCGGCCAGACGATCCAGCCCAGGACGATCAATCCGAAGAGTGTTCCGAGGATAAAACTTGCCCCGTTGAGGAAGAGGGGAGTCCGGATCCAGCGTGCCAGGTTTTCCCTAAGGAAAGCGAATTTCGCCATGCCTCACCTACCCATGCCCCGATTGTATCCGCAGATGCCTCCCGCGGGCAATATTCGCCGCCGGGCGCGTTCCGTGCCGCTCTTTGTCAGGCTTTTTCCTGTTCCCTGGCGGGGAGGGTATCCAGCGGGAATTTCGTTTCGCACTTTATGCATTGGGCGGTTTGTTTGGCCCCATAGACGAGCAATCCGCCGCAAGCAGGGCACGGGTTGGGCAGGGGTTTTCTCCACGATGTGAAATCGCAGGACGGATAGTTGGAGCAGGCGTAGAAGGTGCGGCCTTTGCGAGTCTTGCGTTCAACAAGGTCCCCGCCGTCCTTGGGGCACAGCACTCCCATTTTTTCCAGCCATGGTTCCACATAGCGGCAGGCCGGGAAGGTGGAACAGCCGATGAACTTCCCGTAGCGTCCGTACCGGATGACGAGCGGATTGCCGCAGGTCGGGCAATCGCGCCCGGCCGGTTCCGGAGTATCGTCGGCCTTCGGGATCTCCTGCTCCGCGTGGGCCAGATCCTTTTTGAATGGCTCGTAGAATTCCCGCAGCGTGGAGGACCAATCGTGGGTGCCCTCGGCGATTTCATCCAATTCATCTTCCATCGTCGCGGTGAAACCGGTGTTGATCACGTCCGGGAAATAGGTGACCAGCATGTCGTTAACCGTGAATCCGATCTCGGTCGGCAGCAAACGCTTTTCTTCGCGGACGACGTATCCGCGCTGCTGGATCGTCGAGAGAATCGGGGCGTAGGTCGACGGCCGGCCGATGTCGTTCTCCTCGAGCGCTTTGACCAGCGCCGCTTCGGTGTAGCGCGGCGGCGGCTGGGTAAAGTGTTGTTCGGGGAGGATGTTCACCACTTTCAGCGGCTCGCCTTCGTCGAGCGTCGGCATCGCCGCCTGGCTGTCTTCGTCCTCCGCCTGGTCTTCATCCCGGGCTTCTTCATAGACCGCCAGGAACCCCTGGAACCGCATAACGGCTCCAGATGCCCGCAACAGGTACTTGCGCGCTCCTGCGGCCTCCACGTCAACCTGAACGGTATCAAACAGGGCGGGAGACATCTGGGAAGCGACAAACCGCTGCCAGATCAGGCCGTACAGGCGGTTTTGATCGCGGCTGAGGTACGCTTCGAGCGATTTGGGCTGGCGCATGACCGAAGTCGGGCGGATGGCTTCGTGCGCTTCCTGGGCGCTGCGGGATTTGGTCCGGTACTGCGGCGGCTCGGCCGGCAGGGAATCCTTTCCATACTTCTCCGCGATGAATTCCCGGGCTTCCTTCTGGGCCACCTCCGCCACCTGCGTGGAATCCGTGCGCATATAAGTGATCAAACCGGTCATCCCCAGGGTTTCAATCTCCACGCCTTCGTACAATTGTTGCGCGATGGCCATCGTCTTCTTCGGGGAAAAGCCGAGCTTGCGCGAGGCCTCTTGCTGCAGGGTGGACGTGGTGAAGGGGGCGGAGGGATTGCGCCGGCGTTCTCCGCGCTTAACGCGCGCGACCCGGTAGGATGCTTTTTTCAGATCCTCCGCCATTTCCCCGGCATCCTTTTCGGAACCCAGGGAGATATCCTGATCATCCACCTTCGCCAGCTTGGCGCGGAAGATGGATCCCCCGTTCGTGTTTTTCGCCAGATCCGCCTCGATCGACCAATATTCCACCGCTTCGAACGCGCTGATGGCCCGTTCCCGTTCCACCACCAGGCGCAGGGCCACCGATTGCACGCGCCCCGCCGAAAGCCGGCTGCGCACTTTGGACCACAATAATGGGCTGAGCAGATACCCGACCAGCCGGTCGAGGATTCTCCGCGCCTGCTGGGCGTTCACCAAATTCATGTCGATCTCGCGCGGATGCTGGAAGGCATCATCCACCGCGGATTTGGTGATCTCATGGAAGACGACCCGGTGGGTCGGAACTCCATCCAGTTCGACGGCTTCCTTCAGATGCCACGCGATCGCCTCGCCCTCCCGGTCCGGATCGGTCGCGAGGTAAACCTGTTCCGACTGCTGGGCCAGCGCCTTCAACTCCTTCACGATCGGACGCTTCTCGTTGGGAATCCGGTATTTGGGTGTGAAGCCGTTGTCCACATCGACCGAAAGCTGCGAACGCAGAAGGTCGCGCACATGCCCGACCGATGCGCGCACCTGATACCCCTTGCCGAGGAAGCGGCCCACGGTTTTCGCCTTGGTCGGGGATTCCACGATCACCAGTTTCCCGCTCCGCTTGGAGCGTTTTTCCTCCCGTTTGACCGGGACAGGCGGAATCAAACCGGCATGGGCGTCGGTGGATCCCATTTTTTGAATTTTCGTGCCGCACACGGAGCATGTTCCGCGTGTCGTCGGACGGGCGTTGGAAAGAAACGCCGCTTCCGGATTAACAATCTCGCGCTTGGCCTTGCACTTCAGACAATACCCTTCCATTCAGGCGTACACTCCATTCCTGTGGATGATTTTTCAAGTCTTCGAAAAAGTCATCCTGAGCGAAGGACTTGGAATTTCACAAGCAGATGCTTCGCTTCCCCTCGCTCCGCTCGGGACGGGGCGCTCAGCATGACATAAGTTCCTTGATCGGAGAATCCCCATTGAAAGCAAGGGATCTCAATCCGTCTTCCTGGCGGAATTCCTTTTTTGCACCAAATCGGCGATCGTCCGCACTTCCTGGGATTTTCCGCCCTGGCAGACCAGAATGGCATCATCGGTTTCCACGATAATGACATTGTCCAATCCGACGGTTGCCAGGATGCGGTCGTCTCCTGTTTTTCGGAAGACGGTAACGGATTTCGAACCGGAATCGACATGCCCTTCGGGCATATCCATCCGAAGATCCGGATGCGCCTGATACAGCTCGACCAGCGCATCCCAACTGCCGACGTCGGTCCATCCCAAACCGCGCGCCGGCAGGACCGCCACGCGGTCCGATTTTTCCAGGATGCCATAATCCAGAGAGAGGTTCGGCATCAATGCCCAGACCTTTTCCAGAGCCGCGCCGCCGTCCGCCCGCTTGCAGGCATCCGTCATAAGAGCGATCGCCCGGCCGATGGCAGGTTGATGGCGCAGGAACTCCGTCTCCATCACATCCGACCGCCAGAAAAACATGCCCGAGTTCCAGGTGAAGGAACCGTTGCGGACCATCTCCCGGGCCTGGTCCAAACCGGGTTTTTCGGTAAAGCGGCGGACCCGGAAGGCCGGGAAGCCCTCCACCGCCGGAAGTGGTTCGCCCTGTTCGATGTATCCGTATCCGATGACCGGCCCGCTCGGCGCGATCCCGAGCGTGACCAGGAATTCCTTTTCCGCCAGAGTCCGGGCGGCCTGCAACAGCCGCCGGAATGCTTCCGGATCCGCGATGTAATGGTCCGACGGCAGGCAGGCCATCACAAACTTGGGGAAACGCGCCTGCAGCCGCGCCAGTGCGTATGCCGCGGCGGGCGCGGTGTTGCGCGGGCTGGGCTCGCAGAAGAAATTATCCGCGGGGATCGCCGTCCCGGCCGCGCGCAGCAACGGTTCGAGGCCGCGGTTGGAGACGACGAAAATATTCTCCGCCGGAACGCTGCCGCTCAAGCGATCGACGGTGGATTTAAAAAGCGACTTGCCGCCGAGCAGTGGCAGGCACTGTTTGGGCGCCTGAGGCCGCGACAGCGGCCACAGGCGGGTGCCGCCGCCGCCGGCCATCAGCACGACCAGCAATGGGAGTGTTCCCTTGGGGTGCGGATCCATTTAGTCCCGGTGATCCGCCGGAGCGCGCGTGGACGCCGCCACATAATGCATCCCGCCGACCGTCCGGACCATCCCTTTCAATTCCATCATAGCCAGAGCGCCGGAAACCGTTTCCACCGGCAGCTGAACGCTGGCTCGAAGTTGATCGATGTGCACCGGTTCCGCCCCGAGCACGGCCAGGATTTTCGCCTCGACCGGGCTTTCCGGGACGATCATCCGCATCTGCAATGCGGGCGCGATGCGCGGAATATCGAGCGCGGTGATCAGGGCATCCGGTGATATGGCCGGCTGTGCCCCGTCTCCGATCAGCCGGTTGCATCCCTTGCTTGCGGGTGTCAGGATGCTCCCGGGCACGGCGAACACGTCCCGGCCGTATTCCGCGGCGTACCACGCCGTGAGCAGCGCGCCGCTTTCCTCGCCGGCTTCCACGACGAGTGTGGCCAAAGCCAGGCCGGCGATGATCCGGTTGCGGGGCGGAAAATTCGCCGCATCCGGCGGAGTGCCAGGAGCATAATCGCTCAAAACCGCGCCGTTCTCGGCGATCCGCTTCGCCAGCCGCCCGTGTTCCGGCGGGTATACCACATCCGCGCCGCATCCGAGGACGGCCAAAGTCCGTCCATTGCAATCCAGCGCGCAAACGTGCGCTTCCGCATCGATCCCGCGCGCCATCCCGCTGACGACGGTGATCCCGTTGGCCGCCAGGGCCGACGCGAACATCCGCGTGACTTCCCTCCCGTATGCGGTGGCTTTGCGCGTCCCCACGATCGCCACCGCCAGCCCGTCCGATTCAATCATCGCGCCGCGCAGGTAGAGGACCGGCGGCGGGGAAGGCAGTTCCTTCAGGCGCGGCGGGTAATCCGGATCATCCCAGACCAGGACTGTCAATCCGAGTTCCGCGCAACGGTCCAGCAGCTTCTGCGGATCAAGTTCCGTTCTGCCGCCCGCGATCGCGGCCGCGCTGCGCTCATCGAGGCCGGCTTCGAGCAATTGATGCCGCGGCGCATCCCATGCTGTGCGCAAATTTCCGAACGCTTTCAGGAGTTTCTGAACGCGGATGGAACCAACTCCGCGGATGTGGTTAAAACCCACCCAATAAGCGCGTTCTTCCATAGACATCGTTTCCCCCTGATCCGAGAAATCGGGGGGAGAATACCACGAGGCCGTCTTCGGGGTCAAGTTGGCCTGCTTTTCCGCCCTTTTAAGTCAGGATCGCCGCTGACGGAGCCGGAGGGGCCAAAATCACCCCGCCATCGACCGGGAGGGGAACGCTATAATATCCCCATGCGCGTGGCGATGCTCTCTTATCACACTTGCCCCTTGGCGGCGCTGGGCGGCAAGGATACCGGCGGGATGAACGTCTATGTCCGAGAATTGACGCGTTCCCTGGGCAAGGCCGGGATCCGGGTGGATGTATTCACCCGTTCCCAGGATGAACACGTGCCGCATGTCATCCACGACCTGGGCAACGGGAACCGAGTCATTCACATCCCCGCCGGCCCGGAAACTCCCTTGCCCCGCGATCAGTGGTCGCAGTACGTTCCCGTCTTCACCGCCGGGATCGATAAATTCACCGCCGCGCAGGATATCCGCTACGATTTGATCCATAGCCATTACTGGCTTTCCGGATTGGCCGGGCTTCGGCTGAAGGGGGAATGGAATATCCCGCTGCTGCACATGTTCCATACCCTTGGAGAAATGAAAACCCGGCTGGGCGGCACCGTCGAGGATCCGCTGCGGCGGGAGGCCGAGCTTAATATTCTCAGCGGCGCCGACCGGGTGATCGCCGCTACGCCCGCCGAACGCATGCAGCTGCAATGGCTCTATCAGGCTGATCTTCGCAAAGTGGTGGTGATCCCTCCAGGCGTGGATCTCGACTTGTTCCACCCGCACCTGATGACCGAGGCCCGCACCCTGATCGGGCTCCCCAAGGACGCGCAAATGATCCTGTTCGTCGGGCGGATCGAGCGCTTGAAGGGGCTGGAAACGCTGCTGCGCGCCGCGGCGCTGCTTCAGGAACGCGGATTCCTTTCCCCGGCGTGCCCGTGCGTGATGGTGATCGGCGGAGATCCCGACAATCCGCAGGAGGAGATGCGGTACTTGCAGGACCTGCGGGAGAGACTTTCCGTGACGAACGTCGTGACTTTCCTGGGGAAACGTCCGCAGACGGAGCTTCCGCTGTATTATTCCGCCGCGCAGGCCGTGGTCATGCCGTCGCAGTATGAATCCTTCGGGATGGTCGCGCTCGAGGCGATGGCCTGCGGCACTCCGGTCGTGGCGTCCGGGGTGGGGGGATTGTTATATCTCGTCCGCGACGGGCGCACCGGGTACCACATCCCGGATTCCGACCCCTCCGCTTTGGCGGATAAATTGCAAAAGCTGCTTTCGGATGAACGGTTGCGCCGGGAACTTGGACGCCACGCGGCGAATCTCGCGCATGCGTATTCCTGGGAAAAAATTACCGAACAGATGCTCACGTTGTATGAAAGCGTATTGGCGGGCACCCTGGCGGCGGATCCGGCTGTGGAGCACGTGCACTAGGCTCTTTTGTCCCACTATTCCTTCCATCCCATCCCCCCTCCCAAATTCATACTACTGAAAAAAATAACGGTTCTTATCCCTCCCCCCTTCCCGTATCACGGGAAGGGGGGAGGAGAAGATATTCCACTCTGAAATAATATAGAACCTGGGAGGGGGGATGGGATGGGTAATGAACCAAAATTAGCCCCAATGATAATTAACCGAAATACGATCCCGTCGCCTGATACAACGCGCAACGCTGGGAAATATAGGCCGCCAGCTCGATCAGTTTGATTTCCCGTTCGCGCTTGCGCAGCGAGAGCTGTAATTCCTTCGCCCGGTGCTGGCATTTATCCAGCAAATCCTTCACCACCAGCGGATCCGCTTTGGTGGAAGCGACCACCCGTTTCATTAGCAGCGGCCGGTTTTCCTTCAGGTAGTCGTCTGCCGCGAGATAGTTTTGCTGCAGGTAGGTCCGCGAGGGCGTCTTGTGAAATAAGCGGCGCAGATCGCCATCCACGTAACCGGTCGCCCCGCGCCGGTAACGCTGTATGTTATTCGCTTTGAGGAATTGCGCCAGCGTGATGGAATATCCGCTCACCGGTTCGTCGAGCAGAGTCGGATCGTTGGCGAACTCCGGATCCTTCCGGCGCAGTTCGCGGACCAGTTCGTCCACATACTGCAATTTTTTCAGGGCGCCAGGAAAACGGCGGTATTTCTTGCGCCAGGTCCGGCGCGACGAGAACCACTCGCAAAAGGTCTCCGCAAAATCGTCATCGGGGTGTTTCTGCGCATAATGGTCGCCGCTCGGGTTGACATAATCGCGGCTCCACGGATTGGCCCGTTCTACATACCGGTTGGTTGCCGGATAGGTGTGAAAAAAATGCCCGCGGACTTTGAAGGTTTCACGGAAATCCTTGCGGCGGTAGATTTTATAAGCGTAACAGAAGGCATGCCCGACTTCATGACGCAGGGTGGCCAGAATTTCCTCCGGGCTGTAACACCAGCGCCGGTATTCCTTATGCAGTTCGCGGATGAGCAGGTTCGCATCGTAAAAGCCCACCGCAATATTCGTCGTGCCCTCGACCGTCCCATACCCGGCGGACAGAAAAAAGTTCGGCTGAATCCGCTCCAGTTTCAATCGTTTGAGGTCTTCGCGCAGGACGGCAATGGCCTCTCCGGCCGGGCCGTCGCTGATCGAGATCGGCAACCGCGACAGCGGAGTAAGCAGGAGCTCCAATTTGGTCGTTTTGGGGCCGAAAAGAAGGCGGCGCGAATGGCGCACGGACACTCACCTGCGGGAAATGATTATCTCCGGCGCGCCATTTCGGCGAACCGTCGACGGAAGGGCGAGCGCCCCCGGAGGGACTCGAACCCCCAGCCTACTGATTCGAAGTCAGCCGCTCTATCCTTTGAGCTACGGGGGCTTGCGGAAAACCGGACTAAACGCCCGGGGATTCCCGTGAAAGCGGGATTTCCGGACGGCGGGACGATTATAACCCGTGCATTTGCGGTGTCAATTATTTGGGGGGTGGAAACCTAATTTCGGAGGTTTTGGTCCGACGACGAACTCTTCCCTCCTACGTTATTGTGAAGTAGGTGTAATGGTATTGGATCTTTCCATCCCGGATGCCAAGGGTGTCGTTTCCGTTCCGGACACTCCCCGAGGGGCTGGTCGCCGTCCATGAAAGATGGCGGGAATTGCCCGTGCCGCTGTAGCCGGTGATCTGAAAAAGGGCTCCCGGCAGACGGGTGGTAAACATCTCCGAATACCATTCCAATATCGCCTGCGAGCCGACTACGGTCCGGGCGCCGGTGACGTGTGCGGCGTTGTCCTGGTACAGGGAGATGACGCGGCTGGGATCGTGCGTGTTCCACATCGCCGGAAGCTGCTGGGAAATGTCCGCGGTGGGGGCCGGCGGCCAGGGGAAATTGGCCACGGCGTTCCACAAATCCAGGTAGCTGGATTGGGTGGAGAAATCCCATGACCAGAAATTCGCACCAAGCAGCCCCAGTTCCACCGCTTTCTGCAGGAAGCCTGTGAGTTCGGAGGCGGCGGGACGCCAGCCGTTGTTGGAATACGCGGGACCGGTTGGAATAATCGGCCGGACCGGCGATATCTTTCGGAATTCGTCATACGAACGCTGCAGCTGGTCGGCCCCGTTGTGCGATCCCTCCCAGTAAACCTGCGGCATGCCATAGTCGCAATATTCCAGAAAAACACTCCACGGGAAGGCCGTGTGACCGGTTGGAAAGCGGTATGAGGAAAGCGCGATTGGGAGCGATCCAAGCCCGGCCCGGAGTTGCTGGCAGAAGGTGCGCGCGACGGCGGCCCGGCCGGAATATTGGAACTCGGCTTCGGCATCGATGACATATCCGTCCAGTTTGAGGGGCAGGGTGCGCTGAACGGCCACCCGCGCTTCCGCCGCCGGATCGTACCCGTACACGTAATGCCATCCCCAGGCCTGGATTCCCCTGGCGTGCAGCGCCGCGACGACCGGCGGCACCAGATCCCGTCCGTTTTTGTCGATGTTGAAGGCGTTGCCCGCATCCGCGATCTTGATCAGGACGTGCGACAACCCCGCGGAGACGGCCCGCGCCGCGATCCGCGTCGCATCGCCCGCCTCGCAATGCGGGATTTGCCAGATGTACATCCCCTTGCCGGTCAACGCCATGAAGATCCTCCGGAAGGATCGGCTGCGGTCCCTGGGCCGGTATCACCGGCCCCGGCAGCCGCCCAGGATTATCGTCGGTTACGGATACGTGCAAGGAGAGTGCCAGACGCCAATTCCCTCGCCCCGGCGCAAAAAGGGGGAGTACAGGGGAAAGGGAGAGGTATACTTATCAAAATTTTTTCCTATGGATTATCAGTCGTTTTCCGAGACCCTCTCTTATCTTTCCCCCCAAGACCGCGAGATGATCGAGCGGGCGTATCAGATGGCGCTCCGCGGTCATGAGGGCCAAATCCGCGCCTCCGGCGAACCCTATATTCAGCACTGCCTGGCGGTCGCCAAGATTCTGGCGGACCTCCACCTCCCCGGGCCGGCCATCGCCGCCGGCCTTCTGCATGACGTCGTCGAAGACACCCCCGTCACCCTCGAGATCATCCGCAAGGATTTCGGAGAGGAAGTGGCCAAGCTGGTGGACGGGGTCACCAAACTCACCCAGCTGCCGCGCGTCACGCGCGACGACGGGCGGGCGGCTCCGGTCGACGAAGAATGCCCGCCGCAAAGCCCTGGACGTCGAAACCCTTCGCAAGATTTTTTTCGCGATGGGCGACGACGTGCGGGTGGTGGTGATCAAACTGGCCGACCGGCTCCACAACATGCGGACCCTCGACTACCTTTCGTCCGATCGGCGCAAGGCCATCGCCCAGGAAACGCTGGAACTGTTCGCCCCGCTGGCCAACCGGCTTGGTATCTGGCAGATGAAGTGGGAGCTCGAAGACCTGGCCTTCAAGTATGTGAATCCCACCCAATACAAGGAGATTGCCTCCAATCTCGAAGAGCGCCGCTCTGACCGCGAAGCGATGATGAAATCCATCGTCGAGAATCTCCGCCGGGAACTTACCAAGGCCGGAACTCAAAGCCGAGGTCACCGGCCGGCCCAAGCATATTTACTCGATCTACCGCAAGATGACCCGCAAAGGCGTAGCCTTCGAATCGGTCCATGACGTCCGGGCGGTGCGCATCGTCGTCAAAGACATCCCCAGTTGTTATGTCGCGCTGGGGGTGATTCACAATCTGTGGGTTCCGCTGCCGAAGGAATTCGACGATTACATCGCCTCCCCCAAGGATAATTTCTACCAATCCCTGCACACCGCCGTCGTGTACGACGACGGGAAAACGCTCGAAGTGCAAATCCGCACGCCGGAGATGCACATCAGCGCGGAGCTCGGCATCGCCGCCCACTGGCGCTACAAGGAAGAGGGCACCAAGCGCGACGAATCCTTCGAGCGGCGCGTGCTGTGGCTGCGCAGCCTGATGGATTGGCGCCAGGAAGTCCCCGACGCCGGCGATTTTCTGGACGGCATGAAGAGC
Source organism: uncultured Chloroflexia bacterium (assembly GCA_963724345.1). Lineage (GTDB taxonomy): Bacteria > Chloroflexota > Anaerolineae > Anaerolineales > RBG-16-64-43 > JAFGKK01. The sequence goes on along the minus strand of CAVRUI010000003.1, from coordinate 1,324,240 downwards.
GACGTATTCGAAGACCGCGTGTACTGTTTCACCCCGAAAGGCGACGTGTACGACATGCCCGCCGGATCGACTCCGATCGATTTCGCCTATCACGTCCACACGGAAATCGGCCATCATTGCCGCGGCGCGCGGGTCAACGGGAAGATGGTTTCGCTGGATTACCGGCTGCGGACCGGCGACCAGGTGGAAATCGTCACCACCCGCAGCGGCGGGCCGAGCCGGGATTGGCTCAACCCGCACCTTGGGCTGGTGAAATCGCAGCGCGCGCTGAGTAAAATCCGCCAATGGTTCAAGCACCAGGACCTGGAGCAGAAGGTCGCCAACGGGCGCGACATTCTCGAACGCGAGCTGCACCGCCTGGGTGTGGAAGACGTGACCCTCGAAAGCCTTGCCAAACAGGCCGGCTTCTCGGCGGTTAACGATTTTTTCGCCGCGATCGGCGCCGGCGACGTCTCCCCGGCGCGGATCGTGTCGAAAATCCTCGAATCCGAACAGACCGGATTGGAGGTCACACCCGCCGCCGGAGCGCCGGCGTCCGCCACCACCGGCGAGATCAACGTCACCGGCCTGCGCGGAATGCTCACCAACCTCGCCCGCTGCTGCAAACCGGTCCCGGGCGATCCGATCGTCGGCTACATCACGCGCGGGCAGGGGGCCACCATCCACCGGACGGACTGCAAGAACATCCTCCGCATCCCCGACAAGGAACGCCTGGTCCGGGTTTCGTGGGGCCGCATCGTGCGGACGTACCCGGTGGAGGTGCGGATAACGGCCTTCGACCGCGAGGGGCTGCTGCGGGACGTCTCTTCGATCATCACCGAGGACCACATCAGCATGCGCCAGGTCAGCGTCAACACCAAAGCCCACCAGGCGACCATCGATATGATGATCGAAGTCACCGATCTTTCCCAATTGAGCCGGGTGCTCGCCCGGATCGAGGCTCTGCCGAACGTCCTGGAAGCGAGGCGCGTACGGCCCTGAGCGCTCCTTTCGGACGAATTTGGGGAAAGTACTTGACCGAATAGATTTTCTTCCTTATAGTAAAAAAATTCCCGGTTGCGGGCGCCGGGAATTGCGGGTGCTGGCGGCCCGGTTTGCGATATACTTCGGGAGCCCTTTTTGGAGGTGGCTTCATGCCCAGGATACGTTGCCGATACATGGATTGCATTTTCCTGGAGGAAAATTTCTGCGGCGCCGCGGCCATCGAATTGGACCCCGACACCGGCTGCCAGACCTACTCCCAGTCCGACGAACCGGAAACCGAGGAGGAGTGGGAAGAGGACGAGTTTGATGAGGATTATGAAAACGAGGAAGCAGGTTTTGAAATCGAAGACGAAGACGAAGAGGAACCCCTGGATGAGGACGAACAATAGCTTCCCGCCGGCGCGGAAAGCGGCGGTTGCGATTTTTCCCCAAGGGTAGGCGATCCATACAAATGGAAAACGGGCGGGATAATTATCCCGCCCGTTTTATTTTTAAATTATAGGCCGCCGCTATCGCAGGTTACTGTTTCCAGGGTGGCGGTTGTGCCGTGCGATACCGTACGGCCGTTTATTTTCTCGGCGCGGTTTCCAGAGTACGGCTGAGGATATCCTCCTGCTGCCGGCGTTTCTTTTCCGTCAGGGCGCGCATCCGAGAGCTTGCTGCAGACTCGCCCGAATTTCCGGCCTGGGCCTTAAGGAAGGCGGCTTCCATCGTAGTGACCGGCTTCTCTTCCGGTTCTTCGGGCTCGTTTACTTCTTCCTTTTTTGCCTGAGGCTGGGGTTTTGCTTCCAGCGCCTTCCGGCTGAGGTGAACCTGTTTCTTCTTGTGGTCCACTTCGAGGATGGCCGCATCGATTTCGTCGCCCACTTTCGCGACGCTGGCGATGTCTTTGACGTATTCGTTCGAGAGCTCGCTGATGTGGATCAATCCCGGGCGCTCGGCGCCGAAATCGAGGAAGACTCCGAATTTTTCGATCCGGGTCACTTTACCGTGCACCACGGCGCCGGGGCGCAAGTCGTTCCAATCGTGGGCCAGAGGGGCGATCATCGTCAGATGCAGTTCGCCTTTGGCCGCATCGACTTTCTTCACCCATACCGAAATTTCCTGGTCCGGCTGCAGGACATCCTGCACCCGGTTGACTTTTTCCTTGCCCAGGGCCGAAATATGAAGCAGGCCGTCGCGCTCAGCACCGACATCCACCACCGCGCCCGACAACTCGATCCGTTTGACTTTGCCTTTCAGCGGAGCCTTCGGCTTGAGGTCGGCCAACAAGATTTTTCCACCCATTTCAGGATTTTCCGTCATCATTGCCTCCGAGATTTCAGTCGGGTGTACTTCTCCATACTTCCCTGAAGGGCGGGGCCTCCAAAAGCCGATAGGGTTCGGGCTGGGGGATATTGAAACCAGGAGAGGTGTTCCCACTAAGTTCCGGTTTTAAACGGGGGCCGGTGCTCCGGTTACCTACCCGCGAGCCCGACCCCGCCCGGTTCGCTCTGAAACGGCGGCATTATAACCGCCCCCGGGCCGTTGCGCAAGGACGTCATTCCGAGGGGCCTTCAGGTCCCGAGGAATCGGATAATTTAGTTGCCGATTCCTCGCCCCTCCCTCCGGTCGGCGCTCGGAATGACCGGGATCAGTCCTGGCCGGACAAGCGTTCTTTTACGGCCGCCAATAGGGATTCATATGATTTTTGGAACGCCTGCACACCATCGAGCTCCAATTGGTAGGTTACCTGCTCCAGCGCGATTCCCGCCTTGGTCAGGTTCCCGGGAAATGCCTGCACATTCTCAAGATCATCGCCGATCCGGATCGCCGGGTTTCCGTGATCGCGGTAGGCGGCGACGGTCGCAGGGGGCATTGTGTTGACGCTGTCGTTCGCGACCAGGGCCTCGACGTAATACGTGTCCGGATAAGCGGGATCCTTTGTGCTGGTTGACGCCCACAGCGGCCGCTGGATCCGCGCGCCGTACGAAGCAACCTTCAACCAGCGCGAACCCCGGAAGAACTCGGTAAACGCCTGATACGCCAGCCGCGTATTCGCAATCGCGGCTTTGCCCCGCAGGGCGCGGTGCATTTCCTCCGTGATGGAGAGTTCGGAAACCATCTGGTCCAGCAACCTGTCCACGAGCGTATCCACCCGCGAGACGAAAAACGACGCGACCGAAGCGGCCCGGTCGACGCGCAGGCCGTGCGCCAGCCTTTCTTCCAGGCCGGCCAGGTACGCTTCCATCACTTTGCGGTAACGTTCGACCGAGAACAACAGAGTTACGTTCACCGGGATGCCCTCGCCGATCGCCTGGCGGATGGCGTCCAGGCAGGCCGAGGTCCCCGGGATCTTCACCATCAGGTTCGGCTTGCCGACCGCCTGGAACAACCGCAGGGCCTCCCGTAAGGTTGAGGAGGAATTGTTGGCCAGGGTGGGGGACACTTCCAGGGATATGTATCCGTCGACGCCGCCGCTCTCCTCCCACACCGGACGGAAAATATCCGCCGCGGCCCGGATATCCTCGAGCGCGAGCTTTTCATAGGCCTGTTCGGAGGTATAGCTCTTCCCGGTCAAGCCGCGGATTGCGGAATCGTATTCCCCGGAACGGGCGATCGCGTTCTCGAAAATGGTCGGGTTGGATGTGACGCCGCGGATTTCCCCGGCGCGCACCATGCGTTCCATTTCGCCGGATTCGAGCAGCCCCCGCCGGATGTTGTCGTACCAGACGGATTGCCCCATCCGGTTCAATCGAACAAGCGGATTGTCGGTCATCGGACGGCCTTTCCTTCGGATTCAGATTCGATCGCGCGGATTTTTTTCACCCGGCGCCGGTGGCGTTCCTCTTTGGAAAACCGCGCAGCGAGGTACACCAGGACCAGCTCCTGCGCCAGCTCCGGCCCGATGATCCGTGAACCGAGACACAGAACGTTCATATCGTCATGCTCGACGCCCTGATGGGCGGAATACGTGTCGTGGCACACCGCGGCGTATATGCCATTGAGCTTGTTTGCGGCGATGCAGGCGCCGACACCGGAGCCGCACACCAATATTCCGCGCTCGGCCCGCTTTTCGAGAATTGCCTGCCCCGACTTTCCGGACGATGTCCGGATAATCCACAGGGACGGTCGAATCCGTTCCAACATCCAGGACCGTGTGACCGGCTTTGCGGATGGATTCCAGAATATCCGGCTTGAGCAGGAAACCGGCGTGATCGCATCCCAGCACAATTTTCATGGCTTTCTCCCGTTCCATCGGCCTCTCAATCCGGCCGGCAGCGTACGCATGAGGATTAATGGCGCACGGATTTTACCATGCGCCGATTGCAACCGAGTTTGGAAACCATGCCACGCACAGAATAAATCCTAGGTGTCAATGAAATTATTTCAATATTCCCTTCGTGCCCTTCAGGTTTTCCTTTGTGGCTTTCGTGGAAATAATCAAGCCGGAATTCCCCAAATACGTCCCACGCCGTCCGATCCGCCCGAAAGCAGCCACCGGCCGTCCGGAGAAAATGTCAGCCCGTTCACCCAGCCGTTATGGGCGGGAAGCACCCGGATCAGCGTGCCGTTTCTCAACGACCAGAACCGGATCGTCCCTTGAATGCCCCCGGCCGCCAGAAGCGATCCATCCGGCGAAACCGCCAATCCAAACACGGAACTCATGTATCCGGAAAAAGTCCGGAGGATCATCCGGCGGGTCATGTCCCAAACCTTGATATCCCCATGGTCATCTCCGGAGACGAGCAACGATCCGGAACCCGCGAGACTCCACACCGCGGGATTCCCGGATGGGGAGAGTTCCTCCGGCGCGTCCGGATTCCCGGTGTCCCAGACGAGAATCGACCCGTCATCCATTCCGCCGGCAAGGATCTGGGTGGCACCCGCGGATTGGACGAAGACAAGGCTGGTTATCCGGGAAGGAACTGTGATCGTCCGGTTTATTCCGGATTCCAAATCCGCAAGCAGCAAGACGCCGGTTCCGCCGGCGGCAAGGATTTTTCCATCCGGAGAATAGGCCAGCGCCCGCACCCCCGCCACGCGGAACTCGGCCCGGGAGGCAAATGTTTCCAGATCATACAAACGAACAACTCCCGGCAAACCGTCCGCGGCGGCGAGCACCTTTCCGGCGGGGGAGAATTCCAGAGGAAGATCGGACGTGCTGGCCGGCCGCGGATTTCCAAGCGGGTACGCCACCCCGTGAAAAAAATCCCACAGGTAGGTCATCCCGTTTTCGGCGCTCAGCGCGCCCGATTGCCCGTTCGGATGAAACACCGCCGAGCGGATGCCCCCGAGCATATCCGGAAAAGTTTGAATCTCCGCCAGTGACTTCGCGTCCAGAACAAACGCCCGCTCGCCGATCGAAACCGCCGCGAGCCGGGTATCGTCGGGCGAGTATTGCAACGAGTCGATTTTCGTGAAGGTGGCGGCTTTTTCCCGCAACAGCGTTCCCGATTTCGGATCCCAAAGTTTAACCGTCCCGTCGCCCGCGCTGCTGGCGATCCTGTCTCCGGCGCCGGTCCAGGTGACGCTCCACGCGCCATAGGCATGACCCGGGAGGAGCGCAAGCGGTTCCCCGGATGCGTAATCCCACAATTGGACCGTGCCGTCGCCGCAGGCGGAAGCCAGCCGGGTTCCATCCGGCGAAAAGGCAATCCCAAACAGCAGGCCGTGCTGAGTTTGCCAGCGCGGCAGTTCCTCTCCCGTCGCGAGATCCCACCGGGAGAGATACCCCTGATCACCGCCCGTTACCAAGACCGTGTCATCCGGTGAAAAGGCAAGGCTGCGGATGCCATATCCCCAGTACCCGAGCAGCGGGTTGGTGAACCGGTACCGGGCCAGTCCGGATTCCAAATCCCACACGGCGACGGATCCATCCTCGGCGCCGGATGCGAGGAATGCCGATGCCTGCCCCTCCCGTTGCCATCCGGAGAACGCAAGGCCGTGCACGGGCCGCGCATGCCAGAGGAGTCTGTGCCGGGTTTCCCCGGAAGCGGCATCGAGGATCAGCACCGCTCCGTCCTGCAGCCCGGCGGCAAGCCATTCGCCGTCCGGGGAATACAGCACCGCCAGGACGGGCGAGGCGAAGGAGAAAGAGGCAATCGATGACCAGTCCGCCGTGGAGAAGATTTCCACACCACGAGAAGTTCCCACCGCCAGGCGGGATCCGTCCGGCGAATAATCGGCGGCGGCCGGCCAGCCTCGTCCAAGATGCCCCAATTCCGTCAGCGCATCAAGGTTCGATGCAGAGAGAATATCGGCCCCGGGAAGAACGGGATTGGCCTTAAGCGCGACAACCTCCGCCGGGAACGTGGGGGCGAGAGGGGTGACTCCGGATTGGGTGGTGGATTCAAGTGTGGAGGAGGAAACGGTTTGCAGGAGGGAGACCGACGTTAAGCGCATACCCAGGAATAGAACGATCGCCAATCCCGCCAGGGCTGCCAGTGTTTGGATAACGATCTTTCGCGTTTTCATCCGGGTTTTCCACCGTCGGCATCGTCCTTTTTGGACCGATCCGAGATCCATTGCAGCCCGGCCAAGACCAGGCTGATCAGCGCGACCGGGATCATCGCGACAACAAAGAATGCCAGGCCGCAAACCGCCGCGGGTGTTCCATACGTGACGGCGATCAGGATGGTTCCGAACACGAAAAACAGCCCCAAACCTCCGGCGATAAGACGCCGTGAGGTTTGCCGAGAATGGCCGCGGAGATCAACCGGAGGTACGCCCATGTTCAACCTCTCCCGCAGAAAATTGTATCACCCCGCCTACCCGGTCCACTTGACGCGCACTTTTCGAGTGCTATGATTCAAGGACTGCCGGTTCCCCGGCAGAACCGCCGCAACAGCCCCATCGGAGAGCTAAATTTGGTCATCCTCGAATTAAGAGAACTTGCGATGGTGCTGGAACGGAAGGTGACCGCCATCCAGCGCGAATTCACGTCAATTGCCGACCAGCTCGGCGTATTGCGGCGGAAATGGTCGGAAGAGGAAGAAACCGAGCGGCCGCGGATTGTCAAAGAGCAGGAAGCCCTCAAGGAAAAACAACTGATGATGGCGGAGCAAGTGAACGTCTGGCGCGACCGTCTGCGCGCGGTCGAAAATCCCGCCGGCGAGAAAGCGATGCTTGCCGGGTTGGAAGAGCTTCTCGGCTGCGGCGATCCGGAGGTCGTGGAGGCTGTGCACCGGGCCAAACAGATTTTGGCCATGAGCCCGGAAGAGAAATCGGCCCTTTTCAACAAAGCCGCCGCCGCCACCTCCAACACCCCGGTCGGGCGGCTGGTGCAGCGCGCACAAACTTCGTACGATCTCCGCAGCGGGGGGGCGAAAGCGCGTCAGGAAACGGCGGTGGAATTTTCCAACCGCTCGGGGATGTCCCAGGATGATGCGGTCATTACCGAGCTGGAAGCCGCTATGAAGGATCCCGATCCGGTGGTATCAGACCTCGCCATCCGCACACTGGTCCAAATTCTGCGGTTCCGGTCGGTACGCGCGGCCGAACTGGACAGCGGCTTTGCGGCGGTTCAGAAACTTGTGAAGATTAAGGACCCCGTCGTCATACCGGTCTTGATTGAGGTACTCAAAAATCCGCGGCAGGGGTACATCCTCGTTGACGGGAACCTCCAGGAAGGGTCCAACGACGCCGCGCGGCTGTTGGCGCTCATCGCCCTGGTGGAATTCCGCACCAAGGAAGCCCAGGATGTCATGCGCATGCGCCGGTTCGATAAGGATCCGAACATCTCCAAAGCGGCCGAACGCGCGCTCGAGGCCTTCCCCGGCGATTGGTCAGGCAAAAGCGCTTAAGAGAGAGCCGTATGGAATCCTCCATGACCACCACCGCTTTCACCATCGAAGGATACCGGATCGTCCGCAACCTTGGTGTCATCCGCGGTATCACAGTCCGTTCGCGCAGCGTTCTGGGGAACTTCGCCGGCGGAATCCAGACGATCTTCGGCGGGAATATCACCATCTTTACTGAACTGTGCGAACACGCCCGCCTGGAAGCGTTTCAGCTGATGCTGGGGCATGCCCAGGAACTTGGAGCGAACGCCATCATAGGAGTCCGCTACGACGCCAACGACGTCATGGAGGGGGTCACCGAGGTCCTGGCGTACGGCACGGCGGTCGTTGTGGAAAAAGCGTAACCGTGCGCCTCCCCTCGGACGGGAGCGAAAGGGGAAACCCGATGCTATCGGATGCCAGCAGAAACAAATTGCTCTCTATTGCCCGGGATTCCATCGCCTCGCAGTTGAGGGAAAAAATCGAATCGCGCCTCGACCTCGCGCTGCTTCCACCGGAGCTTCAGGCTCCGGGCGCCAGTTTCGTCACCTTGACTATCGATGGAAACTTGCGCGGCTGCATCGGAAGCCTGGAAGCCCGCCAGCCGCTCGCCACGGATGTCCAGGAACATGCCAGCGATGCGGCATTCCGCGATTTCCGCTTCCCTCCGCTTACGGATCCCGAATTTCCGGATCTTCACATCGAGGTGTCCGTGCTGAGCGCGCCGCTGCCTCTCAAGTACACCAACCCGGAGGAGTTGCCCGCGCTCCTGCACCCGGACGAAGACGGCGTCATTCTCGCCCGCGGAATGCGCCGCGCCACTTTCCTTCCGCAGGTATGGGAGCAGGTTCCCGATCCGAACTCGTTTCTGGATATGCTGTGCGAGAAAATGGGATTCGATTACGACCTGTGGCGCCGCGAAAAACTGGATGTGTTCACGTACCACGTGGAGTGTTTCGAGGAGTGAGGCGCGCCCTGGGCGACTTACTAGTAAAACAATATCCCTGGATCCAAGTATGACCATGGACCATCGACCATCGCCGATAATTGTGTGAGAATCGTTCGCTCGCGTCCATTGCAATAAAACACACCCCCTTGGATGGTAATACTCGGACTCGCAGAATCGATTCTCAATCGAGTAATAGCGATGGTCGATGGTCGATGATCTATGGTCGGTTTTCGATGGTCTATGGTCGATCGTCGATGGTCTGCAGGTTAACGTAAATCCCGTCCCTACGGATTAAAACATCCTGAAATTCTCGTGCCTTCCCCCGCACACCGGGCACACATCCGGCGGAGTCCCTTCCATCGTGAACCCGCAAACCGGGCAGACATAATATTCCACCCGGCCGATGTCTTTCCCCGCGGAAAGGTTCGCCGACGCGTTGCGGTAAAGGCCAAGGTGTACTTTTTCCGCCTGCAGCGCGTTCTGCATCGAGCGATATGCCCGCTTTTCGGCTTGCTGTTCGGCGATCGCGATGTACGAGGGGTACATCTCCTCGATTTCGAATTCCTCGCCGCCGGCGGCGGCCGTCAGGTTCGAGGGGGTGTCCTGTATTCCGTCCAACGCCTTGAGATGGTTGCCGGCGTGGATCTGCTCCGACGCCGCGGCCGCTTCAAACAACCGGGCGATGTTGTCCAGACCGTCCTTCTTCGCGCATTCCGCAAAATACGTGTACCGGATATGGGCCTGGCTTTCGCCGGCAAACGCCGTTTGCAGGTTGACATTGGTGATTTTTTTCATGATTTCCTCTCAGTCAACAGAGTCGCATCCAAGCCGCGCTTCGATACGGGATTGTGCACCCGGCCAAAAAGCCGAATTATTTTATTATTCCAGGCAAGTCTTTTCCAATCGTTGCCGTACCCCTTGCACAATTGTACAATATCCGCCGATTGATGATGCGACGAACCATCCTCCTCCTTCTGGCATTCTTTTCCCTCTTGACAACCTTCCGCTCCCGTCCGGTATTTCTGCAATGGGAGCGGGGAGAATGGGTTGACGGATCTCCCCGTCCCGCCCGTCCCGCGGTTCCAGCGCTCGAAGCGGACCTGGATTCGGACGGATCGCTCGAGCGGATCGTAAACCGGGGCGGGCAAATTACCATTATGCGGGATGCCCTCCGCATATGGACAACTCCTCCGCAATGGAATGTCATGATGGCGCAGATGGCCGACCTCAATCGGGACGGCCGGCCGGAAATCGTCATGGCCGTCTGGCGGCCCTTTAAGCCGTGGCCGGTCGATGCCTGGCTTCCCCATGGCGGACGGATCGCCGGTTTTCACGATGCGCAGAATCGTTCTTGTCATATAATTCTCTGGGGTTGGGGAGGAACGCGTTTCCGGGAATTATGGGCAGGGTCCGCAATGGCGGAACCGGTCCTCGGGTTTTTCGCCGCCGACTGGAACGCCGACGGACGCGACGAACTCATGACCGTGGAGAGCACGTACGATTTCCCCGCGCAGGGCAGGGCGGTCGCCTTGTGGGAATGGAACGGGTTCGGTTTTTCACTGACGGACCGCTGGAACACCGGCGTCGGCCGGTTCGTCTGGTTGATGGGTGAAAACGGTTCTCCGGCCGTCTTGTTGGAACCCGTATACCGCGGATCCGGTACAAGGAGATGACATGATAAAAAAACGAATCGCCTCCGTCGCAGGATTTCTCTGCCTCGTCGCGGGAACGGCTCTGGCCTGCAACCTGATGCCCGTATCCTCCACGCTGGAGGCGGCCACCGCCGCGGCGACCGGCACATCCGCCGGGCCGACTTTTACCCCTCCCGCCAATTCCCACCTGGCCGCCTTCGCAGAATATCCCGCGATCAAGGTGACACTCCCGGCATCCTTTGCCGGCGGATACACGCTTCCGGTCGACCTTGCCCAGGTCCAGGGCGCGGATGCGTATTCCATGAGCACCGCGCAAAAGAGCGGCCTTTCCTCCAACGGTTTCTTCGTCACCCCGCCGGAACCCGGAAAGTTCCGGGAGTTTTACCAGGTGTATGAATCCTTCCGCTACAACGAGCAGCCGGTCTTCGTCACGACCGACTCCGTCTTCCACGTCTATCATCTGATTTTCGACAAAATGCTCCGCGACCTGGAGCGCGATACCTTCACCTCCGCGCTCAAGACGCTGACCGCCACGCTTGTCTCCGCCTCGCACGCACAATTTACGCAGTCACAGGGGACCGCGCTCGAGGAACCGGCGCGGCGCAACGTCGCCTTCTTTGCCGTCGCCGGAGCTTTGCTCGGGCTGCCGGATGCCGTTCCCGCGGAAGCCGCCGATCTGGTAAACGCCGAAATGGCGCTGATCAACGCCGCGGCCGGACCGGAAATCTCGCCGATCTGGGACCGGCCAGATCTGGCGGACGATAAGAAACTTCGAGAGGATTACAGCCAATACATCCCGCGCGGCCACTACACCAAAAGCGAGGAACTGAAGCAGTATTTCAAGGCGATGATGTGGTACGGCCGGATGACCTTCCGCCTGCGGGATTCCTTCGAAACCCAGCGCGCGCTGCTGGCCACGCAGGCCATCCGCACCGCCGCCGCCGCGGACGGCACGCCGGCCGAGACGCTGTGGAAGAACATTTACGAGCCGACCGTCTTCATCGTCGGCAAGGCGGACGACCTTTCCTACACCGAATACGGCGCGCTTGCGGATTCGGTGTTCGGCGCCGGGGCGCCGATTTCCGCGTACGCGGATGCGGCCGGGATCACCAAATTCATGCAGGCCGCCAAGTCCCTCCCGCCGCCGCAGGTCAACTCGATGTGGGTTTGGATCTGGGAGGACAAAACCGACGCCACCAAGGGTTTCCGTCTGATGGGACAGCGCTTCACCCTCGACGAATACGTCTTCGGGCAGGTGATCTGGCGCAACGTCGGCACGCTGGAAAAACCGCGCGGCCTGCCCAAGGCGCTGGATTTCTTTGCGGCGCTCGGCTCCGATGAAGCGCTGACGCTTCTGCGCGGGATGGGCGAAGATCAATACGATAACTTCGACAAGCAAATGACGAAGGTGAAGGGAGAGATCTCCGCGCTGCAACAGGATACGTGGACCCAGAATCTTTATTACGCATGGTTGTATTCGTTCCAGCCGCTGATCTCGGGCAAGGACGCCCGCTTCCCCGCCTTCATGCAAAATCAGGCCTGGACCCGCAAGGACCTGCAAACGGCGCTTGCTTCCTGGACCGAACTCAAGCACGATACGATCCTCTACGCCAAACAGGTTATGGCGGAATTGGGCGGCGGCGGTGCGCCGGAACCCCCGCACGGATATGTCGAACCCAATCCGGAAGCGTATGCCCGCTTGCGGGCGCTGGCGATGATGACCCGCTCCGGCCTAATGGCGCGCAACATCCTCTCGGAGACCACCGGCGGGAACCTGGATAACCTGATCGACCTGCTGGGATTCCTGCAATCGGCATCGGAAAGGGAACTCGCCGGGCAGGCGCTCACCACCGATGAGTACTGGCGGATCCAGTATTACGGCGGCGCAATGGAAGCCTTCACCCTGGCCGCCACCGATCGCGAAGGCGGCGATTTCCGCGATCTGTCCGACCAAAGGGCGGCGCTCGTCGCGGACGTCGCGACCGGGTTGGATGCGAACGGTTCGCTTTCGGTCCTCGAGGAGGCCGTCGGCCAGCCCACGATTATCATCGTCGTCCTCCCGGACGCGCCGTATCGGATCGGCTTCGGCGCCGTGTTCACCTACTATGAGTTCACCGTCCCGCCCGCCGACCGGATGACCGACGAAACCTGGCAGGCGAAGGTGGAAGGCGGCACCGCGCCTCCCGCGCCGGATTGGACTTCTTTGTTCATCATTCCGTAATCCGAAGCCGGGAAGGTGATGAGCCCGGATTTCCACTTTTCGCCGATGCAGCCTTTTAAGCAATACGATCCATCCAAAATCAGACAGCGCGCCTCTTCGGTGCGCTGTCTGATTGTTTCTATTATTTTGGCGGCTTTTCTTTCCGGCACGGAATATCAACCTTCGGCAAGCCTCGTATTCCTCGGCGATATCATGCTGGGCAGGGGAGTGGCGCAAGCGCATGCCGGTGGCGATTGGGAATCAATCCTCGGATCCATCCAGCCTCTGACCCGCGCCGCCGATCTGGCTCTGGCGAATTTGGAATCCCCGATCGGGTGCGATCCTGGCGTGCCGTCCGGTTCGCGGTCTCTTCGCGCGCCTCCGGCGGCGGCCGCGGCGCTGGAATCCGCCGGGATGAATATTGTTTCGACCGCGAACAACCATGCGCTTGACGCCGGTTCCGAAGGCCGGGATTGCACACTTAATGCGCTTTCCAAGCTCGATATTCTCGAGCTGAATTCATATTCCCAGCCGCTCGAGACAAACCTTCGCGGGTTGAAAATGGTATTCCTGGCGCTCGATCTGATCGGCGGCGCGCCGCCGGATGCGCTAGGTGTGCTCGAGCGGGTCGTGCGCAGTGCGCATGAGGCGGGGAAAATCGTCGTGGTATCGCTGCATTGGGGGTTGGAGTTTCAATCCGGGCACGACGCGCTTCAGGAACAAATCGCGGCGCGGCTCGCCGATGCCGGAGCGGATATCCTGTGGGGCCATCACCCGCACGTCGTGCAGGAAACGGAGTGGCGGAATGGATCGCTCATTCTGTACAGCCTGGGGAACGCCGTCTTCGATCAGCAGGAACCGGCGTCGGCCCGCAGCGGGATCCTTGTCTGGGTGGAAGTAGACCGATCCGGCGTCCGCTCGGTGATGAGCCTTCGTTTTGCGATTGACCCGCGCCGCGGGATAACGGGTGCGCCGGATCTCTCTTCGTTTCGGGTTTCCTATCCCGAAAGCCTTACCGCGCGGGATATAATTACCGGAACTCTGGGCAGGCCATGATCCGCAAACCGTTCCCCGCCGGAACCGCCTGCCTTCCAGCCTCTTCGGGAGATCCAGGAAGCGCGCGTGTTGCTCTCCGCGGCAAAGTAAATTTCTTCCACGAAGGAACACGAAATAAAAACCTGAAGGTCACGAAGAATTTATTATTAAAATACTTCGTGTCCTTCAGGTTTTCCTTCGTGTACTTCGTGGATTCTCTTTAAGCTTTCTTTTTTCCCAATTTGGAGGCCAGGATATCCAGGGTGGATTGGTGAGCCACCGCCAGCACTTCGTCGGATTCCTGGAGGACGGTCGTTCCATGCGGGAGGATCAGCTCGCCCTTGCGGATAACGGCGACCAGAACGCACTCGGTGGGAAGGCTGAGATCCCGGATAGCCTTGCCGTTCGCTTCGGATTCCGGATGGATCTTTTCCTCCACGAGCGAGAAGGCTCCTTTGCGCAGCTTGATCAGCGTCATCATGTCGCCCAGCGACATTTCCTCCGCGATCAGCCGCGCCATCATGTCCGCCTGGCTGATGGCCACATCCACACCCATTTCCGGCGTAAACAACCAGCCGTTCTTGGGATTGTTCACGCGCGAGATCACCCGCGGCACATGGAACTCGAATTTGGCCAGGGTGGTGATCACCAGATTGGCCTCATCTTTGTCGGTCACCGCCGCCAGCACGCTGGCTTTCTCTATACCCGCCTGTTCGAGCGTGGCGGGTGAACTCATCTCCCCGAACACGACCGTCCCTTCCGGCAGTTCCTTCTTTAGCCGTTCGAGGACTTCCGGCCGGTCGTCCACCACCCGCACGATGTGTCCGACCTGCAACAGGATTTCCGCCAGATGCGAACCGACTTTCCCGCCGCCGACGATGATGACATTCATCGTTGACCTCCCTCTCCGATCCCCAGCAGCTGCTCGAACCGGTCCATGGATGCGGCCAGAACGACGAAGTGCATCATATCTCCCGCGCGAATTTCCGTCCCTAGCACGGGGAGGAAGGCCTTGTCCGCGCGGGTGATGGCGGCGACGGAAATCTCACCCGGAACCACGATGGCATTTACGGTCCGGCCGATCATGGCCGGAGTGGCTTCGAGGGTATGCAGCGCGACTTCTCCGCTCCCGAAAGCCAGGCGGGCGTCCAGCTCGGAATGGGTAAGCACTTCCCGGATTCGTTCGGCACCCCAGGCCGTGGAGGAGATGGTGCTCAACCCCAGCCGCCGGTATATCTCCGCGCGCTGCGGGTCGTAAAGCCGGGCGACTACCCTCGGCACGTGGAAAATGTTCCGTGCGATCCGCGCCGCCACAATGTTGGCGTTGTCGGAATCGCTGGTGGCGGCGAATGCGTCCGCCTGTTCGATCCCCGCCCGGATCAGCACGTCCCGGTAGAATCCCACACCGATGACGATCCTCCCGCGGAATTCCGGTCCGAGCTTTTCGCGGATGTTTTCGTCGCAATCGATGACGGTGACGTCATGGCCATCCTGCGACATCAGCCGGCTGACTTGTGTGCCAACCCTTCCGCATCCCATGATGATGGTTTTCATCAGGCCATCCTTTCCAAGCCTTGCGGCGATTGTCTATTCGTCCGCCGATCGCGGAGGCACCAGCATTTCCCGGTCCCGTGAGAAGATTCCGCGGCGAACAACGGATTTCCGAATTTTTTCCATGATGTACATTACCGGGCCGAAAAGCGCAATCAACACCCAGAATACGGGCGGTATCGGCCGAAGTTCGAACAGGTCATTGAGAAACGGAACGTAGACCAGCGCCAGGATCAGTGCAATTTCGGCAGCCACGCTGAACAGCAGCCCCCGGTTGCTCCAGTATCCCAGCCCGCTGACGCGCTCACGGCTCGTCCGGCAGGCGAACGCATTTCCGATCTGGCACGAAACCACTCCGGCGAGAAAAACGGTCGTGGCCAGGATATATGTCCGTCCGGTCGCCGTCTGTACGAGATCCCCGTATGAAAGCCAGAGGGGGTTTACCAAATCCCGCCAGCCGACCGGATCCATCCAATAATACACGAAAAAGAATCCGACATAACACAGAGCGGTCTCGAGAAACCCGAGCCAGAGGCTCCGCCAGAGGACGCCCCGGTCGAGCATGGGTTGATTCCGTTTGCGCGGCGGGCGGTCCATCACGTCCGGCTCCGGACGTTCGCTCCCGAGGGCGAGCGCCGGAAGCAGATCGGTCCCCAGATCGATAGCCAGGATCTGAACGACGGTAAGCGCCATCGGAATGTCGAAGAGGGCCGCCAGGACGAGCGGAATCATTTCCGGAAAATTGCTCGCGAAGATATAGGTGGAGAATTTCCGCAGGTTGTCGAATACCGTCCGGCCTTCCTCGACCGCCCGGGCCACATCGCCGAAATTATCGTCGGTCAGGATAAGGTCCGCCGCCTCGCGGGCGACGTCCGTGCCGCTGATCCCCATCGCCACGCCGATATCCGCCTTGCGCAGGGCGGGGGCGTCGTTCACTCCGTCGCCGATCACCGCCACCACATCCCCCCGTTCCTGGAACGCCGACACCAGCCGCAGTTTGTGCTCGGGCGCCATGCGCGCAAAGATCACTTCCTCGCGCAGCAAAACCTGCAGCTGGGCGTCGCTGAGCTGATCCAGCTCCGCGCCGGTGAGGATGCGCGGGTTTTCGGTCGAGAGCATTCCGATTCGGCGCGCGAGCGAATCCGCCGTCAGCCCGTAATCCCCGGTGATCATCACCAGACGGATGCCGCCCGATTTACAGCGCTCGACGGCTTCGGCCACTTCCGGACGCGGTGGATCCATCATCGCCGCCAATCCCAGGAACACCAGCTCGCGTTCGACGGACTCCGACGAGTAATCGGATCCGGCGCCGGTCCGGTTCGGCAGAGTGCGGCAGGCCAACGCCAGCACCCGCAGCGCGTTGCGGGCGTATCCGTCGTTAGCCGTCAGGATCCGCGTCCGCAGGTCCTGATCCAGCGGCCGGTCTTCCCCGTTCATCCGGATGTGGGTGCACAGATGCAGGACTTCGCGCGGGGCGCCCTTCACGAATGCGATTTCTTCATTGCCCCGCCGGTGGATCGTGCTCATCCGCTTCCGGCGCGCGTCGAAGGGGATCTCATGGATGCGGGGATAGTCCGATCCAGCTCCGGCGTCGTCCACGCCCGCCTTGAGCGCCAGAACGCGCAACGCCGCCTCGGTCTGGTCACCGAGGTACGACCACTTCGGCCTTTCCGGAGCGGGGGGCAACAGACGGGAGTTGTTGCACAGGGTGGCGGCGGTGAACAGCACCTTTAAGTCGGCGGTTGCCGGTCCGGCCGGCGCGGGAAGGCATTCCCCTTTCGGTTCATACCCCGATCCGGATATCCTGTAGCGGCGGTCGCCCGCCCAAACTTCGCGGACCGTCATCTGGTTCTGGGTGAGGGTTCCGCTTTTATCGGTGCAGATCACGGAGGTGGTCCCGACCGTCTCCATCATCGCGAGGCTCTTCACCAGGACTCCGTGCCGCGCCAGGCGCTGGACGGCAATGGCGAGGGAAAGGGTGAGAGTGGGAACGAGCCCTTCCGGAATGACCGCGACGATGATCCCGATCGCCAGCAGGAAGGCGCCGAGCCAGGGTATCCCTTCCTGCCACACGCCCCAGCCGAAGGACAGGGCGCCGATCCCGAGCGCCGCCAGTGTGAAGGTGCGGGTTATCCGGCGCATCTCTTTATGCAGCCGGCTTTCGCCGAGCGGAGTTTCCTGGGTCAGCCGTGCGATCCGGCCGAATTGGGTCAGCGATCCGGTGGAATACACCACCGCGCGGGCGGTCCCGGAAGCGACCGACGTCCCGGCGAAAACCAGGTTCGGCCGTTCCACCTCGGTAAGCTCCTGCCGCGCGGAAGCTTCGGCGGATTTCCGGACCGGAAGCGCTTCGCCGGTGAGGGCGGCGTTGTTCACCCGCAGTCCGAATTCCTCCACCACGCGCGCGTCGGCGGGGATGTTGTCGCCTTCGGCCAGAACCAGGACGTCGCCCGGCACCAGATCCGTGACCGCCAGGCTGGATTCCGCGCCTTCACGCAGCACCCGTGCAAAATCGGGGAGCAATTTCTCGAGTGAGGAGATGGCCTGTTCGGCACGGTATTCCTGCCAGAACGAGAAAACGGCGTTTACCACGACCACCACCCAAATCGCGATTCCCAGAACCGGCCGGCCGCTGACGGACGCGATCAATCCGGCGATCAGAAGCAGAATCGCCATCGGATGCGAGAGTTGGGCCAGCAGGCGCTGGTACTCGAGCGAAACGGGTTTGATTACATGCAGGCGGTTTGCGCCGTAGAGTTCGATCCGGGATTGGGCTTCCACGGCGGATAGGCCCTCCGGACCGGTTTCCAAAGCGGCAAAGACTTCATTCGGACGGAAGGAGTAAATGGGTGCCGAAGGCATACGAGCCGCTACGACGGCCGGTGAAACCGCCGCAGGATACGGGCGGCACTGGATTGCGGGACAAAGCCTGTTATGCGTCATCATCCGGTCCTGCGGTTTCCTTTGGATGTCCGCCCACCTGCGGTTCGGAGGAGGTTTGTTTTCGAGGTACTGTTCCAAGAGCGACGGCGCTTCCGGATGATCGACATGCACGGCATCGTTGTATTCGCCCGCGGTAACCGGTGCCTCGAATCGCAACGGACGCCGTACGCCGAACAATTCAAAAAATCGGCTGATTCCGACGAGAATGTGATACCGATACTCCTGCATCCGCAGGGACTGCCATTCGACGATCGAGGCCATGGCTCCCTGGACTCTGGCCTTTTCCCGGACGATGCGGTGGATTTTTTCGGGGCTGCGCAAGCCTGCCGGCGAAATCAAAATAATGTGCGCGCCCAGGACGAGGAGGCTGAATGTGATCAGCACGACCCAGCCGCCTTCCTCCCATTTGCCGACGATTTGGCCGATAAAGACCAATCCGGAAAGCACTGCCGCGAAACCGGCGGCCAACGCGCCCCAGAAACGTTTTCGCCCGGTAAAGGTCTGAAGAATATGCTGGCGGATGGCAAATCCCATAACCATGATGGGCATGAACACGCCGATCCCATAATACGGGAACCGCCGCCGATTGTTCGGCACGGACCAGCAGCATGATCATCAACGCCACGATAAATCCTGCGGTGACGGATCGGGTGAAGGTTCCCGCCCGGTTGCGGTACACCACGATTTCCGGGAATCTCGCCGATGGCGACATCCCGCCACGCCGTGGCCTGCAAGTCCTGGAAGGCGGTCATCGAAGCGGATGCCAGAAGCGCGACCGCAAGGATTTGGTAAACCCAGAATAGAAAGGCGCCGCCCAGAATTTCGAATCCGGGAATCTCCTGGAAACCGATGAAGGCCAGATTCCCGACCAGAGTCCGGCCCAAGGTGTTGTCGAATACATTAAAACGGATGGCAAAAAAAGCGAGAAGGAAAGTGGTAATGCCGCCGTAGAAAAGGAAGGAAGTTTGGACAAAGCGGCCAATTCCCGGACTTGCCGGAATAGAAATCCCACAATCCTTTCAAGTTTGGGCAGGTGTTTCCTGCCCCAGGCCACCGGGCCTGCATCCTTGTTCATGACAAACTGGATCCCGTTCGACATCGCCTCCAATCCCGGAAAGGGCGACCAGACCCTTCATCGAAGCGGTCAGCATATGGTACATCGCCTGAAGGATGGTGACCGGTTGCGGATCTCCCGTGTTCGGCATGGGCGCCACACCGCGCAAATCCGCGGCGAACAATCCGGCGAACATCGTGACGGTCAAGAAATACGAAAATGGCAAGCAGGATGAATGTCATCCTTGCCGATTCGCCCCGGCCCCGGATGGTGAGGTACCACGTTCCCGAAACAAGGATCGCCCCGATAATGAAATGCCAAATCCAATCGATCCCGGTGGCCTGCAGAACGGAAAGCAATTGATCCACGCCGGAAAGCGAAGAAACGACGATGGTGAAAATATAATCCTGGATGAGGACCACGGCCACCACCAGGCTCAATGTCGGCAGGAGGTAACGCATCGACGCCGTATAGGAGCCGCCGCCTTCGTTAAAGATGCCGAGCGAATACATGTAAAGCAGTCCAAACACGATGTTGGCGACGGCGATCACCGCCACGGCAATATAGCCGTATTGCTGCAACCCATACGGATGCAACGCCCCCATGAGTTCGCCGGTGGCATAGTAGTAGGAGGTGAAATAATCCACTCCGAACAGCGCCACTGCCGCGAGCAGCCCGATCTGGCCGGCGCCGTGAACGTGCGCATCTTCCTGCCGCTCGCGCGGGGATAGGCGGTAGGCAATGTACACGAATGCGATCAGGAGTAAAACGGATATCATTGGGTGGATGACCTGATTTCTAGCGGCAAACGGAAAATCGTTTCATTTTCCGGTTACTTTTTAGTTGGTTGAAACGCGTCTTCCATAGTGCACAACTCGGCAAGAATGTGGTTGCGGGTCGAAACGCTCAGCCGGGTATCCTGGGCAATCTTGACCGATTCCTCCTGCGCGGCGCGAATCACGAAGGCCGGGACGAACATGATCCTGCCGGCGGGGATGACTTCGAACGGATATTCCTTCATCCGCAGGCTTTGGTCGTCAAAATAGGGGAGGGAGATCGATAACCCGCGGTTCAAATCCCCGGCGGCGGCCCGGCGCTTGATCGTCTGGATGATCTCGCCTGTTTGGTACACCGCCAGAGCCCGTCCCTGATTGACCAGCTGGCCAAGCATGCCGTATCGCTTGCGCTGATACTCCTCGTCGGCCACGAAATACGCCGCCAGTCCGACCGCCGTGTGCAATACCTGCAGGAAATGCTGCATCGAGGAGATATTGGCTTCCGCTTCGGCCACGCCGCCCACCAGGAGTTTGCCGTCCCTGTCGAAGGCAATCCACTGCGGCAGGAAAAAGCGCCGCGCGTACGGGACAAACGGAACCTGCAGCGCGCCGCGGTTCTGCTCCGTCCCGCCCTCTTCGACGATGGCATCGGTGGATTCGGTTATTGCGGAGCCGACTTCGGGCTGGGTGGGATCCGGTTCGGATGGGATCTCCTCGTCTTCGAGCGAGATGTATTTTACAGTCCGGCCCCCGGGGAGCATGTTGCTGATCATGTGGCGGCAGGTGCAATACCGCATCACCCCGGCGGCCACAGCGATCCCCGATTTGGGCAGCTGCTCCAGTTCCTTGAAGCGTGCCCGCAGGACAACCGTCAGATCCGTGCGGGTCAGCCGGTCGACCAACCCTCCGGCCATCTGCTCCCGCTCATCCACTGGGATGGCTTCGGTTTTCCCGGACTTGGGGTCCACCACAACCTTGTCCGGAAGGGAGAACCTCACCTGGGATGGTTTCTGCAGGAGGGTTTCCGCCAAAGACCGCGACTGCGCCTCGAAATAGCGCTGCAGCATGACCGGCTGCGCCTCGAAGAGTTGCTGTTGCTGGTTGTATTCGCGGTGGAGGAATTCCGTCGTTTTATCGATCAGGGAGGAGTGTTGTTCTGCCATAGGTGCCCTGCCATTTTCCTGTGTGCGCGCGTCCGGTGCTCGCGCCGCATTCTCGGTCGGTTCCCCGGCGCGAACAGCGATCGCGCAAGCATAATTCCTTATTTCAATTGTGCTGCCTTCAGTCCACCGGATACAGGCGCGAAGCCGGATTATACGACCACGGGTAGGCGTGTCAATCCTTAGCCAAGTGAATCAGATTGCATCCATAATAACCGCATTTTGGGTGAGATTTTCGCATAGCAGTGGTTTTTTGCGCTCTGACTAGGGAAATTCCAGAGGAGAAAGGGACAGGCTCGACCGATAATAACGTCGAGCCTGTCATTATGCTCCGGCGGATACCGATTAATCCGCACCCCGATAGACACGGATCAACTGTTCGAAGAGATCCAATGCGGCCTCCCGCGAGCGTTGGAAAGCGTTGCGCCCGATCATCTGGCCGGCGGCGCCGGCGTTGCGGATTGCGATGGCCTCGTTGAGGATGATGTCGGAGTCGCCGCGCGGTCCGCCCGAAAACAGCACGAGCCGCCGGCTTTGGAATGCGCCCTGCAATACATGCCGGATGCGGTCCTCGAGTGTTCCCAATTTGACACCGTGCTTTTCATAGAGGATACGGGTGTCTTCGTGTTCGATCCGCTCGGTCGGCAGCTTGAGGTAGAGGATGTGCGCGCCCATCTGGGCGGCGAGATGCGCGGCGTAGGTCGTGATGTCGGCCGCCGTTTCCGCTTCCTTGGGGATATTGGCGCCGCGCGGATACGACCAGCAGATCACCGGCAGGCCGACCCGTTTGGCCTCGCGCACCACCTCGCGCATCTGCTCGTAGAGGATCCGCCGGTTGTTGGTCCCGGGATAGATGCCGAACCCGACCGCGGTGCAACCCAGCCGCAACGCGTCTTCCACTGTGGCGAATTGGGCC
This sequence comes from uncultured Chloroflexia bacterium, assembly GCA_963724345.1. Classification (GTDB taxonomy): domain Bacteria; phylum Chloroflexota; class Anaerolineae; order Anaerolineales; family RBG-16-64-43; genus JAFGKK01. The sequence continues at coordinate 1,302,259 of CAVRUI010000003.1, read as the reverse complement.
ATCATCGGGTCCGGATCTTTATGCAGCAGATCACGGCCGTTCAGTTTCAGAACGAACGGAATTTGCCCGGCGTAATCGGCCGCCACGGCCTCCAGAAAGCCCAGGGGCGCCACATAGGCATTGCACCCGGATTCGATCGCCAATTCGATGTGGTACCGCGGATCGTAGGCGGCCGGATTGTTGCTGAAGGAACGTCCGGGGCCGTGTTCGAAGCCCTGGTCGGCCGGCAGCATCAGGATCCGGCCCGTCCCGGACAGCTTGCCGTGGCACAGGATCCGGTACAGGTTGGTCCGCACTCCGGGATTGTCGGAGGAATACCAGCTGAGTATCTCGTCGATTCGATTCATGCTCCACTCTCCACACCGAAAGACGGCTGGCGGCAATCCCCGGGGGCAGGGTGCCGCCGGGGCAGGACTTCGGTCTAGTACAGGAACATCGGCTTGCCGAGCATGTCGCTGACCCGGGGCCGGTAGTTATCCTTGTCGTAAAGGGCCGAGACGTCCACCCGCTTCTTCCCTTGGATGATCATATCCAGGGGGACCGTGGTGTAAATACCCTGCTGCAGCGCCACCATGCGGCCGGTGTGGCCGAGAGCCACCTGGTCCAGCGCCAGGTTCCCGAAGGAGCTGGCGACCATCCGGTCCAGGGCGTCGGGCGCGCCGGAGCGCATAACGTAGCCCAATTGCAGGTACATGATGTTCACGCCGGTCCGGCGCTTGACCTCTTCGGAGGTGTAATGGCCGATCCCGCCGAGTTTCTGATGGCCGTAGGCGTCTTCTTCTCCGCGCTGGACGATGCCTCCGCCGGCTTCCGTCGCGCCCTCGGAAATGGTCATAATCGCATAATGCGACGGGGATGCGTTCCGGTCGGCGACGAGCAGTTTGCAGAGTTTATCCATGTCAAAGGGCACCTCGGAAATGATCGCCCGGTCGACATGCGAGAGGTAGGCGGCGAACAGTGAGGTTTCCCCGGAATTGCGGCCGAACAGCTCGACGACGCCGAGCCGCTCGTGCGATCCGACGGACGTGCGGAAATTGGTAATGGCATCCACCGAACGTGTGACGGCGGTGGAAAAACCGATGCAGTAATCGGTTCCGAATACGTCGTTATCCATCGTCTTGGGGATGGCGACGGCGCGGAAGCCCTCCTGGTGCAGCCGGCTGGCGAACGAAAGCGTATCGTCGCCGCCGATCGGAATGATCGCCTCCAGCCCGAGCGCTTCCAGGACGCGGATGGCATGCTTGGTGCAATCGACCGTCCCTTTGGCGTTGTTGACCCTGTCTTCCGTGCGGACATGCTCCGGAACGTCCGCCGGCTTGACGTTGGAGGGATTGGTCCGCGAAGTGTGCAGGAACGTGCCGCCGGTGCGGTCGATCTTGCGGACGGTTTCGGGAGTAAGGGTGAATGAGTATTTGTCGATTGATTCCGGGTCGTCCGGGTTGATCCGCAGGACGCTCATCCAGCCCCGGCGAAGGCCGACGACCTCGATATTGTTTTCCTGGGCGCGGGTGACCACCGCCTTGATCGCCACATTCAGGCCGGGGACATCGCCTCCACCGGTTAGAATGCCAACTTTAAACTTCGGTGCCATATCCGAACTCCTCCTGGGGAAAGTATGTGCTGAAAAACAGGCGTAAACCCGTGTCATTGTACAGCGGGAACAGGTTTTCTCCAAGGGAATCCGGCCCGCCGCCGTACGCAGAGGCATTCGCCTCCTGATCCAAGCATAGGTATAATTAGCAGACAAATTCCGGATCGGCGACGGATCCGGTCGGCTCAGGATCGGCCGCTGGAGAAAAATGGGCGAGGAAATCAAGGCGACCAAACAGAAATTAAACCAATTCCTGATCGCGGAATTCGGGATCGACAGCGAAGGCGGGACTCGCCCCGCGACGGATACCTGGCCGTTTGTCCTGATGCCGATCGGACGCATCGCACCGGGTCCGGGCGAACCGGATATCTTCCGGTTCGAACTGGAAGAACCCTATTTCGTTATTGATATCGGCACTCCCCATTGTTATCCGGTGGCCGGGATGACGCTTACGGATCTATCGCAGCAATTTGCCGGCGCAAGCTGGCTGGCCACCCGCGAGCCGATCGACCTGTCCACTTCCGCTACCGGACTGCTCGGCGTGCCCTCCATTCCCGAACGCCGCGAAGCGGTCACCTCTCTCGTGACAGCCTCCTTCGGAAACGAAGCCAGTTCCAAGATACTGGAATGCATCTATCTCCGGAAGGAGATGCGTTACTACGCACTGGTGGAAATGGCTGATTCGAAAACCGTCTACCTGATCGGAACCGGGATCGAGCCGGTGGAAGTTCTGTTCCCGATGGCCTCCGGATGGCGGCGGCTTGCCCTCGGGGTGGGGCGGTGTCTGCAGGATGGCAAATTGAAAGCCCGGTAAAACCTCATCGAAATAAATTCCTATCTCTATTGATTGCAGCAATCCAAATTATAAAAAATCCACGCAACTTCATAATAGGGCGGAGGATAACAAAAGTCCGAAGTGCCTCTTGATATTCCTATTTTTCGTGATATGATTATGTAAGCTAATGGTTATTATATTACGTAAGAAGGAGCTAGAATAAGGATATGAAAATACAGCAGGCTGTCGAAGTGTTTTTCGTCGAATTTCATTTTCCCAGGGAATCCAAGAATACCAAACGTACATATAAAACGGCACTAAATAAGTTTCTTCAGTATGCGGACGAAGTCCACATATTAATGAAGGAGGTCTCAAGCTTGGATCCATCGATAATCAACCGTTTCGGTGTTTGGGTTGTCGGAAAAGGCATGACCGAATATACCCAGAATATATATGAAAGCGCTTTGCGTCGAGCAGTAAATTTTTGGAGAATAAAAGGATGGATTAACTTCTCAAACGATGTAGAGAAAGAAACCAGATTGGCTATGCGCATCCAGTCAAAAAAGAAGCAATCGGCGGGCTCCGCACGGGTCGGTCGAGTTCCTGAGGATTTTGGAGATAAGATGGCCGCCGTAGTGGATTCCGAGGCCCTTCCTTCGGCTGAATACCGGATTGCCGTGTTGAAAACCCTCCGCTCCAAAGCCCTGGTCCATTTTCTCCGTGCAACCGGCTTGCGGATCGGCGATGCCTGCCGTTTCACAAAGAGTGATTTTCAGAGCGCAAAAGCCCACGATGGGTATTTCACGCTGCAGATGCAAAAAACCGGATCGCTTGCGCATTGCCTGATCGGAGATCCCGCTTCCGCCGCAATCGAACGCTACCTAAAGGAGCGGGCCGATGCCTCGCCCTGGATTTTTATTCAGCACGGGCGGGCCGGAAAACCGAGGACCGGGACCAGCCAATTTTTCCGGAGCGCGGTCCGGGGCTACGGTGCGAAGATCTCCCCGAAGACGGCTTGGGAGATCATCCGCGGGATCGGCCGCCAGGCATATGGTTATAAAACGACCCAGTTCATCTCCCCGCACGCATTCCGCCATTGGCACGCCCAATCGCTCATCCGGGCCGGCGCCCAGCTCGAAGACGTGCAGTCCGTGCTCGGGCATTCAACTCCCGTCATCACCAAACAGATCTACGCGCCGGAACCCAACCTCTCGAGGATCTCGGAAACCGAACGATTGATCCAGAGAAAACCAAAACAAAATAAAAACGATGAGGAAGAGAATTCCTGAAAACCTACAATCATACGAAAGCAATTAAAAAAATCTTACCGCAAATAATACACCAAGCTCGCAAAGAAAATAATTTCCTGCACTTTGCGTACTTCGCGACCCCGGCCCACACCAACCGGGGCTGGCTTTTACGGTGAGATTGGGAAATTTGGGGTGGCTGACGGGGATTGAACCCGCAACAGCTGGATCCACAGTCCAGCGCTCTGCCAATTGAGCTACAGCCACCGTGCTTTGTCGAACGGCGCGAAATTCTATCATCCGGCCTGTCTTCCGGCAAGCCTCTTTCGAATTTCTTGCGCCAACTCGTCCGCGCGGACCGTCACCTGATCCCGCGCCGCCAGATCCTTCAAGGTTGCTTTGCCATCGCGGATTTCATCCGGACCGGCGATCACCGCCAGCGGGATCCCCAGCGCATCCGCGTATTTTAATTGTTTGGGCAGGCGTTCCGCGGAAGGGTACCATTCCGCCGCTATTCCGGATTTCCGGAGCTCCTGGGCAATTCGCATCGCCGCGTCCCGTTCCTGGCCGGAAAAAGTCGTCACGAGCACATCCGCCGGCACGACCCGCAACACGGGTTCTTTTCCCGTTTTCTTTAAAAACAGCCCGATGATCAAATCCCCCATCGCAAACCCCACCCCGGGGATCTTCTCGCCGCCGACGTCCGCCACCAGGTTGTCATACCGGCCGCCGCCCAGGATGGCCCGGAATTCACCCGCCGTATCGCGGGCCTCGAAGACCGTCCCGGTGTAATAATCCAGGCCCCGTATGACGGCGGGATTGTATTCCACGTAGTCCCGCACCCCGAAGGATTCCATCGCGGAAAAGAACTCTTTCAACTCGACGGATTGAATCCACAGTTCCCGGTTCCCAAGCAGTTCCTTCAGTCCACGGACCTGCTCCGCGTTCAATCCGGATTCGAGGGCGTAAGCGTCCCAGGCCGCCGGATCCATTTTTTCTTTTTTATCGATCAGGCGGAACGCTCCGGCGCGGGTTTCGGTGCCGATGCCCAGGCCCGAAAGCGCCTCCTCCATCAGCCGCCGGTTGTTCACCTGCAGCTTTACGTCCTGCGGGGTAAGGTTTACCGACCGGAAGAACTCGCAGATGACGGCGGCAATCTCGGCATCCGCCTGCGGATTATCCACTCCGATCAGGTCGAGGTTCCATTGGAAAAATTCCCGCGTCCGTCCCTTCTGCGGCCTTTCATAGCGCCAGAAAGGCCCGAACGACCACCAGCGGACGGGAAACGTCAGTTGTCCGACCCTTGCCGAAACCATCCGCGCCAGCGAGGGCGTCAGCTCCGGCCGCAGGGTGATCTCCTCCCCGCCCCGGTCCTGGAAGACAAACGCCTGTTCCTTCACCAACTCCTCGCCGGATTTGGCCGCGTAAAGGTCGAGCGTCTCGAGGAACGGCGCCTCGAATTCCTGATACCCGAATTTTTGCGACACGTCCCGCACCCTGCCATACAGCCAGTTGCGAAAAGCCATGTCCGCCGGGTAGTAATCCCGCGTGCCTTTTACCGGGGTTGGTTTTTTCATCGTCATCTCCAACAGCCTGGGAGCCGGAATGGGCATCCGGATTCCCGTAGGGGAACATCCCAAATGGATGGTTCGATTATAAAACAGGTTCGGGGTCCATCCGGGGATTGCCCCTTTCCACCCTTCCCTTGCGGCGGATGAAAAAAAGCGACCGATCGTTTGGTCGCTTAAGGTCGGGGCGAGAGGATTTGAACCTCCGACCCCCTGCACCCCATGCAGGTGCGCTAGCCGAGCTGCGCTACGCCCCGGAAGCAGACATTATATTCGACGTCCGTCTCCTTGACCAGCCCCCGGTCATTGTTGCCATAAAGGCACATAGAGCACAAATGGATTTAAGGGATGGATGCTTGTTGTGAATAACCTCACGGAAAAATGAAAATATATATTAAAAATATTTTGTGCTTTTTGTGCCTTTTGTGGTCAATAATTTGTTATACGCTTGCATCCAGGCGGAAACCATGGACGCGGATAAATGGTTCCCATTCGATTATTTTCCATGGTCCATCGTCCATTGTCAATCGTCGGGGTTCTTATGCGTTCACATCCAGCCGGAAACCATGCCCTCGGATGGTAAGAATGTATTCCCGTTCCGGATCCACCTCCTTCAGGCGGTCCCGCAGCCGGCGGACCAGCGCGTCGATCGCCTGGTCGGTAATCCCTTCGGTGTCCTCGCCCGGCCAGACCGTGCCGATCACGTCCTCGCGCGTCACCAGCCCCCCGCTCCGCAGAATGAGCATCTCCAGGAAACGGTATTGGTGGATCGACAGCGGAGGATCCACCAGCGCCTCGTTGACCGTGACGGAATGCTCCACCGGGTTCAAGCGGATGCGCCCCTGGCGCGGCGCCGCGCCGTCATATTCAAGCGGCACGGTTGAATCCGATGCGACATAAACGAATCCGGCGGCCAGCGCGATCTGGACCAGATCGCCGTCCTTTAGTTCGATCTCGTCCTTGATCGGGACTCCGTTAACGCATGTGCCGTTCTTGCTGGCCAGATCGGTGATGTAGGTTTTCCCGGCGCGGCGGTCCACTTTGGCGTGCCGGCGCGACACCTGACGGTCGTCGATGACGACCTCGCAGGCGCTGTCCCGGCCGAGGGTGACGCCCGCCGGAGGAATGATCCAGCGGCTGCCCTGAACCGGGCCGGATTGTCCAATCAAAACGGGTGATTCTGCTTTAGAGTCCATGGGTTATAATCATTTTATCGCCCGCATGACGCCGGGGCTTGCCGTCAAGCTCTCATGCAGCGAAAATCAAAAAGGATTTCGATTTCCTCCCTTCTGCAGAATGATCATCCACCGGAGGAATGAAAAATCCGGCAACCCTATGCCCAAGCTATTAAACGCAAATCACCTGCTAAAAAACCGCTACCGCATACTGTCCGTCATCGGCCACGGCGGGATGGGCGCCATCTACCTCTCGGCCGACGAAAGGCTGACCGGGCGGAACTGCGCGATCAAGGAAGTGGAACAGGATCCCGGCTTGCCGGAGAAACTCCAGCAGGAAGCCCGTGAGCAATTTTACCGGGAAGCCAGTATTCTTGCCCGGCTTGACCATCCCAATCTTCCAAAAGTATCAGATTTCTTCTCTTCCGGCAATCGCGATTACCTGGTCATGGATTTTATCCCGGGTCAGGATCTGCGCAGCATGGTGGAAGACGCCCATCAGCTCGGAAAATTCCTCGACGCCGGCGAAATTCTCAGCTGGTCGGCGCAATTGTGCGACGCGCTGGAATATCTGCACGATCAATCGCCGTCCATTCTGCACCGCGATATCAAACCCGGGAACATCCGCGTAACTCCGAACGGCCTGGTGAAACTCGTGGACTTCGGGCTGGTCAAAGTGCTGGTTCCGGACGAAATGACGATCACCGTAATGCAAGGCCGCGGAACGGCCCTGTACACCCCGCTTGAGCAATACGGAGGGGATACGGGGCATACCGATATCCGCAGCGATATTTACGCCCTGGGCTGCACGTTGTACCACTTGTTCACCGGCCAGGCCCCTCCCGAAGCAAAACAGCGGTTCCTCGATCCGGATTCCCTGATCCCGCTCCGCCGTCAAAACCCGAGTGTGACGCCGGAAATCGAACGAACGGTGCTTTGGGCGATGGCGCTCCACCCGGATGACCGCCCCGCAACGGTCGCGGATTTCCGCAAAGCCCTGTTCGGGGATATCCCGCCGCCCACTCCGACCGTGCCCGCCGCGCGCTACATCAAATCGCTGACCAGGCCGCTGCTCCCATTATCCCAGCCGGACCGTGTCCTGGCCGTGATCGGGATTTCCCTCTTCATCATCGCGGTCCTGTCCAGCGCTTTCCATTGACTCCACGAAGGGCACGAAGAAGACCTGAAGAACACGAAGTTTTATTTTTTAATCGATTTTTGTGTCCTTCAGATTTTTCCCTGGACCGTCGCGGTCCAGGACGGGCTTCGTGCTCTTCGTGGAAACCTTATTGAAACAACCGCCGCAATTCCGAGTCAATTTCGGTTTTCCACTTGATCGATGCCCAGGCCAGCGCAGCTCCCAGGACGGCGCCGGCAGTACCGATCAGTACGCTCAGCCAGCGTCCGCCCCAGACCGTTCCACTATTCGCTCCGGAGAATCCGAGAGTGATCAGATCGTACCCCGCCAAGCCTCCGATAAGGGAACTTAACATGATCCGCCAACGGCCCGCGGCAAACCCGTATCGGCTGGCGAGGAAAAGAACTGCGGCGGAGCAAGCCCCCAGGATCAGGATCATCCCAAAGAGCGTATCCCAACCGGCGCGGTTCCTACCGTCGTTTCCGGTGATCGTCCCCGTATTGGTTGCGGTCGGAGTGATCTCCGGTGAGGGGGTCTCAAGTTTTTCGGTGGGCGCAAGTTCGGTGATAAATCCCGGTTCCTCGCCAACCGCCAACTGGATGATCGTCGAATTCTTCGCCGGTTCGCTGACGGCGGATACCTGCACCACCCCCTGCCGGTTGAGCACATAATCCGCCTGCGCCATCCCGTTGATTATTTTGGCGCCCAGGAGAAGCCGCGGGATGTCCTCCCCGGGAAAATCGATTTGAAAGGTCAGGTCTGTCCCATCCGGGACGACATGCTTATTATGATCCAGAATCGGTCCGGCGGTGAAGGTGATTTGGTCGCCGAGTGAAAAACCGATCGGCGTCGGGCTGATGGTCTGAGTTTGCTGGGTTGCGGAGCCGGTTGGGGTTGCGGTCGATGACGGCGCGCCGGAACGGCTGACGGAAATCTGGATTAATTGATCCGGGTCTGGAGACAGCACGGACAGGAGATTGTAGTCCACCCCGTCAATGTTGACCGGGGATGCGCCTGCGGGCGTGATATCGCCGAGCAGGATTCGCGCGCCGACCTCGATGCAGCTTGGCTGCTTGGAGTACAAAGCGTAATACGCATCCACTTTGCTGATCTCGGTCGAATCCAGGTAGTACGGCGCGCCCAATGCGAAAACAATAATCGTCTTTTTGCTTATCAGGGCCGCGCGATCCGCAAGCAGGGTCTGAAAGGCGTAGGATTCCGGCGCATTGGGGGACGGTGTCCGGATCAAGGCCACAATGACCGTGGAGTTCGCGAGCGCAATCTCCAAGTCCGGCAGATCCACCCCCTGCAGCCAGCCGTACAGATCTTTGAATGAATAAGATTGAATCCTCGTCGGGGCGATCAATCCGGATGCTCCGGGCCCGTACATTCTGAGAATCGTATCCGCGAAGGCCGTCGGGGCGATGTCCACCTCGGTCGCGCACGACGGGCAGGGAGTGACCGGACGCGAATCCGTCAGGACCAGTATCCGGTCCGCCGATGTGGGTGGTTCGACCACCGTTCCGCCCGGTGATTCCGGATTGGGGCTGATCTGGGTGGCGCCTGCCTTGCAGATTTCAAGCGGCGTGCCGCTGTCTGATTTTAATTTTGCGAGCCCGTCATCGGATTTGAGGACCGTGGAAATCGAAAAATCAGGGTACAACCGCTTCTTGAGGGCGAGGATGCGCAGTACCGCCTGGTCGACCTTTCCGGCAAATTCCGTATTGGAAGCATATTGTCCTTGAAAATATTTTATCGTGTCGACCGTGGCTTGAAGCTCCGTCTGGCCTTCCACGCTGGCGAAATTGGAAATCTGCAGGATATCGTTTCCCGCCTGAAACGCATTGAGGGCGACTCCCTTGTTGGAAAAGGTCTGTCCGGTGGCCTCGTAAAACTTGCGCATCGATTGCGCGCCCAGGGAACTGCTGACCGTGATTCCTCCGCCTGCCCGCCAGGCGGTGAATTCGGGCAGGGACATTACCAGGCTCAAGGCCTGCGGGTCCAGACTCACCGGACGCGTGCTGGTGCGGATGTCTCCCTGCAATCCCTGATAACGGATGTGCGAAACCACGAACCCGTCCGCAATACCCAATTCGCCGGGAGCCGAGGCGGCCACCTTGGCGAATGGAGCCAGGTCGATGGACTGCAAATCCTGCAAGGCCTTGCGGATGGTGGCAACTTCCTCTTCCGGGCTCCGGTCGGATGCACCGATGCCCGGGAAATGGGTGGCGATAACCGCCACTTTTCGGGCGCTGCCTTCCTGGATCCCAAGTACGTAGGCCTGCCCCATTTGCCCGACCCAAAATGGATCTCCGCCGAACGTATGCGACCCCAGGTCGCCGGTCGTACCCGGATGGGGAAATTCCAGCACGTCGAGCGACGGGCCCATGTACATGTTGATCCCGATCAGGGCGAGTTCCTTGCCGAGGATGCTGCCGGTCGCCTGGGCAAGCGACGGCTGCCAGGTCGCTCCGATGCTCATCTCGGAAGTAAGGTCCGATAACTCGGTCGCCAATTGCGAGGTCGGATAACCGTCCTCGCCCCCGGGAAGCGCCAGGAACAGCGGAATGTATTCCGTTCCGGTTGCGGTTCCCTTCGCAGACGCGCTGTCGGCTTCGATTTGCTGCAATCCGTTGCTCAGGGCCAGCACCGCGGCGGCTTCCCCCTCCCCGCTCCGCCAATTGGCGTTTTCCCGTTTAAGCAGAATCCCTCCGATATGGCTTCCGGATATCAATTGGTTAATATCGGACGCCGGGGTGAGATCCTTGCCCTGGAACGTGACCATGAACAGCTGGCCGATTTTTTCTTCGACGGTCATGCGGTTGAAAATTGCCAGGACGTCTCCCGATCCGCCGCCCTGATACGGACTCCCAAACGCCAGAGAGGGCAGTCCGATCACGAGGAAAAGCGCGCTCAGAAGCACTTGTTTCTTCTTCACGCCGCCAAGTATACCCCAGCGGATTGGGCGCCCAAAGCGGGCGGACCGCGAAAAAAAATCCGTTCTCCGCGCTCCCCATTCTTGTCAACCCCGGGGGAATATGCTATGATTTTTGGCGTCGAGCGGCCGCCTTCCCGAATTCGCGTTTCTTCATCCCATCGGGACGCCCGGTTGCCGTTCGGTCAACCCAATCGTCCGTAAAAGGAATGCAGCGGGTGGGCCAAGTGGGTTTGTCCCACCCTATACTTGTCGGTCGGAGAAGGAATGACGCATGAGCGATCAGCCTGTTTTTCTCACCAAGGACGGTTATAAGAAATTGGAGGAGGAGCTGGAACTCCTCCGCACCAAACGCCGCGCGGAAGTCGCGGAGCGCCTGCACGACGCGATGGAAGGCGGAGAGCTGATTGAAAACGCCGAATACGAAAGCGCCAAGAACGAACAGGCGTTTGTCGAAGGACGCATCCTCACCCTGGAGACCATGCTCTCCAACGCGATCATCATCGAGGAAGGCGGGCCGCAGGACGTCGTCCGGGTCGGGAGCAAGGTGGCGATTCAGGAAGGCAACAGCCCTCCCGAGAATTATGTGATCGTCGGGGCGGCGGAAGCCAATCCCAAGGAAGGCCGCATCTCCAACCAATCCCCGCTTGGGCAGGCGCTGCTGGGCCGCAAGTCCGGGGACGAAGTCCGGGTGACCGCTCCGGCCGGCATCCTCACCTTCCGGGTATTGTCGGTGAAATAATCCAATCCCTCGGCGGAAGCGGGCGCGGATAATCCCCCGCGCCCGGATACTCCATCCATGCGTGAATTAAGCGAACTCGAAAAGAACCGCCAACAAAAGGTTCAGCTCCTGCGCGATGCGGGAATGGACCCGTATCCGGCGCACGCCGAACGGACCCATACGAGCGCCCAGGCGCGCCAGGCCTTCGAACAGGCAGCGGAAGGCGCACCGGTCGCCGCGACGCTGGCCGGCCGCCTGCGCTCCATCCGGGCGATGGGCAAGGCGGTGTTCGCCCATATCGAAGACGGCGACGGACAGATCCAGCTGCTCCTGAAGGCGGATATCCTCGGCAAGGAATTCCTGGATCAGTTCCGCAACCTGTTCGATCTGGGGGACATCCTCCAAGCCGGCGGGACTTTGTTCCGCACCCGCACCGGGGAGATCACCCTGCAGGTGCAGAGCATCGCCATGCTATCCAAGGCGGTCACGCCGCTGCCCGCCTCCAAGGAGACGGTGGAAAACGGCGAGCGGGTCGTCCATTCCGCATTCGACAACCCCGAGGCGCGTTACCGCCAGCGCTACGCCGACCTGGCCGTGAACGCCGACGTCCGCGGGATATTCCGGATCCGCGCGCGGATGATCTCCGCGCTGCGGCGCTTCCTCGATTCGCGCGGGTTCCTCGAGGTCGAAACCCCGGTGCTTCAGGCCGTATACGGCGGCGCCGCGGCCAAACCGTTTGTGACCCGCCATCATCAGCTGCACCAGGACCTCTATCTGCGGATCTCGTTCGAGTTGTACCTTAAACGCCTGCTGGTCGGCGGCTACGAACGGGTATATGAAATCGGCCGGGATTTCCGCAACGAAGGCGTTTCCTTCAAGCACAATCCTGAATTCACGCAGTTGGAATTCTACATGGCCTACGCCGATTACCGGCAGATCATGGCCCTCACCGAAGAGATGATTTCGACCGTCGCCGCGGAAGTGACCGGGACCACGAAAATCGCCTTCCGCGGGCACACCCTCGACCTGACTCCGCCCTGGACCCGACTCTCGCTGCGGGACTCGATTCTCGAAGCGGGCGGGATCGACATCGACGCGCACCCGACATCGGAGACGCTCGCGGCCGCGATGCATGCCAAGGGACTTTCCCCCAAGGCGGAAACCCACCGCGGCAAGCTGATCGAAAGCCTGCTCTCGCACTTCGTCGAACCCAACATCGTGCAGCCGACATTTCTGTTCGATTACCCGCGCGACATATCCCCGCTTGCCAAAAGCAAACCCGGCCAGCCGCAGACGGTGGAACGGTTCGAAGGATTCGTCGCCGGGATGGAATTGTGCAACGCATTCTCCGAATTGAACGATCCGCTGGATCAGGAGCAGCGCTTTCTGGAGATGGGCCGGGCCTATTCCGAGGACGAGGAAGACCGCCATCCCATGGACGAGGATTATCTGAACGCCATGCGTTACGGGATGCCGCCCAACGGCGGATTCGGGATGGGGATCGACCGCCTGGCGATGCTCCTCACCAACCAGCCCACCATTCGCGAGGTCATCCTCTACCCGCACCTGCGCCAGCGCGAGGATGAGAAGTGACCCCGCGGCGCCGCGCCCCGTCCCGCGACCACGACCTGCGAATGCACCTGGGGGTCATCCTGATTGCCCTGCAAATGATCTCCCGCCCCCCTACAACTCCGCTGACCCCCGACCAGCAGGAATTCATCGATATCCTCAAGCGCGCCGCCAAGGCAATGGAAGCCGTTTTGACCAAGCCGGAAGCGGGCACCAAGAGAAAAACCTGAGATCCGCGCGATTTCCCCCCTTTCCCGGTTACCCTCGACAAGAACAGAGTTTGTGATTATTATTACAATCTAAGCGACGTGAAAAATACGCGCCATCCGGGATCATGGGCACTGGTCCTGCTCCCGGCCATCCTTCCGGCAATCCGCCGGTCCCTTCCCGGAGGTAACGCATGTCTGAAAAAAGCATCGTCCTGATCACCGATGGATTGCAGGATGCCGCCATCGCCATTCTGGAAAAATCCGTCACCGTCCAAAACAAGCCCGATATTTCTGCCGAGGATCTGCTTAAGGCCGTTCCGTCGGTCAACGCGATCATCGTCCGCGGCCGAACCAAGGTTAACGCCGACGTATTCGCGGCGGCGGCGAATCTCAAGGTGGTCGGCCGGGCTGGCGTCGGTGTCGACAACATCGACCTCAAGGCCGCCAAAGCCAAGGGCGTGACGGTGGTCAATGCGCCGCAGTCGACAAGCGTCGCCGTCGCGGAACACACCATGGCCTTGCTGCTCTCGCTGGCCCGCATGGTCCCGATGGGGGATGCCGGCCTGCGCCGCGGCGAGTGGCTGAAGAAGAAGCTGGAAGGGTTCGAGTTGAACGGGAAGACCCTGGGCGTCATCGGCATGGGACGCATCGGCTCGCTCGTGGTGGCGCGCGCGACCGGGTTCGGAATGAAGTGCCTCGGATACGATCCGTTGATCCCCGCCGATGAGATCGCCAAGCGCGGCGCCCAGCCTTCGGAATTGGACGCCTTGCTCAACAAATCTGACATCATCACCCTCCACGTTCCACTCACCCCGGAAACCCGCGGGATCATCAACGCCGAGCGGATCGCAAAAATGAAGAGGGGCGCTTATATTGTGGACGCGGCACGCGGCAACGTGGTCGACGAGGCCGCCCTGCTCGCCGCGCTGGATTCCGGCCAGATCGCCGGTGCGGCGCTGGACGTATTCGCCGTCGAACCGGTCGTCGATTCGCCCCTGGTGAAGCATCCGAAGACCGTCTGCTCGCCGCATATCGCCGCCCAGACCGGCGAGGCGCAGGAACGGGCTGCCCGTGACATCGCCGAGGAAATCCTCACCGTATTGCGCGGTGAGACCCCGCGCTGGCGGGTTGCGTAAAAAAAAAGAGCCTCGCGAGCGATTACGCTCGCGAGGCTCTTTTTTTGACCATGGACCATAGACCATGGACGATGGCCGTCTTATTTGAGTGAATGTATATACGAGTCCGAAGGATACTGTCACTTTCTATGTGTATGAGCAAAATGCTCGCAACTCCTTTTATGGTTTATGGTCTCTCGCCCATGGTCAGAAGACACGGACCATAGCCTTCTAAAATGACGATGTGAAATCTCGCGGTTGCGAGGATTTATTCTCACAAAGATTAACGGCCATGGTCTATCGTCCATGGTCTATGGTCAATATAAAGAAAAAAGGCCTTCAGTTTACTGAAGGCCATTCCGATTGTCGATGGTCGATGGTCCCTGCATCAAGCCGTCTGGGTATGGATTTCCTTCCGCCCCATCCCGGGTTTCGCCGCCCCAAGCAGCAATACACCGGATCCGAGCAGCCCGGCAACCATGCCCCCGATCGTCGCCACCGCGGCCACCGTCGCGACGGCGCCCAGTCCGAGCGTCGTCAGCGTGGCAATTTCACCCGATCGGCCGGTTTTCTCAAGCTCAACCGGCATCCGCGATCCGGACAGGAGTTTTGTCTTTAATAGGCTCGCGTATCCCTTGCGAGGGGATACAGGAACGAGCACGCGCCGTAGTTTGGCCTCCAAGGCCCTTTCCGTGGTCATCTTCTGTTTTCCTTTCTTTCTATTCTCATTGTACCCATTTCTCCCTTAAGGTGAGAAGAGTACGATGGTAGAGACTCTTGATTGCCCCTTCCGAGCGTCCGAGGATCTGCCCGATCTCGGCGTTGGAGTAACCCTCGGCGAATTTCAGGATGATCACCTGCTGCTTCTCTTCCGGCAGCTTGCGGATAAGTTGCAGTAACCGTTCCTGCTCATCGGCATCCTCCGCGGACGCCCCGGGATCCTCCTCCGAGGACCGCCTGACCGCCTCATCCAGCCCAACCACCTTCCGGCGGCCCTGGTCCCGGTACCAGTTGGCCACGATGTTGTGGGCGATCCTGTACAACCAGGCGGAAAACGGAAGCCCCAAATGCTCGTACCCCGGCAGATGAATGTAGGCTTTCTGAAAAACCCTCGAGGTCAGGTCTTCCGCATCGGCGTGATTGCCCGTCCGATAGTAGAGGTAGGTATAGATCTTCTGGAGGTACCTCTCGTAAAGTTCGCCGAATGCCTGGCGGTCGTATTTCGCCTTAAGGATAAGCCGCTCTTCATCCTGCCCCGGCCCTCCTCCCGGGAGTACAAGCTTGCCCTTGATCATCATTAACACGTACGGCTTTCTTCCGTTTCGCGTTTCATCGTCCGGCGGGTTTTTTACCGGCGGATTTCATGCCGGCAACCTTCCTCTTCTCCGGAGTGGTCCCCTCCTCCTTCCGGATCTTCTGGTACACCGCCGTCAGGTTCTGAAAATGCAGGTCCGGCGCGAGGCCGTTCAGCAAAATCCGGCTTTTTCCGCACTTTTCAATCGGTATCTGGCGCAAATCCTCCACCGACCAGTTCCAACGCACCGCGTTGAGCGCTTCCTTGCGGATCCGGTCCAGGTAGACCAGGTGAGAGGAAATCATTTCGTCGATCTCTCCGCGGAGAATGACGTCTCCGTGGCCTTGAACGATGTTCTCCAGCCCCATCCCGTTGATTGTTTTCAGGGTGGCGGTCAGAACATCGAGATCCCCGTCCCGGAAATATGGAAGCGGCATCATCGCGTCACCGGCAAAAAGGATCCGCTCCTCTTCCAACAGGACCCCAATCCCGTCGGGGGTATGGCCGGGCAGCGGAAAAATCCGGATCGTCCGTTTGCCGACCAGGAAGTACAGCGATCCATCGCGGAAAGTCACGTTGGGCAGGACGACCTGTGCATCGCCCAGGTCCTTATTTTCCAGTTTTGCCGCTTCCAGAGCCTTCCGGCCTTTGGTCTCCATCAGCGCGCGGCAGGTTTCCTGCGAGATTATTTGCGCATCCGGGAACATATAATTTCCGCCGCTGTGGTCGGCGTGATGATGGGTGTTGACCACAAACCGGACAGGCGTGTTCATTCGCTGCTCGATATAATCCCGGATTTCCCGGGTTTCCGCAGGCAGGGCCAGCGTATCGATCAGGATGGCTCCGTCGGGCGTCCCAATTACTCCCGCGCAGACCTGCGCATACATGTCGCTCGAGAAGAAAGAGACGTCTTCGGCAATTCGCTCTCTTAGCATTCTTCCAAGCCTCCAAACGGGGCTTATTCTCTGGATGGGATATGCGCGAGAATAGCACAAATATAGAGATAAATCAAGTATTACGACAATATAAGTCCGAATATATTTCAACTTGAATGCCGATCGGTATTGTTGCGAGCGACCGCAGGGAGCGCTTCGCTCCTCGCAATAACACCCTCGGCCTTTTTTCAACATCCTGTCAGGAATCCCGGGCTTTCTTGACGTAGGTCCCGTTAGCCGGTAGAATCTCGCGGCTTTCCCAACTGAAAAATGGGAAAAATTCAAATGGAGCGAAGGTAGCCGTCGAACGGCTAGAGGCGCTCCCAGGAAGGTTGGAATGAGTGAAATTGAATTGAAGGCAAAAGTCCGATCCGCGATCGGGAAAGGCTTGTTCGCATTGCGGACTTCGGGAAAAATCCCCGCCGTGCTGTATGGCCCGGGCGTGGAGGCCATCCCGATCGAGTTGGAAGCGAAGGCCGCCACACTGGCATTGAATGGGCTGACCGGGTCGACCCTGGTCAAGCTGATGGTCGATCAGAAGGCTTACTCAGTACTTCTGCGCGATATCCAGCGCGATTCGATCCGGCGCACGATTTTGCATGCGGATTTCTATGCGGTCCCGACCGACCGCGCGATCCGGGTCCGCGTTCCGTTGCACTTCACGGGAATCTCCGCCGCCGTGCGCGATTTCAGCGGGATTCTGGTGCCGGTTCTGAACGATCTCGAGGTGGAATGCCTTCCGAAGGACCTCGTCAGCGGGATCTCGGTCGAGCTGGCCCCGCTTGAAAAGATCGGCGATTCGATTGCCATCAAGGATTTACCGCTTCCTCCGGGGATCCATGTCCTGATGGACGTCAATGAGACCGTCGTCACCGTAACGGCTCAGATGGCGGAAGAGGAAGTCGTCGCTCCGGTGGTTGCCGCAGTTCCCGGCGAAGTGGAAGTCATCGAGAAGGGCAAGAAACTGGAAGAGGGCGAAGAGGAAGCTGCTGCTCCCGCCCCCGCCAAGGAAGCCAAGGAGTCGAAGGAACCGAAAAAATAGTTCGGGACCGGTTGAAATCTTCCGGCCATGGCAATGCGGATCGCTGTTACTCCGCATTCCATGGCCGGTTTTTTTTAATATTATTATATTTTTGTAAGTGTAACGCCCGGAACGGATCGGAAATCTTCAGACAGATAGAATGTGGCCGCCGGATATATAGTCCATCGATCATCCCAAGGGTGATATCGGAAGCCGGAAGCAATCAACCCAAGGGTTTCTTCTCTTCCTTCCATCATTTATCCCAATGAATTTCGATGGAATTTGAATGCATTCATAGCCAGGTACGAAATTCCCATTGGTCGCAACAAGAACGGCACAGGCGCGGAACATCTGCTCTCGGCTGCGGCATTGGAACTGACATTTCACATGGCGTTCTGAGTTATCCACAATTTTTTAAGGTTTGTGGATAACTCGCTTATTGATTCCGACCATTTGGGATGATAAAATGCAGTCCTACCGAAAATATCGGGAAGGTTACGAGCGAATCGCCAGCTATGGCGTAGAATATATGTTCTAATGCGTTGTGTCTTCTGCGGCAAGGACGACGCGAAAGTCATCGATACCACCCACGATGTGCGGGGAGGGATCCGCCGGCGCAGGGAATGTCTGGATTGCCATCAACGCTTCACCACATACGAAAGGCCGATCAACTCGACCCCGCTGGTGATCAAGCACGACGGAACCCGCGAGGAGTTTGACCGCGAAAAGCTGGCTTCCGGCATCCGGATCGCCTGTGCCAAGCGCCCGGTCCCGGCATCGGAGATCGACCGCATCGTCGGTGAAGTGGAGGCCGCGCTGCAGCAAATGAACAAACCGGAAATTTCAAGCCGGTTCATCGGGGATATGGTGATTTCGGCGTTAAAGGAACTCGACCATATCGCTTACATCCGGTTTGCGATTGTGTACCTCCGGTTCGATGATCTGCGCTCCATCCGCGACGAAATCAACACCCTGTTGCGCGAAGGGGATTGATCCGGACGCGGGCGTTTTTTGCCTGTATTTTTTCTAGGAGGACTGCATGACCCAATCCGCATCCGTCTCGGAAAAATCGAAAATCAAAGGGAATGGCCGCCCTTCCCTGGAGCCGGTCATCCTTTCGCCCAACGCCCGGATCATTCTGGAAAAACGTTACCTCCGGCGCGGCCCCGACGGAAAACCGGCCGAGACGGTTGAGGAAATGTTCTGGCGCGTCGCGGCTTATGTCGCGCAGGCCGAAGCCGAATACGGCGGCGACGTCGCCGAAACGGCGAAGGCATTCTATGAATTTCTCGCCGGTCTGCGTTTCTTCCCCAACTCCCCCACTTTCACCGGCGCCGGAACCCCGCTCGGGCAGCTGGCCGCCTGCTTCGTGCTTCCCATCTCCGACGACATGGGCCGCGACGAATCCGGCATCTTCCAGACTCTGCGCAACGCCGCGTTGATTCAACAAACCGGCGGCGGCAACGGCTTCTCCTTTTCCCGGATCCGGCCCAAGGGCGCCTTGGTGAATTCCTCCTCCGGCCAGGCGACCGGTCCGGTCGGGTTCCTGAGAGTTTACGATAAGGCCTTCGGGGAAATCGCCCAGGGCGGAACGCGCCGCGGCGCGAATATGGCTGTGCTTCGGATCGACCATCCGGACATCGAGGAATTCATCACCTGCAAGACCCAGGAAAACGCGATCACCAATTTCAATATTTCAGTCGGCATCCTGGATTCCTTCATGGAAGCGGTCCGCGACGACGGGGAATGGAACCTGCGCTTCCCGGACGTGTATGCGCCAGGGTACCGAAAGTTCAGCGGCACCCTGGAACAAGCCGAACGCGCGGGTGTTCCGATCCGCACCTACCGCACCGTCCGGGCCCGCGAGTTGTACGAGAAAATCGTTCACCAGGCACACCACAACGGCGAGCCCGGAATGCTCTTCCTCGATACCGCCAACCGGTACAACCCGGTTTCGCACCTGTACGATCTGGAAGCCACCAACCCGTGCGGCGAACAATGGCTCGGCCCGTATGAGAATTGCTGCCTGGGATCCTTGAACCTCTCCCGCCATTTCGGCCGGGGCGGCAAGGTGGATTGGGAAAAACTGCGCAAGGATGTCGCCCTGGCCACCCGGTTTCTCGACGATGTCGTCTCGGTGAACTCCTATGTCCCGGCCGTCCCGCAGCTCAAGGAGGCGGCATTCCGGGCGCGGCGGATCGGCTTGGGGCTGATGGGGATTGCGGACCTGATGTACCACGCCGGGATCCGCTACGGCTCCGAAGAAGGGCAGGAGTTCGCATCCCAGGTCATGGAGTTCATTCGCTTCCACTCGATGAAAACCAGCGTCGCGCTGGCCAAGGACCGCGGAGCCTTTCCGGCAATCAGCGGCAGTGTGTATGATCCGGCGGAACTGAAATGGACCCCGCCCCAGCCATTAAGTCCGTATACCCGGGATTTCCACCGCCCGGAGGTGGACTGGACCGAGATTACCCGCGGCATCAAATCCCACGGATTGCGCAACGCGGCCCAATGCACCATCGCCCCGACGGGAACGATTGCGACGGTTGCCGGTTGCGAGGGGTACGGCTGCGAACCGGTGTTTGCACTGGCGTACATCCGGCACGTCAATGACAACGGCAAGGATCTGCAGCTTCCCTACGTTTCGCCCATGTTCGATCAGGCTTTGCGGGATCTGAAACTTGACGAGCCGGTTTACCAAGCGACCGTTGAAAATGTAATCCGGCAGGGATCCTGCCAGGGCATCGCGGAAATTCCCGAAGCGGTCCGCAGCCGGTTTGTCGTTTCGGAGGATATTTCCGCCGAAGAGCACGTGCGCATGCAGGCATCCCTGCAGGCGTTCGTCGACAACAGCCTCTCGAAGACGATCAACTTCCCCCCGGAAGCGACGGAGACGGATGTCTCGCGCGCGTACCAACTCGCCTGGGAGTTGGGATGCAAAGGCTTGACGGTGTTCATCACCGGCTCGCGCCAACAGGTCGTCCTGGAGACGGCGGAAACGGCGAAGAACAAGGGCCAGGATATTTCCATCCTCTCCGCCGCCGCGGAAGAAGCGCCCCACCCCGTCACCATGATCCCGACGGTGATCCCGACCAACGACCAATTGATCCCCTTGTGGTATGAAACCAAACGCCCGCGTCCGCGCCGGCTTCCCGGGGCGACCTTCCAGGTGGATACCCCGCTCGGAAAGGCATTCGTCACCGTAAACGAAAACGACGGATTCCAGCCGTTCGAGGTGTTCATCGCCACCGCCAAAGCCGGATCGGAGACCGCCGCCGTATCGGAGGCGCTCGGCCGTTTGATTTCCTACATCCTCCGGCTGGGGTCCCCCGTTCCTCCGAAGGACCGGCTGCTCGAAGTCGTGCGCCAGCTGGCGGGAATCGGCGGCGGCCGGCCGCTGGGGTTCGGCCCGAACCGGGTGCTCTCACTCCCGGACGGCGTCGCGCACGTCCTGGCGGATTATCTGCAGGGCGCACTCCCCGAGGCGGAAACCGATAAAACCGGTAAGCTTCCTCCGACGGATATCGATGCGCTTTCCCCGGCCCAGATGAAGATGAAAATCGGTGACCTCTGCCCGCAATGCGGTGAGGCGGCGGTTGTCAATGAAGAGGGCTGCCGCAAGTGTTATTCCTGCGGCTACAGCGAGTGCTGATTCGGTTGCGTTCGAAATTAAAGGGATAGAAAACGCCCGGCTTCCACCGGGCGTTTTTATCATTCTTGCAGGGAATCGATCGACTAATATTTACCATACGCGACACGGACGGCATCGAAGATGCCCATATCCGGTCCCGTGAGCCATAAAACGCTCTTCCCCGACCGGTACACACAGGTCGATGTATCATTCATTGTCCAGCATTTACCAACGGCCGTCTGCACTGCCCCCCCGCGGAAGCGCTTGTCCAGATAATCGTCCATCGCGGCGAGAAATTGCGTCGCATCCACATCCGTGTCCCAGGCCCACTCGGCCGCCAACATCAATTTCTCCCCCTCGGCCGATTCAAACACCAGATAATGGTCGCCGCCCCAGCCGGTAACCGCCCCGGTGGCCGTTTCGGTGGGTAGTTGCGCAGGATTGTCCGCGCCGAACGCCAGCAGGAGGTAGGTCTTATACTCCCCCAGGCTGTCGGATTTAATCAACGACCAGCCTTCTCCGACCGCATTCGCCAGCTCCGGGACGTTCATGCTGACCGGTTTTTCACCCGCCAGATATTTTTCCGGATGGAGAATTTGTTCCGTGCTGTCCGGAAGTTTTTCATAGACCTTGTTCACCAACGCCCAATTGCCCTGTTTCCAGAGTGTATAGACGAAGGTTTCACCGCCGAGATACGTAAATAACATGCTCGGGTACATGTACGCCGGTGTGTTTTGTTCCGGTGGCATAAACCATTGATTCGGAGAGAGGGAAATGTCGCGTTCATCGTATGCCGTGGCGTACTGATCCCGCCACATGGTCTCGACCATCATGGCATCCCCCTCCACCAAGGCGCGGATTGCCTCGCAGCGCTGCGAATCGTTGGCGCACAGCGGATCCCCACTCGAGGCCATGGAATCCGGATAAATGCTGTGGATGAGCGCATGGTCGAATTCGTGGGAAAAAGTCCATCGTTCCATGCCGGCGAAGCGGTTGCCGATAATGAACATCGTCCGGTTGTAGGGCATATAAAATCCGAGCACACCGTCCGCCTGCCTGGATGTGGCATACTTGGCCAGATCATAAGTGGGTTTGATGAAACCGAGCACCGCCAGGGCCTTGGCTTCGATCTTGATCGTCTCGTTGTATCCGATCCGGTCGAGATCGGCTTGCAGGATGGTCTCCGCCTGGTCCCGATCCACGATGTAGACCGGAACACTGCCTTCCATCTTCAGCCCTCGGATATCTTCGACCTCCTTTATCAGCCTGGCCATATCCGCTTGCACAGTCGCATCGGGCGGCGCCAACGTCGGGCTGGGGGTGATCGTAGGGGTGTGGGTAATGGTCAAAGTCCGGGTGAGCGTGGGCGTTGGCGTATCCGTCGCACGCGGCGGAAGGATAAACGGTGTGGGCGTATCCTCCGGAACCGGCGAAATGGTCGGAGCGGGGTTCCCCCCGCCGGTAAACATCGCCGGCAGGTTTCCTGTCAAATACAACCCGACACCGATCCCGGCTGCGATCAGAACGATGACCGCTCCCACGATAAGGCAAGTGCATCCGAAGCCCCGCTTTTTCTTCGCCGCTGGCTTTTCCGCCGCTTGTGCGCCGGCCTGGGCCAACGGATCGGTTTTGCGCACAGTCATCACGGTAGCCTGTCCACCGGGTCGCGCCAATTGGCCGGTTTTCCGGACAGGCGCCCCCGCAACCGGCGCATCGGGTTGGACCGGTTGGCCGGCCTTCCGGACAGGCTCGGCGGGCGCAGCGGGTGGGGCTACCGGTTTTTGCACGGGCGCAGCCTGTTGCTGAAGTTTCGAAGTAACAAAAGGTTTCGACGGTTGAGCCGCCTGCGCGCCCAATCCGGAAAATCCTGCTTCCGGGATGACGGAAAGGTCGTCGTTGGCGTGTTCGATATCGACCGTAAAGGGAGAGGCGTGAACAATCGTTGGCGCATCGGACGGGGAAGGTTCGCCGGCCGGCGCGGCATGCGCGGCAACGGGCGGCGGTGCAGGTTGCGGAGCAGACGCTTCCTTTGCGCTTGGAGCTGCCGAAGCGGCGCCAGGCGCCGGAGCGGAAGCCGGTGCATCCGTAATGGCGGCTTGCGCCACTGCTTTGGGCTGTCCGGAAGCAGCGGCGGGGGGCGGCGGGGTGACTGGAACA
Organism: uncultured Chloroflexia bacterium; assembly: GCA_963724345.1. Lineage (GTDB taxonomy): Bacteria > Chloroflexota > Anaerolineae > Anaerolineales > RBG-16-64-43 > JAFGKK01. The sequence continues at coordinate 1,279,178 of CAVRUI010000003.1, read as the reverse complement.
ACGGGTGCGTTGATGAAAGGCGTCGGAGCGGATTCCACCGGTCCCGTTCCGAAAGTGGCGTGCAATTTCTCTAATGCGGCTTTCGCCTCGGTATTTTCCGGATTGAGCGCGAGAACTTTTCGCAGACAATCCGCTTTTTGAGCCGGTTCTTCCAGTGTATAGGAGAGGAACATCCATCCGGCTTCCAAACGCGGGTCGACACGGACGATATCCAGCAGCAGAGCCCTCGCTTCAACGAGTTGGCCTGCGACATAGAACTCCATCGCTTGTTGCAGTACTTCGCTGAAGTCTCTTGCCATCGCCGGAAATCTCCTTGCCGGAAAACTAGACCAAATTGTAGCATTTTCCGATGGTCACGGCAATAAATTTGGGGAGGACGCGCTTGCGGATGATTATCCTATCCGCTCACACCGGATGATCCGGCATGAGATTTATGTATAATACCCGCCGAGACAGGCAAAGACCGCAGGCGGGAGCGGTGGCATCCGGTTTCAAGAGGATTCTAATTTCCATAACCGGTTATTCCGGCACGGATGGGTATGCGGAAAAAACAAACGGGGTTGTTGTCCAGAAGCTGGCGCGCAAGCTGGCGCGATACGTCCCTGCTCCTCAAGGAGTTCCGGGATCCGCTTCTGCTTTTCCTTTTAGCCATTATCGGACTAGGCCTGCTTTATTATGTTCTTGCGGCTCATTACGGCGAACCGCTGTCAAATCCGGTCGAGGCGGTATATCTCGTCCTGACCGCCACCTTTCTTCAACCGTTGGGGAACTTTCCGCACGCGCCCGTTCTGCAGCTTTTTCATTTCGTCATGCCGCTGATCGGCGTGGGGACCCTGGCCCACGGATTGGCCGACTTCGGCACGTTGTTATTCAACCGCCGCGCTAGGGGCAAGGAGTGGGAAATGGCTGTCGCATCCACGTTCAGCAATCACATCATTCTGGTCGGGCTGGGGCACCTGGGATTCCGCGTCGCCGACCAGCTCCACCAGATGGAGCAGGACGTTGTGGCGATCGAACTCAGCCCGACCGCCGACCTCGTCGCCAACACCCGACGGTTGGATATTCCCGTCCTGCCCGGCGACGGAACCAAGGAGGATCTCCTCGAAGCAGCCGGCATCCGCCGCGCGCGGGCGATCATTCTCTGCACGCAAAATGACAGCCTGAATTTACAAATGGCCGTCAAGGCCAGGGGCATCAACCCGTCGGTTCATGTCGTGATCCGCATCTTCGACGACGATTTCGCCGCGGCACTGCAGAAACAATTCGGATTTACCGCGATCAGCGCCACCGGGATGGCTTCGCCGGTGTTCGCCGCCGCCGCGGCGGGCGCCAATATCACCCCGCCGATCATGGTCGAAGGGAATCCGTTGTGCTTTGCGACCGTTGAATTTCTGGATTGCGCGGAGGCCAGGGGGAAATCCCTGCATGATCTCGAACAGCGTTACCATATCAGCACAGTGCTGCTGAAACGCAAAGGCGGGATGGAGTGGCATCCCTCCAGTTTTGAAACGATTCAGGCCGGGGATATTGTCGGCGTTCTCGGAAACCCGGAACGGATAAATGAAGTCGTGCACGACTGCCAAAATCCATCGTAAGGAAATAAAAAGTCCTTTTCACCGCAAAGCCCGCCCTGGTCGGGCTGGGCCAGGGACGCAAAGCTCGCAAAGAAAAAATTGATTAAAAACCTTTGCGGTCTTCGTGGCTTTGCGGTGAAAAGGTTTTCGGTTTTTATTAAATTAATCCAGCTCCTTCAGCACGCAATCCGTCATCGCCTTCGTACTCAGCGGTTTGCCGGACGGGTGAAGGTCCGCGGTCCGATTTCCGGCATCCAGCACCCGGTCCACCGCCCGCTCGATGGCGTCGGCTTCGTTCCCCCAACCCAGCGAATACCGGAAAAGCATTGCGCCGCTTAATATCGCCGCGATCGGATTGGCGATTCCTTTTCCGGCGATGTCCGGCGCCGAGCCGTGGATCGGCTCGTAGAGCCCCGGCCCGTCCGAACCGAGAGACGCCGACGGAAGCATCCCCATCGAGCCCGCCAGGACGGATGCCTCGTCGGTGAGGATATCGCCGAACATGTTATCCGTGACGATCACGTCGAAATCCCGCGGTGCCGAGATAATGCGCATCGCGGCGGTATCCACCAAAATATGATCCAGCGCGATCTCGGGGTGCTGTGCGCCGACCTCGGCCGCAACCTGCCGCCACAACCGGGAAGCTTCCAGGACATTCGCCTTGTCCACCGAGGTGACTTTATGGCGGCGTCCGGCCGCCAGGCGGAAGGCATACTCGACCACCCGCCGGACCTCATAGTCGGTATATTCGAGCGTATCCACGGCGCGCTCATAGCCTTCGGCGGTTTTCCCGCGTTCCTTGGGCTGCCCGAAGTACAATCCGCCGGTGAGTTCCCGCACCACCATGAAATCCACGCCCGCGAGGCGCTCCGGCTTGATCGGGGAAACATCCAGGAGCGCCGGATGGACGCGGACCGGCCGCAGGTTGGCGAAAACCTCCAACCCTTTCCGCAGGCCAAGCAACCCCTGTTCCGGGCGGACCTTGGCGCGCGGATCGTCCCATTTCGGGCCGCCCACCGCTCCCATCAATACCGCATCCGCCGCCCGGCAATCGGCAAGCACCTCATCCGTCAGTGCAACCCCGTTGCGATCGATCGAACAGCCGCCCATCAAACGTTCCTGGAAGCCGAGTGTGTGCCCGCCGCGGGCGGCGGCCTTCTCGAGAACGCGCACGCTTTCCGCGATCACCTCGGGACCGATTCCGTCGCCGGGTAAAAGAATAATTTCCGCGTGGGTCATCTGGTTACACCAGCCCGGCGATCAGGTCGCCGGTTTCCGTCGTCGAAAGCCCCATCTTTCCGGCCGCGAGGCTCTTGATCCTGCCGCTGGAAAGCGCTTTGATGACCGCCTGCTCGACCGCGTTCCCGGCTGCGCTTTCTCCGATCGTATCCAACAGCATTCCGCCGGCGCAGATCGCCGCCATCGGGTTGATCACGTTCTTGCCCGTGTACTTCGGCGCGGAGCCGCCGATCGGCTCGAACATCGAGACGCCCTGCGGGTTGATGTTGCCGCCGGCGGCGATGCCCATCCCGCCCTGGATCATCGCGCCCAGGTCGGTGATGATGTCGCCGAACATGTTGTCGGTGACGATCACGTCGAACCACTCCGGGTTCTTCACCATCCACATCGTCGTCGCATCCACGTGCGCGTAATCGGTCTGGATGTCCGGGATATTCCTTGGCCACCTCGTGGAAGGCCCGTTCCCAGAGGTCGAAGGCGAAGGTCAGGACGTTGGTCTTGCCGCAGAGCGTCAGCTTCTTGCGCTTGGTCGCGCTTCCGGCAGGATTCGAAGGCGTAGCGGATGCAGCGCTCGACGCCCTTCCGCGTGTTGATCGATTCCTGGACCGCGACCTCGTGCGGGCGTGCCCTTGCGCAGGAAGCCGCCCGCGCCGGTGTACAGCCCTTCGGTGTTCTCGCGGACGACGACGAAATCGATGTCCTCGGGGCTTTTGTCCTTGAGCGGCGTATCCACGTTCGGGTAGAGCTTCACCGGCCGCAGGTTGATGTACTGGTCCAGCTCGAAGCGCAGGCGCAGCAGGATCCCCTTTTCCAGGATGCCGGGCTTCACGTCCGGATGGCCGATCGCGCCGAGGTAGATCGCGTCGAGTTTGCGCAGTTCCGCGATCACGCTGTCGGGCAGGATCTCGCCCGTGCGCTTGTAGCGTTCGCCGCCCAGGTCGTAATCCACCCAGTTGATCCCGAAACCGAATTTCTTCGAGGCCGCTTCGAGAACCTTTTTGCCTTCGCGGATGACTTCCGGTCCCGTGCCGTCCCCGCCGATCACGCCGATGCGATACGATTTGCCTGCCATGAATGATTCTCCTTTGTGATGTTTAAAGGCGGTCGAGTAGCGCTCTTTGCGTATCGAGACCACCGGATTTACTGAAATTCCATGGTCTCGATACGGGCTCGATTTTTCCACGGAAAAATCGAGCCCTACTCGACCAGCGTATTACTTTATTTCGTCGTCAGCCCAAACTCAATTCCATCGGTCAGCGCGCGCCACGAGGCTTCGATGATGTTTTCACTCGCCCCGACCGTGCTCCACCGCCGGCCGTTGTTCTGCATGTCGATCAACACCCTCACGATCGCGCCCGTCCCGCTTCTGGAATCCAGGATCCGGACTTTGTAATCGACCAGCTCGAAGAGCATGATCTGCGGAAAACGCGGCTGGAGCGCCTTGCGCAACGCGCCGTCGAGCGCGTTCACCGGGCCGTTGCCCTCGGCGGCGGTGTGCATGATCTCGCCGCCGACCCGGATCTTGACGTTCGCTTCCGCCATCAGCCCGCGCCCCTGGCGGTGTTCGACCAGGCAGAAGAAATCGATCAATTCAAAAGGCGGCTTGTAGCGCGGATGATGGCGCTTGAGCATCATCGCCACCGAGGCTTCGGCGGTCTCGAAGGAGAAGCCCCGTGCTTCCAGCTCCTTTATTTCCTTCAGAACTTTGCTGACCGCTTTTTCGTCCGCCTCCAGCCGGTACTCCTCGATCTTGGTCATCAGGTTGCTTTTACCGGCCAGCTCGCTGACCACCACGCGCATCTCGTTCCCGACCAGCGCCGGGTCGATGTGCTGGTAGGAAAGCGCGCTCCGGCGCATGCCCGATACGTGAATACCGCCTTTGTGCGCAAAGGCCGATTTTCCGACGAAAGGAATATGCTCGTCCGGGGACAGATTGGCGATCTCCGCCACGTAGTGGGCGGTCTCGAACAGCTGCTTCAGTTTCCCTTTCGGGAGGCAGCGCTTATCCAGTTTGAGCTCGACATCCGGAATGATCGAACACAGGCTGGCGTTGCCGCAGCGTTCTCCGTAGCCGTTGATCGTTCCCTGCACGTGGGTCGCCCCCTGCCGGATGGCCACCAGCGTGTTGGCGACTCCGCATTCGCTGTCGTTGTGGGTGTGGATGCCCAGCGGGCCGCCGATCGCTCCGCGCACCGCGCGGAAAATGGCTTCCACATCCCAGGGCATCACCCCGCCGTTGGTCTCGCACAACACCAGAATATCCGCCCCGCCCCGCTGCGCGGCTCTCAGCGTTTCCATGGCGTAGGCGGGGTCCGCCTGGTACCCGTCGAAAAAGTGCTCGGCGTCGAATAGAACCTGCTTGCGCTTGGATTTGAGGTGGGCTATGCTCTCCTCGATGATCCGCAGGTTGTTTTCCTTCGAGGTCCGCAGCACATCGGTGACGTGCAGGGTCCAGGTCTTTCCCACAACCGTGCAGACGGGCGTCTCCGCGCTCAATAAAGCTTGTATGTTTTCATCGCTGTCGGGCCGGCTGCCCGCCCGGCAGGTGGAACCGAACGCGGCGATTTTCGCCGTGTGCCATTTGACGGTCTTTGCCTTCTGAAAAAATTCGATATCCTTGGCGTTCGAGCCCGGCCAGCCGCCTTCGATGTACGCCACGCCGAGATCATCCAGTTTGCATGCGATCTTCAGTTTGTCGTCGCAGGTGAGCGAGATCCCCTCCCGCTGGGCTCCGTCGCGCAGGGTGGTATCGTATATCTCGATCGTCATGCCCCCGCCTTTCCGGCCGCGGCGAATTCGATGTCGTGGCGCACTTCAAAGGATTGGACCTGCGGCAGAAATCCCGCCAGGTAATCCAATTCGTCCATCCCCTTCACCAGGCACATCTTGGAGAAGGAATCCACCGTAAACGAAGCTTCCACTCCGCCCGGCAGGAGGAGCTTCTGATTTTCGAGGTCGATGGTGACCGGCGCCGCCGGCGCCTCTTCGACCAGGTCCACCAGGCTCTTATGAATCGGCCGGATCGACGACCACCGGCAGGACTCCGTTCTTAAGCGCGTTGCTCCGGAAAATATCCGCGAACGATGTGCTGATGATGGCGCGGATGCCGCCCGCATGCAGCGCCCAGGGGGCGTGCTCGCGCGAAGAGCCGCAACCGAAGTTGTCCCCCGCCAGGAGAATGCTTGCCCCGCGGTATTCGGGTTTGTTCATCGCAAATCCGGGGATTTGATTTTCCATCCGGGAGATAACGCCAGTTGGAGAACAATCCTTCGGCCAGACCGGCCTTATCCGTCACCTTGAGATAGCGCGCGGGAATGATCTGGTCGGTATCCACGTCGTTGACCAGGAGCGGGATGATCTTCGAGGTAATCGTCCGTATCGGTTCCATCAGGCACCTTCCTGGAGCATCGTCCGGGGATCGGCGACCGTTCCGGTGACCGCGGCGGCCGCCGCGGTGATCGGGCTGGCAAGCATCGTCCGTCCGCCTTTTCCCTGGCGCCCTTCGAAGTTGCGGTTGCTGGTGGAGACCGCATACTGGCCGGGCGAAAGCTGGTCGCCGTTCATCGCGATGCACATGCTGCATCCGGAGAATCGCCACTCGGCGCCGGCCTCGCGGAAAATCCTATCCAATCCCTCCGCCTCCGCATCGCGGCGGACCTTCTCGGAACCCGGGACGACGAGCACCCGCACACCCGCGCGCGACCTTCCGGCCGCGGAAGACCTTCGCTGCCGCCCGCAAATCCGAGAGCCGGCCGTTGGTGCACGATCCGATGAACACCACATCGACCTTTTTGCCGATCATCGCTTCGCCGGGTGCAAACTGCATGTAGTCCAGCGCCTTATCCAGCGCCGACCGCTTGAGCGGATCGGATTCCGAAGCGGGATTGGGAATTCTGCCCGTGACGGGAATGGCCATTGCGGGATTCGTGCCGAAGGTGATCATCGGCTGGAGGGCCGACGCATCCACGTCCAGCGTGCGGTCGAATGCCGCGTCCGGATCGGTAACCAGTGCCCGCCAGCGCGCGATCGCCGCATCCCACGCGGCGCCCTTGGGCGCCAATTCCCTTCCGGACAGAAATGCGAAGGTCGTATCATCCGGGGCGACCAATCCCGCGCGGGCGCCGCCCTCGATCGACATATTGCACAGCGTCATGCGGCCTTCCATGTCGAGCCCCTTGACCGCCGGCCCGGCGTATTCGAAGACCTGCCCGGTCCCGCCGCCCACTCCGATTTGGGCGATCAGACCGAGAATCATGTCCTTGGCGGTGACGCCCGGTGCGAGCTTCCCGCTGAAATTCACAAGGGTCCGTTCCGGGCGGTTCTGCAGCAGGCACTGGGTCGCCAGCACCTGTTCCACCTCGCTTGTCCCAATCCCGAAGGCCAGGGCTCCGAAGGCGCCGTGGGTGGCCGTGTGGCTGTCGCCGCACACGATCGTCATGCCCGGCTGGGTTGCGCCCATTTCCGGCCCGATGATGTGGACGATGCCCCGCCCCGGATCGTCCATCTTCATGCAGCGGATGCCGAACTCGCGGCAGTTGTTTTCCAGTTGATGCAGCTGCCTGACCGCGGCGTCATCCGCGCCCGCGAGGGTAAGGCTCGTGGTCGGGATCGAGTGATCCATCGTCGCCAGGGTCCGGTCCGGTCGGTGGACTTTCCAGCCGCGCACGCGCAGGTCCGCGAACGCCTGCGGCGACGTCACCTCGTGCACCAACTGCAAATCGATGTAGAGCACGGAGGGATGGCCGGCTTCCTGCCGGACGAGATGGTTGTTCCAGATTTTATCGAACAGGGTTGAAGGTTGGCTCATGGTTCGTTTTCCGATGTGTATTTGTGCCCGCCATAGATCGCGTAATTGGTACGCTGCCAGTGGGAGCACACATCCACGAAACCGGCCCGGCGCATCCATTCCAGCTGATCCTCGAGGCAGGCCGGGACGTCCTCGGCGTAATACCGTTCCATGCAGGCCGCGTCGTCCTCGCCCATCGAGCGGATGTACTGGCGCCACAGGCGGATGTAGATTTCGTCCAACCGGTCGGTTGCCCCTTTGATGATGTCGCGGTTGAGGAACACGCCGCCGGGATTGAGCGCGAGATAAATCCGCCGGAACAAATCCTGCTTGTGGGCATCCGAGAGATGATGAATCGAAAGCCCGGAGAGGATCAGGTCGTAGCCGATCCCGAAATCATCCTTGGAAAAATCGCCTTTAAGGAACGTGACCCGGTTCTCGAATTTTATTAATCGCTCCCGTGCGGCGGAGAGCATATTATCCGACAAGTCGAAGACGGTCACTTCGGCCAGCGGATAGCGGCGCAGGATTCCCTCCGCCAGCACGCCGGTCCCCGCTCCGAGATCCAGCCCCCGGACCCGGACCGTCCCTTCGAAAGGCAGCAGGTCCATCATCATCTCGTTCTGCTCCCGGTAATAGGGAATGAACTTGACGATGTGGTTATCGTAATCCGACGCGTCCTCGTTGAAGTGATCCTCCACGCGCTGCAGGTTCATGACGGCTTGGCCGTATCTTCCGCGACAGCCGCCGGGACTCTCCCGGAAGCCACCAGCAGTTTGTTGATCGCGCTGAGGTAGGCCTTGGCGCTCGCGACGATGATGTCGGTGTCGGCGCCGTGCCCGCCGAAGGACCGGGCTTTTTTCCGTCCGTTCTGCGCCGATTCCCGCGGCGCGAGGGCTTCATCCTTGGATTCCAGCCGCACGGTCACCTCTCCGATCGCGTCAATCCCTTCGGTGATGGCGCGGATGGAAAATTCCTCGAGCGAGTTGGGCGCCTGGATGATGCCGTCGATCGCCTTGTAGGCCGCATCCACCGGTCCGGTGCCGGTCGAAGCCTGCACCTTGAGCGCCCCGTCGGGGCCGCGCAGCCGGACGGTCGCGGTGGGCATACCCATGGTGCCGCAGGCCACCTGCAGGCCGTCCAGGGCATAAATTTCCCGCGGCTGGTAGATCTGGTCCGCCACCAGCGCTTCCAAGTCCGCATCGGCGATGGTCTTTTTCTTGTCGGCCAATTCCTTGAAGCGCTCGAACGCGCGGTCCAGTTCCTCGGGGGAGAGTTCGTGCCCCAGTTCGCTCAGCCGGACGCGCAGCGCATGCCGCCCGGAATGCTTCCCCAGCACCAGACTGGATTGCGTCAGGCCGATCATTTCCGGCTGCATGATCTCGTAGGTGGTGGGATGCTTGAGCATCCCGTCCTGATGGATCCCCGCCTCGTGCGCGAACGCGTTCGCGCCGACGATGGCCTTGTTGGGCTGGACGGGGATCCCGGTGTAGGTCGATACCATATGGCTGACGCGCGCGATCTGGGTCGTGTCGATCCCGGTGTTGAGGTTGAAGAGATTCCGCCGGGTGTGCAGCGCCATGACCACTTCCTCGATCGAGGCATTGCCGGCCCGTTCCCCGATGCCGTTGATCGTTCCCTCCACCTGGCGCGCTCCGGCCTTCAACCCGGCCAGCGTGTTGGCGGTGGCCATCCCCAGGTCGTTGTGGCAATGCAGGGATACGACGGCCTTCTCGATCCCTTTGGTATTTTTGATGATTCCCTCGATCAGCCGGCCCCATTCTTCCGGGGTCGTGTATCCGACGGTATCGGGGATGTTCAACGTGGTGGCGCCGCACTCGATCGCCAGCGCGAGAACCTTGTACAGGAACTCCGGTTCGCTGCGGCCGGCATCCTCGGGCGAGAATTCCACATCCTCGCACAGGGAACGGGCATATGTGACCATCTCACGGATGCGCTTGACGACTTCCTCGGGCGACATCTTCAGCTTATATTGCATGTGGATCGGCGAGGTGGCGATGAACGTATGGATCCGCGGACGCGCCGCGTGGCGCACCGCCTCCCAGGCCGCGTCGATATCGGATTTGGTCGTGCGCGCCAGACCGCAGATGATCGGCACCTGCCGCTGGGTCATGGTGTGGCCGGCGTCGGCATCCTCGGAGCGCGCCTGCGGGCTGTTGCCGACCTCGATCGCGATCCGGCGGACGGCTTCCAGATCGTCCGGTGAAGCCGCCGGATAGCCGGCCTCGATGATGTCGATTCCCATGCGGGTAAGCGCCCGGGCGATTTCCAGCTTCTCACCGGAGGATAGGCTCGCGCCGGGCGATTGCTCGCCGTCGCGCAGCGTCGTGTCGAAAATCCGAACATAGTTGTCCATGGGTTCCTCCAGTTCCTGTCCTAACCTCCTCTCCCCCGTCCCCTCTCCCCCTTCCCCTTACGGGGAAGGGGGAGAGGGGTGGCGGCGCACCGGTTTTCTCCGGTGCGATGCCGGGGAGCGAGGGTTAGGACAGTGGGCTATTTCTTCTTCCAGTTATCCGGCCGCAGAGAGCGCACCGCCGCGCCGGCCCGCCACATTTCGGATTCGCGCATTTCCTTGAGTTCTTTTTCAAGCTTCTGGCGGTAATCCTTGGCGCTGTTGGCTTCGAGCACGATCCGCGTCTGCTCTCCCGAAACGACGCTTTCGTACAGCCAGTCGAAGACCGGCTCGACCGCCTTGCGGAATTGATGGCGCCAATCCAGCGCGCCGCGCTGGGCCGTGGTCGAGCAGTTGGCATACATCCAATCCATTCCGTTCTGGTCCACCAAGCGAATCAGGCTTTGGGTTAATTCTTCCGATGTTTCGTTAAACGCTTCCGAGGGTGAATGCCCGTGCTTGCGCAACAGGTTGTATTGGGCCTCCATGATCCCCGCCAGCGCGCCCATCAGCACGCCGCGCTCCCCGGTCAGGTCGGAGTGGACTTCATTCTCGAACGTGGTCGGGAACAGGTAACCGGAGCCGATGGCGATCCCCAGCGCGAGGGTCCGTTCCTGCGCGCGCCCGGTCGCATCCTGGAAGACCGCGAACGAGCTGTTGATCCCCGATCCGGCCAGGAAATTGGTACGCACGCTTTTACCGGACCCCTTCGGCGCGACCATGATCACATCGACGTAATCCGGCGGCACGACGCCGGTCTGATCCTTGTAGACGATCGAGAAACCATGCGAGAAATAAAGCGCGTCGCCCTTTTTTAAATTGGCTTTAACCTTCGGCCAGAGGATCTTTTGCGCGGCATCGGATACCAGGTACTGGATGATCGTCCCGCGCTTGACGGCTTCCTCGATCGGGAAGAGCGTCTTGCCGGGGACCCAGCCTTCTTTGACCGCCTTATCCCAGTAGAACTTGTCTTCCTTCGCCTGCCCGATGATGACGCTGATCCCGTTGTCCTTCATGTTCATCGCCTGGGCCGGCCCCTGCACGCCGTAGCCGAGAATGGCGATGGTTTCGTTGGCCAGCACCTTTTTCGCTTTGGCTGAGCGGGAACTCGTCGCGCATTACAACCGTTTCGACGACGCCGCCGAAATTGATCTTAGCCATGATGACTTCTCCTTTGGGATGATTGTGATCCCCGCCTTTGCGGGGAATGGATTTTCGGATTGTCCGGCGTCAGGCCGGCCGGGCTTCCAAACCGGGCGTGTGCCGGACACCGGTCGCGCCGCCGCGCAGCATGGCGACCTGTCCGGCGCGCACCATCTCGAGGATGCCGAACGGGCGCAGCAGCTCGTTCAGGCTTTCGATCTTATCCTCGGTGCCGGTGATCTCGATGATCAGGCTCTCCGGCGCCACGTCCACGACCCGCGCGCGGAAGATCTCCGCCAACGCCGTGATTTCCGCCCGCTGGCTGGGCTGGGCCTTGACCTTGACCAGCGCCAAATCGCGGGCGATGGCCGGCTGGCCGGTGACGTCCTGAACGTCGATGATGTTGATCAGCTTGACCAGGTTGGCTTCGATGCGGGCCGTCTCGACCGGTTCGCCCTCGATGACGATCGTCATGCGGGAGATTTCCGGGTCCTCGGTGCGGCCGACAGCCAGGCTTTCGATGTTGAAGTTGCGGCGGCGGAAGAGCGACGCCACCCGGTTCAATACGCCGGGCCGGTTTTCCACCAGTGCGATCAGGGTATGTTGCATCGGGGCCTCCCTATTCCTTTTCTTCTTCCGGCGCCGGACGGCGGATCATCTGGTGCAGGTCCGCGCCGGTCGGAACCATCGGATACACGGCTTCCTCCTGCTCGACATGGAAGTCGAGCAGTACCGGGCCGGGCGTCTTGCGGGCGAATTCGACCGCGGCATGAATCTCGCTGGAGAGCATGACCTTGCGGGTTGGAATGCCGTGGGCTTCGGCGATCTTGCCGAAATCCGGATTCTTCAAATGCACCGCCGAGTAGCGCTTCTCGAAAAAGAACTCCTGCCACTGGCGGACCATGCCCAGGAAGTGGTTGTTCATGATCGCGATCTTGATTTCGATGTTTTCCTGGACCGCGGTGGATAGTTCCGCCTGGGTCATCTGAAATCCGCCGTCGCCTACCACCGCCCACACCTCGCGGTCGGGCTTGGCGAACTTGGCGCCGATCGCGGCCGGCAAACCGAAGCCCATGCTGCCGGCGCCGCCGGATGTGATGAAGCTGTATGGTTGTTCCGGCTGATAGTATTGCGCCGTCCACATCTGGTGCTGGCCGACGTCGGTCACCATCAGCGCTTCGCCCTTGGTGACCTTCCAGATCTCGCTGATGATCTGCGGCACATGCAGCTTGCCGTTGTGGCCCGGCTGCCCCAGGATGTCGCGCTGGTCGGTTTCCTTCCGCCATTCGGTGATCTGGTTCAGCCAGTCGTCGTGGCGGGCGTTGGGAACCTGCGGGTCGAGATCCGCCATCACTGTTTTGACATCGCCCACCAGCGATACATCCGCTATCACGATCTTGTTGATCTCGGTCGGGTCGATATCCACGTGGATTTTCGCCGCGTTGGGCGCGTAGGTCCGCAGGTTGCCGGTCACCCGGTCATCGAACCGCATTCCCAGCGCGATGATCAGATCCGATTCCTGGATGGCCAGGTTGCAGAAGGCTTCTCCGTGCATACCCATCATCCCCAGCGAGAGGGGATGCGAGGAAGGGATTGCCCCGAGGCTGAGAAGAGTCATTGCCACCGGAGTGTTGGTCCGTTCGGCGAACTTCTGGACTTCTTTTGCCGCTCCGGAGATCTCCACGCCGTGTCCGGCGAAGATCACGGGTTTCTTCGCGCCGCGGATGAGCTCCGCCGCGCGTTCCAGTTTCTCGGCGGCCGCGTGCAGCGGCGGGTGATATCCCCGCAGGCGGACCTCCGGGGGATCGATTTTTTCGGTTTTCGCGATTTGGGCATCCTTGCAGAAATCAATCAGCACCGGCCCCGGGCGCCCGCTGCGGGCGATGTAGAACGCCTCGCGCACTGTTTCCGCCACCTCATCCGCCGAGGTGATCAGAAAGTTGTGCTTCGTGATCGGCAGGCTGATACCGGTCATGTCGACTTCCTGGAAGGCGTCGGATCCGAGCAGGTTGCTCGCCACCTGGCCGGTGATGAACACGACCGGCGAAGAATCCATCGAGGCAATGTGGATCCCGGTGACCAGGTTGGTCGCGCCCGGGCCCGAGGTGGCGATCGCCACCCCGACCTTGCCGGAGGCGCGGGCATACCCGTCGGCCATCATCGCCGCGCCCTGTTCGTGGCGGACGAGGACGAAATGCAGTTTGGGGTAGTTGAGCATGGCGTCAAACGCCGGGATGACCGCTCCGCCCGGAAGGCCGAACAGCACGTCCACGCCTTCCCGGATGATGGATTCCCATAAAACTTCGGCACCTGTCTTTTTCATCTCTTCTCCTTACTCTTTCAGAACAGCACCCTGGCTCGCGCCGGCTACAAAATGGGAGTAGCGGCGCAGCCAGCGGCTTGTGGCGCTGGATTGGAACGGCGGCAGCGCGGCGATCCGGGTGCGGATCTCCTCGTCGCTCAGGCGGACGTTCATCGTCCGCTTGTCGATGTCGATTTCGATCACGTCGCCCTTTTGCAGCGCGGCGATGGGGCCGCGGGCGGCCGCTTCCGGGGCCACATGCCCGATGCAGGCGCCGCGCGTTCCGCCGGAGAACCGTCCGTCGGTGATCAACGCAACGCTCTCGCCCAGGCCCATGCCCATGATGGCCGAGGTCGGGGAAAGCATCTCCTGCATGCCGGGGCCGCCGCGCGGACCTTCGTATCGGATGACGACCACCTCGCCGGATTGAACCTCCCCGGCGAGGATGCCGGTTAACGCCTCCTCCTGGCTCTCGTAAATGCGGGCGGGGCCGGTGTGCTTGCGCATCGCCGCCGATACGCCGGCAGCCTTGATGACGGCTCCGTCCGGAGCCAGGTTCCCGAACAGGATCGCGAGTCCCCCGGTTTTAGAATGCGGGTCTTCCACCGGGCGGATCACTTTTGTGTTTTTCACGGCGGCGCGGCGGATGTTATCGCGCAGCGTTTTCCCGGTCACGGTCGGCCGGTCCAGATGCAGGAGGGAGTCGTCCTTGCGCGCCACTTCGTGCAGCAGCGCCGGCACGCCGCCCGCCTTGTGCAGGTCTTCGATATGCCACGGGCCGGAAGGGCTGATCTTGGTCAAGTGCGGAACTTTTTCCGCAATCTGGTTAATCCGCGCGATGGGGTAATCGATCCCCGCCTCGTCGCAGAAAGCCAATGTGTGCAGGACGGTATTGGAGCTCCCTCCCATTGCCATGTCCAGCGCGAAGGCGTCATCCACCGCTTCGTGTGTCACCAGATCGCGCGGGCAGATATTTTGTTTGACGAGCTTGAGGATCTGTGCCCCGGCCTTGTCGGCCAGCGCGTTGCGCTCGGCGGATTTCGCCAGCGCCGTGCCGTTGTACGGCAGCGCCAGCCCGAACACTTCCAGCAGGCAATTCATCGAATTGGCTGTGAATAATCCGGCGCAGGAACCGCACGACGGGCAGGCATACTGCTCGAGTATCTTCAGCCGCTTGGCGGTGATCTTGCCGGCCTTGAAGGAGCCGACGCCCTCGAAGACCGAGATCAGATCCACCACATCGCCGCCGGGAGTCTTTCCGGCGCGCATCGGCCCGCCGGAGACGAAGATCGCCGGGATGTTCACCCGCAGGGCGGCCATCACCATCCCCGGGACGATCTTGTCGCAATTGGGAATGCACACCATCCCGTCGAAGGGATGGGCCATGATCATCGTCTCGACGCAATCGGCGATCAGCTCGCGCGAAGCCAGGCTGTACTTCATGCCGATGTGGCCCATCGCGATCCCGTCGTCGACGGCAATGGTGTTGAATTCGAAGGGCACGCCGCCCGCCGCGCGGATGGCCTCCTTCACCCGCCGCCCGAACGACTGCAGATGCACGTGCCCGGGGACGATATCGGTGTAGGAATTCACGACCGCGATGAAGGGTTTGTTGAAGTCACCTTCCGCCACTCCCACCGCGCGCAACAACGCCCGGTGCGGAGCTTTCTCGTATCCCTTTTTCATCAGATCGGATCGCATAGCTTCTCCTTCCTCCTGGGGCCGTAAAAAAGGGCCGCCTTGCTTGGCAGCCCTGGTTCTCTCTATTTTCTCTTTTTGCTTCCTGTTCGATTACGATTCTTCTCCGAGGGCTGCCCAAGCGCATGTGTGGCTCCCGCCAAGAGCGAGAACCACGATCGCAATAACGACAACCAGGAGAATAATCGACGACATCAAGAATTCTTTCTGACCCTAATTCTAATCCAATCGAAAAAGCCTGTCTATTAGCATGATTCATAATAATTACCCAATTTCGTTGTACAATATGCACAAGTCAGTAAAAAATCAGGCTATAATGTAGATACATCTTGTCCAGTTTTAGGTAAACACTATGCCATTCAACTCGCCAATTCCTCTTCAGACACTGCTTGAATTACTTCCGGCGGAGACATACGAGTGGGTCTCCGGCCAGGAGACGGCTTCCTCGACGCCAATTACCTGGGTCACGCAGGGTGCATTGAATGGGAAACACGGAGATTTGCTCCTCTTAGCGGTAGATGAATTCAACGAATCGCAGTTTGAAGAGGCGCTCCGCGGAGAAGCCGCCGCGATCGGCCTGATCGGCGGAACGGCGGCCGATCCCACCCGGCTCACCGGTAAGCCGGTTATCCGGTTTATCGTCGATGGGACTTACTCGGGGGATTCGGAAGTGCAAACCCGCGCTATCCTTCAACTCCTTCTGCGCGCGTTGATGGCGCAAAAATCAATTCTCCTCGAACGCGGCGCCAACATCCAAACCCGCCTGACCCAGATCGCCGCCCGGGGCGAGGGATTGGCCGGCCTGGCGGGGGCGATGCGCGAAATGACCCAGCACGGGATCCTCATTCAGGATAAACGCCTGTCGCCGCTGGCCTCCAGCCCGAGCACGGACCTGCGCTCGATCTGGAACGATCTGCTGGAACAGCTGGCCGAGTTATCGACGCTGCCCGAAATCCTGCGCGACCGGCGCCAGGCGGGTGAAGCGCCGGCCGTCTCTTCGGAGCCCCTGCCCGGCGGGTTGGAGCGCATCATCGCCCCGATCGTGGTCGGCGATGTGGCGCGCGGCTATCTTACGGCGATCGGGATGCAGGGCGAACTGGATCAGACCGACCGGATGGTCATCGAACAGGGTGCGCTGGTGTGCGCGATCGAAATGGCGCGCGCCAAAGCCGTGCGCGAGACCGAGAAACGCCTGCACGGCGATCTGCTTTCCGCCCTATTACATCAGAATCTTTCCGCCCGTGACGCCCACCTCTGGGCCCAGAACATGGGGCTCGATCTGGAACAGCAGCATACGGCGGTTCGGATGGCCTGGGAGGGACCCTCGCCGACGCTCCGCCGGCTGGAAACGCTCGTCAACGGGGAAGTCGCCCGTTCCAAATCGCCGGTGATCGTCTCCTCCCTCAGCGGCGAGGTAATCGGTTTCTGCGAATCTCCGCGGGAAGCCGGCAAACCGGCGACGGCCATCGCTCTGGCCCAGTCGGTGATCGACTTGGCGGGCAAGGAATTTCCGGATGCGGTCATTCGCTGCGGGATCGGGTCTCCCGCCTCCGACCTCGGCGCTTGGCAGCTTTCCTTCCGGCAGGCCGGTCAGGCGCTGGACATGGCACGGCGGCTGAACGAACGCAAACCGCTTTACTACATGGATCTGTCGGTGTACCGGTTGTTGCTGCAGTTCGAGGACAATCCGGAGTGGAAAGCGTTTCTACAGGAGACGCTCGGCCCTCTACTCAATCACGAAAACGCGGATGAATTCCTCGCCACGCTCGAAGAATTCTTCACCCATAACGGGAATTTATCCCAGACCGCCGAAGCCCTGTTTATCCACCGCAATACGCTCACGTACCGCATGGACCGGATGACTTCGATCTCCCGGCTGGATCTGAATAATCCCGACACGCGCCTTGCGGTGCAGCTGGCGCTCAGCATCCGGCGGATGCTCAAAGCGGCGTAAATCGATTCCACGAAGGACACGAAGAAAAATCTGAAGTCCACGAAGTAATTAAGGATTTAATACCTTTTAAAGGTGGTCATGCTGAGCGAAGCGAAGCATCTGTTTCTGCGCTTCTAGACCCTTCGCTCAGGGTGACATTTTCAGGAGTTTTGATTTATTATTAATCGTTGCGTCCTTCCGATTCCACACATGTATTCCGGTCAACCAGCTGTTCGACCCCGACAAGCATATAATTCCCATATCCCATCTTCCCGAGCATCCCGCCGGAGGCCGACATTGGAAATCCGAGCTGTTCAATCAAAAAAAGAGCTCGCCGAATTCATCGAGCTTCCCTACCGCCTTTACCGACACGACCCCGTCTGGGTAGCTCCGCTTCGAAGCGATCAATGGAATCAATTTGATCCGAAACGCAATCCGATGCTGGATCACTGCGAGTACGCGCTCTTTCTCCTCACGGAAGGACCCGAGGTCGTCGGCCGGATATCGGCCTTTATCGACCGGCTGGCTGTAAAGTATTGGAAGGAACCGATTGGGTTGTTCGGATCGTTCGAATGCATCGAAGACGAATCGGCCGGGCAGATGCTGCTTTCCGCCGCACAGGATTGGCTCACGGCCCGCGGGATGAAGGCGATGCGCGGTCCCTGGTCCTTCGCCTCCCAGGAATGGGGATTGGTCGTGGAAGGGTTCACGCCCTCTCCCGTCATCATGGCGCCCTACAACCCTCCCCGATACAACGATTATCTTCTCCATTTCGGGTTGTCGAAAGTCAAAGATCTCATCGTCTACTACGTCGAACTCGCAGAGAAGGCTACAAAATCCCCGAAAGATATCTTCGCTTAACCAACCATGTTCAGGACAAATTGAAAGTAACCGTTCGAACAGTGGATATGCGAAATTTCGAAAAAGAGGTCTCGACGTTCGTCCAACTTGCCAATCAGTCGATTGCGAACAACTGGGGATTCTATCCGGTCACGGAGGAGGAAGGCAAAGCCATCGCGCGGGATATGAAACCGGTCATAGATCCCAAGCTCGTTCTTTTCGCAGAAGACGCGCAGGGCGAAGCGATCGGATTTGCCATCGCCTTGCCGGATGTCAATACGCTCTTGAAGGGTTTGGACGGGCGGCTCTTCCCCTTCGGGTGGCTGAAACTGCTTTTCGGACTGCCGCGCCTGCGGCAATACCGGATGTGGGCGCTCGGCGTGGCACCGGAATATCATGGGAAAGCCGTGGATGCGCTCATGTACCGGAAACTGTATGAAACCCTCGCTCATCGGGATGTCCGGCTGGAATTGAACTATATCCTGGAGGATAACTATCCGATGAACAATGCCTTGAAAAATCTGGGGGTAAAAAATCTGCGTAGATACCGGGTTTATCAGAAACCTATTTGAAAATCGAAAAGGAGATATACATGACGGACAAGAAAGCTGTTCCCCCGCTTCTGAACGCCGTGTTGTGCCAGATTGGATTTGTCGCCAAGGACGCCGGCCGGGTCGCCCGGAAGCTGGCGGAAATCACCGGGATAACGCCCGGCGATCCGATCCTTACCGACAGCGTCGAAAAAGCCCACACCAACTTCCGCGGGGATCCCTCATCGGCAAGAGCCAAGCTGATCTTCTTCAACATGGGGCAGGTCTCGATCGAGATCATCGAGCCGGTCGGTGGACCCAGCACGTGGCGCGAGTTCCTCGATAAGCACGGTGACGGAGTCCATCACATCGCCTTCACCGTGAAATCCACCAAAGAGACCGCCGCAGGCCTTTCCGCATATGGTATCCCGACGGTCCAGAGCGGTATTTTCGAGGGCGGGAGCTACGTGTATTGTGAGGCGGAAAAGGAACTGGGCGTCATCCTCGAACTGCTCGATTCCACATCCGGATGATTAGTATATTTATCCGAGAAGGTAATCCGAAAATCTAAACGCAAAGGCGCCAAGGCGCTAAGACGCAAAGAAGAGTAAATTAAACATTTCTTGCGTCTTTGCGACTCTGCGCCTTTGCGTTAAAGCTTCTTGAATATGTTGGTAATATATTAGAGGTGCATTGATTTTTCTATTTCAATCGCTTCCGCGAACAGTGATTCATATTCCGCGACATTCGAACAAAGCACAAGCCGCGACCGCAGCTTGCCCACGCTGGTCAGGTGGTGCACATACCGCACGGCATGCTTGCGGAAGATGAGGCATCCGAATTCGGTGCCGTACAGGCCGATCATCATCCCAAGGTGGCGGCGGGCCATGGCGATACTCTCCTCGAGCGGAATGCTTTCCTTTGCGCGCCGGGAAAATATCCACGGGTGTCCGATGGCCGCGCGGCCGATCATGACCCCGTCGCATTGGGTCTCCCGTTTCATGGCTTCGATATCGGCGACGGTGTGCACATTTCCGTTTCCGAGAATGGGGATCCGCGCCCGGGATTTAATCTCCGCAATGGCGGACCAGTCGGCCGGCCCGGAGAGCGCCTGTTCCTTGGTCCGCGCGTGCACGGCGATCAGCGCGCACCCGTTGTCTTCCAGCGCTTTGGCCACGTCGAGGAAGTTGCGGCTGCGGTCATCCCATCCCAGCCGGATCTTGGCCGTGACCGGGATGCGCAAAGCGGCCGAGAGGGAGGCGAACAGCCGCCCGAGCCGCGCCGGGTCCTTCAACATCCCCGCTCCCGCGCCGCGCTCGGCGATCTTGCGGATCGCGCATCCGAGGTTGATGTCGATGACATCCGGGCCAAGATCCTGCAGGACGCGCGCGGTTTCCACCAGCCGCTCGTCCACATGGCCGTAGATCTGGAACGCCACCGGACGCTCCATCTCCGAGAATTTCAATTTAATCCTGATGGCATCATGGGCATGGCGGGAATGGGAGATCTCGTCGACGTTGACGAACTCGGTGTACGACATCGCCGACCCGAGTTCGCGGCAGATCACCCGGAAAGGCCAGTCGGTGAATCCGTCCATCGGCGCCAGGACCAGATCGCCGAAAACCGGGACTTTCCCGATGGAGAAGACAGAGAGAGTAATGGCGTGCTCCGAGAAGGGGTCAGCGCTTGCGCCGGTCGATCGCCAACAGGTCGCACAGAATGGCGTAGCCCGTTTCGAGGCGGCCGGCTCCGGGCCCGCTCAGGGTGACGTCGCCGAGCAAGAGGGTGGTGAAGGTTATCGCATTGGTCGCGCCGCGGACGGAAGCCAGCGGATGAGTGCGCGGTATCCTCTGCGGGTGAACCCGCGCGGTCACCCCTTCCGCGGTTCTTTCCAGCGAGGCGATCAGTTTCCAGACGTCGCCCCCCTCCTCCGCTTCGCAAATATCTTCCTTCGTCAGGCGGGTGATGCCCTCGCGCTCGACATCCTCCATGCGGATCGGCGCATGCATCAGAACGTTGGCCAGGATGACCAGCTTTCCCGCGGCATCGTGCCCCTCCACGTCCCCGGCCGGATCGACCTCCGCATACCCCATCGCCTGCGCTTCGGCGAGCGCCTCGGTATACGGCTTCCCGTCCTGCATCAGAGTCAGGATGTAATTGGTCGTGCCGTTGATGATCCCCTGCACCTTTACCACTCCGGCTCCGGAAAGCAATTCCGCCCCCATTCGAAGCACGGGCGTTCCGCTCATCACCGTTCCCTCCACGCCAAGTTCGACGCCATGCCGAGCGGCGAGCTCCGAAAGCGCCTGGTATTGGAGCGCAATCGGGCCTTTGTTGGTCGTGATCGCGTGTTTTCCGGATTCCAGGGCGGCCCGGATATGGCTGATGGCCGGCTCCCCCGATTGCAGGTCGGTCGGGCTGAGTTCGACGACGACATCCGAGTCCGTCCCGCGGATCGTTCGGATCGAATCCCATCCGTGCTGGGGAGCATCCATGCGTTGAAGGGTTTTATCTTTTCTAACCGCTTCGAGCAGAATACGCGGTGAGATTCCCGCCGGATTGTAGACGCTGCCAAGGCGCAGGTCGCTGATGGCGGTGATGCGCAAGTCCACGCCGAACTGCTTCCGAAGATCATCCCCCCGCTCTTCAATGATCTGGGCCAAGCCCTGGCCGACATTGCCGAATCCGATGATTGCCAAACGGTAGGTTCGCATCTACACACTCTCTCCTGCAGTTGATAAATGCATTTTAACGCAAAGACGCAAAGGCGCGAAGACGCAAGGAATTAATCGTTTTTTCCCCCTGCGACTTGGCGTCTTTGCGTTGGGCTTTTTATAGCCTTATCCGCAAATCATCCGGAAGCCCGTTCACCACTCGCGAGATTCCTCTTTTCACTATTGGAAAACCGAAGTTTATCAATAATCCCAGCCGCAAACCTGAAATTCGAAGGTAAGTGAGCAGTTGCGATTCGAAAACAGGGTGGTGATCCAGCGTCGCTTTGCACTCAATAATAACCAGATTTTCAACCAACAAATCCAGACGCAGAGGAATGGGAAGCCGTACTCCCTTATAAACAACCGGTAATTCCAGCTGGCGCTTTACTTGTAAATGCTTCTGAAGCAATTCCATTTCTAGAGCATACTCATAAACGGATTCCAATAAACCGGGGCCTCCGAGTGTTTTATGAACCTCGATGGCCGAATCCACGATGATTTTGCTTATCTCATTCTCATTCATGGTTCCCCCTTGAATGCAAGAATAAAATCATTTTAACGCAAAGGCGCTAAGGCGCAAAGACGCCAAGGTTTAGAGAAAAAAGTTTCCTTGCGTCTCTGCGTCCTTGCGACTTTGCCTTGAGCGATTATCATCCTATCCAAGCACAACTTATCGCAAAGGCGCTAAGGTGCAAAGACGCCAAGGTTTAGAGAAAAGAATTTCCTTGCGTCTCTGCGTCCTTGCGTCTTGGCGTTTCGGTTTTCTTCTCCCCCCTTTCCGAATTTCCCCCCGCATGATAGATTCCCCCAGCCAATTTACCGGCAGGAGTCGCTCCATCATGATCGGCACCATCGCGCGCCTGGACAAGGCTTCGCTGTTCTTCGGCGCGCAAACCATCGTGGAAAACCTCAGCTGGGAGATTTACCACGACGCCCGGATCGGCCTGATCGGTCCGAACGGCGCTGGAAAATCCACCCTGCTGCGGATGTTTGCGCGCCTGCAGGAGCCGGATTCCGGAGCGGTCCACATCGCCCGCGGAATCCGGATCGGATTCCTCCCCCAGGAAGTGAACTTCAATCTCGAGAGGTCGGTCATTGAGGAAGCCCGCGATTCTTCCCCACCCTGGCGGCCCTGGAACTGGAATTGGAACGCGTCTCGGCGCAGATGGGCGATCCCGCGTACTACGGCGATCCCAAGAAACTGGAACGGCTTTCCAACCGCCATGAAAAGCTGCTCGAGCAATTCCAGGAGAAAGGCGGCTTGAATTTCGAGGGCCGCGTGCGGTCCACCCTGCGCGGTCTGGGCTTCGGCGAGGAGGATTTTCTTCTCCCGCTCCGGGCGCTTTCCGGCGGCCAGAAGAAGCTGGTCGGCCTGGCGAAATTGCTTCTCGAACAACCGGACTTGCTGCTCCTGGACGAGCCGGACAATCATCTGGATATGAAGGGCAAACGGTTCCTCGAAGAACTCATCTCGGATTATCCGGGCGCGGTGTTGATCGTCTCGCACGACCGTTACCTGCTCGACATCGTCGCCGAAGAGATCGCCGAACTGGCGGACGCGCAGATCACCCATTACACGGGTAACTATTCCGAATATGCGTTCGAAAAACGACAGAAATACCTGCTGCAGGAACGGCAATACAAACTCCAGCAGCGCGAGATCCGCCGGATGGAGTTTGCCATCCAGCGTTTGATGGGCTGGGCCGCCGGGCAGACGGAAAAACTCGTCAAGCGCGGCCGCTCGATGCAAAGGCGCCTGGATAAGATGGAGAAGGTCGAAAAACCGCTCGGCGACCGCAAGGCGATCGGGCTGAACCTGACGGCCTCCCGCCGCGGGTCCAACCGCACGCTGGAACTCCGCGGCGCGGAAAAATCCTTCGGCGGCAATCCAATCCTGCGCGGGATCGATTTTACGATCTGGAACGGGGAACGGGTGGGGATCATCGGCGCCAACGGGTCGGGCAAGACGGTCTTGCTGCGCTGCATCCTGGGCGAGGAAAAGCTGACGGCGGGCGAGATCGTGCTCGGGCCGTCGAACACGCTCGGATACTACGACCAGGAGCACCAATCCCTCAACCTGGATAACACCCTGGCGGATGAGATCACCCGCCACGCGGCGCTCACCAACCGCGCGCTGTACGGCCTGCTCGGCCGGTTTCTGTTCACATCCGACGACGCCGGGAAACGCGTGCGCAACCTCTCCGGCGGCGAGAAGGCGCGGGTTCAGATGGCGCGACTGATGCTCCAGGGCGCCAACTTCCTCCTTCTGGACGAACCCACCAACCACCTGGACCTGCAATCCGCCGAGCAGCTCGAAGAAGCGCTCGAAGAGTTCGACGGAACGCTTCTGATTGTCTCCCACGACCGGTATTTCCTGGATAACGCGGTGAGCCGGATTTTCGAGTTGGAGAACGGCCGGATAACGGAATACGACGGTAATTACACTCAATATTTGCGGGAAAAAGCGGAACAGGGCGAGAAAAATTCCTCCAAGATCCAGATCCGCAGGAACTCAGTACAAGTCGAAAAAGAGCTTAACGCAAAGGCGCAACGGCGCAAAGACGCAAGTTAATTATTTCCTTTTCCCTTGCGTCTTTGCGCCCTAGCGCCTTTGCGTTAATGGTTTTTAATTCTCCTCTGTCTCACTACCCACCCGAAAAAACAGGGTTTTCGTCTTCTGGCACGCATTTTGCACATACCTCATCCAAGACTTTCTCCGCCAGGAGGCTAACATGATCGTCCAATACGTCACGCAACCGGATCTGCAAGTCGGCATCATCCTGATCCTTTTGGGCTCAGGCCTGGTAAGCCTGTTGGCCGGGATTCTGATCCTGATCGGCCGCGGATTCTCGAAAGAGATGCAAACTCTGGCCAGCACCTCCACCGAACTGAGCAAGCGCGCCATCAATCACGACATGACGGCGCTTTCGGAAAGCTTGTCGGAAATCCTTTCACAGATCAATCAAATGATGAAGACCGCTGCCGGGACCGGCGCCTTTTTGATCATGATCGGCGTGGTGTTGATGGCCGGCGCGTATTGGCTGACGTCCGGGTTGATCTGATCCTTTCTCCTTTTCACCGCGAGGTGTCCGATGCTTACCGATATCCAGGTGTTCCAGGCTCTTGAAAACGCCCTGCCCTCGGAGGTCTGTCCCGCGGTCGCCCGCCGTATCCGCCGCGTGAACGGCCTTTGGCCGGCTTTGCACGAGGAGGCCTTCCTGAAGAAGGCCGCTTCCTTTTCCGGAGCCGACCCGGACCGCTGGCGCCCCGGATTGCTGGGGCTGCTCCTCGCATCGGAAACCGATTACCTGCGGGCCCGGTTCGGGAACGGCGGCTCCTCGAGCGCCAAGGTTCCGGAATCCAGCCTGACCCGCGCGCAGACCGCCTTGCGCGAGATCGACGGGAATGCGGCGCCGGCGCTGGACCAGGCCGCGCTCGCGGCCATCGCCCTGGGTGAGAAGCTCGCTTACTCCGGCGCGGATATTCCGCAAGCCTCCAACCTGGTCTGGAACTGCCTGTATTCGATCGGCAGCGACGGGAGGAAAGTCGTCGAACACCTCGCCGAAAAACTGCCCGGATCCGCGCCGGCACTCCTCGAAATCCTCCTTGCCAACGAATCCATCGACAAGGCGACCGAACTTCTCGAGCAGTATATTCCCGCGGTCGGATTGGCCTCCGCCGCCGCGCTCTGCGAAAGCGCCGCCGCGATGGGCGAAGCGGAATTGGCAAAACGCATCAGTGTCGCCGTGACTTCGAAAACCAGCGCCGCCGACTCCCATTCCGAAAGCCCCGAACAGCGGATCCTCCGCGCCCGGATGCTGCGTCTGGCCGGTGAACCCTCGTCCGCCCTTCCCGAAGCCGACGCCGCCCGCAAAGACGCGAAGCGCATGCTCCTGGACACCCTGATCGAATCCGCGCATGCCGCCGAAGCGGAACACAATTTCACCAGCGCGCTTTCCTTCTGGCAGGAAGCCGGCGCCCTCTCGCCCAATACCGCCGGCATTCGCGCCGGCATGGCCCGTTCACTTTCCGGCCTAGGGCGCGAAGAAGAGGCGCTCGCGGCGCTTCCCTCCACGAGCGAGAACCCGGACGATTGGATGCTGCTCGCGCGTATCCGCGCCAAGTCCGGCGCGAAGGAAAAGGCGATCGATGCGGCCCGTCAGGCTTTTGCGAAAACCGCGGACAATTCGACCCCGCAGTGGAATCTCGAGCTGGCGGATATCCTTGCCGATTGCGGCGACCCGCGCGGATCGGCGCAAATTCTGACGGCCGTCAGCCGCTCCTGGCCGGATCATCCGGAAGTCCTTTCCCGGCTGGCAGGATTGCAGGCGCAGCTCGGCGATTGGCACGCCTGCGCGGCCGCCGCATCGACGGCCTGGCATCTGCACCCCGAGGATAACGGCTCACTACGTCTGCTGGCCCGGGCCGCGGAACACGAAAACCATATGCAAGAGGCCGCGAATTATTACCGGCTGCTCTCCGGACGGATTGCCGACGATCCCTCCGTGCTCCTCGCGCTGGCCCAGACCAGTTTCGCGGCCGGCGACTCAGCCCAGGCCCTGCAAGCCGCCGAACAGACACTCGCGCTCCAGCCCGAATGCGGACAGGCGCATGCCGTCCTTGGATTGATCGAATTGGGAAAGGGCGAGCAGGAAAAAGCATTCGCCTCGCTGCAGAAAGCCACCCGCCTGGCGCCGACCTCCGCCGCCCCCTGGAAGGCGCTGGCCGGGATGCATTCCGCCAAGGGCAACCGCGAAGCCGCCGCAACCACCCTGCGCGCCGGTATCGAATCCGCTTCCGATCCGGCCGAGCTGCTGCTGGCACTCGGGCGGACTCTTTTCGATGAAGGCCGCTTGCGGGAAGCCGCCTCCACTCTTGAACGGGCCAGGGTTTTGCGCCCGGAGGATACGGATATCCTGGTTGCACTGGCGGAAACCGCGCTCGGGATGCAGCAAAACGCCGAGGCCGAAGACTATTGGAACCGGGCCCTCGTGATTTCCCCCGCCCTGTTTCAGGCGGTGAAACCCCTGGTCAGCCTGCTGATTGCCATGGATCGTCTCTCCGAGGCGCGTTCCATTCTGGAACGCGCGCTCGCCGCAGATCCGCAATCCCCGGACCTGCTGATCGAATTGGGCTCCCTGCTTCTGGAAATGTGCCGACGGTTGCCCGACTCCGATCCGGCTGTTGCGGCGACCGCGTTGGCGTTCCTGCGCCAGGCCGAGGAGCTGCTGGGTGGGACGGCGGACCTCCGGATGCAATCGCTGATCGGATGGGCGCAGATTTTTTCCGGCCGGCTCCCCGAGGCGGTCGCGCTCTTCGGTTCCCTGCTTCAGTCGGTGGAGACTTTGACGGTCGATCAGAAGGCGGACACCCACAAGGGGTTGGCGGAAGCGATGCTGCGTTCCGGCGATTACCCGACGGCGATCCACAATCTGCAATCGGCAATTCAAATTTCGAAAGCCGATCTCGGCATCCGCGTCCGGCTGGGAGAGGCCTATGCCGCTTCCGGATTGCACGAGGATGCCCAGGATGTTTTCCGCAAGATCCTCGCGGAAAAGACGGATCACCTCCCGGCGCTTTCCGGTCTGGCCGCTTCGCTCGTCGCCACGAAACGAAACGAGGAGGCCATCACGCTTTTGAACCAGGCCTCCGAACTCGAGCCTGCGGATCCCGAGCTGCCCATGCGTCTGGCGGAAATTAACTTGCTGTCCGGGAACGGGGAAAACGCCCGCTCGGAGATGGCGCGCGCTCTGCAAATCGCCGGAGACGGAAGTTCCCCGATTGCGTTGCGCGCCGGCCGCCTGCTCTCCGCTTTGAAGGAATATGCGGAGGCCGCGAACGTTCTGGAAAAAGCGCTCGAACAGAATCCTTCCTCCGTGCCGCTTCTGACGAGCCTCGGAAATGCGCTGCGCCAGTCCGGAATGCACGCCCGGGCCTTTGAAATCTTCCGGCGGGCAAGCGAATCGGAACCGGATCAATCCGGTCACCTGGCCGCCGCCGCCGAGGAACTTTGGGCCGACGGGAGAAAATCCGCCGCGCTGGCGTTCCTCAAGAAAGCCGTCCAGATCGATGCGAAAAACTCCTCCCTCGTCCGCCGGCTTGCATCCGGGCTTGCCGCAATGGGACTGATCCGCGAAGCGCTTCCGCATTACGAATCTGCGGTTGCGCTGGAACCGGCGGATTCGGAATTGGCCATCGAAGCCGCCAAGACCGCCTTCCGCGCCGGTGACCTGGAGAAAGCGGACCTCTGGAAGAGTTCCGGTGCTGCCGGCGAAGCCGCCTCCCTTGAAGGATCAATCCTTCAGGCGAGAATTGCGCTTGAAAAAGGTGATCTCCCTAAGGCGATCGGCGCCTGCAACCGCGCCGTCACTTCCCATCCGGCGGATGCGCGCGGCTGGGCTTTGCTCGCGCAATCTCTGGCTCTCCAATCCGAGGAAGATGCGCGGACGGGCCGGCAGGCGGAGGGAACGGAAGGCGCGGCCTCAGCCGCACTCGCCAAAGCCGTCGAGGGATGCGCCGAATCCAAGGAGGCGCTTGAATTGACCGGACGCGCCGCGATGCTTATGGAAGATTATTCCTCTGCGGTTCGCTGCCTGGATTCTCTTTGCGGCTCCGCGGCGGACGATACGGAAGCCCACACGCTGCTGGCCCGGGCGTTGATCCTGCAGTCTGAATCGCGCCACATGCTTCAGCTGGCCGGCGCCGGGGCGGCGCCCAACCTGCCCGGCGGAGGCGAGTCGGTTCGTTCGGCGCTCGTCCGCGCCGCCGCGCTTGGCGCCGCGGAAGAATCCCTTCAATCCCTTTACGCGCGCGCCGCGCTGGCCTTCTCCCAGCCCGATCCGGATGCGATCGGCGAACTCGAACGGTGGAACACGATGAGCGTTTCCCCCGAATCCGCCGCCGCGGCCGCGCTGGCCTGGCTGCGCGCCGGAAATCCCGAACGCGCCCGCAAGGCCGCGGAGGCCGCCGTCAACCTCCAACCGGAAAAAGAAACCAGCCGCACGCTGGCGGGCATTTGTGAGTGGAAGGCGGGGCGCCCCGAATCCGCGCTGGCTTCGCTTCAGCAATCGGTCCGCTACGCCCCCCGCCGTGCTCTGCCGCATGCCGTATCGGCGGCGATCCTGGCCGAACTCGGCCGGCGCGGGGAAGCCATGAATGAAATGCTCGAAGCGGTGCGCCTGGCTCCGGAGTCGGCGGCCTGGCAGCATACGCTCGGTACCTGGAACGAGGATGCGGGCAACCGCGCCGCCGCCCTCCCCTGCCTGCAGCGCGCCGCCGAACTGGATCCTCAAAACGGGGAATATCACCGCCACTTCGCGCATGCGCTCCTGCGCGACGGGGATCCGCAGAACGCGCTTGTGCATTTCCGCAAGGCCGCGTCCATCCTGCCGGATTCCGACGGTGCGCTCCAGGCCGAGATCGGCAAGGCGGCCATCGAATCCGGCCAGCCGTCGGAAGCGTATGAAGCCTTCCGGCTGGCGGAGGAGAAAGCCGGCGCGGGTGTCCCCGCCGTCTGGCAGCTGGGCAAAGCGCGCGCCGCGTTGGCGCTCGGCCGCCGCGACGAAGCCCGCACGATCGCGAAGAACATCCTCGGTGGTGAAGGCCATCCGCCGGAAGCGCGGCTGGTTCTGGCCGAAGTGGAGGAAGCGGAAGGTCGATTGCCGGAGGCCATCCGCCACTTGGACCATGCCGCATCCGAAATGACCGATCCGGTTCTGCCTGCGCTCCGCCTGGCCCGTTTGTGGACGGCGACCGGCGCCGCGGTCCGTTCCTGCGCCGCGATGCAGGCGCTTCTCGAAGCGCATCCGGAAAACGACGAAGCCCACCACCTGCTGGCCGAGGCGCTTTCGGAATGCGGCCGGCTGGAGGACGCGCTGCGATCCGGCCAGAAGGCGTCCGAACTCGCCCCCCGCAACGCCGCGCATTGGATCCTGCTCGGACGGATCTCGCGCAAGATGGGCCAGCTGGACCAATCGCTGGCCGCGCTCACCCGCGCCCGGGAAATCTCGCCGCGGGATTTCCGGAACGCGCTCGAATGCGGATTGACCTACGAAGCCGAGCAGCGCTGGGACCTGGCGCTGGACGCCTACCGCGCCGCGCTGAACCTTTCGCCGGAGAACGCGGAAGTGCATTACCGCATGGGGGTGGTGCACAAGAACCTGCGCTCGTATTCCGACGCAGCCAACGAATTGCGCAAGGCCGTGCAGATCGAACCCCAGAACCTGGCTGCGCACAAACTGCTTTCCGGAGTGATGGCCCTCAGCCTGGTGTACGGCATTACGCCCCAATCCGCGGACGCGAGGTGACCTGTGGAGCGCTCACTCTTTCTAACCGCCGTTGACGCCGCTCTTTCCCTGGCATCCTCGCCCGGGAAGAATTCCACGGGTCTGGATTACGTCCAACGCGTATGTCCGGAATGGCTCGCGCGCTGGCCAGGTGATTTTCGAATCCGCGCCCGGCTGGCCGATGCATGCATCCTTTCCGGAGAATATGATTCCGCTGCCCGGCAATTGGCTCTGGTCATCCAGGCCGATCCGGAAGCCGCCCGGCCGTACCAGACCCTCTCCGCCATGCTCCGCCGCACCGGACGGACCGCGGACGCCTCCGCCGCGGACGGCTGCCTGCGCGCGCTGGATGCCTCCGACGGAACCACCGTCGGGCTTCCCGAATGGGCGGATCCGCTGTTGGCCGCCGTGCGCCTTCTTCGATCCGGCCGATGGCAGGAAGCGCGCCTCGCCGCCGAAACAGTTTTACGGGCCGCTCCCCAACAGCCGCTGGCCGCGCTGGTGCACCTGCAATCGCTTTGGCGGCTCTCGGAGCACGCCGTCGTCCTCTCTGCCGGGCGGGAATACCGCTCCACCTGGCCGGGATGCGCCGCGTTCCTCCTGCTGATGGCGCAATCCTCATTTGCCTCCGGCCGCAATTCCGAGGGAGTCGAATTCCTGCACTGCCGTGTCGATCGCCGATCCCGCCGGAGAGGTCGCCGACCGTTATTTGGGCGCGCTCAATCCGTATCGTTCCCTCTGGCCGGCCAAGATGCAGGTCGGTCTGACGACCGCGCTGCCGGCGGAGGTCGCCGCCGCCGCCGGGTGGAACCGCCTGACGGCCCCGCCCGCCGCGCCGGAGGCGCCCAACCTGCCGGAGGATATTCCGGTTTTGAGATTCCCGGATTTCGACTCCCGGGATCCCGCCAATTCGCCGATGGTCAACTCGACCGTGATCGCGCCGATCCCGGGGGAAGTGTTTACCGGGCCGTCCGGTTCCGCCGACGATAAGCAGCCCGCACCCCAACAGCCTCCGGAACCCAAAGCAGCCGGCGAACCGGTCCGCGAAGCGGAGCCGGTTGAGGATCTGGAAGACTTGCGCCGCGAATTAAATCAGGTGGCCACCCGGTTGAAGATGCGCAAATCCATTTTGGAGAAAGACGTCCGCCGTCCGGCGTACATTCTTCTCACCAGCCGAAAGCGGCTTTCGTCGATATACGGCCGCGAGGCTCTCCAAAAGATCGACCAGTGCTTCCAGGACATTCTGCGCAGCAAACGCGCCCTGAGCGGCTGGTCCGCACATCTGGTGGATGTGGACGACCCCGAATTCGTTGAAGCCTTTCGGCCTGGAACCGGTGGATCCGGCAAATGCCTGGCAGGTGAAAACTCTTGTGGCCGGGATCGACTCGGCGATCGGGAAAAAGGGCGAGATGATCGGCGCGCTGCAGATCGTGGGCGGTCACGAGGTCATCCCCTTCCACCGGCTTCCGAACCCGACCGACGACGACGACCCGGACGTGCCTTCGGATAACCCATACGCATCGCGCGATGAAAATTACTTCGTTCCCGAATGGCCGGTCGGCCGGATTCCCACCCCTTCGGATCCGCAGGCGGCTTTTTTACTCGGGCTGCTGCGAAAAGCGGCGGAGGCTTCCGCGCAAACGAGAGTCACCTTTGCGCAGACGCTGTATGCGGTTATCCGCAGGCTGCTGCGCCCGGCCGCCGCGCGGTTCCAGACCGGATCCGCCTGCACCGCCGCCGTATGGAAGAAAGCCTCGCTGGAGGTGTTCCGGCCGATCGGATCCAGTCCATCGATGCTGGTGGCTCCGCCGGAATACAGCGGCACGCTGCCCGCGGAATTTCTGACGCTCCCAAAATATTCCTACTTCAACCTGCATGGAATGGAAAACGGACCGCAATGGCTCGGGCAGCGGGATGCCAAGACCAAGGGTCCCGCGGACGTGGAATTCCCGATTGTTCTCAATCCGGGGAAGGTTGCCAGCGCCGGGAAGACTCCGGTCGTGGTGTTCTCCGAGGCCTGTTACGGGGCGAACATCCTTCAAAAAGGCGTGGGGGACGCGGTTTCGCTTGCTTTCCTGGCGGCCGGGACGCGCGCGCTGGCCGGGTCGACCAAGATCAGTTACGGAGCCGCCGCCGCCCCGCTGATCGCCGCCGACCTGCTGGGCCGTCTGTTTCTGCAAAATTGCCAGTCGGGCATCCCGGCCGGAGAATCCCTTCGGCTGGCGAAACTTGCCTTCGCCGAGGAAATGAACCGGCGCCAGGGGTTCCTCGATCCGGAAGATCAAAAAACGCTGGCGTCCTTCATTCTCCTGGGTGATCCGCTTTATGTTTCGGAGCCCGGGTCCGCTAAATTCTCGAAACAGGGAATCCTGCGCTGGCGGAAACCGCCGGAACAAATCCGAACACTATTTGCCAAAGACGACATGATGGAGAACGGATCGGCGCCGTCGGCCAAAGTACAAAGCTCGTTGAAACAGGCGATGGAACGGTATTTACCCGGAATGAGCGAAAGCCATATGCGCTACTTGCATCCGAGGACCGTCGGCGCGTCCGAAGATAAATCCGGCCGCAAAACGCAGGCCACACCTCGTTCCCCGGCCTGGGTTGTGGCGCTCGACAGGAAATGTGAAGCGCACGGGCAATCGATCACTCAGTACGCCAAGATCAGCCTGGATGCTTCCGGCCAGATCATGAAAATCACAGTATCTCGATAAAACGCAACCCTCTATTGAGGACGTTCCATTTATCAGTTAACGAAAAGAGCGCCCTGCCGGGCGCCCTTTTCCTTTGTAAGGTAATTGGATTTAAAGCGGTAGGATTACGAAGTTATCAAACAGGATATCCGTGCCGCCGACGTTGAAGGTCCCGACGACCAAGCCGGCCTCGCCGTCCTCGTACGAAGAGTCGGTCGCGCTAATGGCCAGTTCGCCATTCACGTAGAGTTCGAGATTCTCCCCGTCGAGTACGGCGGCAATCTTGTTGAGATCTCCCGAGTTGATCGCTCTCACGCGTTCCATATTTTTACCGGAAAGCCCAACGAAATTGCCGTTTTCGTATTTGAAGATGATCCCATATCCGTCGTCGGAGATAATGAAAACGGTGAAGTTATCACGATCCACAAACCGGGCGAGGATGCCCAGCTCGCCGTCGGCCGGGCCGCCGATCTTCGTGCCCTCGACTTCGATCCTGACATTGCCGTAACTGTCACCCGTCGGCTCGAACGCCCAGACGATCATGTTCGGCTGTTTGCTCTTGAACCGGTATCCGCCGTCGGAATATTCCCTTATCGCGTATGCATCCTCACCCTCATCCCAGCCGCTGTTTGTATTTTCGAAATCATCCATGAACAGCCATTCCGGCGTGGGGGTGAAGGTGGGCGTGTTGGTCGGCGTGTTGGTGGGCGTGTTGGTTGGTGTGAAAGTCGGCGTCGGCGTCCACATGGTCGCGGTCGCCGTTTCCATCACCGCGGTCTGGGTGGAAAAGTAGCTGGTAATGGGATTGGTGCAGGAAAGCGAAATCACCACAAACAAAGCAATGACGAAAACCACCGGTCCTTTTCTTGCCATCTCATCTCCTTTTTTCGGGTTACTCATCCCGTATCAAAATGTTCCTCCGCCGGGCGTTCGGCGTATTGAGGTTAGCGCTTGTACCCGCGGGCGCCCGGAGAACCGGACGCCCGCGGGGTATTCATCCACTGGAATGACTGCGGAAATCGGCTTACTGGTCGAACCGGAAGGTGCTCAAGCTGTCGACGATGATGGAATCCTGATCCTCATTCGCTCCGGGCGTCCGAAGGTACATCCCATACACGACCGTGTTGTCTCCATCGGAAAATAAGTATATGGTGGCGTAAACGCTCAATCCCTGAATGGATCCGGTAAAGGAAAACCAGGCATTATCCAAGCCGGAGGCTAAATTCAACTCGCCACTGTCCTGTATCTTTAAGCCGGAAACAACGGCTTTTAATTGCGCTTCTGTATCGCCGGCTGCTTCGGCGGCCGATCCGGTGTTGCGCTCGTCATAGAAACCGAGTTGGGTGTTCCCCGGTCCGCTCCAGCCGCGCAGATCGGATCCGGAAATGGATAACTTTCTCCATCCCTTGGGCGGGATATAGGAGAAATTAACCCGGCCCGCGGTTTCATAGTAATACCGGGGATCGAGTGTCGGCGTAAGGGTCGCGGTCGGAGTAAAGGTGGAGGTCGGCGTCGGCGTAATGGTCGGCGTATTGGTCGGGGTAGGTGTCCACATCGTCGCGGTGGCAGTCTGCATCACAGCCGTTTGGGTGGAAAAGTAACTGGTAATGGGATTTGTGCAGGCCAGGGAAGCAGCAAAAAGAACCAAGCCCGCGGCAAACACGGCTTTCTTCGAACTCATTTTAACCCTCCTTTGGATTATTAATCAGGATTTCTATGAGCGTAAAAAACAAAATCCCCCATAGATTTATAAATAATACCCGCGTTTTTCCGGCTTGTCAAAGGAAATCCGGCTTAATTTTCACATGCTCATCGTCTTCGATTCTTATCCCCAACATTGTGATAATTTTCTTTTTTGAAAATAAATCAATCCGGAAAACCATGTCCTTGGATAAATCGATGTGAACGGATTCGGCCAAAAAGAAGGGGAAAAACTTATATTGGCATATTTGTTGCACCAGAATGGGCAGGATAAACGCCATGACAGCCAGCAAAACGCCCTCCGGATTGGGGATCCATTATTTTCCCGACGACCGCCACTACCGGTCCAAGGATCTGGAGTTATGGATTCCCGAACTTCAATCGATGGACCTCCGCTGGATCGTCCTCTCCGGAGCACTCTCGCACGCCATTCCGGAGGATTTTCTCCATCAGCTGACGGAAGCAGGCATCGAACCCGTTCTGCTTCTGGATCGCGAGCCCATTCAGCAGGCGTCCGGGGTGGCTGCCTCCATCTTCCGATCCTACCGCCGGGCCGGCGTCCGGTTCATCTCCCCCTTCCCGGCTCCGAACCAGGATAGCTCCTGGGCGGACGGTGATGCATCGAGCTCTTCGCCGGTGGATCGGTTTCTGACCGTCTTCCCGCCGGTTGCGGAGAGCATTCTCGCCGAAGGAATGCTCCCCGTTTTTCCGATGCTCGATCCGGACGGCAATTATTGGAGCCTGGCATTCCTGGAAGCATTCTTGACGGGATTGGACCGGTGCGGGAGAAGCGAATTGGCCCGCCAGCTGGTTCTGGCCGTGGATTTTTCCGCCCGCAACCGTCCGCTGGATTGGGGCGCCGGCGGTTCCTCCCGCTGGCCGGATGCCCGGCCGTATCTAACCCCGCCCGGATCACAGGATCATCTCGGTTTTCAGGGGTACACCTGGGTGGATGAAGTCGTCCGCCGCAGCCTCGGGACGAGCCTGCCGATGATCGGTTTGCGGGCCGGAGCGACGGTCGGGGATTTGAGCGATGTGGAATATCCCGCCCGTGGATCCCATACTCCATACCGAGGTCAACCTGCAGGTCGTTCAGATCGCCGCCGCCGCCCGGTTCACCGCGCCGGTGCTCTGCCTGTGCTTCCGGCTGCTGGCGGCGGAAGACGGCACACCGGAATCCGGAGAAGCCTGGTTCCGCAACGACGGAACCACCCTCCCGATCGTGGATTCCCTCAAGCGCCGCGCGCTGGCAAAGAACCTGCACCCTTCCCCGTCAGTGCGGAAATCCCTGCGCCATTACCTGCTTCTGCCGCAGGATCCGGGATCGTTATCCGTCCAAGCATGGGAATCGCTTCGCAACTATCTGATGGCATTTCAACCCGTCTGCGGATTTTCCATCGAGGAAGCCTGTCAGGCGGAAAAAGTAACCATTCTCGGCAGCACCCCCTCCACGGTGACAGCCCTCCGCCTGCGCGACAGCGGCTGTCACGTGGATTATCTTGCCGCCGAACGCATGTGAGAGGAGAACGCCATGTTATTTCCCAACGAACCTGAGGTTCCCGAGACGCCGATCTCTCCCCAGCCGCGGACCGTCATCAAAGTCGTCGGATTGGGCGGCGGCGGATCCAACGCCGTCAACCGGATGATCGAACTCGGCGTGGGCGGCGTGGAATTCATCGCCTGCAACACCGATCATCAGGCGCTGCGCAGTTCGCAGTCCGAAAAGCAGGTGGCGCTCGGCCCGCGCACCACGCGCGGCCTGGGAGCCGGCGGGGACCCGGCCATCGGCCGCGCGGCCGCCGAGGAAAGCTCGCGCGAACTGGCGGAAGCGATGCAGCACGCGGATATGGTCTTCCTTACTGCGGGCATGGGCGGCGGCACCGGCACCGGTGCCATCCCCATTGCGGCGGAAATCGCCCGTTCGCAGGGCGCGATCGTTGTCGCGATCGTGACTCTTCCCTTCTCGTTCGAAGGCAAGCGCCGGATGCAATCCGCGCAGGACGGGATCGAGGCCATGCGCCCGTTCTGCAACACACTGATCACCATCCCCAACGACCGGCTGCTGGAAGTCGCGCCCAAACAAACCACCTTCGACGTGGCGCTGCGCCTGGCCGACGACGTCCTGCGCCAGGGCGTGCAGGCCATCGCCGAGCTCATCACCCGGCCGGGCCTGGTCAACGTCGATTTCTCGCACGTCCGGTCGCTGATGCAACTGGCCGGCGGCGCCTGCCTGGCCGTGGGCCACGGAACCGGACCCGACAAGGCGATCCTGGCGGTGCGCTCCGCGCTGCACAATCCGATGCTGGAGATCGGCTCGCTCGAGACGGCCGCCGGGTTGCTGGTTCACTTTACCGGCGGAGAGGATATGGAACTGGCTGAGCTGAGCCGCGCGATGGAAGAGGCGGCGGCCGATGCCGCGAACGCGGAAGTGTTCTTCGGCGCGGCGATCGACCCGGCGATGAAGGGCCGGGTCCAGGCGATCATCGTCGCGACCGGCGTCGGCGGGCAGCCGCTCAGCAGCGTGATTTCCGGCGCGTCGCACATCGTGCTCAAGCGCGCCAACCCGGAAGGCCAGCCTGCGTCGGTGTCGGTTCCGGCGTCCCGCCTGCCGGCGGAACAATTTGCGGCCGCCGCCCGCAGGCCGATCGCGCAACTCCTGCAGCAGGTTCCCGCGCGCACGCCGAACTTCTCGCGGCCGATTGTTGCGTCCGGCATTTCCGGAGCCAAGCCGGATCCCGAGGATTCTTCCGGCCGTCCCGCCGCAACATATTCATCCGCCAACACCATCATCGAGGAGGAAAACCCGGAAGCCGTTTGTTCCGGCGAGGATCTGGAAATCCCGGCCTTCCTGCGCCGCCGGATCCACCCGGCCGAACCGCAGCCGTCCGCCCGCACCATTCACACGGCCGCTTAATCGCGGTCCGTCCGGAGGCCAGCATGTCGATCGAAAGTTCCGCCGTCGAGAAAATCAATCAGCGCGTGATCCGCGAATATCCGGAGATGCGGGGCGTGCGCCCGTCGGTCTCGTCCGAAGGCAAGCGCGTCACGTTGATCTACAAAACCAAGGTCCAAACGCCGGCCGGAACGATGTCGCGCGTGGTGCGCGTCGTGGCGGATGAAAACGGCCGGATTGCGCGCATCAGCACATCCAAATAGGAGGGATCAGCCATGTACATATTTCAGAAACTCTGCCTGCTGACCGCGCTCCGCTCGCTGCAGACGACGGAATTCATGCTCGAGGGATTGCTGAGGACGCGGACCTTATTGCCCTTCGCGGCCCTCAGTCTGCTTGGCGGATTTGTGATTGGATTTATCGCCACCCGGTTTTAAAAGGTGAGGAACATTGTTTCCCGATGAAAAATGCCCGGTATAGCCGGGCATTTTTATCCTCCCCGGCGGGAAAAGACGGGGGATTATCCTGTAATCACTTTATCCCCGGATAGCCGCATTTCCTCCAGACCTATTCGGAAATATAATTCGTATCATGGCCGATAACCAATCCTCAGACAAAGGCACGCGGCAAAGCGCGGCGGATGTCCTTTCGGGAAGCAGCCGGAAGAACATCCTGGGCCGGTTGCTGCCGTTTCTCGGTCCCGCTTTCATCGCCAGCGTGGCCTACATGGACCCGGGCAACTTCGCCGCGAACCTGCAGGGAGGCGCGCAATTCGGATACACGCTTTTGTGGGTCGTGGTGGCCAGCAACCTGATGGCGATGGTCGTCCAGACCCTGTCCGCCAAACTCGG
Organism: uncultured Chloroflexia bacterium; assembly: GCA_963724345.1. Taxonomy (GTDB): domain Bacteria; phylum Chloroflexota; class Anaerolineae; order Anaerolineales; family RBG-16-64-43; genus JAFGKK01. The sequence continues at coordinate 1,241,583 of CAVRUI010000003.1, read as the reverse complement.
GATCGCGACCGGGAAGAACCTGGCCGAACTGTGCCGCGAGGCGTTTCCCCGGCCGGTGGTGATCGGGCTGTGGGTGCTGATGGAAATCGTCGCCATGGCAACCGATCTGGCGGAGTTTGTCGGCGCGGCGGTCGGGTTCAACCTGCTGCTGGGAATTCCCCTCTGGCTGGCCGCCCTGCTTACGGCCGTTGTGACGGTCATCATCCTCGGCCTGGAACGCTACGGGTTCCGGCCCTTGGAAGCAGTGATCACCGCGCTGGTGGGTGTGATCGCCGTTTGCTATCTGATAGAAACCGTTCTGGACCGCCCCGATTGGGGTAATGTGCTGTATCACGCGGTTACCCCGCAGTTCACGGGACCGGAAAGCATCCTCCTGGCGGCGGGAATTCTCGGTGCGACGGTGATGCCGCACGCGATCTTCCTGCATTCGGCGCTCACCCAGGGGCGAATCACGGTCAAGGATCCGGCCCAACTGCGCCGTCTCTACCTCTTCGAACGGATCGATGTGCTGATCGCGATGGGCATGGCCGGCCTGATTAACGCCGCCATGCTGATCATGGCCGCCTCCACCTTCCATCAGAGCGGGATGACCAGCGTGGGAACGCTGGAAGAAGCGCACCGGACTCTGGAGCCGCTGCTGGGGCCCGCGGCCAGCGTGATTTTCGCGCTTTCCCTTCTTGCCGCAGGACTCTCTTCCTCGTCGGTGGGCACAATGGCCGGGCAGGTCATCATGCAGGGATTCATCCACCGCCGGATCGCGCCCTGGATCCGCCGGCTGGCGACGATGGGACCCTCGCTGATCGTGATCCTCATCGGATGGGAACCGACCCGGGTGCTGGTGATCAGCCAGGTGATGCTGAGTTTCGGGTTGCCTTTTGCGGTCCTGCCCCTGGCCTACTTCAGCTCGAAAAAATCCTACATGGGCGTGCTGGTCAACCGCCGGTTCACCACCGTTGCCGCGTGGGCAATCTCGGGGCTGATCATCGCATTGAATGCCTATCTGGTGTATGCCACGATCGCCGGAGGGAAACCATGACCATCCGATCGTTGCTTCTGCCCCTGGACGGCTCGGACCTGGCGGAGAACTCGCTGCCCGCGGCGGTGTACTTTGCCCGTCTCGAGGGCGCATCGGTGACGCTTATTCATGTAATCGAAAAGGGAGCGCGGAATCGGGTTCATAACTCCCGTCATCTCACCCAATCCCTGGAAGCCAACCGTTATCTGAAAGAAGCCGCAGCCCGTTATGTCCCCGAGGAAATGACCGTCAAACGGCATGTGCACGAGGCGGCGGTGCGCAACGTCGCGCGGAGCATCGTAGATCACGCCCGGGAAATCTGTGCCGATCTGATCATTTTATGCGCGCATGGATCCGGCGGAGCACGGGACTGGTTGATCGGCAATATCGCCCAACAGGTCATTGCGCGGGGGCCCACTCCGGTGATGCTGTTGCGGCCGGATAACCCCCCGGTTCCGGGCGCCCTCTACTCCATACGCTCGATTCTGCTTCCCATGGACGGCGTACCGGAGCACGAACAGGGGATATCGATGGCCGAGGAGATCGCGGCGAAGAGCGGCGCGGCGATTCATCTGGCGATGGTCGTTCCCACGCCGTCCACACTGGCCGGAGAACTCGCCGCCGCCGGCCGGCTCATGCCGGGTTCCACGGCGGCTTTGCTCGACCTGACGGAGGAGGAAGCCCGTGCTTACCTCGAAAAGCAACGGGATCGGATCGGCAAAAACGGAATAACCGTTACCACCCAAGTCTTGCGCGGGGATCCGGCGGATGAACTGGCAGGGTTGGCTAACCTCCGGAAGGATGACCTGATCGTCCTGGGAACCCACGGGAATGCGGGATCGGCTGCTTTTTGGAATCGAAGCGTGGCGGCGAGGGTGCTTGGGAAAATAAAAATTCCCGCCCTGCTCGTTCCGGTGGTTGTGAAACGGCAAGCGCGGGAATAATTATTATCGGAAACCGGTTATTCCTGCTTATTAGCCGTAAAAAACAGCCTGTCAAACGGATAGATGATCCGCCCATCCTTCTGCAACGGGTATGATTCGCGACAGGCTTCCAGAACCTGCGCGCGGAATATTTTTCGAGCCGCATCATCCGGCAACTTCCCCAAATACGTCTTCATGCCGGTGCTGGAATACCAGTCGATCAGCGATTGATGGTTTTGCAGCACATGATAATAGTTGGTTTTCCATAATTGGAGCCGCGCTGCAAGCGGCGACAGGATGCCATAATAAAACTCCGGCGTGCGATACACAATTAATTCTGCGCAGCCGTCCGTCAGGTCCTTCCATTCCGCGCGCCTGGAAACGCTTATGAGCGCCCGGTGCAACGGAGCATCCTGGTTGGCCGGAAGCTGGACCGCGAGCACGCCTCCCGGCCGGAGGTATGAGAATAACTTCGGAATAAGCGTCTGATGGTCGGTGACCCACTGCAATGTGGCATTCGATGAAACGATATCCAACGACTCCTTCGGGCTCCAAGTTCGAATATCGGCCTGCAACCAACTCCAATCCGGATACGTCGCACGGGCTTTTTCGATCATCTCGGCCGAGCTATCCAATCCCAGGATATCCGCCTCCGGCCAGCGCTCCTGCAGGACCTGGGTGCTGTTTCCCGGTCCGCAACCCAGGTCGACAATCCGTTTGGGGCCGGGGTGGAAGGTGCGCGCGGTCAGGTCGCGCGCCGGCTGGGTGCGTTCTTCTTTGAATTGCAGATAGAGGTCGGGGTTCCAGGAGGACATGGTTTTACTCCAGATGCAAAGGCAATCGTCATCCCTGCGTGTTCTTAGCAGGGATGACGGTCGTATCAGAAGGGATCACAAATCCTGTCATCCCGGCGTGATCTCAGCCGGGATCCATTACGCATTTCGATCTATTACTTCTCAATCCTGGATGCCGGCTAAATACACGCCGGCATGACGATTACAATCATTCCGACGTGATCTCAGCCGGGAACCATTACGCATTTCGATTTATTTCTTCTCAATCCTGGATGCCGGCTAAAAACACGCCGGCATGACGATCCCAGTCATCCCGGCGCCTGCCCTCGCGGAGCATTCCGGCTCGCATTTGGTTCATGAGCCGGGATGAATGCGAAGCGAGGGTGATCTTAGCCGGGATCCATTCCCCTCCGTCTATTTCAATTATTTTATGAACTGCTTCAGTGTCTTCCCGAGCCGCGCCATGCCTTCACGGATGCCGTCGTCGGTGGCGTTGGAGTAATTCATGCGCAGGGTATTCTCGCCGCCGCCGGCCGGGAAGAAGGGACTTCCGGGCACGAACGCGACCTTGTTCTCGACCGCGGCCGGGAGCATTTTCGTGGCGTTCATATATTCCGGCATCGTCACCCACAGGAAAAGCCCGCCCTGGGGCCGGGTCCAGCGCACGCCGTCGGGAAAGGTATGCTTCATGGAATCGAGCATGATGTCGCGCCGCCGGTGGTACACGCTGCGGATGACATCCAGGTGGCGGTCGAGGAAACCATCATACGCGACCTGATAGGCGACCATCTGGGTGAAAGTCGGCGTATGCAAATCCGAGCCTTGCTTGGCCTGGGCCATGCGGAAGATGACCTGCGGCGGCGCGACCACCCACGCCAGGCGCAGACCGGGAGCCAGGATCTTCGAGAAGGTGCTCAGGTAGATGACATTCCCGGTATAACAACCTTCGCATTGTCCGCGCATTTTTGCGTCCAGCGCCATGACCGAGGGAATATCCTCTCCTTCGAACCGGAGCCGTCCGTACGGATCATCCTCGACGATCGGGACGCCGTATTTGTCCGCCAGTTCGATAAGACATTTTCGCCGTTCGAGGGAGAGGGTGACGCCGGTTGGATTTTGGAAGTTGGGAAGCACGTATATCAACTTAGGCCCGGCGCGCAAGGCCGCTTCCAGCTCGCCGGTCTGCATACCGTCTTGATCGGCCGGGACCGCGATGTATTCCGCGCCGTACGCGCTCCAGGCCTGCAGCGCGCCGAGGTAGGTCGGCAATTCGACGAGGATTTTATCCCCCGGATTGATGAATATTTTCCCGATCAGGTCCAAGGCCTGCTGCGAGCCGGTGGTGATCATCACGTTATCGATATCGGCCGCCACCCCGTCGCGGGATGTCTTGCGGGCGAGGAATTCGCGCAGCGGCAGGTAACCCTCGGTGATCCCGTATTGGAGGGCTTCGGCCGGTTTTTCGCTGAGTACGATGTCGCAGGCTGCGGCGAATTCCTTGACCGGGAAAATCTCGGGCGCCGGCAATCCGCCGGCGAAGGAAATCACGTCCGGCCGGGCGGCGATCTTCAGAATCTCGCGGATGACCGAACTGGTCATCGCCTGCGTGCGCTGCGCAAATCGGTGGTCCCAGAGTGTTTCCATATTCTCTCCTCGGCGGATGGGAGCTATGTGGAAATTGTATCATTCGACAAGACCGCTCGGGATGACTGACTGCGAAGAGCCCTCGGTATGAACGCTCAATCCAATTCCAGGTCGATGGTTTCCAAATTTCCCCAGCCCCCCGCCCTGCGGATCTGGATCCTGGATGGATGAACCCGCACGAGCGCGTAAAGTTCCGCGCCCGGTTTCGACAGCAAGTCCATGCCCGCAATCGATTCGCGGTCGTAAACGATCCGCGCCGTCCCTTTTAATTCCCATCTGTCGGTTAACAATGTGACCGACACAACGTGTTCCAGATTGAACAGGTGATCGGAAATCCAGGGCACCGAGAGAAAAAGACCCAAGCCGGCTGCTTGGCAGGCAAATTCGCCGACCTGCATGCCGGCCGGCCCGTTGGTTGCGAGAATCGCCGTCCGGGGAATCTTCAGCAGATCGATTGCGCGTTGGCGGGCATAATCCAGCATGATACGACGATAATCCGGCCCCGCCGGATTGTCATCTGCCGAAAGATGGATTTGAGGTTATAGATCCAGCAGGCGGAGGTTCCGCGCCCGCGCCACAGCTTCCGTCCGGTTGCGGGCATTCAACTTTTCGAGGATGTGGTTGACATGGCTCTTTACGGTTCCCACGGTGATGAAAAGCTTCTGCGCGATCTCCTGATTGGATACGCCCTCCGCCATGAGATGCAGGACTTCCAATTCACGCCCGCTGAGAGGGCTGGGGAGTTGCGCGCCGGACAGTCCGCCTGATTCCTTGCGGACAAATTTTTCCGCCTTTACCCCGGCCAGGATCCATCCGGTCTTCTCGCGGCAAATTCCACGTTCCAGGGCTTTACCCAGCAGCTGGATTGAATCCGGCCCCTGATCGAAGGAATGCATGTATGCTTCGGCGGGAGCAGATTCAAGCGCGCGTTCCAGCGCATCCCAGACCCGCTGACCTCCGCCCCCGGCCTGCACGGCCAGCGCTTCGAGAACGGAGAGTTCGATCACCCGCTGCGCCAGTCCATGAGACGATGCCAGGTCAAGCTGGCGTTCGAGGTATGAAAGCGCCCCCTTGGTTTGTCCCGCCGCGATCGCCACACGAACCCGCGCCAGATACGCCAGGTAATACGCCTCCGCGGCCCCCAACGGGCCCATTCCCGGGAGGAGGCCATCCCCGTCAAGCGGAGAAGCAAAAGACTCATTCCAACGATTCGCATCCGCAAGGATCTCCGGGGTGGCGGCTCCTTCCCGCAGGGCATGCATGATCCTCAAACCCCGCGCATAGAAAACCATGTCCGGGCACGCTTCCTCCAGGCGGGAAAGATATTCGACCGCTTCGGCGGACCGGCCCTGGATCTCACGCAGCCGGAACAATCCCACGTGGGCTGTCATCAGGAAGTGGGGATTCAACTCCCATCCGATCAGCTCCAGGCCGTGAAGCAAATGCTTCTCCGCCTCGTCCAACTCATTGCGTTCCAATAATAGGCAGCCCAGCGCCACGTCCAGGCACCCCACCGCGGGCAGTTCCTGATCCGGATGGGCCAGCAGGGCGGCGAGATCGATCCGGCCTTCCCGGCAAATCGATTCTGCGCGCCGCAGCTGACCTTGGACATACGCCAATCGGGTTTGATGAAAGACGGCTTCCACAATCCCGAGATAGTTTCTGCATGGGATCGATAATTCCCTGGCTTGTTCCATGGCCTGGAATCCCGCTTGCGCGTCGTGAAGCGCCATGTGCGCGTAACCGGTTGTCAGCACAACTATGGACCGGGCCGGGTCGTCTTCAGAAAGCAAATCCAGCGCTTTCCGTGCGATGGAAAATTGTTTTCGAGGGTCGGCCGCCGGATCCTGATCCATCGCTTCCAGGAAGGTGCGGATGGTGGCAGCCTGGCCCAAGAGGATCCGCGGGATCGGTCCATCCCCCATGGCACTCACTGCCTGCCCGATTTGCCGCAGCCGTTTCTCAATCGTCAGACGGTTCTTTTGCCGGTACCCGATCAATAACGCGTTGCATTGGAAAATGCACAACGTGGGATGGGCGCCCATCACGGCTTCCGGGAACGCCGCGCACCACTCGAAGACGGTCGATACTTCGCCGTGCATCATCATGGATATGCCGTACTGCTCGACCAGCGCCGCCGAATATTCCCAATCCCGGGTCAGCAGGGCATGCCGGACCGCTTCGCGCCGGTACCCTTCGCGGGAATGCCACTCGCAGGCGGCGCGGTGCAGCAAAGGAACGCGTTCCGGCCGGGTCTTTTCCAGCCGGGCCTGCAGGAAATCCCGAAAGAGGTGATGGTAGCGGAACCAATAGGCTTCCTCGTCGAGGGCGACGACGAACAAATTCTCCTGATCCAGATGCTCCAAAACCGCCGCGCTGGATGATTCATGTTCCATGAGGGCGTCGCACAACGGGGCGCACATCCTGTCCAGGATGGAGGTGGAAAGCAAAAACCTTTGCACCGGCTCCGGCTGGTGCGTGAAGACTTCCTCCAGCAGGTAGTCCACAAGGTATCGATGGCTTCCTCTGAAGGAGGAGATCAGGCTTTCCTTGTCGGTCCGGCCCGACAAAGAAAGCGCGGCCAGTTGCAAGCCCGCAATCCAGCCTTCGGTCCGATCCTCAAGGACGGCGATCCACTCCGCCGGAAGATCGAGCCGCATGACTTCTTTTAAAAACCGGGCCGTTTCTTCGAGCGTGAAGTTGAGCCGGTCGGCGCGGATTTCGAGCAATTCCCCCCGCGCGCGCAGGCGGGCGAGCGGCAGCGGCGGGTCCGAGCGGCTGCCGATGGCCAGGCGCATTTTTTCCGGCAAGTGTTCCAGGAGGAGGGCCAGCGCGCTGTGGATGGCCGGGGAACCGATCATTTGATAGTCGTCGAGGACGAGCAGGCATTCCCGGCCGCTCGCCGCGATGGCGTTGATGAGATGGCGCAGGATTCTCTGCAGATCCAACTCGGGTGATGAACGCAGGAGTTGGGCGATTTGCTCCAATTCGGGGTTCGACCCAAGAGCCCGGGTCAGGCCGGCGACCAGATAGGTGCCGAAGGAAAGCGGCGAATCGTCGCTTGGGTCGAGCGCGTACCAGGCGACGGCGATTCCCTTTTGCCCTTCGGATCGAGCCCACTCCGCAAGGAGGGTGGATTTTCCGTATCCCGCGGGAGCGCAAACGAGGGTCAAACCGGCGCCGGAGTTCTCCGCGAGAGAATCCACAAGCCGCGTGCGCTGGAGAATCCGGGTCCGCGCGGCGGGCATGGAGATTTTGGTGAGGATCAGGGGTGAGGCCGGCGCATTCATATTCGCATTCGATTTTACACCTGCGCGCTTAAAGGACGGTTATTTGGATGCCATTCGGCCGATGTTGGAATAATCCAACCGGCAATCTATCCTTGGATAGATGACGGGATTGGCGGGTGAACGCTAAGATGAATCCAATTAAACAACCGGCTTGTGGAAAGGAAAGGAGTATTGCGATGGAAGAAATGGTTCTGGTGGCGTTCGCCACGAAGTATGGGTCGACAAAGGAGGTGGCTGAGGCGGTTGCGGGCGTGCTCCGCGAAAGCGGGTTCGCGACCGATCTCCAGCCCATGTCCAAAGTCCGGGATCTTGAGCCGTATGGCGCGGTGGTATTGGGAGCGCCGATCTACCTCGGCAGTTGGCATGCGGATTTCCGGAAGTTTCTGGCCAGGCATCAGGAGGATCTCAGCCGGCGGCGCCCCGTGATTTTCACGCTTGGCCCGACGCATTCCGACCCGGCGGAGTGGCAGGCTGTCCAAATCCAGATTGAGAAGGAATTGGCCAAGTATCCCTGGCTGAAACCACTGGCGTCAGAACTGTTCGGCGGGAAATACGACCCGGCCAAACTCCGCGTCCCCGACAGCCTGCTTGCGGCGCTGCCGGCCAGCCCGCTGCACGGCATGCCGGTCAGCGATGCGCGGGATTGGGAGGCGATCCGCGCCTGGGCACAAAAAATAGCCAAGCAGCAGATGTCTGTAAAATCGTAAACAGGAGACAAAATGAAAAACGCCAGAAGAATAATGCTTTCCACTTTCGGGGCCGTAATGGGATTGGCCGGGATCGAACATGGCACCGGCGAAGTGCTTCAGGGCAACATCGCCCCCGGCGGGGTGATGTTTCCTTCGTGGCCCGATGCGGCTTTCTTTCGAAGTTTGAACGGCGAACCGGCGATCAGCCTTGTTCCCAACCTGCTCGCAACCGGCATCCTGGCGATCTTCTTTTCTTTGATATTCGCTGTATGGTCCGTCGGTTTCATCCAAACCAGAAGAAGCGGCCGGATCCTGATCGGGCTTTCCATCGCCATGTTGCTGACGGGAGCCGGCGTCTTTCCTCCCATTTTCGGGATACTCATCGGCGCGGGAGCGTCTACGCTTCATTCTATTCCGCAAGCGCGGCGCTCGCAGGCTATGGAAAGGGCATCCCAAATAATTGGAAGTCTTTGGCCGTGGCTCTTCGGCGCTAGTTTACTCTCGTGGCTTGCCATGATTCCCGGAGTCCCGGCCCTCGCCTATTTCTTCGGTGTGCAGAATCCGACCCTGATTCTCATCCTGCTGGCGTGCATGTTCGGATTTCTTTTCCTGGCGTGGATCTCCGCCGGCAACCGGGATCGTGGGGAAATTCGCACGGCAGGAGCATAGGAATCCGCATACGAACCCCGAATTTTTATTAAATTCGATTTGATTTTCACCAAGAAGTCCGAATCGAAACCCTCGGCAAGGACACGCGGACTTCATGGAGTTGTTCTTCGAAAGGCTTTTTCGATTCGTAATAGCTGGAGATATGGTACTATCCCGCCGGAAACCACAAACCATGCCCCTGCCCTGCATTTACGACCTCTCGCTTGCGAATCTGCAATCGGCGCTCCAGGAAATCGGAGAACCGCCCTTTCGCGCCAAGCAGATCCGCCAGAATCTCTTCCGCGGATTGATCGACGATCCGGAACGCATGACCGACCTGCCGGCCGGATTGCGCGCCGAACTCGGCCGCGCCTTCACATTCCAGCCCCTGCAATTGGAACGGCAAGCCGTCTCGACCGACAAGCAAACCCGCAAATTCCTGTTCCGGCTTCCCGACGGCGCTCCGGTGGAGACGGTCCTGATGCTTTACGAACGGCGCCGGACCGCCTGCATCTCCACCCAATCCGGATGCGCCGTCGGCTGTTCGTTTTGCGCAACCGGCCAGATGGGCTTCCGCCGTTCGTTGACCGGGGGTGAGATCGCCGCCCAGGTCCTCAGCATGGCAAGAATGCTGAAGGGAAAAGGCGGCGACCTTTCGAACGTCGTCCTGATGGGTATGGGCGAACCGTTCCTCAACTACGACGCAGTCCAGTCGGCGATCCAGGTTTTATCCGCGGAGGACGGCTTCGGATTCGGCGCGCGGCGCATGACGATTTCGACGGTGGGCATCATTCCCGGAATCCGGCGTTTCACCCAGGAACACAGCCAAGTCAACCTGGCGATCTCCCTGCATGCGGCCGACGACGAATTGCGCGGCCGGCTGATCCCCATCAACCGCACCTATCCGCTGGCGGATCTCTTCGACGCCTGCGACGAATACATCCGCGAGACGAACCGCCGGGTTTCATTGGAATGGGCGATGATCGACGGCGTCAACGACTCGGCCGCCCAGGCCCATCATTTGGCGGACCGGATCCGCAAATCGCTTCACAAACCGCTGGTGCATATCAATTTGATCCCCTTGAACCCGACCCGCATTTATAAAGGCGCGCCGTCCCAGAAGGCTCGGATCGAATCATTCCGGTCCATACTGGCGGAAGGGGGACTGGCCTGCACGGTCCGGCTTGCGCGCGGGGTGGACATCGCCGCGGGCTGCGGCCAGCTGGCGGGGGCGGCGGAACAAACGAAGGAATAACAGCGAGGGATCGTCATGCCCGCGAGATTCCGGCGGACTTCCAGGGGTGTGCTCGTCATACCGGCGTGTACTTGGCCGGTATCCATCACGGGGATGACAAATAAAAACCGAGCGTGCAGGAGTTAGTGATCGTCATGCCTGCGTGTACTTAGCAGGCATCCATCAAAATGGTTGAAGAATAAATGAAGGGGGATTTATGAAAACTCGTAAACAGCCGGTTGTTTACATTCTTGCCAGTCGGAAATACGGTACGCTCTACATTGGTGTGACAAGCGATCTCACAAAACGAGTGTGGCAGCACAAAAACGACATACTAGGCGGATTTACTGAAAAATATAAAGTCCATTTACTTGTATATTTTGAGATACACGAATGACTATGAATCGACGCCATCCGGCGCGAAAAACAATTAATTGAATGGCATCGTAAGTGGAAGATTTGTATGATGACATTGGGAAATAAATATTTTCAATTCTGGATCCCGGCTACGATCACGCCGGGATGACGGATCTAATGCCCGTCATACCGGCAGTGTCCTCATACCGGTATCCATTACATTACTCATGGATCCCGGCCTAAAACACGCCGGGATGACGAGTGTGTCTGCGTCATACCGGTGTGTACTTGGCCGGTATCCATTTCTTTGTCGAAGTGGATCCCGGCCTACAAGCACGCCGGGATGACGAGTGTGTCCGCGTCATACCGGTGTGTACTTGGCTGGTATCCATTTCTTTATTGAAGTGGATCCCGGCCTAAAACACGCCGGGATGACGAGCATACTGAAACGTCATACCGGCGTGTACCTGGCCGGTATCCATGGCTTTGATTCCTGGCCTAAGACGCCGGGATGACGATCCTTCCTCATCCCGGCTCCCATACTCCACCAAATCCTACAACCCCGAAAACAGCATAATCCGGTTGTTGTCGGTGTCGGTGATGTAGATCCGCCCGCCGGGGCCGGCGGCGATGCCGGACGGCAGCGCGAAGGAAGCGGCGTCGTTGCCGAACAGGCCGAAGGTGAACAGGAAATTTCCGTCGGCATCAAACACCAGGACCCGAGCGTTGCCTGGATCGGTCACCCAGACGCGGCCGTCGGCGGATACGGCCAGGTAGGGTTTGGTATCCGTGGACTGGCCTTCCCAGCCGTCGATCACCCACTCCGTCAGGTAGACAAACTCGCCCTGAACCTCCTGGAAGACCTGGATCCGCCGGTTCCAGGTATCGGCGACGTACAACCGGCCGTCCGGGCCGAGCCCCAATCCGACCGGCTCGTCGAACTGCCCGAAATCGAACCCGGGCCGGCCGATCTCCATCAGGAAGTTGCCTTCCGAATCATAGACGGTGATGCGCTTATTCCCGGTATCGGCCACGAATACCCGGTCCTGGGAGTCGATGGCAATCGCCCGCGGTCCGTAGAACTGGTATCCCGAGCCCTCGTTCGTATTGGAGCCCCACTCCTTTAGAAAATCTCCGCCGGCCGAGAATTTTTGGATCCGGAAGTTCCACGTGTCTGCGACGTAGACCGAGCCCTTGGAATCGACCGCCACACCCCACGGCTCGTTGAAGGTTCCCGGTGCCGCCTGCGAGGCATCCGGGCCGCTGAATGAACCCCAGAAGTTGAGCAGATTCCCTTCGGGATCGAAGTGCTGAATGCGGTGGTTGCCGGTATCCGCCACGTAGACGGATCCGTCCGGCGCGACCGCAATCGCGCGCGGCCGCTGCAGCGAACCCGGTTCCGCTCCGGCCTGGCCCCAGATCACGGTGGCCTCCGGAGTCCGCACGGAACCCGCGTACGGATCGACCTCCACCGGAGGCGTAAAAGCTTCGGAACCGTACTGCCACACGGATGCCGCCAGATCCTTGCGGACATACAGGCGCATCCGCTCCCCCGACGGCCAGTTCGAGAGCGAGAAGTCCTTGCCGGTCACTTTTCCGTATTCGGTGTAATCGCGGTTGAACCAGATCTGCCAAAGCGCGGAACGGTAGGCCGGATCGCTTGCGGCGTTCCACACCCGGTCCCAGGTCAGGTCGAAATAATCCATCATCGGCCACCACATCCGCATGTAGGTGAAGGAATAATGGGTGTCCGCAAGCAGCCGATCGGCCTGCTCCCAGTAATAATCCGCGACGATCACTACCGGCGCTTCGGCCAGGCTGCGGTCCAATTGGTCGACGTAGTTGTAGGCGTTCGGATAATCCCGCAGGTACCAGTGCACCAGCCATCCGGAGCGCTGATCATAGGGAACGACGATCCCAAGATCGTCGTGGGTCTTGCGGGAGATCTCCTCGATCTGCCCGAGCGCGGTTTTCACCCCGGCCGCGCCGTGCGCGTACACCAGGAACTCGGTCGCCTCGTCGTAGCGGATGTAGTTTGCCCCCCAGGCGGTGCGGACCGTGCAAACCGCCAGGACCAGGACGACGCCCAGGAAGTAAATCCGCGAGATGATTTCCGGCTGCAACCCCTGCCAGAGCCGCCAGAGAAGGACAACTCCGGCCGCCGCAAGGAGCGCATAGAAAACGAAATTGCCCGTCACCGAAAGCGCATCCAGGGTATTGCCGGCAAACGGGCGCGGTCCGGCGATCCACATTCCCGCCGCGATCACCGCGGCGATCAGTATTCCGGGGACAACCAGCAATCCGACCCAGCGCGGAGAAGCCAGGACCGACGGCCAATCCACGCGTTCGGCCACCCGGCCGACAACCCAGCCGCCGATCAGGATGAAGGGCAGGGTAATGTGGACGGTCAGCCACGGCATCTTCTCGCCGGCGGCGGTAAACGCCGCAAACGCCGTCACACACCAGTATCCGAACATCCAAATCATCGGCGAGTTGAGGATAGACGATACCACCGGACCGGGCGCAGGCTGTTCTCCTTCCGCCGGCGCGTCCGCGGGTGGAGCGGATTTGCGCCGCAGCCAGAGCGCGACGCCCGGCGCGGAAAGCGCGAGCAGCGCCGGCAGGTATTCGTAGATGGGAACCTGGATCAACAGATAGTAGTACCAGGGCTGCGCGCCGCGCTGGACCTCCTGCTGAGCCATCCAGTAATTCACCGCCGCGACCAATCCCATCACCACCCCGGTGAAATTCGTAAAGCACACCGAGAACAACAGAAGGTAAACGCCGAAGAAGATCCCGGCGTAAATCGCCCAGAGTTTTTTATTCCACAGCAATCCCACGATCACGGCAGGGACAACCACACCCAGGAAGCAGGCGGCGGCGGCGAGGAGATAGTTGATGCTCTGGATCTTCGCGTATGGATCCCCGTCGAATGGATTAAGGTTAAAGAGCGCCATGGGAAGCGCGGCCAGCTGCGGAAGGAGTGTCGTCGCCAAAACAACCAGCAAATCCACCGCCGGGAATTTCGCCCGGAGCGGATCCAAACCGAATTCCTTGATCAGGTTCCAGATGCCTCCGATCAGCGCGGCGATCGCCATCAGCAGGGCGACCACTCCCAGGATGACCAGCGGCTGGCTGATCCAGATGTCGGTATGGATCATCTCCTCCGGATTCACAGCCACACCCGATTGGCGGGCGGCTTCGACCAAATCCGCCCGGCCCGCCGCGATCAAGCCCAGCCCGACCGCCGCGAGCAGGACCGCCGCCGTCGAGAGGAAGTAGTAGCGCCTCCGCCGGCCGGCGTTTTCCCAATGGTGAATAAACAGCTGCACTTGGACCAAACCAAACAGGAATAAAACCGCCAGCGCGACGTAAATGTAGGCGGTTTCCTTGGTCGCATAATGGAGCGCGGTGACGGCCGCCAGCAGCCAAAGCCAGCGCGGCGCCCGGGTTTCCAGGTAGCGCCCGACGGCGAGGAACATGAGCAGACCCCACACCACGACGAACGCCTCGTTGCGAACGTAGCGCGAGTAATACAGCATGTACGGCGAGATGAGCATCAGGAACCCGGCGGCCAGCGCCCCGGCCCGCCCCAGCCAGCGCCGGAAATAATAGAGCAGCGCCACCGCCGCCACGCCGAACAGCGCGGCGGGGACACGCGAGGAAAAATCGCTGGCGCCGAAAAGGAAGTAGGTGAACGCCAAAGTGATGATCTGGAACGGGCCGTGGGTCATCGGATTGGGCGTATATCCCTCTCCGCGGTAAAGGGCCAGGGCCATCTGGACATGCTGCCCTTCATCATGGCTGATCACCCGCGGATCGAGCATCGCGAACCGGGATACGAATGCCGCGGCGATCAATACGATCCACAGCAGTTGTTCCCAATGGATGGAATTGCGGCCCATCACCGGTTTGTCGAACCAGGATGCAGGGGGTTGTTCCATGGTTTATCCTTTGCGGATTTTTCGTTTCACGGAGCGGAACCCGGGCTTCGTGCCGGGTGCGGTCTTGTTGTACCCGTCCCTTTTTTGTTTACCGGCAGAGGCCGGGTATGACCCGGTATCTTTCTTTCGGAATCCGGGTTTGCCGCGGGGTGCGGCTTTCGTGTACCCGCCCCTTTCTTGTTTATCGGCAGGCGCCGGGTATGACTCGGCACCTTTCTTCCGGTATCCGGGCTTCCCGCGGGGCGCGGTTCTCACAGGCCCGGACATTGTTTGTTTATCGGGAAACGTTCGGGGCGATCGGAAACTGTTCTTGCGGAATCCGGGCTTGCCGCGGGGCGCGGCTTTCGTGTACCCGCCCCTTTCTTGTTTATCGGCAGGCGCCGGGTATAACTCGGCACCTTTCTTCCGGTATCCGGGCTTCCCGCGGGGCGCGGCGTTCACGGATCCGCTTTTGATCGGTGTGTTGGGGATTGTCTGGAGCTCACCGGTTTCTTTCTCGGTGAGTTCGCGGTACACGCCGGGTTTGAGATCGCCGAGTTTGAAGCTGCCGATCCGCTGGCGGATGATGCGCACGACCGGCAGGCCGATCGTCCGGCCGATATCACGCAGTTCGTGTTTGCGGCCCTCGTGCATGATCACCCGCACCCACGCGCCCCGCCCGAACGTGCTTTCAAATTTCACCGCCATGGACGCGGTCCGGAATCCATCCTCCAGAACAACCCCCCTCCTCCAGATCGCGAGCTGCTCGTCGGTCGGGTGCCGGGCGAGGAGAACCAGGTATTCCTTTTCGACTTCGAAACTGGGATGGGAGATCCGCTGCGCGAGGTCTCCGTCGTTGGTCAGCAGGATCAACCCTTCGCTGTCCATATCCAGCCGCCCGACGGGAAAGAACTTCCCCGGAAAAGGCAGCAGGTCGCGGACGGTGGCGCGGTCCCCCTGCGCGGCAAGCGAGGAAATGATGCCGCGGGGTTTGTGAATGGCGAAGGTGCGGGGTTTGGGGCGCACGGGAAGCGGCGCGCCGTCGACGCGGATCTTATCGGCGTCCGGATCGGCGGAACTGCCGAGCGTCGCGCGGGAGCCGTTCACCTCCACGCGGCCTTCCTCGATCATCCGCTCGCAGCCGCGGCGCGAACCCAATCCGGCCGCCGCCAGGATCTTCTGCAACCGCTCACGGGTCATGGGATCACTCTTTCAGAAGGGGCGCCGGAGGCTCGGGCGCGGCCGCGCCGTCGCCCGGCGGCTCCTCCAACTCGAGCGCCGGCAGTTCGGCAACCGAACCAAGTCCGAAATGCCGGAGGAAAGCTTCGGTTGTGCCATATAAAATCGGACGGCCGGGGCCCTCCGTCCGGCCGGTTTCTTCCACCAGGTCCTTGGCGATCAGGTTTTCGATCACGCTGTCGCAGTTTACGCCGCGGATGGCGTCGATCTGCGGCCTGGTGAGCGGCTGTTTGTAGGCGAGGATGGCGAGCGTTTCGAGCGCGGCCCGGCTTAACCCGATGGTGTGTTCGAACCCAAGAAATTTTTCCACGGCCTGCGCGGCGCGCGGTGAAGTGGTGATGTGGACCCGGTCCCCCATGCGCAGGATCTGCAGGCCGCGCTTCCAATATTCCTCGCTCAGGATCTTCAGCGCGTCCTCCACCTCCCCGGCCTTCACATCGAGTACCGTCGCCAGAACCGGAACAGGAACCGGGTCGGTGGCGACGAACAAAATACTCTCCACGAGCGCAGGTAGGGGGAGCGGTTCGGCGGCGTGATTCGTCATGCTATAATCTTTCCAGGATGCGCGCGTGATCCCGTGCGCTCCCTCGGTGAGCTATGATCTCGCATCGGCGGCAAATCCTCCCGCTCGCTTTTGTCTTATTCGGAATGGCCCTTCCGGCGCTGGCCTGTTCCGTTTATCTCGGCGGGCCAGAACTTCCGGGACCGGCCATCACCCCGGAAGGGAACAAGGATACGATCGAAAAATCCTGGACGGACGCGGCGGCGCTTTCGGGCGACGGTTCCGTGACCGTCGTGTTCACCGAAGCCCAGATGACCGCCTATCTGCAGCAGAGGCTTGAGGCGAATCCGGGTAATACGTTCCATTCCGCCCAGGTGTTCCTGCGTGACGGCCGGATTAAAGTCTACGGGATGCTTTCCGCAGGCGGCGCATCCGCCTCCGCGATTCTCGTTCTGCGCCCGGAAGTCACCGAACAGGGCAAGATCAATTTTGTCATGGAACTAGCCCAAGTCGGCCCGCTGGACCTGCCGGCGGGTTTGCTTTCCGCGATCTCGAACGTGCTGACCGAAGCGTTCACGGGATCGGTCGGATCGCTCGCCACCGGTTTCCAAGTAAAGGAAATTCTCGTCGGAGAAGGCCAAATCGCGATCCGCGGGGTCCTGCGATAGCCCCTTTCCCGGTCACAGCCGATAAAGCCGCATGTCCATCGAAATTATACCAGCGCCCCTGCGAAAACTTCACCCGGAACCCGCCCCCATAATTTGCGCGGTCCTGTGCATGTTGGTACTCATGCTCGGATCGTGCGCGCCGCCGCAAGTCCGCGCGCCGGACATCACCATCAGCGTAATCGCCGACAATGAGCGCCGGGATCTGGAGATTGCGCCGGGAACCACCGTGGCGAACGTTCTGGCGCAGGCGGGGATCGACCTGGGGCCGCTGGACCGCGTGACCCCGCCGCTGTATTCGCTGATCGCGGACGGGGCGACCGTGCGAGTGATCCGGGTCCGCGAATCCTTCGAAGTCGAACAGGTCGCGATCCCTTTCCAGCGCCGGATTGTGCGCAACGAGGCGCTTCCGCCTGACGAAACCCGCCTGGTGCAATCCGGCAAGGAAGGCCTGCAGGAAATCACCTACCGGATCCTGACCGAGGACGGCGTGGAGACCTCGCGCACCCCGTTGCGCACCACGCTTCTGGCGGAACCGGTTCCGGAAATCCTGATGATCGGCGCGGCATCCTCCTTCGAGACCGTTCCCCTCAAAGGCGCGCTGGTGTACATCGACGGCGGGAATGCGTGGATCCTGACCCAGGATTCGAGCAACCGCTTTCCGCTGGTGGCCTCGGCCGACATGGATTCGCGGATCTTCGCGCTTTCCCCGGACGGTCAATGGCTGCTGTTTTCGCGCGAGGAGGATACCCGGCTCAACGCGCTGTTCGTGGTCGCCACCTTCGGCGGCGAACAACCCTTCCCGCTTTCGGTCTTCAACGTCATCCACTTTGCGGATTGGTCGCCCGCGGCCAAACGCACGATCGCCTATTCCACCGTCGAACCGGCTTCGTCCACGCCCGGCTGGACGGCCCGCAACGATCTGCGGCTGATCTCCTTCGACGAGAAGCAAAACCTCGCCGAGGAAAAAATCCTTGTGGCGCCGAACGCGGAAGGAGTTTACGCATGGTGGGGGACGAAATTCGCATGGTCGCCCGACGGCGCGCGGCTGGCGTACGCGCGGCCGGACGAGGTGGGATGGATCGCAAGCGCGGGCGGCGCGCGCCATCCGCTGCTGGCCTTTGCGCCCTACCGCACCCGGGCGGATTGGATCTGGCTTCCGGCGATCCGCTGGTCTCCCGATGGAGCGTTCCTGATCACCGTCCGCCACGGAGATCCGGCCGCGCAGGAATCACCCGAAGAGAGCACGGTGTTCGACCTGGTCGCGCTCCCGGCGGGGGGCGGCGCGCCGATCACGCTGTTTGAGCGCGCGGGCATGTTCGCCTATCCGGCGCCCGGCCCGTTGACCGATCGCGTGTATGAGCAAGGGTATAATGTGGCGTTTCTGCAGGCGGACCGGCCGCTGGAAAGCGATCGCAGCAAGTACCGGCTGGTGATCGCGGACCGCGACGGCAGCAACCTCAAATCGGTATTCCCGCCCGAGGGGGAACCGGGGCTGACCCCCGGCGAAGCGGGCGAAGCGAAGTGGTCGCCGGACGGGAAACAAATCGCCCTGATCTACCAAGGCAATTTGTGGATCATCGACCTCGCCACCGGGGAAGGCCTTCCGCTCACCGGCGACGGCCAGGTGACGATGATCGACTGGCGATAAAAAAACGGGGTCGTCCGAACGGTCGATCCATATCGAATAGAAATCTCGTACGCGGATTTCACGGAGAACACGGATTACGCGGTTTTTTCAAACATTCAGCGAAATCCGAACCATCCGCGTAATCCGCGTACGGCGTGTTCTTAGAAAAATAATTTCCTGGAGATTTCATGCGCATCCTTTTAACCGGAGCCGCCGGTTTCATCGGTTCCCACCTATCGGACCGCCTTCTGGCCGAAGGCCACGAGGTGATCGGCCTGGATAATTTCGTCACCGGTTCGCGGGAAAATATCGCCCGTCTGGAAAAGGATCCGCGCTTCCAGCTCATCGAACACGATGTGTCCCAGCACATTGAACTGTCCGCCCCGGTGGACGCGGTCATGCACTTCGCCTCCCCCGCCAGCCCCAACCCCGACAGCCCGTACGGATACCCACAGCTTCCGATCCAGACGCTCAAGGCCGGCGCGCTGGGCACCCATAACTCGATCGGCGTGGCGAAGGCCTGCAACGCGCGCTTCCTGCTCGCCTCGACCTCGGAGATCTACGGGGATCCGCTGGAACACCCGCAACGCGAATCCTATTTCGGCCATGTGGATCCGATCGGCCCGCGCTCGGTCTACGACGAAGCCAAGCGGTTCGCCGAAGCCATGACGATGGCCTACTGCCGCTATCACAACGTCGATACGAAAATCGTCCGCATCTTCAACACCTACGGCCCGCGGATGCGGCTCGACGACGGGCGCGTCGTCCCGAATTTCGTCGGCCAGGCCTTCCGCGGAGAAGCCCTGACCATTTACGGCGACGGAACCCAGACCCGCTCCTTCTGCTATGTGGACGATCTGGTGGAGGGCATCTACCGGCTGCTCCTGAGCGCGGAGCACGATCCGGTCAACATCGGGAACCCGGCCGAGATCAGCATCCTTGAATTCGCGAACCGGATCGCCGGCATGTTCGATCCGCCGCGCAAAATCGAATTCTTCCCCGGCCGGCGGGGATCGGGCGACCCGCAGCGCCGCCAGCCCGACATCACCCGCGCGCAAACCGTCCTGGGCTGGTCGCCCAAGGTCCCGCTCGAAGAAGGCCTGCGCAAAACGGTGGATTACTTCCGGACGAAATTCCCGGAAAAGCAATAAAAGATCTCACCGCGAAGCCCGCCCTGGTCGGGCTGGGCCAGGGACGCAAAGATCGCAAAGAATTTTTATTACTTATTTCTTTGCGTTCTTAGCGGCTTTGCGGTAAAAAGGTTTTTACGGCAAACATTATGAATAAACGTATGGATATGCGGATGGAAAGCAAACGCTTCGCCAAGTTCCTGGTGGTGGGAACGATCGGCGCGGTGGTGGATTTCGGCTCCTTCAATCTGTTTACCGCCGTGCTGCACCTGCCGCCGGTGCCTTCGTCGGTGGCATCCTTCCTGGCGGCGGTGACAAGCAACTTCCTGTTCAACCGCTATTGGACCTATCCGGATTCCCGTTCCAAACCCGTTTGGCGGCAGATCGTCCAATTCACCACGGTCAACCTCGTTGGATTGGCCATCCGCACGCCGCTGTTCGCGGCGTTAATCCCCGTCTGGCGCGGCGTGCTCGAACGCGGCAATACGGCGCTTCCTTTTTCGGTCGAACAGCTTTCGCGCAACCTTTCCTTGGGGTGCGCGGTGCTCGTAGTGCTGATTTGGAATTTTGTGATAAACCGGTTCTGGACGTATAATGATGTCTTATAACCGCACATGAGCAGCAGAACCGTTCCCGCGCCGATGATTATCTTCACCTCCCGGGGAGATTGGGGAGCCTTCCTGATCTACCCCTATCTCTTCAACCAGACCGGTGAATGGATCGGATGGGCGACCCGGGAAAAGGAGATTTACAACCTCGACGGAATCTACGTAGGAAATATATCTTCCGACCAACGGATCATACGGAAAAAGAGTTTGGATACGATTCCCCAAAAACGCGCCGTTCCAAAACCCCCCGCCAAACCCA
Organism: uncultured Chloroflexia bacterium; assembly: GCA_963724345.1. GTDB lineage: Bacteria > Chloroflexota > Anaerolineae > Anaerolineales > RBG-16-64-43 > JAFGKK01. Next base: position 1,221,033 of record CAVRUI010000003.1, on the reverse strand, counting down.
GAATTCCCGCTTCCATTCCGCTACCTCCCCAGATGGCGAATTTGTCGTACGATCTTCTGGACGTTTTGGACGATATGCCGGATATCCTGCATACGATGGATTCCGGCGAGTTTAAAGCCGACGTCGATTAGCGCCCCCATGGCGGAAGCCATTCGCAGCCTCACCCATCTGCTGGAAGTCGCCTCCTCACGGAGGTTTTTGGCGATTGTCGAACCCGGCGACCGCGGGCTCGCCGAATCCCTGCCGTTCCCCTTCGTATCGATTGTCAGCGAGTGGGAGATGAAACTCTCGCTGCTCCTGGCGGTGATCAATCCGGCGGTCGGGGGCGTTCTGCTGCTCGGACCGCGCGGGACGGGGAAAACGACGGCAGTTCGCAGCCTTTCCCCCCTGCTCCCCGAAGTAATGCGCAGTCTATGCGCATATGGGTGCATGCCGGAGGACGCCGAGAGCGGCGGAATCGATTCCATCTGCCCGGATTGCGCCAAGAAACTCGGCCAGGGGGAACCGTTGACCTTCACGGACCGCTCACGCCTGATCGAGCTTCCGCTGCATTCGGAGCTTCCGGATGTGATCGGCGGGATCGACGAACGGGCGGCGGCCCACCAGCGGATGCAGATCAAGCCCGGGATCCTCTCCCACGCCGACCGCAACCTGTTGTACGTGGACGAAGTCAACCTGCTCAAGCGCGAGGTGGCGGATGCGATCCTGGATGCGGCCGCCCAGGGCGTCTACACCGTCCGGCGCGGGCCGATCTCGGCCACGTACCGTTCACGGTTCATCCTGGTCGGTTCGATGAATCCGGAAGAGGGGATGCTCCGGCCGCAGATCGCGGACCGCTTCGGCCTGCGGGCGGTCGTGCGCGGGCTGGGCAGCTCCGCCGAACGCTGGGAGGCGTACCAGCGGGCGCACGCGTTCGACCTCAATCCGCGCGGGTTCATCGAATATTTCCGCGAGGAAACCGAGACGATCCGCGCGGAGATCCTCGCCGCGCGCACCCGTTTGACCGGGGTGAAGCTCTCGCCGGAAACCACCCGCTGCGGGCTGGATGCGATCCAGAAGCTGGGTATTACCTCCCTGCGGGGGACGAGCGTGCTGTTTGAGGCCGCGCGGGCCTACGCCGCCGCGGACGGGCGCGACCGGGCGGACCCCGCCGACCTGCACGCGGTGGCGCCGCTGGCTCTGCGCCTGCGCCGGTCGACCTTTATGGATAAATATGCTTCCGATTTGGAACAGGAAGATGAAGAGATAGTGGAATCGTTCCAAATGAGGAAAGCTAAAAAGTCCACCGCAGGTCGGAAACGCCGGATAGGGCGCTAAGTTTCGCCCCATCCAGGAAGAGAATACTTTTCGAGCGCAGAATCGTCTTCCAACAATAATGTTCTGATTTTCATTGTACTATCCGATTATTAGTGAACGAGCCCAAATACCGCATACCGTTCGTTGCCCGCGAAATATCCCAATAGGTTCTCCTCCAAAGATCATAAAAAATAAAGTGCCCGGCTTCGCAAACAACGTGAAGCGCGCCTCCGAGTCCTTCCGTGGATCCCTTGCTTGGTGAATCCCCCGGACAGAAATCCAGCGCCTGATAAATCACTCCTTCTGTGTGAAATCCAGCGGACCGATCCACATCTTTTTTACGCCGTCCCAATTCCATCCCGGTTCATTAATCGCGAGCGGAAGCTGTTCCCAGCCCGCCGCCACCCTTTTCCGGGTCTCCTCCCACGTCCGCAATCCGCTCAGCGAATCGGCGGCCTCCACGTTGCACGCGCCCACCGCGACGGCCATGGTGAGCGCCTCCTCAAGCGAGGTGCGGCGCAGTAGACCGGCGAGGAAACCGGCAATCGTCGAATCGCCCGAGCCGGTCGTCCCGACCACGCCGGCCTTGAAACAAGGGGTCCATCTCTCACTGCCGGCCCATCCGCTTCCGGCTTCCGGCCGCGCTCGGCCCGCCGCGTTCAGCCGGCCTTCGGACGCCGTGCGCACATACACGCCGCGATTGCCCATTTTGACGACAACGATTCCCACTCCCATCTCCATCAACTCGCCGCTGAGGTCCTCCAAAAGGCGCGGAGTTGTTTGCGTGAGGATATCTCCCAGGGAAGACATTTGGATAAAAAGATCCGGGCGCAGGGTATACAGAAGTTCATCCAGACTGGGCAGGAATATATCCACATACGGAAGAACGGATTTGTAGATCGGGCGCCAGTCGGTTTTTCCGCTTTCGGAATTCGGGTCGGGCAGAGACATATCCAGCGATGTGGTCGCGCCGGCGGCTTTGGCGGATTGCATCACCGCCACAAAATCCCGTCCGCCGTCACGGTACATCCGCCGCAGCGCAGGCGGGTAGCCGAAATGGAACAGGTCCGCCTTTTCCACCAGCCGGAGATCGATATCTTCCGGGCCGAAGGTGTCGTTTTCCCCCGTGCAATGCAGAAAGATCCGGTCGGTCGCGCGGTTGCTGATGATGATGCTGTAGGAGGTGACGCCCTGCGGATCGATGATCAGCCTGTCGGCAAGCCCCGGTCCCCTGCCCTGGACGATGGCTTTCAGGATGCCGCCGAAGGGATCCGCCCCCAGCTTGGCGATCAGATGAACGGGGATGCCAAGATGATGCAGGGCCAGGCCGGTGTTGGAGACCGGTCCTCCGCCTGAGAATTGCGCCGCGCCGATCTGCACCAGCGTTCCCGGTTTAAAAAGGGATTGCAGTTCGCGCCCCGCGACGGTCTCGAAATCCGGGAGGATATCCAGGCAGATGTGGCCGGCGATCACCGCATTGAGGGATGGCGGCATGGCGTCTTGCGCTCCCGAAGGGAAATTCCCCGAACCCTACCGGATCACTCCGAGTGCGCTCATGAGAGCGTATCCCGAGAGTAAAATGGCGACCGTCCAGGCAAGGATGTACAACCCGGCCTTGGCTTTTCCCCCGCTCGAAATCCACCGGCCGGAGAGGGTGTCCACATCCAGCGGATAATTCAGGCTGATCGCGTCCACCAGCGTGGAACGGTCCGGGTTGGATTCCAGATACAGGGCGGGTTCGGTTTCTTCGTCACCGAGCCGATCGCTTGGAAACGCCTTGGCCTTCCCGTCGGCGGTTATCCCTTCCTTGGTTGTAATCTCATAAAAGTATTCAAGGATGGGGACACCGTTGACGGTCGTATTGGTCGAACGGGTCGATTTGATGCGCGCATCGGCGATCAGGCCGTGGCGCAGAAGCCACGCCTGGCGCAGTCCGCCGGCCGCGGCCGTAAGGAACAGCGCTCCGCCCACCGCCGGGAAAATCAGCACAAACAGGATAAACGGCGAAAACATCGACGTGCGCGCCCCCTGAATCCGCGAGATATACGGGGCGTCCGGAATGTAATCAATGGTGACCGAACTCCCGGCCGACCAGCGCCGGCCGGTGGAATAGCTGTGCCCGGTCATCGGTTCCTCGCGCCGGGTGGTGAAGGTGAAAATGTACTCGTACACCGGCACGTCGTTTTCCGTCGCGTTGGGATCCACGATGCTTGTAACTTTTCCCTGCGCCGTCGTTTGGGAAAGCGCCAGCCGGATGTCGTCCAGCGGGCGGTAACCGCTGGTGAAGATGATTGTGAACACAAGGCCCATGAGCATGAACAGCGCGCCGAATCCGCCGGTGGTCCCGAGCATCGCGGAACAGACGACCGGAAGCGGAACCGGCCGGGGCGGCGGGGCGAGGTTGCGGATGCGGTTGGAGAGCATGGGTACTCCGGAGTAATAATTGACCTTACGACGGCGGATGGAACCGATTTTTAACCGTCTGAGAACCTGTCCCGGCTATTTTACCCGATTGACCGTGTGCGCAGCCGGATCATACTTTTTCCGCCAGGAGCCAAAAATGGTATTCCTCGTCCCCGGGCTCTCCCTCGTATCCGGTTTTCCGGATGGCAAATCCCGTTTTCTCCAGAATATGAAGGTTTTTCTCCGGCGGGTACGAGCTCCACATCATCGGGGCGCCCAGCCAGTTCAATTCCTCGTCGCATTCCATATCCCCCGTGCCCAGCGTCAACAGGATCCGTCCACCGGGTTTAAGCCAGCGATGCATCCTTTGAAAGAGAGCCGGGTGTTCACCGCGCGGCAAATGGAAGATCGAGTAGAAGGCCGTGACAGCGTCGAACGATTCCGGCGGGAAACCCACTTTCGAAAAATCCCCGAGGATGTATTCCGCCTGCGGGACATTCTGCCGCGCCAGTGAGAGGTGCTTCGGGGAAAAATCGACCCCGATCACGCGAAACCCAATGCCTGCCAGGTATTTATCATAAGGAAGGCCGGTTCCCGATCCCAAATCCAAAATCCGCGCCCCCTTGGGAAGCCCCTGAAAAAGCAGATCCAGGAACTCAATTTCCATGGGGTGAAGAACCGGATCGGCGCGGAATACCTTCTCATATCCGTCCTTTTCATACCCATCCTGCACGATCCGACGCATATCCCTGGTCATTATTCCCCTCGAATATATTTTCGCGCGCCGAATCTGGAACCAGGAATGAACCGGTGTTTATTCATTTCGCCCGCAATAAATCCGTCAGCCCTGCCGGATAAAGAATCGCCCGTCCGCTTGCAAACTCCTCGAACGGCTTCCACAGGGCCGGGAATTGCGCATTGTTGTCTTCTTTGCATATGGAGAGTTCCCGGTCGTACAGCGCCCGATCGGCAAAATCCGCCTGGAAGACAAAGACGATTTCGTGTCCGGGCTTGCCTTGATAGATGAAGATATTCTCCAATACACCGATCTGCTGTAAATTGACAAGTTCCGCGCCCACTTCTTCCAGCAATTCGCGCCGGACGGCCTGGTCGGCCCGTTCGCCGAACTCAATTCCGCCACCCAGCGGCCGGTAGAAGGTCTCTCCCTTGACGGTATCCCGGGCTTCAAAAACGAAAATGTCGCCGCCCCTGCGAACGACGCAGATGGCAATCGGACGTATATTTTCGCTTGGCATGATCTCTCCGGAATAATTACAGCCGATGCGCTTCCGCCGGATCAGGATGCTTTCCACCGGTTAATTCTTTGGATGGCTTCTTCCACCCGTTCGGTCGGGGTCGCGATCGAAATCCGCACATACCCCTCGCCCTCCCCGCCGAAGAACGTTCCGGGCGCAAAGCACACGCCGGTCTGATCGAGGACCGATTCCGCAAACGATTCGGCGGTAAACCCCGCCGGGACGGGCGCCCAGATGTACAGCGACGCCTTCGGGGGATCGGCATGGATGCCGATCCCGGCCAGCCCGGCGAGGATCCGGTCGCGGCGCATGGCGTAAACGGCGTTCCGCCCGGCAAGCCAGGTCTGATCCCCGCGCAGGGCGGCCTCGCCCGCCGCGGTGATGGCCGGGAAAATTCCGGAATCAATGTTGCTCTTCACCTTGCGCACGGCGGAAACCGCGTCGGCATTCCCCGCGAGAAACCCCAGCCGCCAGCCGGCCATGTTGTAGGTTTTGGAAATCGAACTGAATTCCACGGCGCAATCCCGGGCGCCCGCCAGTTCGAGGATGCTCATCGGACGGTAACCGTCATACGCCACGTCGCAATAGGCGGCGTCGTGGATTAGGAGAATATCGTTCCGGCGCGCCAGCGCGAGCGCCCGTTCGTAAAAATCGCGCCCGGCTATGGCGCCGGTCGGATTGTTCGGGTAGTTGATCCACAGGATCCGCGCCCGCCGCAGGATGTCCTCCGGAATGGAATCCAGATCCGGGAGGTATTGATTTTCCCTGCGCAGCGGCAGCGGATACACTTCGGCGCCCGCCCATTCCGCCGCCACCCGGTATACCGGGTATCCCGGATCGGGCACCAAGGCCGCGTCGCCCGGCTGCAGCAGAGCCTGAGTCAGGTGGAAGATTCCTTCCTTCGATCCGAGCAGCGCGGTGACCTCCCGTTTCGGATCGAGCTTCACATGGAAGCGGGCGCCATAATATTCCGCAACCGCCGCGAGGAGCGGCGGCGTTCCGTATCCGAAAGCGGGATACCCGTGCGTTCCCGGATCGCGGACGGCCTTTTCCGCCGCGGCGAGGATGTGCTCCGCCGGCGGCAGATCCGGAGATCCGATGTCCATCCGGATGACGTCGATGCCGCGCGCCTTCAGGGCGGCGATTTTTTCGGCCATCCGCGCGAAGGGGTACGGTTTCAGATTTTGAACGCGTTGGGAAAGGCGGATCATTGGGAGCTCTTTTCCTGGGGCTGAAGCCACGGGCTGTCACGATGACCGAAGTGATCGTCATGCCGGCGTGTTCCAAGCCGGCATCCATGGATTACAGAAATAGCTGGACCCCGGCTTTAAACACGCCGGGGTGACGTCCGCTGTCGATTATGCCGCGCTTTGCGCTTCGGAGGTGATGGCTTGAGGTTCCGCGGTTTCCATTTCGCCAGCGACTATCTCCACCGGCGGATCGTCCGCCCGGCGGACGGCCTCGAGCGCGGTGATCGCCACTTCCAGCATCGAACGGTCCGGTTCGCGGGTGGTCAGCTTCTGAGTCCAGATGCCGGGTGCGGCCAGGATCCGTTTGAGGGTTTTGTTCTTTACCGACGCGGAAAAGCGAAGGTATTCGTAGCCGAACGCGACCAGGACCGGGATCCCGAGCAGACGGGTGAGCATCTTCAAACCGAATGGCATCGATCCGGTGAACGAAAACAGGATCACCGCCAGGACGCCGACCGCGATGAGAAACGAGGTCCCGCAGCGCGGATGCGCCTTCGGGAACTTCTCGGCTGATTCGGGCGTAAGTTCCGCGCCGGCTTCGTAGGCGGCGACGGTTTTATGTTCGGCGCCGTGGTAGGCGAACACGCGCGCGATCTCGGGAATGCGCCCGACCAGCACAAGGTAGAGGATCAGCAGGGCCAGGCGGATCACGCCTTCGGTCAGATTGCCCGTCACCGCCGGAAGCCAGGCGGGGAGCGCCGAATTCCGGGCGACAGTTTCCGCGGCCACGGAGGCCGCGTTCACGGATGTTTCCGCCGACGCGGAGGGCGCCGCAATCAGGCTTTCGATCCCCTGCCCGATCGCCGCCGGCAGGAGGAAGAACACGCCGACGAGAATCGCCAGCGCGAGCAGTATGGTCCAGATCCACTCGCCGCGGCTGATGGGCTTCTCGCCCTGCGCCTGCGCGGAAAACTCGAGGCTCTGCCAGCCGAGCCCGAGCGTATCCCACAACAGCAGGACGCCGCGCAATACGGGGATCTTGGTGATGCGGCTTTGGTAAATGCCGCCGAGCGGTTTAATCTCGGTTTGGATCGTCCCGTCGGGGCGGCGGACGGAGACCGCCATCATCCGCTTCCCGCGCATCATCACGCCTTCGATGACCGCCTGGCCGCCGTAGGAGAAGAATCTTTTTCTGTGATTCTGGCGTTAAAGTTTTTTCCGTCATGTCACTTCGCCAATTCATAGAAGAACCGGATATATGCCTCAACCCCCCGCCAGAGCGTCGGCAGGTGCAATTTTTCGTTCGGGGCATGCAGGTTGTCGTCCGGCAGGCTGACGCCCATCATGATCGACTCGCGCCCGAGGATATCCTGGATCCACGAGACGACCGGAACGCTGCCGCCCTCGCGCGCGAACACCGGCCGCACGCCGAAGGCGGCCGTAAGCGCGCGGATCGCGGCCTGCATCGCGGGCGTGTCGCGCCGGACAATACCCGCCGGGCTGCCGGCCAGGTCCGTCAATTCCCATTTCGCCCAGGCCGGCGCGCGCCGGCGGAGGTAATCCTCCAATTGTTCCTTCACCCGTTCGGGTTTCTGGTCCGGCACGAGGCGCATGGAAATCTTGGCCATTGCCCGGGCCGGGAGGACGGTCTTGGATCCCTCACCGGTGAATCCGCACAGCAACCCGTTCACCTCGAGCGTCGGGCGCGCGCCGATCCGTTCGACGATGGTGTACCCCTCTTCGCCGTTTACGCCCCGCGACGTGGCCTGGGCGATGAAATCTTTTTCCGTCCACGGCACCCGCGCGAGTTCCGCGCGTTCTTCGGGTTCGATCGGCAGCACATCGTCGTAGAAGTGCGGGAGCGTCACGCGCCCCTGCGGATCGTGCATTCCCGCGATCCAGTTCGGCCAGTACCTGCCCGGCGTTCGGGATGGCCCCGCCGAACAATCCGGAATGCAGGTCGTGCTCGGCCGTCTCCACCCGCAGTTCGAAGTAGGCCAGTCCGCGCAATCCGTAAACGAGTGTGGGCAGGTCCGGGTTGAGGATGAGCGTGTCGCAATTGAGCACCGCGTCGCAGCGCAGAAGCTGTTTGTGCTTCTTCAGCGCCTCGGCCAGGTGGGGCGACCCGACCTCTTCCTCGCCCTCGAAGAGCACCTTCACGCTCACCGGCAGCGTATCGGCGGCGAGAATGGATTCGAGCGTGGCCAGGTACGCCATCAGCGGGCCCTTCATATCCGAAGCGCCGCGGGCGTAGAGGTTTTCCCCGCGCACAGTCGGGGAAAACGGCGGCGTGACCCATTCCTCGAGCGGCTCGGCCGGCTGGACGTCGTAATGCCCGTACAGCAGAAGGACCGGGGCCTTCGGGTTGGCGTGCATCCGTTCCGCATACACGATCTGCGGTCCGTCCATCGGCAGGAGGCGCGCCTCAAAACCGAGTTTCAGCAGCCGGTACATCAGCCATTCCGCCGCCCGCTGGGTTTCCGAGTTGTATTCGGAAAGGGTCGATATGCTCGGGATCTGCAGATAGTTCCTGCAGGTCGCGCAGAAAACGGTCCCGGTTGGTCTTCGCAAATGCGATCGCTTTATCCATCGACACGACTGCCTACCTCCGGCCGACCATGGCCGATAGAATTGTTCCGAATGTTCCGATGGTGAGAAGGGTGAGGATGATCATCGCCGGAGGCAATCCGCGGCCCGCCGAATTGGACACCGGCGGCTGGATGGTGATTGTGGGGGCCGGCGTGGCGGGCGTGAAGGTCGGAAGCCGGGTGGGAAGGACCGAGGAAAATTGCGCGGCGAAGGTCGGATCGATCGTCGGCTGGTTTTTGGGAATGGCGGTCGGCGGTGGATTGACGACCGGCAGATCCTCCGCGCCGTAATGCAGGATGACGAAATCCGCATTTACCCAGGCCATCCCGCCGGGCGCCGAGGCGTACAGAATCTGGATCCAAAGACCGGCTTTCGATTGGCCGACCGCCTTGCAGGTTTCCCCCATCACCAGGATGCCGACGACATCGTAATCCGAGGCGTTCGGTCCAGCGCGCAGGTTTACCTGGTCGACGTTGTTTTTACAGCATTCCACAAACGGTGGCTCGAGTTCGTCGCCGCCCGTTCCCTGGGCCTGCACCGCGGCGGGAAGCAGGAAAAGCATCCCCAGTCCGAGACAGGCAAAGATCGCCGGCCACAGGCGGGAACCCTGCTGGATTGAAAGAATCCTCACTACTTGTGAAAATATCTTTATCAAATTCATTTGTTCCTTGGCGGGCATCGTTTCCCGCCCCTCTCAAACCCGTTTCAAAGCGGCGGCCGTAGGTGCGCTGAGGGTATAATGGTTCCACCCCGCAATCCGGAGCGACGGAATGACTTCTCCCGAGAGCATCCTTCCCGGTCCGTACATCCAACTGGCCACCGCGCTCGGCGGAGCGATCCTTGCCGCGACCTGGCTCAGCCTGATCCTCTGGACGGCGCGCGACATCCGCGCCCGTTCCGACGACCGCCTGGCCCAGATCCTCGCCGTCATAGCCGTAGCACTGCTTAACCATCCCCGGTCTGTTTCTCTATCTGCTTCTGCGCCCTTCGCGGACGCTCGAGGAAGAGTATCAATCCAGCCTGGAAGAAGAAGCGCTGATCTCGACCCTCGCCGGGCGGATGACCTGCCCCGGCTGCGGCCGGCAGGTGGAACCCGACTGGCGGATCTGCCCGGCCTGCTCGACCGTCCTGCGCAAACCCTGCACCGACTGCGGGCGGATGCTCGATCTCACCTGGAACGTGTGCCCGTACTGCGGGACCGCGACCGCCGCCAAGGAAACCGAAACACCGGCGGACGCCTGATCAATCCATTGGAGCAGGGGCGAGGCAATGCCTCGCCCCTGCATTTATTTCGATCGTCTTACCCCAACCCGCCGTTTTTAAAGGCGGCCTTCCCCGCATAATGGGCTTCATCGCCCAATTCCACTTCAATCCGCATCAGCTGGTTGTATTTCGCCACCCGGTCGCTGCGGGCCGGCGCGCCGGTCTTGATCTGGCCCATGTTCATCGCCACCACCAGGTCGGCGATCGTCGAATCCTCGGTTTCGCCCGAGCGGTGCGAGGTGACGGCGCGCCAGTTGGCGCGGTGGCAGATCTCGACCGCTTCCATCGTTTCGGAGAGCGACCCGATCTGGTTGAGTTTGACCAGCAGCGCGTTGGCGGCCTTCTCGGCGATCGCCCTGCGGACAAACTCCGGATTGGTCACCAGCAGGTCGTCGCCCACGATCTGGATTTTGTCGCCGGCCTTGGCCGTCAATTTCTTCCAGGAATCCCAGTCGTTCTCCGCCAGCCCGTCCTCGAGGCTGACAATCGGATATTTCGCGATCCAATCCATCCAGAAGGCGACCATCTCGTCGCCGGTGAGCTTCTTCCCTTCCCGGCGCAGATTGTAGGTGTTGGTTTTTTCGTCGAAGAATTCCGAAGCGGCGGGATCGAGCGCGATCGAGACCTGCTCGCCGGGCTTGTAGCCGGCCTTTTCGATTGCGGTCAGGATGACTTCGACCGCCTCGACGTTGGATTTCAGCGCCGGCGCGAATCCGCCTTCGTCCCCGACCAGGGCGGTGTAATTCTTTTCGCGCAGCACGCCGCGCAGCGCGTGGTAGATCTCGGACGACCAGCGCAGGCCTTCGCGGAACGAGGACGCGCCGATCGGCATGACCATGAATTCCTGGAAATCGGTGGATTGCCAGCCGGTGTGCGCGCCGCCGTTAAGGATGTTCATCATCGGGACCGGCAGGACGTGGGCGAACACCCCGCCGATGTAGCGGTAGAGCGGCATGTGCAGCGAGGACGCCGCCGCCTTGGCCACGGCCAGGCTCACCCCGAGGATCGCGTTGGCGCCCAGCTTCGATTTGTTCGGCGTGCCGTCCAGCTCGATCATGGCCTTGTCGATGCCGCGCTGATCGACGGCCGCCCAGCCGAGAAGCGCCTCGGCGATCGGCTTGTTGACGTTTTCCACCGCCTTCAGGACGCCCTTGCCGCCGTAGCGGGCGGCGTCCTTATCCCGGAGTTCGAGCGCTTCGTGCGTGCCGGTGGACGCCCCGGAGGGCACCGCCGCCCGCCCCCAGGAACCGTCGGCCAGGGTCACTTCCACTTCGACCGTCGGATTGCCCCGCGAGTCAAGAATTTCCAGTGCGCTAATCTGTTCAATCGTCGTATCCATATCCGTCTCCAGAAATTGAGATTGGTTTAAGCTTGAGCGTTCGCCCCCTCTCCTGCGACCGGTGATTATACCGCACGGGATTGCGCACAAAAATATGGGGATTTGATGAATGACAGGATATGGAATTGGACAGGATTTACAGGATTTTCCTGATAGATCGTCATGCCGGCATGTACTTAGCCGGCATCCATGTTTTTGTTCATCATACTGGCGCCGACTCAACCGGCCCCAAAAAAGGAGTAAATATCTCCCGGCCACCCTCACCCTGGATCCCGGCTGCGATCACGCCGGGATGACGAGTTCACTCCAGGCGCGCGTGACGATCAGGACATTCTCATATGCCATCGTTTATAATTCTTTTTACTACAGCCACACCGAACACCATCTCTGCCGCACACAGGAAGGCGCACGGTGCCGATCGCACGACTAACCATCCCCATTCCCATGCCGGATTTTATTTACCGGGGCTTGAAAAGGATCCGCGACGGATTCCGCAAGGAGAAACCCAAAATCGCCGCCTCCCCGCCCAGCGGGCCGAACCTCGAAGGCGACCGCGACATCGAATGGACGTGGGTAAGCGCGAATATGCCCGCCGGCCCGGGCCGCGCGCTTGATTTCGGCACGGGCGAGAGCAATCTTGCGTTCGAAGCCGCGCTGCGCGGTTTCCGCGTCACGAGCATCGACCTGACCCCCAAAACCCGCTTCTTCTCTCATTCGAACGTGCGCTACCTTCAGACGGATCTTCTGGATATGCGGCTGGCGAAGGAATCGCTCGACCTGGTCATCAACTGCTCGACGGTCGAACACGTTGGGCTTTCGGGGCGGTACAGTGTTACGGAAAAACGCCCGGACGGGGATCTGGAGGCGATGCAAATTCTGCGCAATGCGATGAAGCGCGGCGGGAAAATGCTGCTTACGATCCCGGTCGGAAAAGACGAGGTTTTCGATCCTCTCTGCCGGGTTTACGGCGAGCAGCGCCTTCCGCTATTGACCGCGGGCTTTTCCATTTTAAAGGAAGAATACTGGCGCAAGGCAGGCTCCAATTGTTGGACTCCTTGCACCCGGGCGGAAGCCCTCACGTTCCAGGCCAGCGCCGGATCGTGGAATTATCTTGAAAACATTTATGCTTTGGGGTGTTTGGTGCTGAAAAAAGGTGGCTTGAATAGGAAAATTCCGGCATGACGATTGCCCCTCACACCGGCTTGACGTCGCTCGTCACCCCGGCGTGCTCGTAGCCGGGGTCCAGGAAAGAACTCAAGTATTAATCTCATCATATAAATCTATCCAATTTGGATTCGTTGCTTCGATGAGTTCCAATTTCCATTTTCGTTTCCATTCTTTTAGCTGCTTTTCTCGATTAATGGCTGATGTTATCGTTTCATGAAGTTCATAATAAACAAGATTATGAACCTGAAAGCGTTTTGTGAATCCTTCGATGATATCGTTTTTATGTACCCATATCCTTTTTTTCAGGTAACTTGTGACTCCAATATACAGGGTACCGTTTTTCCGGCTTGCAAGAATATATACTACAGGTTGGTTTTTCATGGACGCTTTTTCTCCCCCAAATGCCCTCTGGATGCCGGCTAAGTACACCCTCGCTTCACAATCAATCCGGCTCCAAGAACAAATGCGAGCCGGATTGTTCCGCGAGGGCGGGCGCCGGCATGACGACGATTTACGTCTTTATTTTTAATAGAATTGTCTCATGCGGCTCGACGCGCTGAACCAGTTCCTTGGTGAAATCGGCGACGTCTTCCCCGGCCCAGATATTGCGCGCGAGTTTCGGTTCGTCCGTCAGGCCGATATCGCCCGCCAGGAGGTGCATGTCCTCGCCCCGCGATCCGCGGTTAAGGAGCGCAACGGCGGCGGATCCGTCCGCCAGCGGTTTGGCCCAGACTTCGCAGCATCCGAACCGTTTCATCCGCCGCGCGGGCCTGCCGAGCGGATCCTGATTGACCGCCAGCACTTCACGGTTGAGAAGCAGCGCCGCCGTGTCCGGCTCCAGCTTGCGGACGTCGCAGCCGATCATCAGCGGCGAGCAGGCCATGCACCACATCGACATGTGGGTCTGGTATTCGATCTGCGACATGCCGGAGCCTGAGATCTGCCCCTTGCCCTTTAGGCCGACGACGAGCATATCGAGGTCGTTCCAGCCGCCGGGCCCGCCGAACGCCGCCAGGTCGGCCGCCAGGTCGATCGAAACGTCCACGCCGATCGCGTAGGTTTTCCAGTCGGCGATCCACAGGTTGACCCAGCTGTCGAACACGTCGCCGGAGACGCGCCACATGTGCCCGCCCGCCTTGCGGCCCCAGACGTGCGGCGCCCTCCCGCCCCATTCGCAGAGCGAGAAGAGGAACTCGCGCCCGGTCTTCCGCAGGGCTTCCCCCATGCGGGTGTAACGTTCGATCGCGGTGGCCTGATCCTCCGGCGCATTGCAGTAATCGTACTTGAGGAAATCGATCCCCCACGAAGCCCACAATTTTGCGTCCTGTTCTTCGAAGCCGAGGCTGCCGGGATAGGACCCGCAGGTTTTGTCCGCGGCGTCGGAGTAGATGCCGATTTTCAACCCGCGGCTGTGGACATGGTCGGCCAGCGCTTTGATCCCGCTTGGGAACCGTTCCGGGTCGGGGATCAGGTCGCCATGGCTGTCGCGTCCGGTTTTAAGCGACCAGCAATCGTCGATCACGACGTATTCATAGCCGCAATCCTTCAATCCGGTGGAAACCATCGCATCCGCCGTTTCCCGGATCACCGCTTCGTTGACTTTGTGGCCGAATGTGTTCCACGAATTCCATCCCATCGGAGGCGTGGCCGCCAGCGGTTTTGATTTGTTTTCCATCGTACCTCCCACATCTAAAGTACTATTCTTCGAATTCAACGGACGGATTATACACGAGGGATTCCCAAAGTCGGTGCGTATGTAGGGGCGACCCAATGGGTCGCCCCTACATACGCACCGGTCTTTTTTCAACAAACCGTGTATGTGTAAAGGTCGTCTATTGGATCCGGATCGAGCGGGCCAGGTCGTCCAGCAGCAGCAGCGACGGCTTGAAATCATCCGGCTTGGCATTGCTGATTTTTTCACTGACCTTCGCCACGTATTCCGCGAAGGACGAGTCATCGGCGTTCTCCGGGAAGGGGATGCCGCCCGCCGGAAGCGGTGTGCTTGCATTGCTGTCGGCCGGAAGGAAGGATGCATTTACGGGCATCCGCATGGAGATGTAATACCCTCCGTCTTTGGAAAGACCGACGTAGTAATAAAAAATATCCCGGTTGTTGATTGGGAAGTAATCCATAAAAAACTGGGACAGGTACCTTACCCCCACTCCATTGGACGAAGGCAGGATATAAATATGCGCGTTGAACCGGGGCATCAGCGCACCGGCCGGCACCGGTCCGTCCGGATTGCTCTGAAGCTGCCGCAGCGCGTTGATGATATCGGAATCAAATTCGGCGAACTCGTCGGCGTGAAAGATGATAATTTCGGGCGCGATGTTCGTCGTGTTTACCGCATAACCGTTAAGGGTGACGACCCAGTGTTCCGGGAACGGGCCGAGCGACGGGTTGACGGCCGGCCATTCCTCGCGTGTGGTCGTTTCGAGCGTGGCGGATTTGGCGAGCCCGGCCGGGATGGTAAACCGGATTATCCCCAATTCCACTTTAATATCCGCCTCCGGGGAAGCAGTCGCGGTCGTGCCGGTGGTAGTGGATTCGGAAGTCGGGGTTCTGGATTTAAAAGGCGTCGCGGTCCGAGTATTGGTCGACACGCGGGGTCCGGTCTTCGTGGGCGGGACCGGAGTCTGTGTACTGGTTTCCGCAGGGGAAAACTGCGTATCGGTCGGGGCGATTGTGGCGGGCGGCACAGCGCACGCGGAGAAAAGAAGGATCGAACAAATCCAAGCAATCAACCGGATGCACGTTTTCATGTTCCCCTCCTTCGGCGTTTATTGGTTATTCTACCGTCGAGTGCCTTTTTGTGCACGGAGGATGGATGATCCGGTCAAATAAAAATTAACCCTTATACACCCCATCTCATCCCGATCGGAGTAAAGTTGATTTTTTCTCTTATCCCGTCTTCGGCCACCTTCTCCCAGCATAAGCTGGGAGAAGAACGGGATGAGGGGGATAGCAGGTAGACCACTGGATGCCCGCTTCGAGCACCCTCGCTTCGCATTCTTCCCGGCTCATAAACCAAATCCGAGCCGGGAAGCTGCGCAAGGGCAGGCGCGGGCATGACGATCTCTTCTATCCAACCGCCGTGTCACACGCCATCCACTGGATCGGGACCTCGGACGGATTGCCCAGGCCGTATCCGAACGGGAACAGCGGAGCCTGGCAGCCGGTCAGCCCGGCGGAATTGTTTACGTTGATCGGCAGCTGTTCGTTCGACCGCGGCCAGGAATACGGCGTTTTGCCCGTGAAGGGATAATCGCCGAACAGCACATCCGCCACCGCCGCGCCTTCCGAACCCGGAAGCCAGGCGGCCACCCAGGCGTCCGCCAGCGGGTACTGGTCCGTGATGACCAGCGGCCGGCCGGAAAGGATCAGGACGATCAGTTTATCCACCTTGGGACGCATGCGTTCGATGACATCGATATCGTCCTGTGAAAGCCGCAGGTCGGCTTTATCCCCGACCCCTTCAGCATATGGGGATTCACCGACTACAACGATCCCGACCGGAGCTTTTCCCTGAAAATCGTTGAACATTCCGGCGCTGCGATAAAGCACCTCGGTCCCGTTCCCCGCCCGCAGCCGGATGCCGTCGAGGATCGTGGACCCGACCACGTCGTCGGTGGTGATCCCCTGCCAGCCGAGCGTCCAGCCGCCGGATTGCAGCCCGGTGTTTTCCGCGCCGACGCCGGCCACCAGGATGATCGATGCATTCGAGTCCACCGGGAGCGCGCCGGATTCGTTTTTCAGGAGAACCAGCGACTCGCGGACGGCTTGCGCGGCGATGTCCAGGTGGTCCGCCGAGCGTATGGTCGTTTGGAGCGCCGGATCGGCATACGGGTGATCGAACAGGCCCATCCGGAATTTGGCGCGCAGGATGCGGGTGACCGCGTCGTCGATCCGCTCCAGAGTGATATCTTCATTCTTTACCGCCTGATTCACCGCGCTGATGAAATTGGTGTACGAATCGGGGACCATCGTCATATCGATCCCGGCATTGACCGCCGTCACGACCGATTGGTAATAATCGTCCGGGAAGATCTGGTTGATGCCGGCCCAGTCGGAGACGACAAAGCCCTGAAAACCGAGTTCGTCCTTTAATACGCTGGTGAGCAGATAGCGGTTCGCGTGCATCTTGGTTCCGTTCCAGCTGCTGAAGGACGCCATCACCGACATCGCCCCGGCGTCGACCGCCGCTTTATACGGCGGCAGGTAGAGCGCGCGCAGGGTTTCCTCGTTAACCTGCGTGTTCCCCTGGTCGAGCATGTACCGGGCCCCCATGTTGACCTGGTCGGAGGAGCCCCAGATCGTTCCCCCGTCCCCGAGATAGTGTTTGGCCGTGGCGAGGACGCCGATCGTCTGGCCCGGCGCCGCGGCAATCTTCGCCGATACGGACTGCAGCCCCTCGATGTAGGCCGCGCCGAGCGTCGCCACCAGCTCGGTTTGTTCGCCGTAGCCCTCATACGTGCGCCCCCAGCGGACATCCTGCGGCACGGCCACCACCGGCGCGAAGTTCCAGTTAATCCCGAGGGCCAGCATCTCTTCCGCGGTCGCCCGGCCGATCTCCCGCATAAGCTCCGCATCGTTCGCCGCGCCGAGACCGATGTTCTGCGGGAACACGGTCGCCCCCGCCATATGGCCCAGCCCATGGACCGCGTCGATCCCGTACAGGATCGGGATCGCCAGCCGGGTGGTCAGCGCCTCAGCCTGGTACCCTTCGACCATGTCGATCCAACCCGGGATCGAGTTGTCCGGGGGAAAACCGCTTCCGCCGGAGAGGATCGAGCCGATGCCATACCGGTTAATGTCGCCGGTCACGATGATGTCGATCGTAACCTGGGTCATCTGGCCGATCTTTTCATCGAGCGTCATCCGCCCGACCAGATCCGCCACCCGGGCTTCGACCGGCTGGCTGGAATCCAGGTAGAGCGCCGAACCGGGCGTGGGCGTGGAAGGAGGCAGGGTGACGGTTGCCGCCGGCGCGCATCCCGCGAGAAAGAGAAATACGAACCCGAAAACCGAAAGCGTACGTCTCATTGGCAAGTCCAATCCGGCCGGTCGCACGGCGGCTATCGCTTCTTTTCCGGCGCGGCAATCGCGCCGTCTTGCAGGGATAAAACGTGCTGGGCATATTTATCCACCAGCGGGTCGTGGGATGCCATAAGCAGCGTGATGTGGGTGGTATCCACCAGGTTGCGCAGGAAGCTGAGAATCTCATGCCCCGTCTTGCTGTCCAGTTCGCCGGTCGGTTCGTCGGCCAGGATCAGCCGGGCGTTGTTGGCCAGCGAGCGCGCGATCGCCACGCGCTGCTGCTGCCCGCCGGACATTTCGTAAGGGCGGTGGTCGCGCCAGCGGGTGAGCCCGACCATCTCAAGGACCTCCATCGTCCGCCGGTGGCTTTCCTGAGGGTCGGTGCCCTTGATCCGCAGGAGCAGTTCGACATTTTCATACGTGGAAAGGGTCGCCAGCAACCCGAAGGATTGAAACACCAATCCGATTTCCTGCCGGCGCCAGATCGTCAAATCGTGTTCGGTCATCCCGGCCAGGTTGTGGCCAAGAACGGTCACCGATCCGGAGGTCGGCCGGTCCAGCCCGGCCAGGATGTTCAGGAGAGTCGTCTTGCCGCTTCCCGAACGGCCGCGCAGGACGACAAACTGGCCCGTTTTCACCTTCAGGTCGAGACCGCGCAGCGCGGGAACGCCCTCCCCGCCCGCACCGGGCCGGCACGGGTACACGCGCCAAAGGTCCTTGGTTTCAATCGCCAATCCGGCAGCGGGGTTCATGCGTCCTCCTCCTTCTCATCCCGGACGGTCTTCCGGCCTGGACGAATGCGGTTCACCAAACGGAGGACGGCTTGCCGGGAGCGTTCGACAAGGTTCCATTCCACGGGCGCATCTTCCCATCCGGCGGAAGTTTCCGAAACCGCCGGTTCCGACGGACCGGCGCCGGCTGCCTCAGAAGCGGAGCTGTCGTGTTCCGGGGGACGGATCAGGATTCCGCGCCGCGTTTCTTCCAGCTGGACTCGGCGTTGGATTTTAAAGCGCTCCAGATGCTCGCGCGGAATCTGCAGCCGCCCCGCGGAATCCAGAACCAGGAGTTCCACCAGATGGTGTTCCCCCCCTTTGGACCCTTTGACCGCCTTGCGAAGGGTCTCGCTTGCCAGTTTCCCGTCGCGCACGGCCACCACCCGGTCCACGTGGTTGGCGATGGAGGCATCGTGGCTGACGATGACGATCGTCAGCTTGAGCATCTGGTTGAGTTTTCGAAGCAGGTCGTAGATCGTCTGGGCCGTGGCGGTATCCAGCTCGCCGGTGGGTTCGTCCGCCAGGAGCAGGCACGGCTGGTTGGCGAGTGCGATCGCGATCGCCACGCGCTGCTGCTCGCCGCCGGAAAGTTCCTCCAGCCGGTGGTAGGCGCGCTCGTCCAGATCCACCATATGCAGCAGCTCGGCCGGCCGCCGGCGGGCGTTTACATCGAGCCGGCCGGAGATCATCAGCGGCAGGCGGACGTTTTCGAGCGCCGTCAGATACGGGATGAGGTTGCGGGAAGCCTGCTGCCAGACGAATCCGACCTTCTCCAGGCGGTAGTGATCGAGCTCCGCCGAAGTCATCCGCCCGAGTTCCTTGCCGTCGACATACGCGCGTCCGCCGGTGGGCCGGTCCAATCCTCCAAGGATGTTCAGGAGGGTGGATTTCCCGCTGCCGCTCGCGCCCACGACGCCGACCATCTCGCCCCGCGACACGGTAAGATCCAAACCCTGCAGGGCTTGGACCTCGGTCGACCGGGCGCGGGAACCGTGCGCCTCCTCGATCCGGTAGATCTTGACCAGATTGTCGCAAAGGATGAACGGTTCGGCGGCCATCAGATCGCCTCCCCGAGCTTGATCGCCTGGAAGATCTTCATCCGCATGAGCAGCGCCATCAGCACGCCGAGCGCGGCCAGGAACAGCACCACCAGCAGAATGTAAATTTCAAAGATCGATACCCAGGCGATTTCGATTTGGAACGGCGGATACATCGCCTCGGTCGTCGCGCCCATCTTCAGGAACGGGACGAACAGGCGGCTGGCCAGCACCCCCAGCAGAGTCCCGACGCCCATCCCCAAGAGGACGAGCGACGCCAGCTCGGCCGCCAGCAGGCCGATCATCTGCCGGACCGAGAGCCCGATCGCGCGCAACATGCCCATCTCGATGAAGCGGCGGCGGAAGGAGAACAGCGCATACAGCAGGAAGCCCAGAGCCGTCATCAGCGCGGAGGCAAGGAACCCGGCCGAGAGCAGGCCGAACAGTCCCTGCCGTTCCGGGCGGCTTTGCTGGGCGAGGATGTTCGCCCGCGCGGCGGACCAGCCGGTGATGAACGTGTTCAATCCGGTTTCCACCAGGCGGGTCTGATCCGCCTTATCGTCCAGCATGATGCTGTATCCGCGGACGGCGTAGATCACGTTTTCCGGGTCGGTCCCCGCGCCGGTCCGCATCCAGACTTCATGCGGGAACTCGGTCCCCGCCTGCAGATACATCTGGTCGAGGTTGCCCACGAACAGGGTTCCGTTCTCGGCGTACCAGGTGGGGAACAGGTTGAACGTGCCGGCGATCTTGAGCTTGAGGACGATCGATTCCTGCGCGTTCGCCTTGGCGCTGACCGTGATCGGATCCCCGATCCGCAATTTTTTATCTTCGAGCAGGCTTTGGGGGATGAGCACGCCGTCCGGCGAGGCGCCGAGATCGTTCATCAGCGCACCCAGCGATTGCGGCGCGAAATCCAACTGCCAGAACGCGGCCGAGGGAAAGGTCAGGCGGTCGATCCCGAGGAACGTTCCTTCCACGGCGCCGTCGGTAAAGATCGAGGTGGCCGGATAGCGCCCGACCCGGGTGGCCGCTTTCACGCCCGAAATGAACTGATGCTCCTCCACCGGCGGGAACGTGTACACGCCGCCGGGCGAGGTCGGCGAGACTGGCCGTCGTCCCGGTTTCTGAGACCGACATATCCGAACCGACCTGATAGTACATCTGCTTTTCCAGCTGGCTGTCGAGAGTGCGGGCCAGCGATGCGGTGAACGCCGAAAGCCCAAGGGTCAGGATGAGCAGGATCAGCGGCGCGGTGTAGAACGCCGGAGTCCGGGAGAGGTAACGGGCCGCCATCAGCATGCCGACGTTTTTCGTCCCGCGCAGCACCCGGCTGATGAACACCATCACCAGCGGAATGATCCGCAGCGCCAGAAGCGATGCGGCGAAGATGCCGATCGCCGGGACCAGGAGGAGGAGCGGATTTTGAAGAGGATTGGGGATGCCCTCCGCCCC
This sequence comes from uncultured Chloroflexia bacterium, assembly GCA_963724345.1. GTDB lineage: Bacteria > Chloroflexota > Anaerolineae > Anaerolineales > RBG-16-64-43 > JAFGKK01. The sequence goes on along the minus strand of CAVRUI010000003.1, from coordinate 1,200,228 downwards.
GCTTGCCGCCTGCCGGCTTTGCTTGTGGAGCATCCAGAATCCGTAGGCGGCCGGGATCAGCAGCATGAGGTCCACCCAAAACCGCTGCCACCACGGCCTTTGAAGAATGCGCGCGCGTTCGCGCTTGTAGGAGATGATCGTATTCGCGGCGGCGCCGATCGTCGGCGCCAGGATCAGCATCAGCAGGATCAGCGCGATTCCAAGCACGCCGTAGCCGAGAACCGCGGAGGTCATCCCGATCCGCAGACCGTCGGTCCCGCTGAAGTTCAGGAAGGAGTGCGCGCGCCCGATGGCATGCGCGATCCAGATCCCGAGCAGCGCGCCTCCGGTCAGCGCCACGGCGCCGAGCAGAATTCCCTGCAGCAGCGAGATCCATCCCACCTGCAGGCGGCTTGCCCCGCGGCTGCGCAGCACGGCCATTTCGGAACGCTGTTCGCCGACGAACAATCCGGTCACCAGGCCGATGAACACGACGATCAGGCCCATGATCGGGACGCTGAATGCGAACAGCAGGAAGGTGAGCGAGGGGGTGTTCTTCTGGTAGCGGCTCAGTGCCTCCAGCGGGGATTGAATGAGTTTGGTTTGCGGGAGGAGAATATCCACCCGCTGATTAACGGTCTGGATGCCGCCTTTGAGCCCGGCGATATCGGAGGCAAACAGCCGCGATCCGCTGAGCTGGATGTGCCACATCCCGCTGAAGAGTTCGTCGTCGACCACATTGGATACCGCGCCGGTGTAGGTCGCCTCATCCACCAGCAGCCAGGTGGAGGATTGGCCGTCCCAGTACGGCGCATCCGGATCCTTTTCCCGCCACAGGCCGACGATGGTCACCGGAATTTCCACGTTGTCGCGGCGCAGGAAATTCCGGTCTCCGACCTGCACGCCGGCTTCCAGCGCGAAGGTCTCGCTGACCAGCGCCTCGATCGAACCGTCGCCGAGCAGGGTCGACGGCGCGGGCGCCGATCCGTGGATGATCTCGACGGCTTCGTTCAGCGGCGTGATGAATGCGATCCGCACGGTCCCGAGAAAATAATCGGTATTCGGATTCGCGGAATCCGCCGGCGGGTAAAGGTAGAGGAAATCCGTATGGAAGCGCCGGATTTCCTTGATCAGCGGCAAGCCCGTCAGGCGGACGGCGTCGCCGGTCAGGTACCGATCGACCTTGACCGCATCTTCCCATTGCGGATTGCCCTGGCCGACTCCTTTTTGTTCGTAGGTGAAAGCCAGGGGCGCGTAATCGACCGGGGTGGTTTCCAGCAGCGATTTATTCTGGGCAAACAGCTCCTCGCGGAACAACCGGAAGTAGATCGCATCGGCATACAGCGGCACGCTGAAGATGAAGCTGGAGGCGATCACCAGCCCGGCCAGCGCGGCCGCGCCGAGCAGCCGTTGGGTCAGCAGCCGCTTGAGGGCGAAGCCCGTCGTGGTCCAGGCCTGGCGGGCGAAGGCGAAAAGGCGGTCGAGGATGTTCACAGCCCGATGACTACCTGCCCTTCTTTCAAACCGGACAGGATTTCCACCTTGTCCTGGGTCTGGACCCCGACCTCGACTTCAATCCGCTGCGGGCCGTTGCCGCTGTCGGAGATGACGAAGGTTCGGCCGCCGACCTGGTGAACCGCCGCCGGCGGAAGCCAGAGCACGCCCTTTTTGTTCGCCAGTTCGATCATTACTGTCACTTTGTCGCCGGACTGATATGTTTCGAGCGACGGCGCCTGATCGAGGACGATCCGCACGATGGCGTCGCTGCTGGGGCCCCTTCCGTAGGGCGAGGGCAGTTCGATGACTTTCCCGCTCAGCTGGATTTCCGGCTTGGCGTCCAGGGAAACGCTGGCGGGCATCCCTTCGAACATCTGCTTGAATTGCTCGGTCGCCCGGGAGCGGTCCGGGACGGCGACCACTTCCAGCTGGTTCGGGTCGCCGATCACAAAAACGACCGTGCCGGTGGTAACCACCCGGCCGGGAGCGGTGACCGATACGATCAAGCCGTCCACCGGCGCATACACCCGCGCCAGGTCCAGTTGTGCCTCAATTTCCGCAAGCGAATTGGTGGTGTCTTTCAAACCATATTGGCCGAGCGTCTCCGCCAGCGCGATCTCGGCCAGCTCGACCTTCAGCTGCTGGATCCGGATGTCGTACGCGGGCATTCCCTCCGCCTTGTATTTGGCGAGCAGTTGCTGCTCGATTTCCAGATCGATTTCCGCCTTGCGCACCGCGCGCCGGATTTCCTCGGCCCGCTTTTCCAGGTCCGCGAGTTCGGTCAGGTCCGCGAGCAGCTGGCCCTTGGTCACCTTCTCGTTCGGCTGGACATACACGTGGGCCACGTGCCCTTCCATGGCGAAGGCCACGCTGCTGATCGCGACCGGTTCCACCTGGCCCGACAACCTGGCGTTGATGACAATGTCGCCGCGCTGCACGATGTAGGTTGTCCGGACCGGGGTTGGGAGCGGGGTGGGAGTGGGGCCCGTCCCGGCCGCGCCTTGACCGCAGCCGGCGAGGAGCAGGCTGAAAAGCGGGAGTGCGATCCAGGACCGCAAGGAGTGTGCTTTCTTCATATTCGCCTCCGGGATGCGCCAATGTTCCGGCGTGTGTTTTGTTCGCCGGCTGGAAGGGAACCGCGGCTTGCCCGGAGCGGTGCCGTTCCCATAGGCGGCGTTCGGTGATGCGGACGGTTACCATAAACAAGAGCGGCCGGAAAGAGATCCGCCTCTTTTCCCGCCGCTCTAATACCTTCCGGCCGAATGGAGATTGTTCCGGAGGGAGATACCAATATAACGCGCGTGTTCCTTCCCGGAAACCATTCCAGCCCGGATCTGAAAAAGATTATATCTGCAAGCTTAAGCATGCGGATTACTCTCACAGCATCTTCTCAGGTGGGAGGGATCACAAATTCCGGACCTGCTGCACGTGGTCGGCGATGACCGCCAGCGTGGTCTCGTCGATGTCGTACACCGAATACCAACCCGGGGTTTCGTGGGGCGGATCGCCGATCCACTCGTATCCCGGCCGGGCCTCCCCCGCCCAGGCCCAGAAATTATCGCCCGCCGCCGGTCCGCCCGCCGACATGGACGTATACGCCTGGTCGAACATTTCCTTGTAGAACCGGTCGCGGTACGTCGTCGGCGAACCCGGATCGTAGATATTCTGGAGCGGCAGGAAATCCCGCGCCAGCCCGAATTCCTCAAGCACCAGCGGCTTGTTCATCGTCCTGCAATCCCGTTCGGCGTTCGAGAAATACAAATGCGCATACGCCAGCGCGGACGTGAAGGTCGCGGGGGTTTGCGGCGAATACCATCCCCAGTTCTGCGGCCAGATGTGAATGGTGGCGTAATCGATATCGGGACTGCTGTGAGTGGAAATGAAATTCTGGGTGCCGTCGGGCAGCGCGCCTTCCGAACCCGTGGTGACCATGTGATTGGAATCGAGCGATTTTATGTACGCGGCCGTGCCGTAGATCCAATCCAGCGGATAGTTGCGCGGTTCGTTTCCCAGCTCCCAGGAAAAAATGGCGGGGTCGTCGCGGTAGGCCTTCCCGGTATACGGGTTCACGCGGTCGATCAGCATGCGGATGTGGTCCCGGTACCAGTTCTGGCACACGTCACAGTAGTAGAAACGGGCCGCGTAGGTCATGTAATTGTTCCAATCCCCCGGGTATGGAATGGGGGTTTTATCGCGCCAGGCGACGTATTGAGCCATTCCGCCGGACCAGTACCAGTAGTTGTTCAGCACCATCACGGCCTTCAACCCGCGCCGGCCCATCTGATCCAGAAGATAATCCAATCCGTCCAGGACGCTTTCGTCGTACACGCCGGGCGAGGACATCAGGGCCGGGACCATGCGGAAGGGTTCGGTGTCCGGCCCTTCCGAGGAAGCCATGATGCGCAGGTTAGTGATGCCGAGCGCCTGCAGCCGGTCGAGTTCCTTGAGCAGCATCGTCCGGTTGCCGCCCGGCCCGTCGACGGCCAGATTCATGCCCTGCCAGAAATTCGTGCCGACGAAATAATACGGGCGGCCATTGAATAAAAATTTTCCGTCGCGGGCGATGACGAACTCGCCGGCGGCGGAGGCATCATACGTTGGAGTGGGTTGGATCGTGGGAGTATCCGCGGGTTCCGGACGGCCGGTGCCGCCCACTCCGCTTCCGGGGAGGATCACTACAAACGCAATCACCAATATCAAGATAAAGATTCCAATCAGGAACAACCAATTTCTACGATTCATATTCCTCCGGTAATACCTGCAGAATGTAATATGTAAATCTCCCTCATCCGGCCCTTTCACTCCTGTAGGGGCGGCCCAATGGGTCGCCCCTACAGCCCCAAGGTTGGATGAAGAGGGAGTTGGTTAAGAATTCGAAATCTCTTTTGTTGTTGTTTGTTCCTTTCCCCGGTATTCCGCCAGCTCTTTTGCGAGTGTGATTTTTCCGCGGGTGATCTTCACCCAAAGGATGATAAGGAGGCACCCGAGCAACATCGCCGCCAGCCCGACCAATCCCCCTTCCGGACCGAACGCCCCGCCGGTCAACCAGTTCGGCCCGCCCTGCCGGATCGCGATGAATTGCGCGCCGACCGGATCCAACCCGCTGACGGGAAAGCCGAAAACGTTGCCCTGGAAAAAATTCCAAGTGATGTGCACGCCGATCGGCAGCGCGAGTTCACCGGTCAAAATATATCCCATGGCCAGGAAGACTCCCGCCGCCATCAGGTTCAATATGCTGATAAAGGTGATATTGGGGTTGGCCGCATGCAGAAAACCGAAGACGATCGATGAAAAAACCGTCGCCGCGAGGATCGCCCCGGCCGTGCCGAATCGCGGCCCCATCAGGCCCTCGGCCAAATTCTTCAATTGGTACCCGCGGCTGGAAAGCTCCTCCGAAAATCCGACGCACAGGAAAAGGACGAGCGGCGCCAATATGGCAATCGGAAAAATACCGCCGTCCTGGCTCGTAACCAGATAACCGTCGACCGTGATCCATCCCGCGGCGGATTCGAAGAGGAATATGCCGGTCATCAGAACGGCCCCCATGCATAAACCGAAAACCAGATCCAGCCACCAGCGCGCGGACAGATGGAATCCGAAATCCGCGAATTTCCGGCGGTCCAGAACCCTTCCGGCCAGCCACACGCAGCCCAATGTGATCAGGGCTGTGACGACCTCCAAAACCACAGTGATATCCGGCCGGCTCATGAGGTCCATTATCCGGTCGGAAGAACCCGGAATACTCTGCGCGGGCATCCACCCCGTCAGCACAGCCGCCGCAAGGATGATCACGGCGACGACCACACCCACGCCGATCTGAAGGCCGATCCAGACGGAGCCCTCGATCGCGAGTCTCCAGAATGCGCGCAAGCGGCGGTCTTTCGAATTCCAGAAGAGGGAAAGGATTTTGGATTCCAAAGGGTATCTCCCGAGAAGGCGGTTGGATAAATCCGCCGGTCTGATAATGCTGCTAAGTCCGCAACCGGCGCTCCCCATTCTAACTTCTTTTCCTTCAACTACCCTTCGGCGGCTTGGAGAAGCTCCACCGTTCCTTTTCCGCCATCGACGCGGATCCGGTCTCCGGTGTGAAGCCGGACCGTGGCGTCATTACAGCCGACCACAGCCGGGATTCCCAATTCGCGCGCGACGATCGCCGCATGGGAAAGCGGGGCGCCGACATCGGTGACGATCGCCGCGGCGCGCGGGAAGACGGGCGTCCAACCGACGTTGGTGGTCGTCGTCACCAGGATTTCCCCCGGCTGCAGCAGCCGGCTGTCTTCGATATGGTCGATCCGCCGCACCAGACCCTCCACCGACCCGGCCGCGCCTTTTCCGCCCGCAAGTTGTTCCAATTCGGGAGTCAGCTCATGAAGTCCGACAACCAAAATTCATCCTAAGGGGTAGAGAAATATCGATAGCGCCGGATTATAACCGGGTTCCATCGCAGTTGATTTCCGGTCCAACCCTCTACTCCGACGAGGTTGGGATGACCGAGGCGGTGTCAGTGACCGACGCGGTTGCCCAGACCGACGCGGTTGGCTGGACCGACGCGGTCGGGTGGACCGACGCGGTTGGCCAGACCGACGCGGTTGGCTGGACCGACGCGGTCGGCTGGACCGACGCGGTTGGCTGGACCGACGCGGTTGGCCAGACCGACGCGGTTGGCCAGACCGACGCGGTTGGCCGGCCGAGCGGTTGTCCATGACCGCCGAGGTTGGCTGGACCGACGCGGTTGGCCGGACCGACGCGGTCCCCGCCTGGATCACGCGGGGATGACGGATGATGCGATCCAAGCGGGAACCGCGCCGGTCTATTCGTCGCAGGATTTATAAAACAAGCCGTACACCGGCGCCGCCAGGTAAAGGCTCGCCTGCCAGAGCAGCAGGCCGCCGATCAGGTAGGTTGTCGCGGAGCGGCCGGTCAGGATCAACACCGCAACACCCATGGCAAGGCAGGCCGCGCCGATCGCGGCTTCCCATTGGGTGGTGAAGAGCGCATCGAGAATCGGCACGTTGATCCTTTTCTTCGGCGTCCGCAGGAAAGCCGCGCGGGATTGGAACAAGGCGCGGATGCTGGCCAGGGCAATCACCCACCCCACGCTGAACATTCCGTACATCGAGCGGAAGGCCAGCCCCCAGGATATCCGGAGCGCGTTGCGCAGCACCCAGCCGAAGCGCCAGATGTTGAGCGCCATGAACACCGCCGAAAGCGTAATCAGCGGCACGGTGACGGGCGCGATGGTGAAATCGGCGGAAAGCAATTTGATCATTCCGCCGGCCAGCAGGAATAACAGGAAAGCGATGTTGAACGCGTCGGAGAACCACTGCAGGCATCCGGCCAGGTAGAAGTAGCGCTGCGCGGCGGTGAGGCGGTTCGCGGGATCGATAAGGCGGGCCCACGGCATCAGCGCTTCCCAATGCTTGCGCAGGATCTGGATGTTGCCGAAGCACCAGCGGAAGCGCTGGCGCTTCAATCCGGCGAAGGTGCACGGCATCAGGCCCTGGCCCATCGAGCGGTGAAGGTACTGCGAGGAATATCCGCATTTGAGCACCCGCAGGCTGGCTTCGGCGTCCTCGGTGATGCATTGTTCGTCCCAGCCCCCGATTTCCTTCAGGACGGCGGTGCGGATCAGGCCCATCGTTCCGGAGAAGATGATCGCATTGCGTTCGTTGCGGACCGGCATCGGGACTTCAAAAAAATATTCGTAGCTGTAGTAGATCGCCTCCGCCCACGATCCCGGCATAAAATCCCGGTAATCCTGCGGGGCCTGGATGAAGGCGAGGTTCGGATCGGTGAACGCCGGAACGGTTTCACGCAGGAATTCCGGATTGGCCCGGTAATCCGCGTCGACGATCCCGACCAATTCCGCCCGCGGATCGGTCTGCGAGAGCGCGAAATTCAACGCGCCGGATTTGTAGCCCGGCCAGTTCTCGATGTGAAAGAACTTGAACCGGGGACCCAGCTCGCGGCAGAGTTGTTCGACCGGCCGCCAGGTTTCTTCCTCCGGAGTGTTGTTATCCACCACCAGGACCTCGAACGACGGATAATCCAGCGCGGCCAGCGCGCGCAGGGTTCCGGCGACGATATCCGGCGGCTCATCATGCGTGGGAAGATGAAGGGAGACCATCGGCTGAAAACCCGGTGCAGGTTTGATCTGCGTCATCCTCCGCGGCCAGTATACGCGGCAGGTCACCTCCAGGTTTTCGTACATATGGGTCAATGCCAGGAGGGTGGTGACGATCTGCAGAAAAATGAAGATCATGATGATGACAAACGGGAGCGGCGGGAGCGGGATCGAAAAGGCGACCGTGAAACTGTAAATCAGAAAGAGCGGGGTGACGAGGATGGTGGTCAGCCATGCGCTCTGGCCAAGCGCATTCCAATCCCGGAACCACCCGATCCAAATCACCCCGAGAACGGCCGCTACGCCCGTAAAACCCAATGATTCCGCCGGACGCCCGTAGGTGAGAAGCGCCCAGGTGGTTCCGGCGCCCAGAACCGCCGCCATCCAGCCGAAGGAAAGGAGCGGGTGCCGCCGCCGAAGCTGCGCCCCGAACAGGAGAGTGGCCGTCAGGCTGATGACGAAGCTGACGGCCGCCTGGAACAGGAAGCGTGTGAGCATAAGCACCCTACCCGACCCGTCTCAGGAATTCCGCGGCGAGCGGAACCGCGGCCAGCAGCATCAGCGCCGCCATCCCCCACACCAGTGCGATCCGGATGCGTCCCGCGCGTCCGGGCCGGCGAAGCACGGCGATCCCAAGCGTCCAGAGCATCGCCAGCGGCGCGAAAATCAGCGTGCCGAGTCCGGCGGGCGCCAATCCGAGGAAGGCAATCGAAAGCAGGATATACGCCGGAGAAAAGAGATCGGTGTCCGCCTTGCGGGGAGCCGCCGCCTCGTTCCGGTTTTTGGGAACGCGCAGGGTTGTTCCGTTCCGGTCCGAAAGGATGTACACCTGGCGGTCCTCGCCCTCATATTTAAGGAAGGAGGCCTGATCGGGCGACAGCGATCCGTGATTCTGCATCTGGTTTATTTCTCCCAATGGATCCGTATCCACCTTTCAATCTTCGAAGCGGAGAGAGCATGCGATTCCTATTCATTCTCCACGCCAAGTGAAAGAAATCCATTAATCTTCTTTCCAACGGGATGCCCCTCCTTTTAAAGTAAAAATCGGCCGCCTCTAAAGCTCAAACAACGGTTCGGATCCGACGGAGCGGATGACCTCCTCCGCTTTTTCCATTTCCTCGCGGGTTCCGCATACCGCCAGCCAGACGCTCCCCTCGGCGCCGCCGACGCCTCCCGCCGCACACAGCTCGGCGCCGGCGCCCGTCAGCTGGGCGATCGCATCCAGCTCGGTGAACACCAGGCCGCCCGGCACCGGGAACAGGCGTGATCCTTTGGCGCCCGGACAGTTTAACATCAGGGCCAGCCCATCCAAATTGCCCGGGATGCGCTTTTCCAACCCGACCGGCAGGATGATGCGGACCCGCCTCCCAACCGCCGCCTGCATCGCCGCGCCGATTGTTCCGGCCTTCGGATGGCCGATGAGGATCGCCGCCCGCCGCGCATTGAGGTCGAGGGCGTTCGCGCCCTTCAGGATCACATCGCCCTCCTTCAAGCCGTCGGCGACGTCGAAAATGGTTTTCCCCTTCAGCCAAATTCCCTTTTCGAGAACGACATCTCCCGGAAACCCGCTTTCATCCGGCAGCCGGCCGGTGTCGGTGGTCGGGCGGACGGGCGGCAGCGTGATGCCCCGGAAAAACCGCTTCCGGGAGAAGCCTTCCGCGCCGCCGTGCGCGGCCAGGATCTCCTCCGCCACATATCCGTTGGTCGTTCCGGCCACGATCACCAAAGTCCCGGATTTCAGAACGTCGCGGATGACCGGGTGGACGGCCATCGCCTTCGCGATAAGCCGTTTTCCGGCCGCCGGCGTGAGGGCAAACTGCTTTACGGACAAGGTTTTGGAATCAGCCACAGGATTCTTCTCCGTGTTTATGAATGATGTGGGATGCTTGCGGCCGGAATTACCGGCGGCTTTTCCCATTCTATCAGCAAATATTTTCTTCATGCCGATGAATGCCTTTCGTCTCCCCCCATACCCCGGCTTCGGCCGGCGTGAATCCGATGGCGGAATTGTTCCGAAAAGAAGAACACCCTTTCTTCAAAGGGTGTTCTTCTAAACGTGCTGTTATTTTTTACACATCTCCCTACCGGAATAAATTTTCCCAATATTTTTTCTTCCTCCTCTTCGCCGATCACCGGGCTTTCATTTCCATATCGGCGAAATCCTTTGAATCCGCCTTCTCCGTTTCCCCGAATTCGTATTCCTCCTGGACCTGGCGGATCTCGATGACGTCTTTATCTCCCGCGGGGCATTTCAACGCCCACGCGATCGCGTCTTCGATCGATTTCACCCGGATCATCCAAAACCCCCCTAGAGTTTCGTTCGTATCCGGAAAAGGACCGTCGATTACTTTCGATTTGCCCCCGGAAAACACGACCCGCGCCCCCATGGAAGGCGGATGCAGTCCTTCTCCGGAGAGCAAAACTCCGGCTTTCTCAAGCGATTCATTATATTTGCTCATTACCTCCACCGCTTTGGGATCCGGCATCTTGCCGGCCTTTGCCTTCTCATACTCTCTTGGAATCATCAGCATCATGAAACGCATGGTGCCATCTCCTTTCCTCAAACGCTTGAGCGATTTCGGGCGTCCCGGCAAGGCCGGGATTACATCTATGTCGATTGTTTCTTGGACCAGAATTGTATGAACTTTTTTGATTAATCGACAATTAATTGTCAAAATAACGCGCGTTCAAGGGAAATTACCACCAACCAATCTCTTCTGATTGTGATCCGACATCAATTATTTTCCGGAGATATTATTCATCATTTTTGGATATATCCATCTATTTTCCAAACCATACCCAAATATAGAGGACATTTGCACAAATGAAAAAACAATTCGATGTGGCTACACGCATCCAGCTCATAAATGCGCAATGGGTATACGGATCGAGGTCGTTGTCCTTCTGAAGGCAAAAGGAAAATACTCCAGCTTATTTGTACAGATCAACCGGCAGAAGTGCATATGGACTTCCTTCAATCCTTAAGGCCATCCCATATCCGAAATATTCGGTCGCTTTAAGCAAGGCGGTCACCGTATGGATGCCCCGGGAGAGGTTGATGCGGACGCTACGGTCCATGCTTGCGTATCCCCTGTCGGACCAAACGGGCGTGTCTTTCCACGTATTTTGACCGGCAAAGATAACTCTCGCATCCACCTGTAACGAGATGTCGTCACTGAAGCCGATATGGAACGCCAGGCATCCATCCTCGCGCATCTCCATCCGGCGAACGAGCCGCACTTCGCGCACAAAGGCAGGCAAATACCACCGGCCGGCCGGCCTATACCAAAGAATACCCGGATTTGAAGCAAGGGGAAGTGTGCACTTATGCGTTCCGGAGTAATCCGGGGTTCCGGTTACTTATCGGCCTTCTTCTTGGCTTGCTCTTCCATCCCCGCTCCGATGGCGACACCGATCGCCACGCCCATCCCGATGCCGATGGCGATATTTCCCAGCGCCACACCAATCCCGGCGCCGATCGCGATCCCCAAGGCTATGCCCATGGCCATATGATTTGTTTTTTTCGTTTCGGGCGGTTTATCCGTTTGATTGGTCATTTTCCGATCATCCCTCCAAGGATATTTTTACCTCAGCGGCAGTGTTTTCCGGATCTTGTTCATTCTATCATTCTCTTTCCGGGACATAAAATAATTATTGACGATGGTCGAGTGCGCTTTGTTTGAAATTAAATGAAAGTCCACCTCCGCCGGATGGATGTATCTGTAATCGGTGTGTGCCGACTTGAAATCTCTTCCACGCGCAGGCCGCGGTTTGTGAATAACAATCTGCATACCTTTCCTCCGTGTATACTTTTCGTTTATTAATTGGGTATACTCTGCCGGGTGAACGGCGAAAAACCGTATCGATCGCATCCATCCGGCCGGTTCGTTTCACCCCCGCCGGAAAGGATTCCCGCTTGAACCTGGCCTTCTTTGCCTCCCATCAAGGCTCCGACATGCAGGCTGTGATCGACGCATGCAAATCCGGAACGCTGCCCGCGACTCCCGGCGCGGTCATCAGCAACAACAGCGACTCCAAGGCGCTGGCGCGGGCCCGGCTGGAGCGCATCCCTGCCTATCATCTCAGTTCGAAAACCCATCCGGATCCCGTGCAATTGGACCGGGCGATATTGGATGTCCTTGTTCGCCATCAAACCGGATTGATCATCCTCGCCGGGTACATGAGGAAGCTCGGGCCGCAGACCCTTTCCGCATATCGCGGCCGCGTCCTGAATATCCACCCCGCCCTGCTTCCGAAATACGGCGGGGCGGGGATGTACGGAGCCGCCGTGCACGCCGCGGTGCTCGCCGCCGGCGAGAAGGAAACCGGCGTGACCATCCACCTGGCGGACGAGACGTACGATCACGGGGAAATTATCGCGCAATGCCGGATCCCGGTCGAAGCACACGACACGCCGGAGACGCTTGCGGAAAGGGTGCTTAAGCAGGAGCATGTTTTCCTGGTGGAGACTCTGCGCAGGATTGTAGACGGCGAGATATCGCTGTCAGGGAATTCGTGAGAAATGTCCATTCCATCGAATGCATCCATCCCCTTCCCTGAAGTGAAGACGCTTCTGGAAGTATTGCTGCAGGGCGTTCGCGAGGCGCTGGGGGATCATCTCGTCGGGTTATATCTTGACGGATCGCTGACCAGCGGCGATTTCGACCTCGCGAGTGATGTGGATTTTCTCGCCGTCACCGATATCGAGATCACGCCGGATCTTTTTTCGGCGCTGCAGGCCATGCACGACCGGGTGGCCGAAACGGATCCGCGCTGGGGAGTCGAGCTGGAGGGCTCCTACTTCCCGCGGGCCGCGGTCCGCCGCTACGATCCGGCGCTTTCGATGCACCCCAACCTCGAGCGTGGAAAGAAGGAACGCCTGAAATGGACCCGCCACGACGAGGATTGGATCGTCCATTATCATGTCGTGCGCGAGCGCGGCATCCCGCTCTTCGGTCCGGATCCCAAAACGCTGATCGACCCCGTCCCGCCGGATGCCCTGCGGCAGGCGATGCGCCCCAATCTTGAGAAATGGTGGCGGCCGATGCTTGCGGATCCCGCCCCGCTGAACCGGCTCGGCTATCAATCCTACGCCGTGCTGACGATGTGCCGGATCGGCTACACCATCGCGATTGGCGAGGTCGCTTCGAAATCCGACGCGATGCGCTGGGCGAAAAAGAACCTCGCGGAGCGGTGGTCGCCGCTGATCGACCGGGCCTGGGCCGGCCGGAGCCATCCGAATCCCGAAACCGCCCCGGAGGAAATTGCAGAGACGCAGAATTTAATCCGGTATGTGCTGGAGCGCAGCCGGCAATCTTCGACCGAAGGATAGGCGCAGATCAATCTTCTTGGGAGAACAACCAATGACTCAGAAGCGGAGTTTTTCAGCGGTAATCGAAGACGCGGGCAAAGGCGGGGCGTACGTGACCGTTCCGTTCGACGTGGAAACGGAGTATGGGAAGAAACGCGTGAAAGTCCTGGCCACGTTCAACGGCGAGCCGTATCGGGGATCGCTGGTCCGGATGGGCGGGACCTGTCACATCCTCGGTGTGCAGAAAGCCATCCGGACCAAGATCGGGAAATCCGTCGGCGATACGATCGAAGTCACTGTGGAGGAGGATACCGCGAGGCGGGAGGTTACAATCCCGAAGGATTTAAAAAAAGCGCTGATCGAGAACACCGGGGCGGTGGAAACTTTTTCGCGCCTTTCCTACAGCCACCAAAAAGAATTTATTCAATGGATCGGGGAAGCCAAACGCGTGGATACGAGGCAGGACCGGATCGCTCAAACCATCGTCCGCTTGTTCAAGGGGAAATAATTTTCCACTTCCGATGGTGGCGATTCGTCATCCCGGCGCGATCGCAGCCGGGATCCACAAAGAATTCGTAAATGGATACCGGCCAAGTACACGCCGGTATGACGGTTGCATTTGCGTTTCCAACATCTCTTCCAATACGCGAATTATTTCTATTGTCTTTCGCGCTTTTGATTATTCTTCCTCCCCTGTAAACACCATCCCAGCCTACCCCTCAAGCAATTCGGAAATAAATTCCACCGCCTTATCCACCCCGTGCTCGGATTCAATCCGGCGGCCGAAGGCGGCGGCCCTTTCGCGCATCTCCGAATCGGCAATCGACCGTTGGATCATTCCGGCAAGTTTTTCGGCGGTCAATGCATGATACGAGACGGACTTCGGCCCCACACCGAGGATGGCCACCTGCTGGGCCCAGAAAAACTGATCCGCCGCGTAGGGGATCGGGATCGACGGAACACCGGACCGCAACCCGGCCGCCGTCGTCCCCGCTCCGCCGTGATGCACCACCGCCGCCATGCGCGGGAACAACCAGGAATGGGGGATGGAATCCACCGGAAGAACCGTGCCGGGCAGCTGTTCGGATCCCAATCCGCTCCATCCGCGCTGCAACACACACCGCACTCCGCTCATCTGCACTGCGTCCACAATAAGCTGTGTGGTCTTGCGAACGTCCGCGTCCGGCATGCTTCCAAAACCCACAAAAACGGGCTTGGGACCGGAATCCAGAAAAGCGGTCAACCCGGCCGGCGGCTGCCATCCATCCGGCGCATCGAGAAACCAATAGCCGGTCGCGCGGACGCCGGACGGCCAATCCGCCGGCGGCGGCACGACGGCGGAGCTGTAGCCCAATACGGTCGGCGCGTTTTTCCGAATCCTCGCGGCCGGGCCGCCAAAGGGCAGCGGCGGCAATCCCAGTTTTTCCTTGCGCCATTTGTTTTGGAAAGGGCGGAAGAACTGCCAGAAGGCCTGGTCCGCCAGGCCGTAGGTAAACCGGTTGATCAAACCGATCCGCCAATTGGGAAAATTCAATCCAATCATCGGAAATGCCGATGTGGGATACAGCGGGCCCAATCCGGCCTGGATGAATGGGATGTTCCTTTTCTCGGCGGCGTCGAATGCGCCGAAGGGAATCTGGGTCAGGATCACCGCGTCGCAATCGCGGCAGTTTTCGTACACTTCTTCGAGGTACCTCCGGATGAGCGGCAATCCTTCGCGGAACATGGAGCGCATCAGGCGGAAGGGATTTCCGCTTTTCGCCGCCGCTTGCATTGAAGGCTGTTCCATAATCTGCTGCGGGTTGACGTTGACGGGCAGATGCTGCAGATTGTAGGATGCCGTCAGATCCCGGAACATGGCCGGAGCGGAGAGGGCCACGTCATGGCCGGCCCGCCGGAGTGCGACGCCCAATGCGATATATGGTTGAATATCTCCGCGGGAACCGATGGCGGCAATGGTTATTTTCATAATCGTAATCCCGTCCACTATTCTATCAAAAGCAATATCCGTTTTTTCTCAGATCAATGGACTTTTTCAGTATTCTCCTATACGATAAAAAAAGCCTATCCGGAACAGATCCAAATTGGGAAATCCCTGAAAGGGATGCCATGAATTGTTTCATTCAGCGCGGTGCCGTTTGCGTGGGTGTGTTGTTGGCCTTCGCCTGCCAGGCCGGAACAGCGACGGGGCCGTCCGGGAAAGTGACTTCGCCGCAAGGCTCCCCGGAAAAGGCGTCACCATCCGCGGCCATGGTCATCGAGACTTATGCGAAGCCCGGCTCCGCCGGACGGACGCCGACCAGCTCCAGCACCATGGAGCAGAACGCTTCCCCCGCCGTTCCCGTGCTGGGGGGCTGTCCGATGTTCCCGCCGGATAATCCCTGGAACCGGGATATTTCCGGCGCCCCCGTCCATCCCCGGTCCGCCGCCTATATCGATTCCATCGGCGCGGAAATTACATTGCACGCCGATTTCGGATCCAATCCCGAATATGGAATCCCGTTCGTCGTAGCGGCCGCCGGCCAGACTCAAGTGCCGGTCGAGTTTATGGAATACGGCGATGAAAGCGATCCGGGACCTTATCCGATTCCTCCGGACGCGCCCGTTGAATTTGGCAGCGACCGGCATCTGCTGGTGCTGGCGTCCGGTGAATGCAAGCTTTACGAACTGTATCACGCGCAGCGCGCCGGCAACGGCTGGCAGGCGGGGTCGGGCGCGATCTTCGATCTCACCAGCAATGCGCTCCGGCCCGACGGCTGGACCTCGGCGGACGCCGCCGGTCTGCCCATTCTGCCCGGGCTCGCGCGCTACGACGAGGTGGAATCCGGCGTGATCCGCCATGCGCTGCGCTTCACGGTGGAGACCACCTTCCGCGGATACATCCACCCCGCCACGCACTTCGCCAGCGACGAGGAGAATCCCAACTTTCCTCCGATGGGCTTGCGGCTGCGCCTGCGCGCCGATTACGACATCGCGCGCTTTACCGGCGCGGCACGCGTGATCCTGGAGGCGATGCGGCGCTATGGGCTGATCGTCGCAGATAACGGATCCAATTGGTTTATTTCCGGCGCCACGGATCCGCGCTGGAACGATGAGGATTTGGATCAACTCAAGACGGTCCCGGGGAGCGCATTCGAGGCAGTGTACACCGGGGAAATCCTGCTTTAAATCGTAGGGGCGATCCAGTGGATCGCCCCTACGTCTACGACCGCCCCGGTTGGTGTAGGCCGGGAACTGCGAAGAACGCAAAGGAATTCTTATTCATAAATATTTTCTTTGCGCCCTTCGAGGCTTTGCGGTGAAAAGGTTTTAGTATTTTTACTTCGATTGATCCGCGCTGCGCCACCACAAAATAGTTGCCGCAATCCCGGTCGCTCCGGCGAGAACCAGGATGATCAGGCTGTGCGCCTCGATCGAGCCGCCCATGGGTCCGGCGATTTCCGCGACCAATGCGGGCGCTGCCCACGGGAACCAATCGCCCCAGCCCAGTACGACGCTGATCTGCGCGGCCGCCATCGTCATAATCGCCCAAGCCACCGGCAGAAGATAACCGCGCCCGACGCCGGCGATGAATGCAACCCACGGCATCAACAGGTTGATCATGAATGCGATGCTCATGACCCGCCAAAAGGATAATTCGTTCAACACCGGAGATCCCCCCGGGATGTCCACGGCGACCCCGATGGCAAATCCAAGCCCGAATATCCAGAGCGCCAGGACCTGGATCCACACGGTGATCAGGATCAGCTTGGCGGCGACAATCGTCGCGCGCGATGTGGGGAGCGCAAGCCACTCCTTGACCGTGTGGTCCGAAAATTCCCTTCCGAAGACCCAGGCGGTGAGGAAAGCGAAAAGAATCATCCCCGCGATCCCGCTGCCCATCAGAAGCACGTAATAAAAAGTGGGCCAATCCGCCGTTCCGGCCGCCAGCTGTGCCTTCGCTCCAATCAATCCCATCCGGCGGGCCTGCTCGGGATTCTTAAGGATGATCATGAAAAAACCATCCACCAGAGGCATGAGGGCGACCGCGGCGAATGAAACCCAGATTATTCCGGCCTTATACGCTTTCAGGGCTTCGGCCCAAAATGCGGAAAGAAATGCGTTCATGGTTTTTCTCCTCAGACCTGACAGGTCTTCTGACAAAAAGAATTTTATTCCTGTAGTCTCGTAAAGACCTGTCCGGTCTTACGCAGTTATTTTCAAGAAATACTCTTCGAGATCTTCCTGTTCCACAACCAGACGGATCGGCGGCGCACCCGCCCCGGCCAGAAGCGCGGCGACTTCATCCGGAGATTCAATGGCGCGCGCCTCGGCGAGGAAGATCGAACCGTCAGCCACCTTCAATTTAAAGCCGGCTTCCGCAAGCACGTGTTCCGCCCGTTCCAGATCGCGCGTTTTTACTTCCAGGCGCCGGGATCGCAGCTCTTCCAGTTCCTCGGCCTCCAGTTCCTCGATCAAACGGCCTTTATGGATGATGCCGATGCGCGTTGCCAGCCGGTCCACTTCGGTCAGGATGTGGCTCGACATGAACACCGTCACGCCCTTTTCGCGGGCAAGTCCGGCCAGCAGTTCGCGGATCTCCACCACCCCCGCCGGATCGAGCCCGTTGGCGGGCTCGTCGAGGATGATGAGCTCGGGCTCGTGGAGCAGCGCGCGCGCCAGCGCCAGGCGCTGGAGGTTGCCGGTCGAAAGCGTTCCCGCCTTGCGCTTCGCATACTCTCCAAGATTCAGCAGCCCGATGACTCGCTCCGTGGCGGCCGGATGGCCGATCCCCTGCAGCCGGCGGGCGATTTCAAGATTCTCCCGGACCGTCAGTTCCGGATACGCGGAGGGTCGTTCGACCATGTGCCCGACCCGTTTCCAGGGACCGCGGCCGTTCGGGCCGACCGGCTCCCCGAGCACCTTCACCGAGCCGGCGCCCGGCCGGATCATTCCGAGCAGCGCGCGGATGGTGGTCGTCTTGCCGGCGCCGTTCAGGCCGAGGAAACCGTAAATTTCCCCCCGCCCTACGCGCAGGTTGACCGCGTCGACGGCGCGGACTGCCCCGTATGTTTTTGAAAGTTGGATCGTTTCAATCGCCAGTTCCATTTGTCACCTTCCTTGTTCTCCGGATTTACACCGCCGTGACATCGCTCGGTTACAGGCGCGCGGTGTGAATATCATTTGCTTCCGATTGTTGCGGCCGACTGATTTGAAATAGTGACGGGGGAGGCCGGAGATTACCCCTTGCCCTTTTTCGCAGCCATGATGCTTCCGAGCTGTTCGCGGTAATCGTCAAAGGCGGTTTTGCCTTTGGCGGTAAGCCGGAATTCCGTGTGCGGGATCTTTCCGCGGAAACTTTTTTTCACTGTAAGGTATCCCGCTTCCTCGAGCCGGGTGAGGTGGACCGACAGATTGCCCTTCGTCAGCCGGCTTTCCTTGAGCAGAAAAAGGAAGTCCGCCGTATCCACCGAGGAGAGCAGCGCCACCAGCAGCAGGCGCGCCGGTTCGTGAATCACCCGGTCCAGCTCGGAGAGATTCCGCAATTGCCCGGTCATGCTTCCTCCCGGTACGGGGCGGGATTTTCCCTGCGGTAACGGAGAAATGTGATTACTCCGGAAACGAGCAGGAAGACGCCGGCCGCGAGGGTCAGTGCGCTGACTCCGACAAACGACCGGCTGAGAATTTCATCGAGCGGCGCCCGCAGCGCGTCCGGCATGGGCGCAAGCCAGTCGGCCGTCAGCGCTTCCGCGGGGAGTTGGGGAAACCCCGACAGGATTTGCCAGATCCCGACCGCCGCGCCGGCCAGAAGGACAAGTACTCCCAGCAGCCGGAACCGGCGCAAGCCCATCCATTCGCCCGACGCGTAGCAGAGGATCCCCAGGAGGGAACCGATTCCCATCGGAAGCCAGGCGGGAGACGTGGCCAGAATAACCCGCAGAGAGGGTATGAAAATAAACGCCGCAATCAAGCCCAATGCGGGCAGAACGAGAATAAGGAAAGCGTTGCGGATAAAGGTCAGGATCACCCCCGGCAAAATCCGCTTCCCCTGGACAAATCCGGTCCGCGGATAGGTGAAGTGGTCCTTCAGCCACCATATGATCAGGATCGCCGCGAGGAAAGTGACCAGTTTGACGACCCCGATATCCATCGCCGTCGAGGCGAATTGGGACAGCACCACGTTTTGCCCGGCAATCCCCCGAAAAAGGACAACCCCTCCCAGGAGGAGAAAAAAGACCCCTCCGGCAATCTCGGTGAAGCCGTCCGCGAACCAATATGCGCGCCCGCGCTTAACGGCCGATTCGATTTGATTCTCCATCATCGCTCCAATCTTTATAAACTGGTTTGTTTTATAAACCTGTCTACAATTATATTGTTTTCTTCCCGCCTGTCAAGAGGGGCCGCGGGAAGCGGATTTCCCGGTGTTCGGAGCCGGGGGCCTTCAGCGCGGGACCCCTTCGCGGTAAAATGCTGCGGACGCGGAGAAATCATCCTTTTCCCCGCCGCCGTTTTACAAAGGAATCCGGATATGAAGACATACAACCTCGGTATCATCGGCGCGGGGATGTACGGGAAGGTCCTGGCGGGCTGGTTCCGGAAGGATCCGCGCGCCCGGATCCGCTGGATCAACAGCGCCAGCGAGGCGACCACCAAAGCAGCTGCCCGGGAATTCGGGGCCGAAAAGTGGACGCTGGATTACCGCGAAGTCCTGGCCGATCCCGCGGTGGACGCGGTGGCGATCGCCACCCCGCCCCACCTGCATGCCCGGCAATTTTCGGATGCGCTCGCGGCGGGAAAACACATCCTGCTCGAGAAGCCGCTGGCGGAAAGCCCTGCAAGCGTGGAGCAGATCGTCCAGGCGGCGGAACACTTTCCGGACCTCATCGTCCTGGAGGCTTCCGCACGGCACACGCGATTGACCCGCAAATTCCAATTCATCAAATCGATTATCGACCGCGGAGACCTGGGGGAGATCTATCACATCCATCACAACCATCTTCAGCGCGGAACGTTTATCGAATGGAATCCGAAGGGTTCCTGGGCGATGAACAAGCGCCTCGCCGGAGGCGGTCCGTTCATCGATTGGGGCGTATACGATCTCTCCTTCCATCTCGGCCTGCTCGGCGACAAACCGGAGTTGCAGACGGCGCGCAGCTTCACCCGCCGCGGTCTGCGGGATGTGAGCCGGCTGGTGGCATTCAGCGACATCGAACAGCACGGCGCGGCCTGGCTGGAGTTCAGCGGGGGGCTGACCTATTATTATGAACGCGGCTCCGGCGTGCACGCCGAGACTCCCAACGAAACCCGTCTGTACGGCACCCGGGGCGGCTTGCGCTTTCAATTTCCATCCTGGGATAATAATACCGTGGAGCATTTTTACGACGTGCAGGGCGAACCGCGCAAGGAAGTGCTCGCGGTGGACACCGGCGGCGCCCCCGACAATTCCCAGGCGGTGACCGTCCATTTTCTGGACTGCCTGGACGGGAAAAGCAAACCGCTGATGACGATACCATCGGCGGCAAAACACATGCGGATCCTGTTTACAATTCTGGGCGAGTGAACCTGTCCTAACCTCCCTTCCCCCATCCCCTCTCCCCCTTCCCCTTACGGTGAAGGGGGAGAGCCTGTCCTCGAGCGAAGCGAGAGGAGGGTGTCTGAGACCTAGAGATCTCTGGGTCGAAGACGGGGTGAGGGGGTTAGGACAGGAAGCCAAATATATCCATTGAAAGGATTTCTTTCATGACTGCTCTTTTGAAATTTCCCGCTGGCTTCACCTGGGGCGCGGCGACCGCCGCGTACCAGATAGAAGGCGCTTGGAACGAGGACGGGAAAGGGGAATCCTGCTGGGACCGGTTCTCGCATACGCCCGGCAAAATCCTGAACGGCGATACGGGCGACGTTGCCTGCGACCATTACCATCGCTGGAGGGAAGATGTGGCCCTGATGAAGCGGCTGGGGCTGCAGGCATACCGCTTCTCGATTTCCTGGCCGCGCATCCTGCCGCAGGGGCGCGGCGCGGTCAATAAGGCGGGGATTGATTTCTACAGCCGTCTGGTGGACGGCCTGCTGGAGGCAGGTATCAAGCCCTACGTCACGCTTTTCCACTGGGACCTGCCGCAGGCCCTGGAGAACGAGGGTGGCTGGGCGAACCGCGCCACCGCCGAAGCCTTTGTCGAATATTCCGAGTCGGTCACCCGCGCCCTTGGGGACCGTGTGAAAGCCTGGATCACATTGAATGAACCGGCGGTGGTGACTTGGATCGGGTATGCCACCGCCGGGCATGCGCCCGGTTGGAACGATTACGCTCTGGCCGTGCGCGCCTCTCATCATCTGATGCTGGCTCACGGCTGGGCGATGCCGGTCATCCGCCGCAACAGTCCGGGCGCCGAAGCCGGCATCACCCTCAATACCAGTTGGACCGTTCCGGCCTCGAACAGCATTCATGACCGTGAAGAATCCCGCCGGGGCGATATCTGGCTGCGTTGGTTCATGGACCCGCTCTACGGGCGCGGGTATCCATCGGACCTGCAGGCTGATTTCGCCGCCAGGGGCTCGCTGCCGCACGGCCTCGATTTCGTGCAATCCGGGGATATGGAGGCCATCCGGGTTTCCACCGATTTCCTCGGAATAAATTATTACTTCCGGACCGTCTGCAGGTCCAAAGCGCCCGGCAACGATCCGCAGACGGTGTTTCCCGCGGAGAAGAATCTCGACCATTACACCGAGTGCGAGAATTGGGAGATCTATCCGGCCGGGCTTTCGGGGATTCTCAAACAGTGTTATTTCGAATACCTTCCGCCGAAAATCTACGTGACCGAGAACGGCGCCAGTTATTCCACCCCGCCCGATTCTTCAGGGCGCGTTCCGGATGTGCGCCGGATCCGCTACCTGCAAGGGCACATCGCGGCCTGCCACGAAGCCATCCGTGCCGGCGTTCCGCTGGCGGGGTATTTCGTCTGGTCGCTCATGGATAATTTTGAATGGGGCCAGGGGTTCAAACAGCGATTCGGAATCGTCTGGATCGATTATAAAACCCAGCAACGCATTCCCAAGGATAGCGCGCAATGGTATACGAAGGTGATCCAGAACAATGCCGTGGAGGAGTTTGAGGAAACGAAATAAAGAAGCAAAGCGGGGATGGCGAGGCGGGGATGTCACCCTGAGGCCGAGAGCATCGAGGCCGAAGGGTCTGCTTTTTTGAGTAACATAATGAAAAGGGTGCATCTTTGAAACGTCTAATTCTTTTCTCAATTTTATTCCTAGCCCTTCTATCCGCCTGCGGTCCGGCGCCGACGCCCACGCCGGTTCCGGACGCGCTATTTGTCGATCCGCATACGGATCTCGGACCGATCAGCCCGTACCTGTACGGGACGAACTACGGGCCGATGCACGCGGTGGTTCCCGAGATGATGCCGCTGGTGGAAAGCGCCGGGTTCACCGTGCTGCGCTTTCCGGGCGGCGCCTGGACCGATGCGGTCGACGTCCAACCCTTCCAAATCGACATGCTGATGGATTTCTGCAAACAACTGGGCGCGATGCCGACCATCAGCGTGCGCCTGCTGGGCGGCACTCCCGAAACCGCCGCCAACCTGGTGCGCTACACAAATATTGAGAAGCGGTACGGCGTGACCTATTGGAGCATCGGCAACGAACCCTCCATCTTCACATTGCTCAGGCAGACGGATGCCGACTACACCACCCTCGATCTCAACCGGGATTGGCGCGCCATCGCCCAGGCGATGAAGGCGGTCGATCCGGCCATCAAACTGATCGGCCCCGAGATCCACCAATGGAACGACAGCGAAAACACCATCCCGAAGGATTCCGCCG
This sequence comes from uncultured Chloroflexia bacterium, assembly GCA_963724345.1. Classification (GTDB taxonomy): domain Bacteria; phylum Chloroflexota; class Anaerolineae; order Anaerolineales; family RBG-16-64-43; genus JAFGKK01. The sequence goes on along the minus strand of CAVRUI010000003.1, from coordinate 1,177,507 downwards.
GACGCGGCTGGATGACGGAATTCCTCAAGGCCAACGGCGACCTGGTGGATGTGGTCAGCGCGCACCGTTATCCGATGTATTCGCCGAACGGCCCGGTCACGGTTGCCGACCTTCGCGCGAACACCCGCGAGTGGGCCGGCGAAGTGGCGTATCTGCGCAAAGTAATCCGGGACACCACCGGCCGCGATCTGCCGATTGCCTTCACGGAAGTGAATTCCGATCCCAGCAACGCGATCCTGCAGGAAGCCTCGCCGGATTCCTTCTACAACGCGATCTGGTATGCGGATGTGCTCGGCCAGCTGATGAATGCCGACGTATTCATGGTCAATCAATGGGTGATTTCCCAGCGCAGCACCGGCCTCGGGCTGCTCAACGGCACCGACGTCCGCCCGACGTTTTACGTCTTCCCGATGTACAAGAATTTCGGCGGCGACCAGGTATATTCCGCTTCGGGCGTCGCGGATGTGGACATCTTTGCCGCCAAGCGCGCCGACGGCGCCCTGACCCTGATGGTGATCAACCTTTCGGATCTGGAACAGCGGATTCCGCTGCTGGTAAAGGGGATGACGCTAAGTAAATCGGAGGTTTGGCTGCTGGATGCCGCGCATAACGCGGAGAACCTTGGGGTACAGGCATTCACGGCGGATGGGACGGTGACTCTGCCGGCGCAGTCGGTTACGTTGTTTGTGATTCGATGATTTGGAAAGATTGAAAGGCCGCAGAATCATATAGGCGTATATCGGTTTTAGCTTCGCCAATTTGTAATTGCATGCCACATTCGGTGTGGTACCTTCAGCGGTCTGATTCGCGAGTAAACCACCAAGACACCAAGATACCAGGGAAAGAAAAAATTATTATCAGAGATACATAAAGAAGCCTTCTTGTCTTGGTGTCTTGATGGTGACATTAACCCGGGTGGAGATCCACGCAAGTTATTATTCATGGCAAATTACGCCAATAAAATATCGCGCCAGGTTCGTAAAAAACCATAGACTTATAGTGACTATGCGAAAGCCGAAGTGCGAATTTTTATTTCCGGGCCTTGCATCCTTCGCGCCCCCGGTCTACCCCCAACCGGGTCAAGCTTTGCGGTGAAGGTTTTTCAGCCCACCCGATCAGTAGTACTTCTCCACACCCGCCGAAACCAAACCGTCTTGTCCTTCTCCGTCATTTCCAGAAAGTGGCGTTTGCGTTTTTCAAATTCCGCCGGCCGGTCACGCGCCCCTTCGATGTACGCGATCCGGATCCGGACGTAGGCCGGGGAAAACCTCCGGAAATTTTCCCACGCGGTGCGGTTGGATTTTATTTCCCGCAGAATATCCCCGGGGATGACGAACTTCCTTGCATCCTGTTTCCGGAAGCGTTCGAGCACGGACTGGATCACTTTCCTCTTTTTGGCGAGCGACCTCAGGCGCTCAAGATTGGATTGGGAATACGGCGTTTTGGGATTCCGGACCGAGAATTTCTGCGCGTAGCGGTCCTCGTCGATCCGGCGGACAGTGCTGTCGATCCATCCGAAGCAGAGCGCCTCTTCGACCGCATCGTTGTAGAGGATCCGGCGCCGGCCGGTGTGCCGTTTGTGGAACACCAGCCAGGCTTCCTTTTCTTTTTTATAATTGGATTTTAACCAGGCGCGCCAATCCCTGCGGTCGTCGATGGATAACAGGTTTGGAGGAGAGAATATTTTCCCCGCCATCGATTCCTCCCATTGGTTACCACCCGTCAGTCGACGGTTCCTTCGAGGATGACCGCGCGCGATTCCGCGCCCGCCTCGCGCAGCGGTGCGATCAAGCGGTATTCCGGCGAACTCGAGCCAATCCCGGATGCTGCGTTCATCGGGGAACTCAAGCAGGATCATCCGCTCGGGGGTCCAATCCCCGGAAAGCGGGACGACGCGGTTGCTCCGGGAGAGGTAACAGCCGCCGAACCGGGCGAGCGTCTCCGGAACACGGGATAGGTACTCCTGATAACGGGCACGATCCTTTACTTTCGGATTCAATCACCATGTACGCCGGCATATCCACCTCGTCCGACCATTGTATCCCGCCGATCCCCGGGACGCATGCGTCCATCGGCCGCCGCGCCCGTCATGCCGTAATAGCCGGATATACATAATTCTCGATCAATTGGAATATTTTGTCATGCCCGACCCCGCCGGCGGTCGTGACGACGATCAATTTGGATCCCGGGATGACGAAGATCGTCTGGCCGTCGCGTCCAAGCGCCGCATAGGCATCCCATCTGGGATACGTCCACCATTGGTAGCCGTAGCCCAGGTTGCCGTCGGTTGGAGTGTGTTTCCTCGTCGCGTCATCCACCCATTTCGAGGAAACGATCTGCCGCCCGTCCCACATGCCGCGGTTCAGATACAGGTATCCCAGTTTGGCCATATCGCGCGGGGCCAGGAACAATCCCCAGCCGCCGATCGAAATTCCCGTGGGGTCGGTTTCCCACACAAGGTCGGAAATCCCGAGCGGTTGGAAGAGCGCCTCCTGGCCGAAATCGCGCGCCGTCTTCCCGACGGCTTCCTGCAAAACGGCCGAAAGCAGATTGGTGCAGCCGGAGCAATATGTAAACACCGTCCCGGGTTCCGCAACCATCGGCAGGTTGAGCATGTGCTGAACCCAATTCGTGCTGCGGAAGAGGTTGTTGAAATCCTGATCGGTGTCGCTCCATTCCAATCCCGAACGCATTGTCAGCAGATCCTCGAGCGTCATGCTCTCCCTGCGGGGGTCGGGTTCGGTGAGGATTATCCCGGGAAAATAATCCAGGACCCGCCGGTCGATCCGGTCGATGCGGCCGCGATCCAAGGCGATTCCAATCAGAGTCGAAACAAAACTCTTCGTGACGGAATATTGGATGTGCCTCTGGTCCGCGGAATGGGATCCGAAGTAAGTCTCATGAACAATGTACCCGTTCCGGATGACCAACAGGCTGTCGAGGTTCAGCTTCTGGACCTTGATGCTGTCGACCATCTGGTCCAGGACACCGCCGTCCATCCCCTGTGCCTCCGGCGTGGATGTATGCCATCCGCCGGTCGGCCAGTATTCCCCCTGCTCCACGGTCGGCGAGGCGGTGGGAGAAGGTTGTGCGGCGGTGGGAGTAGGTGTTGCGGCCGGCGTGGAACCGCAGCCGGTCAGAAAAAGAATGATCCACCAAGAAGCGATTGCCGGGAAAACCGGGAAATGGATGCGAATGGTGTTCGTCATCGTAAGGATCCTTTCAGGAAATAATTTTATTAATTTTTCATTCAAAAGTGCGCGCGCCTTTGTCCTCTTGTTTAGAGTACCTTGAGCCTTACCCTCTATTTTCGCACGCGGAGTAGTTCGGATTCCTTGAGGAAGCTGTGGATTCCATTAATAAACCGCCCGATCCAGAATGGCTTTACCGGAACCGGTAAATTCGACGCCTTCCATCTCCAGCAACGACCGCTTCATCTTCGCCCCGCCCTGGTATCCGCCGACCCCGCCGTCCGCGCGCAGCGCGCGGTGGCAGGGAATGACGATCGGGAACGGATTGGTCGCAAGCGCCGTTCCCACCGCGCGCGCCGCTCCCGGCGCGCCGATGTGTTTTGCGATTCTTCCGTACGTGCTGATCCGGCCGCGCGGGATCCGGTATTCCGCCATCAGGACCTTGCGCTGGAATTCTCCGCAGGTCTCCAGCGCGGCCATATCCAAATCGAACCTTACATCTTCACCGTTCAGGAAAGCCTGTATCCGTCCGGCCAATTCCGAAATTTGTACGCAGGAGCGCGGCTTAACGCCCGGAAAGGATGATTGGGCGGTTTTTTCCGGCAGCTTGTTCCTGCATAGAAATATCTGACGGATTTTGGGCCCAGCCGGCGCGTTCCACCAGACGATCGCCATCGGGTGGAAGGCCGTCACGAAACTTTTGACAAAGTAATCCATATGTCCCTTCATCCGATCCAAGGATCATCCGGATAAATCCGCAATGCGGGTGGAACCCTTTGATGAATTATCCGCGGTTCTTCTCCAGAATCCGCTTGCGCAGTTCTTCCGCTTCCGGCCGCTTGGCTTCCTCGTACGGAATTATCACACGCTGATTCTTTGGAAGATGAACCGAAAACTCCAACAGATCATCTTCGCCCGGAACCAGCGAAACAGATTCAATTTTTAAAAGCGGAATGTAATTCCAAATCCCTCCGTACGGGGTCGTGGCATTCACCCGCTGGGAGGGATCGTCGCGGATCAGGATCAGGTCCCCTTCGGTCAGAATGGCCAGGTGCGCCGGCGCGAGCCGCCGGGAGAACGAGTATCCAAGGAAGGCAAAGACCGTCTCCCGGATTTCAGGCTGCAGGACGAATTGGAGAACCGGCTCCCCGGGTGAAACGGTTTTCCGGCCGTAGTTCATGAACTTGAAATTAACGCCGGCCAGCGCATCGAAGGGGGAGGTCCCCACCACCGGACCTTCGGCCTCTCCCGCGGGTTTGGACGCCTCCCGGAACCACTCCACAAACGGCGCAAAAAGGTGTTCCGTCACGGAATTGAATTTAATCGTCGTGGCGACTGTATCGCCGGTGGAATCCGTTCCGCGGATTGTGAACCAGGCGTGCAGGAGGATCGTTCCCCTTTCGAGGAGGAAAATCCCCGAATGCGGAAACCGCCGGATCTCCAATCCTCCGTTTTGCTGTTCCAGGATGCACAGGCTGTCGCCGACGCGGCAAATGAGCTTTTCGTTTTCCTGCCGGAGAAAACCTTTGTAGGTCGGGCTGATCACCGTGTAGGGGAACGGGGCCTTCTCCTCCGTCAGCCCGTCGAAGAATCCGTGGTAAATCTCGGGCACCTCCGGGAGGGTCTTTGCAGTCCTCGCCCAGGAAAGCCGGGTTTGATCTTCCGCCAGCAGATAACGTGTTCTATCCCGGGTGAATTCCGCAATCCGGTCCCGGATCGAATCCACAAGGCCGCCGATCCTTAACGACATGGATTCCTTCCTTTCGTTTCCCCGCCCGGAATGGGAACCGCGCCTCGGCCGATGCGAGGGCCGAAGAAATCCCGGCGGGGAATACCCGCAGGAGAATATTCTAATTCGCCACCGGGCCGGCGCGGGAGATCCGGTAACTCAGCGTATCTTCCGTCTCTTCGTAAACCACCATCCCGGCTTTGGCCAGCACCTTTTGGGAGGCGGTGTTCGATCGCATCACACCGCGTGCGACGACGGTCCGGCATTCCGGCTCCCGGAACGCCCAGGCGATAAGCGCCTTGGCCGCTTCGACCATGTACCCCTTCCCCTGATACGCCGGATCCATGCCGTATCCGATCTCCGCTTCACCGTGCTTGTCGGGGAAACCTTTAAATCCGGCCAGGCCCGCCCCGAAGGGCGAATCCGAGATAACGATCATCCAATAGGTATGCCAGGCATGGAGGGATTCCTGAGCGGCCGCCATTTTCGAAAGCTTCATTCCGATCGCGCGCCGAACCCGGTCCGTCACCAGAGCGCGGGAGACGGAATGCCCGATTTCCATCCCCAGAGCCGAAGGATCATCAAGGTACAACTGCAGTTGCCGGCGACTGAGGGGTACTAAAGAGAGGCGGCTTGTATGTAAAGCATTCATCCGGATGTGTTCTGGCTCCCTCCCCGAGTGCTTCCCCAAAAATAGCTCCCAACAATCTGCCGCAGCGGCCTCATTCGAAAGGAATAAGAATCAGGCGTCCATAGGCGGTAAATGCCGCCATGCCAAAGAGGACCAGGCTCGGAATAATATTGGGGTTTTCCCGGCACATGCGGTGGAACAGGATCGACAGCATCATCCCCCCGGCCAGGATTACCGCCGACAGCGGCACTACCCAGATTGGAACACCTGCCGCCGCCGGAATAATCAACCCGATACCGAGGATGAGCGAGCCGGCGGCGACGGCATATAGCACCGGCCGGGCCGCGCCGCGCATCCGGAGGATCCCGGCCTGCATTTTCGCCTGATCCTGGCGCACTCCGTGCGACCAGGCGACCGAAAGCAATTTTATGGCGAGTACGGCCTGAAGGAACCATAGAAAATAATTCATGCTCCGCTCCGCTTTCCTGATTTGCGGCCTGAAGAGAGCCGCATGCATAGGAATACGCTTAATCCAGGGACGGGTTCCCAAATTCGATCGCCGGTATACGCCAGGTTTCCGGATCGTTCAACATATCCCGTTCGTAATTCAAGACATCGATTCGCTGCGGGATGACTTTTATCAGCATTCGGTATTGCCAATCCGGGAAGGCCTGCACCCAATACTCCCGTTTCCTTTTCATCTTCTCCGCCGTGTCGTCCACAAGCACCGCCGTGCCGCTGACCGATACGCTCCCCGTCGCCGTTTGATGATCGGCCTAGTAGAGGCACACGCTTGGATTATTCCGGATTTCACCGGCCTTGCGGCTCCGGCTGTTGGTCGCCTCCACACCATCAGGTCGTCCTCGGGTGGAAACGGGTTCATCGTCCGGCTCTGCGGCCGGCCCGCTGAATCCACGGTGATGATCGCGCAGTATTTCTGCTGCGTAATAATTTCGCGTGCCGCGGAGATCAGGGAAGCGCGTTTCACCGCCTCGGTTCCGCTTTCCAATGTATTCATCTTTTTCTCCCTTTGCACGTAAAAGAATAATTCGCCATCCCGTTTCGTGCGGAAGTGGTTTTACTCCCCCTTGGCAATCCGCATTCCGTAATAATATTGGCCGCACTCCTCGCCCTCGAAATCCGCCACCCGGGGAAGGAATCCCCATTTTTGAAAACCCGCTTTCTCCAAAATCCGGATGCTGGTTGAATTGTGCTCGAGGACGATCGCAAAGAGATTCTTGATTTGAAGGCCCGCGCACCCCGCAACCGCATGGCGCACAAGCGCCGTCGCAATTCCCCGGCGCTTATGCGCTTCATCCACGTAATAGCTGATTTCGGCGGTGAACCGGAGCGCAGCCCGCCCCGGCCGGTAGGCGCTCAGGCTGCACCACCCTGCCGTTTTCCCCTCCACCTCCGCAACATATATCGGATGGGTTCCGGGCTGATGATCGCGAAACCACGCCACCCGGTCTTCGACCCGCACCGGTTCCATGTCCGCGGTCGAACGCTTCGACTCTACGGCCTGGTTGTAGATTGCCGTGATCGCGGTAAGATCGTCGATCCTTGCCAGCCGGATATCCACGCCTGCTCCCGGGAAGAAATTTTTCATCCAACCGTGAATTATAAGATACGGGCGGCAGCCGTGGCGTCTCCGAATCGACGCGGCCGGAGAAGCACGCATGGCATCCTTCCCCGGCTCTGATGGAAAGCGTTTTTTATACAGTTGCCGGTAATCCCTCAGATGCCGCCGAGTGAAACGATCGTCTGATCCAGGCTTTGAACCCTGGTCAGGCGGCATCCGGATCACCCATAAAATGGTATTTCCGGTGGTATTTGATTTCTTTGCGTTCTTAGCGGCTTTGCGGTGAGAACTAAAAAAACGTGCTGATTGACGCTGCCTTCCCCGCCATGTAGAATGCCCCCCATGTCCCCAAAACCTGGAGCGAAAGTGGTTGTCGCGATGAGCGGCGGCGTGGATTCCTCGGTTGCCGCGGGGCTCCTGCGCGAGCAGGGTTTCTGCGTGACCGGATTAATGCTGCGCCTGTGGGCCGATCCGGACACCGAGTTTGAAAACCGCTGCTGCGCCTCGAACGCCGTCGCGCTCGCCGGCCGGGTGGCCGAGCAATTGGATATTCCCTTTCACGTCATCGACGCGCAGGAGCTTTTCCGCCGCGAGGTCGTCGCGCCGATGATCGCCGATTACTCCCGCGGCCGGACCCCCAACCCGTGCCTGCTGTGCAACCGCTCCATCCGCTGGGGATTCCTGATGCAGCATGCGCTCGCCCTCGGCGCGGAGTATCTGGCCACCGGGCACTACGCGCGCATCCGCGAGACCGGCGGCGGATACGAACTCCTGCGCGGAGTGGATTCCACCAAGGATCAATCCTACGTCCTCGCTTCTCTTGGGCAGGAAGACCTCGCCCGGACAATGTTCCCCCTTGGCGGGATGCCCAAGACCGAGGTGCGCGAGCATGCCCGGCGCTTCCGCCTTCCGGTCGCCGACCGGCCGGACAGCCAGGATTTGTGTTTCGTCCCCGGGTCGGACTATCGCCGCTTTTTGAAAAAATATTCACCGGAGTCATTTAAACCGGGCCCGATCCTCAACCGCAAGGGTGAGAAGCTGGGCGAGCACCAGGGCCTCCCGGCCTACACCATCGGCCAGCGCAAGGGGATCTGGGTTTCCTCCCCGCGTCCGCTGTATGCGCTCGAGATCGATCCGGCGCGCAACGCGCTGGTCGTCGGCCCGGCGGAGGAACTCGGCCACGGCAGCCTGCGCACCGAAAAAGCGAGCTGGGTGCGCGGCGAGCCGCCCGATGGGTGCTTTCGCGCCATGGTGAAAATCCGGTACACTTCTGAGGAACAACCGGCGGGGGTGACTGTCGAAGAAACTGGCGGCGTGCGGGTCCGCTTCGACCGGCCTTTACGCGATATAACCCCAGGCCAGTCCGCGGTTTTCTATCATGAAGATATCTGCCTGGGGGCGGCGGTGATTACGGAGGCGATGGAATGAACCCGCTTGCGATAGCGCTCGGCGCGGTGATAGCGAGCCTGGTCGGATCGATCTTCTTTTTGATCCGCCCAACCAAGTCCTACAAGATGCTCGGATTGTCCATCCTTTTCGCCTGGATCGGCTTCGCCGCCGGGCATTTCCTTGCCGAGTGGGGCGGTTTCCGGCTGTGGACCGCCGGCGCGCTCAACCTCGGCGGCGCGCTTCCCGGAACGCTCGCGGCGCTCATCCTCCTGCGGGTGCTGGCGCTGAAGGAGTGGAGATAATTTGAAGGCTTTATGTATGAAACGAATATCCCAAGCCCTCCTCCCCTGATACAATAAATATGAAAGGAACCCCACCCATGCGAAAATTCCTTGCCATTATCCTGATCCTTGCGTTGACGGCGCTCGCCTGCGAAGTCCCCACCGGCGTAGCGGAAACGATCATGTCCGAGGGGAACCTCGTCGCCTCCAAAGTGGCCCAGGCATTGACCGAGACCGCCGGCGGCGGGCCGGCCGAAACGCTACCCTCGGGCGGCGTCCCGGAATCCACGCCGACCGTCGACCCCGGCGCCCCTACCCCGACCCAGACACTCATGCCCACCGCCGCGCTGCCGCACCTGCGCGTGGCGTTCATCTCCGGCGGCAGCCCGTGGCTGGTCGCGCCGCCCGCCCCCGCCTACGCGCTTTCCGCCTCGACCGGCGTGGATTCGGTCGATATCTCCGACGACGGCCAGATGGTCGCCTACGTCCGGCACAACGCCTTCAGCGAACCGGGCGAGCTGCGCGTGGTGAATTACGACGGCAGCGGCGACCGCGCCCTGCTGACTTCGGCCCAGGTCGGCGCGCTCGAGCCCGTCGGCGATGCATTATTCATCGACCTCTTTCAGGTGAAATGGATCCCCGGCACGCACAACCTCCTTATCAATACCAAGGCCGCCTACGACGGCCCGGGCCTGCCCCGGCTCGACGACCTGTTCAAGGTGAACGCTGAGACCGGCGTCCTTACGGCCATCTTCTCGCCCGGCAACGCCGGCGAAGTCTGGCCTTCACCCGACGGGACGAAGATGGTGATCTCGCGCGGCAGCATACCTCTCGCTGGCCAACATCGACGGGACCGGCCTCATCCCCAACGTCGTCACCTTCCCCGCGATCATTACCTACAGCGAATACACAGTACTATCCCGAGGCGGTCTGGGCCGCGGATTCCTCCCGGTTCGGCGTGGTCATCGCCTCGGAGGATCCGCTGGCCGCCGTCACCTCCGGCTCGATCTGGCTGGTGAATGGGTCGACCGGCGCCGCCACCCTGGCCTCCACCCTCAACGGCAACTTCTTCTTCCCGCATGCGGTGTTATCGCGGACGCTCGACCACGTCGGCTATGTCGTAGCCACCGCGGATCCGGCGGTTATGCAAGCGTATGTGTCGCTTCTTCAATGGTTCTTCCGCCCTGCACCTGGCGGATGGAAACACCGGAGTGGATACCTTCTCACCGGACGGGCAGTATTTCTCCTACTACGTCGGTTCGGGCACCGCGGATTGGATCGGCTCGCTCGGGGGCGGGACCTTCCTGGTTCCCGGCGGTGCCATGCGCCTGATCTGGTACAACAATACCGGATTTCGTGTACGCCTCGGGTACGGTGGCTGCCTGGACGCTGAAAATGGGCGATACCGGCGGCGGTTCCACCATCATCGCCACCCCGGCCGGCGACCGGACGACGTTTGATGTGGATGAATAGGAAATAGTATAAACTTCAAAACAGCCGGTATCTTTTTTCCCGGCTGTTTTTTTTAAGCCACAAAGGGGACAGAGAGCACAAATAGTATACAGAACGTCATCCCGGCGTGTTCGTAGCCGGGATCCATCCGTGCACATGTGAAGGGGCTGTGGATGCCGGCTAAGTGCACGCCGGCATGACGTTTTTTTTCATTGTGTTCTTTGTGCCTTTTGTGGCTATTCTTTTTCCCTCTTCTCAGGAATGAAATTTCCAATTAATTCCGATACAATATATCTCGACCGCGTTACCCGACTGCATGGATAAATTCCTTTATGGCATTCGGAAGGACCAACCTCATGTCCGAAAATCCGGAAACGTTCCCGACCGATCCAGACATTCTCCACTCGCGCATCCACGATGAATGGGAGGCTTTTGCGGCCGTAATCGCCACGCTCGACGAGCCTAACATCGTCCGCCGCGACGAGGGCGAATGGTCGGTTAAGGACATCCTGGCCCACATCGCCGCCTGGGAAAAATTCCTGATCGCGAATCAGTTCCTCGGGATCCCCGCGCTGGATGCGCTGTGCGTGCCGCCGGAGGTGATGGAACGCGCCAGCGAGGACGAGGTGAACGCGATCCTGTTCGAACGCAACCGCGACCGGACGCTGGTCGACGTGCAGACCGAGTGGTACGAAACCCATCGCTGGCTGATGTCGGAACTGGCGAAACTAGACGAGGAGCGGCTGAAGCAGGAAACCCGCTGCTTTGGCACACAAGCCCGGCCGCTCGCGCAGTGGATTGTCTTTAATACGTATGAACATTATTCGGATCACCGCCGGATGATCGAACGGCGCCGGGTGGGGTGAAAGAATAGACAGGATTTGCAGGATTACCTCAGGATTAACAGGATTGGATTATTTATTTTTAATAATAAATAAATCCTGTAAATCCTAATCAAATCCTGTCAATCCTGTCTAGTCCCTTTTCCGCCATCGGGGTGAATCCCGGCAAGTGATAAGCGTTATGCCGGCTACCGTGCAGCAGCGGCTCCAACTGGCGGATGGCCCGGCTCGGGCAGTAGTTGAAGCAGCGCATGCACTGGACGCAGCCGGAACTCCAAACCGGCTTTCCGCCCTCGATCCGGATGCTCCCGGTCGGGCAGATCCGCGCGCATAAGCCGCACCCGTTGCAGCGGGATCCGGTTTCGAAGAAAATCCACAGCTTGTATACCCCGCGCCGGTGAAACAGGGTCCGCATCAGAATCGAACCGATGGCACCGAACTTGCGAAGGGATATCGGTTTCATATACGTTTCACCGCCCAGAAACCGCGAGGCAATATTCCCGGCCTTCTCCACCCCCTGCCCGATGATCGGCGCCGCCTTCGCCCGGTCCGGTCCGGAATGGAAGGGAGTCCAGTTATCCGGCATCGGGATCAGATCGGCGATCTGCACCCGGTACCCGCGCCCGGAAAGCAACCGCGCGCCGCTCGCGAGCGCCCAACCGCAATTATCCGGATCCCCTCCGGTCACCAGCAGGATCGTTGGAATGATTTTGGCGGCCGCCGGAATTCCGCGCAGGTAGGGAAAAACATTTCGCGGAAGATCGAGCGCATGCACCGGGAAACAAAAACAGGCCGCGTCCGCCGCCGGGTTCGGCGGGCTCTCTCTTCCGATGGGATTCAAATCGGTTTCGTATCCCGAGACGCGAAACCGCTCCATGCACGCGGTGGCAATCCGCCACGTGTTGCCTGTTCCGGAAAAGTACCGAACCGTCGCTCTCATTTTCCTTCCTTCCAATTCTCAAACCATCCCTGCAGAAAATCGTAATAATCGATTCCAAACTGCCAGGTTGCCGCTTGGTACGGGTCGGCTTTGTCCCGGAATTCCACCTTCACCCGCTTCAGCCATTCCACGCGCTCGCGCGCCGCGCGCCGGATTCCGCGCGAGAACGAGCGCGCGTCCTCGCGCTCTCCAAGCCCAAGGAAGAAAATTCTTGTCAGCAGCGGCCCCGGCCCGCGAGTGATTTCCGGCGGCACCTTCAGCCAGCCTTGGAATGCCTTCTTCCCCGCCGGGAGCGGCCGGTAGGTCTTGCGGATTTTTCCGCCGGCGACCGATTGGGCCATCGATACGTATCCGCCGCGCGCGAGCTTCTTCAGGCCGGGGTAAATCCCGCCGTAACTGGCCCGGTTGAAGGAGCCGATGGTCATATCCATCATGGCCTTCAATTCGTACCCGGTCATCGGCTTCAGCATCAGGAAACCCAGTATGGCGAAATCGCCTTCCGCAAGCTTCATATCGGTATTATATATATCAGTTTGATATATTTGTCAAGCCAGCCGGAAATGCACCGGGGCGGCTTTCAAAGCCGCCCCGGTGCAAACTACTTGGGAATTGGAAATTTCAGGCTTTTAATTTACTCTGCAGGATTTTTTCGAGAGCGAACGATTCTCCGATGTCGCGGATGCCGGCCAACAGCCGGATTTCCTCCCCGTTTTCAAGCGCGGCGGTGATGGAGTAGGTTTTTCCGGTTCCCGCGCCGAGCAGCACGTTCATGGGATTCACTTCACCCGAATACGCCATGGCTTCCTTCAATGCATCAATCCCTGCCGCCATGCCGCCGGCGTCCAATTTCCGCATCGGCACCCATCCGGCCTCTTTTACATCCAATCGTTTCACGTCATGCGCGTCGACGGCTTTCTGTGCCGCGCCGGGCGCCGGGATGAGGAATTTTCCTTTTGAAATCCGCAAAACCGGGATGGCGGAATGGCGCGCAGCGACGACGGTCTCGCCGGGATTTTCGGAGACGGTGAATTGCGAATCGCGTCCGCCGGCATCGGGTATTCCGAGGATCGGCTTCTCGCTCCCGGGTTCATACACCAGCCGCAGGCTGCCGCAGTGGCGGCATACGGAAAAGCCGCGCTTGCTCTCCTCCGGCGTGATGGCGATATCCGCGCCGCAGGAATCACAGGCGGCGACGCCCAACGGGGCTTCCCGCGGAGATACCGGAAGGGGCTCGCCTTCCCGCTTGGGAAGATCCGGATTGCCGTAGACCGGCAGTTCGAAGATCCCCAGCTCGGCCTCAATTTGCTCCTCGATGTAGAGCGCGCTCTCCGCGCTCTCGAGCGGGCCGATCAGGAACACGCGCTCCCCCGCATTGGTCAGCGCAAACACCATGTACTGGTCGAAGTATTCGTTCGGGTTGCGCGTTATAACCCGCGTGCAGGTGGAATAAATCTGGCGGACGGAGCCCACCGCGACGGGTTTCGCCCCGTACGCCTTCGGGAAGAGGGTTTTATCCCGCAGGTCAAGCGGAGGAAGGTTTTTCTGCCGTGCGGCTACGACAAAGATCGCGATCAGGGCCGCGAAAAAGGTGACGGGCAGAAATTGGAGCAGCAGCGCCGGGAGGATGATCCCGAGCATCGCCCATCCGAAGATGATTAGCAACGGCACCGAAACGAGTGCGCCGGCCGCCGTGACCGCGATCCCAATTCCCAATCCGATCAATGCGCCGCGCTTGATTTCCGGAGGATTGAGAACCACCCCCTGCCGCGTGCGCCGCCCGGTGATCATCAGCCCGCCCTGCCGCCCACGCACGATTTGAACGCCTTCCGGTGCGGCGCTTGCCGCGGAATTCCCGTCGGCCTTTCGGGTGCCGCTTTCCGTGATCCGTTGAACGGTGGAACAATGCGTGCAGGTCACCACCCCGCGCCGGATGGCCTGATCATCCGGTTCGATATTGGCTCCGCACATGCTGCAGTGAATGGTAAGCGGCATGGGAATTCACCTCCTGGGTGGATTGGGTGCATCGCGCAAAGGATTAATGTTGTGTTTCGGGCAAGCTGTTATTCCATCTACGCAGAAGGGCGCCGGATGTTGCGGGCCTGCGTCCGGCCACTATCCGTATAAAAACCGAGGCGGTCCTCAAGACCGCCTCGATGTGATTTACCCCGCTTCTTCCAGTGCTTCCTTGGCCCGCTTGACCGTTTTGCCGCGGTCCTCGGTATCGAGAATCTTCTTCCGGATCCGGCACGCGACGGGCGTGACTTCGAGCAGTTCGTCCTCGGCCAGGAATTCCAGGCATTCGTCCAGGCTCATCGATCGCGGAGTGTTCAGGCGGATCTCGATATCCTTGTTCGAAGAGCGCATGTTGGTCAGGTGTTTCTTCTTGCACACGTTCACCGGCAGGTCGCCGGCGCGCTGCTGTTCTCCCACCACCATCCCCTCGTAGACGTCCACGCCGGCGCCGATAAACAGCACGCCGCGTTCCTCGCCGTTCTTCAATCCGAAGGTGGTGGTGGTTCCGGCTTCCCAGGCGACGATCGACCCGGTCGCCCGCGTGGGCACCGGCCCGGCCATGGAATCATACCCGTGAAAAACGGCGTTCATCACCCCGTTCCCGCGCGTGGCGTTCAGGAACTGGTATCGGAAGCCCAGCAACCCGCGGGTGGGCGCGATGTATGTCAATTGGACACTGCCTTTTTGGCTGTCCACCATGTTCATCATCTGCCCGCGCCGGGATCCGAGCATTTCCACCACGGCTCCGACCGTATCGGGGCTTGTTTCGATATGGACTTCCTCGAACGGCTCGAGCATTGTCCCGTCCTCGGCCGTCCGGAAGATCACTTCCGGCCGCGAGACATGGAACTCATATCCCTCGCGCCGCATCGTCTCGATCAGGATGCCCAGGTGCAATTCTCCCCGGCCCGAAACGACGAACGTGTCCGTCGATCCGGTCTCCTCCACGCGCAGGGCGACGTTGTGCCGCAGCTCTTCGAACAAGCGCTCGCGCAATTTGCGTGACGTTCCCCAGCGGCCCTCGCGTCCCGAGAATGGCGAGTTGTTCACACCGAAGATCATCCGTACGGTCGGCTCTTCCACTTTGATTTGCGGAAGCGCAACCGGGTTTTGCGGATCGGCCAGCGTCTCGCCGATCGCGATTCCCTCCAGCCCGGCGATGGCGACGATTTCCCCGGCCGCCGCCTCTTCCACTTCCACCCGGTCCAGCCCCTGGTGCACGTAAAGATACCGTGCGCGCTCCTCCAATATTTCTCCGGCGATGGTCATGCGGGCCACTTTTTCCCCGGCGTGCATCCGCCCGGCGAAGATCCGGCCGACGGCGGTCACTCCCCGGTAGTTGTCATATCCGAGCGAAGCCACCAGCATCTGCAGCGGCGCATCCGGATCCACCATCGGCGGCGAAATGTGGCGCAGCATGGCCGAAAAGAGCGGCTGCAGATCCGGACCCATCTCGTGGGTGAGCCCGGCTTGCTGCGTGATGGCATTGGTGTAGATAACCGGAAAATCCGCCTGTTGCTCCGTGGCGCCCAGTTCGATAAACAGGTCGAAGGTTTTATTCAGGGCCACGTCGGGCTCGGCGTCCTTGCGGTCCATCTTGTTGATGACCACAATCGCGCGATGCCCTTTTTCCAGCGCCTTCTTTAATACGAAGCGCGTTTGCGGCATCGGCCCTTCGGCGGCGTCCACCAGGAGCAGGATGCCGTCGACCATGTTCATCACCCGCTCCACCTCGCCGCCGAAATCGGCGTGGCCGGGCGTGTCGACGATGTTGATCTTGACCTGCTCGTTGGCGACCGGGTCCCAAACGACGATCGCGGTGTTCTTGGCGAGGATCGTGATCCCGCGCTCGCGCTCCAGGTCGTTCGAATCCATCACCCGTTCGGCGACCTGCTGGTTTTCCCGGAAGGTGTGGGATTGCCGCAGCAGGCCGTCGACCAGCGTGGTTTTGCCATGGTCGACGTGTGCGACGATGGCGATATTCCGAATGTTCGTCCGTTCCGTTTTCATTTTTCGACCGTTTCCTTCTAAAATACGCACAACGACCCCGGCGGCTCTTTGCCGGGGTCGCAACATGCGGTTATCATATCAAATTTCTCGGATTTGGAGAAGGTCCGACCAATATAAAAAATTTTTAGCCGCAAAGGGCACAAAGAACACAAAGAAAAAAACGTCATGCCGGCGTGCCCTTAGCCGGCATCCACAGCCCCTTCACACGTGCATGAAGGATCCCGGCCCTCGCTCCGCTTCCAATCCCACTCATAAATCAAGAACGAGTGGGATTGCTCCGCGAGGACAGGCTACGATCACCCTCGCTTCGCATTCATCCCGGCTCATGAACCAAATGCGAGCCGGAATGCTCCGCGAGGGCAGGCGCCGGGATGACGTTCTTTATACTATTTGTGCTTTCTGTGCCTTTTGTGGCTATTCGCTTTTTCCCTTCGTGATCTTATCCCACACCGCCGATCCGCAGTGACGGGTCGCCGAACAGCATGAACTTCCACATCTGATGGAAATCCGCGAGCACGACCCAATCCGCGTGGTCGTACTCCTGTTCGAATTTGTGAACCTGGTAATACTTGCGAATGGCATAGTTCCAGGCATCGCCCGCCCGCGGTCCGGCCCGGGCAATCCCTTCAAAAAAGAATTTATTGACGTCGAACATCATCGGGAACTGCGCGCCCGTCACGGCTCCCACGTACACCACCTCGCCGTTGGGGATTTGGACAAGGGAGAATTCCATCATCCCATCCATGTTATCGGCGGACTGGATCGGCGCCGGTTGCGGCGGTGTGCCGGTGAGCACCTCGCCAAACTCGGCGCCGGCATGGTGGGCTCCGGTACTATCCGTGTACGGCCCGCCCGGCGGATACGCCGTAAACGTGGCCGTGCCGCATCCGCCGGAGAATATCACCGGGAGCGTTTTTCCGTTTTGTAGGCCGGCAAAATCCTTGACCGTCACGGCATCCGCCCACAGGTCCATGTTGCCGTGTCCGAGGAAACTCACCAGCCCGACTCCGTTGGTCATGGCCTTGAGAATGGAGTCGGCGGTCAGCGGCTCGGTTTCCCGGCACGGGTTTCCCGAATAGTAAAGCCGGGTGACGTCGTACCGATCGGCCGGAAGCAATGCGAGCATTTCCTCCTCGCGCCGGCAATCGTCAGGCAAATATCCCCCGGAGGAAATCGCCAGCACCCTCCGCGCCCAATCGGATTGATATGCCGTCTTTTCGTAGGAGATCACTTTTTCCGCGTAGAGTACGGCTTCCTCCGCATTGGACACGGGCACGCGGCCGACAGCAATGTCCGGATCGAGGTCCGCCTTGTCGATGTTCAACAAGCCGGAGCGGATCTCCCCGCCGATCTCGCCGAAGTATCCGTTGGCGTTGGCATCCCAATCGTCGAAGCTTCCGTCCGCCTTATAAAGATCGGCGTAGTAAAGATCGGCCGGGAAAAAGGCTGTGTACCCGGCCGTCGGCGCGGCGGTGTCGGTCGATGTCCAGCGGATGGGAAATTTATCGCCGTCGCCGACGAGCATCGCGTAGCGCACACCGCTTTTCCGGTTGTAGAGGGCCAGGCATTGCTTGATCCGCTCGGGCGCATCCCGGCCTTCGCACATCCCTTCGATTTCCTCAAGAACAAGCATCCCCGCGGACATTCCGGTCGACGTCTTCCATTCCGCCAGCCGCCGCATGGGTTCGAGGAACTCCCGCGGCGTGACGATCAGCAGCTCATTGGAATTATCAGGCGGCGAGGAAAGCTCGTCCGGCGTGGGCGTTGTACTCGGCGCAGCCGTTTCCGCCGGCGCGGACGGGAGCACGGTTTCCCCGGTCCTGGAAGGAGTGACGGCCGGGGTTTTCCCTCCGGGGAAGTTGCACGCCGCGGCAAATAAGAGGATGCAAGGGAGGAGATTTTTGATATCCGCATTGAAATAATATATATGAAGTTGGGGTAAAAGTGAAATAAAAAGTTTTTCCTCTGCGGATTGAATTCATAACACTTGATATCTACACACTACCATCCCATCCCACCCCTCCCAACACCACGATTGAAATAATGACAAGCGGATACCCTCCCCTCCCTTCCCGTGATACGGGAAGGAAGGGGAGGAGAAGGAGGGGAAGGAGGGGATGGCGTAATACAAAAAGGACACGAAGATTTTTCTTTTCATCTTCGTGTCCTTCAGGTTTTCCTTCGTG
This sequence comes from uncultured Chloroflexia bacterium, assembly GCA_963724345.1. Classification (GTDB taxonomy): domain Bacteria; phylum Chloroflexota; class Anaerolineae; order Anaerolineales; family RBG-16-64-43; genus JAFGKK01. Next base: position 1,159,261 of record CAVRUI010000003.1, on the reverse strand, counting down.
TGGCTTAGTGGATTCTTTTCAGAGCCGCGCGCACGATCTCCACGTACTCCGGCTTGAGGCTCGCCCCTCCCACCAGTCCGCCGTCGATCTCCGGTTCGGAGAGGAACTCGGCGATATTGTCGGGCGTCACGCTGCCGCCGTAGAGCACCCGGATGGCCGCGGAGGTGTTCAGCCCGAACCGCGCCCCGAGGACCGAGCGGATCGAGCCGGCGATGACCCGGTTGGCGTCCGGCCCGTGCGCCGCGCGCCCGGTCCCGATCGCCCAGACCGGCTCGTAGGCCACGATCGTCTTGCCGGCCTGTTCGGCCGAAAGGCTCTCGAAGGCCGCGTTCATCTGCCGCCGGATGACCGCGTCGGTCTGTCCGGCTTCGTTTTCCGAGAGCGTTTCGCCCACGCAAACGATCGGGACCAGCCCGGCGGCCAGCGCCGCCTTGACCTTCTTCGCGACCATCTCATCGGTCTCACCGAACAGGCCGCGCCGTTCGGAGTGGCCGACTATCACGTAGGCGCAGAACTCCTTGACCATCGCGGCCGAAAGCTCGCCGGTGAAGGCGCCCTTCGCCTCCCAGTGCATATTCTGCGCGCCCAGCCCCACCCCGCTGCCTTGCAGCAGCGCGGCCAGCGCGGGCAGCGCGGTGGCGGGCGGGCAAATCACCCGTTCCACGCCGCTGAGCATTTTCAGTTGCGGAAGGATCTGGCGGACGAAGTCCGCCGCTTCCGCCGAATTCTTATTCATCTTCCAGTTTGCCGCCATGCAGGGAACACGTTTCATTTCGGTTGCCATTTTTCGATCATCCTCTCGAGTTCTACCCTTAACCAGGGGGGTGTGATGGATTCTGTCATGACTTCCTTGAGCGTTGTGATTCCTTCCGCGGTATTGCCCGTTACGCACATGTACTCGCCCAGGATTGCCCGCGCCAGCGGTTTTTCTTCGCCGCGGGCGAGATCGAGCGCCGCGCGGACATACGGCTCACCGTCCTGCGCTTTGGAGGAGAACGCCATGAGCCATCGCCCGAAGGTCGCTTGCGGTGTGGCCCAGCCGGGGATCTTTTCCGCAAACCACCGCAGGAGTGGTTCCCCTTCCTTCAATTCAGCGATGTGAAACAGGACTTCGGCCGAGGCGGCGCGCAGGCCCGGGTCGTCGGGTTTTTTCTCCAATCCCTTCTGAAGAAATTTCGCCGATAGGAACCATTGTTCGCGCGCATTGAGTTGCTGGACCGCCAGGAGGATCACCCCGGTTCGCTCGCCGGGCATCATCTCCAGCGCGGTCTGGATTTCCTTATTGGCTGACTGCGGATCCCCTCCGTTATCCAGGAGCGCGAGCCCGTTCTGCAGGTGACTCCAGGCCTCCCGCAAATCCTCCGGGATGACGATAACCGTCGGGGATGTGTCCTTGGGCGGCTGTTTCGTCACCACGGGTTGAACCGTATCGGCAGGCGCCAGTGCCAGCGCGGTCTGCGTGGCCTTCTGATTCTGCCGGTCGGATATGGTTCCCAGCATGACCAATCCGCCAAAGCACATGCATCCGCAGGTCATGATGATCAGGAGTATCAACAGCCACTTCGGGAGTCGTTTCCAAACCGGGGGTTTCTTCGCACCCGGACCCGGTTTCACTTTGCCTGCCGCCACGGGCGGCGGTACCGCTGATTTAAAAGTGGCGGACGGCGTTTTGGCCGGTGCGGCGGCCGTGGTGACTTCACGCACGGCCTCCTGGAACGCCTGGACCAGCGAATCCACGTCCGGATAGCGATCCTTGCGGTCCTTGGCCAGCGCCTTGAGCAGCACCCGTTCGACGGCGGCGGGGACTTTCGGGTTGATCGCGCGCGGCAGCGGCAGCGGCGTGAAGATGTGATCGTGGATGATCGAGAACGGCGTGTCGGCGTTGAAGGGCACCCGGCCGACCGACAGTTCGTACATCACCACGCCGAAGGAATAGATGTCGGTCCCCGCGTCGAGGTTCTTGACGCCCTGCGCCTGTTCCGGAGAGATGTAGTGCGGCGTTCCAAGCATCATATCCGAGGACAGCGTCGATTCACCCGATTGCGCGATCCGCGCCAGCCCGAAATCCGCCAGGTAGATTCCCCCTTCGGGCGTGAGCAGCACGTTGGAGGGCTTGATGTCGCGGTGCAGGATTCCCTTGGAGTGCGCGTAGGCCAGCGCCGCGCCGACCGACTGGATCACCCGCACGGCTTCCGCGGCCGAGAGCGGTCCGCGCGCGAGGCGGGCTTTGAGGGTTTCGCCCTCGATGTACTTCATCACCAGGTAGGGCTGTCCCTCGAATTCGGAAAAATCGTAGATCGGGACGATGTTGGGGTGCTCGAGCTTGGCCACCACCCGCGCTTCGCGGGTGAACCGCGCGGTGAAGGAGGGATCCTCGCGGAACGCCGCATGCAGAACCTTGATCGCGACGTAGCGGTCCAGCCCGGCGTGGTAGGCCTTGTAGACCGTCGCCATGCCGCCCTGGCCGAGCTGTTCCAGGATGCGGTACGGGCCGACATTTTGACCGATGGTGAAAGTCATTCCGCCTCCCCCAGTCTCCGGCCTCTCACTCCCGCCGCCGGTCCTTGGGGTGAGTTTGCCCTGCCCCGATTTGCGGAGGGCGCCAAACCCGTTTCCGGATCTCGCGCCCTCCATTTTACAAGCTATGCGGTTTTCCCGCCTTGCGGGATTACTTATCCTGCAGGATTGCGATCCCCGGAAGGACCTTCCCCTCGAGGAACTCCAGGGAAGCGCCGCCGCCGGTGGAGATGTGAGAAATCTTATCCGCCAATCCGGCTTCGGTGATGGCGGCCACGGAATCGCCGCCGCCCACGATCGTGATGGCGCCGCACGAAGCGACCGCCTGGGCCAGATCCCGCGTGCCCTTGGCGAAGTTGGGGAATTCGAACACGCCCATCGGCCCGTTCCACACCACCAGCTTCGCGCCTTGGAGCGCAGCGGCGTACTTCTTCACGGTAGCCGGTCCGATATCCAGGATGCGCCAGCCCGCCGGAACGGCGTTCACCGCCACAGTCTTGGATTGGGCTGCGGCGTCGAACTTGTCCGCCACAACAACATCATCCGGCAGAAGCAGCTTGCCGCCGGCGTCGGCCATGATTTTCTTGGCCGTCTCGACGCTGCCTTCTTCGACCAGCGAATCGCCAACCGCGAGATCCTTGGCTTTGAGGAAGGTGTTCGCCATGCCGCCGCCGATCAGGAGCTTCTCGCATTTCTTGAGCAGGTTGGTGATCACCCCGATCTTGTCGCTGATCTTGGCCCCGCCCAGGATGACGATGTACGGATGGTCCGGATCGTTGGCCGCCTTGTCGAGAAATTCGATTTCCTTCTCCATCAGGAACCCGGCCACGCCCGGAAGGTAATGCGCCACGCCCTCGGTCGAAGCGTGCGCGCGGTGGGCCGAGCCGAAAGCGTCGTTGACGTAAATCTTTCCCAGCACCGCCAGCCGCTGGGCGAAGACCATGTCGTTCTTTTCCTCTTCCGGATGGAAGCGCGTATTTTCGAGGAGTGCCACGTCGCCCGGTTTCAGTTCGGCCACCACGCCTTCCGCCGCCGGTCCGACGCAATCCGAAGCGAATGCCACTTTCTTCTTCAACAACCCGCTCAGGTGCTCGGCGACCGGCGCCAGGGAAAAGACCGGGTCCGGTCCGCCCTTCGGCCGTCCGAGATGCGAACACAGCACGATCATCGCCTTCTGGTCGATCAGGTATTGAATGGTGGGCAGCGCCGCCCGGATGCGGGTGTCTTCGCCCACCTTGCCGTTCTTGATCGGGACATTGAAATCCACCCGCATCAGAACCTGCCAGCCGGCGACGCTTATATCGCGAACATTCTTTTTCTGCATATGTCCTCCACACCCGGTCGGGGTTTAGAGTTTCTTGGCGATCATCGCGGCCAGGTCGGCCGTCCGGCAGGAGTAGCCCCATTCGTTGTCGTACCAGGCCACAACCTTGATCAGCGTGCCGCCCAGGACCTGGCAGTATTGCAGGTCGACGATCGAGGAGCGCGGATCGCCGCGGAAATCGGTCGAGACGAGCGGATCGCCGGCCTTGCCGTACGTGACACCGAGGATCCCCTTCAACGCGCCTTCCGAGGCTTCGACGAACTTGGCGTTCAGTTCTTCCTTGGTGGTGGCTTTGGCCACGGTGCAGCTCAGGTCGACGACCGACACCGTCGGGCTCGGAACGCGCATGGAATACCCGTCGAACTTGCCCTTGAGTTCGGGCATGACGAGCGCGACGGCCTTGGCTGCGCCGGTGGTGGTCGGGATGATGTTGAGCCCGGCCGAGCGCGAGCGCCGCAGTTCCTTTTTGTGACCCTGATCCAGGATCACCTGGTCGTTGGTGTAGGAGTGGATGGTGCACATCGTCCCGTACAGAACGGTGAAATTCTCGTGGACGACTTTGACCGCCGGGGCAAGCCCGTTGGTGGTGCAGGAAGCGTTGGAGATGATGTTGTGCTTGGCGGGATCGTATTTGGAATCGTTGACGCCCAGCACGATCGTGATGTCTTCGTTCTTGGCCGGGGCGGAAATGATGACCTTCTTCGCGCCGCCGGAATTGATGTGGACGTTCGCGCCCGGCTTTGCCCTTGGCCGGGTCGCCGACCGCGTCGGTGAAGAGGCCGGTCGATTCGATCACGATCTCGACGCCCAGATCCTTCCAGGGCAGCTTGGCCGGATCCTTCTCGGCCAGCACCTTGATCGTCTTGCCGTTGACGACCAGATTGCCTTCCTTGGTCTCGACCGTGCCGTCGAATTTTCCGTAGGTCGAATCGTACTTGAACAGGTGCGCATTGGTGTCGACGTCGAACAGGTCGTTGATCGCCACCACTTCGAGGTCCTTGGGGGCGCGTTCAATCATCGCCTTGAGCACCTGCCGGCCGATCCGGCCAAATCCGTTGATGCCAACTTTTGTAGCCATGGTATTCCTCCTAGTTAGGAAAGTGAGATGACGTTTTGAAAGTCACCGGCGGCTTTCTGCCGGTTCATTCTAAATAGGCTCGCTCCCCGCCCCTTGCGGGACCGGGGCCTGCTTCACTTCCGGAAGATTGTCCTCCGCCGGTGGAGCAGATCCATCAGGGCGGAAGTCAGTTTTTGCGGATCGTGATGGCCGGCTTGCGCGGCGTCGGCCAAATCCTTGAGCACGACGGTCACCGGCGCACCGGGAACCGGGCTCCCCACCCACTCCAATCCGTCCGGAGGAAGAATGGATGGGACGGAGTTCGCGAGCACCACTTGAAACAGCTGCATCCCCACGTGCCGCTCAATCGCGTCCACGTGATCCTTCACCGAATAACCGTCGGTCTCCCCGGACTGGGTCGCGACGTTGCACACATAGACCTTCAACGCGCGGCTGGCGGTCAGCGCTTCGCGGATCTCCCGGATCAGCAGGTTGGGCAGGATGCTGGTATACAGGCTTCCCGGACCGACGACGATTAAATCCGCGGAGAGAATGGCCTGGACCGCGCCCGGATACGCGCGCACATCCTCCGGGTTGAGCCATACCCGCCACACCGCGCCGGGCACGGATTGAATCTGATTTTCGCCGCTGACCCGGCGCAACGCGTCGGTTTGGATGCCGACCAATTCGCCTTCCAGCGTGACGTCGCTCAGCGTGGAGGGCACCACCCGCCCGCAGATCGAAAGCACTTTGCCGGATTCGATCAGGCTGCGCTCGAAACTGCCGGTTACGCCCGCCAGCGCGGTGACGAACAAGTTCCCGAAGGCGTGCCCCTTGAATCCGTCGCCTTCCGCAAACCGGTACTGGAACAATTGCGTCAGGAGCGATTCATCTTCCGCGAGGGCCGCCAGGCAGTTGCGCAAATCTCCCGGCGGCGGAATTCCCAGTGAGCGCCGGATCCGGCCCGAGGATCCGCCGTCATCGGCGACCGTCACCACCGCGGTCAGGTTCGTGGTCCGCTGCTTCAGCCCGCGCAGCATGATCGAAAGACCGTGCCCGCCGCCGATCGCCACCACCTGCGGTCCGCGTTCCCGGCGCCGGTAGCTGGCAAGAATTTCCGGAACATTGCGGCCGGATTTCGCAAACGGCGCAAGCAGGCCGAAGCTGAGCCGCCAGAGCGAGAATGCGATTAATCCGCCGCCGGCCAACAGAAGCACCGCAATACGGATGGGCCTGGGGATGAAACTAAGCGCCAGCGTGGATAGGATCGCGGAGTCCGGCCGGGAGCGGTACAGATCGAGCATGAAAACGGAAAACCCCAGCCCGACCAGAAGCGTACCGGCCACCAGACCGATCAACCATCTCTTAACCCCCATGCCCGGCGTTAACCAGATTTTTCCCAAAGCCAACCAGGATTTCAGGCGGTCGGCCAGCCTTCCCGGTGATTTTTTCATGTGAAATTTTTCGCGAGGGGATGATAGCAGGAAAGGCAGGCACCGTCAATCCGGGGGCCGGTCATTGCGAGCGACCCCTTCGCTGTGCTCAGGTCAGGCTCCGGGAGCGAAGGCTCTCCCTCTTTTATGGAAAAAAGGAGATTGCTTCGCCTGCCCCGGTTGGGTAGGCCGGGGTCGCTGCGCTCCCCCCGCTCCGCGAGGGCAGGCTCGCAATGACCCGCCTCTATATCCCCATTACCGGTTTATTTGCCTAGTCAAGTGATTAATTAAAAAGACCTAATTTCTGCTGGTTCACAGCCGTTTCTCAGGGATTTCATGATATAATCCGGTCACTAAATCATTCGAAAGGAGATGCACTATGCCTGGCGTTACTTTTGAGCACGTTACAAAACGGTTCGACCGTGTCGTTGCGCTCAACGACCTCAACCTCGAGGTTAAAGACAAGGAATTTCTCGTCCTGGTCGGACCCTCGGGCTGCGGGAAGACCACCGCCCTGCGCTGCCTGGCCGGCCTCGAAGAAGCCACCAGCGGGATCATCAAGATCGGTCCGCGGGTGGTGAACGACGTCGCCCCGAAAGACCGCGACATCGCGATGGTGTTCCAGTCCTACGCCCTCTACCCGCACATGACCGTGTACGACAACATGGCCTTCGGCCTCAAGCTTCGCCGCGTTCCCCGGCCGGAAATCGACCGGCGCGTGAAGGAAGCCGCCGAGGTCCTCGGCCTGACCGACATGCTCAAACGCCAGCCGCGCCAGCTCTCCGGCGGTCAGCGCCAGCGTGTCGCGCTCGGGCGCGCCATCGTCCGGGAGCCGCAGGTGTTTCTCCTCGACGAGCCGCTCTCCAACCTCGACGCGAAACTGCGCGTCCAGACCCGCGCCGACATCTCCAAGCTCCACCAGCGTCTGCAGACCACCTTTGTCTACGTGACCCACGACCAGACCGAGGCCATGACCATGGCCACCCGCATCGCCGTGATGCGCGACGGCATCCTGCAGCAGCTCGACACGCCGCAGGTGCTCTACGACAAGCCGACCAACGTCTTCGTCGCCGGCTTCATCGGCTCGCCGTCGATGAACTTCTTCGACGCCAAGATCACGAAGAGCGATTCGACCCTGTTCGTCGACGCCGGCGCGTTCGCCGTTCCGGTGCCCGCCGACAAAGCCTCGCGCTTTACCGCGCGCGTCGGCAAAGAGGTCATCTTCGGCATCCGCCCCGAGCACATTCACGACCCGCAATTCGCCCCGCCCGGCATCTCCGCCGCGCGCGTGGAAACCCGCGTGGACGTGACCGAGCCGATGGGCAACGAAGTCTTCCTGTATCTGGTCTCGGGCGAGCACACCTTCATCGCCCGCGTCGATCCGCGCACCCGCGCCCGGATGGGCGACCGGCTCGAAGTCTCCTTCGACATGAGCCAGATCCACATCTTCGACCGGGATACCCAGGTCGCGGTCCGCTGATCCGGTCCGTTCCGAAAACACCTTCCCGCGCCATGCTTTTCGGCGCGGGATTTTTTTGCCGCTTCGAATGGAGGCACCTATGGCGGATTTTGAATTGATGCGGGCGCTCGCCCAGAGCGCCAAAACAAAGATCGTCCTCCTGGTGATGGACGGCGTGGGCGGTTTGCCGGTCGCACCCGGCGGACCGACCGAACTGGAAGCCGCTCGGAAACCGAACCTGAACCGCCTCGCGGCCGAAGGCTGCCTCGGGCAGATGAACCCGGTCGGATACGGCATCACCCCCGGTTCGGGCCCGGGCCACCTCAGCCTGTTCGGCTACGATCCCCTGAAGTTCGACATCGGCCGCGGAGTGCTGGAAGCGTTCGGCATCGGGGTGGAAGTGGGGTCGGACGACGTCGCCGCGCGCGGGAATTTCTGCACCGTGGATGCGTCGGGGAAGATCACCGACCGCCGCGCCGGCCGGATTGCGACCGAGGCTTCGTCCAAGCTGGTCGAGAAACTGGCGAAGATAAAAATTCCCGGCGTGGAAATGGAAGTCAAACCCGTCAAAGAGCACCGCTTCGTGGTCGTGATGCGCGGTCCGGGCCTTTCCGCCTGCCTGACCGAAACCGATCCGCAAAAGACGGGCGTCCCGCCGCTTCCCGTGAAGGCCACCGATCCGAAGGGCGAGAAAACCGCCAAAGCGTTCAACGACTGGATCGCCCAGGCGGGCAAGATTCTGGCCAATGACCATCCCGCCAATATGCTCACCCTGCGCGGCTTCTCCGGTGATCCGCGCCTCCCGCAGTTCGCGGATATCTTCAAGGTTAATCCGGCGTGCGTCGCCGTGTATCCGATGTACCGCGGCGTGGCGAAACTCGTCGGAATGCAGGGAGTCGCCTTCGAGGGCGACACGCCCGAGGATGAATTCCGCGCCGTCGCGAAAATCTGGAACGATTTCGATTTCTTCTTCATCCACATCAAGCCCACCGATTCGCGCGGCGAAGACGGCGATTTCGACGCCAAGGTCAAGGTGATCGAAAAGGTCGATGCGGCGCTGCCGGCTCTCATGGCGCTCAAGCCGGATGTTCTGCTGGTCACCGGCGACCATTCCACGCCGGCCAAACTTAAAAGCCATTCCTGGCATCCGACTCCCCTGCTTCTGTGGGCGCCGGAAACCGTCCGCCCGGATGCGGAGACCCTCTTCGGCGAGCGCATGTGCGCCCGCGGCGGCCTGGGGACTTTCCCAAGCGCGGAACTGATGCCGCTCGCCCTCGCCCACGCCGGCAGGCTCGCGAAGTACGGAGCGTAGTTCCAATCCGGAAAATCCGAATCAAAAAGAGCGTCTCGATGAGACGCTCTTTTTTTCGATTGATCGTCATTCCCGCGGTTCGTTGCGGGGATCCTGGGATTTGTCCGTCATACCGGCGTGTACTTAGCCGGTATCCAGGGAATTGTTCGTCAGGCCTGTGGTCGTCATCCCGGGATCTGTCCCTCACCCTGTCGAAAATCCGGAAACTTCACCGGATTTTCGCCTTCCCTCTCCCAGCTGATGCTGGGAGAGGGACCAGAGGATGAGGGAGGGGATGACGAGAAAATATGAACGCCGGGATGACGAGTAAAAACGTACACGAGAGTAAAACGACCGATCCGTCCTGTTGGCATATACCCCCTTATCATCTTATCCCTCGCCCAGCGTAAGCTGGGAGAGCATGCCCCGGTACTTTTCCGGGGGAAGCAACAAATCCGGAGCCTTCCGGATTTGTTGCAGGGTGAGGGTCTACCCCTTCGCCCTTCGTACTTTCTTCGCCGTGGCGGCTTCCGGCTTGCTGCCGTGGAACGGCGGAGCGGTGATCCCGCAGATCGTGCACAGGCGCTTGTCCAGCAGGCGCGTCCGCACGCGCGGGTCGATCTCCGCCAGGTCGACCGAGGTCGTGATGACCGTGGCCAGTTCCGCGTTGTACCGGTGGTTCAGGAGCTGAAAGAGTTTTTCCCGCGCCCAGGGCGTGGCGTTTTGCGCGCCCAGATCGTCCAACACCAGGAGGTTGGCCGACCGGATCTCGTCGAACGAGCGGTCGTAGGAAACCGGGCTTGAGGGATTGAAGGTGGAGCGCAGGTAATCCAGCAGATCCGGCACGACCACGAACAGCGACGCGAACCCCATCGCTTCCCGGTGGTTGGCGATCGCCGCCGCGAGATGCGTTTTCCCGGAGCCGTAGGAACCCAGCAGCACCAGCCAGCCGACCGGGGAATCCGCCATCCGGCGCGAATGGTCGAGCGCCACGCGCATGCTTTTTGATTCCTCCGCCGTCAGGTGCTCGCCTTCGCGCAGCGAGAACGAGGCGAACGTCTGCCGGGTATGCAAATTGAGCGTCGAAAGTTCGGTCGACCCCAGTTCCTTGACCGGCTGGCGGTAATCCGGCGCGAAGATCCGCACCCGGTTCACGCTTTCGGTATCCGCCAGCCGCGACCGGATCCGGCCCTCGATCTCCTCCAGCCGCAAATTGGTGGTGATCACCGTCGGGGACTTGTTGACGTAACGGAAATCCAGGAGCTGGAATAATTTTTCCTGCGCCCACGGGGTGGCGTTCTGCGTCCCGAAATCGTCGATAACAAGCAGCGGGACCTGGCGGATTTCCTCGAACCGCTGCGAGAATCGGTCGTCGTTGCCTTCGAAGGAAGCCCGCAGCCAATCCAGCAGATCCGGCGCGGTGAGGAACATCGTGGGGATTCCGTGCTCGGCGGAGAAATTGGCGATCGCCGCCGCCAGATGCGTTTTCCCGCAGCCGAAGCCGCCTTCCAGGAGCAGCCAGCCGTCGCGCGTCTGGGCGAAGGAGTGGGCCAGGTTGTAGGCCTGTTCGAGCGATTTTTGCGCGATCGGGCTGAGCGCGATCCGGCCGCGCGGCGAAAAGGATTCGAACGTCATGTGCTTCAACCGGTCCATGTTGCTGAACCGGTACAGCCGTTCGCTGGCCTGGGATTGCAGAACCCCCTGGACGCAGGCGCACGGCGTGATCCGCCCGAAATTCGGGTCGCCCACCGGGACGTCCTGCCTGAGGTAGCCGACTCCCCCGCAGATCGGGCAGTCCGGCCGGCCGGCGCCGATCGGCGGTCCCCCGGGGAGGTCAGTGTTCGATAAAATCCGCATACTCTCCCTCGATGTACCGCCTCCGCTCGTCCTCGGCGGAGGTTTTCTTCTCGCCCCGGCCTTCCTTCTTCCAGCGCTCGAGGACCGCGGCGATGTATTTCCACGAGCGGGCGTTGTGCTCCACGGCAATCCGCACCGCTTCCTCGATCCATCCGACCGGGTATTCCTTCTCTGCGTCGCGCAGGATTTCCGCCATCATCGGCGTAAGCATCCCGATGTTCTGTTCGTACAGAGTGAAGATATTCGGACGTTCCACCTGCCGCGGATGGGATGGGGCGTCGTCCGGCTTCCACTCCCCGCGCGCCAGCCCCTCGGCGGCGGCCTTGCCGCGCAGGCTGTTGAGGAAATACCAGGCGTCTTCCTCGTCCGCGGACCGCACGGCCAACAGCGTGCCGCGCGCGACGGTCCGTTCGAGCGCATCGGAGAGAACCTGCTCCCCGCTGCGGCCTTCCTCCTTGAGCGTGGAGAGCAATTCGGAATCTTTCTTAAGTTCGTTAAGCGTGAGGAAACGGTGCGTCCCTTCCTGCTGGGAAAACCGCCACAACACGTACAGGGTGAGTTTCAATTCCCCCAGATGGTCGATGCCCGGAAGCAGGTCGGTGAAGAAGGTCGCCGGCATCGGAGTCATCCTCACCGGACCTTCGGGAAAGCCTGCAAAACCTTTCATTCCGGGCGCTCCGGCGGCGGAGCATCCCGGACCTGTTTGGCCAGCGCGGCGTTCTCAAAGCGGGTCCGCGACGGGAAGAAGATGAGTTCGACGCTGCCGGTCGGCCCATGGCGGTGTTTGGCGACGATGATTTCCGTCACGACCGCCTCGGAACGCGGATTGGGCGCCTGCCGCCAGGTTCCGGAGGAGCCGGGATTGGAGTCGCCCGCGCCGGGTTCCTCCTGGCGGTGGATAAACATCACAATGTCGGCATCCTGCTCGAGCGATCCGGACTCCCGCAAATCCGAAAGCTGCGGGCGTTTGCTGGTTCGCTGTTCCACCGCGCGCGACAGCTGCGCGGCGGCCACGACCGGCACGTTCAATTCCCGCGCCAGCGCCTTCACGTAGCGGGAAATGTAGGAGACCTCCTGGACCCGGTTCTCGGTCCGGAAGTCGCTTCCCATCAGCTGCAGGTAATCCACCAGGACCAGATCGAGGCCGTATTCAAGATGCAGGCGCCGGCACTTGCTGCGCAATTGGAGCGGCGTGAGCGCCGGGGTGTCGTCGAGGAATATTTTTATTTCGCTCAGGGTCGAGGCGGCGTGGGTAAAGCGCGCCCACTCATCCTCGCTGACGGTCCCCTGGCGGAATTTGTGCGAGTCGATCTTCGTTTCCTGGGAAAGCAGACGCTGGATAAGCTGTTCGTTGGACATTTCCAGCGAGAAGATCGCGACATGCTTCTTGTGAGTCTGGGCCACATTCTTGGCGATGCTGAGGAGCATCGCGCTTTTGCCGAGTCCCGGGCGCCCGGCGATGATCAGCAGATCCGAGCGCTGCATGCCGCCGATCAACTGGTCCAGCTGATCGAACCCGGTCGGGATTCCGAGGCTCTCGTCCGGATGGCGGGTCAGGTATTCCAGCCGGTCGAAATAATCGCTGATCACCTGGTCGATCGGCTGCACATCGCGCGTCAGCCGGCGCTGGCTCACCTCGAAGATGGCTTTTTCCGCTTCGCCGACCACGTCGGTGACGGTCGAGCGGGCATCGTGGGCGTGCGCGGCGATCGCACTCGCCGCCGCCAGCAGCCGGCGCCGGACGGAACCCTCCTCGATCAGCTTGCCGTATGCCTCGGCGTGCAGCGAGGTCGGGACGTTGTTCATCAACCCCGCGAGATACGCCGCCCCGCCTGCTTCTTCGAGCCGGCCCTTCCGCTCCAGTTCCTCGGAAACGGTCAGGGCGTCGATCGGCGACTGCCGTTCGACCAGGTGCTGAAAGGCTTCCCAGATCCATCCGTTGCGGTGGATGTAGAAATCCTCCGGCGTCAGGAAGGCGGCGACCTCGTAGAACACCGCCGGATTGATCATCACCGCGCCGAGCAGCGCTTCCTCGGCTTCCCGGTTATGCGGTTCGACCGGGATTCCGGAAGGGGATGAGGTGGCGGGCATGTCCGCGTTGGAGGAAGGATAATCCGTCATGGGTTCGGGTAGAGGAACAATAAGTCCCGGCTAGGCCGGGAACCGGATTCGCAGAAAATTCTGCGTGATGCGAAGGGGCGGGCTCTCCAATCGGGAGCGCTCAGCTTGTCGGTTTCGAATCCGGCGGTTTGTCGTCCTTATCCAGCCGCTGGATGAAATCCTTGAACACGTCCAGCCGCGTGTCGGAGGATCCTTCCTCCGGCGCGGCGGGCTCGCCGCCCTTTTCGCGGATGTCGGCTTCGGGAGCCGCGCCGGCCCGCTGCATGACATCCTCGGAAACGAAGATCGCCGCGCGCGCGCGGACGGCCAGCGCAATTCCGTCGGACGGGCGCGAATCGACTTCGATCTGCTGGTCCCCGCTGCGGATGATCAACCGCGCGTAAAAGACATCATCCTGCAGATCATGGATCTCCAGCCGCTCGAGGGTGGCGCCCAAGCCCGTCAGCACGCTCTTCAGCAGATCGTGCGTCATCGGCCGGGCCGGTTCCACTTCCTGCAGGAACATGGCGATGGCTTCGGCTTCGAATTGACCGATCCAAATGGGAAGGAAACGGTTGCCCCCCGTCTCGCGAAGGACCACCACCCGGCTCTGGGAAACAAGATTTACCTGTATCCTGTCCACGGTCACTTCGATCATCGAGCCTCCGGGTCCGGCAAACCGGCCTGCGCATGGTCGATCTTATTTTAACACAGTGTCCGGTATATAATTCGGCATGGCCTTTTTCCAACGTGCCTTTCCACGCCCGGCGGTCTGCGCGATCACCTGCTTGCTGCTGGCCGGTTGCGGTACACCGGTGTACACCGGGCGGACCGCGGCGTTTTCCACCGTGACGGTCTCTCATACGCCGACCTGCCAGCAGATCCTATGCACGCCGGAAGGCGGAGTGACACCCGCGAATGAGCCGAGCGTGGGGCCCATCGCCTCGCCATCCGCAGGCGGGTCTCCTTCCCTCACCCCTACTCTTCGCCCGGGATTGGAATTCACCCCGCCGTCGCTGCTGGCGCAGCAGGGAATGCTCGCCCTGACCCTCCGGCGAAATGAATATTCCCACATCTGGCTCTGGCCGATGGGCTTGGCCAATCCGGTGCCGATCACAAGCGGCGCATACAACGACCGCGATCCTTCTTTCCGTCCGGACGGGGGCGCCGTGGCGTTCGCCTCCCAGCGTGAAGGCGGATGGGATCTGTACATTCTGGATCTGACCTCCGGAGAAATCGAGCGCCTGACCGATTCCTCCGAATTCGAATCGCACCCCTCCTGGTCCCCGGATTCCCGCCAGGTGGTGTATGAACGCTACAGCAGCGGGCACCTGCGGATCAGCATCCGCCGCGTGGAGGATAAAGCGCTCATGTGGCCCGGCCCGGACGGAATGGATTCATTCGAGCCCAGCTGGTCGTCGATGGCGCGGGCGATTTCCTTCACCGGGCGGATCGGGAAACACACCGACATTTACGTGTTGAACCTGGATACGCAACAGATCGTCAACCTGACCAACACCCCCGACCTCGACGAACGGGCATCCGCATTCTCCCCGGATGGAACGTCCATTGCCTATGCCGCGGAGAAGGATGGGTTTTCGTGGATCTACCGGATTCCCGCCGCGCGAGGCGGCAAACCACAGCTCGTCGGCCAGGGCGACAACCCGGAATGGAGCCCGGACAGCAAATGGCTCGCGGGCATTTACCAGCCGGATCCCCTGCAATCTTATCTGCTCTTTTCTCCTTCCGATCAACAGGTGCTTTCCCCGTCCGCCCTGTGGCTGCAGGGCCGGGTTGAAAAGCTGGCTTGGACCTCCGCCATCCTCCCGTCTCCCGTGCCCGGATGGATCTCCGATATCGCCGAAGTGGAAAACCAACCTGCGTCCACGCCGCCCGCCGCCGGGACTCCGCTTTCGACACAGCTGGTGGATCTGGATGTGAACGCTCCCGATCCGCGGCTGAGTTCCGCGGTGGTTCAACGGTTCCAAGCCCTGCGGGCCGCGGTGAAAAAACAGTCCGGTTGGGATTTTCTGGGCACGCTCGACAATGCCGTAATCGCTCTCGACACGCCCATGCCTCCGAAGGAAATCAACTCCTGGCTGCGAACCGGGAGGGCGATCGCGATTTCGCGTGCCGCCATAAATAAGGGCTGGTTGGTCGTTGTGCCGGATCCGACCGGCGCTTCCGACTACTGGCGCCTTTTCATCCGCACGGCTGTCCAGGACGGCAGCCTGGGAGAACCGCTCCGCGAATTGCCTTGGGATTTCGATGCGCGCAAATCCGGCACGCCATCCGCCTTCGACAGCGGAGGCCAATTCCTCGGGCAGATCCCAACCGGGTATTTCGTCGATTTTTCACAACTGGCCGCCGAATACGGTTTCCAGCGCCTGCCGTCCGAACCGGATTGGAGAACATATTATTTCGGCATTCATTATTGGGAGTTTGTTTGCGCCGATGGATTGGATTGGTATGCCGCCATGGGTGAGCTGTATTCCCCGTATGCGTTCCTCACACCCACCCCCCAGGATACGCCGACCCCCAGGCAATCCCCAACAACTTATTCGTGGACTTCAACCCGGACCCCGACCAAAAGTCCCATGCCTTGATGGCATAAGTGTTGCAACATCAAGACACAAGTAATAAACCCGGGATTCTCCTTAAAAAGCTTGTATGATGTACGTGCGCGGGTCGCCGGTCCCAAGGAGAAACAAACCCCGGAAATATCCGGGATACGGTTGGAAGCTGCGCGGACGGCATATTTAAAGAAGGCCACTGGCATGAATAGGTCCAACAGCAGGAAAGGCTGTTCCATCTCCGGGATCGCCATCATTTTGGTGGCAGTCCTTGCCATCCCCGTGTTTCCGGTGCTTGCCGGAAAGGGGCTTCTTGAGACGACGTCCGTTCCGCTCGGAAGCTACGATATCTTCGGCACACCGCCGGCTTTCGAACCCACCTCCCTGCTGGCATATCCTCCGGTTTCCAACGACCGCCCGGCTCCCTACAAGGCGCCGCTCCAGCTCCGGCAGGAGGACCATTATTGGTTCGACCGCCCGATCCCCTCGACGTATGTCAATTGGATCGATCCCGACTACCGCTACGGAGGGGATTACTTCAACGAGTTCGAACCGCACAATGGCGTCGATATCCCCGCAGGATTCGGTACTCCCGTGATCGCCTCCGCCGATGGGGTGGTGAACTGGACCGGCTACGGTCTGTTCGGCCATTTCGAAAACATCGACGATCCTTATGGATTGGCAGTGTCCATCCGGCACGATTTTGGATACCGGAACCAGCCGGTTTTCACCGCGTATGGGCACCTCTCGCGGATTGATGTGAAACCGGGGCAGCGCGTTAATGCAGGCGATCAGATCGGCTTGGTCGGCGGGACCGGCAAGGCCACCGGACCGCACCTGCACTTCGAAGTCCGGGTCGGGGAAGATTCATTCTACAATTCCCGGAATCCGGAATTGTGGCTTGTGCCGCCGGTCGGCTACGGCATTCTGGCCGGACGGATCGAATCGGTGGATTCCTGGCCGATGGTGGAATACCCCTTCTGGCTCCGGCGCGAGGGGACGTATCAGGAATGGAAAATGTATACGTACGTCGGCAACGTGACGCATCCCGATGATATTTATCAGGAGAACTTCGTTATCAGTGATCTTCCGGCGGGGACCTACGTTTTCAACTCGTGGATATGGTGGCGGCACTACTACTTCACGGTTGAGATTGTTCCCGGGGAGACGACATTTGTCGTCGTTCACTCCGGATTGGATCCGCTGATAAATCCCCCGATGGCGATCCCGTAATAGGAAGGGCGATCCAATGGATCGCCCCTACCCCGGTCTTTTCATATCACCCCCGTCCCGCGTAATTCCGCTATCGATTGCGAAAGGAACCGCGCCACATCCCGGGCCAGAACCGAATCGGAGACGCCGGCATGCACAGCCGCCAGTTCGCCGGCGCGTCCGTGCAAATACGCTCCCAGCACGGCCGCCTGCCAGCTTTCGATTCCCTGGGCGACCAATCCGCCGATCGTTCCCGCCAGCACGTCGCCGGTCCCGGCCCGGGCCAGGGCCGGGGTGGCGAACGGTTCGATCGCGCAGCGTCCGTCAGGCGAGGCGATCACGGTGAAGGCGCCCTTCAGCACGACGATGGTTTTCCATTCCCGGGCAAACCGCTGAGCGGTTCCCAGGCGGTCCCGCTGAATGTCTTCCTTGGCCAAGCCGGTCAGGACGGACATTTCCCCCGGATGCGGTGTGAGGATGCTGCCGGGCGGGAGTTTTCCGGGCCAGTCGGGAATTTCGGAAAGAATGCGCAACGCATCCGCGTCCACAACCGATGCCGGGAGACTTGGCCATTGCGAGCCGCCCTTCTTCTCCTCCGCGCCGAATCCGATCGTTTTTTTCCCGTTGCGCCCATGCTGCAGCAGTTCCTTGAGGAACGCCGCCGTCGGTTTCTCCCGGCCAAATCCCGGACCGATGACCAGCGCCTGCGCATGGACGATCTCCGGCAGGAGCACATCCGCCGCTTCGGCTGAGATAACGCCGAAATCCTCCGGGAGGACGATCCATGTGGCTTCGGGGAGGATCGATACGGCGGCCGAATACACCGGCCCCGGAACCGCCAGCGTGACCAGCCCGGCGCCGGCGCGGTACGCGCCCATGCCCGCGAGGGCCGGCGCGCCGGGGTAATTGATCGATCCTCCGACCACGATCACCCGCCCGAACGTCCCCTTGTGCGAATCCCTCGGCCGGACCTTCAGCCATCCGCGGACCAAATCCGGATCGGCAAGTTGCGCGCCGGCTGAAGGGAACGATTCCAAATCCGGAGGAAAGCCGATGTCGGCGACGATCAAACGGCCGGTCATTTCCGCGGCGGGGAAGGCGATCAACCCCGGTTTTGCGGCACCCAGGGTGACGGTCAGGTCCGCCGGGATGGTCTGCGGCGCGGCGGCTCCCGTATCGCAATCCACGCCGGATGGGCAATCCACGGCGACGATGAAAGGCCGCGGAGAATGCCGGACGAGCGCGGCGAGCACGGCGTCAAGAAAACCGGCAACCGGTTGCCGCAACGGCAGACGGGTTCCGGTTCCCAGGACCGCGTCGATCAGGATTTCGGCTTCTTGGAGTGATCGGCTCAATTGGCTGCGCCCGGATTCCCCCGTCACGTCGTTCACCGTGCATCCGGCCGCGGCCGCCGCCCGGATCCGCGGATCGCTTTCCTTCCGCCCGGCCGCCAGGAGCACCTGGACGGCGGATCCGGCGCGCGCGAAGTGAACCGCGGCGACCAGGCCATCCCCGCCGTTGTTGCCGCCCCCGCACAAAACGACAACCCTTTTTCCGGAAACCGACCCGAATTGCTCCGCCGTCCGCGCAAAAACCGCTTCCCCGGCGCGATCCATCATCCGGTCGAAAGTCATCCCTTTCCGGTCGGCTTCGGTTTCGATCGCGCGCATTTGCGCCACGCTGACAATAAGGGCCATGGCTCTATCCTCCGGCAACGGGGGTGAATGGGTGGGACGGCGTTATTTTCATTATACGACCCCCGGTTGATTTTTCCCTCCGGGGGTTCGGCCCGAGAACCATATATTTTTTTGTAAACCGTAATGGCGGGTTCCTCGGCGGTGGTTCCGGCATCGGTTATTGGATACTCCGAAACAAAACCATCCAGCCAGGGTCGTAAATGTTTGCCTGTTAACCGATTTCATACACTGATGGATATAGCATGAAAAGACAATCCGCCGGCCGCTGGCAGGTGACGTTGAACGCCTAACAACGCCCGCACGCTTCAGAAGTCTTGTGTAGGAGAAAATTCCATTTTTTCACCCCCGTCTTCATATGGATGTTTGTGTTTCCTGCCCGCGTTGCTGGCATACCGCATACCATGATGATAATCCACAACCATCGTTTGGTTATCCTATCCATCGATGAGGATATAAAACCTCGAACCGGATTGAAAAAAAAGGGGGATGGCCTTTCCATCGCGGTCTTGGAATCCGATCTTGTGAGCGGCAATAACCCAAGCCTGCGTTCGTGAACCCGATCGTGTGTTTGGCGTCGGGCGGGAGAAGGAGGATTTCGTGGACAGGAAAAAACTGAGGTCAACAATGACCATCGGTCGAGTCGCCATCCTGGTCGGATTGGCCTTTGTAATGTTGGAGTTTCAATCGATCCCGGCGGCGGCCCAATGCGTGGATCCCTCCACCGGGGCGGCCTGTACGGACACGCCGGGCCCGACCTGCGGTCTGCCAGGTCTGCCGGCCTGCGATACTCCGGTTCCACCGCGACCAACCGCGAGGCCGACCCTTCGCCCAACTTTCACCAAAACGGCCACGTCCAGCTTCACGCCCAGCGTCACACCCAGCTTCACAGCCACCATCCCACCCAACCCGACCGACACGATCACCCTTATTCCGACCAGTACACCCTTCCCCAGCCCAACCCCCAAACCAAGTTCTCCTCTTCTCAACCCGATCACGAACCTGATCGGGTTGTTCCATCCTTCGGCGAATGACATGCAATGGCTCCCGAAGTGGCTTCTGCCCGATAATCTCGCGATCACCGATGTGGAGATCACCCAGGGTATCCAATGCCTGCACAACCCGGACTGCCCGGACAACTCGGTCCCGCTGTATTCAGGGAAAGTCACCGTGGTCCGCGTCTACGTGCATCTGACCGCCGGCCCGGACAATGTCGTCTTTCCGATCGGCGGCGCTCTCTGTTACGGGAATACCGGTTCAGGCGGGTGTTCCAACCCGATCCTGCCGGTTCAGAAGATCTTCGTCTGGGACGAGCTTGATCCGGTAAGTTATGGACGCCATTTTAGCGGGACGACCCTGAACTTCATCCTGCCATACGACTATATCTCGAATAATAGTCCCCAGACCCTGACAGTCTACGTCAATTATAAATTCCAGGATCTGCCGAGTGAAAGCTTCTATAAAGACAACTACAAGGCCCTGCAATATCAGAGCCAAGCCTCCGAACCGATCTATATCAAGTTCTATCCGGTCCAGGACAAGGGCTATTTCCCTCCGGCGGGCGAGTTTGCCATCCTGACCGATTACCTGAGCAAGGTCTATCCCACCGGGGAGGTCTATCCATTATTGGGTATTCCCTTGTACGGCAAGGATTACGATTGGACAACCGCCGACAAATGGGGTTGCCCGGCGGGATGGCATAAACTGATCAACGACCTATGGTATATGGGAGCTGGGTCCGGTCCGATCGCTTATGGCATGGTGCCCGTCCAATCCATCAGCGGGGGCGTCATAGGTTGCGGCGCACTGGGTGGACCGGAAGCTGCCGGGATCGCCGGAGACCCCAGCGATGGACGAGTGGCCGCTCAGGAAGTCGGGCACACGATGAACCTGCCGCACGTGCCTGGCTGCGGAGGGGGCGATCCCGATCTGAATTATCCGAAACCGAACGGCCAGCTGGATGAGATGGGGATCGACCCGTACAGCCTGAAAATCTATTCGCCGCTCTCGAGTTACGACTTCATGGGATACTGCGGAGGCGGGTCAAACAGCTGGACTTCGATATATACCTATACCGAGATCGGCGGTCTATTGCCACGCGGTGTTTCCTACCTGCCCTACGGTTCGCCTCGAACAGCGTTGGTTAGGCTGTCCACGCCGTCCGCCAAGGTTCTGGTCGGTTCGGGCGAACTCAGCATGACCAGCGCCAGCCTCACCCAGGGTTTCTATTTGGTCGATCGGAGTTCTTATAAAACACTTACCCCCGACCAGGGACCTTACTCCGTTGAATTGCAGGATGCGGGAGGCCACGTACTATTTTCCCAGCATTTTGAGCTTGTCCAACTTAGCAACGACGATCCACAGACCGAAGGCGGCTTCCAACTGATCCTCCCATGGGTAGACGGAAGCCGGAAGGTGGTCTTCAAATACCAGGATAATGTCATCGGCCAGACGGGCGCCAGTGCGCATGCTCCGACCCTGATGTTAACCTCACCCTTGGGGGGCGAATCCTGGGCACCCACCGGGAAGCAGACCATCACCTGGGCGGCCGACGATGCCGATCACAATCCCCTCGGCTATCTGCTTCAATACAGCGCGGATGGCGGCCAGACCTGGATGATAATGGCTGCGAATCTGCAAGACCCGACTTTCACATTCGACGGTGATTATCTGCCGGGAAGCGGACACGGTGTGATCCGGGTAATCGCCACGGATGGTTTCAACAACACCCAGGTCGATTCGAACCAGATAACCGTGGCGGCGAAAGCGCCGGTTATTTTTATCAGTTCGCCGGCGGAGAGTGCCTCTTTCGATTTCGGCGCGCCGGTGATCCTGCAGGCGGTGGGAACGGATATTCTAGACGGCCCGACCCCGAACGATCAATTTTCCTGGTCCTCTGACCGGGACGGCAGCCTCGGGACCGGCAGCCAGCGGGTCCTTTCGAACCTATCCATCGGCGAGCACACCATCACCTTGAGCGTCCAGAATAAAAGCGGGTTGGCCTCCTCAGCGTCGGTCCACATCACCATTAATCCTGCCGTTTACCCGGCGATCACCGCGAGCTCTTTGATCATCCAATCTCTTTGGCTGCCCGTCCTGGTCCTTATGGTGCTGATGGCTCTGGTCGTCGCCGCCATTTTCCTTCGGAGAAGAAGATCCCGCAAAGTGTGAAGCGGATAGAATCTTGTGCGCCTTTTTTACCCCCGCGTAAACAAATGCGCGGGGTTTTCTTTTACTAAAGTCCGTAAATAATTAACGGCTTCCCGAGTGCCTTTTCATGGCATGTTAATTGATTTACAACCCGAATAGGTATAGTATGAATTTACAAGCCGCCGTCCGCTGGCAAATGACGTCGAGAGTCAAACACCATCAGCGGATAATAGGGGTCATTGGCAGCGTGGGAGTTTTATCTTCCCGCCCAGCCCCCATTGCAGACCTCAGTGAACTCCGCACGCCGCCTCCGGGCGGCGGCTTGATTTAATTTTCAGATTGGCAGGGAATGGGCGTGGACACGGGGGCTTGTTCAAACCGGCTCGGAGCGAATATCTCATGGATCATACGGGTGAAAGGCGCCCCCGGCGGGAATCGGACCCACAACCATCGGATTAGAAGTCCGGTGCTCTATCCATTGAGCTACGGGGGCGTCTGGATATTCTAACAAATTCAATTCATCTTCCCAAACCATCGAAGGATGTTATGAGATTGAAAAAAGGGAGATTTACCACAAAAGGCACAAAAAACAGAAAATAATTCTGAGCTTTTTCCTTTTGTGTCTTTTGAGCTTTTTGTGATCAATAATCGGGGGTTGGACTAATCCACAAACGGGCGGATGCCTTTGTATATGCGCACGCCGGAAAGCGTCCGCAAAATAGTATTCGCCGGCCGGCCGATCCTCTCGGATATTTCACTCACGGTAAGCGGGGCATTGCCGTTGGCCAGGAACACTCGGAAAACGGCGTCCACCAGAGTGGTATGCGGGGCGATATACTCCGGCTGGAGCGAGCAGTGCGAGATCAGCGCGTGCTGGATCCCGTCGATGCTGCGGACCTCGGCCGTGTTCGGATCGATCCAATCGATCCGGGTCCCGTCGGCGACGGATTCAAGCGCAGCGCGGTGTACCGGGCACAAGTGGCTCAGGAGGTACACCTGCCATTCCCGTTCGTTTCGCTGCCACCAATCGTAGTCGATGTGGAACCGGGTGGCCAGGCTGGGTTTGATCAGGCGCAAGGCGCCCGATTCGATTACCGGCTCTCCGTCCATTTCACCTCGTCAAAACGGTAATACAGATCCCCCACATGCGAAAAATACGGACGCTTCATTAATTCTTCGAATACCGGCGCCGGCGCAAGCCGGCGTACGACGTTGACTGCGCAGTAGAGCGTCCGGGCGTGGACGGTGCTTTGCGGATTTAGTTTTGCCAGCTCGCGGAACACGTCGGCGATCAGCGAGGCCAGCGGAGTCTTCTGTTCGTTCATCCGCAGCCAGAGTTCGTCCACCGCGTGCGGATCGTCGACCGCGATGACCGAGAGCTCGTCGTATTCCACCGCCACCGACTGCTTCTGCATGGTGAATGCCAGCCGGTTGTTGGTGGAGGCGGTCGCCGTCCGCACCCATTCGCGCGCCGGGCGGCGGGTGGCGGCGGAGAGCACGATCTCACCCGGCTGCTCGCCCCGCCGCACGCGCAGAATCCCGCCGGGCAGCAATCCCTTCTTCGGGTACCACTCGGATAACCCGAACACGAACCGGAACGGGGAGACCACCCAGCCCGGGAAACGCTCCCCCGATTCCGAGTCGATGAATTCAAAGCGGATGCGCGTGGCTTCATGCGCTTGCGGGAAGATCGCGGCCAGGCGCGGATTCAGCGGGAGCGTGCCGACCCGCCAATGCGGGAAGGTAAGGATCAGGGATACCTCGCCGGTTTCTTCGCCCTTCGGCTTTTCTCCCGGTCCCCATTCATCGTCCAATTCCCGCAACAGGGTTTGCAGCGGTTCCGAAAGCGAGGCTTGCGCCGAAGCATCCGTTTCGCAGGTAAGGCGCCGCGGCGGGAAGGTGACTTCCGGGGGCTCCAGGCGTTTTAGGAACCATGCCATCTCGCCCGCCGGCCCGACTTCCTCGAACCGCTCGTCCTGATACAGCGCATATTCAAGAGAGAACGCGGCCAGGCGCGGATCCACGTTGACGGGCAATTCCAAATGCTCCAGCAGGGCCGTGGTGGGCAACGGGCCCCCGCCGGCCACATCCAGTACCGCCTCGGCAAGGTTCAGATGTCCGTGGGAAATATCGATCAGCAGCGAGCGTGGAAACCAGCGGTCGGCGATTTTCGCGATTTCCCTGCTCTGCGCCAGCCGGTCCTTGAGAGCTCCCAGGATTACGGCGCCGTGTTCGGAAAAAATCTCCTCCGGCGATTGCTCGCTTGCGCCCATCAGCGTTTCCAGGGGGATGGAGTTGATCCGGTGATTTTCCAGACGCGAGGCGAATTCGCGTTCCCCCCCGTCCACCAGGACCTGCACGACTTCGAACGGGCCGGCTTCCGGGTTTTCTCCCGGACGGACCGCCGTCACCGTGCCGCGCGCAAAACTGAGCATCGGGAATACCAGATGCTGGCCGGCATGGTACGTTAGGCGCGGAAGGTAGATCGTATCCTCCGGCGAGAGTTTGGCGCGGCGTTTGGCTTCGCTCTGCAGCCGCTCGCGGATAACGGCCACCGCCAAACGCTCCGATTCCATCGGAGCGCCTTCTTCGAGAAGGAGATTATTGATGAACTCGAGATCGGAGTCGTTGAGTGTGAAGGCTTCGCCCCACGATTGCGAGGGGTTCGCAGGATAATCTGCCACAAGTTCCTCAAATGCCGCAAAATTCGGCCAGCAACCGGCGCGCGAGCATTGCGATTATACCCTTTACACCGGTCGTGTCAAAGTCCGGATGCTTTGATTATGATTTTTACCCCAACGGGCTTGCCGAAAACTATCATCGGATATATTATCCTTCGCATCCAAGGAGTGGACCTGCATATGGTGCCGTCCCCCAATGCCGTACCGCTGGAATGCCCCTACTGCGGCGCCTCCGTTCCGCCGGGCAACTCGTACTGTCCGGAATGCAACGTCGACCTGATCCTGTACACCGATCTTCTGATTCGCCAGAGGATGGAGGAAGCCCGGACCGCTCCGGCCGCGGTGCCTGCGAGCATCGAAGAGCTCGTGCCGCGCCTTGGGGAAAGCCTTGTCGCACAAAAAACCATCACGGCCGACCAGTTGCAGCAGGCGCTGCAGACGCAAGCCCAGGATGCACAGGCTGGCAAGCCGCCGCGCCGCATCGGCCAGATCCTGATCGACATGCAATTCCTGCGGTCGGAGGAGCTGGACCGGGCGATCGCCAGCATGGTCCTCCAGCTGCAAAAGGCCCTGCAACTGGCCAACCACCGCCTGGAGGAACGGGTCCGGGAGCGCACGGCCGAACTCTCCCGCGCGCTCGAAAAACTGTCGGAACTCAACCAGCTGAAAGCCGATTTCATTGCGAATATCTCGCACGAACTGCGCACTCCGATGACCCACATTGTGGGATACATCGATTTGCTGGCGGACGATACCTTCGGTCCGCTTACCAGGGAACAGCGGGATGCGATGGATACGCTGCGCAACGCTTCCCAGCGGCTGAATGACCTGATCGACGACCTGATCCAGTATTCGGATTCCTCGCGCGGCGGGATTTCCCTTAATTTGCAGATTATCTCGATCCGGGATTGCATACAGGACACGCTCTCGCGCCTGACGGCAAAATCCCAAAAGGGAAATGTTCGGATCGAAGTGCAATTGCCGCCGGACCTTCCGTCCGTACGGGCGGACAGCCGGAAAATTGCATGGGTTATATTCCAACTGGTGGATAATGGAATAAAATTCACGCCCTCCGGAGGGAAAGTCAGCATCCGCGCCGGACGCTCCTCGGACCGGGTCTGGTTGACCGTCGAGGATAATGGAATCGGGATTCCTGCCCAACGGATGGACGAGCTTTTTACACCGTTCCATCAGCTGGACGGATCGTCGACCCGCCGGCACGGCGGAACCGGGATGGGCCTGCACCTGAGCCGCCAGATTGTGGACGCGCACGGATCCAAACTCACAATTCAAAGCAAGGAAGGCAGCGGGACGATGTTGATGTTCGATCTCCCCATCGCGCGGACCGGAAGCGGGAAATTAAAGTAAATGGCCGCACCGCTGCGGAAAAGCCGGATACCCCGCCCACAGGCGGACAGTCTTTGGAAACCGATGAAAGGATAGATAAACCCCATGCCAGGTCCGAATTCCCCGCAATACCTGCGTAATAAAATGTTGGGAGTCATCCTGAAAGACGCCCGCGAAGCCTCGCACCACACGACGCGCGAAGCCGCCGAATCGATCGGTATGACCTCCTCGATGCTGTCGGCGTTCGAGACGGGCAGGCGTTCCATCACCCTGCCGGAACTCGAGGCCCTGGCCTATACCTACGATGTTCCCATCCGCCATTTCCTCTACAACGCCCAGTTCCTGAGCGAGGAAACGCGTGAAAAAATCGATCTGAGCCGGCTGATTTTCATACGCCAGAAAATGATCGCCACGAAGCTGCGCCAGCTGCGAGCCGAAAAGAACCTGCGCCTGGGCGAACTCAGCAAGAAGTCCGGGATCACGGTGCGAAGGATCAAATCCTACGAAAACGGCGACCGGGCGATCACACTGGCCGATCTGGAATCGCTCGCCCAGTCGCTGGGGGTGGAGGTCGGATCCTTCCTGGAATACCACGGCCCGGTGGGCGAATGGGAATTGAACCGTGAATCCGACGATCAATTCCAAAAGCTGCCTTCGGATATCCGCCGCTTCGCCGGGCAGCCCACGCACGAGCCCTACCTGCGCCTGGCTATGAAATTGAGCGAACTGCCCGTCGGACGGCTGCGGGATGTCGCCGAAACCCTTCTGGACATCACCCTATAACCAGCTTTTCCGTTTCCCCGCTGACCTTGGCGGAGAGGGAACCCTTTCTGCGGTGGCTTCCCTCCGCCGAGTTTCATTTCCGCCACATCGGCTGGCATCCGCTTGCATTCTGGCTCGGCCGTCCGGTTTCCTGCTGTTTGCGCGCGCCGGATGGAAAACCGGCCGCAGCGATATTGGCGTCCCCCGACCGACTCGGTGTGGCGTGGTTGCACCTGTTTGCGGCTTCCGACCCTCCCGGCCACCGGACCGCCTGGCTCGAACTCTGGGCCGATGCTAAAAAGCAATTTGCCGATATTTCCCTGACATCCGTTTGGGCGATGACCACCGAGGCTTGGCTGATCGATCTGCTGATGAAAAGCGGATTTTCCGGACACGGCCGGGTGATCGCATTTTCCCGGCAGGCATTCGGCGCATTCCCCGAGTACACGGACAATGTTTCGATCGCGCCCATGACGGAAGCCGATCTGATGCCGGTGGAGCAATTGGACCATCTGGCCTTCGGCGCGCCCTGGCAAATGGATTCCGATGCCCTGAAGGCGACACTGGAAAGATCGTTGCTGGCCATAGTCCATCGTACGGGAAACCGGACAACCGGATATCTGATGGCGTCGGCCGCGCCGCAGGGCATGCACATCACCCGGATTGCCGTCGATCCGGAATTCCAGCGCAAAGGGATCGGCCGCGCGCTTCTCATCCGGCTGCTGAAGTATGGCCAACGCCGGGGAGCCCCCCGCATCACGGTGAACACGCAGCACGACAATCCGCGTTCCCGGCGGCTTTACCGCTCGATGGGTTTTTCCGAGATCGGGGAATCCTATCCCGTGTTCCGGTGGAATTTCCCGTCCGGCGGCGCCTGAAAACCTGCCATGAAGGCGGAGTTTGCTTCGAAGCGGATTTAAATTGTAAGCAAGAGAAAAAAGCATTGGACAGGATTTACAGAATTTCGCAGGATTGACAGGATTTATATATTTATTATAAGAAATAAACTCCTGATAATCCTGGAAAATCTTGTCAATCCTGTCAAATTCATTTCGGCCATTTGAGATTCATGAAGTCAATATGTTCGTCTTCACGGCGTGGGAGGAGAGGATTTCGGGGGCACCCAACCGCATCCTAGACAATTCCCCGCAATCATGGCAAACTAACCGCCTGTCTCCAAATATCCCGAGGTCCCTTGCCTGGAGGGGTAATGCCCAAGAAAAACAAGAGTTTTTCCAAACAGCGGTCCAGCTCGAAAAACCTCCAACGGAATATTCTGATTGGCGTCGGAGCCATCATCGCAGTCGTCGCCGTCGTGGCGATCATCGCCAGCCAAAGCGCGCCGATCGATAAATCCTTCCCGCCGCGGGAAGCGGGCAACCCGAACGCCAGGGTCGTGGTCGAGGAATTTTCCGATTTTCAATGCCCGTACTGCGGCCTCTTCGCCACAACCGTCGAAGTCCGGCTGCGCGAGGAATACATCAAGCCGGGAAGAATTCTGTTCATCTTCCGAAGCTTCCCGGTCGTGGACAGCTTCGTCTCGGGCGGAAATGAATCCCATCTCGCCGCCCTGGCTGCGCTGTGCGCCGGCGATCAGAACATGTTCTGGGAATACCACGATTACCTTTTCCAGAATCAATCGGGTGAAAACCAGGGTAATTTCAACTCGGCGCGCCTGCAGGCCTTCGCCGCCCAGCTTCACCTGGATAGCCTTAAATTCAATCAATGCCTGAGCAACCAGACCCATCTCGACGTGCTGAACGCGGATGTCCAGCGCGGGAACGCCCTGCGGTTGAACGGCACCCCGACCTTTTTCGTCAACGGGTCTCTGGTCAGCGGCGGCGATACGGATTTCCAATATCTCTTTACCGCCATCGACCGGGAACTGCTGAAAGTCGGTGGTTAGCGGGACGGGATGAATAAAGCCGTAAAGGCGGGCGCGATCGTGGATCGCGCCCGCCATTCCGAAAAATTGTATTGGTAAAAAAGGTGCGGCATCCGCGGTCATCGATCGCGGCCACAATCTTCGGAGGGGGATATGAAGACCTGGCAGTCATTCCTATTGGGTTTATGTATCGGCTTGATTTCGGCCGCCCTGATTCTGATCGGCAACGGACGGCTGGAGGGCAAACCGATTCTCCTCTCCACACCGCGTGACCCGCCCGGGGTGCGCGTATCCGTCCGCGGCGCGGTTGTCTCCCCCGGAATATACACACTTGCCCCCGGCAGCATCCTTCAGGATGCGCTGCAGGCCGCGGGCGGAGTCCTTCCGCAAGCCGATACCTCCCGCCTGAACCTTGCCGCCCCTCTCAGCGACGGCCAGGATGTGCGGGTTCCCCTGATCACCCCCACCCCGGCACCGGGGACTCCGCAAGCCACGCCGCCCGGCGGCGGAAAGATCAACCTCAATACCGCCACGCTCGCGGAACTGGATTCCCTCCCCGGGATCGGCCCCGTTCTGGCGCAGCGAATCATCGACTACCGCGAGACACACGGTCCGTTTCAATCCGTCGAAGAGTTATTGAACGTGGAGGGAATCGGACCGGCGCTGTTGGAGAAAATCCGCGATCGGATTGAGGTTTGATTCCACGAAGGACACGAAGAAAAACCTGAAGAACACCAAGAATTAATTAATATCTTCTTGTTCTTCAGGTTCCTCTTCGTGTTTTTTCGTGGAGAGAATTAGACTTTCGGCAGGACGATCGTCTGTTGGGCCTGGTACTTGCCCTTCCGGTCGGCATACGAGGTCTGGCAGACCTCGTCCGCTTCGAAAAAGATAACCTGGGCGATGCCCTCGTTGGCGTAGATCCGTGCCGGAAGCGGCGTGGTGTTGGACACTTCCAGCGTGACAAAACCCTCCCATTCGGGTTCGAACGGGGTGACGTTGACGATGATCCCGCACCGCGCGTAGGAGCTCTTGCCGACGCATAGCGTCAGCACGCTGCGCGGAATCCGGAAGTATTCGACCGTCCGCGCCAGGGCGAAGGAGTTCGGCGGGATGGTGCACACCTCGCCGCGAAAATCGACCATCGATTTCAGGTCGAAGGCCTTCGGATCGACAATGGCGGAGTTCACGTTGGTGAAGATCTTGAACTCGTCGGCCACGCGGATATCGTATCCGTAGGACGATACGCCGTACGAGATGACTCCCTGGCGCACCTGGGAATCCACAAACGGTTCGATCATCCGGTGTTCCTTCGCCATCATGCTGATCCAGCGATCCGATTTCAATCCCATGTTTTTCCTCCGCAGGCTAAACCGTGGGTTCCGCGGTCTCCGGACCGAGAACCGGATTTTCCAGAATACCGATGCCTTCGATTTCCACCTGCACCGTATCCCCCGCTTCCAGTTTTCCGACACCGGCCGGAGTCCCGGTGAGCAGAACATCGCCGGGGTCGAGGGTCATGATCCCGGAGATGAAGGAGATCAATTGTCCGATCGAAAAAACCATATCCCGGGTGGATTCCAATTGGCGGATCCGGCCGTTCACCCGGCAGGTTATCCTCAGATCGTGCGGATCCACTTTCGTATCGATCCACGGGCCGAGCGGGCAAAACGTGTCGAAGCCTTTGGCGCGGGTCCACTGACCGTCCCGCTGCTGCAGATCCCTGGCGGTGACGTCGTTGGCAACGGTGTACCCGAATACGCCCGCCAACCCCTCTTCGGTTGAGGCGTTGCGGGTCCGCCGGCCGATGACCACAGCCAGTTCGCCCTCGTGTTCCACCTGTCCGGATTGCGGCGGAAGGATAATCTTCTCCCCGGGGCCGATCACGGCCGAAGGGGGTTTCATAAAAAGCATCGGCACATCCGGGATATCGACATGGTGCTCCCGGGCATGTTCGGCGTAATTCCGTCCGACACAGATGATTTTCCCCGGAAGCAAGGGCGCCGTCAGTTTCACCGAACCCAGCGGCTGGCTGACGGGCGTCCGCCGGTGGGCGCCGAACAACGGCCCCGTGATCAGACCGACCCGGTCTCCCTCCAGCCACCCCAGGACCGCTTCGGTGTCTCCTTTGCGTAGGAACCGCACGTAGCGCATACCTAGGCCCCCCAGACCCGGAACTGTTCGAGGATCGATCCGCCGATGAATTCGCGCAAAATCGAATCGTCGGGAATGAATTCCAGAGAAAGCGGACGGAACCACGCCAGGAACGCCAGCAGACGCTTGGCTTCGATGTACTCCGGTTGTTCCGGCGTGATCTGGCGCAGCAGCGGCTCGGCGATCGGGCGCAGCGCCGCGAGTTCGTACACCAGCGCCGAATTGAAGATGCTGTCGGAATTCTCCTGGTAGAGAAAGATGTTCTTCCGTTCGCCGCGGCGGACCCTGTCCCACATGGCGATGGTCGAGGCCGGAGAATGCCCGCGCTGGGTGGCATCCCGCACGATCCGCCGGATCAGGCGCGTATCGGTCGTGGAGATGCGGTTGTGCCGGTCCAAATTGAGCTGGGTGAGGTCTGAGGCGTAGATCCGAAAGACTTCACCCGATTGGAAACACGGGAGCAGCGCCGGATTGAGACCATGGATGCCCTCCATGATAATTACGGCTTTGGGCGGGAGCCGGACCGTATCCCCGGTTATTCTTTTCCCGGATGGAAAATCAAAACGGGGCAGCGCGACTTCCCCGCCGCGCAGCAACTGCTCGAGGTTTTCGTTTAACAGATCGCGGTCCAGCGCCTCGAAGGCTTCGAAATCCGGCGCGCCGGATTCGTCGCACGGGGTTTTATCCCGGTCGACGAAATAGTTGTCCATTTCCACCGGATACGGACGAAGTCCCTGCGAAAGCAGCTGGATCGAAAGGCGCCGCGAGAAAGTGGTTTTTCCCGATGAGGACGGACCGGCGATCAGCACCAGCCGGATCCGGTCCCGGTCGTCGGCGATGCGGCGCGCGATATCGGCCGTCTTCTGATCGTGCAGCGCTTCCGCCACCAGGATCACCTCGCGGCCCCGGCCTCCTTCGATCGCCTCGTTGAGCATCCCCACGTCTTCCAGCCCCAGCCGTTCCTGCCAATGGCCGTATTCCTGGAAGGTCGCCCACAACTTCGGATAATCGCCGTTGGGAAGAATTTCCGACGGGATATGCCGTTTCGGGAACCGCAGGATGAACCCCAATCCCATCCGGTGCAGGCGGAATTTTTTCAAATATCCCGTCGAGGGCAGCATGTATCCGTGGAAGTAATCCTCAATTCCGCGGAGGGAGTAGATCGTCAAATAATCCTTCCGCCGGACCTTCATCAGGCGGACCTTATCCTGGTAGCCGTCCCGCTCGAAGATCCGGATCGCTTCCGCGAGCGGAACATCGCGCCGGCTGATGAGTTCGTCGGCATGCGCGATCTCGCGCATCCGGGTTTCGATCCGTTGCATTTCCTCCGCCGAGAAAGGCGCACGCCGGTACGCGGAACAGAAGAATCCGCCGTCGCTCACCGAGTGATCCACCGTCACATCCGACCCCGGGAAGAGCTCGCGCACGGCGACGACGAGCAGGAAAACCAGCGACCGCCGGTAGATCCTCGATCCGTCGCCGGTGCCGGTATCCAGCGGAACAAGGTTCCCGTCCACGTTGACCGGATACGATAATTCGTGCAAATCCTTCCCCAGAATCGCCGCGACGATCGGGGGTTCCGTCCGGATTTCCGCGGCGCGCAGGAACGCTTCGATAGTCGTGCCGGACGGCCCCTCCAGCGTGCGTCCGTCGGGAAGCGTGACCTGGACCGTCGTCCGCTTGGATGTGGTGATGATATTGGATTCCGATGTCATCTCATCGCGCCTTCTTGACTTTCGATTTTCGGCTGGTATAATCTTCGGGCTTTCCTCGGTAGCTCAATCGGCAGAGCAATCGGCTGTTAACCGATTGGTTCCAGGTTCGAGTCCTGGCCGAGGAGCCTTTCTCTAAATTGTAACCCACTCCCCGGTTTATTCCGCATTCCGTTTCCACCGCCACCATTCACGATGTCCGTGAATGATTTGCCGCAAAAAGCACAAAAGTCCCAAAGGTTTTTTCTCTTTGTGTTGCAATTCTTCATGTGTTCTATCGTAGGCTGAAATTTTTTCCATTAGCGCTGCTTTCTCCCTGGTTTAGTGATCTTTAGGCTTTGAAAACATTTGGCCTACAACAGTAGCCACGAAGAGCGCAAAGAGCTCAAAGGTTTTTTTATTTTATGACCTTTTGTGCTTTTTGTGGCAAATAATTCTTTGAACTCTCATTTCCCGCCCCGTTGACACAATAACCGGCATCCGGTATATTTTCACGCCGCTTCGGCGGCGCGTTACCAATGGTCTTCGGTGCGGGTGCTCTGCACCCCGGATGGTCGAGCATGTCCCGCGATTTTTAGCGGGGCAAAAGGCGAAGCCGGTGAAAGTCCGGCGCTGTCGCGCAACTGTGAGCCGTACGCTGGCAAGCCAGGTCGCCCGCCCGCACCGCGATCCATCAACCTTCGCGAGAAAGGTGAGGTCGATCCCCATCGCTCCCCGTCCCCGGATCTCCCTGCCCGCGCGGGGAATTTTTTTTCCCCGCGCCCTGCCCTACGGGCTGTGCCTTCTGCTGCTGGCCGCCGCGCTCGTCGCAAGCGTGGCAATCGGCGCCGTCGCCATTTCTCCCGGGCAATTGTTTTCGATCCTGACCGGCCATTCGAGTTCGGCCGGCATCCCGCCGTCGCTAACCTCGATCGTTTGGGATTTGCGCCTGCCGCGCACGATCTTCGTCATGCTGCTGGGCATGGCGCTGGCCTCGAGCGGCGCCGCATTCCAGGGTATATTCCGGAATCCGCTGGCCGATCCCTACCTGCTCGGCATCGGATCCGGCGCGAGCCTGGGCGTGGCGATTGCGATCACCATCCCGGGGTTTGCGCCGTCCTCGCCCGTCATCCCCGTCTTTGCATTCCTGGGCGCATTGGGCATCGTGTTGCTGGTATACGGCTGGTCCCGGCCGGGCCAGGATTCGGCATCCTCCACCCGCCTGATTCTCGCCGGCGTGGCGGCCGGCGCATTCGCCCAATCGCTGGCGGCCTTCCTTTTCTACCGGACCGTCGAGCAAACCCAGCGGGCGATCAGCTGGCTGATGGGCGGATTGCTCCTCGGCGGCTGGGAGCCGGTGCGCCTCTCCCTGCCCTACATCCTGGCCGGCATCGTCATCATGATCGCGATGGGCCGGGTGCTGAACCTTCTTCAATTCGGGGAGGAACAGGCCGAGCAGGCCGGGCTAAACGTCCAGCGCGCGCGTTGGATTCTGATCATCACCGCTTCGATGACGACGGCGGCCGGCGTCGCCTTCGGCGGTGTGATCGGATTTATCGGTTTGGCCGTGCCGCACCTGGCGAGGCTGTTGTGGGGCGGCGATTACCGCCGGCTGCTCCCGCTTGCCACACTGCTCGGCGCGTCGATTCTCCTGCTGGCGGACCTGTTGGCCCGCACGCTGATCGCGCCGCAGCAGCTCCCGGTCGGGATTGTCACCGCGCTCCTGGGCGCGCCGTTTTTCTTTTATCTGCTGCGCAGGAATGGAGGGGCGAAATGAGCGCTCCTCCCAAAGTCGCACTGGTTCTCGACGGGTTAACGGTGCGCTACCCGGCGGCAAGGACAAACGCGCTCGAGCGGGTATCCCTTGAGATCCGCAGCGGGGAGTTGCTTGCGATCGCGGGCCCCAACGGATGCGGAAAAACCACGTTGCTGCGCGCCGCCTCCGGGATCATCGCCCCGCTTTCCGGAAGCGCCCGATGCTCCGGCCAGACGCGGCCGATGCATTCGCTCCCTTCGGAAAAACGGGCGCGCCTGCTTGCGGTCGTCCCGCAAATGGCCGGATTGCCCTCCGGCTACACCGTTGCCGAAGCGGTGATGCTGGGCCGGATATCGTTTCACGGCTGGTTCGGCCCGGAGACTTCGGCGGACAGGGAGGCGGTCCGCTCCGCCCTCGCGGCGGTCGGTTTGGAATCGATATCCGGCCAATCCATCGAAACGCTTTCCGGCGGGACGGCGCAGCGCGTGCTGATCGCCCGGGCATTGGCCCAGGGAGCTTCGATCCTCCTGATGGACGAGCCCACCGCCCACCTCGACATCCGTTATCAGATGGAAACCCTCACGCTGCTGCACCGCTTCGCGCGGGAACGCGGGCATGCGGTGGTCGCCGCGATGCACGATCTAAACCTCGTCGCGCGCTTCGCCGACCGGGTCGCCCTTCTCTCCGGCGGACGTCTGGTGTGCTGTGATTCTCCAAAATCCGCCCTGACCGCGGAGATCCTCTCCCCGCTTTTTCATCATCCGATGCGGGTCATCCCCCACCCGCTGCATGGTTACCCCCTCGTCCTTCCGGACGGGGAAGAACCGGAAAAATTGACGGGCAAGTTATCACGATCCCGCAAAAAGCGATAAGATGGAAAAACAGCGAGGGAAAGCATGCCCCGAATCACGAAAGTAACAACCCGGCGCGGCGACGACGGCAAGACCGACCTTCCCGACGGCCGGCGCGTTCGAAAGGATTCCAAACGCATTCAGGCGCTCGGATCGCTGGATGAACTGAATTCTGCGGTCGGTTGGGCGCGTTCGCAAAATCCCAACCCGGAGACCTCCGCCCGCCTTTTGGAGATTCAGAACGATCTGCTGTGCGCGGGCGCGATGATCGCCGGCCCTTCGCGCAAATCGAAGGGGCCGGTTTTCGATCCCGCCCGGATCGGGTTCCTCGAGCGGGAAATCGCCGCGTTGGATGAACAACTCGGACCGCTTGAAAATTTTCTCCTGCCCGGAGGCACCCCGGGCGCCGCGGCGCTGCACCTCGCGCGCGCCGTCTGCCGCCGGTCCGAACGGGACGTGGCCGCGCTCGCCCGTGCCACACCCGTGGCGCCGGAAATCCGGATCTACCTGAACCGGCTTTCGGACCTGTTGTTTCAATTCGCGCGGATGGAGAACAAGGAGTTGGGAGTATCAGAAGCCTTCTGGAATAGCCGCTGACATCCGACCATCGACCATGACATCGACCATGGTCGATAATCGTTCATATTGGTTCTATGCCTATTGACAATAGACATCGGCCTGCGGCCATTTGTTTTTACCGATGGTCGATTGTCGATAGTCTCTTGAAATTCTTTCCTCAATATCGGAGGCGCTCCGGATATGCAGATAACCCTCATCGCGGCCGGAAGCCGCGGCGATGTCCAGCCGTATGTGGCCCTTGGTACAGGACTGCACCAAGCAGGACATTCGGTCCGCGTTCTGGCTTCCTCTGATTTCCGGGAACTTGTCACGGCCACCGGCCTGCAATTTACCGACATGGGCGGCAGCACCGCAGAGGTCGCCCGCAGCATGGACAGCATGCTCGAACGCGGAAATTTCCTTGAGATCCTTTCCAGTATGGGCGACTCGGCACGGCGCATGGTTAGGCAGGCGGCGGTCAGCGGGATGGAGGCATGCCGGGGTTCCGACGTGATCGTCGCCGGATTGGGAGGGTTCTTCATCGGAAACACCCTCTCCGAAAAACTCGGGGTCCGTTTCGTTCCTGCCTTTGTTTATCCGTTCACGCCGACACGCGAATTCGCCAGCGTCCTTGCCCCGCCGATCCCGGTCCAGCTTCCCGGGTGGGCCAACCGCATCTCCCATCTCATGGCGCAGCAAATGATGTGGCAGACCTTCCGCGTCGCGGATGCCAAGGCGCGCCGCGAGATACTGCATATCCCCCCGGCGCCTTTTTTCGGACCGTTCGGATCCCTGGAGCGCGCCGGACAGACGGTCCTATATGGGTACAGCCGGCATGTTATTCCCATCCCCGCAGATTGGAACACCTCAAAACAGGTGACCGGTTTTTGGCCGCTCGAACCTCCGCAGGGATGGGAACCTCCGGACAATCTCGCCGATTTTCTGCAATCCGGTCCGCCTCCCGTGTATATCGGGTTCGGCAGCATGACCCATCGCAAGCCCGAGGAGGTCACGGAGATGGTCCTGCTGGCTCTGGCGCGGACCGGCCAGCGCGGTGTGCTTGCCGCGGGCTGGGGCGGGATGGGCGGAGGCGTTTTGCCGAAATCGGTGTTCCCGATCGGCTCCATACCCCACGGGTGGCTATTTCCACGGATGGCTGCGGTGGTTCATCACGGCGGCGCGGGAACAACAGCCGCCGGCCTGCGTGCGGGCGTTCCGGCGGTGATCACGCCCTTCTTCGGCGATCAACCGTTTTGGGGGGAACGGATCCGCGCTTTGGGCGTGGGTCCTGATCCGATTCCCAGATCGCGGCTGACCGCCGACAATCTGGCGCAGGCGATTAATAAAGCGGTGACCGACGGGGAAATGCGCGAACGCGCGGCCCGGCTCGGAGAACAAATCCGTGCCGAGGATGGCATCGCACATGCCATCGAGATTTTGGGACAGAACGAATAAACGATCCTTGGGGCGAAGGTGGAGAACCGCTTTTTTTGGCGGCGGTTTTGAAATCCGATCATTCGTTGCGGCAACTTCCGATGCGGATCGCTACACGAATAATTCATCCTTGATTCGCTTGGATACCAACCGGCCGGAGACCATCGCTGAGGGTACTCCCGTGCCGGGATGCGTGCTGGCTCCCACAAAGTACATGTTGCCGTAGCGGGAATGCCGGTTGGAAGGCCGGAAGTAGGCCATTTGAGTCAGCCGATGGGACAACCCGTGGGTGGAGCCCTTCACGAGGTTGTACCGTTTGGCCCACGAGGGCGGGACAAACGCCTCTTCGAACTTAAGATGCGCTTCGAGGTCGGTGATACCAAGGCTCGTCAACCGGCGAAATACCTGCCGGCGCGCCTCCGCCCGAAGCTCTCCCCAATTCTGTTCGCCGTTATTGCTCATGTGACCGACCGGGACGGTTACGGTCAGGGTGTCCTGTCCGGGCGGAGCCATGGACGGGTCGAGCCGGGCGGGAGCGTGCACGTAAATGGACGAATTGGCAGCCAGGCTCAGGTCCCGGATGATGCTTTCGAAGTTCTCCCGGTAATCGTCGGCCAGGAAAAGCGTGTGGGGGCCGAGGGCTTCATACTGCTTATCCACTCCCCAGAAGAAACTGATCACCGAACAGGAGAATTGCTTGCGCGACAGGGCCTTAACCATTCGGTCTTCCGGGAGCAGATGCTGATACACATAGGGTAGATCCGCATTGGCCAGAACCACGTCCGCATCCAATCCTGAGCCATCAGCCAGCTGAACACCCCGGGCATGGGTCGCATTTACTTCGATTTGCTCCACGGCCGTGTTGAATTGGAATTCCACGCCGGCCGCGCGGGCGAGATCGGCGAGGGTTTCGGCGATGCGGTACATGCCGCCTTTGGGATACCAGACGCCGTGCGCCAGTTCCGAGTAGGGCATCATGGAAAAAGTGGCCGGCGCTTCAAACGGGCTCAAGCCCATGTACATATCCTGAAAGGTAAACGCGTTTTTCAGGCGCGGCTCATCAAAAAAAGCGGACATGTGGCGGTAGTGATTGAGGAACGGCCTGAGCCGGAAGGCCAGCGGCGCATTCCGGATATCGAAGAAATCGGAGGCCTTCCGAAAATCGCGGGTGACCAGTTTATCGAGCGCCAGCTGATAATGACCTTCGCCCTCCTGCATATAGCGCAGAAGACCCTGGTAGCTTCCCGGCTGGATCGACTCCAGCTGGTCCCGCATGGATTTCATATCGGAGGTCAGCGCAAGCCGGCTGCCGTCGTCGAAGACCAGACTGATAGGACGGATCGACGCGTTGCAGTTCGAGCCGCTCCTGCATGGAAGCACCCAGGGCGCGAAATTCCGACTCATACAACAGGGGCATGACAAAAAGAGTGGGGCCGGTGTCGAAATGATGGCCATCCCGGCTGAAGCGGTCACAGCGGCCTCCCGGATGCGTATTCTTTTCCAGGACCGTGACCTGCAGGCCGCTTTGGGCCAGATGGATTGCGGCGGTCAACCCGCCGATCCCGGCACCGATAACCACTACGGATTTGGTTTTCATTGTTTTCCCAGGGGACGCGGGATGGCAGGCTGGGGCATGACGCCCGCCCCCCGCAAATCGATCATGGACGAAAGCGCAATCCAACCCACCCGCATTCTGGTCCCGAGGCTTTTTCTTTCGGGATATTGTGCGCGCGGGCAATATCCTTCTTCTTCGATCGTATCCAACAGCCATTCGAAGCGCGCCGTATACGCGAAACCCGCAAGCCGGCACCGGTTATTCTGGACCCGTGCGAGATAGCTCCTGCCCGCCGTGAAATACTCGCGCGCCAGTTGTACCCGGCTCTTTACCCAGGCGCGATACCCGGCGCTGTCCACATCCTGCGGCCCGATCCGATTGGCATCGAGCACTTCACGCGGGATGTTGAAGTATCCCGACCGCACGTCATCGTAGCTATCCCGGATCATGTGCACGATATGCGCGGCAGCGACAGCCAGATAGCGCGTTTCATCACGGGGCGCGAAATCGTCGTGCCCGATGAAATGATGCATATTATCGGTTACCGCAATCGCCAGAGCGCGCGTGTACTCGTGGAGCTCGGCTTGTGAGATCACCCGTCCGCGGCGTTTGGCATCAAAATCCATCACCATCATCATGTGGCGCAGATAGGATTGCAGGCCGCTGTTCTTTTCCCGGTCGTGCCTGATCAACTCGACCAGCATATTTTCCTGTACGTTTGCGTCCCGGGGAAATTCGCCCCGATAACATCCTCCCAGCAGGGACTTCTGCCGCTCGAGAAAGACCCGCCGATTCGATGCCCCGCCTTTATTCCCCTGCCCTATCGACGGCTCCGCCAGTCCGGCAGCCGGACCCGAATCCGAGTCGAGCATGTCGTCCACCCACCGGAAATAGCCATAGGCCCGATAGGCATCCGCAACTCTATCGCGGTCCACCAGGAACCGGATGGTGTAATAGGTCTGTTTGCTGGCTGCTTTCGTGATCGACGGAGCGGGATCGGCAATCATTTTAATCCAACCTTCAAGCCCCTTAATATAAGGCTTCCCATACACAAAGGCATGGTATTTCGATTAGACACTCCGACCGGGCAGATTGTTTCATGGAACGAACCAGCTTCAGCCGGCTGTGAAACGCGGGGTCAGAGGAGACGGCAGTCGTTCACCCATCCATAGAAGTAAATACGTCGTTTCCTGCTGGTAAGTTTCTTGCTCCGTTCCGTTCCAGCGCTTTTCGGGGTACCGGTAACGAGGATAAGGAGGATGGCAATTCGCCGATTATTTCCTCCGTTTCGGCGGAGGAGGAAAAATATCCGCGTCGGTCACATCAAACCTGCCCGGCTTGGGCGGATTGATAAGCGTGTACACGATCGAGATCAGCGTGGTGCCGATCAGGAAAACCAGCAGCGCGCTTATCAATTTCACGAGCAGGTAGGGGTTTTCCGCGGGCCAGGCCCATTCCCTCGGAAGCGGGATCCACCCCGCCTGGTTATTGGCTTCGACAAACCATCCCCCCAGGAAGAATCCGAGCGTGGTCAACCCGACCACCGTAAAGCATCCCACGGCAGCCCAGGCGGGATGCAGGGCTTTCTTTTTATCCCGCATGGATGATATTTCGAATTGGTGACCAGCTCCCATGGGTTCCTCCTTTAAATACTCACCGCGGAATAATTGTGTAGATAAGCCGGCTCCACGCGCCGCAGCAAACTCGAATTATACGATATCGCCGGATCGCTTTATCCTATCCACCCGGAACGGGGGTGATCCTATGGGCCGGTTTCGCCCGCGTGAGGGGAAGCGGGTTCGGTGCCGCCCGGAATTCGGGAATCGGCGTCCGGCATACCCGTCAGCGGAATCTTCGGCCGGGTGCCGTCCTCGGTTGTGTCTATGTCTTCCTGGGGATTTTCGATGCGGTGGTAGACATACCGAGTTTCTTTTTCCGAATTCCCCGTGCCTCCGAGGGCGATGACAGCGCCCTCCTGAAGGATCGCTTTTCCATCGATCCGCCGGCCGTTCATAAATGTTCCGTTATGGCTGCGCAAATCCTCCAGAACGATTCCCGCGGCTTCCCGACGGATGACCGCATGCATCCGGCTGACTTTGGTGTATTCCTGCGGCACGACGATGGTGCATTTCAGGTGGTCGCGGCCGAGAAAGGTTTCCTCCTCCCAGAGCGAAAACGCCGCGACGATCCGGTCTTCGCTCACCTGTTGCAGGCGGCCGTAACGGTTGATGGGGAGCATCCGCTCCACCGCTTTCCAGCGATCCACCGCGAACAGCTGCTCCAGAAGCGGGCGCACCTTCGCCGGATCCAGCCGGAAGGGGTAGTACGGCGGGAGATCCTGCTGTTTCACTTCGAAGCGCAGACTGGAGATCCATTCGGGAACTTCCGCCGGCGCAATAACCGAAAAATCGCTTTCCCAGGGCTTACGCCGTCCGCGGCTCCACTCCGGAACCGCCTTCCGCATCCCGGAGAGATCCACATCCGGATTGGTGAAACACACGCACGTTTGCATCCGCAGGTTACGGCGCTTGCCGCGGGTGAGTTCCGGATACTGTTCGCGGATGATGGGGAGCAGGCGTTCCTGAAGCCGGTCACCGTGTCCCTGAACCTGATCGTGCGGGTTGAGATAGGAGGATCCCGGACGTTCGCGGCCCGCCACGGCTTTATACCCCAGCATCTTTTCGCCCCCGGCCAGCCAATGGTCATCCGGATCGATGGTGATTGCGCCGTGGTGAGCCTTCATCTCCAGCAGGCCGATGCCGCGTTCGGAGATCACCAGCAGATCGATGTTCGGAGAATGGAGGTTGAAAGCGAGGAGATAAAGTTCGCGGGATGCGTGGAAGGCGCGCCAGGCCGAACCGATGATTCGGATCGCCGCATTGGCTTCATGGGTGAAATCCGGCTCCCAAATGCGGCCTTGCGGATCCTTGCCCACATATAATTCGACCGTCATTCAAATCCTCGGACGAATGGTGTTCCAGGAAATTCCGCACGGCGGACCATCGGTCCGCCGCGGGAAACAAGCGGCATCCAAGCCGGCCTGTAAGCCGCGTTCTGTGCGGCGGGTTGCCCCGCCCGGCGATCATCTCTCTCGGCACGCGTGTTGCCACGCGGCTCTAGCAGCCTACCCGAGGTTCAAACGGTTCGAGCAGAACCGCTCTCCCCGAAGGGGGATCACCTCTGTTTGGCCTTGCTCCCGACGGGGGTTGCCAGGCCGCCCGCTTTGCAGCGGACGCCGGTGGTCTCTTACACCGCCGTTTCACCCTCGCCCGTTTCCGGGCAATGCGCTTCTCTGTGGCCCTGATCCGGCAGGTCGCCCCGCCCCGGGAATTACCCGGCGTCGTGCTCTGTGTAGCGCGGACTTTCCTCGATCCCCCGAAAGGGACCGCGATCGCCCGGCCGACTTGGATACCTTCAATAATATAACATGGAACCTCAACGCCCTCCGGGGCTGTAAATAATTGGATAAACAGATTTTTCCAGCGATGATTCCTTACGCCAGTTGGGTCGTCATTCCCGCGTGTTCTCAGCGGGAATCCGGGATTTGCATGAGTGGATGCCCGCTAAGTACACGCGGGCATGACGATCACTTTGTGGGGTCAGGTGGGGTTGGCGTCGGGGCGGGAAACAGCATGATCCGGTTGTTGGGGCTGACACAATCGCAGGCCTGGAGCTGTTGTTCGAGATAGTAGGAAAGCGTTCCCTGATAGGGGGCGTCCCCGTACCCGACAATCCAATCGCTCAAATTAAACGCCAGCGGTCCGCCGGCGGGAATCCATTCGCCGTGATACCGCCTGGCAATGTGCACGTGGCTGCCGGTGGCTGTTCCCCCCTCGCACGACGGGTGACCGATCGGATCGCCGGCTTTCACGCGTGTTCCGGCCGCCGCCCGGCCGGTTTCCGCAAGGTGATAATAGAAAACGATCCACCCGGTGTGCTCATCGCCGTCGAAATCCAAATCCAGAACGACCGTCGCCGGCCCGCTGCGGACGACCAAACCGTCGGCGACGGCGGTCGCCCACTCCGGGCTGGGCACACAGCCGTGCTCTTTCGAAGGCGGAGCGAAATCGACCGCCGCCCAGGGCAGACCGTGCCCCCAGACCGGATGCGGACCACCGCTGTATATCCACACCTTGTTCGGTTCGAACGGCAGTTGCATCGCGGGCTGCTGGAGATTTCCCGGCAGCAACTCCACGGCATACCCGAACGGATCTCCAAACAGCTGCATGTACGTCCGGATGAACCCGTCCGGGCCGACCGCCTGATCGAAATCCGCCTGCCCGAACCAGCGCGAAAGCAGATATTGCACGGCCACCGTTCCGGCGTTCTGCCACGGATCGGGGCGTGAAATCCGGCCGTCCTCCAATTCCAGTTCCTTGAGCCGGCCCGTGCGCCAGCCGTAATAACCCTCATTCAACGTCTCCGCGGCCCAGGAAAGCTGCATCCCGAGTCCGACGTCGGTAATGTCCGTACTGCCGAGCGG
Source organism: uncultured Chloroflexia bacterium (assembly GCA_963724345.1). Lineage (GTDB taxonomy): Bacteria > Chloroflexota > Anaerolineae > Anaerolineales > RBG-16-64-43 > JAFGKK01. The sequence goes on along the minus strand of CAVRUI010000003.1, from coordinate 1,116,437 downwards.
ATAGGCCTTTAACGCGCCGCTCTGATCGTTCCGGCTGACGGCGCGCGACCGGTACTCCAGCAATGCCAGCAGCAGGCGGGGATGCACGGAGAAATCCCGCGCGACGGTGTCGACAATCTCCCAACCCGTCAGGGAATCCGCGAAGACGAATTCTTGGTATGTCTTGAGGTACCCCGGGGACGAATTCCACAAACTTTCGCCCATCAAAATCGGAAACGGTTGGTCCGGCGACGACCTCGCTGTCGGGCAGCATTTGGAACGGCGTGCCGAGAAACGGCGCGAGGTACAACGGGATTTTCAGGATCCGTCCGGGGACGAGCGTGGTGGTTTTCTCCGTCAGGTCGGGGTTGTTCTTGCGGATATCCTCGATGGTGGTGTTGAAATGCACGGCGACCGCTTCGAGCGTGTCTCCGGATTGCGCGGCGTAATCCACGATCTGTCCCGGTTCGGAAACGCTGCGGACCGGTAGTGGCGTGGCCGTGTTTTCGGAAGGGGCCGGCGTGGCGGACGCCGTGGGGGAAGCGGCGGGAATCGTCGCCACCGGCTCGGGACTGCACGCGGAGATAGCGGCTACGAGGAGCGCCGCCCAGGTAAATAGAAGTAGCGGGCTAGGGTGATTGTGCATTGCATGAAATTTCGCCTTCATGAGACGCGGTCATCCCTCGCGGGACGATTCCGGCAATCGTTCCATGTCTTTTCTATATTCGTGCTCGTGTTCCGCTTTCCTACCGCCACACAAGGAGTTCCTTCGTGGCCCATGCCCGAGCAATGACGACAATCCCGTCGCGCTCCAGAGTTCCCTCATACGGCTTTTCGCCCGCAGATGCCACCCAGCCGCTCAGCACAAAAGGCACCGGCCCGCCGGCCAGCATCCATTCGCCGTTGTATTTGCGCGCCATGTGCAGATGGGTTCCGGTAGCGATCCCGCCCTGGCAGGAAGGATGGCCGAGCCGGTCATCGATTTCCACCGAGGTCCCGTTGAGAATATGGCCCTCGTCGGCGATGTGCAGGTAGAGGATGTTCCAGCCGGTTTGTTCATATCCGTCGCCGTCCAGATCGATCACCACCACATGCCCAATCGAGCGGACGACCATTCCCGGCCGCGGAAGCGACCGCCCAACTGGGTGAAACGCCGCAATTCGGGGCGTCGGTCGGCGCAAAATCGAGCGCCGCCCGGGCGCCGTCGTGTTCCCAGGCGCCGTGCGGCCCTCCGGTGAAAGCCCATTGCTGGCCTTTGTAGAATGGGAGTTCCATTTCATACTGCGGGAGCTCGGAGGAATACAGCGGTTCGACCGCCTCGTCGAACGGGTCGCCGAACAACCGCTGGTACACCCCGCGGAAATTCTGCACGGCCTGCTCCCATTCCTGCCGCGAGCCTGTCGTGCGCGAGAAGTAATACAAAATGGCGACGGTGCCGGCGTTTAAATCCGGAGCCAGGCGCAGCGTCCCTCCATCGCCGAATTTGAGTTCCAGCTGGCTCGCATCGCGCCAGCCGTAATATCCGATGCTCAGGATGTTCGTCGCCCAGATCAGCTGGGCCGTCAACCCCATCGAATTCGGATCCTTGTTGCCCAGCGGGTATTTCAGCGTTTCGGCCGGCGGATTCTTCTGGGTGACCCATCCGCTCTCGTATTCCATCAAGGCCATCAGAAGTTTCGGGCTGAAGGAATTGTTGAACGCGATTTGGCGCAGGATTTCCGCCCCGTTGGCGATCTCCCCGCTGCCCTGAATGTAGGTGGCCAGGTAACCGTTCTGATCATGGATGTATTGAATCGGATCGAAGTTGGCGAACGCCGGCGAGTAGACGATCGCGCTGTCGGGAAAGAGGTGATCCGAATCGGAGGTACCGGTCAACGACACCGGGATGATCAGCTGCGTTCCCGGTTCGAGCAGCCCGTCGAGCGGCAGGGATTCGCCGTTGACGGCCAGGACGTCGGTTGGCAGCACGCCAAAACGGATGGCGATCGTCCGCAGCGTATCGCCCGCCTGGGCGAGGTATCCCATCGGGAGGGGAGTGGCGCGCGGGTGAAGCGTGGGCGTATGCGGAAACGTATTGGTGAGCCTTTGCGTGACCGAGGGCCGCGGCGCGGATGTCTGTGTTTCGGTTGCGTCCATCGTCGCGGAGAGGATCGGAGACGCGGGCGGCGGTGTTTCCGTGGCGGTGGCAAACAGGGACGCTGGATCCAGGGTCGCGGAAGTCTCGCGCGAACAGGCGAGCGCCGGAGCCGCCAGGATGCAGACGATCACCGCCAGAACGCGCGCCGGAAACCGGCCGGGGCGGCGTCTCATAGCCATATGTCGTTTTCTTCGTCGCCGCAGTCGCAGGCTTCGATGCTTTCATCCCCCTTGGTGAGATACCCGTCATACTCATTGCCCGTGCTGCTCGCTTTCCAGCCGCTCAGCACGAATGGGATCGGCCCGTCGGCCGCGATCCATTCGCCGTTGAACCGGCGCGCGATGTGGACGTGCGTGCCGTTGGAAAAACCTCCCTCGCAGGAAGGATGCCCGAGCCGGTCGGCCAGGATGACTTTCTTGCCGAGCGGAACGCGGTCGCGCGTTTCCAAATGCATATACAGGATCGTCCAGCCCGTGTGTTCGTTCCCGTCGAAATCCAGATCCAGCACCACCGCCCCCTCGTCGCTGCGCACGATCAGCCCGGGGATCGAAGCCACCACCCAATCCTCGGATGGATTGCAGCCGTTTGGAATTCCCGACGGCGCGAAATCGATCGCCGCCCAGGCCGAACCGCTGGCCCAGCCCCCGTGCGGTCCGCCGGTGAAATACCAGATCACGCCTTTTTCAAACGGCAGCATCAGCATCGGCTGGACAAGGCCCTCGGGGACGACCGGTTCATGCGACCATAGGAACGGGTACCCGAACATCGTCTGAAAGGTGGAGAACACGCCGCCCTCAGTGACCGCATTCGGCCAATCCCCCTTCCCGTACATCCGCGCCATAAGGTACTGCACCCCCGCCGTTCCGGCGTTGATCCCGGGGCCGATCCGGACCATGCTTCCATCAGCGAGGGTCCAGTAATCATAGAGCGCGGCCTTCCAATCGTAATAACCCTCGTTCATCTGATCGGCCGCCCAGGCCAGCTGACGGTAAAGATTTTCCCGCCCGGCTTCGGAAATGAACGGATAGGTGATTTTCCATTCCGCCGGCTGCGGATTGCTGATCCACCCCGCGGAATATTCCAGCGCCGCCAGGAGGATCCGCGGGCTGACCGAATAATGCAGCGCCACATAATCCACGATCTCCGGCCCGGTCCGTTCCTTCCGTTCGACGACCTCCCGGTAATTCAGGAGATAGCTGTTTTTACCCTTCAAGAATTCCGCCGTGCTGAATCCGTTTGCCGCGGGTCCGAAAACCAGTTCGGAATCGGGAATGATCTTGAAGTTGGGGCCGGGCGTATCGGATTCCGGAACGGGGATGAGCAGGGTTTGCCCGACCTGAAGTGAATTCGGATCGGTCAGCCCGTTGAGCTCGATGATCGCCTCCTCGGTCACGCCGAATTTATCCGCGATGGAAGCGATCGTATCCCCCGCCTGCACGACATACGTTCCGGGCCCAAGCGTGGGGTGCGGACTCACTCGAGTCGGGTCGAGGGTCGGGGAGGAGAACATGGATGTGGGTGTGGCGGATGGTTCCGTTTGCGGGAGGAACGGGCTGGGCTGGCCGGTGAGGCCGGCCTGGGGATTGGTAAATTGCGTTACGGGTTGCATGCCGGCGGGAAATGTTGCGCCGGAAATTTGGACGGGCGCTCCGGACCGGGTGCAGGCCCATCCCAGACTAATGGCGATAAGACTTATCCAATATTTTCGAAATTTTCTCCCTTTCGCCCGATTCATGGGGTTTAAATGTAGCATGATCCACTTACGTTTACCAGAGTCCCGGAATGCTATTGTCTTTTTCGCGTCCGGACGTTATGATTCCCGCGCGGTTTCATCCGGATGCGCGGCCGGTTAAAAAAAAGAGCCGGCGATGGATCCGCCGGCCCGGAAGAGCGCGGGACATCACCCGGCTTTGACGGACGTGCGAATGCACTTCGTGCACAGCACCTTGGTTACCTTGCGCTTGCCATGCCAGACGGCGACCTTCTGGAGATTGGGCTTGTACGTCCGCTGGGTGGCGCGCTTGGAGAACGAGCGGTTGTGTCCGAAGGTGAGTGCTTTGCCGCAGTTTTCACATTTTGCCATTTTACGATTCCTTCCTGGAAATGCCTTTCCGGTATAAACCGGCCAGCATCTTACCATAGGAAGGAAGAGCGGGCAAGATGCATTCCGGCAGACGCGAGGCGGACATGCGAACCGATCCGGATAGAAAGGGGAAAGACCGTATGAAAAGGGAAGCGGAAATCTCGCTCGGCAGCATCCGCATTTCTCTCCAAGCGGTCTCCGCGCTGGCCAGCCGGGCCGCGCTGGGCTCGTACGGGGTGGTCGGGATGGCCGCCCGCGGGTGGTTCGAATCCTGGATGCATCCCACGGCCAAGGATCCGCGCCAAGGCGTGGAAGTCCACGTCCTCGAGGATAAACTCAGTCTGGACGTCTATGTCATTCTGGAATACGGAACGCGGATCTCGACCGTGGCCGACAGCGTCGCCCATGCGGTGCGCTACACCGTGGAAAAAGCCTTCCACCTTCCCGTGGACGCCGTGAATGTCCACGTGCAGGGGTTGCGCGTGAGCAACCAGGATTGAACACCTTCATCCTTGCGGCAGGACGCCGGAGATGACGTCAACCTCCCCCCAGACGGATATCTCACCCGAAACCGTCCCCATCCCTCCCGCTCCCTGCATCGACGGGAAGCTTCTCAAAAAGCTCGTCTTTGCCGGGTTGACGTGGCTAAACACCAACCAGCAGACCGTCAATTCCCTCAACGTTTTTCCCGTGCCGGACGGCGACACGGGCACGAACATGTCGCTCACCATGCAGGCCGCCTGCCAGGAAGTCGCGAAGAATGATTCCGCCAACGCGGGCCAGATCGCCCACAGCATCGCGCACGGCGCGCTGATGGGTGCCCGCGGGAATTCGGGCGTGATCTTTTCCCAGATCTGGCGCGGCATCGCCCGCAGTCTGGACGCGCAGGCGGAGATCGACGCGGGGCTGTTCGCCCAGGCATTGAAGGAAGCCCGCGAGACCGCCTACAAAGGTGTGGTCCGGCCGGTGGAAGGCACGATCCTCACCGTCGCCACCGACATTGCCGCCGCGGCGGAGCAGGCGCACCGCGACGGGTGTGTATTCCCGGAGTTGATCACCCGCGTGGTGGAAGCCGCCGATCGTTCGGTCCAACGCACGCCGGATCTGCTGCCCGTGCTGCGGCAAGCCGGCGTGGTGGATGCGGGCGGCAAGGGGCTGTTCTTCTTCCTGGAGGGCATGCAGCGCTATTTCGAAGGGAAACCGCTCGACAAACCGCTGTTTTCCGTCCCGCCGCTGGAGAGCCTGGATTTAACCCTGGCCGAAGAGATGGTCGAAGAAGGCCAGGATTTTGAAATCGTCGTCGATTTCGTCCCCTCCGCGCCCCTGGATCTGCAGAATTTTTATGCGAACCTGGAACAAATGGGAACTTCGATTCAGATCGGCCAGGGCGACGATCTGTACCGGATGCACATCCACGTTCCCTCCGACAAGCGGTACGAACCGATCGATTTCATCCTTCAGCTCGGCAGCGTCTCGAAAGTGGCGATCGAAAATCTGCAGGAGCAGACCAGCCTGCATCATAAAAAACCGGATGCCGGCAATATCGTTTTCCGCAAGGTTCAATCCGGGCAGATCGCCGCCGTCGCCGTATCCCCGGGCACGGGCCTGACGCGGGTTTTTGCCAGCCTCGGGATTTCCGCGGTCGTTCCGGGCGGCCAGACGATGAACCCCAGCACACAGGAAATCCTGTCCGCTTTTGCGGAGCTTCCCGCCGAGAAGATCATCATCCTTCCCAACAACAAGAACATCATCATGGCCGCGGAACAGACGAAGGCCCTGACCCAGAAACAGATCGCCGTAATCCCGTCCCGCTCCATCCCGCAGGGGATCGCCGCGATGCTTGCCTTCCAGAACGACGGGGAGCTCGAGGCGGTGCGTCAGGCCATGACCAAGGCCGTAGACGGAATTCAAAGCGGGGAATTGACTCTGGCCACGCGTTCGGTCGAAATGAACAGCGTCCGGGTGGCCGAAGGGCAATTCATCGGGCTGCTCAACGGCAGCCTGGTGACGACCGGAAATTCGCTGGAAGAATCCCTCATGCAGCTTCTGCGCAAGATGGGGGCGGAAACGCACGAGCTGATCACCCTCTACTGGGGAGAGCGGCTTACGCCTCAAGCGGCCAACCAGCTGACGGATAAAGTCCGCGCCGCGTTCCCTTCCCAGCAGGTGGAGAGTTACGAGGGCGGGCAACCGCACTATTTCTTCATCCTTTCCGTGGAATAACGGGGGAACAGATGCCTTCTACGCCGCGCAAAGCGGCCGCGACCGCGCATCAACGACGGACCGATCCTCAGCCACCGCCGCGGCCACGGATCCATGTGGTAACCGACAGCGCCTCCGCGTTTCCAAATCCGGAAATCGCGTTGCGGCCGGATGTGACCATCCTGCCGCTGACGATTCACATCGGCACGCGCTCCTTCCTGGAACGGAACGGGGACACCCTGGACGAAATCCGCCCGCTGCTGGGATGCCGTGAGACACTTCCGGTAATCGCCTCTCCAAGCGTGGAGGCGTTTCTCTCCACTTTCCAGAGCATCTCCCGCCATACCCACAACATATTATGCGTGCTCAGCTCCAGCCGGTTGTGCCGGGCGGTCCGGAACGCGCGCACCGCCGCCGAATCCTTCACCGGACGGATGAACATCTTTGTGGTCAATTCACTCACCACGTCCGCCGGCGTCGGATTTCTTATCGACGAAACCCTCCGGATCGCCGATCAGGGCGCATCGCTGGAAACGGTGGTCCGCCAGTTGCGTTATCTCGTGCCCCGGATGTATGCGGTCTTCTTTATCGAGGACCTGGCGTATTTGCAGCACACCGGGAAGATCAGCCGGACGCAGGTGATGCTCGGGGAAATGCTCGGGATCAAGCCGTTCCTTTCACTGGAAGAGGGCGGCCTGGTTCCGCTCGAGAAGGTCCAGACCCAGGAACAGGCGGTCGAAAAACTTGTCGAATTCGTCAGCGAATTCACCCACCTGCACCGCCTGGCGGTCGTATACAATTCCCAGGACGGGGAAAACCACGGACGGCTTTTGTATCAGCGGGTGCGGGAGGCGTTCCCCGGGTGCCCGGTTTCCACCATCCATTTGGGAGCATCGGTCGCCTCGATCTTCGGCCCCCGTTCTTCCGGATTGATCGTATTTGATCTGCCCCCCGGCATCCGGGACGTATCCCCATAGGAGTGAATGCGATGGCAGAGAAAATCGGGTTTGTCACGGACAGCACGAGCGACATTCCGGTCGAGGATGCGGCGAAATACTCGGTGGAAGTCGTGCCGGCGATGATCATGTTCGGAGGCCAGAGTTTCCGCGACGGCGTGGATATTTCCCGGTCGGATCTTTACCGTCGGATGACGACCCAGCGGATTCTGCCGACCACCTCGTCCCCTTCCGTCGGCGCATTCGAAGAGGCATTCGAAGAAGTCCTTTCGCGCGGGGTTCAGAAGGTCCTTTCCGTCCATCTGGCTTCCTCGCTGAGCGGGATCTTCAATTCCGCGGTCATCGCGGCCAAGCGTTTTCCGGGCCGGGTGGAAGTGGTGGAAACCGGACAGGTTTCGATGGGGACCGGTTTTCTGATCCTGGACGCGGCCGAAGCGGCCGCCCGCGGCGCGCCGATCGAAGCCCTCAAAAAGCTGATCGCGGATACGCGCAACCGGATGCGGCTAGTGGCGCTGATCGAAAGCCTGACTCACCTTGCGCACAGCGGCCGGCTTCCCTCCCTCGTGGCGGACATTGGAGATTTTCTGCAGATTAAAGTGCTGATCTCCCTTTACGAGGGAACCGTCAGCCGGGTGGCGCAGGTCCGGACTCAAACACGCGGCCTCACCGCCCTCGTCGACCAAGTCCGCTCCTGGGGACCGATCGAGCGCCTGGCGATCGCTCACGCGGATGCGCGTCAACTGGCGGACGGGTTGATCCCGCAGCTCGCCGAAAGCCTGAAGGGGCTTAATCGGGTCCCGAAGGATAAAACGTACGTCATCGAAGTCACGCCGGCCATCGGTGTGCACATCGGCCCGGGAGCGGTGGGAGTGATCGCGATGCAATCCTCCTCCGGCTCCTGATTTCTTCCAAGGCATCCCCCGGATGGACACAAAAATACTGTCAAGATATGTCGTCGACCGGCTTTCGGCGGCCGCGAACCGTGATGACATCATCCGCTATGTCTGCCAGCGCGGACACATGGATTGGGTTCAGGCCAAAGCGTTTGTGGCGGATGTGGAAGAAACCAACGCCCGGGAAATCGAGCGGCGGCATCTTCCCGTCAACATAACCTCTGCGTTCATGCTGGGGTTGTTCGGGGCCCTGATGACGGTCTACGCGGTGTTTTCGATTTTCGAACCGCTGCTCGGCCGGCCCCTTCCTAATTTTCTCTATTTTCTGAACGATATCGGAGTCCACTACGGCCTCCTGCCGGATACGCACACCGTGGTCGAAAACCTCCATCAGTACGGATTACTCCCGAATTTCTGGAGAACACTGTATACTACGGGGCAGTCATTCGGGGTGAGTCACGACCTGATCAATCTCCTGTATGTTCTGGCAAGCGGATATTTCTTCTGGCCGCTGCTGCTGCTCGGCTTGGGCTCGTTGATCGCCGGATGTCTGGATTTTTTCCGCAGCCTTTTCCGGATCACCGGACGATAATTTTTCTGCGAGGAAAACCAACTTGACGGTATCCGTAATTGAGACCCTGGCTAAAATGCTCCGCAATGAAGCGGACATGGGGTATCTGGATCAATGCGTGCAGGGCGGATTTAACAATTTTTCCTCCACATGGAGTCAGAACGCCCGGGCCGAATCGATCCCGGAATCGCTTCTCCAACGGGTCCAGGAATGGCTGGCTTCCTATCACTCGCTGGGGATGGAACAACGCCCGGCGTCGTTGAATTCCCTGCTGGAGGGACTGGCCGCTGCGAAGAACGCCGGGAATTCCGGCCCCGCGCCGAGATCCGTTGCCGGGGAAATGCCACCGGACACGGTTTCTTCCATCCCCGTTGAAGCCGCGCCATCCGATTCCATTCGCGTGCCCCCCGCCGACCTGGTTCCAGCGGCGGCCGCACAACCCGCCCCGCGGACGGCCGAGGCGACCCCGCTGACGTTGCGGGAATTGCAGGCGCCGCTCCGGCGTCTCCTGGGCGTGGGCGATAAAAACACAGAATCCTTCCAGCGCCTTGGCCTCCAGACGATCGGCGACTTGCTTTGGTTCTTCCCGCGCCGTTATCTGGATTATTCCCTGCTCAAGCCGATCAACCGTCTGTGGTACGGCGAAACCGTCACCGTCCTGGCGTCGGTCCACGATTGCACCACCCGCCGCACCAAACGCGGCACGATCACCGAACTGAACGTCGCCGACGGAAGCGGCTCGCTGCTGATCACCTTTTTCAACCAGCCGTGGATCGAATCCCGCCTGCGCAAAGGTCAGCTGCTTTCCCTCTCCGGAAAAATCGGCCAGTACCTCGGGCGGCTGACGATGACGATGCCGGAGTGGGAGTTCCTGGACCGCCAGCAGATCCGCACCGGCGGGATCGTGCCTGTATATCCGCTTACCGCCGGGGTCAATCAGAATTTTCTGCGGCGGCACATCCACAATGCCGTCTCGCGGCTCGCCACCCGCCTGCCGGATCCGCTGCCGCCCGCCGTGCTGGACGAGGGGAAATGGATGGCGCTCGGCCAGGCACTGCAGCAGATCCACTTCCCCGCTTCCTGGGAATCCCAAAAGAAAGCCAAAGACCGGCTGGGGTTCGAAGAACTGCTTTATATGCAGCTGGGAATCCTGCAGCAACGCCGGAATTGGACTTCCGGTGAAGCGAAGAAATACCCCGCCCCGGCTGTCCTCGACGAGTTCATCACATCCCTGCCGTATGCCCTGACCTCGGCCCAGCAAAAAGCGGTCAAGGATATCCTGGCCGATTTCGATTCCGGCAAGCCGATGAACCGCCTGCTGGAAGGCGACGTCGGTTCGGGCAAGACCATCGTGGCGCTGGCGGCCTGCCTGGTCGTGGCGTTGCAGGGCGGACAGACGGCCATCCTCGCTCCGACCGGCATACTTGCCGAACAGCATTTCGCGCTGGTTCGCAAACTGCTCGTCCGAGAAGACAAATTCCTGCGCGAGGATCAGATCGGCATTTTGCTCGGTTCCACGCCGGAATCGGCAAAGCAGGAGATCCGTCAGAATCTCGCCTCCGGCAAGATCGCCGTGGTCGTCGGGACGCATGCGCTGCTGGAGAGCCCGGTCGATTTTGCGCGCCTGGACCTTGCGGTGATCGACGAACAGCACCGGTTTGGCGTCGACCAGCGCGCGGCCTTGCGCGCCAAGGGCCGCAGTCCGCACCTATTGGTGATGACCGCCACGCCCATCCCGCGTTCGCTCGCCCTGACCATTTACGGCGACCTGGACCTCACCCTGCTCGACGAGATGCCGCCGGGCCGCAAGCCGGTCACGACGCGGATCCTGCTGCCCGGAGAACGCGAGCGGGCCTACGCCTTCATCGCCGGCCAGCTGAAGCAGGAGCGCCAGGCGTTCATCATCTGCCCGCGGATCGAGGAGAGCGAGACCAGCGAAGCCACGGCCGCGGTGGAGGAACACCGCCGCCTGCAGGAAAGCGTCTTCCCGGAATGGAAGCTGGGGTTGCTGCACGGCAGGATGCGCGCCGACGAAAAAGACGACGTCATGCACCGCTTCCGGTCCGGGGAACTGCACATCCTCGTCTCCACATCGGTGGTGGAAGTCGGGGTGGACATCCCGAACGCGACCGTGATGATGGTCGAAGGCGCAAACCACTTCGGCCTTGCGCAGCTGCACCAGTTCCGGGGGCGGGTCGGCCGCAGCGAATACGCCTCCTATTGCATCCTGGTAGCCGACAGCGAGGACCAGGCGGAAAACGAACGCCTGCGGGCGATGGAAGAATCCCAGGACGGGTTTGTCCTTGCGGAAAAAGACCTCCAGCAGCGCGGTCCCGGCGAGTTCTTCGGCACGCGGCAATCGGGGTTTGCAGACGTGGACCTGGCGCGCCTCCTGGACCTGCGCCTGATCGAACAAGCCCGCTCCACCGCCCAGAAAATTTTCGCGGCGGATCCGGATTTGCAGGCGCCGGAACACCGGCTGATGGCCGAACGCATGGCCGCCCGGTGGAACCCGACCGCCGGGGAGATCTCGTAGCGGCCTGCGCTCCTCCCGCCGATGCCCGCCCCGGGTGGCCGGGGTTTTCACGAAAGAGAAGGGATCCCTATGGTCCGAGCCATTTTTCCCGGAACGTTCGATCCGATCCATTACGGCCACATCGATATCGCCGAACGGGCCGCCCGGCTGTTCGATGAAGTTTATATCGCCGTGTTTGACCGTCCGCTCAAGAATCTTCTGTTCAGCCCGGAAGAGCGGATCGACCTGGTAAAGCAAACCTTCGCCGGCCGGGGCCGGATCAAGGTGATCGGTTACCGCAGCCTGACGGTGGCGCTGTGCCAGGAGATCGACGCCCAGGTGATCGTCCGCGGGCTGCGGGTGTTTTCCGATTTCGAACACGAATTCCGGATGGCGCTGGCCAACCACCGCCTGGCACCGGAGATCGAAGTGGTCGCCCTGATCACCAGCGAAGAGCACTCCTTTCTCTCTTCCTCGACGGTGCGCGAGATCGCATCGCTGGGCGGAGACGTCACCAGCATGGTGCCGCGGCACGTGGCCGAGGCGGTTGTGCGCCGGTTTAACGAACTCGGCGACGACGGACCGCGCATGGTTCCGCAGACCGCGCTGCGTGATTAAGCCGTTGGCCGAATTGACGGGAAACCCGCTTCGGTGTACCCTACGGTACGGTAATTGCACCTCATCCCGTTACCGTGCGGCGCCCGACTCGCGCGTTCCGGAGGATTAAATGGACATCCTTCACCTGGTGGACCGGTTGGAGGAATTGTTCAACAGCGGGTTTCACATCCCCCTCACCAACGAGACGGCGGTCAACGAGGAGCGGTTCCTCGAGTTGATCGACCAGCTGCGCATCGCCATTCCCGAGGAAGTAAAAAAAGCCCAGCAGGTCATGACTCAGAAGGAGCGCTTCCTTGCCCAGGCCCAGGAAGAGGCTCAGCGCACAGTGAACATCGCGCGCGAACGGGTCGAAAACCTGGTCCAGCACGATTCGATCACCTCGGCCGCGGAAGGTCGGGCCGAACAGATCGTCCAACAGGCACGCGAGGATGCGGTCAGCATTCGCAGCGAAGCGGATGAATACGTCCTGGAATCCCTCTCGCGGCTTGAGGCCGAAATGAGCCACCTGCTCCTGCAGGTCCGCAACGGAATCGCAAAATTAAACGAGGAGAAAACGGGCGGACCGCAACAATAATCAACCGCGCCGAAGGACGGTTATAAAAATAATCCCGGAGATGATCCGGGATTTTTTTTAGAGGTTGTCATTCCCGCGTGTACCTAGCGGGAATCCATGACAGACTCGAATACATCCTTACTCCAAAAGGTAAAAAAACTACTGGATACCGGCTAGAACCACGCCGGTATGACGACCGATACTGGATGCCCGCCTAGTACACGCGGGCATGACGACTTTTTATTTTCTCCCGAACCGCCGGGCCAGCAGGTCCATCGGCAGGTGAATCATCGTCGGCCGGCCGTGCGGGCATGTGCGCGGGGAGGCGCACCCTTCCAGCGCGCGAACCAGCGCGGTCTGTTCCTCCGGCCCGAGCATCTGGCCCGCCTTCACGGCGGCGCGTTTGCAGATGCGTGCCACCAGCCGCGCCTCCGCCTCCGCCGCCAGCGGCGTTTCATCCTCCTCGAAATCCTCCACCACCGCCCGCAGCGCCTCTTCCGGGTGAAGCGCGCCCAGAAGCTGCGGTACCGACCGCACCCGGAACGACGTGCCGCCGAACGGCTCCACATCGAACCCGATATGCCGCAGCAATTCCAGCTGCTCGTTCAAGACCGAGGCCTGCTGCGCCGGAAGATCCACCATTTCCGGCGTGAGCAGCCTCTGGGAGACATGCGCTCCCGACTTCTCCCGCTGCATGGCTTCGAACAAGACCCTTTCGTGGGCGGCATGCTGGTCGATCAGGTACAGGCCGTCCGGCCCTTCGGCCACCAGATACGCCGCGCCGACCTGCCCCACGGGACGCAAAAGGGGAATCTCCCCCGCCGGGAGGACCGGCGCCGCGCCGTTTGTAAGCTCCGCGGCATCCCCCGTCCCCGAGGCGGGTGCGTGATCGAGAATCCAATCCGGGCCGGGTCCCGGCCGGCTCCCGGTCTCCCAGGTCCGTGCCGGCCACGGCGCCGCGGCCGGCACGCCCGCCGATCCGGCACTTCCCAGAAGCGACTGCCGCACCGCGCGTTGAATCGCCGAGAACACGGAGTCGGGCGAACGGAACCTCACTTCGGCCTTGGCCGGGTGAACGTTGACGTCCACGTCCTCCGGCGGCAACTCGATGAAGACCGCGCCGAACGGGTATCGCCCCACCATGAGCAGCGTGTGATAGGCCTGAACCACGGCCGTGGTCAGAGCCGGATCGGCGATGGACCGTCCGTTGACAAACAGGAGAATATCCCTGCGGTTGGAACGCGAGAGATCGGTCGGGCTGATGAATCCGCTCACCCGCACCGGCCCATCCACTTCGGACGCAGAAAGGTCGATCATCCGCCGGGCCGCATCAATTCCGAAAACGGCGGCCAGCACTTCCCGCCTCTCGCCGCTTCCGGTCGAGGAAAACGTTTCGCGGCCGTCCTGGACAAGCCGGATGCGGACCGCGGGATACGCGAGCGCGTAACGCGCCGCCAGAGCTTCAATCTGCCGGCGTTCGGTGGCCGGGCTTTTGAGGAATTTGCGCCGCGCGGGCACGTTGAAGAATAGGTCTTCGACCGTCACCACCGTTCCTTGCGGGGCTCCAACCGGCGCGGGCTTCCCGGTGCGGCCGTTTTCCGAGGAGAGGCGCATGCCGCTGGATTGCGACCGGCTGCGGCTGGTGAGATGCACCCTGGCGACCGCAGCGATCGAGGCCAGTGCCTCGCCGCGAAATCCCAGGGTGCGGATGGAATTCAGGTCTTCGATGGAAGATAATTTGCTGGTGGCATGCCGGGCGAGGGCAAGGGAGATCTCTTCGGGCGCGATTCCGTCGCCGTCGTCGGCGACGACTATTTTTATGTTTCCGCCCTCTTCGGTCTCGATTGAGACGGTCCGCGCGCCGGCGTCCAGGGCGTTTTCCACCAATTCCTTGACCACCGACGCGGGCCGTTCCACCACCTCGCCGGCGGCGATTTGCGACGCGAGCTGCGGAGGGAGGACGTGGATCCCCGTCGTCATTCGCCGAATTCTAGGTCGAAGTCGGTCTGATCGGTGAAGGTTTCGGTCGGGACGATTTCGATCTCGCCGAAGAGGTCGGTTTGGCGCGCTATTACCTGGCGGCGTTTCACCAGTTCGAGCATCGCCAGGAAGGCCACCACCACCTCAATCCGCGTTTGGACGTCGCGCATCATGCGCTGGAAGACGGCCCGGCCTTCGGCCCGGATGTTGGTGACGATTTTTCGGATCTGGTCGCGGATGGTCACCTTCGGCGCGGCGACCATCGACCCAAGCGGGGGAGGCTCGGGATGCACGGCCAGGACAATTTCCGCCGCCTTTTTCAGCGCGCCGAGGGAGAGCCGGCTCCAATCCAGGCGCGGCGCGACTTTGGGGGGAGGCGCCGTCCGCAGGAAGGTGCGCCATCCGTCCGCTTCCCGTTTGTGGAGAAGCGCCGAAACATCCTTGAACAACTTGTACAACCGGAGCTGGCGGGCCAGCGCTTCGCCCGGATCTTCTTCGCCCGCTTCGCGTTCCGGCGGCCGGGGCAGCAACGCTTCGCTTTTAATCTGCAGCAGGCGCGAGGCGATCACAATGAATGCGGCCGCCACGTCCATTTTCCGTTCTTCCATCGTGTGCAGCGCGGCCAGGAATTGATCGGTTACCTGCGCCAGCGCGACGCGGGTGATATCAAGCTCCGCGCGCTCGATTAAATGCAGGAGCAGATCCAGCGGGCCTTCAAAAACGGGGAGTTGTACCGTGTAGGCGGAGGCTTGCATTTATGGGTCCGGATCGCGGCTTGAATATCCCGGGTAGGATGACTGAGGAAAGATTATACTGCAAGCGAAATCCGATATAGTCAGGGTTATGATTGATCGTCATTCCCGCGCCTGCACCTGCGAAGCATCCCGGCTCGCTCCTGGTTCAATGAGCCGGCGATGCTTGCGAAGCGGGTGTGTACTTAGCGGGAATCCATTTTAGAGTATCAATACTGGATGCCTGCTACGATCTCGCAGGCATGACGACCAAATCGCATCGACAGGTTCAGTAATTTTTTTCCCCCGTGGTGATATACTCGGTTCCATTCGGAGGATGACATGCCCGATCAACCCACCGAAATCACCGCCCGCTGGAAAGGCGGACTCGGGTTTGAAGCTGTCAATGCGCAGGGCGTGGCGGTGCGGATGGATTCCCCCTCGGAAAACCCGCACCTCACGCCGATGGAACTGCTGCTCATGGCGCTTGCCGGATGCACGGGGATGGACGCGGCGGATATACTCCGCAAAAAGCGGCAACCGGTGCAATCCATGGAAATCCGCGCCCGCGGTACGCGCGCCGAAGATCACCCTAGAGTGTATACCGCGATCGAATTAGAATACGTCGTATCCGGCACGGATGTAAGCGAAGAAGCCGTCGCGCGGTCGATCGAACTCTCCATGAACAAATATTGCTCGGTTGGCGCCATGCTCTCCCCATCGGTCCCCATCAAGACCTCCTTTCGAATCATCCCGGGAATTGGGAAAACGGCATGAGCGAAGTCCGGCTGGATTGGCTGCGCGGAAAAACATTCGTCGGGACCGACAGCACGCGCCATTCGATTGTCCTTTCCTCAACCGACGAATCCGACGGGACGGGCGTGAAACCCTCGGACCTGCTCCTGCTCGGGTTGGCGGCCTGTGCGTCGGTGGACGTGGTTGAAATACTGAAGAAAAAGCGCCAGCTTCCGGATGCGATGGAAGTCCGGGTGGAAGGGATTCAGGACCCGGAACCCCCGTGGACATTCCGCAAGATTCACATGCGGTATCTTTTCCGGGGCGCGCAACTGCAATCGCAGGCGGTGGAACAAGCCATCCGGCTGGCCGAGGAAAAATACTGTTCGGTGGCCGCGACCATCCGCGCCACGGCCGAGATCGCCTCCACTTTTGAAATTCAGCCCCCGCCCGCGCAGGCGGCGGCGTAGGAACGGCACGGCCAAATACGGAAAGCCCGGACCGCAATCCGCGGTCAACCATCCCATCAGGAGATCCCATTCATGACCGAACCCATCCCCGTCACCGACGCAGAATTCCAGGCCAAGGTGCTTCAATCCCCCCTGCCCGTCATCGTCGACTTCTGGGCGACCTGGTGTACGCCCTGCCGGGCGATCGCTCCGACGCTGGACCGGATGGCTGTCGAATACGACGGCCGCCTGATGTTTGCGAAAGTGGATGTGGATGAGAACCCGGCCTTCGCCCAGCAATTCGGGGTGCAGGGAATTCCCACCCTCCTGATGGTCTACCAGGGCAAGGAAATCAGCCGCGTCGTCGGTGCCCTCCCGGAAGCCAAGCTTAAGGATGCGGTGGTGGATTTTCTTTCCAAAGTCCAGACTCAGGCCGCCGGACTTGCCTCCGGCAAGACCTCGTGATAGAATAATTACGGTCTTTTCGGCGTTATTGTTTCCAGAAAAGTGGGCAACCCCCACTTTTCTTTGTCTCTGGCAGGGGTTACCCCTCCATGGAGTAGATGGGCATTATGAGAAACGAGTTTGCGCTCGCGTTCAACGAAGTGTTGGAGCACTACGGGCTCCCGCGCGAAGCCGTCCTGGAGGTCGTGCAGGCGGCAATGGTCAACGCCTACCGGAAGGCCGTCAACGCGTCCACCGCCCAACAGGTGGAAGCAAACGTGGATCTGACCAAGGGCACGATTCAGATCCTGGCCGAAAAGGAAATCGTTGAATCCGTCGCCGACGAACGCACCGAGGTTACGCTGACGGATGCGCGCAAGGTTAATCCAAAGGCGGAGCTGGGAGACCTGATCCTGGTCGACAGCACTCCGGAAGATTTCGGCCGCATCGCCACGCAGGCGGCCAAGCAGCAGATTCACCAGAAGCTGCGCGACTCCGAGCGGGAAAAACAATTCGAAGAATGGTCCGCGCGCAAGGGCGAGATCGTCCACGGCACCGTGCAGTCGGTGGGGCCGACGGGCATCACCGTCAGCCTGGGCCGCGCCGAAGCCGCGCTTCCCAAACGCGAACAGCTTCCCACCGAACGCTACAAGCCGCGCGACCGGATTCGCGCGGTGTTGATGGACGTCAGCAAGACCAGCCGCGGGCCGCAGATCATCCTTTCGCGCTCGGACCGCAACATGCTCCGCCGCCTGCTCGAAGCCGAGGTCCCCGAGATCTACCAGGGGATGGTGGAGATCAAGGGCATCGCCCGCGAACCGGGGCTGCGCTCGAAGGTCGCGGTGGCGGCCATGCAGCCCAACCTCGACCCGGTCGGGGCGTGTGTCGGCATGCGCGGCGGCCGGATCCAGGCCATCGTCCGCGAACTGCACGACGAGAAGATCGACGTCATCGAATGGAATCCGGACCCGGCCTCCTTCATCGCCAAGGCGCTCAGCCCGGCGCGCGTCTCGGGGGTTTACCTCGACGACGATCCGGTGCGCGGACGCACGGCGCTGGTCGTGGTCTCGGAAGATCAGCTCAGCCTGGCCATCGGCCGCGAAGGGGTGAACGCGCGCCTGGCGGCCAAACTCACCGGCTGGCGGGTGGACATCAAGAGCGTGGCCGAAGCCGCGGCGGACGCCATGCAGAAGCTCGGCAAGGAAGAGATCCTCGCCCCGTTTGTGGAAGCCCAGGCGGCGATGATCGAGCAGGTGCAGAACGCGCTGGGACGCAAAGCCGAAGGCAAACCGCTGCCTCCGGAAGATTACAGCACCATGAATCAGTTCGTCACCAACGTGGAAAAGATTCTCGCCGAACAGCGCGAGGGTCGGCGCAAGGCGCAAACCCGGCGCCTCGCGGAAATCCGCAAGAACCTTCCCCAATCGGCGTACACGCGCACGCTCGAATCCGTCGAACTGCCGGAAGGCTTGGGCCAGGCGCTGACCGCCGCGGGCCTGGAGACGGTCGGGCAAACGTATGAACGCGCGATGCTGGATCCGGATTCGATCCTCACGCTGCCGGAAGCCGGCGCGCGGAATTTCGAGAAATTAAAAGAAACGCTCGAGAACGTGATCCTGGACCTGCGGGCGGATGAGAGGGCGGAAGCCGAACAGGCCGCCGCCGAGAAGGCACTGGAAGCCGCGGCCGCCGGCGAGGCGGCGCCTGCCGTTGCCGAAGCCGCTCCCGAAGCCGTCGCCGAGGGGACCGTGACAGCCGAAGCGGGCGCGGAAGCCGTTGCCGGTGAAGCGCCGGTTGCCGTGGCGGTCGCCGGCGAAGAGGAAGAGGAATCGGAAGAGGACGAGGAAGAAAAGGGCGCGAAGAAGAAAAAGAAAGGCAAGGCCAAGGCGGTCGTGACATTCGATCCCGAAACGGGCTTGACCGTCTCCCGGCGCAAGCGCAAACCCGGCCGGTCCAAGGATATTTTGGACGGCGGCCTGACAGAAGACTGACGACCCTGGAGCATCCGAACAGCGTGGAACGGTTTTGCAGGAAACGGCGATGAGCCCGAAGAAAACGGCTCAACCAAAGCATATCCCGCAGAGGATGTGCATCGGATGCCGTGAAGCGCTCGCGAAACGATCGCTCGTTCGCGTTGTCCGCGGTCCGGACGGAATCCGGATCGATCCGAGCGGAAAGGCCTCCGGACGCGGAGCGTATGTCCACGACCGGCGGGAATGCTGGGAAAAAGCGCTGAGCGGCGCGCTGGCCCAGGCGTTGAAATCCGAAATTTCCGCAATCGACCGGGAGGCGCTGGAAAGCCATATGCGCCGGTTGGATCCCGGCACGGAACTGAATCCCGATCCCGCGCCATCGGCCGGAGGGACGGCATGAACTAATTCGGCCGCGGAACACCCCCTGTCGACGGCGCCGGGGAGATCGGTGAAGTATGGAGGTGCACGATGAGCACTGACGCAAGGAAGATTGTGGAACTCCCCCCGACGTTGACGGTCCGCGCTCTGGCCGAACGCATTCAAGCCAGCCCGATCGACTTGATCAAGCAATTGATGGCCAACGGGGTGATGGCCAACATCAACCAGCAGATTGATTTCGACACCGCGGCCATCATCATCCACGAAATGGGCTTCGACGCCGAGCCGGAAAAACAGGCCGAAGAAGCCAAACCCGAAGCGGTGGAAGCGGCCCCGGCCTGGCGCCAAGCCCTCGACAAGGAAGATCAAAAACTCCTCAAGCCCCGGCCGCCGGTGGTCACCATCCTCGGACACGTGGACCACGGCAAGACCTCGCTCCTGGACGCCATCCGTTCGACCGATGTCGCCTCGGCGGAAGCCGGCGGGATCACCCAGCGGATCGGCGCCTACCAAGTCACCCACAACAACCGGCTGATCACCTTTCTCGACACCCCCGGCCACGCCGCATTCACCGCCATGCGCGCGCGCGGAGCCCAGGTGACGGATATCGTCATCCTGGTCGTGGCCGCCGACGACGGCGTGATGCCGCAGACGCGGGAAGCCCTGGCGCACGCCCGGGCCGCGCGCGTGCCGATCGTGGTCGCCCTGAATAAAATCGACAAACCCAACGCCAACCCCGACAAAGTCAAACACCAACTGTCCGAAGTCGGCCTCGTTCCGGACGATTTTGGCGGGGACACGATGGTTGTTCCGGTCTCCGCCAAAAAGCGGACCGGCGTGGACGACCTGCTGGAAGCCGTGGTCCTGACCGCCGACAACACCAAGATCCTGGCCAATCCGGACGGCAAATTGATCGGCAGCGTCATCGAAGCCCAGCTCGACAAAGCCAAAGGACCGATTGCTTCGCTGCTGATCCAAAATGGAACACTCCATCTCGGGGACACCCTGGTGGCGGGCCAAGCCCACGGCAAGATCCGCGCCATGTACGATTTCCACGGCGCGCCGATCGAGGCAGCCGGCCCTTCCACGCCGGTTTCCATCCTCGGTCTGTCGGACCTTCCGCAGGCAGGCGATCTTCTCGAAGTCCTGCCCAGCGAACGGGAAGCGCGGACGCTGACGGCGGAACGCAAACTCGCGGCCAAGTCCGCCGCGCAGGGACCGCATAAACCGGTCAGCCTGGAGGACGTATTCGCGAAATTCCAGGCCGGCGAAGTGAAGGAACTGAAGCTGATCATCAAGGCGGACGGGCAGGGTTCGCTCGAGCCGATCATTAACTCGCTCACCAGCCTCGGTACGGAAGCGCTCAAGGTCAACATCCTCTACGCCGAAACCGGCAACATCACCGAGAACGATGTCATGCTGGCTTCGGCCATCGCAACGCGATCGTGGTCGGCTTCTCCGTGCAGGAAGACACGTCCGCCCAGCACGCGGCGGAAACCGAGGGCGTGTCGGTGCGGCTGTACGACGTGATCTACCGCCTGACCGAAGACGTGGACAAAGCCCTCAACGGCATGCTCGAACCGGAGAAGAAAGCGGTCGTCACCGGCCGGGCGGAAGTCCGGGCGGTGTTCAACATCTCGAAGACCGGGAAGATCGCCGGCTGCATCATGCGCGATGGGGAAGCCAAGCGGAATTCGAAGGTCCGCGTCATCCGCGGCGGCAAGGTGGTTCACGAGGGCGACGTTTCTTCCTTGCGCCACGAGAAGGAAGACGTGCGCGAAGTGCGCCAGGGGTTCGAATGCGGCGTCGGCGTGAAGGATTTCCACGAGCTGGCGGTCGGCGACGTGCTGGAATTCTTCGTCCTGCAGGAGGCATGATCCATGGCCAGCAACGCGCGCGCGCTCCGGCTGGGAGAGCGCATCCGCACGGAACTAGCGGATATTCTCCTCCGCGAATCGTCCGATCCGCGCTTTTCGATGATCACCGTCACCGAAGTGCGCGTCGACCGCGAGTTTTCGACGGCCAACATTTTCGTCTCGGCCGTGGATTGCGATGAAGCCCGCCAAGCCGAGATCCTGCAGGGTCTCGAAGGGGCGAAGGGCTTTCTGCGCAGCGCGCTCGCTTCCCGCATCCCGCTGCGCACCTTTCCGGCGCTGCGCTTCCATTGGGATGTCATCCCCGACCGCGCGGAACACATCGAGAACCTGATCGATAAACTCAAGGGAAAATAGTCCGCGGCCGCGGGAAAGGGGAGCCCGCAGCCGGCCGGAACGCCGCATGGATACCGAAACCCTTCACCAGGCCCGCGAGCTTCTTACCCGCAGTTCCAGCGCGCTCGTGCTGACCCATCAGCGGCCGGACGGCGACGCGCTGGGATCGATGCTCGGCATGGTCCACATGCTGCGGGCCGCCGGGAAAAAAGCCCACCCCCTTCTGGCCGAGGGTATGAGCTCCGTTTTCCGCTACCTGCCCGGATCGGCGGACGTCCGCTCGGAACCGCCCGCGTCCTGCGACATCACCGATCCTCGTCGATTGCGCCGACCGCGAACGGATCAGCTTCCCCGAAAACGCACCCGCCCGCCCGATCGACCTGCTGATCGACCACCACATCACCAACGGCCGCTTCGCCAAAATCAACCTGGTCGAACCCGCCGCCGCATCCACCGCGGAATTCATCACCGATCTGTCCGGAGGATTGGGCTTAACGATCACACCGGAAGCGGCGCAGTGCCTGATGGCGGGCGTAGTCACCGACACGCTCGGATTTCGAACTCCCAACACCGGGATACACACCCTGGATGTGACCGCCGCGCTGATGCGGGCCGGGGCTTCGCTCCCGGAAACCGTGGAGCGCAGCCTGCACAGGCGTTCCTTCGCCGCCGTGCGCTATTGGGGGGCCGGGCTCTCACGGATTGCGCGCGACGGGGCGATCATCTGGACGAGCCTGACCCTGGCCGACCGCGCCGCCTCCGGTTACCCGGGCCGCGACGACGCCGACCTGGTGAACATCCTCTCCTCGATCGACGGGCAGGAGGTGACGGTGATGTTCATCGAGCAGGACGGCGGCAAGATAAAAATCAGCTGGCGTGTTATCGCCGGATTGGATGTGACACCGCTTGCGATTTCCTTCGGCGGCGGCGGGCACCCCGCGGCGTCCGGTGCGCTTGTATCCGGAAACCTGGAGGATGTCAGCGCGGAAATCCTGCGCCGCACAAAAGCATGGCTTGCCGCCGCGCATGCCGCAAGAAAAACGTCAGGGAGCGGAGAGAATCCGGCGGCGTGATGGCGATATAATTCGCGTCTTCCGGGATTCTTCAAACACTAATCCGGAAATCGGTAGACTGAATGCGATAACGGTTCCATCCCCGCTCCGGGATCAGGAGCCCGGATCGGAACGGATGCGGTTGATCGGTATTGATCCAAGGGGAAACTTCGCGAACAGGGAGGATACACATGCCAAAACCCGGCCTGCTCGTTATTGATAAACCCACCGGCCCGACCTCGCACGACATCGTCAACATCGTCCGCCGCGGAACGCAAATCCGCAAGGTCGGCCACACCGGAACGCTCGACCCGTATGCTTCCGGCGTACTGCTGGTCCTGCTCGGCTCCGTCACGCGCCTGGCCGAATACCTGCTGGAAGTGGACAAAGAATACCTCGCCACGATCCGTTTCGGCACGGCGACCTCGACCTACGACGCCGCGGGACGGATCACCGCCACGCGGCCGTTCACCTTTCGCGAAGAAAGCCTCGAGGCGAAACTGGCGACGTTCGTCGGCGAACGGATGCAGGTTCCGCCGGTATACTCGGCGATCAAAATCGGCGGACGCAAGGCGTACGACATGGCCCGGGCCGGCGAAGAGATCGATATGGCGCCGCGCAAAGTCCACATCTATGAGCTGGCCCTCCTGCGCTGGGAAAGCCCCAACGCCGTGGTCCGGGTGCGGTGCTCGCGCGGGACGTACATCCGCTCGATCGCCCACGACATCGGCGAGGCGATGGGATCGCACGCGCACCTTGTCTCTCTCCGCCGGATCCGCCTTGGCCCGTTCTCCGTCGAACGGGCGACTCCGCTTGAGGAACTGAAGCGCCGTTTTCTGGAAGGCACGTGGGAGAAGGCCGCGATGCCTGCCAGCGCGGTCCTGGAAGGCTGGGAGACGGTCCAACTCACCACCGAGGACGCGGTGAAGATCCGCAACGGGATCGCGGTCCCCGCGCCGCAGGGCGCCGCAGGGCGCGCGCGGGCGATCGGCCCTGACGGCGAGCTTCTGGCCGTCCTGGAAGCCGATCCGGTTGCCGGAATGTGGCAGCCGAAAAAAGTTTTCATCGACCTGTAGCATTCGATGCAATACTTCGAATCGATCGAGCGCGCCGCACTCCGGGGAGTGTATCTCACCATCGGATCCTTCGACGGGCTGCACCGCGGGCATCGCCATCTGCTTGAGAAGATGACCCGCGCGGCGCAGGAGGACGGCGCTCCGGCGGCCGTCCTGACCTTCTTCCCGCACCCGCGGGTCGTCCTCGGCAGGCGTCCCGGCCAAATGCTCGCCGGGATGACGGGCCGCCCTTCCGCTACCTCATCCCGCTGGAAGAACGGCTGCGCCTGCTGGGCGAGTTCCCGCTGGATGCGGTCATCGTCCAGCCGTTCACGTCCGCATTTTCCCAAATCCCCGCCGCGGATTTCCTCTCGACCCTGAAATCCCGCCTCGGGCTGCGCTCGCTATGGTGCGGCCCGAATTTCTCGCTCGGGAAGGGGCGCGAAGGAAACGTCGCGTACCTCACCGAAAAGAGCGCCGACGCTGGATTTTTCCCTGTATGTGGTTCCCCCGCTTGCCGACGCAGCCGGTCCGATCTCGTCCAACCGAATCCGCCAGGCGCTCTCGACCGGAGATGTTGTGCAGGCCGCCGGATTGCTCGGCCGGAGGTTTTCCGTCTCCGGCACGGTCGTCCACGGCAAGGGACGCGGACGCGCCCTGGGATTTCCCACCGCCAACCTCGACCTTTGGCCGGAACTGGCTTTGCCCGCGTACGGGATCTACGCCGGCTGGGTAAACCTTGCCGGACGGCGATACGCCGCAGCGACCAGCATCGGCGTCCGCCCGACGTTCGCCAACGGGACCGCTCACGAGGCCACGGTGGAGACCCACCTCCTGGATTTCGACGGAGATTTGTACGGAGCCACCTTGCAATTGGAGTTCGTCGCCCGGCTGCGCGAGGAAATCCGGTTTCCGGATACGGACGCGCTGTGCGAACAGATGAAGCAGGATGTCGCCCGAACACGCCGCATCCTGCAGGAGGAACCGTGAGCGAGAATACCCGGCGGGTGTACCTGCTGCGGGCCAAGGACCTTTCGCCCGAGACGATCGCGGTCGCGTTCGCCAAGACGTCCCGCTCCCCGGAACCGTTCGACCAGACCGCGGCCGAACTCAGCGACAGCCAGAGCGCGCAGTTCCATGAAAAATGGGTGGTCGGATACGGGCACTCGTCGGTGGCCGAACATGCCGTCCTGCACATCGCCGCGGAAAATGTTTCGCGGCTGGCGATCGAGAGCATCGAATCCAACCGCCTGGCTTCCTTCACCGAAAAAAGCACGCGCTATCAGAAGTGGTCGAGCGGCGCATTCGTGGTTCCCCCGGAAGTCGCCGGGAGCACGGTCGAGAAAATGTACCGCTCCACCTGCACGCTTCTGCTGGACGCGTACCAGCACTCTTTGGAAATCGGTGGGCGAACTCGCCCGCAAGCGTTTCCCGCGCCGGGAGGGCGAGAGCGACGCCCGCTGGGAGGGACGGATCCGCTCCAGCTACGTCGACGTCTGCCGCTACCTGCTTCCGGCGGCGGTCCTGGCCAACGTGGGGATCACGATCAACGCGCGCGCGCTCGAGCATGCTCTCCGCAAAATGCTTTCGCATCCGCTGATGGAGGTTCGCGCGATCGGCGCGGAGGTGAAACGCGCCGCGCTCTCAGAGGTTCCGACTCTTGTCAAGTACGCCGATGAGAATGCCTACCTGCGCGAGACCCCGGACCGTTTCCGCGCGGCTTCCGGCGGCCTGGGAATCTCCGGCGGGAACGCGGAACCGGCGCCGCGCGGATGGATGAAGCTTATCCGGACCGATCCCAATTCCGAGGATCTCGCGCTGGCGGCCGCGGGAGTAAGGTTCTGCGGATGGGGTTTCGAAGACGCCCTCGCCCGGATCCACGGCGCATCCGCCGGACAAAAAAAGGCCCTGGCCGATGCCATGCTGGGAACGCTGGGCGATCATGATATTCCGTTGCGCGAACTGGAGTATGTGGCCTATACATTCGAATCGCGGATGGATCAGGGCGCCTATTTCGAGGTCAAACGCCACCGGATGTCCAGCCAGACGCCCGGACCGCTGACCTGCGGCCTCGGGTATCTCACTCCGCGCTGGATCGAGGAAGCCGGCTTCCGCGGCGAATACGATTCTGCCATGCAGCAGGCGGCCTCCGCCTGCCGGATGGTCGCGCGGGAGCTTGGACCGGAGACGGCCGCTTACCTTGTGCCGAACGGCTATCTGCGGAGGCTGGTGTTGGGGATGAACTTGCGCGAGGCATTCCACTTTTGCGCCCTGCGGTCCTCGGAAAGCGCGCACGCCGCGGTTCGAATCCTCGCGCTTCAGGCCGCGGGACAAATCCGTTCCGCGCACCCGCTGTTGGGGGCGTATTTGAAGACCGAGGAAGGATTGGATTGGAGAAAGCTGGAGGAAGAGTTCTTCCTCTGAGCCGTCATTCCGAGGAGCCCTGAAGGGGCGACGAGGAATTGGTTGCGAATGATGACGGATAAGTTCGCTCAGGAAAATAAGTCACCGATCCCTCGGGGCCTGAAGGCCCCTCGGGATGACAACTTAAAAGGAGACCCTATGTCCAAACAATATTCCGCACCACCCGCCATGACGATCGATCCGAAGAAGAAGTACACCGCCGTGTTTCAGACCGACGCGGGAAATTTCGAGGCCGAGCTGTTCGCCGCCCAGGCGCCGAAGACCGTGAACAATTTCGTATTCCTGGCGCGTGACGGCTTTTACGACGGCACCACGTTTCACCGCGTAATCCGCGGGTTCATGGCCCAGGGCGGCGACCCGACCGGAACCGGCCGCGGCGGTCCGGGCTACCGCTTCGCCGACGAGTTCCATCCGGCGCTGCGCCACAGCGGGGCCGGAATGCTCTCCATGGCCAACGCCGGACCCGGAACCAACGGCAGCCAGTTTTTCATTACCTTCGGACCCACCCCTCATCTGGATAACCGCCATACAGTCTTCGGCCGGATCAGCGCCGGGCTGGATTTGGTGCTGAAAATCCCGGAGCGGGATCCCGATCGTGCGGCACAGCCGGGTTTGGTAATCCGGAAACTGGAAATTCGCGAAGCGTAGGGCAGTCCGTCATGCCTGCGTGGTTTTAGCAGGCATCCATGAATTTCTTCTTTGTTGAGTCTGGTTATGTATAAGTCCGTCGTGGATCCCGGCTGAGATCACACCGGGATGACGAATAGCATGCCCGCGTTGGCGGGTAAGGTTGCGTCCAGTCTGTCGTGGATTCCCGCTCGAACACCCCCGCTTCGCAAGCATCCCTGCTCAAGGAACAAGACCGAGCAGGGATGCTACGCGAGGGCAGGCGCGGGAATGACTATCGTTTTTTAGCGCGCTTGATGTGTTTGCGCGGGGATAACGGCATTCTTGGAATGCGAAGATTACTTAACCCCGTAGGGCCGTTCTTCAGAACGGCCCTACGTATTTTTATCGGTGCAAAAAGACTATGCCGGTTTCTTGCGTTCGTCGATGTACTTCACCGCTTCTCCGACCGTGAGGATTTTCTGCGCATCCTCGTCGGAGATTTCCGCGCCGAATTTCTCTTCAAAGGCCATGATCAATTCGACCAGATCGAGAAAATCCGCGCCGAGATCTTCGCGGAAACGGGCTTCCTTGACGACCTTCGAGGGGTCGACCGCCAGGAGTTCCACGATAATACCTTGAACCAAATCAAAGGTGGTTTCTGCCATCGAGAGTTCCTCCTTCAAAGATACGTTCTGATCCGCAAACCCATCCCCTGCGAACTTGTCGGAGCAGACCAATTGTACGTGCCCGCCGCAACACCGTCAAGTCCGGCATTGACACCCCAAAGCCGTGCTGGTACCATGCCGCTTATCCGGTTAGAAAACACCCCAACATGAAAAAAGTTGCACCCAGCGCGTCGCGCAAGTCGGATCATATCCGTATAAATCTTGAAAAAAACGTTCAATCCGGCGTCACAAACGGATTGGAAAAATACCGGTTTTTCCACCAGGCGCTCCCCGAAATCAACCTTGCGGATGTGGTTATTCAAACCTCGATCTTCGGCCGGAAACTGAGCGCGCCGCTTCTGATTTCCTCGATGACGGGCGGGACGAAGGAAGCCGGCCCCATCAACCGGGCGTTGGCCGCGGCCGCGCAATCCGCCGGGATCGCCATGGGGCTGGGCTCGCTGCGACCGGCGATCGAATCCCCTTCGCTAGTCTCTTCGTACCGCGTCCGGGACGTCGCTCCCGACATCCTGCTCTTCTCCAACCTCGGCGCGATCCAGCTGAATTACGGATACTCCCTCGACGAATGCCGGCGGGCGGTCGAGCTGGTGCAGGCCGACGCGCTGATCCTTCATTTGAATTCGCTCCAGGAAGCGCTCCAGCCGGAAGGCAACACCGAATTCGCCGGGCTCCTGCAAAAAATCGAATCGATCTGCCGGTCGATTTCCATCCCGGTGGTGGTGAAGGAAGTCGGCTGGGGAATTGGCGGCGAGACGGCGCGCAGATTGGCGATGGCCGGAGTGGCCGCGATCGATGTAGCCGGCGCCGGCGGCACTTCCTGGTCGCAGGTGGAGAAGTTCCGCGCGCAAAACGCCGATCAGGTCCGGCTGGCAACCTTGTTCGAGGATTGGGGCCTTTCGACCGCGGATGCGCTCGTGGATTGCCGCCGGGCGGTGCCCGACCTGCCGCTGATTGCCTCCGGTGGAATCCGCAACGGATTGGAAATCGCCAAGTGCGTCGCCCTCGGCGCCAGCCTGGTGGGGATCGCCGGTCCGCTTTTACAGGCCGCCGTGAAGGGTCCGCGCGCCGTGGAGACGGAACTCGAGGGGTGGATCCGCGAGTTGCGGGTGACGATGTTCGCCGCCGGCGCGCGCGATCTTTCCGAACTTCGCA
This sequence comes from uncultured Chloroflexia bacterium, assembly GCA_963724345.1. Classification (GTDB taxonomy): domain Bacteria; phylum Chloroflexota; class Anaerolineae; order Anaerolineales; family RBG-16-64-43; genus JAFGKK01. The sequence continues at coordinate 1,088,052 of CAVRUI010000003.1, read as the reverse complement.
GCCTCCCGCTCCAGAAGATATGACCTCCCCGTCGTCCGAATCCTCCCAAAATGAAATGCTGATGGAGCTCGACGCCGGATTGCACCGGTCCGTCGACCGCTTGAAGGCCACCCACAACGGTCTTTGGGATATGGCGACCTATGCCATGGGATGGAGCGGGGAAGGCGCCGGGTCCGAGACGACTGGTAAACGCATCCGCCCCCTGCTCTGCCTGCTATCCTGCGGAGGGTGCGGAGCGGATTGGCGCGCCGCGCTTCCGCCGGCCGGCGCGGTCGAACTGATCCATTCCTTTTCCTTGATCCACGACGATATTCAGGACGGCGATGCCGTGCGGCGCGGCCGGCCGACGGTCTGGAAGCGGCACGGCTCCGCCCAGGCGATCAACGTCGGAGACGCCATCTTCACGCTCGCATTTTCCACGCTGGCGGATTCGGATTCCGCCTTTGCCGCCGAGTGGCTGAAGATTCTCTCCGGCACCTGCCTGCGCCTGACCTACGGCCAGTTTTTGGATTTAACCTACGAAGACGCGCAGAGGATCACCCTGGGCGAATATCACGAGATGATCGAAGGGAAAACCGCCGCCCTGGTCGAGGCCGCCTGCCGCCTCGGCGCGGTAAGCGCAGGCGCCGCTCCCCAACGGCAGGACGCGTTCGCGCGCTTCGGCCGCGCGCTGGGACTCGCCTTTCAAATTCAGGATGATTACCTGGGCGTATGGGGCGATCCGATGGTGACCGGCAAGCCCAACGCCAGCGACCTGCTGGCGCGCAAGAAAAGTCTCCCGATCGTGTACGGCCTCGAGCGTTCGGAAAAATTCCGCGCCCTGCTCGCCGCCGAGCTCTCTCCGGCCGGAATCCCATCGCTCCTTTCGGAACTCGAGGCCTGCGGCGCGCGCGAACACACGCTGGCCCTGTCCCGTCAATGGGTCGATCAGGCGTTCGAATCACTCCAAGCGGCCGACCCGCTGGTGAATTCAATCCGGCTCTCGAATCCCTGGCCCGGGCGCTGCTCGACCGGCGGAAGTAGAATCCGTCATCCCGGCGTGATCCTAGCAGGGATCCACGACGAACTCAAATACAACCATTCTCCACGAAAGAGGAAAATCCCTGGATGCCTGCTACGATCACGCAGGCATGACGAGTTTCCGTCATCCCGGCGTGATCTTAGCCGGGATCCACGACGAACACAAATACAACCATTCTCCACGAAAGAGGAAAATCCCTGGATGCCTGCTACGATCACGCAGGCATGACGAGTTTCCGTCATCCCGGCGTGATCTTAGCCGGGATCCACGACGAACTCAAATACAATCATTCTCCACGAAAGAGGAAAATCCCTGGATGCCTGCTACGATCACGCAGGCATGACGAGTTTCCGTCATCCCGGCGTGATCTTAGCCGGGATCCATGACGAACTCAAATACAATCATTCTCCACGAAAGAGGAAAATCCCTGGATGCCGGCTACGATCACGCAGGCATGACGAGTTTCCGTCATCCCGGCGTGATCTTAGCCGGGATCCACGACGAACTCAAATACAATCATTCTCCACGAAAGAGGAAAATCCCTGGATGCCTGCTACGATCACGCAGGCATGACGAGTTTCCGTCATCCCGGCGTGATCTTAGCCGGGATCCACGATGAACACAAATACAACCATTCTCCACGAAAGAGAAAATCCCTGGATGCCGGCTACGATCACGCAGGCATGACGAGTTTCCGTCATCCCGGCGTGATCTTAGCCGGGATCCATGACGAACTCAAATACAATCATTCTCCACGAAAGAGGAAAATCCCTGGATGCCTGCTACGAGCGCGCCGGCATGACGAGTTTCCGTCATCCCGGCGTGATCTTAGCCGGGATCCATGACGTCCTCAAATATATCCAAACTCCACTAAGGAAAACCCCTGGATTCCCGCTGAGAGCACGCGGGAATGACAATCGCTCCCGCTTTATCATCGATCGCCGGCCTTCACACAAATAATTGAAACACCTGGTTCCCCAGCAGCCTGCCGCGGGGCGTCAGCCGCAAAGCCTCTCCATTCCGGGTCCATTCCAGCAACCCTCCGGCGATTGATGTACGGATCTCCTCCCGGAAACGGTCATAATAATCCTCGCCAAACCGGTTCCGATAATCCGCCCGGTCCACACCGGCTTCGGTCAGGCGCAGGCCCAGCCACATGGTCTCGCGGAACTCATCATCGCGTGTGCGAGAGGTGCTGCGGGAAGCAGCGGGCGTCAGCGGGAAGCGGCGCCCGCCGCCGCCCCGCATGCGTCCGACATATTTCTCCACGGAACAAATGTTGGAATACCGTTTCCCCGCGGCGCAGCCATGGGCGCCGGCTCCGAATCCCAAATACGGCCGGTTCAACCAATACCGCAGGTTGTGACGGCAGGCATGGAACGGGAAAACCGGCGCTTGGGGATCTGCCGGCTCCACGCCCGCGCCCGCTCCCCCGTCCCGCGCCCAATTCGAGATCTCGTAATGGCGGTAGCCCGCCGCGGCGAGCATTTCCTCCGCCTGTTCGTACATTTCCGCCGCCGCGTCCTCATCCGGCGCCGGGAGTGCGCCGCGCCGGACCGCCCGGGCGAGTTCCGTACCGCGCTCGAGCGTCAGCGCATAGAGCGAAAGATGCTCCGGCGCGAGTACCAGAGCGTGTTGGAGCGTCTTCGTCCAATCCGGTACTGATTGCCCCGGCAATCCGTATATAAAATCCAGGTTGATGTTATCGAACCCGGCGCGGCGGGCATCGCGAAAGGTCCGCTCCGCCTCGGCCCAGGTATGGATCCGCCCGAGCATCCGCAGTTCGCCGTCGTCCGCCGATTGCACGCCCAGGCTGAGCCGGTTGATCCCGGTTTCGCGGAATGCTTTCAGCCGGCCGCGGTCCACTGTCCCGGGATTGGCCTCGATCGAGATCTCCGCCTCCGGGCCGAGCCGGAACGATGCCCGGATGGCCTCCATCACCACCCCCGCCTGGCGCGGGTCGAGCAGCGAGGGCGTGCCGCCGCCGAAAAACACGCTGCCGGCGGAAGGGGTTCCACCGGCCCGGCCGGTTAATTCGACTTCGCGAGACAACGCCCGGACATAACCGGGAATCCGTTTCCGCATCCCCGCCGTCGAATAGAAGTCGCAATACCGGCAGCGCCGCAGGCAGAAGGGGATGTGGAGGTAGAGGCCGTAATCGATGGCGGTCATCTCGAGCCGGAATGATACTTCTTTACGGATAATTAATCCCCTACAACGATAAAACCATACTTTTCGCGCGCCTGACCTTTCATACCAACGCGACTTTTAATGACATCCTCCACAGATTGCGGGCATAATGTTTTTAGGAATTTTCGCACACGAGGCGCTTCATGCGGGCACGGGGAATTTTTAGCCGCCGGATGCAACGGACCCATCGGAAAACCGATCTACCCGGAGTCGTTTGTCGCGGCAATCGAGCATACCCCTGCGCGAAGTATAAAAGGAACCGCCCATGAAAAGAATCCGGGTATTGATTGCGGATGACAAAGAGGAGAGCCGCCACCTCCTGCTCGCCCTGCTTCAAGGTCATGGATACGAGGTGGAGGAAGCCGCGCACGGCGCCGAGGCGTTGATCAAGGCGCGCCAAAATCCTCCAAACCTGATCATTTCCGACCTGCTGATGCCGGTGATGGACGGCTACACCCTTCTGCGCCAATGGAAGGCGGATGACCGTCTCAAGGTCATTCCGTTTGTCGTTTATACCGCCACGTACACCGACGCGAAAGACGAACAACTCGCCCTGGATATGGGCGCGGACGATTTCATACTGAAGCCCACCGAACCGGAAGCCTTCGTTTCCAGGATCCAGAATGTCATGAAAAAGACGCCCTCTCAAGAAAAAAGCTCCGTCGCGAAGGAATATAACGAAGTCCTCATTCGAAAACTGGAAGAAAAGGCGCTTCAATTGGAGCAAGTCAACCGCAGGCTCCAGGAGGACAATGCGGAGCGCAAACGGGCGGAGGAGGCGTTAATTCAAAGTGAGGGCCACCTGCGCTCGGTCGTCCAGACGGCAGGGGATGCCATCGTTACGGTCGATTCGGAGGATAAAATCCGCCTGTGGAACGACGCCGCCGAGACCATGTTTGGATATCCGTCAAAAGAAATGATCGGCCAGCCGCTGGCGAAAGTCCTGCCCGAGCGCTTTCGAAGCGAATTTCAAAAGAGGGCCAAACGGCCGGCCGTGACCGGTCAGTTGATCATCGGGCAACATCCCACGGAGGCCGCCGGATTACACCGGGACGGCCACGAATTTTCGGTGGAAATCACCATCTCCAACTGGAAAGTAAAAGAAGGAAGCTTTTCCACGGCGATCATCCGCGATATCACGGAACGCAAACAGGCGGTGGAGGCGCTTCGCAGTTCACAGACGATGCTGCAGACGGTGTTGAACTCCATCCCCTCCGCGGTCTTCTGGAAGGACAGCGACCTGAAGTACCTCGGCGCCAACCGCACCTGGCTGGAGTTGGTCGGTTTGAAATCCGCCAAGGATGTCGTCGGAAAGAGCGACTATGATCTGCCGTGGGATAAAAAACAGGCGGATTCCTTCCGGGAATACGACCGGAAGGTGATGGAAGCGGGCACCCCCGAATTTGACATCATCGAATCATTCCGCCAGGCAAATGGATCCACCGCCTGGGCGAAAACCAACAAGGTGCCGTTGCGGGACGCGCAGGACAAGGTCATCGGCATCCTCGGGACGTACGAAGACATTACCGGACGCAAGCATGCGGAAGAAGAGATCCGGAAGCGGCTGCGCGAATTGGAAGGGATGAACCGGGTCTCGACCATTCTGCGGACGATGCCGACCCTGAGCCAGATGCTTCCGCATCTTCTGGACGAAGCCCTGGCCGCGATGGACAGCGACACGGGCGCCATCTGGCTGTTTGATTCCGCCGCCGGCGTGCTGAAGCGGGAGGTTGCTCGCGGATGGATGGAAGCCGTGGAAGGCGGCGAATGCAAGCCCGGCGAGGGATTTCCCGGCGGTGTTTTCACCGCCAATAGCCTCCACCGCTCCGACGAATTCAAAACCGACCCCGATCTGCGGATTGTGAATCGGGATTCCATTCCCGCCGGATGGGGAGGGGTCTCCATCCCGATCCGGTCCGAGCAGGATATCGTCGGCGCGGTGTGCGTCGCCATGCCTCTTCCCCGCAAGGTCACCGCGGAGGAAGCCAACCTGCTGGTCATTCTCTCGGATATGGCCGGGACGGCGATCCAGCGCACCCGCCTGAACGAGCAGACCCGGAGCCAGCTGGAACACCTCAGTGCTCTGCACGCGATCGACACCGCCATCACGGCCAGCATGAACCTCGACGTCACGATGAGTTATTTTCTGGACCAGGTGGTCAACCAGCTGCATGTGGACGCCGCCGCGGTTCTGCTCAACAATCCGCGCATGATGATCCTGGAATATTTTTCCGGGCGCGGATTCCGCGGAAAAGGAATCGCCTCCACCCGCCTGCGGTTCGGCGAAGGACAATCCGGCCGGGCCGCGCTCGAACGCCGCCTGATCCACGTCGCCATTACTTCGCACGATCCGATGGCCAAACCCGAACGCATCGCCGGCGAGGGTTTTGTCGCCCATACCTCGGTGCCGCTGATCGCCAAAGGGCAGGTCAAGGGAATCCTCGAGCTATTCCATCGGAATCCGTTTTCTCCGAAAGAGGAGTGGCTTGGCTTCCTGAATACGCTGGCCGGACAGGCGGCGATCGCGATCGATAACGCCACACTGTTTTCCGACCTGCAGAGCGCCAACCTGCAGCTGGCCCGAGCGTACGATTCCACCCTCGAGGGATGGTCGCGCGCAATGGACCTGCGCGACAAGGAAACCGAAGGCCACAGCCAGCGGGTGACAGAGACGGCGCTGCTCCTGGCAAAATCGATGGGGCTTTCCGACTCGGAACTGGTGCACATCCGGCGCGGCGCGCTCCTGCATGATCTGGGGAAGCTTGGCGTTCCGGATTCCATTCTTAACAAACCGGCTTCCCTGACCGAGGAGGAGATGGAGATAATGCACCGCCATCCCGCCCTGGCGTATGAATTGCTCATGCCGATTGAATTTCTCCGCCCCGCCCTCGATATCCCCTACTGCCACCACGAACATTGGGACGGCTCGGGGTACCCGCGCGGGTTGAAGGGCGATGAGATTCCTCTTCCGGCACGGATATTCGCCGTTTCGGACGTATTCGACGCGGTGACATCGGACCGCCCCTACCGCGCGGCCTGGTCTCGCGAGAAGGCGATCGAATATATCCGCGAGCGATCGGGGAAGGATTTCGACCCGCGGGTGGTGGAGGCGTTTCTGCGGATGCCGGGGTAATCCGGAACTATTAACCTTCCGCCCCTGGCTTGTTTTTTCTATTTGCAGGCGACCGCGAGCGGTGGTTTTCTCCAATAGGAACACGCCGCCGAATCCTTTTCCTGCACCCATTCCTACGGTCTTCAGTTAATCGGCAAGAAGGATTTAATTTGCCTGCCGGACTTGCCCGGCCGGCAAAATCCCGTCCATAATTCGCAAGTCTGTGTCCTTCACGAAAAGAGCAGCCCGGTATTTGCCCAAACCCGCCAGGCAGGATGACAATTCCTTTTCACCCTCCCGGGTTTTCAGGACGACGGCGCCTCACATGGAATAGCGTCGAATTTCCTATTGACCTTTGCGTTCTTTTTCTTCGGGCTGGACATCCTCAAACGCGCATTCCCGGCCCCCGGCGTCTGAACGCAGCCTGCCCAGGGTTGGCTGCCGGCGGATTGGTTACCGGACCCGTAGCCCTTCTCCAGCGGCGATTCCCTGCAATTCCAGTCCCGCATATTTCTTGCTCCCCGGCGCGCTTTGTATTAAACTTGCCTGTCATGCGATTCCCGATCCGGTTGATGGCCGTTTTGTCGATTTTCGCCTGCGCGGCTTTCCTGCAGCCGGACGACACTCTGCGAATCGATTTCCCGGCTTCCGACGGGACGGTATCCGGGATAGTGGATATCCGGGGGTCGGCCGCCGAACCCGGAATGATGCGTTTCCGAGTTGAATTCGGATACGATCCGGACCCGACCGGAACCTGGTTCCTCATTTTCGAAGGGACCGATCCGGTCCGGAACGGGCAGCTTGGCGTGTGGGATACGTCATCCATCAGCGAGGGGAATTATGCGCTGCGGCTTGCCGCCTATTTTGCCGACGGCTCGATCCGGGAGACGATCACCCGCGGCTTGCATGTGCGCCGCGGGGTTCCACCCGCAACCGCCTCCACCGCCGTAGCGGTGACTTCGATCTCGCCGGATCCAAGCGCGTACGCCCGGGCGGCGGCCGCTTTCCCCGCGCCAACCGCTGTGTTTGACGCAGGACCGGCCGCTTCCGAAAGACCGGCCCCGATATCTGGATTGGCATTCCTGACCGGCGCGTTGCTGGTATTAACAGGATTTGGGTTGTATTGGATCCGGTCCCGCTGGTTATGGTGGTCGCGGCGGTTATTCATCCGAAGGATTCGGAAAGGCAAGAGCTAAAAATTTAATCCACGGAGGGCACGGAGGGGCACGAAGAAAAATGCGGGAATTAATCCGTGACCCTCTGTGTCCTCCGTGGATATAAAACAGATTTGAAGATTGCAGGATCCGATGAATGGAATGGAAAAAATGGATGATATTTACCTGATCGTCGGGCTGGGAAATCCCGGCCGCGAGTACGCACAAACCCGCCATAACATCGGGTTTCGAATCGCCGACCACCTGGTTAAAACGTTGGGGGTCCGGTTTACCCGCCAGCAGAATCAGGCGTTCGTCGCCTCGGCCGCGCGGAATGGCGCGAAGCTGGTCCTGGCAAAACCCCAGACCTTCATGAACCTGAGCGGCTTGTCCGTCTCCGGCCTGGTTCGATTCTATAAAGTCCCGCCCGCAAACCTTCTGGTTTGCTGCGACGACATCGACCTCCCGATGGGGACGATCCGCATGCGCGCCTCCGGCGGATCGGCCGGGCAGCGTGGCATGCAATCCATCCTCGAAGCGCTCGGCACCAAGGACGTCCCCCGGCTCCGGTTCGGGGTCGGGCGTCCGCCGGGCCGAATGGACGCGGCGGATTACGTCCTTCGGAATTTCGACGACTTCGAAGAAGAAACCGTTCCGATCATCGTCGAAAAGGCCGTTCAGGCCGCATTGACTTTCGTCGACAGCGGCATGACCGAAGCGATGAACCGGTTCAATGCCCCGCCCCCCGGCGCTTCCACGGATGGCGGCGCGGAGCCGAACTCCCCGGAATGATCTGAGATGGATCTCTCCCGCTGGCTTCCGCTTTTTCAATCGGATCCGCGCTACCGGGATCTGCTTTCGGCGCTGGCATCGAAATCCGCCGACTCGCCTCCCGGCGGGCGTTCGATTCACCTCTCCCTGATGCGCGCCGCACGCCCCCCGCTGCTCGCGGGGATGGCGGGCGGGCTTGCCCGCCCGGTCATCGTGCTGACCGCCCGCGCCGAACGGGCGCTGGCATTGCGCGACGAGATCGCCGCCTGGGATCCGCGGGTGGAACCGCTGATCTTCTCGGAACCGACCCCGGTTTTTTATGAACCGTCCCGGTGGGGGCCGCGGACCATTCGCGAACGCATAACCGCGCTGGCCGCGCTGGCCGCCGCATCCGCCTCCGGCCGGCCGACGGTTGTGATCGCCTCCGCCCATGCGCTGATCACGCCCACCCTTCCGCCGCAATCCTTCCTTTCCGCCATGCGCGCGTTCCGGCAGGGAGATACCGCCTCGCCGGAAGGGCTTGTCCGCGATTGGGTCAACCTCGGATACCGTCCGGAAAGCCTGGTGATCGAGCCCGGGCAGTTCAGCCGGCGCGGCGGGATCGTCGACATCTGGCCGCCGGCCGCCTCCCTTCCCATCCGGATCGAATTCTTCGGCGATCAAATCGAAACCCTGCGCGTGTTCGATCCTTCCACCCAGCGCACCACCGTAAAAGCCGAAACCTTCCTGGTCACACCGGCACGGGAACTCCTCGCGGAGGACCTGGCCCGGATCGGGAAGCTTCCCGCGGAAGGCGAACTGCGGCCGGATTTTCCGTTTGAGTACTGGATCCCTTCGGCCTACCCGCCGGCCGGGCTGCTGGATTACCTCCCGCCGGACGGCATTGTCGCGCTGGAAGAATGGAACGAACTCGGCGATGCAGTCGCCGACCTCGAAGAGCACGCGCTGCTTCTGCGCCGCGAGGCGGAGGAGAGCGGCGCCTTGGCGGCGGATTCCCCGCGCGCGCACCTGACCTGGGACCATGTCCGCGAATCACTCGAAGACCGCATCGCGCTGCACCTGGGCGCCGGGGAGGAGGAGAGCATCCCCATTCCGGTGGGCACCGCCTTCATCCCCGCGCCGCATTTCGGCGGGGTCTTAAAAGCATTCGTCGAGCAGGCCCATCTCCTGCGCCAGGAAAAAAAACGTGTGGTGGTGGTCTCGCGCCAGGCGGACCGGCTGCTCGAAGTCTGGAACGAACAGCGGCCGGGAACCGCGCCCGTCCTCGTTCCGGCCGACTCACCCGTCCCGCCGCCGGCCGAATCCGACGTGTTGTTCGTCCACGGATCGCTGCAGGAGGGATTCTCCTTCCGCGGTTTCACACCTGCTGACCGATAACGAAATCTTCGGCTGGATCCGGCCCGAACCGCGCCGCCGTCCGACGACAAAAGCCCTCCCGCCGGAGTCGGCCTACGCCGACCTGAAACCCGGGGATTTCGTCGTCCACATCGAATTCGGAATCGGGCTGTTCACCGGCCTGGTGCGGCGCGCGGTGGACGGATTGGACCGCGAGTATCTGCAGGTGGAGTTCGGCGACGGCGGGCAGGTTTACGTCCCGATCCATCAGGCCGACCGGCTGACGCGCTACATCGGCGCCGACGATCATCCGCCGGCGCTTTCGCGCCTCGGATCGCAGGAATGGACGGCGACCCGCGAACGCGCCCGGCGCGCCGCGCTCGACGTCGCCCGCGACATGCTGGCGCTCTACGCGCAGCGGGAAGCCGCGCAGGGCGGGCCTTTTCCCCCGATACCCCGTGGCAGCGGGAATTGGAAACTTCCTTCCCGTATGTCGAAACCGACGATCAACTGCGCGCCATCGACGAAGTCAAGCAGGATATGGAGCGGCCGCGGCCGATGGACCGCCTGATCTGCGGCGACGTCGGCTACGGCAAGACGGAAGTCGCACTGCGCGCCGCGTTCAAGGCCGTGATGGACGGCATGCAGGTGGCGGTGCTGGTGCCCACCACCGTCCTGGCCCAGCAGCACTATCAAACCTTCACCCAGCGCCTGGCGGCATTCCCGGTCAGGGTGGAAATGCTCTCCCGCTTCCGCACGCCGGCCGAGCAGGACCGGATCCTGAAACTGCTGGCGGAGGGCAAGCTCGACATCCTGATCGGCACCCACCGCCTGATTCAGCGCGACGTTGTTTTCCCCAACCTCGGGCTGGTGGTGATCGACGAAGAACAGCGCTTCGGCGTGGCGCACAAGGAGCACCTGAAGAAGCTGCGCACCGAGGTCGACGTGCTCACCCTCACCGCGACGCCGATCCCGCGCACGCTGTACCTCTCGCTCTCCGGCGTGCGCGACATCTCCACCATCAACACGCCGCCCGAGGAACGGATGCCGATCGTCACGCGGATCGGGCCGTACGACGAGAAGCAGGTGCGCCAGGCGATCCTGCGCGAGATCGAACGCGGCGGGCAGGTGTTCTACCTGCACAACCGGGTGGAGACGATCCGCCCGGTGCGGGAAAAGCTGGCCGCGCTCGTCCCGGAGGCGCGGATCCGGATCGGCCACGGGCAGATGCCCGAGCACGAACTGGAGCAGACGATGGACGCGTTCGTCCGGCGCGATGTGGACGTGCTGCTGTGCACGTCGATCATCGAATCCGGGCTGGATATCCCGAACGCCAACACGCTGATCATCGACCGGGCGGATACCTTCGGGCTGGCGCAGCTCTACCAGTTGCGCGGGCGGGTCGGGCGCGGCCCGGTGCGCGCGTATGCCTACTTCTTCACCGACCGGCGCCACCGCCCCACCCCGGAAGCGTACGAGCGCCTGCAGGCGCTGGCGGAGCAGACCGAACTGGGCGGCGGATACGCAATCGCGATGCGCGATCTGGAAATCCGCGGCGCCGGGGAGATCCTCGGGACGCGCCAGAGCGGGCACATCGCGGCGATCGGGTTCTACCTCTACACCCGGCTGCTTTCGCAGGCGGTGCGCCGGCTGCGCGCCGAACGGGACGGAAAAACCCCGGAGATGGAGAACCTGCCCCCGAGCGTCGACCTGCCGCTGGCGGCCGCGCTGCCGGAGGAGTACGTCCCGGACCGGGACCTGCGCCTTCGCCTGTACCGGCGGATGGCCGAGCTCGCGACGCTGGAAGATTTGGCGGCGTTGCGGAAGGAACTCGAAGACCGGTTCGGGGAGCTGCCGGAAGCGGCGGAGAATTTGTTATATCAATTGCGGGTGAAAATCCTCGCCCAGCGGGCGGGGGTCGACGCCGTGGCGATGGAAGGCGGGGTGCTGACGGTCGGGGTCATCCTCGGTGAGGAAGACCGGGCCGTCGAACTCCATCCCCGCGCGCGGTACAGCAAGGGCCGGTTGTACATCCCGGCCGGAAGCGATCCGGAAGGCTGGAAGCCGGAATTGGAGCAGTTGCTGGAAACGCTCGCCTCCAGGCAGCGGCGCTGACCGGAAAACCGGTGACGGCCTTCACTTCATGGAACGGACCGGTATTTTCCTTGGCAGAACGCATTATTTAGGAGTTTTGAATTATTGTTTTCTTGACCTGTCCCTTATAATTCATGTGGATATCCCTCGCATCGGGGGGAGAGGACGTGGATTTGCCAAGCCGCCTCCACCAACCGCCAATCGGAGGTACGAAGATGCCATTTGCAAAACGATCCACCCGTCGAAATCAAGCATCCAAACCACGGCCGTCCATCCTGCAGTTTTTGCCGGAGGGGATAATCCTGCTGGATGGGGCCGGGCGAATTATGGAAATTAATCCTGCGGCGCGGAAAATGACCGGGTTGACGGAGCGAAAGGCTGTTGGAAAACCCATCCAGGCTGTGTTCCCGGCGTGGGAAGAATGGAATGCCAAACTGGGTTCCACGAAGAAAAAAGCCGTCGTCCACGCGCCGAACCAGCCGGACGCGACACTCGAAATTTCCCGGCTTCCCGTGGCGCCCGCCCGGGGGAAAAGCCGGGCCAGCGTCATTTATATGAGGGATTTTTCCGACCGCATCAGGATGGAGGAGGATCATCGGCGCGCGCTGGAACTCCTGCTGGAAAAGAACACCAGCATCCAGACATTAAGCGCGTCGCTCCGCGAGCAGGCCATCCGGGATCCGGTCACCAGCCTGTACAATCGTTGTTACATGGAAGAATCGCTGAAACACGAGCTGGCCCGTGCGGCCCGCTCCAAAAGCCCGATCAGCGTTTTGCGGATCCGGCTCGATCAATACGAGAAAGCCGGAGAAGTATACGGGGACAAAGCCGGCATTGAAATTTTAAAAATCATGGGGTCGCTCGTCTACCGCTACATCCGGCGCGGGGATTTTGCCAGCCGGCTCGGCGGCGAGGATTTTCTGGTGGTGATGCCCGGCGCTTCGCCGTCCATCGCCGAACCGCGCGCCGAGCGGTTGCGCAAGGCATTCCATGATTCGATCCTCAATTATCTCGGATCGAAAATCGAATGCACCTTTTCCTGCGGGCTGGCTTCGTACCCGGCGCAGGGCGAGACGTCCGAAGCCTTGTTCCAAGCCGCCGAGAAAGCGCTCCTGGAATCGATTGCGGCGGGAGGCAACCGGGTCACCGCCAGCGCCTGACTCGGGTTTTATTATCGGATTTGATTCGTTTCGGGTGACTGCTTAGTGGTGCAGAAGTTTTTGGATAAAAAGTTCGCGGATTTCACGGACAGGGGCGGATTTCGCGGATGTGTTAAAAATTTTTCCGTGTTATTTAAAAAAGTAGTGTTCCGCGAAATCCATGTATTCCGCGCCCGCCCCGGAAGTGCGCATCACGCACGGGGTAATCCGCGTACTCGTTTCTCTACTCTGAGCAGTCACCATTTCTGGGAAAAACCGCCACCGCCGTCGCGGGCGGTCTAGATCGCCTCTTGCGCGACTTTCTCGCCGAAAGACAGCAACGCCTTCACCATTTTTTCATCGCGGCCTTCGGCATATACGCGCAGGACCGGCTCGGTCCCCGAAGGGCGGATCAGCAGCCAGGAGTCATCCTCCAAAAGGTATTTCACCCCATCCAACGTCTGGACCCTGGCGACCTTCACGCCGCCAAGGGTTGCCGGCGGAGCTTCGGCCAGCTTCTTGGTGATATCCGGTTTCGAAACCGGGTGCACCAGCCGCAGATCCCGGCGTTCATACAATGCCGGGCCCGCCTCGCGCAGAAGATCCGCGACCAGGGAATCCAGCGGCTCCCGGTACACCGCCACCATCTCGATCAGCAGCAATCCGAACAGCACGCCGTCTCCTTCGGGGATGTTTCCGCGGAAGCTCATCCCTCCGGATTCTTCGCCGCCGATCAGGATGTCGTCGTTGAGCATGTGATCCGCGATGTAGTTGAACCCGACCGGCGTCTCGAGGACTTCCAATCCGTATTTGGCGGCCAGCCGGTTGATCATCTGGGTGGTCGATACGGTTTTGACCACTTTTCCGCGCCAGCCGCGTTTTTCCACCAGGTAGCGCAGCGCCAGGGCCATGATCCGGTGCGGATCGACGAACTGGCCGCGCCCGTCCATCGCACCGGAACGATCGGCATCGCCGTCGGTGGCCACGCCCAGCTCGCCGTGGCCGGCGGCGATCGCCCCCGCCAGCGCTCCGAGGTTGCGCGCGATCGGTTCGGGGTGCACGCCGCCGAAACCGGGGTTCATCTCCCCGCGCACTTCGAAGACTTCACAGCCCGTCCCCTGCAGGATCGTTTTTATCTGTCCGCGCCCGGAACCGTACATGGAATCCACGACGACGCGCGGCGGTTTGGACGCGATGGCGTCGAAATTGATCAGCTTGCGAAGGTGCTCATGATACGCCGGAATTGGATTGAAGCGCCGGATCTTTTTGGATTCGGTGGCCTGGTCGAAATCCATGAGGTTCGGGCCGCGCCCGCGGGATTCGTTGTCGGAAAGGTAGATCTCCACCCGGCGGCACTGTTCGGGAAGCGCCGATCCGCCGTAGGAGGATTTCAATTTGACTCCGTTGTAACGCGGCGCGTTGTGCGACGCGGTGATCATCACGCCGCCCATCGCCTTCAGATGGTGGACCATGAAGGAGATCGCCGGGGTCGGCGCATCGGCCTGCGCCAGGTGGACGGTGTAGCCGTTCCCCGCCAGCACCCGCGCCACTTCCACCGCGTAGCGGTCGGAAAGGAAGCGGGTGTCGAATCCGACCACCATTTCCTTTTTGACCGAACCCTCGGAATGGGCGGGCAGCCGGTTCCAATCCGGCGAGGCGGCCGCGTCGGCGATGGCCTGAGCCACCAGGCGCAGATTGGTGAAGGTGAACGTATCCGAGATGACGGCCCGCCAGCCGTCGGTTCCAAAATGGATGGTCATATCTTGATGTCTCCCTTAACGGCCCCCAAAGAAATAATCGGCAGTGCCGATTGGATTATTCCGGTCGAATTCCAGGGCCGGGCCCCGGCCGGTCCGGGTCCTAGATCGCGGCGGCGAATTCCGGACGCATTTTTGCCGTCCCGCGAATCCCCTCCATCGCCTGCGGTTGAAAAACGAATATCATAAATGCCTCATCCGGCACTTGATCGTATTCACACCGGATGCCGTACGTCGACGCTTTCTCGAAGCCGAATTTTGGATAATATCCCGGGTGCCCCAACACAACGATGAACGGAGTGCCCGAGGCGCGCAGTGCCTCGATCCCGGCTTTGATCAACGCGGAGCCTATCCCCTTGCGCTGGCATTCCGGCGCAACCGCCAGCGGCGCGAGCCCCATCCCGCGGACAGTCTTATGGGCGGTTTCGATCCATGCCGGCGTGAACAGGATATGTCCGACGATTTTTACTTCCTCTTCCGCAACCAGCGATATCCCCTTGGGGCAGTTTTTTCGCAGCGCGTCGACGATTTTTGGCTCCGCATCCCGGCCGAAGGCGCGAAAATTCACATCAAAGACGGCTTTTTCATCACCCGGGCGTTCTTTGCGAATTTGGACCGGCATGCAGTTTCACTCGAGATCGGTGGGATTTGCCGCGGAAATGCGCTCGCCGAGCGCGGAAGCCATTATACCCAAAAAGGGAACGCGTCCGGATGACGGAAATCAGGGATGAATTTCTTTGGCGGCTTCCTGAGCGGAATCCGCCGGGGAGATGCCGTCTAACAGAACCCGCCGCGCCGCTTTGGAGAAAACCGGGCCGGCTAAGACCAGGATTTCATCGTCCGGAAAGGGGAGCGCTTTTTCCGAGATGGACGAAACGAGATCACGCCGGCTCCCCGTTGCCCATTGTTCCAGCGCCGCGCGGTCGGGTGGCAAAATCCCTTGCGCCCCGGTCCACTCGGCCAGGAATATCGGATCCGACAGCCAAGACATCAGATCTGCCGCGAGTATTTGACGGGCCGGGTCGGATGCGGCGATGGCCCAGGACCAGCTGGTGGCCAATGAGAAGGCCTCAGCCTCCGGCGTTGGTAGATGACCGATGAAGTAGTCGCTGGCTCTCGAGGCAATCGAATAGAGGGTAACGCTGCAATCACCGACACTCTCAATCGCCAGAAACGAGCTTTCAAACGAATCGAGTTGCAGGCTGCGCGGCTTGAGAACGCCGCCCGCCTGCATCGCCTGCAGCCAGGTCAGCGCCAGGGCAAGCGGCTCCGGGTCGATCCGGGCGTCCGCTGTGGACAGGACCGGCTCGCCTCCGGCGGCGTAGTACCCGAAAAACATGAACAGAGCGCGCGAATCGGCGAGGGGTGCGAACATCGGGCAGGTCCCTGCGCCGGTTTCCGCCCAGCGCCGGGGCGTGGGGTATGGAACCAGCGTACCGGCCAGGACGATGGCATCCCCCGCAAACGGAAGCCCGAACCGACGGCCGTCGATGGTGGCTATGGATTTGGCATAGGGAAAATAGGAATCCCAAGCGCCCGCAGGAAGCAGTCCGTCCAGCGGCTGGATCAGATCCTTGATCGCTGCCGCGCGCAGGTTGGATTGATCGAGCGCCACCAGATCCGGGGTTGCACCCGGTGCAGCCGCGGCCGCCGCGGCGAGCGAGTCGCGCAAGCCGCCCGCTCCGCTGGCAGCCTTTATCCGCACCATGACGGTTGTCCCGGGGTGAGCGGATTTAAACGCATCGATCCGCCGGTTGAGCACCCCGCCGGCCGGTGAATTACTGTCTGAACGGAAAGCCGGCGGAATCCAAATGGTGAGCGCGGAGAGGTCGGCGGTTGGGAGAGGGGTCGCCGATTTCACCGGTTGAGGCGTAACCGCGGGGGTCTCACCGGGGATTGCGGCGGTGGCGCCTCCCAAGACGGATTGACACGCCGCCGCGCCGGCCATGAGACCCGCGAGGACCATCCATAAGGAAACCCATTTTGAAACCAATCGCCGAACGCGCATCCATTCTCCCAATCATCACCTGGAAATTGGATGGCATAATATCACAAGCCCGGCTTTAGACATAAATAGCGCAGGATTATTCGAATAAATCGATTGATGGATCCCCCTACGGTACAATCCACTCCCAATGAACTGGCTTATCGATCTGGGTGAACAACGCCCGCGCGCCCTCGAATGGGCCCGCGATTTTTTCTCCGAGTACGACACATCCCTATTGGCGTGGATTCGGATCGACCGCGGCCGCGGAAAATCCCGGGGAGCCTATGGACGGTGCTGGTTTCCGAACAAACGGATTCCGTTTTACCGGATCAGCTGCCAGGTTCCCGGCCCTTTCCCCTGCGATCTCCCGACCCGGAAATCCCCCGTTTACATTTCTCCGGACGGATCGCATCCGCCTTTTCCTCCCGGAACGCGGCCGGGCGTCCGGGTGAAGGATATGCGCACCGGCCGGGAATGGATCCGGGTGATAAGCTCCACCCGGCTGCGAACCCTGGATGAGGCCATCGTCTGGGTTTTATCGCACGAGGCATTCCATTTCCTGCGCCGGACCCGCCAGGTCCCCGGCCGCAACAACGAAATCCAGGCCGACCAGTATGCGGACGATATGCTGCGTTTTTATCTGACCGGCCGGTGATCTGTTGGATCGTAATAATTTCCGCCACAAAGAGCACAAAGAACACATAATCCTTCCACTTATAGTCAAGAAATTTTAAATCGCATTCCGAAATAAATCGCGGGAAGTAGCTCTCGATTGTTAATCGATAAGCTTATTATTCTTTGTGTTCTTTGTGCCTTTTGTGGCAATCCATTGGATACACTTCGAAATAATTTGCCTTTTCCGGTGCGGTATACTATGGTTGTCGACGGAGGTCGGGTATGTCGTACATGGACGATGTCCTCGCGGTAATCCTTGGCGGCGGCCGCGGCAGCCGTCTGTTCCCCCTCACCCGGATGCGCTCCAAACCGGCCGTCCCCTTCGCCGGAAAATACCGCCTGATCGATATCTCCATCAGCAACTGCATCAATTCGGGGATTTACCGCGTCGCGATCCTCACCCAGTACAACTCCGTCTCCCTCCACCGCCACATCGCCAACACCTATAACTTCGACGTCTTTCATACCGGTTGGGTGCAGGTCCTGGCAGCCGAGCAGACTCCCCTGCATGAGGATTGGTACCAGGGAACCGCGGACGCCGTCCGCAAGCAACTCGGGCAGATCCGGTCCACCCGCGCGTCGCTGGTCATGATCCTGTCCGGCGACCACCTCTACCGCATGGATTACACCTCGATGGTGGAATTCCATCTCGAAACGGACGCCGATATTACCATCGCGGTCCATCCGGTTTCGGGGGAAGACGCTTCGCGGCTCGGCATTCTGAAGCGCGACACCAACCTCCGCATCCATTACTTCGCCGAGAAGCCCAAGGATCCCGGCGTGCTGGCCGAAATGGTCAGCCGCAACGATCCCGCCCGCCCGTACCTCGGCTCGATGGGTGTGTACCTTTTTAAAACCCCCGTGCTCCTCGATCTGCTCGAACACTCGCACGACAGCGATTTCGGCAGCGAGATCATCCCCCAGGCGATCCTCTCCCACAGGGTGTTCGGATTCGATTTCGACGGGTATTGGGAGGATATCGGGACGATCCGTACGTTTTACGAAACCAACCTGGCGTTGACCATGCCCACCGCGCCGTTCAATTTTTACGATTCGCGCCGGCCGATCTACACCCATCCGCGATTCCTTCCCGGGTCGATCCTCCACAACAGCGATCTGGAGGATGTCCTCCTGGCCGAGGGCTGCAAGATTAACCACGCCCGGATCCGCAATTCGGTCGTCGGCCTGCGCAGTCAGATCGCCGAGGGTGTGGAAATCCGCAAGAGCGTCATCCTCGGCGCGGATTATTACGACGTTCCCGGGATGGAGATGCCGCGCGGTGTGCCGGTGGGAATCGGGCCGGATTGCCGGATCGCCGGCGCCATTATCGACAAAAACGCCCGGATCGGCGCCGGCGTGGTGATCGAGGAGTTCCCGCCCGGATCGCACCTGGATGGTGAGGGCGGCAACTGGTACGTGCGCGACGGGGTCGTCGTCATCCCCAAGGATGCCATCATCCAGCCGCGCACGACGATCAGCCCGAACAAGCAGTTGTCTTTCATCTCAGGATAAAAAAGGCGCGATCGATGATCGCGCCCAGAAGATCCGTGGAGTTTTCAGCCGCGGTCACCGATCGCGGCATTTCTTTTTATATTTGAAACGGGCGCGATCGGTGATCGCGCCCGTTGAATTGGTCTACCTTGTCATGCGCTCGTCATGCCCGCGTGTTTTTAGCGGGCATCCAGAGGTTTTCCGTTTTGGAGCTTCCGGATTCCCGCTAAGATCACGCGGGAATGACGACCACCCGAACCGCTATTCGTACCGCAGTGCTTCGACCGGTTCCAGTCCCGCCGCGCGCGAAGCCGGATAAATCCCGAAGAACAACCCTACCGCGGCCGAGAACAGCGTCGCCAGGAGGATCGAATCCAAACCCACCACGGGGGTGAAAGCGTTGCCGGTGGCATTGGCGATCTGCCCGATGAGGAATGCCAGCGCCGCCCCCAGGGCGATACCGATCAGCCCTCCAAACAGGCTTAGGGTGGCCGATTCGGTCAGGAACTGGAGCATGATATCCCTCCGGCGGGCGCCGAGCGCCTTGCGCAATCCGATTTCGCGGGTGCGTTCCGTGACCGACACCAGCATGATATTCATGATCCCGATCCCGCCCACCAGGAGCGATATCGCGGCGATCCCTCCCAGGAAGATCGTGAAGATTCCCGTTATCTGGGCCGTCACGCTGAGGATATCCTGCTGGGTCGTGAGGCTGAAGTCGTCCTTGCCCACTTCGGTCCGGTGGCGCAGACGCAGGATCTGAGCGATCTCATCCGAAGCCTGCGGTACTTCTTTGGCGCTGACCGCCTGGGCGACGATCATGTCGACCCGGTCCGGAACGTCCGCGCCTTGCGCGGCGAGCCGGCTGGCGGCGGTGGTAAACGGGACGTAGATCACATCGTCCGCATTGGCAAAACCGCTTCCGCCTTTGGAGGCTTGGATCCCGATGATCCGGAACGGCTGGCCCTGAATGCGGATTGTCTCTCCGACCAGGTTGGAGGACGTGCCGAACAGGTTCTCGGCGGTGGTGGTTCCCAGCACGGCCACCGAGGCACGCCCCGTCATTTGGGTGTTGGAGAAGAATTCCCCCTCCGCCATCGTCAAATTCCGGACTTCGGCGTAAGAGGGTGTCACGGCGTCCACGGACATCGTAACGGTTTGACCGGCGGCGGATATTTTCAGGGGGCCGATGGAATTAAGGACCGAGGTCAGGAGAACCGACGGCGCGTTCAGGGGATCGCCGATCGCCTGGGCATCCTGCAGCGTCAATGGACGCCGGATGGTGATCTCCGCGCTCCGATTGGTGGAAATGAAGATCAGGTTCGACCCGATCGAATTAATGGATCCGGAAATGGTCGCCGAAGCGCCCTGCCCCACCGACAACATGGCGATCACCGCGCCCACGCCGATGACGATGCCGAGCATCGTCAGACCGGAACGCAGCTTGTTGGAGGTGAGGCTTTCCAGCGCTTCAAGCAGGTTTTGCGTCAGGAACATAATCCTCCTCGATGCAGCCGTCCTTCAGACGGACGATGCGGCCGGTCCGCGCGGCGACGCTGGCGTCATGGGTGACGATCACGAGAGTCGTCCCGCGGTCCCGGTTCAAGCCCAGAAGGAGTTCCAAAATCTCCGCGCCCGACCGGCTGTCCAGGTTCCCGGTCGGTTCGTCAGCCAGGATGATCGCGGGGTCATTCACCAGCGCGCGCGCGATGGCCACCCGCTGCTGCTGCCCGCCCGAGAGCTCCATGGGCCGGTGGTCCAGACGGTCCCCCAGTCCGACCAGTTTCAGGACTTCCCTGGCGCGTTCGCGCCTGCCGCGAGTGACACCCGCGTAGCGCAGCGGCAGTTCCACGTTGGCGGTCGCCGTGGAACGCCCCAGCAGATTGAAACTCTGGAAGACGAAGCCCACTTTTCGATTGCGGATTTCGGCCAGCGCGTCGTCCGCAAGCTGGGACACGATTTTTCCATCCAGCTGGTACGTCCCCGACGTCGGCCGGTCCAGGCAGCCGATGATGTTCATCAGCGTGCTTTTCCCGGACCCTGAGGGCCCCATGATGGAAAGCACTTCGCCCCGCCGGACACGCATGGACAAACCGTCCAGGGCGTTTACATCGACCTCGCCCATCCGGTACACCTTGCGGATGTCCTCCAGTTCGATGACCCAATCCTTCATGTCTGCCATTATCTACCCACCTCTAAAAAGGCCGCCGCCTCCGCCGCCGCCGGATGCGCCGGAACCGTTGAGGAGCGAAGCCGCGGGAGGATTGAGCACGATGACATCGCCTTCTTTCAGGTCTCCGGAGAGAATCTCGCTCATCGTGTCATTGCTTGCGCCGAGCGTGATCGTCACGGGTTTGAGCGACCCGTTCTGCAGAATGTAGACCACCAGCGACCCGTCCAATGTCCGGACGGCGCGGTTGGGCACCAGCAGGACATTTTCGAGGTGCGACACTTCGATATCCACCGCCACCGTCATGCCGGGTAGGACTTTGCCATCGGCGTCGGAAATGACCACCCGGATCGGATAGGAAACCGATCCGCCCGAGGTGGAGGCGCTCAGTCCGATCTGATCGACTTTTCCGTGATAGGTCGCGTCCGGAATCGCGTCGAGCACCAGCTGCGCGGGCTGGTCGAGCGCCAGGCGGTTGTAATCCACTTCCGCGACGGGGACGTCCACATGCAGCTCGGACATATCGGCGACGACCAGCGCGGCCGTCCCGGGATTCACAATATCTCCCGGCTCCAGATTGATCGCCATGATCGTCCCCGCGAAAGGTGCGGTGATCCGAACCTGGTTGAGGGTCGCCTGGGCCGCATCCACCCTTGCCTGCGCGGCCTGTAGATCCTGGGCGGGAACGCCGTCCTTCAGGCGGTTGTAGGCCGCCAGCGCATCGTCGTATTGCGCCTGGGCCAGATCCAGCTTCGCCTTGGCGACCTCGAGCGCCATCTCGGTATCCTTGTTGCCGCCGGTTGTTCCGATTCCCAGTTCGAAATATCTTTTTGCAATCTCCAACTCGCGCAGCGCAGCCAAATACGCCTGATAACGTCTCGCCAATTCCCGCATCGCGGCCCGGCTTCCGTCGTTGTGGAACCGGAAGGTCTGCCAGTCCAGGTAGGTCTGGTTGACCAGGTCCTGGGCCTGCTTAACCCAGCCTTCGCTGTTGTTTTTTACCGCCGTATCGTAGTCGGTCTTGGCCGCATCGAGAGCTTTCTTGGCGTTCGCCAAATTCAATTCAGCCTGGGCCAGCGCCGTCTGGGATGCTTTCAGATCATCCAAGGTTTTTTGAGCATTGATCAGGTCGATCTGCGCTGCGATCACCGACTGCGGGTAATAGGCCGGATCCAATTCAATCAGGACCTGACCGGCTTTCACACGATCCCCCATGTGCACATTTACCCTGCCCACCCGCCCGTTGATCGAAAAGGACAACGTGGCCAGCTGCCTGGCCTGGATCGATCCGGTGGCGCCGATCGACGCGGTCAACGTCCCGCGCGCCAATACGGCGGTTTGGTACGTCGAAGCCTGCCCCGCGGTGGCCCTGCGGTAAATGGTTATTCCGGCCACCCCCGCGACGATCACCACGACCGCGATTAAAATAGCCCGCCAATGCTTTTTCATATATCCTCCATGTGATAGATCAGTCCCAGGCCGGGCTTCATGACAATGTATTCATGAAAGGATGCGGCCGATAGATCCGAGCCGCATCCCTGCCCATGAGCCGTCTTGGCATAACCAAAAACCATTTTCGCACCCCCTCCCGAGCCAATATCGCTTTCGCGCTCCCGGTGCCCCGGAGAAACACTTCCAGCCCCGCTTATCGAAGGAGGAGGTTTTTCCCCTTATTTTTATTCTATTCAGCGAATATGGAGATTATATGTGTAAAGTATTAAAACTCCGATAAAATGGCGCTAAATTCAGGGTCGGTTTCGGGATGATTCCGGGTCGCCTTGACACCTGCGGAGATGCCAGATGACGGATCCTCAAAATCAGCCCGTGATCGACAGAAAAGCGCGGATCAAAATCCCGTACGAAGCCCCGCCGGCGAGGCCGGTTGCGGATCGGGTGAAGGATTTCCGGGAGACGTTTCTTCCGCTCACCCCCGAACGGGCGATGCGCGAGGCGGGCCGCTGCCTGCACTGCCCGATGGCGCCCTGCGTCAAAGCCTGCCCGGTCGGCAACGACATTCCCGGCGCGCTGTTAAAAATCGAACAGGGGGATTTCCTCGGCGCGGCAAAAATCTACCGCCGAACTTCGACCATGCCCCAGATTTGCGGCCGGGTCTGCCCGCACGAGCAGCTCTGCCAGTGCGCCTGTGTCCGTAATAAGAATCACGAACCGGTTTTGTGCGGCGCGCTGGAAGCTTTCGCGGGCGATTTCGAACGCGCGCAGTCGCCCTTTCAGATCTACCCCGGACCCTCGAGCGGCAAGCGCGTCGCCGTGGCCGGCTCGGGGCCGGCCGGGCTGGCATGCGCCGAACAGCTCATCCTGCGCGGTCATGCGGTGACGGTTTTCGAAGCCGCTTTGGCTTCCGGAGGCTTGCTCACGTACGGCATTCCCGAATTTAAACTCGATCAGTCCATCGTCGATATTCTGATCGAGGATTTGCGCCACGCCGGCGTCGAATTCCTGACCGGGGTCGCGATCGGGAAGGCGCATCCTGTGGATAACCTTCTGCGCGACGGGTACCTGGGTGTGTTCCTGGGAACCGGCGCCTCGATCCCGACCTGCATGCAGGTTCCCGGGATTGATCTGCAGGGCGTATTCCCCCCGGATGAGTTCCTGGCGCGCACCAACGTCGATCCGGCGATCCTGCCCGAAGGCTGGCGGGAACCGCTGACGGTCGGCAAACGGGTTGCGGTGATCGGCGGCGGGGATACGGCATCGGATTGCCTGCGGACCGCGCTTCGAAAGGGTGCAACCCAAGTCACCTGCCTGTATCGGCGGACGGAGACGGAAATGCCGGGGGGAAAGAAAGACCGCTTCCTGGCCGGCGAGGAGGGCGCGGAATTCCGCTTCCTCACCCAGCCGGTCCGTTTCATCCCCGGGCCCGATGGCCGGGTCGGCGCGATCGAATGCCTGAAGTGCGAGTTGGGAGATTGCGATTCCCAAGGCCGCCGGCGTCCGATCCCGATCGACGGATCCAGCTTCATCGTGGAAGCCGACACCGTCGTATGCGCTCTCGGGTACGGCGCCAATCCGGAGATCGGCCGGACAACGCGCGGACTGGTGATCGACAAGAACGGGCTGCTGCAAACCGATCCGCAGACCGGCGCCACCTCCCGCCCCGGGATCTTCGCGGGCGGCGACGCGGTCTCCGGACCGGACCTGGTGGTGAATGCGATGGCCGCCGGACGCCGGGCGGCCGACTCCATCGATCGTTTTCTCCGCGGCGCCTGACGGAAATACCGGAAGCCCCAAACCCCTCCGGTTCATGGCATAATAATTGCAGCTATGGATTCGCGCAGAATCCCAGGCGCCACTCATCATGCCTTCCATTATCCCGGAAATCCTGATCGCTCAATTTTCCAACGGAGTCTTCACCGAAGACGCTCCGGCGGGTTACGCCGCGCATCCGGCGCCCCGCCGGGCGGCCCGCGGCCGCGGCGGTGAAGTGTTCTTCACGGCGCTTGCGCTTCAAGCCCGCACCCCGATGCCGGAATCCGAACCCGAACGGCTGGCCCGCCTGATGGCCCGGGTGTTTTTCGAAACTCCCGGTTCGGTGACAGCCGCCTTGCGTGCGGCGTTTGTAGCGGCCAACGCGGAAGTGCTCCCCTTCGGGCAGGCCTCTACGGTCATCGGATCCCCGGCGGGGATTATGGTGCAATTGCATGCCGTCTGTTCGGTCCTGCACGAAGGCGATTTGTATCTCGGTTACGGCGGAAATGTTCTGGCGTTGATCCTGCGCGAGGGCGGCGCGCTGGCATATCCCGCGGCGGGCGATTCCCCGGCACGGGCGCTTGGCACGACGCTGAACATCGATCTTCGCTACGGCCATACCGCCCTTTCTCCGGCAAGCACGATGCTACTCGCCGCCGCACCGGCCGCGGCATGGACCTCGGCCGTTCCATCCGGGTTGGCCAACCTTTCCCTGCAGGCAATCGGCGAGCGGATGGCGAAGCAAAGCGCTTCCCAGGCCGGATCCTTCGGAGGGGTGCTCGTCCGTTTTTCCCCGGCGGAAGCGCCGGCCAAATCCGCGCCGGTCTTCCGCAAGGTCCCGCTCTTTCCTCAAAAACGAACCGGCGTGGATTTGCCGCAACCCGCAAATAAAAATCCATTCTCGGCACCGGTGTCCGGCCGCCCGGCCCAGGGAATTTCCGCCGCGCCTTCCGGCGAAAAAGCTGAATCCGATGGTTCCTCCCCAAGAGGGCTTGCGGCCGGCTCATCCGCATCCCCGGCACGGATCATTCCCCCGCGGGAAAATGTGCCCATGGCACAACCCGCCGCGCCGCCCATCGTCCGAGAACAACCCGCCGCCGTCTCTTCTCCGCAGGTCTACGGCAGGCGGCCCGAATCGGGAAGGAAGGTGATCTCCGATGCGCGCGTTTCACCTCCGCCGCAGCGGGCCTCCCGGCCGGCCGCGCGGGAAAAAGAAGCAGGGGCGGGAACCGGGCTTTCCGCCCGCGACGCCATTCTGGCATTCGGCCGCTCAATAAAAATCACACTCTCCTCCGCCCTGGAGGCGGTCCGGTCCTTCCTTGCCGGAATTCTCCCGCGGGGTGTGCTGCAGGAAAACGAACGCTTCACCCTCCCGCCCTCCGTGCTGCTCGGCACCGCGATCGCCATTCCGCTGGTGATCGTCGCGGTGGTGGCGGTGATGTACTTCCGCAAGGGGTACGAGATGGAATTTTCACGCCTGATGAACGAAGCGCGCACCCAGGCCGCGGTCGCGAACGCGCAGACCGATCCGTTGCGGGCCCGGCAGGCGTGGCAGGAAGTGTTCGACGACCTTCAGACCGCCGCCAAATACGGCACGTCGGAGGAACTCATCACCCTGCAGAATCACACCGCCCGGATGCTCGATAATTTCGACGGGATTACGCCGCTGGAGTTCAAAACGGCGGTGGCCGGCGGTCTTGAGGAAGGCACGCAGATCACCGTGCTGCTGGCCGGCGATCGGGAATTGTATGCGTTGGACGGGGTTCATGACCGGGTATTGCGGCTGCTCCTCGGCCAGGGCGGTTACCAGCTCGATGAGACGTTCATCTGTCAGGCCGGCGAGTATCCGGATATAACGGTCGGCACTCTCGCGGATATGGTCTGGATCCCGGGACTCTCCGTTGGGTCGCAGACTTCATCCTCCACCCGGAGTGGCGCGATCGTCGCCATGGACCGGCAGGGGACTCTGTTGTATTGCCCGCCGGGCGGGAAAGCCATGGCCGGCGCACTGGCCGCCCCCGCACGGGGATGGTCGACGCCGTCCGCGATCGATTATTACAACGGAAGGCTGTACGTGCTCGATCCGGAAGCCAACGGCTTCTGGCGCTATACCATGAGCGACAGCACCGGCTTCGACCAGCCGGCGTCGGCTTACTTCTCCGCGTCCGCGGGCCACCCGTCAATGACCGACGCGATCGATTTTGTGATTGTCTCCGGGGAGGTGTTCTTCCTGCATGCGGACGGTCACATCACCCGCTGCCAGTACGATCCGCTTTTCCAGGCGGAGGATTTGGATTCCACCGGCGGATCGTTGTGCGAGTCCTCTCCCTACAACGATACCCGGCCCGGCCGTTCGGCCGGCCCGCGGATCGAGGACGCCCTGCTCAACCGGATCTACTACAACGAACCGCCGGAGCCGACCCTCTTTTTCCTCGATCCGCTCGGCCGCGGTGCCTACCGCTTCAGCCTGGCGCTGAACTTCATCTCCCGGTACCGCGTGACGATCGCGCCCGAGGGGCATGAAGCCACCGCACTGGCCGTCGGCGCGGATAAAGTCCTCTACATCGCCATCGGGAACCAGATTTATTACGCCCAAACACGCACTCCGTAAATATACAGTCGGCCGGTGCTTTTGGCATATCGATACCGCCGTTAACCTTCAGGGTTCTAAAAAAGCTACCCCCACCCTTAGGGTTCTGAAAGGTTCCCCCAACCCTTAGGGTTGGTCAAGGATCCCCGATTCTCTACTACCGATGAACAGGTCCGATGCGTCCGCCGCGAAATGGCGGTTTGTCCGATCCCCCTTTGTTTATTCCAGGGATTTTCCGGATGCCGAAAGCAGGGTAGAATTCGCACTGGAGGGAACGCCCCGAACATGAGTCGCTGGCCCGGAAAGTATGTCATCGGCCTGACCGGCAATATCGCCACCGGTAAAAGCGTGGTGCGCAAGATGCTCGAGCATCTCGGCGCTTTCGGCATCGACGCCGACGAGGTGGCGCACCGGGCCATGTCGCGCGGCGGACCGGCCTACGAGGGCGTCATCCGGCTGTTCGGCGAATGGATCCTCGATTCCGGCGGGGAGATCAACCGCAAAGCGCTGGGAAGGCTCGCGTTTGCGGACGCCAAACTCCTCGACCAGCTCGAAGAAATCATGCACCCGCTGGTCATTCAGGCGGTGGACCTCCTGATCCCCCGGTCGCACTCGCCGGTGATCGTATTGGAAGCCATCAAGCTTTTCGAATCCGGATTGGCGGATTCCTGCGACACCGTCTGGGTGGTGGATTGCACGCCGGACGTGCAGATCGACCGCCTGGTGCGCAAGCGCGGCCTGAGCGAACCAACCTCCCGGCAGCGGATCGCCGCCCAGCCCGCCCAGAAGGAAAAACTGGCCCGGGCCAAGGTCGTCATCCAGAATTCCAAATCCTTCGAAGACACCTGGAACCAGGTGCAAGCCGCCTGGGCCGCCGGCGCGCAACCCTCGGAAGCCCTCCCCGAGGCGGCGATTGTGCGCGGAGAACTCGCCATCCGCCGCGGCCGTCCAAACGACGCGGACCTGATCGCCAACTTCCTCAACAAGATGCGCAAGCCCGCCACTCCCCTTACCCGGGCCGACATCATGGCGGCGTTCGGGCAAAAAGCGTATTTCCTCCTTGAACAGGGTGGAACTACGATCGGCGCCATCGGCTGGCAGGTGGACAACCTCGTGACCCGCGCCGACGAAATCGTCCTTGCCCCGGAGGCGCCGGTGGACCAATCCCTTCAGATGCTGATCACGGCGATGGAGACGGCCTCCGCCGATCTGCAAAGCGAAGCCGCGATTATTTATTCGGACCCGGCACTGGCCAAAGCCGGCGCCTGGAAGACGGCCGGATACAGGCCGAGCAAAATCAGCGAGTTGGGAGTCAAAGCCTGGGAGGAGGCCGCGCAGGAATCGGAAGTGCCCGGCACCGCCCTGCTGTTCAAACGCCTGCGGGCCGACCGGGTACTGCGGCCGATTTGAAATCGACCATGGACCATGGACGATGGACCACAGCCGTTCATTATCTGTGATCCTTTCTCCGCGGCCGGTTGGAATTATTTTTAGGGTTGGCTTTCACACGTTTTGGAAATAATACCAATTACTATGAGATGCTAATCCGCTGTCCATCGTAGATCGTCTGGTTTTCTCTCATCCGCGCGCGAATAATTCCAATAGAAATAATCCGCCATGGTCCATCGTCCATGGTCCATCTTCTATGGTCGATCCTGCGGTGCCGTCTCGGTCAGAATCATATAATTCGGTCCGCCGAACCGCGTCAGCACCACCGCCCCCAGGCCGAATGCCATCAACAAGAGCGCCAGGATCTGGCCTGCAAAGGGAATATACCCGATTGCGCTCGCCACCAGGGTGAGAATCGCGGTTCCGATTCCCGCCATGACCGCCGGGTGGGCTTTGGCACCGAGCATGGCGCAAACCGGACGGCCGATCTCCAGCCCCATGGCCACCCAGCCGAGCAGCGCCGCGACCAATACGACGATGCTTCCAAGAATGCCGATCGGTGAAAGACAAACCGTCAGCGCCAGGAGCAGGAAAAGCGCCAGCGCACCCATCATGGTCAGAAGGCCGATCAGGAATGAGACCGCGGGCTTCACGAGGATCGTGCGCGCCACCTGCTCCACCGGCGCCGGAAGAAACAGCACGATCAGGATGGCAACCGCCGAAAGCAGGAACATCCGGAACAGGATGATGCTGAATTTGTACCAGAGATCGACCGCGCCGGTCCCCTGATCCGGCGTTTTACCCTCCGTCAGGGAAAGCGGCCAGGAAAACCCTTCCAGGTGCCGGACCGAACCGGTGAGCTGGACCCCCGGATCAAGCGCGGGTGCCGTGCCGAGCGATGCGATATCCCCCGATACCGCCGCCGTCGGGCTGAGGTGGACCGACGCATCCAGCGCGGCGATATCGCCGTTGATTTTCCCCGCCGACTCCAGGGATCCGCCGATCAGGATAATGTTGCCCTCGAAGGTGGATCCCTGCTCGATCGTGATCGAACTTTCCACGGCGATCAGGTTGCCCGAATAGGTTTGCCGGGCCGCAACCGTGAACGACTTGCGGAAGAGGATTCCGTCCGCCCCGGGCTGGAAAACCGCTCCGGTGAAGAGAACCGATCCCAGAACCGATACGATCCGGAATCCGTTGCGGAGCGAGGTCATTGTTTCTTCCCCCGCGCATTTGAGCGGACGAACAGCAGGAGCCAGAGGATCCCGATCAGGCTGACAAAGAAAACCGCGAAGAGGTAGCAGGCAGGCGGAATGGACCGGGAGACGATGGTCAGGAAGGCGCCGAGCGAATTGGTGGTCACCATCCAATCCTCGAGCGCACCGGCGGCAGCCGAGAGGTCGCGGGTGAATACCCCGGCCAGGGAGAACCCCTGGGCGGAGGTTTGGACCGCCAGCGCGAGCGCCATGATCAGCGATCCGGCCGAACTGGCGGCCAGCATCGCCCAGGCCGGGCGCGAACTGGGAACTCGGATGCGTTCGGCGGCGAGCGCCTTCCACCGGGATGTGAACCCGTCGCGGGGGGATTTCATCCCGGCGCTTGTCAGGCTTTGGCGCGCGGCATCCCATGCTTCCGCGGTCGTCCGGCAATCCGCGCAATCCTGCAAATGACGTCGAAGTTCGCGGGTGGATTCCGCCGGGAGGGGATCCTCCTCGAAAATCCAATCGCGGTACGGCAGATGATTATTCATGGCCTCCTCCGGTTGAAGCGGGAGAGAGATGGCGGGCGGGCCAGCGCTCGGCCAGCGTATGCCGGGCCCGATGCAGGCGGCTCTTGACCGCGCCGACCGAAACGCGCAGGGAGCGGGCGATTTCCTCATACGACATATCGTGCCAATAACGCATCACGACCATCGCCCTCTCCTCGTGTCCCAGCCCCGCCAGGAGCTGCTGCACAGCCTCTTGTTCCTGTTTGCGGTGGGTCTGATCTTCCGGGAGGGGAGTTCTGGTCGGGCGCGTCGTCCTCGGGGAGCAAACTTTCGAGGGAAAGGATGATCGGACGCTTCCGGCGGAGGCGGTCAATGCAGTAATGGGCCGCAATCGAAAGCAACCATGTGCCGAAAGGCCGCTGGAAATCGTATTTGGATAGTCCCTGGTACGCGCGCCAGAAGGATTCCTGCGCGGCGTCCTCGGCATCTTCCGGGTTCCCCAGCATCCGGTAGCATAGGTTAAATACCGGCTTCTGGAATGCATCCACAACCCGTCCGAAGGCATCGACATCCCCCTTGCGAGCCGCGAGCAGCCACTCCTTCTGGATCTCGACCACGGTAGGTTTACCCTCGAAGGCCGCTCCGGTTCTTCCGACCGCCGTTTTCCCGGCAGATCCCAACGCGTAAGTTCTGATCATTGGGTTGACCTAAGGAAATATACGGTTGTAACCCCGGAGGGTTTCAGAATGAAAAGGCGCAGGGTACGGGCACGGTGACCGTGCCCCTACGCCTGCGCCATGTTTCCTTTGCTACGGGGACCTACTCTTTCCCCGATTCCGGTTCTTTCCCTGATTCCGATTCCTTCTCCGATTCTGACTCTTTCCCCGTCTCCGCTTCGGAGAGGTCCTTCATCGCGGTGTCCCAATCCAGATCCGCATACTGGGCGGAGGTCACCCGGCGGACGCTCAGGCCGATCCGGCGGCTTTCCACGTCGATCTTTACCACCCGCAGGGTCAGCGCCTGGCCCACCTGGACGACTTCCTTGGGATGCTCCACCCGGTTTTCCGACAGCTCCGTGATATGGATCAGGCCTTCGATGTCGTCGAACCCTTCGATCCGCGCGAAGGCGCCGAATTTGGTCAGTTTGGTGATTGTCCCGCTTACCAGCTGGCCCTCATGCAGCTTGCCGCTGGCGACGGTGAACGGGTCCTCTTCCAGCGATTTCATCGAGAGGCTGATCCGTTTTCGTTCGCGGTCCATGCTGATGACTTTAACCTTCACCGTTTGGCCGACCTTCAGGAC
Source organism: uncultured Chloroflexia bacterium (assembly GCA_963724345.1). Classification (GTDB taxonomy): domain Bacteria; phylum Chloroflexota; class Anaerolineae; order Anaerolineales; family RBG-16-64-43; genus JAFGKK01. Next base: position 1,056,960 of record CAVRUI010000003.1, on the reverse strand, counting down.
TTCCGACGGGTGGCTGATCCGCTTCCAGGTGATTTCGGAAAGGTGAACCAGCCCGTCCGCGCCGCCGAGGTCGACGAAGGCGCCGAAGTTGGCCAGGCTGATGACATGCCCGGTGCGAACTTCGCCCTCCTGAAGTTCCTGCAGCAGCCGTTCCTTCTGGCTTTCGCGGGATTCCTTGGCGGCCGCCCGCTCGGAAAGGATCAGGCGGTTCCGGCTGCGGTCGACTTCGATCACCTTGACGCAGATCGGCTCCCCGACCATCCGGCTCCACTTCTGGTCGACGGTTTCACCCTCGCTGCGGTGACGGCGCGAGAGGCTGAACTGGGACGCCGGGACAAAACCGCGGAGATTGCCCACCTTGACGATCAATCCGCCTTTGTTGAACCCGTCCACGCGCCCCTGATAGACCTCCTGGCTGGTGCGCAGATCTTCCGCCTGCTGCCAGTCGGTCTCCTCCTGGGCCCGCGCCAGGGAAAGCACAACGTTGCCGTTGTGATCTTCCGGCACGACGACGTAGACGATGATTTCCTGCCCTTCCTTGAGCTTTTCGCGGGCATCAGCCGAAAGCCGTTCCAATTCCCTGGCCGGGATGATGCCTTCGGATTTGGTGCCGATGGAAACGAGGATTTCCTCCGGCGTAACCCGCGCGATGGTTCCCTTGCGGACCTCGCCCTTCTTGGGAACGTCGGTTCCCTGGGCTTCCTGCAAAAGCTCGTTCATGGGGGTGTCGCCGCCCTGGGGTTCGGCGTCGGCACCCTGGCTGGGTTGCTCACTGCGGTTTTGCATCAAGGTATCTTTCTCCGGTGGTTAAATGTAAGGCATTATAAAGGTGATTGCATGGTTTTGGCAACCGCCGCCGGATAAGGGCGGGATTCCGCATCCGGAGAGGTATAATTTTCCCCGAGGACAGCCATGCCGAACGTTTTTCCATTCACCGCGATCGCCGGGCAGGAGCGTATGAAGCGCGCCCTGCTGCTCAATGCCGTCAATCCCCGGATCGGCGGCGTTTTAATTCGCGGAGAACGCGGCACCGCCAAATCCACCGCCGCCCGGTCGCTGGCGGCGCTGCTCCCGGAAGTGCGGTCCGTCACCGGATGCCGTTTCGGCTGCGATCCCGACACGCCGACTTCCTGGTGCACGGAATGCCGTGAACGGATGGCCGGCGGGGAGCCTCTGCCGGTGGAGCGGCGCCGCACCGCCTTCGTGGATCTTCCCGTCTCGGCGACGGAAGACCGCGTGGTCGGAACGATGGACATCGAACGCGCGATCCAAAAGGGGGAGCGCTGGTTCGAACCGGGCGTGCTCGCGGCCGCCAACCGCGGCCTGCTGTACATCGACGAGGTCAACCTGCTCGACGACCACGTCGTCGACATCCTGCTCGATTCGGCCGCCAGCGGGATGAACATCGTCGAGCGCGAGGGAATCTCGTTCGCGCATCCGGCCCGCTTCATCCTGGTCGGCACGATGAATCCGGAAGAGGGCGATCTTCGGCCGCAGCTTCTGGACCGGTTCGCGTTGTGCGTGGACGTGCGCGGGATCATCGACCTGCGCGACCGGGTGGCCATCATGGAGCGCAACCTGAAGTTCGAAGGCGATCCGGAAGGATTCCGCGCCGAGTGGCACGCGCAGGAGATCGCTATATCCGAGGAGATCGAACGCGCGCGGGAACTGGTCGACCACGTCGCGTACACCTCCCGCAACCTGCTGACCATCGCCGGATTGACCACCTCCCTCAAAGTCGACGGCCACCGGGCGGATCTGGTCATCCTGAAAGCGGCGCGGGCGCACGCCGCGCTCGAAGGCCGCACCTCCCTCACCGATCACGACATTGCGCTGGCGGCCGAACTGGCGCTGCCCCACCGGCTGAAGCACGGACCGTTGCAGCAGGTCGAAGCCAACCTCTTCAATCTGGACGAACAGATCGAGCAGGTCCAATCCGACCTGGCGACGATGGAAGAAACGACCTCCGCACCTCCCGCAGAATATCCCGGACGGCTCTGAAAAAAAAAAGATAGCCTGACCTCCCCCGAAGGCGAAGAGATGGATGCGGACAACTCCTCGCGCCCCCGCGCTCCGGAGCCTTCGGATTCCAAGGATGCGCCCTGGTGGGAAGGCGGCCAAAAAGCCAAAGTCGGCACGCCGTTCACCGCCCGCAAGCTGGATACTCCGCTCGATAAAATCGCCCGCCAGGCGAAAGGCCGCCGTTCGCGGACCAAAACCAAGGAACGCCGCGGCCGCTACGTGCAATCCCGTTCCACACCCGGCAAGGCGGACGATCTCGCCTTCGATGCGACCATCCGGGCCGCGGCACCCTTTCAAACCCAGCGCGAAGAGGAACGCAAGCGGGTGGCCTTCGCCGTCCGCCGCTCGGATTTCCACAGCAAGGTCCGGGTCCGCAAAGCCGGGAACCTGATCCTGTTCGTGGTGGACGCCTCCTGGTCCATGGCGGTGGCGGAACGGATGACGGCCACCAAGGGCGCGATCCTTTCGCTCCTGACCGACGCATACCAGCGGCGGGACCGGGTCGGGTTGGTGGTGTTTCAGAAGGACCGCGCGGTCCTGGTCCTTCCCCCGACCCATTCGACGAGTCTGGCGCGCAAAGCCCTGGCCGACATTCCGGTCGGCGGGAAGACACCGCTCTCCGCGGGCCTGGCGCTGGCGCTGAAAACCCTCCGGATGGAAAAAATGACCCATCCGGAAATCCTGCCGCTGATGATTTTGCTGACCGACGGGGCGGGGAACGTCGCCATCGGAACCCAGCCGCCGCTGGCCGAGTCCTACCGGATCGCGGACGAAATCTGCGCTCAGAAGCTGCGCAGCGTCGTGGTGAACATGGAACACGCCGCCTTCGACCAGGGCCTGGCCGGCGACTTGGCGCTGCATCTCGGAGCGCGATGCTATACCCTGCGCGAGCTTCGCGCCGAATCCCTGTATCAAACGGTGCGGGGAGAACTGACGCCGTAGGCTCACCCTTTTTGGGCCAACTAAAAAACTCAATAAACATCCAATGTTCGTCATGCCCGCGTGTACTTGGCGGGCATCCACTCCAGCAAACCCCTGGATTCCCGCTAGGAACACGCGGGAATGACGATCCAACTGAGGCAGGCATCATCCTAAAACCTTTATTCCACTTATTGGACAGCCCCACGAGGGGGCGGGGATTTGCTTCCCCGGTCAAAACCCATTATGCTTGTTTGCGCCCAAAGGGGAAAAATGCTTGAGTGATGATAATGGAAACCGAACCCATGAAAGGAGCAGTGATGGATTACATTAAAACGAAGTGGCTTTCGCACCCGCTGGCCCATCCCGTCCTATGGCTGGCGCTGCCGCTGGCTTTGGGGCTGCTGGTCAGCCTGCTGATCCCGCGCCCGATCGTTGGAACAATCTATCTGCGCGACGCGATCTATTCCTACTCGGCCGGCGACATCATCTCCCAAATGCGGTACGCCTACGACCATCCGGAGATCCAGGCCGTGGTGCTGGTGATGGACAGCCCCGGGGGAACGGTGGCGGATACGGAAGCCCTCTACCTCGAGATGATCCGTCTCCGCGAAAAGAAGCCGGTCGTGGTGTCCATCGAAACGATGGCCGCCAGCGGCGCCTACTACCTGGCGGTGGGTGCCGACTACATCATCGCCAAACCCTCCTCGGAAGTGGGCAACGTGGGTGTGCGCACCGTCCTGCCTTCCGCCCCCTCCGTATACGAAGACGACGTCTCGACCGGGCCGTACAAGTTCTACGGCGGTTCGCGGGACGAAACCCTCCGCCTCTTGGATCCGCTCAAGCAGAGTTTCTACCAGGCGGTGGTTCTGGGCCGCGGCGATAAACTTAGGACCACGCCGGAAAATATCCTCAGCGGCAAACTCTTCATTGGCAGCGAGGCGCAGCGGATCGGGTTGATCGACGCGCTGGGCACCTACTCGGAGGCGCTCGCAAAGGCCGCCGCGCTGGCGCACGTCTGGAACTTCGAGACCAAGGACCTGCGGCCGCTGGCACTGGGAACGGAATCGACCGCAGTCTACAACGGTTTCTTCCTCGAAACCCAGGACGGCTCGCAAAGCCCCTACCCGCGTGCGTCCGGTGTTTTTTACCTTTACATCCCGGAGAGCGACAGGAGGCTGCCATGAAACGCTACCGCTTACCGATCGCCGCCGCGTTGTTCCTCCTGCCCATCCTGATCCGGGGCGTATGGTTCTACCAGGGGGTGTTCTGGCGCACGGAAACCGTGGCCACGCCGGATTATGGATCCTATACAATTCCGCAGCCGCCGCTTTCCACGCCCGTTCCGGCCGCCGAATCCGCCCCCTCCCACGCGATCATTCTCCTGGATCAGGCGCATGTCAACCTGTTCTCCCCCTCCGAGCTCGAGACTCTGACCAGCATCCTTCAAACCCGGGGCGCGCGGGTGGAAAGCGTCGCGCCCGGATCCTACGGCGAAAGGACTCTCGCGGACCAGCTGAAATACGCCACGTCCTACATCTCCGTCTGCCCGATCTCGTCCTACACCACGGCGGAGGTCCAGCTGTTGCAGGATTTCGTCCGCCGGGGCGGCCGGCTGCTCGTTCTCACCGATCCAACCCGCTCGGCCGTAAGCTACGATTATTACGGGTACGGTTCGGCGACGGTGATGGCGGACGTGATCGCCGCCAACAGCCTGCTCGCGCCTTACGATATCGCCTTCGTGGACGACTACCTCTACAACATGACCAGCTATGAGGGCAACTTCCGGAACGTTTTCTTCACGGATTTCTCGGCGAACCCGCTGACCAAGGACCTGACAAAGGTCGTGCTGTACGCGGCCCATTCCCTGAAGACCGGTTCGGGCACCGTCCTGATCCAGAGTTCTCGAACGACCAAATCGTCGCGGACGGATTCCGACGGCGCCTACGCCGTCGCCGCGGTCGACGCCGGCGCGAACGTACTGGCCATCGGGGATATGACCTTCCTGCAGCCGCCCTACAACCAGGTCGCCGACAACGCCATCCTGATCCGGCACGTGGCCGACTTCCTGTTGGAAGCGCCGCGGGTCCGCGATCTGAAGGATTTCCCGTTCCTCTTCCAGCGCGAAGTGGCGATCGTGCCGATGAGCGATGTCATCCTATCGGCGGATCTGCTTGGCCCGATCCAGGCCCTGCAGCAGAACCTCTCCGGCGGGGGCATCCCCTCGGCGATGGCGCCGGGAGTGATGGCCGGGAAGGACCTCATTCTCCTCGCCACCTTCTCGAGCCCGGGGATCGGGGACTACCTCAGCCCGCTCGGCATCCGGCTGCCTTCCCTGACTTCCTATCCGTCGGCCCGCGCCTATCCGCAAATCGAAATACCGGGGTTCGGTTCCGTCCCGGCGTCCGGGATCGGGTTGATCCTTCTTTCGCGGACCGAGGACCGCTCCACCCTGATCCTGCTGGCTGAGGATTCCACGGCCCTTTCCGAGCTGCTCGGCGTCATCGGTCCGGCAGGATTTTCCAATTGCGTCCTGCAGGGGAATGCCGCCGTGTGCGGTCTGGCGGGAGGGTACGGTACTTTCAGCAGTTCCTGGTGGCAGCCGTATGGTGTGGGTACCGCCCTGCCCATCTCCGATCTTACGTCGACTCCCCCGCCGCTCTAGTAGAACCGAATACAGGTAAATAATAAAAGCAGGGGCGACCCAATGGGTCGCCCCTGCTAATAAGACCGCCTTGAATTAAACCGACGTAAGGGCGACCCATTGGGTCGCCCTTACTTAGAACGGCAACAATGGCACCAATCCGATAATCGCATAATATCCGATCACGGCTGTCACGAGCCAGGAGTTGATCCGGTCCAACACGCCTCCATGTCCGGGGAAGAAATCCCCTGAATCCTTTTGAAACACTTCCCGCTTCATCATGCTGATCGCGAGATCTCCCAAGGGTGAAACCAGACCGATCAGGATTCCCAGCAGCAGCCCTCCCGTTGGGTGGATTCCGCTTTGCGCGCCCGCCGGAAACTGGACCAGCCAGGCCACCACAAGTCCGACAACCGCCGAGCCGGCCACTCCGCCGAAATAACCTTCCCAGGTCTTCTTGGGGCTGATCCGGCGGGCGAGCGGATGGCGGCCCCACTTGCGGCCGACCAGGAAGGCGGTGGAATCCGCCGCGGCGACCGCCGCGATGCAGATCATAAACCACCAAAATCCGTTGGGCAGCTGGCGGAGGGAAATGAAATATCCGCCCAGCCATCCAAGGTACATTATCCCGCCGAGTGTAATCCCCATCGCGGTGGCGGCTTTCTTCTCACCGGCGAATTCGAACCTTAGCAGAAACCAGAACACGGAAAACAGGATGATGGCGGAGAGCGCAACCCCGGAATGATCGAATCCGAACAATGCCCGCAGGATCACCAATCCGCCGCAGCCCGCGGCGAGCATCGCCGGCGGAACATTTTTCTCGGGAGCGGTAAACAGCCGTGCATATTCCCAGGAGGCCATGCCAAGCAGTACAACGATCAACGCGGTGAACACGGCGCCGCCCGCCACCAGGACGGCCACGCCGGTGGGGATAAGGATCAGGATGACGACCAGGCGGTCGCGGATCATGCCGGCGGATCTCCGCATTCGGTGTGGATTCCGCCGAACCGGCGGTCACGGGAGCTGTATTCCCAAAGCGCCTTGCGTAATTCCTCTTTGTCGAAATCCGGCCACAGGACTGCCGGAAAATACCACTCCGAATACGCGGATTGCCAAATCAGGAAATTGCTTACCCGCATTTCGCCCGAGGTGCGAACCACCAGGTCCGGATCCGGAATGCCGGCGGTGAAAAGATGATTGCCGATCAACGCCTCGTCGACGGCGTCGGCCGAAATCCCTTCGCGGATTATTTCCCGCACGGCGCACACCAGCTCGTCCCGGCCGCCGTAATTGAATGCAATGTTCAGGATCAACCGCTTGTTCTCCCGGGTCTGGGCGATGGCGTCCTTCACCTTTTTCTGCAGGAAGGGGCTCAACCCCTCCATGCGGCCGATGTGCCGGAGCTGCACGCCGTTGCGGTGCAGTTCCTTGAGCTCCCGGTCGATGACATCTTCCACGATCATCATCAGCCCTTTGACTTCCTCTTCCGGACGCTCCCAATTTTCCGTGGAGAAGGCGTAAATGGTGAGGTAGGCCACTCCGTATTCGACGCAGCCCTCGATCACCCGGCGCAGGTTTTCGGTTCCGGCGCGGTGGCCTGCCAGGCGCGGCAGGTTGTGGGCTTTTGCCCAACGGCCGTTGCCATCCATGATCACGGCAATGTGCCGCGGAATATTCTTTGGCAGCCCATCCGGCACGGGAGCCGGTTTGGATACTTTGGTTCCACCCATTGAACGGTGACCTCCCCAACCGGAAGGGCCCGCGGGCCCCGGCCGGGTCAGACCTCCATGATTTCCCTGGTCTTGCGCTCGATTGCCGCTTCCACTTTTTCGATCATGCGGTCGGTGAGCTTCTGCAGATCCTCCTGGCCGCGCTTCAGATCATCCTCGGAGATGACTTTTTCCTTCTCGAATTCCCGCAGATCGTTATGCGAATCCCGCCGGACATTGCGGATGGCGATCCGGGCTTCCTCGGCGCGGTGGTGCACTATCTTGACCAGGTCCTTGCGGCGGTCCTCCGTCAGGGCCGGGAGCGAGAGCCGGATGATCTTGCCGTCGTTGGTGGGCGTCAATCCGAGGTCGGATGCGAGGATCCCCTTTTCAATCGTCTTTATGGACGTGGGATCGAACGGTTTGATGGCCAGCAGCCGCGGCTCGGGAGCGGAGATGGTGGCCAGCTGCATCAGCGGAGTGGGCACGTCGTAGTAATCGACCATGAGTTTCTCGACCAGCATCGGGCTGGCGCGGCCCGTGCGCAGGCTGGAAAACGAATCTTCCAGCGTTTTTTCCGCGCTCTTCATTTTATTTTCGGCCTCGAGCAACGTTTCCTTCACCATCGGATTTCCTCCTCATGCGGATTTTTTTCGATGGACTCTGTTTCCAAGGATACCGGAATACTCACCGGCCGCCGCCGCGGGTTCTTCCGCGGAGCCGGAGCGGAGCCCCTACCCTTCGTTCCCGGACTGGATAATCGTTCCCACCCTCTCCCCGCGCATCGCGCGTTCCAGCATATCGTCCTGCCAGAGGCTGAGGACGAGGATCGGGAGGTTGTTGTCCATGCACAGGGAGATCGCGGTGCTGTCCATCACGCCCAGACGCCGGTTGAGGGTGTCGATGTACGTCAGCGAGTTCGAACTTCTTCGCCGCCGGATTCTTCTGCGGATCGGAGTCGTACACGCCGTTGACCTTGGTGGCTTTGATCAGCACGTCGGCGTCGATCTCCATCGCCCGCAGCGCGGCGGCCGTATCGGTGGAGAAGTAGGGGTTTCCGGTCCCGCCGCCGAAGATCACCACCCGCCCCTTTTCCAGATGGCGGATGGCCCGCCGGCGGATATACGGTTCGGCGACGGCGCGCATTTCAATCGCCGATTGCACCCGCACGACGACGTGCTGGCGTTCCAGCGCGTCCATCAGCGCCAGCGAATTAATCACCGTGGCAATCATCCCCATGTAATCCGCGGTGGCGCGCTCCATGCCATGGTCAAGCCCTTCGCGTCCGCGCCAGAGGTTTCCGGCGCCGATCACCACCGCGACCTGGATGCCCAGTTCGCGGACGGCCTGAATCCGCTGGGCCAGGGTTTCCCCGGCGGCCGGATCGATTCCGTCTCCGTCCGTCCCGGCCAGGGATTCGCCTCCCAGTTTCAGGAGGATCCGTTTGTATTTGATGTTTTTTTCGGGGACGGGAAGCGGTGCGGTTCTTCCGGAGGTGTGCACGCCGGTGATCTCGGCCGGCAGATGCATCAGTTCGAGCTCCACCGCGGAACGGTCTTCCAAGCGCGTATGTTTGCAGCGGCCGCACACCAAAGTCACCCGGTCGCTGGAAGCAAGCGTTGAAACGGAATCCTCCGCCGCCAAACGCATCCGGCTGCCGCATATATCACACGTCAGTTTGGTCATGCCACGCTCTCCTTCCCGGAGGACGCCGGTTTTCCGCGGCGGGGGGTTCGCCGCCCGCTTCAGGATTATAGCCCATCCGGATGACGGCGAATCCTGCGTAAAAAAAAAGGCCAACCGGTAAGGCTGGCCTGCGGGGGATTATTCCGCCTCGGCTCCCAATTCCCAGCGCGCGAATCGCCGGATGACGACGTTCTCACGCGTGGAGGAAATAATCCGCTTGAACATGTCGCCGACCGTGACCGTTTCATCGCGGATGTACGGTTGTTGCACCAGGCAGGCTTCCTGGTAAAACTTGGCCAGCCGGCCTTCGACGATCTTTTCGATCACCGCCTCGGGCTTGCCGTCCGCCTTGGCTTTTCCGGCGGCCAGCGTTTTTTCCTCTTCCAGAACCTTTTCGGGTATATCGGCGATATCCAGGTACTTCGGCGAGTTCGCCGCGATCTGCAGCGCGAGTTCGTGCGCGAAGTGCCGGAATTCCTCGGTGCGGGCGACGAAGTCGGTTTCGCAGTTGATCTCCACCATCACGCCCACCCGGCCGTTGCCGTGGCTGTACAGTTCGATCACGCCGTCCTTGGTGACCCGGTCGGAGCGCTTGGCCGCGGCCGCCAGGCCCTTCTCGCGCAGGATGACGACGGCCTTGTCCATATCGCCGCCGGTCTGTTCCAGCGTCTTCCGGCAATCCAGGATTCCGGCTCCGGTGGTTTCACGCAGTTGTTTGACGAGAGCAGCCGAGATTTCCATGGATTACTTCTCCTCCGCCGGAGGCTGGACGGGTTCTTTATCCGCGGAGGCTTTCACCTTCGCCAGAGTGCCCTCGCTGAGCAATTCGGCCTCGGGCACGTCCTTGGCGGGTTCCTCGGGCGCTTGTTCATCATCCTTGCGCAATTCGCGGCCTTCCAAAACGGCGTCCGCGATCTTCCCGGTCAGCAGTTTGATCGCGCGGATCGCATCGTCGTTGGAGGGGATGACATAATCCACGCCCGACGGATCGCAGTTCGTATCCACCAGGGCGAGCAACGGGATTTTCAGGATGTTGGATTCATGCACGGCGGTGGCTTCGCGGTGGACGTCGATGACGAACACCAGGCTGGGCAGCCCGGTCATGTTGCGGATGCCGCCCAGGCGAAGGCGCAGGCGCGCCATCCGCCGCGTGAGGATGAGGCCTTCCTTTTTGGTCAGGCGGGCCAGTTCACCGGTGGCTTCCATCTTTTCGAGCTTGGTCAGTTCGTCGATCCGTTCCTTCATCGTGCGCCAGTTGGTGAGGGTCCCGCCCAGCCAGCGGTCGGTGACGTAGGGCATCCCGCAGCGCACCGCTTCGGTCTCGATCGTATCCTGCGCCTGGCGCTTGGTCCCGACAAACAAAACATTACCGCCCGCGGCCACCGTATCCCGGATCAGGGCGCAAACGCCGCCCAGAGACGAGACCGTCTGCTGCAGGTCGATGATGTGGACTCCGTTGCGTTCGGTGAAGATGTAGGGCTTCATTTTCGGGTGCCACTTGTGGGTCCGATGCCCAAAGTGCACCCCGGCCTCGAGGAGGGCCTTGAGGGAGATGTTCGCAGCCATAACGCTCCTTTGCGTTTGCTCCACCGCGGGTTCATCCCCCTCCGAGACCGGATCCATTCGGGTCCGGCACGCGCGGAGGGGTCCGCCGCGTGAGAAATTCCCCCTATTTCAGGGGGATTGCCCCTATTCCGGGGCAGAAATTCTCCCGCGAGTAGAGCGCGGGAGTGGCGGGAGTATACCATTCGGGGCGGAAAACCGTCAATCCTTAGCACCGGGGGGCTGACTAAAACGGAATCACTGGGACAACCAATGATCGTCATGCCCGCATGTACCTGGCGGGCATCCACTCCCGAAAACCCTGAATTCCCGCTAAAAACACCCCGTTCCGCATTCATCCCGTCTCTGAAACCAGGATCGAGCCGGGATGCTCCACAGGGGCAGGCGCGGGAATGACGACCATACTTGGCAAGGAATCACACAGGAAAATCATTCTTCCGTTTTGTAATCACCCGCTCGTTTTCCGGAGTAAAGCAGAGCGCCTGTCCGGTGCTACTAGCCGTTTCCGAATACCGCCGCGCCGGACAATAGGCCGACCAAAAGAAAAATAAAAAGTGTGAATACAAGGCTCGCCCCGATGATGATTCCCGCCAGTATGATCACGAAGAGCATCGGGCTCATCCCGTATTGCGTGCGGTACGGATCGACTCCCTGGGGCAGCCGGTAATCGTTCCGAGCGGGCGCTGACCGGGCGTTTGAAACGGATCCGGGAGTTGTCGAATTTCTCCAGCAGGATCCATCCGGCCTGCGCTTCTTCCTTGACCAGTTTTTCCAGCTCGGCCGGATTTCGAAAAACGCCGATGTTGGCTCGCACGATTTTAAATTCCCATTCCCCGCTCAGGTCCGGGGCGGAATAATTCGTCATCTCTTCCTCCTCCGCGAGCAATCGGCGGCGGGCCGCCGCCGCGGCAGCGGCAGATCCAGAAGCCATCGTCAGCCTCGCATGCGGATATTAATCCGGTAAAGTCTTTTGACAGGATTTACAGGATTATCCACGAAGTCACACAAAGAAAACCTGAAGGGCACGAAGTTTTTTTAAAATAATTCTTCGTGTTTCTTCAGATCTCCTTCGTGTGTCTTCGTGGAAAAATCCTGTCCATGATTTTTTCTTCGCTACGGCCGAAGGATCAGCATCATGAAGAGGATGCTGGCGATCACCGTCCCGATGAAGATGATCGCGGGAGAGGGATTGTTCTCTTCGACGGATTCCCTGCGGATCTCGGCCAGCGAATTGAATCCAAGCAGTTTCAGGAGAGTCCAGACCATCACGCCGGAGACCAGCGCCACAAGCGGCCCCCAAAAGGCGACCATGCTGAGATATTTCGGCAGCAGATCGACAAACGCCTTCCAGCTGGCCGGGGCGGCAACATACGAGACCGCCTGCCCAACCGCGATCGCCGCCAGCAGAACCGCGAGCACCGCCCAATACCCCTTCGAGAAAAATTGCTTCATAAGGCCTCACTTTCCAATTAGGTGGTCGAGTAGCGTTTTTCGCGTATCGAGACCACCGGCTCGATAGGCAGATAACCTCCCACCCTTTCCCGGAGTAATTCCAGGAGAGGAGGAAGGGGTGAGGACGGTTTACGCCGGTTTGATGTCTTCTTCGTTTAACAGGTACCCGATCCAGGCAGAATCATCGCCGCCGCCGCCCTCATAATCTTCCACCACCAGCGCGCGGCTCCCATCGCCGCTGGCATGGATGAAACGGCCGGTCGCACCGCTGCGGGCGTGCAGTGTCGCGCCCTCCACCGAGGCAACCTGGAATTTTCCGATGTCGTCGATCTTCCAGGAGGCCGGCGGATAGGCGAAATATACCGTCGCCGTTTGATCCGACTGGGCGAACTTCTTGGCGTGCGGCGCGAAATCGCGCGCGATATCCGCATCCGAAAGCGGATCGTTTGTATCCAGCAGGTAGAAACGGTTGAGCCAGTTGAGGAGCAGCATCTCGCCGTCAAGCCAGAATCCGGCGAATTGATTGCCGGTCGGCACCCACGGGCTCTGCGCCGAACGTGATTGCTGCCACAGCTCGTTGTACAGGATCCGGCCGAGAACATGGACGGTCAATTCGCCTTTGACCGGGTGAGGCACCCTGATCCGCTGGCCTACGCTGATGCCGGTAAGTTTCTTTAATACGGGTTCCATGGAACTCCCTCCTTTGTTTTCGTACGAAGAGACCAACCGCTGCGCATTGGTGTCGTCGTTTTGAAACATGCCCGATGAGACCGCCTGCGTGGACGGCTTCCAATTTGGGTTGATCGGAGGTACCGGGGTATAGTCCTGGATCGTCTGCCTCTGTGACTCCGGCGCAAATAGGACCACCAATCCAATTACGAAAAAAATAATCGCGATGAAAAAGAGACAAATCGACATTCCGCCTCCTTACCAGGACCCGCTGTCGGAGCCGCCGCTGTCGGAGCCGCCGCTGTCGCCCCAACTGCCGCTGTCGGATCCCCCCGAATCCCACGAACCACTGTCGGAGCCGCCCGAATCCCATGAGCCGCTGTCAGACCCGCCGGAATCCCACGAACCGCTGTCGGAGCCACTCGAATCCCACCACGAATCTCCGCTGCTGCCGCCCGAATCCGACGAGCTGCTTGAGCCGCCGCTCCACCAGGAACCGCCGCTGTCGCCGCTGCCTGACGTGACGCCAGAGGAGATATCCCCCGAAGCCGCACAGATCGCCGAGAGGATGCAAAGGACGAGCGCAATGGCGAAGAAAGGCGCGGCACGATTTATTCGCTTCATGTCCTGCCTCCAGCTCCGCCGCAGATTTTGCGGCGGCCGATTTATCCCGTTTCGCGGGATGAGGAACACCCCGGACCTTGCTGCGCCGTTCCTGGGAGTTATTTTCTCCGGTACCGCGCGGCTTACCGGTCTTTCTCATTTTACAACAACGTCACCGGATCCACATCCGCATGCACACCTTCCGGAAGGGGGAGTTCGATCAGCGCGGCCGGAGCCGGCCCGCGCAGGACGATCTGCCAACGGAAGCGGCCGCCGATTTTGGAGAAGAAGCACGGAACCGGTCCGGTCAGCGACGTTTCCACGAGGCCCTGCTCCACGATCCGCGCCCGGAGGGTCTCCGCCATCGATTGCGCATTTTGTTCCGCGATGGATTCACTGGTATTTACGAAAACCAGGCGGACCAGGTTTTGAAACGGGGGATACCCGAGCGCGCGGCGGTGATCCGTTTCGATCCGCGCAAAGCCGGGGAAGTCGTGCGCCGCGGCGCACTTCAGCGCGTAATGTTCGGGAAGATAGGTCTGGAGGATGACTTTGCCGGGCTCCGCCGCGCGTCCGGCGCGTCCCGCCACCTGCCCGAGCACCTGAAAGATCCGCTCCGGCGAGCGGTAATCCGGCAGGAGCAGGCCGAGCTCGGCCAGGACGATGCCAACCAGCGTAACGTGCGGGAGGTCCAATCCCTTGGCGATCATCTGCGTGCCGATCAATACGTCCGCGCGGTGCGAGGCGAAATGTTCGAGGAGGATATCGTGCTCGCCCGCCTCCTCCACCGCATCCCGGTCCCAGCGCAATGTGCGCGCGCCGGGAAAGAGACGCTGCACTTCGGATTCGACCTGGCGCGTGCCCGTTCCCAGCGGGCGGATCGCGGTGCTCGAGCATGCCGGGCACCGGGCGGGAATCCCGCGCCGGTAGTTGCAGTGATGGCACAGGAGAATATCGCCGTGGCTGGTGAGCGGGAGGGAACAACGCGGGCACTCCACCGGTTTTCCGCAGGACCGGCATACGACCGCCGACGCCACTCCGCGCCGGTTGAGGAACAGGATCGCCTGCTCCTTCCGTTCCAGGCAGGCCGCGAGCGCGGAATGAAGCGAGCGGCTGAACATCGACCGGTTTCCCGCGCGCAGTTCCTGGCGCATGTCGATGATCTCGACCGGAGGCAGGGACGGCGTGAAACCCGCGGGCATCGCCGTCGCGACCCGGCGGGTCAGGCGCGCAAGGCGGATCTTTCCGCTTTCCGCAAGATGATACGTCACAAGGTCCGGAGTTGCCGACCCCAGCAGGCAGACCGCCTGAAGCGCACGCGAATATTCCCAGGCCGTTTCCCGGGCGTGGTAGAAGGGCGCGGAACCGGCTTTATAGGAAGAGTCGTGTTCCTCGTCCAGGACGATCAAGCCGATATCCGGCAGCGGCGAAAAGAGAGCGCTGCGCGGCCCGAGCACCACATCCAGGTTTCCGGCGCGGGCCCGCCGCCAGACGTCGTAGCGCTCACCCTGGGAAAGCATGCTGTGCACCAGCCCGAGCCGGCCCGGGAAGCGCGCTCCGAACCGCAGGACCATCTGGGGAGTCAGCGCGATCTCCGGAACCAGCACGATCGCCTGGCGGCCGCGCCGCACCGTCTCCTCCGCCGCCCGCAGATACACTTCTGTTTTCCCCGAACCGGTGATCCCGAACAGAAGAAACCGCTCGGCGCGCTTCCCCCCGAATGCCGAGACGATCATCTGCAGCGCGGCATCCTGTTCATCGGTCAAGGTCGGCGGTTCGGCGGCGGCGAAACTCCTTCCCGAAAGCGGATCGCGCATTTCCTCCTCGTACACGAGATCCACCCACCCGGCTTCCGCCAGCCGTTTCACATCGTCAAGCTTCGCATCCGATGAGGCATAGATCCATTCCACCGCGAGCGGCTTGCCCTCGCCCAGGAGGGCTTCGAGGACGCGCGCGCGCCGCTGAGCCGGTCCTTTGCGGTGTGCGGAAATGGAATCCGACTTAAGCGACGCGATGACCGCTTCCGCTTCGCTGCGGGAAACGGCCAGCTGAACCATCCGGATTTTCTTGGGCCGGACCGAAGGCGGCGGCAGGACGCTGCGCCGGCGAAGAATCCCGGCCCGCACCATCCGCTCGGCTTCGCGATCCCATTCCAAAGGGCCGAAAGCAGCGCGCAATTGGCCGGTCCGGAGCGGTCCGCGTTCGCGCAGGAGTTTGATCAAGCGCTGCGCGACCGGTTTTTCCGGCCGGAAAACCTCATCCGCCAGTTCGAACAATCCTTCGGCGTGCCGGGCCAATCCCGGAGGGAGCATCGCGGACAGGCAGGAATCCAAAGTCGCCCGGTAATAGACCGCCATCCACTTTGCCAGATGCAATTGGAAGGGAGTGAGCACGGGCAGCGGATCGAGCAGGCCTTCCACCGCGCGGGTTTCCGGGACCTCGGGACGCGGGATGATGCCCAGGACAACCCCCTGCACTTTTTGCGAACCGAAAGGAACGACGACCAGATTCCCGGGACGCACATTCTCCATCCCATCGGGCAGATGGTAATGGAATACGGATTTGGCGGACGGAGCCAGGGGAGCGATTTCGAGGAAGGTCGTCATGCGGCGGTGTGACGCCAAATGGCCGCCGCGCCGTATCCGACGACGGAGGATCGGTCTCCGGTCACATCGCCGGAGTTGCCGTAAGCGAGCGGGGTGACGAGGTCGGCGCCGAGCCCTTTGGCAGCCCACAGAACGGCGGCGATGGCCGCGCGCCCGCAGGCAAAAGCGGCTTCCTCGTCCTCGGCGTGGATCACCCCCGCGGGGTCGAACGCGGCAACGCGGCGCATCATCTCCGAATCCAGTTTGCGCGCGGTCGAATCCGGATAGAAATGCGAGAGATCACTGCTCCCCACCAGCAGCGCCCGCTTCCCTTCCAGTACCTCGGCTAGCGCCGATCCGAGCGCCCGGGCGGTGGTTTCGCTCTGATCGAGGATCATCACAGGCAGGAGGCGGAATTCACCGAGCACCCGCTGAAGGAATGGCAATTCGATCTCGAGCGAATGCTCGCGGTCGTTGCGAAGCGGAAAAAGGCGCAGCTCGGATTTTTTTTCCAGCGCGGCATTCAACGCCCGGACGGCCGCGGTATCGACCGGTATCACCCCCAGCGGGGTCTGATACGCGTCGTGGCCGCTGGTGGCAAGCCGATCCGGAGCCATGGTGTGCATCGGCGAGATGACCGCGACGACCTCCGGAGCCAATCCGCGCATCAACCGGAATGCATGAGCGGCGACCGCGCCCGAATAGCGGTGCCCCGCATGCGGGACGATCACGCCCACCAGCTCGCCGGAAGGTTCCGCGACGTTCGCACTATGAATGAAACCATCCAGTTGTTTTGCCAAATCGCCGGGATTTCCGGAGTACCAGGTTCCGGCAATGGGAGAGGGTCTGATATCCACGGGGAATACCTTCCGATAACCGTCCGGGGGCAGTGCGTTGAGTCAGAACGGAAGTGAGATTTTGTTAAAAAGGAACAGGACCGCGAAACAGAGGATGCACACGTCCATGAAAAGGAAGATCGAAAGGATCAGCCGTTGTTGTGGAGCAAGCGATCCCGTGAGACGTTGCAGGCGAACTTGGATCGGCACGGATTCTCTCGGCGGCGTCTCTTCCGAATAAACATCTTGAGGAAAATCTTCCATGCCGTAACCTCCTCCTGCCTTCCTGTATTGTACTCAAGTGGTGATTATGACACAAATTATCCGAATATTGCCTCCAAATTTGACTTCGCATATCCTTATATGCTAAAATGCAAAAAGCCTTGATTTGATGCGGTTTTTCCCAAGTGCATACTCCATACCGCCCACTTCGACTGAACGTTGGTTTCCTCCTCAGCCAAACGGCAGGATACAGCCGGCAGTTCGACTTCCGCGAAGACAAAATTAATTTAGGCGGGGATCTTCAGGTGGAAGACTTTTCCGGCCGGCTTCTGCTCACGCGGACTCCGCAAGGTATCGTCAGCAAGGGTGATTTTGCCGCCAAGCTTCCCGCCGAATGCGCCCGCTGCCTGAAGCCGTTCGCCGCTCCGGTCTCCATCCATCTCGAAGACCTGTTCGTTTATCCGCCGCAAAACGCCACCGACCCGCTCCTGGCCGTCGCAGAAGACGCGCATCTCAATCTGGAGCCGCTTCTGCGCGAATACGTTCTGCTCAACCAGCCTACCCGCCCGTTGTGCCGGACGGATTGCAGAGGATTGTGCACGGTATGCGGCGCGGATCTCAACGAGGAACCGGAGCATCACCATAAAGAAGAACCGGCTCCCGTGTACCCCGGACGGATCCTCCTAAAGACGGAATCGAAAATAGAAGAACCATCGATCGCAGCGGTTGTGAAAAAACTGGCGGCTCCGGCCCCGTCGAGGGATTCCGGGAAAAAACCGCCGGAGAAAAAGAAACCACCGGAGAAAAAGACCGCGGCCAAAGCGCCGCGCAAACCGACCACGGGAGGGAAAAAAACCACCGCCGCAAAGAAGCAGGCCGCCGGCGGGAAGAAAAAGACTTCCACAAAGAAATAGGCAGAAGCGCAAACCGTGCCAAATCCCAAGCGGGTTTTGGCACCCGGGCCGTTTCGGCCGGCGAGGTTCCCTCTCCCGGCGCAGCCCATAAGACTGAACTCGTACTCGGGCGTGAAGGCATCGTTCCCATCATTCCAGCCAGCCGGAGAAACGAAAGCCGTCCTGCCCCCATGCACGACTTCCTTTCATGGAGAGAACCGCATGGAGCGTGAATGGCGAAACCGAGAACAAGTTGCAGATCTGCTGGAGCAAGCGGAGTTCCAAGGGTACATCACCACCGACGACATCCTTGAGGCGTTTCCAAGCGCCGCCAAACGCGCGGGTGAATACCACCGCGTGCTGACCTTTTTGCACGGCGCCGGCATCGAAGTTTGCGAGACCGCTCCCCGCGGACCCGCCCGGCCGGCACCGCGACGCGCCGCCGCCAGCAAGGAAAGCGACCTGGCGCGGATTTCCATCGAAGATACGGTAGGGTTGTATTTAAAGGAAATGTCGCGGGTCCCCCTCCTGACCATCCAGGAGGAAGTCTCCCTGGCGCGCCGGATTGAGGCGGGCCGGGAAGCCACCCTGCGGTTGCGCGCGATGCGCAAGACCCGCGAAACCTCCTCCCTGACCACCCAAAAACGCACCCAGTTGGAAAGCCTGATCCTCGACGGTCTGGCCGCGCGCGAGCATTTGATCAAGGCCAATACCCGCCTGGTGGTAAGCGTCGCCAAGCGCTATATGGGGCGCGGCGTGCACTTCCTGGACCTGATCCAGGAGGGAAACCTTGGGTTGATGAAGGCGGTGGAGAAGTTCGATTACCACCGCGGCTTCCGGTTTTCCACGTACGCCACCTGGTGGATCCGGCAGACCATCTCGCGCGCCATCGCCGACCAGAGCCGGACGATCCGCGTCCCGGTTCATATGACCGACCGCATCCAGCGGATGTACCGCACGGCGCACGACATCGAACAGCGAACCGGGCGCAAAGCCACATCGGAGGAGATCGGGGAAATCATGGGGCTGGACGAACGGAAGGTGGATTGGATGCTGCAGGTTTCGTGGCGGCCGGTTTCCCTTGAGAATCCGATCGGCGACGAGGACGAGGAGATGATCACCATTGTGGCGGACACCCTCACCCCCTCGCCGACCGAAAGCGCCAGCGAGCAGCTCCTGCGCGAGAAGGTCGAAGAAGTCCTGGGGACCCTCAGCCCGCGCGAGGCGCGGGTTCTGCGGATGCGCTTCGGGTTGTGCGGCGAGCGGCCGTACACGCTCGAGGAAGTGGGGCAGAAGTTCGGGCTGACGCGTGAGCGCATCCGGCAGATCGAAGGGCGGGCATTGCGGCGCTTGCGGCATCCGCGGAGGGCCCGGCAGCTTCAGGAGTACGCGCAATAATCGCAAAATGCAAACGACAGGATTTCATAAGGTGTTGAAAAAGGAATCGAAGGCGGTCGAGTAGCGATCTTTGCGTATCGAGACCCATGGAAAAATCGAATGGTCTCGATACGCCCGCAAAGAACGCGGGCTACTCGACCGACTTTTATTACACCCTGTAAATCCTGTCAATGATTTTTACCCGGAGGGTTGATATGAAATCCTCTTCGAACGTTCCGGCGACGATCGATGAATATATCGCGGCGGCGCCCAAGGACGTCCAGGCGATTCTAAAAAAGGTTCGGGCGACGATCCGCAAAGCGGCGCCCGACGCCGGGGAAACCATCAAGTACCGGCTCGCAACCTTCACCCTGGACGGGAACCTGGTGCACTTCGGCGCATTTAAAAAACACATCGGCTTCTACCCGACCCCCAGCGGCACGGCAACTTTCCGGAAGGAACTGGCGCCCTACGTATTCGCGAAGGGTTCCATCCAGTTCCCGCTGGATAAGCCGATCCCATACGGGTTGATTACAAAAATCGTGAAGTTCCGGGTGGCGGAGAACCGGGCCAAGGCGGAGAAGAGAATAAAAAGGTAACTTCTCAGCTTGTGATCGTCATGCCGGCGTGAACTTAGCCGGCATCCAGGCAACATGGAAAACCGCTGGACCCCGGCTTAGTGCACGCCGGGGTGACGAACAATTACCATCTGAGCAAGTAACCAAAAAAACAATATGATCTTGCGTTGCCGGAACCTTTAGCGCATGCGAATTCTCGGATCCATAATCCCGTACAGCATATCCACCGCAAGGTTGACGGAGATCAGAATAATCCCGGTCAGCATGGTGAAACCAAGGATGGTGGCTACGTCGAACCGAAGCGCGGCCTGCATGGCGGTGTATCCCATTCCGGGAAAATCAAAGATCGTTTCGGTGATGACGACTCCGCTCAGAACCGAGGCCGCCACCAACCCCGAATAGGTGACGACCGGAAGCAGCGCATTCGGCAGCGCATGCTTCCGGATGATTTCATCCTCCGTCATTCCCTTGGCGCGGGCGGTGACGATGAAATCCTGATGCAGCACCTCCAGCATCGACGAACGGGTTATCCGCAGGAACGCCGCCACGGACCCGTACGAGAGGGTCAGGACCGGAAGGACCAGGTGCCGCAACGCATCCCAGAGGACATCCGGGCGGCCGTTGATCAGTGAATTGACCGTGAACAATCCTGTCCGGACATCGAACGTCCCGTTAATTACTTCCAGGCGAACCCAATCGGAGACGCGGCCGGCGGGAAACCAGCCGCGGTCCGCATAAAAGAGCATCAGAAGCATGAGCCCCACGACAAATCCCGGGATGGAATATCCGATGATGCTGGACAGCCGGGCAGCCTGATCCACCCAGCGGTTGTGATTGACCGCGGCATCTATTCCAGTGGTAATACCGATTAAAAGGATGGGCACCAGCGAAAATAGCGTTAATTCGAGCGTAGCCGGAAAACGCGATTGGATAAGGTCGACGACCGGAATCCCACCCCCGAAACGCGAAAAGCCCAAGTTGCCCCGCAGCAATCCACCCTCGATCCGCCCGGTTTCCGGATCGGTTTTCCCGTACAGCCAGTGCCAATATTGAACCGGCAGGGGATCGCGAAATCCATAGCGTTTGATGATTCCCTCGACTACGGCCGGACTGCGGGGAACCTGCTTAATATAGAAGGAAGCGCGCGTTTCAGGGCCAAGCGACTGAACAAAAAGGAAAATGATCACGCTCATACCGAAAAGCGTGACAGGCAGTATAAACAATCTGCGGACGCTGTACGCGATCATGAATGGAATCCATTCCACCATCGCCCCGGAAGGATTTAATCCATTATATATGAACCAAGGGGATTCACGAATCCATTTCGGGATCACTGCCGGCTACCGCCGGGCAAAGGAAGCGCCCGCGGTGCGGAACGGAATCCGGGCAGGTCTCCCGGCATCCCGCACCGCCGCGGGTAATTTCATATTTCCCGCAGCGGATGTTATACTCCGCGAATTCCAAGCCGAAGCTTCCCGCGGAGAAATTCACGATGAAAAACGTCCTCGTCGCCGTCGCGTGGCCGTACGCCAACGCCGATATCCATGTGGGCAACATCACCGGCTCGTACCTGCCGGCGGATATTTTCGCCCGCTACCACCGGCTGAAGGGCAACCGCGTGCTGATGGTCTCCGGCACCGACAGCCACGGGACTCCGATCACGGTCCGTGCCGACGCGGAACATACGACCCCGGAAAAAATCTACCAGCGCTATCACAACCGGTTCATAGACCTCTTCCAGAAAACCGGCCTGACCTACGACTTGTACACCAGCACGCATACGGAAAACCATTTCCGGGTGTCGCAGGATTTCTTCCGCGCGCTGCAATCCAACGGCTATCTCTACCGCGAAAAGCAGTCGGTGATGTTCTCCGAGAAGGAGAAGCGCTTCCTCCCGGACCGCTACGTGGAGGGCGAGTGCTACATCTGCCACTACCCCAACGCGCGCGGCGACCAGTGCGATCAGTGCGGCAACCTGCTGGATGCGACGCTTCTGATCAATCCGCGCAGCCGCACCGACGGATCCACCCCGGTCGTCCGCGAAACCGAGCATTTCTTCATCGACCTGGCCAAACTTGCTCCGGAGATCCTAAAATTCCTCTCCATCGGAAAAGAGCAATGGCGCCCGAATGTCCTCCGCTTCGCGCGCAACATGATCGAAGCAGGCCTGCACGGCCGGCCGATCACCCGCGACCTGGATTGGGGCATACCGCTCCCGGAATCCGGCTGGGATGAAAAACGCCTGTACGTCTGGTTCGAGGCGGTGATCGGGTACTTCTCCGCTTCGCTCGAGTGGGCCAAAAGCCGGGGCACTCCGGACGCCTGGAAGGATTGGTGGTACGACCCGCAAGCTCTCACCTACTATTTCATCGGCAAGGACAACATCCCCTTCCACGCCGTGATTTGGCCGGCGCAGCTGATCGGGACATCCAAGTTGTATGCCAGCGGGAAGGACGGCACCCTCAATCTTCCCACCGATGTGCCCGCCAACGAATTTATGAACCTGGAAGGAAAAAAGATCAGCGGCTCGCGCAACTGGGCCGTCTGGGGCCTGGATGCGGTCGAACGCTACGGCCCGGACCCGGTCCGCTACTATTTGACCGTCAACATGCCCGAATCCCGCGACACCGATTGGGATTGGGGGGACTTCCTGCGCCGCAACAACGATGAGCTGGTCGCCACCTGGGGGAACCTCGCCAACCGCGTGCTGACCTTCGCCTACCGCAACTGGGACGGACGCGTTCCGGATCCGGGCGAGCTGCGCGCGGAGGACAACGAACTGCTGGCCAAGGCCGACCAGGCCTTCGCCGCGGTCGGCGGCCTGTACGAAGCGGTGCAGATCCGCGCGGCGCTCGGCGATGCGATGGCGCTGGCCGGAGAGGCCAACCGCTACCTCGATCAGCAGGCGCCCTGGTTCCAGATCAAGTCGGATACCGCCGCCGCGGCGAAGACCATCTTCACCGCTTTGCGCGTGATCGACTCGCTGAAGACTCTTCTCGCTCCGGTGATCCCCTTCTCCTCGGAAGTGCTGCACACCGGGTTCGGCCACCGCGGCCGGATGTTCGGCACGCAGAAGGTCGAGGAGCGCGCGGATTCGCTTGGCTCGCGGCCGGTCCTGACCTACGATCCGGAAGGCGCGGCGGGGAAATGGGAGCCGAGCCGCCTCGCGGCCGGGCAGCCACTGGCCGAACCGAAGCCGCTGTTCCGCAAGCTCCTTCCGGAAATCATCGAACAGGAACGCGCCCGGCTGGGGAAGCCCTCGGCCTGATCCGGACCCATGGCACATCCATCCACGCCCGAAAACGCCAATCTTCATCGCGGCCTCCGCCCCGAGCGGTATGGGGCGCCCGTGTTTTTCCTTGTCTCGGCGATTCTTTTGTTCCTCGGTTTTTCCGGAAATGCCTGGCGCGCCGCCGAGCAGGTTTTTTTCGACAATCACCAGATCGTAATGGAAAGTTTCATCGTGGGGAGAATCGTGAAGTCGGCGGGGGACGGGCTGCTCTCCTCCGGCGGGTTGGCGGGCCTCGTCGGTCCGGCGGATGTTCCGCCGGACATCGAAAACGCCAACTACGAATTCCAGTATCAGGCCTACCGGCAATCACTCCCCTATCAATCGTTTTCTCCTTACAAATCCCAGATCGGGGGCCAGGGGATGCTCTTCGGCGCGCTCAACGCGTTGCTGCCGATGAACAACGCGGACAAGCTCGCCCTGTTCCACGGGTTGACCTCCCTGCTCTCCGCCGTTGCCCTCGCGCTGATCCTGGTGTGGTTCTACCAAGAGTTCGGACGGACGGCCGGCGTGGTTGCCCTGGCGGCGACTTTGCTTTCACAATGGCTGACGGTATTCGGAAGAAACCTGTGGTGGTCCATCTGGGCGTTTTACCTGCCGATGCTGATGGTCCTCTACTACCTTAAGAGAAGGGGCGGCGTTTCGGCCCTTCGCCCGGTCCGCTTTGGTCTAGTCGTTTTTCTCGCGGTGCTGATCAAGTGTTTTTTTAACGGATACGAATACATCACCACAACTCTGATCATGATGGTCGTGCCGTACGTGTACTTTTCGGCCCGAGACCGGATCGGCTGGCGGAATTTTTTCGCCGGTCTGCTGACCGCCGCGGCGGCTTCGGTTCTGGCGGTCCTGGCCAGCATGGTGATCCTATGCTTTCAGATTGCCTCCGTCGACGGCAGCTTCGCCAAGGGAATCGAGCACATCGTCAATTCCTTCCTGCGCAGGACCTATGCGGATCCGCAGATCTTCCCCGCCGATTATGCGGCCAGCCTGACCGCCAACCCGGTGGATGTGGTCATCACGTATTTGAAAGCCATCTATCTGGACCTTAACAATTACTTCCCCGCGCCGAACGCGTGGATCGCAAACTTTATTTTCCAGATCCGCTATCTCTACCTGATCCTGCTCTTTGCCGCGGCGTCGGCCGTCCTGCCGTCCCTGTTGAAAATCCGACAGGCCGCCGGAATGCGCGCCTCCGGCTTGGCCCTGATCGCGGCGGTTTGGTTTTCCCTGCTCGCGCCGCTTTCCTGGCTGATCATCTTCAAAGCACACTCCTACGTCCACACCTTCATGAACAACCTCGTCTGGCAAATGCCCTTCACGCTTTTCGGGTTCGCCCTGTGCGGGTTGACCCTGGCCGCCGCGGTGCGCGCGCTCCGAAACCGGCCCGCCTGAACCTTCCCCTCCGGTCCGATCGAAAGGATTCTTCGCGACACGGCGTATAATAGCCGCCATGCCGGAATTGGATCCGCCCCGCTTCATCCAGGAGGCTGCGAGCCTGCAAACACTTGCGGACGAACTGCGCGGAGTTCTGCGCGCGGGCGTGGATACGGAATCCAACAGCCTGCACGCCTACCGCGAACGGGTATGCCTGATTCAAATTTCCACCTCCGGCCGGGATACCGTCCTCGACCCGCTCGCGCTGCAGGATCTCTCCCCTCTGAAGGAATTCTTCGAGAACCCGAACATCGAAAAAATTTTTCACGCGGCGGAATACGACCTGCTCTGCCTGCGCCGGGATTTCGGCTTCCGAGTGCGCGGGCTGTTCGATACGCACGCGGCCTCGCGCTCCCTCGGCTGCAAGGAATGCGGATTGAACGCGCTTCTGGAACACGAATTCGGCGTCACGCTCGACAAACCGATGCAGCGCGCCGACTGGGGACGGCGGCCGCTTTCGGAACGGATGCTGGAATACGCCCGGCTGGATACGCATTACCTGCCCGCGCTGCGCGATTGCTTTGGGGAGAGGATCGAGGCCGGAGGATTGGACGCGGAACTGCGCGACGAATTCCGGCGGTTGGAGACCATCCCGGACCTGGAATCGACCGATCCGGAACCCAATCCGTTCTGGAAACTGCGCGGCGTGTACGAGCTGCCCCCGCCGCAGCGCGCGATCCTGCAGGCGCTTTACGAATGGCGGGAACAGGAAGCGCGGCGGATCGACCGCCCGCCTTTCCATGTCCTCTCCGGGGAAACAATGATCCATCTGGCGCAAACCGCGCCGGGTTCGATCCGGGAAATGGTGGAGGGTGGAATTCCCGAGCGGGTGGCCGGACGCTGGGGGAGAGGGCTGCTGCAGGCGGTGGATCAGGGGAAACGGCGCAAGCCGCCCGTTCCGGAACGGAACTCGCGCTTCGACGAAGCGTCGCAAGCGCGCTTGGAGGCGATCCGCAAATGGCGCAAACAGCGGGCCGAGGCGCGGGGTGTCGAATCCGATGTGATCCTGTGCCGGGATGCGATGTACCGGATCGCGCGCGAGAATCCGCGCTCACTCGCCGCGCTTGGGGAAATCCCCGGCCTGGGACCGTACCGGCTTGGAAAATACGGCGAGGAAATTCTCGGCTTGATAAAAAACCCTGCCGCCCAAGGAGCGATGGATGCGCATTAACTTTCAAGGGGCGGCGCAAACCGTCACCGGTTCGCAGTACGTGCTCGAGACCGGCGGCAGGCGAATCCTGCTGGAATGCGGGTTGTACCAGGGCCGCCGCGCGGAAAGCTTCACGCGCAACCGCAACCTGCCCTTCAACCCGCGCACAATCGATGCGATGCTGCTTTCGCACGCGCACATCGACCACAGCGGAAATATTCCGAGCCTGGTGAAGAACGGTTTTCCCGGCCCGATCCACGTCACCGGAGCCACGGGCGGCCTTCTCAAACTGGTGCTCCTCGATTCGGCCCACATCCAGGAGGCCGACGCCGCGTACATGAACCGGCGCAATGCCCGGCGCGGCTTGCCTCCGGTGGAGCCGCTCTATACGACCCCCGACGCGGAAGCGGTGCTGCCGCTGCTCGCGCAGCACGGCTACGACGAATCCTTCGAAGTCGTTCCGGGCGTGCAGGCCTCCTTTTTTGATGCCGGCCACATCCTGGGCGCCGCGGGCATTTGCCTGGACATTTCGGAAGGCCACAAGCGCCGGCGGCTGGTGTTTTCCGGCGACATCGGCCGGCGCGGCCTGCCCATTCTCCGGGATCCGGCCCCTCCCCCGCACGCGGACATCCTGATCATGGAGTGCACCTACGGCGACAAGCTGCACCGCGACCTTCACGATGCGGAGATCGAACTGCGCAATACGATCCAGCAGACAATCCGCCGCGGCGGCAAGGTGATCGTGCCGTCCTTCGCCATCGGCCGGACTCAGGAGCTGGTCTACAGCATGGGGCGGATGATCGAACAGGGTGAGATTCCGCGGATCCCGATCGTCGTCGACAGCCCGCTGGCGGTGGGCATCTCGGATTTGTACGCGAAGTATCCCGACTATTTCGACGAAGAGGCTTGCACGCTGCTTCAGAAGGAAGGGAAGGAACGGGCGCTCGGATACGAATACGTGACCTTCACCCGTTCGGTCGAGGAATCCAAGGCGCTCAACGGCAAGCCCGGGCCGATGGTGATCCTCTCGGCTTCCGGCATGGCGGAAAGCGGCCGGATCCGGCACCACCTGGCGAACAACATCGAAGACGCAAAGAACACGATCCTGATCGTCTCCTGGCAGGCGCCGGACACGCTCGGCCGGCTGCTCGCGGATCAGGCCAAGACGGTGAAGATTTTCGGCGAAGAGGTCGAGCGCCAGGCGGAAGTGGTGACGATCGGCGGGTTCTCGGCGCATGCCGGACAAGACTTCCTGTATGAATACGCCAAAACCGCCGCCACGCAATCGGAAGCGCTCTTCCTTGTCCACGGCGAGCCCAAATCCGCGCTCCCCTTCCAGGAAAAACTGAACGGCGACAATTTGAATACCCCCGTGTATTATCCGGAAAACGGGGATCAAGCGGAGTTCCATTAAACTGTATGAGCGCCATTCCGAACCGCTTCTTCCCATCCGTCGGTTTGTCCGCCGGGTCGTCCTGCATGGGTTGATTGCGTTGCTGATTACCGCCGCCGCATTGGGAATCGGGATCCTCGGGTATGCCCTTACGGAGGGCATGCCTTTTCTCGACGCGCTGCTCAACGCCTCGATGATTCTCGGCGGGATGGGGCCGGTGGACACTCTGCAAACGGCAGCCGGGAAATGGTTTGCTTCCTTTTATGCGCTGTTCGCCGGAATGGTGTTCCTCGTCATAGCCGGCGTCCTGGTAGCGCCGGTGGCCCACCGCGTTTTGCACTGGATGCATCTGGATGATTCCGGAAGAAGCGAGAACGGGTCCGGATAATAATGAAAGACGGTCGAGTAGCCGGCGCTGTCTGCGGGCGTATCCCTGGCCCAGCTCGCCAGGGCGGGCGAGACCCTTCAATTCTCTTGCGGTCTCGATACGGGCTTCGCTCTCCCTCGCTTTGCTCGGGACAGGCACCCAGCCCCTACTCGACCGGCGGTTTCGAACCGCCGCATGATATAATTTTTTACCTCGGAGAGGTGCCAGAGTGGTTGAACGGGACGGTCTCGAAAACCGTTATGGCCTTTTTGGCCATCGTGGGTTCGAATCCCACCCTCTCCGCCAGAAAATCTCCCCCGCCTTCCCTCAAGGACGTCCCACTGCGTTAAAAATAATTTCCGTACAAGTGGATCCCACGCCCGACGGCCGTGTGTTTGCGGCGAATCCGGCCGCTTGCCGCATCATCGGGAGGACGGAAGGGGAAATCCTCTCCGTCGGGCGGGAAGGTATTGTGGATACTCAAGTGGGAATGGTTGCGAAACGACGGTGTACTTAGCGGGAATCCACGACATCCTCAAATACGACCAAACTCCACGAAGGAAAACCGCTGTATGCCAGCCGCGAGCGCGCTGGCATGACCACCGTTCGTCATTCCCGCGTGTACTAAGCGGGAATCCACGACATCCTCAAATACGACCAAACTCCACGAAGGAAAACCGCTGTATGCCCGCCGCGAGCGCGCTGGCATGACCACCGTTCGTCATTCCCGCGTGTACTAAGCGGGAATCCACAACATACTCAAATACAACCAAACTCCACGAAGGAAAACCGCTGTATGCCCGCCGCGAGCGCGCTGGCATGACCACCGTTCGTCATTCCCGCGTGTACTAAGCGGGAATCCACAACATAATCAAATACAACCAAACTCCACGAAGGAAAACCGCTGTATGCCCGCCACGAGCGCGCGGGAATGACGAACACTCGAGGTGCCCGCTGCTGCGCCTCGGAATAATCCTGATCCGTGTGATCTACCTCCTGCGCGGTCTCGAAACCATTACGGATATTGTTATCCGGATTAACAGCATATTTGTGGGATGGAAATTCACTGTGTTCTCAGAGGCATCCCTCTTCGCCGGTTTACTTTATCTGAAGGGTATTTTTCTCCAATGGAAGCATTGGAAAATCGGCAATAATTGCCGATTTTCTCTAATCATCCCCTCAAGCAAAAGAAAGTAAATTGTAAACAAGGCTGTTCCGATAACGCGTTCCGCGCTGTTTTTTTCGACGGAATCCGCGTTCTTTGCATCGTGGATGCTGCCGAGCGAGGCACGTATGTCGTTGGGTGAATACCGCCAGAAACGCGATTTTCAAAAATCACCGGAACCCGCCGGGGCGGAAGCGGCGGGAGGCCGTGCTTTTGTGGTTCAGAAGCACGCCGCCACGCGCCTGCATTACGACCTGCGGCTCGAATGGGACGGGGTACTAAAGAGTTGGGCCGTGCCCAGAGGACCAAGTTTAAATCCGGACGTCAAGCGCCTGGCCGTGGAGGTGGAGGATCACCCCGTCGAATACGGCGATTTCGAAGGCGTGATCCCGCGCGGCGAATACGGCGCGGGAACAGTCCTGGTATGGGACAAGGGTTCGTGGCAGGCGGAAAACGGCGACCCTTCCTACGGGTTCCACAAGGGGCACATCGACTTTCAACTCTTCGGCTCGAAATTATCCGGCTCATGGACGCTGACCCGGATGCATCAGGGGAAGGATAGCGATCCCGGCCGGCAATGGCTGCTCATCAAGAAGCCCGACCAGGCCGCGCGCTCGTCCGGCAAAGAGATCATCGATCTCGCACCCGACAGCATCAAATCCGGCCGCGGCCTCGCGGAGGTGGCCGAACAGGAATTGACGGACGAGCTCCTGCGGCGCCGCGCCGCGCGCAGCGACCCGCCGGAACAGCCGGTCCCCGATGGGATGATCCCCGGGGACCGCCCCGAGGAGGAACCGCCGCAGATCGAGCCGGAGTTGCCGTCGCTCGTCGACCGGGCACCGGAAGGCGAGGATTGGATCCACGAAATCAAGTACGACGGTTACCGGATCCTTTCCATCATATCGAAAGGCCGGGTACGGATGCTCTCACGCCGCGGCAACGATTGGACGGCGAATTTTCCGGCGTTGGCGGCCGCGTTGGCGCGCCTGCCGGTCGAACGGGCGCTCCTCGACGGCGAGGTCGTCGCCCGGAGCGCCGACGGCGGCATACGCTTCCACGAGCTTCAAAAGGAACTGCACGGCGGCGGAAAATCCGGGCTCGAATACATCCTCTTCGACCTGCTCCACCTGAACGGCTACAGTACACGCAATCTCCCATTGGTGGACCGTAAACGGCTGCTGGAGACCCTCTTGGAAGCCGTGCGGGAAGCCGAACCGCAGCTGCGTTTCAGCGAGGCCATCCGCGGCGAAGGCCCGGCCGTGTACCGGGCGGCGTGCCGCGCCGGCCTCGAAGGGATCGTTTCCAAACGCGCGGGGAGCGCCTACGCGAGCGGGCGCACGAAGGATTGGGTGAAGCTCAAGTGCCTGGAGGAGCAGGAGTTCGTCGCGGGCGGGTTCACGCTCGAGCATAATTCCATGCGCAAGATCGGCGCGCTGCTCCTCGGTTACTTCCACCACGGCGAACTCGTTTATTGCGGAAGGGTCGGCACCGGTTTCTCCGAGGATGACCGGGCCGCATTGTTCGAGCGGCTGGAAGCCGCGCGGATCGAAGATCCGCCGTTCGCCGAACTGCCGCGCGCAGAGGAATCGGCCGGCGCCGAGTGGACGGCTCCGCGCATGGTGGTGGAAGTGCGGTTTGCCGAATGGACGGAGGACGGCCGGTTGCGGGAGCCGGTATACCTTGGCATGCGGGAGGATAAACCGGCGGAAGCCGTCGGCCGCGACAATAAAATCCCGCTCGAACGCGGAGACTCGCCCTTCGTTCGAATTCTCCCCCATGAAAAAAAACATCCGGGCGATGCCGACTCGGCCGAGATCGGCGGAGTCCGCTTCACACACGCCTCGCGGGTGATGTACCCGGGCATGAACCTGACCAAACGCGACCTGGCCGAATATTATCTGCGGATCGCCGACGGGCTGATGGCCGGGATCCGGCGGCGGCCGCTGGTGCTCGTGCGCTGCCCCGAAGGATTTGATGGAGAATGCTTCTTCCAAAAACACGCGGATGCCTCCATTCCGGAAGCCATGCCGGTTGCCGCGATCCCCGGCAGCGGGGAAGATCGTTCTGTGCTGACTGTGGACGGAATCCGCGACGTCCTGGGGCTGGTGCAGGCCGGCACGCTGGAGTTTCACACCTGGGGCTGCCGGGTCGAGGATCCATTGAAACCCGACCGGATCGTATTCGATCTGGATCCGGACCCGGAACTGGATCCCGCGGTAACGATCCAAGCGGCGCTGGATCTGCGGCGGATACTCGAGGACGCCGGCCTCGCCTCCTTCCCGCGAACGACGGGCGGCAAGGGGCTGCACGTCGTGGTGCCGATCGTGCCGGAATTCGGGTGGAACACGGTAAAAACATTTTCCCGGAGGATTGCACAATCGCTGGTGCGCGGGGATCCGCAGCAACGGACGGCGGTGATGGCCAAAGACCAGCGCCGCGCCAAAGTGTTCATCGATTATTTCCGCAATACCCGCGGCGCAAGTTCGATCGCCGCGTACTCCACGCGCTCCCGGGCCGGCGCGCCGGTTGCGGTTCCGCTGACCTGGGAGGAAGTGCACCCGGGCTTGACGTTCAACGGATTTTCCATCGCCGACGTTGTCGCGCGGTGGGAGCGCTTCGGTGATGCGTGGAAATATCTGCCGGATATCCGGCAGAATCTGCCCCCGCAGCGCAAGAGGATGCTGCCGGGAGCGAGGACTGGAGGTGATTTCAAATGGCTAGAAGCATTTGGTCCGGGGCAATATCGTTTGGGCTCGTCACGATTCCGGTGAAAATGGTGAGCGCGGTGAAGGATGTGGGGTTCTCCCTGCACCTTCTGACCAAGGACGGCGGATGCCGCCTGCACAACAAACTGTACTGCCAGGAAACGGGACGGGAATATGAATTGAAGGATACGATCCGGGGATATGAAATCGCAAAGGATGAGTATCTGCTCATCCAGCCGGAGGAACTGGAAATGATCAAACCCGCCTCGAGCAAAACGATTGTGATCAAGGATTTTGTCGAGCCGGGAACGATTGACCCGGTGTATTTTGAAAAACCATACTACCTGATCCCCGAAAAAACCGGCGCGCGCGCCTACAAACTGCTGCTGCGGGCGATGGAGGCCGAAGGCCGGACGGCGGTTGCCAAAGTAACGATGCGGGAAAACGAATACCTCGCGGCGCTGCGGGTCCGGGACGGGCTGCTGTGCCTCGAGACGATGCGATTTTCCGACGAGGTCATCCCTCTGGAGGAGATCGAGGCGGACCGCCCGGCGGTCGCGGAAGAATTGGACGAACGGGAAATCGCGATGGCCCGCCAGCTGGTCCAGGCGCTGGAATCCGGTTTCGAGCCGTCCAAGTACATCAACGAATACCGGGAACGCATGCAGCAATTGATCAATCAGAAAACCGCCGGAAAGCCCGTGTTCCTGCCCGGAGCGGAGGAAGCTCCCAAACCGCAGTCCGTCGATCTCATGGCGGTGTTGAAATCAAGTTTGGAAGCGGAGCAGAAGAGGAACCCGGTTTCGGAGATTTCGAAGGGGAGCCGCTGAATCAGACCGTGGCGAGAGACCGTGGACAATGGATTATCGACTATCATCGACAATCGATCGTCGCCAATAAAAGTAAAACGCAGGCATTGACTCGACCATAATCAAACGCTTTGCGACGGTCGACCTTCCATTGTCGGTTTTACCAAGGTCTTTTATTCATGGCCGGTTTTACGATGGTCGATGGTCCATCGTCCATGGTCGGGGTTATCGCTGCGGGCGCTGCCCAATTCCGCGCGGTTCACGGCCGGCTAAATTTCCGGTTTGGGGGCGGATGCGCGGGATCGCCACCTGGACTGTCGTCCCTTTCCCTAAAACCGACGCGATGTGCATCGTGCCGCTGACCGCCCGCGCCCGTTCCTCCATGTTGGCCAGCCCGTGCGTCTCCACCGTAACTTTCTGCGACCGCTCGAATCCGTGGCCGTTATCGGACACTTCCAGCATCACCCGATCCCCCACCTGAGCGAGCGAGACCCGCAGGCGCGTGGCGCGCGCGTGGCGCGCGACATTGGCCAGCGCTTCCTGGGTGATATGGAACAGCGCATCCGCCGCGGCCGGAGCGAGCCACCGGCCGGCTTCCTCCGAGAGTTCAGCCTCGGCCGAAATCGGGGTGTTGACGCAAAACTCGCGGATGAGCATATCCAGGCCGACCGCCAGATTATCAAAAATGAACCGCTTGGGCCGCAGGTCGGTGATGTATTCGCGGATGTCGCGGATGACCGCATTCAACCCCGAGATCGCCCGCTCCAGTTTGGAACGCGCCTCCGGGTTGGTCGCGGCCATTTCCATCATCCCCTCTTCCAGGCTCAGCCCGACGGCATAGATGGATTGGATGATTCCGTCGTGCAGGTCCATGCCGATCCGCTCGCGTTCCACCATCACTGCCAACCGCTGGGCTTTTCGGTGGAGCAGGCCGTTTTCGACGGCCGTGCCGACACTCAACCCGACCGCCTCGAGAAGCGCCCTCTGCCGGTCGGTGAAGTCCATGACTTCCGTGGAGGAGAGCATCATGACGCCCAGCACCCGGCCTTTGGAGTTCAGCGGTATCCCGATCATCATCCGCAACCCGTTGGCGCGGAAGGCCTCGTCGTCGAATCCGGGCTCCGCCGCCGGATCGACCACGACGGTGAGCTTCTTCGACGCGGATGCCCGGCCGACCAATCCTACTTCGAGCGTGAAAGCATCCTTTTCCCAGTAAAACGCCTTCAAATCGCCGCGCTGCATCGCCATCCGCGCGTCGCCGGTTTCTTCCTCCACCAGGAAAATCTGGCCGCTGAGCGCCTGGTAATGCAGCATCATCCGGTCCAGCGTGGTGGCCAGGATCCCTTCCAGTTCCAGCGTGGTGTTGGCGGCGGTGACGACGTCGTTGAAGATCGCCAGTTCCTGATTCCGCTGGGCCAGCTCGCGTTCGTTTTCGCTGATCCGCGTGCTGGTGCGGGCGTTGATGATCGCCACGGAGGCAAACGAGGCGAGGATCTCGATCCCGCGTTGTTCCACCCGGTTAAATTCCCCGCCAGCGATTTTTTCAGCCAGGATGATGGTACCGATCGGCTTCTCATCCGCCAAAAGCGGCACTTCGAGAACGCAGCTCAATTGCGAGGAGATCCCCCGTAAATCGGAAAACTGCGGATCATTCTTCATATCCGTGGTAAGGACAGAGGCGCTTTTCATGCATAAACGCTCAATGAGATTCCACCATAATCCCGGTATCGAATATTTCTCGGCATCATTCGGATCCGAAAAGGAATAAACAAACCGGTCCAGATCCCCCTTCTCGTCCAATAGCGCCACCACGGAATGCCGGGCGCCGGTCAGGCGGCGGGCCACACTCGCGGTCCGGTCGAGAACGGCTTCGAGCGACGTCTCCCGGACCAGCTCCAGGCTGATCCGGTGAAGCGCCTCGATATCCATCATGCTGCCCGGGGAAGGATGAGTATCCATCGTCCAAAGATTATAAAGGAAAAAACAGACCGGGACGGTATTATGTCCGGGTCGCTACCCGCCAAGTGCACGCGGGTATGACGATCCTTGGGTTTGGCCGTTATTCCCGCGTGATCACAGCGGGAATCCAGTGTATTCAAGAATGGATGCCCGCTTGGAACATGCGGGCATGACGATCCTTGGGTTTGGTCGTCATTCCCGCGTGATCTCAGCGGGAATCCAGGGTTTTCAAAAGTGGATGCCCGCTTGGAACATGCGGGCATGACGATCCTTGGGTTTGGTCGTCATTCCCGCGTGATCTCAGCGGGAATCCAGGGTCTTCAAAAGTGGATGCCCGCTTGGAACATGCGGGCATGACGATCCTTGGGTTTGGTCGTCATACCCGCGTGATCTCAGCGGGAATCCAGGGTTTTCAAAAGTGGATGCCCGCTTGGAACATGCGGGCATGACGATCCTTGGGTGTCTCAATAATTCATTTTCGACAGCCTCAGGATGCGGAGAGATTGGCTACATCACAAGGTTGATCAGTTTATCCGGCACAAAAATCACCTGGCGCGGCGTTTTCCCTTCCAGCCATTTCCGCACTCCTTCGCTTGCCAGGGCCAGGGCGCAGGCTTCGTCCTTGACGGTCCCCGCCGGGAGCTGCATCCGCTCGCGGACCTTTCCGTTGACCTGCACGACGATGGTCACTTCCTCTTCGGCGGCAAGCGCGGGATCGAAATCCGGCCAGGCGTGCAGGTGGATCGATTTCGCCGCCGGCCCCTTGCGAAGATGCCAGAGTTCCTCCGTCATATGGACCGCCACCGGCGCCGCGAGCAGCAACAGGCTGTCGATCGCCTTTTCCCATTCCGGCGATGCGTAGAGTGGGGTCTCACGGTATTTGTAGAGCGTGTTGGTGAACTCCATCAGCGCCGAGATGATGGTGTTGAATTCGAAGCGTTCGAAATCGCGCGTCACGCGCCGGATGGTCTGGTGGGTGACGCGCGTCAACGCCCGGGCGGCTTGCGCATCCGACGGAGCGGACGTGTTCCTGGGGGGCTGGGCCGCCAGACTCCAGACCCGGTTGATCCAGCGATGGGTGCCCTCGATCCCGGTCGAACTCCACGGCGCGCCCTGATCCCAGCGGGCGAAAAACATCAGGTAGGCGCGCACCGTGTCGGCGCCGTATTTCTTCACCAGCACGTCCGGGGCGATCACGTTGCCGCGGCTCTTCGACATCTTTTCCGAATCCTCGCCGAGGATGATCCCCTGGTTGCGCAGCTGCAGCATCGGCTCGGGTCCGCGGGTGATGCCCATATCGCGGCAAGCCTTGTGGAAAAAGCGCGTGTAGATCAGGTGCATCGTGGCGTGCTCGATCCCGCCGGTGTAGCAGTCGACCGGCATCCAGTAATCGTATTCGGCCGGATCGAACGCGGCTTTGTCGTTCTTCGGGCTCAGGTAGCGCAGGTGATACCACGACGAGCACATGAAAGTGTCCATCGTATCGGTCTCGCGCTCGGCTTCGCCTCCGCACACCGGGCAGGTCGTGCGGGCCCAGGTCGGGTGCAGTTTGAGCGGGCTCTCCCCGGTCGGCTTCCAGGCCACGTCGTCCGGCAGAAGGATCGGGAGCTGATCTTCCGGCACGGGCACCTGCCCGTGAACGGGGCAGCGGATCATCGGGATCGGCGCGCCCCAGAAGCGCTGGCGGGAGATCAACCAGTCGCGCAGCCGGTAGGAAACGGTCGGGCCGCCGGCATTTTTCGCGGCCAGCCATTCCGCCACTTTTTAACCGTCACGGCGCCGGGGGTTCCGCTGAATTCGCCCGAATGGATCATCACCCCGTTCTGGTCGTGGAACAGCGCGTCGCGGTAGAACTCGACGCCCCACACCATTTCCATCAGCGAGCGTTTTTCGCGGACGTTCGGCTCCAGCTCCTGGCAGCGCGCCAGGATCTCCTGCTCGGAATCGATGCTGTCCCAGTCGCGGATCCCGTCTTCGAAGAGGAACTGCCAGCGGGTGCCGACGATCTCGTTCCAGCAGCCCGGCTGCAGGTGGGCGCGCGCGATCCCGATATAGCGGTCGATCTTCGCCGGAGGGATCGTGATGTACAGCGAACCCTCGCGCTCCTCGAAGGGGATGGCTTCCGCGCGCAGCGCGTCCGCCAGCCCGGGTTTCATCGTCTTGGCGAGGGCGAAGGATTTGGTCAGCCCGTCGGTGCGGTCGATCACCGGCAGGATCGGCAGCCCGTATTTCAGCGCGAAATCGAAATCCCGCTGATCGTGCGCCGGCACGGCCATGATGGCGCCGGTCCCGTAGGTGATCAGTACGTAATCGGCGATCCAGATCGGGATGCGCACGCCGTTGACCGGATTGACCGCGAATCCGCCGGTGAAGACGCCGGTCTTTTCCTTGTCGGTCGATTCGCGCTGAATGTCGGATTGCCGCAGGGCCTGCTTCGACATACGCTTCGACCTCCGCCTTGCGCTCCGGCGTGGTGATAGTGGCCACCAGCGGGTGCTCCGGCGCCAGGACCATGAACGTGGCGCCCCACAGCGTGTCCGGCCGGGTGGTGAACACTTCCAGCGGTTCGCCCTGCTTCGGTGTGGAAGATCACCCGCGCGCCCTCGCTGCGGCCGATCCAGTTGGTCTGCAGCGTGCGCACCCGCTCGGGCCAGTCGATGCCGGAAAAATCCAAGCAGCTCCTCGGCGTACTTGGTCAAGCGGAAAAACCACTGCTCGAGGTTCTTCTTGATCACCGGGGTTTCGCAGCGCTCGCAGTGGCGGTCGTCGCCCCACACCTGCTCGCGCGCCAGGGTCGTGTTGCAGTTGGGGCACCAATCCACCGGCGACATTTTCTTATAGGCCAGCCCGTGCTTGAAGAGCTGGACGAAGAACCACTGGGTCCAGCGGTAATACTCCGGATCGGAGGAAACCGCCTCGCGCTCCCAATCCCACATCGCGCCCATCGCGCGCAACTGCCCGCGCATGTGATCGATATTGGAGTAGGTCCACTTCTTCGGGTGGATGCCGCGCTTGATCGCCGCATTCTCGGCCGGCAGGCCGAAGGAATCGAACCCGACCGGGAACATCACATTCCATCCGCGCATGCGCATGAAACGCGCCCGCGCGTCGGAGGGCGTCATGGCGTACCAGTGGCCGATGTGCAGATCGCCGCTGGAATAGGCCAGCATGGTGAGGGCGTAGAATTTTTTACGGGTGCGGTCGATGACCGCGTGATACAGCCCGGCCTGATCCCATGCCTTCTGCCACTTGGGCTCGATGACTTCCGGCCGGTAGTCGGCGGCGTCCGGCTTTGAGTCGGGCGCGGTCTTTTCCGCCTGGATCGGAAGCTCCATCAGCCTTTTTTCGGATTTCACCACTTCCAGCGCCTGGACGGTCCGGATGACGGCGATCGCCTGAGGCTTCAGCCCAGCCGGTTGCTTGATACCGCCCGTCGGTTTCGTCTTCATTTTTACAGGCGCCGGTTTGGCCGGTACGCTCCGCTTACGACCGGAGACTTTCACGGCGGCTCTGCGCTTGACAGGCGCGGCGGCCGGTTTCCGGTTGACGGGTTTCTTCACGGGCTTGGCGTTCTTCTTCGATGTCGGCATTATTCCTCCTCCTCACCCTCCTCCTCCTAGGAAATGCGGGAGGGAGGCAAACAAAAAATCCCCATCGCCAGGGACGAAGGGGATTCGCGGTACCACCCTGATTACCCCGCAACGGATGCGGGATCACTCATCGGCTGTAACGGGCTTGCCCGCCGCAGGTTACTGGTGTTTCGCCTGCGGGGCGCGATCCCTCGGAAGAACATCTCGGGACGAGCCGGCGAGTTCGGCCTGATGCGCTCCGCGGGCGCGGGCGGGGCTTGCACCACGGCACCCCGTTCTCTGGCGGACGGCCTACTGCTCCGGTTTGGCGCAGTCCTGTTTGGTTGTGCCCCAAATATAATTTGCTTCGGTGTGTTTGGCAAGGGAAGCGCAAAAGACTTGCGGTTGAACGGATCGCAGGCGAGGAGCCGCCGAAAACCACAAGTTGAGCGACAGGCGAAGATGGCGTACACTAGTCTCTACACGGAAACCTCCGTCGCAG
Organism: uncultured Chloroflexia bacterium; assembly: GCA_963724345.1. Taxonomy (GTDB): domain Bacteria; phylum Chloroflexota; class Anaerolineae; order Anaerolineales; family RBG-16-64-43; genus JAFGKK01. The sequence continues at coordinate 1,018,861 of CAVRUI010000003.1, read as the reverse complement.
CCGCGGGGTGCCGGATGGACCAACTTTTTTTCCGGGTCGTCATCATCAGTTACGGCGTCATCAATGCCATCTGCCTGGTGGTCATCTCCCTGCTGTGGATGCGCATCCGCCGTCGGTTTTCCGGGGCCGGCCTATGGCTGGCGAGCTTCCTCCTGCAGTTCGTCGGCGCCGCCCTGATCCTCCTGCGTCCCATCCTGCCGGAGGCCGTCCCGATCATTCTCGGAAACGGCCTGCTGATCGCGAGCGGCATCTTCCTGTTCATCGGTCTGGAGCGTTTTGTCGGCGTGCGGGGTCCGCAGGCGCAGAACGGCCTGTTGGTGGCGGTGTTCCTCGCGGTCCACTCGTATTTTTTCTTCGTCCATCCCTCCCTCCCGGCGCGGATCATCAACATCTCGGTCGCCCTGCTGGCCATCTGCTCCCAATGCGCCTGGTTGATGCTGCGCCGGGCCGATGCAGCCATGCGGCGCTTTACCTGGGGCACCGGCATGATTTTCATCCTCTTTTGCCTGGCCGGATTGGTCCGGATCGTTTTCGCGATCGCCTTGCCGAGCGGGAACAACTTCCTCTATTCAAACGATATGGACGTTCTGGCGCTGATCGCCCACCAGATGCTGTTCATCGCCCTGACCTTCACCCTCTCCTTGATGGTGAACCTGCGTTTGCTGGGGGAGCTCGAACGCGACATCACCGTGCGCAAAGGAATGGAAGCCGCTCTCCGGGAAAGCGAGGAGAAATTCTCCAAGGCGTTCCATGCCAGCCCGGACGCCATCCTGATTTCCCGCGCCCGCGACGGGCGCCTGCTGGAGGTCAACGACAGTTTCTGCCGGATGACGGAATATTCGCGCGCGGAAGCACTCGGCAGTTCGCCGGATACCCTTTCCCTGTGGGCAAACCCGGCGGACGAGGAACAGTGTTATGCCGCGTTGGTGGCGGACCACCGCGTGCGCGACCTCGAATTTAATTTCCGGACGAAATCCGGCGCGATCCTGGAATGCCTGTACTCGGGTGAATTGATCGACTTGGTGAGGGAGACGCACATCCTCTCGGTCGTGCGCGACATCACGGAACGGAAGCAGGCGTTGGAGATCCTGCGCCGGAGCGAGGCGCACTTCCGGGAAGTATTCGAAAACTCGGCCCAGGGCCTTTTCATCATCGACGTGCTGGAAAACGGAAATTTCCGAATCCACGAAAGCAACCTGGCGCAGGAAAAAATATCCGGCATTCCCCGCGCGTCCGTGGAAGGCCGGCTGCTCGCGGAGGGGTTTTCCGCGGACGCAGCAGGATTGATTAGGGGATTTTGTCTTCGCTGCATGGAGGAAGGGACGCCGGTTTCCGTGGAGGAAGATTTCACCCTGCCCGGCGGGCGGAGGTTTGTGCACGCGACTTTTTCGCCGGTCCGCGACGAGAACGGCCGGATTTACCGCATCATCGGAAGCACGCTGGATATTTCGGAGCTCAAACAGGTGGAGGAAATTCTGCGCCTGCGGTTGAATTTATGGGAATACGCGGGATCGCACTCCACCGAGGAGCTGATCCGGGAGGCCCTCGACGAAATCGGGGAAATCACCGGCAGCCCGGTCGGGTTTTATCACTTCGTGCGCGAGGATCAGAAGACCGTCGCGCTGCAGGCCTGGTCGACCCGCACCGTGGAAGAATTCTGCCGGGCGGAAACTCCCGACGTTTACTACCCCCTCGAGCAGGCCGGGTTGTGGGCGGATGCCGTTCGCCAAAAAAAGCCCGTCATTCACAACGATTACCCATCCCTGCCCAACCGCCGCGGCCTGCCGGAGGGCCATGCCGTTCTCCTCCGTGAACTCGTCGTCCCCACGCTGCGCGGCGGGAAGGTCGTTTCCGTCCTGGGGGTGGGAAACAAGTCCACGGAGTACGACGAGCGGGACGTCGAACTGGTCTCGTACATCGCCGATATAGTTTGGGTAATGATCGACCGGAAACGGAGCGAGGAGGAGATCCAGCACCTGCAATCCAAGCTGCGGGAGATGGCGATCCACGACTCGCTGACCGGCCTCTACAACCGCCACTACCTGAATGAAACCCTGAAGCGCGAACTGGCGCGGGCGGTGCGCGAAAAATATCCCGTCAGTTTCATCATGATCGATATCGATCACTTCAAGCGGGTGAACGACGCCTTCGGCCACAAGGCGGGCGACGCCGTTCTGCAGAATCTCTCCGCCCTGCTCCGGAAGAACAGCCGCGCCGGTGATATCCTCTTCCGCTACGGCGGGGAGGAATTCCTCGCGATTCTGCCCAAGGTTAAAGCGGAGGCGGCCCGAAGGGTCGCCGAAAAATGGCGCAAGGATTTTCTGGAAACGACCATGCTCCTGGAATACGGCGGCGTGACGCCGACCATTTCGTGCGGGGTCGCCGCTTTCCCGCAGCACGGGGAATCCGACTCGGACCTGATCGCCGTCGCCGATCAGGCGATGTACCAGGCCAAAGCCGCCGGGCGGAACAAATCGGTGGTGTGGAAGAAATCAAAAGAAAAGACAGAGGGAAAAAAGCCACACTCCAACAGGACAGCAGCATTGGCCGGCCGAAAAAAAATATAGCCGCGATCGACGATCGCGGCCTTTCCCATACCGCTCCAGCTCCCGGTGAATTGAGGAGCCGGCGAGAATGGCAGGATTAAAAAAAGAAGCCGCGATCGTGATCGCGGCTTCTTTTCGTTGGTGGACCCAGAGGGATTCGAACCCTCGGCCTTCTCAATGCCATTGAGACGCGCTCCCAACTGCGCTATGGGCCCGGCGAAAAGCAATTCTAACCGGGAGAATGTCCGGCGTCAATAAGACGAAAAACAGCCGGCGGCAGGGGCTTCCGGCTCCCACTTCCCGCCGGCGCCGGATCTCCCGGCCCATGAGCACAACGGGCGGTTTAAAGAATACAGCCGCGATCGGCGATCGCGGCTGCACGTGTGGACCTGGAGGGATTCGAACCCTCGGCCTCTTCAGTGCGATTGAAGCGCGCTCCCAACTGCGCTACAGGCCCTCAGCAAGGCGGGTATTCTACCCCGGTATTTTTGCATGTGTCAAGCAAAGAAGATTCCGCCTTGCCCGTGGAAGCAAGCCCCGGAGTGAGCAAGCTGCGGCGCAGCCCGGAATTCCAGCGGCCTATCTTCCTGTTATGGTTTGGCCGCACCTAGTGCCAGATTGGACTTATTGTGGATCCCCCTCAACCGAAGTGCCAAGAGCACCCATGTTAAACCCAGGACCAGAGTCCAATAGGATGCGCTGAAGCGGTAGTTTAAATCCGGAAAGGGAAGCAGAAGGTACGGCAGGTTGCATAATACCGCCAACAACACCCCCTCCCAGCGCCGGGCAAGCAAAAGCGGGATGACGGCAATCGCATAAACGATCAGCACATTGTTCCCGGCCGCATACGGGGAAAGCAGAAGGGAGACGGCGGTTAATACTCCGAACGCTTCACGGGAAGAACCGCGGATGTACCGCAGAGAGAGAAATACCGTCAACCCGAGCACCACCGCCCACAACAGATACGCCGGCATGGGCGGCCCCCCCAGCCGTTGGACGGTGGTTAAAAGCGAGCTGTCCATGATGCTGCCCCGGTACGGCGAAGTAATGATCGAAAGGAGCCACGCGCGTCCCCTCCAGAGCATCGTCGGCAGACCGATCGCCGCCATGATCCCGAATGCCGCCAGCCATTTTCGCGGAAACCACTCTTTCTCCGCCAGGATCGGCAGGAAAATAATCAGGATCCACGTCTCCTGAACCTTTGTCGCGGCAAGCAGAACCCCCAAACCCAACACGATCGGTTTTTTCCGGATGAGGCCGTATTCCACGAGCACCAATCCCGTCAGGATGAGAAACTCGATATTCCCATCCACGATCGTCCGGACGGCCGGATAGGAAAGCGTTAGCGCCAGGATGGCGAGTATCCGCGCCTTCCCGGATTCCGTTTCCCGGGGCAGGCAGAGCGGGAGAACCATTAACGTAAGGGATGCTACCACCCCCCATCCGGCTCCCATTGGAATTTGCCCAAGCGGAAGAAGCAGGAGTGCGCTCCACGGCGGATACCGCAATCCATTTTCGATGGAATATGTCAGATCCCAATTAACCAGCCCGGCCCGGATGCTGATCCAATCCAGCGCAAGCGTGGTGCCTTCGATCGGAATGCGCATGAAAAACCACACGACCATCAGCATGACCGCAAGCACCGCTGCTCCGGCGATGGCGTACGGGACGAGCTCCGTCCACTTGGATTTCATGATTCTCCCAATTCTGTTCCGCACCGCACCGCTCCGCCCGGATCAGGAGCCGGGCGCTCCGGAGCCCTCCAGCCAGACTTCAACCGTACGGCCTGCACGCTCAAGACTTGCGGCCGATATTTTATCCAGTGTATCCCTGGTTGTATGCCAGTAGGGATACTCGAAATCAATGATATCGACCGACGGTATCCCCAGGTCGCGGAAGGGGATGTGGTCGTCCAGTACGAAGAGTTTCTGCTCCGGAGTGAAGTACTGCCCGTAACCGAGAGCACCCGCCGTCGACCATAGGCCGGCGCGCAACGCCGGATCGGAATTGCCCTCGTAGTAAAAGCGCTGATCGGCATCCCCGACCATATCGAAGAGGATCATCCCCGAAAATTCCGTCCCGCCCGTGCGCTCCGCCTTCACCCGCAGGGCAAATTGGCGCGAGCCGGCGATCCAATCCCACCCGTCGAGGCGGCCGTTGTCTTCCGCGTCGAAGAAGACCAGCCAGACCTGGCGGTTGTTCCAGTCCAGGTCGAGTGTGCGCGCAAGCTCGAGCAAAACGGCGACTCCGGATGCGCCATCGTTCGCGCCCAGGACCGGCTCGGCGCACCCGCCCTGCGGCTGATCGGCGCAGCGGCGGGAGTCGTAATGCGCGCCGAGTATGACAACCGGGCCGTCGCCCTTCCGCCCGGCAATGTTCCGCACGGGCGTTTCCATGTACATGCCTTCATCCTCGAACGAATCCCAGCCGGCTTCCTTTAATTGTTGCCCAATCCAATTCCCTGCCCTGCGGTTCGCCTCCGTGCCGCTGACCCGCGGTCCGAATTCCAGGAACTCCTTCGCCAGGGAATAAGCCTCCGTGCCGGAAAACGGCTGCGGGGCGGCGGGTGCGCACCCTCCCAGAAGAATTCCAAATACGCCGGCCAGGATCGCCAAGGCCGGCCGGAAAAAAATATTTCTCATGATTTGGAGGCCTCTTCCCACCATGCTTCAAACGTCTCCATGGCGCGTTCCGTCAAGCGCCGGCTGCGTTCCCATTTGCTCATCCGCTTTTTCTCGAGCGGCGGAAGCAATCCGAGGTTGGCTTTCATCGGCTGAAAATGGGCTTGCTCGGTTTGGGTCACATAGTGGCACAGCGCGCCGGTTAACGTTTCCACCGGCGGCACCAAAAGCTCTTTTCCTTCAAGATAGCGCGCCGCATTCCAACCCGCCAGCAGCCCGGTGGCTATGTTGCCGACGTACCCCTCCACTCCGGTCAACTGGCCGGCGAAGAACAGATCCTCTCGGCCGCGCAGTTGGAACGTCGGCAGGAGAAGCCGCGGCGCGTTAAGGAACGTGTTGCGGTGCATCTGCCCGAAGCGCACGAATTCCGCCCGTTCCAATCCGGGGATAAGACGGAACACGCGCGCCTGTTCGGATTCCCGCAAATTCGTCTGAAAGCCGACCAGATTATACAGACTCTGCGCGGCGTTTTCCTGCCGCAATTGGACGACGGCGTGCGGCCGCTCCCCCGTGCGCGGATCCAGGAGCCCGACCGGGCGCATCGTCCCATAGGCGAGCGTCTCCGGTCCGCGCCGGGCGAGCTCCTCAACCGGCATGCATCCCTCGAAGAACCGCCCCGCCCCGGCGCGCACGCCTTGCGGGATATCCCGTTCGAAGTCACGCAGCGGAGTCGTTTCGGCCTGCGCCAATTCCCGGACCAGCCTCTGATATTCGTCCCGGGTCAACGGGCAATTCAGGTAATCCCCGGCCAGGTTGTTGCGCGAATCGGAAAACGCAATATCGCGGTCGACGGATTCCGCGGCGACGATCGGCGCGACGGCGTCGAAGAAATACAGGTGCTCGATCCCGGTCAATCCGCGCAGCGCCTCGGAAAATGCGGGCGAAGTCAGCGGGCCGGTCGCGACAATCGCGGGGCCGTCCGGGAGAGCGACCGCTTCCTCACGGAGCATGGTGATCCGCGGGTGCGTCCGGATCCTTTCCGTGACCCGCCGCGCGAAGGCTTCCCGGTCCACGGCCAGCGCCGAGCCGGCCGGGACGGAGCACTCGCGCGCGCACGCCAGGAGCAGCGAGCCCATCCGCTCCAGTTCGCGTTTCAAGCAGCCCGCTCGCCCGGTCCGGCAAATCCGAGCCGAGCGAGTTGGAGCAAACCAGCTCCGCCAGGTCCCCGCCGCGGTGCGCGCCGGTCGATTTTCCCGGGCGCATTTCCACCAGCACGACGTCGGCGCCCCGCTCGGCCGCCTGCCATGCCGCTTCGCTCCCGGCCAGTCCGCCGCCGAGGATCGTCAGCCGTTTCCCGTCCGCTTGACCGTTCATCACACTCGATTATAATCATCCCAAATTCAATATCAGCAGTGTCGGTGCCTACCCCCCCGGATGGGAGGGCTTAAAGGCGAAGCCGGTGAAAGTCCGGAGCTGTCACGCAACTGTAAACCGCGCCAGACGCGGTAAGCCAGGTCGCCCGCCGCACTGCGTTCACACCAGCCTCGCTGGAAGGAGGTGCGGACATGTTTACGGGATTTACGTAATCCATCCGCACCCCTGTTCCATCGGAACAGGGGTTTTGTTTTTTCCATTTCCGGGTTCCGGACACCACCTTTTGGAGTGACCATGAAGAATACCAAACGCACCCTGCTGTTCCTGGCCGTCTTCGCGGCCGCCCTCACCGCATGCTCCCCGGCGGCCGAGACTTCGCCCGCCTTCGCCCCGACCTTAGCCCAACCCTCCCGGACCGCAACCGTGACGCCTCAGCCGCCGATCCAACTAACCGACGGATTGGGGACCAAACTTACGCTTCCCGGCCCGGCCGCGCGGATCGTTTCATTGGGAGCCTCGAATACGGAAATCCTGTTTGCGATCGGAGCGGAAGACCTGCTGGCCGGCGCCGATCAATTCTCAAATTTCCCGGAGGCGGCCAAACCCCTGGCGACCATTTCGGCCGGATACGGCACGCTCGATGTCGAATCCATCAAGGGGCTTGAACCGGACCTGGTCCTCGCGGCCGAGATCATTTCGGCTGAGCAGGTCCAGGCGATGCGGGATCTCGGGCTGACGGTTTTCTACGTTGCCAACCCGGTTTCGCTTCCGGACGGTCTCTTCGCCAACATCCGCACGATCGGCGAGCTGACCGGCCGAAAAACGGGCGCCGCAGAATTGGAATCCTCGCTGCGGACGCGCTTCGAGGCGGTCGCCTCCCGGATAACCGGCGCGGCGGAGAAGCCGCTCGTCTTTTTCGAGCTGGGCGCCGACGATCCGGCCAGCCCCTACACCGCCGGACCGGGCACCTTCATAGAAATGCTGATCACCCTGGCCGGCGGCCGGAACCTCGCCGCGTCGCTGGCCTCCGAATGGCCGCAGATTTCCGCCGAGGAAATCTTCCGCCAGGATCCGGACATCATCCTGCTGGGGGATACGGCCTTCGGCACAACGCCGGAATCCGTGGCCGAGCGTCCCGGATGGGGAAACCTGACCGCGGTTAAAAATGGAAAAGTGTATCCGATCGACAGCGACCTGGTGCTGCGGCCGGGTCCGCGGTTGATCGACGGTTTGGAAACGATGGTTGCGCTTTTTCATCCCGGGTAGGCTTCCCGGCAATCGCGACCGTGGCACGGGGATGAGGAAAGACATCCTCCGGCGGGGGGATCCTGTGACAGCGCAGCCTGAAATCGGGGTTGACACTCCTTTCTCCCGCTGTGATAATCGCAGGCATGCCACCCCTCCCCGGCGGAATGCAATCCGCCCGGGGAAAAGATCGGAGACCCCCATGACCCAAGACTTGATGAAGAGAATCCAAGAGGACGGCGTAAAGTTTATCTGCCTGCAATTCACCGACGTCACCGGAACGGTGAAGAGCACGGATATGCCCGCCGGACGGTTGAACGAGGCGCTGACCCACGGCGTCTGGTTCGACGGCTCGTCGGTGGAGGGTTTTGCGCGGATCCAGGAATCCGACATGATGCTGCGCCTCGACCCGGACACCTACCAGGTGCTGCCCTGGAGCGAACCCGAACGCAAGCGGGCGCGGATTCTGTGCGATATCTACTCCTCCGACGGCACGCCCTTCGCCGGGGACCCGCGCGGCTCCCTAAAGCGCATGCTGGCAAAGATCAACGAAAAGGGATGGCTCTTTAATACCGGCCCGGAGCCGGAGTTCTTCCTGTTGCGCCGCGACGGCGCGACGATCCACCCCGTCCCGCACGACAGCGGCTCCTACTTCGACTTCTCGGCCCGCGACGAAGCCCAGCGGGTGCGGAGCCAGATCATGATGGCGCTTCAATCGATGGGCTTGGAAGTGGAGATGGGCCATCACGAAGTGGCGCTGGGGCAGCACGAGATCGATTTCAAATACGCCGACGCGCTGATCACCGCCGATAACGTGGTGACGATGAAATACACCGCCAAGGCGATCGCCAACATGCACGACCTGACCGCCACCTTCATGCCCAAGCCGGTGTTCGGAATTAACGGCTCGGGCATGCACACGCACATCAGTATCTTCGACCGCGGCGGCGGCGCCAACCTCTTCTTCGATGCCCTGGACGAATTCCACCTCAGCCCGATGGCCTACTCCTTCATGGCCGGCCTGATCGCGCACGCGCGCGGGCTGTGCGCGATCGTCGCCCCGAGCGTCAACTCGTACAAACGGATCGTCCCGGGCTACGAAGCGCCGGTGTTCGTCTGCTGGGCGCAGGTCAACCGGTCGGCGCTCATCCGCATCCCGCGCTACACGCCGGGGAACGACAAAGCCACGCGGATTGAACTGCGCTATCCGGATCCCTCCTGCAACCCGTACCTCGCCTTCACCGCGATGCTGGCGGCCGGGCTCGACGGCGTGGAAAAGAAGCTGAAGCCGCCGGCGCACGTCAACAACGTGGACGTCTATCACCTGACGCCCGAGGAAGTCGCCGCGCGGGGAATCCCGATCCTGCCCGGATCGCTGGCGGAGGCGCTTGAGGCGCTTGCCAAAGACGACGTCCTCAAGAATGCGCTCGGCCCCAACCTCTACGAAGCGTTTGTGCGCGCCAAAAAGGCCGAATGGGATGATTACCGTATCCACGTCACCGATTGGGAAATCGAACGGTACCTGGAAAACGCCTGAGCCACGCATCTGCCATAGAGAATAAAAAAACATCCGCCTGCGAAAACGCAGGCGGATGTTTTTTTATTCCAAGGGCGTCCATCCACGGAGAGACGGTTATCCCGAGCGCCCCTGCCCGTCTGTGCGGCCGTCACCCGCCGGAGAATGCGCCACCTCGCCCATCCAATCATCGAAAACGACCGCCCGGTTCCTTCCCAGGCGCTTGGCCTGGTACAACGCACGGTCCGCCATTTCCACAAGCGCCTGAGGCTCGATCTGTTCGCCGCCCAGCGCGCTGATCCCGAGGCTGATGGTCAGCGGCTCCCGGAAACCGGAATTCTTTTCCACCAGCGTGCGGAGATTTTCCGCCACAATCCGCGCGCCATCCGTGGCGGTCTCCGGAAGGATGACGGCGAATTCCTCGCCGCCGTAGCGGGTCACCACATCCAGCCCGCGCCGCACCCCGCGCCCGATGCACTGCGCGATTTCCCGCAAGGCCTCATCCCCCGCCGGATGCCCGAACGTGTCGTTGTAGCGTTTAAACTGGTCGATGTCGATCATGATTACAGACAAGTCATGCTTGTATAGCTGGCTGCGGTCGGTTTCCTTGGGCAGGAAAATCTCGAAATACCTCCGGTTGTGCACTCCGGTCAACCCATCGGTCAGGGAGAGTTCACGTACCTTCGCATGCAGTTGCACGTTCTTGATCGAAGAAGCAAATTGCCGGACCAGCGTCGCCAGCGGATCGAGATTTCCCCCATCGAAGACCACGTATCCCATCTTCTCTTCTTGGAAGGACAGCGGCAACAACGCCAGGCTGTAGGGCTCGTTATCCGGATACATTCCCGGCGGCGGAAATTGCCGGGTTTCGAACGGCAGGACCGGCTCTTCTTTCTCCAGCGGATGCAGGAGACTCACCGCCACCGGATCCTCAGCCTGCTTTTCGAAAAAGACCACATGGCATGTCCGCACTCCCACCTTGGGCAAATCCTCCCGCAGCGCGCTATAGGCCTGATCCTCGTCCGACGCGGAAATCAGCCGCGCCGTCAGGAGGCCCATGTTCTCGTCGTAATCGGTCCGGCGAACCTGCAACCGCGAACACCGCCGGTCGGTACTCTCGCTGAGCATGGCCCGGGCCTGGTGGAGGAGATCCTCCATGAATTCGCCGCGGGGCGATTCCCAGCCTTGCGGTAATAATCCGTCCGCTGCCTGGCGCAATACCGTGACGGCGGATTGCCAACTATGGGCATCGTCGTTGCTGCGCAATTCCACAACCTGCAGGACTTCGACCAATGCGGTTTGAAAATGCAGGAGATCCCCATCCTCCAAGCTTGCCAAAAAACCCGACGCCAGCCGTTCGCACTGTGGAAGCAGTTCTTCGGTACGCAATATTGGATTCTTCGGCAGCAGCGCGTCCAACAACAACCGCGCTATTCCGTCTTTGTATTTTGGAAGAGATTGACCCTCGTGCGGGAGGAAGGTCCCGTCGCTTGCGATGGATTTTTTAACGATCTCCGGCAGGCAGCCGCAGGACTGCCGCGGTACAAACTGCGTGGATACGAAGGAGAATCCCGGCACCGCTTCGGCGCCGTATTCGATCCGGTTGAGCAACAGCAGAATGGACCGATATCCCGTTTCGAACAGGGGGAAATGGACGCTGGCCAGCGGCGGAACCTGTGCCAGGTTTTCCAGCACATCGTCAAATCCCGTTACAGCCACATCCCGGGGAATCTGAATTCCCGCTTTCCGCAGGGCTTTCATCACTCCCTGGGCCGAATGGTCGTTGCTGCAAATCACCGCTGTGAATTTCACCCCGGATTCCAGCATCCGGAGCATCGCGTCATATCCGCCGACGTCCCAGTGCTGGCCGTATTCCAGCAACCGCGGATCGGCTTCCAAGCCGAATTCCTTCACACCGCGCCGGTACGCATTCACCCGAATGGCGCTGTCACCCAGATCTTGCTCATACCCGCCGATGAACGCGATCGATCGATGGCCGTGCCCGACCAGATGTTCCATGGCCTGCCGGATCCCGCCCTCATTGTCCACCCGGATGACCGGTTGTTCCAAATCACCCCCGATAAAAAGCAACGGAAAACTTTCCTCAATCATGCGGTGGGCATATCGTACCGTCCATTCGGTCAGCAGCGGATGGATGAAGATCAATCCATCGGTGTTCCAAGGGCCGACCGGGACAAAATCCGTCTCCTCATTCACTTCCGGCCAAGCCGGCCGTTGTTTGCTAAGTCCTGTCCGGCGCGCCACTCCGCAAGCAAGCATCAGGTTGACGTTCTTTTCACGCGCCGCAGCCTGCATCCCGCGGATGATTGGAAAGGAAAAAGGCGCGGGGCGGGAGCCCTCATAGATGTGAAACCCGAAAAGAACGCCGATCGTCAATCGTGTAGAGGTTTCCACAGTTTGAGGGATTCATCCTTCCGAATATTTTCGGAGTTTAATGCTGATTCGGCGGGCGGTCTTCCATATGAGATTATATATTTAATCCTCCGCTTGAATGGGCGGATTTCCGCATCCACTCTGCATATACCACCGTCCGGTTCCGGCCCTGAAATTTGGCCTGATACAACGCCCGGTCGGCCTGTTCCACCAGCGTCTGGTTGGCCATCGGCTCCCCATGCACCGTCGCAATCCCCACGCTCACCGTCGTCGGCTGAAGGAATTTGCGGCTCTCCGCGATCCTCCGGCGGATATCTTCCCCCACCCCCCGCGCTCCCTCCAAGTCCGTTTCCGGCAGAATGATCGCGAACTCCTCGCCCCCGTAGCGGGTTACCACGTCCAACCCGTGCCGCGCCCCCTGTGTCAAGTTTTGCGCCAACTCCCGTAACGCCTCGTCCCCCGCCGGATGCCCGAAGGTGTCGTTGTACTTCTTGAAATGGTCGATGTCGATCATGATCACCGCCAGATTACGTTTGTAGCGCTGGCTCCGCTCCGTTTCCTTTTGCAGAATGATCTCGAAATACCGCCGGTTGTACAACGCAGTCAACCCGTCCGTCAGCGACAACTCCAGCAGCTTGGCGTGCAATTCCACGTTCATGAATGAGGAAGACAGCTGCCGCACCAGCGTCGCCAGCGGATCCAGATTCCCTCCGTCGAATGCCACGTATCCCGTCTTCTCTTTCTGGATGAACAGCGGCAACAGCACCAGGCTAAACGGCTCCCCCTCCGGATACAATCCCGGCGGCGGAAATTGTCGGGTCTCGAAACGCAGGACCGGCGCATCCTTATCCAGCGGATGCAGGAGACTCACCGCCACCGGATCCTCGTCGCGCTTCTCGAAAAAAGCCACGTGGCACGTCCGCAAACCCACCTGCGGCAAATCCTCCCGCAGCGCATCGTATACCTGGTCCTCATTCGAGGAGGATATCAGCCGCGCTGTCAGGTTGCTCATGTTATCGTCATAACCGGTCCAGCTCACCTGCAGCCGCGTATACCGCCGATCGGCGCTTTCGCCGAGCAGTGTTCTGGCCTGGTGCAACAGGTCCTCCGCCCGCCGGCTGCGGACCGGGTCACGGCCGTCCTTCAACATGGCGTGAGCTCCCTGGCGTAAAACGGTGACCACCGACTGCCAGATGTGGGTATTGTCATCGCTCATCATTTCCACACACTGCAGTATTTCGTTCATCACGCTCTGGAAATGGTTGTTGTCTCCATCCTCCAGGCTGCGTGAAAAACCGTGTGCCAGCTGGTCGCAGAAATGGAACAACTCGTCGCTTTGCCATTGGGATTTTTCCGCCAACAGGGCATTCAGCATTGATTCCGATAACTCATCCATAAAGTGAGCCGGGGATACGTCTGCGGATGGGGATGAGGGGATGGCGCCGATCGCGGATTGGACGACGATCTCCGGCAGGCAGCCGCAGGATTGGCGGGGCACCAGCCAGGTGGATACGGACGTTCTCTCCGGCACGGAGGCGGGACCTTGCTCGATTCGTTTCTGCAGCAGCAAAAGGGCACGGTACCCGGTTTCAAATAACGGGTAATGAACGCTGGCCAGCGGCGGCACCTGCGCCTGCCCCTCCAAAATGTCATCGAAGCCGGTCAGCGCCACATCCTGAGGGATGCGCATCCCCGCTTCCCGCAATGCGCGAAGCGCGCCCTGGGCAGACAGGTCGTTGCTGCACATCACCGCGGTGAATTTCACGCCCGACTTTAGGATCCGCCCCATGGCGTCCCGTCCGCCCTCGTCCCAGCTGTGGCCGTATTCCACCAGGCGCGGGTCGTCGGACAATCCGAATTCGCCGACTCCGTTGCGGTAGGCTTTTACGCGCGCTGTGCTGTCGCCCAAATCTTCCTTGTCGCCGGCGATAAAGGCGATCGACCGGTGGCCGTGATCGACCAGGTGTTCCATCACCTGACGCATGCCCCCTTCGTTGTCCACGGTGATGGCCGGTGATCCGGCGTCGCTTCCGATTACCAGTCCCGGGAACCCCCCGTCGATCAACCGGCGGGCATATTGAATCTTCGATCCCGAACCCAAGGAGCCGATGAAGATCAATCCGTCGGTGTTCCAGGGACCGACCGGGACAAAGTCTGCATCCGGCCCCAATTCCGGCCAGGCAGGCGTCTGCTGGACGACATTCGTCCGTTTGGCGACCCCGCATGCGACCAGAAGATTGTAATTTTTATCGCGCGCCGCCGCCTGTATTCCACGAATGAGCGGAAAGGCAAAGGCCGCCGGATGGGACCCTTCGTATACGTGGAATCCGATCAGCACGCCGATCGTCAACCGCCGGGGATTATCCATGGAATGCGAATCTCCTCCTGGACCGTTTCCCGAAGGATAATTGTATACCAAACCGATAGGCGGCACGTTCATTTTCCATGAAGGAATGGACCGTAAGGTCCGGGTGGCGGGCATTGCCGGCTAGTCGAATGCCCACTTCGCGGGTCGCGGGGGTTCGCCGGTAAAAAAATGCAATAATCGGATGCGGGGCTGCGGACGAACTACACAAATGGTCCTTCCCTCAGCGGATGGGGATGCGCAAATCCGCGCATCCCGGCCGCCGGGATGCTTTCGCACCTGTCCCAATTCGACGACCTTGTGATTATGGGTGGAGGGAGCCGGAACCGGAAGGTCCGCGTCGCAGGCCGGATCGCTCAGGCTTCCCGGCCGGTGGTATGCGCGGAATCCAACATCCATTCTTCGAAGAAGACCGCCCGGTTGCGGCCCTGATCCTTGGCCTGGTACAAAGCCCGGTCGGCCTGTTCCACGAGCAACCCGGTTCGGATTTGGGCCCCCTTAAGCGACGCCACGCCGAGGCTGACGGTGAGAGGACGCAGGAAGTGCGCGTCGGAACCGATTTTTTCACGGATGGTCTCGGCGACAACCCGCGCCCCATCCACGTCCGTTTCGGGGAGGATGACCGCAAATTCTTCCCCGCCGTAGCGGGTCACCACATCCAACCCGCGCCTCGCACATCCGAGGATTCCCTCCGCCACGCGGCGCAATGCCTCGTCGCCCGCCGGGTGGCCGAACGAATCGTTGTAAGTTTTAAAATGGTCGATATCGACCATGATGATCGCGAGGTGCCGGTCGTAGCGCAGGCTGCGTTCGGCTTCCTTCTGCAGGATGATTTCAAAGTAGCGCCGGTTGTGGACTCCCGTCAATTCGTCGGTGAGGGTGAGCTCGAGAACCTTTTGATGCAATCCGGCGCTTTTCACAACCGACGCCAACTGCCGGACAACCGTCGCCAGCGGATCCAGGTTATCCCCGTCGAACGCCACATACCCCAGCCACTCATCCTGAAAGAACAACGGCAGAATGGCCAGGCTGAAGGGTTCACGATCGGGATACAAGCCGGGCGGCGGAAACTCGCGCGTGGTAAAACGCAGGGGAGGCGCCTCCGTCGGGTAAACCCGCAACCGGCTTTCACGGAACGGATCATCCCCCACGGGTTCAAAAAAGGCCACGTATCCGGATCGAATTCCCACCTGCGGAAGCTGTTCCTGCAGAACCTCATACACCTGGTCCTCTTGTAAAGATGACAGCAGCTTGGCCGTCATCCGCCCCATCGCTTCTTCGAAGTACGATTGCTGGAGGCGCATCCGCGTATAGCGACGGCGCGCGCTCTCGCTGATCAGCGTCCGCGCCTGGTGCAGGAGATCTTCGGCATGCTCCTCGCGGCGCGTGCCGATCTCGTCCGAGAGGAATGTATGCGCCCCCAGACGCAGCACCGAGATCGCCGCCTGCCAGGCGTGGGCGTCGTCGTCGGCCGTTTCGATCCGCTGCAGGATTTCTATCAGCGCGATTTGAAAATGGGAGAGGTCCCCGTCCTGCAGGCTCAGGAGGAAGGAATCCACCAGCCGGTCGCACAGCGGCCTCGAATCCTGGATGTTGGAAGGGGTGGTTTCCGCCAAAAGGCTCTCCATCATCGCCTGGGAGAGATCTTCCTTGAACCGCTTCAGATCCAGGCGGTCCGAGTCAAAGGAAGCGCCGTGGTGGATGACGGCGGCGTTCACCACTTCGGGCAGGCACCCGCAGGATTGGCGGGGAACCAGCCAGGTGGAAACCTGGGTCAGTTCCGGGATGGCCTCCGTCCCGTGTTCGATTTGTTTGCGCAGCAGCAGGACCGCGCGGTATCCGGTTTCGAACAGGGGGTAATGCACGCTGGTCAGCGGTGGAACCTGCGCCAGGGCGGTGAGGTGATCGTCGAACCCTGTGACCGCCACATCCCACGGGATCCGCAGGCCGCCTTCCCGGATGGCACGAATCGCTCCCATTGCGGATTCGTCGTTGCTGCACACGGCGGCTGTGAATTTCACTCCGGATTTCAGCATCCGCTTCATGGCTTGGTATCCGCCGTCGATCCAGTGCTGGCCGAATTCCACAAGGCGTGGATCGTCCGCCAGCCCCAGTTCCTGGACCGACCGGCGGTAGGCCTTCAGCCGGATTTGGGAATCGCCGGGGTCGTTTTCCTCTCCGGCGATGAACGCCACGTTCCGGTGCCCGTGCTCCACCAGGTGTTCCATAACCTGGCGGATGCCGCCTTCGTTGTCCACCATGATCAAGGGAGTCCCCGCGCCGGTCCCGACAAACAGCACGGGGAATTTCTTTTCCTTTAATTCCTGGACATAGCGGTTTTGTTCCTGAAAATACAGCGGATTGAGGATTAATAAACCGTCGGTGTTCCACGGGCCGACCGGGACAAAGTCGGCCGTTTGAAATTTTTCCGGCCAGGCGGGGTAGTAGAGCCGCGGTCCGGAAAGCCCGCGGCTGATCCCGCAGGCGATCATGACGTTCAATCCCTGGTCGCGGGCGGCCGTTTGAATGCCGCGGACCATCGGAGAAACGAAGGGATTGGCAAACGATCCCTCGTATACCTGAAACCCGACCAGGACCCCGATGGTAATGCGCTCTGCAGACGTCATCCGAATCGCCCTTCGCCGGTTTCGTCTTTTTTTAACGGGGAACGTAATGCCGTGCGAATTGTATCCCAAACCCGCCGCACATGCCGGGCTTTGCCCGGGGTCACCGGATGCGCGCTATATCGGGCTTCCTCGAATGCCAGAGTCAGTTCTTCCAGTTCGCCGCGGATCCTCTCCTCCTCATCGGACAGGCTTCCGGAATATTCACGGGGCGATTGAGCGGGGCGGCGGATCACGCCGCGTTCCGCTCCGCGGCGGAGCAGCGCAAAGAAGTAAAAACGAATCGATTGGCGCGGATCCAATCCGCGCAGGCTTAGAAATCCGCCCCGCTCCCAGCCGCCGCGGCTGCCCAGGTCCTCGCGCAGCGCCGCCCAGGATTCCCGGATCGTCAACGCGACCGAGCTGGTCCAGACCGTCCAGCGTTTCCTCAGCCACTGCAGAAACTCCAGCATGCGGCGGATCAGGAAATTGCGCCGGAGCCGCCGAAGGACGCCGAAACGCATCGGGAAGACCTGCCGCAGGATGTACACCACGACGATGATCACGATCCCCCAGAAAAGGATCTCCCGGGCGACCATTTCCCAGGTCACTCCCAGCGGGAGCGCCGGGAGCGGCTGGGGCAAACCCTCTTCGGCCGGCGTTTCCTCAATAGCGCTCGCCGAATCCCCGATCGCCGGGAAGATGTGCGCCAGCAGCCAGATGACCGGGTAGATGATCGCCACCCAAAGAAAGGACATCAGCGCACTGAGGCCCATCAACACCACATTCAGGCTGGCCAGCAATTGAAAGGAGTACGCCGTCGGCAGCGCGACCGAGAGCAGCAGCAGGATCAGGACGAACAACAAACCGTAGACCAGCCAGTGCCGGGTGACACTGGAATCGACTCCCGTCCGTTCCATCACCCACTCCGCCTTCAGGATCAGCAGCCGGCCGATCACGAACAGGCCGAAGCCGCACAGGAAAAATAACAAGGTCTCGAGTCCCAGCGATCCGAACGCCATCGGCAGGCCGTAGATAATGTGGGTAATCGGAATGCTGAAAACCGCCAGGAAAACCATCAACCCGCCGAGAATAAAAACGTCCAGCCACAGCCGGTTTCGGATGCTGGTTTGTTCCTGAATAATCCCCCGCATGGCTTCGCGGGTTGCGGCGGTCGGGATATTTTCGACCGCCATCAGATCCATCGCGAGATATCGGCTGATCCCCCACACGGCGATCAGGAGCACCAGGCCTTCCAGGAATTCCGGGCGCATCAGAACCTGCGTTGTTTTTTCCGCGAGCAGCGGCACGTCATTCAGCGTGAGGGCGGGACCATGCTTGGACCAGATCAACACCAGCAGCGCGATCAGCCAAAACGCGCATTCGGGGACGATCTGCTGAAACCACTCCCGGCTGAGCACCTGTTCTCGTTCGAACAGCCGCCGGGCGACCTGAACTTCCAGGGCGACGAGGAACGCGCCGATAATGATTTCCCGCTGCATGGCCAGGAGGCCCGTAAACCAGTCCGCTTCGAACACCGCGATCGCGCGGTAGATAGTCATCACGAAGCAGACCACCATCACGCTGGCCAGAACAGCGTTCCCGATCGAAAAAACGGTTACCCGGCGTTCATCCATCGCGGTTCCTGCCTTCACAGCATGGCCCGTTCCAGATCCAGTTCGGAACGGATTTCGTAAAGGGGGATCCCCAGGCCGCGGGCGCGGGCTTCGAATGCTTCATACCTCAGCACCGGTGCGGTGAGGAACACGATGCTTTGGAGCCCCATGCGCCGGGCGCGCAGCAATTCGTCGAACAACAGCGCGTCCGGCGTCCCGGTGATCACCATCAGCGTGGTTCCCCAGGCCAATTCCGCCGCGCGTTCGCGCATCATCCCGGTAAAGTTATCCGCCTCCGCCAGCTGGACCCGGGCGAGTTTTTCCATCACCAGCATCATGTGGGCGGTCCCGCGGCGGACCGGAAGCACATGGACCGGGGTGTCGGGTTCGAGCGGGTCGAGCCCGTTGGTCACCAGGCCGACCGGCTGCCGCTTGCCGTTCACGAACGCCGCGAGCGACGCCGCGGTGACTACCGCCAGTTCGGCGGCATCGATCCGGCTGCGCGATTCGAAATCGTGTTCGCTCAGATTCAGGAAGATCGACACCTCGAGCGAGATCGCCGGTTCGTATTGCCGGACCTGCAGGGTGCCCGCGGCCGCCGACGCCTTCCAATCGATCCGGCGCATGGAATCACCGGTTTGATAATCCCGTTTCCCGACGACACGGCTGGGATCCTCAAACAACGGCCGGTGAAAGCGGAGGACGCCGATCGGGGAGAAGGAAGGGATCGGGCATTTCTGGATCGGGATGATCCGCGGATAAACCGTCAGGTGATCGGGCGCCCCCTGCCGTTCGCGCACATCCTCCAGCCCGAGCAGATCCCCGGATTGCAGATACAGCGGTCCGATCCGGTAGTAGCCGCGTTTGTTCCCCCTCAGTTGGTATTCGACGGAGGTTTTCCCGCGCGGCCCGAGCGCGACCGCCCGGCGGAAAAAATTCGGGATCGCGAGTTCGACCGGAAGGCTCTCGTGGATCCGCACCCACGGCAGCGGCAGCCAGCCGCGGTTGGCCACTTCGAGCCGCACATTCACCGTCTCGCCCAGCAGGATCCGGGGGTTGAGCGTGCGGGTGAATTCCAGCGCGGCCAGCGCGCGGTCACGCCACCATCGGCCGAGTAAAAAAGCGCCGATCAGGAAATAGATGATGGTGACGATCGACGGTTCCTGAAGGGTGACGGCCAGGAAGAGAAGAAACAGGAGAAAAACGAATAAATAACCGCCCACGGTACGGGTTGCTCCTATTTATGGAATCCACGAAGTCACACGAAGAAAAACCTGAAGAACACGAAGTTTTTTAAAAATATTTATGAGTTGCTTCGTGTTTCTTCAGATCTCCTTCGTGTGCCTTCGTGGAAAAACTTAACGCGCGACGGAACCAAGGTCCAGCGGCGTCTCGGCCAGCAGTTCTTCCATCACCGCCTGGGTGGTCCGGCCGCGCAGTTCGGCTTCCGGCCGGAGCACCATCCGGTGGGCAAGCACCGCCGGCGCCATGGTTTTGATGTCCTCCGGCAAGACATGATCGCGCCCGCGGACTCCCGCCAGCGCCTGGGCGGTTTTATACAGCGAAAGCGACGCACGCGGGCTGGCCCCCAGCGCCAGATCCGGATGCGAGCGGGTGCGGCCGGTGAGGCGCACGATGTAATCCTGCAGCGTATCGTCGATGTGAATCTCCCATACCTGTTTCTGCAGCTCCACCAGTTCCGCGCATTCGGCCACCTGCCCGAGGTGCAGGATCGGGTGCTCGCGGCGCAGGTTCACCAGGAGCGTTTTTTCATCCGCCGCGGAGGGGTACCCGAGCGTAAGCCGGATCAGGAACCGGTCGAGCTGGGCTTCCGGGAGCGGGAAGGTTCCCTCATACTCGATCGGGTTCTGAGTCGCCAGAACGAGGAAAGGGCGCGGCAAGGGATGGGTCGATCCGTCGACCGTCACCTGCTGCTCCTGCATCGCCTCCAGCAGCGCGGATTGCGTGCGCGGCGTGGCGCGATTAATCTCGTCCACCAGAAGGATGTTGACGAACACCGGCCCGGGCCGGAATTCGAACTGCGCATTTTTCTGGTTGAAGATCGATACGCCGGTCACGTCGTTGGGCAGGAGGTCCGGCGTGCATTGCAGCCGCCGGAACTGACCGCCGAGGCTGATGGCGATCGACCGGGCGAGCATCGTCTTGCCCACGCCGGGAACATCCTCGATCAACACGTGGCCGTCGCACAAGAGCGCCACCATCAGGAATTTGATGCTCTCGCGCTTGCCAACGATCACCTGCTCCACATTCTGAACGATGCGGTCCACAAAACTGTCAATCGGCGGCATAACAAATCCTTCCTTTCAGGAATGACGGCGAAGGTTAAGCTTTGGCGGAGGATTAAAATAGTGAAATTCAGGAATCCGCTGCATCCGATACCGGATAAACATTGGAAACCCCGGCCGTCGGTAAAAAAAATCACCGCTTCCACCGCCCGGTCGATTCCACGGAGCGGTGACGGTAATGATAATAGGGCCTACTTCCCCGTCCTGTAAATGACGGCTGAATCTTATCAGAAAGAGGGAAAAATGAGCGGGGGCGGCTATTTCTTCGGCGTGTCCGGCTCGGCGTCGGAAACGGCCGGAGGGCCGAGCAGGATGATTTCGGTCTGATTGCGGCCGGCGGTCTTGGCCTGATAGAGTGCGCGGCTGGCAACGGCTGCGAGCTCCTCGGCATCCACGCACGGGCACTCCGTTTCGGCCAGAGCGATCCCGACGCCGATATCAAACGCGCCCTGGAAGGCTTCCTGCTTCTCGATATTTTCACGGACCGCCGCCGCGATGGATTGCGCCCCCTTGCGGCTGGTTTCCGGCAGCAGAATGGCGAAGGTCTCGGCGGTGAACCGGCACACCACGTCCGAACCGCGGCGGACGCAGGCGGTTATGGCCTGGGCCAGGGAACCCACTGCCCCCCGGCTCCGGACGGGTCCGTGATCGGAGGCGTATTGATTCCATCCGTCCAGGTTCACCATGATGAGCGTAAGCCCGCGGTGGTACCTCCGGCTGCGTTCCAATTCCCGCTCCAGGAACAGGTCGAAGAACCGCCTGTTCTGGACCCCGGTGGAGGGATCCATCAGGGTGAGTTCCTCCGCCTGGTTGTGCAGTTCCTGGGTTTTCAGCGCGGCTCCCAGCTGGCGGATGATCGTGGCCAACGGTTCCAGGTTTCCCGCGTCGAACACCGCAAATCCCATCGGCTCATCCTGGAAGACGATCGGCAACAGCGCGATGGAATACGGGCTTCCCGCCGGCAGAATATCCGCGGTGGGGAAGTCGGAGATATCGACGCATAAGTCGCTCAATTCATCCCCGGCGGCATCGCCGGCCGCGCGCCAGAGGTTGCGGTAGAAAGTAATCCCGCCCAGTGGATTTCCGCCGCGCGGTTCGAACAACGCGACCTGGGCGTATGGAATTCCGATTTCCGCCAGGTGCGCCGCGAAGATCTTCAGGATCTCTTTTTCCGATCCCGCTGAAAACATACGGGTGGTCATCCAGCCGATCTGATGGTTGATTTCGCTGGCCGAAATCTTCTTCCGGAGCGAAAGCCGTTCGGCGTGATCGGTGATCGTCAATCGGGCCTGATGGAGCATGTTCTCGGCGAAGGTTTGCTGTTCGACGGAGACCATCGTCGCGGTCCGCAGGCGGAGGATGGAAACGGCCGACTGCCAGAGGTCGCTGAAATCCTCCGCTGGATCGGCCAGATTGAGAATTTCCTCCAGCACGTGGTAAAACTCCTTCGGCTCCCGGTTCTGGACGCTGTGGAGGAATTTGGAGACAAACTCCCGGGAGCGCTCCGCAAGATCCGCCGAAACGCCCGCGCCGAGGCTGGGCTGGAGGGTTTGGAGGATGGTCTGGGCGATCGGTTCGACGGCGCCCGCCGCGCCTTCGCGCGCGCGCACCTCCTGCCGGTCCACCTGGTACGAGGGCGAGCAGCCGCAGGATTCACGGATCGCCAGCCAGGCGGGAATCCGGATCTCGTGCGCGGACGCCGAACCCGGATGGGCCATCAACTCCAGCAGCGCCTGGACCGCCTTCACGCCCGCGTCGAACAACGGGTAATGGATCGAGGTCAGCGGGGGCACCTGACCCGCCGCGGCCGGTTGATCGTCAAACCCGATCACCGCCACATCCATCGGGATCCGGCGGCCGGCTTGCTTCAACATCTCCATCGCGCCGAAGGCCGATACGTCGTTGGACGCCACGACCGCGGTAAAGGGCACGGCGGTGGTGAGGATCTGCTCCATCGCCTTGCGGCCGCCCTCGCGGTAATGGTAGCCATAGGCGACCAGGCGCGGATCCGACACCGCCTCGAATTCCTCGACCGCGTTGCGGTACGCCTGCAGGCGGAAGGTGCTGTCGCCGTGATCCAGCGGATCGCCGGCGATGAAGGCGATCCGGCGGTGCCCGTGGCGGACCAGATGCTCCACCGCCTGACGGATCCCGTCTTCGTTGTCCATGATGACCGAAGGATTGCCTTCGCCGGAGCCGATGAACACAACCGGGAATTCCTCACCGATGACTTTGCGAAGGTAGCGGCTGCGCTCTTCCGACCGCAGCGGGGCGGCGACGATCAATCCGTCGGTGTTCCAATGCCCAAGCGGGACGTAATCGCAATCCGGCGCGAGCACCGGCCAGGCGGTATGCAGCGAGCGCATTCCCGGCGTGCGGCTCACCCCGCAGGCGACGATCAGGTTGCAGCCGTTTTCCAGCGCGGCCGCGCGCACCCCGCCGATGACGTATTGAAGGAAACGGTCGAGGAAGATGCTGCCGTAGACCGGCCAACCGGGAAGCATTCCAATCGTGAGCGGGGAGGATCGCATCGGCACGGCCTGTTGGAGGGAGGACGAGGAAAATTTCACAGCGGAGGAAAACCGGCAGGGAGGAGAAAACGGGGCGCCGGATCTGTTACCCCGGGATTCCGTTGGAATAATCCGCCGCTTCCATCGATGAACGACGGCAACCGGCGGAAAATATCATCGGTCCGGCTTTCATGCGCACCCTGCATTCAAATCCTCCAATCCGGGGCGACAACGAAGCAGATTATACTGGAATTGCCATTTTCCACTCACCGCGTTGTTCCCTCCGTCGTAAAAAAAGCATGAAAAATCAAATGCGCCGCTCCATCCTTGAGCCGGTGCGGATGAGTTTCGATTTTCGAAACAAACCCGTCAGCCAAATAAAGCGCAAAAATCACAAATAATTCTTTGGCGTTCATTGCCTCTGGTACGGCGAAAGGTATCAATCCCGACCTTCCGCGATTGGATGGACAAGTGGAACTGAATCCTTCCCGCAACGGGAAGAATGCTTTATAATTTCGCTGCCCCCGCCCCTTTTCGAACCCTGCCCAATACTGGTTCGAGGAATTTTTCCATTCCGGTCACTATTGCCGGCCCGGCGCAGCGCGTGTGATCACCAATCACACCGGAGCGCGTCGAACCGGCTTGTCTCGAAAAAAAAGATGTCGCGGCAACGGGCACCCGGCCTCCGCATAATGGCGGCTTTCACGGAGTTCGATCCTCTTCCGCTGTTCCGGGTCCACAGCCGAAAATAAAACAATTTGGAGTAAAATAGTACGGAAAGGAGTTTTCGATGCTGTTTGGGCTTGTTGTAGCAGGAATAATTCTGTGCGCGGTCCTGGCCTTATCCGCCAAGCGCCTGCTCTCCTCCGCCATTTGGCTGGCAGGTGTCAGCACGCTCAGCGCAATACTTTTCTATATGCTGGGCGCCAGGGAAGTGGCGGTGATCGAACTGAGCATCGGGGCGGGTTTGGTGACCGTATTGTTCGTGTTCGCCATCAGCATCGCCGGCGACGAAGCTATGAACGCCAAGCCGCTCGTCCCATGGATCCTGGGCATGGCGCTGGTTCTGTGCCTGGTAATCCTGCTGGGGTGGATGGCCATCCCCGGCTTCCTGACCGCGGCACCGGCGACCGAGCCAACCTCGACCGACATCCTCTGGGATGTGCGCGGCCTGGATTTGATCGTCCAGGTGTCGCTGATCTTCGCCGGAGTGCTGAGTGTCCTCGGGCTGCTTTCGGATAAAATCCTGCCCGCCCGCGCGGCGGAAAAGGGAGGCCGGTCATGACCTTCGATCCGCTCCTTCTTGTAACCGCCGGTGTCTGCATGCTGGCCGGCATCGGTCTTTACGGGCTTCTCGCTTCCCGTAACCTGATCAAAATAATTGTCGCGATGCAGATCCTCACCAAGGCCGCCGTCCTGGCGCTGGTGGCGGCCGGCGCGGCTTCCGGCAAGATCAACCTCAGCCAGAGCCTTGCCATCACCGTGATCGTCGTCGATACCGTCGTCGCCGCCGTAGGGCTGGCGCTGGGCGTGCAGGTCCGCAAGCGTTTCGGCTCCCTCGACGCGGCGAACCTTGCGAGCCTGAGGAGATAAGGCATGGTTCCGGCTTTGATCCTTCTCACCATTCTGATCCCCTGGGCGGGCGCTTTCCTGGTATCGATCACCGGGGATAATCACCCCCGCCTCCAGCACTTCCTCGCGGTCCTGTTTTCGGCCGTCTCGGGGATCTTCGCGATCATCCTGCTCCTGAACACGCTCCCGGTCTGGGAAGGCGTGGTCCCGGCCTGGTTCGCAACCGATCCATACTTCAGCATCCCGCTCGGCGGCGCCTTCGGCAACATATCCTTCCTGGCCGACGGATTGGGCGTGTACCTGGCGGCGATCGCGACGGTCATCGGATCGCTGGCAATCCTGTTTTCCGTGGATTACATGCGCGGTGAAAAACAGCTCGGCCGGTATTACGCATACATCCTGCTGTTCATCGGCGCGATGTCCGGGCTGGTCCTCACCACCAACATGCTGTTCCTGTTCTTCTTCTGGGAAATCACCGCGCTGTGCTCGTACGTCCTCATTTCCTTTAATAACGACGATCCGAAAGCGGTCGCCGGCGGGATCAAGGCGCTGATCATCACCCAGCTCGGCGGGATCGGGCTGCTGCTCGGCGCGCTCCTGGCCTACACGGTCCTGGGCACTTACGAGATCGGCGTTTTCATCGAGAAAGCCCCGCTGGCGATCCCGGCCTTCGGGCTGTCGATCGCCGCCTTCGGGTTCCTTCTCGCCGCGGCCGCCAAATCCGCGCAGTTCCCGTTCCAGACCTGGCTGCCGGATGCGATGGAAGCGCCCACCCCGGTCAGCGCGCTGATCCACGCCGCGACGATGGTCAACGCGGGCGTATACCTGCTGGCGCGGTTCTATCCGGCCTTCTCCGAAGTGCCGGGCTGGAAGGAAGCCGTGGTCGCCGTCGGCGTGATCACCGCGCTGCTGGCGGCGTTCATGGCGCTGGTGGCCACGGACCTCAAACGCGTGCTGGCCTACTCGACCGTCAGCCAGCTCGGCTACATGGTCTACGGCATCGGCGCGGGCGGGATTTTCGCGAGCCAGGTGCACCTCCTGAGTCATTCCGTCTTCAAAGCGCTGCTGTTTCTCGGCGCCGGAGCGGTCATCCACTCCGTCGCGACCCGCGATATGCGCGAGATGGGCGGACTGGGAAAGAAGATGCCCTTCACGCAGATCGTCTTCATCATCGGCGCGCTGGCCCTGGTAGGCATCCCGCTCCTCAACGGCTTCTGGAGCAAGGAGTTGATTCTGGAATCCGGCCTCGTGGACGGCCCGCGGATCGCCTACTACCTGATGGTGTTCGGCGCGGGGTTGACGGCGCTCTATACCTTCCGGATGGTCGCGATGGTCTTCTTCGGCAAACCGCGCTCCGATCTGCACGCCCACGACGCGGGGCTTGCGATGAAAATCTCGCTCGGCCTGCTGGCGCTCGGCGCCTGCACCACCTGGCTGTTCACCGGCCGGTTCGGCGCGTTGCTCGCCGGAACGCTGCCGCTGCATTCGATCCAATACCTGGGAGTGCGCGAACTGGCGATCGAGCTCTTCACCGCGAAAGCCACCTACCTCGCCCTGGGCGTTGTCGCGCTCGGCCTGCTGATCGGATGGCAGCGCGAACGCCTGGCGGGCGTGGCTTCCCTGCTGCGGATCCCCGCCGGATGGGCGCGGGATTCGTTCGGATTTGAATGGATCAACCGCAGGATTGGTGCCGCCGTCCGCGGCTCGGCCGACGCTCTCAGCTACACCCAGACCGGGCAGTTGAATTGGAACATCGCCGGCATCCTGCTCGGGCTGGTCATCCTCCTGATCCTCATGGCGCTGGGGTCCTGACATGACAATTTCCTATCCGCTGCTTTTGATCGCGCTTCCCCTTGCGGGCAGCCCGCTGGTGTACCTGGCCGGACGCGCGGCCCGCTCCGCCTTTCTGGCCCGCTGGACCACCCGCCTGATCCTTCTGTTGACGTGGATCCCGTGGCTCATCCTGTTCCTCGAATCCCAATCGGCAGCCGGCCGCCATTCCGTTCTTCACCCTGCAGGGCCTGACCTTGAGCGTCGACGGCTTGAGCCTGCTGATCTCGGGCGCCACGCTCGCGCTCGCCACCGTGGTGGCGTTTTACTCCGGCGCCTACATCAAGGACGAGGAAGGCGAGGAAAAATATTACGCGCTGCTGCTCTCGCTGACCGGCGCCATCATCGGACTGGGTTGCGCGACCGACCTTCTCAACCTCTGGCTGTGGTTCGAAGCGATGACCGTCTCGACCCTGTTCCTGGTCGCCTTCTACCGCAAGGAGCAGGCCTCCCTTGAAGCCGGAGTGAAATACCTGGTCCAAAGCGCGGCCGGTTCCGCGCTGGTCCTGCTCGGGATCGCACTGGTGTTCGGCACGACCGGGACCCTCTCGCTGCCGGACCTGCCGCGCGTATTCGCCAACAATCCGAACAAACTGGTCCTGCTCGCGTCCGGCGCGCTGTTCATCATCGGGTTCGGGATCAAAGCCGCGCTGGTCCCCCTGCACACCTGGCTTCCGGACGCGCACGCCCAGGCGCCGAGCGGGATCAGCGCGATGCTTTCGGGCGTGGTGATCGAAGCCGGCCTGATCGCGCTGCTGCGGGTCCTGCTGCCGCTCGCGTTCCTGTCCGGGATCTGGGGGCCGATCCTGCTTGGGGATCGGGGCGCTCAACATGCTGCTGGGCAACCTGCTGGCTTTGCGCCAGACGCAGATCAAACGCATGCTGGCCTTTTCCAGCCTGGCCCACATCGGATACATGCTGCTCGGGATCGGCGCGGCGATGGCATTCCTCCAGCCGGCCTCGATGGAAGGGGCCTTCTTTCACCTGATCACCCACATGCTGATGAAGGGGCTGGCGTTTCTCGCCGCCGGCGCCCTGCTCTACGCGCTCTTCATTTCGCGCGGGCAGCATTCGCATATGACGGTCGCCGACCTGAACGGCGCGGCGACGCGCTACCCGCTCGTGGCCTGCTGCTTCAGCATCGCGCTGCTGGCCCTGGGCGGCCTGCCGCCGCTGGCGGGCTTCATGTCCAAGTGGCAGATCTTCCTCGGCGCGGCCCAGACGCTCAATCCGTGGGTAATCGGGCTGGTGGTGTTCGCCGCGCTCAACAGCGTGCTCTCGCTGGCCTACTACGCGCCGGTGGTCAATGCGATGTACCGCAAGGAACCCTCGGACGCGGTGCGCGACGGGAATCCGATCGCCTTCTCGATGGCCGCGCCGCTGGCCATCCTCGCGATCGCCGTGATCCTCCTCGGCGTTCTCCCGACTCTGGCCGCGCCGCTTTCCTCGGCCGCCGCGAACGTGTTCGCGGCCCTGGGCGTCACGAATGGAATGATTCCATGAACATTCTTCTGCAGCCTCCGATTGCATTCCTGGTCTACATCCTGGTCGCGGTCCTGCATCTACCTGGCGGGAAGAATTCTCGCCGGACCGGGCAATCCTTCCAAGGCGAAATCCAGCCTCTATTCCAGCGGTGAAGAAGCGCCGATCTCGGTCGCCGTGCCCGGCTACCGGCCGTTCTTCCTGGTGGCGATCTTCTTCGCGATGCTGCACCTCGGCGTGCTGATGCTCGGCACGGGCACCCCGTCGCCGATCCTGGTGATTTATGTGGGCGGCCTGATGCTCGCCCTCCTGGCACTCATTCTCGGATAGGAGCGGTTCATGAGCAACGTTCCCGCCGGTCTCCCCAAACCCTGGACCCGCATGCTGAACGCGGTAGCCACCTGGTCGCGGGTCAATTCGCCGTGGGTCATCCACTTCAACAGCGGCTCGTGCAACGGCTGCGACATTGAAATCCTCGCCACCCTCACGCCGCGCTTCGACGTCGAGCGGTTCGGGATCAAACTGCAGGGCAGCCCGCGCCACGCCGACGTCCTGATCTGCACCGGCCCGGTCACGACCCAGGCCCGCGACCGGCTCAAGCGCGTGTACGACCAGATGCCCGAACCGAAGTTCGTCGTCGCCGTGGGTTCCTGCGCCACGTCGGGCGGCGTGTTCCAGGGCTGCTACAACGTGGCCGGCGGCATCGACCAGGTCATCCCGGTGAACGCCTACATTCCCGGCTGCCCCCCGCGGCCGGAGGCGATCATCGACGGCGTGGTAAAACTGCTCGGGAGCCTGCAGCCGCAAAAGCCGGAGGTGAAGAAATGACCGAAACCCTGCTTGCGCAAGGGCTGAGCCTGGTCGAGGGAAAATTCGTCTCGCAGACCGCGCCCGAACCGAACCGGATCGACCTGGTGGTCGAACCCGCCCAATTGCTCGAATGCGCCGGAGCGCTCGCGGCCGCCCATTGGGGGTACCTGTCGGCGATCACCGGGCTGGATCTCGGTGTGGAATCCGGAAAACTCGAGGCGCTCTACCATTTCTGCAACAAGGCGGCGGTGATCACCCTGCGGGTGACGCTGCCGCGGGAAAAAGCGGTCGTGCCGAGCGTATGCGGTCTGATCCCCTCGGCAACTCTCTTCGAGCGCGAACTGATGGAAATGTTCGGCGTCGTGTGCGAAGGGACGCCCGATACGCGGCGCCTGTTCCTGCCGGACGAGTGGCCGGACGGCGTTTACCCGTTGCGCAAAGATTACATCGTGCCGGCGCCCAAAACGGCACCGGAAGAATAGGAAGGATGCCCGCCATGCCCGGCACTCAAAAGAGAAGTTCATCATTCCGATCGGCCCGCAGCACCCGGCGCTCAAGGAGCCGGCCCATTTCGAATTCACGGTCGACGGCGAAACGGTCACCTCGGCCAGCGTCCGGTTCGGGTACGTCCACCGCGGGATCGAAAAGGGCGCGGAGAACCGCAACTGGACCCAGGCGCTGTACCTCCTGGAACGCATCTGCGGCATCTGTTCGCACGCCCATTCGACGGTCTATGCGATCGGCGTGGAAAAACTCGCCGGCATAGCCGCGCCTCCGCGGGCCCAGGCCATCCGCCAGATCCTGCTGGAGCTGGAGCGGCTCCACAGCCACATGCTGTGGGTGGGCGTCGCGGCGCACGAAGCCGGGTTCGAAACCCTCTTCATGTATTCCTGGCGCGACCGCGAAACGGTGATGGACATCCTCGAATCCTTCTCCGGCAACCGGGTCAACTACTCCGCGAACGTGCTCGGCGGCGTGAAATACGACATGGGCCCGGCGCAAATGGATTCCATCCGCCGCGGGCTGGATTACCTGGAAGAACGCCTGCATTACTACATGAAGATCGTCAACAACGACGAATCCTTCCTGCGCCGGACGCGCGGCGTGGGCACGATGACCACCGCGGAAGCCGAGGCGCTCGGCGCGATCGGCCCGGTCGCCCGCGCTTCGGGTGTCGCCCGCGATCTGCGGGTGGATGCCCCCTACCTGTTGTACGATCAATTTCCCGTGACGATCGTACTTGGATCGGTCGGCGATCTGCACACGCGGTTCGTGGTGCGGATTCAGGAGCTGTTCGAATCCGTGCGCATGATCCGCAACCTGCTCGACGGCCTTCCGCAGGGCGAACTGACGGTCCGCTTCCCGCGCCGGATCCCGGAAGGCGAAACCGTCAGCCGGATCGAAGCGCCGCGCGGCGGGTTGTTCTACTTCATCAAGAGCGGCGGCGGGGAAAATCCCACCCGGGTGAAAGTCCGCACGCCGAGCCTGCGCAACTTCATGTCGGTCCTGGTCGGGTCGGTCGGGCACCAGCTGGCCGACGTGCCGATGATCCTGTCCGGGATCGATCCGTGCTTTTCCTGCAACGACCGCATGATCGTCGTCCGCCGCGAACCCGGGAGCGAAAGCGGCTCCTGAGCGGAAACTCCCATCGAAAGGATCCATCGCAGAGCAGACCATGAGCATGGACATTCCAATTCTCCTGAAGATGCTGATTTTTCCGGGCGGGCTGACGCTGATCGTCGCTCGGCCTGCTGTATGAATACATCGACCGCAAGCTGGTCGCCCGGTTCCAGAACCGGGTCGGGCCGCGCCTGCTGCAGCCGCTGGCCGATCTGGTGAAGCTTCTGGCCAAGGAAGAGGTCATCCCGCAGGGCGTGATCCGGGCCTTTTTCGTCAGCCTGCCGATCATCGCGATGGCCGGGGCGCTGACGGCCGGCTTATACATCCCGATGGCCGGGCTCGCGCCTTCGTTTTCCATGCCGGGGGATCTGATCATCACAATCTTCCTGCTCGGCCTGATGACGCTCTCGATCGGGCTGGCCGGGGCCAACTCCAACGACCGGTTCTCGATCCTCGGCGCCACCCGCACCCTCACCCAGCTCTTTTCCTACGAAGCGCCGTTCCTGCTGGCGATGCTGTGCCCGGCGATCCTGGCCGACTCGTGGCAGATCAGCGTGGTGCATGAAAGTGTGCTTGGGCACGTCTGGCTGGCGCTGCCCCTGTTCATCGGATTCTTTGTCGCGGTGATCGGGCTGATGGGGAAACTGGAACTGGCGCCGTTCGACGCGCCGGAAGCCGAATTGGAAATCGTGGCCGGGGCGCTGACCGAATACTCCGGCCGCGGCCTGGCGCTTTTCCGGCTGGGCAAGGATGTCGAACTGGTGATCGGGGTGACGCTGGTTTCCGCGTTCTACCTGGGCGGCCTCGCCAATCCGCTCGAATTCCTGCTCAAGACGCTCGGATTGCTGGTCGTGGTGGCCGCCTTGCAGGCGCTGTTTGCCCGGCTGCGGATCGATCAGACCGTCGGGTTGTGGTGGCGGATCGGCGCGCTGCTTGCGCTCCTGCAGCTGCTGATCGTCGTCGTCCTCAAGGGAGTCATTCTATGAAAATCGGATCGATGCTGGGCGAGATCTTCCGCTCGGTTTTCCGCAAGCCGGCGACCGTGCAATATCCGTTCGGCGTCCGCCAGGCGGTCCCGGACCGGCTGCGCGGCCGCATCCGTTACGATCCCGAAAAGTGCACCGGGTGCACGCTGTGCATGAAGGACTGCCCGGCCAACGCGATCGAGATCATCGCGATCGACAAGCCCAACAAACGGTTCATCATGCGCTTTCACGTCGACCGCTGCACCTATTGCGCGCAGTGCGTGGTCAACTGCCGGTTCAAGTGCATTTCGATGTCGAATACGGAGTGGGAACGGGCGGCGCTGACGCGCGAACCGTTCACCGTCTATTATGGGCGCGATGAAGACCTCAAAAAATTCGTGGAACAAACCGCTGCGAAAGTTCCTGAACCCCAGCCGTAAGCCGGCGTTCGTGGGAATCGGCCAGGAACTGCGCGGCGACGACGCGGCGGGGATCCTGTTGCTGCGCCGCCTGCAGGCGCGGCTGCCCGCGGCGCGGTCTTCCGCGCCGTTTTTTTTCGAGGCGGGTCCGCTGCCGGAAGCCTCGGCCGGGCCGCTGCGGCGGTTCGGGCCGGACCGGGTGGTATTCTTCGACGCGGCGGATATAGGCGATGCGCCCGGCGGCGTGCGCTGGATCGAGCCGGAGGAGATCGAAGACGGATCCGCCTCCACGCACAATTTTCCGCTCGGCGGATTCGCCGCATATCTTTCCTCGGAACTTGGATGCCGGGTGGCGGTGCTCGGGATTCAACCGAAGCACCTTGAATTCGATTCGCCGCAATCCGACGAAGTCCTGGTTGCGGTAGACGGGATCGTCCAGGCTGTTTTATCGTTTGTCGAGGCGGGAACTTCGAAAGGGAACCGCCGCCCGGCGAAACGGCAAACCCGGCAATGATGTCTGTCCCTTGCGGTGCGGGTTTCCGATCCCTCGGATGGGAAGATTGGGTGGAATTTGATAATCCTATGAACTCCGATATGGAAAACCGCTGATTCCTGCTGTAGAAAAAACCTCCGTCGCAGATTTTTTTATAAAACCAGCCGAAAATTAATCCCCGCGGGTATTTGCATTCTGATTACACTGCCGCCGATGCGGGAATACTGAAATTAAGATTGACATTGCCTATAAATACCCTATAATTCCGTTAGCGTTAACGGTAACGCTAACGGAATATCTCCCCATGACGCGTAAAGTGACCGTCGCGGACATTGCCCGCAAAGCGGGCGTATCGATCATGACTGTCTCCCGGGTGATCAACCAGAAAGGAGACGTCAGTCCCGAAACACGCCGCCGCGTCCAGCAAATCATCGACCGGTTGAACTACCGCCCCAGCGGAATCGCCCGGAGTCTCGTCACCCGGCACTCCGGCACCATCGGTCTGGTGATCCCCGACGTATCCAATCCATTTTTCGCCGATGTCGCCCTCGGCGCCGAGCATGTGGCCTACGCCGAAGGCTACAACGTCTACCTCTGCAACACCGAAGAAGATCCGCAGCGCGAGCTGTCCGTCGTTTCCTCTCTGGAGGAAAAGCGCGTCGACGGGATGGTGCTCTTTTCCCGCCTCGACTCGCGCCAACTGACCCGCCTTGTGGAACGCCAAACGGCGGTCGTTCTCATCAACCGTCAAACACCGAAAAAACACACGGCCCCCGCCAGCGGGTCCGTCCGGCTCAACGACGTGCTGGGAGGCCGGCTGGTCGTCCGGCATCTTCTGGAACGCGGTCACCGGGCAATCGGATTTCTGGCCGGCCCCCCCACCTCCCACAGCGGGCGCAACCGGTTAAGGGGATACCGGGAGACCTTGGCGCAGGCGGGGATTACGGGGAACGCCGCATGGGAACGACACTGCCCGCCGACCGTCGAGGGCGGCCAGGCCGCGGCCCATGCCCTGATCCTGTCCCATCCGGAACTGACCGCTCTGTTCTGCTTCAACGACCTGGTCGCCGTGGGCGCCCTGCATGCCTGCGTGGAGTTGGGGCGGAAAGTTCCGCACGACCTGGCGATTGCCGGATTCGACGATATTCCCCTTGCGGCGCTTGTCACGCCGCCCCTCACCACCTGCCTCGCACCGCGCTACGAGCTCGGCGCGGAAGCCGTGCGCATGCTCTTAACCGAATTCGCGGATCCAGCAAATCCGGCTTGGAAGTCATTCTGCAACCGCAACTGGTCATCCGCGCCAGTGCTCCCTGACCGGCGCACGCATCCCATCCAAAAAACAGGAGAAAAAGAAAGGAGGAGCATACAACCGATAATCCGGAAACGCGCGTACGGGGCGATGGGTTGAGTTGTCCTGCGATAAATCCGGTGTTTCCATTTTCCAGAGGAGAAAAAAATGCCCAACCCTAGAAGAATTTCACCCTTGGTGGCGCTCGGAAGCTTCCTGGCCCTTTCCCTGCTGCTCGCCGGCTGTGGACCGACCGCCACCCCCACGGCCGCCGCGACCTCCAAACCCCAAGCGACCAACACAACGGCGCCCACCGCCGAGGTTATCACCTACAAACAAGCCCCCATCCTGGACGACCAGGTGAAATCGGGGAAACTGCCGCCGGTGGTGGAGCGGCTGCCTGAGAACCCGCTTGTGGAGGAAGCCGAGAGCATCGGCACGTACGGCGGCACCTGGCGGCGCGGCTTCCTCGGCCCGTCGGACTACAACGGCTACATCCGCATCGTGGCTGACTCGCTGCTGGTCTTCTCGCCAGACGGCACCAAGGTCCTGCCGAAAATCGCCGATTCCTGACGAATCCTCGGCCGATTTCACGACCTGGACGCTCCACCTCCGCAAGGGCGGTAAATGGTCCGATGGAACGCCGCTCACCGCCGACGACATCATGTTCTGGTACGAGGACATCCTCCAGAACAAGGATCTGATGCCGTCCGTACCGTCCTGGATGAAGAACAGCGACGGCTCGACGGTGAAGGTGACCAAGGTCGACGACTACACCGTAACCTGGACCTACATGGGACCCAACACCACCTGGCCGCTCGAGATCGCCAACAAGGACAACGGCGACCGCTCCTATCCGATCTTCCTGCCCGCGGTGTACATGAAGAAGTTTCACGCCAAGTACGCCGATCCGGCGGCGCTGGAGAAGATGGTCGTCGGATGCCGGCTTCAAGACCTGGACCGAACTGTTCGCGATGAAGAAGAACCAGGCGGAGAATCCGGACCGGCCCGGCACGGCGGCCTGGATCCCGACCACGGCGGTCGGAAAAGAAGTCATGGTCATGAAGCGCAATCCCTACTACATGGGCGTCGATGCAGAAGGCAACCAACTGCCGTACATCGACGAAGTGCGCCTGATCTACTTCGCCGACGCCGCTTCGCTCAACGTGGCCGCGATCGCCGGCGAGTTCGACGAGCAGGAACGCCAGATCAACCTGATGAACTACCCCGTGTTCAAGGAACAGGAACTGGCGGGCAAGTACAAGGTCTATCACCTGGCCGGGCTTCGGCGGCGGCGACGCGGACGTCTCCTTCAACCAGACCTACACCAAGGACGCCGACCTCGGCAAATTGATGCAGACCAAGGATTTCCGCATCGCGATGTCGTACGCAATCGACCGCAGCGCGATCAAGGAATCGGCGTTCATGGGCCTGGGCGAAGCGCGCCAGCCCGTCCCCGCCCCCAACCATCCGTTCTACCCGGGCGACGAATACGCCTACAAGTTCACCGAATACGATACAGCCAAGGCCAACGCCCTGCTCGACGGCATCGGCCTCGACAAGAAGAATGCCGACGGGATCCGGCTCTACCCCGGCACCAATAAGCCGGTCCAAATCGAAATCTCCGTTGTGCCGGCGTTTGGCCCGTGGCCGGACGTAGCCCAATTGATCGCGGCGGACTGGAACAAGGTCGGCATCCAGGCGATCGTCCAGGTCCGCGAACGCGCGCTGCACTTCCAGATGCGCTCCTCCAACGACCTGCAGACCGAGATCTGGAACCAGGACACAACCGGCTTCCCGTTCACCGGGAACCCCAAGCTCGACCCGCGCACGATGCTCTCCGGCGGGATCACCGTCTGGCCGCTTTTCAACACCTGGTACAACACGGGCGGCAAGGAAGGCCTGGAACCTTCGGCCGACGCCAAGAAGATCGTCGAGCTGATCAACAAGGCCCGGACCGTCGGCGGCGCCGAACAGGCGGCGGTCGCCCAGGAACTGTTCAAACTCTGGGTCGACAACTGCTATGAGATCGGCACGATCGGCCTCACCCCGATGGTGCAGGGCGTCGTGGTGGTCAGCAACAACATGATGAACGTTCCGACCGCCCTGGGGAACGACTGGCCGCTGCGCACGCCCGGCAACGGCAGGCCGGAAACATGGTACTTTAAGCCGTAACAACCCATCCGGCGATGCATGGAAAGATAGCAGGGGAGCCGTTTTTCCCCTGCTATCTTTCTTCCCGTCCGCAACCGCAGAACGAGGTGGTGAAGTGCTGCGAATCATCGTACAGCGTTTGATCCTCCTGCCCATCCTGCTGATCCTGTTTTCGGTCATCGTCTTCTGGCTGATCCAGGCGCCGCCCGGCGACTTTCTCACAAGCTATCTGGCGACCGTGGCATCCTCCGGATCCTCCATCGACGCATCGCAGGTCGATGCGATGAAGACCCAATTCGGGCTGGACCAGCCCTTCCACATCCAGTATCTGCGCTGGATGGAGAACCTGCTGCACGGCAATCTGGGCCTCTCCCTGGAATACCAGCTGCCCAACACCCAGCTCATCGGCGAACGGCTGCTGTTAACCGTGATCCTGGCGCTCCTGTCTTTTCTATTCACCTGGGCGATCGCCATCCCGGCCGGGATCTACTCGGCGCTGCATAAAAATTCCGTCCTGGACTACTTCTTCACCGTCATCAACTACTTCGGCGTCGCGACGCCGAACTTCATGCTCGCCCTGATCCTCATGTGGCTGGCCTTCTCGAAATTCGGGGTCAGCATCACCAACCTCTTTTCCTCGCAATATATCGACGCGCCCTGGAGTTGGGCGCGCGTCGTCGACCTGATGAAACACATCTGGCTGCCGATGATCATTCTCGGGATCGCCGGAACGGCGCGCCTGACCCGCATCATGCGCGCCAACCTGTTGGACGAGCTCCACAAGCCGTACGTCGTCTCCGCCCGCGCCAAGGGCCTTCCCGAATGGAAGCTGATCTTCCGCTACCCGGTCCGCCTGGCGCTTAATCCGCTCATCAGCACCATCGGCTGGTACCTCCCCCAGCTCTTTTCCGGCAGCCTGATCGTCGCCACGGTGATGAACCTGCCGAACATCGGGCCGCTCCTCCTGCACGCCCTGACCCAACAGGACATGTACCTGTCCGGGAGCATCCTGCTGATCTATTGTTTCCTGACCATCATCGGAACCCTGATCTCCGACATCCTGCTGGCATGGCTCGATCCGCGCATCCGCATGGAAGGCGCCTAATCCATGGCCGACAACCCGATCCCGACAGCTTCCCCGGAGGAACGCATCCTTCCGGCGAGTTCCAAGGCGGAAGAGCGCATATCCGTCGCCTCCAACTGGCAGCTGGTCTGGTGGCGCTTCCGCAAGCACCGCCTGGCCCTGATCAGCGCCGCCGTTTTGATCATGTTCTATATTGTCGTGTTGTTCCCGGATTTCTTCTCCGTCATCCATCCGGAGGAGACCAACCAACGCCTGATGTTCATCCCCATCCAGACGATCCACCTGTTCCGGGACGGCAAACTCGATCCATGGGTTCCCGGCGTCACCGGGAAACGCAATCCCGTCACACTGCGGATGGAATGGACGATCGACGAGACGGTTCAGAATCGGGTCCGGTTCTTCGTGAAGGGATACGGGTACAAGATCCTCGGGTTGATCCCCTCCGACCTGCACCTCATCGGAGCGGACAGCTCGAACAAGGACAGCACGCTGTTCCTGCTGGGGACGGATCGGCTGGGGCGCGACGAGTGGTCGCGGCTGATGTTCGGCACGCGCACCTCGATGGTGGTCGGGCTGGTATCCGTCGCCCTCAGCGTGGTACTGGGGGTTCTGCTGGGGGGCATTTCCGGGTATTTCGGCGGCGTGATCGATATGGTGATCCAGCGGCTGATCGAGCTTCTGCAGTCGCTGCCGACGATTCCGATCTGGCTGGCGATGACGGCCGCCCTGCCCCAGGACTGGCGGCCCGAGCAGGTGTTCTTCGCGATCACGATCATCCTGGCCTTCATCGGCTGGACGACGCTGGGGCGCGAGGTGCGCGGCCGGTTCCTCTCGCTGCGCGAGGAGGATTTCGTCCTGGCGGCCGAACTGGCCGGCTGCAGCCGGCTGCGGATCATCACCCGCCACATGGCGCCGGCGTTCATGAGCCATATCATCGCCGCCAGCACACTGGCCATTCCGGTGATGATCATCAACGAGACCACGCTCAGCTTCCTCGGCCTGGGTATCCGCCCGCCCGCGATCAGCTGGGGCGTGCTGCTTCAGGAGGCGCAGAACATCCAGACGATCGCCATCGCCCCGTGGCTGCTGACGCCCGGCCTGGCGGTTATCGCGGCCGTGCTCGCATTCAATTTGGTGGGGGACGGCCTGCGCGACGCCGCCGATCCCTACGGTCATTAGAAAGCCGTCGATGAATTCCGAGACGAAACCCCTGTTGTCGGTGTGCGATCTGAAAGCCTACTTCCCGCTGGATGAAGGGCTGGTCAAAGCGGTCGACGGCGTGTCGTTCGAGATCTGCCCCGGACAGGTGCTCGGCATCGTCGGCGAAAGCGGCTGCGGCGAAATCCGTGGCGATGAAAGCCGTGCTGCAGATCATCGAGCCCCCGGGCCGCATCGTGAGCGGCGAACTTTGGCTGGCCGGCCGGAACGGCGGCGGCGCCGTCGATATCGCGAAACTCAAACCCGGAAGCGAGGCCATGCGCCGGATCCGCGGCGCGGACATCGCCCTCATTCCGCAGGAGCCGATGTCGTCCTTCAGCCCGGTCCACACGATCGGCGCGCAAATCATCGAAGCCATCCAATTGCACCAGACGGTGAACAAGAAGAAAGCGCGGGAGATGGCCGTCGGACTGCTGCAGGCGGTTGGCGTGCCGATGCCCGAACAGCGGATCGACGCATATTCCTGGCAGCTCTCGGGCGGCCTTCGGCAGCGCGCGATCATCGCCATGGGGCTGTCGTGCAATCCGCGCCTGCTGATCGCCGACGAGCCGACCACCGCCATCGACGTGACCACCCAGGCGCAGATTCTCAATTTGCTGCGCCGGCTGCAAAAGCAGCGCAATATGGCAATCATCTTCATCACCCACGATCTGGGGGTGATCGCCCAAATGGCTTCCTACGTGGTGGTTATGTACCTCGGCCGGGTGATGGAACAGGGAGCGGTCAACGACATTTTCCACGCGCCCAAACACCCCTACACCCGGGCGCTGTTGCGCTCGATACCAAACGTCAAATCCAAACCGCACGTCCAACTGCCGATCATCAGCGGATCAATCCCCCACCCCTTCAACCGCCCGGAAGGCTGCCCGTTCCATCCGCGCTGCGAAAGTTTCATGCCCGGGAAATGCGACCGCCAGATCCCGCCGCTCGTGCCGGTGGGGGATAACCAGTTCGCCAGCTGCCTGCTGTATTCCGGCGCCGGAGGGGAAGCTCTCCAACCCGGTTGCGGCGGAGTCGTCCGAAAGGGCATATCGTGATGGCCGAAAAACCGGCAATCCATTCCGTGCTGCTGGAACTGCGGCACCTGAAAAAATTCTTCCCCATTCAGAAGGGTTTTTTCAGGCGGACCGTCGGAAACGTGCGCGCCGTGGACGACGTCAGCTTATGGATACGGGAAGGCGAGACGCTTGGGCTGGTGGGAGAGAGCGGCTGCGGGAAGACCACCACCGCGCGCTGCATTTTGCGCGCAATGCGGCCCACCGGCGGCGAGATCCTGTTTCATACACGCGAGGGGCAGACGGTGGATCTGGCGCCGCTCTCGCGCCGCCAGCTTCGGCCGCTGCGGCCGCAGATGCAGATGATCTTCCAGGATCCGTTCGGCTCGCTCAATCCGCGCATGACGCTGTTCGACATCGTCGGCGAACCGCTGCTGGTCAACGGGGTGACCAACCGCCGGCAGCGCACCGAACAGGTGGCGGAGATCCTGCGGCTGGTGGGCCTGCGCCCCGAATACATGCAGCGTTTCCCGCACGCGTTCAGCGGCGGCCAGCGCCAGCGGATCGGCATCGCCCGCGCCCTGGCGCTCCACCCGCGGCTGGTGGTGGCCGACGAGCCGGTTTCCGCGCTCGATGTATCCGTCCAGGCGCAGGTGTTAAACCTGCTCCTGGATCTTCAGGAGCGCCTGCACCTGACGTATCTCTTCGTGGCGCACAACCTGAGCGTGGTCAAGCACATCTGCGACCACGTGGCGGTGATGTACGTGGGCAAGCTGGTGGAGACGGCCGAGACCGAGGAACTCTACAACCATCCCCGGCACCCCTACACCGCGGCGCTCATGGCGGCCGTGCCGGTCTCGGACCCGCAGGTTCCGATCGGCGACGTGGAACTTAAAGGAGAGGTACCCAGCCCGGCCAATCCGCCTCCGGGATGCATGTTCCACCCGCGCTGCCCGTACGTGATCGACCTCTGCCGGACCGAGCCGCCGTTGCTGCGGGAAATCGCCCCGAACCATTTCGTCAGCTGCCACCGCGCCGAAGAATTAAGCCTGCCGGGTATCAGCCTGAATTAGGAACCATTGTATGTCGGCCGAATCGATTCGAGCGCCTCGATCCGCAAGCAGAGAAATTATGACGGATGCTCCCATTCCATCATCGGGGATCAGCCGCAGCCATCCGAACTTACTTCTGGAGGGTGAACATTTATGAGCACGCCCTGGGACCGATTTAAAACCGCCGCGAAATTGGGAACACCGGATAAAGTGCCGGTGGCGCTGATCGTCGACAGTCCCTGGCTCCCCGGGTACGCAGGGATCGACACGCGCGATTATTACCTTTTCCCCGAGAAGTGGCTGGAGATCAACCGCTCGCTGCTGACGCGGTTTCCGGATGTGGTCTGGGTTCCCGGATTCTGGGTCGAATACGGCATGGCCGCCGAGCCCTCGGCGCACGGCGCGCGGATGCGCTTTTACGCGGATCAACCCCCGTCGATCGAGCCGATCGCGGACAACCTGGATTTCTGGTCCGCACTGCGGCCGGCCAATCCGAAGGAGGACGGTTTGATGCCGCTGGTGCTGCGGATGTACAAGGTTATGGACGAACGCCTGGCGGCGGAAGGGCTGGGAGTCCGTATGGTCGCCGCCCGCGGCCCGATGACGGTGGCTTCGTGGCTTTCGGGAATTTCCCCGCTGATGCTGGAAGTCGCGCTCAACCCGGATAAAGTTTCAAAAATATTAAAAACCGTCACCACGACCATCATCCGCTGGCTGCACGCCCAACTCGAGTCCGTCCGAAATCCGGAAGCGATCCTGCTCCTGGACGACGTGGTCGGGATGGTATCGAAGGAGCATTACGAGTCGATCATTCATCCGCATCTGAAGCGGATCTTCGACGAATTCGAGGGGCTGATCCGCATCTACCACAACGACACGCCCTGCCTGCACCTGGCCGGGAGCCTTGCGCAGGCGAACTTCGACGTGTTCAACTTCAGTCACGAGGTGGACGCGGCCGAGGTAAAGGCGAAGATGGGGCACCGGGTGGCGCTGATGGGGAACGTCCCGCCGCTGGATGTGGGCGTGCGGGGGAAACCGGCGGATGTATTGAACAGCGCGCGCGGGGTGCTTGAAAAAGCCGCCGCCGGGGGCGGGTTAATCCTTTCGTTCGGAGGCGGAGTATCGGGCGAGACTCCGGCGGAGAATATCGACGCGCTGGTGCAGGCGGCGAAGGAGTGGAGCAAGTAATCCCGGTCAGATTTTAATAATTCATTGCGCCGTGTTCGCAACCCCCTGAGGATTTAGCAATGTGAACACCACCAGGAAAAATATTCCCAATCCGATGGATAGGAGAACACCGAATAAAACGGCGTCCGTGAAATTGTATGGATATTCCAGCATGGCCTCCCGCCCCTCGGAGCGATATCGTTTGACAGCGCCATTCTGCATTTTCGCCAGCGCCAGAGGCGCCCCGAAAATGACGCCCACCATCAGCGCCGGAACATAGAATAGGAATACGAACGGCATCGAGGAGACCGTCCGGAATTTATCGATCCACAGCAGCGTTATTGCCAATGCCGATCCCTGAATAAGGAGAAAAATAATCACCGTCGGGAAAAACCAGCGCGGCTTTCCCAGCCGCCGCCAATTAAATCCCAAAATAATCCCCGACAGCACCCACGAGATTAGGAACCCGTAACTGATCGCCCGATACGGATCCCAAGGCGGTGGGAAATAATTAATTTTTTCCGTATTTTTTCCGTTGCCCTGAGTGTCGTCCGGCATATTCATGTCATTACCTTATGCGCATATGGAAAAAGGCCACTGGAAAGTCCGGGAAATTCCTGCCAATTTACTTCTTTCATCTGTCGCGCCCCTTTCGCAGAGAACCGGCGACATCCCTGCGTGATCTCAGCAGGGATGCCTGCTACAAGCACCCTCGCTTCGCACCCATCCCCACTCGTGAACCAAAAGCGAGTGGGATTCTCCGCGAGGGCAGGCGCAGGCATGACGATCGGCCCGATTCCAGATGTGACCCCTTGGACACACTAATCTTTCTTATAATTTAGAAGCACAACCCCCGATTTGAACGTCCGCGTTTCGACAAGCTTAAGGTTGACCTTGTCGCGCAGCTCCGGGAACATCGGCTTGCCGCCTCCGACGATGACGGGATGGATGTACAGGCCGACCTCATCGATCAGGCCGAGCCGCATGAAGGTGGCGGCCAGATCCGGCCCGCCGACGCTCATATCCAGGCCGGGTTGGGTCTTCATTCTCCCGACTGTGTCCGCGATATCGCCTTTGACGATCTCAAAACCCCAACCGGCCTGCTTAAGCGTCCGGGAAAACACGAATTTCTTTTTCGATCTCCAGATCCGGGCGTACTCGAGCACGACCGCCGGCTGCGAGGGATCCTGATCGGCCGTCGGCCAGAAGGCCGTCATGAGTTCGTACAGCCGCCGTCCGTAGAGGTGGGTATCGACCGTGCTTTCCCGGTCGTTGAAATGCTGGTGCAGTTCGATATCGGGATCCGCCCAGCTGAAATCGCCGTTTTTATCCTCGATAAAGCCGTCGACGGACACCGACATGTAAAATAAAATTCTACGCATGGCGCCTCCCTTTGGTGTGGATGGAGATCCATTTTCTACCAGGACTTATGCATCGATACAATTATAGGCATTTACCCAGGGCATTTGTAAAACCAAAAAGCCCGCCCTCGGTGGTCTGGCCGGGGGGCAGAAATTATTTTGGCGCGAAGCATGGATCGCCTCAATCAAATAATCCCCAGATCAATAATTTTCCCTTTATTTCCGACGGGTTATTCAACTTATAATTCACTCGATTGCCGCCCCCAGATTTTTCTTCCACGGTAATGATTTCATAATCCGCCAATTTCTTTAGTTCCGATTGGTTGAATTCTTTATCAAACCTGTTCTTATATTCTTTGACGACTCCGGCGTAGGATATTAATCTTTCATCAACCGGTTTCGTCTCATTATCCCAGTAATTATAGCAAGCCCATAATACCTGCTTTAATTCTTTTTCGTTTGCAATCTCCTCCACACTCATTTATTCTTCTCCTTTTGTTGTGGAACCGATTAAATCTTTTTTCACCAAATCCCGACGGGTATGTATGGTTTTATCCAAGCGGCCGCCCCTGTACCAGATTGACCGGGAATGCCCATTCTGTTGGGCACAGCGGAGATCGGCGATAAAGTACATTATAGACCTTATCTTCTTCCAATCCAGCTTGCGACTTTTTTCCGGGATGCTTTCGGGAGAGTTCGGTACGACTGCATTGAGAAAACCCTACCCGGAGCGGATTCTTAGCCCGATTGTGACTGAGGTCTTGAATCGCACCCATCAGACACCGATGGATATTGGAAGTAATCATTTTTTATATAATAGGTCCGATAATTTTCTCGCAGGCAATTACGATTTTTCCGCGGGCGTGCCCGGCTTCAAGCTACCGCAGCGCCTCTGCGGCTACCCGTAAAGGGAACGATGACATTTTTTCCACCGCATCATGCTGAATGCGCCAAATACAGCCGTGCGCAGATACCACACTCCGGCATTCCGGGCCGTCCTGCGCGGCGATGACTCGCCGATACGGTGCGGCATCATGGTGGAACTCATTTCCGTGCTGCTCTCATCGATCGCTGTTGAAAATCTCACCGTGGATGGGTGGGTACGCTCCGCGGCGCTGCCTGGAAATAATCGGCCCGGACGGAGTGTTACCCGTCCGGGCCTCTCCTGCGAAAGGTGATCTATCGATGCTAATCTTCCGGCGTCCTGCTCAAGCTTTCAAGGAACCCGCCGAGTCTTCCCCGGCGGAACCCTGTCCCTCGCGCATGTAGCGGCGCAACTGCCGTTTGCGCTTCCGCTCGGCGCTGCCGCTGCTGTTATTGCTGGAACCAAAACCCTTGAACAGGATCGTGCAGAGGATCAGCAAGCCCCAGGCCTGCCAGTAATCCAGCTGCTTGAAGCCGAAGATATCGGGCATCAGCCAGTTCC
This sequence comes from uncultured Chloroflexia bacterium, assembly GCA_963724345.1. Taxonomy (GTDB): domain Bacteria; phylum Chloroflexota; class Anaerolineae; order Anaerolineales; family RBG-16-64-43; genus JAFGKK01. The sequence continues at coordinate 974,829 of CAVRUI010000003.1, read as the reverse complement.
ACAGCAGCATGACGAACAAGCCGAAAAGCGCGAGCAGGGCGAGCCCTCCAATGCCGAACCCGATCCCGGTCAGGATTTTCTGGGGCAGGCTGCGCTCTTCCCACCAGGCCTCGAAGCCGCCTCCCTCCTCCTTGCCGGCTTCCGGATCCACATCCATCGGTACATCGTTCACAGGTGACATGGCATTCCTCCTCCGGGTTCATCCCGGTTTGATGATTTTTCCGGTCCGGGCATTTACCCGGTTCCGTTCCCTTACACTTCAATCCAGTGTTTCAAGGCCCGGGCCAAGTTGCGCACCGCATAACGTTTACGGGCCGTCAGCGTGTCGATGCTTTCGCCCGTGGCCTCTGCGATTTCCCGGAATGTCAATCCGCCGAAGACCTGGGCTTCCACCACCCTGCGTTGGGCCGCCGGCAGGGCTCGCAAGGCGTCGTTCACCGCGTCCATCAGGCTGGCCCGGATGAAACCGTCCAAGGGGTCCAGGCCGACTCCGGCTATGATCTCGCGCAGCGTATCCTCTGTCACGTCCGTTTCTCCGGCGGCGATCCGCACTCGCTCATGCCGCCAGGTATCAATCATGCGCCGGGTAACAAGCGAATTAATCCAAGCCGGCAGGTTGCGGATTTGCGGAACGAGCGGGAGACGCTCCATCACCTCGGCATAGACGTCGTGCACAAGATCCTCCGCCTCCTCCAGGGTGCGTCCGGCCGCGCGCAAGCGGGACAATAACCGCGGTCTTTCCCGGGTATAGGCTTCCTCGAGCCGCGAAATGGATTCGCCTTCTTTACGCGCCCTGTCGGTATTCATGGTATCTGCCTATATCGACGTATGAGTCGCGCCTTTCGTGTATTCGGTTTTGATTTATGGGATATTCGGATGGCTGTTTTATGAGGGAGAATCGGTAAAAACCGTTAACTTCACGCATCAAGCATTCGGCCCTTGGGGGAAAGCGCCCCGGCCGTGCGGCGGGTTTGATCAACCATAAAATTTTCTCCAAAACCAAACGATGGTGAAAAGGACCCTATTCCCCGCTGCGATTGTCTTTCAGTCTGCCCCGGCGGTAATTTATCTCCGTAAAGACGGCGGTGCATTTTTCACCCGTCGGCGACTGGGCCGAGAACCCGGTGCGTAATCCATCCATCCGGTCGAGCGTGAAATAGCGTACGAAATTCCAGTAGCGGCCGTCGTGCGAATAGTGAAATGCCAGAGTCTGCGGCGTGCGGGCCACCCGCAGAAATATTTCCGGCCGTTCGACTTCGACCGAATTGCAATCATCCGAGACCCCGCGCGTCACCACCGAGACGACCATCGGCTTCTTCTGCGGGGAATATTCGAAGCACAACTTGGCCCACAGATCGTCCTGGACGCGGATCTGAATCACGCCGGCATCGTACGTGGCGCCGAACCCGACCGAAACACGGGCGCTGAGAAGAAATTCCGCGTCCGGCGGCGTGAACAACGCGCATGGCGCGCTGTCCTTGCAATAGGATCCGCCGGGATCTATGAACCAATCGGTTTTTGATCCGGCCGTAATGGACAATCCTGCTTCCGGTTTGGAACCCCAATCCAGGGGAGGAATATGCCAATGGAGTTCGCCGGGAATTGAGGGGATGTGGAAAGTCGTCATGGTTATTTCCTGTTCACAGATCGGGTGGCCGGCCCGGCGTGGGAGGCCTCCGCGCCATTGATCCGATACGGCGTTCCCGGATCGAAGCAGGCGGCCTCCGCGCACGTAAAGCTTGATGAATTTCGATTATTTTTAAGATGAAACCAATGCCTGCGGCCCCGGCGCCCGGCCGAACGGTTATCCCATCACACGCCAAGCCACTTCAGCGCGGATTCATCCTCGGCAAACACCCGAAAGTTGAATCCGCGGTTTTGGGCTACGGGTTCCAGAAACCAACCCGGTTTTGCGGATCTGCGAATATCAATAATAGCGACTTGTTCGATCCCCTTTCCGCGCAAATCCCTTAACACTTCGGTTACAAGATAGTAAATGTCGGTGATCCCAAACATCCCATTCAACTCCCGCACGTCGATAAGGACCTTCGGCAGGTTTTTTTCCTGGGCGGTTTTGAAGACCTCCATCGATAGTGTTTTTACGGTATCTTTCGAGCGCACGCCGCTGGCGCGGACATACAGGTAGCTGGCTTTTTCTTCCATCGATAACTTGAATTCCTTCGTATCCATCGCTTTCTCGCCTCCGCATGGCCCGGCGTTTCGCCGCCCGGCCGGACATTCACAACCAGGTTCATTTTACTCGAAATGGTACAGAAGCAGGTCCGGAGGAGCCTCACCGCCAAGGACCCCGCCCGCAAAAACGCCGATCCAAAGCCCTGCCTCGTGAATACCCCGCGGCTCGAAGCGGGCACGGCCTCGCGCCGCGGGGTGAAGGTTCCTATGATTCCACAACATTCATATGCTGTGCTATATTGTTTCTTGACCGGATTACTTTAAAAAGGGTCAATCCGAATTCGGTGCAGATGGCTTTATTTATCGCAAGTTCTCGTTTACCCAACCCCAACTGTTTCCAGATATTTTCAATATCATTGTTTGTCATCGTGATATGTTTCTTAACACCCTCGAAATCCGCCATGTCACTTGTGGCAGTGGTTTTAAGCGCCAGCAACACATCATTCCCGTTGCTTACGACCATGACTATTAATCTCGGCTCCGATAAAAATGATATGTAATCCATAAATGAAAACAGATACGATTCGGGCAATAGCGGATGGATGTGAATGCTGATAATTGGTGTCTGAATGTATTCCCGGCCAGTTTCCGGCGAAAAATCCGCCATTACAGCGGTGCCGGAGCCTATTTTTGTTCTTCCGCTTTGAATAAGGCAGTACCTTTCTCTATCGACAAAAACCGATCTTGAAACCTCCACCCTATGATGCGTGCTTGACAAAGAGACCAGTTCACGAATAATTGGTAATAATCCATCGATATATATGAGTTTCGGGATATTTACGGCCGGTAGATAATTCCTTTCCCGGATACAAACCAAATTCACCAATATTTGGCGAAAATCGTTCCACTGCCAAAAACGCGATTGGGTAAGCTTTTGAAGTTTTTGTTCGCAGTCAGATCTGGAATGCGGTTTTAATTGTTCCGGATATACATATTTTGTAAGTTCCGTGTCTATGGTATTTGGGAATTCTTCGGTTATGGGAGGGTCAAGCCCAAAAATGGTCTTTCGGGCCTGATAATATAAATTTCGTAATTCTTCAAATAAATCAGACATATTTCATATACTAAAAGATCATTGGCGCCCATGCCCAACCGCTTGCGGTTCAGCTTGTCGCGAGGCATACCTGCCCGCCTTTGTTCTTGGAGCAGTTATGGGCGCGGAGCGGGGGCGGTTTGGCCGGTCGGCGGGACCAGAATAATTATACTCATTCCTTTCGCAAAGAGTTTGCAATCAAAAACGCCGCACGACGCCGCAACTGCCACGGATTGGGCGCGGGATTGTGGGGGAGACCTGTTTTGCCGGCTTGGTTTTCAGCCGCCGCATTCGCTCGGAGTAATTCCTGTTACCACCCCCCGCCTCTCTCCCGGCGGAATCCCGCCACGCCCATGACAGGCGCCGGGAGAGCGGGGTCAAACGAAAACGCAATTCCGCATTGCGTCATCCACTGGGGGAAAGAGGCGGGAAGCGCATCGCCTCGACAAACGCATCCTGAAAACCGGGCTCGAGCGACAAATCGAGCACCCGCACACCCGCCGCGATCCGCGCGCATACCGCAAGCAAATCCGGATCGCACGCGGTCATGATCGTCCCGGCCAGGGCGCTGTTGCCGGCCGCTTCGATCCTCCCCGAGAGCTCCTTCGGGATCAGCCCGACTGCGATCGCCGATTCACAGGACATGCTGCTGCCGAAGCTTCCCGCCAGGTGCACCCGTCCGATTTCGGCCAGCGCGACGCCCGCGCGCCGGCAAAGGGTCCGGATTCCGGCCGCGATCGCTCCCTTCGCCAACTGGAGCTGGCGGACGTCCGACTGCGTGAACCGCAGCGGCGAATCGAGCGGCAGCCGGAATGCGCGCACGCCCTGGGCGTCCTCCGCGACCTTCAACAGCCCGTTTTCATCCAGGAGCTCCGCGCGCCGCAGAGAGGCGAGCAGATCGAGCAGGCCGGATCCGCAAAAACCCGCCGGCGGCAGATCGCCGAGCGTGGTGAAGGAAAACCCGCCCTTGTCCCACGTCACGCAATCCACCGCGCCATCGACGGCCGGAATTCCGCACGAGATCGCCGCGCCTTCAAAAGCGGGCCCGGCCGCGGTGGCGGTCGCCGTCAACCTTCCTCCGGCCGCCAAAACGATCTCCCCGTTCGTTCCGATATCGACCAGCAGCTCGGGCCTGCCGGATGCTTCGTGAAGCCGGCGGGCGAGGATTCCGGCCGTGATGTCCGCGCCGACGAATGCGGAAATTCCGGGCAATAGCTTGCAGGAGTAATTCTCCGCGCCGTCGGATTCCAAAACCGTTTCCCGGCTTTCCAGGAACGCGGGTTGGAACGGCATGCGGGCAAGTCCATCCAGGGCCGCTCCTTCCCACAGGTGGAGCATCGTCGTATTGCCGCAGATGTGCACACGCCCCGGCACGGCGCCGCCCGCCCGGGCGCGCAAATCGCCGAGCATCCCGCGCACCTGATCGCGCACCAGACCGCGCATCGCCGTAAGGTTCTCCGGATTGCGGAGCGCGTTTTCAATCCGCGAAATCACATCCGGACCATAGCTGCGCTGGCGGTTGGCGGCCGCGGTACGGGCGACGATCCGGCCGGTCGCGGTTTCCGCAAAGGCGCAATTGACCGTCGTCGTCCCGATATCGACCGCGGCGCACAATTCGGCGGCCGCCCCGGTTTGCGGTTTGGCGTTGGAAATCTCTTTGGGGAGGAAAAATGCCCGTTCCTGCTGATCCACAAGCAGGGAGCCGGTTTTATCGAAACGGGCAAGGCAGGAAAGCCGCCCGCCGGCTTTCACGATCGCGGGGCCCAGCAGGCGGACTTCTTCTTCCGAAACGGGGGATAGGAGTTGATCCGGGGAGAGGGTCGAGACGCTTGCCCGCCCCACCACAACCCGGCAGCGGCCGCAGCGGCCTTCTCCGCCGCACGGCGCTTCGGCGTCCGGGAAAACCGCGCGCATGGCTTCGAGGAGAGTTTGGCCTTGTCGTCCGATTACTTCCCGCGGCATAGGGTCACCATTTCCCCCTCATCCCTGCCTTCTCCCAGCATCTGCTGGGAGAAGGTGGCCGAAGGCCGGATGAGGGAGAGAATTAATGAACGCGAAGCGTTGCAGGGCGTATCGAGACCTGTATTTTCTGCGGTGGTCTCGCCCGGCTGCGAACACGCTGGGCCAGGGATATGATTGCCAACCCCGGCAATCTACTCGACCACCTTTCTGTGCCCCTCGCCACTTCGTGCCGAGAGGCTACTCGACCGCCTTATGATTCGCAACCGATGATATCTGCCCCGAATGACGGCCGGATGGTTTTTCCCGGCGGAACGACGAGGAATTCTTCCGGGTTCCAATCGCCGGCAAGCATCCTATCCAGCAATCCGGGATCGCCCTGCAGTTCTTCGTACTCCCAGCGCCTCTCGGCGGCGAATTTTCCGGCCCGGGCCCGGTAATCCTCGACATCCCCCACCCCCGTGTTGAGGAAGGCGAGTTTTTTGTAATGCTTGAACCAATCGGCGATGACGGGCGCGAGGTACACGGCGTTGTCTTCGCCGTAGCGCTCGGCCAACTCGCGATACTCATGACTCAGTCTCAGGCGGGCGGTGATGCTCGCCGGATTGTCGTTCGGGTCGGTATCCCGCTCGATCCAGCCCGGAGATTTGAAGTAGGTGCCCGGATTGGAGTCGAAATAGCGTTGGAACCGCTCGCGCGACCCGAGCAGGAGGGTGATGCAATCGTGCGCGCGCGGCGCCACGATCGGGATGGTGGCGCGCACGCCGCACAGCCCGTAATTGCACAACCCGTACCAGAGCAGAACCGCTTCGCATTTCCCGCGCGGCGAGTTGACCGCCTCCTGCAGAAGCCCGCGCATCCGCTCCGCGCCGACGTCGTGCAGGCCTTTGGGGAGAAAATCCACGTCGATTACGTTGCGGCTGCGCGCGGCGGCCGCGCACACTTCCCGCTGGGAAACCTCGCACGCGATCATCCGGAAGCGGCGGGGCATGCGAGGGCCTATCCGTTCACGCGCGAAACCAGCTTGAGCGCCGCGTCGGCGGCGCTGGCGGCGTCCGGGGCGTAGGCGTCGGCGCCGATCCGGATCCGGAATTCCTCGGTGATCGGCGCGCCGCCGACCATGATCTTGAACCGGTCGCGCACGCCGGCCTGGACGAAGCCGTCGACCACCGTCCTCATCTGGTTCATGGTGGTGGTTAGGAGCGCCGAAACGCACACCAGGTCCGCGTTCTCCTCGAGCGCGATTTCGACGAAACGGTCGGCGGGGACGTCCACGCCCAAGTCGAGGATCTCGATTCCCTTGCCTTCGATCATCATCCGGACCAGGTTCTTGCCGATGTCATGCAGGTCGCCTTTGACTGTCCCGATGATCGCCTTGCCCCTGGCCTTCACGCCGGCCGAAGCGAAGAGCGGCTTGAGGAGCGCCGTGCCGGCGTTCATCGCCCGGGCCGCGATTAAAACCTCCGGGACGAACACCTCGTTGCGCTTGAACTTGCCGCCGATGATGTTCATCCCGGCCATCAGCCCCTGGTTGAGGATCTGGTCGACCGGAATCTTCGCGTCAATCGCCTGCTGCACAAGCTCCTTGACTTCCTTGGCCTGGCCCTTCTGCAGGGCGGTGGAAATATCATCAAATATCGGCATCGTTCCGCCTCCGTAAAAAAAACAATCCTCACCGCAGAGGCGCAGAGTGCGCAGAGGTTTTAAAATTTGTTTTTCTCTGCGTTCTCCGCGTCTCTGCGGTAAAAAGCTTTTGCACTATGTTTATACCTGACCGGTTCCACATCGTCTTGCATTTTCTTACGCGCTTGAACCGGATTGTGCTAAACGAGTTCTTTGCTCCGGGTTTACAGCCCGTATTCCTCCAGGATCACCTTGGCGGAATCCAGCTGCGGGAGCATCATTTCCACAAATCGGGATTCATCCTCGGGGATTCCCTCGAGGTCCTCGCGCATCCGCCCGAAGTAGACGGTCTCCCGTTCGGGGAGCGGCAGCGCGCCGGAACGGACCCGTTCTTCGAGGATTTCGAGCGCGCGCAGCGCCCCGCGTTTGGCCGCGTCGATCGGATTGCCGCCCGCGACGATCCGGCCGGCGATATCGACCACGACATCCGGCGCGAGCACGACCGCCTGGGGGTCGAACGCCGTATCGGATTCCACGTTCAGGGTCTGGAACAACCTTTGGGCGTCGGGACCGTGGCGGGTGGCCTGGTTCATCAAGCGGACGTCGTACTCGAGCTGTTCGAGGGAGATCGTGGTCGCCATCCCGCCGAGCAGCTTGACGTGCTGGACCGATTCGTTGCTCCACAGGTCGCAGGCGGCGGAGGCGACGTTTCCGACCGGGCTGGCGTGGGCGCAGGCGGCGGTCTTGCCTTCCATGGAAATGGGGATGCCGGCGATCGCCTTCAAGTAGGGCCCTTCGTACCCGCAATCCTTGCCGGGGCCGAGCGCGCCTTCCTCGCAGGCGACGAGCGTCCGCACGACCGAGATCACCCGGACGACGGCGGCGAACACCCTTGGGATGTAGCCCTTCTCGGCCAGCACCATTGCGGTGTTCCCAAATCCGCAGGCGGTATCCCCGCCGGGAATGCAGCCCGTCCGCCGCGCAATCGCGACGATCTGCTTCCAAAGGTAATGCATGTCGCGCACGCCCAGTACGGTCAGCGCGAAAAACGCCAGGCGGATGTCGCCGGTCATCAGCGCGTCGTCGTGGACCTCTTTCCCGCCGGTGCTTTCGATCGAAAGCAGGTCACCCCCCGCCAGCGCTCCCCTTTCGAAGAGCTCGAGCATCGCCGCGGTATGGGCGCTGGTGCGCATCCGGGGCGGCCGGTCGAAATCCCGCGTATCGTTGGGGGTCAGCCGGATTTCGCTTTTCAATCCATATTTGACGTATCCTTCTTCGCAGATCTCGTTCATGATACGGGTCAGCATCACCCCCATCTCCGGGTTGCGGGTCATCTCGAGCAGCGTTTCGAATTCGAGGACAAGGCCGTTGCTGTGAAGCTGGTGCGCGCGCTCCAGGGCTTCGGTGGCGATCTCCGCATACCGCCGGCGGATCTCCGGCAGAGTTTCCTCGCAGATCGTCATCGTCGGAAGGGTGAAATTAAGCTCCGGGTAAACCATTCCGCCGCCGATGACGAGTCCGCGCCGCGTCGTCACCGGATGGGGCGCGGTGCCGAAGATCAACAGGCGGGGATCGGTGATCGCGAGGCTGGAATAGTGCATGGGCTGTTCTTTGGAATATCCTCCTGACCGCTTCGGAAAGCGCCTCGACGCACGCGTTAATGGATACTCCTGCGCTTGGGCTTTATACGGATAGCGGCCTGCAAGCCTATTGTTGCACCTTAGGGGGCTTCGGGGATATGAAAAAATTATCGAAAAGTTGCAGAGTTTTATCGGAAAAACCCTTCCCTTTGAAGAACCGGCTTTTACCAGTAGAATCACGCCGGTTGGACAATATGGAAGAGTTCATCGAACACACTTCGGCGCCTTCCAGACCGGCCGCTCCGGTCGAGATTAAAAGCGCCATCCTCGAACTGACCAGACACTACCGCGGCGCGACCGGGATCGACTGCGTCGCCATCACCCCCGACGGCCGATGGATGATGCCCGACACTCCCGCCCCGGCCGAAAAACCCCCGCCCCCGCAGCGCTGCCGGCTATGCACCGCTCTCAACGGGCTGCGCAACTTTCCGCGCGTGGATTGCGCCGGGGTGCACCGTTACGGAACGTATCAGGCGGAACGTTTCGGGGGAATGTACATCTACTTCTGCCCGCGCAACATGACCCACTGGGCGGCCCCGGTCCGGATCGACGGGATCACGCTGGGGTCGCTGATCGGCGGCCCGGTCCTGATGATCGACCCGGAGGAATTCCTCCAGGAAGACATCATCGCCTCGCACCGGCTGAAGGCCGAGAATCTCGGTGAGTTGCGCGAAGCCTGCCGTGAGGTCCCGTACGTCAGCCCGGCCAGGGTCCACTCGCTCGCGGAAATCCTCAAGCTCAACACGCAGGCGCTTTCCCAGAACCTCGGCCGGCAAATGGGCGTGATCGCCGCCCCCTCCGGTGGTCCGGATTCCGCCGCCGCGGATCCGTTCCTGCGCGGCGAAGCGGCCGGCGTGTTTTCACCGGCCGCCGCCGGCTACCCGCTCGCGAAGGAACGCGAGCTGCTTACCTACATTTCCAAAGGCGATCTCGAGGGCTCGCGCAAGATCCTCAACGAGATCCTCGGGCTGATCTTCTTCTACAGCAACAACAACCTGGATGCGATCAAACTGCGGGTGGTGGAGCTGGTCGTGCTGCTTTCGCGCGCGGCCATCGACGGGGGGGCGTCGATCGAGGAGATCATCGGCCTCAACAACGATTACCTGGTGCGCATCCGCGAATCGCGCTCGGTGTACGACCTCTCGGCCTCGCTTTCGGTCATCCTTTCGCGCTTCGTGGATTGTGTCTTCACGCTCAAATCGATCAAGCACGCCGACCTGATCCGCAAGAGCATCCACTTTATCCGCTCGCAATACACCGGATCGCTTTCGCTGGAAAAGGTCGCCGAATATGTCCACCTCAGCCCGTCGCACTTCTCGCGGATTTTCCACGAGGGGACCGGCGAGAGCTTCGTCTCCTACCTGACCCGGATCCGGATCGAGAAGGCCAAAGCCCTGCTCCAGGCGCAAAGCATCCCCCTGGCCGAGATCGGCGCCCGGACCGGCTTCAAGGACCAGAGTTATTTCACGCGCGTGTTTAAACGCTCGACCGGGATGTCGCCCGGAAAATACCGCGGCACGCGCGGGGTGCATGCCAGCCGCAGGGGGATCGACGAATCGAATATCGAAATACACGATAATTAAAGGATAATTATAGTAAATCCGATTCACATTTAATCGTACACCGGGACACCGAGAAGAGCCGAATGCACCGAAAGAAAACTTTTTGTGCCCTTTGTGCCTTTTGTGGCTGATTATTTTTTACCACAGAAGGCACAAAAGGCACATAATAAGAAAAATCCGTAATGGACTTTCTCAACTCCCGATCGTCACCGTTGTTCCACTGACCGTCGCCGTATAGGCCTTCAGCGCTTTGGGCGCCGGCCCCTTGATCACCTTGCCGTTCGTGTCGTACTGCGACCCGTGGCACGGGCAGGTCGAGACCCCGTTCTGGAATGCGCCCACGGTGCACCCCATGTGGGAGCATTTGCGGCTGAAGGCCAGCACGGTGCTTTCATTCAACCGGTACAACAACAATCCAGTCGGATCGAGACTGTCGGCGTCGAGGGCCAGCGTCCCGCCGACTGTCGCCAGGCTCTGATTCTCCGGCTTGGTAAGGTCTAGTGTGATCCCGGATCCGGAAGTGGAGCCCCCGCCGGTAGTGGCGGACGGTGCGCAACCCGCGAGAAAGGTCCCCAGCGCCGCGGCCCCGCCGGATGCGGCAAGCGCCTTCAGAAAATCCCTCCGGTCCATTTTTCCGATGATCCGCTTCTCCGTCTGGTTTTCCATCGTCTCTCCTTTTGTGTCCGCAAATCCAGGTGTCCGCCAAATCCTTTGGCGGGGTCAACCCGCAAGATCGCAAGGTTCGCCGGCAACTTTCTCTTTAGTATACGGATGGAACCATCGAATATGTATTAGGGAAAGTGGGAATTTATTGGAAACCGCGGTATTTCACAGGGCTTTGGAATGGATAATAGATAGACGGCAACCGGCCCCGGGTACGGCCGCCAAGGGTTCTCCCCATATGACGCCGGTGCTGCTCCTTTCCGGCAATATTCATCCGGATTACAGCTTTCCTCTCCGTATTCGAGAATACAAAGTTGCACCCTCTGCGTCCCTGGCCCAGCCCGACAGGACGGGCTCTGTGGCAAGCTTTTTTCTAACCCGCCGACACGTATTCATGGCCGTTAAATTCAAAAACCTCCACCGCTTCGAACAAAGCCACTTTGCCATCCACGGGCCTGGTCCCCCGGGATGTCATCCGGATGTCGAAATACTCCGCATGATCGCCAGGGATGAATTCCATTATGGAGGAATAATCCCAAACGGCGCCGCCCGCCTCGCCGTGGATCCGGATCTCATGGATGAAAAGGACTTTAAATTCCGGGCCGACAACCCCGATCAGAATCGCATTCTGCACCACACTCCCCTGCCCGGCCCATTGCGGTTTGAATAAAAAACCGTTTTTATCGGGGCCGATGGGCTGCAGCTCGCCCGCCGGGGCGTGGCCGAAACTCCCCATTAAAGTGATCTCGCGCTGTTCGATCTCGATTTCCCATGCACCGCCGGGTTTGTGGAACAGCGCGCCGCCGATCCGCGCGTACTCGGCGTGCGCGCCCATGCCTTCGGGGCCGGTCTCCGTCAGGAGGATGGATTTTTCCTCCCCCCCTTCGCGGTACCCGGCGGCCAGCAGCGGTTTGATGATTTTTTCGCGCGGATCATCGCTCCCCGGTACACCCGGAATACGAACGACGGGGCTACCCTGCGAATTTGTTTCCAGACTCCCCTCCGCCCCGTACAGCCGCTCCATCGCATCCACCAGGTTAAACCCGCCGCTCGTGCCGGGCGTCCCGGTTGGAGTAAACGTCGGGGTGAATGCCGGCGGGATTTGGAAATCAAGAGGTCGGTGCCGGCGAGGCGGCGGGGATATTCCGACAGGCGGCTGACAACACCGCGATCAGCAAGGCGGGAAATATTCTTGCTGTCCGCAGATCCTTTTTTAATGGCATGCCGCACCCCGTTGCATATCGGCGGCTCCGTTCCATTGCGCGCCCCAATTGGGTATTCAATGGTTATACGCCGCCGAACACTTCCAGCATTTCCGTGACCGCGTCCGGCGCGAAGCAATGCACATTTTGTTCGATATGCCACAGGTGAATCTTCACCAACTCTGCGGGAATCCCGGCGGGTGCATACGCGGTGAAGACGGCGTTTCTCGTTTCCGGGCGGATCTGGGTCCGGCTGTCCGGCCCATAGACGATGCTCGAAATCACGCCTTCCCCGTCGCGGATATACATATCGCCCGCTTTCAGCGTCTGCTCCGTTCCGCGCAGAAGCGTATAGGCCTCAACACCCCGTGAGACATCCAGCGTCAGCGGGCAGCTTCAGGGAATCCAGATCGTGGCCGGCGGTCAGCAGCAGATCCTCCATTTCGGCCATGAACATCGCCTCGACCAGCGCGGCGACGGCGGGAATGGGTTTTCCCTTTAATATAATCGATTCGAGCTGGAGCTGGATGTGATAGGTCTTCTTGAAACGGCTGTAATACGCGTCGTATGCTCGCAACTCGGGAAGCTGCAGCAGTGCCGAACGGTCGAGCCCGGCAAAGCGGCCGCGCAGCCGCTCTTCCAAATCGCTCTTTTGTTTTTCCAGTTCCGCATGGTTTGCCGGATTGGTGACGCCGCGCAGAACGAGGACGCCCGCATGGGCGTCCGGATAATTATATTTCCATTCTTGAGTGATCTGAAACATGGTTTCACCTTCCGCCTCCTGACGGATGGTTCCCCGCCTCATCCATAGATCCAGAGATCGGCCCCGGAAAATCCTTCGCCCTCAGGATTATCGGCATCCATCAGCTGGATCATGGGAATCGGCGGATTGGTTCCCCAGTAAAGCGTATATTCCTTTTCCACCGGTTGGCGGAATGCAAGGACGTATTCCCCGTACAGGATTCCGCCGGCGAACGGAGCGGTGGTGTATCCGCCGGCGCTTTTCACTGTAACCTGCCCGGTGATTTTTACAAACCCCGCCCCGTCAAGATCCGTGGAACGGTCCACTTTTTCCAGCCAGACATACAGCATCGTCCGGTTTTCGGTCGCCAGATAGCAGAACCAATCGGATTTCACGCATCCGCGCGGAAATTTATCGTTCATTTCCAGGCTATTAACGAGGAAATCGCCTTTGCTCGTCTTTACCCGGGGTTTGGGTATCGGAGTATTGGTGATCGTCCTGGTCAACGAGGCAGTCGCCGTCTCCGTCGGCGTCGGCGTATCGGTCGATAAGGGTGTGGGCGTCTGCGTCCCGGTCGGCGTGGAGCTCGGGGTGGGGGTGGGACCGGGCGAAAAGAGTTGGCTTCCATCGCATCCCAATACAACCAGCGCAGTCATGAGCGCCATCACAGCTAAAATCCATCCGCGTTTCATAATCCTCCTATGGAAAATCGGATGCGGTCGGCGGGGTATAAGATAACCGTCGGTTTGGATTCGCCCTGTATAACGAGGACGCCCGCATGGGCGTCCGGATAATTATATTTCCATTTTTGACTGATTTGAAACATAGCCCGCCCACCGTCAACCCCCAATTCTACCCTTTTCGCGGAGGGCAGGCTCCGGCTATCCGCCGTAACCCGGTGTGGAATCCGGGTTCGGATAATAATCCGGTTTGCCCGCCAACATCCGGCCGAGGATCTTCAGGTAATCCCTGAGGTTGATGTACATGGAGCGTTCCGGCATCGGCACCGTGCCGGTGAACGGGCGCAGGTAATACTTGGTCTGGATATGGTGCAGGACATGTTCCTGCGAATCGCCATGGGTGAAGAACAGGAAAATCTTTTCGGCCAACCCGGCGGGACGCAGGTTGCGGGTCCAGATATTGCGCTGCTCGAACGTCCCATCGACATACAGGTTGCCGTGTTCGATCAGCTGGGAATGGTGGAGGAGGAAGGAATTCAACCAGATGCTGATCGCAAAGGAAAGCGCGATTTGAACGAGAGTCACGCCGAACACCAAGTGGCTGAGATAACCGATGCCCCCCAGGAATACAACCCAGAATACGAGCGAGGCCGCCGGCTTCCAAACCCGGTAGCGGGCGGAAAACCGCTTATCAAACGGGAGGAAAATGGTCGACATCACCACCAGCCACGCCACGCCGGTGAGGACTTCCATCCAGTTGTACAGGATCCGGAGGGTGCGGTTCTTCACCTCCCCGACGGGATGGAATTCCGCGTCTTCGTAGGTGTGCGTTTTCGAGTGGTGAAATCCGTGGGACATCTGGTAAAGTTGCGGATCCGAAAGCAGCATCAGCGCGAAGCTGTTATAGAAGAAACCGTTGGGTATGTTCGGCACGTACTTGTGCCAGCTTTCGTGCATCAGGTATCCAACCCAGGTAAAGAGGTACACGCCCGGGAAAATCATGAACAGGATCGTGAGCGCGCCGATCCGGGCGAAGACGAGGGGCAGGAAAAGAGGTAGGCCGGCCAAAGGACGAGTACGAGGTAGTACTTGATGCCTTCCCGGCGAATTTGGGCTTCGGAAATGGGTGGGGTATCCATGCCTGCTTTTCCTCCAATTCAATTTTTTTCGAAACGTCACCTTTATCAATTATAAAACCCAAGAGTTAATAAACCATTAGATCGGCGCGGATCGCATCGGGGCTTTGCCCGGCATCCGTTTCCGCCGCCCGGTGGGGCGAACCCGGGTTGGCGGCTGCAGGTACAATCCAAGGCATCCGTCCGCGTTTATGGAGATCCGTCGATGCGCGTCCCCAAATGGATCATCCCTTTTCCTGATTAGCCCGGGTTGTATCCTCTCCACCCCGGCCGTTGATTCACCCGGCCCGGCCGCATCCGGCGGCGCCAAGTCCGCGGCCCCCTCCCCGACCGGCGCTGCAGCCCGATGGCGAGGGGAAGGATGGGACGGTTCTTACCTGCTGATAAATTCGGCCTCAAATACAATAGAAAGCATTCCAACGGGTTATAATCCCGCGTCAATGCCCCGCAACGGCCGGCTGAAGAAACAATCTTCCATGGAGAATGGAGACTCTCGATGAGTGAGGATAAATTCCGCGTCTACGCATACCGCTGGGTGGTGCTTGGGGTGTTCATGTTCATCAACCTGACCATCCAAATGCTGTGGATCGGCTATGCGCCCATCACCGGGCCGGCCGCCCAGTTCTATCACGTCACCGACGCCCAGATCGGGCTGCTCGCGATGATCTTCATGGTGGTTTTCATCCCGCTCTCCATACCGGTCTCGTGGGTCATCGATACCTACGGTTTCCACGTGGCGGTCGGGATCGGCGCCGTGCTGATGGCCGTCTTCGGGATCGTGCGCGGGCTGGCCGGCGCCGATTACACCCTGGTGGTGTGGAGCACGGTCGGCCTGGCGCTCGCCCAGCCGTTCATGCTGAACGCCTGGACCAAAGTGCCGGCGAATTGGTTTTCGATCCGGGAACGCGCCACCGCCGTCGGGTTGGTCACCCTTTCCAGCCTGATGGGGATCGCCCTGGGGATGGCGCTTACGCCCATCCTCATGGACGGCGGGGTGTCCATCCCTTCGATCCAATTGCTCTACGGCGGCGTGGCGGCATTCTCTTCCGTTCTGTTCATCATTTTGGCCCGTGAACGCCCGGCCACGCCCCCCTGCCCGCCCGGAATGGAAGTACGCGCGCTGATGCTGGACGGGTTCAAACACGCGCTTACCGTCAAACCCTTCTGGATGTATCTTTTTGTCATGTTCATCGGCATGGGAATATTCAACGGCATCACCACCTGGGTGGAAACCATCATCCGCCCGCGCGGCTTTACACCCACCGACGCCGGAACCGTCGGAGCCCTGATGCTCCTGGGCGGAGTGATCGGCGCCGCGGTCCTTCCGCCCTTCTCCGACCGGCAGCACAAACGGGTCCGCTATCTCCTGTTGGGAGTCCTGCTGGCCATCCCGTGGCTTTTCGGAGTGGCCTTCGCGACCAGTCCCGTGCTGTTGTTCGTCTCGGCTTTCGCCCTTGGTTTTTTCCTGATCAGCATAAGCCCGATCGGGATGCAGTATGCGGCCGAGATCACCCAGCCGACTCCCGAGGGCACGTCCAACGGGTTGATTCAGCTCGCCGGGCAACTCTCGGTGGTATTCGTGTACATTATGGAAGTGTTGAAAAGGCCTGACGGGTCGTACACGCCCAGCTTGTTGCTGGGAGTCGCGCTGTTGGTTGTATGCGCGCTCGTCATCACCCGGATGCCCGATCCGGCTCCGCATCCGGCATAATTTTCGCCTGCTCCCGGTTCATTTTTAAAAATGGTTCCTCATCGGTCAGCGATCCGTAGCACACTTGCGCGGCCGCCTTGCAGCCGCCCTGGCATTCGGAGCGCCGGGGGCACGGATCGCAGAAGGATGGAATCGCTTTGGTGAAGGTTTGCATCCGCGCGGGAGCGATCAGGTCGGCGAACGATTCTTCGAACAGGTTGCCGAGGATCTGCGGGGTGTGGTTGCACGGCCGCAGATTGCCGACCGGGTCCAGCGCGTAATAGGCGCGATCGCCCCCGGCCGCGCAGTAGGCGAAGCCGACGTGCGGAAAGGCGCGGGTGTCCACCAGGCAGGGCTGGATCGGGATCGAGCAGGATACCGGCAGCCCGAATTCCGCCGCGGCCGCATCCACCGCGGAGAGCGCCCGGCGGACCTGGCCGGCGGTCGGCAGCAGCATATCCAGGTTGGCCCGCCCGCGGCCGCCGGGATTAAAGCGGTTGAACATCACCGCCTGCGCCCCGAAGGCGAACGCCAGCTTCATCACTTCCGCCGCATGATCGATGTTGAGCTTTGTGGCCACGAACGCGGCGGCGAACCGTCCGTGATGCAGGCGCACGTTCGCCATCGCATCCAGGACGGAATCCCACGCGCCGGGCGCGCCGGAAAGCCGGTCGTGGACTTCGCGTTGGTGGGAAAGCAGCGGCAGTTCGAAGAGGCCCACGCCGCGGTCGAGGCAATCCACCGCCGCCGATTCGTCGAGCAGCCGGCCGTTGCTGATGATCGTGACCGGGAGGCTGCGGCCGCGCAGATAATCGAGGATCGCCGGCAGGTCGGCGCGCAGCAGCGGTTCGCCGCCGGTCAGGGTGACGTGAGCGCACACGGTTTCATCGAGCGCCTTGCCGAGCAGGGCAAGCGTTCTTTCCGTGTTCAATTCGCCGCGCGGGTAATCCGAGGGCGCGCCGTCCGCTCCGTGCCAGACGTTGTAGCAGTGCAGGCAGGCGTGATTGCAGCGCGGAGTGACTTCGAAGATCAGCGATTGGATGCGCGGGCGGTCGTTAATCATTTTCCTATCAATACATCCAGCAGGAACTGTGCCGCGGTTTTGACATCCGGCGTCAGGGTCAACTCCAATTCCTCGAACGACGGGACCGGCTTGCCCGCCTCCTGATACTCCGCAAGCAATTGTCCGTACAACTCCTGAACTTCCGCATCGCTCAACGCGTAATACGCGAGATCGTGCTCGAGCGCCGTTTGGGCCTTGGCGAGCGTTTCGGGGGCGATTGTCGCGCCGTCCGCGATATCGGCCAGCGCATCCGATTGCCGGAGCAGGCTGGCGGCGCCGGCCGGGGCGTAATCGATCATCACCGGCTCATAACAGGTCATCGGCACATTCGAACGCCAGATGTGATATACCGCCGCGGAAAACGCTTCCTGAACCAGGTCTCCGATGGGGACGGTAATCACGCCGGCTTCCACCAGCATATCCAGCGCCGAACGATGTTCGGCGTTCATCTCCGCGCCGATCGGATTATTCTCCCAGGTGTTATCCCCGCTGTCGCGCGCGGCCGCCGTCTTCTGCGCCAATTCATCGAAGCGCAGCCAGCACAGGCGCAGGCGGTCCAGCGCGGCCAGCCGGGTCGGCGTCGGAGTCCCGGGAACCGGCGTAATGGCCACCGGCGCATAGCACATGACGGTTGTCGGCTCGGGCAGCCCGATTCGCTGGCAGCGCGCCAGAAGCATCGAGCCCAATGAGATCCCAAGCAGTTGCATGAAATTCCGGCGTGGTACTGGCATGGTGTTACCCCTCCGCTTGCAGGGCTGTCCAAAAAGAAACACTGGAACATCTATGATCGTCATGCCCGCGCCTGCCCTCGCGTAGCGGGGGTGTACTTAGCGGGCATCCACTCCTGAAAACCCTGGATTCCCGCCAAGTTCACGCGGGAATGACGAACAAATTAAGGCATGTATCACCCTAGGCTGCCATTCTTCCACTTTATGAACAGCCCCGGGATTCATTAGTTTTTTTCCATCAGCACATCGACCAGAAATTGCGCCGCCGCCCGGACGTCGGCGGTCAACGTCAACTCCAATTCATCGAAGGTCGGGGTTCTTTCGCCCGGATCGCCGTATTCTTCCAGCAGCCGGTCATACAGAGCCTGCACATCCTCATCCGTCAAGGCGTAATACGCCAGGTCGTGCTCGAGGGCGGCGCGCGCCTTGGCCAGGGTCTCGGGCGCGATCGTGTTTCCTTCGGCGACGGCGCCCAGGACCGCCGCCTGAAGGACAAGATCGTCCGCGCCGGCCGTCGCGAAGGCGGCCGGCGCGACGAGGTAACAGGTCATGGGCGCATTCGAGCGCCAGATATGGAAGACCGCCGCGGCGTACGCCTCCTGCACCAGATCCGCCGCCGCCGGAGTGATCCCACGGGCGGCAACCAGCTCGTCCAGCGCGGAACGGTGATCGGAAATCATCTGCGATCCAAACGGATCGCCTCCGCCGTCGCCGGAGTTCGTTCCATCGCGCGTCTTTTCCGCCAGCTCGCCGAACCGGAGCCAGCATAAACGCACTCGGTCCAATGCGGCGATCCGGGTTGGAATTGGTGCGCCGGGCGTGTGCGTGGGCGGTGCAATCGTATAGCAGGTGATAACCGCCGGGGTGAGAGTTCTCAATCCTTTGGCAGCGCGCCAGGAGCATCGACCCGAGCGAGATCCCAAAAAGCTTAATAAAATCGCGGCGTGGAACAGGCAAGGTTAGTCTCCCATCAGTACATCAATCAGAAATTGCGCCGCCGCCGTGGCATCCGCGGGCAGCTTCAACTCCAATTCCTCGAACGTCGGCAGGCTTTCCCCCGGATCGTTGTACTCTGCAATCAGTTGATCATACAACGACTGGACGTCCGCATCGGTCAGGGCGTAGAAGGCCAGATCGTGCTCCAGCGCGGCCCGGGCTTTGGCCAATGTGTCCGAAGCGATCGTGCTTCCGGCGGCGATCCGGTTCAGAGTTTCGACCTGGCGCACAAGGTTTTCCGCGGTTTCCGGCGCGTAATCCGGGAAGGCAAGATCGTAACAGGTCATGGGCGCCTGAGACCGCCAAACATGATACACCGCCGCGGAATAGGCTTCCTGGACCAGATCGGCAACCGCGGCGGTGATATCTCCGGCGGCGTAAAGATCGTCGAGCACGGCGCGGTGTTCGGCGATCATCTGCGTTCCCAGAGGATTGCTTCCACTTTCGCCGGGGTTGTTCCCGCCGCGTGTTTTTTCCGCCAATTCGCCAAACCGCAGCCAGCACAACCTCAGCCGTGTACGGGCCGGCAGTGATTTAGGTGTTGGGGTATCGGCCGGCCGCGGCACTGAGGTCGGTTCGTAGCAGGTCATCGGATACGTCGGCTCGGGAGTGTGCGCCGGCGCGCAGCGCGCCAGGAGCATCGACCCGAGCGAAATCCCAAAAAGCCTTATAAAATCGCGGCGCGGAACGGGCATGGGCAGCCTCTCGACTCCCTCCATATAAAAGGAAGGAAACAGTGGAGGGCGGTTGAATTATCCCCTTTTACCTTAATTAGACGTCCCATTCCGTAAATTCGTTCCAAAAAAGCCGTATTTTCTCTTTCAAACCGGCTCGTTGCGCGGCGGTTTATCCGGTAATTTCCCGGTTGAATATCGTCTGAAGGTCCGTCCGGTACTTTTCAATCTCCACATCTAAATCCAATCCGCCCGTTCCGCGCAGCAATCCGGCAAACGTGATCCCGCGGAACCAGGCGCCGTTGTAGTTCGGCACATACGCCTCGCCGCCGGGGATGTCCGGGTGGTTCAAGCCGGCAAGGATCGCGTCCCAATTTTTCACCCAGGGAAAAGTTTTCCGCTGCGCCGCAAGCCAGTCCTTCTGGTCCGGGATGATCGTCGGGATGGCAAAGGTATTAATCCACACCGGAAGCGTTCCCATGTGTCCAGGATTCATTGCAGGCATCCGGTGCGTCGAAAGGATTACCGGTGTGTTACCGATCGGTAACAGAGGAAGCAGTAGATGACTTTTTAATGGAAACGGGCCGGAGCAAACTCCGGCCCGTTCTTGTGATGGTTATCCCCGCATACTGCCCGCGGGTAACCCGCGTACTACTTGGAGAAGATCACATTCAAATCGGCCAGATAGGTGGCGATCTCCTTGTTCAGATTCAAACCCTTGGTATTGCGAAGCAGGCTGGCGAACGTGTTGCCACGCGTCCAGGCCTCGTTGTAGTTCGGCATGTACCCTTCGGCGCTCGGAATGTCCGGGTAGTCGAGGCCGGCGATGACCGTGTTGAGATTCTTCACCCACGGGAACGCGACCGCCTTCTGCGCCCGCCAATCCTCCTGGGCCGAGGTCAGGGCGGGGATCGCACCGTACGCGGCCGGCATATCCGAACTGCCGATGATCAGCTTTTGCACGCCTTCCGTGGCGAGGTAGCTCATGGCGATGAAAGCCGCCTCCGGGTGCTTGGTCCCCTTCCAAATGCGGAAGGTATCGGCGTCGATCCGGCCGCCGACCGCGCCGTTGTAGGAAGGCATGGCCGCCGCGTCCCAGGTCCGCACGTCGCCGATACAGCAGGTGTACCAGAAGGGCTCGACGGTCATGGCGACCTTGTTGCTGTTGAACGGGTTGCCGCCGGCGTAATCGCCGCTGCCCTCCACGGCCGCGTTCGCCATAAACGGCTTTGCGCCCCAGATCCCGTCGTAGGTCCACCGCCAGGATTCCACCCACACGTCCGGCGCCTGGGCGGTCCGTCCGTCGGCCGCGACCATCGAGCCGCCGCCCCAGAACGAGCCCCAATAATTGGGATGCTGTTCGTACTGCCAGGTGTATCCGTACTGCATAACCGCATTTTTATTGAAACCGGATTCCGACGCATTCCTTCCCGCGGTGTCGATCGTCAGCAATCGGGCCAGGTTCCCCAGCGCCTCCCAGCTCCATTCGACTTCCGAACCGTCCGGCATGACGTACTTTTCCCCGTAATCCGCGGGCGGATAGTTCAGGCCGGCTTCATCGAACAATCTGGTGTTGTAGAACATCAGGGAGGGATAGACCGCGAACGGGAGCCCGACCTGCCCTTCGGCGGTTTCATACATATCCACCAGCGCCGGATTGAAGATCGAGGTGTCGAATCCGGTGCATTCGATGTATTGCGAGATATCCAGCCACTGCCCGTAAAACGCGTTGGATCCCCCCCAGCCCACCGGGCCGATGATGTCGGGGCCGTTCCCGGAGGCGATCTGCGTCGAGAGAACATCCTTGGCGGAATTGTAAGGGACGATTTCGAGGACCAGGTTGATCTTATCCTGCGAGCGGTTGAAGTCGTTGACCACTTCCTGCTCGGCCCGGACCTGGACCGGATCGGTCCCGGTGCCCATGCCGATAAACCAGCGGACTTCCACCGTTCCTTCCTCCTGCCCGCCGCAGAGATTCCCGGGAGCGGGCGTGTCCTCCGGCTGTGCGGCCTCCTCCGGAGTGATAATCTCCGTCTGGCCCTGCGCTTCCACTCCGGTATCGGCCGGTTTGGCCGTCGCCGGAATGTCCATCGACCCGGCGAGGAAGGGCACGCTGTTGCAGGCGAAGGCGGCGATGCACAACAGCGCGACGAGTGTCGGGAATGCCCTCTTATTCATTATCTTCTCCTTTTCGAACTGAATTGGTACCGGGATTATTGCTGCCCCTGTCGGCGGGGTGCTTTGACACATGCCGATTAACAAACGATTATACATTAGCATCTTCCCCCGGAGAAATCGCTTCTCGAAGACCAAGCGTAAAGACTCTCAATGATGAATGGCCGGATTAGTCGAAACCTTTTTTCCACATGATGTTTTTAAGGTATGATTCCGAATGGAGGGAATGCCAAATCCATGCCGATCAGCATACTTCAATCCATCATCCTCGGCCTCGTCCAGGGCGCGACCGAGTTCATCCCCGTCTCGAGCTCCGCCCATCTGATCATCGTCCCCTGGCTGCTGGGGTGGACCGATCCGGCGCTCACCAGCCTGACCTTCGACGTCGCCCTGCACCTGGGAACGCTCGCCGCCGTGCTGGTTTTCTTCGCCAAGGATTGGGTCCGCCTGATCCGCGCTTTCCTCCGGAGCATCCTGGAACGCCGCATCAACCCGGATCCGGACCGCCGGCTGGCGTGGCTGCTGATCCTCGCGACAATCCCGGGCGCGATCGCGGGATTCCTTTTCGAAGGCGCCATCGACGACCTCTTCCACAAGCCCGGTGCGCCCATTGCCTCCGCCGCCATGCTCGTGATGGCCGCGATCATCGCGGGTTTCGGCCTGGTCCTGCTCCTCGCGGACCGGGTCGCCCGCCACACCCAAGGCCTGGAGAAACTGACGCTCGTCCAGACGATCCTAATCGGCATCTCCCAGGCGCTGGCGATCTTCCCCGGCGTCTCGCGCTCGGGCGCAACCATCGCTTCCGGCCTCGCGCTCGGGTTCAAACGCGACGACGCCGCCCGCTTCTCCTTTCTGCTTTCGGCGCCGATCATCGCCGGCGTCGGCCTGAAAAGCCTATGGGATGTGATCTCGGAGACCGGCTCGGGCGCGCTCTCCGGAAACGGCCCCGTCCTCTTCGCGGCCGGTTTTCTCGCGGCGGCCGTCAGCGGGTTCTTTTGCATGCGCTTCCTGGTGAACTATCTTCAGAAACATCCGATCAATGTGTTTGCGTTTTATCGATGGGGATTGGCGGCGTTGATCGTAATTGTAGTGATTAGTAAAGGGTGAGGGAAAACCGATATGGACAGGATTTACAGGATTTTTCAGGATTGACAGGATTTTTTTTATTTTTCTTCAAATCCTGTAAATCCTGTGCAAATCATGTAAATCCTGTCAATTTCTTTTTCTTTATCTACTTAGATTCCTATTCTTCAACCAATTCAGCAGTTTTTCAACCGGCCAGGTGTTGATCACGTCTTCCTTTTTCAGCCATGCGCGCCGGGCGGTGGCCACCCCGTAGAACCGCAGATCGAAATTGGATTCCGAATGCGCATCGGTGTCGATCGCGAGCCGGATGCCCATATCCCGGGCGCGCCGGGAATAATGGTCGTCCAGGTCGAGCCGCATCGGGTGGGAGTTGATCTCCAATGCGGTGTGGGTTTCGGCCGCCGCGGCCAGCAGCGCGTCCATATCCAGGTCCGCCCCCTCGCGATCCGGGTACAACCGGCCGGTTGGATGGCCGAGAATATCCACATGCGGATTCCGGATCGCGTGGAGCGCGCGCTCGGTAACCTTCTCGCGCGGCTGACGCAGCCCGGTATGAAGCGAGGCGATCACCAGATCCAGGCTCGCCAGCAGCTCATCCGGGTAGTCGAGCGTCCCGTCCGCCCTGATCTCCACTTCGCTCCCGTGCAGGATCGTGATCGCCCCGCCGAGCTGTTCCTGGACCCGGCGGATCTCCTCCGCCTGCTGCTCGTGCCGGGCCGCATCCAGCCCGCCTGTAATCCCCAGCCCGCCCGAATGATCGGTGATCGCGATTAACTTCAATCCGCGCCGCAGGGCGGCCTGGGCCATCTCCAGGATGCTTGATTTCCCATCGCTCCACTGGGTGTGGACGTGCAGGTCGGCGATGATATCTTCTCCCTCGATCAGGTCCGGCAGTTTTCCCGCGATCGCGGCCTGCACTTCGCCGCGGTCCTCGCGCAGTTCGGGCGGAATCCACGGCAGCCCGAGCGTCCGGTACACTTCGGCTTCCGTCGCGCACAGGATTTCCTTCCCGTCGCTCACCCGCTTCAGCGCGTGCTCGGAAAGGGATAGCCCCTTTTTCAGCGCGAGTTCGCGCAGCGCCACGTTGTGGTCCTTCGAACCGGTCGCGTATTGGAGCGCGGTGCCGAACCGTTCCGGAGGATGCACCCACACCTGGGCGCGCACGCCGTCGCCGAACTCCACGCTGGATTTGAATTCACCCCGCCCCAAAATACGCACCACGCCGGGCAGGCGCGTGAACGCTTCCATGACAGGTTTGGAATCTGCTGCCGCCACAAGGATGTCGATGTCGCCGACATCGGAACGCATCCGGCGCAAGCTGCCGGCCGGTTCGGCGGCTTCCACCCCCGGCACCTTTTTCAGCGCGGCCCCAATTTCCTGCGCCAGCGGGTAAGCCCGCCCGAGCGGGATCCGTCCCGTGCGCCGGGAAAGGCTCTCGATCCCCTCGAGAATCGCGGCTTCGGATTTGGCGCCCATCCCCGGCAGATCCCGGAGCTTCCCGGCCCGCGCCGCCTTCTCGAGTTGCGGAAGAGTCTTAATCTTCAGAGACTTCCAGATCAAGCCGGCCTTTTTCGGCCCGAGGCCGGGTATCTTCAGCCATTCGGCCAGGCTGGGCGGAACTTCTTTTTTCAGCTTCGTGAGGAATTTGAGTTTTCCGGTCTTGAGCAGTTCTTCGATCTTCTCGGCGATCGCCTCCCCCACCCCGGGGATCTCGCGCAGTTTCCCTTCCTTCCAATATTCTTTTGCGTCCCGGTCCAGCGCCGCCAGGCTTTCGGCAGCCTTTCGGTAGGCGAGAGTCTTGTAGATGATCTCGCCCTTGATCTCCGACAGGTCGGCGATCAGGGCAAAGGTGTCGGCCAGCTCGCGGTTGTTCATAAGGGTACATTATAGAACCTAATGGTGATCTTGATCCATTCGTGCAATAAACGTAATTTATTCACCACGGATTACACGGATAAAAGATGGATTGCACGGATTTTTAATAAATCTGTGTAATCCATTTTTCTTCAGTGTAATCCGTGGAAAATTTTCTCCGCACCCCGGCCTGCCTTTGATATTGGCGTTCGCGGGCAATTTGTTATAGGATGGTTGGGTGTCTGCAAAACGAAAACTGGCGGTGATCGCCGTCGGCGGAAACGCGCTGATCAGCGGGAAGGGGAAGGAATCCCTCCCGGACCAGTACGCCGCCGCCTGCCAGGCGATGGCCCAGGTCGCCTCGATCATCCAGGCCGGCTGGGACGTCGTCATCACCCACGGCAACGGCCCGCAGGTCGGGTTTATCCTGCGGCGCTCGGAACTGACCGAACACGAGCTGTTCACCATATCCCTCGACCACTGCGGGGCGAACACCCAGGGATCGATCGGCTACATGCTGCAAATGGCGCTGATCAACGAATTCCGGCGGCGCGGAATGAAGAACCACGCCGCGACCGTCGTCACCGAAACCCTGGTGGATAAGAACGATCCCGCCTTTGCGAATCCGACCAAGCCGATCGGGTCCTTCATGGACGTCCGCGCCGCCCGGATGCGCCGGGATAAGGATGGCTGGACCGTCATTGAAGATGCCGGCCGCGGCTGGCGGCGCGTGGTGCCCTCGCCCGCGCCGATCCGGATCGTCCAGCAGGATGTCATCCTGGCACTCGTCCAGGCCGGGTTCACCGTGATCGGAGTCGGGGGCGGCGGAATTCCGGTCGTCGAGGATGAGCATGGCATTTTGGCCGGGGTGGAAGCGGTGATCGACAAGGACCGGGCGTCCGCGTTGCTTGCGCGCGGCATCCGCGCGGACCTGCTGCTGATCTCGACCGACGTGGAAAAGGCGGCCGTGGATTTCAACCGCCCGAATGTCCGGTGGCTGGACCGCGTGACGGTCGAGGAAGCCAAACATTACCTGGCGGAAGGCCAGTTCGGCAAGGGCAGCATGCTGCCGAAGATCGAAGCGGCGCTCGACTTTCTCGAACACGGCGGCGGGCAGGTGATCATCACCAATACGGAAAACATGCTGCGCGCCCTGGTGGACCTGACCGGAACCCACATCGTCGCGTGATGCGCCCGCCCCGTCCCTCCCCAAATCAACGAAAAAGGAAGAAGAGTGATCGTCATTCCCGCGCGATCGTAGCGGGAATCCAGTATTTGGAATTACTGCCGGATTGCAACTCTCTGGATCCCCGATAGGAACACCCTCGCTGCACAAGCATTCCGTCTTCAAGAATAAAAACGAGCCGGAATGTTCCGCGAGGGCAGGCTCGGGGATGACCAACGATTAGGGGTCGTCATGCCCGCGTGTACTTAGCGGGCATCCAGGAACCGGATGTTTTCTCGCTGATTTGGGGAGGGTGACCGAACCTGTCCCGGAGCGAAGCGACAGGAGGTCGGGAGGGGAAGGTTCTCCACACCGGCATCCGTTTGATTACCCATTGTGTCCATGCTAAGATAGCCTCCCGTCTGAAAATCCGATGAGTTTTTCCCGGCGGGATCCGGCTGCCTCAATTGATCCGGGAACGGAAGGAACCATGACTCTTTAACTCCAACGGCCTGGCGCGATTACGAACTCCTGGACACCGGCGACGGCGAGAAGCTGGAGCGGTTCGGCGAGTATATTATTTCCCGCCCCGAACCGCAGGCGGTTTGGGGAAAATCCTTGGCGGAAAAGGATTGGAATCAGCAGGCATCCGCCATGTTCAAGCGCGAGCCAAGCGCGCAGCGCGAGAGTGAAAAGGGGGAGTGGATCCGGAAGCCGGACATGCCCGACCGCTGGCTGATCGGTTACGAGTGGCAGACGCTGAAAATAAAGTTGCGCCTGGGATTGACCGGCTGGAAGCAAATCGGTGTGTTCCCCGAACAGGCCGAGAATTGGAATTACATTTATCAGCAGGTTAAAGATAATCCGGCGGAGATGCCGCGCGTCCTCAATCTCTTCGCCTATACCGGCGGGGCGTCACTGGCCGCGAAGGCCGCCGGCGCGGATGTGGTGCATGTGGATTCCGTCCGACGGGTCATCAACTGGGCGGCGGATAACCAGGCGGCCAGCGGGCTGGACGGCATCCGCTGGGTTGTGGAAGATGCGATGAAATTCATGCGCCGCGAAGTCAAGCGCGGCAAATCCTATCATGGCGTGATTTTGGATCCGCCGGCGTACGGGCACGGCCCGGCGGGAGAACGCTGGGTTTTGGAGGAAGGGATCGACGAGTTGATAAAGCTATCCAGCCAGCTGCTGGAAAAAGAGCGTTGCTTCCTCGTGCTCAACCTTTATTCTTTGGGTTTTTCCCCGCTTATCGCCGAGAACCTGATCAGGAAATATTTTCAGGGCGTACGGGATCCCGAAGTGGGCGAATTGTATCTGCCCGACCGGGCCGGGAACAAACTTCCGCTCGGCGTATTTCTTCGTTTCTTCCGAAAATAAAAACGATTTGTACCTGCTCACAGATGTGAAAGTGATTGGATAAAATGAACGCGGATTTCACGGACAAGGACGGATTGCGCGGATGGGATAATATTTCCCAGGGTTCCTTCAAAGAGGTGTTCCGAGGAATCCGCGTACCAATACTTCCTGGCTGAGCAGTCACTACGATATTTCTCAAACGGGTTATTTTGCCGCGGCCAAACCCGCCAGGGCGCCGCTGCTGAAGGCGAAGTGCAGGTTGAAGCCGCCGCACGGCCCGGTTACATCCAATGTCTCGCCCGTCAGATGCAATCCTTTGAATAGCCGCGATTCGAGCGTCAGCGGATCCGCCTCTGTGACCGGTATTCCGCCCGCGGAAATCTGGCATACCTCGAAACCCTTAACGCCGTTTACTTTTACCCGCACATCCCGCAGGGACCGGATCAGCGTTTGAAGCGCCGCGTCATCGATGTGGTTTAAGGGAGTATCTCCGGTCAACTTGCCAAATTGCGGCAGCAGGGCCGCGGCTTTCGGGGGAAAGAACGCTTCCAGGAAAACTTTCAGAGGAGTCGGGGTTTTCTGTTTTTCCAATAGCAAAGCAGAAAAATCGGCCTCCACGAAGCGCAGGAAGTCGATCGCCAGTTCGAATTTTTGTTTCGGATCCGCGGAGATCCAATGGCTGATATCCATCACGCCGGGTCCGTTGATCCCCCACTCGGTGAAAATAATGTTTCCGGCCGATCCCGCCACGCGGGTTGTGCCGGCCCAAAGATCGACCCCGGCATCCAGGCGGACTCCCATCAGGTGCCTGAGGGATTGCAGGTCCGCTTCGACGGGCGCCAGCGCCGGCCGCTTGGGGATCAGCGTGTGCCCCATTCCGGCCAATATCGGGAACAGATCCCCTTGCGACCCGAGTTTCGGCTGCGCCGTTCCCCCCGCGGCAACGATCACTTTGGGGAAGTCCAGCCCCTCCTTGCCGGCTTCGCCGTCCAACTGGATTCGGAAACCCTTGGTTGTGGATTGAATTCCCCCCACCGGGCTTTTCAAGCGGATGGTTACATCCGCCTGCAGCAACGCCTCGTGGAAAGCATCCGCAACCGATTGCGCCGAATTCGAAAGCGGATAGTACCAGCCGTCGGAGGTTTTATACACCGGGAGCCCGATCTGCCGGAGGAAACCGGTCAACTCGGCGACCCCAAACCGGCCGAGGTGTGCTTTCATCCAGCCCGGGTCGGCGCATGCGTATTTTCCCGGAGCCACCGCGTCGTTGGTGAGGTTGCAGCGCCCGCTCCCCGTCAGGCGCAATTTGCGGCCGACGTCGGCATTGCGCTCGAAGAGCGTTACGGCGGCGCCGTTCCAGGCCGCCTGAAGCGCCGCGGCCATCCCCGCCGGGCCGGCGCCGATCACCGCGATTTCCATTTTTTGTCCGTTCTTGGCATTCATGCGATTCTTATTCCACCCAGCCCCACCCCTGCCGCAAATGGATTCTCATGGGGATTTATTGTATCTCGATCTCTTGCGTCTGACATTGATTCAGCAGATATAACCGAAGAGGAGCTCGTCAGCTTGCTAACTCCGATCTCATCCATATCCGCGCCGTATTCGAGCGTATAATCCTCCGGAAACCATGCCTCAACCCGACCTTGTACCCCTGCCCTCCGACGAACAATACCTGAACTGCATCCGCTGCGGGCTGTGCCTGGCCGTCTGCCCGACGTACCGGGAGACTCTCAACGAAATCGACTCGCCGCGCGGCCGGGTGGCATTGGCCCGCAAGGGATTGGACGGGGAGTTGGAACTCAGTCCCAACCTGTTCGAGCAGATGTATGCCTGCTTCGACTGCCTGGCCTGCAATGATATCTGTCCGGTGGGCATTCTCCCTGCGGACCTGGCGGTGGAGATGCGCCGGGTGCAGGAGCAAAACCACCCGAGGATCTGGAAGGAGACTTTGTTCGGGCGGCTTGTTTCCAAGCCGGGGCGGCTGGAGAGCCTCACCGGACCACTGCGGCTGTACCAGCGGCTCGGTATTCGCCGCCTGGTTTATGGGCTGGGACTGCAAAAGCTGCTGCCGCGCCGGTTGCGCGATATGGAAGCCATGCTTCCGCACCTACCCCGGCGTCCGCTGCGGCGCGCATTGCCGGAGATCACCGAAGCCCGCGGCGGGAGCAAATATCGCGTCGGCTTTCTTCCTGGGCTGCGCCCAGAACCTGCTGTTCGCCGAAGAGAGCGCCGCCGCCGTGCGCGTCCTGGCCCGCAATGGCTGCACCGTCATCACGCCGATGGAAACCGTCTGCTGCGGAATGCCGGCCCTTGGATTCGGGCGGTTGGAGGAGGTCCGGCGGCAAGCCCGGCACAACATTCAGCTTTACGAGAAGGCGGAAACCGAGTTCGTCGTCACCGACTGCGCCACCTGCGGCTCCACCCTGAAAGATTACGCCAAACTCCTGGCCGGCGATCCGGCTTGGGCGGAGCGGGCTGCGGCTTTCAGCGAACGGGTCCGGGATATCAGCGAGTTCCTGTTTTCCATCCCGCTCGAGAAACCGCAGGGCCGGATCGAGGCACGCGTCACCTACAGCGATCCCTGTCACCTGCGCCGCGGCCAGGGCGTTTGGAAGCAGCCGCGCGAGCTGATGAAGATGATCGACGGCCTGGAATTCGTCGAGCTGTCGGAAGCGGACCGGTGTTGCGGGATGGCCGGCACCCAGCTCATCACCCACTACGAAACCTCCCTGAAAGTACTGGCGCGCAAGACCGAAAACCTGGCCGCCACCCGGGCCGAGTACGTGGCATCCGGCTGTCCTGTTTGCCGGATGCAACTGGCCCTCGGCGCAAGGCGCGCCGGGTTGAATGTGCAGGTGGTGCATCCGGTCGCGCTGTTGGACCGGGCGTATCGCATGGACGAGACGGTCGAGTAGGGATACATGGCGGTCGAGCGAGGATTTCCGGCGGTCGAGTGACGATCTACGGCGGTCGAGTAGGCCGCAAGTTCTTCGCGGCCGTATCGAGACCCGTAAGCTATAACCGGTGGTCTCGATACGGGGCTCGCTTTGCTCGCCCCTACTCGACCACCTTCCAAAAAGCCGATCGATTATTCGAATGAGGTGGTCATGTTAAATAAAAATATCCTCCACCAACTCGAGGAAATAACCGGCCGCGACGGCGTGCTCACTTCGCCTGAAGATTTGGCCGTATATGGCTACGACGGCACATTCGAGGATAGCCGCCCGGAGGTTGTTGCCCTGCCGCGCACGACCGGTCAGGTCAGCCAAATCGTGGAAGTCGCCGCGTCGCAACGCATCCCGCTGGTGGCCCGCGGGATGGGCTCCGGGCTGGCCGCCGGCTCGGTTCCGCTGCGGGGCGGGATCACCCTGGCGACGACGCGCATCAACCGCATTCTGGAAATCGACGGGGCGAACGCCGCAGTGCGCGCCGAGGCGGGCGTCGTCACCGCGGACCTGCAGGCGGCGGTGGAAAAATCCGGGCTGTTCTATCCGCCCGACCCTTCGAGCATCCGGCACTCGACGATCGGCGGGAACATCGCCTGCAACGCCGGCGGCCCGCGCTGCCTGAAGTACGGCGTGACCGGCGATTACGTCCTGGGCCTGACGGTCGTCCTGGCGGACGGGCGCATCCTGCATACCGGCGGCAAATGCCTCAAGGATGTGGTCGGCTACGATCTGAATGCCCTCTTCACCGGTTCCGAGGGAACCCTGGGCGTTATCACCGAAGCCGTTCTGCGCCTGATCGCACGGCCCAGGTTTTTCCGCACCGCCCTGGCCGAGTTCGCGTCCCTGGACGGCGCGGCGCGGACCGTGGACGCGATCCTTTCGGCGGGCATTGTCCCGGCGGCGCTGGAGCTCATGGACGAGACCGCCATCGCCTGCGTCGAGGAGGCCATGCATCTGGGCCTGCCGCTGGACGTGGAAGCGGCGCTGCTGATTGAGACCGACGGCGCCGACGAGGAAACCGCTGCGCGTGACATCGAAGCGGCGGCCGGGATCTGCCGGAAGAGCGGGGCTCGCCGGGTGAGAGTCGCCGGGAACGAGGAGGAACGCGCTTCGCTGTGGCAGGCCCGCCGCTCCGTCTCGCCGGCGCTGGGACGAAAGGCTCCCAACAAGCTGGGCGAGGATATCACCGTCCCGCGCAGCGCCCTCCCGGAGGCTGTCCGACGGTTGAAGGCCATCAGCGCCAAATACGGCCTGCCGGTTGTGGTCTTCGGCCACGCCGGGGACGGCAATCTGCATCCCAACATCCTGTTCGATAAGCGCGATCCCGAACAGTGGCGGAAGGTGGGGCAAATGGTCGAGGAGGAATTTACCGCGGCGCTCGATCTGGGCGGGACTCTTTCCGGCGAGCACGGCGTCGGGGCGCTCAAGCGCCCCTATTTGGAAAAGGCGATCGGTCCGGTCTCGACCGAGATCCAGAAACGCATCAAGCAGGCGCTGGACCCGTTGAACATTCTCAATCCGGGAAAGATTTTTCCGGATTAGGTCGGCCCCGCCACAAATCCGCGCTGTCGGCCGGCATCCCCGCCGGGCCCGCGCCGATTATCGCGATTTCCATTTTTCGATCCTGACTTGTCATGTTAATCCGTCCATCGTCCGGAATTTTAGGAAATTTTCACAGGGGATGGCCTTCGCTCCTTAACCGGCTGTGAATCCCGCAAGCGGACAAGCTTTCCGCCTTCGGAGAATGGATTCTGCATCCTTTATGGAACGGTGAAGGAGGGAAGATGGGGCGCAGTCCGGATATAATAATGGCCGGAAGCTGATATTCCAAGCCGCGCCAGCGGCCGTGTTTAAAAAATTTTCAGCACGGAGGAATCGTGAATTGCAAATTTCCATTAAGCCCCCGTACTTTCCTTTTAGGTCTGGCTGGTTTCACCTTCAGTTGCACGATGCTGACGGGCGCCCCGGCCGCCGTCAAACCGGAAGCCGCATCGACCTCCGGGCCTGCGGAATCCGAGGTAACCGTGGAACAGACGCCGGACGCGGAAACGTCATCCGCAAACGGCTTCACGTACGGCGATATGGTTGTCGGATTTCTCCAGACCGGCTCGGAAGGCGGCTGGCGAAGCGCCAACTCCACTTCCTTCAGGGAAACCGCCGGAGAATTGGGGATTTCATTGAAGTTTTATGATTCTCAAAACAGCCTTGAGAATCAGAAAGCGGCGTTCCGCAACTTCATCAATGACCAGGAAATTAACGTCATCGTGCTCGCCGCTCTGGAAACCTCCGGATGGGATGGTCTCCTCAAGGATGCGAAGGATGCGGGAAAGGTAGTCGTGCTGGAGGACTTGCGGATCGACGCGCCGGAGGACCTGTACGCCTCCTATATTGGATCCGATTTCGTCGAGGAAGGCCGCAAGGCCGCCGACGCCATGTGTCAGCTTCTCGACGGCAGTGCGAAGAAAAATATCGTGGAACTCGTGGGCAATACGGGTGCCTCCGCCGCGAAGGGACGTAGCCAGGGTTTCCGGGAGAAAATGGATGAGTGCGGGATAACGATCACCCAATCCAAGACCGCCGATTGGAGCTCCGAGAATGCCAAGGAAGTAATGCGCTCTTTCCTTCAGAAATCAACCGATATCCAGGGAGTTTTCGCTCAGAACGACGAGATGGCGTTTGGCGCGATCGAGGCCATCAAAAACGCCGGAATTGTTCCCGGGAAGGCCATCAAGCTCGTATCGGTCGACGGGACCCGGGCCGCGTTCGAGGCGATGATCGCCGGCGATTTAAATGTAACCGTGGAATGCAACCCGTGGCTTGCGCCGCAGGTATACGAAGCGGCGCTCAAAGCATTGAACGGCGAAGAACTGCCCAAGTGGATCCCTTCCAACGAAGAGGTGTTCTGGGCCGAGGACGCGGCAGGCCTCATCGGCTCAAGGAGATATTGATCCCTGCCCCACCCTTCCCAAATCACAAAAATATTTTTGTTAAACTTAGATATTGCCACCCTGGGCGGAGCGAAGCATCTGGAATTGCAGGAACAGATGCTTCGCTCCGCCGCTCCCCTTGGTTCCCTCGGACAGGCGCGCAGGCGGGCGCTCGGCATGCCAGCAAGCCGGGGAGGGGCCGTAAATTCAGACCGACGGTTTCCTTTTTTCAGCAAGGGAGGATCGTTATGCTTGAATTTGCAACCGGTTTTAAATCGGATGACCCCCCGGCCGTAAATCCAAAGTAAATTTTGCTTATAGAACGGTTAAAATTCACCCAATTCGCCGCTGCGGAGACGGCCGGCATAGTACAATCCTTTCAGCTTCTCCGATTGCCCCTTCTCACATCGGAAATTCTCCTCCTGATCAGAAACGGACAAACCATCCGCCATGAAGGCCGTGCTTTTCGCATTCGTTCCGCATTCCATAACCAACTCTGATCTCCGGATTTCCTTTCCGATTGTTCGGACGATATGCCGCCGGGCCGGCCGGGAGCTAGTAATTTGACCTCCATAGCCAAGATTCATCATCGAAGGATATCGGATCTCGAGCCGGGGAATTCCCTCATCCGGCTTAAAGGCGTCCGTAAAGCTTATAAAACCGCCGCCGGTGAGTTTTTAGCGCTGGACGGGATTGATTTCAGCGTATTCCCCGGTGAGCTGATCGGCATCCTCGGAAAATCCGGCGCCGGCAAGACCACGCTGGTGAATATGATCACCGCGACAGACCGCCTCACGGCCGGGGAAATCTGGGTCGGCGACGTACCGGTCCACAAATTAAAGGAAAATCAGGCGGCCGCGTGGCGCGGTAAAAACCTGGGCGTGGTGTATCAGTCCTTTCATCTGATCTCATCGCTTTCGCTCATCCAGAATGTCATGCTGGCGATGGATTTCAACGGCAATTTCTCACCCCGCCGCAGCCGGGAATGCGCGCTCGAATTGCTTTCCGAAATGGAAATCGCGGAGCACGCCGACAAACTTCCCGGCGATATTTCCGGCGGGCAGCAGCAGCGGGTGGCGATCGCCCGCGCGCTCGCCAACGATCCGCCGATCCTCGTGGCGGATGAACCCACCGGGCGCCTCGATTCGGCGACGGCCGATACGATTTTTTCCATTTTCGAAAAACTCGCCGCCCGGGGGCATACCATTCTGATGGTCTCCCATGATCCAAGCTTTTTTCCGCGCTATACGCGCGTGCTGTGGCTCGCCGACGGCAACCTGACCGAAGAGCCGCAATTTCCGGTGGAGCAGTAAGCCTGTGGAAACATCGGCCGCCTCCTTCATCGAACTGCGCGATGTGCGCAAGGTTTACAAGACCGCCGCCGGCGAATTTTTGGCCTTGCACAGGATCAACCTGTCGTTCGAACGCGGCGAATTCACGGCCATCATGGGGAAATCCGGCAGCGGCAAATCCACGCTGATCAACATGATCACCGGGATCGACCACCCCACCTCCGGTTCGGTGCGGATCGGCGACGTGGAGCTCTACAAGATGCGCGAGGGCAGGATGGCCGAATGGCGCGGCCGCAACATGGGCATCGTGTTTCAGTTTTTCCAGCTCTTGCCCACGTTGACCGTGCTCGAAAATATCCTGCTCCCGATGGATTACTGCAACGTCTACGATCCGGCCGAACGGGTTTCCCGCGCCATGACCTGGATGGAACTTGTCGGATTGGACGGCATGGCCGACAAACTCCCGGCCGCATTATCCGGCGGGCAGCAGCAGATCGCGGCGATCGCCCGGGCCCTCGCCAACGACCCGCCCATCCTGATTGCGGACGAACCGACGGGCAACCTGGATTCGCGCTCCGCGAACCTTGTCTTGAATCTCTTCGAGCGGCTGGCCTCCCAGGGAAAAACCATTTTGCTCGTCACCCACGACCCGACCCTGGTCCGCCGCGCGCGCCGCCGGATCGTCATTTCGGACGGAGAATTGGTGCACGAAGCCATCGACCGGGCGCTGCCGATGCTTCTCCATCCGCAACTGCTTATCCTCACCAAGCTCGCCGTTCCGCGCAGCTTTGAAGCGGATGCGGTCATCGCCCGCCAGGGCGGTTTGGACAACGGATTGATCGTCATCCTGAAAGGCGAGGTTCACGTAACCCGCGACCGGATCGGACACGCGCCCGAGGTGATCACCACGCTCTCTCCCGGGGATTACGTCAGTGAAATGGAAATGCTCGAGCTTCCGCCGCTGCGCCTTTCGCTTCGCGCGCAGGGGCCGGTGGACACCCTGTGCATACCGCTGGCGAGCTTCGGCGAATTCCTCAATACCCATCCCGCCAGCGAGAAGCTCCTGCGGGAGGCGGCCATTCGGAAAATCCAGAAATACGATCCGACCGGCGCGCTCATGCGGGAGAGAACGCCATGATGCAGCCGCGCTGGCAAAAAGTTTTTGCGGATATTTGGGGGCATAAATTCCGCTCCCTGCTGGTCATTGCGTCGATCACCATCGGCCTTTTTGCCGCCGGGCTGATCGTCAGCATGAGCCTCATCATCAACGAGGATATGAAGGCCGGATTCAGCTCGGTTAACCCCGCGGGAATCGAGATCTTCGCCTCTTCGTTCAACCAGGACCTGGTGGATTCCGTCCGGCACATCGAAGGAGTTCGGCAGGCGGAGGGTGTCCAAACCCTGACCCTGCGCGTTTTAAACACCAAGGGGGAATGGCAGCCGATTGAATTGAAAGCCATCCCGGATATTGAAACGATGGACATCAACCGGGTGAGCCTGCAGCAGGGCATCTGGCCGCCGCAGGACCGCCAGGTCGCCATCGACGTGTATCGGTTGGGCGAGGTTGCCCAGGGCGTCGGCAGCACGATCCAGGTGGAATTGCCGTCCGGGAAAATCCGGGAGCTGACCGTTGCGGCCGTGACCCACGACCAAACCATCGGGTCGGTGGGCGCCGGGGGATTCTTCCTCGCGCCGGTCCAGGGGTACATCACCTTTGCCACGCTGGAGTGGCTGGATTCCCCGCCGCTCATGAACCGCCTGTACGTGACCGTCCAGGACGATCCCACCGACCGGGCTCATCTCCAGGAAATCGCCGACCGGGTGACCCACGCGGTGGAAGCCGGCGGGAATGTCGTCGTTTTTTCGCATGTGCGTCCCCAGGACGACCACCCCAACCGCGTCTATGTGGACGCGATCACGGCGGTGCTGGTCGTGCTCGGATTCCTGGTTCTGTTCCTGAGCGGCTTCCTCATCACCAATACACTCTCCGCCCTCCTGAATCAGCAGGTGAACCATATCGGGATCATGAAAGCCATCGGCGCCCGCCGGGGCCAGATCATCGCCGTCTACATGTCGCTGATTTTTGTCTACGGATTGACGGCGTTTGCCGTCGCACTGCCGCTCTCGGGCTGGGCCGCCTACGCGCTGATGCAGAATTTCGCGAGCGCGATCAACATCGACCTGCAGGGCTTCCGGATCGAGCCGTCCGTCGTCTGGCTGGAATTGGGGATTGCGCTGCTCGTCCCCCAGCTGGCCGGGATCGTTCCCATACTCAACGGCACCCGGATCTCCGTGGTGGAGGCCCTGAGCGGACTCAGCCAAAACAAACCCAGGGAAACCAAGCGCGACCGGGGAAGCTTCCGCCGGCTGTCGCGCCCGATGCTGCTCTCCCTGCGCAACACCTTCCGCCGCCCGGGCCGCTTGGCGCTGACCCTGACAACCCTCACCCTGGGCGGAGCCATTTTCATCGCCACCTTCAACGTGCAGAGTTCATTGACCAGCTACATCGAACGGATCAGCCATTATTTCCTGGCCGATGTGACCGTCAATCTCAACGACAGCGCGCGCATATCCGAGGTCGAACAGATCATCCGGGAAGTCCCGGGCGTCCAGAATGTCGAAGGCTGGGCGGCGACCGCCGCGGTGCTCGTGAAATCCGACGGCACTCCGGGGGAAAGCGTCAGCCTGCTGGCTCCCCCGGCCGGCAGCCGGTTGGTGGATCCGGTTATCCTGGAAGGACGCTGGTTCCGGCCCGGGGATGACGCCGCGATCGTCGTCAACGAACGTTTCCGGGAAACCTTCCCGGAGCTTAAACTGGGCGATCAGATCAGAATAAAAATCTTCGGCAAGGAAAAAGTCGTTACCGTCATCGGCTTCTTCCAGATGGCCGGAAAAAGCGGCGGATATCTGGCCTACACCACGTATGAATATCTCTCCGTGGTCATTCACCAGAACAACCGCGCCAATTCATTTCGCGTGACCGGTTCCCGGGAGAACATGAGCCTCGAGGCGCAGAAAGCGCTGGGCCGGGAGATCGAATTGCGTCTCAAGGAACACGGGTACCGGATTGCCGATGTGCAGGCCGGCCGCTCGCTCACCGCCACCACGGCCAGCGGATTGAATATTCTGACCGGCTTCCTGCTGATGATGGCCGTCCTGATCGCGATTGTGGGCAGCATCGGCCTGGCGGGCACCATGAGCCTTAACGTGCTCGAGCGCACGCGGGAGATCGGCATCATCCGGGCGATCGGCGCATCCGACCGGTCCGTCATGAACCTGGTGATGGTGGAAGGCCTGCTGATCGGCATGATGAGCTGGATGTTGGGTCTGCTGCTGGCGCTCCCGGTAAGTTCCCTGATGGCGAACGCCATCATCCTGGCCCTGTTCGGCGCGACGGCGGATTTCACGTTCACG
Organism: uncultured Chloroflexia bacterium; assembly: GCA_963724345.1. Lineage (GTDB taxonomy): Bacteria > Chloroflexota > Anaerolineae > Anaerolineales > RBG-16-64-43 > JAFGKK01. The sequence continues at coordinate 937,025 of CAVRUI010000003.1, read as the reverse complement.
CCGATCGGGGTAATTCTCTGGTTGGTCGTGGTGGTCATCCTGTCGGTCCTGGCCAGTGTCGGTCCGGCGCGCAACGCCACGCGGCTCACGATTCGGGAAGTGCTGGCCTATGAATAAGGAAACGTATCAGCTCAGGTTGGGAAAAGCGTACACGGATGGCGCCGAGAAGAGCCGATTACACGGATTCAATAAATAGATAATTCGGTGTTATCGGTTCTTTTCGGTGTTTCGGTGTACTCGTAATGAATTGGGCTGAGCAAATACTAAAAAAACAAATGGAGTAAAAAAAATGAAAACTCATAATCGCATCCTCATCCCCGCTTTTATGGCCGTCGCTCTCCTCCTTCTGACCGGCTGCGGGAGCGCATCGGCGAAAGACACCCCTATGCCGGCATCCACTCCTTCCGGCGCCGGCGGCGCGGTCCTTGCCGAAGGACGGATTGTGCCGCGTGACTACACCAACCTGTATGTCGGCGCATCCGGGAAAAGTGGAGGAGGTGCTGGTAAAGGAAGGCGATGCCGTTTCCAAAGGCGCCGTCCTACTGCGTCTGGGCGACCGCGAAGCCTATCAGGCCAGCCTCGCGGCCGCGCAATCCGATCTTCTTTCCGCCGAGCAGGCGCTGGATCAACTGAAGCGCACGGCGGACCTGGCCTATAACCAGGCGCTGCTCGACGAAGCCGCCGCGCAAAAGGCGTACAATGCCGCGCTCAAAGCCTGGAACGATTTCGACCAGGATCAGTACGAGAAGGATCTGGACAAAGCCAAATCGGATGTGTCCACGGCCCTCTCGGAGTTGACGGATGCGCAGACGGAATTCGCCAAATATTCCGGCCGGGAGAAGGACAACCCGGACCGGGTCCGCACCAAGCGGGCCCTGGATGACGCCCAGGCCAAGTACGACAACGCCGTCATCCGGCAAACCGAAGTCGAGAACCGTTACGTCCAGGTAAAATCGAACCTCGAAGTGGCGAAGGCGCGGCTCGCGGAAGCCACCCGCCTCCGCAAGCTGCGCGAGAATGGGCCGGACGCGGACCAGCTGGCGCTGGCCGAGTCGGCGCTGACCGCCGCCCAGGCGCGCCTTGCCGCCGCGCAGAACGCGCTGGATCATATGGATGTGGTGGCGCCGTACGACGGAGTGGTCGCCCGGATCGACATTTCCGCCGGCGAGAACGCCCTGCCCAGCCTGCCGGTGATCGTCTTTGCCGACCTGAGCCAATGGTATGTGGAAACGACGGATTTCACGGAAAAGGAAATTCCAAACATCAAGGTCGGGCAATTGGTGACGATTGTCCCCGACGCCCTGCCCGGCCTCAGCCTGACCGGCACCATCGAACGAATCGGGCTGACGTATATCGAAAAGGCGGGCGATGTGGTCTATCCGGTGCGCATCCGGCTGGATCCTTCCGACGCGGCCCTTTACTGGGGCATGACAGTTGAGGTAAGGACCAAAGAATAATCAGCACACCCCACCCTAACCCTCCCCAAATCCGCAGAAATAATCTACTCTTTTCGAGAATTCGAACTGCGGATTTGGGAAGGGAGGGAGGGGTAAAATTCCCCGCTATGCCCGTCACCATTTCCCCCGAACAGCCCGATTCCGCCGATGCCCGCGCATTAATCGCCGAGCTCGACGCCTATCTGATTCCCCTCTATCCGCCCGCCAGCCATCACGGGTACCCGGTCGAGAAACTTATTTCCGAGGGAGTGGATTTTTTCTTAGCACGTGTGGACGAGACGGCGGCCGGCTGCGGGGCGGTGAAATTCTTCCCCGCCGGTTACGCGGAGCTCAAGCGCATGTACGTGCGCCGCGCCTTCCGGGGCCGGGGGTTGGGCAAAATAATTATCGAATATCTTGAGACATTCATTCTGCAGAAGGGGATCCGGACCGTCCGCCTGGAAACCGGCGTGCTGCAAGCGGAAGCGATCGGATTGTACGAGCGAATGGGATACAAACGGATCGAACCTTTCGGGGAATACCTGCCCGATCCGCTGTCTTATTTTTACGAAAAGCGGCTACCACATGTTCCCTCCCCAAATCCGGAAGGAGCACTTCCTTATTAGGAAAACCTTCAACCGGATTTGGGGAGGGTTAGGGAGGGGTTGGTTATTCTCTTCATAATGGTGAAGAGAACCCCTTCGATATTCGACATCACTTCATTATTCCAAAATCGCATCACGTAATAGCCTGCATTCTGAAGATAATTGCTTCTTTTCCGGTCATATTCTTCTTGAAGGGCATGTTGCCCTCCATCTACTTCAATTATTATTTTTAAGCGCGGCGAGCAGAAATCCACCACATACGGGCCAATAGCATGTTGCCGTCGAAAGCTTGCACCTTCAAGCCGATGTGCGCGCAGATAGGTCCACAGCCTTTTTTCCGCTTCCGATGGTGTTCTTCGCAAGCGGCGAGCGTGTTCATAACCTTTCGGTGTTGTTCTAGGCGGCGGCATAGAATCCCCCTCGTTTTTTTAAAATTGTCAAAGAAAATTATAACCCCTCCCTTCCCTCCCCAAATCAGCGGAATGCGATCGATAGTAATATTAGTTTTCCCGCTGATTTGGGGAGGGTGGTCGACACCTCGATGATTTTTCGAAGTGATGACCGGGAGGGGTCATCCGTGCAATCCGTTATTTTTCCGTGGAATCCGTGTTAATCATCTTCCTTGCCACCGCCGGCAGAATGCCGCCGTTGAGGAAATATTCGACCTCCACCGGCGTGTCCAGCCGCGCGATTGTGTTGAACCGGATCTTCAAGCCGTCGCGGTGCAGCGCCTCGACCGAAATCTCCATCCGCGGATGCATGTGGGCGCCCAAGTCGCGGATGGAAAACAGCTCGTCGCCGGTAAGCCCGAGCTGCTCGGCGTTCTGCCCTTCCTTGAATTGCAGCGGCAGGACGCCCATCCCCACCAGGTTCGAACGGTGGATCCGTTCGAAGGATTGCGCGATCACCGCCCGCACGCCCAGCAGGCGCACGCCCTTCGCGGCCCAATCGCGCGAGGATCCCGTCCCGTATTCCTTCCCGGCCAGAATCACCAGCGGCGTGCCCTCCTGCCGGTACTGCATCGCCGCATCGTAAAACGACATCCGCGCGCAATCCGGAAGGTGCAGGGTCCACCCGCCCTCCAGCCCTTCCATCATCTCGTTTTTCAGGCGGATGTTGGCGAACGTCCCGCGCATCATCACCTCGTGGTTGCCGCGCCGGGTGCCGTAGGAATTGAAATCCCGGCGCCCCACGCCCTTTCCCAGCAGGTAGCGCCCGGCGGGGGTCTCCTCGGAAAAATCGCCCGCCGGCGAAATGTGATCGGTGGTGATCGAATTGCCGAAGAAACCCAGCACCCGCGCGCCGACGATCGGCTCGGGCGGGATCGCCTCGGTGGTCATTCCCTCAAAGAAGGGCGGTTCGAGGATGTAGGTGGATTTGGAATCCCACGGGAAGAGCTCGCCCGCCGCCACGGGGATGGCGTTCCAGGCCTCGGGCCCGCGCCCGATATCGCCATAGACATTGCGGAAAATTTTCGGATTGATGGATTTCATCGCGGCCCGGATTTCCTCCGAGCTCGGCCACAGTTCGCGCAGCGTGACGGGCCGGCCCTTGTCGTCCAAACCCAGCGGCCCCTGCGCCATATCGACGTTCATGCTGCCCCCCAGCGCGTACGCCACCACCAGCGGCGGCGAGGCGATGTAGTTGGCTTTCACCAGCGAATGGATCCGCCCTTCGAAGTTGCGGTTGCCGGAAAGCACGGCCACCGCCACCAGGTTGTTCTCCTGGATCGCGCGCGCCACTTCATCCGCCAGCGGCCCCGAATTCCCGATGCAGGTCGTGCAGCCGAACCCGACGATGTAGAACCCGAGTTGCTCGAGATACTTCAGCAGTCCGGCCGCCTTGAGGTATTCCGCGACCGCCCGGGATCCGGGCGCGAGGCTGGTCTTTACGTGCGCCGGAACCTTCATCCCGCGTTCGACCGCCTTCTTGGCCAGCAAGCCGGCGGCGAACAGCAGGTAGGGGTTCGAGGTGTTGGTGCACGAGGTGATCGCGGCGATCACCACCGCCCCGTCGCCGGGCGCGGGCGCGGCCGTTTTCGGATCCTTGCTGAAGATATCCTTCAACGCCGTCTGGAACGCCTTGCTCGAATCCTTGAGCGGGATGCGGTCCTGCGGGCGGCGCGGTCCGGCGATCGAGGGTTCGACCGCCGCCAGATCGAATTCGACGACGGACGTGAATTCCGGATCGGGCGCGTCCGCCGTGCGGAACAGACCCTGTTCCTTGCAGTAGCGTTCCGCGCGCGCCACATCCGCGTCCGGCCTGCCCGTCAGGCGCAGGAACGCAAGCGTCTCATCGTCGACCGGGAAGTATCCGCAGGTCGCGCCGTATTCGGGCGCCATGTTGGCCAGAGTCGCCCGGTCGGGGACGGGCAGGGCCGCCAGCCCCGGCCCGAAGAACTCGACGAATTTTTCCACCACGCCGTGCTTGCGCAGCGCCTGGACGAGAGTCAGAACCATGTCGGTCGCCAGAACGCCTTCGCGCGGAGCGCCGGTGAGCTTCACCCCGACCACGTCCGGGGTCAGGAAATACATCGCCTGCCCGAGCATGACCGCCTCGGCTTCGATCCCGCCCACGCCCCACCCCAGCACGCCCAGCCCGTTGACCATCGTCGTATGGCTGTCGGTTCCGACCAGCGTGTCCGGCATCGCCACCGGCGCTCCGCCGTCCGGCGCCGGGCCGTGAAACCACGACGCTTGCCAGGTATTCGAGGTTGAGCTGATGGAGTATTCCGGTTCCGGGCGGGATCACGCGCAGGTTGCGGAAGGCCTGCTGGCCCCAGCGCAGGAACCGGTAGCGTTCCATGTTGCGCTCGAACTCCCGGCGCATGTTGATCTCCATCGAATCCGCGCACCCGGCCGAATCGACCTGGATCGAGTGATCGATCACCAGGTCGACCGGGACGAGCGGGTTGACCCGCGCCGGGTCGCCGCCCAGACGCTTGACCGCGTCGCGCATCGCCGCCAGATCCACCACGCACGGCACGCCGGAGAAATCCTGCAGGAGCAGCCGGCCCGGTTTAAAAGGAAGCTCTTCGCGTTTGGCGGCCTTGGGCTGCCAGAGGGCGAGCTTCGTCACGTCCTCCTCGGTGACTTCGAACCCGTCGCAGTTGCGCAGGAGGTTTTCGAGCAGGACCCGGATCGAGAACGGCATCCGCGCGAGATTGGGCGCGAAGTGCGCCTCCTCCAATGCGGCCAGCCGGTAGATCGTCTCCGGACCGCTGCCGAGGTCGATTGTTCCGCGCGCGCCGAACGGATCCTGCAGTTTCGTGGGAGCCATGTTTTTCTCCGAGGGGAAGCAATTCCGGCGGATTATAGCAAGGAATGCGGCGGTTGCGGGTATCGGAATGGAGAGGTCATTCCGAGAGGTGCGAAGCACCTCGAGGAATTGGTGTCTTTGTCCCTTTTCCACGTTGGAGTATTGACAAACAGCAAAGGTCTATATATAGTACTTCTATATATAGCCTAACTATATATCAGGAGTATTTCCATGCCGGCCGAAAATCCCCTCCCCCTGACCGAAACGACCTTCTTCATTCTGTTCAGCCTTTCCGCCTCCCCGCGGCACGGGTATTCCATCATTAAGGAAGTGCAGAGGCTGAGCGACGGGCGAATCACCATGGCCGCCGGGACTTTGTATGGCGCGATTAAAGAGGCTCGTCGAGTTGGGATGGATCGCGCAGGTTGAGAAAAACGGCAAAGAAGACGATGACCGGGAGAGAAAATATTACAAATTGACGCGAAACGGAACGGCGCGATTGAGGCAGGAAGTCCGCCGCATTCAGGAATTAGCCGTTCTGGTGAAGGATTATCAGACCAAGGGGGGAATATGAATTTCAGGGAGTTCGCGTTTTCGGTCTTCTCGGTTTTTTCCAGGCTTTATCCGGCGGAATATCAGCAAAAATATTCCGAGGATATGAAATCGGTTTTTCTGGATGTTCTCAAAGACTCAGACGGAACAGGCGGCTGGCATACCATTCAATGTCTGCTGCGTGAATTGGAATGCCTGCCCGGATGCCTGATCCGGGCGTATTACGCTGATAACGAAGGCGGCCGCATGAATTCCTCGCTTCGAATTATTTCCCTCACGGCATCCAGGTTCCTCCTCCTCTTTCTGCTGCTGGCCATCGAGTTCGGAGTATTGCGCATCTTTTCGGCTTCCACAATAGCCGCCCGACCGGAAATCCGTCTATTGCTTCTCCTGCTGAATGGAATTCTCAATGGATTATTGATCGGCGGAACGATCGGATTGGTCCTATCGATGGATAACAAGATCCCGATGATGATAGCCTGTGGGCTGGGATATGTCGCGGGAACGTTTTTTACGGGACCCTCGTATTGGGAGGCGCTGGGAATTCCCGTGAATTGGATTAATGCGGATTGGGAAGCCTTGTTTATCTACGCGGATTCTCCTCTCACGGGAATGTTGATTGGATTGATGGCAGGCAGTCTCTGGAGAGGGTGGAAGGTCGGCATGATCGTCGGATTGGCGAGCAGCATGATTTTCACGATCGGTTTCTGGATGAACTATGCCAGCTGGCAATTCTTGTTCGGCCGGGGAATGGATAAATTGAGTCAAATGGGGGCGAACTATATGGAAGCGTGGAATTTTATCTGCTGGATAATCGGGTACACCCTATTCGGCGGGATGGTGGGAATCCTCTGGGGCATTCTGTTGGATCGAATTCCAAGAATACAATCGCTTATGTACCCGAAAACACGGTCGTAGTTTTTCGCTCCCTCCCGGCGGCAAACCGCCGCCGGATCGCCCATTCACGGAATCCACTCCTCATCCTCCTAAAACCCCCTTTTTGACATCGGCCGCCGCCCGGCATCCTACGGATCCCCGTCCAATGAAGCTTTCATCCCTTTTTCTCCGCCCTGGCACTGTTCATGCACTCTCCTATCCGGATACATACCGCCGGCGGGACCGGGTACCCGCCCAGAATGCTCACCTGCCCTGCCCGGGTGCAGGCCCAAAGGCAAGGTGACAAATCCGTGTCTTCCCATATAATAGAGTGGAAGGAGAATCCCTCATGAAGCGATTACTCTGCGCTGCTCCGATCATCCTGATCTCAATCCTGTTGTCGGCCTGTGCCCCCCAATCCGGCCCCAAAACAGGTACAACCCCGTCCGCCGCGGATTCGGGCCCGAAAGTGTCGTTTGCTTCGCCCGAATCGGGAGCGACCGTCCCCTTCGGACCGGTCCAGGTCATGATCCTGTCGGAGGATCCGCGCGGCACGTCCCAGGTTGAGGTATTGGTCAACGGCGTATCGGTCGCCTCCATTCCCAGCCCGGATACCGCCGCCGCATCCGTGATCATCGGGTACACCTGGCAACCCTCCGCCCCGGGCAATTACGTCCTGCAAGCGCACGGCCAAAACACCGGCGGGACCTGGGGAGATTTTGCCTCCCTCGAACTGGCGGTTTCTCCGGAGCAGGGCCCGTCCGAAACTCCGACCACCGAGGTGATCCCCACCGAAAATTCCCAGCCGACGGCCACGGCAACCGATGTGATCGCCACGGAGAGCGGACCCTCCGCCACGGCGAGCGGCCCGGTCCTCCCGTCGACTCCCACCCGCTCCGGTGTTTCCCTCGACTGGTCTTTCACCTTCATGCAGATGTACCGCTACGGCTCCACCTGCGAGCCGCAACAGAACAGCGTGGTCGTCAAAGTGACGGGGCTCAGCACGAATGAGATCGGCGGCGTAATGGTATTCTTCCGTCCGATGGACGAAGGAACCGGCGCTCTGTGGAACTGGTGGACCACCGGTCTGTGGCTGGAGAAGTTCCCGAGCGGGTTGTACGGCCGCGGCTTCTCCACGGCTCATATGGTGAAGAGATTATCCTCCCAGCCGCAAACGTATTGGCCCTACATCCCGGCGATCGTCCAGTATCAATTTGCGATCTCCGATAAGGGCGGAACGATCATCTACCGGTCGGATGTTTATCAAAATCTGCAGGTAAAAGGTTGTAATGGATAGATAATAAAAAAAGGACCTGGCGGAAGTTTCCGCCAGGTCCTTTTTTTATCCTTTTTTTCAAACCCCTTTGCTTGACCTTCCCCCGTTCGTAGTACCGGTGACGATCCATAACCGGAGATGACAATAGCTCCCGGCTTAACCATTAATTCGGACTGTCAGGTTCATTCACCCTGTGGAGTGGATGGATCTACCGCTTTTTCGGCGGCGGGTTTTTCTTTCGTATCCGTTTCGATCTCGGCTTCCTTCAGGTCCGCGGCCGAGATCCGCGCAATCGATGCGACCGTATCCCCCTCTTTGAGGTGGATCAAATGCGTGCCCATCGTCGCCCGGCCCGCGCGGCGGATCATTTTCACTTCCGTGCGCAACGCCACGCCGCCGGATGTGGCCACGGTCAGGTCGTCCCCGTCGCGCACCACCCGCGCCGCGGCGATCGGCCCGGTGACATCCATGCTTTTCTGCGCAATGGTCGCTATGCCAAGGGTGGCGCGGCCCTTGGGCGTGTATTCTTTCAAAGGCGTGCGCTTCCCGAACCCCTTGGTGGTGACGACCAGCAAATCGCCTTCCGGATCGACCACCTCGGCGCTGGTGACCGAATCGCCCGGCTTGAGCCGGATCCCGGCCACCCCGGCCGCCGGGCGGCCCATCGGCCGTACCTGCTTTTCCGAGAAGCGCAGCGCCTGGCCCTTTTCCGTCACCAGGATGACTTCCTGCGACCCGGTCGTCGCGCGCACCCAATCCAGATTGTCCTTCTCGTCCAGCGTGATCGCCACCAGTCCGGAAGGACGAACATCTTCGAATTCCTGAAGCGAGACGCGCTTGATCTTCCCGCGCCGGGTGACCATTGTGCAGAATGCGCCCACCCCGAACGACGGCACCGCCACTGCCGCGGTCACCGTTTCGCCGGGCGAGACCGCCAGGACGTTCGCCACCGGGCTGCCGCGGTCGTTGCGGTCGGCCTGCGGGATCCGGTGCGTCTTTTCGCTGTATACCTTGCCCTTGTCGGTGAAGAAGAGAATCGTGTCGAGGGTCCGGGCCGGGAAGAGGAATTCGACCTCGTCCGCCTCGCGCAGGTCGTGGCCGGTCACCCCCTTGCCGCCCCGCGCCTGGGTCCGGTAAACCCGCGCCGCGACACGCTTGATGTATCCGCGCGTCGTGATGCTCACCAGCACCGCCTCGTCGCGCACCAGGTCTTCCTCGCGCAGTTCCTCGGTCGCGCCGCCGGCGATCGTCGTCCGGCGTTCGTCGCCGAACTTCGCCGTCAGCTCTTCCAGGTCGGTCTGGATCAGGGTCAGGATCTTCCTCGGGTGGGCGAGCAGGTCCTCAAGGCGCGCGATCGTCGCCAGCACTTCCTTGTGCTCGTCTTCGATCTTCTGCCGCTCGAGCGCGGCCAGCCGCCGCAGCTGCATGTCGAGGATCGCCTGAGCCTGCAGGTCGCTCAGCTTGAAGCGGCTCATCAGGCGTTCCTTGGCCTGGTCGGCGTCCTTGGATTCACGGATCGTCTTGATCACCGCGTCGAGGTTGGCCAGCGCGATCAGGAGCCCGTCGAGGATGTGGGCCCGCGCCCTGGCGCGCTCCAGCTCGAATTTCGTCCGGCGGGTGATCACCACCTGGCGGTATTCGATGTAGATCTGCAGGGAGCGTTTGAGCGAGAGCAGGCGCGGTTCGCCTTCGACCAGCGCCAGCATCTGCACGCCGAAGGTGCTCTGCAGCGGCGTGTATTTGTACAGCTGGTTGAGAACCGGTTTGGGGGCCGCGCCGCGCTTGAGCTCGATGATGATGCGCATCCCGCGCCGGTCGCTTTCGTCGCGCAGGTCCGAAACCGAGTCGATCCGGCCTTCGCGCACCAGTTCGGCGATCCGTTCGATCAGCGCGGTTTTGTTGATCTGGTAGGGAATCTCGGTGATCTGGATCCGGTAGCGCCCGCCGGACATCTCCTCGATGTGCGCTTTGCCGCGCACCACGATCCGCCCGCGGCCGGTGCCGTAAGCCGAGAGGATTCCCTCCGTCCCGACGATGATCCCGCCGGTCGGGAAATCCGGCCCGTGGACGTGCTGCATCAGATCCTCGACCGTCACCTCGTCCATCTCGTCGTAGCGGTCGATCAGATAGCGGATGGCGCTGGTCAGCTCGCGCAGATTGTGGGGCGGAATGTTTGTCGCCATCCCGACCGCAATCCCGGAGGATCCGTTCAGCAGAAGATTGGGAACCTTGGCCGGCAGGACAAGCGGCTCCTTGAGCGTGCCGTCGAAGTTGTCGGTGAAATCGACTGTATCCTTGTCGATGTCCTGCAGCATTTCCTCGGCCAGCTTGGTCAGGCGGGCTTCGGTGTACCGCATCGCCGCCGGTGAATCGCCGTCGATCGAGCCGAAGTTGCCCTGCCCGTCGACGAGCATGTATCGCATCGAGAAATCCTGCGCCAGCCGCGCCATGGCATCGTAGACGGACAGGTCGCCATGCGGGTGGTATTTGCCAAGGACCTCTCCGACGATGCGGGCGCTCTTTTTATAGGAGCTGCCGGCCCGCACGCCGAGCTCGTGCATCCCGAACAGAATCCGGCGATGGACGGGCTTTAACCCGTCGCGCGCGTCCGGCAGCGCCCGGGCGACGATCACGCTCATCGCGTAATCGATGTAGGCGTGCCGGACCTGCTCGTCGATATCCACTCCGCGGACTTTTCCGGCGTTATTCAGGTTTTTTTCTTGTTCGTTCTTATCGGGCATGGGGTGAATTATACCAATCCGCCGCCTCTTTTTCATGATTTTCCCGGATTCTTCCCTCCACATAAAAAAGGATATATAATTAGATTATCTAACTATTAGGATTTCTAACTATATGAGAGATACCGCCGAAGCCCTCGCCCGCGAGTTATTGGACGTCGTCCCCTTCGTCATGCGCCGAATCCGCGAGGAGATGCGCCGCCATCGGGGTGCGGATCTCTCCATCCCGCAGTTCCGGACGCTCCTTTTTCTGCAGCGCAATCCCGGGGCGGCCCTCCGGGATGTCGCGGATCATCTCGGGCTCACCCCGCCGACGGTGTCCAAAATGACCGCCGGGCTCTTTTCACGCGGATTGATTGAACGGCCGGATTCAACCGTGGACCGCCGAAGGGTGGAATTGCGCCTGACCGCCCGCGGCAACACACTGATCGACCGAGTCCGCGGGGAAACCGTCGCCAAGTTCGCGCAGCAGCTCGATAAACTTTCCCCTGTAGAACGGGAAAAGATGATCTCGTCTCTTGAATCACTTCGGATGGTGCTGCAAGAGGGCGGTAATACGCAGGTCGAGTAGCGGCGAAGCCGCGTATCCCTGCCCAGCCCGACCAGGGCGGGCGAATCCGCCCTTTCCATGAGGACTTATGACTCTCGCTCTTGAAACCTTCGCACTCACCCGCCGCTTCGGCAAGCTGACGGCCGTGGATTCCCTCTCCCTCTCGGTCCAATCCGGCGAGACCATCGGCCTGCTCGGGCCGAACGGCGCGGGAAAGACCACGACCATCAAGATGCTCACCACCCTGCTCCCGCCCACGTCCGGCAACGCCACCATCGCCGGCTTCGATTTGCGCAGGCAACCCGGCGCAGTCCGCCGGACGATCGGTTATGTGCCGCAGCTGCTCTCCGCCGACGGCACGCTGACCGGGCGCGAGAACCTCGAGATCCTCGGCAAGCTTTACGATATCCCGCGCCGGGACCTCCGCCAGCGGGTCGACGAGGCGCTGGAGTTCATGGGCCTGCAGGATTCCGGAAATAAAATGGTCCGGGATTATTCGGGCGGGATGATCCGCCGCCTGGAAGTGGCCCAGTCGATGCTGCACCGGCCGCCGATCCTCTTTCTCGACGAGCCGACCACCGGATTGGATCCCGTCGCGCGCCGGACGGTCTGGGAACTCATCCGGCGGCTGCGGGTGAATTACGGGACGACCATTTTGCTTACCACCCATTTGATGGAAGAGGCGGACCGGCTTTGCCGGCGGGTGGCGATCATGAACCATGGCGTCATCGCCGCCCTTGGCTCGCCGGCCGGTTTAAAGAAGGGGCTCCACAAACCCGGAGCCACGCTCGACGACGTCTTCATCCATTTCACAGGAAAAACGCTTGATACCGGAGGCACCTACCGTGAAATTTCCAGAACCCGGCACATGGCGCGCCGCCTCGGATAGCTCCCTGCCCCTCGGCGGGATCGTCCGATTTATCGACAAGACATTCGTCCTGATGGAATTGGAGATCCGCAAGCTGAGCCATGACGCCACCGAACTGGTGACCCGCGCGATCCAGCCCGCGCTGTGGCTGCTCGTATTCGGGCAGGTCTTCACTCAAACCCGCGCCATCCCCACCGGGAATTTCCGCTACATCGATTTTATGACGCCCGGCATCCTCGCCCAAAGCGTCCTGTTTGTTTCCATTTTCTACGGCATCTCGACCGTCTGGGAGCGGGACCTGGGCATCGTTCATAAATTCCTGGCCAGCCCCACCCCGCGCGCGGCGCTCGTCCTGGGCAAATCGCTTTCGGCCGCGGTCCGCAGCTTTTCGCAGGCGGTGGTCATTTACCTTCTGGCGCTGTTCCTCGGCGTGAAGATCAATTGGAATCCGCTCGCGCTTCTGGGAGTTCTCGCGGTGATCATCCTCGGCGCCGCGATCTTTTCCACCTTCTCGCTGATCATCGCCTGCCTGGTCAAGACCCGCGAGCGTTTTATGGGCATCGGCCAGGTGATGACCATGCCGCTCTTCTTCGCAAGCAATGCGATCTATCCGATATCGCTCATGCCCGGATGGCTTCAGGCGGTTTCGCGCGTCAATCCGCTCACCTATGAAGTGGACGCGCTGCGCGCCCTGATGCTCGAAGGCGCGGTCAGCGCTTACGGCATCGGCTGGGACGTCGTCATCCTTCTTCTCGTCGTCGCCGGATTGACCTGGATCGCCTCCGTGTTGTATCCGCGGGTGGCGTATTAGCCTCGGTTTCCCCGGCGCCGGCGGCTGATTCTCATGCATTTCCATGGCGGATGGATTGTCTTAATTCGGAAGGCCCAAATACGCGTTGAATAGCCGGCCCGACGGGATTAATGCAGCTGTCACTACTTCTCTCCTATACTACCAATGCCAACCGGCGTGATAGAGTAACCGTGCAATCACCTTTTGGCATCATTCATTTTTCATGATTTGCAGACCATTAAGCCAATTCTTCCCCCTTTGGCAGGGGGCTGTTTTTCCATTTCCCCGTTTGCGTGAATCCGGGCGGGGTCGAACCGAACGGAAAAAACCGCAAGGATAGGGATGACATGTCACTATTCGGGCCTCCTAATATCGAACGCTTGCTGGAAGCGCGGAACGTCCGGGCTTTAACCAAAGCCCTCGGCTACCGCCAGGGCTGGTTCGTGCGCAAAGCCGCCGCCGAAGCGCTCGGAAAACTCAACGACATCCGGGCGATCGAACCCCTCACCATCGCCCTTAAAGATGAAGACAAAGACGTGCGCCGCGCAGCCGCCGACGCCCTGGAGGCACTGCATTGGCTGCCCCACAAGGATGAAGCCAGCGCGTATTATTACATCTCCAAGAAGAACATCACCGCCTGCGCGGACATCGGCTCGCCCGCCCTCTGGCCGCTGATCCGCGTTCTTGCAGAGCGGGACCAGGCTGATTGTCGCGCCGCGGCCGAGGCGCTTGGAAAAATCGGCGACCCGCAGGCCATCCCGGCTCTGATTGCCACCATCCGGGAATCCGGTTGGGGGTTCATCGGGAATTCCGCGACCGAAGCCTTGAGCCGCATGGGGCCGGAAGGCGCCGAGCAGCTTCAGGAGCTCCTGAAGGACCCGGTTATCGACGTCCGTCTGGCCGCTGTCCGCGCCCTGGGCGGGATCGGCGATCCGCAGGCGGTGGAGCCTTTGTGCAACGCATTGAGCGACGCGGATAAAGACGTTCGCCAGGCAGCCGCGAGCGCGCTCGGTAAACTGGGTTCCCCGGCGGTCGAGAGCTTGATCGTCGCGTTAAAGGACCGGGCGGTCGCCGCGCACGCGGCCCAGGCGCTCGGAAACATCGTCGATCCGCGCGCCATCCCGGCGCTGATCGGTTCCCTGCACAACGAGAATTACGGCGTGCGGGCCGCCGCGGTCGAAGCCATCGGCCGGTTTAACGGGATGGCCCTCGAACCGCTGATCGCCGCATTGCGCGACCCGAACAAAGACGCGCGCCGCGCCGCCTCGGACGCGCTCGACAAACTCGGCTGGCAGCCCGCGAACGACGCCACGGGAACGGAATATTGGATCGCCAAACAAAATTGGGACCGCTGCGCCGCGAACAAGACGGCCGCCATCGATCCGCTGGTGGGGATGCTTGCGGACGGCGACCCGGACGTGCGCAAAGCCTGCGTGATATGCCTCGGCAAGATCGGCGACCTGCGGGCGTTCGATCCCCTGGTCGCCGCGCTCTCGGATGAGCATCCGCCGGTGCGCGCCGCGGCGGCCGAATACCTGGGCGGGTTGCGCGACACGCGCGCCATCGACCCGCTGCTGAAATCCATGCACGACCCGGATTGGACCGTGCGCGATGCCGCGGCCGAGACCCTCGGACGGCTCGGGGATGATCGCGTGGTCGAACCGTTGATCGCCGCGCTCGGCGACGATGCCGGCCATGTGCGCGAAGTCGCCGCCGAAGCCCTCGGAAGGATCGGCCACATCCGGGCGGTGGAACCGCTGATCGAGGCGCTGAAAGACGAACAGGAGGACTTGCGCAAATTCGCCGCGGAGGCACTCGGGAAAATCGGGGATCCGCGCGCGGTCGAGCCGCTGATCGGCGCCCTCGAATGGGATTACTACGAGCTTTTTGAAGCCGCCCTCGCCCGCCAAAAACTCACCGATACCCGCTCCGAGAAGGAGATCATCGACGAGTTGGTCGAGAAGTATGTCTTCATCCGCGAAGCGGCCGCCAAGGCGCTCGGCCGGATCGGCGACGCGCGCGCGGTCGACAGCTTGATCGCCGCGATGAAATACATCTCGCGCAACGTGCGCGAGGCCGCTGCCGAAGCCCTCGGCCGGATCGGCGACGCGCGCGCGGTCGATCCGCTGATCGACGCCCTCAAGGACCGCGAAGTCGACGTCCACGAATCGGCCGCCGAGGCGCTGGTCAAACTCGGCGCCGCCGCGGTCGCGCCGCTCATCGACCTCCTCAAACAGGAAAAAGGCGACGTGCTGCTTTCGCCCGTCGAAGTCCTCGGGAAGATCGGCGACCCGCATGCCGTCGAACCCCTGATCGGCGCGCTGAAAAACGAATCGGCGACCGTCCGCGAAGCCGCGACGGTCGCGCTGGTCCGGATCGGTTCCCCGGCCGTCGAGCCGCTGGTTAAAACCCTGAAGTTCGAAAACAAAAGCGTGCGCATGGCCGCGATCGCCATCCTGACCAAACTGGATTGGAAACCCGAGAAGGATGAAGCCGGTGCGTATTATTGGATCGTCAAACGGCAGTGGGACGAGTGCGTGGAGATCGGCGCGCCGGCGGTGGAGCCTCTGATCACCGCCCTCAAAGACGAGGAAGTGGTGCGCAACGACGAGTGGCAGGAACGCCAGTCGGCCGTCCGGGCCCTTGGGCAGATCGGCGAGCCGGCGGTCGGCCCGCTGATCACGGCCCTGCGCTACGAAACCGAGGAGGTCTGCAAGGCGGCAGTCGACGCACTCGGCCAGATCGGCAAGCCAGCCGTCAAGCCGCTGATCGCCGCGCTGTCGGATGAATATTACGGTGTGTGCATGGCGGCCGCCGACGCGCTGGGCCGGATCGGCGACCCGCGCGCGGTCGAGCCCCTGATCCTGGCGCTCAAGAACGGAGGCTGGTATATGATCCGCAGGGCGGCGGCCGAGGCGCTTGGCCGGATCGGCGACCCGCGCGCGGTTGAACCGCTGATCCCGGTGCTCAAGGATGAATACTTCAAGGTCCGCGAGGCCGCGGCCGAAAGCCTGATCAAGATCGGCGCGCCGGCGGTGGAGCCGCTTATCTCCGCTCTGCAGTACCGCGAGTGGCGGATGCGCAAGGCCGCGACCGAAGTGCTCGGCAGGATCGGCGATGCGCGCGCGATCGAGCCGCTGATCGCGGCGCTGGAAGACGAGGACAACGACGTGCGCAAGTCGGTCGCCTGGGGGCTGATCTCGCTCTCGCACAATGCCCCGCTCGATGATGCGGTCAAGCAACGGATCCTTTCGTTGATTCCGATCGGCAGCAAGTGAACCGGGATGCCCGGGGTTGTCCAAAAAGTGGAAGAGGGGTTTTCCTGTGTGATACCTTGCCATGGTTTGGTCGTCATTCCCGCGTGTTCCAAGCGGGAATCCAGGGTTTTTAGGAGTGGATGCCCGCTAAGAACCCGCGGGCATGACGATCGTTACCCCCGTTGACACCTGTCCCCGGGCTGGTATAATCCCTGCGCTTTGCCCCGGGGCAGCATTTCCGGGGCATCTGCGTGAATCCCACTCCCCCGGCGCCTGCGCCTCTTACGGCGTGGCCGCCGGTCCAAGAAGGAGCGAATTTATGAAGTACGCCATCGTTTTAAGCGGCGGCAAGCAATACCGCGTCACGGAAGGCTCCATCCTCGAAGTCGACCGCCTCGCCGCCGAACCTGAAAAATCCTACCAATTCGAGGAAGTCCTGATGATCGCCGACGAAGGCAAGGTCCACGTCGGCGCGCCGACCGTTTCCGGGGCGAAGGTGAAGGCCGTCGTCCTCGAACACGTTCGCGGCCCGAAAATACGCGTCTTCCATTACAAGAACAAGATGCGCTATCGCAAGACCCAGGGCCACCGCCAGGAATACACCCGGGTGCGCGTCGATAAGATCAACCACGGCAAGAAGGGATCGGAGGATTAATCATGGCTCATAAAAAAGGCGCCGGCTCCAGCCGGAACAACCGCGACAGCCAGTCCCAGCGCCTGGGCGTGAAACGCTACGGCGGCCAGTTCATCCACGCCGGAACGATCATCATCCGCCAGCGCGGCACCAAAATTCACCCCGGGCAGAACGTCGCCAAGGGCAAGGACGACACCCTCTTCGCCACGATCGACGGGGTCGTCACCTTCGAACCCGCCCGCGGCGGCCGGCGCCAAGTCAGCGTCCTGCCCCGGGAAACCAAAACCGCCTGAGTAGGGGCGCAGCGCCGCTACGCCCGCCATTCCCAATCCCCAGCAGCCCGGTTCCTCTACGGGTTCTGGACGGAAAGAGAAAAACCGATGAAACCGAAAATCCATCCCAAATATTTCCCGAACGCCACCATCATCTGCGCCTGCGGCAACACCTGGCACACCGGATCGACGGTGGAGACGATCCACACCGATATCTGCTCCAAATGCCATCCGCTCTACACCGGCGAACAGCGCATCGTCGATACCGAAGGCCAGGTCGACCGCTTCTATAAGAAGTTGGAAGCACGGACTCGAATATGTCGCGGATGCCAAGGCGCGCGAGACCGCCAAGACCTCGACCGATCAGCCTATCGCGATCCTCGAGCTCGGCGAACGGGCCGAAGGCGCGCTCAGGAAGGCCGGGATCGAGAAGGTCAGCCAGGCGCTGGAAAAACTCGCCCTGGGAGATGACGCGGTGCTTGCGATCGAAGGCTTCGGGCGCAAGAGCCTGATCGATATGAAGAAGCGCCTGCGCTCGCGCGGGTTCGTCCTTCCGGGCGATACCGAAGCGGCGCCTGAGGCCGAGGAAGAAACCAAAGCGGCGTAATCGGCGGCCGGGCTTTATTGAAAAGACGGAAAACCGGGGCGGTCTTGTGGACCGCCCCGGTTTGTTTTTCTCCCGCCCCTTCACGGCGGAAAATTGGGCCGTCCGCAATAATTTTCCATATTGTTTAATCAATCACCCTTCCTTCCTTCCTATACTACTCTTTGATCAGGAAAAAAGCCGGATTTCCATCTTTTTCTCCGCTTTTCCTGACCCAGGCTTCCGTCTGATCCTGCGGGATTGCTTCCGTGCCGGGAGGCGGCATTTCACAATTTCACCCATCCGGAGACAATAAGGGGAAATGCGTTATGAACATATTCATACACCCCAACATAGACCGGCTGTTGGCTTCGCGAAATTTCAAGGGACTGATCAACGCCCTCGGACACGGTAAGGGCTGGTTCGTCCGCAAAGCCGCGGCCGAGGCGCTCGGCAGGCTCGGCGACATTCGAGCGATCCCGCCCCTCACGGCCGCACTGCAAGACGAGGACAAGGACGTTCGCTTTGCCGCCGCCGATGCGCTGGACACACTCGACTGGCAGCCAAACAAGGATGAAGTCGGCGCCCATTATTGGATTTCCAGGAAAATAATCTCCCGTTGCTCGGAGATCGGCGCGCCGGCGGTTCTCCCGCTGATCCGGGTTTTAGCGGAACGCAACCAGGATGAATGCGTTGCCGCCGTCGAGGCGCTTGGAAGGATCGGCGATATCCGGGCAATCCCCCCGCTGATCGCCGTCCTCCGGGAATCCGGATGGGGTTTCATCGGGAACGCCGCCACCGAGGCGCTTTCCCGGATGGGATCGGCGGGCGCCGAACCGCTGCTGCCCCTGGTGAACGATCCGGTCACCGATGTCCGATTGGCGGCGGTCCGCGCGCTGGGCGGCATCGGGGATCCGCTGGCTGTCGAACGGCTGTGCAGTGCGCTCCACGACAGCGACAGGGACGTGCGCCAGGCGGCGGCAGCCGCGCTGGGAAAGATCGGTCCGCCGGCGGTCGGGAGCCTGATCTCGGCGTTGCCGGACCGCTACGCGGCGGCGTACGCGGCGCGGGCGCTGGGGAGGATCGGCGACTCGCGCGCCGTGCCGGCGCTGGTCGCCGCGCTGAACGATGCGCATTACGAGGTGCGCGCCGCGGCGGTCGAAGCCCTCGTGCTTTTCTCCAAAAAGGCCGTCATCCCTCTAATCGCCGCGCTGAGCGATCCGAGCAAAGACACCCGCACCGCCGCCGCCGAAGCGCTCGACGGGATCGGCTGGCAGCCCCCGGCCAATTCCACCGGAACGGAATATTGGATCGCAATGCAGAACTGGGATCGCTGCACCGCCAACGGGGAGGCATCCGTCAAGCCGTTGATGGCGAGGTTGAAAGATTCCGATCCCGAGATCCGCAAGGCGTGCGTGGTCTGCCTGGGCAAGATCGGCGACCGGCGCGCTTTGGCCGCGCTGACGGCGGCTCTCCGGGACGGGTATCCGCCGGTGCGCGCCGCGGCCGCCGAATGCCTCGGCTGGTTGTGCGAAAACTGCTCCACCACCCCGCTCCTCGAGGCGCTCGAAGATCCGGATTGGACGGTGCGTAAAGCCGCAGCCGCAAGCCTCCGCCGGATCGGCGACCTGCGGGCGGTCGATCCGTTGATCCGGGCGCTCGCCGACAAATCCGACCGCGTGCGGGAAACGGCCGCCGAGGCGCTCGGCCGGATCGCCGACATCCGCGCGGTCGAGCCGCTGATTAGGGCGTTGACCGACGAGCGTCAGCAAATGGGCAAATCCGCCGCGGATGCCCTGGGCCGGATCGGGGATCCGCGCGCGGTCGAGCCGCTCATCCGCGCCCTGGAGTGGGATTATTACGAGGTGTTCGAATCGGCACTGGCGGAGCAAAAACTTACCGATGCCCGGTCAGAAAAGGAAATCATCAATGAACTGACTCAAAAATATGTGTATGTCCGCGAGGCGGCCGCCAAGGCGCTGGGCAGGATCGGCGATGCGCGCGCCGTCGGCGCGCTGATCTCCGCCCTCAAGTACATCTCGGCCAGCGTGCGTGAAGCGGCCGCCGACGCGCTCGGCTGGATCGGCGACGCGCGCGCCGTTCAACCGCTGATCGAAACCCTCCGTGACCGCGAGGATGGAGTCCGCGAATTGGCCGCCGACGCGCTGGTCAAGCTCGGCGCTTCCGCGGTTGCCCCGCTCATCGAAGTCGTGAAACTGGAGAAGGGCGAAGTGCTGCTGGCGGCGGTTGACGTGCTGGGAAAAATCGGCAATCCGCATGTCGTCGAACCCCTGATTGGCGCGCTGAAAAACGAATCCGATAGGGTGCGGGAAACCGCGATTGTGGCCCTGGTGCATATCGGCTCCCCGGCGGTCGACCCGCTGGTCCGGGCGCTCAAGATCGAGAACAAGGCGGTGCGCACAGCGGCGATCGCCATCCTGACCAAGCTGGATTGGAAACCCGGGAAAGACGAAGCCGGCGCCTATTATTGGATCATCCAGCGGCAGTGGGACCGATGCGTGGAGATCGGCGCTGCCGCAGTGGATCCGCTGATCGCCGCGCTTAAGGATCCGGACCTTGTGGGGAGCGACGAATTGCAGGAACGCCAGGCGGCCATCCGCGCGCTTGGGCGGATCGGCGGGCCGGCGGTCGAGCCGCTGATCACCGCGTTTCGTTTCGAATCCGAGGAGGTTTCCACGGCGGCGATCGGCGCCCTGGCGCAAATCGGCTCCCCCGCGGTCAAACCGTTGATCGCCTCGCTCTCCGACGATTATTACAATGTATGCATGTCTGCGGCGGAAGCGTTGGGCTTGATCGGCGATCCGCGTGCGGTCGATCCGCTCATCGCCACGCTTAAAAACCAAGGTTGGTACATGATCCGCAAAGCGGCCGCCGAGGCGCTCGGCCGGATCGGCGATGCGCGCGCGGTCGAACCGTTGATCCCATTCCTCACGGACGAATACTTCAAGGTGCGCGAGGCCGCAGCGGAGAGCCTGATCAAGATCGGCGCGCCGGCGGTGGAGCCGCTCATCGCCAGGCTGCAAGTCCACGAGTGGCGGATGCGCAAGGCCGCCATCGAGGTCCTCGGCCGGATCGGCGACGGGCGCGCCGTGGAGCCGCTCATCGGTGCGCTCTCGGATGACGACAAGGAGGTGCGCAAGACCGTCGCCTGGGGGTTGATCTCGCTTTCGCACAACGTGCCGCTCGATGACGCGGTCAAGGAACAGGTCCTGTCGATATTCCCCGCCGGCGGCATTTGACGCAAAGCGGAACACTTTTCGTAAAGCCCTGCCGTACACGCCACTCGGATAAACGGCGGCCGCATTGTTTGCGTGAAAACCGGGAATCGCAGATTGCCCGGTTTTTTTTCGCCCTCCCAAATCAACGGAAGGAAGAAATGGGTCTGTCACCCGGTTCTACGTGAGTTTGGGGGCGGGGAAGGATGGGAAGATCGGGTTCCGGAACGGGAATCGGAATTTTCCTTCTGCGGTACACTTGGACCGGTTTCGCCGAGGATACCCAATGCCCGCTTTAGGCTCGCTGGAAGTGATCACCGGTCCGATGTTCAGCGGAAAGACCGACGAACTCATTCGCCGGCTGCGCCGCGCGCGCATCGCGCGCCAGAAGGTGCAGGTTTTCTTCCCGGCGATCGATTCCCGCTACACCGGGTTCGCATACGCGAAAGTAACCTCGCACGCGGGCGCCGAATTCGACGCCGCGCCGGTCCGCGCCGCGCAGGATATCCTCCGGCTGGCGGAGGACGGCACCAGCGTGGTGGGAATCGACGAAGCGCAATTTTTCGACGACGATATCCTGCCCGTCGTCGATCGGCTCGTGGCGGGGGGAATGCGCGTTATCGCCGCCGGACTGGATACCGATTTCCGGGGCGAACCATTCGGGCCGATCCCTTCACTCATGGCCCAGGCGGAACGGCTCGACAAACTCCAGGCGATCTGCATGCAGTGCGGCGAACCGGCTTCGCGCACCCAGCGTCTCATCGCCGGGAAGCCGGCCGCCGTCCACGACCCGGTGGTCGTGGTGGGCGCGGGTGAACTGTACGAAGCCCGCTGCCGTGCACACCATGAAGTGCCCGGGAGATGAATGCCGCCGCGAAGGTCCCCGCGCCCGGAATGGAAGTGCTGCTTTCCGCCGGGGAAATCCAGGCCAGGATCGGGGAATTGGCCGCCCAGATCGACCAGGATTACGCCGGGAAGAACCTGATGCTGCTGTGCATCCTGCGCGGCGGCGTGATCTTCCTGGCGGATTTGATGCGCGCCCTGACGGTCCCGCACACCGTGGAGTTCATGGCCGTCGCCTCCTACGGCGCCGGCGCGCGCGAATCGTCCGGCGAAGTCCGGATCACCTTCGACCCGGCGTCCTCGATCGCCGGGCGCGATGTGCTGGTGGTGGAGGATATCATCGACAGCGGCCGCACCCTGGCCTCGGTGCTGGAGATCCTGCGCGCCCGGCACCCACGGACACTGGAGGTGTGCGTCCTGCTGGATAAAACCGAGCGGCGGGAAGTGCCGATCCCGATCCGCTACCATGGCTTTTCGATCCCCGACCGCTATGTTTTCGGGTTCGGGCTCGACCTCGATGAATATTACCGGAACCTCCCGCACGTGGCGGTGTGGAAGGAGAAACCGGCCGATCCGGCGTGAGAACCTATGACCAAATCGCAAAACTCCCAAAATAAAATTAATGCCGCTCCGCCCGGATTCGCCCTGCCCCCGATCCTCGAGGAGATCCGGCCGCACGTTGCCTCTCCGGAGGCGTACCTGGTCGGCGGCGCGATCCGGGATTCCCTGCTCGGCCGTCCGGTCCTCGATATCGACTTCGTCCTGCGCGGCAGCGGCGTCGAGGCGGCGCGGACGGTCGCCAATGCGCTCGGCGCGGCGTTCTACCCGCTGGATCCGGAACGCGAAATCGGCCGTGTGATCCTCGTCCGCGGAAAGACCCGCTATACGCTGGATTTCGCGGCGCTGCGGGAACCGTCGATCGAGCAGGATCTGGCACTCCGGGATTTCACCGTCAATGCGATCGCCCTGCCGCTTTCACCAAACGCGGATTTACTCGATCCGATGCATGGAGAACGCGACGTAAAGGGTGCGATCCTGCGCGCCTGTTCCCCGAACGCGATCGCCGACGATCCGGTGCGGGCCATCCGCGCCATCCGGCTCGCCACCCAGCTCGGGTTCCGGATCGAGAAGGAAACCAAGGATCAATGCCGGGCGGGCGCGGCCAAGCTGGGAAAAATTTCCGCCGAGCGGATTCGCGATGAGGTTTTCCGGATCCTATCCGGCAGGAAGGTCGCCGCGGCGATCCATTCGCTGAACTCGCTCGGCCTGCTGCGGGTGATCCTTCCGGAAATGGCCGGGTTGGCCGGAAGCCGGCCGGACGGCACGGACGGCAGCGATGTTTGGGAGCACACCCTGCGGGCGCTGGAAAAGCTGGAGACCGTGTGCGACGTTCTGGCGCGCGAATCCGGCGCCGGACGCGCGGGTGATCCGGCGATGGGACTGGCGCGCGCGCGGCTCGGCCGCTTCCAGGCTTCCCTCGCGGAACATCTGGCCCGGCCCTTGTGCGACGAGCGCCCGCTGCGCGGACTGCTATTTCTGGCGGCCGTCCTCCACGACGCCGCCAAGCCGGAAACCCGCAGCGTCAACTCGCTCGGCGAAATCCACTTTCTGGGCCACGAACAGCTTGGCGCGGATTGGGCCCTGCACCGCGCCATCGCCCTCCGCTTCTCCAACGACGAATCGGATTTCATATCCAAGATTGTCCGCCATCACATGCGGCCCCTGCTTCTGCAATCCAGCCCGCCGGTCACGCGGCGGGCGGTGTTCCGATTCTTCCGCGCGACCGGACCGTGCGGCGTCGCCGTCAGCCTCTTCTTCCTGGCGGACACACTCGCCTCCGACGCCGCGGATCCGGCGCAGGATAAATGGCAGGCGGCGGTGGAGACGGTCCATTCCCTGCTCGAAGGATATTTTGAACGCCCGGAGGAGATGATCCGCCCCTCGCCGCTGCTCACAGGCGACGACCTGATCCGGGATTTCCGCCTTTCGCCCGGGCCGCAGATCGGCGAATTGCTCGACGCGCTGCGGGAGGCGCAGGCGGCCGGCGAGGTCGCAAGCCGCGAGGATGCGGTCGCGCTGATCGAACGGGGATTGGGACGGAAATAGTATCCACGAAGAGCACGAAGGAACTCCTTGGAGATTCGTCATGCCCGCGTGATCTCAGCGGGCATCCAGGCGGTGTAAACGACCGCCATGTCCGCATGCTCTCAGCGGGCATCTAGGAGCATGGATTCCGAATCGAACAAGGTTTTGGTTGAGTTCCTCATGGATCCCCGCTTAAAACACGCGGGGATGACGAATCTCCACCCATAAGCCATTCGTGCGCTTCCGATTTCCCTTCGCGCCCTTCGTGGTGTGGAATCAAAATCCCCCGCGGATAACCGCGGGGGATTTTTTATTTACGGATTAAATTCAGATGATTATTTTCGGCCGCCGCGTCCGGTGCGTTTTTTACCTTGCGCGGAACGGTGAACGGGTGCCTTTTTGACCGGTGCGGAGACAAAACTGCCGCCCGATTCCGACCGCCGGGCGCCCGCCCATTGGATCAGCGCCGCGCCGCCCGCCATCAACCCTCCCAACACAGCCAGCGAGAAGATTAAGATCATGGAAAGCAGCCCGAAGAAGGCTGTGTACATTTCCGGAAGCGTCCAGCGCACCAACGTGCCGTTCACGATGAAGTGCGCGGCGATGAACAGGGACAGGATCGCCATGAACACGCCCGCCAGGGCCAGCGTGTTTTCCGCGATTGATTTAACCCCTTCCGACAGGAAATGCTTCCAAAAGGCGTTCACCAGCCAGGCGGCGATAAAACCGGCCGCCGAGGATGCGAGGATCGCGAGGATGAACCCCGATTCAGACTGCACCCGGCTGACGGAAAAGGTCTGCTGGAACAACAGCATATAGACCGCGGTGAACACGACCGCATACAGCAGGAAGAGCAGGATCCGTTCCAGCAGTTTGCGGCCGCGGTATTTCCAGACGAAATAGACCGCCACGGCGGCCGCCAGGAGCATGAGGAAGACGCGGCCCATGATCTCCCCGCTCAGGCGGTTCGTCCGGGCGCGATCGATGCCGCCCTCATATTTGAGGATCGACCGGGCAACCGGATCCGGTTCGTCTGCATGATCAAACAGAGTCGCGCTCGTGTCGATCATAAGGGAGTACTTTTCGTACAGCGCTTTTTGCTGCTTCTCGGTCGCGTCCGGCAGAGCAGTCAGCAAACCGTACGGCATGGTGAGCATATAGGTCAGGACTCGGCCCTGCGTGCTGGCCGGGAGGGATACTCCCAGCATGGCAGCCGCGGTGGGCGCCACATCGACCATCTGCATGTTGCCAAAATACCCCGGCCAGACTCCGGCGCCGACCATGATGAACGGTTCGATCAAGTTGCTCGGCTCCGGGCCGCCGTGCCCGCTGGTGCCGAGATGCCCGTGATCGCTGACGACCATCAGCGTATCTTTTGTGAAATCCATTTTTCCCGCGAGTTGGCGGATCATATCGTCCACCCGGGTCGCGGCTTCCGCCCAGGCAGTGCCGCCTGGACCGCCCAGATAATCGCCCGCATCATCGACCTGGCAGAGGTGCACCAGCAGCAGCGATTGGCCTCCGGCTTTCACCCACTCGAGGGCTTTGGGAAAGATTTGTTCATCGCCCGCCTGGTTGCATTCCTCGGTATAGAAGGATTCACTCACATCCGGAAGGGGGAGCAATTTTTCGAATGTGTTGCTTGCGGCGATGACCGTTCTTCCGCCCGCGCGGTGCACGGCGGTGAATAAATTGTCCTGCGTGAAGTAGGGGATCTTTTCATAATCCAGGTTGAGGGCCGGTCCGTCGTTGAGATCCGGCCACGCGCCGACCAGCAGTGTGGAATAACCCGCCTGGGAATAGGACGGCGGCCGGCTGTGCATGGTCGCCCACGCGCCCTTTGCCCGCAGGGTTTGAAGGTAGGGCATAAGTTCCGCGTCTTGCGAGGTATCATCGCGGAGCCCGTCCACCAGGATGATGATAACCCGCTGCGAGACGGCGTTCCCGAGCGGCTCCTGGACGGTCGGCGGCTGCGCGCGCAGCGGCGACCGGTACGCATAGGTGGAATCCATCAATTTCAGCGCCCAAACAACCGCCAGGGCGCCGGCGGCGACAAAAATACATCCTGCGATAAAAAAACGGGAACGCAAGAAACTGGGTATCGTCATGCTTCTTCTCCAAAGGATTGGGTTTCTTGTTGCGGGCGGCTTTCGCCAGATGTTTATGATAACAGGTTTATCCAAGTATGGGAATCGGCGGAAAGATTCGGCGCAGGACATCCGGGTATCGCATTGTCACGCCCGCCGAATACGTAGGGAGTTGACCGAGGTCTTGCATTCGATCGAGGTGTTAAAAAAAAGCGCCAGCCGAGGGGGGCGGCCGGCGCCTGGTCGTAGGGGAAACCCCCCGTACCAATCTCTAGTATACCAAAAATTCAAAAAGAATCCATACCTTGCAAGTGCCAATTTGGTACTGGTTTTCCGGCGAGGTGCCCCCGACGAGGTTCGAACTCGTGTTTTGGCCTTGAGAGGGCCACGTCCTAGGCCGCTAGACAACGGGGGCTTGATCGGGCTGCATTTTAGCATCCCGTCTCCCGCCGGTCAACCACTATTAAATGAAGGTGTTTTAAAAAACAATGGGAGAGACGAAGGCGGAATTATATTCATTAACTCTCCACCGGATTTTCAATGGGGATATCGCGGGAAAGGCGGTATCCCGTGAACGAATCTGTCCGCCTGCTTGGACGGAAATAGGAAGCAGGATCCACAGAAGCGCTTTATAAACCGGCCGGATGTAAATTCCCTGCGGCCTGGCGCAAAATTCCCGCGAAAATCATTTCCATTTCCCCGGTCCGGCGGATGGAGCTGGAGCGGGTGCCCGGACGGGAATTCGTCGGAGGCGCCCGAAAAAACACCTTGACACCCCGAATTTCCATCGCCACCGGTTTCATCCATGCAGTTCTTTCCCCTTTTTTTACGGAAAAACATACGAAGATGGATGATATTTATATAAATTCCTTCCCGATAGGTGCTTCCGTTTGACCTTCCCGGAACCTTGCGGGTATAATCTCCTGTCAAGTTACCGGGGATACTGCGGAATCACCAACATTCTGTAGGATCGGAAAACAGCATGGCCCTCCAGGGCAACCTGCGTGATTTCAGCGTCACCAAACTGCTGAACCTGATTCATATTGCCAAGAAAAGCGGCACCCTTACCATCCAGGGTCCGAACGAATTGGCAAGTCTCGCATTCCTGGAAGGGAAATTGATCTACGGCCAGCGCGGCGATGAAGGCGGGCGCCTGATTTCGATCCTGCGCTACAACCACCTGCTGACCGAAGAGCAGGCCAATACCCTGCAAACGCGGCCGGAAGCGGCGAACGACAAGGAACTGGGGCTGCTTCTCATCCACGCCAATTACCTGACCCAGCAGGCGATTCTGCAATCCCTGCACAAGTATCTCAACGACCTGGTCTTCCGCCTGTTCACCTGGAACGAGGGAATCTTCCAGTTCTACCTGGGCATCCTTCCTCCCGACGACCGCATCACCGTCCGCATCGATCTCGAAAACCTGATCATGGAGGGCGCGCGCCGGATGCGGGAATACGAGCAATTGCAGGAAGAGATTCCCAATCTGGATTACGCCCTAAAATTCACGGACCGGCCGGACGCCAGGCTGCGCAATATCAACCTGAGCGTCGAAGAATGGCGGGTGGTCTCCTACATTTCACCCAAGAACACGATGCGCCAGATCGCGCGCGCCAACCGGCTGAGCGAGATCGAGCTGCGCAGGATCGTCTACGGGCTGATCCAGGCTGGAGTCGTGGAGATCCTGCTGCCCGAAGGCCTGCCGCCGCCGCCTTCGCTGGCCAAGATCCAACCGATGCCCAAGACTCCCGAGCAGGCCGGGTTAATCAAACGCCTGGCCGATCGTATCCGCTCGTTATAAGGAGCGCTTCCCAACATGCAGACAGTAAAGATGGTGGTCACCGGGCCCTTCAACTCAGGCAAAACCGCGTTTATCCGTTCGATCAGCGAGATCGAAGTCGTCTCGACCGAACGGAAAATCTCCTTGGAAGTGGAAAAGGTAAAGGAGACGACAACGGTGGCCATGGATTTCGGCCGGATCACGGTGGACGACGATCTGGTCCTGTACCTGTTCGGCACCCCCGGACAGAAACGGTTCGACTTCATGTGGGAAATCCTCTCCGAGGGGATGCTTGGGTTCGTCGTTATCGTCGACAGCTCCCGGCCGGAAACGTTCCGGGAGGCGCGGTTCATCCTGGATACTTTCCGCGCCTATGCCCCCACCCCCTACGTGGTGGCCGCCAACAAACAAGACGTCCCCGAAGCCTGGCCGGTGGACGACCTGCGAATCGCCCTCAAGCTGGACCCGAGCGTCAAATGCATCCCTTGCGTCGCCAACGACAAAGAAAAGGTCAAGCCCATCCTCTTGGAGCTCCTCAACACCATCCTTCAGGAAATTGAATCCGGCGACAAGTCCTGACCCCTTGAAGAACAAATCCTCGTCCCAAACGGGAGCCGCTCACAAACCCATGGACATTGCCGCTTCGTGGCCTGTTCCGCCGCAAGCCTTGCCCGATATCTACCCCGCGAAAATCGGGGACCTGATGATGTCCGCATATGAAGAAGTGCTCGGAAAGCAAAAGTTCACGCTGGTCCTGCACCAGGCGGGAATGGAACTCCCCGGGAGCAAGGTACCGGATCTCCCATTCGGGACACCCTCCAAGATCTACCAGGCGCTCGAGGAGATCTACGGGGAACAGACCACCCACGGCATCTGCCTGCGCACCGGGCGGGTGATGTTCCGGCGCGGTTTGCGGGCTTTCTCGGGAATTCTCGGGCTCTCCCAGCGTGCATTCCGCCTGCTTCCGCCCGCCCAGAAAGTTTTACGCGGAATGGATCTGCTGGCCTGGACGTTGAACCATTACAGCGACCAAAGGGTGCGGGTGGAAAAACACGCGCACGAAGTCCTGTTGATCAATGAACGGTGCCCCCACTGCTGGGAAATGAAGAAGTCGTCGCCGTGCTGCCTGGTGCCGGTCGGCGCGCTGCAGGAAGGCCTTGCCTGGGCCTGCAGCGCACGGCAGTATTCAGTCGAGGAAATCACCTGCCGGGCGAATGGCGATCCAAGCTGCACCTTCCGGGTTAAAAGCAAATCCCCCGCCTGAAAAAAGTTCGTCATGCCCGCACCTGCCCCCGTGCATGAATTCGTCATGCCGGCGCCTGCCCTCGCGGAGTATCCCGGCTCGCTTCTGGTTCATGAGCCGGGATGAATACGAAGCGGGGGCGGTCGTAGCCGGCATCCATCCGGTGTTCGTCATCCCCGCACCTGCCCCCGTGCATGAGTTCGTCATGCCGGCGCCTGCCCTCGCGGAGTATCCCGGCTCGCTTCTGGTTCATGAGCCGGGATGAATACGAAGCGGGGGCGGTCGTAGCCGGCATCCATCCGGTGTTCGTCATCCCCGCACCTGCCCCCGTGCATGAGTTCGTCATGCCGGCGCCTGCCCTCGCGGAGTATCCCGGCTCGCTTCTGGTTCATGAGCCGGGATGAATACGAAGCGGGGGTGATCGTAGCCGGCATCCATCCGGTGTTCGTCATGCCTACGCGCTATAAGCGGGCATCCAGGAGTTTGGATTCCCAACCGATAAAGTCATGTTTAAGATCCTCATGGATCCCGGCTGAGATCCCGCCGGGATGACAAACATTCTACGCGCCGGGATGACAATCGTTCTACGCGCCGGGATGACACGT
Organism: uncultured Chloroflexia bacterium; assembly: GCA_963724345.1. GTDB lineage: Bacteria > Chloroflexota > Anaerolineae > Anaerolineales > RBG-16-64-43 > JAFGKK01. The sequence goes on along the minus strand of CAVRUI010000003.1, from coordinate 907,451 downwards.
CTACGCGCCGGGATGACGAACGTTCTACGCGCCGGGATGACGAACGTTCTACGCGCCGGGATGACGAACGTTCTATGCGCCGGGATGACGATCATTCTCATAGGCAGACCTGCCTTCGCGCCGCAATAATTGCGCAAGGATTCCCGGTATCCATATCCTTAGTCCGGGCGCCGTACTCTCCCGGATGCAGTAAAATCAATGCGCCGGAAGCACGAGTCAAGGAGGTCCCATGGGAAAGCGAAGGATCTTGGTCGTTGAGGACGATCCGGATATCGGCAACATGCTCGAGACCTATTTCGAATCCCAGGGGTTCGAAATCTCGATTGCCACGCGCGGCCAGGATGCGCTTTCCCTCACCCGGCACTCCCTTCCGCATTTGATCGTTCTCGACATCATGCTGCCGGATATGGATGGGTACGAAATCTGCCGGCAGCTGCGTTCCTCCACGCGCACCGGGCATATCCCGATCCTCTTTCTGACCCAGCGCGACGAACGCCGCGACCGGATCGCCGGCCTGGAGCTCGGGGCGGACGATTACATCACCAAGCCGTTTGATATCGACGAATTGCGGCTCCGGGTGCAGAACGCGATGACCCGGGCCGAGCAGGAAAGCCTGACCGACCCGCGCACGGGGTTGCCCACCAGCCGCCAGATCCAAACCCGCCTGGAGGAACTCCTCGCCCGCAAGGGATGGTCGATGCTGAATTGCCGGGTGATGGATTTCGACTCCTACCGCTCCACTTTCGGCGACGCCGCCTGCGACGACTTTCTGCGGTTTACGGCGGATCTGATCCTGCAGACCGTGGACGAGCTGGGCGCGGCGGATGATTTTATCGGGTATTCCGGGGGCGACAGTTTCATCATCGTCACGGAGGAAGCGCGCGCCGGGACGCTGGAAGCCCAGCTAAAGAGCCGGTTCAAACAGTCCGCACCCGGAAAGTACTCGTATGTGGACCAGCAAAGGGGCTACCTCATGGTGCGGAACGCCTCCGGCACGGAAGTCCGCAAGCCGCTGGTAAGCCTCTCGGTGGCTGTCATCCATTCTTCGAAGCACAATTTCAGCGATGTCCGCCAGATAACGGAACTGGCCGCGCTTGCCGGCCAGACCGGCCCATAACCCGGCGGCCCACCCCCATATGCCCAATCCCGGCCAGCTGCTCCCCATCGGCCTTTTCGCCCTCTCGCTCGGAGGAGCACTCTGGCTCGGCACGATCCTTCTCAGCCGCCGGATCGCCCATAAGCGTGCACCCCTTCCCGCGCCCGATCCGGCGGAAGCGCCCGTTTCGGAAGCAAGGATGGTTATCACCTCCGGCGGGCAGCTGATCCATGCCGATGACCAGATGCGGCACTGGTTCGCGCTGCCCGGGATGGGGCTTTCGCTGGAAAGCCTGACCTCGGCGGCGTATCCGGCGGGCGACATCTGGCAGCTGGCATCGCGCGAAGGCCGCGCGGTCGTCCGCATCCGCAAACAGCTCTATCATGTATCGTCCCGGGTCATCGGAACGGATGGACGGACCGAAATGGAAATCCGGTTCCGGCCGCTGCCCCTCGCATCCCAGCTCGCCGCGCCGTCCCCCTCCGGCGCCACCCCCGATTTTCTCCAGTCCGTATTTTCAGAGCTTAACCTGCCGAAAGCCGCGCACGCAATCCTCGTCCATCTGCTGCCGCTCTCGGGCGCAGATTGGGCGATGATCACGATCTGGGATCCGATCCGCCACTTGCTGATCCCAAAATGCTCCCTGGCGGGGACGATGCTGGATCCGGCCATCCGGCTGCCCCAGGATGGCATCCAACCCGGTGAAGGACCGTCAGGGCTGCTCGCGCGGGAGCGGCATCCGTTGCGTATTCCGGATTTAAAAAAATACCCCGGCTTGCAGGCCGGCCCCGCAGCCGGTGGACTCTCTTTCCGGTCTTTCCTTGGATTTCCACTCGAGATCGCCGGTGAGATGCTGGGTACGATTGAGTTCTATACGGTGCAATCCCACTCGTTCCCGGAGGATGCCCTCCACAGGCTGACCCCGGCCGTCGAGTTGGCGGCGCTCGCGCTGCAGAATGCGCTGGTTCACGAAACCGAAGTCAGCCGCGAATCGGAAGCGAACGCGTTGGCGGAAATTTCCAGAGCCGGGAACCGGTTGTCCGAACCGGACGTGTTTTTCCAGCAGCTGATCCAGGTGCTGTCGCCGTTCCTCGGAGCCCAAATACTCGGCTTCCTGCTGTACGTCGAATCGACCCAATCCCTTGAGCCGCGCAAACCGTTCCAGGGGATTCCGGAACACCTTCTGCCGATGCTGCGGATTGCGCTTCCACCCGGCAGCCCGGTCCGGATCCGCTGGCAAATCATGGAGCCGGCCGCCGTCAACGGGACCGAAACGCTTCCGTTGCTGCGAGAATTGGGGCTGACACCCCTGGCCAGGGCATTCGAGATCCGCAACATCGGGATCCTTCCGCTGGGTGCGGCGGGTGATTCCACCGGCTGGTTGTGGATCGCGAATAAATCCGGCGGGCCGATCGACGAGGAGGACCTCCGTCGCTGGGCTCCGCTCGCCGCGCAAGCCGGCCGCCAGATCCGCAATCTGCTGGTGCTGGAGGAGTACCGGCGCCAGTTGGAGCGGGCCGGTTTCATCCGCCGCCTGTCCACCGTCACCGCATCCCCCACGCCGCTCGACGATTACCTGCGCCAGGCGCTGGAGGAGCTGGCGCACATCCTCGCCGCCGACCACGGGGCGCTTTTTCTTCTGGACGAATCCCGTGACGAAATACAGCTTCACCCTTCCTCGACGTTTGGCCTGGGCGAGGAGGAAAAGCGCCGATTTGCCACGATTTCCACCGCGGACCCGCTCAGCCGTTATGCCGTGACTTTCACCGCCAAACCCGTGATCATCGACCGCGCCAAAGGCTCCGAATCCGTTCCGGCCAGTTACAAACCTTGGGTGGATTTTTATGCGGATGATCACTGGATCGTCATTCCGCTCCTGGTCCGCGGCCGCGGGATAGGGGAACTGCTCCTGGGGAGAAGCCTGAGCGCGTTCGGCCCGGACGAAGAGCAGTTCCTTTCCGCGGTCGCCGGCCAGCTGGCCGGGACAATCGAACGCGAGCAATTGTTTTCCGCAACCGACACATCCCTCCGCCGGCGGGTGGACCAGCTGACCGGGCTGACGCGCGTCTCGCGCGAATTGAACACGAGCATCGATCTGCCTTATCTGCTGCAGTTGATCCACGATGAATCGATCCGGGTGACCGGAGCGGATTGCGGACGGATCTTGCTGCTGGATCCGAAGCGGACCGCGTATCCGCTGCGCCCGCTGCTCCTGGTGGGGGAGCACCTGGCCGATAATGCGCTTTCCCGGATGGAGATGGACGTTCTGGAAAGCGAAAAACCCCACCTGATCCGCGACATCACCACCGAACCGGCCGAGGCCGATCATTCCGGAATCCTCTCCGCCATCCTGATCCCGGTGATGGTCGATCAGCACGCCGTGGGATTGATCGACCTGCATTCCAAACAGGCGGGCTGGTTCGACAGGGAATCGCTCGAGATTGTCCAGGCATTCGGGATTCAGATCGCGATCGCCGTCGGCAATGCCCAGCGGCATGAAGAACAGGCGCAGACGGCCGGGGCGCTGAGGCGGCGGGCGCGGCTGCTCTCCACCATCCATCAGACGGGCAAGATCTCCCTTTCCCATTCCCCCCTGCCCAGCCGCCTGGAAACCATCACCCAAAGCATCCACGACGCGCTCGGATTGACGCCGGTGCTGATCGGCCTGCTGCGCGGGGATTCCCTCGAATGGGTCGCCCGCTCCGGCCTTACGGAACGCGCCTGGCAATCGATCCAGGCCCTGCGCCTGACGCGGGGGACCATCCTGCGCTGGATTTCCGCCCGGTCCGGGGTCGAAGGCAGCATCCCTCTCCAGACCGCGACTGGGGACCCGGACGCCAAACGGTTCGGCGCGGAAATATCGGAAGCGATGGAAACGCGGGAAATCCTCCTCCTCCCGCTTAAACCTCCGGCAACGAACTGATCGGTTTGCTGGCTTTCTCCCCGGCGCCGAGCGCGAAACCCGGCACCGATTTTTCGTTTCTGGAAATTTTCGCCTCACAGGCCACCGTCGCCATCCAGACCGATCTGTTGCAGCAGGCGCTGACCGAGAAGCGCCGGCCGGGTCCGGCCGGCGGAAAATCCAAACTCCCGGCCGCGCCGGAACACGCGGGGGTGGAAGACGGCGGCGTGCAATCCCGGCTCAACCGGCTGCTCGCGCTGATCCAGGTGACCGAATTTCTTTCCACCCAGGCCGAACCGCAGGCGCTGCTGGAAACGTTCGCACAAAATCTGCTCGACAGTTATCCGTTCGACGTCATCCTCGTGGCGGAGGAGGGGCCCGGCGGGCCGCGCCTGCGGCTCGCGAAGGGGAATGTCCCGGCCGATGCCCAGGTGGACATGCTGCTCGGGCAGCACAACCCGATCCTGAGCATGTTCCAGCGCGGCCAGCCGATCCTCGCGCTCTCCCTCGACGAGGCTCCGACCTGGCAAAGCTCGCCCCTGCTCTCGGTGCTCAAAGCCCGGTCGTTCCTCTGCTTCCCGATCCGCGCCCGGTCGAAAACGGTCGCCGTCACGCTGCTCATCTCGCAGAATGCGGTGACGCCGTTCCGGATGGGGGACGAGGACCTTTTCCAGCTGCTGGGCGAGCAGGTCGCCGTTTACCTGGAGAACGCAAGGCTGGTCGAGGAGACCCGGCGCCGGCTGCACGAAGGCAATGTGCTCCTGGAATTCAGCCGCCGGGTATCGGGCCTGGATGTGCCGTCGATCCTGCAATCGCTGGTCGATGAAACGCGCAACGCCATTCCGGAGGCGGAAGGCGCGATGGCGGCGCTGTGGAACGCGGAAAGCTCGTCGCTTACGATCGAGGCCGTTTCCGGTTATGCCAACGCGCAATACCTGCATCGGATCGCCTGCGCGGCGGGCGAAGGCCTGCCGGGCCACACCTACCAGGCCGGGAAGCCGGTGCACTGGGCTCACGTCGACATGGCGGCGGATTTCAACCTGTCCGCGGAAAACCTCGAAGCCTACCGGAACGGGACGATGGGATTGATTCCGGCTTCGGCCCTCGGCGTGCCGCTCCAGGCGGGCAACCGTCTTCTTGGAATCCTGCTGTTGGAGAATTTCACCGCCGCGGAATCTTTTTCCAAGAGCAACGAGGAGGTGGCGCTCTCGCTCGCCAACCAAAGCGCGCTGGCGCTGGAAAGAGCCCGGCTCTTCCAGGAGATGACCGAACGCACGCGCGAACTGGATGAACGCGCCTCGCATCTGGCGCTCCTCAACCGGCTTACCAACGCGGCGATCACGACCAGCAACGAGCGCTCGCTGCTCCAGATCGCCTGCCGCGAACTGGCCGCCGCCTTTGATGTCCCGCAATCCGCCGCGGTGCTGATCCAGGAAAACCGCGCGGAAGCGTTCGTCGTCGCGGAACACATATATCCCGGGCGGCCATCGGCCATGAGCATGACCCTGCCCCTGCGCGGGTCGCCCGTGATCGAAACGATCCTCCAGACCCGTTCGCCGATGCATGTGGAGAACGCGGCGGAGGATCCGCGTTCGGGTGCGCTAAACCCATGGTTGAAGCAGCGCCAGGTGGTCTCGCTCCTGATCCTGCCGCTCCTGATCTCGGGCGACACGGCGGGATTGATCCTGATCGAGAGTCCGGAACTGCACCCGTTCTCGTTTGCAGATCTCTCCCTGGCGCAGACGGTATCCGCGCAGCTCGGCCAGGCGCTGGAGAACGTCCGCCTGCACCAGTCTTCGCACGAATTGACGACCGACCTGGAGCAAGCCGTTGTGGAGCGTACCACCGCGCTCGAGCGGGAGCACCAGCGCGCGGAAACCCTGCTGCGGATCAGCACCGAACTCGTCGTCAGCCTGGACCTGGAACAGGTCCTGACCCGCGCGCTGCAACTGGTCAACGAGGCGATCGGCGCGGACCAGGCCGCGATCGTGCTTCTGGATCCCCAGACGCAGCATCTGGTATACCGGGCCTCGCTGGAAAAGGATGCGCCGCTCCCGAGGGGCGGCCGCTCGCTGCCCTTCCACGCGGGCGAGGGTCTGGCCGGATGGGTCATCCAGCAGCGGCAATCGGTCATCCTTCCGGATCTGGAAAAGGACCCGCGCTGGGTCCACCTCTACCCGGATGAGCCGATGCGCTACCGCAGCGCGCTGGCCGTGCCTTTGATGGTGGGCGCGGACGCGCTCGGTGCCCTGCTGCTGCTGGCCCAGGATCCCTCGGTGTTCAACCCGGAGCAGCTGCAGCTGGCTTCCGCCGCGGCGAACCAGGTGGCGGCGGCGATCAACAACGCCGAACTGTACCGCCTGATCCGCGACCAGGCCGACCGGCTGGGCGACCTGGTGCGGAGCCAGCAGGTGGAGAGCCGCAAATCGCGGGCTATGCTGGAAGCCATCGCCGACGGCGTGATGGTGACGGACGAGGAACAGAAGATCGTCCTGTTCAACGACGCCGCCGCGCGTCTGCTCCGCCTCCAACGGGAACAGGTGATCGACCGCCCAGCCGGCGAATTCATCGGATTGTTCGGGGCAGCCGGCCGTCCGTGGCAGGAACGGCTGCGCAAATGGCGGACCGATCCGGGGGAGATCGGCGGCGGCGAATACCTCGCCGAACGGATCACGCTCGACAGCGGCCGGGTGCTCTCGGTCCACCTGGCGCCGGTGGCCAGCGGCGAGGAATTCATCGGGACGGTCGCCGTGTTCCGCGACATCACCCAGGAAGTCGAGATCGACCGGCTGAAATCCGAATTCGTCGCCACCGTCTCCCACGAACTGCGCACGCCGATGACCGCCATCCGCGGGTATGCGGAAATGCTGATGATGGATGCGGCCGGTCCGCTGAACGACGAGCAGCGCCGCTTCCTGACAATCGTAAAGGGAAATTCCGACCGGTTGGAACTGCTGGTGAGCGACCTGCTCGACATTTCCCGGATGGAATCCGGCCAGATCCGGCTGAACCTGGACGTGGTGGAACTGCCGGACCTGCTCGAAGAGGTCGCCGAATCCCTGCGGCAGAAGAGCGCGAAGGAAGAGAAACCGATGGAGATCATCCTGGATGTGGACGGGGACCTGCCTTCCATCCAGGCCGACCGCGGGCGGGTGGCGGAAATCCTGCACAACCTCGCGGACAACGCCTTCCAATATACGCCCGCCGGGGGAAAAATCGTCCTGCGCGCCTTCCCGCAGCCGGGCGGAATTCAGATCGACGTCTCGGATACGGGGATCGGCATTGCGCCGGCCGAGCAGGAGCGGATCTTCGAGCGGTTCTACCGCGGCGAAAATCCGTCGGTCATGGCCACGTCCGGGACCGGGTTGGGACTCCCGATCACCCGCAGGCTCGTGGACATGCACGGGGGATCGATCACGGTCGAAAGCCAAGGGGTGCCTGGAAAGGGAAGCACTTTCCATGTTATGCTACCCCGGGACGCGGTACAATCCTGACAAGGACGGGACTGATGGCCAAGATACTGATTGCCGAAGACGAACGGGATATCCGGGACTTGATCGTCTTTACCTTGACCTATGGGAAACACGAGGTGGTGGCGGTCAGCAACGGGGAAGAGGTCCTGGAGAGCACGCGCCGCGAACAACCGGACCTTATACTGCTCGACGTCCGCATGCCGCGCATGACGGGGTATGAAGCCTGCCGCCGGTTGAAGGCGGATCCCACGCTGCGGCACATCCCGGTGATCTTTCTTTCCGCCAAGGGGCAGGAAGCCGAAGTCCAGACCGGTCTGGAAGCCGGCGCCGCGGAATACATCCTCAAACCCTTTTCGCCGGATCAGCTCAACAAACGGATATCGGAGATTTTGACGAAGGGGCAGGAAAGCTGAACCACGGAGTTCACGGATTGTAAAAACGATTTCACGGATTGATCTCTTTCCATCCGTGGAATTGATTTTTTATTGTCCGTGAAATCCGTGGTCAGGCTTCCAGGTAATACGTCATGTGCTGCATGTGGGCCGCCGGATCGATGTTCTGAACGGAGACCCCTTTGGGCACGCTGAGTGTGGTGGGGGCGTAATTGAGGATCGCTTTCACACCGGCTTTCACCAGCAAATCGGCAACCTTCTGCGCGGTTGTGGCCGGCACGGCCAGCATCGCCACCCGGATTTTCGCCGCGTGAACCTTTTCCACCATCGCGTCCATATCGTCGATGGTGAACCCGGCGATGGATTGGCCGATCTTGGCCGGATCGTTGTCGAACACAATGCGGATTTCGAAGCCGCGATCGTGAAAGCCGTGGTAGTGGGCGATCGCACGGCCCAGGTCGCCGAACCCCACCAGGACGACCTCCCACACGCGGTCGACCTTAAGGATCCGGCGCAGCTGGCTCACGAGAAAAGGGATGTTGTATCCCAGTCCCTGCTTTCCGAACTCGCCGAAATACGAAAGGTCCTTCCGGATCTGGGCGGAGGTCAACCCAAGGCGGATTCCCAGATCCGATGATGAGGTGATTTCCCGGCCTTCGGCGGCTAGTACGCGCAAGGTGCGCAGGTAAAACGGCAGACGGCCGACGACGATATCCGGAATAGGCTTGACGGAAGCGGATTTGTGGGGCATTTTCTTGATCCCACCTCACAATTAGGCTTTGGAAATTGCGGATTGGTCTCGGCCGCTGATTGAGAAATGTATCACAAATGAGGTGTTAGGGCAAACCATGTTCCTAGACGAAGCGGATATCAGCGTGCATGCCGGCCGGGGCGGAAACGGCGTTGTGCACTTCCATCGCGAAAAATACGTGACGCACGGCGGACCCGACGGAGGGGACGGAGGCCGGGGCGGCAGCATCTACCTGCAGGTCGACCGCAAGCTGAATACGCTTTACCGCTTCCGCAACGTGCGAAAATTCGCGGCCAAAGACGGCGCCAATGGTGACACCAACAATATGACCGGACGCTCCGCCGAAGACACCGTGGTTTCCGTGCCGCCCGGGACAATCGTGCGCGAACTTCCTGACGGAAAATTGCTCGGCGATCTGACCGAAGACGGCCAGCGGATGCTGCTTGTTCGCGGCGGCCGCGGCGGCCGCGGCAATCAGCATTTCGCCACGGCCAGCAACCAGGCTCCAAGTGTCGCCGAAAAAGGCGCACCGGGTGAAGAGAAAAACCTGCGCCTGGAACTGAAGCTGATCGCCGACATCGGGCTGGTGGGCGCGCCCAACGCCGGAAAATCCACCTTCCTCGCGGCGGTCACCGCCGCCACCCCCAAAATCGCCCCCTACCCCTTCACCACCACTGAACCCAACCTCGGAGTCGCGGCGCTGGACGGTTTCGAAACCGTCGTCCTGGCCGACATCCCCGGGTTGATCGAGGGAGCGCATGCCGGCACCGGGCTGGGATTCGCCTTCCTGCGGCACATCCAGCGCACCCGGGTGCTGATTCATCTGATCGACGGCGCGGGAGCCGATCCGCTTGCGGATTTTTCACAGATCAACACCGAACTGGCGCTGTTCGACCCGGACCTCCAGCTCAAGCCGCAGGTGGTCGCGGTGAACAAAATGGATCAGCCCGAAGCCAAAGAACGCTGGGCGGCCCTCCAAGCCGAATTGAAAAAGCGGGGATACGAGCCCTTCGCCATCTCGGCATTGACCCGCCAGGGAACCCGGGAAGTACTTTACCGCGCGGTCCAGCGCCTGCGGGAACAGCCGCCGGTGCCGATCGTGGAACAGGACCTGCCGGTATACCGGGCGGCCGAAGACCCGTCCGCGTTCACGATCGAACGGGAAGCCCCCGGGGTCTGGCGGGTGAAGGGGAAACGAATCGAACGCGCCGCGGAAATGACCTATTGGGAGTTTGAGGAAGCCGTCGCCCGCTTCCAGCGAATCCTCGAACTGGTGGGCATCTACCGCGCGCTCCAGGAAGCCGGCGTGCAGCAGGGGGACACGATCCGCATTGGAAAGCATGTGCTCGAATGGAAGGATTAGGGATACTCGGGGGGACGTTTGATCCGCCGCACAACGCCCACTTGGCGCTGGCCGTCCGGTCGCTGGACCAATTGCCGCTCTCGCGGGTGATGTGGGTGCTGACGCCGGACCCTCCGCATAAGGACGACAGCATCACCTCCTACGCGCTGCGGCGTGAAATGCTGCTGGCGGCGATCGCGGGAAATCCGCTCTTCGCGCTCTGCGAGGTGGAGGCGGAGCGGCGCGGTCCGCACTATATGGTGGATACCCTGCGCATTCTGCACAAGCGCATCCCCGAAACGGAATTCATGCTGCTCCTGGGCGGGGATTCCCTGCGGGATATTCTCCGCTGGCACTACCCCAAGCAGGTGATCCGCATGAGCAAGCTGGCGGTGCTGCGCCGGCCCGGAACCCGGGTCGGGATGGCGCGTCTGGAGAAATTCGTCCCCGGGATATCGAAGCGGACCGTTTTTATCGAGGCCCCGCCGATGCAAATTTCTTCCACGAATATCCGCAGCCTGGTGCGCGAGGGGAAATCCATCGCCGCCCAGGTGCCGCCCGCCGTCGAGGAGATCATCCGGCGGAATAGGTTGTATCGGTAATCGTTTTATAATTATAAAAATTTAATTTTTTTCGATCCTAGTCGTAAAGAAGAATTGCCACAAAAAGCACATATTGCACAAATTATTTTGTGTCCTTTGTGCCTTTTGTGGCTATTTATTTTTTTCCTTACTTTCCCGCATCATTTTTCTCGCCGTTTCCCTCGCAAGCCGCACCGCATAATTCATACCGCGATCCCACGGGTACACCTGACTCATGCTGGCGAAAAACAATCCGGGCAGCGGAGTCCGCACGTCCGGGATATTGCGCGAATGGAACAACCCCGGAACGGGCTGGGCGTATTCGGTTTTAAACAGCCAGGATTTCTTCACCCAGGAAGCTTGGAAATCCGGATTGAAGCGCGGGAGGGCGGAGAGGAACCTCTTTTCCAACTCTTCCTTGGACAGGCGGAAGTACTCATGGCCGAGCGGGAGATAATCCCCGCAATATACGATGTGATCCCCGCCGAAATTTTCCGCCGGAATAAAATTGGTGTGCTCCACCATCGCCAGGAACGGGAACCCCGCTTCTTTGGGGAGATTATGCCAGTACACTCCCCCGGTGGAAAGTTGCCGGGTCATGGAGAAGACCATGACGACGGCGCCCATGTGGCGCAGGGCACGCAGCTTAGCCAGGTATTCCGCCGGCAGACCGGGAGCCATATCGGCCAACTGATGGGGCGAACTGGTCGCCAGGCACTGTTCGAACGTCTCCCGGCCGTCCTTCCATTGCAATTCCAGGCCGCCCCCGGGCTGTGCGGCGATCTTTTCGATCTTGGTCCCATACCGGATCTGTACGCCCATGGTGTGCAGGTGCGCGGCCATTCCGTCGAGCAGCGCCTGCATCCCGCCTTCGAAGGTGGTCAGCTTCGGCGTCCGGCTGTGCACCCGGGACCAAAACCAGGACATGGGGATATCGCGATAATTTTCCTCGCCGAACTTTCCGACCATCAGGGGCTTCCACATCTTTTCGTAGATCCGCCGGCCGAACCAGCGGCGCATCCATTCATCCGCCGAAAATGCCTCCATCCACTTCCAGAAAGGGTTCAGTTTCAGGAAGGAACCGGCGATGAGCAGATTCCAGAAACGCAGCGGGATCGGCAGACCCGGGAACGTAAGCCAGGAGGGAATGCTGTCGAGGGGATAAAATTTTCCTTCGTGATATACGGCTGTCAGCGGCCGGCGGACAACAATTCGATCGTGGAATCCGAATTCGCGGATCAACCCCAGGATATCTTTATCCGAGGTGAACCAGTGCCGGTAGAATTTTTCGACGCTCCAATTCCAGCCCGCGTCGCGGAATCCGCCTCCGAGCCCGCCGGGCGCCGTGTCCGCCTCATAGATCGTCACCGTATGCCCGGCGCGCGCCAGGTCGTATGCCGCCGCCAGCCCGCCCACCCCCGCCCCGATCACTGCGACTTTCATCGTCACTCCTTTGAATCCACGAAGGCACACGAAGAAAACCCGAAGGACACGAAGGAATTAGTAATTATATTATCATCCGCTTCCATTCCAAGTTGCCAATGCTGCCGAAATTCACCAAAATTCCCAGTTGCATTCTGGTGACCTTCAGATAATTCAATAGTTGAGCCTCTTCCCGTTTCGAAAGAACATTAATCGCTTTTAATTCAAGGATTATTTTCGAGAAGCACAATATGTCCGCGACATACCCGCGCTCAAGCCTTATCCCTTTATAAACAACCGGAAATCTTTTTTCTCTTTCGAATGGAATACCTTTCTTTTTCAACTCCAAAGCAAAGGCATCCGAATAAACCCCCTCAAGAAAACCCGGACCGAGAGTCCGATGCACTTCCATAGCGCATCCAATAATCGAATACACTTCCTGTTTATACAGGATTTCGCCCATTTCTCCCCCTTATTCTTTTTTCACAAGATTTCTTCGTGTTTCTTCAGATTTTTCTTCGTGTGTCTTCGTGGATTCTAAAGCACTCCGGCCTGTTTGCCGTCCTCGAGGTAGTGGCAGCCGATGCTCACGCGGTTAAGCTTGGCGGCGGTGGCCACAACCAGCGCGGCCCGGATGCTGTGCCGCAGGCCGATCAACGCATCGCTCAGATGCGTCGTCCGGTAAAAACCTTCGATCTCCTCGTTGAGATGATACAGGTCGCTCAGCGCCCGGTTCAACCGGACGGCAGAACGGATCAATCCGACGTAGTGCCACATCGTATATTGAATGGTCCGGACATCCCTCCAGATCAAAGCGGGATCGGCCTCTTCGCTGACGCCCGGTTCCCAGGCGGGCACCTGGTCCGGGTCCACTTTCGGGAAGCTGTTGGACGCGGCGATATGCCGCGCGGCACGCCGGCCCCACACCAGCCCCTCCAGGAGCGAAGTGCTTGCCAGCCGGTTGGCTCCATGCAATCCCGTGCAGGCGACCTCGCCCACGGCATACAGACCGGGGATCGTCGTCCGCCCATCCGGATCAGTCCAAACCCCGCCGCAAAAATAATGCGCCGCCGGAACGACCGGGATCGGTTCGCGGGTGATATCGAATCCGGCTTCCAGGCAGCGCATATAAATGTTCGGGAACCGGGTTTTAATCTGCTCCGCCGGAAGGAAGGAAATATCCAGGAGGACATGCGGATAATCGTGCATCACCATCTCGCGGTGGATCGCCCGCGCGACAATATCGCGCGGCGCAAGCTCCTTCCACTGCGGGGCATACTCCGCCATGAACGCCCGCCCGTCCGGGGTAAGAAGGCGGCCGCCCTCCCCCCGCACCGCCTCCGAGATGAGGAACCCGTCGCCGCTTGGGCCGGCGAACACCGTCGGGTGAAATTGTATGTATTCGGCGTTGATCACGCGCGCGCCGGCCCGGTCCGCCATCGCCAGGCCGTCCCCGCGCGCGCCTTCGGGGTTGGACGTGTAGCGGTAAATCCGTCCCAGGCCGCCCGTGGCCAGAATCGTCACACCCGCCAGGTGGCGGCCCACCGTGCCGTCCGACGCATCGTACACGTATGCCCCGTGGCAGGTGATCGGCTGGTAGACCGCAAGCGGATCGCGGGCATGGTGCGGGAAGGTGATCAGGTCCACCGCCGTCGAGGAATTCACAAGGCGGATGTTCGGGCGCTCGCGCATCAACCGGTGCAAACCCTGGATGATGGCCTTGCCGGTGGCATCCCCGACGTGCAGGATCCGCGGGAGGGAATGGGCGGCCTCCCTGCCATAATCGAATCCGCCGCCGGGCGCCCGGTCGAACTCCACGCCGGCCTTTTCGATCAGGAGTTCCTGCACCAACCGCGGGCCTTCCGTCGCGAGGATTTCCGCCGCGGCGGGAAGGCTTAACCCCGCGCCGGCTGCCAGAATATCCCGAATCAGCATTTCGGGATTGTCGTCCTTCCCCAGGACGACGATCCCTCCCTGGGCATAACGGGTGTTGCTCTCCTCCCGCTCGGCCGCGCGGGTGATGACCGTGATCTGACGCTGGCGGTCCTCGGAGAGTATGAGCGCGGCGCTGGCCCCCGCAATTCCGCAGCCGATGATCAATACGTCGGATTGCACCAGTTTCATGAGCGGACCTCCAGCATGCGTTCCAGCGCCATTCGGGCTCCCTCCGCCACATCCGGCGGAACCCGGACCGGGTTGATGCATTCGCCGCGCAGCAATCCGTCCGTGACGCGCGCAAGGGATTCGACCGTGGTCTTGTTCATCGTGACGCAATTGTTCGGGGTCGGCGAAAGCAGGCGAATTTCCTGGTCCGGATGCTCGCGCGCCAGCCGCGCCACCAGGTTCCCCTCCGTGCCGATCGCCCACTTTGTCCCGGCCGGCGCGGCATCCACCAGGCGGATGATGTCCGCGGTCGAACCCGAATCGTCCGCCAGCCGGACCACTTCCTGCGTGCATTCCAAATGAACCCAGACCCGCACGCCCGGGGTTGCCTTGCGCGCTTCGAGGACATGAACCGGAAGGAACCGCTGATGCACATAGCACCAGCCCTTCCAGAGAATGATTTCCGCTGTTTCGATATCCCGACGGGAATTGCCCCCCAGATCCTGACGCGGATCCCAGAGCGGCATCCGCTCGAGAGGTATCCCCATCCGCACCCCCGTGTTGCGGCCCAGGTGCTGGTCGGGGAAGAAGAACGCTTTCGGCCGCAGGCCGCGGGCCCACTTCAGCACCCCGCCCGCATTCGAAGAAGTGCAAACCGACCCGCCGTGGATTCCGCAGAAGGCTTTCAAAGCGGCTTCGGAATTCACGTAGGTGACGGGCACGACTTCCCGTTCCACATCGAAGATTTCGCCGAGCTGGCGCCAGGCATCCTCCACGGTAAGGAGGTCGGCTTTCTCGGCCAGCGGGCAGAGCGCTTCGGGTTCGGGGAACAGCACGACCTGGCCCGGGCGTGCCAGAATGGCGGCCGTCTCCGCCATGAAATGCACGCCGCAGAAAATAATGTATTTGGCATCGCGGCTTTCGGCCGCGTCCCGGGCAAGCTTCAGGGAATCACCCCGGAAGTCGGCAAACCGGATCACCTCGTCCTTCTGATAGTGGTGGCCGAGGATCACCAGCTCCTTCCCGAACCGTTCCTTGGCGGCTTGGATCCGCCGTTCCGGAGGGTCTTGATCTGTCATCGAGGGGGTTGCGGGCGAACCCACTTAACTGACGATTTCCAGGCTGATATCCAGCCCCGGCGCGGAATGGGTCAGCGCGCCGACGGAGATGTAGTCCACACCCGTTTCGGCGATCTGCCGGACGTTATCCAGCGTCACTCCGCCGGAGACTTCGAGCGGCATCCGTTTGTTCCCGAGCAGGACCGCCTGATGGATGGTCGGTACATCCATGTTGTCAAGAAGGATCCGGTCCACCGGGAGGGACAATGCCTCCTTGAGATGTTCCAGCGAATCCACTTCGACTTCCAGTAAAAGGTCAGGGTAGCTCTGGCGCGCGCGCCGTACGGCGAGGGACAGCGATTTCACCGCCTGAATATGATTGTCCTTCACCATCAGCATGTCGTACAGACCGAGCCGGTGGTTCTGAGCGCCGCCTGTCCGGACGGCGTACTTTTCCAATATGCGGTATCCCGGAGTGGTCTTCCGGGAATCGAGGATGACGGCTTTCGTCCCCTTTACAGCCTGGACAAACTCCGAGGCCAGGGTGGCAATTCCCGACAGATGCTGTAGAAAATTCAAAACGGTCCGCTCGAGCGAAAGCAACGATATCAGTCTGCCTTCCAGATTTACCAGCACATCCATGGGCTTGACTTTGGCCCCGTCGGTCAGCGTGGGTATGAACACTACATGCGGGTCCGCCTTTGCAAAAACGGCTTTCGCCACGGGAAGGCCGGCGACCACGCCCTGCTCCTTGGCGATGATGGTGGCACGAGCCATGGCGTGCGGAGGAAAGACCGCCAAGCTGGTGACGTCTCCCGATCCGATATCTTCAGCAATCGCGGCGGCGATGAGTATATCCGCCGATTGCAGGACATCCGCAAGTGATGGGTTGAAATTCATATCCGGCCTCTCGGTGTTGGAGTGGGGCGAATTATAATCTCGTGGAGGAGAATCCGGTTCCTTTTCCGTAAAGGACGGGTTTCCCCGGCATCCGGGGTATCCCGGTTCGACCGCCGGGGCGGTCCCCGCCAGGAACAACCCCGCTGCGCGAGGGCGGGCGCGGGGGTGACGGACCGCGCAGATCCGAATCGGACCGTTGACGCGAGGTCATCGCCGTGGTATAAATCACGCCCGCGCCCGGGGGCGTGGTGTAGCTGGCCTAACACGCGGCCCTGTCAAGGCCGAGATCGCGGGTCCGAATCCCGTCGCTCCCGCCAGAAACCGACCGAATGCTTTTCGGCCGGTTTTGCTTTAACGGTCCGGAGCCTGTATGCCCGGACCATCGGATATCATTTTGGGAAATTCCCCTTTCCGGCAATTGCCCGTATACTCTTTGCGGATGCACGACCCTCAAGTGATTCCTGGAGGCCCACATGCGAATTCCATCGCGGCTTTTCCCGATCCTCTCCTTCGCAATTCTTGCGTCGTGTAATTTTCCCACGCCGGTTTTGCTCGAGTTCATCCGTTTCCGCGCCTTCGCCCTCTGCAACCGTTGCGGCCGGGCCGGCGGTTATTCCGAGCGATACGGCCACGCTCAAGCCTCCCGAACCCGCATCCACCCCGACATCCGAGCCAAGCCCGACCGTCCAGTTGAAATCCGGGCCGATCTCGCGCCTTTCGGATGGGACGGCGCTGGCGATTTCATACATCGATATGATCGACGCGCAAAAGGGATGGTCGATCGGCGGAGCCGCGGATACCCAATTGCGGGAGCACGTATTCCACACGATCGACGGGGGATCCGCCTGGATCGACGTCACTCCCCCGGAGGACGTGGCGGCCCAGCCGGACGTCTCGCGGATCGCGGTCGGCGCATTCTGGAATGCCGACAACGCCCTGGTGACCTTCTATTCGACCAATTTGCTCCCGCCGCTTTCCGCCCCGGTGGTATGGAAGACCGCCGACGGCGGGGCGACGTGGACTCAAAGCGCCCCGCTCGACCTCACCGCCTGGAAGGGGGAGTACCGCGTCTCGGATGTTTTCTTTATCAACATAAACACCGCCTGGGTGCTAATCCACAGGGGCGACGATCCCGCGGCCGACCGGATCGCGCTCTTCCAAACCACCAACGGCGGAAGCACCTGGCAACGGGTGGTGGACCCGGAAGTGGATTCTCCGATCCAGGAATGCGAAAAGACGGGGATCCTTTTCACAGGCCCGTGGAACGGGTGGCTGACGGGTGATTGCCGCGGCAACCGGGCGGGCACATTCCTTTTCCAGACATTCGACGGCGGCAAAAGCTGGATTGAAGCTCCGCTTCCGAGTCCCGCAACGCCGCCCGGTTTGTTCACCTCGGCGGATTTCTCGTGCCGGATCCGTCCGCCGGTGTTCTTCGCGCAGAAAACGAACCTGGTGCTTTGTGTGGAATGCACCTCCAAGACGACGCCCGCCACCGCCGCCTACATGTTCGCATCGAACCTCGATGGCTCGAACTGGCATATTATGGATTATCCGGGAGGCCAGATGGCGATTCGCAGCCCCGGCGACGGGCGGGTCTTCCGCGGTGATGTCGTAAGCGGGCTGGCCGTCGGCAAGGACCTCTACGTATTTAACGGCGAAACCGAAACCTGGGATAAGATCGGCTCGATCGATTGGACGGGCCAGTTTGATTTCATCGATTGGAACACGGGCTGGGCCGCCGCGCGCAAGGGAGAGACTCCGCTGTTGATGTTCACCACCGACGGCGGGAAGTCCTGGGAAGCATTGGCGCCGAAAACGGCGGCGGATAAATAATCAAAACACACGCGGGCAATGCCCGCGTGTGTTTTTTTTAATGGAATACAGGCTCGGGTATGACTCGCTCGGGGATAGTAACTCCACACTATCACCAGGGTTAATCATCGTGAAATACCAGGCTGGGCAGGAGAACAGCCTTTTTTCGGAATATTTACCTGCAAATAATAGACGGATACAGGCGTTTTGTGAAAAAATCGAATTTGCGGGGAATCTGACCCGCATCGGAGAAACTTCTTAGCCGCACGGCGGAAGGCTGTGTTATCATCCCGCCCATTCTTCATCTCCTGGAGCAAACTTTTCCCATGGCTCGATATAAAATCATTGCCAATCCAACCTCCGGCCGAGGGGAGGGAGGCGCCGATATTCCGCGGGCAAAGGAACTCCTCAGCGAACTCGGCATCACCTTCGACCTGGTCCGGACCGAACGGCCGCTGCACGCGATGGAACTGGCCCGCCAGGCGGCGCGGGATGATTACGATGTGGTGGTCTCGATGGGCGGAGACGGAACCGCCAACGAGGTCATAAACGGGCTGATGCAGGCCAAGCTGGCCGGCGAAGGCGAAGCCGCGATGGGGGTCATCACCGTCGGCCGCGGAAACGATTTCGGCCACGGGATCAACGTGCCCCACGGTTTGGAACCCTCCTGCCGCGTCCTGGCCGCCGGTAAACGCCAGCGGATGGACGTCGGGAAAGTCACCGGCGGTTTGTTCCCGCAGGGCCGGTATTTCGGCAACGGGATCGGAATCGGATTCGACACCATCGTCGGATTTGAAGCCGCCAAGCTCACCTGGCTTACGGGTTTTCCCTCCTACCTGGTCGCCGCCCTGAAAACCATCTTCCTGTATTTCCGCGCCCCGCTTCTGCGGATCGAGTACGACGGCGGAACGATCGAACAGCCCTCGCTGATGGTCTCGGTGATGAACGGACGCCGTCTGGGCGGGTCGTTCCACATCGCCCCGCAATCGAAAAACGACGACGGCAAATTCACCGTGTGTCTGGTCGGGCAGCTCAGCCGGCTCGGAATCCTGATGCTCATCCCGCGCTTCATCCAGGGCACGCAGGCCGGGCATCCGGCCGTCCGGTTTATCGAAACCGCAAAATTGAACGTCACCGCGCTGACCGGATCGATACCGGCTCACGCCGACGGGGAAACCCTTTCGACCGAGGCCCCCGCCATCTCGGCGGAGATCCTCCCCCGGGCGATCGACGTGATCGTCGGCGCGTAAGGACAGCCGCATGAACCTCGCCCAAACTGTCGTGTATTCTCCGCTCCGGGTTATCGGCCGGACGCTGTGCCGCGTGCACGACGAAGAGCTGGCCCGGATCCCGCATCAGGGCCCCCTGCTGATCGTCGCCAACCACGTTAATTTCCTTGACGTGCCGATTTTCTACACCCACCTGATCCCCCGTGCGGTCACGGGTTTCGCCAAACTCGAAACCTGGAAAAATCCGGCGATCGGGATTCTCTTCACCCTGGGCGGCGCCATCCCCATCCGGCGCGGGGAAGTGGACCGGACGGCGATCGGCCGCGCGCGGGAAGTCCTGCATTCGGGGAAGATCCTGGCGATCGCCCCGGAAGGCACCCGCAGCGGCGACGGCTGCCTGCAAAAAGCCCGCACCGGCGTGTCCGTCCTGGCGCTCGACAGCGGCGCGCCGGTCATCCCGGTGACGTTTTACGGCGGAGAGAAATTCCGTTCCAACATCTCCCGCCTGGCGCGGACCGATTTCTACTTCCGGGTCGGCGCCCCCTTCCAGGTTCGGATGGAAGGCGGAAAATTGACGCGCGATGTGCGCGAATCGATCACGACCGAAATCATGTACCGGCTCGCCGCGTTGCTGCCTGTGGAATACCGCGGATACTATTCCGACCTTTCCAAGGCGACAAAACGATATCTTGTGGATGGAGTACGGGTAAGTCCTTAACCCTCTATCAATTTTAAAAAAGACCGCGGCGAGAATTCGCCGCGGTCTTTTTTTATCACTTGGCGTGTTACTGATGGCACGCGGACAACACCAGGTCTGAGTAGACATCGCTCGTCGCGACCCGGTTGAAGCTTTTATCGTAGGCCACAAACTGATATTGGATCCAGGCATTTTCCCATTTGCTGAACCCGGAAATATCCTCGGTCAACAACTCATACGAATACCTGCCTGAGCCGGCGGGTTTCATCACCAAGGCATCATTCCAGGCCGTTATCCCATCCCCATCTTTGTTTCTCAGCCGCACAAACAGCCAGACGCCGGCGACCTTTCCGGGTTCCGCCACTTCGACGTCAAACCTTTCGAATTTATCGCCGCAACCCGTCCCACGGTAATAAACCGGGTTGGAGGAAAGCTTTACCGTGAAGAACGGTTTGCCCTTCGACGGGAGCGTGAGCGTCGGCGTCAGGGTGGGCGTCAGGCTCGGAGTCTCCTCCGCCTGGATCACCGGAATGCAGTTGGAAAATTCGGACGTGTTGTTGGAAGAATCGGTGGCCGTCGCGGTGATGAAATTGCCGTCCGCGAAATATGTGCTCGGGAAATCGGCGATCGCCAGCCCCACCCCGCTGATGTCAGTCGTGACGGAGACGTGCTTCACCAGCCGGTGGCCTTCCCCGTACCCCGAGGGATCGCAGGCGTTGTTGGTGAAAAAATCCACCCGGTAGGCCGTACCGGGCGCCGCGTTCAGGCTGGCCCGGAACTGGCTGTTGAACTGGGAGATCGCCGAGATCATGGTCGGATGGTTAATCAACGTATTGGGCCCCGTATCCGTATCGCCGGGATCGTTCGCCAGGGGGATGCCGCTGGTTCCAAACTGAATCCCCAGCCCGCCGTTGTCGTGGATGGAGTTGAACTGGATCAGGTTGCCCGTCCCCGCGTCGTCGTACAACACCACGCCCGGGCCCGTATTGAATGCGATGAAATTGCCGGCGGTATCCGTGCCGATGCTGTTGTTGGCCGCGCCGCCTTCCAGGCGGACTCCGTTAAATCCGTTCCCCAGCGCGTTCTTGCCGCCCACGTCCGTCCCGATATAGTTGTTCTGGACGACGTTCGAGGAACCTTTAATGCGGATGCCGTCGCCGTAGTTGCCGGAAATCAGATTGCGCGCGTCGAGCGACGGGCCGCCGATCGTATTGCCGCTTCCGGTGGTGAAGATCCCGACCTGGTTGGGAATCGCGATCATGCCCCCGCCGTCGGTTCCGATTTTATTTCCTTGAATTCCATTTCCCGTCGCGCTTCCTCCGCCCTCGGCGGTGATCTTGATCCCCGCGCCCATGTTGCCGGAGATCACGTTCCCCGCGCCGGCGCCCCCGCCGCCGATCCAGTTGTTGGAGGCGTTATGGAGCGTGATCCCGTTTCCGACGTTGTTGATAAACGCGGACCCGGCGATATTGACGCCGATCTTATTACCGGTCAAAAGCGATCCCTGATGAGCGTCGATCAGCACCCCGTCCAGAAAATTTCCGGAAATGGTGTTGCCCGAAAGGATGGCCCCATCGGCGGCGATCAGCACCCCGTTCTGCATATTCTGCACGGAAGCCATGCCGGTCACGTCCGTTCCGATCAGGTTATGGATGAGCTGGTTGCCCGTCGCGGGAAACACCGCCAACACCGCTTCCGCTTTAATTTCCACGCCGTTCCCGGTGTTGCCGGAGATCACATTCCCCGCCAGCGCCTCGTCACCCCCGACGGTGTTGGAGCTTCCGCAGATGTGAATCCCGTAGGTGGCATTCGCCACCGCGGAAGTTCCGGCCGCATTCAATCCGATGAAATTGCTCTGGATCTGGTTGCCGTCGGAGCCGCACGCCACCTCGACGCCCGCGGTGTTGCCGGAGATCACATTCCGATACCCGGCCTGGGGTCCTCCGATGTGGTTGGTCCCCGACCGGATCGAAACGCCGAAATTGTTGCCCTCCCCCGTCGCGCCATCCGGTTTGATCCCGAGGTAGTTGCCGATGACCCAGACATTGGGGTTATCCCGGACTTCCACCCCGATATTGAAGTTGACGATGGAAAATCCTTTTACCGTGCTGTCCCCGCCGCGGACCGAAAGCGCCGTGCCAACCTTGGCCGAGCTGGAACGCAGTTCGATGAGCGGAGTCCCCGGCCACCCCGGCTGGGTGGTCGCATCGATCAGGATCGGATCGGTGATTGCGGGAAATCCGGCCGCGGTCTCGAGGATGTGCACGCCGGCTCCGGGAATGTTGAAGTACACCCCGTTGAACCCGGGCGCCGCATTGGCGGCATTGATGGCCTCCCGCAGGCTGCAGTGCGAAGTGTTGCAGGTGCCGTCATCCACATTATTTTCCGTATTGACCGTGAAGGAGACGGCCGGAGGGCCTCCGCCGTAGACGATCGTGGATTTTCCGCAGGCCGCAAAGGTTGCGCCGATCAACAGGAGCGATCCTGAAAGGACCCATTTTCGCAAACTCATCTTTCCTCCTTGAGAGAATATGCTCCATCCAACGAAAGGGCGCGAAGAATTTCCGTGAATTCCCCGCGCCCGCGAGCTTAATTATCCTGGTGCCTACTTATGACACACGGACAGCTCCAGGTCCGAGTAGACTTCGCTCGTCGCGATCCGGTTGAAGCCGCTGTCGTACGCGACAAACTGGTATTGCACCCAGGCATTCTCATACTTCGTGAAATCCGGAAGGCTCTCCGCATATAAAAGGTAGGAGTACCAGCCCGAACCCAGGGGTGTCATCACCTGCGCATCCGCCCATCCGCTGACTCCTTCACCGTCCTTGTTCCGCAGGCGCGCGAAAAACCACACCCCGGCCGTCCGTTTCGGATCCGCCACCTGCACCTGGATCTCGGCCTTCATCGCACCGCAGCCCGTCCCCCGATAATATATTTTGTTCGGCTTGACGGACGCCAGGAAGAACTTCTGAAGCGCAAGGGTTGGCGTAATGGTTGACGCCGGAGTCGGAGTCGGGGTCGGCGGCGCGGGCAGGAACTGGTAATCCCAGCCGAAATCCAATCCTGTCCGGTGTTCCCCGTCTGCGAGGATCACCGCCTGGCGGGTCGGGTTGACCCAGCGCATCGGATGAGTCCAATTTCCGGGAATGAGCAATGCGTTCACCGGATCCAGCGCATCCACATACACGCAATACTCTCCGGCCGTGAGGCCTTCAAACGAGAACGTGCCGTCCGGGCCGGTGATAAAAGTCTGCAGGATGGTGCTGGACATGCAAACCCCCTGCCCCAATCGGACCGAAACACCGGCAATCCCCGGCTCGCCCGGATCGAGGACTGCATTCGCTCCCAAACCTTCTCCTCCTCCCAGGTCGATGCAGCCGGGTGGAGGTATGCTGACCGGTCCATCGGGAACCGCGCACAGGTCGTGCCATACCAATCCGGCAATCGATCCCGTTCCGGCCGGGGAACAAGTCCCGTTCACGTCGGTGCGGAACGAACGCGTCGCGGATTCCGGGCCGAAGGTGGTGTCGATGCCGGAGAACACATGCCAGTAGTACGTCGTGCAATCGGCCAGATCATCGCCTGGATACCAGTACTGGCTGGGGTTGCCTGTCCCGCCGTTATAGGTGGTATCGGCGAACGTCGGATCCGAGGATAGATGGATCCCATAACCCTGTGGAATGCAGCCTTCATTGCCGTTCGCCCAGTGCAACCCGGGCATGATGGTATTCACCGTCTCTCCGTCGGCCGGCCAGATAAGGTTCGGCGCGGCCAGCGCGGCCGGGTCGCAATACGGGCCGGTGTAGAACCGGCGGTAAGACGAGGCAGGCCCAAGCGTGTAATCGTTGATCGCCGCCACCTTCCAGAAATATTCCTTCCCGGGTTGGAGGTCGCTGCCCGGAAGCCAGCTGGTGGACGGATTGCCCGTTCCGCCGCTCAGGCTGGTATCGGCGAAATCGCGGTCCAGGGAAAGATCGATCCGGTATCCCTGCGGATGGCATCCGGCGTTCGGATAGTTCCAGTTCAGCTCGGGGTTAAGCGATCCGACGACGGAAAAATCCAGGGGCGAGTTCAAGGTGGGACTCTGCAGGGAATCGGTTGCACAAACGGGAGTGCCGCAGCTGGTAAGGGAAAACATCAGCGATACGAAGAGGAGCTTGCGGATCTGCACGTGAGTGATCATCCTGACCTCCAGGTATGGACATCCATCCAACGATTGTAGGGTGGGAGACGGGTTTAGGCAAGCGTTGTGGAGTTTTCTTGGAGCTTTTGTGGAAAAACCATCCCGCGGGCTTCATTTCTCAGTCCGAATCCATAAATGCGTCCCGTCCGTGGATAGATCCACCCAGCCGTGCGCATCGGCGCGGATCAGCTCAATCCCATCCGGCCAGCCGAGATCTTCCGCGTATGGCCAAAGGCCCGCCAGCGCGCGGGTGGCGCGAAGCCAATCCGCAAGTCCGCCGGCCTCCTTGATCGACAGGGGAAAAAGGACGAGCTGCGCCGAGGGAACTCTGCCCTGCGAAAGCATTCGCCGGGCAGCCGTTTCATCAAGCCCGTCGAGGATCAGCCAGCGCGACCGTCCGTGTTCCACCGACAATACCATTCCGTTTTCACCAAGAATCAGGATGCGCAGGACGGCGCCGCCTCCCAGATCCAAAGTGGATCCGGCCGGGATATCGAAGACGGGTACATCCTTCTCGCCGCATCCGGCGATGAAAGCGGCGAGAGTCTTCGCATTGCGGTCCGTTCCGGCCGGGAGCAGAACGCCGCCGATCCGGAAACGCGCCGCCACCTCGGCCAGCGCAGTGGTGTTTTGCCAGGCGGTGGATCCGGCCACGACCCAGTCCAGCCGCTGCGGGCCATATCCGAGAATCCGCCCCAATCCGGAAACCACCAGGTTTGGATCGCCGCCGGCGTTAACGAGCACCGTTCCTCCGGCCGGGCCGCGGAGGAGGAACGCTTCCCCGCCGCCGGTGGAAAGCATCGTGAGATGAAGCCGGCCGTCGGGCCGGTGAAAGTACGCGCCCCAGGCGATGAACGCGGCCGCCGCGAGGACCGGCGGGGCGGCACCAAGGATCCTCGCGGCCGCATCTTTCCCCCAATCCCAATGCGGAATCTTTTTCCGGATACTTTCCGCGGTCAATCCGAACAATCCCGCGTAATAGAGCGCGATCCAAACCGGAGAAATGGGCCCGGTCGGCAGCGACAGCGAGAGGAACGTCGCGCCCCATTCCACCACCCGGATGGTGTAGGCCGTCGGCGCCCACCCCACCCACGCCACAACCGGCCCGGCAGGCGGATAAATCATTCCCGAGAGCAGCGCCAATCCGCCGCCCACCATGACCAGCGGCTGGACCGAGAGCACCAGCGGATTGACCAGGAACGCGCTGAGAGAAAGGTTGTTGAAATACAGAAGCAGCACCGGCAGGGTTGTGATTTGCGCCGCGAACGTCATCAGGAATATTTCACCCGCCGTGGAGGCGGCGCTCCGGGCTTTCTCCCTGGGTATCCGGCTGAGGAGCAAACGCTCGACCCCGCTCTGCAGCGGATCGGCATACAGGATCAATCCAAGCGTCGCCGCAAACGAGAGTTGGAACCCGACGTCCCACAACATCCACGGAGAGATCGCCGTCATCGCCGCTCCGGTAAAAACCAGCGTCGTCAGCCCGTGCGACCGCCTGCCCAACTGACGGGCGAGTATCGCCATCCCGCCCATGATCGCCGCGCGGACGACAGACGCCGCCGCGCCCACCAGCACGGTGTACAGCGCGATCCCAAGCATCGCCACCAGCCAGCCAGGGATCCGGCGCGGCAGGCGCTTTGTAAATGAAAGAAAAATTCCTGCAATGATGGAGATGTTAAAACCGGAAATCGCAATGATGTGGGATGTGCCGGTGCGCTTGAATGCATTCTGGAGGTTGGCCGGGATCGTGCTTTCTTCCCCCAGCAGTATCCCCGAAAGAAGGGCGCATTCCGGTTCCGGAAAAAGTTGCTTGAGGGTAGCGAGTGCACGCCTGCGGTAGGCATACAGGGCGGCCAACAACGGCGATGCCCCCCCATGCGCCACCGAGCGGAGAGCGGGATCACTCAGGATTCCATATACCCCCTGGCGGGCTAGATAGGTCTCGTAATCAAAACCCTGGATGACCGGCGGCGGCCCAAGCGTGCCGGACAGCCGTACCCGGTCCCCGTAGCGGAGAGGCTCCGACCCCGGCGGCGATCGAAATTCCAACAGGATTGCGCCGTCAAGATCCCGGAATTCTTCACCCGAATCCAGGATCACCCGCACGACGCGTGCCCGGACGCGGATACCGCCTCCGGGAAGCGGATCTTCCTCCAGCACGGCTTCGAAATCGGCCGCGGTGCCGATGTAGGTCCCGATAAATCCCGGACCCGGTTTCGGCTGGGCGGCCGAAAGCCGCGCTCCTCCGAACAGGAAAAATGCCAGGCAGAGAAACGGAATGCGAAATTTATTTACTGTAAAAGCGAAGAGGAAAAAAGAACGCCGGCGGCAAGGAAAGCCGCCAGCGGAAAACCGAGCGGCGATGCCAAGCCGATTCCGGCCAGCCATGCCATACATAGATAGAAGAGTGTCATACATCCCCCTTGGAGCAGAGCACCCGTTGAATTTATATCACAGCTTTGAAAATTGGGCTAATCCGTCCTCCGCTTCTGTCCTAACCCCCTCACCCCCGGCCCCTCTCCCCCTTCCCCGTATGCCCTCCCCCTCCTGTTGTCCTCCCCCATTTGCTTCGCTATGTGAAAATTCGGATTGGTGAAGAATTGTTGGCAGCGAAGCAAATGGGGGAGGGTTGGGAGGACAGGTTCACTCCTTCGCCAACCTTGGCAACCAGAATATGGTAAGCAATACCGCGATGATCGCCATCACCGACCCGAAAAGGAACGGCGCCGGCGCTCCAAAACCCTGCCAATTGGCCACGCCCTGCCAAAGAATTCCGGCGATCAGCGAGGCCGGCAACGCCATGATGCCGACCGCGGTATTGTAGATGCCGTACGCCGTGCCGCGGTGTTCGGCGGAGGAAAGGTCGGCCACGTACGCGCGGGCGGTCCCCTCCACCAGCGCGTAATACAAACCGTAAAACGCATAGAGGATATAAATCTGCCAGGCAGCGCCGGCCAATGCGAAACCCAGGTACACCAATCCGTAGATCAGCCACCCGACGACGAGGACCCGCCCCCGCCCGACCTTATCCGAACGCAGGCCGGCCGGCGTGGAGGCGATCGTATAGACCACGTTGAAAAGAACGAGGGCCAGCATCACATGGAACACGCTCAATCCGCGGTCCTGCGCGCGGAGGACGAGAAATGCATCGGAGGAGTTGCCGAGGGTGAACAAGGCCACCACGACGAAGAATCCCGCCAGGCGGGGACTGAGTCGCCGCTTGCCCGCCGCGGCCAGAGAAGCGGCGGCTTCCTCGGCGGATTTCGGTTTGGGTGCGATAGGCACATCGCGCGCGAGGAGGATCAGGCTCAACACGCCCAGCACGGCGGGAATGATGCTGATCCAGATCACTATATGAAAAGTATTTTCCCCCAGCGTGACCGCATCCGGTCCCGCGGCGTAAGTGACCGCGGCCGCGACCACCAGGCCGATTGTCGCTCCCAGGGTATCCGCCGCGCGATGCAATCCGAACCCGAAACCGCGGTTCTCCGCCTTGACCGAATCCGCCACCAGTGCATCGCGCGGCGCGGTGCGGATGCCCTTTCCGAGCCGGTCGAAAAACCGCAGCAGCAGCACCACCGGCCAGGTGTTGGCCAGCAGCAACAACGGTTTGGCGACCGCCGAAATCGAATACCCGAAGACGGTCAATGCCTTGCGTTTGCCGAGTTTGTCGGACAGCCAGCCGGAAAACAGGCGGGTCAGGCTGGCGGTGCTTTCCGCCACGCCCTCGATCAAACCGATGATGGCCGTCTTCGCACCCAGCACATTCGTCAGGAAGAGCGGCAGGAGGTAAACGATCATCTCCGAGGAAATGTCGGTGAAGAGCGACCCCAGGGAAACCGCCCACAGGTTGCGGGGAATGCGGGCCGGTTTCGCGGGAGTTGGGTTTTCGGTCATTGTTTTCCTCCGGGGAAAATCATCGTGTGAATATCCGAACAAGTTTACTATTTTTCCGTCTGCGTTCTGGTATCGGCGGCGGGAAGCCGACGGGACGATCCGCCGGGGCCGATCACACACAAAATGACAGTGTATATTAAAATGAAACATGCGGTCATTAACCTGTCCTGACCCCCTCACCCCGCCTCCGCCGCGGAAGGTTTCCGCGGCTTCAGCCACCATCTCCTCCCATCCTTATCCCGGGAAGGAGAAGAAGGTGGGACAGAATAGGAGTCCGAATGGCAGTGAAGCGTATTGGAATCGTCACCGGCGGCGGAGATGCGCCCGGGTTAAATGCGGTTATCCGGGCCGTGGTTAAAACCGCGGCCATCGAGCACGGCGCGCAGATCATCGGGATCGCAGACGGCTTCGACGGGCTGTTCGTCCCGGGCGGGACCCGGCCCCTTACGCTGGATGATGTGCGCGGGATTCTTCCGCGCGGCGGGACGATCCTCGGCACCGCCAACCGCGGGAATCCCTTCGCGCAAAAGGTGACCGCCCCCGACGGGACGACCAAGGTCGTCGACCGCTCGGACCAATTTCTGCGGGAATTGGAATCGCTCGCGCTCGACGCGCTGATCATTGTCGGCGGAGACGGCACGCTGCGGATCGCGCTCGAACTGCAGCGTAAGGGCTGCCGGGTGGTGGGAGTCCCCAAGACAATCGACAACGACGTCGGCGGAACCGAGATCACCTTCGGGTTCGATACCGCTCTCAACACCGCGACCGAGGCGCTGGACAAATTGCACACCACGGCCGAATCCCACCACCGCGCGATGGTGGTGGAGCTGATGGGCCGCGACGCCGGATTCCTGACGCTCAACGCCGGCGTCTCCGGCGGCGCGGACGTGATTCTTATCCCGGAAATTCCATTCCTGTACGAGAGCGTGTGCCGCAAGGTGACCGAACGCGCGTCGCGCGGGAGCAAGTTCAGCATCCTGGCCGTGTCGGAAGGCGCCCATCCGCGCGGCGAAGGATCCGGTCTACTCCAGGGCCGGCGACGAGGTGTACGTCCCGCGGCTGGGCGGCATCGGCGCCGCCGTCGCGCAGGTTGTCGGCGAGCGCTGCCGGACCGAAGCGCGCGTCACCGTCCTGGGGCACGTCCAGCGCGGCGGCGGCCCCACCCCGTTCGACCGCTGGCTGGCGACGCGCTACGGCGCGGCCGCGGTCCGGGTCGCGATGCGCGGCGCGTTCGGCCGGATGGTGGCGCTGCGCAATTCGACGATCATCGATCTGCCGCTGGAAGAGGCGCTGGCCGTGCCCAAACGGGTGGACCCGGCCGGCGAGGGCGTGATGACGGCGCGCGGATTGGGGATCTGCTTCGGAGATTGAGTTAACGCAGAAGGCCGCCCTTGCGGGCGGCCTTCGCTGCGCTGCGGCATCGATTCTCAGTCGTTCACGAGAGGAGGGATGCCGCAGCGCAAGATTGGCCATATGTCTTCATCTTGGGCATCACCTCCTCCTTTCTGTAGGATAGCGCAGAAAGCAAAGCGGGAATTACAGGAATAGTATCTCATAACGAATTGACGGTTGTCAAGCCGCACGGGCTGGCCTGTGCCTTGCAATGGGATGGCACAACGGTCGGAGGAAAGCAAAAGCCGGCCTTTGTCCGCACAACATTTCACCGGATCCTTCCTTCTTCCTGTGAATCCAAAGCAGGAAGAGGAGACTTCGCCGCCGGAAATTCCGAACGGAGCCTTGTGGACTATCTCACTTCCCTGCGTCAAAAAACCGGACCCGCGCTCATTCCGCTGGTCTACAGCACCGTGATCATCCGCGATGAAACCGGACGGATTCTTTTTCATCACCGCCCGGATTTCGGTTTATGGGGATTGCCCGGGGGAATTCTGGAAGCCGGTGAAAGCCCGGCGGAGTGCGCCCGGCGTGAAGCACTCGAAGAAACGGGCTTGCAGATCGAGCCGGTACGCCTGACGGCCGTCCTTTCCGGTCCGGAATATAACATTCTGTATCCCAACGGGGACCGCGTCCAACAAACCAGTTTTTACTTCGAAAGCCGGATCACCGGCGGTTCGCTCCGGCCGGACCGGGACGAAACTTCCCGGCTCGCATTTTTCTCGCGCGGGGATCTTCCCCGCACGCTTCCGTGGTATGCGGCCGCCCTCGAACGGAACGGCGCCGGCGAACCCTTTTTCGATCCGCCGGAATTCGTAAACGGGGAGTCGTCCCCCGATCCTTCCGTTTTGTCGGAATCCGGACGCGCCCCGCATCCACCCACATGGGCTTTCCTCCGATCGTGCGTCGGGGCGCTGCCCCTCATACTGCCCGGTGCGACGGCGCTGATCCGCGACGAGGCGGGCCGGATGCTGCTTGTCCGGCGGATCGATTCCGGGCTGTGGATGTTCCCGGGCGGGCTTCTCGAACTCGGCGAGAGCCTGGCCGGAACCGCGATCCGCGAAACCCGGGAGGAAACCGGATTGCAGATCCAACCACTGCGCATCCGCGGCATTTTCGGCGGACATCGCGTCGTTTACCCGCAGGGGGATGTGCTGTACCCGATCTCCACCTGGTTCGAATGCGTCCTCCGTTCCGGCTCGCTTCAGGCGGATGCGGACGAGGTCGACCGTGCGGAATTTTTTGCTCCTGCGGATTTTCCGAAAATGGTTCCCGGCGTGCGCGAACGATGGGAAAAGATACTCGCATCACCCCGGACAGCCGTGTTCAATTAATTCCTGCTTTGGATTGGGTTAAAATCGGCGATCCGTCCACTGAAAATCAAGCCTCCGGAGATCGCGGGATTCACGGAATATTCTGACCGGCCCCGATCCACTTGGTGTAGAATTGTCAATAATCCTTCCCGCGTCAACATTCGAGGAAGTCATGAAAAAACGCGGTTTACGGAAAGCATCCAATACCCCCCGCCGCAAGCCGCGCCCGATATCCACGCGCGGAGCTGCCGCCAAACGAATCCGCGCCCCGCAACCGGCACTCACAACCGCCTCCCGCCGGACATCCTCCGGGGCGGGTTCCTCCGATGAAACGCTTCAGAAAAAAAATCTGCGAGTCCTGATCGTCGAGGACCTGGAAGACGACGCTCTCCTGATGACCCGCGAACTCGAGCGCGGGGGCTATTCCACGGAATCGCTGCGTGTGGAAACGCCGCAGGCGATGGCCGAGGCGCTGGAATCGAGGGATTGGGACGTCGTGCTTTCGGATCATTCGATGCCGAAATTCAACGCCCCGCAGGCGCTGGCCCTGCTCGAAGAACTCGGCGTGGATCTGCCGTTCATCCTTGTCTCGGGAAGCATCGGAGAGGATCAGGCGGTGGCGATCATGAAGGCCGGAGCGGGAGATTACCTCCGCAAGGAGAATCTTTCCCGCCTGCTTCCGGTGGTGGAGCGTGAAATCCGCGAAGCGGAAATCCGCAGGGCGCGGCTCGAAGCCGAAGAAGCGCTGCGCAAAAGCGAAGAACTGTACCGGACGCTGATCGAAACCTCGCCCGATGCGATTGTCGTCACCGATCTCGAAACCCGGGTCCGCATGACCAATCCCCAGGCCCTCCGGCTGCTGGGCGTACAATCCTTTTCGGAGCTGGAGGGGATCCGCTGGGTGGATTCCTTCGCGCCGCTGCAAGGCGAATCCGTGCAGCACGTCCTGGACACGTTGCGGCGGACCGAACGGGTGGAAACGGCGGAGCTTCTTCTTTCACCGCGCGGGCGCCCGCCCTTCTTCGCCGAATTATCCGGATCGCTGCTGGCCAGCAACCGCGGAAAACCGGATTCCATGCTCTTCGTCCTGCGCGACATTTCCTCGAGGAAGAGCGCCGAACAGCAGATCCGGATGCAGCTGGAACGCCTGGCGGCCCTGCGCACCATCGACGCGGCGATCACCGCCAGCGTGGATTTGCGCGTGACGCTGATGGTCCTGCTGGACGAACTGACCGGCCAGCTGCGGGTGGATGCGGCGGACGTGCTCCTCCTGCACCCCAATTCGCAAATCCTGCGGTGCATCGCCGACCGCGGGTTCCGGTTCGGCCGCCTGAAGGAAGTCTCCCTGAACCTAAACCGCGGAAACGCCGGGCGCGTCGCACTCGAACGGCGGATGGTATTGCTCCCCGAGTGGGATCTCCGGGAGGAGGACCCGGAGCGCGCCGGGATGCTGGCCGCGGAGGGGTTTTCCTCGTACATCGCCGCCCCGCTCGTTGCCCGCGGCCAGGTGAAAGGGGTGCTGGAGATTTTCCAGCGCCGGCGTCTGGAACCGGACCCGGCCTGGGTCTCCTGCCTGGAAACCATGGCGGAACAGGCGGCGATCGCCATCGACAACGCCATGCTGTTCGAAGACCTTCAGCGCACCAACATCGAATTGACTCTGGCCTACGACGCGACCATCGAAGGCTGGTCGCGCGCGCTGGATTTGCGCGATCACGCGACGGAAGGCCATGCCCAGCGCGTCACCGAAGCCACGCTCCGCCTGGCCCGGGCCCTCGGCATGCCGGAGGCCGATCTGGTGCATGCCCG
Source organism: uncultured Chloroflexia bacterium (assembly GCA_963724345.1). Taxonomy (GTDB): domain Bacteria; phylum Chloroflexota; class Anaerolineae; order Anaerolineales; family RBG-16-64-43; genus JAFGKK01. The sequence continues at coordinate 875,099 of CAVRUI010000003.1, read as the reverse complement.
GCGCGGGGCTCTGCTGCACGACATCGGGAAGATGGCGATCCCCGACGGAATACTCCTCAAGCCGGGCCCGCTCGACGAACCGGAATGGGAGGCCATGCGCCGCCACCCGGTTTCCGCCTTCGAATGGCTTGCGCCGATCTCCTTTCTGCGGCCGTCGCTCGACATCCCCTACTGCCATCATGAACGATGGGATGGAACGGGTTATCCGCGCCGGCTGAAGGGGGAACAAATCCCGCTCGCGGCCAGGATCTTTGCGGTGGTGGACAATTGGGACGCCCTGCGTTCCAACCGCCCCTACCGGAAAGCATGGCCGGATGACCGGGTGAAGATGCACCTGAAATCTCTGGCGGGAACATATTTCGACGCTTCCATCCTGCAGACCTTTCTGGAGATATACTACCCGTAGCCGGGGGAAAAAGTCCGCGGCATACTGCCGGAATGGATCCGGTCAATGGAAAAATCCCGCAAGTCCATTTTGCTCATCGAAGACGATCCCAACGACGCGGCCTTGTTCCGGAGGGCGCTGCGCAAACTGAACCTTGCCACCAACCTCACGGTGATCGAAGACGGCGACGCGGCGATCCGCTGGTTTGAAGAGCGTGCCTCCGCCGCACCGGATCCCATTCCGGATTGGCCCTGGATCGTCCTTTTGGATATAAAAATGCCGCGGATGACCGGGTTGGAAGTCCTCGAATGGCTTCGGCGGCAGGAACGGTTTTGCCGAATGCCCGTCATCGCCTTCACCTCTTCGCGGGAAACCGCCGACATCGCGCAGGCCTACCGCCTGGGCGTCAATTCCTACCTGGCCAAGCCGCTCACCTTTGACCAACTCAAGGAAACGATCCGGACAATGCACCATTACTGGATGGAATTAAATGAACGGCCGGATGTGGGCTGATCTCTGCCGGCGGTTCGGCCCCCGCGAAACGGATTTGCCCGTGGTTCCGTCGATTCATGCGGAAAGGCGATCGGAGTGAGTCCTTTTCAGATCCTCCTCATCGACGATAACGAACACGACCGCGCCCTGACCGAACGGGAACTGCGGCGGCAATTTCCGGATTGCCGCGTGATGAGCGTCGGCACCGAATCCGGCTTCGTGCGGGCGCTGAAGGGAACCCGGTTCCAGCTGGCGATCACGGATTATGAACTCCCCTGGTCCGATGGCATGACATTGTTCCGGCGGATCCGCGAGCTCGATCCGGACTGCCCGGTCATCATGTATTCGGGTTCGGGCAGCAGCGAGACGGCCGCCCGCGCATTGAAAGCCGGCGTGGACGATTATGTCGTGAAAACCACGGATCATCTTCCGCAGCTGATGATGTCGGTCCGGATGGCCCTCGACCGTTCCAAACAGCAGCAGGCGGCCGCGAAGGCCGAGGACCGGTACAAGCTCCTGTTCCAGTCCCTTCCGATCGGCGTGTTGCTGGTTGCACCCGGCGGCCGCGTGATCGACGCAAACCCCCGGATGGTGGAGATGCTGGGATACGCGGACCGGGAAAACCTGCTTTCCACGGACCAAATCCAGCTATTCGAAAATGAAAAGGTCCAGAAAGAATTTCACAGGAAATTGCGCCTGCACAAGACCCTGGAGGGTTTCGAAGCCCGGCTGCGGCGGAAAGACGGATCCTTGATTTGGTGCCGCTTCTTTGTGCACCCGATGGCGGGGTCGGACGGGGAGCCTCAATTTTTCGAGGCCGTGATCGAGGATATCAGCGGGATAAAAGAGGCTGAGAAAATCCGGCTCGAAAGCGAACGCGAATCCGCCCAGATCAGCGACCGCCTGCGGACAATCCTCGAAGCCGCGCCCACACCCATTCTCGGGATTGATGAACATGGAAAGATCGGTTTTGTGTGGAACCAGGCAGCCGAATCCCTGCTGGGGATCCCGCGCGGGAAGGCATTCGGCCGCGATCTGTTCGAGGTGATCCCGGAGTTGGCCGCGCATGCCGGGCGGCTGTTCCCGGCGGATGCCACCGGCCCCGCCGCGGCGAAGTCGGGGCAGGGCTGTTCCGCCGGAAATCCGGGGCATCGAGCTCACCTGCACCACGCCCGGCCGGGGAAAATTGGACCTGAACATTTCCGTCTCCGCGACCGTCATGCACCGGGAGGCCGCCGGGCGGATTCTGGTCCTCACCGACGTCACCTCCCGCAAGGCCGCCGAGGACGCCTTGCGGCTGAGTGAAAGCCGGCTCGGGTTGGTCTTCGATTCCGTCTCCGATATGCTGATGCTGCTCAGCGTGGAAACGGAGGATACGTCTCCGGGTTGTGAAAGTGAACCGGGCGGTTACCGCGGTCACCGGACGTCCACGCCGAGAACCTGATCGGCAGGACCATGAAGGAATTCCTGCAAGGGCCCCGCCTTGATTTGAATGTGGAAAAAATTCCAGCAAGCCCTTCACTCCGGCGGCCGGATCAACTATGTCGTCAGCACCCGGCCGCCGGGCCGCCCGCGCCTCAGCATGGACGTCGCCCTGGTCCCGATCGCTGATTCCGACGGCATCCGCCGGCATATCCTCGTCGTGGCCCGCGACATCACCGCCAGGATCCGGACTGAGCGGGAGATGCGGCTCGCCCTGAATGCGCTGCGCGAGAGCGAGCACCGCTATCGCACCCTGGCCGAAGCGGCGCACGACATGATTTTCATTCTCAACCGCGATCTCAACGTGGAGTACGTGAATTCGTTCGCCAGCCTGATGTTCAACCGGCCCGTCGCGGAAATCGTCGGCCATCCCATGAAAGTGCTTTTTCCATCCGCGATCGCCCAGCGCCAGGCGGAATCGGTCCGCCGGCTGTTCGAAGGCGGAGATCCGGTCTATCGCGGAGAATCCCTCGTGGATCGGCGGGCGCGAACTTTGGATCGGAACCTGGCTGGTGCCGATGCGCGACACGAGCGGCCGGGTTTCCTCGGTTATGGGCGTGGCCCGCGACATCAGCGAACGCGTTCAATCCGAAAAAGCGCTGCGGGAGAGCGAGGAACAATACCGCTCGCTGGTCCAGACCTCGCCGGATGCGATCTTCCTGCACGGCCTGGACACGCGGTTCTCCTTCGCCAACCAGAGGGCTCTCGATATCCTCGGCTACCCCTCGCCGGAGGAACTGCGCGGAACCGTCCTCCCGGATTTGGTGCACCCCGACGAGCGGCACCTGGCGGAAACCCATCTGCAGAATCTCCTGCGCACCGGAATTCTGCGCAACGCCGTCCTGTCCTTCCTGCGCAAGGATGGAACCACGGTGCCGATGGAGATCAACGCCTCGCTTATTCTGGATTCCAGCGGCCGGATGAAAGGGATCACCAGCATCCTGCGCGACATCACCGAGCGCCGCAAGCGGGAACGGGCGCTGATGGAAGGCGAAGCCCGGTTCCGCGCGATTTTCGAGAAGGCGGCGATCGGGATCATCCTGATCGGCCTGGACGGGCGCCTGATCGACGGCAACCAGGCCATCTGCGACATTCTGGAAACCCCGCACGACGAGCTGGTGGGCCGATCCCTCGCTCAAATCACGCTGGCCGGCGATGCCGCCGGCGGCAAGAACCTGTTTCGAAGACCTCCTGCACAACCGCCGGGACCACTACCGCCAGGAATTGCGCCTGCTCGGGAAAAACAATCAGTGGATCTGGTGCCGGATGACCGTCTCGGCCGTGAAGGATATCCGCAACGAACCTTCCTTCATGATCGGAATGGCGGAGGACATCTCCAAGCAGCTGGAAGCGGAACAGGCCTCCCGCCAGGCGGCCGAGGCTCTGCGGCGGTATGCCGAACGCCTGGAGATCCTGCACGCCATCGACCGGTCGATCCTGGAAGCCCGGACGTCGGAAGACATCGCGCATGCGACGCTGGAAAAAATTCCTCAGCTGCTTCCCAGCCAGCGCAGCAGCCTGGTTCTATTCGATTTCCAAACCAAGACGGCGACGATCCTCGACTCGCAATAACAACGCGGAAAGCCGGCCCATAAAAGGACAAACCCTCGCCCTCGCGGAGTACAAAGCGGAAATTGAGCGTCTGCAATCCGGTGAAATGATCGCCGTGGAAGACTTGCTGACTATAGAAAATCCCTCCCCCACTTTCCAAGCCCTGCGGACGGATGGAATCCGCTCCTGTCTGAGCATACCCTTGATTTCGCAGGGGGAGCTGATCGGGGCGTTTATCATCACCTCCGGAATTCCGGGCGCCTTCACCCGCGAACACGCGGAGATCGCATCCGAGATCGCCGATCTGCTGGCGGTCGCGATCCGGCAGGCCCGGCTTTTCCGGCAGGTGCGCCAGCATACCTTCGAATTGGAATCCATCGCGGGGCTGAACAAGGAACTGCGGTTGGCTCCCAGTCGCGAGGAAATACCCGGCATCATCGTGCGGCAGACAGCCCAAATCATGAAATGCGAAGCCGTCGCTTTGCTGATGGCCGACTCCTCCGGCGAAAATTACACCATCGAGCAATCCGCCGGAGTCGATTTCATACCATCCGGTTCTTTTCTCCCCGCCGAGGGGAGCATGACATCGGAATCCATCGCCGCCGGAAAATCCTTCTTGAGGAATGCTCCGGCCAACGCGCCGGGCGCCGGGGCCGAAGGCCTGTACGGGATGCAAACTCTCGCCTGCGTGCCGATGGTCTCGCGCGGAGCAACGATTGGCGCGCTGTGGGCCGGACGGAAGCCGGGCAACCCCGCCGGCGAAATCACCCCGGATGAGCTTCGGCTGCTCGAAATCGATCGGCGAAGTGGCGGGGAACGCCCTGCAGCGCGCGGCCCTGCACGAACAGACCGAACAACGCCTGCGGCGCCTCTCGGCCCTGCGCGCCGTCGACATGGCCATCAGCGCCAGCATCGACCTGCGCGTGACACTCTCGGTCCTGCTGGACCAGGTAACCACCCAACTGGGCGTGGATGCGGCCGCCATCCGGCTTCTGAACATCCACTCCCAATCCCTCACCTATCTTTCCGGACGCGGCATTCAATCCCCCGTCATCATGCAAACCCCGCTCCAGCTCGGGCAGGGATACGCCGGCACCGCCGCGCTCGAGCACCGGGTGGTTGCCGTCTCGCTGTGGGCCGAAACGGATGATGCGTACGTCCGGATGTTGCGGGAAAGCGACGACCGGTTCGCGTCGTATTTCGTCACCCCGCTCCTCTCCAAAGGGCGGATCAAGGGCGTGCTCGAATTGTTCCACCGCAGCGCGTTCCAGGGCGACGAGGAATGGATGGATTATTTGGAGACGATGGCGACCCAGGCCGCCATCGCGATCGACAACGCCGCCATGTTCGAAGACGTGCAAAAAACGAACACCGATCTGGTGGCCGCGTACGACGCCACCATCGAAGGCTGGTCCCGGGCGCTGGAGTTGCGCGACCGCGAAACCCAGGGCCATACCCTGCGGGTGACCGACATCGCCGTCCGGCTCGCCCGGATGATGGGCATGAAGGAAGAGGAGCTGGTGCATGTCCGGCGCGGGGCGCTTCTGCACGACATCGGGAAGATGGCCATCTCCGATACAATCCTGCTCAAACCCGTTTCGCTGAACGCGGAGGAGATGGACATCATGCGCCGGCATCCCGTATTTGCGTACGAGATGCTGCACCCGATCGCGTACCTGCGGCCCGCTCTCGATATTCCGTACTGCCACCACGAGAAATGGGACGGCAGCGGCTATCCGCGCGGATTGGATAAGGATCACATCCCGCTCCCGGCCCGGGTGTTCGCGGTCATCGACGTCTGGGACGCGCTGCGGTCCGACCGGCCGTATTGCGCCGCCTGGCCGGAGGAAAAAGTCCGGCAGTACATCCGCGATCAAAGCGGGAAGCATTTCGACCCGGCCGTGGTGGAGGCCTTCTTTAAAATCATCGATGAGGAAACTTCCTGATTCCGGATGAACCGCAGACCGGTATTATTCCTGTTTTTGGATGGGGTCGGCCTGGGCCCGCCGGATTCGGGGATCAACCCGCTCCGCGCGGCGGAGATGCCGAACCTGCGGCGGCTGCTGGACGGCCGTTCGCTGGATTCGGCGCTCATACCGTTTCAAGGGAAGCATGCATCCTTCCGGCCGATCGATGCGACTCTCGATGTGGCGGGAAATCCCGAGTCCGCCACCGGGCAATCGGTTTTACTCACCGGGGTAAACATTCCCAAGGCGATCGGGGAACATTACGGTCCCAAACCGGATCCCCGCATCCGGTCGATTCTCCAGGAACACAATCTCCTCGCCCGTCTCGTGCAATCCGGTTTCCGCGCCCGGCTGTTGAACGCCTATCCCGATTTGTATTTTGAGGCGGTCCGCAGCGGCCGGCGCCTGCACGGCGCCATCCCGCTGGCTTTTTCCCTGGCGGGAATCCCGCTCGCGACCGAGGGCGATCTCGACCAGGGTCAGGCGGTCTCGGCCGATTTCACCGGACGCGGCTGGCGCACCCGCATGCAACGCCCGGGTACGCCCGTCCTGAGCGCGGAAGCGGCGGGCAGGCGCATGACCGAACTGGCGCTGGAAAGCGATTTCACGATGTTCGATCACTGGCTTCCGGATTACGCGGGGCATTACGGGGAAATGCAGGGCGCCGTTCGATTGTTGAAAATCCTGGACCGGGCGATCGGCGGGATCGTTGAGGCGATGGAAGGGACCGAACTTGCGGTATTCGTCACCTCGGATCACGGAAACCTGGAGGATCTCTCCATTCAAGGGCATACCCGCAATCCCGTGCCCGCGCTGGTCCTCGGCCCGCTCGAGGCAAGGAAACGGATCATCGATCCGTTGAGGGATCTGACGGATGTTGCGCCGGCGATCCTGAATTATTTTCAACTTTCATAACTCGCGAATACAATCCCAATTATTCATTAACCGTAAAAGGCTTGCTAAAAAGAGTGAAAACGGATTTTCCAGGGATGATTCCTCACCCGGGTTGGGTCGTCATTCCCGCGCCCGCCCTCGCGAAGCGGGGGTGTTCTCAGCGGGAATCCAGGGATTTGCAGAAGTGGATGCCCGCTGAGTACACGCGGGCATGACGATCACTTGGTTGTTCCACCAGTCTTTCTAGAAAACCCCTTATCGTTAAAAAGTTTTTCAGCACTCGGCGCCGATTTTTTTAAGCGCCTTGCGCGCGGCGTCCTGCGCTGCGGCCTGTTTGCTGTTCCCCGTTCCGACTCCGAACGATTCCTCGCCCACCACCACTTCGATCGTATACCGCTTGTCGTGGTCGGGACCGCTCGTCTCCACCACCCGGTAGCCCGGGGTGACCCCGAACATGGCCTGGGCTTTTTCCTGAAAGAGGCTCTTGCAGTCGCTGCTTGCCAACTGGTCGAAGATCCGCTCGGATTCTCTGGGTGAAGAACGGGTTGAGGAACGCATACGCCGCATCCACGCCCTTATCGAGCGCGATCGCGCCGGTCAGCGCTTCGAAAACTCCGCACAGGATCGTCGTGCGTTCCCCGCCGCCGGAAAGCCGTTCCCCTTTCCCGATCCGGATAACCCGGTTCAGGCCGATCTGCTGGGCGAAGGCCGCCAGGCTCTCCGTCCGCACCAGCGCCGAACGCATCCGGGTCAGGTCCCCTTCCGGCAATTCGGGGAAATGGTGATACAGCCAGAACGCGGCCAGATAGTCCAGCACGGCGTCCCCGAGGAATTCCAGCCGTTCGTAATTTTCTTCTTCGCCGGGGGTTTCATTGGTGTAGGAGCTGTGGGTTAACGCGCGGACGATTAACCCGGGATTGGAGAATTCCAAACCGATGATCTTCTCCACGGCGGCCGCCGCGGGGTGCTTTGTTTCACTCGAAGAGGGAACCGCTTCCGTGGAATCCTTCACGGACAGTCCGGGGAGACCGTCCTCCTCAATCGTGAAACGCCCGGATTACGAGCACGGCATTGTGCCCGCCGAAACCGAAAGCGTTGCTGACCGCCACGTTCACCGGCTGGGTCCGGGCGGTATTCGGCACGTAATCCAGGTCGCATTCCGGATCGGGGGTCGAATAGTGGATCGTCGGAGGGATTTTCCCGTCGCGGATCGCCATCATGCAGAAGATGACTTCCAGCGCGCCGGTCGTCCCCATCATGTGGCCGGTCATCGATTTGGTGGAGGACACGGGGATTTTGTACGCCCGCTCCCCAAACACGCGCTTGATCGCCTTGGTCTCCGAGAGATCGTTGAGGACCGTCCCGGTCCCGTGGGCGTTGATGTAATCCACATCCTCCAGTCGCAGGCCGGCCGACGCGAGGGCCAGCTGGATGGCGCGCGCACTCCCCGACCCGTCCTGGGAGGGGGCGGTGATATGGTATGCGTCCGAAGTCGAGCCGTATCCGGCCAGTTCGGCCAGGATCTTCGCGCCGCGCTTGCGCGCCAGGCTCAGGCTTTCCAGCACCATCACCGCCGAGCCTTCGCCCATCACCAATCCGTCGCGGTTTTTATCGAAGGGTCTCGGGACCTCGAGGGATTCCCCGCTGGTCATCGCGCCGAGGCGCAGGAACGCCCCCATCCCCAGTTCGCAAATCGTGGCGTCGGTCGCGCCGGCGATCATCGCATCCACTTCCCCGGAGCGGATCAGACGCCAGGCAGACCCCACCCCGTCCGCTCCGGAGGCGCAGGCGGAAGCCACCGAGTAACTCGGTCCGCGGGCGCCGTATTCAATCCCCACCAGGCCGGCCGCGCCGTTCGGCATAAGCATCGGGATGGTGAACGGACTCAGTTTCCGCGGAGACTGTGTCAGCAGCTGGCGGCAGGCCTCCTGGATGGTGAACATTCCCCCGATTGTCGCGGCAATGACCACGCCCACCCTCTCGCCGTGAGCCCGCACGTCCAGGCCGGATTGTTCGACCGCCTGGCGGGCGGCCGCCATCGCGAATTGCTGGAATCGATCCATCCGCCGGGCGGCGCGGAAATCCATGTACTTCGCCGGGTCGAATCCCTTCACCTCGCAGGCGATCTTCACCGGCAAGCCGGCGGGATCGAACTGTTGAATGGCGGCGGCGGAAGACGCCCCCGCCATGGCCTGCTTCCAGGTAGTCTCCGGATCCAATCCCAGAGGATTGACCGTCCCGATTCCGGTGATGACTACACGCTCCATCGGCGAACCTCCTTGAAGTCCATGCTGTGGGTCCTTGTCCAAATCCGGATGATGGGTTTTCCCGTATTCCAGGGCCTCCCCGGGGAAAATCTCAGTAAAAAATTTTTTCCACACCCCCTCGCGGCTTGATTCCCGGGAAAAGTGTAGGACAATTCCAAGGGAATTATACCCCGCATGCTTTTGGTTGCGGGTCGGCGGCACCCTGATATAATCAATGGGATAATCGGCAATTCCCCGGGAGAACGAATCTGAACACTCAGCGCATGACCAACTCCCTGCGTCAACACACGGGAGGAACCGCTTCCCTGGTTGTCGGGACAACCCTGGAGAACCGCTATATGGTCATCCGGGTCATCGGCAGCGGCGGCATGAGCTGGGTATACCAGGCGCGGGACATGCGCTTCCCCAGCGTCACCCGGCTGGTGGCGGTCAAAGAGATGCTCAACCCGAGCAAGGACGCCGCCATCCGCGCCACGGCGGTTCAGAGCTTCGAGCGCGAAGCCAACCTGCTGGCCACGCTCAACCACCCGGCCATCCCCCGCATTTACGATTATTTCACCATCGGCGAAAGGTCCTTCCTTTGCATGGAATTCGTGAACGGCAAGGACCTGGAAGCGATCCTCACCGAAAGCAGCGATTTCCTGCCTGTCATGGTCGTCGCGCACTGGGGCGCCGACCTGTGCAGCGTCATCCATTACCTTCACAACCACCAGCCGCCGGTGATCTTCCGCGACATCAAGCCCTCCAACATCATGTCCGACGAGCACGAAAACATCCGCCTGGTGGACTTCGGCATCGCCAAACTCTTCGAGCCCGACCGCAAGGGAACGATGATCGGGACCGAAGGATACTCCCCGCCCGAGCAATACCGCGGCGAAGCCGGGCCGCTTTCGGATGTGTACGCCCTCGGAGCGACCCTCCACCACCTGCTTTCCCGCCGGGATCCCCGCATCGAACCGCCCTTCTCCTGGCACGACCGCCCGCTGCGCCAGCTTAATCCGGCTGTTCCGGAGGGGCTGGACCAGGCGATTATGAAGGCCCTGGCTTACGAACCCGATCAGCGTTTCCCGGATATGAAGACTTTCGGCGCCGTGCTGGCGCAATACGAAGAAAACGCCCGCCCAATCGTGATCCAGGGGCCGGCCGCCGTTGCAGGAATTTCCACCGTGGTCTCCTCCGGCCCGGAGAACGATATCAAACCGAAGTGGGTTTTCTCCTGCGAGGACGAAATTCGCGGGACACCGGTGTTCACCAAAGGCATGGTCCTGGCCGGGGCGTACGACAACAACCTGTACGCGCTCAAGCCCTCGAACGGCGAATTTATCTGGAAATACGCCGCGGAAGGCGGATTGACGGGACGGCCGGCGATCGTGGAAGATATGATCGTTGTCGGTTCCGAGGATAAGCGGGTGCACGCCGTCAGCCTCGCCACCGGCAAGGTCGCCTGGACGTACTACACCGAAGGCCCGGTGCGTTCCTCGCCGACCTTCGCCGAAGGGCACGTCTTCATCGGATCCGACGACGCCAAACTGCACGCGATCAACGCCCTGTACGGACGGGGCGCGTGGAAGGCGGAGGTCGACGGGCCGGTGCGTTCCACGCCCCTGGCGAACGGCGACCGGATCTATTTCGGGTGCGAGAGCGGCGACGTCTATTCGGTGGACCTAAAGGGCGAAATTAAATGGAAGTTCCACGCCAAACGGCCCGTCACCTCGTCCCCGTGCGAAGCCAACGGCATGCTTTACTTCGGCTCGGTCGACAATCTGCTGTATGCCTTGGATATCAAATCCGGGTGGGCGGTCTGGCGCTTCCGCAGCAACCATGCGATCATTTCCTCCCCCGCCATCGGCCAGGGCATCATCGTCTTCGGCTCCGCCGACGGACGGATCTACGGGGTCGACTCCAACTCGAGCAAGGAGAAATGGCATTTCGAAACCGAAGGCCAGGTTACCGGCAATCCGCTTATCTCCCAGGGTCTGGTGTTTTGCGGATCGGTGGATAAAAATCTGTACTGCCTGGAACTGCTGACCGGGAAGCTGCGCTGGAAATTCGAAACCGGCGGCCCGATCACCGGCGGCATCACCGCCAACGAAGATATGATCGTCTTCGGATCCAACGATCACAAACTTTACGCCCTGCCCCTGTAGGCAGGAAAAACAGGAGAATCCTCTTGGCTCCCATTACCCGCATCCGCTCACGCCGCAGCACCAAATCGGCGCCTCCCGCCGAACTCCCGAACGACATCCCGATGTTCCGGTCCGGCCTGGCCTACGACGTCGGACGGGTCCGGCAATCCAACGAGGACTGCGTGGTGTCGATCACCTCCACGCAGCAGGGAGACGGGGTTTCCCCCTATTACGGGCTGTTCGTCGTGGCCGACGGCATGGGCGGGCACGATCTCGGGGAAAAAGCCAGCCTGCTTGCCGCGCAAACCTTCGCGCGTGAAGTAATCTCAAAATTCGGAGCCCAATTCCTCGGCGGCGTGGCGGAAAATTCCGAATCGATTCAGGAAGTCCTGGAGAGTGCGATGACCATGGCCAACCAGGCGGTGATGTTGAACCTCCCGGGAAGCGGCACCACCCTCACCGCGGCACTGATCTTCAGCAAGCAAGTGTTCCTGACCCACATCGGAGACAGCCGGGCATATTTCGTGGGCAAGGAAATCCGCCAGATCACCCACGACCATTCGCTCGTCCAGCGCCTGGTCGACCAGGGGCACATCTCCACGGAGGAAGCCGGGCGTTTCGCCCAGCGCAACGTGCTCCTCAAGGCGGTCGGCCAGGTCGAGGGGATCGAAACGGATTTCCTGACCGTTCCGTGGGAACACGGATCGCGCCTCCTGATGTGCACCGACGGATTATGGGGGGTGCTGTCGGATTCTGAAATTTTGCGGATTTCCAAGAACTACCCCTCTCCGCAGGACGCGGCGGTCGCGCTTGCGCGCCAGGCGAACACCATGGGGGGCCCGGATAATATCTCGGTCGTCATCGTGGAGATGACAGGGGAAAAATGAACAATCCCAGCTCGGGACAGGAACCGCTCTATATGGAAGTCCATGTGAGCCGACCCGTCCTGCGGGCGTTGGATGAACCCCAGGTGCTTTATGCCATGGCAAGCATCCAGCCGACCCAACAGGAGGGGGACCAGGTTCCGCCGCCGCTCAACCTCAGCCTGGTCTTCGACCGATCCACCTCCATGGCCGGCGAGCGGCTGGATACGGCCCGCGTCTCCGCCGAAAGCATCCTCACCCAATTGCGCCCGCAGGATAAAATCGCCGTTGTCACCTTCAGCGACCGGGCCGAAGTGCTGCTTTCGACGGAATTGACTCTGCCGATCTCGGAAGCGCGGCAGCGGCTGAGCCTGATCCAGCCCAGCGGCGGGACGGAAATTTACCAGGGGCTTTCGGCCGGCGTGAATCAGCTGCGCCAGGTCCGGCACCCGAATTCCGTGGACCACGTAATCCTCCTGACCGACGGTCGCACGTACGGCGACGAAGCTTCCTGCCTGCAATTGGCCGAGGAAGCGGCCCAGGAGGGGATCGAGATCACCGCGATGGGGATCGGCGACGAGTGGAACGACACGTTCCTGGATTCCCTGGCGGCCAAGACGGGCGGCCAGGCGGTCTACATCGACAACATCGCGGCCTTGGGCCCGTTCCTTCAGCAAAAATTCCTCGGGCTCGGGCAGGTGCACGCCGATCAGGTCGTGGTGGAAGTGGAAACCACGCCCGGGGTAACCCTGCAATCCGCGTTCCGGGTGAACCCGGCCCCCATGCCTCTGCACGAAGGCCATATGCTCCGGCTGGGTTCGCTTTTTGCGGGGAACAACATCACCCTGCTGATGGAATACCTCGTCCCGCCGATCACGCCGATGGACTCCTACGAGATCAGCCGGCTGCATCTTGGCGCGCATCTGGCAAAGCGCGCCACCAACCTGCGGACCATTCTTTCCCTGAGCCTGCCGGTGGTCAACGAGCCCGTACCGGCCCCGATACCCGGAACGCTGCTGGCCGCGGTACGCAACGTCAACCTGGCGCGCCTGCAGGAAAAAGCGATGGCCGACGCGCAGACCGGACACCTGAATTTGGCGACCACCCGTCTGGAACGGATCGCCACGCGCCTGTTCGAAATGGGCGAACCGGATCTGGCCAATACCGTGCTCAGCGAATCCTCCCAGCTCCGCCGCACTCATTCGATTTCGGAGAAGGGAAAGAAAGCGGTCAAATACGGCACGCGCGGTCTGGTGGATCCTTTGCACGGGGGAAGGTTGCGATGATCTCCTGCCACGTCTGTCACGCATCGGTATATTACGGGACCCTCTTCTGCCCGGAATGCTGCGCGCGGGTCAGCGAAGACAGCTCCTCCCCGACGAACGCCCTGCCGGCGAGCAAGGCAGCCGAATTCATACCGCCCAAGCCGACCGAATCCTCGCATGCTCCGCTGACCTCGAACGACAAGATCGCGCTCATGGTGGCGGGGAACAATGTCGGCATCCCGCTCTTCGGGCAGCAGGAATACATCCTCGGCCGCGCGGAAAAAGGCCAGGCGGTGATACCCGACATCGATCTCAACCGGTTCGGCGCGCACGAAAAGGGAGTCTCCCGCCTGCATTGCCATCTGCGCTTTGAGGGGAATTCGCTGCTGGCGATCGACTTGGGGAGCGCCAACGGAACCTTCATCAACGACAACCGGGTGCTGCCCGACCATCCCGCGATGCTTTCCGACGGAGACATCCTCCGTCTGGGAAACCTGATAATTGAAGTTACCTGCCAGATTGGAGCGCAATAAGCAAAATGGCCATTTCCGTCCTGGTCCACCTCACCAATGAAGATGCGGTCCTGGGAGAGATCGATGCACTGCCAGCGGTCAATGCGAATTATCTGACGGTTGCCAACCCACGCCGCCGGGACGGGAAGGATCTGCCCTACCTCCAACCCAACGTCAGCACGGTGATCTGGACGATCCAACGGATATCCTTCATCGAAGTAATGCCCGGCGAGGCGGAGGAAAAGCTCGTCACCTTTGTCCGGGAATAGCCGGCTATGACCGACGCTCCCCGCCGGAGAGTGCTGGTGGTCGACGATGAGCCGCGCATGGTCCGGTTCATCCGGCTCAATCTGGAGCAGGACGGATTCGACGTGGTCGAGGCGCGCGCCGGAATGGAAGCCCTCGATCAACTGCGGAACGCCATGCCGGATCTGGTGCTTCTGGATGTGATGCTCCCGGACATCGACGGGTTCGAAACCCTGCGGATGATCCGGGAGTTTTCACAAGTCCCGATCCTCATGGTCACCGCCAAAGGCGAGGAAGACGACCGGGTGCGCGGCCTGGAACGCGGCGCGGACGACTACATCACCAAGCCGTTCAGCCCGCGTGAACTTTCCAGCCGGATCCGCGCCGTCCTGCGCCGGAACGAGATGCCCCCCACCGCGCCCCACGCACCGATCCAGGTGGACGACCGGCTGACGATCGATTTCGACCGGCGCGAAGTGCGCGTGGAGGACCGGCCGGTCATCCTGCGGCCGACGGAATACCGCCTGCTGTACCATCTGGTGCAGAACGCGGGACGCGTGATCACGCACGACCAGCTGCTGGCCAAAGTATGGGGGTATGAATACCGGGAGGAAACCCACTACCTGCGCCTGTATGTCAACTACCTGCGCCAGAAACTGGAAAAAGATCCTTCGAATCCCCAATACATACTGACCGAACGCGGTGTCGGGTATCGGTTTGTGGATTTTCGCCGGTCGGCGGGGAAAGCCGCGACACCCAGCGCCCCGCCCGACTCCGAAGCACCCGCGTCCAAGCGGTAAACCGCCCCGCCCCGGAATGGAGTTGGAATGTCCTGGATCACCGGATTGATCAAAAGCATGCGCCCGAGGCAATGGCCGAAGAATTTCTTCTTCTTCGCCGCGCTCGTGTTCGACCGCCAGTTCTTCCTCCCGGAACCGCTGCTGCGCACCTTGGCCGGTTTCGTGCTGCTGTGCCTGGCATCCAGTTCCGTGTACCTGGTCAACGACATCGCCGACCGGGAACAGGACCGGATGCATCCGGCCAAATGCAAGCGCCCGGTGGCTTCGGGCCAGCTGCCCGTAGCGGTCGCCGCCGTCGCCGCCGCCGTCTTAATGGCCTTCTCCCTTACCGCGGCGTTCGCGCTGGCGCCGAGGTTTGCGGCGTTGATTGCCTTCTACCTGCTGCTGAACCTGGCGTACTCCTTCTACCTCAAGCACATCCCGATCGTGGACGCCATGACGGTGGCGATCTTCTTCGTCCTGCGGGTCGTCGGCGGCGTGCTGCTGATTTCCGTCGAGCGGTTTTCCCCGTGGATGTACGTATGCATGGTCCTGCTCGCGCTGTACATCTCCTTCGGCAAACGCCGTTCGGAAATCCTGCTTCTGGAAAACGGCGCGTCGAACCACCGGCGGGTGCTCAGCGGATATTCCATACCGCTTCTCGACAGCTATATTCAGATTGTATCCGCCGCGACAATCGTCGCATATTCTTTTTATACCTTTTCCGCGCCCAATCTCCCGGCCAACCACGTCATGATGTTGACCATCCCCTTCATCCTTTACATCATCTTCCGCTACCTCTACCTGATGCAAATCGAGCACAAGGGCGGAGCCCCCGAGGAACTGGTCCTGACGGACCGGCCGCTGCAGATTGCGATCCTCGTCTGGGGCTTTTCCGTCATGCTCATCCTCTACATCTGGAGATGATCCGGCACGCCTCGGCTTGCGGGAAGATCATCCTGCTCGGTGAACACGCCGTCGTGTACGGCTTTCCCGCCGTCGCCGTTCCGGTCCGCTCGCTGCGGACCCGGGCCGACCTGGACGAGGGCAACACCCCGCTCCGAATCGAAGCCCCGCTGATCGGCTTGGATGCGCCGATGTCGGATCTGCCCGCCGGGCACCCGCTGGTCGTGTGCCTCCGGCTGACGGCGGAGGCGCTGGGCATGCCGGCGCCGGGTGGGCGGCTGACCATCACATCGGATATCCCGGTCGCATCCGGACTGGGATCGGGCGCGGCGGTCTCGACCGCGATCGTGCGGGTGCTGGCGTCCGCCGCCGGCCGGAATTTGCCCCCGGCGGAGATTTCACGGATCGTATTCGCCGTGGAACAGATTTATCACGGCACCCCTTCGGGAGTGGATAACACCGTGATCGCCTACGAAAGCCCGATCTATTTCCGCCGCGGGCAGGAACCGGAAATCCTCACGGCCGGGGCGCCGGCGCACCTTCTCATCGCCGACAGCGGCGTGCCCGGCAAGACCCGGATCGCGGTCGGAGGCGTGCGGGAGCGGCGCGACGCGGATCCCGGCCGGTACGACGGCCTTTTCCGGCAGATCGGCGAGCTGGCCGAGGAGGGGCGCGGGCATCTGGTATCCGGCCGCATCCCCCAACTCGGGCAGACGCTCGACCGGTGCCATGAACTGCTGCGGGCGATCGAAGTGTCCACCCCCGCCCTGGACCGGATGGTGGAGGCCGCCCGGAATGCGGGCGCGCACGGGGCGAAACTCTCGGGCGCGGGGCTTGGCGGCAATATCGTCGCGCTGGCCGATCCGGCGCAGCTCGCGGCGGTGGAAGCCGCCTTGCGCGCCTCCGGCGCCGCCGCCGTATTCCTCACATGCCTGGAACCATAGTACCGGTGCCAAAATAAAAATTTTTACCGCGTTCCCCGCGGATAAATGTTATGATATCGGCGAAGACATTTGACCGGTATCCGGAAAAGGCATTCCCCTTGGCGCCGGTTCCCTGGAAATAAGGCTCACACTCATGACCGTTGATCCTGGGGTTACTTCACCACCGCAGGAAAATTTCTGGCGTAAAGTTCTGCCCATCCTGGCCCGGGTGGGTACCATTTTGCTGGTCATCGGCCTCACGGTGGGGATTTACCTCTTAAGGGATCAGGCCAAATGGCTTGCGAGCCTGGGGTACATCGGGATCTTCCTGCTTTCCATCCTGGCAAATGCCACCATCATCCTGCCCGCCCCCGGGGTGGCGTTTGTATTCGGAATGGGCGCCATCTATAACCCGCTTCTGGTCGCACTGGCGGCCGGCGTGGGAGCGGCGATCGGGGAACTCTCCGGTTACCTGGCCGGATATTCGGGCAACATCGTAGTCCAAAACCGTGCCATGTATCAGCGGCTCATCCCCTGGATGACGAAATACGGCCCCTGGACGATCCTCGTCCTCGGATTCATTCCGAATCCGATTTTCGACGTGGCGGGCATCATCGCCGGCGCGCTGAAAATGCCGGTCTGGAAATTTTTATTGTTTTGCACGATCGGGAAGATTTTAAAAATGCTGTTGTTCGCCTATGCCGGATCGCTGTCCATCCCCTGGCTGCGGCCGGATTAGGTTCCACGAATATCACGAAGGAACACCTGAAGGGCACGAAGAAAAAGGTTGCGAGGGCCGACCATTGACGATCGACAATCGTTTGGGTTGGAGTATGGGTGCCTGTACTTTTCGATAAGGGAAAGTAATTTACCGCCGCAATAGGCGGCGACAATCAAAAAACTGACGAAGGACCAAAGACGAACATGGTGCGGATTTTTACTGGAGTGGATTAGGGCCGAAGCGCCCTTGGGAAAAAATCCCCGGTTGAAGAGTCCGGACCCCCATACCAATATCAGACGATGGTCGATGGTCTATCGTCTATGGTCTGTTCTCCTGCATGACGTCACTACCCCGCATGACAAATTGCAGGAACTTGCGGATCCCCCGGTTATGGCGCAAATACCCGACCGGTTCCCGGATGCTGGCCGGCTTCAATCCGAACAGGCGCGACAGGCTGTTGGCCTCGCAGGTGCTCGGCACGGCCAGGTAATCCATCCAGAAGGGGGTGAACGGGGAATGCGGAAGAATCCAGTCCATCAACCCCAGGCTGAAGCGGGCCAGCGGCGGCCACACCTTCACGATCATCCGCGGAGTCCGGATCACATCCAGGACCACTTCCACAATCTGTTCGAACGACAAATGCTCGGGGCCGCCGATGGAGAGAATCTCGCCGAAGTACCGGTTTTCGGCAAGGCAGTATTCCATGCAGGCCGCCAGATCCTCCACCCACAACGGCTGCATGTGGGTGTCCATTTCCGGAATGAAAAAGCCGGCCGGCAGAAGCCGGGCGAAAAAAGCGATGGCGTTTGTGAATGAATCGCCGGCCCCATACACCAGGGATGAGCGGAGGATGAGGTAGGGGATTCCGCTTTCCATGATGGCATGCTCGGCGATCCCCTTGGCCTGCAGGAACGGGAAGGCCGAACTGCGGTCCGCGCCGAGATGGCTGAGATACAGAATGCGCTTTACGCCGGAGGCTTTAGCCTGGGTCAGCAGGCTGCGGGTTCCCTCGACATCCACGGCAAACAGGTCGCGGCGGCGGTGTTCGCCCTCGGCCGAGGCCAGATGAACGATCGAATCCACGCCCGCGACGGCCGCGCGGATTCCGCCTTCATCCTGAAAGGAAGCGACGACCGCTTCCGCCTGCGGGACCGGCAGCCGGGAGCGGCGGGCGGACGGCCGGAGAAGCAGGCGGACCGAGTACCCGCGGTCCGCCAGGACCCGGGTGACGACCCGGCCGATGAACCCCGTGCTTCCGGTGATGAGAATCTTCGGTCCCATTCCCTCCATCAATCTCCCAACCAACGGGCGGCGCGGTCTGGAAGCGCCGCCAGGGTTCCCTGCTCACGGGTGCATTCCGGAAGGGAATTGATAAATGAACGGCCGTAGGCTTTGGTCAGGACCCGGCGGTCAAGCACCACCGCCACGCCGCGGTCGGTCTTGGTGCGGATCAGGCGCCCAAACCCCTGGCGGAAACGAAGGATGGCCTCCGGCAGGGAAAACTGGTTGAATGGATCCTCGAAGGTTTCGCCGCGCGCGGAAATGATCGGGTCGCTGGGAACATCGAACGGCAATTTGGTCAGCACCAAAACCGATAGCGCCTGACCGGGCACGTCCACGCCTTCCCAAAAGGACCGGGTTCCCAGCAACACGGCCTGCTCCGCGGATTTGAACGTTTCCAGCAGCGCATGCCGCGAAGCCCCCTCCCCCTGTTCATACACGATGATCCCCTCGCGCGCCAGCGGCCCCTGGATGACCTGCGCCGTCTGCCGCAACTGGGAATAGGACGTGAAGAGGACGAGCGCCCGACCGCGGGTGGCCTTGCACAGGTCGACCAGCGCGCGGTTGAGCGCGTGCTGGTAGTTGCGTGTATCGCCCGGCTCCGGGATGTCGGTCGCCAGGTACAGCAGGGCCGAATTTTCAAAATCGAACGGCGAACCCACCACCAGGGTTTCCGCCTCGTCGGCATTCAACCGCTCGCGGAGATAATCGAATTCGCCGGCGGCAGTCAGAGTGGCGGAGGTCAGCACCACGGAATTCTTGGTGTGCCAGACGAATTTTTCCACCAGCGGCCCGACGTGCAGCGGCGCGGAAAAAAGCGTGCGCACGTCGCGGTCGCGCGGGATCTCCACCCAGTTGATCATCTGCGAATTCGGCTTGGCGATGATCTGGTGGATGGCATCGACGGTCATTGCCATCCGCCGCGCCCACCCGCCGATCAGCAGGGAAAGCTCGTTCGGATTTTCCTCGTCGTCGGATTCCCCACCGCGGACCTTTTCCCCCAGCGCGGCGGCGATCCGTGCCGCTTCGGAAAACTCCACCCGCATGTTTTCCCACGCCTCTTCCACATACTCCCAGCCCGGCTGGGTGCGGACGGCCGGGATGATCCGGTACTGGAGCGTATATTCCTTTGGGCGGCCCTCGATTTGGCCGGCGATGAACAGATCGATGGACTGGAAAAACGCCCGGCCGGTCTGCAGGCAGGATTCGACCGCGGCCGTGAGGTCGTCCACCTGGGCCCGGACGAAGGCGGCGGAATCCTTGTCGACGTCCTTCTTCTTGGCGCGGGCCGAGAGCATCCCCAGCCAGCCGGAGCGGGCGCTGCCAAGTTCGTAAAGCGAGCGTTCCAGATCCGACCAGGCGCAGCGGAAGGAGAGGCCGTCGGTCGCGGCCGACTCGAGCTGATGGCCTTCGTCGACGACCAGGTAATGATATTCCGGAAGCACCCGGTTCTCGGCGGCCAGGTCCGCCACCAGGAGCGCGTGGTTGACGATCAGGACGTGCGCGCTCTCCGCCGCCTGGCGCGCGCGGAGGAAGGGGCAGGCTTTGCGCGTAAAGAGCGGGCATCCGTCCGGCGAGCACAATTCATCTTCCGCGGAGAGCTCGGCCCAGACCGCCCGTTCCGCCGGGCCGTTGAGGTTGATCTCCGACCGGTCACCCGTGACCGTATCCGTCAGCCATAAAATGGTCTTGGACAGCACGCGCATCTCGTCGGCCGTTTGCGGCCCGCGGCGGCGGATGGCTTCGAACTTGCGGGGGCAGATGTAATTCGCGCGGCCCTTGAGCACGGCGGCGCGCGCGTCCAGCCCAAGGACCCGGATCAGATCCGGGAAATCCTTCTGCAGCAGTTGATCCTGCAGGTTGATGGTATTGGTGGAGATGACGACCCGCTCCCCGTTGGCGAGCGCCCAATGGACGGCGGGGATCAGGTAGGCCAGGCTTTTGCCGGTCCCGGTGCCCGCTTCGACCATCAGATGGGTGGATTCGGAGAAAGCGCGGGTTACGGCCGCGGTCATTTCCATTTGTTGCGGCCGGTGTTCGTAACCCGGAAACGCCGTACCAAACGGTCCGTGCGTATCCAGCAGCGCGGCCATGGCCTCCGGATCCAGAGCTTCCATGCGTCTCGTTGGGGACCAGCTTTTTCACCGCGGCGGCGCCGGCCGCATCCCCATGCAGCGCGCGGGCGGGATCCGGTTCGAAGATCGGGAATCGGACGCCGGGCGTTTTTGCCAGCGCCCCCTCGGTTTTCAACCGTTCGGAATATACCTCTTCCATGAGCGCGCCGCCCCCCCACTCCACATCCTGCCCGAAACGGACCATCTCCGCGAGAAAAGCAGTCGGCAGGCCGCGGGCAAGCTCCGCCAGCGTGCGGTAAAGCTCGAACGCCGCGAACGCATCGTCCATGGCGCGGTGGGTGGCGGAAGCCGGGATGCTCAGATGCGCGCACAACGCCCCCAGGTTGTAGCGGGGCGCGCGCGGAAGCAGCGCCGACGCCAGTTCGTAGGAATCGATTGAATCCTGGTCGGCAAACAGGCGCTGCTTGCGGAAGAAGGCCAGGTCGAAGGCGACATTATGCCCGAGCAGGGCGGCATCCCCGACAAAATCGCGGACTTGGGGAAGGAGATCCTTGATCCCCGGGGCGTCCGCCACCATCGCGTCGGTGATTCCCGTCAGCTGGGTGATGACCGGCGGAATCCGGCAGCCGGGATGCACGAAAGACGACCAGCGCTCTTCCTCGCGGTCTCCGCGGAAGCGGATCAAGCCGATCTCGATCACGGCATCCTTGTCGGGATTGAGTCCGGTGGTCTCAATGTCGAGGGCTACGATTGTTTTTTTTGCGGTCATTCGCGGGGGCGCTTCTAGGCCGTCCACTCACAAAAAGGGGGAAGGCGCGGCGATTATACCACCCGGGGTAACGGAATATGGTAGACTATACGCCTTAATCCCCCGGGGGATGAATCCGGATGTAGTTTTAAACCCCGAAATTCATTCCCACTCCAGCGGAGGCAAAGATGCGGCCGAAAGTCTCGATTATCGGGGCCGGAAACACCGGATCGGCGACCGCCATCTGGCTGGCGGCCAAAGACCTGTGCGATATCGTCATGCTGGATATCGTTCCGGGGCTGGCGCAGGGGAAAGCCCTGGATCTGCAGGAAGCGATCCCGATCCTCGGGCAATCCACCCATGTGATCGGGACGAGCGATTTCGCGGATACCGCCGAATCCGAGGTGGTCGTGATCACCGCCGGAAGCCCGCGCAAGCCGGGGATGAGCCGCGACGATCTGGCGCGGGTTAACGCGGCGGTGGTGGTGCATACGGTCCGCGAGGCGGTCAGCCGCTCTCCGAATTCGATCCTCATCATCCTTACCAACCCGATCGATCCGATGGCTTATCTGGCGTACCGGGTAAGCGGTTTTTCCAAAGAGCGGGTTGTCGGACAAGCGGGGATCCTCAACTCGGCGAGGTTCCAGATCCTGATTGCGCAGGAACTGGGGGTGAGCGCGGAAAGCGTTCAAGCGTTCATGCTCGGCGGGCACGGGGAAACGATGGTGCCGATGGTCCGCCATTCGAATGTCTGCGGCGTCCCGCTCACGGATCTTATCCAGGCCGAAAGACTCCGGGAAATTGTGGACCGGGCCCGGAACCGGGGAACGGAAATCGTCAATCTGCTTAAGACCAGCGCATCGTATGCGCCCGGCGCGGCGCTGGCGGCGATGGTGGAAGCCATCCTGCAGAACACGCATCGCGTCCTGCCCTGCTCGGCCTTTTGCGACGGCAACTTCGGGCTGCGGGATCTGTACTTCGGGGTTCCCGTGCAACTCGGCCGCGACGGGGTGGAACGAATCGTAGAGCTGCCGCTGAATGCCGGGGAGCAAAGCGCCTTGAACACGTCCGCCGAGAAGATCCGCGGGATCGTCTCCGGATTGTCCACCTTCTATCTCTAGCTTGCCGGAAGGGATCCGGGGACGGAGGAGAGAGAGCCATGGCCAACACCTACTCCGAGGAAGTCAAACTGGTCGCCAAGCCGGGGGAAATTCACTTCGCCAAAGGATTGGAAGGAATTCCCGTCGGTGAGAGCACCAAGAGTTTCGTGGACGGATTGGGGGGAAAGCTCGTCTATCACGGGCATTCGATCGAAGAGCTGTGCGAGAAATCCACCTTTGAAGAGGTGTTCTACCTCCTCCTGCACGACCGTCTGCCCAAAGAATCCGAATTGAAGGACCTCGGCCGGCTGATGCGAAGCTACCGGGAAATTCCCGGCGAGCTGTACGATCTGATCGCCAAGCAGGCTCCGCGCTACGGCGTGCATCCGATGTCGGTGCTGCGGACGGCGGTCTCGGCCCTCGCGGCGTACGATGAAACGACGGAAGACGACACCCCCAGCGAACAATGCCGGCAAAGCATCCGGATCGTATCCAAGATCGCGACCATCGCCGCCGCGATCGCCCGCGCCCGGAACGGCAAGCCGATGCTCTCCCCGCGCGCCGATCTTTCCCACGCCGGTAATTTTTACTACATGCTGACCGGGAACCCTCCCGACAACTTCTATTCGGAATTGATGGACGTGCTGCTGATCCTGCACGCGGATCACGAGTGCAACGCCAGCACCTTCGCCGCGGTAACCGTCCGTTCGACCCTCTCCGACCTGTATTCGGCGGTGGTGGCGGGGATCTGCGCGCTCAAAGGCCCGCTGCACGGCGGCGCCAACGAAGAAGTCATGCGCATGCTGCAGGCGATCGGTTCCCTGGACAACGTCGAAAGCTTCCTCGAGGATGCGATGTCGCAAAAGCTGCGCATCCACGGGTTCGGCCACCGGGTTTACAAAAGCATGGATCCGCGCGCGGCGATCCTGCGCCGCCAGGCGCGCGAGGTGACCCGGCGGGCCGGTACCGAGCACTGGCTGGAGACCGCCGAACGGATCGAGAAGGTCATGGCCGAGAAATACGGCCAGCGCGGGATCTGGCCGAACGTGGATTTCTTCTCGGGCGTGGTGATGGCGTCGATGGGGATCGAAACGGCGATGTTTACGCCGATCTTCGCCGTCGGGCGCAGCGCCGGGTGGACCGCCCACGCCCTCGAGCAGTGGATCGACAACCGCATCTTCCGGCCGCGCTTCATCTATATCGGACCGGAAGAGGAACCGTATCTCCCGATCCGGGAACGGAAATAAAATCGACCATCGACAGTCGACCATCGACAACCGACCATTGATCTGTAAT
This sequence comes from uncultured Chloroflexia bacterium, assembly GCA_963724345.1. Classification (GTDB taxonomy): domain Bacteria; phylum Chloroflexota; class Anaerolineae; order Anaerolineales; family RBG-16-64-43; genus JAFGKK01. The sequence continues at coordinate 851,220 of CAVRUI010000003.1, read as the reverse complement.
CGTCGGGGGTAAACCGTAGGGACGGACCAATTCGCAGGGGCGGGCCAATGGCCCGCCCTTTTTTTATGATATCAACCCTAATCTCCCACCTGTCAGGTGGGGCACACCTGACAGGTGTTGCTTACCGGGTCCATGAGGGCTTCTACGGTCGCCTATCACCGGGAGGGAGATCTTATCGGTGCGCGCCGCGCCTCTCCACATGGTAAAAAACCAAATTCCCCGGTATCATGGGGAAAATTCTCGCAGGAGTCGCCGCATGACAAACCCCGATCTCGAACAGACCCTCGTCCTGATCAAACCCGATGCGCTGAAGAACTCGCTCACCGGATACATCCTCTCCCAGCTTTCCGAATTCCACACCGGGTTGCGGTTTGCCGGCGCCAAGATCGTGCACGTCAGCCGGATGCTGGCGGATGAGCATTACGCCGAGCACCGCGGGAAAGTGTTCTTCCCGGGGTTGATCGACTTCATCATGGGCAAGCTGCAGTATCCGAACGACCCCCAAAAGCGACGTGTGATCGCGCTGGTGTACCAGGGGCCTGGCGCGGTGCAGAAGATCCGCGACCTGGTCGGGCCGACCAACCCGCATGAGGCGCGCGAAAAGAAGCCGGGCAGCATCCGCTCACTCGGGACAATCGTCCCGATCAAGGACGAGAACGGCAAGGAGATCGCGTCGCGGATGGAAAACCTGATCCACGCCTCGGCGAACACGGCCGACGCGGAGCGCGAGATCAAATTGTGGTTCCAGCCGGCGGACATTCCGCCGTTCATGCACGCCTATCCCGTGGAAACGAGCCGCGACCACTATTATTACCGGGACGGAAAACTCACCACCACCTACGAGCCGGGCGGCATTTGCCTGATCGCGCCCGGAAACTTGATGTGGACATCCGACGCGGACGTTTTGCGCGCGCTTGTCGCGGGAAAGCCGGCCCCCTATTCCCTGGGAGCGGTCGCCGCGAAATACCTGATCAACGTGTCGAAGGAAACCGACTAAGAGCCGTTTACCGGAAGGGCCAGAAGAGGAATGCATTAAAAGGTGGAACCGCCGCGGATCGCGGCGGTTTTTTTATTCTGTCCTAACCCCCTCACCCCCGTCCCCTCTCCCCCTTCCCCTTACGGGGAAGGGGGAGAGGGGTGCCGAGACCCGGTGATCTTCCGGTGTGGAGGCGGGGAGAGGGGGTTAGGACAGTTGGAATAAAAAAGGAGAAGGCGGTTGCCTTCTCCTTTTATATTGCAGTGAGCAAAGCTTACCGGGCGGTTTTGGCCTTCTTGACGACTTTCTCGGCCACAACCGTGACGGCCTTGACCTGGCGGTTGCTCTGCGCGATGGCCCAGATGGTGGCGGCCAGCAGCAGGACGACCACAGCCAGGACGATGAAGTTCACTCCGCCCTCCGCCGGGAACAGCTGGTACTTGACGATGAGAGGAGCCATAAGCAGGCTGACCAGGTTGGCAACCTTGATCATCGGGTTGAGCGCCGGGCCGGCGGTATCCTTGAGCGGATCGCCGACGGTATCGCCCACGACGGCGGCCTTATGCCGTTCGGAGCCCTTGCCGGTGTTCGCCTTCAGGTCGCGCGGCTCGTCTTCGATCGATTTCTTCGCGTTATCCCAGGCGCCGCCCGCGTTCGACTGGAACACGGCCAGGAGCTGCCCGGAGAGGATGATGCCGGCCAGGAACCCGCCCAGGGCTTCCACTTGCAGGACCAGCCCGATTATCAGCGGCATCAGCACGGCGATCGTCGCCAGCGGGATGAGTTCCTTCTGCGCCGAAGCGGTGGAAATGCTCACCACGCGGGCGTAATCCGGGGTGACTTTTCCGGTCCATGATCCCGGGGAGCTTGAACTGGCGGCGGACTTCCTCGACGATCTGGGCCGCCGCGCGGCTGACGGCGCGGATGGAGAACGAGCTGAACAGCCACGGCAGCGCGCCGCCGATCAGCAGGCCGACGAAGACCTTGGTGTCGGAGACGCGGATCGAATCCATGATCGTCTGGCCGAGCTGGGCCTGCACGCGGCCCACATCGGTGATGTAGGAACCGAACAGGCTGACCGCGGCGATCACGGCCGAAGCGATGGCGACGCCCTTGGTGATGGCCTTGGTGGTGTTGCCGACCGCATCGAGGTCCGCCATGATCTGGCGGGCTTTCAGGGTTTCTTTGTCCTTCAAGTCGTGCCAGGCCATTTCGCCGATGCCGTTGGCATTGTCGGAGATCGGGCCGTAGGAGTCCATCGCCACGTTGTTGCCGGTATGGGAGAGCATCCCGATGCCGATCATCGCGACGGCGTACAGCACATAGGTTGCCCCGTCGCCGGTGTAGAGCATGAGCCCGATCATGAAGGCGATGGCGATCACGAACAGGGCCCAGACGCTCGATTCCATGCCGACCGACAGGCCGGTCAGAATGGTCGTGGCGGCTCCGGTGTTGGTGGATTTCACGATCTCCTTCACCGGCGCCTTCTTGGTGGAGGTGAAGTAGGATGTCAGCGGGTTGAAGGCGACCGCCAACCCGACGCCGACCGCGGTGAGGATGCCAAGTCGGATGTCGTGCGCGTACAGCGCGGCCAGGAAGAAGGAAATCGTGACCGTGAAGACGCTCGAGACTTCATAAGAGCGGAACATCGCTTCCTCGGCGTCGTGCGCCTGGAGGAAGCGGATCGGGAACTTTTCCCAGATCGGAACCGTGAAGGTTCCCAGGATCGAACTGACCACGCCCACCGCGCGGATGATCAGCGGGTAGACGATCCACTTCAAATCGCCGGTCAGGGCGACCAGGGCCAAGCCGAGGATCAGGCCGGAGACGATCGTCGTCTCGTAGCTTTCGAAGATATCGGCGGCCATGCCGGCGCAGTCGCCGACGTTGTCGCCGACCAGGTCGGCGATCACCGCGGCGTTGCGCGGGTCGTCCTCGGGGATGTCTTTCTCGACTTTGCCGACCAGGTCCGCACCGACATCGGCGGCCTTGGTGTAGATGCCGCCGCCGACGCGCATGAAGAGGGCGAGCAGCGTGCCGCCGAAGCCGAAGCCGAGCAGGGCATCCGGCGCGGCGCGGCCGAAGATGATGAAGATCACCGTGCCGCCGAGAAGGCCGAGGCCGTCGGTGAGCATCCCGGTGATCGTTCCGGCGTGATACGCAATGGTCAGCGCTTCATTAAAGCCGCGCCGCGAGGCCGCCGCTACGCGGATGTTGGCCTGGACGGCCATGCGCATGCCCCACTGTCCGACGATCAGCGAGAAAGTGGCGCCGAGGATGAAGGCGATGGTTCGCCCGATGGCGATGACCAGGGTGACGCCCTGAGGCCCCAGCGAGCCGAATTCCGCCTGCGCTTCCGCGCTGGGGGGAACCACATACACGCTGAAGAACATCACCACCGTCAGGACGCCGATCAGCGGCAGGATGGTCCGGAGCTGCTGTCCGAGGTAAGCGTCCGCCCCGGTGCTGATCGCTTTCCAGATTTCCTGCATTTTCGCGGTGCCCTTGTCTTTCCGGAGCACCGTGCCGCGGAGCCAGGCGGCGTAGACCAGGCTGAGGAACGCAGCCCCCAGCACACACAGAATTGCGATTTGTTCGAAATCGTTCAGACCGTGCCGACTTCCCATCAAGAAAATATCCATACGTTCCTCCGACGGAGAATGAAGATCTATACACACGATAAGCCGCGCCTGATGCGCGGCATTGTATCCGGGGGTGCACTCTTCTTATTAACACAACGGGGAGCGGCGGGGTTGCATCCGCATCGGCCGGAACAGCTGACGAATTTTAGTTGGGGCCTCCCGGCTTGTCAAGCGCAAGCCGACTCGCCGGGCGGGGAAAAGAGGGCGGCACGAAGTCGGCGATTTCAGCTAAAGGTTTGATGAGAAGGCATGGGTTATCCTTGATTTGACCCAAAAAACAAGTATAAATAGACCGTACCATCCCCCCGATCAACAACTTCGGGAACATCTCCATATTCTTTTCGAGGACAGGATGATTCAAGTCACCAACCTGACCAAGTGGTACGGCCTGCGAAAGGCCATCGACGGTTTAAACTTCCACGCCAAAAAAGGGGAGATCGTCGGCTTCCTGGGGCCGAACGGCGCCGGGAAGACCACCACGATGCGGATCCTGACGGCCTACATGCCGCCGAGCGAGGGTCGCGCGATCGTGGCGGGCTACGACGTTGTGGAAGAATCACTGGAAGTCCGGCGGCGGGTAGGCTATCTACCGGAAACCGTCCCGCTGTATTCGGACATGACGGTTCTGGACTACCTCGATTTTATGGCCGCGATGCGCCATCTGCCGAACGCCGACCAGTGCGTTGACGAGGCGATCCAGCGGGTCAATCTCGAGGACCGCGTCGAATCGTACATCGGCAACCTCTCCAAAGGCATGCGCCAACGAGTCGGTCTGGCGCAGGCCGTGCTGCACAAGCCGGAAGTGCTGATCCTCGACGAACCGACAATCGGATTGGATCCGGCGCAGGTGGTCGAGATCCGCGCCTTCATCCGCGAACTGGGCGCCGACCACACCGTCCTGCTTTCCACCCACATCCTTTCCGAAGCGCAGCAGATTTGCAACCGGGTCCTGATCATCAACAAGGGCCACATCGTCGCCGAGGACCGGCCGGAGAACCTGCAGGCGCGCCTGGCGGGCGCCGAGAGGATAACAGTGGAACTGGCGGGCGATACCGAAGGCGCCGAGACCACCCTCGCCGCCGTCAAGGGCGTCCTGACCGTCGAGCCCATGGGCAACGGCGTATTCGAAGTGGAAATCACCCCCGGCAAGGAAATCCGCCCGGCGATCGTGCGGGCGCTCACCCGGGCCGGGCAGGATGTCGTCGAGGTGCACAGCCAGGGCGTGGACCTGGAACAGATCTTCCTGGAACTGACCCGCTCGGACGACAAATCCAAGGGAAAGCGCGCTTCCCGGCAGCAGAAGGAGTAAGGATCCATGCGCAATATCGGGATTATCGCCTGGAAAGAATTCAGACAATATTTCGGATCTCCGATCGCCTACTTTCTGGCCATCGTGATCTTCCTGTTCCTGGGCATCGTCTTCGCCCTCGACCTGGTCCAGACCATGAGCAATACCTATTCGGCCCAGGTGCTGGAAGGCACCGTGGTGCTCGGCCCGCTGCTCACCCTCGTCCTCTTCGCCACCCCCGCCATCACCATGAAGCTGCTGGCCGAGGAAAGAGGCCAGGGCACGCTGGAACTCCTGCTGACGGCGCCGGTCCGCGATGCGGAACTCGTCATCGGCAAATGGTGCGGCGCGGCGCTGTTCGCCTCGGTCATCCTGGCCCTGACTTGGATCTACCCGATCTTCCTGCAGTCGATCACCAAGCCGAGCGGGATCGATCAGGGGCCGCTGGTCAGCGCCTACATCGTCCTGTTCCTGCTTGTCGGCGCGCTGCTGGCGGTGGGAGTCGGGATCTCGTCCCTGTTTTCGAACGCGACGGCGGCCTTCTTCGCCTCCCTGGTAGTCAGCCTGGGCCTGTGGGTCTCGGGCCTGGCCACCAGCACCCTCAGCTACATGGGCAGCATGGGCGGCACGTCGTTGGGGGGCACGGTCCTGCAATACATGGACTTCACCTCCCACTTCTACAACACCGCGTATGCCGGCCGCCTGGATCTGACGGACATCGTCTATTACGTCAGCATCATCGTCCTATCACTGTTTTTCGCCACCCGCGTGATCGAATCCAAGCGGTGGCGGTAAGCCGGAGGGAAACCGTCCCATGTCGTTTCAGAAAATGAAAGACTCTGCTCACGAATTCAACTGGGGATCGATCGCCCCCTGGTCCCTGGGCATCGGAGTAGCCTGCCTGGCCGGCGCGCTGATCGCCTTTCTCATCCGCGGCGCCGCCGACGTGTACACCTACGTTCCGCTGCTGCTGGGAGTCGTCGGCGTCCTCTCCTTCGCCTTTCTGGACCCCGACCGGGTGCAGACGTGGCTGGGGAGCCGTCAGGCGAAATACGGCACCAACCTTCTGATCACCAGCCTGGCGCTGGTGGCGATCGTCGTCATCGTCAATTACATCGTGTACCAGGCCGGAACCCAGACGAAATTGTGGGTCGACCTGACCGAGAGCAAATCGAACTCGCTTTCGGATGAAACGATCCGCACCCTGCACACGCTCACCGAGCCGATTAAAATCCGGGCCTGGTTCGGGCCGGAAAGCACCGCCTGGGATGGCGCCAAGGTACTGCTCGACAAATACGAAGCCGAATCCCGCGGGCAGCTGACCTACGAGAAGGTCGATCCGGACGCCAACCCCGTCCTGGCCAAGGAAGACGGCGTATCCAAGGATGGCACCCTCATCCTTCTCCAAGGCGATCAGAAACAACTCGTGACGAACCCGGCCGAAAGCGAGATCACCACCGCGATCCTGAAGCTGATGAACCCCGGCGAACACCTGGTCTACTTCCTGGCCGGGCACGGTGAAGCGACCATCGACGGCACGAACAACACCGACATCAGCACGCTGGTCGGGACGCTGCGGGGCAAGAACTACACGGTCGACACGCTGAACCTGACCCAGGAAAAGAAGGTCCCGGAAGCGACGTCGGTCCTGATCATCGCCGGCGCGAAGAAGCCGCTCCTGGACTTCGAACTTACCGCGATCCAGGATTACCTGAAGGGCGGCGGCGGCTTGATCGTGCTGCAGAATCCGTATGTGGTGACGCAGATGGATCCGAACGCGGATATTCTCGCGGCCTACCTGAAGAAAGATTGGGGCATTACGCTCCGCAACGATATCATCATCGACCTGGTCAACCGCTACATCCTCAACCCGTTCGCCTCGACCTACCCGGCGGGAAGCCCGATCACCGAACGGATCCCGGCCAATATGATCTCGGTATTCCCGACCGCGATGAGCCTCCAGGCGGATACGCCCGAAGGCAAGACCTTTGCTCCGGTCCCCTTCGTCCAGATCGAAGCCGCCAAGGACCAGGCTTGGGGCGAAACCGACCTGGCATCGGTCGGCCTGATCTCCTTCCTCTCGGAAGCCAAGACCGCCACGTTCGACAAGGAGAAGGATAATGCTTCGCCGCTCAACGTCGGCGTGGCCGTCGAGGATGCGCTGGTTTCCTCACGGGTGGTCGTGTTCGGCGACGAGGACTTTGCCGAAAACCAGATCATCAATCAGGGCGCCGGCGCCAACAGCGACCTGATCATGAATGCGGTCGACTGGGCCAGCCAGCAGGAAAACCTGATCAGCCTTACGCCGAAGGACTCCACCTACCGCTTCATCTCCCTCCCGCAGGACGCCTGGGTGATGAATGCGATCGTGCTGACCTCGGCCTGCCTGCTCCCGGGGAGTTTCCTCCTGATGTACGGGATCGTCTGGTACAACCGCCGCAAACACCGGTAATCACACAAGTCACCCCGGCGTGTTCCTGGCCGGGGCCAATTCCGAAACGAAGAGAAGCCCAATGGATAGAAGAATTACTTACGGATTGTTGATTGCGCTTGTCGTCCTGATCGCCCTGGCCGGACTGTTGGATTCAAACATCCTGCAACCGGCGCCCACCGAACCCGGATCGATCACGCCCACCCTCGCACCCCTTTGGTCGGTGGACGCCGCCAGCATCAACCTGATCCGGATCGAGGACCTCAAGAACGGCACGCATGTGGAAGTCCAGAAGAACACCGCCGGAACCTGGCTGGTGATGGATATCCCGTCAGTCGAAGCGGATCAGGCCAAGGTCACCACGGCGCTTGGTTCGCTCTCCAAGATGCTCACCTACCGCGACTACGGCGAAAACCTGAAGCCTTCGGAATACAACCTCGACAAGCCTTTGTACAAGCTGACGGTCAAGACCGCGGATGGGAAGACGTTTGTCCTGGAAATCGGCGCGCCGACCCCCACCGGAACCGGATATTACGTCCGCCTGGAGGGCGCCAAGAACATCGTCGGCGTGCGCAGCGCGCTGCTCTCGCCGGTCATCGACTTCCTGACCAACAAACCGCTGCCGGCCACGGCGACTCCGACCTTCACCATCACGCCAACCGTCACCACAACTCCGACCGTCACGCCGACCATCACCCTGACGCCGACCATCACCAACACGCCGAGCGTGACACCCACACCCGTCACGCCCGTTCCGAGCGTGACCCTGACTCCGACAACCTGAGAAAACGACCTGATTACCGCACCACCCCGCCAGTCCATCTCACGGTTTCCAATGGAGATGGACTGGCGGTTTTTTCGAACAAAACCTTAATTTTGGCGAAGAATCAGGCCCGGCTATTGCACCCCATATTTTTCCGATGTATGCTGGTGGAGTATGGTTGCCAAAGGAAAGAAAGCGGGAAATCCGCGCGCATCAAGCAAGAAATCCAAGATTACAACCCGTAAACCGCCGATCCAAGCCCATCCGCTGAAAACCAGCGGCGGCAAGGCATCTCCGGAACGGAAGGCATTGGCACGCCGCGAAGCCGCGACGATCCTCGGGAAACGCCTTTCCTCCGCAGCGGCGGACAAACCCGGTGGAAAGAATCCCGCCCTTCCCGTCGCTCCCCTCCTCCCGCTCGACGACATGCTTCCCATCGACGAAGAACATCCCTCCATCGCCGCGCTGACCGAACAGGGGCGGGAAAAGGGATTTGTCACGATCGAAGACATTCTGCGCTACTTCCCGGAAGCGGAACGCGACATCGACCAGCTCGAGGAAGCGTACGCTTCGCTTTTATCCGCGGGCGTGGAGATCTTCGATACAAGCGAATCCGAACAACCCGAACCCGGCGACGAGGAATTGGCGGAGGTCGAGGAGGAGATCCCCCTGTCGGGGGAACTGCTCGAGGATGACACCTACCTCTCGGCGATCGACGCCGATGATACGATCGGTTTGTACCTCAAGGAAGTCGGCCGCGTTCCGCTGCTGACGGCCATCGAGGAAGTGACTCTCGCCAAGCGGATCGAGCGCGGGAAGCTGGCGCGCGAGTCGCTCGCCCGCGGCGTGACGGACCTGCGGCGCCGTTCCCAGCTCCAGGGCGGGATCGAAGACGGCTGGTCCGCCCGCGAGCATCTGATCACGGCCAACTCCAGGCTGGTGATCAGCGTCGCGAAGAAGTACATGGGCCGCGGGGTTCCTTTCCTGGACCTGATCCAGGAGGGGAACATCGGCCTGATCCGGGCCGCGAAAAAATTCGATTACCGGCGCGGCCACAAATTTTCCACCTACGCCACCTGGTGGATCCGCCAGGCGGTCACCCGGGCGATCGCCGACCAGGGGCGCACGATCCGCGTCCCGGTGCACATGGGCGACCAGATCAACAAACTGCTGCGGGTATCCCACCAGCTGACTCAGGAGCTGGGGCGCGATCCGAGCCCGGATGAACTGGGCGACGCGCTGGGCGTGACGTCGAAAAAGGTGGAGAACATGATCCAGGTGGCCCGGCGGCCGCTCTCGCTGGAAACCCCGACCGACGAAGAGGAAGATTCGGTGCTCGGGGATTTCATCGAGGACGAGGAAAGCCCCGCCCCGGCGGAAGCCGCCACGCGCAACCTGCTGCGCGAGCAGTTGGAAGAGGTTCTGAGCACCCTGCCCCCGCGCGAAGTCCGCATCCTGCAATTGCGGTACGGCCTGCTCGACGGGCAATCCTATACACTCGAGGAAGTCGGCCGGAAGATGGGGGTTACCCGGGAACGGGTGCGGCAGATCGAAGCCCAGGCGCTCAGCCGCCTGCGGCACCCGAGCCACCGCCGCAAACTGCGGGATTACATCAGCGAATAAACACGCCGCCCCGAGAAAGTTTTCGGGGCGGAATTTTTTTTATAGACAGGATTTACAGGATTTAGATCATGATTTCCAGGATTTTTTTATTTTCAATAATTATTATCCTGTCAATCCTGAAATAAATCCTGCCAATCCTGTCTATTTCTTTCTAATCCTTATCCAAATCGATTCGACGGCGACGGCGGAGAGGGCCGCTCCGGCTGGAATGAGCGGCAGATAGTAGCGCTGCCATAGAATCGGGATGCCGACGAGGATGCCAATCAGCGCCGAGGCGGCCCAAATCCACAAGAGGACCCCGGATGAGTCCATCTTCTTTCGGATAGCGCGGAGGATGGAGAGGATCGATCCTGCGAAAACCAGAACGGCAAATAATGCCGAGGTCAACCCGCTGTTTATCAGCGTATTAAATGGTTGCGCCAGGTATGCCCGCTCCGCCGCGGCGGTTTGCGCGGCGTAGTTCGGGATATCCCAGAACGCGAGCGGGGCGATGAACAGCTCGTAGACAACCGCCAGCAATCGCAATCCCGGGGTGCCCAAAACGCCGCCTGGAGCGGCGCTCTGCAGAGCGGCCAGCTGCTCGCCCATCAGGCGCCGCCGTTCCGCGACGACCGCCGAAAGAGTCCCGGCGGGATCGCACCAGAAAACCGGATTGAGAACAAAGAAGGCCGCCAGGAACCCGAGGGCCATCACTCCGCAGCGCGCGGCCCCGTGCAGGAAGATTTTGCGCGGGGCTTCTTCACCGGTGAAGAAGAACATGCCCGCCAGCACGACCGGAACAAGCAGGAGCCCGGAATATTTTGCGGACGCCGCCACTGCCAGCGCGGCGCCGGCCAGAAGCGGAAATCCGACCCTGCGCATGGCGCGGCTGGATTCCGATTTTTGTTCCATCAGTACCGCGATCGTCAGGATCATGCCGAACAATAGCGCCGATTCACTCATGGCCCGCCGGCCGTGAAGAAGCACCTGGGAGTTCAATCCGAACAGAACAGCGGCGGTGACGGCGCCCGCTCCCCCGCCCAACCGTCCGCCGATTCGCGCCATTAAAAGCACAGCCAGAAATAGAAGCAACGCCTGTGGAATCCGGGCGATCCGCAACAACTCATCCGGCGGCAAAGCCCCCTGCCGCAGGTTTTGATCCCAATCCGCGCTCCAATCCCAATTGGAGACCGTGGCCGGCAAGCCGGCCATTCCGCGCGCGAGACCGATGGCATAACGGGCCAGCGGACAATCCCGCTCCCGCTCGGTTTGGAGAGGATCGGATTTATTTTCCGCGCTCCAACAGATTGAAAGCGGGCCAAGGGAGATGATGCGGTCCAGATCCCGGCTCATATAAATGTAGGTTGCTTCATCCGGATGAAAGGGTACCGAGGAAAGGGTCGCCAACAGGAAATACAGATACGCGCAGGCGCTCAACCCCGCCGCGAGGATGACCATCCATTTTCCGGAAAAAAGCGCCCGCCCCGGAGCTGCCTTCACGGCAGATCCTTCCGGCAATAGACCAGCATGGAGGTGCTGCCGTACATATCGGAAGGATATTCGGCGCATTGGCGGTACATATTCAGAAATCGCAAATCCTTCAGCAGCCCGTTCCGCCCGTACACTTCAAGGAAGACAACGATCTCCGGCCGGGCGGATACGATCAGGTCCGGCGGGATGGCATAAATAATCGCGTACATCGATTCCGGAAGGGGATAATAGCGGACCGCTTCCGGCGAGTTCAACCCCACTGTATCCAGGATCCGGTTGTCGAGAAAATATCCGAGCACGCCCACATCCCCGGCGGCGACCGTATACTCCGGGCGGATCCATTGCTTCAAATCCTCCGCGACCGCGCGGTACTGCAGTTCCAGCTGGATATACGCCATCTCGGGCGCCGGCCGGGCCGGGCCGTGATCCGCGGACGGCTTCCATTCGCGGAGGGAAAGCGCCAGCGCGGCGGCCGCGAGACCGGCAAAGACAATTTTCCGAACGCGGCCCTCGCCCGCGCGCAATCCATCCAACAGCGCCGCCAGCCCGAGAAAAATCGTCAGGAACAGGAACGGAGTCGGCGGGGCAAGATACCAGCGGAAGATCAGAGGATTGGCGGCGGAAAAAACCGCGAAATACAACCAGGGATACAGCAGGCCGGCTGCCGCGCCGGCGCGGGGCAGCATCTTTTCCGCGCGCGCGATGCCAACAAGGGAAAGAAAGAGGTACAACGGCAGCGTCACGACCAGGGCGGCCGGGCCGAAGGTGAGATGCTCGAAGAACGGCGTGCCATATTGCTGGAGCAGGCGGATCATCCCCGCGCCGGCATCCAGCCGGTAGGCCACGCTCTTGGCCAGCATCGAATGCGGGAGCAGCGTGCCGTAATAGATGAATGCAAACACCGACCACGCGCCCGCGATGAGTAAAAACGGAAGCGCGGCGCGCAAGAGCGCTGCGAGCCCGTCACGAAAACCCCGGCTGCGCAGAAAGACAATGGCGAGTTCGATGAATACCAGCGCCGCCAGAATAAGCGCGTCCGGCCGGGTCAGGAACGCCAATCCGGCGAGGGCGCTCATCACGGTTATTTTTCCCTGCAAGCGGAAGTACAATACGGATACGAGCAGGAGAATGTAGACGCTTGTTTCCAATCCGCCGACGGCGAACGTCACGCTCATCGGGGAGACGGCCCACAGCACGGCCGCCGCCCAGCCGGCGCCCGGCGTCTTCAGGGCCGAGCCGATGCGTATCAGGAGCAGGCAGGTCAGCGCGTCGGCCAGGGCGTTGAGGACCAGCGCGATTTCCGGAAACGGCGCGGCGGCGGCGCCGAACGGCAGGGCGGCAACGGCCAGCGTTCCCATGTACAACGGCGTGGTCGTGCCAAGAACCGGCTGGCCGGGATTGAACACCGGGCCATCGCCCCGCAGCAGGTTGCGCGCGTACCGGAATGTGATGTAGGCGTCGTCGATGGTGCGCGGGCCGGGAACAAGACGGGCCGTGACGGCCAGGACGGCGACCAGAACAGCCAGGAGGAGTTGCGTGCGGCTCGACATACGGACGATTATACGGGAAACCGTTCCCCGCTATTGGGTGCTCATTCTGGCGCTGGCCGCAAGCATCGGCGCAAAAGCCCTCCTGCTTGGAATCCAGGCCGTCCCTTTCAACGCCGACGAGGCGGTCGTCGCGCTGATGGCGAAGCACATCCTGCAGGGGGAACGTCCGCTGTTTTTCTACGGACAGGCGTACATGGGCAGCCTGGATGCAATCCTCGTGGCGGGCGGATTTGCGCTTTTCGGGGTTCAGGTTTGGGTGGTCCGCGCGGTTCAAATTCTACTGTTTTGCGGGACACTGATCCTGTGGCACCGGTTCTGCGAGGAAGGTTTCGGCTCCCGGGCAATCGCCAATGCGGCGGTGCTGCTCCTGGCTGTTCCTCCGGTGTTCCTGACGTTGTATACGACAATCTCGCTGGGCGGGTATGGCGAAGCGCTGCTCTTCGGGTCCTTGAGCATGCTGATCGCGCTCCAGATCGCTCGCGGAAAACCGACCCTCGGGCGCTGGCTGGGACTGGGTTTGGCAACTGGGATCGGGTTCTGGTCGTTCCCGCTGTCACTCGTCCTGACCGGCCCGGCCTGGCTGACCGCCGGCATAGCGGCAATACGGCTGCCGGTAAAGGAAGACGCGGGTATCCGGCGCTGGTTGCGCCTCATCTTAATGGGAGCCGGGTCGGTATTGGGGGCGCTACCCTGGATCATCGGATGGATCCAGATGGGCGCCACGGCGCTGAAAGAAATCGGCGGAAGCGCGATTGCCGGCGCCTTGCAGGGCAACGGGGTGAGCGTACTCTTCATCCGGCTGTTGAATTTTTTCCTTTTCGGTTTATCCACATTGTTCGGATTGCGGCCCAGCTGGGAGCTGCGCTGGCTTGTTCCGGCGGTGCTGCCGGTGGCGCTGCTGCTCGATCTGGCCGTGATCGCCTTCGCCATCCGGAGGCTGCGGCTGCGCGACGCCGCCCTCCCCGCCCGCTGGATGATGGTTGGAGCAAGCATCTTCCTTATCCTGGTCTATCTCCTTACGCCCTTTGGAAGCGATCCGAGCGGGCGCTATCTGCTGCCGCTAACCCTGACCGCGGCGGCTTTTACGGCCGAGTTCATCGTTTCTTCGGCCGCCCGTGTCGGACGGGCGGCGTACCTCATGCTCATCCTGTGGATGGTGTATCAGTCGGCGGGCATGGCGGATTGCGCAGCGCATAACCCTCCCGGGATCACAACTCAATTTGATGCGGTCGCGCAATTGGATCAGCGGGATTTGCCCGAGGTGATCGCTTTCCTGCGGCAGCATGGTGAAACGCGCGGGTATACCAATTATTGGGTTTCCTTCCCGCTGGCGTTCCTTTCCGACGAGGGGCTCATCTTTACCGCCCGGCTGCCGTATCACCTGGATTTGGGCTACACGGCACGCGACGACCGCTATCCGCCGTATGACGGCTTTGTGGAGAATTCGGATCGGGTCGCATACATCACGACGAATAATCCGGTGCTGGACGCGGCGCTGGAATCTGGTTTTTCACGCCTGGGTGTGGATTATCAAATTAAGCAAATCGGGGATTTCCGGATTTATTACGATCTTTCGCGCGTGGTACGTCCGGAGGAGATACTGTAGCAGGCGTTCCCCTGCCAGCATAAACCGGCAATTCGGCGGGTTAACATCACCATCCCATCCCCCCACCCTATCCCTCCCCCCTTCCCGTGATACGGGAAGGGGGGAGGGGAGAATACAGAAAATATACGGTCGGGAAAACCATTTGGGAGGGGGGATGGGATGGAATTGGGACGCGAAACGTTATTAACACTAAAAAAATGAGGATCGACTTATTCGCCAATCCTCACCAAAATAATTATTGGATATGCACCAGCACCTTGGCTTCCTTCCAGAATTCTTCCAGATTGTAATATTCCCTGCGATCCGGTGAGAGAATGTGGACGATTACCGGACCGAGATCCACCAGAATCCAACCGCTCTCCGAGCGTCCCACCGAGCGGGCCTGTGCATGAAATTCCTTGTGGGCGGTTTCCATGACGGCATCCGCCAAGGCGCGCAGCATCCGATCCGACGAACCCGAGCAAAGGACGAAATAATCCGCAAAGGAGCAATGCCCTTGGACATCCATTAGTAAAATCTCTTCCGCCTTCTTGTCTTCCAGCGTTCTCACCAGGCTGCGAGCCAGTTCCAAACCGTCCAGGTTTCACCTCCAGAATTTTCCGAAAATGGATTCTGCATAAAGCCGCCGGACCGCGGGCGATCCGCCGCGCTTAAACTCGGCGGAATTTCCGGGGATTCGGGCTTCTCATCACACAACAATCCGCTCCCCGGTTCTATGCTATCCTTCTGATAGGATTATACCCTTCCCAAAGGGATGATCATCCATGAGATTATTCTCGCGGCGCGATTTCCTTAAACTCACCGCATCGAGCGTCCCCGCTCTGGCCGGCATTCCGGATTTCCGCTTATTCTCCCCGGTCCTGCCGGTGGGGCGGGTCGCCGGGAAATCCGTCGACGTCCACCAGGAGCCGGACACCGGGTCGCCAAAGATCCTGACCCTGGTCAAGGACACGCTGATCCAGATCCTGGGCACGGTCGAAGCCGGCGGCCCCGAGGGGAACCGGTGCTGGCTCCAGGTCGAAGCGGGATATATCCACAGCGGGGACATCCAGCCGGTCAACTTCCAGCCGCAAGTCCCGGCCTTGAACATCGAGCAGATGATACCCGCCGAAGTGAGCGTCCCGATCGCCCAATCCTACCGGACGATCGAGCCCGTGGAACAAATCCTATACCGGCTGTATTACAAATCGGTTCACTGGGTGAAAGGGGTCAAGATCGGGAAGCGGAACAAGGTCTGGTACATTCTGTACGACCGGCAGTTGACGAGGGAATATTACGCGTCCGGCGAACACTTGCGGCTTATTCCTCCGGAGCAGTATGCCCCCATCTCGACCGGTGTGGAACCCGGGAAGAAACGGATTGAAATCCGGCTTTCGGACCAGACCTTGACAGCCTTCGAGGCGGACGAGATCGTCCGCGAAACCAAAGTCTCCTCCGGCCTGACCGGCAGCAACGACACCGCAACCCCGACGGGAACGTTTCACATCCAGATCAAAGTGGCCGGCGTGCATATGGGGAACGGCCAGCTGACAACCGATCCGCTGGCGTATGAACTGCCGGGGGTGCCGTGGGTGAGTTATTTCGAGGTGGAGAACGGGGTGGCGCTGCACGGAGCCTATTGGCACAACGATTTCGGCAGGCCGCGCAGCCACGGCTGCGTCAACCTGCGGCCCGAAGACGCGTTGTGGTTGTATCGATGGACCGCGCCCGCCGCGCCGGAAGCGACCGTCAAGGGGACCGGCGGATACGGGACGCGGATTCTCATCCGGTGAGGAGCGCGCGATGAAGGACGGTATAAACCGCTCCTCCCGGCTGCAGGACACTCTTAAAAAGACACACGTCCTTCACATCCATCCCGGCGGTTGATTCCATGGAAACCGCCCCGACCGCGCGGCCGATCTCCGCGAGGCGCGCGCCGGCAACTCCATCCTTCAGCCTGCCAAGCGTCAGATGCGGCGAGAAGGCGCGGCGTTCGGCCGGAAAACCGATCCGTTCCAAATCCTGCTCGAGACGTTTTTGAAGATCCCCCAACAGCGGATCCCCCTGGATGCCGGCCCAAATCACCCGCGGACGGGCGGTGTTCGGGAAGCACCCCAGGCCAACGGCTGTCAGCGGAAACGGCCGGAACGAAGGGGTGAGACCGTCCATCACGGCGCGGATCTCCCCTGCCCGGCGGGCTGGCACCTCGCCGAGAAATTTCAAAGTGAGGTGGATCCCTTCCGTGTTGGTCCACCGCACGGAACCGGACGGGATCCGCGCCTCCAATGCGGTCCGGGCTTCCCGTAACCATCGCCGGACATCGCCGGCAAGGTCGATGGCGATGAAAGCGCGCAGCGAGTCTTCCAAGAAATCCTCCTTTTAACAGTATCCCCGACATTCATCGGCGTGGATCCCGGCTAAGAACACCCTCGCTTCACAACCATTCCGGCTCTACGAACAAATGCGAGCCGAAATGCTCCCCCCGCTCGCGAAGTCTTCGCACCGATAGTGCATCGGCGCTCATCGCTCGGAGGGCAAGCGCGAGGGCAGGCGCCGGGATGACGAACAGGGTAAGCACACCGGGATGGCGAACACAAAAAGCATGGAAAAACCCCGGATTGATACTTCCTTGACACCAAAACCGGCATTTTTGATAAAAAACTAATGGGTTCCGCAGTACATTATGCCATGGCCGCATGCAGAGGTGCTTCCATGATCCTTTACGGTTCCATCCTACCGAACATTCACAGGTTTGGGTTCAATCAGCGATTGGCTGCTCCTCGGGTTCACACTTATCCTCCTCCTCGGCAGCTGGGGATTGATCGTCCTGTGTGACCGATTGATGGAGGTCGGGAAATGAATCCGACGCATATCCTCGCGGGCTTGATCGCGCTGGGTCTGTTGGTCTACCTTTTTGCCGCGCTTCTGAAACCGGAGTGGTTCGAATGACCGCCCTCAGCTGGCTTCAACTTATCTTCTACGTCGTCGTTCTCCTGGCGCTGGCCAAACCGTTGGGCACCTTCATGGCGCGTGTGTACCAGGGTGAACGGACATTTTTAGATCCGATCCTCGGGCCGGTCGAGCGGCTGGTGTACCGCTTATGCGGCATACGTCCGCAAGAGGAAATGAATTGGAAAACGTATGCCATCGCCGTGATGCTTTTCAACGGCCTTGGTCTTCTCGCCGTTTACGCCCTGCAGCGGTTGCAGGGTGTTTTACCCCTCAACCCGCAGGGGCTTGGGGCGGTCCCGCCGGATTCTTCATGGAACACAGCCGTCAGCTTCGCCACCAACACCAATTGGCAGGGCTACGGCGGCGAGACGACGATGAGCTACCTGACCCAGATGGCCGGCCTGACCGTGCAGAATTTCGTCTCGGCCGCCACCGGCATGGCGGTGATGGTGGCTTTGATCCGTGGAATTTCGCGGGCCTCCGTTCCGTCCGCCGAAAAACCGCCATCCAATCAGCTTCTCACTCCCAATCCGCATGGTGCGAATAAGGGCGGGCCGGGATTGCTCGGCAATTTTTGGGTGGATCTGACCCGCAGCACGCTCTACATTCTGCTGCCTCTTTCCGTGGCGTTATCACTGGCGCTCGTCTCGCAGGGGGTGGTGCAGACTTTCAATCCGTATCCGACCGCCACGCTCCTTCAACCCGCGGCCGATTCCTCCGGCCAGGCCGTCACGGCACAAGTGCTGGCCGTCGGCCCGGCCGCCTCGCAGATCGCGATCAAGCAGCTCGGCACGAACGGCGGCGGATTCTTCAACGTCAATTCGGCTCACCCGTTTGAAAATCCCACGCCGCTCTCCAACTTCCTCGAAATGCTTTCCATCCTGTTGATCCCGGCGGCGCTGGTCTACACATTCGGAAAGATGGTCGGGGACACGCGCCAGGGATGGGCGCTCCTCACAACGATGACGATCCTCTTCGTCGCCATGCTGGGCATCGCCGTTTGGGCCGAGCAGAGCGGCAACCCCATGCTGGCCGCGCTGGGGGTGGATCAGAACGCCGGCGAACTGCAATCCGGCGGGAACATGGAAGGCAAGGAGGTCCGGTTCGGGATCGCCAACTCGGCGCTGTGGGCCGTGGCCACCACCTCGGCCTCGAACGGGTCGGTGAATTCGATGCACGATTCGTTCATCCCGATGGGCGGGTTGGCGCCGATGTTCCTGATGCAACTGGGCGAGATCGTCTTCGGCGGAGTGGGCTCGGGGCTGTACGGGATGCTGGCCTTCGTGATCGTGGCGGTCTTCGTCGCCGGATTGATGGTCGGGCGCACGCCTGAATACCTCGGCAAGAAAATCGAAGCCTTTGAGATGAAGATGGCTTCGCTCATGCTGCTGATCCCGATCCTGGCGGCCAAGATCGGAACGGCGATCGCGGTTTCCGCGCCGGCGGGCCTGGCGACAATCTTCAACCCCGGCGCGCACGGATTCAGCGAAGTGCTCTACGCCTTTTCGTCGGCGGGAAACAACAACGGCAGCGCCTTCGCCGGCCTCGGGGCGAACACGCCTTTCTACAACATCGCGCTGGGCATCGCCATGTTCGTCTCGCGCTATTGGCTGATCATCCCGGTCCTGGCAATCGCCGGGTCGCTCGCGGCCAAGAAGAAAATCCCGGCGGGCGCGGGGACCCTGCCCACCCACACACCGCTCTTCATCGCCTGGCTGATCGGCGTGATCCTGATCGTCGGCGCGCTGAGCTTCATCCCGGCCCTTTCCCTGGGGCCGATCGCGGAACAACTCATGCTGGGACATTAATTCCATGACCACTCACATCGAACATCGCGGCTCCCGCAACATCGCACTCTACCGGCGTGCGATTCTGGATTCTTTCGTAAAGCTCGACCCGCGCAGGGAAATTCGCAATCCGGTTATGTTCGTGGTCGAGATCGGCAGCGTGCTGACCACGGCGCTGTGGGTCCAGGCGGCCGGCGGCCGCGGGGAAGCGCCGGCGGGTTTTATCGGCGCGGTCTCGCTCTGGCTGTGGTTCACGGTGCTGTTTGCCAATTTTTCCGAGGCGCTGGCCGAGGGGCGCGGCAAAGCCCAGGCCGAAGCCCTGCGCCGCACCCGCAGGGAAACGATCGCCAGGAAGCTCTGCGCGCCGCGGCGGGATGCGCGATGTGAAGAGGTGCCGTCCACGAATTTGCGCAAGGGCGACCTGATCCTGGTCGAGGCGGGCGACGTCATCCCGGTCGACGGAGAAATCATTGAAGGCATCGCCTCGGTCGACGAAAGCGCGGTGACGGGCGAAAGCGCGCCGGTGATCCGCGAATCCGGCGGCGACCGCAGCGCCGTCACCGGCGGCACGCGCCTGCTATCGGACTGGCTGATCGTGCGCGTGACGACCGATCCGGGCGAAGGCTTCCTCGACCGGATGATCGGTCTGGTGGAAGGCGCCAAGCGGCAGAAGACCCCCAACGAGATCGCGCTCAACATCCTGCTGGCCGGCTTCACCATCATCTTCCTGGTCGTTTGCGCCACGCTCCTGCCCTATTCGCTTTACAGCGTTCGCGCGGCCGGCCAAGGCGTGCCCGTTACGGTCACGGTGCTGGTCGCCCTGCTGATATGCCTGATTCCGACAACGATCGGCGGATTGCTTTCCGCGATCGGAATCGCCGGGATGGACCGGATGATCCAGCGCAACGTGATCGCCATGTCGGGCCGGGCGGTGGAAGCCGCCGGCGATGTGGACGTGCTGCTCCTGGACAAAACCGGCACGATCACACTGGGCAACCGCCAGGCGGTCGATTTCATCCCGGTCGGCAAGGTCCAACCCGGCGAACTGGCCGAAGCCGCCCAACTCTCCTCGCTGGCCGACGAGACCCCCGAAGGCCGCAGCATCGTCATCCTGGCCAAGGAAAAATTCGGTCTGCGCGGACGGATGGTGGGCGTGCCGGAGAATAACGATATCCTCCCGGACGGCGCGGCTGCCGCGCCGATGCGCTTCATCCCCTTTACCGCCCAATCCCGGATGAGCGGCGTGGACCTCGACGGCACGAGCATCCGCAAAGGCGCGCCGGATTCGATGTACGCATTAATTTCAGATGCCGGCAAACTGATTCCTCCCGGATTGAAGGATGCCGTCGACGGCATCGCCCGCGGCGGAGGCACGCCGCTGGTGGTGACGCGCAACGCGGACGCGCTGGGCGTAATCCACCTGAAAGACATCGTCAAAGGAGGGATCCGCGAACGGTTTGCGCAATTGCGGAAGATGGGGATCAAAACGGTGATGATCACCGGCGACAACGCATTGACCGCCGCGGCGATCGCGGCCGAGGCGGGGGTCGACGATTTCCTGGCGCAGGCCACCCCCGAAACCAAACTCAAGCTCATCCGCGATTCCCAGGCCGGAGGGCGGCTGGTGGCGATGACCGGCGACGGCACCAACGACGCCCCGGCCCTGGCCCAGGCCGACGTGGCCGTCGCGATGAACACCGGCACCCAGCCCGCGCGCGAGGCCGCCAACATGGTCGACCTCGACAGCAACCCCACCAAACTGATCGAGATCGTGGAAATCGGCAAGCAGCTGCTGATGACCCGCGGCGCGCTGGCCACCTTCAGCATCGCCAACGACGTCTCCAAATATTTCGCCATTATTCCGGCCGCATTCGCCTCGACCTATCCGGCCCTGGGCGCGTTGAACCTCATGCGCCTGACGACTCCGCAAAGCGCCATCCTCTCGGCCGTAATCTTCAACGCCCTGATCATCATCGCGCTGATCCCGCTGGCGCTGCGGGGAGTCCCGTACCGCGCGGTGGGCGCGGCCCAGCTTCTGCGCGACAACCTGCTCATATACGGCGTGGGCGGGCTGGTTGCGCCGTTTATCGGAATTAAGCTGATCGACATGCTGCTCGCGGCGCTGCACCTGGTTTAGCGGGCATTCCGAAACAAAGTACCGAAGGAGGCACATGATGCAGAAAAACCGGTTTTCATCGTTTTCGCAATTGCTGATCAACAGCTTTACCGCCGGATTGGCGGTCGGCGTCATCACCGTGCCGCTGGCGCTGATCGGCAGGCAAACGCTCGGCGAGGCGGTGATCGCCCTGCTGTATCTGTTGCCGGTGGCCTGGAGCGCCAGCCGCTGGGGAATGGGACCGGGCTTGAGCGCCGCGCTCGCGGCGGCTATGTGTTTCGATTTCCTCTTTATACCGCCCTTCAACACCTTTACCGTCGGAAGCCTGGAGGGCTGGCTGGTGCTGGCGATCTTCCTTTCCGTGGCGGTGGTGATGGTGGAACTCATTCAGGGCAGCCTGGTCAAAGCGCGCGAAGCCGTTTTCATGTACGAATTAAGCTCGGCCTTGGCCGGCAAACGCACTCCGGAGGCGGTCGCCCGCACGGTCGCCCAGCAGATCCGTCAATTGTTCCAGGCCACGCTCGTGAAAGTGAGCGTCCGGCAGAATCGCGGCGCGCCGAGCCTCGTCGTCGACGAGCCCAAGGACGCAGTGGTATCCGGCAATCCCGACCGGATCATTCCGATCGAGAACGCCTGGGGGTTGGCCGGCGAGATCCAGATCTGGCGCGTGGAGTACGCCGAGGTGCCCGCGGAGGACAGCCGCCTGATGCGGAATTTCGCGCTGCAAACCGCGCAAGCACTCGAACGCCTCCGGCTGACGGAGTCGAAAGAAATCCCGGGCGGCCCGGCCCCGAAGAAGAAGGCGAAGTAAAGGAAATCCCATGCGCACCCAATTAAGACCGGCCCTCACCATCCTGGTTTTGTTAACGCTGATCACCGGCGTCCTGTATCCGCTGGCGGTCACCGGATTGGCCCAGTGGATCTTCCCAAGCCAATCCAACGGCAGTCTGATCGTCCGAAACGGGGAAGTGCTCGGCTCTGAATTGATCGGCCAATCCTTCGACGACCCCAAATACTTCTGGGGCCGCCCATCGGCAACCGCCGGTTTCCCCGATAACGCCGCGGCTTCCTCCGGATCCAATCTGGGGCCGTCGAATCCCGCCTTGACCGACGCGGTAAGGGCCCGCATCACCGCGCTCCGCGCCGCCGATCCCGGCAACACCCAACCCATCCCGGTGGATCTGGTCACGGCGTCGGCGAGCGGCCTGGATCCGCACATCAGCGTCGCGGCCGCCCTTTACCAGGCGCCCCGGGTGGCGCGCGCGCGCGGGCTGCCGGAAAGCGCCGTCCTCGACCTCGTCGACCGGTACACCGAAGGACGGCAGTTCGGACTGTTCGGCGAACCGCGGGTAAACGTTCTGCTATTGAACCTCGCGCTGGATGGCATACAATAAAGAGCATGACCCCCGAGCCGTTCGCGCGCCCCGACCCCGACACTCTCCTTGCGAAAATCCAGGCGGAAGAAAAGGCGCCTCCCCGCGGAAAACTGAAGATCTTCCTCGGGTATGCGGCCGGCGTGGGCAAGACCTTCGCGATGCTGGAGGCCGCGCGGCATCGGAAATCCCAGGGGGTGGATGTCGTCGCCGGATACATCGAAACGCACGGGCGCGCGGATACCGAAGCCCTGCTCGCCGGCTTGGAAATCCTGCCGCGCCGGGAGGCGGAATACCGCGGAGTCAGTTTTTCCGAAATGGATGTGGATGCCGTTCTGGCGCGGCACCCGGCCCTCATACTGGTGGATGAATTCGCCCACACCAACGCACCCGGTTCGCGCCACCCCAAGCGTTATCTCGACGTCGAGGAAATCCGGGATGCCGGAATCGACGTCTTCACCACGTTGAACATCCAGCATATCGAAAGCCTGAACGACGTGGTCGCCCAGGTGACGGGCGTGATCGTGCGGGAAACCATTCCCGACCGGGTGTTCGACGAAGCGGCGGAGATCGAGGTGGTCGACCTTCCGCCCGACGAACTGCTGATCCGGTTGAAGGAAGGGAAAGTGTACATTCCCGACCAGGCGGCGCGGGCGATCGGGAATTTTTTCCGCCGCGGCAACCTGACCGCCCTGCGCGAAATCACCCTGCGCCGCGCCGCCAACCGGGTGGACGATCAGATGCGGGCGTATATGCAATCGCGCGAGATCCCCGGCCCCTGGGCGGCGGGCGAACGGTTGATGGTATGCATCAGCCCGGGGGCGCTCGGCGAACGCCTGATCCGCTCCGCCCGGAGATTGGCGGACGAATGGCATTGCGATTGGCGGGCGGTGTACGTGGAGTCGCCGGACCACGCCCGTCTTTCCGCCGCGGAACAGGAACAGATCGCCCATGCGTTGACGCGCGCGGAAGAACTGGGCGCGAAGACGGTCACCCTGAGCGGTTCCCCGCTGCAGCAAGTGCTTCTCGATTATGCCCGCCGGCACAACATCACCCGCATCCTCGTCGGCAAGCCGCTCCGCCCAATCTGGCAGGAACGGCTGCAGGGATCCCTGGTGAACCGGCTGATCCGGGAAAGCGGGCCGATCGATATCTTTGTCATCAGCGGCGAACAGCAGGAAGCGGCGCCCCTTCCGGCGAGGCGGTTCTTTCCCCATCGCCCGTTGAACCGTTATCTTTGGAGCGTACTCCTGGTGACGGCCGCCACGCTCCTGAGTTTTCTGATCCGGGATTACATCACCCCGACCAATCTGGTGATGGTCTATCTGCTCGCGGTCGTGATCGCCGCCATCAACCTGGGCAAGGGGCCGTCGATGCTGGCCTCCCTGCTCGGGGTTCTGGCGTTCGATTTCTTTTTCGTCCCGCCCTACCTGACCATGGCGGTTTCAGACACCGAATACATCCTCACATTCATCGCCCTGTTTGCGGTCGGCTTCGTCATCAGCCAGCTGACCGACCGGTTGCGGGTTCAGGCGGAGGTTGCCGAAAGGCGCCGGGTGGAAACTGCCTCGCTGTACGGCTTGAGCCGGGACCTGGCCGTGGCCAAGGGCATGGACAGCATTCTGCAGGCGATCACGAATAACATCGCCCAAACCTTCGACCGCGACGTGCTGGTCTTTCTGCCGGATAAAACGGGAAACCTCGAACCGATCGCGGCCACGCAGGATTTCGGGACCGGCGAAAACGAACTGGCACTCGCGGAATGGGCGTATAAACACGGGCAGACCGCGGGCCGCGGGACCGACACGCTTCCCGCCGCACCGGCGCGTTATCTTCCATTAAAAACCGCGAACGCCGTCATCGGCGTACTGGCCGTACGCCCGCACGATCCCGCCCGGCACCTTCCCCCGGAGGGGTACCGGCTGTTGGAAGCTTTCGCGAGCCAGGCGGCGCTCGCCGTCGAACGGGTTCAGCTTTCCGAGCGGGCGCAACAGGCGAAACTCCTCGAAGCGACCGAAAAGCTGCAATCCGCGCTGCTCAATTCCCTCTCCCACGACCTGCGCACCCCGCTGGTATCCATTACCGGCGCGGTGACCAGCCTGGAGGAACAATCCGAAGCGTTGAGCGAGGAGGACCGCCGCAGCCTGATCCGGACCGCCCGCGGGGAAACCGAGCGGTTGAACCGCCTGGTCGGGAACCTGCTTTCCATAACCCGGATTGAAAGCGGCGCCCTGCACCTTCACCGCCAGCCGGAAGACGTCCAGGACATCATCCGCACGGCGGTGGAGCTGCTCGGCGATCAGGCGGCGGGGAATCCGATCCGGGTAAACGTGCCGCCGGACTTTCCGCCCGTCCCGGCGGATTTCGCCCTGATCGCCCAGGCGCTGGTGAACATCCTGGAGAACGCGATTAAGTATTCGCCGCCCGGTTCACCGATCGACATCATCGCGGGGGAGGACGGATCGACGGCCCATATCGAAGTCTCCGACTGCGGCGTCGGCATTCCACCCGAAGAAGCGCTGCATGTATTCGAGAAGTTTTACCGCGTGCATCGGCCCGAGAACGTCAGCGGCTCCGGGCTGGGGTTGTCGATCTGCAAGGGGATCATCGACGCGCACGGCGGGAAAATATTCGCCATGCCCCGCGCCGGCGGGGGAACGATCATCGCCATCGAACTGCCGCTCGACGAATGATCATTGCCATGACGGAAGAAGCCCGCAGGATCCTGGTGGTGGACGACGAAAATCCCATCCGCCGTTTTCTGAAGGTGGCATTGGCGGCTCAGGGGTATTCCGTCTTCGAAGCCGCGAGCGGGCAGGAAGCGCTGAATTCGGTCCCCGGAACCCGTCCGGACCTGATCATCCTGGATCTCGGTCTGCCCGACATCGACGGAGTGGAAGTCACCCGCCGCCTGCGCGAATGGTCGCAAACCCCGATCATCATCCTTTCGGTGAGGGAGGCGGAGGACGATAAAATCGCCGCGCTCGACGCCGGGGCGGACGATTACCTCGTGAAACCTTTCGGCACCGGAGAGCTTATGGCCCGGATCCGCGCCGCCATGCGCCGCCAGGCCGACGAAGCCGATGAACCCGTCATTCAAGTGGGATCGCTGCGGATTGACTTCTCACGCCGGCTGGTCACGGCGGCAGACCGCGAAATTTCCCTGACCCCGACGGAATACGATCTGCTCCGGGTTCTGATGCGGAATGCGGGGAAGGTGATCACCCACCGCCAGCTCCTGCGCCTGGTTTGGGGGCCGGCGTATGAGGATGAAATGCATTTGCTGCGGGTGAACATCAGCAATATCCGGCACAAGCTCGAACCCGATCCATCCTTGCCGTCTCCGATCCGCACCGAACCGGGAGTCGGATATCGCCTGGTCGAATGACCCTTCTCTCCACAGGCGAAGGCCTGGAGGACTGCCCTTGTGCGGTGCGCTCAACCAATTTCATCCCCTCGATTACTTATGCGTTCATCATCGTCCATTTGTTTCCCGAAAAACTCCATCCCATCCCACCCCTCCCTTCAAACTAATGGAAAAATATTGTCTCGGGGATACCTCCCCTCCCTTCCCGTATCACGGGAAGGGAGGGGAGGAGAAGGAGGGGTAGGATGGGATGGCAAAAAAAGGATTCCTTTTCATCGTCTTTTGTCCGATACGGAGAGGATGGAGGCAAGACGGAAGCTCCGGTCCACAGAAATTCCTGGTGATTGCCTCACGGGCGAACCAATTCTTTCTGCTCAATGCCACAATCGGTAGTTTTGAGGACGATAATAATACCGCTGGTATTTCCAAAAAAATCCTTTATAATTCGACATCTTTTTCCGGAGCGAGAGTGAGCATGGCTTACGCAGAAGCGCCGTCCTATGTAAAAAACAACAAAGCGCGGGAGTGGGTGCGGGAAATGGCCGCGCTGTGCAAACCGGATTCGGTCCACTGGTGCGACGGCTCGCAGGCCGAATACGACCGGTTGTGCGGGGAACTGGTGAAGGCAGGCACGTTCATCAAGCTGAATCCCCAGAAGCGCCCGAATTCATTCCTGTGCCGTTCCGATCCGGGCGACACCGCCCGCGTGGAAAACCGGACCTTCATCTGCAGTCTGAAGCAAAGCGACGCCGGCCCGACCAACAACTGGATGGACCCGGCGGAAATGAAAGCCACCCTGCTGCGGCTGTTCGAGGGCAGCATGCGCGGGCGGACGCTGTATGTCATACCGTTCAGCATGGGCCCGCTCGGCTCATCGATCTCGCGAATCGGGATCGAGCTCACCGATTCGCCGTACGTCGTGGTCAACATGCGGATCATGACGCGGATGGGCCGGCCGGTGTGGGATTTCCTCGGTGAGGACGCGTTCGTCCCGTGCATGCATTCCGTCGGCGCGCCGCTGGCTCCCGGCCAGAAGGACGTCCCCTGGCCGTGCAATGCCGAGAACAAGTACATCGTCCATTTTCCCGAGGAGCGTTCGATCTGGTCGTACGGAAGCGGATACGGCGGAAACGCGCTGCTGGGCAAGAAATGCTTCGCGCTGCGGATCGCCTCCACCATGGCCCGCGCCGAAGGCTGGCTGGCGGAGCACATGATGATCGTCGGGGTGCAATCCCCCGACGGCCGGAAAACCTACGTGGCCGGGGCGTTCCCAAGCGCGTGCGGAAAAACGAATCTGGCGATGCTCATTCCGCCGGCCGGTTTCGAAGGCTGGAAAGTGACCAGCGTCGGCGACGACATCGCCTGGCTTAAACCGGGTGCCGACGGCCGGCTGCATGCGATCAACCCCGAGACGGGTTATTTCGGCGTGGCGCCGGGCACCTCCATGAAATCCAACCCCAACGCGATGGAAACCATCGCCCGGAATTCGATCTTCACCAACGTCGCGCTCACGCCCGACGGCGACGTATGGTGGGAAGGGATGACCAGGGAAAAACCGGCCGAGCTGATCGACTGGAAGGGGCGGCCCTGGACTCCCGCCTCGGGCGAGCTGGCCGCCAACCCGAACGGGCGCTTTACCACGCCGGCCTCGCAAAATCCGGTGATCGACCCGGATTGGGAGAATCCGGCCGGCGTACCGATCTCCGCCATTCTGTTCGGCGGCCGCCGGAGCAATACGGCCCCGCTGGTGTACCAGGCGCGCGACTGGGTGAGCGGCGTATACCTCGCCGCCACGCTCGGATCGGAAACGACCGCCGCGGCCGCGGGCTCGGTGGGCCAGGTCCGGCGCGATCCGTTCGCCATGCTTCCCTTCTGCGGCTACCATATCGGCGATTACATCGCCTACTGGCTTTCGTTCCAATCCAAGGGCCTGAAACTGCCGCCGGTCTTCGGCGTGAACTGGTTCCGCAAGAACGCGGAGAATAATTTCATATGGCCCGGCTACGGGGAAAACATGCGCGTTTTGGAGTGGATCGTGGAAAGGGCCAACGGGCAGCGCGATGCCGTCGAGAACCCGCTGGGGTTTGCGCCGCGCTACCAGGATTTGAACTGGAAGGGCCTCGAGAGCTTCACCGAGGCGGACTTCCGGGATATCACGACCCTCGACCGGGACGCATGGAAATCTGAAATTCAATCGCACGAGGCATTCTTCCGCACGATGGGAGAAAAATTCCCGGCTGAGCTGGAAACCGAACGGAAGCGGCTGGCCGACGCTCTGGGCTAGGAGCAACCAGTATCGGGATCATAAAAAATAATAACGGCCAATCCATTTTCGGATTGGCCGTTTTGTTTACGCTCCCCTCCCTCAAGATCACGTCCGCCCATTTGCCTTCCTCAATTATTTTCGTTTTTATCACTACTCAGCGACATCTACGTTATCGGAATAAATGTACGCGGATTTCACGGAGAGGAACGGAATACGCGGAAGATCTAACTTTTTTAGGGGTTTCTCTAAAATATGTTCCGCGAAATCCGTGGAATCCGCGCAATCCGCGTACCAATTCTTCCCGGCTGAGCAACTACTCGTTTTGTATTATTAAAAGTGGAAAGTAATTGGGGGAACCACAGGCGGGGGCTTCTAGGTTTATTTCGTGAACATCGTTCGGATGCGTTGCCGGAATTCGGGCGAGGCCAGCGGCACGGCGGCGAAACCCGCCAACACGCTCCAGGGGGCGATCAGGATAAGGTAATACCGCTGCCAGGCAAGCGTGTTGACGGCCAGCAGGCCGAGCGCCGGAACGGCCAACCACACGGACAGGAATAATCCCTCCCACCCGCGCCGTTGGAGCACCAGGGTTGCCAGCCCGAAGGCCGCGAGAGCAAGAAGGATAACCCCCCACCCCGTCCCGCCCCCGCGTCCATCCAGATGCGCGGCCTCGTAGGTCCGGATCTGCGCCTGCTCCTCCTCCAGCGTATCCCACACCAGAGATTCGTAATACTGGGTCCGCGCCGAAAGCAGCTGATCCGCCATTTCCCCGACCCGGGATCCGAACGTCGGCAGGTCCAGCCCGAGGGTGTTGTGCACGCGCGTCAGCTCCGCCCGTCCTTCCACAATGATGCGGATGGGTTGATAGACCGAGGCCCAGGCGACCGGGCGGGCAAGGGTTAACCCGATCACTGCCGCCGCGGGCAGCGCCCGAAGGATCCAGCCCCTCCACCCCGGTCCGGCGATCATGATCGAAAAACAAAATGAGGATAAGCAAAGCAGCAGCAACCAATGCAGCGGGAAAGACCACCAGACCGGCATCAGCATATAAAAAACCGAAAGCCCCAGGAAACCGGAGCCGGACAATCCGAACAAAAGGCGGAGCCGGGTTATTCGATTTTTTTCCGGCGGCGCTTCCCCGCCGGCGGAGCGGACGATCAGGATCGCCAGCGCGATGAAAACCGGGGCGAGGACCAGCGCCGAAGTGTGTTTGCTTGCCAAAGCGCATCCGCTGAAAACACCGAGCAGGCCATACCCCAGAGTGATCCTGCCCCGGCGCGGCACCTCGGCGCGCAGCTCCCGGGCAATACGCAATCCGCAATAGACAACCAGCGATGTAAACAGCAGCATCGCCCCCTCCTGCATCGCCCGCCGGCCGTTAACCAGAACGGCGGGCGTGGCGGCGTACAGGAATGCGGCGAGCCACGCCGCGGGACGCGACCGGGACAGCAAATGCGCGATCGCAAACACAACGATGACGCTGAGCGCGGTGAAGAGTGTGGAGGGAATCCGCGATACGTTTAAAAGCGCCGATGAAGGCATGTTCCCCGCCCGGACATTGAATACCCATTCGTCAAATCCCGAAGGATACCAGCGCCAGAAACCGTTGAGGTCCGAGCGGTCCATCCCCGCCGCGGCCCAGGCCAACCCGATCGTCATCGGATCGACCGCGCCGGTCAGGACCCGCTGGTATTGATCTTCGGACCACGAATTCCGATCTCCGTGATAGATCACTTTTTGAATATCGCGATCCTGATACACGTACGCATAATCCATGCTGAGGCGGATGAGAGTGGATTCGTCCCCATGAAAGGGAACCCGGGACAGGCCCAGGAAGACGTAAGCGGCCAAACACGCAAGGAAGAACCCATCGAGAATCCGGTGATGGATGCGGTGATTTTCTACGGAGGCCATGAATAATCATTCTGCTCCTCAAACCTGTATTCCCAAGGGGTCAATATCTTGCGCCGGGATCAGCGGACGCCTCAGGAAAATATGATCGCCATTATGATGATGAACAATAAAAATACCGCGATTCCGACGCCAACACCGACGATCATCCGCCGTTCCCTGAGCCTGGCGCGTTCCGCCATTTCCGCCGACCGCTGGATCCGGCGGCGATCCGCCTGGCGAAGCGTTTCCAGCCGCGCCTGGGATTCCCGCTCTTCCTTTTCCTTGAGCGAAGAGACATTTTGAATAAGGTCCTGCCGGTGGAGGTCAAAGGAGGCACTGACCGGCCGGAATGCGTGCGCCATCGGATCCAACTCCCTCCCGCATCCGCCGCATCGCTCCGCACCGCTCCAGTTGATCCGGCGGCAGCCCGGGCAGGGAACGGTCAGTTCCTCGCCGCATTGCGAGCATGCGGAAACCCCGGCGTCGTTTACACGGCCGCAGCGCGGGCAGAGGGTGAACGGCTCGGCGAGGGAGGCGCCGCAATCGGCGCAGCGAACCTCGCCCCGGATGTCCGGCGGATTGGCCGTTTTGCAGTCAGGGCAGATCAATTCCAAGGAATTTGACACAATACCACCCCGGGGGAATTGTACCGTTTTTCCTGAAGTAGAATACCAAAATAAACGGAGTGCCGTGTGACAGCCGCCCGTTTTCCACACTGCATTCGCTTGACACAATCCGCCGGGATGCGGATAATGCTGGAACGAGCCTCACATAAAGGAAGCCCATCCCGGCAATCCAACGGTTATGATGACAATTTTCCCCCCGCAATCCAGGGATCGTTTGCACACGCTTCAAATCCCCCCCGCCGTTCTCGAAAAAATAGAATATGTGCTGCTCTTCCTGCTGTTCCTGAGTTGTTCGAGTCCATATCGGATTTCGACCGACTATTTTTCCATCGGATTGACGGAAATCGGAGCGTGGATCTTCATCCTTTGGCGCTGGATGACCGGGGAGCGCGCCGGGGAAGAAACCGAACGGACCGCACTTTGGTTGACCCGAGGTCTCCGGGTGATCGCCGCCTGGGCCGGCATCCTGTGGCTGCTTTCTGCGAATTGGGCGGGGCGGCGCGAGATGTTCTATGACTGGCTGCTGGCGGCATTGGTGTTCTCCGCCGTGCTCCGATCTCCGGTAAGGGATTCCAAACGGCTCGCCCTGATCTTTGTGCTAGCGGCGCTTCCCAACGCCTTATTGGGTACGGTGCAGCACTTATCGGGGATCGGCCTGGCGCCCAAGGACTTTTCCGGATGGAATAAGGGGGCGGCGTCTTTCCCGGTGTATGGATTCTTCGGCCACTCAAACGATCTGGCGGTTTTCCTCTATTGGCCCTTCCTTTTATCCGCCGGCTTGGCCGTCTTGCGGAGAGGCTGGAGCAGGCTGCCCTATGCATTAATGGCCGTGCTGTTCGGGTTGGCCCTGTATTGGTCGGTTTCCCGCAGCACGCTGCTCACATTGGGCGTGGTTGCCGCCATCCTCGCGCTGATGTTTTTCCTACCGCGGAGGAAGGGGTTTCTGGCGGCAATGGCCGTCGGCCTGGGGGCGGTTATCCTGCTCCTGGCGGTGATTTTCCTCACTCAACCTGAGTATCAAATCAACCGGATCCTGAGCGGACGGTTGGATTTATGGGGCAGCGCACTGCAGGTGATCTCCGGGGATCCATTGTTACTGCCGTTCGGATACCTCTCCATTCCTCCCTCCGGCCGTTCGGTGTTCTGGCTCCCGCACAACATCTATCTTCTCTCCTGGATTGAATACGGGTGGCCCGGCATTCTGCTGCTGATCGGGATGGCGATCTTCTTCCTGTCCGGCGGCTGGAAGCGGTACGCAGGCCTTCGCCTGCAACCTCCCGCCGCCTGTCTGTGGGCCGGCCTGGCGGGGTTGTTCCTGGTCAACGGCATGGCCAGCCTGTATTTCCACGAACCGTATGTGATCGTCAACTTTATGTGCGTGGCCGCGATCTGGATTTTCCAGATTTGTGAAATCTCATCAACGCCCGCCCTTCCGCAGACCGAACCTCCCGCCGCGCGGAAACAGGCCCGATCCGTGATATCCGCGCGTCCCGCCCGGCCGATTTAACCGCGAAGGCCGCGTGGTTCTGGAATCATCCCACGAAACGGCGGCCTTGGGCCGGGCGGCGCGCAGTGAATACGAGAAAAAATACACCGCACAGGAGGCGTACCCCCCGCTGATGGATATCTACAACCGTGCTCTGACTTCTTCTGGACGAGTGGCGGCATGACGCCCTTGCGGGTGAATATTCTCGGGATCCATATCTCCGCCATCAACATGTCCCAGGCGCTTGAGACAATCGACTCCTGGATCGCCCGGCGGGAACCCAACTATGTTTGTGTCACCCCCGCCCATGTCATAATGGATGGCTATTGGAATCCGGCAGTGCGGGGTTGGGTCAACCGGGCTGGATTGGCCACCCCGGACGGCATGGGGATCGTTTGGCTGCTGAAGGCGAAGGGAAACCGGACCGTTGCACGGGTGTACGGCCCCGACCTGGTGCTGGCACTCTGCGAACACGGCCTCGCGGACCGCCGGCGCCACTTCTTCTACGGGGGCGAACCCGGAGTGGCCGAGGCTCTGGCCGCCCGGCTCTCCGAACGCTTCCCCGGATTGCAGATAGGCGGGACCTTTTCGCCGCCGTTCCGCCCGTCCACTCCCGCGGAGGAGGCGGCGGCGATACGGGAAATTAACGAATCAAAATCCGACATCCTGTGGGTCGCCATCGGCTCCCCGCGCCAGGAAGGATGGATGGCCGAACACCTCGGGAAGGTCGAAGTTCCGGTGATGATCGGCGTGGGCGCCTCGTTCGATTTTCTCTCCGGACGGAAAAAACAGGCGCCGCGCTGGATCCAGCACGCCGGTTTGGAGTGGCTCTTCCGCCTGATCAGCGAACCCCGGCGGTTATGGCGGCGCTATTCCCAATACCCGCTTTTCGCCCTGCTCGTCTTTCTCCAAACGATCGGGGTTACGCGGTATGATTAGCCCCGGATTCATATATGTTCCGCCGATTTTCCGTTGACTTCGCGCTCTTCTCCATCTTTCTGGATGCGATTATGGTCATCATCAGCCTGATCCTCGCATCCGTCCTTCGACCCATGCTGAATTCCCTGCCTTTTGTCAAAGAGATGTTCGGGTTTCAACCGTTTCCTTCGGCCTTATATTTTATATTCCCCCTTATCTGGGTATCCTCCTTCCTGGCATTTTCCGCATACGATCCGGGACGCAACCTCCGCCTGGGGGAAGAATTTACCGGCCTGTTCCTGGGTTCGCTCCTGGCGGGAATCGCCCTGGCCGGCGTTTTGTACTTTACCTACCGGGATATCTCCCGGGCGATGTTTCTCATTTTCTTCCTGCTCATGATCATTTCCGCCGTCGGGTGGCGGCTGCTTTACCAATTCTTCCTCCGGATAACCGGCCATCGGATTTCCCGGATCCATCGCGCGCTGATCATTGGAGCCGGCAAAGTCGGCAGGGATCTGCAGCAGAAAATCGCCGACCGCCGGGATGCCCGGCTGGTTCTCGTCGGCTTCCTCGACGACGATATGGAAAAACGGGCGGCCGATCCCCTGATCCTCGACACGCTCGACAACGTCCGCGAGATCGTCCGGACGCAACGGGTGGATCATGTCGTGGTGGCGCTTCCCCGCCGGGCGCACGAACGCGCCAACCGCCTGGTGGCCGACCTGCACGATCTGCCCGTTAAGGTTTACGTCATCCCCGATTATTTTGCGCTATCCCTGCACCATGCCGCCGTGGAAGAATTCGCCGGGATCCCGATGCTCGATCTGCGCGCGCCCGCGCTCAACGACTACCAGCGCGCCGTCAAACGGACATTCGACGTCGTGGTCACCCTGCTCCTGATGCCCTTCGCCCTGCCCTTGATGGGGATCATCGCCCTGGCGGTCCGGCGGGAAAGCCGCGGGCCGGTCCTCTTCACCCAGGATCGCGCGGGGGAAAACGGGCATACTTTTAAAATGCTGAAGATCCGCACGATGGTGGAGAACGCCGAATCGCTCCGGCATCTGGTCGAGCAAAAGGACGAGAACGGAAACCTGATCCATAAATCCGCGGAGGATCCGCGCGTAACCCGCCTGGGGAGATTCCTGCGCCGGATGAGCCTGGACGAGCTTCCCCAATTGTTCAACATCCTAAAGGGCGAGATGAGCCTGGTCGGTCCGCGCCCGGAAATGCCGTACCTGGTCGAGCGATACGAACCCTGGCAACGCAAACGCTTCGCCGTGCCGCCCGGGTTGACCGGCTGGTGGCAGATTCACGGCCGGAGCGATAAACCGATGCATCTGCATACGGAAGAGGACCTCTATTACATACAGCACTATTCGCCCTGGCTGGATGCGACGATTCTCTTCCAGACCGTCGGCGCCGTCCTCTCACGCCGGGGAGCCTACTAAGCTTCGGAGTGCCGGCAAATCGAAGAGCCGTTTCCTCCCGGCCGGTAAAACGAAACAGGTTTCCCGCGGCATCCTGTGCGGCCCGGAATCGAACCACATCATTGTTGCCCGAGACAATGAACGGACGCAGGAGTTGGCATCATGCGCAATGTACTGGTGACCGGCGGCGCCGGCTTCATCGGATCGAACTTCATCCGCCACCTTCTCCGGGTTGAGCCAGCGGTATGCGCAGTCAACCTGGATGCCTTGACGTATGCCGGAAGCCTTGAAAACCTGAAGCCACTTTCGGATCCGGGCCGTCACATCTTCATTCAGGGCGATATCCGGGATTCCGGTTTGGTCGAAAATATTCTGCGGGAACACGCCATCGATACCGTAATCCATTTCGCCGCCGAAAGCCATGTCGACCGTTCGATCGTGGAGCCCGGACCGTTCATCCAAACCAACATCCTCGGCACCGCGAGTTTGCTGGAAGCCGTTCGCAAATATTGGATGGCCGACCCTTCCGCGCCAGGCGGGGAAAAAAGGTTCCACCACATATCGACCGACGAGGTCTACGGTTCGCTCGCACCGGATGAACCGGCCTGGACCGAAGAATCCCCCTATGCGCCGCATTCGCCGTATGCGGCCTCCAAAGCCGCGGGCGACCACCTGGCGCACGCGTACGGCTGCACGTATGGTTTGCCGGTGACCCTGACCGCCTGTTCGAACAATTATGGCCCGTACCAGTACCCGGAAAAACTGATCCCCTTGGTGATCCTGAACGCCATGGAAGGAAAACCCCTGCCCGTTTACGGCGACGGAAATCAAATCCGGGATTGGCTGCATGTGGAGGACCATTGCGAAGGTGTTTACCAAGTCCTGAAAAAAGGCCTGCCGGGCACCCGGTATCATCTTGGGGGAGGGAACCAGCCCGCAAACTTGACCCTGGTCGAAACACTCTGCGATATTCTGGATGAGCGGAGGCCGGATTCTCCGCATCGGCCGCATCGACGGCTGATCGAGTTCGTGCCGGACCGGCCCGGGCACGACCGCCGGTATGCATTGAACACACAGAAGATCCGCCGGGAACTTGGTTGGCAGCCGCGCCGCACCCTGGATCAGGGATTGCGGGAAACGGTGGATTGGTACCTGGCGAATCCCGATTGGGTGTCGGCGATTCGCACAAAGGACGGTTACCGCGCTTGGCTGGAATATAATTACGTTCACCCGATGCGGCGGAGGAATGGATGAAAGGGATCATTTTGGCCGGCGGCAAAGGAACCCGCCTGCATCCCCTGACGCTGGCCATGAGCAAGCAGCTCCTGCCGGTATACGACAAACCGATGATTTATTATCCGCTGGGGATGCTGATGCTCGCGGGGATCCGCGAGATTCTGATCATCCACACGACGGAGGACAAAGCCGCCTTCCGGCGGCTGCTGGGCGATGGATCGCAATGGGGTCTGCAATTCACATATGCCGAACAAGCGGAGCCGCGCGGTCTGGCCGACGCGTTCCTGATCGGCCGGGAGTTCATCGGCGGCAGCCCGGTTTGCCTGATCCTGGGAGACAACATCTTCTTTGGAACCGGCCTGCCCGAACAGCTGCGACGGGCGGCGTCCCTGGAGCGCGGCGCGCTCGTGCTGGCGTACCCGGTGCGCGACCCGGAGCGTTACGGCGTGATCGAATTCGATGCCGCGTTAAAAGCGATCGGCATCGAGGAGAAGCCGCGCCACCCCCGGTCGAATTTCGCCATACCAGGGCTGTACTTTTACGACAACCGCGTGGTGCAGTTCGCGGAATCGCTCAAGCCCTCTTCGCGCGGCGAACTGGAGATCTCGGACCTGAACCGCAAGTATCTGAAGCTGGGCGAACTGGCCGTATTGCCAATCGGCCGGGGCGTCGCCTGGCTGGACGCCGGGACCCATGAATTGCTTCTGCAGGCCGCGAACTTCGTCCAGGCAGTGGAAGCACGGCAGGGGCTGATGATTTCCTGCCCCGAAGAAATTGCGTATCGCATGGGGTACATCGACCGGGAGCAGGTCCGCAAGCTGGCCCAACCGATGAAAAACGACAATTACGGCGCCTATCTGCTGCACCTCGCGGAATAGATTCCGGAAAGAACACGAAGGGAACCGGAAGGGCGCCAAGGTTTTTTTCAAATGCGGGGAAAGAAAACCGCTCTCCGGGCTTGTTGGTGATCGAAAAAATCCGATGGATACAGAGGGAATGATCGCATGATAGAGAACTCCCAATCCGGGAAATTGACAACGCCGTACGGCGGCACACTCGCAGACCGGATCCTCGCCGGCGAAGAACGCCGGGGGTGGATGGAAAAGGCAGGCCACTTTCCTTCGATCCAACTTTCCCCGCGATCCCTTTGTGATCTGGATCTGATTGGCTGCGGCGGTTTTTCACCTCTGGATCGCTTCATGGGCAAAGCGGATTATGAACGGGTATTACACGAAATGCGGCTCCGCGATGGCACCCTGTTTCCGATTCCCGTAACGCTGCCGGTAAGCGATAAAGCGCTTCCCGCCGGCAAGGATTTCCTGGCGCTGCGGGACGAACACAACAACCTGATCGCGGTGATGCGAATCGAGGACGTATTCGATTGGGATCCGCGCGAGGAAGCCCGCCAGGTCCTCGCGACGAACGATCCGCGCCATCCGCTGGTTTCGGAAATGAGCACCTGGGGGAACAAATATGTCTCCGGCGAACTCATGGTGCTCAATCCCCCCCGCTACTTCGACTTCGCCGACCTGCGCCGGACTTCCGCGCAAGTCCGCGTCCTGTTGGAAAAAATGGGGCATGCCAAAGTGGTCGCGTTCCAAACACGCAATCCCCTGCACCGGATCCATGAAGAACTCACCAAACGGGCAGCCGCCGAAGTCGGCGGAAGCCTGCTGATCCACCCCGTGGTGGGGATGACCAAGCCCGGCGACGTGGATCATTTCACCCGGGTGCGGATCTACCGGGCATTGGTGGAAAAATATTACGATCAGAATTCAACCCTGCTGAGCCTGCTCCCCCTGGCGATGCGGATGGCCGGTCCGCGGGAGGCGCTCTGGCACGCCATCATCCGCCGCAATTACGGCGCGACGCACTTCATCGTCGGCCGGGATCATGCCGGACCGGGAAAAGACAGCGCCGGCAAACCCTTTTACGGCCCGTACGACGCCCAGGAACTTGTCGCGCGCTTCGCATCCGAAACCGGCGTGATCCCGGTCCCGTTCCGTGAACTGGTCTACCTGCCCGATAATCAGGAATACATCGAGGAATCCGAGGTGCCGCCCGGCGCCAAGGTGGCCACGATTTCCGGAACCGAAGTGCGCGAGGAATTCCTGGCCAAGGGGAAACTGCTGCCGGAGTGGTTCACCCGCAAGGAAACGGCGGAAATCCTATCGCGCACTCATCCGCCCCGGCATCACCAGGGTTTCTGCATCTGGTTCACCGGATTGAGCGGAGCCGGAAAATCCACCACGGCGGAGGTGCTCACCTCCCTGCTCCTCGAGCGCGGGAAGCAGATTACCGTGCTCGACGGCGACGTGGTCCGGACGCATTTATCCAAGGGGCTGGGCTTCAGCCGTGAGGATCGCGATACCAACATCCTGCGGATCGGGTTCGTCGCCAGCGAGATCGTCCGCCACCAGGGCGTGGCGCTGTGCGCCGCCGTCAGCCCGTACCGCGCCGCGCGCAACGAGGCGCGCAAGATGGTCGGCGAGGAACAATTCATCATGGTCTACGTGGACACGCCGATCGACGTCTGCGAGCAGCGGGATTCGAAGGGAATGTATGCCCGCGCCCGGCGGGGAGAGATCAAGGGCTTTACCGGCGTGGACGACCCATACGAGGCGCCGGTTAATCCGGAAATCACGCTGGACACGGTCAAAGAGACTCCGGAAGAGAACGCGCGGAAAATTATTGCGTATCTTGTGGAGCGGGGCTTCCTGGTTCCATAAAGCGTCCGAAGAATTATCCACGAAGAACACGAAGAAAGATCAGAAGGACACGAAGTTTAAAAAATTCTATAATTCTTCGTGTCCTTCAGGTTTTCCCCCGGCCCACCCCAACCGGGGCAGGCTTCGTGCCCTTCGTGGTTACCAAATACCCGGCAATAACCGATACCGCACCTTAGCCGAATAGTCTTTGTATCCTGCCAATTCTGTTTGAAGCGTGCGGTCTTCGAGCGCCGTGCGCAGGATGATCAGCAGCGCGGCGGCGGCGCCGAGCAGGCCGGCCCACCAGGAGCCGAGCATGATCGGCGTGGCCAGATACACGGCGATCATCCCGATGTACGACGGGTGGCGGAGAAAGCGGTACGGTCCGCCGGTGGCCACGGTATGGCCCCGTTCGGTCTGGATCCGGACGGTGGCGGAGAAAAACGCGTTCGACGCCGTCGCCCATACGACGACGGCATAACCAGCCGCCAGCAGGATACATGCGATCCATTGCAGGATCGAAGGCAGGCTGGTCGTCCAGCCGTTGCGGGCATCCAATCCCGCGATTACGTATCCCGCCAAGCTCAATACGCCGATGATCCCCATGATCGCCGCATCCCATTTCTTGGCGCCAGCTTTCGGGCTGACGCGGTCCGCCAATAGATGCGGATAACGCGGGACGACCACCAGGCCGGTGGCGATCACCCAGGCTGCCATCAGGATCACCAGCGCCCAGCCCCACCCCCAATCCCACCGGCCGGCGGAGAGGAACAGGAACAGCGCCAGCATCACCAGGCCCATCGTCTCGCGTACCGCCCAGCGGGCGACGATGCGGGAGGTATCGTTCGGTTGTTGAGTTTGCGAATTCTTGTCCATTGTTCCTCCTTAATTTACCCCTGTACTTTTGGATTCCACGAAGAACACTAAGGGAATTCTGAAGAACACGAAGTTTTTATTTTTTTACAATACTTCTTCGTGTTCTTCAGATTTTTCCTTCGTGTTCCTTCGTGGAGTGAACTACTCGTAATGCAGTGCCTGGATGATATCCAGCCGCGAGGCCTGGCGGGCCGGGATGACCGCCGCCAGCACTCCGAACAACAGGCCGCAGACGACCGCCACGATGATCCCGGTCGTCGGGAAGGCATAGCCCATCGGGAAGACCGTGGTCATCGCGCTGATGAAGGCGTACCCCAGGTACCAGCCGGCGACGATGCCGAAGACGGTGCCGATCGCCGCGAGCAGCAGCGCCTCCGCCGTCACCATCGAGCCGATCTGCCCGCGGGTGGCGCCCACGGCGCGGATCATCCCGATTTCGCGCGTGCGCTCGATCACCCCGATCGCGAGCGTGTTGAGCATCGCGATGAACGAGGGGATGGCCAGCAGGCCGAACAGCGCGTACATGGCCGAAAAGGCCGCTTCGAACTGGGTTTTCATGGATTCGTAGTACGCGGTTCCGGAGATGATCGAGAACTGCGGGAAATCCGCGGCGATCGCCTTGATCTGCGGATCCGCCGCCGCCCGGTCCGCCCCGGGCGCAAGGTTGAGCTGGAGGAAGACATCCTCGGTCTTTCCGAAGTCGGCCGCCATGTTTGCCTGCGAGATGAACGCCGTGGTGATCTTGACGTTCAAGAGATCCGTCGCGACCGCAACGATCCGGTAGGAAACCGGGCCGCCGGGCGAGAGCAGTTCCACCGTATCGCCGACCTTGGCGCCGACGGCGGTCAGGAAAGATGCGTTGACGATCATGGCGCGGCCATTGGCGAGTTCCTTATAGGAAGATTCGTTGCCCTGGATGAAATACAATCCGCTGACTTTCGGGAAGGCCACCGGATCGATTCCCAGGAGCGACACCCCGGTCCCGTTGGCCGTGGCATTGGCGAACCGGAAGGTGCTGATGTCACCGACGCCCTTCACTCCCCGCAGCCGATCCACCAGATCCGGTCCCGCGCCCACATTGGTATTCCAGACGGAAATGGACGGCGGGATGAAGAGGTAGTCGCTTCCCAGGCTCTTGCGCATCACGTCGTACATCACCACAGAAAGGCTCGCGACCATCCCGCCGGCGGCGACGATCACCGCCAGCCCGAGCATCGTGGCGGAAACAGTCACCGCCGTGCGCGAAGGCTGGCGGACCAGATTCCCCTGCGCCAGTTCGCCGATCCCGCGGCGGGCGTAGATCCACCCGATGAACTTGCCGAAAAATGCGGTGATCGGCCGGATCAAGAGCGGCGCGACCATCACCAGGCCGACCAGGAACAGAAAGCCGCCCGGGACGACGACGAGCTGGTTCCCGGATACCAGCGTCAGAACGGAGACGACGATGACCACGATCCCGATGATGGATCCGATTCCGATTTTCCGTCGAACCATCCCGTCTCCGCCATCGACGGCCGCAGGGCCTCGAGCGGCGTCACGCGGCTGGCGCTGCGGGCCGGGATCAGGCCGGCCAGGACGGTCACACTCACGCCCAGCAGCACGCAGATCACGATCAACCCGGGGGAAACCACCGGGCTTCCCAGCGTGATGTTCAGGAATTTTCCGAGCATCGGAGACACGAGTTTCAGCAATCCCGCGCCGAAGAGATACCCCAGCCCCAATCCGAGGGCGGAGCCGATGATGCCCTGCAGCAGCCCTTCGGCCAGGATCATGCCGGTGATCGTGCCGCGGGTGGCGCCCAGCGCGCGCAGCATGCCGATATCGCGGCGGCGTTCGGCGACCACGGTGCGGAAGGTGTTGAAGATGATGAACCCGCCCATGAACAGCGCCAGCAGCCCGAACAAACCCATGGCCGCCTGCCCGAGCTGCAGCGCGGCGAACATATCCGAACCCGACAGCAGCGTGCCGACGTGATAATCGGGCCCGGCTGCCGCTTCGATCGCTTTCTGGATTTCCGCCCTTCGGGCTTCGCCGGCGGTCGTCTCCACGTTGATGTCGATCGTGTTGATCTTGCTCGCCTTCGTTGGTC
Organism: uncultured Chloroflexia bacterium; assembly: GCA_963724345.1. Classification (GTDB taxonomy): domain Bacteria; phylum Chloroflexota; class Anaerolineae; order Anaerolineales; family RBG-16-64-43; genus JAFGKK01. The sequence goes on along the minus strand of CAVRUI010000003.1, from coordinate 809,772 downwards.
ATAAGCTGCGCCTGCGGCAGCGTCACCAGCACCTCCTCGGTGCCGGGGGTGGTCCGCGGCGGAAGGATTCCGACGACGGTCAACCGGATCTCGCCGACGGTCGTGGGAAAGCGGAACTCGCCGCCCAGGCCGATGCCGAGCTTATCCGCCAGGCTTTGCGAGATCACGGCCGCCGTGGTGTCCGCGGCGGTCAGGAACCGTCCCCCCTCCTGCACCGGGTAGGTGCGGACGCGAGCGGGCCGCCTCGGGATCCAACCCGACCAGATTGAGGACGTTGACCGAAGCGGCCTGGGTGTCCGCGCCGCCGTAGTATCCGGCCGGCAGATTGACCGTCCGGACCAGGGTCGGGGAAACCGCGCGCACGCCGTCCACCGCCCGGATTTTCTGGACGATCTCCGGCGCGAAGGATTCGCCGGAGCCGAGCGTCATGCTGAAATCCACCACGCCCGCCATGCCCTGCACGTTCGCCTGCAGGGCGGAGATCATGGTCGGCAGGATGATGTTCATCCCGAAGATGACCAGCACGCCGAAGATGATCGCGAGCGTGGTCAGGAAGGTTCGAAGTTTGCGCCCGTTAAGGTAGCGCCAGGCCAAAGTCAGTTGGAGGTTCATGGCATCCTCCTATTCGCCGATTTCCCGCATTTTGTCGGCGAGGATTCTCGATTTATCGCCGGACTTGCGGTCGAGCACGGTTTCGTCGACGATCGCGCCGTCCTTGAGGAAAATGATCCGGTTGGCGTAGGCGGCGATGCGCGGATCGTGCGTCACCATCACCACCGCCCGGCCGAACTCCTTGGAGACCCGCGCCAGCAGCGCGGCGATCTCGTCCGCGGCGCGCGTATCGAGGTTGCCGGTCGGTTCGTCGGCCAGGATGAGGGCCGGGTCGGCGATCAGCGCGCGGGCGATCGCCACGCGCTGCTGCTGCCCGCCGGAAAGCTGATCCGGCCGGTTCTTGAGCCGGTCGCCCAGCCCGAATTTCTCGAGCCACTCGACCGCGCGCTTCTTTGCGTCCGCCGGCCGCACCCCGTCGAGGGTGACCGGCAGCGCGGCGTTTTCCGCGGCGTTGAGGACCGGGATCAGATTGTAGAACTGGAAAATGAAACCGATCCGCTTGCGGCGCAATTTGGCCAGGTCGTCGTCCTTCATATCGGCCAGCGCCTTCCCGTCGATGGTCACATTGCCGCCGGTCGGGCGGTCCAAACCGCCCAGCAGGTGAAGCAGGGTGGATTTTCCGCAGCCGCTGGGACCCATCACGGCCACAAATTCCCCGGGATTGACGTTCATGCTTACGCGGTCCAGCGCGGTGACCGCCGCCTCGCCTTTGCCGTAAATCTTCGTCAGGTTTTCCGTCTGTATCAGAGCCATTGTTGCCTCACTTGTATATGAAATGGTGGTCGAGATAGCGATCTTGGTGTATCGAGACCACCGTCTTCGATACCGCAAGGGTTCGTATGGGCGACGGATTAGTCTTCGCTCCGCCGCTAAAAGGTCGACTGGACTTTGCTCTTTTTCGGCCTGCCCCTCGGGCGCAGGTCCGGCATCGCGATCGGCTGGCTTTTTATCTCATCCAGCCGCGCTTCGAGCATGTCCAACCAGCGCAGATCGGCTTCCAGGTGCATGACCGTTTTATCAAGCAGCAGGATGAGCGAAAGCTCCTTTTCCGGATCCACCTCCGACCTGCGGGCGGTGGCGCGGTGGAGTTCCTGATACAGCATCGCCCGTTCCCGGGAGATGATCTTGCGGGTATCGGCCAGACCGGTGGCGAAACTCAGGACCACCTTCAGGTAAATCCCATCCCGCTGATGGTCGGGCGGATCGTTCCCCTCGAACCAGCGCTCCAATTCGGCGCGTCCCTTGGGTGTCACCGAATAAACCCGCTTTTCCGGATTGCCTGCTTTGCCGCCGCCCTTGGTCCTGACCTGGCCGGCTTTTTCCAGGCGGGCAAGCGTGGAATAGATCTGAGCCGGTTTAACTTCCCAGTTCTCCTCCCCGCCGGCGACGGCCATAAAGGCAGCCCGCAGTTCGTACCCGTAGCGGGGCTGGAGGGAGAGTAATCCGAGAATTCCGTGTTTTACGGTCATAATTAGTAACTTGGTTAGTATTTATCCGAAATAATATAAACCCAGTTTATATTAATGTCAATACCCTCCTTCGTGTGCATTATTGGATTCGAACATTAAGAAAAGTATGCCTAGGAAAAAGCGAGTCATACTGAGCGAAGCGAAGCATCTGCTTCTGCTTTTCCAGACCCTTCGCTACGCTTAGGATGACGTCTCCACAGATATCAACGCAAACGGGGGAGGGATGGGAGAGGGCGGGCCATACCGCCATTCCTCATCCGCATATAATGGATGGCGGAGCCTTTCGCGATGCCGCATTCATCAGGATGAAACCCTATGCCCACTTTTCCAATAAAATCACCAATCGGCCCGATTGCCACCCATTATGCTTCCCTCGCGGAATCCCTGCCCGGGATAGAAATTAATCCGCAAACCTGGGGGGAAAAGGCGCTGGAGATTCTATCCACAATGGCTAAAACCGGGCCGCTCTTCCGGGAATCCGCCTCGTACTTAATCCAGGAGGATATCAAGCTCTACATTACCCGGGAAATGAAGGGGGTCGGCGCCGGGTGGCATGAAAACTTTTCCGGAGAACGCTGGATATCGGTCGACCAGAGCAGTGCGTTTACGTATTCGCTGATCGTGATCGGTCATGAGACGCATCACATGCACCAATCCATCCGCAAACGATGTTCCGTGGAAGGCGAATATTCGGCCTGGCGGCATGCCTATAAATTGCGCGCGGAATTATCCAGCATCCCCCTGACGGGCGATGAGCTGTTGCTGGCCTCCATGCCCGATAATCCCACCCGGGAAGACCTGAGAAAGGCGCAACAATTGATCCAAAAGATGGCGGGGCCGAATTACCTGATCGGAAAAGCGCCGCTCCAGGCCGGGGATTGGCAGACGGCGCCGCTTGCATTAATAAATAAGATGATCAATGGCATGCTGAACAGGGGAACAAGGCTCTAAGTTCTTCCAGTCCGGCTCGCGTGGAGGCCGGGCGGACCGTTTATCAATTTCCGGCATCCGCGCGGCGCTATTCGGTTTTGGACATGACGGGGAACAATAAGGTTAATCGCAGGGAATAAAAAAGACCGGCGCGGTCTTCCAGGACGCGCCGGTCCCGCAACTATATCAACCCCTCCATCAACCGGACGACGATCTTCCCATCCCCCAATCGCACATCACGGACAACCTGCGGGATGGCCGGGAGGAGAATTTCGCCTTTTTCCCCCTGCACCACATACACATCGTTCGCGCCGGTTTTGAGGATTTCTTTCACCCGCCCCAGCCGTTCCCCGTCCTCGGTAACGACCTCGAGCCCTTCGATCTGGTGCAGGTAATACACGCCGGCCGGGAGCGGAGGCAGGTCGTCGACGCGGATGGAAAACACTGCGCCGCGCAGTTTCTCCGCGGCATCGCAGTCGCGGACCGCCTTCAATTGGAGCAGCATGTTTTGGCCGTGCCGCCGGATGGTTTCCATCTCAAAGGGAAGCCGTTCGTCACCGGCATACAGCACTTCATTCCGGGCCAGCCGGTCTGGAAAATCGGTGAGGATTTCCAGCAGCAGTTCCCCCTTTAAGCCGAACGGACGCCGGACGCGGGCCACGGCCAGAAAGGAGGGCCCGGTCCCCCGGGAGGAAAGGTCCTGTTTGATTTTTTTTAATCGCGGCCTTCTTTTGGGAATCATCGTTGGTCCTTGCGGTTTCCGAGAAAGGGTCGAACGGGACTTATTTAAAAACTGTACGCGGATTACGCAGATCTGGCGGATTACGCGGAAGAACTGACGATTTCTTATTGGCTAAGAAATGCTTTTCCGCGAAATCCGGATAATCCGCGAAATCCGCGTACCGGAATTTCCATCTCGATTGAAAACCTAGACGATGTCGAACGTAACCCGGTGGCCTTCCTGTGCGGCCGCGACCCACAACAGCGAGCGGATCGCGTTGGCGATCCGGCCGTTCTGGCCGATGACCCGCCCGCGGTCGTCGGGTGCGACCATCAGCTCGAGGTGGACGTTCGGGCCGGTGACCACTTCGGAGATGTGCACCTGGTCCGGTTCCTCGACCAGCGCCTTGGCTATGTACTCGACCAGTTCTTTCATCGCCATGCGGGATTTCCCCTTCTGCTAGGCCTTGGCTTCTTCCTTCTTCTTCTTTGGTTTCTTGCTGGGGCCGGTCTTATCAACCCGGGTCTTGACCACGACCGGGCGGGCTTTCGCGGCGGCTTCCGCTTCTTCGAGAAGCTTTTCCGCCTTCTCGCCCTTATTCAGCCGGTCGAAGCGTTCTTTCAGACCGACCTGGTTGAAGAGCCGGGCAACCGATTCCGACGGCTGCGCGCCCTTGCTCAGCCAGTAGTAGATCCGTTCTTCTACCACCAGGATGGTGGACGGTTCCGTCCGGGGATTGTAGGTGCCCACGACCTCGAGAAAGCGCCCATCGCGAGGGCTCTCGCGGTCCGCCACAACGATCCGGTAATACGGCTGATGCCGCAAGCCCATTTTGCGTAAACGAATACGAACCATAGAACCTACTCCTTGCTTAAGATGAATGGATTCGGCGCTCGTTGCGGCGTAGAGGACGTGGGACAGGCACGTTTCCGCCGCCGAACTCCTGGAACCCCTATTTTACCCGAAAATCCGTGGAATGCCCCTACCCCCGTTTTTCCCAAGCATCTTCATCATTTTACGCGCCTGGCGGTACTGCTGGATCAGGCGGTTGATCTCCTGGACCTCGGTTCCCGAGCCGCTGGCGATCCGCTTTCTGCGGCTGGCGTCGAGGATTTCCGGCCGGCGCCGTTCCTGGGGGGTCATCGAGGAGAGAATGGCCTCCTTGCGCTTCATATCCCGCTCGGCGTCGCGCTGCTGTTCGGGGGTGATTTTTCCCGCACCCGCCCCGGGGAGCATATCCAGGATCTGACCCAGCGGCCCGAGCTTGCGGATCTGGCGGATCTGTTCGAGCAGATCCTGCAGGGTGAACTCGCCGCCGAGTATCTGCCCGGCCTGCTTCTCCGTCTCCTCCGCGGAAAAGGCTTCTTCCGCGCGGCGGATCAGCCCGATCATGTCGCCCTGGCCGAGGATCCGCCCGGCGATCCGTTCGGGATCGAATTCCTCCAGCGCGTCGAGCCCCTCGCCGGTCCCGATCCAGCGGATCGGCACGCCGGTCACCGCCCGGATCGAGATCGCCGCCCCGCCGCGCGCGTCGCCGTCCATCTTGGTCAGGATCAGTCCGGTCAGCCCGACCGCCTCGTGAAAACCTGCGGCGATGCGCACGGCTTCCTGGCCGGTCATCGCATCCGCGACGAGCAGGCATTCGACCGGAGAGGTTTCCTTTTTAATGGTTGCCAGTTCCGCCATCAGTGCATCGTCGATCTGCTGGCGTCCGGCGGTATCCAGGAGGACCACGGTATCCGATTCGCGGCGGGCTTTTTCGAGGGCGGCCGCGCAGATTTCCGGCGGAGACCCGCCGCCGGCGGCGTAGACCGAGACCCCGGCCTGCTCTCCGAGGATTTGAAGCTGGCGGACGGCCGCCGGGCGCTGGACGTCGGCCGCGACCAGCAGGACGCGTTCCCCTTCCGAACGAAGGATCTTCGCCAGTTTGCCCGCCGTCGTCGTTTTACCCGACCCCTGCAACCCGACCAGCATGACCACGCGCGGTTTCGGGCCGGAGAGGTTCCATGGCGCGGCCGGGCCGAGCGTCGCGGCCAGCTCCTCGTGGACGATTTTCATCACCTGCTGGGCGGGGTTGAGCGCGCGCGAGACCTCGCTGCCGACCGCCCGCCCGCGCACCCGCCCAAGAAAATCCTTCACGACCGTGAAATGGACGTCCGCCTCCAGCAGCGCCAGGCGCACTTCGCGCAGCGCGGAATCCACATCCGCCTCGGTGAGGATTCCGTGGCGCGAAAGGTCTTTGAAGATTTTTTGCAGCCGGTCGGTAAGGGCTTCCAGCATTTTGGCTCACGAAACCGCCGCCCGCGTTTTTGGCGGTGCGGCGGAAAATCGGCTCGGTTCCCGCGATTGTATCGGGGAGGCCGGGGAGGGTCAAGTGAAGGCCGTTCCACTGGATGGTTTCGTCCGCGCACCCAACCCTAAGGGTTCCGAAAGGTTCCCAAGGTTCCCCCAACCCTTAGGGTTCCGTTGGATCTCCAAGAGCGCCTTAGGGTTCCGAAAGGTTCTTCCGGTAATCGGAATATCCGGAATCCCGACCCGGAACATCTCAACCGGATGCTAATTGCGTATTCTCGCCTCTACTAAGTACAATCCCGCCTTGAAGGATGGTGACTTGGGATACTCCTTCATCGGATGGTTTATCCGCCTTCGGAAAAACGCTGAATTGAGAAAAGGACCGGGATATGAACGCACCTTCTGCATCGCTTCGATTGATCGGCCGGGATGGCAAGGAATACCCCCTGACGGGCGCCACGCTGATCGGCCGCGCGCCCGAGTGCAGCATCGTGATCGACGAGGAAGGCGTTTCCCGGCACCATGCCCAGGTGGAAATCGCCGAAGGCAAGACGATGCTCAAGGATCTCGGAAGCCGGAACGGGACCTTTGTCAACGATATCCGGATAGAAACGGCCACGGAGATCAAGGCCGGGGATCGAATCCGGTTGCACGATATTCCCTTCACGGTAAAAGCTGCCGATCCGGCCGGGGTTAACCCGACCGCCGCTTTCGAAAGCGGTCCCGCCGACGAAGGCCCGAAAACCGTGAGTTACCCGTCGCTCCAGCTGTTTTCCATCGTGCGCAGCGATAATGGCGCGGAGATCGGGGTCGGCCGCATCATAAAAATCGGCCGGGATGCCACCAACGAAGTATCCCTGCCGAAAGACACCAGCGCATCGCAGGTGCACGCCAAGCTCGAGCTGCTCAATGGGCAGGTCGTCCTGACGGACCTGGGCAGCAGCAACGGCACCTGGGTAAACGGGATCCGTATCACAACCCCGGTCTACCTGGCCCACGGTGATAAATTCCGGATCGGGGATACTATGTTCCGGCTGAAGGAGGGGGAAAAGCCGCTTCCAGCCGCGGAATCGCGCGGCCGGGGCCGCGGCTGTTGGCTGATCGGCTGCGGTTCGATTCTGGCAGTCGGTATGATTTTGGCTATTGGCCTGGGAGGCGCTTCCCTGCTGCCGCAGCTTTTTGCGAAGCCGACGCCCACCGCCACCCTGACCGCCACGCCCGAACCAACCGAAACGGAGGCGCCGACCGACATCCCCGGACTGGCTGCAACCCAGCAGGCGCAGGGTGAAGCAACCGCGTTGCGGGCACTGGTCGAGGTCGTCGTCAAGGTCAGTGGTGGGACGTACGGCGGATCCGGCAGCCTGCTGGATTCCCGCGGATACGTCCTGACCAATTTCCACGTCCTGGGGGATGTGGATACCGGGAAACTATACGAGAGCAACGAGCGGATTCGAATCGGTGTGAACTGGGATAATCCCGCGCTCGAGCCGGATACATACTACAATTGTGAAATCGTTAAATTCGACGAAAATTACGACCTCGCATTGTTGAAGGCTGTATCGCTTTCCAACGGGAAACCTCTGCCTGCCGATCTTGTATTTCCCACCATCCCGGTCGGCGATTCCGACTTGCTGCGAATTGGCGATCCGATCGCCATCCTCGGGTACCCCGGGTTGGGCGGTACTACTCCGACCTTCACCCGCGGCACGGTTTCCGGATTCCTTCCGGATAATTCCATTCACCAGGACCTCGGGTGGATAAAAACGGATGCGGAAGTCAACCGCGGCAATTCCGGAGGGATGGCGATCAACGCGAAGGGGGAATTGATCGGCGTTCCGACCATGGCGGCGGTGGATACCGAGGTGACCGGCAAAATAAGTGAAATCCGCCCGATCAAATTAGCCAGCATCGTAACCGACGCAATCCCGGCCTAGGTTTGCGGCCGGATTCCGACAAACGAAGATCAACCGGTCCGGGCTGATTCCAATATGGGGTCAGCCCGGTTTTTTTTCTAAAGCGATCGGTAAGGTAGTGAAAGAAATTGACCCGCAAGATCCCGGCATGCGTTTGCCGGGGAAGTGACAGGAGTTCAGGGAAGTGAGTCCGCGTTGTAATCGGGCATCCGAACCGGTCGGGGATTATCTCAGACCCCGGCGGAAGCATTATCGCGGTTGCGGGCGTGCCACCTCCGGAAGATTAAAATCAACGAAAGGAAGAAAAGATACAGTATTGTGCCGATATGAATAATCTCATATAGTGTGTTGCGAATCCGCGGATCGATCGTGAGTTCCACCAGGGGGAATCCCACGAGGAATATTCCACACAGCAGAAAAATTAAAACCCGGGTAATTCGCTTCGGAACGTATTGCAGAGTAACGATCAGCAAACCGACGGACAGGACCGAGCGGATCCCATAGGCCTCATAAAAAGGAACGGCTGTGCTTCCCAGGCCGATCAGCGTCACGGACTGTGTGACAACCACCGCGGCCCACAACAATGCAAGCCGGGGGGACATCGCGCATCCCGACAAGAACATTGTAAGGGCGCCGATCGCCAGGAACCACATGGCTCCTTCCACCGCCCTGTCCATGACCGGTGGAAATCTCCAATAGGGGTGGTAGGGCTGTTCCCGCATTGCAAACCACACCCCGTATTGGGGGGCCATGATGGCTTTATCTTCCCGTTTTTTACTCCAGGTCGCACTCCACTCGCCCATATCGGCGTCCCTCCTTATCTGTGACGTCACGGCCGAGGAGTCCATGGACGCCGGAAAAGCGACTTCCCACGTGTTGGTTGCGATCGTCAACTGAAAAACACCCAATTCCCTCGGCTGGGGAATGCGGTAGAAATACCAATCCAATCCGCGTGAAGCATATTCCACAACCACCCGGGTCTCCTGTCCCGGTGCGAGCGCCGCCTTCCACGCGATTCCGTCATGGGGACGGATCTGCAATTCCGAATCCAATTCCTTCCCATCCATGAATACGCGAAGCGAGTTGTAAACCTCCGCGTCCGGGGAGAGCGGGAAGAGGAACTCCGCCTCCGTGGGGGATGTATGGTTATTGACAACCTTGTATTCAAACCGGGCTGAAACGAAATAACTATTAAAAAGGAGTTCCCCGCGGGCGCGCCTTTCGGGATGGCTTCGGGTGATTTTTACCCCGCCGTTCGTTTCGAGAATTCCATTCTGAAGGACTTCGCGGCGGACACTCCGGGTGACAATTCGGGGCGGTGCGGATGGGTCCGGGGATTCGATGATCTCCCGCTCCTCGACCGTCTCGAACTGCGTGACACGCAGTTCGTCCTGCATGAATCCTTTTCCCCAAGCGGATGCTTCCCGGTCCACCCGCTGTTGAACGCTGGATTCGAAGAAGGCCCGGCTTTCTTTGGACGCGGTCGTGAGGACGAAATGGACAAACCCCGCTACGAGGAGAACGGAAAAGAAGAATGCCGAAGAGCCAATCAGGCGGCGGATCCAATCCCAAAATCCGCTTCCGGGATCCTCCTCCCGCCGCACCCGGTAGACGGTCCAGACAAGGATCGCCAGCAGGAAGGGCAGGCCGGCCTCTCGGATTCTCCAGGATCCATCCCCACAACTGATCCGCCATATTTGAAATCGACATGGTTCGCCGCCTTTTTCCGGGATTGCCCCTCCGAAGAGACTTCGGTCAGGACGAGGCCGGCAATGGCTTCACCTTGGAACGGACAAAAACGGCGAGGATGAATAAATACACGATCATGCCTGCCTGGAACAAGCTGTCGAAGGAGTTCCACACAAGCAAATCCGTCAGCAATCCTGAGAGCGGATAGACGAGGGTGAAGAAGGCTACCAGCCCAAGCAGAAGGATTTTAAGAAGGCGGGACGAATACTTGCGGAATAACAGGAAGGCCAGCAGAAGAGTCAATCCCGCGCCCAGGATCCATGAGCCCCAAAAGCCGAAAATGTAATCGCTCAAGCCGGCCATCAGCATGAACTGCACACAATAGGCGCCGGCCAGGAGTGCCAGCTCGAGGAAGTTCACCCCCATTCCCAGGATCAACAGGGTCAGCGCCAGCATCGCGCCCAACATCGTAAGCGCATAGGGGCTGCTGGCCAAAACCCGCAGCACGTTCTCCCCGGGCTGCTCCGGCTGGATAAGCGCCACTCCCATTCCGGTCGTGGTGATCGCCCGGTCGAACTTCCAGGTCAGGATGGATCCTTGTCCATCTTCGGTCGGCTGGATTTCCGTGGGAGTCAGCACGCCCGACGGATAATTCAGAAGGGACATGGGGAGCCGGTCCACCCGGAGCGTGAAAATGAAATCGCGTATATCCCGCTGGACGGGTATCTGATAGTAGAAGTAATCCATCCCGCGCGAAGTATAGGAGATATCCACTTGGATCTGCTGGTGCGCGGTCATGGTTTTCGTCCAGAAAACCCGGTCGGTCTCGAAGCGAAGGTCCGGTTCGATGTCCACCCCGTCGATTTTCACATTGAAATCTTGAAACAGGGTTTGCCCGGGGGAAAGCGGGAAGGAAAAATCGGCACTCGTTCGGAATGTCGAATCATTAAGCACAACATAATGATAGTCCGCCTGAAGAATAAATCCGCTGTAATAGGCGTATCCCTTTTCCCGCTCGCTGAGAGTCATCACCGCGTTCCCTCGAAACGAACGGATGCTGTTCTGTGGAACGGTTTGCACCTGCCTCACCGTCCGGAAGAGCGGCGGGAGGGAAGGGTCTTCGCGGGGAATCTCCTCCTGGACATCCACTTCGATGGAATGGGTGACAGCCAGTTCCGCCTGGATATGCGGACGGCCCCAGATGCTGTACGCGCTCTCGAGACTTGCCTCGTTGCGGCTGCCGTGAGTGTTGAAAAAGGTCTCTGAATTGTTGTTCAACACCATGCGGAATGCCCAAAGCAGCCCCAGGAACAGGACCGCGTTAACCGATGCCTCCAGGATCCTCCGCAACCAGGGCCAGAATCCGCTGCCTTCCATTTTCTTTCCGGCCAGCGACGATCCAAATAGCACAAGAGCCGCAATCACCATGAGAAGCGATAATGCCGGTTCCACGATAAACCAATTCATCAATCGATCGATCAAGCGGGGCCTCCTTGGACAAGGAACAAAGAAATGCGGCTGGGAAAGAGTGAACCGGAAGGATTGGAACGGAGGATTAAGGTGGACGGGGCGGTCAAGTTACGACCGCCCCGATTTTTTCACCCCGGCAGGGTGCCCCCGCATCGCCTCCTCTCCGAACGGGAATCTCCTTTCAGATATCCCCGCGCAGTATTAAATGCATCATAGATGCGATAAAAAGTAATATCAATAGGAGTTGGTCGTTCAGAGGAGAAGCGTATGCCGTCCGAAGGGTTCGGGGAGGTTTCCGTTAATCGCTTACTAAGATTTAATTTTCGATACCACTTTCATTTTCTTTTCGAAGCGATAATATCATTAGCAGGCTGTTGAAATAAATTGAAGGTGTCATTGCGAGGAGCGAAGCGACGAAGCAATCTCCTGCTTTTTCCGAAGGGGGAGATTGCTTCGCTCCCTCCGGTCGCTCGCAATGACACCTGTTCCTTCCTTTTTCAACAGCCTGTGGATCATGGGACTTTATGCGTGTGGGATAATATTCTTCCAAATTCCACTACACGGAATAACTTATTAGGATATCAGGAATAAGCACGCGGACTCCAGGCAGTATTCCATTCAACGAACGGGCGAAGGCCTGCGGTTCCAACCGCCGGATCCACGGGAAACCCCATCCAGGCGGTACAACCAGGGGATGCGCCGGCCGATCCAGCGGCGAAAAATAATCATCCCAGTGAACCGGAACAATCACCTTCGACTGGGCCGCCCTGGCGACCGCCGCGCAGATCTGCGCCCCCCACAGCGGGCAGATGAATAAAATGTCCGCCCGGGGAACGCTGCGGATTTCCGGGCCGTTCCAAATTAACCAGGATGACCGGGCCGTCTGCACGCGGAATGAAAATATCGAATCCATCCGATAATCGGAAAGGCGCAGCGGCGGATTCAAATGCGCCGGGAGCTTTCCCGAATACGGCAGCCACCCCGCCATTCGCCCATGCCGGCCTGCAAAGACCGTGACATGGAACGGTTCGATGGGAATCGAATCTCCCGCCGTGACAATCTTCACCTGTCCAGCCGGTACACCGTGCGCCTGGAGAATTGCGCTCGTGTTGGGTGAACCATATGCGGCCGTGCCGAATTCCCGGCAAACAACGGGGACATCCGCCAGATGATCGAAATGGGAGTGGGAGACCAGAACCGCCCGCGCCGGCGAGAGATGCCGCAGAATGAGATCCCGCTTCGGTTTGGGTCTCCCAAGGGCGGCATTCCAAAACGGGAATCGTGAGAGATAGGGGTCGATCAGGATCCGCTCGCCGCGGAATTCCAGTTCGAGCCCGGCGGTTCCCAGCCAGCGGAAACGCAGTTCATCAGTCATGGGGCGGATTCTACCTTGGAATTTGTACACCGAGACACCGAAGAAAAACTGATTTCACCGAAAGAAATTGGAATTGTTTTTTCCATTCAGTGTCATCGGCTCTTTTCCGTGTTTCGGTGTACTGGAAAAACCTGCACCGTTTTCACATGACGGTCTTCCGACAAGCAGAATTGGTATAATATCCCCGGCGGGCGAATAGCTCAGCTGGTTAGAGCGCATCTCTTACACAGATGAGGTCGCAGGTTCGAACCCTGTTTCGCCCACTACCCGGTCCGACCGCGGGCGGTTGAAGCCTGCGGACCGGAGCAGACGGTCCCCAAGCCGGATCGCTCCGGTTGTTTGTGCGGCTTCCCCTCTTATCCGCAACCGGAACCTCGAATACACAGGAGCAAACCATGGCTGATTTTTTGGTGCGCGGCAACCTTGCCAAAATCGATCCGGCCGTCGAGGAGTTGATCCGGCTTGATTCCGAGCGGCAATACCGGAAACTGATCCTGATCCCTTCGGAAAGCTCGGCCCCGCAGGCGGTACTCGAAGCGCTTGGCAGCCGGCTGCAGAACATTTATGCCGAAGGGTACCCGGACGAAGAGACCCGCTGGATGACCGAAGAGGAGATCCTCGACTACCCCGCGCGCCTCGGCCATTACCGCCGTTACTCCGATCCGCGCTACTACAAGGGCGTGGAATATGCCGACATCATCGAGGCGCTTGCCCGCCGCCGCTGCGCCGAAGCGTTTGCCACGCCCGAGATTCCGGCCGATGAAATCTTCGTCAACGTCCAGCCGCTTTCCGGCGCGCCGGCCAACACCGCCGTGTACGACGCGCTGGTCACTCCCGGCGACACGGTGATGGGGCTGGACCTGCTGCACGGCGGCCACCTGACCCACGGCTCGCCCGCCAACCGCTCGGGCCGCTGGTACAAGATCGTGCGGTACACGATCGATCCGAAAACCGAGAAAATCGATTACGACGCGATCGAGGCGCTGGCGCGCGAAAACAAGCCGAAGATGATCATCGCCGGCTACACCTCCTACCCCTGGGCGGCGGATTGGAAACGCTTCCGGCAGATCGCCGATTCGGTCGGCGCCTACCTGATGGCCGACATCGCCCACGTCGCCGGGCTCGTGATCGCCGGCGCCTATCCCACCCCGCTCGGGTACGCGCACGTGATCACCTTCACCACCCACAAGACCCTGTGCGGCCCGCGCGGCGCCTGCATCCTCACCACCGACCCGGTCCTTTCGCGCAAGATCGACCGCGGCGTCTTCCCCGGCGAACAGGGCGGCCCGCACGTCAACGTCTTCGCCGCGCTGGCGGTGATGTTCAAGATCGCCCGCACCGAAAAATTCCGCGCGCTGCAGCACCAGATCGTGCGCAACGCCAAACGGCTCTCGGATTCGCTTGCGGCGCGCGGCCTGAAAATCGCCTACGGCGGAACCGACACCCACCTCCTGAACGTGGACTGTAAAAGCGTCCGCGCGCCGGACGGCACGCCCCTCTCGGGCGACATCGCCGCGCGCGTGCTCGACCTGGCCGGGATCGTGCTCAACCGCAACACCATCCCCGGGGATGCCTCGGCCGGCAAACCGACCGGGATCCGCATGGGCACGCCGTGGGTCACGCAGCGGGGCTTGCGCGAGCCGGAGATGGACAAACTGGCGGACGCCATCGCCCAGGTCCTGCAGGCCTGCCATCCGTTCAGCTACTGCGGGAAAAAAGGTGCGCTCCTGCGGGCACGGATCGACTTTGAGGCGATGGAAGACGCCCGGATCCGGGTGAGGAAACTTGCCGAAAAGGCCGGGATCGATTTCAAGGCCGGCGAGCATGGGTACCCGCATTTTTATTATCTCGACGATCCGGCGCCGAAGAAGAAATGCGCGCGGATCGCGGTCCGCGGAGCACACGCGCAGGCCTTCCTTTATTGGGCGACGACCAACGACGTGTATGCCCTCGCCGGCGGAAAAGCGCAATCGACCAAGCTGCCGCTGCCCGGCGGCGTGACCGATGCGGTGTTGCAGCGCTCCAAGGATGGATTCATCCTCAGCCTGCCGTCCGCCCGCGCCGCCCGCGCCCTGGCCTGGCTGCGCGCGCTTTCGGACGGCTACGTCCGCTTCGACGACGATCTGGCGCGCAAGATGCCCGGCCCGGTGGGCGTCGAACTCGCCGGGGCGGCCGCGGCGATGCCCAAGGCGCCCGCGCCGGCGGCCGATGCCACCCGCCCGTATTTTGTCCCGCCCTTTCAGGCCGGGCAGGCCGAGCCGCTCCCCGATTTTTCCTGGAAGGAACCCGCCGACCCGCCGCTCCGGCTCACGCCGCTTCATGAAATCCACAAGGCACTCGGCGCCAAGATGGTTCCGTTCGCCGGCTGGGATATGCCGGTCTGGTATTCGAGCGTGATGGACGAGCATCTGGCGGTGCGGAATGCGGCCGGCCTGTTCGACGTGGCCCACATGGGCGTGTGGGACGCGAGCGGTCCGGACGCCTGCGCCTTCCTCGACTCGATCTGCGCCAACGAGGTCGCCGCGCTCGAACCGGGGCAATCGCTCTATACCCATCTCCTCACTCCCGACGGCAAGGTCATCGACGACCTGATGATCTACCGCCGCAGCGCGGCGAGTTACCTGATCGTGGTGAACGCCTCCAACGACGACAAAGATTGGGCGTGGGTCAACGCCGTCCGCGAAGGAAAGGTCTGCATCGACCGCGAACGCCCGGGCGCGAAGGCTCCGGGCCGGAACGGGGTGGTCCTGCGCAATCTGCGCGAGAGCGCCAGCGGGGCCGACAGGCGGGTCGACCTCGCGCTGCAGGGGCCGAAATCGCGCGAGATCCTGCTCGCCCTCGGCGCCGATCCGGAAACGAAGAAAAAGATCAGCCGCCTCGCGCGCACCGGATTGTGCGACGCACGGCTTGGGGATTTTGATCTGGTTGTGGCGCGCACGGGGTACACCGGCGAATCGGTCGCCTTCGAATTATTCGTGCATCCGGACCGCGCGGCGGATCTGTGGAATGCGCTGATGAAAGCGGGGCAGCCGTTGGGATTAAAGCCCGTCGGCCTGGGCGCGCGCGACAGCCTGCGCACCGAAGCCGGTCTGCCGCTTTACGGCCACGAGTTCGCCGGCCCGCAGGACCTGGGCGTGGGCGAAGGCGGATTTGATTCGTACGTCAAGCCGCATAAGCCGTGGTTCATCGGCCGCAAAGCTTTCCTCGAACAGGAACGCTCGCGCAAGAGCGAAGTGGCGCGCTTCCGGTTCAACCGCAAGGGCGTGCGCATGGCGCACCCGGGCGATGCGGTGACGGACGAACAGGGCGCCGTCATCGGCAAGGTCACCTCCTGCGCGATCGACAGCGAACGCTTTCTGCTCGGGCAGGCCTGCCTTGAGAATGCCTTCACCGCCGAAGGAAAAACCATCCTCGTGCAACTGGGCGGTTCGGAAGGCGGGGAAGCGGTGAAGGAACCGGCGACCGTGCTCAGCCGGTTTCCGAAGAAAAAATAACGGATATCAATAAAAAAACCGGCCTGCATCAGCGGCCGGTTTTTTATTTAATTCTTGACTACTCTGCGGGAGAGTCTGCTCCATCCGAAAAAAGAATCCTGCTTCCGCTACGGGTTTCCGAATTTAGCCTTGAGAATATCCTCCAGCGTCGGTTTCCCGATCTCCTGGAGTTCGTAGCGCACGCGTTGGAAGGGTTTGCGGATCGAGATCACGCGCGTCAGGTCGATCGGGGTGGCGACGATCACCAGATCCACATCCGCCTTCTCGATCGTCGCTTCCAGGTCCCGCATCTGCGCTTCACCGTATCCCATCGCCGGCAGGATCGGTCCGGTCCCGGGATACTTCTCGAATGTGGCTTTTATCGAACCCACCGCAAACGGACGCGGGTCGACTATCTCGGACGCTCCGAAGCGCTTGGCGGCGACAAATCCGGCGCCGTAGGCCATCCCGCCATGGGTGAGGGTCGGGCCGTCCTCGATCACCAATACGCGTTTGCCTTTGATCCACTCCGGTTTTTCAATAATCAGCGGCGAGGCGGCCTGAATAATTATCGCGGCGGGGTTCAACCGGCGCACGTTCTCGATCACCTTCGCCACCGCCTGCGGGATCGGCCGTATCCACTTTGTTCACCACCACCACATCCGCGCCGCGGATGTTGGTTTCCCCGGGATGGTACAGGGATTCGTGTCCGGGCCGGTGCGGATCCGCCACCACGATCTTGAGGTCGGATACATAAAAGGAAAAATCGTTGTTGCCGCCGTCCCACAGGACAATGTCCACTTCCTGCTCGGCCTGGCGCAGGATTTTTTCGTAATCCACGCCGGCATACACAATCACCCCGTTATCGATATGCGGTTCGTATTCCTCCCTCTCTTCGATGGTGCACTCATGCTTGTCGAGATCGGCGTAGGTCGCGAACCGTTGCACCGCCTGTTTGGCCAGATCCCCGTAGGGCATCGGGTGGCGTATGGCCGCCACTCGGAAACCCATCCCGCGCAGGATAAGCGACACCCGCCGGGTGGTCTGGCTTTTTCCGGCGCCGGTCCGCACCGCGCACACCGAAACGACCGGCTTGGTGGATTTTATCTGGGTCGATTTTTCCCCCATCAGGCGGAAATCCGGGCCGGCGGCCAGCACCATCGAGGCTTTGTGCATCACGTACTCATGCGGAACGTCGCTGTAGGCGAAGATGACCTGGTCCACCTGGCGGTCCTTGATCCACTGGAGCAGTTCGCTTTCGGGGCAGATCGGGATGCCGTTCGGGTACAGTTTCCCGGCCAGGGAAGCCGGGTACATGCGGTCGTCGATATCGGGGATCTGGGTGGCGGTGAACGCCACCACTTCGTAATCGGGGTTGTTGCGGAAGAAGACGTTGAAATTATGAAAATCGCGCCCCGCGGCGCCCATGATCAATGTGCGAACCGGCATAGGGTGATCTCCTTGGATGTGCGGATCGATCCGGCGACCGGGAAGCCCGCCCTCTCTTTTGCGTTCCGGAGCACGGCGGCGAAGTACATCATAATCACTTTTGAGGGGAGCGCGGGTTAGTCCGGAAGAAGCGGATTCAGATATTCTTCCAGCAAGGCCAGCACCTGCTCGGCGGCCCCGGATTTATTCTGCAGCCGGTCGCCGGAAAGCCGGATCGAGCGCGAGAGGGTGCCGCCTTTGGCGCACAACGCCAGCCACATCAAACCCACCGGCTTTTCCCGGGTGGCGCCTCCCGGACCGGCGATGCCGCTGACCGCCAGGCCGATATCGGTGCCGAAGCATTTGCGGACGCCTTCCGCCATCTCTCGGGCCGTCGGCTCGCTGACGGCGCCGTAGCGGGCGAGCGTCTCCCGCCCGACGCCCAGCAGTTTGACCTTTGCATCGTTCGAGTAGGCGACCACGCCTCCGAGGAAGTACAACGACGACCCCGCAACGTCGGTCAAACGGGATCCGATCAGGCCGCCGGTGACAAATTCGGCGACGGCGACCGTCAACCCCAAACCTGCCATTTTCTTTCCAATGCGGACTTCCGCCGATAACTTCATTTTTTCGCTCATGGATGAAGTATAGAGGAAAACCGAATTTCCGACAATATATTTCGCGGAAAAAAAGTACCGGGTGGGTTTCGCAAGGGACTTGCACCCTTAGGGTGCTCGAAAGGTATCACCCACCCTTAGGGTGCGAAAAAGGTATTTCCACCCTTAGGGTTCTATAAGATCAATCCATCCATTTTTTCCTTGTCGGGGCCAATTTAATACTTGTCAAAAATCCCTTTTTGTTGCATTATGGGATTAATCATCCAAACACTCGAAGGGGGAGATATGACCAGTCCGACTGCCATTGAATATGGAATCCCGTATCATATTTTTTCGCGGGGCAATAACCGGGAAAATATTTTCCTAGAGGAAAGCAACTACTACCGTTTCATGGGTCTTTTTGGAGAACACGTCGCCCCGGTTGCGGACACCTACGCCTATTGTCTGCTGCGGAACCATTTTCATCTCTTCCTGCGAATTAAGAAAAAAAAGGAAATTGCCAGGGATAGCGGGAAGGATCCGGCCTCGAAGGCTTATTTCCCAACTTCGCCCAGCCAACATTTCAGCAATTTTCTAAACGCTTACTCCAAGACGATCAACAACTCCTATCATCGGACCGGCAGTCTGTTCCAACACCCATTCGGCCGGAAACGCGTTACGAATGAGAAATACTTCTATGGTTTGATCCGTTATATTCATCAGAACCCCCAACACCACGGATTTGTAAAAGACTTTCGCGAATGGCCTTTTTCCTCATTTCATACGTTGAATTCACGAGAACCTCAAGAATCGACCGGGTTTATTGAACTGATAAAAACAGGCGTCGATATTGGACAATTCGATCCGAGGAGTAAACCTCCGGAGCTTGGCCTGCTGGGACCGCTGATCGTGGGTGATTTCTTTTAAAACGTACTCACACCCTTAGGGTGCTGTAAGGTATTTCGCACCCTTAGGGTGCGTCAAGGTACTTCCACCCTTAGGGTGTCGCAAGGTCCCCCCTTCCTTTATAATCCGGGGTCTGCGCGAAGTGAGAAGGGCATTTATGCCGGATACGAATCGCTCCCCCGATAAACCCACCCTTTCCCCCGCGGACCGTTTGCGCTTCGCCCGTCCCCTGCGCCTGCCGGAGGTCGGCGAAGCCGGGCAAGCCCGGCTCCGCGCGGCCAGCGTGCTGGTGGTCGGCGCCGGAGGACTGGGGTCGTCGGCACTCATCCACCTGGCGGCCTCGGGTGTCGGGCGGATCGGGATCGTGGATCCCGATACCGTCAGCCTTGACAACCTGCACCGCCAGATTCTTCACGGGATGCAGAGCGTGGGGGTGCCGAAGGTGGAAAGCGCCCGCCGCCGCCTGGCGGAAATCGATCCGGAGACGACCCTCGATCTTCACCGGGTCTCCTTCGACGGAACAAACGCTCTCGACCTTGCGCGCCCCTACCAGATCATCGTGGACGGATCCGACAATTTCACCGCCCGCGAAGCAATCAATCGCGCGTGCATCCGCCAGGGCAAACCGATGGTGTATGGTAGCGCCCAGCGTTTTGAAGGACAGATTGGCGTTTTCGATGCGCGCCGCGGACCATGCTACCGCTGCATCTTCCCCGAACCCTCCGATCCCAAGGCATTCGAATCTCCCGCCGATACGGGCGTGTTCGGACCGATTCCGGGGATCGTCGGCACGCTCCAGGCGCTGGCGGCGATGAAAATAATTTTAGATATAGGCGATTCCCCCTACAACCATTTGTTGTCTTTTGATGGCCTTTCAGGAGAATTCAGGTCTATTCGAACAAGCAAGAACCCGCGTTGCCCGGATTGCGGAAGCCCCATATAAAACACTCCTGAATTTGAAAAATGGTTTAAAACAGCCGAATGCCGCGGTTTCCGCCGTCGTCTTATCGTATGGCAACCGTCAGGAAGGGGCATAACCCCCGTGCTATAATCCAAATCTGTGAGTGCGGGGAAGAGACCTTCCAACCCGCACTTTTGTTCTGGGAGACCACATTGAACTTCCTCGTAACGGGTGCGGCCGGTTTTCTGGGATCCGCTTTAGCCAATACGCTCGTCAGAGCAGGACATCAGGTCCGCGGTTTGGACGACCTCTCGACCGGCGATCCCGCCCGTCTTAATCCGGCCGTCCTGTTCACCCGCGGCGACGTCCAGGACCGCCCAAAACTCTGGACCCTGCTCCAGGACGTGGAATGCGTCTACCACTTGGCCGCGCGCGTATCGGTCCAGGAATCCATCCTCTATCCGCGCGAATACAACGCGACCAACGTCGGCGGCACGGTCAGCCTGATGGAAGCCATGCGCGACGTCGGCGTGCGCCGGGTGGTGTTCATTTCCTCCGGCGCGGTGTACGGCGAACAGCAGGATCAGCCGGTGAAGGAAACCGCCGTTCCCAATCCGGGCTCCCCGTATTCGGTTTCGAAATTGTCGGCGGAATATTACGTGCGCACAATCGGCGCGTTGTGGGAGATCGAAACGGTAATCCTGCGCGTGTTCAACGCCTACGGGCCGGGTCAGCCGCTTCCCGCCGCCCACGCCCCGGTCGTTGCCCGCTACCTGCGCCAGGCTTCCGGCGGCGGTTCGCTGGTAGTGCACAACGGCGGGCACCAGACGCGCGATTACGTCTATATCGACGACGCCGTCGAATGCCTTGCCGCCGCGGCCACCGCGCCGGGTGTGGACCGGAAAATCATCAACGTCGGCAGCGGAGTGGAGACTTCCGTGGATTCACTCGCGGAGCGGATCATCCGCCTGGTGAAGCGGGGCGAAGTATTGAAAACCCCGTACGAGGAAGGCGGCCTCTCGCGGATGTGCGCCGACCTTACGCTGGCGCGCGAACTGCTCGGCTATCGTCCGAAATACTCGCTCTCGGAAGGTTTGCGCCTGACCTACGAGCGCGATCCCCGTTTTCAACCTGTCCCGGTAGCCTGATTCTTCCTTCCCGATCCTGCGCAATTATTTTCACGGCCGACAAGTCTCCCGGATGCCGGCCGTTCATTTTATAATTGGACCACCATCATCAATCTACGCTGCCCGTCTGCCGTGAAGCCATAAGCCAATCCCGGGATTTTCAACCTTCATCAGGACCCTCCACCCGATGAGAATTCGCCGCTTCGCCCCCGTTCCAATCCCCCGTTCCTTTTACCGGCGAGCCACACTGCAAACCGCGCGTGCCCTGCTGGGCGCCCGCCTGGTAAAAATCGAACGCGGGCGGAGACTCTCGGGGATCATCATCGAAACCGAAGCCTACATCGGCCGCCGCGATCTGGGCTGCCATGCCAGCCGCGGCGGACGGACCCGGCGCAACTTCGTGATGTTCGGACCGCCCGGCCATGCCTATGTGTATTTCACGTACGGAATGCATTGGATGCTGAACCTGGTCACGGAGGCGGAGGATTTTCCCGCAGCCGTCCTTGTTCGTGCTATCATTCCAGCCGAGGGCCGGGGAGTGATGCTGCGCCGGCGCGGCGGCCGGGAGCCGATTGCAGGCGGCCCGGCGATGCTGAGTCAGGCATTCCAGATCGACAGCCGCTTTAACGGACACGATCTTTGTGAAAAAAAGTCGCAACTTTTTCTGGAGCGGGCTTTTTCCCTTCCGGAAGAGGGCGTGACGACCGGGCCGCGTGTGGGGTTATATACCGTGCCGGACCCCTGGAAAAGCATCCCCTGGAGATTCCGGGCCAACCCGGAAGCAGTCCAAGAGCTCGAACGGTTATTACAGGAAGAAATCCCCGCCCGGTCCAAGCCGGGCGATCACGGGAGGAAAGAACGATGACATCCGAGTCTTACCGGTCGGTGGTCCTGGTCAAGCAGGTGCCGGATACCCATAACATCACCGGCAACGTGATGACCAAGGACGGCACGATGAATCGCGGCGCGCTTCCGGCGATTTTCAATCCGGAGGACCTCAACGCGCTCGAGATGGCGCTTCAAATCCGCGAGAAGCACGGCGGGACGGTGACGGTGATCACCATGGGGCCGCCCAAGGCGGCGGATGTGTTGCGGGATTGCCTGTACCGCGGCGCGGACCGCGTCATTCTCCTGACGGACCGCGCCTTCGCCGCCGCCGACACGCTCGCCACATCCTACGCGCTCCAGTGCGCGGTGGAAAAGAGCGGCGCGTTCGATCTTGTGTTCTGCGGCCGGCAGGCGATCGACGGCGACACGGCCCAGGTCGGGCCGCAGATCGCGGAGAAACTCGGCATCCCCCAGATCACCTACGCCGAATCCATACTCGAACTTAAGGGGCGCGAGATCACCGTCCAGCGCACGCTGGACCTGGGGACCGAAATCGTCCGCTGCACCCTGCCCTGCCTGATCACCGTGGTCTCTTCGGCCAATACTCCCCGTCCCCCCTCGGCCCGCAAACGGATCGAATACAAACTGGCCGCCACGACGCTCGAACTGCCCGCGCTGCTTGCGAAATGGCCGGAGTTTAAAACCGAAGCGGATTTGCAGAAGCACCTGACGGAACGCAGCCAAATCATCCCCATCTGGACGGCGGCCGATATCGGCGCCGAGCCGGGGAAAATCGGCCTGGCCGGATCGCCGACCCAGGTCCATAAAGTCAACTTCGTCGTCCTCGAATCGACCGCCAGCAAGGATATCGCCCCCACCCGGGAAGGCATCGCGGCGATGATCGAGGAACTGGTGAAAGAATACATCGTGGGTTGAGGAAATCATGGCGGATACTCAAAGCGTCTGGGTTTTTATAGAACAAAACGAAGGAAAGATCGCCGACGTCAGCCTGGAGCTCCTCGGCAAGGCGCGCGAATTGGCCGATGCGCTGCACTACGAGCTGACGGGCGTCCTGTGCGGCAGCGGCGTGAAGGATCTCGCGCAGACGGTGATCGCGCACGGCGCGGACCGCGTGCTGCTCGCGGATCATCCCGAACTCGAGCTCTACCGCACGCTGCCCTACGCGCGGGTGATCCTCCGGCTGGCGCGCAGCCGCAAGCCGGAAATCTTCCTGATCGGGGCGACCTCCAACGGGCGCGACCTGGCCCCGCGGATCGCCAGCGCCCTGCGCTGCGGCCTGACCGCGGATTGCACCGACCTGCAGATCGGGGAATACACCGACAAAAAGGAAAACAAAACCTACCCCGGCCTGCTGTATCAGATCCGGCCGGCGTTCGGCGGGAACCTGATCGCCACGATCGTCAACCCGCGCACTCGGCCGCAGATGGCCACGGTCCGCGAAGGCGTGATGCACAAACGCGCGGCCGATCCCGCGCGCAAAGGCGCGGTCGAGGAGATCAAGCCGGAACTGGAAAAGGATGATCTGGCGCTCACGATCCTCAGCCGCTCCGTGAAGCCGTCCACCATCCATCTGAAGGATTCGCCCGTGATCGTCGCGGGCGGCGGCGGCGCGGACGAGGCCGCGGATTTCCAGCTTCTACGCGACCTGGCCAACCTGCTGGGCGGCGAAGTCGGCGCTTCGCGCGCAGCGGTGGATGCCGGCCTGATCTCGGCCGAGCACCAGATCGGCCAGACGGGCATCACCGTGCGGCCGCGGCTCTACATCGCCGCGGGTATTTCCGGCGCCATCCAACACCGCGCCGGCATGGATCAATCCTCGAAAATCATCGCGATCAACACCGATCCGAACGCGCCCATCTTCCAGGTCGCGCATTACAAGATCGTCGGCGATCTGGCCGAGGTGCTGCCGCTCATCATTCAATCTCTCCGCGAAAAGGAAAAATAAATCCTGGATCGATTGGGCAATTCGTTTTCTTGACCCAGAATGCGTTTTTCCCCGCCGCAAATGGAAGTATTGGTAATCCCGCGAAGGCGGGATGACAGGGAGCCGTCGATGATCGATAATTTTTACCTGGATAACCCGGACCTGCAGTTCCGGCTCGAGCAATTGGATCTGCGCGAAGTGCTGGAGCTGAAAGAAAAAGGCTACGCCGAGGCCGGGCACTATCCCACCGCGCCGCGCAATTACGCCGACGCGAAGGATAATTACCGCATGATCCTCGAGGTGATGGGCGAGATCTGCGCCACGCGGGTTGCGCCGCGCGCGGCTGAAGCCGATGAGGAAGGCGTCCACTTCGCGAACGGTCAGGTGGAATACGCCAAGGCCACCCGCGACGCGATCGACGCCCTGCGCCAGGCCGGGCTGTTCGGCTCGATGCTGCCCCGTAAGTACGGCGGGTTGTTCCTGCCGGAAAGCATTTACCAGATGATGGTCGAGATCGTCTCGCGCGCGGAAAGCGGCCTGATGACCATCTTCGGGCTGCAGGAGATCGCCTCCTCGATCGAGGAGTACGGCAGCGAGGAAGCCAAGCAGCGCGTCCTGCCGAAATTCGCGCGCGGAGAAGTCTCCGGCGCGATGATCCTCACCGAGGCGGATGCCGGATCGGATCTGGGCGGGGTGCAAACCCGCGCGGTTTTCGACGAGGCCGCGAAAGTCTGGCGGCTGACGGGCGTGAAGCGGTTCATCACCAACGGCAACGCGGATGTATCACTCGTCCTGGCCCGCAGCGAGGAAGGATCGCACGACGGCCGCGGGCTTTCCCTGTTCCTGGTCGAGCGGGATTCTTCGGTCAAGATCCGCCGGATCGAGAATAAGCTGGGGCTGCACGCCTCTCCCACCTGCGAACTGCAGTACACCAACACCCCCGCCGAACTGATCGGCAAGCGGCGCTTCGGCCTGCTGCGCTATTCGATGGCGCTGATGAACGGCGCCCGGCTTGCCGTCGCCGCCCAGGCGCTCGGGATCGCCGAAGCCGCCTACCGCGAGGCCGATAAATATTCCCGCCAGCGGGTTCAATTCGGAAAGCCGATCCGCGAACTGCAGCCGGTCGCGCGGATGCTGATCGGGATGCGCGGCGAGATCGAAGCCACCCGCGCATTGCTCGCCGAGACCGGACGCTGGGTGGACCTGCTGAAGGTGTACGAACGCGCATCCGCCGAGGGCGCCGCTGGGGATCCGGACGCCGCGCGTGAGCGCCTAAAGACGGCCTCCACGCTCGCCGAGACCCTCACCCCGATCGTGAAATATTATTCGACCGAGATGGGCAACCGGGTTTGCTTCCAGGCGGTGCAGATTCACGGCGGCGTCGGATACATGCGCGAGTTCCAGGTCGAGCGCCTGATGCGCGACCAGCGCGTGACCAACATCTACGAGGGCACGAGCCAGCTGCAGGTGGTCGCCGCCACCGGCAAACTCCTCGGCCATTCGCTCGACCCGCTCCTGCACGTTTGGATGGACCTGGCGGTGGATTCGGACCTGTCCGGCGAGAAGGCCGCCTTGGAGGAATCGACCGAACAGTTCCAGAAAGCGGTCGATCATCTCAAGGGGCAGGACCGCGCGGTGATCGATTTCTACGCGAGCGACCTGGTCGACATGGCGGCCTGGATCATCTGCTCCTGGCTGATCCTGCGCGATGCCGCAGGTCCTTCCGCACAAGAAGGCGCTGTTCCGCGCCTACCTGGCCGACGTGCTTCCGAAGATCCGCGTCGCCGGTGAGATGGTGATGAAAAGCAGCACCGCGGTTCTGGACGTGAAGAAATCCCTTCTGGGCTGACGAAATCCCCCTCTTTTGAGGGGGATTTTTTCTTGACAAGATTTTAGTACGCGGATTTCGCTGAAGATACGGATTACGCGGATGGAATTGGCGTTTTATTATTTTTGAAAATAAATCCGCGTAATGGAATAATTGAACCTTGAAGCTTTTTCAACCGGCTGCGGAAGCCGGGGAGGAAAAACCATGGGCACATTATCCGGAAAAACCGCCCTCATCTTCGGAGTGGCCAACGATCACAGCATCGCCTGGGGGATCGCCCAGGCGTTCGCCCGCGAAGGCGCGCGGCTCGGGTTTTCCTACGCCGGCCCGGTTTTTGAAAAACGCGTCCGGCCGCTCGCGGAATCCCTGAGGTCGCGGTTTGTCGAACCGTGCGACGTGGGGGACGACGTGCAGATCACGGCCGTGATGAAAAAAGCCGGCGAGGTCTTCGGCGGGATCGATATCCTCGTCCACTCGATCGGGTTTGCGCGCAAAGAGGAACTCACCGGGCCGTATTACAATACCACCCGCGAGGGTTTCCGCCTGGCGATGGACATCAGCGTGTATTCCTTCACCGCCCTCGCCCGCGCGGCGCTTCCGATCCTCAACCCGGGCGGCGCGCTCCTGACCCTGACGTATTACGGATCGGAAAAGGTGACCGCCAATTACAATGTCATGGGCGTGGCCAAATCCGCGCTGGAATCTTCCGTCCGCTATCTCGCCAACGATCTGGGGCCGCGGCGGATCCGCGTGAATGCGATCAGCGCCGGGCCGATCCGGACCCTGGCCGCGGCGGGCGTGAGCGGATTCAAACAGATGCGCTCGCATTTCCGCGAGGTCGCGCCCCTGCGGCGGCATGTCACGATCGAAGATGTCGGGAACACCGCCGCTTTTCTGTGTTCCGATTCCGCCGCGGCGATCACCGGCGAGGTGGTGTATGTGGATGCGGGTTTCAATATCCTCGGCGTTCCTTCACCCGATGACGACGGGGGTGATTAATCCCCTGCGGCCGTATCGCGGGAGCGGCGCCGAAGCCTTCACGGCGGCAGGCCCGGCCTTCAAGATAAAATTCCAGCGGGCGATTTCCGTGCCGCCGGAAATATTCCCCTCATGAGCCTCTCTTCACGCGCCGGATCTTACGTCCGCCTCCACTACAAAGCCCTGCTCCTGGTCCTCGTTTTCATCGTCGGCCTGGTCGCGCGGCTTATCGGCCTTTCGGTCCGCCCGTTCTGGTACGACGAACTGCAATCGATGGTCTACAGCAACCTGCCCCTCGGCGATATGCTCCAAAGTGTGATCATTTTCGATCCGCATCCGCCGCTCTACTATATCCAGCTGCATTATTGGATCCTGCTCGGGACCGGCGAGGTATGGGCCCGGTTAAACTCCGTGCTGTGGTCGCTGCTGGCCGCGGCGGCGTTGTTCATCCTCTGCCGGAAGCTGTTTTCCTTCGAGTTCGCCATCTGCTCCACCCTGATCTTCGTCGTGATGCCGATGGGGGTTTTTTACGCTCAGGAAGCGCGGATGTATTCCATGCTGATGTGCCTGGCCGTCGGTAGTTTTTATTTCGCCTATCAATTCCTAAACGTCCATCCGGGGACCCGGGCAAGCCTCGGCCTGTTCGGATTCACCGCCGCATTCCTGTACACCCACGGCTCCGGATTCCTGCTCCTCATCTCGCTTGTCTCCTACGCCGTGCTCGTAGGAATGCTTCAGAGGAAAATCACGCGAAAAGTATTTAACCGGTTTCTTGTATTACTGGGGGCCGCCGCCTTGTTGTATGCCCTTTGGCTGATCAAGGGATTCTTTTTCTCCATGGAGCATCTGCAGCGCCCCGGGTTCCAGGAGATGGTGGAAACCATTACCGATCTCATCATCGGATTTCTCGCCTACCCGACCTGGCTGCATTGGCTGGCGCTGATCCTGGTCGTGCCGGGCGCGCTGTATGCCCTGTGGCGCGGCGGAGAGGATCCGATCCGGCCGATCGCCGCCGCCTTTCTCCTCGTCCCGGTCGTCTTCTGCCTGGTCATCAGCTTTTTCATAAAGCCCATCTGGCATTACCGCTCGCTTATTTACACGCTGCCGTTTCTCAGTATGATCATCACCTGGGTGGTGTTCCGCTTCTCCGATTGGCTTGGCAGGCAAAAAACCCCCGCCTGGGTCATCCGGTATGCCGTTCTGGAGTCGATCGTCCTTCTCCTGTTTGCGGGTTCCCTTGCGCAGCAATACTGGTACACCTACCCGTGGGATATCCGCGGCGCGGCGAAGCAGCTGAAGTCCATCACCAGCCCGGGGGACATCGTCTATGTCGTCCATCCGCGGTTGTTTTGGGGAATCAATTGGTATTGGGGTGGACCCGAAAACGGCTTCAATCCGCTCGGGTTCGAGTATTCCGTCCTGAACTCGAACGGAGCTTATCTGCTTTATCCCGAGGATCCCGAGGCGATCGCCCCGGGGCGCACATTCTGGCTTGTGTACCGCGATACCGACAGCATCGATCCGCTCACGGCCGAGGATCTGGAGATTATCACCTCCTTCGACCATCTGATCATTGCCAGGATAAGGATTCCCTGAACCATGCGCGTCCAGCTCCTTCGCGCCCCCGCTCCGGCGGATACTTCTCCGCTTGAATGGT
This sequence comes from uncultured Chloroflexia bacterium, assembly GCA_963724345.1. GTDB lineage: Bacteria > Chloroflexota > Anaerolineae > Anaerolineales > RBG-16-64-43 > JAFGKK01. Next base: position 781,634 of record CAVRUI010000003.1, on the reverse strand, counting down.
CCGTGTTGCCCGATCCGATACCGGGCTCCGGCCGGATCGCGATTCGCGTCTCCGCCTGCGCGGTTTGCCACACCGATTTGCATACAGTCGAGGGCGAATTAGCCGCCCCTCGGCTGCCGATCGTCCCGGGCCATCAGGTTGTCGGAACGGTCGCCGCCCTGGGGCCGGATGCCGCCGGCTGGTCGGTCGGGGAACGCGCCGGGGTTTTCTGGCTGCACAGTGCCTGCGGCCGGTGCGCGTTTTGCCGGCGCGGCGATGAGAACCTGTGCCCGGACGCCGAATTCACGGGGCTCCACCAAAACGGCGGATATGCGGAATACATAACCGCGCGGGCGGATTTCGCCCTCCGGATACCGGATGCATTCGACGACGTGCATGCGGCGCCGCTTTTATGCGCCGGGATCATCGGATACCGCTCGCTGCGCAAGGCGGATGCGCAACCGGGGGAAACCGTCGGCCTTTTCGGATTCGGCGCCAGCGCGCATCTGGCCATCCAGGTCGCAAGGAATTGGAACTGCCGGGTGTTCGTATTCACGCGCAGCGCCGCTCACCGCGAACTTGCGCGGTTGCTCGGCGCGGAATGGACGGGCGCCGCATCGGATACGCCGCCCGCGGCCCTGGACCGCGCCGTTATCTTCGCGCCGTCCGGCTCCCTGGTTTCCGCCGCCCTGGAACGGCTGCGTCCCGGCGGCACGCTTGCGATCAACGCCATTTCGATGTCGGATATCCCCGCGTTTCCCTATTCACAGCTTTACGGCGAACGAACCATCCGAAGCGTCGCCAACGCTACAAGGATCGATGCGGTGGAGTTTCTGGATCTGGCGGCCAGGATCCCCATCCGCGTTACCGCCCAAGCCTTCGGCTTGAAGGAAGCGAACGACGTTCTCAGGCTTCTTAAGGAATCCAAATTGGACGGTGCGGCGGTCTTGGTCCCCTAGGCGAAACACTCTCTTACTGCTGATAATCGCGGTGATCAGAGGAATCACCCTCCACGTGTCATCTAAAAAGGCGTAGACTTTCTGGAAACTGAACCCTAAGGGTGTCGAACGGCACCCTTAGGGTGTAGATTAGGAAAAAATGATCCGCATCGGCACATCCGGTTTTTCCTATAAGGATTGGGTCGGGCCGGTTTATCCGGAAAAAATGCCCGAGAAGGATTGGCTTGCCTTCTACGCGACCCAATTCTCCACCGTCGAATTGAACGTCACGTTCTACCGGCTTCCTTCCACGCGCAACATCGACGCCTGGCTGCGGAAAACCCCGGACGATTTTTTATTTACAGTCAAGGCTTTCCGCGGGCTGACCCATGAAAGGGAAGCTCCGGAATTTTCCGCGTTCGCCTCCTCCGTCCGTCCGCTGGCCGAGGCGGGAAAGCTCGGGTGCGTGCTCGCCCAATTTCCGAATTCCTTCCATCCAATTCCGGAAAACAAGGAATATCTTAAACGCATGCGCGCCGAATTGAAGGAGCTTCCCCTGGTGGCGGAATTCCGGCACGGGGCCTGGGCCCGCCCGGAAACCCTCGAATTGCTGCGGGGATTATCGATGGGGTATTGTTGCGTCGATGAACCGCAGCTGCGCGGGTTGATGCCGCCCGACGCGGTCGCCACCTCCCCGGTCGGATACATCCGTTTCCACGGCCGGAACGCGGCGCATTGGTACGAGCATGAGGATCCGGCGGAGCGGTACGACTATCTCTACACGGCGGAGGAACTTGAGGGTTGGCTGCCGAAGATCCGCGAGGTGGAAAAGGATACCGCGGAAACGTACGTTTACTTCAACAACCACCCGCACGGGCACGGCGTCGCCGGCGCGAAAGTACTCGGGAAACTGCTCAACATCGAACGCAAGGAAGAGTAGCACGATCACGGATTGCGCGGATACTTTCATCGGATTTCACGGATATTTCCAAAAATCCGTGAAATCGTTTTCTGAATCCGTGAAATCAGTGGTCATTGTTTTCGCGGTGTCATCACCTTCCGATATTGATATTCATCGGCCGGTCCCCCGGGAACTCGCGTAAACCCGCACTTTTTTTCATAAAAGAAATGATTCTTCTTGGCGAATTTCGGCGTCGTCAGCCGCCAGCTCAAAGTCTGGGGATATCTGCCCTCGATGAACTTCCATGCCTCGGTTCCCACACCGCGGTCCTGGAAATCCGGATCGATAAATATCGTGCCGAGGATATTATGGCCCGCCGGGAGAATCCAGATGATGAACCCGCCGACGACAGCCCCGTCCGCCATCACCTTGAAGCCTTCGGTCACGGATTGACCGAACAGCCACTTGCGGAAGAAATCCCCGTTGTCGTATCCGTCGGGTCCCCCCTTCTCTTTTCCCAGATGCTTCCGCGTATCATCATCGAACGCCCGGGTCATGACCCGGGTCAGTTCGGGAATATCGGCTTCGGTGATGGGTTCAAATGATAAATTCACAACTTGATATGATGAGATTAGAAAGGAATAGACAGGATATTCATGATTTTCTCAGGATTTACTTTTTTCAATAAATTCTTGAAATCCTGTCAATCAGGTTTAATAATCCTGTAAATCCTGTCTATTCTTTCCTCCGTAATTCCATCAATCGCCCCTTGGCGTCCGCGGCCTGCGTGAAGAAACCGTTGAGCTGCTCGCAGCTTTCGAATCGGCCGCACTCGGCGCAGGTGATGAATTTCTGCTCCCGGGCGCACGTCCGCATGGGGCACACCCGGCAACCGAGAAAAACCCTATCGTCTGCAGCTCTGCAACCGTCGCATACCATTTCCTCCGCCCGTAAATCGTTGCGGCCGGTAAATGCGGCGAACTGCGCCGACCACTCCCGGGCGGTCTTTTCCTGCAGCGCCCGGTCGCCGGTCTTGGTGGCGATGAAAACCGGGCATTCGGAACAATTGAGACCGCAATAAGCAATGATGGGCATGGGGCCTCCCGGTAAAGGATATATTCCTTCATTTTAGGCTTCCCGTAAAGGGGGATTTTGAAATATATATACCTCATGCCGCCCTAAAGGGCGGCGCTTGTACACGAAGCCCGCTATCGCGGGCTATTTTATTGGAGACTTTTTGCCCAGAAAGGGCGTTGTGTCCAAAGGGTTTCCAGAAAGCGGAAGATGGTTTTCTTGGGTGAAACCTTGCCTTGGTTTGCTCGTCATTCCCGCGCCTGCCCTCGCGTAACGGGGGTGTTCTTAGCGGGAATCCAGGGTTTTCAGGAGTGGATGCCCGCTAGGTACGCGCGGGCATGACGATCTTGGATGTCCCGGTGATTCTTTGTATACCACTCCGCGGTACCGCCGGATTCACCGTGACAACTGACAATAGTGACGTTACAATCATCCCATGAACCGCCGCATCATCGTCGCAATCACCGGCGCTTCCGGCGCCATATACGGCATTCGGGCGCTCGAGATTCTGCGATCGCTTTCGATTGAAACCCATCTCATCATCAGCACCGCCGCCCGCCGGATCATCGTGCAGGAAACCGGGCGATCGATTTCCGATGTGGAAAAGATCGCGTCGACCGTATATTCACCTGATGAAATCCACGCGCCAATCGCATCGGGTTCCTTCCCCGTCGACAGCATGATCGTCGCACCCTGCTCGATCAAAACGCTTTCCGCCGTCGCCAATTCATTTACATCGGACCTGATTTCCCGGTCGGCGGATGTGTGCCTGAAGGAAGGCCGCCCGCTCATCCTCCTGGTTCGTGAATCCCCGCTGCACGCAGGCCACCTTCGGCTGATGCAGGAAGCCGCCGGGGCCGGCGCGGTCATTTTCCCGCCCGTCCCGGTCTTCTACGGGAATCCCCAAACCGTCGCGGATATCGTGAATGCTTCGGTCGGCCGGGCGCTCGCGCGGATGGGAATCGAAAACGAATTTTATCCGCGCTGGCACGGGTTGGATCCCTCCGCCGCGGAACACTCCCCCGAAGGTTAATCCATGTCGCTGAGAGACTACATTGCCGATCTTGAGCGCAGCGGAAAACTGGCCGTCGTCCGCGAGCCGGTTTCGAAGGCATACGAGATGGCCGGCATCCTTAAGAAACTCGAACCGCGTCCGGTGCTTTTCGAGAAGGTTAAAGAATCCGAATTCCGGGTGATCGGTAACCTATTCTGCGGCAAGGGATCGTTCGCGGAATACCTCCGGATCCTGCCGCCGCAGATCATCGCCACAATGACCAACGCGATCGCGAATCCTTCGCGTCCGGCGGCCTGGAACGGGGGCACCCCGCCCTGCCAGGAGGTCGTCGACCTCAAGCCGGATCTCGATTCTCTGCCCATCCTCTTTCATTGCGAAGGCGACGGCGGCAACTACATCAGCTCGGGCGTCTTCCTGGCCAAGCATCCGGCGCACGGGCAGAACGCCGATTTTCACCGGGCGATGCAGTTTTCGAAAACCGAAATGGCGATCCGCGTTGTTCCGGGTCGCCACTTCGACTGCCTTCCTGAAGGACCGGAAATCCCTCGATGTGGCGGTGTGCGTCGGGCTGCCGCCGAACATCCTCGCCGCGGCGGCCACCTCGGTCGACCTTGGATTTGACGAATTGACGATCGCCAACGCGCTCGAACCCTTCGCCGTCGCGCCGGCCAGGACGGTCGATATCCTCGTCCCGGCCGAAGCGGAATTCGTGCTGGAGGGAACCGTTCATTACGGCCGCCGGCACGCGGAAGGCCCGTTTGTCGACCTGACCGAAACGCAGGATATTGTCCGCGACGAGCCGGTGTTCGAGTTGAAGGCGGTCACGCACCGGCGCGATGCCATCTGGCAGGCCCTGCTGCCCGGCGCGCTCGAGCACAAACTGCTGATGGGGATGCCGCGCGAACCGACCATCTTTCGCGAAGTGGACCGCGTGGTGAAGTGCCTCGACGTGCACGTCAATCCGGGCGGGTGCTCCTGGCTGCACGCCATCGTCCAGATCGAAAAACATCACGAGGACGACGGGAAGAAGGCTATCGCGGCCGCCTTCGCGGGGCACCGTTCGTGCAAGCATGTGTTCGTCGTCGACCCCGACATCGACATTTACGATCCGCGGGCGGTCGAATGGGCGATGGCCACCCGCTTCCAGGGCGATGAAGACCTGGTGATCCTTGCGCGCGCGCCCGGTTCTTCGCTCGACCCGAGCAGCGAACCGGTGACACACAATACCTGCCGGGTCGGGTACGATCTCACCAAACCGTTGGAAACCAAAGGCAAGAAATTCGAAAAAACGCCGTTTCCGGATGTGGATTTGAAGAAGTTTGGAGTGTAAAAGAAACCTCCATCCTCACCCCCATCCCCCGTTCTGTAGGGGCGACCCGACCGGGTCGCCCCTACTAGGGCACGGGGTATGGGGATGAGGAGATGTGGTCGGAGCAGAGGTCCTCCAGATATGATCCTCACCCCCGAAGAACAATCCCTGCTCGCCGGCAATCATGGTCATGCGGCTCAAACCGCCATGCAGATCCTGGCCGCGTTGGGAAAAATCTACGAGGCCAAGCGCACTCTCGCGGTGCGTTCGGTGCAGATTGCGGGTGTAAGTTACGACAACCTCGGCGAGGCCGGGCTCGATTGGCTGACGGAGATGGCCGACGGCGGCGGAACCGTGCGCGTGCCGACAACCCTCAATCCGGCCGGCATGGATTTGGAAAACTGGCAGGCGCTCGGCATTCCGGCGGATTTCGCCGAGAAGCAGCTGCGCGTCATCGACGCCTTCACCCGCATGGGCGTGACCCCGACCTGCACCTGCACGCCGTACCTGGCGGGCAACCTGCCGGCGGCGGGAGATACTCTCGCCTGGGCGGAAAGCAGCGCGGTATGCTACGCCAATTCGGTCATCGGCGCGCGGACCAACCGCGAAGGCGGGCCGAGCGCGCTGGCGGCCGCCCTGACCGGCCGGACTCCGGAGTATGGGATGCATTTGGACGAGAACCGCCGGCCGGGTGTGACCGTCGAGGTCTCCGCCCGGCTTTCCGACACATCGGATTTCGGCGCGCTCGGGAAAATCATCGGCGAGCGCTTGGAAGCCGCGGGGCGCAAAGTCATCCCATGGATAAACGGCGTGGGGGCGCCAACTCTCGAGCAGTTGAAATCACTCTGCGCCAGCGTAGCGACGTACGGCGGATTGGCGATGTTTTATATTCCGGGCGTCACGCCGGAAGCCGCCGGGCTTGTGCCGCCGCGCGAAGTCCTTCCCCGTTACGGCGGACGGCCTGCGATCCGCAAAAGCTTCACTCACCGGCGCCGCCGCCGGCGAGGCGGATTTCTTCTCGCTCGGCTGCCCGCACCTGACCCTGCCGGAGGTGGCGCGGATCGCCGAACTCCTGCGCGGGAAGCGGGTGGCGAAGGAATTCTGGATCACCACCTCGCGCCCGGTCAAGCGCGAAGCGGACCGCCTGGGATATTCGGAGATCATCCTGCGCAGCGGGGCCAAGTTCGCGGTGGATACCTGCTGCGTCGTCGCCCCGATCCGCGGGCGGTTCCACGCAATGGCGACCGACAGCGCCAAGGCGTGCTATTACGCCGCGTCGAAGAACAAATTTAAAACACGGCTGCTCGATTTCGATTCGGTCGTGAACGAGGCGTTGGAAAAATGACACCCGGTGCGGTTATCCTGCAGGGACGGAGCATCCATCCCGGATCCGCGGAGGGGGAAGCATTGGTCAGCCGGATGGGAATTTCTTTTTTCGGCGGTGTGGATCCCGAGACCGGGATCGTTGTGGAAAAGGGCCACGACCTGGAAGGGATGCGGGTGACCGGCAAAGTATTGGTCTTTCCGGCCGGCAAGGGTTCCACGGTCGGCTCCTACACGCTGTACCGGATGAAGAAAGCCGGTACGGCGCCTGCCGCCATCCTCAATGCGGAATGCGAACCGATCACCGCCGTGGGCTGCATTCTCGCAGGGCTTCCCTGCATCGACCGCCTGCCTCTCGATCAATTCTCTTCCGGGGAGTATCTGCGCATCGATGCGGAAGCAGGCCGCGTGGAGCGCGGCGGCCATCCGAGAAGCCTATAATATCCGGATGAAAACCAACCCGACGAACGCCCCCGCATCACAACCTTCCTCCCTGATGAAAATCTGGCGGCTTTACGGGCGGACGCTTGCGTTGATCCTCGCCATGGTCGCCGGATCGCTGGTTCCGGAAGCGGAATCGGCTTCGAGTTTGCTTCCGTACCTGTTGATGGGGATGCTGTTTTTTGCCTTTATCGATATCACTATCACACGCGAATCTTTTCATATCAGCATGCTGGCAATCTTCCTCGCCAATCTGGTCATTCCGCTGATAATTTTCCTCCTCCTCCGCCCAATCGACCCGGTTGTGGCGCTGGTGGGGTTCCTCACGGCGGTCGCCCCGACCGCCACCGCCACACCGGTGATCGTCTCCTATTTGCGCGGCAGGGTCGATTACGTGCTGCCCTGCGTCCTCCTGACCAACATCGGGATCGCACTCATCCTGCCCTTCCTCCTGCCCTGGGTCGCGGGCGCGACCGTCCACATCACCACCGGCGAAATTCTTCCACCAGTCCTGGAAGTCATGTTCATCCCGCTCATATTGGCGTTTCTCCTGCGGAAATTCCTCCCCGCCGTCCAGATATTCCTCCTGCCGGGAAAGGCCCTTTCGTTTCCGATCTGGCTTGCGATGCTGTTCATCGTCACCTCCAGGGCATCCGCTTTTTTACAATCCACCGCCGGATTTTCCGTCGGCCAACTTCTTTGGATCGCATTAATTTCCCTGGTAATTTGCGTGGTGAATTTCGGTGTGGGCGCCTTGATCGGCGGACGCACTTTCCGCCGCGAAGGCTCCCAGGCGCTCGGGCAGAAGAACAATTCATTTACAGTTTGGATCGCGCTGACCTACCTGAATCCGCTGGCGGCGCTGGGGCCGACCTTTTACGTTTTATTCCACAACCTGTATAACGGCTTGCAGCTGTACGCCGCCGAACGCGATGCGACGTTTAAACCGGAAAATAACTGACGCGTCCGGAGCCTCGTGAGTCAGTCCGGGGAGTCACCGGGACCCCCGCGGAGCTACGGGGTTTTCGATGCGAGATAGAAATAATCGCGGGAGCAGGCATACAGATACCGATCGACGTTTTCCTTCATTTCATCCAGCAGAGGAATCGCATTGAGGCCATCCGGCTCGAAGACAAACCGCGCGAACAAGACCCAGAAATGATTGATATCCAGTTGGATGGCGGAATAGGCGCCGGCGGTCTTCAGCGCATGCGCCAAGGCGGGCATGTTCAGGCTCCAGCCGGCCACGTAATATAAAGTCCGTCCGTCGGCGCTGACCCCGACGGCGGACCGCCAGGTCGTCATATCCCCGCCCAAGGATGCTCCCCATAACTCCAATGAATCTTCAAAGGCCTGTGGATTTATCTCGCCGCCGCGGATTACGATGGGACCGTTTTGCCGGATCGTCGAAATCCCTTCGAGGGAAGTGATATCACCGCCCCACACGCCGATTTGCACGCGGCCGTCCGGATAAATCGCCAGCGTTCCCAATCCGTCGATCATCGGCACCAGAATTTTTCCGTCGACCACCACTCCAAAAATTCCATGCCGGGTCAGAAATCCGCCGTTGAACGCGGCCAGAAGGATCCCAGGCTGTTTATCCGCCTTGGGAATAATTCCCGTCCGCTCCACATCCACTTCATTTTTAAAGAAGGGTTCTTCGAATCCGAGGACATAGCGCAGCCGGATCTTGTCCAGGTCGGCCGCCACGATGGCGGCAATCGCATAGGGACGGTCCGGATCGGGCTGCAGGAAGGTTCGGTAGGCGACTGTCTCCCCCTGAGTGTTGGAAAAATACGGAGTCCACTCTCCCTCGCCCTCAAGCCTTCCCAAGGCCGGAACAGGAAGCGGAGGCCAGCGGATCGGAGTGGCGGTCGGGGAAGGGGAAGCCGCGGTCGTTGTTTTTTCCGGTACGATTTTTACCGTGGGAGTGTGCAGAACGGATGGCGGTATCCCGAAGGTTTTATTGGAGGGGGGTGTTGCCGCGGCGGATCCGACCACCCAGGGCGCAGCCGGTTCGGCGCCCATGGAGAATTCCACCTTAAGCAGAGTATCTTGCGCCTGAAATACCACGCCCTCCAGCCAGGCCACAGCGGCGTCCCCAACCACCCCGCGCAGAACATCGGCGCCTTGCGCGCCAATGGACGGCCAAACCGTCGCGGCGAGGTAAACCGCCGCGCAGAGAAGAAGGATACCCCCCAGCAGACACTTTAGAAGAGCACCTGGTTGGGCGATAATTCCTCTGCCGGGAGCTTGAGCGGTTCTTTTTTTCATCGCAGATGGCGGGGATTATAGCATTCGGATCGGGCACCCGAGTTCTACTTCTTCCCACCTTCTCTCCGGGAGGATTTTCTGAAGGGCTCCAATAATTACCGCTCGAATCCATCCAAACAGCGGAGCTGCATACTCCGATGATACAATCTTGCCGCTCGCAGAAGAATCTCTCATATGAAACCCTCTTTCCCCAAATACCGGACTACTTTCTCAGTTCTCCGTGAAGCAGCCTTGCGCGCGGCGGATCCCGCCGCGGCCGTTCGGCGTTCCCTGACTCTTGAGGATGTGACCTGCTCCGGCCGGATTTTTGTGGTCGGCGCGGGGAAAGCGGGCGTCGCTATGTCACGCGCGGCGGAAGAGATGCTGGGGGATCGGATTACGGCCGGCGTGGTCGGCGTGCCGGTTCTTCCGACACATCCGCTAAACCGTGTGGGATTTTTTCCCGGCGGTCACCCCGTTCCCACCGCCGGAAGCCTGTCGGCGGGGAATGCGATCACGCGGTTGCTGGAAAAAACCAACGAGGATGACCTGGTGCTTGTCCTGCTTTCGGGTGGCGGATCGGCACTGGTGGAACTGCCCCGGCCGGGAATCCCATTGGAGGATCTTCAATCGGCGAATCGCCTGTTGTTGAAATCCGGCGCCTCGATCCGGGAGATTAATTGCGTGCGCAGTCCGCTTTCGCTTCTGAAAGCCGGTGGCTTAGCCCGGCTGGCGCATCCCGCGCGCGTGCTGAGTTTGATTTTATCGGACGTCGTCGGAAATTCCCTGGAGACGATTGCCTCCGGTCCGACGGTTTCCCGGAGATACACGCCGGAGGAAATATCCGCTGTCCTGGAGAAATACCGCCTGCGTGAAAGCCTTCCCCCCACTATCCTGAACGGCTTGGATCAATACAGCAAGGAAATTCCAAAGTCCATTTTGCGGGAAGACCGGATTGAAAACCGCATCATCGCCTCGAACCGTACCGCGGGTGAAGCGGCGTGCGCCGCCGCCGAACGGCTTGGATTTCGGTTGGAGTATCTGGCCGATGATTGGCAGGGCGAATCCCGAGACACCGGGAAGCGGTTTGCCGATTTGCTGATCGATGCGAGCGTACGGGGACCGGCCTGCTGCATCGCCGGCGGGGAAACAACCGTGACTGTCCGTGGTGCCGGTCTCGGCGGGCGGAATCTGGAAGCGGCGCTCTCGGCGGCGATCGTCCTGGATCGAAAGCCGGATATCGCCCTCGCCACCCTGGCGACCGACGGGGTGGACGGCCCGACCGACGCCGCCGGCGCGGTCGTCACCGGCCGAACAATCGAACGCGCCCGGCGTTTGGGACTGGATCCAATTCAATACCTCGAGAACAACAACTCCTATCCGTTTTTCTCCGCCCTGGAAGACCTCATCCTCACCGGCCCGACGGGAACGAACGTAAACGATTTGTGGATCGGGTTGGTGTATTAAAACCGGTGCGACCGCAGGGACGATCCAGTGGATCGCCCCTACGTCTTTACTGCAACTCCTAACTCTTGGTGGGTACCACGTTGATCCTTTAAAGCGGAAATCAACCCGCGGATGTTGACCCCCGCCATACCCGGAAGCGGATCCTGCCAGATGCCGTCGAGCTGGGCGAGGATCCCCGCGCGGTCGTATCCGGCCGGGACGGCCAGGCTTTCGAGCATGCGCAGGAAGAGCTCGCGGTAGCGGGCGGTATCCACCCGGTCGGCGGCGCGCCAGATGTCGTAGGGCCGCGCCCCGCCCCCGAGCGTGAGCACGAACTCGACCGCCTCCCCCGGCGCGAGGTGCACCCCGCTCGCCGCCAGCTCGCGCGCCGCGAGCGCCACCGGCAAATTGGCGCGGTACTCCTCCGGCGGCTGCGAGAGCCGGTGCAGGATGGCGAGCATCCGCGGCGGGACCGCGCCGCGCTGCAAGTCGGCCAGTTTCCCGCGCGCGAGCGCAAACACCTCCGCCATGCCCGCGCGGTACCCGGCCGCGTTCTGCGCGCGGGCCAGGATCTCGAGCATCTCGGCCTGGGCCTCGCGGATCCAGCGGATCGTGTCGTGGCGCCGGGCCTCGATCCCGCGCATCTTGATCTTGCCGTCCTCGAACGCGCCGAAGTAGCGGTTGGCCACCGGGTTGCCCGCATACTGGCGCGAGGGCGGAAACGCCAGCCAGCGGTAGAGCCCCTCGATGTCGATCCGCACGCCCGTGTCGCGCCCGATCTCCTCCACCAGCGCCTGGTGGTCGGCGTCGGTCGAACCCTCCTTGTAGATCCACAGCGCGTCGGTGAGCGCGTGCAGAAAGAGGTAGCCGCGCGCCTCGGCGATCTCCTTGGCGCGCAGGAGCGTATCCCGCCCGCAGGCGGTCGTGGATTCGTGCGCCTCGATCCGCCCGAAGCGCGCGTTCTTGTAGCCGAGGTATCCGAAGCAGGTCACCAGCAGCCACTTGAGCGCCACCTGCCGGCGGCGCAGCACTTCGCGCTCCGGCCCGTCGGGCAGCGCGCGCGCCGCCTTCTTGAGCGCGAGGCGCTTTTCCAGGAGCGGCGCGAGCGTGAGCGGGACGATCCCCTTGCGGCACTGGCACACCGGGTAGCCGATCTCGGGAATGATCGTCGGCGCCCCCTCATCCCCTCGCCTCACCTCCTCCCCTTGCCCCTCCCCCTCTCCTGCGGTGATCGCAGGAGAGGGGGAGGGGTTGGGGGTGGGGGTGAGGCGAGGGGATGAGGAGCGGCACTTCGGGCACGTCCGCCCGACCGTCTCGGCCGAGAGGTTGAACTTCACCATCAGGCTCGGGTACATCGAGGCGAAGTCCAGTTCGAGCACGTGTTCGTAGAGCCCCGGCTCGGGCTGGAAGGTCAGCCCGCCCTTGTCGCCGCGCACCAGCTCGAGCGCGGTTTTGAAATCCTCCGGCTGGCGCTTGCGGTAAGGGATCAGCCATCCGCGCCGGTAGGCTTCGGCCGTCTGCATCGCGCTGATCCCGGTGCCGGAGGAGGTGCGCGCCACCTGCTGCAGCGGCTGGAGCGTGGTGCGCGCGAGTTCCACCAGTCCGTCGAGTCCGTACTCGTCGGCCAGAAAGGCGGTCTGCCGGTCGATGTGCAGCCGGCCGAAGAGCCACACCGACGAGGGGCGGTGGACGATGCGCCCGTAGGAGAAGTAGGAGCGCTCGCCCTTGCGCAGCACGCTGCGGCGCGCGTCGCGGTTGAGCGGCAGGTCGATCCCCAGCTTGCGCGCGAGCTGCAGCAGCTCGGGCAGCAGGAACGAATCGCCCCAGGCGGTGAGCAGGATATCGGGATCGTATGCGAGGATCGAATCGCGGACCGCCTCGACCAGCTCGCGCGGGGCATCCCACGCGCGCGTTTGGGCGGGTATCTCCGGCGCGGCGATCTCAAGCGGCGCGCGGTATCCGTGCGACGGATCGCGCAGCTCGCCCGTCCAGCCGCAGGGTGAGCACGCGGAACGGCGGCGGGGAGGCCGCGAGGTCCCAGCGGGTCTGGTCGGTGGCGATCGCCCGCACCCGCGCGCCTTCCAGGGTGACGCGGCACTGCGCCAGCGGGAACACGTTGCGCTCGACCGCGTAGACCAGCGCCGGGTCGAGGTCGGCGTTGTAGAAGGAAAGGTCCGGCCAGCGCGCGAGCGCCTCGCGCACCGCGGCCCGGTACGGGAGCGGCCCCGGCGCGGTGACGGCCAAGAGGTCGATCTCCTCGCCGCGGTGGATCTCGAAGCGGCGCTCGCGCGCCAGGCGGAGTCCCTTCTTCCACCCGGAGATTTCCTTCCACACGGCGCGCAGGGCGGAAGGCTCCGCGGCGATGAAGAAGCTCATCGGCAATTCGTCGACCGCGCGCAGCGCGCGGCCGCCTTCCGTCTTCAGCCACAGGACCATGCCTTCGGGGGCCGGGTAGAGGTCAAGGATCCAGGCGGGGAGGGAGCGGGCGTTCATGTTCGAGCGCCTCCACGCGCGCCGCAAGGCTGGCCACGGCCGAGGCGGTGCCGATCAGCATCCCCAGCAGGATGATCTGCATCGGCAGCGGATCGGCGGCCATCGAGGAGGCGGCCAGCCGGCGGCGCGCCAGGGCGAACAACTCGTCGAAGATTTTCTGGTCGGCGCGGGCGAGCGCCCGGCGGTAGCGGCCGAGGCGCTCCTCGGCCTGCGCCAACTGCTGCGTGATGGATACCAGGGTCCGTCCCATGGTTCACCTCCTGACCTAATTCCCCCGCTCCCATCTCCCCCGCGGCCGCGGGAGCGGATCTTCGCCCGCCTGTACGGCCCCGCCGACGCCGCCCTTTTTCTTGGCCGGTGAAGGCAGGGGCGGACCGGCGGTCCGCCCCTCCAAGTCCGCCACGGGAAAAAGCCGCAGAGGCGGAGCGTCGGCCGGCCCGTCCTGCTCCGGCCCCACGCGCCGGTCGGCCCGGCGCAGGATTCCGGCGTAGAAGCTTTCCCGGTCCGCGACGCGTTCGGAGCGCGGCGGGTGCACGGTGAGCGCGACCGGGACGTTGCGGCTGCGGCGGCGCAACACCGGCCAGAGCGCGTTGAGCAGCCGGCGCGCCTCGGTGATCGGCACGTTCTCGTCGTAGAACGTATCCAGAAGGTGCAGGATCACCAGCGGCGCGGCCTCCGCGGGCAGAGAAAGAACGCGCTCGGCCATCTGGTGGCAGGTGAACGCGCGCGAGATGTTGATGCGATGCCAGAACCGGCTCGGGCGCCTGCCCGCCGCGGGCGATGTACTCCGCCAGCCACAGCGCGTCGAATCGGTTGCCGCCGTCTATTACCCACACCGGCCGCCGCAGCGCGATCTGCGCGGTCAGCGCGAGCGCCAGCGGGACCGAATCCGGCCCGTACAGCGCGGCCAGCCCGGCCGGCGCCTGCTGCGAAACGTCCAGCGCGCGTTCATTTTCCATGCCCACAGTATGCAGAACATTTGTTCTAGTGTCAAGGGGGGAATCACGGATTGCACGGATAACCTGGATTACACGGAATCCGTGAAATGGATTTCTATTCACGATATCGGATTATAGATTAATGAGATAATCCGTGTAATCGATTTCGAATCAGTGTAATCCGTGGTTGATATAATCCCGCCCACTGTGAACCGCCTTCCCGCCATCCTCCGCCGGCCGGCCTCGATCATCCGGCTTTTTTTCTTCCTATGGTTCGCCGGGGGTTCCTTCCTCCAGCCGTACCTGCCGATTTTCTATCGCGACCAGGGATTGAACGGATTGCAGATCGGGCTGCTTTCCTCGGTCGGGTTCGCGGTCGCGATCCTCGCCGCGCCGCAATGGAGCCGCTGGAACGACCGGGCCTCCGCGCCCCATCGCATTCTGCAATTCGCGATTCTGATGAACGTCGTCACCATGCTGATCCTCTCGCGCCAGACGGCGTTCCTGCCGATGGTGCTCGCCATCGTGGTGAATTCCCTGTTCGCCTCCGCCAGTGAGCCGGCGGCCGCCTCGCTGGCGCTGCGCGCGACGCGCGGGACCGGATCGGGGTTTGGGAGCGTGCGGGTGTGGGGTTCGCTGGGCTGGTCGATCATGGTGCTGATTTCGGGGTGGTGGATCCAGCGCACGACGATCCAAACCGGCTTCGTGGGATTCGCGGTCTTCATGCTGGCGGCGCTCTCGGTGCTTTTCCTGTTTCGTACAAACCGCAGAATATCCCCGCAGAGTTCGACGGCCGTATCGTCATCCCCGCGTGTTTTTGGCGGGGATCCAAACGGAACTCAGACAGGATCCGCCTCCTCGGAGCAAAAATCCCTGGATGCCCGCCAAGAACACCCCCGCGAAGCGAGGGCAGGCGCGGGCATGACAACCAAACCATCCTCCTCCGGCCGGTACCGGCTGGTCCCGGCGCTGTTCCTGGCGGTGATGATGTCGTGGATCGCCGTCGCGGGCGTCCGGCAGTTCGAGCCGCTCTTCATCAAGCAGTTGGGCGCGGGCGAGTCGATGATCGGTTTTTCGGCGATGCTTTCGGCCCTCGTCGAACTGCCCGGAATGTTCTGGGCGGATTCGTTGACGCGCCGGTTCGGCGCGCGCCGCGTCCTGATCGCCGGGATGATCCTCGACGGAGTGCTGCGCGGCTCGATCCTGCTTTCGCCGACCATCCCGGCGCTGATTGCGGTCCGCGCGCTGATCGGGATCTCCTTCAGCATGATCACGGTCGGCGTGGTGGCGTACGTGCAGGAACACACGCCTCACGAACAGCAAACGAGCGCTGTAGCGCTGTATACCGTCGTCGTGCGCAACCTGGTGTTCCTGATCGTCTATCCCATCAGCGGGATCATCTTCGACGCGGTCGGAGCCTATTGGTTGTATGCGATCGCATTGGCCGGCAACGTGGCGGGGGGATTGATCCTCCTGCTGGGGAATCCGCCGCAGGTTCCCGCTGCGCGAAGTGAACCCGCCTAACCCCTGATATTTCTTCGAAATCCATATTCCGAGTATTGGTACTTCGGGATAAACGCTTGCCGAACAGCGATCGGGTGCCTGTGAATTGGCACCCGATCGTTATGGCATTCAGTGATGGGGGAAAAGCGCTGGTCTTCTTTTTTTTATTACGCGTCCATCCGTATCCTCACAGATAAGAATGTTATTCCTTCCGTCCCCATTTACGTCGGGGTGCGTGTATAAGTTGGTGTCCGGGTGACGGTTGGGAATGTCGTGGTGGGCGTAATAGTCGGTGTCCGCGTGACGGGCGTGGGGGTCGGTGTCCGGGTGGAAGGTGTGGTGTTTGGTGTCCACGACGGGGTTACGGGCGTGCGGGTGTTTGTTCTTGTCCGCGTGGGGGTGGCGGTTTGCGTGCGGGTGATGGTCGGCGTCCGCGTGTTGGACGGCCTTGGCGTCCTCGTTTTGGTCGGGAGGGTTCCGGTTCTGGTTTTGGTGGGTGTCCGGGTCTTCGTCGGTGTCCGGGTTGCCGTCCGGGTCTTCGTCGGAGTGCGGGTCACGGTCCGAGTCCGGGTTTGCGTTGGAGTATTGGACGGCGTGTACGTTACCGTGGGGGTCCAGGTCGGAGTTTTGGTGGGTGTATCGGTTTCCGTCGGTGTCGGGGTGTCGGTCGGCGTATTGGTGTTCGTGACGGTCGGCAGTGTCGGTTTCCGTCGGAGTTGGGGTGTCGGTCGGCGTGTTGGTGTTCGTGACGGTCGGCGTATCGGTTTCCGTCGGAGTCGGAGTGTCGGTCGGTGTGTGGGTGTTGGTCGCGGTGGGTGTCGGCGTCTCGGTCTCGGTCTCTGTCGCGGTGGGCGTCGGCGTGGGCGTTTCCGGCAGCGTCGTTGTGATTGAAGCCGTTGTGCAGCCCGGCACCGTGCAGTGGTTTGCCGGCCCGCTCCAGAAGGTCGTCCCGTTTTTCGCCGTCCGGAACCGGTAGCTGCCCGCCGGAAGCGTCAGTACCACCTGTCCATTGCTGTCGGTCTTCCCGCCGTACCCGGTAAATGTATCCCCGTCGTAGGCCTGGATATTGATCCCGATTTCCGGATTCCCGCTTGTATCGAGCACGGTCACCACCACGCTTCCGAAATACGTCGTCGCGGTCGGGCTTGGAGTATTCGTTTTCGTGGGCGTCCATGTGTTGGTAAAAGTCGGAGAAATCTCCGGGGTCTCCGATGTGACGGTCGGGGTGTTTGTGCAGAGCGGCGGAAGAGTGGTTGTTGGGGCAAAGTACTCGCGCGTATTGTTGCTCTCGTTGGTCTCAACCACCGAGTTGTATACATCGACCGTGATGATCAAACTGCCGGATCGTTGGAACCATAAGGTCGTGGACTCACCCACCGCCAAGCCGTCGACCTCGATCTGCGTCCCGCTTACATCGACGATGAAGGGTCCTGCGGCGGAGGCGCCGATATTCCTTACAACCACCTTAAGACCAGCGACGTATCCGGCCATCCGGCATCCTCCACTCCCATCCTTCGGGCCGACATGGACAGATTCAATAATCAAGTCCGGCAACATGCCAGAAGTCGGCGTATCCGTAAGGATGACTGTTTCGGTAATCGTCGGGGTGTCGGTCGGCGTGCTTGTCTCCGTATGCGTTACGGTCGTCGTCGGAGTGAACGTGGCGTACTTGGCCGTCGCGCCCCGGATGACCTCTTTTTCAAAACCCGCCGAACTCCAGGCTAGAGTCACCGAGGATTGGTTCCCCGGCCCCTGGGCGTAAAGCAGCCGGATAGGCATAATACCCTCGGTAAGCATAACGTTTGCCTGATAGGAGTGGGGACCTTGTACAAGCCATGAGGAGAGTACCGGGGTTTCCAAATCCCCCACATACAGGACGCCCCCATCGTCCAGGTTGTCCAGATAGAACGTATAAGAACCCGCCGCAGGAACCTGCAAATACCCCTGGAAGCAGGCACTCCAGAAGACGCCGTTCACGCCCGCCGTCGGCGGTTGTCCACCCCAGTTGAAATCAACGGCCGACAGATACCAGTTGGAAACGGCAGGACCGGTCAACGTCCCCCAATTGATCGGATTGT
This sequence comes from uncultured Chloroflexia bacterium, assembly GCA_963724345.1. Lineage (GTDB taxonomy): Bacteria > Chloroflexota > Anaerolineae > Anaerolineales > RBG-16-64-43 > JAFGKK01. Next base: position 763,943 of record CAVRUI010000003.1, on the reverse strand, counting down.
CCAGGAGATAATCTGTCCGCCCGATGTCATTGAAATAGTACACATGGATCGAGCCCGGGAAATATCCGCGTCCGCCGGACACCGGAGGCACGCCCGGAGAGGGTATCGCCGGACAAGATCCGGGATCAGGGGGGATCGGTGTGACGGGCTCTTGCGTCAACGTCTCGGTCGGAGATTCGTATCCGGTTGGGGTGCTCGGTGTTTTTGTGTTTGTCGAAGTCCACGTCCGCGTTAACGTGGGTGTGATGGGTGTGCGGGTGAGGGTGGGCGTGACCGGCGTGCTCGTGATCGTTGGGGTGAGAGTGGAAGTAATGGTCCGAGTTCGAGAAGGAGTAGGCGTGATGGTTGGTGTCCGGGTTATGGTGCGCGTCCTTGTAATGGTCGGCGTGTAGGTATCCGACGGCGTGGGCGTCTCCGTCCCGGTCGGCGGCGTTCCCGTACTCGTTTCCGACGGGGTTGCGGTGATCGACGGTGTGTTGGTTTCCGTCCCCGTTGAAGTAGCCGTCCGCGTGTTCGTGCTTGTGCGCGTCGGGGTTCTCGTCCAGGTCTTCGTGCTTGTGTTGGTCGGCGTGTCGGTGGACCGACGGCGTCGGGGTATCGGTCGGGCTCGGCGTTTCGGTCGGGGTCGGGGTTTTGGTATCCGTGGTGGTGGCCGTTGGAGTTTCCGTCGGCGTCTGGGTGTCGGTAGGCGTGGTTGTCGACTCGATCATCCCCGCCATTTCCACCGCGCCGATATCGCAGTTTCGATCCCTGCGGTCGGAGGATGCCGCGCTGGTCCGTATTCGGGCAGTTGGCATCATCGCCGGCTTCGATCGCCGGTGAACCATCCAGCAACATCATCGTCCGAGTAGGGCCGCCGTTATCGGCCAGCGATCCGAGAAGAGGATCGCCCGTGATGGAAGGTCGGCAAATGGACGAACCGTCTTCGACCAGATTATGGCCGCCGGATATGGAAACCGATCCCTCATACCGACAATCCCCGCCCATCATGGAATTTGCGATAATATTATTGTACAGGAAAGCGGAGGCGCCCCCCATGAACATAATGCCTCCACCTGCGTCGGCATTATTCGTTTGGTTTTCGGAAAGTGAGTTATTCCTTAAGATCGCCTTCCCGCCTATCGCAATCGCTCCTCCCTGATAGCTGGCCCGATTGCCTTTAAAGGAATTATTCTCAATATTGGCAAAGTTATGAGCGATAGATCCGGAAGGGGTACTAAGGAATATTGCTCCGCCCCAATTGGCGGAATTGTCGAGGAACAGGTTGCCGCGGATTGTGACATCCATGTCATTCTCTAGGTTTATCGATATGCCTCCACCCATCCCATTATCGGCATGATTATTTTGGAAGGTATTATTCTCCACTAAAAAAGTGCCGTTACCCCAGAAGAACAGGACTCCGCCGCCGCTTGGGGCGCTGTTTTCCGCAAAGCTGCAATTCCGGATTGTTACCGCGCTAAAACTTCCCGTGAGTACCCCCCCGTTGGTTTCCGATGAATTTGAGGCAAACGTACTATTCTCAATCGAAATGGTTGCAAAAGAGGTGGCATAGGAGTAAATGACTCCCGCGTAATTTGCACTATTGCCGATAAACGAAACGTCATCGATATATACTTGGCAACCATCCTCCATGTGGATGGCGCTTCCGGATCCCGTTTCACTCATCCCGTTTTTCAAGATCAGCGACTTGAGATGCAAGGTGGTCGAGATATTCATTTGGAGAATGGACACTGAATTATTCCCGCTAATGGCCACCCGCGAACTCAAACCGGAACCATCGATCGTCATACTTTTTGTATTATTCAAAGTGGAAGCAAGCGTGATAGTCTGACCGGAGAGCGAGGAGTTGAACGTGATCGTCCCGCCGGAGGCGATATCCCTGATCGCCTGGCGCAAGGATCCAGGGCCGCTGTCAGAATTGTTAAGTACGACAATCGACGCGGGCGGCGTATTGGTTACGGTTGTAGTAAGGGTTATGGTGCGGGTCAGGGTAACGGTGCGGGTCCGCGTGTGTGTCGGCGTTCGGGATTGAGTAAGAGTCGGAGTAAAGATATCCGTTTCGGTGGATGTGGATATCAGAGTTAACGTATCGGTCGGCGAACCGGTCGGTGTCCCGGGATACGTCGCCGTTTCAGTCTGCGTCTCCGTTTGAGTCTCGGTCCACGTCCCGGTCGCCGTGGGATCCTCGGACTGCGCTTTCGTCACACCATGCTGCATGAAAAGAACGAGGTATAAAGGAACAACGATGGCGGCCGCGGCGGCGATCCAGTTTGCGAGGCTTCTCCGAGATCGAATCAGTCGAGTCTGCATATCCCCTGCCTTCTATTGTTCTTTTTAAGTTTTCGGGGGTTTTTGGATCTTGGTGGTTTTTTACTCCCCCGTGCTCATCTGCATATCCATTATACTGATTATGCAGGCAAGGAGGATTATTCTATTTTGAATAATTTGTTACTGTTCTGTAACAACCTTCCACAGACAATTTAGCTTACGGTACTAATATGATCTAAATCGTCTATTTTGAGAATAGCTGTCAGATCCATTACGATTTATTCGAATGGTGAAATAGTCTGTTTTTTTAAGGAAAAATAGACCATCGCCCAATATGCCGATCGCTCAACATTGTGAAGCTCAAGAGCTCTGTACATGGATTTCTTTTTCCAGTCTTATTCAACCTTAAGCGTGTGATCCCGTTATCCAAATACGGACATCGAAACGGCATTCCATTTCCGCTCGTCTTATTGCTTATCCGGTTTTTTACCTCGATTTTGAAATTACGGATAACGGGACGGGAATTCTCATCCACGGCGTTAAAGCAATCAGACTGGAGTCTTTCCTCCAGTCTGATTCATCTTGGAGCGGGTGACGGGATTCGGACCCGCGAATGCTTGCTTGGGAAGCAAGTGCCTTACCACTTGGCTACACCCGCATGCTTTCGCCGTACTCGGCCGGGTGATTATAGCCACCCGGACGAGGAGCGTCAACCTTTCCGCAGCGGCCGCAGGATTCCGCCGCCCGGCGTGTCCATCACCTTCCATCCCATCCGTTCGATTTCCATCCGCAGGCAGGTCGGCCTTGGCGTAATCCCCGCCCCGGCGGGCCTGCTCGCGGTCCTGCAACAGCTTCACCGCTTCCGGCGGCGGAACGGGATCGGATTCAGCATCCGCCCGCCGGGCGCGGACATTTTCCCAAACCGCCTGTTCCACTCCAAACGGCTCGGAAGGGATGCGGTACCCGCCCAACTCCTCAAGCGGGAATCCCGCGCCCGCCGGATAAACCTTTTCGCGCCCATCCCGGATGATCGTGATCGTCCCCCTCCCCTCGACCATGCCTTTCCCCGTTTCCCAATCCAGAACGGCCGCCGTGTGTTCGTCCAATCCGAGGATCGTCGTCCCGGCCGGCAGCGTTCGCGCAAGAGCGGTAAACCTCTCGAGGCCGATGAAACACCGGCGCGTGTCGATTTCCCCGCCGCCTTCGGTGTTGTTCCAATGCGAGATCACCGCCAGCTTCCAGCCTAACGGCCCGAGCAGATCCAGCCCCGGTTTCCAATGCGGGTCCTCTCCGGCTTTGAAGATCTCGTATACCGGCAGGGTGAACGCGCCCGCCGCCAACGCCGCCGCGCTGGCCAGGATCATATCCGCTCCCTGCTGCCAGGCCGCCAGCACCATTTTCCACGCCAGGCTGTCACGCAACTGCCGGACCGCATAGGTCGGGCTGCCGGCGCCCATGTACAGCCAGTTCGCGGCCGCGATCGGCTGGAGAATTTCCGGAGCATCCGTGCCGAACGGGACACCCTTCCGCCGCGCCGGGATCACGTCGATCCGCGGGGATAAATCCCCGGCCCGGAGCGCGATGGCATCGGCTATGCGCCCGGCCACCTTGTCTGAGTTAAGTTCGAAACCGGCGGGAGTCTCCAGGACGGCAATCCGGAATCCGCGCGGAAAGGATCCGGCGAGTTTGCGGAAAATCAAACCGCCGGTCGGCGTGGTTTCACCGGAACTGAGGAATGTAACCTTTCCCGGATTCACATCATCCCTCCCTTTTCGAGTGTACCATCGGAGGATGGTCTTATAATAGGGGAAAGTTGCGGCAAAGGAAAACTCGCATATGAATTTCTCTCGGATCCCGCTCGGAACGACCGGCCTGAAAATCCCACCGCTGGGCATCGGCACCTGGGCCTGGGGGGATAAGATGTTCTGGGGCTACGGACGCGGATACGATGAAACCGACATCCGCCAGGCATTCGAGTACTGCATGCAGGCGGGGATCAACTTCTTCGATACCGCCGAAGTGTACGGGCTCGGCCAGTCGGAAAGCATGCTCGGCCGGATGCTGAAAGCCGACGGCCGCCCGGCATTCCTCGCCACAAAATTTTTCCCCTTCCCCTTCCGCCTCACGAAAGGAAGCCTGCAGCGCGCCTTGCGCGGCAGCCTGCGCCGGCTGCAGGTCGAAACGGCGGATCTGTATCAAATCCACCAGCCGATTTCCCTGATGTCGGATAAAAAAATGATGCAGGCGCTGGCGGATGCCGTCTGCGCCGGGAAGATCCGCGCGGCGGGCGTATCCAACTACAGCCCGGAACGGACCCGGGAGTGCGCCGCCGTGCTGAAGGGGCTGGGGCTGACGCTGGCATCCAATCAAGTCTCGTTCAGCCTGCTGAACCGGGATCCGGAAAAATCCGGCTTGCTCGCGCTGTGCCGCGAACTCGGAATATCCGTCATCGCCTACAGCCCGATGGCGATGGGCATGCTTTCCGGCCGCTACACGCCGGAAAACCCGCCCCGGGATTTTCGCGGGAACCGGTACTCGAAAGAGTTCCTCTCCCGGCTTCCGCCGCTCCTGGGGCTCATGCGGGAAATCGCCCAGGCGCACGGCGGGCGTTCCCTGGTGCAGGTGGCGTTGAACTGGGTGATCGGCAAGGGGACGATCCCCATCCCGGGGGTGAAGAACAAACGCCAGGCGGAAGACGTAATCGCCGCGCTGGAATGGAAGCTCAGCGGCGACGAGATGGCGCGGTTGGATGCCGCCAGCGACGCCGTGGGGCGGCGATGAGTTTTCGATTGGGAAATCCGGCGGAAGGGAATCCGGCTTTCGAGAGGCAAGGCGGCCCGTTCCGGGTGACCGATGCCATTTTCTAACGACTCACCGATGTCCGAAGAAGTCTCCCCGCGGATTCTCGTGACCGGTGTGACCGGTTACATCGGCGGCCGTCTCGCCCCGCGCCTGCTGGAAGCCGGTTACCGGGTGCGGGTACTCGTCCGCGAGAAGGACCGGCTGGCCGGCCGGCCGTGGATCGGCCAGGTCGAAATCGCCGCCGGCGACGTGGTGAAATCCGGTCCGCTGGAAGAGGCCATGCGGGATGTCGAGACCGCGTTCTACCTCCTCCATTCCCAGCGCGGCGGACCCGCCTTTCTCGAACGGAACCTCATCGCGGCGGAGCACTTCGCGGCGGCGGCCCGGGCGGCCGGACTGCAGCACTTGGTTTTCCTCGGCGGATTGGGCGAGGAAAAATTCGACCGCTCCGGCCTGCTCGCCTCGCAGCGCCGCTGCGCCGACATTCTCCGCCGGTCCGGCATCCCGCTGACCGAATTCCGGTCCGGCGCAGTGGTCGGCAGCGGCAGCGTGTTGTTCGAAATCGTCCGCTGCCTCGCCGAACGGTCCCCGGTGTTCTTCTGCCCCAAATGGCTGACCACCCCGATCCAGCCGATCGCCATCCGCGACCTTCTGGCCTACCTCATTCTGGCGGTATGCACTCCCACCGCCCGCGGAAAAATCATCGAGATCGGCGGCCCGGAGGTGACGACCGTCTTCCAGATGATGAACGCCTATGCTCTGGAACGCGGATCACGGCGGTTGATGATCCCCCTGCCCTGGGATCTCCCGTGGCTTTCCTCGCAATGGGTGCATTGGGTGACGCCGATCCCGGATGACCTTGCCCGGACCCGCATCGAAGGCCTGTATCATCCGGCGGTCGTGGACTCCCATACCGCGGAAGGAATCTTCGGCCGCCTGCCGCTGATTCACTACCGTGAATTCATCCGCCGCGCGATCGACCGGATGGAACAGGGGGAGGTGGAGACGACCTGGGCGGATTCCCTGGCCAGCAGCCAGGGCGACCGCATGCCGGACGAATTGGAATTCCAGGACGGGTTGATCCTCGAGCACCGCCAGCGCCTGACCGCCGCCTCCCCGATGGACGTGTTCCACGTGTTTTCCTCCCTGGGCGGCGAGAAGGGCTGGTTCTATATGGATTGGATCTGGAGATTCCGCGCCTGGCTCGACCGGCTGGCCGGAGGCGTGGGCATGAAGCGCGGGCGCAGGCATCCGCAGGACGTGCGACCGGGCGATGTGGTGGATTTCTGGCGTGTGGAAAAAGTCGAGGATGGCAGGCTCCTGCGTTTGCGGGCGGAGATGCGGATATTCGGCCTGGGCTGGCTGGAATTCCTGGCCGTCCCGCTCGGGGTCGGGAAGACCCGCCTGCTGCTGACCGCCTATTACCTGCCCAAAGGGTTTTTGGGAATCCTCTACTGGATTTTCCTGAAGCCGTTTCACGCGACAATCTTCTCCGGATTGACCCGCGCCATCTGCCGCCGCGCGGAACAGGCTGCGAAAAGCGCCGCGTAACCGCCCGCTTCCGATAAAAAAGCACGCCGCATGCATTCCTATGCGGCGTGCTTCCGTTAATGGCTATTCCGTGAAGGTCACTACAACAGGCTTGTCAGGTCGACGTCCACGCCGCCGGGCAGATGGATCTGGTATACGGAGGCGTTCTTGCTAACGACAAATGTCCACTCAACGGACGTGATGGAACTCGCACCCCCGAACGATTGTACGAACGCCCATTCGATGCCCGAGTTCAAGGACACACTCCAATCCGACACGTCGTTGAACGATGTGCCGCTGGTGAGAACGTCGGCTCTCGCTACGATGAACGTGTCCGAAGAGCTTTTGGGCGTATAGCGTGTGCCGTTTAATATAATTTCCGATTCCTCGCGCAGGCTGGTGAATTTTATCTGCACGCCCTTGACCGTCACCGGCATGGTGATCCCCGGCACCCCGGTCGGCGTATTGGTTTTGGTGGGAGTGGGGGTATTGGTCGGAGTCGGCGTGGTGGTCGGCGTGGGCGTCGGGTGCGCCAGGAACGGGACCGACTGGCAGGCCAAAGAGAAGAACACCAGCATCAGGCCGATCAGAAGCAGTGGATGACGTTTTACCATGATGGCTCCTTGATGAGCGTAGGGTTTTTGAAGTCCTGAGGAATTGTACACGAAATTCCCTTGGCTGCCCACGCGGCGGGGAAAAACCTGTCGCCCGCTTCGAAAAGGCAGCTCTCGAATTCCAGCGTTGGGTTCATCGTAAGGGAAAACTATAAAGGGGTTCCGTAAAAAGCGGTTAAAAACTCCATTTCCTGAAATAATATATTATGGTGAATTTAGCGATTCAAGCCCGAGTGAACCCGGATCCGGGCGTCCGCCGGTCCGGCGGAAACGGTATCCGCCAATAACATTTATAATCTGAGTGCACTAATCTTCCCGGGAGGCCCTCTTCGTGTCGGAATCATTCCCCCGCGCGCCGGATTTTCAACTTGTGGATTCGCACGGCTATCCGGTCACCCTCTCCACTTTTCGCGGGCGCACCAACGTCGTGCTGGTATTAAACCGCGGCCTGGCCTGCCCCTTTTGCCGCCGCCATCTCGCCCAGCTGCGCCGGGACATGGATGCTTTTGAAGCACGGCGCGCCGTCATACTCATTATCGACCCCGATCGCCCGGAACAGATCGTCGAACATTGGGAACGCGAAGGGCTTCCGTTCCCGGGATTTGCCGACACCGATAATTACGTCGCCTCCCTTTTCCGACAAAAGGTGGATATCTACGGCAAGGGGCGGCTTCCATCCATCATTCTGATCGACCGGGAAGGGCGGATCCGATACCAGCATGACGGCACCTCCGCTCCGGACATCCCCTCCGACGAAACACTCCTCGCCGAATTGGACCGGATCAATCAGGAACCTCCGCGTTGAAATCCGCAGTCGCGCTTGCCCTGCTCCTGCTGGGGGCGGGGATTCTTTCCGGATGCGGATATTCCGCCCGGAAGGTGCGCTTGGTCACCCTGACGGAATTAACCGGGTCCCATGCTTTGTTCGGAAACGGGATTCGGAACGGCGCCGGTCTGGCGCTCGAGGAATACCGGACCGCCCTGGAAAACGCCGGTTGGCGGGTGGAACTGACCGCGTACGACACCCGCGGCACCGCTCAGGATTTTTCCGCCACCGTCTTGCGGATCGCCTCCCAGGCGGAGGTTATCTGCGCGGTCATGCACACCCACACCGACGGCATATACTCGGCCGTTCAGCCGCTCCGCACGGCGGGAATTCCGGCCGTCTTCCCGGCCGAGACCACCCCGATCCCGGGCGATGATCCGCTCCCTGGAACCCTCTGGCTTTCCCCCGATGACCGCGTCCACGGCGCCGCGGACGCCGAGTGGGCGGCGGCCTCCGGCTTTACAGAAATATTTGTGCTCTCGGAATCCGCGGCCCATTCCCGGGCCATCGCGGACGGTTTCCTGCAGCGCGCCGAAACTCTCGCCCTCCATGTTGTGCATTTTCAACTGTCCCCGGAGCAGGATTCCTCCGCCTGGCTCCTTTCCTTTACTACTGCCGCCCCGCAGTTGATCTACTATTCCGGTTCGCCCCAATCGATTCCCCCGCTGCTTGCGGACCTTGAACGGGCCGGGTTTGAGGGTTCTTTTTTCTACGCGGAAAGCGAGGCGGAAGACCGGATACCGGCAACGGTCAAATCCTATTCCATCCCCCTCATCTATTCTCCGGCGGCATATCCATCCGAAGATATTTTCCGTGAAGAGCAATTCTCGGAAAAATACCGGCGGCTCTACGGGGCGGATCCGCCGCCTCTTTCCGAACTGGGTTTTGACGCTTCCGCTCTCTGCCTGCAGCCGCTCCTGCGGGCCGGCTCTGGGGATCCGAATCCGTCCGCGCTCCGGGAGGCGATCCGTTCTTCCTGGCGGGCCGGGGGAACCTGGGAAGGATACGGGGGAATCTATTCCCTGAACGGCCGCCGGACATGCCGGACCTGGGTCTTTACTTCTCCGATCCATTCCCCCTCCGGAGAAATGCCCATCCTCGAGCTGAGCGCCCCGGCGGGAACGCATTCCGCCTGCTGAGTCCCCGCCGTCGAAGGAGCCTGTAACCTGATCCGGGGTTCCGTTTTCGGGGGGAGGATGCTATCATCGCCTTGGAGGCGCGGATATGAAGTTGCAGGAGAACAGCCGGGTATGCATCATCGGAGGAGGGCCGGCGGGATGTTTCGCCGCCATCCACCTGCTGAATCACGCCCGGGAAGCTTCCATCCGGATCGACGTCCGGATATACGACCCGCGGTTCAGTCGCGAAGAAAGCGGAATCATCGGTTGCAAGGGCTGCGCGGGGATTGTCTCCGCGAATGCGTTGCAGGCGATCGAATCCATCGGCATCCGCCTTCCCCCGCCGGTCATCCAGGAAACCATCGAAGAATACCGGGTTCACATCCTGGGCCAGGTGATTCGGCTGACCCAGCCCCGGCCGGGAAGGACCATCCTGAGTGTATACCGCGGATGCGGGCCGCGGACTCATCGCGGGGAACCGATCGCGAGTTTTGATGCGTTCCTGCTTGCCGAAGCCCGGGCGCGCGGCGCTACTTATATTCCCGAGACGGTGCGTTCGGTGGAATGGAACGGCACTCCGGTGGTCCGGACGGAAACAGGTGATTACGCCGCCGATTTCCTCGTCCTGGCGGCCGGGGTGAACAACAATCCGGTCATGGATCCGTTTTTCGAGTACACCACTCCGGAAACGGAAGTCATGGCGCAGGATGAGATCCGCAAACCGGCCGGATGGCCGCCCCACACCGTCGCGGCCTTTTTCGGGGAACCCAAAGGCCTGATGTTTGGGGCGCTGGTTCCCAAGAACCGATATTTGAATGTATCCCTGCTGGGCCACGGCATGGGTCCGGATCCCGTCCGGGAATTCTTTCAGGCGCAGCAGGAACCGATTTCGAAATACCTTCCATCGCCGCCGGCATCCTGCTGCGGCTGCGGGCCGAAGGTTCCGCTGCATGCCGCCCCGCGGTTGTTCGGCGAGCGGTGGGTCGCGGTGGGCGATGCCGCGGTGGCCCGGTTGTACAAGGACGGGATTTTTTCCGCATTTCTCACATCCCAAAGCGCGATGGATACGGCCTTCCGGAACGGTATCGACGCGGCCTCGTTTGAGTCCGGTTATGCCCCCGTCGCCCGCCGGATTGCCGACGACAACCGTTACGGGGAAATTCTCTTTGGCATCAGCAACGCCATCATGAAGAATCCGCGCCTGGCCGCCGCCTTTATGTACAGCCTGCGCGTGGATGAACGCCGTCCGCCCGAGAAAAAAATACTGGCGCGGACAATCTGGGGCATGCTGACCGGCGACGAATCCTACCGGGAGCTGTTTCGCATGTCGTTCCGGCCGCAGGAATTGGCCTCGCTTGGCCGTGAGGCGCTCCGCCGGCAGTGGAGAATGGCGCGCCGGGGTTGAGCCGCGCCCGGGAAGGAATCCGCCGCATGCGTTCGCGTCTGCCCGTCATTGGTTTATCGCTCGCCATCGCACTTCTGACCCTGATTCCCTACGCCCTGGCGTATGCTTATTCGGGCGGGTACCGCTTCACCGGTTTTCTTTTTAATCCGTACGATGCCGCTTCGTATCTGGCAAAAATGCGGCAGGGTTTCGACGGGCAAATTCTTTATACGCTGGCCTTCACCGAGGATCCGGGTCCGGGCGCTCTGCTTTTTTCCTACTATCTCCTCCTGGGGAACTTCGCCCGCCTGTTGAGGCTTCCTCTGATCGCAATGTGGCACACGGCGCGCATCCTGGGCGGGGCGTTCTTTCTGACCGCCGCCTGGGAATTCTTCGGCCGGATCGGCCTTTCCCCCCAAAGCCGCCGGATCGCCTGGATCATCGTCATCCTCGGCTCGGGGTTCGGTTTTCTGGCGGTGCTGTTCGGTACGTTCACAGCCGACCTGTGGGTGGCCGAGTACATTCCCTTCCTCGGGCTGCTCACCAGCGCGCATTTTCCGCTCGCCGCCGGGCTGATCCTGCTGTTGGCCATCCGGATCGCCCTGCCCGCATCCCGGCCCCATGCCCTCTCTCTGGCAACCGCATTTTTCCTTGGAATGTTGCTTGCGGCAATCCAGCCGTTTGGTTTTTTACCCATCGGATTGGCGCTCGCAGTCTGGATGCTCTGGACTCGGTTTGCGCAAGGCCGGTTTCCCGAGGGGGCCGTCCAGCACCTCGCGGCCGCCGGCTTCGGATTCCTCCCCTGGGTGGCATACGATTTCTGGGTCACCCAAACGCTGCCCAAATTCGGCATGTGGTTCTCGCAAAATCAGACCCCCACCCCGCCGGTCTGGGATATCGCCCTGGCGATGGGCCTGCCCGGGCTGATCGCGGCGGTCTCGTTCATCCGCTGGTTGTTGGATCGAACGCCGGCGCGCCGGAAGATCGAAGCCATCCCAAGCGGGATGCTCCTATCCGCTTTGTGGCTCGCGTGCAATCTCATCCTGTTGTATGCGCCCTTCCCGCTCCAGCGGCGGTTACTGCTCGGGATGTGGATTCCGCTGGCCGCCCTGGCCGCGCCGAAATTGGAAAGCCTGCTGTTCCGTCCCGCGCTTCGGCTCCGGTACGCGGTCTACGCCGCCATCCCCATTGTTTGCCGCCAATCTGGTTTTTCTCTCGGCCGTCTGGTTCAATGCCCGGAGCTATAACCCGCTGATCTTCCTGAGCCCGGATACGGCGGCGGCCGTCGATTGGCTCGACGCCAACGCGCGGGGATCGGTTGTGCTGGCGACGCCGGAAAACAGCGCCTGGCTGCCCGGGATGGCCGGAGTCCGCGTGGTGTACGGCCACAGCATGGAAACTCCCGACGCCGCCCGGGCGCTGGGGGATGTGGAAACGTTTTTTGGTTCTGCGGATCGGAATACCCGGATGAGGATCCTCGCCGATCATCAGGTGGATTGGGTCATTTGCACAACCGATCAACCTCTCTGTGGAACCTCCCAGGATGGATCGCTCCGGGAGGTGTTTGCCTCCGGAACCGTCAGGATATTGGAAGTTCGATACGAAGTAATTTCCGTTGATTATCGCAAGGCGCCAAGGCAAAGACGCAAGCAATACAAATTGTTTTGTTGGTTTTCCTTGCGTCTTTGCGTCGTTGCGTCCTTGCGTTGAGGTTTTTTCCACATTTACGCAAACGGCGCCAGAGACGCAAAGACGCAAGCAATACAAATCTGTTTTCTTGGTTTTCCTTGCGTCTTTGCGCCCTTGCGTCTTTGCGTTGAGGTTTTTAACGCATTAACGCAAGGCGCCAAGACGCAGAGACGCAAGAAATACAAATTGTTTTTCTGTTTCCCTTGCGTCTTCGCCCCTTGCACCGTTGCGTTGAGGTTTTTTCTCCATTAACGTAACGGTGCGAAGTCGCAGAGACGCAAGAATTAATATATACTTCCTTGTCATATCTCCCTGCACGGGGTGATCGCCCCCTCCCCGGCGGCCACGGAGTGACCATGTCTTTCTCGAGATTGCTGGCCCTCATCCGCAAGGAATTCCTCCAGATCCGCCGGGATCCGCGCACGCTGGTCCTGGTCATCGTGATCCCGATCATGCAGATGTTCCTGCTCGGGTATTCCGCCACCAACGACGTGCGCAACGTACCCCTGATCGTCCTCGACCAGGACCGCAGCCCGCAGGCGCGCGCCCTGCTGGATGCCTACCGGGCGGCGGATTATTTCCGCGTGACGGCCGAAGTCGAATCGGAGGAGGAACTCCGGACGATGATCGACGGCGGGAAAGCGCGCGCCGCTGTAATCATCCCGCCCGGCTATGGGGAAAAGATCACCGGCGGCGGGAAAGCCCAGATTTCCTTCATCCTCGACGGCTCGGATCCGTCGGCGGCCTCCACCGCCCTCTCCGCCGCTCAGCTGATCGGGCAATCCTACGCCACCACCATCCTCGCCGAAAGCATGGCGCGGCGCGGCGCCACCGCGGCGGTCCAAGCGCCGCTGGAAGTGCTCACCCAGGTCTGGTACAACCCGGACCTGATCAGCGCGTATTTCATGATCCCGGGCGTGATCGGGATGATTTTGCAGGCGCTGACATCGATCCTCACCGCCTCGGCCATCGTCCGCGAAAGGGAACGCGGCACGATCGAACAGTTGATCGTCACCCCGATCCGCCCTTTGGAATTGATCATCGGCAAAGTTCTCCCGTATGTCCTCCTTTCCTTCCTCAACACCTTCGAGGTGATCGCCCTCGGCCATTGGTGGTTCGGCGTGCCGGTCCGCGGCGACCTTGTCCTAATCGCCCTGCTCTCGGGCCTCTTCCTGCTTTCAAGTCTCGGGATCGGGATGCTCGCCTCCACGATCGCCAACACCCAGCAGGAAGCCATGCTCACCGTCTGGATGACCTTGCTTCCCAGCCTTTTCCTTTCCGGATTCTTTTTTCCGCTGGAAGCGATGCCGCCGGTCTTGCAGGTGCTCTCCTACCTGACCCCGCTCCGGTATTACCTCATCATCATCCGTTCGCTGATGCTTAAAGGCGTCGGCGTCGAATTCTCTCTCCCAGGAAATCATCGCGCTCGCCGTTTTCGGCGTGCTGATCATGGGAATCGCCGCGCTGAGGTTCCGCAAACGCCTGGATTAACCTGGGGCCGGAAGGCCAGAAAAAAGCAAAGAGGTGAAACCATGAAAGAGAAGCTTCGTCGCATTCTGCCGGTCATCGTCATCCTCGTTTTGGCCGGAGCCGCCCTCGCCTGGTATTTGATCGCGCGGACCGGTTCTCAAGCCAACGGCGCCATCGCCGCTTCCGGAACCGTCGAGGCGGTGGAAGTGGTCATCTCCCCGGAAATATCCGGGCGGGTGACGGAGGTCCTCGTCAGGCAGGGTGATTCCGTCTCCGAAGGCCAGCCGCTCTTCAAATTGGATGACACACTCCTGCAGGCCCAGCGGAAATCGGCGGAAGCCGGCCTGGCCTCGGCCCAATCCGGATTGGAAACCGCGGGCGCCGCGCTGGAAACGGCGCGCACGCAATACCAGCAGGTGCTGGAGACCGCCCGCCTGGCGGAATCCCCCGCCCTCTCCGCCGAACTCCGGTCGACCCAGCCCTCGGATTTCGACCAGCCGATCTGGTATTTCACCAAGCAAGAGCAGATCGCCGCGATGGAGGCGGAGGTGGATGCCGCCCAAAAGGCGCTCGACGGGGAGACGGCGAAATTGGATGCGCTCCTCTCGGATCCGGCATACGCGGGAATCCTCGCCGCCGAGAAGCGCCTGGCGCAGGCGCGGGCGGCTTACCTCACGGCCCAGGATGCGTTGAACCAGGCGAAAGCAAACGGCGATGCCGATTTGAAGGATGCGGCCCAGGCGACGTTCGACGCCGCCAAGTCGGAACTGGACGATGCCCAGAAAGCCATTAACGATTTGTTGACAAGCGATGAAGGAAAGGAATTGCTGAAGGCGCGGGCCCGGGTCCGCGCGGCGCAGGATCGCTATCACGCCGCCCTCGACCGGCTGGCGCGCCTGCACACCGGCGAGGATTCGTATCCGGTCAAGCTGGCTGCGGCGGCCGTGCGGCAGGCGGAAGCCGGAGCAGCCCAGGCGGAAAAAGCCGTCGGCCAGGCCCAAGCCCAACTCGACGCGATCGACGCCCAGATCGGCAAGCTGACCGTGTTCGCGCCCTCCGCCGGAACGGTGATCGAACGCAACATCCAGCCGGGCGAGATTGCCGTCGCCGGCTCCACCGCCCTGGTGATCGGGCAGCTCGACCGGTTGACCATCACCGTCTATATACCGGAGGACCGCTACGGGGAAATCCGGCTGGGGCAGACCGTTTCCATCACCGTCGATTCATTCCCCGGCCAGACCTTCTCCGGCTCGGTCACACGGATCGCGGACCGCGCGCAGTTCACCCCGCGCAACGTCCAGACCGAAGAAGGCCGCCGCTCGACGGTCTTCGCCGTGGAGATCACCGTGCGCAGCGGGGAATCCGGATTGAAGCCCGGCATGCCCGCCGACGTCGTGTTCGAATGATTTCCACGAAGGGGCACGAAGCAACACCTGAAGGACACTAAGGTTTTAAAAAATTTTTCTTCGTGTTCTTCTGATCTTTCTTCGTGTCCTTCGTGGAGGAACTCAAAGATGGAAGTAGAAAATTCGTCGGGTAAAAACGCGATTGACGTCGACCGGTTGGTGAAGTCGTTCGGGGAAACCCGCGCCGTCGACTCCCTGACCCTGCATGTGCAGGAAGGGGAAATCTACGGCCTGGTCGGCCCGGACGGCGCCGGAAAAACCACCGCCATGCGCCTGCTGTGCGGCGCGTTGGCGCCCACATCCGGCCGGATCTCCGTCTCCGGTTTTGAAGTGCCGCGGCAGGTCGAGGATGCGCGGGCGCAGATCGGATACCTGCCGCAGCGATTCTCGCTGTACGAAGAGCTGACCGTCCTGGAAAACCTCCGGTTCTTCGCCGAAGTAAGGTCCCTGGCCGGCGCAGACTGGCTGCCGCGCAGCAGGGAGATCCTCGATTTTGTCGGCTTGTGGGAATTCGCCGGGCGCCGCGCCGGAGCGCTCTCCGGAGGGATGAAACAGAAACTCGGGCTGGCGGCCGCGCTGGTCCACCGTCCGCGGGTGCTTCTGCTCGATGAGCCCACCACCGGCGTGGATCCGGCCACGCGGCAATCCTTCTGGCAGTTGATCATCCGCCTGCTGGCCGAAGGGTCCCTCTCGGTGCTGGTGAGCACCCCTTACATGGACGAAGCCGGCCGGTGCAACCGGGTCGGCTTCATGCAATCCGGCCGCCTGGTGGTCGAAGGCCCGCCCCGCCGCCTGCAGGAAATGCTCGCGGACCGGATCCTCGAGGTGATCGGCCGGCCGCTCATGCCGCTGCGGGATGCCGTGCGCTCCGATCCGGATGTGGAGGACGCCCAGATGTTCGGCGACCGGCTGCACCTGCGCACGCGCGAAGGCATGCGCGACGCGGTCAGCGGCCGGATCCGGGAGACCGCCGCGGAGAAGCGGATCATCCTCGACCGGGTCCGCCCGATCCAGGCCGGCCTGGAAGACGTGTTCATCTCGCTCCTGGAGGCGAAACGGTGAACCCGGTTGTCCGCACCAGCGCCCTGACCAAGAAGTTCGGGGAGTTCACCGCCGTGGACGGCGTGACCTTCACGATCCCCCCGGGCGAGGTGGTGGGATTCCTCGGACCCAACGGGTCGGGCAAAACCACAACCATCCGCATGCTGCTGGGGCTGCTCCAGCCGACGTCCGGCGTAGCCGAAGTCCTCGGGTTCGACATCCGGAAGTCACCCGAGCAGATCCGTGAGCGGGTCGGTTACGTCAGCCAGAAATTCGCGCTGTATTCCGACCTGACCGTGGAAGAGAACCTGCAATTCTACGCGGGGGTCTACGGGGTCGGCGACCGCGGGAGAATCCGCGAGATGCTGGATCTCGTCGGACTGGAACCGTTCCGGCGCGCGCTGGTGGGAGGGCTCTCGACCGGATGGCGCCAGCGGCTGGCCCTCGCCACCGCAATCGTCCACAACCCGAAACTTTTTTTCCTGGACGAACCCACTTCGGGAGTGGACCCCACCGCGCGCCGCGCATTCTGGGACCTGATCTACCGCCTGGTGGAGCGCGGCACGACGGCGCTGGTCACCACCCATTACATGGACGAAGCCGAATATTGCAGCCAGGTCGGCATCATGAGCGACGGACACTTGCTGGCATTGGATTCGCCGGCCGCGCTCAAACGCGATGCGTTCCCGGGGCGCGCCTGGGATGTGTTCGCCGAACCCCTCCTGCCCGCCCTGGCCGCGCTCGGCGCCTGCCCCGGGATCCTGCGGGTCGGATTGTCCGGCGACCATCTGCGCGCCATCACGCCCGCCGGGATGCCGGAAGCGGATCTGCTCGGCTGCCTCGAGCGGGAGGGAATTGCCATCCGCTTGGTGGAACCGGCCGAGCCGACCCTGGAAGACGTGTTCCTCTCCCTGACCGCCGAAAAATCCCCCGCCACTTGATCCCTCGTCCGCTCCCAAGCAGCCCCCGGGATTCATGCTATTATGGATTCGCATTCCTTTTTCCGGAAACTTCGAAGGCGAATTTACATTTTCTCCTTGATGACCGGCATTTTGTTTCCCTGCCTTTGCGGAGGTCTCCATGAAGAACCGCAAATCCCCCCCTCGGAAACGGTCCTCCCCAGTCCGTAAAAAGCTGCCGGCGCGCGTGATCCCCTCCGGCAAACGGAAAGGCACCCTGCCGGAGGACCTGACCCCGTTCTTCGACTCTCCGTTGGATCTGCTTTGCATCGGCGACCGCTATGCGATTTTCCAAAAACTCAATCCGCAATGGGAAGCGATCCTGGGGTATCCGCCGAGCGAGATGGAGGGAAAGGATTTTATCGAATTCATCCATCCCGAGGATAAGGCGGCGGCTTTGGAAACCTTTCGGGGTATCGACCGGCAAAAAGGCGTGGGAACACTGACCAACCGGTTCCGTGCCAAAGCAGGCGATTACCGGTGGCTGGAATGGAAATATATCCTGCGCGGAGACCGGATCTTTGCGGCCGCCCGCGACATCACCGACCGCAAACAGGCCGAGGACGCTCTGCGGGAATCCCGCCGGATGCTGGAAACGATTCTCGATACCATTCCCGTCCGGGTATTCTGGAAGGACCTCGATTCCGTGTTTCTGGGCTGCAACCGGCCGTTCGTAACAGACGCGGGATTTTCCTCGCCGGCGGAAATCATCGGACGCGATGATTATCAGATGGGCTGGGCGGAACAGTCGGAGCTCTACCGCGCGGACGACCGGATGGTCATGGATAGCGGCGAGGAAAAAATCGGGTATGAGGAGCCGCAGACCCGGGCCGACGGGAAACACATCTGGCTGCGGACCAGCAAGAAACCCCTGCGCGACCTGGAAGGCAACATCCGCGGCGTCCTGGGAACCTACGAAGATATCACCGAGCAAAAAATGGCGGAGAAGGCGTTGCGCGAAAGCGAAGAACGCTACCGCCGGATCACCCGGACCATTACGGACTACATCTACCACGTGCGCGTGGAAAATGGCAAGCCTGTGAAGACGCTCCACAGCATGCGCTGCCAGGCGGTGACGGGCTACACCATGGAGGAGTTCGAAGCGGATTCGAACCTCTGGCTCCGCATGGTCGATCCCCAGGACCGGCCGCTGGTGGAAGAACAGGCGCGGGCCATTCTATCCGGCGGCGGCGCGCCGGTGATCGAGCACCGGTTATGGCGGAAAGGGGGAGCCCGGCGCTGGGTGCGGAATACGCCCGTGCCGCACTGCGATCCGGACGGAAGGCTGCTTAGTTACGACGGGTTGATCCAGGACATCACCGAGCGCAAGGAGGCGGAGCTGCGGCTTCATACCCAGTACGAGCTGGCCCTGGCGCTGAGCGCCGCCCTTAATATGAAGGAAGGCCTGCGCCTGTGCCTGGAGACGGCCATGCGGGTTTCCGGGATGGAAGCCGGCGGGGTGTACTTGACGGATCCCGGGACCGGCGCCATGGACCTGGTCGTGGAGCAGGGCCTGCCGCCCGATCTGGCCGGCCTCGTCCGGCATCTGGAACCCGACCGTCCGGAAGCCCGCTGGATGATGGAAGGGCAGCCCATCTACACCGATTACCAGAACCTGAAATCCCACATGGATTCGATCCCGAAGCCGTACGAAGGGCTGCATGCCCTGATCGGGATTCCCATCCGGCACGAAAAACGGATCATCGGATTCCTGAACCTCGTCTCAACCGTGGTGGAGGTCATCCCGCTTTCCATCCGCGAAACGCTGGAGACCACGGTCGCCCAGATCGGCAACGCCACCGGCCGGCTGCTCAGCGAGTTGGCGCTGCTCGAATCGCGCCGGATGCTGGAGACCGTGCTCAACACCATCCCCGCCCGCGTATTCTGGAAGGACCGCAACCTGGTGTACATGGGGTGCAACCGCGCCTTCGCCGAGGATGCGGGATTTAAATCTCCGGAGGAGATCGTCGGGATCGACGATTATCGAATCGGCTGGGGAGATCATACGGAAGCGTACCGGCGCGACGATCAATCGGTGATCGAGACCGGGACGGCGAAAATGAATTACGAGGAACCCGCGATAAACCAGGAAGGCAGAAAATTCTGGGTCAGCACAAGCAAGATCCCGCTGCGGGATCCGGAGGGGAATATCCGCGGCGTCCTCGGAACATACGAGGATATCACCGAACGCAAGAAGGCCGAGGAGGAGATCCGCGCCCTGAACGCAGAGCTCGAACAGCGGGTGGCGCAGCGCACCGCGCAACTCCAGGCCGCCAACCGGGAATTGGAGGCCTTCAGCTTTTCCGTCTCGCACGACCTGCGCGCGCCGCTGCGCGCCATCGACGGCTTCACCCGGGTCCTGGAGGAGGATTACGGGAAAAGTCTCGACGAGGAGGGCCGGCGCTTGTGCGCGGTCATCCGGCGCAACACCCGCAATATGAATAAGTTAATCGACGATCTGCTGGCACTTTCCCGGCTGAGCCGCACGGAAATGGATTACAGGCCGACCGATGTGGAAGCCATGGTCCATTCCATCTTTCAGGAATTGATCCCGCCGGAGGGCCGCGCGCGGATCGATTTCCAATCCGCGAAACTTCCCACCGTGGCATGCGATCCGGTTCTTCTCCGGCAAGTTTGGGTCAATGTGATATCCAACGCGGTTAAATTCAGCAGGAATCGGGAGAAGGCGTTCATCCGTGTGGAATGCCGGAGCACGCCGGAAGAGGACATCTTCTCCATCCGCGACAACGGCGCCGGATTCGATATGCAATATGCGGACCGGCTGTTCGGCGTTTTCCAGCGCCTTCACACCGCCTCGGAGTTCGAAGGGACAGGCGTGGGGCTGGCGATCGTACAGCGGGTGATCCATCGCCATGGCGGCCGGGTGTGGGCCGAAGGCGAGGTGGATAAGGGCGCGGTTTTTTACTTTACCCTGCCGAAACAATAATCCGATTGCTATGTGACAAAAAAGGAAGGCCCTGCGCGGCCTTCCTTTTTAACAATCGGAGCACGCCGCCCGGTCAGCGCAATTTTGCAATTACAAAGACCAGGACTGCCGAAAGAACCGCGGTGGCGACACCCAAGATGAGCATGGACCGCCAGAAGTTGGGCGGCAGGATTTTTTGACGCGCCTGGTAGATCGTCGATGCCCAGCTCCCGACGATCACCAGCGCAAAGAGGTCCCAGGGGGCTTCGTTGTAAAAAAAGCTCCGGATGATAATATCGATCAGCAAGCCGAAACATATGATGATAAAACCCGGTTTGTAGCTTGCATTCTCGACGCTTTTTGTTCGTTCGTCCTTAATGATGGGTTGGTCGTTCATGGTTCGTCTCCTTCAAGAAAGAATAACTCTTCCACGCGTTTGTTCAGGCGCTTGGCGATCAGAAACGCCAGCAGCGCCGACGGGCAGTATTCCCCGCTTTCGATCGATCCGATCGTCTGGCGGGTAACCCCTGCCAATTTGGCAAGCGCTTCCTGGGAAAGATCCTTTTCGGCGCGGGCGACTTTAATCCGGTTCTTGAGTTGGATTTTAGCCATGTCTTTTTACCTGCTTGCATACTATCTCAAAATTCACCAAATGTCAAGTTTGCTACACTTAATGTAATATTATCTTTACATAATGTATTAAATACTACTCATTTTTCAAGCTTGTTAGGAATTTTTTAATGAAATCGTGGGCTGTTGGTCGATATCAATAAAGAAATTTGCTCTCGTTCAATGGATGCCCGATAAGGTCACCCTCGCTTCGCACCCATCCTCCCTCAAAGGTCAGGGTCGAGTGGGGATGCTCCCCCCACTCGCGAAATCTTCGCGTTGGGGAGATCACCGACGCTAATCGCTCGGGGGGCGGGCGCGAGGGCAGGCTTGGGCATGACGATCGCCTTTGAAATCGGCAGAAAACCAACCCATCAATCCGCAATTCTCAGGTCAGCAGACTGCGCGGCTGCCAAGGATCAAGGAGAAACGGTTACCGGACATGCCCGTCCGAGAGCAATCCCGGCAGTTGCCGGAGATCGTACGGCGTATTTTCGTAGACGTGGTAATTCAACCAGTTCGCGAAGAACATGGAGGCATGACCCCTCCAACGGACCTCGGGCGTGCGGGCCGGATCGTCGTCCGGGTAGTAATTCACCGGGATGCGAATCGGCAGACCCTTGGCGATGTCGCGCTCGTACTCTTCCTTTAGAGTCAGTGAATCGTATTCCGCATGACCCGTGACAAAGGTCTTCCGCCCGTCACGCGAAGCAAGAATGTGAAGGCCCGCTTCGTCCGATTCAGCCAGGATGACAAGTTCCGGAACCCGTTCTATATCCGAGCGGCGGATTTCCGTGTGGCGGGAATGGGGGGCCATGAATACATCGTCGAATCCCCGCAGCAACTCGTGGCGGGGTTCCAGAATCCGGTGCGGGAAAACCCCGAACATCTTCTCGGGCAGCGGGTACTTGGGAACGCCGTAATAATGGAACAACGCGGCCTGGGCGCCCCAGCAGATGAACAGGGACGTGAACACGTTCGATACCGCCCAATCCATGATTGCCGAGAGTTCCGGCCAGTAATCCACGTCCTCGAACGGCAGGTCTTCCACCGGCGCGCCCGTGACGACCAGTCCGTCGAACTTCTGGCGCCGCACCTGCGCGAAGGATTTGTAATGGTTGATGAGGTGCTCGGCCGGAACGTTCTTGGCGCGGTGGGAGGCCGTGTGCATGAGGGTCACCTCGACCTGCAACGGGGAATTCCCCAAGAGGCGCAGGAATTGCGTTTCGGTGACGATCTTGGTGGGCATGAGATTCAGGAGGACCACCCGCAGCGGGCGGACATCCTGGTGACGGGCGCGCTCCTCCCCCATGAAAAAAACGTTCTCGCTCTCCAGAACGGTGCGCGCGGGAAGGGTTTCAGGAATTCGAACGGGCATTTTGGCTCCAGGGTTCGGACCGGCCGCCGCCGGTTTCCGCAGGAATAAAAAACCCCTTCCGGTTGAGAAGGGGTGAAGGAAATAACATCACGGGGCCTCTCATCTTCCAGAAACATCTGCCGGATTTGGCACCTTGGCTTCCGCCAGGTTGCCGAGGTTTCATCGGGCCGGTCCCTCCACCTCTCTGGATAAGAGCATGCACACGATTGAATTGTGTAATAGCCGGTTTTATACTACTCGCCAAATATCCATGTCAAGTGCCCGGCCGAATGCCAGAGCCGGGATTCTCTGAGGCATTTTTTCCACCACAAAAGGCACAAAGAGCACAAAAAAAAGAAAAATAATTTGTGTCTTTTGTGCCTTTTGTGGCAATTCTTCTTCGGATTGAATACGAGCGTTGACGGCGAGAGTCTTTAGCCACAAGGTGCACAAAGTACACAAATGGAAAACCTTTTCCCCTTGTGTCCTTTGCGTTCGCTGTGGCAATTTTTCTCGGGATTGAACACGAGCTTTATTCGTCGGGGGCTTGCGCGGCGAATTCGTCCAATTTGAGGCTGATCACGGTCGAGGCGGAGTCGGAGCCCATCGAAACGCCGTAGATCACCTGCGCCGCCTGCACGGTATTGCGGTTGTGGGTGACGATGATAAATTGGGTCTGCCGGCTCAGCTCGAGGAGCAGATCGCGGAACCGCCCGACGTTGGATTCGTCGAGCATCGCATCCACTTCGTCCAGGACGCAGAACGGGGTCGGGGAGACTTTAAGCAGCGAGAAGATCAGCGCGACGGCGGTCAGGCTGCGTTCGCCCCCGGAAAGCAGCGCCAGCCCCTGCGAACGCTTGCCGGGCAGTTTGGCGGTGATGTCGATGCCGTCGCCGGTGCCGTCGCCTGAGTCGGTCAGGGCGAGCTTGGCGGAGCCGCCGCCGAAGAGGCGGACGAAGATCTTCGGAAACTCCTCCGCCACGGCGGCGAATGTTTTCTGGAAGGCGTTCTGCATCATCGTATCCAGTTCGGCGATGACCTCGCGCAGCTGCACTTCCGCCTTCTGCAGATCCAGGACCTGGGCGCTGAGGAATTCGAAGCGTTCCTTCACCTCGGCATATTCCTTCACGGCCTCCGGATTGATCGCCCCCATCCGCCGCAACTGCCCGCGCCGCCGGTTGACCAGGTCCTCGATCTCCGGCGTAATCTCCGCCACGTGCGGCAGCCGCTCGACCAGGTCCGCCAGCGGCAGCGGATTGGGGCCGGTTGTATCGGTGGTGTATTCGAATTCCACCAGGCCGAAATCATCCTCGATCCGCCGGCGCAGGCCTTCGAGTTCCTCCTGCCGCCGCGCCAGGTCCACCTGCGCCTGGGTATAGAGCCGTTCGGCCGAATGCAGTTTCTGCCGGCCATCGGTTTCGCTTTCCTCAAGCGCGCCCTGCTCGGCTTCGGCTTCCGTCAGTTGCTTCTCCGCCGGGTCGATCTGGACCTGGGTCTCACTTATCGATGCGGACAGCCGGGCTTCCTCCTCGCGCAGGGAATGCAGCGAGGTCTCGAGCGTCGCCCGTTCTTCTTCCAGCGCCCGGACGCGTTCCTTCCGCTCCTCGACTCCGCGCCCGGCCCGCCCGAGGGTTTCTTCCACGTCGGACCGCCGCGTGTCCAGCGAGCGCACGGCCTGATCGGTGAGCGCAAGCTGGGTCTGCCAATGGGGGATGTCTCTTCCCGCATCGGCCGCCTCTTCCGGAACGGCCGCCGCCACGCCGCCGCGCAGAGTCGCGCGCGCGCTTTCGATCTTCCCGCGCAGCGCTTCCATCTCTCCGGCCAGGCGCGTTTCTTCGTCGGCGACGGTGCGGCGCTCGGTTTCGATCTCGGCCCGGCGGACTTCCTGCCAGCGGACTTCCTCTTCCTTGGCGGATTGCACTTTGCGCGCTTCCTCGAGCTGCAGCCGTGAATCCTGTTCGGCCTGCTGCGCATCGGCAAACGCCCTGGCGCATTCCTCCGCGCGCGCGACGGCTGCGAGGTGGTTCTCCTCGGCACCGGCCACTTCGGATTCGGCGCGGGCCGAGGCGGTTTGCGCCGCAGTCAGTGCCTGTTCGAGCTCGCGGATCTCGCGCGCCCGGGAAAGAGTCGACGAACCTTCGCCGCGCCCGGCCAGGACCGGCCCGGCGGGATGGAATACTTCGCCGGCGAGGGTGACCACCTTGGCGTGGGGGGGAAGCTGGGCGGCGAGGATCCGGGCCGCGCTGCGGGATCGCACGACCACCACGTTGGCCAGCAGAGAATCCAACGCCGGGCGCAATGCGGCGGGCGCGCGGACCAGTTCGCTGGCGCGGCCGATGATCTCCGGGTCCGACGGGAGGGCGATCGGCTCGGGCGGGATGAGGCCGGGCAGCGCGAGCAATCCGGTGCGGCCCGCTGCGGTCCCCGCCAGGCTCTCCAGCGCCCCTTCGAGCGAATCCAATTCCTGCAACAGGACCGAATCCTGGAATTCTCCGAGCGCCGCGGCGATCGCCGCTTCGTAATCCGCCTTCACCTCGAGCTGCGCGGCGAAGGCGCCGAGCACGCCGTGGAGCGCGCCCTGCTGCGAACGGCCGACCAGGTGCCGCAGCCCGCCGCCGTAGCCGAGCAGTTCCTTTTCGGCCTGGGCCAGCACGTCGCTGCGGGTACGCAGCCGGATCTCTTCCTCGCGTTTTTGGGAAAGCGCCTGGCGCACCTTCCCGGCTTCCGCCTGCAGGGCGGAGACGGCTTCCACGGCGCGGGCCTGTTCGGCGCGCGCCTGCTCGAGTTTCTCCCGTTCCCCCTCCCAGGCTTTCGCCGATGCTTCGCTTTTTGCGGCGAAGCTTTGGGCTTCCGTGCGGGCCGTGCCGTGCGCCTGCGCCACGCCTTCTTCGCGCTGCGCCAGTTCTTCACGGCGCAGACTCAATTGCGAGGCGCGCGCCTCGCCGCGCATCCGCTGGGAATCCATTTCCTGCAGTTCGGCCTGAAGGGCCTGCTGCTGCTCCGCGCGGGACCGGCGTTCCGCTTCAAGGGCTTCCCGCGCGCATTCGGCGCGCGCCAGCTGCGCCTGGATCTCTTCGCGTTCGGCGTGAATCCGCTCCAGTTCGCGGGCGTGTTCCGCGGCCCGCTCCTCGAGCGCGGCCTTCTCCGCTTCGGCGCCGGCAAGCGCCGTGGCGGCTTCCATTTGCGAGCGTTCGAGCTGCCGCAGCCGCTCTTCATTCACCGCCAGTTCCCGGCTGAGCGCCTCGCGCGTCCGGTGCAATTCGGAAGCCTGCCGGTGCCATGAGTTCAGCTGGGCGCGCAGCGCGCCGAGCGTGGTGCGCACGCTCGCGAAGCGGCTGTCGGATTTTTCCTGGGCCTCCTGCAGCGCGGCAAGGGCTTTTTCGGCGCCTTCGGCCGCGCTCCGGGCGGATCCCACGTCTTCCTGCGCAAGGCGCCAATGGTAACCGTGCCACTGCAGAAGGACGTCCTTAAGCTCGCCGCGGACGGTGTCGAATTCCGAGGCGCGTTTGGCCTGGCGGCGAAGGCTTTCCACGCGCGGCTGGAGTTCGGCAAGGATGTCGAGCACGCGTTCGAGGTTGCGCTTGGTGGTATCCAGCCGGCGGAGGGATTCCTCGCGCCGCGAGCGGAACAACCCGATCCCCGCGGCTTCCTCGAACAGGCGCCGGCGTTCCTCCGGCTTGAGCGAGAGCGCGCTGTCCACCAGCCCCTGGCCGATGATCGTGTAGGTGCGCTCGGAAAGCCCGCAGCGCGCGAGGAGTTCGTCGATGTCTTTCAGGCGGACCCGCGCGTCGTTGAGGAAATATTCGTTCGATCCGTCGCGGTAGGCGCTGCGGCCGATCGACACCTCCGTAAACTCGATCGGCAGCCCGCCGTCGGAGTTGTCGAATGTGATCAGGGCCGAGGCCATGCCCGCCCGCGGCCGCTGTTCGCTCCCGGAAAAGATCATGTCCTCGGTTTTTTTGCCGCGCAAGAGCATGTAGGCTTGCTCTCCAAGCACCCAGCGGATGGAATCCGCGATGTTGGATTTGCCGCTTCCATTGGGGCCGACGATCGCGGTGATGCCCTCCGCGAATTCGAATCGGGTTTTGGAGGCGAATGTCTTGTATCCGTGGAGTTCGAGATATTTCAGATGAGACATGGGGGATGTACCGTGCGTTACAAGATGCCCCGTCCTTTGCGGCCGGGGCAACGGGATTATAGCATATCTCTTCCGGACAGGGGTCAGGGTTGGCAAAGGCGGGCAGAGAGGATATGATTAATCCATGAGGACTCCGGAGGCGTCGGAATCGCTGGAACGCACCACCATCACCCTGCGCTGGGCGATGTTGCTTGCGCTGGCGATCTTCGCGCCGCTCCCGGCCCCCCTGCCCCTGACCTCGCTCTTCGCGCTGATCTGCCTTTTCCTCCTGCAGCTCGGTCTTAGCATCTCCAGTTACATTAATTTGCGCCTGCCGAAGATCGCCTGGGCCGGCATCGCGATGATGGATGCGCTGCTGATCCTGCCGATCTACATTCAGACCGGCGGATCGGCCGGCGCCATCTTCTGGATCGGCCTGCTCCCGACGGCGACCTTCTCGATTTTCTTCGGCGCGATCTGGGGCGTGCTGACCGGATGCCTGCTTGCGGTCATTCAGATTTTTCTGCTCCTGCCAGATGCCAGCTCCACGCCGGCGATCCTCGCGCTGGTGGAAAGCATCCCCCTGATGATCATCGCCGGCGGCGCGGGAAACCTCGCCGGCCGGCTGGATTACCGGATGATGCTGGCCCGCCGCAAGCGCGACGAAGCCTTCAACCAGGAGTTGGACCGGCTCAAGACCCTGGTGCGTTCGGTATACCGCATGGCCAGCGCGATCACCGGCAGCCTCGAACCGCTGCGCATCCTCGACTCCGCGCTCGACCTGGCGAGCGAGGGCGGCGGTGAGAAGGGCTCGACCGGACGGCTGATCAGCATAGCCCTCCTGCGCGATCAAACCGGATTCTTCATCGCCACCGCCCGCCGCCTGACGCGCGCCGATCTGCGGGCCGTCTTCCCCGGCGAGGGCGGCGGACTCTCGCGCATCCTGCATTCGCGGATGCCCACCCGGGTGGATTCCCCGCAGCAGGATCCCGAACTCTCGCAGGTGGTCACACTCCACGCCTGCCATTCGGGGATCCTCCTCCCGATGGTTGTGGAGGACGAAGTCCGCGGCGCGCTGCTCTTTGCGCACCCGAATCCGCATTTCCTCGAAGGCGACTTCCTCGAACTGGTCGAAGGCATGACCAAACAAACGGCCTCCACCCTGCGCAACGCGGAGCTCTTCCAGGCACTGCGCGAAGAACGCGACCGGCTGGTCGAGGTGGAGGAGCAGGCGCGCAAGAAGCTGGCCAGCGACCTGCACGACGGACCGATCCAGTCCACCGCGGCGATCGCCATGCGCGTGAATTACGCGCGGCGCCTGCTGCAGCGAAAACCGGAAACCACCAGCGAGGAATTGTTTGAAATCGAGGAGCTTGCCCGCCGCGCGACCAAAGAGATGCGGCACATGCTGTTCACCCTGCGCCCGCTGGTCCTGGAAACCCAGGGGCTGGCCAGCGCGCTCCGCCAGCTGGCGGAAAAAACCCGCGACACCTTCAACCAGGATATCCTCCTGGATATAGAACCCACCGCCGCCGACAAGCTCGACATCAACCGCCAGGGGGTGCTCTTCAACCTGGTGGACGAGGCGATCGGCAACGCGCGCAAACACGCCAAGGCCCCGCACATCTGGATCCGCATGCACCGCGAAATCGATACGCTGTTCCTTGAAGTGGCCGACGACGGGGTCGGGTTCGACCTGGCCGAGGTGGAAAAACATTACACCGAACGCTCAAGCCTCGGGCTGGTAAACCTGCGCGAACGGGCCGAACTGGCCGGCGGGAATCTGCAGATCGTCTCCGCCGCCGGGAAGGGAACGCGGGTCCAGGTCCGCATCCCGCTGCAGCTCGCCTCCTCCGACGAAAAATCCGCCTCCGCCTAACCCGTAATGCTCATTAAACCCTTTCTTCCCGGCCTGATCCTTGCCCTGGCCGTTTGGATTCTGCCGCCGGCTGTCCGCCTGCTTCCGGCGCGGGTCGTATCCGGAATTTCCGAACGCGTTCCGCGGCTTCCCGAATGGGCGCCGTGGATCCAAAGCATTGCGTTCCCGTATCTGGGTTTGCTGCTCGGATGGATTTCCTCCCGGGATTTCGGGTTGACCGGCCATACCGCGGCGGAATGGATCGTCGGCGCCGCGGCGGCCATCGGCCTGGGTATCCTTTTCGGGTGGATGTCGGTCCGGCTCTCGATCAGATTGGGCTGGGGGGTTGTCGGCGACGAAGCGCGCTGGACTCTGTATCGCGCGGCGGCCTGGCCGTTGGCGGGATATCTGCCGCTGGCGGTGGCGGCCGGTTTGCTTGCCGGAGCGGCGGAATTCGCGCTTGGGCGCAAGCTCGGCGGAGATACGCTTGCGGATGAAGTCGGATTGCTGTTCCTCGTTCATGCCGTTTGCTCGGCGGCCCTATTTCTCCTGGCGCATAATTTTTTCCTGGCGCTGCTGTTTTATCTGACCGCCGCTTTCGGCATCCAAACCGGATATTCGGTTGCGGTATTATTGAGACGTTAAATCAAATAAGAAAATAAGAATAGACAGGATT
This sequence comes from uncultured Chloroflexia bacterium, assembly GCA_963724345.1. GTDB lineage: Bacteria > Chloroflexota > Anaerolineae > Anaerolineales > RBG-16-64-43 > JAFGKK01. Next base: position 735,293 of record CAVRUI010000003.1, on the reverse strand, counting down.
TACAGGATTACCCCTCCCTTCCCTCCCCAAATCTGTGAAGACGTGTTTTCTATGTATTCAATTCTTACTGCACAGATTTGGGGAGGGGTTGGGGAGGGGTAATCCTGCCTATTCTTTTTTCCATTGGTAATGTCGGCTGAGCTCAGAGGCGTAGGCTTTTCCGACCCGGTCCCGGTTTACCGGCAGCCATTCCGAAAAACGGATTTTTCCGTTGGGTTCCTGGCCGGATGTCAGCAGGTTATCCATCAGGCCCCGTAATTCATCCGCGGTCAGCAGGACATCCCCGAGCGCCCTACCGATGATCCGCCCAAAGGCGACGCCGATGGCCGCAGGCATGGGGAGAAAAACGATTTCCGGGTGAACGGCGGCGGCGATCCGGCCTGCAAAATCGCGAAAGGTGAATTTTTCCGGTCCGATCGCATCGACCGTCGATCCATCCGCCGATCGGGCGGCCGCCACCGCGACCTCCGCCACATCCTCCACATGCACCGGCTGAATGGAATAACGCCCGTTTCCGAAAACCGGAAACACCGGGAACAGGCGCATCAGCCAGGCGATGTTGTTGACCAGAATATCCTCTCCGCCGAACACCAGAGTCGGCCGGACGATCGCCCACGGCACACCCGATTCCCGCAGCAACCGTTCCTGCGCCGCCTTCCCGCGGTAGTACGGCAGCGGAGAATCCTCCGCGTTCCCGGTTACGCTGATGTGGATGATTTTGCGGACGCCCGCCTTGCGGGCACACTCGAACAGGATCCTGGTGTTTCCCAGCGCCTTATCGAATGTCAATCCGCCGTATTCGAACCGGATCCAATACGTGTTGTAGAGGGTATCGGCGCCCCGGAGGGCGGCCGTCAATTTATCCGGTTCGTCAAAGGAAAGCGGATATGCCGTGACGGCGGCGCCGAACGGATTGGGCTTGTCGACGTGGGTGGTGACCGTGCGCACGGTTTGCCCGCGATCGAGGAGCAGCCGGGTGATGTGCCGGCCGATATAGCCGAAGGAACCGGTGACGACGATCATGCTTTCATTCCTTTCCCTCCCCACCCTGCCCTCCCCAAATCCGTGAAATTTTTTTCTTTTGCGCAATATTTCTACACGGATTTGGGGAGGGGAAGGGTGGGGTAATCCTGTCTATTCTTTTCAGCCGCTGGAAAAAAGTCTCCGCAATATCGGTATCGCCGCCCGCGCGGCGCGCGCCCGGTGGCTTATCCGGTTTTTTTCCTCGGCGGAAATTTCCGCCATCGTTTCCGCCCGGCCTTCCATCTGGAAAATCGGATCGTATCCAAATCCGTTCGCTCCCGCGTTCGGCGAGGGTGATCTCCCCGCGGCATTCGCCTTCGGCGTATTCGATGACCCCGTCCGGCGAGGCGATCGCGATTACGCATACGAAGCGGGCCCGGCGCGGAGCCGGAACCCCGCGCAGCTTCCCGAGCAGGAACGCGCGGCGCTTGGGATCGTCTGCGCCCGGGCCGGCGTAGCGCGCGGAGCGCACGCCCGGCTCGCCGCCGAGCGCCTCCACCTCCAGGCCGGAATCATCCGCGGTGGCAAGCAAACCCGACTCCTGCGCAAGCGCGCGGGCCTTCTTGGCCGCGTTCTCGCGGAACGTCGCGCCGTCCTCCTCCACTTCGAGCGAGATCCCCAGCTCATCGGGGAAGACGATCTCGGCCGGCACCTCGCTCAGCAGGGCGCGGTACTCGCGCTGCTTGCCGGGGTTGGTAGTGGCGACCAGCAAACGGGGTTTCTCGGTCATGGGCCTCCCAACTTTCCGATGGTACAATCCAATCCACATTCTACATCGGAGAAGATGAATGAAGCGTTGGCAGTTCTGGGTCGGGTTGCTCATCAGCGCCGTCTGCTTGTACGTCTTCATGATTCGAAAGCAGAACTGGGCGAAACTGTGGAATTCCCTGCGGAGCGCCCAGTACCTTTGGCTGATCCCCGCCATCGCGATTTATTTTATCGGCGTGTGGAGTCCGCGCCTGGCGGCTGCACTACCTGATGCGGCCGATCAAGACAGGTTCCGGTCGCGGACCCTCTTCCCGATCGTGTGCATCGCCTACATGGGCAACAATATTTTCCCCGCCCGGGCCGGCGAAGCTGCTCATTCGCGCCATACGTGATCCGGCTGAAGGAAGGGGTTTCCTTCAGCGCGTCGTTTGCCATCGTATTCATCGAGCGCACTTTCGACGCGGTGGTGATGATGCTGTTCATCTTCGTCAACCTGCCGGAACTGGCCAGGCTCGGCGCCGGCGGATCCGGCGTCGCCGGCAGCATCGAGCAGTTTGCGATCTATCGGAACGATCCTCTTTTTCGGCGCGCTCGTCGTTTTCATACTCGCGGCAATGTTCCCCGCGGTGACCGCCCGGGTCAGTCGCCTGGTCTGATCGCCCATCTCGTCCCCGTCCGTTTCCGGCCGAAGACTGCAGGGAATTGCCGACCGTCTTCTCGAAGGATTGAGCTGCCTGCGCTCGCCGCGCGATGTGCTGATGATCCTTTTCACCTCCATCCTGATCTGGCTGTTCGAAACCGGAAAATACTGGTTCCTGATGCACGCCTTCGCCTTCACCGTTTCCTTCTTCGCGCTGATGCTGATGAACGGGATCGCCAATCTGGTCACCATCATCCCCTCGGCGCCGGGCTACATCGGCACCTTTGAAGCGGCCGGCGTCGCCGTGCTGCAAGCCTACGGTGTGGACAAGGCGATCGCCTCGGCTTACACCGTCGTCCTGCACGCCGCGTTGTGGCTGCCGATCACGATCCTGGGCGCGATGTTCTGTTGCGCGATGGGCTCTCGCTGTCGAAGATGCGCGCGAGGCGCAGGTGGAAGCAAAAGCGGAAAGCACGGAGGAATAGTCCAGCTCCTCCCAGCCCGCCCAATTCTCCGGAGAAACAAAAGCACGGGCTTGAAACTGAAGCCCGTGCTTTGTATTTCTATCCGTGGGTCGAGCCACCCGCGGCAGCTTTTCTACTCTTTACAAACGAGGGGTACTGAAGTCTGACATTGCGCCCCCATACAATCGCCTGCGCCCCCCGGATAAATCGGCGGAAGCCCGGCATCGTCATTGCACTTGCTGGAAAGCTGCATCCAATAGCTGACCTCGTCCATTCTGCCCAGGATGCCCGCCATATCTCCCGCAAAAGCGGCCAGGATAACTATCGAGTTCGCAGTAGCCTTGCTGAGTTTTTTCCCGGGCGTATTATTCACACAGGTCTCGCAATCGGCTTTTATGCATTTGGTCAGCCGGTTCAGCATGGTTGTGGCATCCTGATTTATTTTCTGCTCGAAGAAAGCGGATTCCTTGGCCGTGTCGACCTTGGCTCTCCAGTCATTGAAAGTATATGCCACACTCGGTACCTTGTTGCACGGGATTGTCGGAAAGACTATCCATGTCCCGCTTGATAAACCGGTCATACGACTTGCCCAGCTGAAGTTGAATCTTGCTCCTCAGGGGAGTCATGTCTTCGTTCGCGGGATCGATCAGCGGGAGAAGCGGTGCGAGATCATCCTCATCCTGGCTGGCGGGTTTCACCGGCGGGTGAGCCGCTTGAGACTGGATCTCCTGCAGGGTCGCCTGGGCCACGCCGTAGAGGCTGAAATGGGTGGGGGAAAAATACACGTAGGTGGTTCCATCGGACGATTCAGCCGTCATCGGGAAAAGGTGAAAATCCCCGCCGGTGCCGTCCGCGGCGAAGCCGATTAATTTCGTGACATCGTAATCGCCCGGGATGGTCAGCGAGAGCGAACCGGCCGTTTCCATCAGCAGCCCATCCGGGCCGATGTGGACGGCGGCCAGGTATCCCTGGCTGAAGGGGAGACCCTCGATGGCGGAGACCGGAGTCACCGTCACAATGCTGCCAAAGGCGGATTCCAAATTCCCATCGGCATCCTGGCTCAACAATGCCCCGTCGGGCGACAGGTAAAACTTGATGCCGTCCGCCGTCTCGCCATCCACCGGCCAGTTGGTAACCATGCCAGGTTGTTCCAACTCCGCGTTATCGGCCGCATGCGTCGGATCGAGGGTGGCATGGACGGTGACCGGGTCGGGCGTGCGGGGAAAATTGTCCGGGGCGGAAGAATTGCCTTGCGTGGATGAGAGGTCACCGGTGGATTGTGAAGCAGACTGCGACGGGGACTGGGTTGTGGTTAGGCAGGATGCAAGCACCAATATCGTTCCGATCCAGGCGTACCGGAGACCACGGCGATCGAGCGACATATCCCCTCCTTTTTGGGGCATCGATGCGCATCGTATGCGCGCTGTTTTCCCCCTGACGGATAGAAACCGATTTAACGGCTTATTCCCCCGCTCGTCCGCGCCGCGGTGGATGGTTATATTTTTATAGCAAACGGGGGGATAAAAAGATTACGGTAGATCGGGTTTTATTGGGAGTGTTCCAAACACCCGTAAATTCCGATTGTTCCAGTCGCAATTCGAGATAGGATCGTCTTCTCCCCCTTATTCCCCGCGCCACAAGAACGAGGCGGTTTCAAGCTCCACCCGGCCTTCGGCGCGCATCCCCACAGCCCTCAGCTCACATCCTTCGTGCTTCCCTCCACCTCATCATTCATCAGTGGAATAACCATAATCAACGGCTCTTCATACGGGTGCAGGCTGCGGATAAGCCTGACAGCTTCGCCGGCGCGTTCGGCGCGGCAGACGAATTCCACCTTCACCTCATCGGCGGAGGAAATTTCACCCGGACGGCCGGCGTGCGGTTTCGCGCCCTCGAGCGGGCGCCAGTATCCCCGCACGCGGGTTTCCGCGGCGCAGTGGTCGTAGCGGCCGATGCGGCCGAAACCCGCCTGCCCGAGCGCGAGCCGGATCGATTCAGCGTGGCTTTCGGGAATGAAGCATTCGATTTTTATAACTCGGGAATCTGTCATATTTATTTTCCACGGATTTCACGGATAAAAAATGGATTTCACGAATATTTTTGCATGCTTCATCCGTGAAATCCATTCTTTCTATCCGTGTAATCCGTGGTATCCCCTACCCGTTCAACTCCGCTTCGATGGCGTCCCGGAAGGTTTCATACGGCTGCAATCCGGAGATATACCGTTTATTGATAAAGAAGGCCGGAACACCGTTAACGCCGAGGCGGGTGCCGTCCTGCAGATCCAGATCTATCTCATTTGCGGTTCCACTTTCCGCGCGGCAGCTGTTGAACGCCGTCATATTCAGCCCGATCTCCTGCGCATACGTCTGGTACATCGCATCGCCGAGGCCGCGCGAATCCCCGAAGAGTTTCCGGAAATAATCCCAGTAATTCCCCTGCGCGCCGGCGCAGTTGGCCGCGATCGCGGCCGGTTTGGCGTTGGGGTGGAAAGAAAGCGGGAAATCCCGGTAGACGAAGCGCACCTTGCCGTTGTAGTTGGTGTACAGCTTTTCATAAACCGAGGAGTACCATCCGCGGCAGTATGTGCACTCAAAATCCGCGAATTCGACCATCGTCACCTTGGCGTCCGCCGGCCCCCAGGAGGGATCGTCTTTGGCGCTGGCGCCGGCGCTGGCCGAGGCGCCGCCCAAATTCCCGGTGATCGAGGGCAGGTCCCGCAGGGAATAGCCCACCGCGATCCCGGACGCAAAAAGGACGATCCCCAGGATGATCTGCCGGATCGGCCAATTGTCGGCGCTGGTGATATTGATGTTTTTCTTCATGCGGGAAATTGTAACACGGGACCACCCCTCCCCAACCCTCCCCAAATCCGCGAAAAGAAACATATCTCCGTGCAACCTTTTCCCCACGGATTTGGGGAGGGCCAGGGAGGGGAGGGAGGCAGGCAGGTATAATCTGAAAACAGCGATTCTGCAGGGTTAAGGAGAAATCCCATGGCAAAAACCATCTACGTGATCGACGTAACCAACCGCGACGGCGTCCAAACGGCGAAGCTCGGCCTGGCCAAACTCGAAAAAACGATGGTGAATTTCTACCTGAATGAACTGGGCGTCTATCCAGAGTGAGTGTGGATTCCCCACCACCCGCCATGAAAGCAACTACCTCAACGCCAACATGGAGCTGGCCGAACAGGGCGTGTTGAAGCCGATCATTCTCTCCGGATGGATGCGGGCGGTCGTCTCCGATGTGGAACTGGCTTTCCAACTTACCCGTGTGCGGGATATCAACCTTTCGATTTCCACGTCGGAACAGATGACGGAGGGAAAATTCCAGGGCCGGAAGACCCGCGAAGATGTATTACAGGAAATGACCGACGCCCTGCGGCGGGCCCGGGAGCTCGGCGCCGGGATCATTGGGGTGAATGCGGAGGACGCCTCGCGGACCGACATGCCGTTCCTCGTCCGCTTCGGCCGCGCCGCGAAGGATAACGGAGCCGACCGGCTCCGCTACTGCGACACCCTCGGCTACGACAATCCCTTCTCGATCTATGAACGGGTCAAACACCTGGCCGCCGAGACGGGCATGCCGATTGAACTGCACTGTCACAACGACCTGGGGATGGCCGTGGCCTGCTCCCTCGCCGGCGCCAAAGGCGCAGTCGACGGCGGGGTGGACGCCTACATAAACACCTGCGTCAACGGGATCGGCGAGCGGGCGGGGAACGCCGACCTGCTTTCCGTTATTCTGGCCGTGAATAAATCGTCCGGGTTCGCCGATGAGTACACGCTGCAACCCGGCATCCGCCTGGTAAACATCTGGCGGCTCGCCAAATACGCCTCCTACGCCTTCGGCGTTCCGATCCCGATCAACCAGCCGGGCGTCGGCGACAACGCCTTCTCCCATGCATCCGGAATTCACGCCGACGGGGTGCTGAAGGACGAGCGCAACTATGAGTTGTATCATTTTGAAGAACTCGGGCGGGGCGAGCCGGAAATCATCGAAACCGGCCGGCAGATTATCATCGGCGAGTACAGCGGCATCAAGGGGTTCCGGAACGTGTACGAGAAGATGGAGATCGAATTCGAAAGCGACGACGAAGCGCGGGAAATCCTCGAACTCGTGCGCTACGCCAACGTCCTTAAACAGAAGCCGCTCGTCGCCGACGAATTGCGGTTCATCGCACAGCATCCGCGGCAGGTGAAGCAGCTTTTGACGGTGACCCCCTGACGCGGAAGGATCATTGGGGCCCATGAATGGTTTGGGGAAATTGCTTCCGGAGTACTGTCGCGGTTAGGTGATATAAGATTAGCCACAAAACGCACAAAAATCACAAAAAAAGTTATTGAACTTCTTTGTGCTTTTTGTGCTCTTTGTGGCTAATATCCTTCCACATTTTTCCCGGCATGTTGATACCAATTCATTTTCCATGCCTGGTATTTCCCCAATGCCTGGTATTTCCCCAATGCCCGCGACTTCCCGGTTGTATAATCCCCGGATATGTCCGACTTGAATAATTGGCGCACCGCCCTCGATCGCACCCGCCGCGCGGCGTTCGGCCGGCTTTCCGCCCTGATCGGCGCGACCGAACTCACGCCCGCGGTCTGGGAGGAGATGGAAAGCCTGCTCCTCCAGGCCGATCTCGGACCGCAGCTGACGCAGCAAATCGTCGCACTGCTTCAGCAAAAATCGAGCGCGGAGGGGATGATCCGCCGCGCGGAATTGGCGCGGGCGCTGCGCGAATTCCTCGGCTCGCTGCTCGGGACCATGGAACCGGTTGTGTTCCACGGAACGCCCTCGGTCCTTCTGGTGGCGGGCGTAAACGGATCCGGCAAGACGACCAGCATCGCCAAGCTCGCGCACCGCTTTCAGCGCGAGGGCAAACGCGTGCTGCTGGCCGCGGCCGATACCTTCCGCGCGGCGGCCTCGGACCAGCTCGCGGTTTGGGCCGGCCGCCTGGGGGTGGAGGTGATCGCAGGCGCGCCGGGCTCCGATCCGGGCGCGGTCGCCCACGATGCCGCGCAGGCGGCGCTTGCCCGCCAGGCGGATCTGCTGATCGTCGACACGGCCGGCCGGCAGCACACCAGCTACAACCTGATGGAGGAATTGAAGAAGGTGCGCAGGGTTCTCGGGAAGGTCGTGCCCGGCGCGCCGCACCACACCTGGCTGGTGCTGGACGCCTCGACCGGGCAGAATGCGCTCGCGCAGGCGGCGGCCTTCCGCGAAGCGGCCGCCGCGGACGGCATAATCCTGACCAAGCTCGACGGCTCTTCCAAGGGCGGTTTTATCTTCCGGGTGCGAAGCGAATTGGGGTTGCCGATCCTGTTTGTCGGATTGGGTGAACAGATCGACGACCTGGCGCCGTTCGATCCACAGGCATTTCTGGATGGAATTCTTGCTCCATCGTAACTTTTGCTGCAGCTGGCGCTTTTTTCGTTTTTGTACACGGATTACACGGAATAATACGGATTACACCGAAAAAAATTTTTAATGATTTTCAGTGCCATCCGATTTTCTTCCGTGTAATCCGTGGTAAATCCTATATACTTCTAATGCATACAGGTAATGGGAGAGAGCAGATTGCAAATCCACCACCTCAACTGCGGCACGATGCGCCCGTATGGAATGCCCCGGAAGGATGGGACCGGCGGATTTTTCGCGCGCGGCGACGGCATCATCCATTGCCTTCTGGTGGAAACCGGCGACGGATTGGTGCTGGTCGACACCGGCTGGGGGTTGCGCGATTGCTCCAACCCATCCCTAATCGTCCGCCAATTTATGGATCTCTGCGGCTGTGCGCAAGACCCGGAAGAAACCGCCTTGCGGCAGGTCACCCGCCTGGGGTTTGACCCTGCGGACGTAAAGCACATCATCCTCACCCACATGCACCTGGACCACGCCGGCGGCTTGCCCGATTTCCCCGAAGCCGTGATCCATCTTTCCGAATCGGAACTCGAAGCCTGCCTGCACCCGCGCTCCTATATGGAGAATTTCGCCTACCGGCCGGAGCATTGGAAGCACGGGCCGCGCTGGCAGACGCACCCGCTGCGGGGAAGCCGCTGGTTCGGCCTCGAGTCCGCGCCGCCGATCCGGATCGGGGAGGCGGAGTTCGTGATGATCCCATTCACCGGACACACGCGCGGGCACAGCGCGATTGCCGTGCGCGCGGACAAGGGTTGGCTGATGCACTGCGGCGATATTTACGGGTATCAACCTCAGGTCGATCCGGTCCAGCCTTATCCGTATCCCTGCGGCGGATTAATGGAAACCATCGTCACAACGGGCTTCCGCATGCCCCGCCGGCACTGGGTCACTGTGCGGGATCTCCTGCGGGCGCATGGAGACGAGGTCACCGCGTTCTGCTCGCACGCCCCATTTTTATTGGATTAGTTTGAAGAGCAATGGACAGGATTTACAGGATTGTGGAGGATTTACAGGATTAGGCAGGAATTATTCCTTTTCATACTTTTAGCAGTTCGAACAATGGATTCAACCTTTGTTACAGAATTGACACAATATAAGTAGTGCTTTTTATGCTTTAATAACATCGTCAGTTTTCGATCTGCAAATCGATAGTGTCGCATGGCTGTACACAATTTTTCAGCCCTACTTTTTAGAGGATCAGTATGAAATATAATCGACCGCACGTATTCCTCCTGCCGGTTTTATTGGGACTGGTTGCGTGCAGCACTTCCCCATCCGGCATCGGAAGCCTCGCCTCAACGCAGACAAACCGACCAACGAATACGATTGCCTCGACTCCAACTTCTCTGCCCATGCTCACCCCTTCGCCGACCTTCGATCCAGAGGATATCAGCAGGTCGAATCCCACACCAAGCTCTATTCCCGATTTGCATTCGGCCGGGCCGTATCTTTTCCTCGACAACACGGCCTATGAACTTGACGGTAGCGGTATGCAATTATTCAATCTTCCAGAGGGTTATTGGGAAGAGTATTCTCCCGATAGGCACTGGTATGCGTATTTGACCGAAGAAGGAGATGCCGAAGAAGGATATGCATCACCGGATAACCGTGTCCTTCGGATATATAACCTCTTTACCGGTGAAGATCGGGAGATTGCCCGCCTCGCGCCGGCTGATTATCTCGAGCGGCAGCAAAAGATGACAGATGAATTCAAGCAGGAATGCATCCAGCATGGATACGATCCGGAGAATGAAATTGATGTAGAAGCTGCGATTGCGAATCTGAATTTTTGGCAAGCTTGGTCCCCAGACAGCCGATACCTCGCTTTTTCAGCGATCATCGATGGAAATTCGTCGGACGTCTACGTCTATGACGTCGATTCGGGCGAAATCAGGCGGAAAGACGCCGACAAACTAAATGTCGGATATATCACATGGTCACCGGACGGACACTGGATCCAATATATAAATTGGATGCCTAGCCGACAATTCGCTATCTTCATGAGCGATGAATGGACCCCTACCCCCTATCGACTGGTTCGGTTGGATCCGCCTTTTAAAAACCGGACCATCCCTCACTTAATCGTAAAATGGATTTCTCCGACTGAATTGCTCGTATTGCCATATTACTATCAAGATGGAGGCGATCCGGGAGGGAACGATTTGTATCTATATAGCATATCCTCAGGAAATAGTAGATTAATTTGGAAAGGCTGGTGGCATGATTATGCCATTGATCCTACCAACATGACAATTATCCTTTCCGCTGAAGATCCATGCGAATCCGGGGATTGCCCGACACAGGACTCGGGAATATATTTCGGTTCGATGAAGGGAGGCAAATTAATTCGGATCGCTGACGGTAGATCATATAATCTGGAGTATCGAGGCGGATCAATCCATGAGTTTTTAGATCTTACCGATGGCGTGAAAGGTATCTCCTATGAAGGCAGAATAGATTCTCTACCACTTGAGATTGGTACTGCTCAAGTAAGCCTTTCCCCGGATTATCGCTGGGCAGCTTTATTCAGCTATATCGGCAATAATGGCTTGTTGGTACTGGATGAAACTGATCAAGCAGTTTTCCAAATAAAGAATAAATCCGTTTACAGTGTAGCATGGAGAACGAGTGGCCAAGGCCTATTTGTAATGACTAAGAATCCGATTCAATATTTATCGATAAATTCCCTTCGACTAAATCCATTGATTGATTGCCTTTCAAATTCCTGCAACGAATATGGTACTATTAATTTCCCACTGGCCGCGTTTTTATCCTCGTTGTCTCATTTGCGTGTCCAAGCTCCTTCCTTCAGAGAACAGACGCAAGGTGCCTCAATCTGGTCCAAAGCAACCTTCAAGGATTTGCTCGAACCGGGCATCCAGGAATATTCTGTGAATATCCCGGCCTACTCCTCCTGGCGTTGGGATTTTTCATGGTGCGCCCCAAATCAGGCTGGATTGGCTGAAATTCTCAAACCATTCGAAATCAAGTTCTCCATCGGCGGCGAGCAAATCGGCGAGGATATTTTCCGGATGTATGATTCCCCCAAAGGCGGAGGATTCTGCCGAACCTGGGCGACGCTGCTTTCCGGCTGGCAGCCCGGCGACCGCACCGAACTCGAAATCCGCTATACACTGCACGAAGCGGTCGACGATGGCGTTCGGATTTATCCATCGGGTGAGTATCGGCAAATCATACACATCAAGGTGACTGGCTAATTTATCAAGTAAGGGCGGACGGCCGTCCACCCCTACATGTCAATCCTGTAAATCCTGTCCAATTTTTATTTTGCGACAGGCACAGCCGCCGGCCGCACGCGCCGCACGATCCACAGCACCGCCCCGATCAGCAGCGCCAGGACGAACACCGCCAGGTATTCGATGACCGGAATGCGGATGATCTCGTTGAGTTTTGCCAGCCCGCGTCCGCTGTACACCCACACCGCCAGCGCCGCATACACCGCCAGGATCGCCCCGCGCACCCGCAGCGAGAGCCCCAGTCCGTGCATCTGGGTGATGACGAAGATCCCGCCAAAGCCGAAGGCGAACATCGGCCAGATGCTATTGCCCTGCAACAGCGCGACGATCGTGCCGTGAATCAGGACCGCCACCTCCTGCGTCACCGTCCACCAGCGGTTGATGTGAATGCGGGTGAAGAACAGGCTGCCCTGCAGAAGGAGCAGGAACATGTAGAGGAAGCCGATCAGGTGGCCCCAGGTGTTTTCCATCGGGTGGTACCAGAAGGTATAAACGGCCGCCCAGGCGAACACATAGCCGTGATACTTGCGCGCCGCCAGGATGATGCTCTGCCCGATCGGCACCTTCTTGCCGAAGAACAGCCCGCGGCGCGAATTTTCCATCAAGAGGATCCACACAAGCATGACGATGACCGAACCCTGCGACGAAAAGATCGAAACGTCCTGGGCCAGTCCGTCGTACCAGACCTGAGTCTGCAGGAGATGCAGGAAGATGAAGAGGGCGTTGATCCCCAGCGCGGCGATGTTTACCGGATGCAAACCGGTGGTGTATTTCTTCACCCGCGTCTGGGCATAATAGATCAATCCCCACAGCGAGATCTGGTGCGCGAGGTACAGCCCCCAGGCGGTCACGCGGCCCCACACCGTGGGCGAGGGCAGTTTCCAGTAGTACCAGGAGGCGCCCTGGTCCGGCATATGCGGAATGCCCGCCAGGTAGCGGCCGGTCCACCAGATCAGAGCGGTAAACGCGAGGCTGAAGACAATTCCTCCGGCCAGGGCGAGGACATCGGCGCGGCGGACAGGAGTATTCGGATTCGTGATCATGGAAGCCTCCTTACGGCAAGCCGTTTTACGTTTTCAGTGTACCGCACCGGCCGACGGGTTGTCGAGTATTTGTATAAGGTTTGTATAAATTCGAACATTGGTAATGCGAGGGGGGAGTCCGAATAGATGGGGCCATCGACGGCCGGCCGTCGATGGCCCCTCAGAAGAATTTGGAGATTTTCAATGATTTCCGGATCTTGGTTGGGATTTTAACGTGAGCAACTTTCGAATTTTTTCCACGGCGCCGGGGAGGTCACTGAGGAAGATCCCGGGGACCTCGGTCTGCAATCGGGGATTTTGATCGAAGGCGCGCCCGCCGTAACCGAAACGGGGGTGAGGGCGGATTCCTGAAATCGAGCGCTCGAACCCTATCAACCGCCGGGCAGTCCCCTCCGCGTTCGCCGATAGACAGATCATAGCCGGCCGGACTTCGCGCGCGTACGCCGCAAGGTCCGCCAGGTTGAGATCCTGCCCGAGGAATTCCGGCCGCACCCCCTTCCCGCGAAGGAAAAGGGCAAGCATGAGCGCGCCGATATCGTGGAACTCCTGCGGGGCGCAACCGACAAGGACGAGCGGGCCGGAGCGCGGCGCGGGCGCGGATTGGAACCATTCGAGCAACCGGCCGCGCAGAAGTGTGCTGGCGAAATGCTCGGTGGCGATGCGGATTTCCCCCCGCTCCCAGGATTCTCCGATCCTCCACAAGCAGGGCGCGATCACCTCAAGGCACACGCGGGGCTGATCGAACCGCGCGAGCGCGTCTTCCAGGCAGCCCTCCGCCGCGCGCGAGTCGTGCGCCGTCAGCGCGCGGTACAACACCTCCGCCGAGTGCGCGGGCACTCCGCCCCGCAATGGCCGGGCGGCCCGTGCCTCCTCCCATTTCATGCCGGCGCGGCGCAGGTGACGCGCCTCCTCCGCCGCCAACCGGATCGGCGTACCCGAGTCCACCCGCCTTTTCACCCATCGCAACAACACCAGGTCGCCTTCGGTGTATTGCCGGTAGTTGCCCTTCGATCGGGAGGGGGATACGAGACGGTAACGCGCCTCCCAAGCCCGCAACGTAACCGGCAGAAGGCCGGTTTCCGCGCAGACGGTTTTAATGGAATACATCCGGGGAGGGGATTTTCCCCAAGACTTGTTCTTCATAAATCCATTATACGGGATGAGCAATCATCCGGCGGGAAGCGTGGACGGAAAATCCATACCGCGATTCCTGAACCCACTGCCTTGAAAACCCAGGAATGAATCCACAGGATAAACATGATTTTTTTATCTTGAAAATCCTGTAAATCCTGTCCATTCATTTTTCCGGGAAGTATCCAATTCCTCGCCCCGTAAACGGGGCTCGGAATGACCTCTACCGGCGGATTCCGTTTATAATCCGTTTCCAAAGGAACCCACCATGTCCGTCTTCGAAGAAATATCGCAACGCCTGACCACCGCCAGCGAAAAACTCCGCCACCTTCTGGAGAGTCTTTGACCTCCCGTCACAGGAAGCGCGCTTCAAGCAGCTGGAAGCCCAGGCGGCCGATCCGAACCTCTGGAATTCGCCCGACAACGCGAAAAAACTGATGCGGGAGCTTACCCAGGTGCGGGACGAGACCGCCGCCTGGCGCGGGCTCGAACGGCGCGTCCAAGACGCGATCGAGCTTGCCTCCCTCGGCGACCCATCCCTGCTCGCCGAACTGGAAAAGGAAACCGCCGCGATCGAAGCCGAAGTGGCGCAGATGGACCTCAACGCGCTGCTTTCCGGGCCGTACGACGGCGCGGACGCATACCTTTCGATCCATGCCGGCGCCGGCGGGACCGACAGTCAGGATTGGGCGTCGATGCTCGAGCGGATGTACCTGCGCTGGACCGAGCGCCGCGGGTACCAAACCGAAATCCTGGACCGGATGCCGGGGGAGGAAGCCGGGATTAAAAGCGTCACCATTTCCATAAAGGGAATGCACGTCTACGGCTACCTTAAAGCGGAGCGGGGTGTCCACCGGCTGGTGAGGCTCTCGCCTTTCGATTCCGCCAACCGCCGGCATACTTCCTTCGCGCTGGTCGAGGTCTACCCGCAGATCGAGCAGGCGGATGGGATTGAAATCCCCGCCGCGGACCTGAAAATCGAAACGTACCGATCGTCCGGCGCCGGCGGGCAGAATGTGCAGAAGAACGAGACCGCCATCCGCATCACCCACCTCCCGACCGGGATCGTCGTCACCTGCCAGAACGAACGCTCGCAGAGCCAGAACCGCGAAAACGCGATGCGCGTCCTGCGCTCAAAGCTGCTGGATCTGCAGCGCGAGACGCAGGCCAAGGAGTTGGCGGATATCAAGGGTGAACACATTAAAGCCGAATGGGGCAGCCAGATCCGCTCCTATGTGCTGCACCCCTACCAGATGGTGAAGGATCACCGCACCGAACACGAAACCGGCAACACCACCGCCGTCCTGGGCGGCGAGATCGACGAGTTCATCGAGGCTTACCTGCGGTCGAAGATCGGGGAGAAGAAATAGTAAAGAAACACGAAGAGCGCGAATGCCTCTCAATCAGGAAATTGCCACCGCCAAGTCGGTGGCTGCAGAATATTGCACTTGGAAGGCTCGCTCCTCTACTCTAATCGTCCTATTTACTATTGCATTCAGAAATTTCATATGATATTCCGAAAAATACCATCCCATCCCACCCCTCCCCTCAACCCGGTGGAAAATATTTTCATGGTGATACCCTCCCCTCCCTTCCCGTGATACGGGAAGGGAGGGGAGGAGAAGGAGGGGTGGGATAGGATGGCAACTAAGTTAGTGCTCTTCGCGCTCGTCGTTGAAAATCCACTCATCCCAACCCCGAAAATCCGATATACTCGAATGCATGGAGGCTCCATGACTAAATCCCCCGCTCCCGATCCGATGGAAGAAGTCCGCCGCAGGGTGGACACGCTCAAAGATACGCTCAAGGAAGTGCAGGAAAAAGCGCTGCTCACTTCCGTCCGCGATCAGGCCGAGGACGTGGAAACGCAGGCCAACCGGGTGTCCGACCTGGCCCGCTCGGTCCGTGAACGCGGCTATGCGTGGGAAAAAGACCTCGAACCCAAATGCCTGGATTTCCGGAAACGCTGGGCGGAACTGAAGCCGGACGTAATGCAATCGATCGTGCGCGAAACGGCATCCCTGAAGGTGCGCGTCGCCCAGGCCGAGGCCGATGTGGCCCAGGCCGCCGCCCGCGTGACCACTCCGGCTGCCGCCAATGCGGTCCTCCCTCTGGTGGAGCAAACGCTGGAGACGCTCAAGAGCGCCGCCGAAGCCGCCGAGAAGGCGGTATCCGGCATGTTCGACCGGATGGCCTCCGACCTCGGCGCGCTGGAGAGTCATCTGGCCCAGATCTCCTGGATGATCGATCAGTCGGCGGCGGCCAGGATCGAATGGCTGGCGGCCGAGACCGGCGTCCTGGCGGTGAAAGCCCAGTGGGACCGCGACGGGAAGGATGATCCCAAAGGAATCCTCTATTTGACCGATCAGCGCCTGGCGTTCGAACGCAAAGAGGACGTGGCGACCAAGAAGGTGCTGTTCCTCACGACCGAAAAGGAGAAGGTTCAGGAAGCGATGCTGGTCGTGCCGCTCCCGGATGTGACCGGAGTCACGGCCAGCAAGAAAGGTCTGATGGGGCACGAGGACCATCTGGATTTCGAATTCTCCTCCGCCGCGCCGGTCCGCAAAGCCCACTTCCACATCGACGGCCAGGACTGCAACCAGTGGCAGGCCGCCATCGGGCGGGTGAAGGACGGCGATATCGAAAAGAGCCGGGTGGCCCCGATCTCGGAGGAGGAAAAACAAAGGCTGCGCAGCGCGCCGACCAAATGCTCCTCCTGCGGCGGCATTATCAAAGCGGCCATCCTGCGCGGTCAAACGGAGATCAATTGCACGTATTGCGGGGCGGTAACGCGGTTCTGAACCACGGATTACACGGATAATAGAACGATTACACGGATAATCCATTTACACAAACGTAGGGGCGACCCAGTGGGTCGCCCCTACGTGTTCATCGATCAAGGCGACGAGCGCCCTTTAGTCCGGGATCCATAATAAAAATGCCTGCGCGAATTATAAACGGGACGTCGTCGCCGCGGCCGGCAGTTCCCACCCGGGGGAATCCAACAGGTAGAAATTCGGATCGTACTTGCGGGTCAACGCGAGATACCGCCGGCTTTCCGCTTCATTTCCGCGCCGCTGTTCGGCGACGGCAAGGTGAAAGGCGTCGGAAGCTTTTCCGGAATCTTCCTTGTTGTGCGCCAGCGCCTGCCGGAGCAGACGGATTCCTTCCTCCACCCGGCCGGTCTCGATCAGCACCGCGCCGCGAGTGCCGATCACCGAGGTCTCCCAGCCGATCTGCCGGATGGCCTCCTCGGAATAGCGGTCTGCTTCCGGCCACAGGTCCGGATTCCGGATTAAGACATCGGCATAGGCCACATTGTTGTACAGAATGTACTTGCGGTAAGGATCCTTTGCCTCCTTGGAGGAAAGTAACGATCAGAAACGCATCCCGCGCTTCCGTAAACCGGCGCATCTTCAGCAGAATACTTCCCCGCATAAGCAGGAGGATCGGTTGATCCGGTTGCGCGGCGATTCCGCGTTCGATCCACCGCAGGGCGGAACTGTTGTCGTGGCGTTCCGAAGCATCCCCGGATTCCAACATGAAATACGCCAGGCTCCGATTCGACTCCTCCTTGGGATTCTGGAGCAGGAGATGCAGCAATTGCCATCCATCGGTGCCGTGCTGTCCGGCGGCGCCTCCGGATCTCGTCGGAAGCAGGTTGCCGATAAGGAGGATCAGGTTAAGAAAAAGGAACAGGGAGGTCCAATGGAACAGACCCGCGGCATGGATGCCGGCCCACCCCTGGAGGATCAGCAAAATAATCTGGAATACGGATGCCATGACAAGCAGGACAACGTGCATGGCCGGTCCGGCCAGGACGGCCGCGAACATGCGCGCCCGGTTGCCGGATTGCGGCGGAGCGGCCATCAGGGTGCCGCCGCCGAACGGCCACAGGTTCATCTCCCACGAAATGCCGAACCCGCGCCGCGAAAAAAGCTTCGGCCCATATCCGATGCGGACCGCAAACACCCGGACGCCGGCCAGCTTGCCCGCCGCAGCATGCGCCAGCTCGTGCGCCGCGATGACGGGATAGGTGATCCATATCAGAAACAGCATGTCGGCGGCGACACTCCACGCTCCCTGGCGGAAGGTATACGCATCCAATACCACAAGGATGAGGGCGATGAAGAGGATCGAGAACAGTTGCTCGCGGATAAAAATCTTTTCCCGGCAGGCGGGGCAATAGGCGCGCTTCATCAGCCCGGCCCATTGCTTTCTCACCAAAAAAGCCTCCTGGATATCCGATTCCAGGCCGCAGTTGCTGCATTTCACAGGGGTTCTGCCTGCGGAGAATATCCCGCGCTCTCATTTCGATTGCCGGGCCGGCGGAGCCATTTCCACAAGCCGGCCCCAAGCAGGATCAAGATCGCGATCCCGCTCAACAATGCTCCCGCCCAGAAAGCAAGCGGCGTATAAATAAATTCCACAACGTGCTTCCCGGCGGGAACACGCACCGCCCGGAAGGCGTAATCCGCCTGCAGTACGGGCACGCGCTCCCCGTCGAGAAACGCCTCCCAACCGTGGTCGTTCATCCCGGCCAGGACCAGGTATCCGCCGGCGGGGAAATCCACCTCGATCCGGACGGCGTTCGGATCGCCCTCCCCCGTCATGGTAACCTTCGGCGGCGATCCGCAATCCGCCCCTTCATTTCCCTTTCCAAGTTCGAGGATGACCGTCCGGGCGGGATCGAACAGCGGATCCATCACCGCCCGCCAGGCGTCCTCCGGACTGATCATCCACTCCGCGCGGCACACGCCCCAGGCCGGCGCCGACCCGCCCGGCAGGTAGCGCAGCGAAGGGTACTCGGCGGTCTCCGGCCACTCCCATACGGCGCCGACGTTCATCATCCGCAGGATCGAATCGCGTTGTGCGGCCGGAAGACTCTCCAACCCTGCGGTCAGATCGGCGTACCGCGAGAAGACGAAAGAATCAAAATTATTCGCGGAGGGAATGCCGTCAAGCACGCCGACGTTCGGCAGTTCCCAGCGCCGGACCTGCATCCAATCCGGAAGCCCCTGGAACGTCCGGAATACAAACGCCTCCCCGTACATCAGCCGGTAGCGGACGGCCTCCGGCATGTAGATGCGCCGCCCGTCCAATCCCGCATCGATCTCCGCGGCCGCCGGATTCTCCGAGCGGTAAAGATCCGGAGAGGCCGCGGGCACCAGACCCCGGGCGGCAAATACCAGATCGAGCGCAACCAGCGCGGCGGCGGCCGCCGGAAAGTACCGGGCGGCAAGCGGCCGGTGCTGCGCGGCATATTTAACCAGCCCCAGACCGGCGATGAGCAACCCGATCCCACCGGCGGCGGCGATGGAATAGGAAAATGAAGGTTTTATGCCGGCGATGAAACCGGCGGCAATCCCCGCCAGCGCCACGCCCGCCGCCGCGACCCCGAAGCGCAGCGCGCCGTTCCGGGAATCCGGGGCCGTCTGGTTCCACTGCTCGGCGCCCGCCGCGGCCAGGAGGCACAGCGCGAAAACGAAAACGATCATGATCCGCGTCGGCGCCTGAAAGAAATCGAAGGTCGGCACGTGTTCGAAGAGGAACGGGAAGACGGGCGTGTTCGTCCCCAGGGCGAGAACAAGGCTCAGCGGCAAAAGGGCCAGCAGGTAGCCGTACGGGAATCCGGCCGCGCCCTTCCGGCGCAGGCCGCGCACCGCCGCTCCCGCGGCCAGCCCCAGCGGAAGCAGGCCGATGTAAACCGCATCCTCCCAAAAATTGGCGTATCCCCAATAATCGCCGCGGGCGGGATTTCCGAAAAAGTCCGGCGCGATCAGGGTGATCAACCGCCACGGCCAGAAGGAATACGCCAGAGCCGCTTCCGGATCCACCCCGGCCGAACGCTGCGAATGCAGCCAGTACCCGATGGTCGGGAGGAACTGCGCCGCGCCGAGCATCGCGGCGAACAGGCTCGCGCCGAGGAGGCGCGCCACCGAATACGCGGCTTGCTTCCAGAATGGACGGGCGCCCAGCGCCCGCACCGCCATCCACCCGGCAAGGACCAGCCATGTATACCAGGCGGTCTGCCAATGCCCGGCCAGCCATTGCAGGCAAAGCGCAAAGGCGAGCGGCGCGGAGAAGAGGCCGCGCTTCTGCCTGCCGGCATCTTCCCCGGCCAGAATGATCCACGGCAGCCAGGCGACGGACGCGTTGATGGTGAGGAACCATGCCCGCGCCGCCAGGTACCCCGAGAGCATGAACGCCAGCCCGCCGACGGCCTGCCCCAGTCGGCCGATCCCGAGCCGCCGGATGAGTTTGACCATCCCGATCCCGGCCCACAGCAGGTGCGCGACCATCAACAGGCCCTGGCCGTATTCGACCGGGACAAAAAGCAGGATCCAATTCGGCGGATAGAGCAGCGCCGATTGCGCGTTGGCCAGGAGCGGCGCGCCCATCCCGAGCAGCGGATTCCACAGCGGCAGAAAACCGCCCAAGACCGTCTGTTTGGCGAATTCGTGCCAGGGATAGAATTGAAGCAGGGGCAGGCCCCAGAAGATAGTTTGCGCGCCGGCCAGAACCGGCGCAAACAGCAGGATCAGCGCGCCGGCCATTAAGGCGTACACCGGATCGATTCCGCGCAGCAGCTTTCTCAAGCGAAAAAGGAGATCTCCCTCGGCCATGAGGCCGTGTATACACTGTTTCCCACGGGCAGGCAAGTGGCTGGGCGGTTGGTACTTGACCGGATACTCGTGGAGGGCTGTATAATCCGGTATCCCTTCACGGCGGCCTTCTCCCTCCGAGGGGGAACCAACACGCGATCCGCAAGGAGGATCCCATGTCAAAACGATTACCCGCAGGATGCCTCTTCCTGGTGTTGGCCGCCGCGCTTTACGCCTGCGGATCCGCGACGACTCCCGTCGAGGAAAAAACTCCCGTCACGGAATCTCTTCCGTCTCCGACGAGTTCGCCCACCGAAACATCCGCTGCGACCGATGTGATCGGCCCCGCGGTCAGCCCGACTCCCGCGGTTTCGGAGCCGATGCCGGGCCTGGTGTATACCGCGTTGGTGCCGGATAAAGGGATGGTCGGACCTTTCCTGGTCGAAGCGGACGGACAGAGCACCCAGATCAGCGACAAGCCGGACCCGGTGCTTTCCCCGGACCGCAGCCAGCTTTTATATTCGAGCAACGATGACATCTGGATTCTGGATCTTGCATCCGGCAAGACGAGGAACCTGACGAAGACCAACGACCGTCTGGAACGGTACTACCAGTGGTGGCCCGCGCATCCCGATCTGATCGTTTTTCATTATCAGCCGGTTGAAGATCCCGGACCCGATGCGGGTTATCTGGCGTCGATCAAGCCCGACGGGACCAACTACCTCCTGCTGGATGAAGAAACCCGGTCCCTCTCGCCGGCCGCGCTCTCGCCCGACGGCCAGTCGATCGCCTACGACCGCGCGGGCCAGCCGTGGGTTTACAACTTCAGCGCCGGGAAGATGCCGATCTTCCCGAAGTCCTTCACGGGATTCCACTTTGCCGTCAATCCGGCCTGGTCGCCCGACAGCCGGAGGATCGCCTGGCAGTTGTTCGGCATCCCGACGGAGCAGGATAACAACAACGCGGTCGGCATCCTGGATCTCGATGCGCTGACAGTCGCCGAGCTCCACAATTATTCGGTTATCGGCGGAAGCGGGATCGGCCCGGACCATCTGGCGTGGAGCCCCGACGGGAAATGGCTGGCGGTTGCGAATCAGGGTGAACTCGCCGAAGACGGCAAGATCTCCCTCTGGGTGATGAGCCCGGACGGCGGCGAGGAGCATCACATCGGAACCGGCGATCTCCCGATTTGGAATCCCGACGGCACGATCCTTCTTTATACGGATGGGGACGCCACGTTCGCGGTTAAGACCGGGGAATGGGAACCTTTCCGGGTCATGCTGCCGGAGGGCGCGCGGGTCATCGATTGGGTTGAGCTCATCTAAGCGGAAATACGAAAGCCTAACCGCCTAGACCATTAATGCAAAGGCGCGAAGGCGCAAAGCCGCAATAATAAACCGCCGTTTGCCAAATCATTCCCCCCGGTTTATCCCGATCCACTTTTCGATTCCCGTCCTTCAGTTTCGAAAACCCATTAACTCAAAGAGGATTAATTATAGAATAACGACTAATCTAGTAGGATATAGAAGGTCTCCTCCAATGAGAATTTCCAAGAAAACGGATTATGCACTGCGGGCGCTCTTTTACCTCGTGGAGCATAATGATTCCGGCCCAATCCCCATCGCCCGGCTCGCGCGGCAAAACGCGGTCCCCAAGAAATTCCTCGAACACATCATGCTGGATTTAAAATCACAAGGCTGGGTCCGCTCGGTATCCGGTAAAAAAGGCGGGTACGAACTGGCAAAAAAACCCGATCGGATCACCATGGGCGAAGTCGTCCGTTATTTCGACGGGCTGATCGCGCCGATCAACTGCGTCTCCGTCAATCAATATGAATTGTGCAGCCAGGAGCCGCGCTGCCGTTTCCGGAATCTTTTCCTGCAAATCCGGGATAATACCGCCCGGATGATGGATATGGCTTCCCTGGAATCCGTGGCTCTCGGTTCCCCGTTGAAAAAGCAGACAACCAAAGCGCAATAATCGGTTTCAGGATATAATTTTTAATGATAATAACGACTATTTTAGTCGTGTATATCAGCCGGGAGGGAGAGAACAATGAAGAAGCATCCGATCGTCATACTGTGTGTTCTTCGGGATCATCCTCACGCTGGCAGGATGCCAATCCGCCGCAGCCACCCCATCGGAAAAGCTGATCATACGGGTCGGATATTTTCCGAACATCACCCATTCCCAGGCGCTGATCGGGATGGCGCGCGGGGATTTTCAAAAGGCGCTGGGGAATAATGTCGAGATACAAGCCACCCAATTCAACGCCGGGCCTTCCGTCATCGAAGCCATCTTCGCCGGGCAGATCGACCTGTCCTACATCGGCCCCAACCCCGCCATCAACGGGTTTATTAAATCCGAAGGAAAGGCGCTGCGCATCGTCTGCGGCGCAACCAGCGGAGGCGCGGCGCTGGTCGTCCGGCCTGAAGCGAATATAAAAACCGCCGCCGATCTGGCGGGGAAGAAGATCGCCTCTCCACAGCTCGGCAACACGCAGGATGTGGCGCTGCGCCGGTACATCCTCGATAACGGCCTGAAAACTCTCGAAAACGGCGGGACCGTCGAAGTCGTCCCAACCGACAACCCGTTGATCCTGGATATGTTCCGGCTCGGGGATATCGACGGCGCCTGGGTGCC
Source organism: uncultured Chloroflexia bacterium (assembly GCA_963724345.1). GTDB lineage: Bacteria > Chloroflexota > Anaerolineae > Anaerolineales > RBG-16-64-43 > JAFGKK01. Next base: position 712,355 of record CAVRUI010000003.1, on the reverse strand, counting down.
CGAGCCGTGGGCCAGCCGCCTGATCGTGGAAGGCGGCGGCGAACTGTTCCTGGATGAGCGCGACCTGTGGACGGAGACAAACGGCGAGTTCGTCACCGCGCACATCATCGTCAGCACAAAATTCCTCTCCGAACACCCGGACCTGGTCAAGGCGTGGATTAAAGCCCACGTCGAGGTCACTCAATGGGAGCTCGCGCATCCCGCCGAAGCCCAGGCGCTCTTGAACACGGAAATCGAAAAACTGACCGGCAAGAAACTCGCCGCGGAAGTGCTTTCGATGGCGTGGGGACGGATGAAGGTCACCTGGGATCCGATCTCGGCTTCGCTGTTCACGTCGGCGCAATCCGCGTTCGAGGCGGGATTTCTGAAGGAAGAACCGGTCCTGGATGGGATCTACGATTTATCGTTGCTGAACGAGGTGTTGAAGGAGCAGGGCCTTGCGGCGGTGAAATAACCAAGGGATGGATTGTTCCGCGTCAATAAAATAAAAAATCCCCCGGGTGAAAAAACACCGGGGGATTTTTTATTATCCCATAAATAAAATCAATCGCCGCGAAGAACTCTTATTTTCGTAACTGCTCGGCCTGGAGAAACCGGTCCGCGGATTACCCCGTGCGTGCTGCGCACTTCCGGGGCGGGCGTGGAATCAACGGATTTCGCGGTAAACCTCTTTTAGAAAACCCGGGGAATTATTATTATCACCTCCGCGCAATCCGCCTCTTTCCGTGAAATCCACGGACTTATAATCCAAAAACTTTTCACCCCCAGGCAGAAATTTTTTCTCTACCAATAAGGATGCACCTGCGGTTTTATTTTCTGATCGTAGAGCGCTTGGATCTGCGACATGACGGCGGGCGGGAGCGGCGGCAGGTCGGCCGCGGCGGCGTTTTCCTCCACCTGCGCCGGCCGCTTTGCGCCGGGGATCGCGCACGTGACCGCCGGATACATCAGAATCCAGCGCAGCGCCATCTGGGTCATCGTCGCCCCGGCCGGCACCAGCGGCCGCAACCCCTCGACCGCCTCCAGTCCCAAACCATAATCCACGCCCGAGAAGGTTTCCCCGCGGTCGAAGGCCTCGCCCTTGCGGTTGAAGGCGCGGTGATCGTCGGGCTCGAACGCGCTTTTCGGCGTGAATTTTCCGGTGAGCATTCCGGAAGAAAGCGGCACCCGGGCGAGGATCCCCACCTTGCGTTTTTCCGCCTGCCCGAAGAAGAGGTCCGCCGGCCGCTGACGGAAAATGTTGAAGATGATCTGGACCGTCTTGACGTTCGGGAATTCGACCGCCTTGAGCGCCTCCTCGACCTTCTCCACGCTTACCCCGTAATGCCGGAGCTTCCCCTGGCGCGTCAGATCGTCGAGGATTCCGAATACCTCCGGCTGGTAATACACATCCGTCGGGGGGCAATGCAGCTGCAGCAGGTCGATCGCCTCCGTCTTGAGATTTTTCAGGCTGCGCTCGACGAATGCGGTCAGGTTTTCGCGGTTGTATCCATCCGCGGTATGCGGATCCAGGCGGCGTCCGGCCTTGGTGGCGATGTAGAACGGCTCGCGCCGCTCGCGCCGCAGGCGCGCCAGCAGCTGCTCGCTGTGCCCGTCGCCGTATACGTCGGCGGTATCGAAGAAATTCACGCCGAGATCGAGCGCGCGGTGCAATGCGGCGAGCGAATCCGAATCCTGGACCGCCCCCCACGTGCCGCCGATCGCCCAGGAGCCGAAACTTACGGTGGAGACTTTCCAGCCGGTTCGTCCGAGTTCGCGGTACTGCATGAGAGACCTCCTTCGAAGAGTGATCGTCATTCCCGCGCGACCTGGATCGTCATCCCGGCGCGTTCCAAGCCGGGATCCACGGGTTCTGATTTTTTTCCTCATGGATGCCGGCTACGATCGCCCTCGCTACGCAACCATTCCCACTCATTAACCTGATTCGAATGGGAATGCTCCCCCACTCGCGAGTACGTCGCGTTGGAAAACCATCACTGCTCATCGCTGGGGGGCAAGCGCGAGGGCCGGCGCCGGCATGACGATCTCCCCATGATGATAACATTCTTGTGAATCCCGCATGGGCGGCAGAAAAACAAGCCGCCCTGATTCAGAATATCATTCCATGCAGGTCAATCGGGGAAGGTAATAAAGCCGGCGGGACTATTTTCTGCGCAAATACCATTCATGGACCAGCAGGACGAGAACGCTGGCAACAAAGGTCACCCCGATGATGAGCCAATACAGCGGTTCCCGGAAGATCAGGAAACCGGTGATCACGCCGGCGTAGGCGCTGACAGCCCCGGCGGTGATGATGAACGTGCCAAACACCCAGAAACGCATGAGCTTGCGGGCCTTGACCTTGGGGTCTACCGGCTTGGTTTCGGGAGCACTTTGCTTTGTCATGTATCCTCCTGAGGCAGCGGGGCGGATGGGTTATTCGATCTAATAATTTTATACCCGGCTGGGGAAAGAGCAAGCAAAGTTACCGTAAAAAAAGTCGCCCTGGATACAGGCTACGATCACCCTCGCTGCGCAATCATTCCCACTCATAAAACCAAATTCGAGTGGGAATGCTCCGTGAGGGCAGGCGCCGGCATGACGATTATTATGATTCCCGTCATTCTCGAGTATTCCTCGCACTGCTCGTCATGCCCGCGTGTTTGAAGCGGGCATCCAGAAGAATTCTTGCAACGGATCCCATGGATTCCCGCTAAGACCACCCTCGCTTCGCCCCATCCCCGCTCATGAAACAGGATCGAGCGGGGATGCTCCGCGAGGGCAGGCGCGGGAATGACGATCTTCCTGATTGCCGTCATCTAATTACCCTCCACACTTCCCACCCTTCCTCGTGGTAGACAAGCTCGCACCCGGGAATGCCCGCCCCCAAGTGGGTTTGTTCCTCAGGATCCACGAGGACAAAATTCGCGCCGCTTTGCGCGAGCGCGCCCCGCCGTTCATCGTCCGGCTTGTCCCCGTCCATGACCGTATCCACCAGAACAAGTTTTTCCGGATTGTGGAGCGTCTCGGGCCCATGGCCGATAAACGCGGTCAGCCCCGTCCAGGCCGGCAGCGCATTCCCCGTGTTGTAACGGCTCAGGACAATTGCGCCCGGCCCGGCATTGGCATCCAGCCAAAGCAGCGCCCGGGTTTCGGCCCGCGGGAGAAATACCGGCGCGCCGGGCTTGAGCGCCGTCGAAAACGACCAGCCCCAAAACAACAACGCGGCCGGCAGCAGCAACCCCGTCGCGAGGATAAACGCCGGCCCCCGCGAGGATTCCTTTAATTTCTTCTCGACAAATAAAAGCGCCAGCACGACCAGCGCCATCCAGAAGCCCTCGACCAGGCGGCGCTGGATCGAGACCGGCAGATACGCAAGCACCGGGATGATGATCATCCAGCCGACGGGCAGCAGCCAGCGTTCATCTTCCCGCCGCGCAAGCCAAGCTCCCCCGAGCGCCGGAATGAGCAGCACGCACCAGGAGAGCAGATAATCCCAGACCGGCGGCGCCGGGAGCGTGTTCTGCGCGGCCCATTGCCGAAGAACCGGATCCAACGTGAAGGACAATCCGGAATAAAGAAGCAGCGGAATAGTTATGGCGGCGGCGATAAGCGCCCGGATAAGCGGAGCCCGCAGGGAAACGGGCGCCGCCCCGCGGCGGAAGCGGGACCCCGAGAAAGAGGAGCAGCAATAAACGCGGCGATCACCGCTCCGCCGACGACGACGATAAGCGGTTGAAAAAACCAGCCGAGTGCAAGCGCGAGCCCGATCTTAACCCCCGACCAGGCCGGCTTCTCCGGAGCCGCAGGCGAAATCATCCAGGCGAGTGAAAGCAGCAACAGCGCGCGGGCCGCGGCCAGGTGCGGAAGCCCGAACAGCGAGAGGAACCCGAACGCCTCGGGCGAAGTGAACTCGAGCGGATACGCCCCCCTGGCAAGCAGGATCCAGCCCAGGCCGCCGCCAAATGCGGCGGCGAACAGCCCCCAGCGGCGGAGCGGAATGCTTTCGAAGAAGCACGCCAGGAAGCGGTAAATTGCCAAGCACATCGCAATCCCGGCCGCGATCCGCGCCAGATGAAAAAGCGCCACGAGCTGTTCGTGCATCGCCGCGCCGCCGGCCAGTTTCCCCAACAGCAGGAACGGCAGGTAGATCAGCGCGCCGCTCTGCGGCTCGGTCGTATAGGGAATGCGGAACAGCCACGCGCCGTCCGCGCCCTGGCGCATATCGGCGATGTAGGAATTGCCGTCCTCCACACCGAACAGGAATCCGCTGAAGTTCCACTCCCGGCCCTGGGCGGAGTAGGCGGCCAGATACGGGAGCGTGAGCAGCACCGATGCGATAGCCGCAAAAACCAGAACCCAGCGCCATTCCGGACGGGTTACGCGTCCCATCGTCTCATCACTCCATAAGCCGCCAGGGCCAGCACGGCGATCACAAGCCCGGCCCGGAAGAGCGCCGGATCGTACGTCATCTCCACGGCATGCGTCCCCGGCCCGATCTCGACCGCGCGCCACCATCCGCCGACGGTTGCCAGCTCAGCGGCTTTTCCGTCCACCGACGCCCGCCAGGCCGGGTACGAGGCCTCGGCAAGGATGACGATCCCGGGACCGGCGGCGGTCAGCCGGATCCGGTTCGGGCTCTCGAAATCGATCCGCACTTCGCGTCCGGCGATGGGCTGGTTCCACGTATCGATTCCTTCCGCCAGCCAGGCGCGCGGCTGGGCGAAGGGATTTGTGCACAGATGGATTCCGCCGATCGGCCCGCACCCGCCGGGCGCCGCGTTGCGAATTGGATACGCCGACGCGATGTACCGCACGTTGAAAAAACCGAGCAGCTTCCAATCCGGGACCGCGTCCCGGTTGTCCGTTTCCGGAGAACCGGTTTCGAATGCCGGCAGCGTGACGGAATACCCCGCCGGAGCAACCCCCGCCGCCGCCGAAACGATTCCCGCGGTCGAGCGCAGGATCAGCGGGTCCACGCCGTCCAGAGTACGCAATCCGAATTGAATGGCGACCAGCGGAGGGATGCTCGCGGAAGGCGAGTAGACCCGGTAATCGCCGGCATCTTCCTTCAATGCCTGCGAAACCTCCACCGATGCGATGGAGACCGGGTCGGCCGGATGCGGATCGATCATCCGAGCATCCGCGAGCGCCAAATCGATCACCGCTAAAATAATCAACGCGCTGGTCGCCGGAAGACTCCAGCTCTTGGAGTGGAACCCGACGAACAGGATCATCCCCAGCGCGCCCCAGATCAGCGCGTCCTGCCACAATGCCGCGGGAAGGTTCATCACGGCGGCGGCCGCGGCCAGAATCAATCCTCCGACCGCCAATCCGAAGCCCGCCTTCTTTAATATACCGCGTCCGTCGACCGCTTCCTCCAGCTTATTCAAGCCGCGCGCGGCAAGCATCGCCAGCGCCAGGCCGGCGAGGAACATCCAGCGCGGAGGGACGCGCAACAAGCCCGAGGCGGGAAGTAAATCCGCCAGCTGCGAGAATCCCGGAATGTTGGAACCGAGGGAGAGAAAGATGGAGAGCAGAAGGAGGATAAACCAGAATTTTTCCTCACCCCCCGATCCCCTCTCCCCCTCAACCCCCGACCCCTTCTCCCAAATTACTTTGGGAGAGGGGGAGCGGAGAAGCGCGGCAAGGGCAAGACTCAGAATGACAATCCCGGGATACACGACCCATTCGATCGAACTTCCGATTCCCGCCAGCAGCAATCCGATCAGCGATGAGAATGGGAGCGAGAGGACCGCACTTTCCGCACCGGAAAGATCCGCGCGCGTAGAAAGTGAAACGAACTGCCCCATCGGCAGCGCAAGGACGGCCGCGATCGCCGCGGCGAAGAGCGTAAATACGCCCAGATGCTTGATCCAATTCAGGAGGAGCCGCCCGCGCGGCAGTGGCGGCATGCCGCTGCCGGAGAAAACAGCATATCCGACGGCGGCCGCGGCGGAGGGGATCATCCAGCGCGGGTCGATCAGGAAGATGATGCCCGCCATCACCCCGGCCAGCGCCCAGCGGCGCGTGCTTCCTTTGCGCGCGGCTTCGCGCGCGGCAAGCAGCAGCCAGGGCGTCCAGGCGACGGCCAGGACAAGCGTCAAATGTCCGGCGGCGACGTGCGCGGCCAATTTCGGGAGCCCGCCGAATGCGATCCCCGCCAAGAGCGAACCGGCATCTCCAGCGCCTTCTTCACGCGCCAGAAAAAATGCCCCGAGCCCGGCGAATGCCAGATGCAGGAAAAAGAGTATGTTGAAAGCCAGCGGAGCCGGGAGGATGAGGGCAAGCCACAACGGCGGATAGTACAACCCGGAAAGCGGATCGGCCGCGAAAGGCGTTCCGCCGAGCGTGTGCGGATTCCAAAGCGGGATCTCGCCGAATTCGACGAGCGACCGGCGCACGAATTCGGCGCTCGGCCAATGCGCCACGACCAGGTCGGAATACTCCGCGCCGGGCGCATAATGGACCTGGGTGGGATCCCCCAAAAGCGGGGCCAGCCAGAGAAGGGGCAGGATCAACAGTAAACCAATCCGGGTTTTCAATGCCAGTCCCTTTACCGGCGAGTATATCATCGCCGGGCGGACTTCTTACCCCCTTCTTTCGACCGCAAACCTCTATATAATGAAAACACGAAAAGGAGGAGCCATGAAAAACTCTCTTCCCATCTTTGCTTTTGCGGCGATCGTCCTGCTGGGATGCAGCCTGTTTACCAAGGCCACTCCGGAGGGAACCACCGCACCCGGGGCAGTGCAAAATTCGGGCGGCACGCAGGCGCCGACAAAGAAGTCCACCCTTCCCCCCGCAACCAATACCTCCTGCAACGAGCTGTCGTTCTTCCTGAATTCCAATCTGGCAACCAAAATCAAGTGCGAAACCATTCCTGAATCGGGCGGAGCGGACAGTCCCCCGTTTGCCACATTTCCGCAGTATACGAAAGTGACTTTGATGGGATATCCACTTTCCGGGAAGATGATGCAGCCGGTGATCTCGGTCTTCCCCGTCGAGCAATACGCCAAACTTCTGCCGGACGTGATCGATCCCGATGTGTCCGCGCTGCAGGCGCTGATCGCGGGTACGGCAAGCGGAGATCCGGAACCCCCGATCCTCCCGGTCCAGAATGCTCAGCAGCTGTTCCTCGCGCAATACGCGGTGTTCCAGTTGCCGAACGGGAGCGGCGTCGGGTATATCACCCAATATGCGCAGGGGTATGTTCCGATAAACAACCACGACCTGTTCTTCTCTTTTCAGGGATTAACCTCGGACGGTAAATACTGGATATCCGTCATCCTTCCCATCAACCACCCCAGCCTATGGGAGACCGAGGGAGACCCGTCCAATACCATCTACGCCACCATTAAAAACAATCCCGATAAATACTACCTGCAATTGGCGACGGAAGTAAACGCCAAGGCCCCAAGGAGTTTCGTCCCAATGCTCTCGTTATTGACCGACCTGGTCCAGAGCATTGTGATTGCGGCGTAAGAGATCCAGGCGTGAGGGCCTTGGGTGGCCCCGGCCTTTGGCGGGAAACCTCTCTCTCCGGAAAGGCATAATCGATATCCAGGCTGCCGGTTTCCAGTGAAACCGGCAGCCTGGAATACCTCTGGCGGGGAGGGCAAAAATCCGGTAAAATCCCCAATCTTCCGGGCGGTTAGCTCAGTTGGTTAGAGCACACGGTTGACATCCGTGAGGTCGTAGGTTCGAGCCCTATACCGCCCACCTCCCCGGCCGCAGGATGCCGGGGCATATCTCGACAGCGATCGCCGGGACGAGTACGGGAAGAGCGGATCCAAGCGAGCGGGAGAAATCGGTGCAAGGCCCGCGATCCAACACCCGGAAAACCGCCCGGCGCGCTCCAACGGAACGGCCGCAAGGCCCAGTATGAAGGACGGTCCAGCCCCGTTACCGGCTGCCGAAGCCCCGCAGCGTTGCCGCGGGGGAACATGGGTGGAACCGCGATTGAAATCGCCCCAGGAATGGGGCGATTTTTATTTTCCGCAGGAGGCTCTCATGCCGATACGCAAAACAGAGAAGTACGAAGACACGCCGGTCTACCGGGTGCGGCATTCCGCCGCGCACGTGATGGCCCAGGCGGTGATGGAGCTTTTTCCCGGACAGGCGAAATTCGCCATCGGGCCGGCGATCGAAGACGGGTTCTATTACGATTTCGATCTGCCGCGCGCGCTCACGCCGGAGGATCTGATAAAGATCGAAGCCCGGATGCGCGAGATCATCCGCGGCAATCACCCGTTCACCCGCAAAGAGCTTTCCGCCGCGGAGGCGAAGAAGCTCTTCGCGGACCAGCCGTACAAGATCGAGTTGGTCGAGGGGTTCGAGCGCGGCGCCGAGGACGAAGACGGCAATCCCATCAGCGCTCCGCCGGTGATCTCCACCTACACCAGCGACGCCTTCACCGACCTGTGCCGCGGGCCGCACGTCGAACATACCGGGCAGATCAATCCGGATGCGATCAAGCTGCTGAACGTCTCGGGCGCCTACTGGCGCGGCGACGAAAAACGGCCGATGCTGCAGCGCATCTACGGCACCGCCTGGAATACGGCCAAGGAGCTCGAGGAATACCTGTGGAAGGTGGAGGAAGCCAAGAAGCGCGACCACCGCAAGCTCGGCAAGGAACTCGATCTGTTCTCCCTCAACCCGGAGGTCGGTCCCGGGCTGGTGCTTTGGCATCCGAAAGGGGCGCTCGTCCGCTACCTGATGGAGGATTTCTGCAAGCGGGAACATCTCGCCAACGGCTACGACCTGGTGGACAGCCCGCATGTCGGCCGCGGCCATTTGTGGGAAACCAGCGGGCACCTGGATTTCTACCGCGAGAGCATGTATGCCGGCATGGAAATGGACAACGAGACCTACTATGCCAAACCGATGAACTGCCCGTTTCACATCATGATCTACAATTCCGGGCTGCGCTCGTACCGCGAGCTTCCGATCCGCTACGCCGAATGGGGCAGCGTCTACCGCTATGAAAAGCCGGGCGTGCTGCACGGGCTGATGCGCGTGCGCGGGTTCACCCAGGACGACGCGCACATCTTCTGCCGGCCGGATCAGATGCCGGATGAGATCGACCGGACGCTGAAATTCTGCCTGCACATCCTGCGCTCGTTCGGCTTCACCGAGTTCCACGCCTACCTGGCCACGCGCCCGAAGGAGAAATCGGTGGGCGAACAGGCGCAATGGGACGCGGCCACCGAAGCGCTGCGCGGATCGCTCGACCGCTCGGGGCTGGAGTATTCCATCGACGAGGGCGGCGGCGCGTTCTACGGCCCGAAGATCGACCTGAAGATCGCGGACGCCATCGGCCGCGAATGGCAGTGCAGCACGATCCAGTTCGATTTCAACGAGGCGGCGCGCTTCAACCTGCATTACGTCAACGAAGCCGGCCAGGAGGAGCAGCCCTACATGATCCACCGGGCGCTGCTCGGCTCCATGGAGCGCTTCTTCGGGGTGATGATCGAACACTACGCCGGCGCCTTCCCGGTCTGGCTGATGCCGGTTCAGGCGATGCTGATTCCGATCGCGGACCGGCACACCGACTACGCCCGCAAGGTGGAAGAACAGCTTCTCGCCGCGGGAATCCGGGTCAAGGTCGACGTGCGCACCGAGCGGATGAACGCCAAGATCCGCGACGCGCAGATGCAGAAGATTCCCTACATGCTGGTGATGGGCGACAAGGAAGCGGCGGCCGGCGCGGTGGCGGTGCGCCTGCGCAGCGGCGAGGACAAGGGCGCGATGCCGGTGGAGAAGTTCGTGGAAATGGTGAAACAGGCGGTGGACAGCAAAGAATAAAACCTTTCTCACCGCAAAGGCGCAAAGAACGCAAAGGTTTATTTATTTTTCAAAGAATTTCTTAGCGTTCTTTGCGACTTTGCGGTAAAAGGGTTTATGGTTTTATTCTCTTAATGGTCTTCGGATCCGTCAACTCCCGGATCGCATCCTTCGCGATCCAGCGCGCGGAACGCGAATCCTGCTTCGCGATCCGGCGGGCGCAGGCCACAGCCGCCTTATTCAGCGCAAGGCTCCGTTTGCCGATATTGCGCAGCGCCCAGTTGACCGCCTTCCGCACAAAGTTGCGTTCATCGAAAGCGAAACGTTCGATCACCGGGAGATATCCAAGGAACAATTCATCCTTGGCCGTTTTATCATGCCAGGCCAGCGCGGCCATCAACGCAAAGCCGGCGCGCCGTTCGTACTCCGGGTTTTTCCTGGCCCAGGCGGCGGCCTTGCGCCGCGCGGTACGGGTGCGGTCGAACAGATTCCCGCACACCTGGTCGCACACGTCCCACGAATCGAAATCCTTGATCCAGCTTTCCATCTGGGCCGGGGTCACAAGCGCCGGATCATCGATGAGCGCGGCGAGGATCCGCGCTTCGTGGATCCCGCTCCGCCACAGCCGCTGTGCCAGATCATGATCCGTCCCGATCCGCTTGGCCAGCGCGCGCAGGAACGGCATGGAAAGGCCGAGCGTCCCCTTCGGGTTGATCCCGAACCGCGCCATCCCCTCGACGTTCGCCTTGTTGGCATGCTTCTTCATTTCGCGCAGAATTTCGTCGTAGGTCATCCGCTTCCTCCAATTCGAAAAGAAAATGGACAGGATTTACAGGATTTCTCAGGATTTACAGGATTATTTTATTTTATCCCAGCAGCAGGTAAAACTGTCTCTGATCCGAGTCTGAATTATATAGAAAAAAGCCTCAACACATATCCCACGGCAATAATTTCCTAAATTCCGAACCGCTTTTTCCTCAAGATTATCTCTGCGTTCTCTGCGTCTATGCGGTAAAAAGGTTATTATCCTTCGGATCACAATCGGGGTTCGTCTTTGAGAATCCCCCGTTAAAGGGTAGAATCCATTTCATCGGCTTCCATCAGAGGACGCCGAAAAACAACCAAGGGGAGGACTCATGTTTCATAAAATCATTCTGGTCGGCAATCTTGGAAAAGATCCTGAAATGCGCTACACCCCCGGCGGCCAGCCGGTAACCTCCTTCTCGGTCGCCAGCAACCGCAAGTATACGGATTCCGGCGGTCAACAGGTGGAAGAGACCATCTGGTTCCGGATCTCGGTCTGGGGCAAGCAGGCTGAAGCCTGCAAGCAATATCTCGCCAAAGGGCGCCAGGTGCTGGTGGAAGGGCGCCTGGTATGCGACCGGCAAACCGGCGGACCGCGGACCTACAAACGCGCCAACGGCGAGATGGGCACATCCTTCGAAATCAACGCGGAAACCGTACGCTTCCTTGGCCAGCGCGGCGAAGGCGTGGCCGAGGGCGGCGAACCCGGCCCCGCCGCGGCGCCGGGAACCGAAGAGGAAATTCCCTTCTAGGGCGATCCGGGCGGGGCGATACCCCGCCCTTCATTCTTAAGAGGTGATCATGAACGAACCGATAAAACCTCCCCCCTCCGCCCCGCGCCCCATTCCGCTGGAATTGCCGGCGACACTCGAGCCGGTGTATTCCAACCTGGCGCTGATCGCCCATTCCCCGGCCGAAATCGTCGTCGATTTCGCGCGCATGCTGCCGGGGATGCCGAAGGCACGGATTGTCTCCCGCGTGATCCTGACACCGCTGTGCGCCAAGGCGCTTTTGCGCGCGCTTGGGGAAAACATCGCCAAATTCGAAAAACAGTTCGGCGAGATTCACGTGCCCGAGGGCCCGTCGCTGGCGGAGCAGTTGTTCGGCAAGCCGACCGGCGACACAGACACCCCGACGGACACCCCGAAGGAAGGATGACGGCATGCAGGAACTGGATGCAATCGGCGAACAGATGCACACGCTGCTGCGCGAAAAAAATTCCGCGCGCGACAAGGCGCTCGAGCAATCCCGCACCCTGATCCGCTATTCATCGCTGGCCATCCGCGCCGTGCACCGCGAGGAACGGGACGTCGCGGCGGAAAACCTCCGCCTGGCGCGGGCGCAGGCGGCGGAACTGGTAAAAGGCCTGGCGAAATATCCGGACCTGAATTTCGCCGGATACACCCAGGACGCCTTGAAGGAACTGGCCGAAGCCAGCATCGTATTCGCGCTGGTCGGCGATCTGCCGCTTCCGGGCGCCTCCGAACTGGGGGTGGAAGCCGCGGCGTACCTGAACGGCCTCGGCGAAGCGGCCGGCGAACTCCGGCGCTGGTCGCTGGACCTCCTGCGCCGCGGAAAAACGGCCGACGCGGAACGGGCCCTGGCGATGATGGATGACATTTATTCGCTGCTGGTCACGCTGGATTACCCCGACGCGCTGACCGGCGGATTGCGCCGCACCACCGACATGGTGCGCGGCGTGACGGAACGCACGCGCGGCGACCTGACCCTCAGCCTGCGGCTGGAAGCGGCGGAACACGCGGCGGCCGCCCTCGAACAATCGCTCGGCAAGCGAAAATAAATAGACAGGATTTACTGGATTTGATGCAGGATTTTAAAATTGCAGTCACCCCGGCGTGCACGAAGCCGGGGTCCAGTGACTTTTGGTGGTTAAATGGATGCCGGCCAAGTTCACGCCGGCATGACGATCACAGGCTGAGCAGAAAATCTTGTCAATCCTGTCTATGAATTTCCACGGAAAATCCCCATGCCGCAACGGGTGATCCGCGCCAGTGAAATCGGCGAATACCTATTCTGCAAACGGGCCTGGTGGCTGCGCACGCAGGGGATGGAATCCGAAAACCGGAAGGCGCTCGACGCCGGCACCGCCGAACACGAAGACCTCGCACGCCGGGTGGTGCTCAACGGCTGCCTGCGGACGGCGGCTTTCCTGCTGCTTTTGGCGGCGGTGACCGTCGCGGCGGTGGGGGTGACGATACTGGTATTGAGATAATAAACAAAAATCATAGACAGGATTTACAGGATTTCTTGCAAGAGTGATCAGGAACAGGTTGTCATTGAGAGCGACCGGAGTGCCAGCGAAGCACTCTCCCCGCTTCGGAAATCAAGCAGGAGATTGCTTCGTCGCTTCGCTCCTCGCAATGACGAGCCTCAACTTTCTGTCAACGTAAATCCTGTCTATTTTATTGCGTATGCACGTGCAGCACTTTTCCCAGGAAGGCCTTCGTCCGCGCCTGCTGCGGATGCGCAAACAGCGTATCGGGCTCGGCCTCCTCAATAAACTGCCCTTCGTCCATGAAAATCACCCGGTCGGCCGCCGCGCGCGCGAATCCCATCTCGTGCGAGACCACCACCATGGTCATCCCTTCGAAGGCCAGCTTCTCCATCACGTCCACCACCTCGTTGATCATCTCCGGGTCCAGGGCGCTGGTCGGTTCGTCAAACAGCATCACCTTGGGGTTCATCGCGAGGGCCCGGGCGATCGCCACCCGCTGCTGCTGGCCGCCCGAGAGCTGGGCCGGATGGCAAACCGCCTTGTCGGGGATGCCCACCTTCTCGAGCAGTTCGATTGCGACGCGTTCCGCTTCCTTCCGGTTGCGCTTGCGGATGATCCGCTGCGCCAGGGTGATGTTCTCAAGCGCCGTCAGGTGGGAAAACAGATTGAAAGACTGAAAGACCATCCCCACTTCGGTGCGGACCGCGTTGATGTTCTCCGCCGTGTCGAGCGGGATGCCGTCCACCATGATCTGCCCTTCGTCGTATTCCTCCAGCCGGTTGATGCAGCGCAGGAGCGTGGATTTGCCCGAACCCGACGGGCCGATGATCACCACCATTCCTTGCGCTTCACGGTGAGGCTCACGCCGCGGACCGCCTCCACCGCGCCGAACCGCTTGGTGACGTTTTCGATGCGAGATCATGGTGTCTGCGCTGGCTGTCTTTTTTCATCGGCCTACCTCTCGTACTTAACGCGCTTCTCGATCTAAGCCACGATCCGCGCGGAAAAAAGCGTCATCATCAGATACAACAGCGCGATCATCGCCCACGTCTCGAGCGGGATGAAGTTGATCGACATGAATTCCTGCCCGCGGCGGGTCATATCCGCCACCGCCACGACGCTGACCAGCGAGGAATCCTTGAGCAGCGAGACGAACTCATTTCCCATCGGGGGCAGGATCACCCGCACCGCCTGCGGCAGGATCACGTGGCGCATCGTCTGGGCATAGCTCATCCCGAGGCTGCGCGCCGCTTCGACCTGCCCCTTGGGGATGCTCTGGATCCCGGCCCGGTAGATCTCGCTCATGTAGGCGCCGTAACAGATCGTCAGGCCGAAGATCGCCATCGGGAAGTGCCGGCGCCCGGAAATTCGAAAGGAAGGCGATGTTATTCGTATCGCCGATCCCCTGCACCAGGGCCGGGAAGGCGTAATACCAGAAGATCAACTGGACCAGAATTGGAATACCGCGGACAATTTCGACGTATAAAGTCGAGATCCCATAGATAATCGGATTTTTCGCAAGGCGTCCCAATCCCCCGAGCAGCCCCAACCCCACCACCAGCACGAAAGAGATCCCCGTTACGAGGACCGTAACGGCGATCCCGTCCGAGACATAGCGAAAAATCCGCCCATACGGATCGGGAATCGCGAGGATCAGGATCGCCGCCAGCAACCACGACCGCGATCACCAAGCCCCACCAGGGATCCATATGCGCCCCGGGTTCTTCGCCGGGGAACGCGGTGATCGCTTTGGGCGGCGGCGGTTCCAATTTCGATTTGGTTTTTTCCATGGGCGAATCAATCCCACGTTACGCAAAGGGCGCTTCCCACGCCTGAACGGTTTCGGGCATGCGGAGCGCCCTTTGCGTAAAAAAAAACCGCGGGGCGATTCATCTGCCCCGCGGCAATTGTGCCGATTACTCTCCCAGATCCATCGTCTTGACCCACTTGTCGTTGAGCGTGTCGATCAATCCCTCGGCCTTGACCTTGGCCAGCCCGCTGTTGATCTTCGCCAGCAGGTCGGTCTTGGTCTTGCAGACGGCGATCCCGATCGATTCGCCCGTCAGCGGTTCGCCGACGGCCTTGAGCTTGTCGGAATACTTGGCGACATACCCGAGCGCCATGACGTTATCCGCCACGACCGCGTCCACGTCGCCGTTCATCAGCGCCTGGAAGGCCAGGCCGATGGTGTTGAAGTTCACCAGTTCCGCCCCTTCGATCCCGCCGACCAATTCCGCGCCGGTGGTGGAGATCTGCGCGCCCACGCGCTTGCCCGCAAGGCTCGCTTCGCCGGTGATATCGGTGTTGTCCGCGGCGACCACGATCTGCTGTCCGACGGTGTAATACGGATCGGAGAACGCCATGTTCGACTTTCCGCTCGTCGGTGATCGAGACCGAGGAGATCGCCGCGTCGTACTGGCACTGGGCGACGCCGGCCAGGAGCGCGTCCCAGGCGACGTTGACGAATTCCACGTCCAGGTTTTCCTTCGCGGCGATGGCCTTCATCAGGTCGATGTCGAACCCGACGATTTCCTTGGTGTTCTCATCGACGTATTCGAACGGCGGCCAGGTGGCGTCGGTGGCGATGACGACCTTGGCGCTTGGCGGCAGGCTCGCACGCTGACGAGGAACAATGCCGCCCAGCAGAAGAAAGCGATACTAAAATCCAGCGTTTCATTCTTCCTCCTTGAGAAAATGGGATGGGAACGGTTCTTTCCCGGCGTAATGGGAGTATTGGTGTGTTCGGAGAAATCCTTCCTCTCGAGCTCCACCAATCCGCTGTGGATTATAGCGCAAAAAACAATTCGATTCCGCCCTTCTCCCACCGATTGAACCATTTTTTTCTTCAAGATTGCGGACCCAACACATCGGATGACGGATTGAAGCCGCCATGATCAACGGGATCGACATGGAATTCCGATATGACGGGTGCAAAAGGCTCGAGGGTATCGAATTCAATCGCGTCAAAATATTTCAATGAGAAGTAATTCCGACATCTTTTATCAGCTTTCAACACAATATTCATACGCGAATTCCAACCCCTTCAGTTAATAAGCTGAACCTTGGAAAGCCGAGGAATTGGCCATTGACAACCCTGAATAATTGAATAAAATCATTGGTATACTGGTCTGACCAGCATACCAGAGAAGAATATGAAAATTACTCCCGTTGGACATGTAACACTTACACAGGCCGTCGCCGGCAGGCTTTCGGCCTCGCTGCTCGACGGGACGATCAAGGCCGGAGAGCAACTGCCATCCGAACGCGACCTGATCCAGCAGCTGGAAGTCAGCCGGGCAACTCTGCGCGAAGCGCTCAAGTCGATGGAGGAAAACAACCTCATCGAAGCGCGCGCCGGAGTCGGCTGGTTCGCCCGCAAGCTCGACGCGGAAAACCTGGCCACCGCCCGCGAACTGGCGGGAAGCTACCGTTCCTCCGGCGGCAAATCTTCCGCCCCGGAAGGCTTGCCGCCCGAAGGGCCGCGCCGCCTGCCCGCCTCCCCCGAGAAGCCGCTCCACATCCCCAACCTGCAAACCGACCGGCTGGGGACCTTCGAATTCATCTCCTGGTGGGAAAAAGAAAAGGTCCGGGACGCGAAGGTGCTGGTGGTCGGCGCGGGCGCGCTCGGCAACGAGGTGATCAAGAACCTGGCGCTGATGGGCGTGGGGCACCTGTTCGTGATCGATTTCGACACCGTCGAGGCGGCCAACCTCAGCCGCTCGGTGCTCTTCCGCGACGGGGATTCCAAACGCAGCAAGGCGGAAGTGGTCGCGTCGCGCGCCAAGCAGCTCAACCCGCAACTGCACGTCCAGTACCTGCACGGCGACGTCACCACCCAACTGGGACTCGGGATCATCCGCCGCATGGACGCGGTGATCGGCTGCCTCGACAACCGCGAGGCGCGCCTGGCGGTCAACCGCTTCTGCTACTGGATGAACAAACCCTGGGTCGACGGCGCGATCCAGGAACTGCTGGGCCTGGTGCGGGTGTTCGTGCCCGGCCGGGGCGCCTGCTTCGAATGCACCCTGACCGAAGCCGCCCGGCGCGATCTTTCGATCCGCTATTCCTGCCCGCTGCTCGCGCGGCAGAATATCCTGCTGGGGAAGGTTCCGACCACGCCGACGATCGCCTCGATCATCGGCGGGATGCAGGCCCAGGAAGCGCTTGAAGCTCATCCACAGCATGCCGGTCGAAGCCGGCAAGGTGATCCACTTCAACGGGCTGAACAACGAGATGCACACCAGCGCCTACGTGCCGCGCGAGGATTGCGAGAGCCACTGGATCTACGGCGATGTGATCGAGCTGCCGGCGCGCGCCGATCAGACGACCCTCTCCGAGATGCTGCGCATCGCCCGCCAGGACCTCGGACCGGACGCGGTGATCGAACTCGACCAGGAATTGATCCTGTCCCTCACCTGCCCGCAGTGCAACATCCGCGAAGAGGTGCTGCGACCGCTGGAGGCCGTCACCTTCGAAGCCGGGCACTGCCCGACCTGCGGGACCCTGCGCGAGACCGAGATGACCCACGAGATCACCGGCGAAGAATCGTTCCTGCACCGCACGCTCGGCAGCGTCGGGGTCCCCCCGCTCCACATCCTGCGCGCCCGCAACGCCAGCGAGTTCCGGTTCTACGAACTGACCGGCGACCTGGCCGAGGCGCTGCACTTCCGCCACTTCGAAGGGGCGGCCGCCCCGGCGCCCTCCCCGCTGCGCGATCGGATCTCGATCGGCGAAGAAGTTGAATCGGCGGAAAAGCCCAAAAGCCGGATCGTGCTGCACGAGGATACCCCTCGATGAGCCAGAACCCGGAAAACTCCGCTTCGCCGTACCGCACCCCGAAGCTGTTCCTGCTGCTCTTCCGGCTGGAATTGCTTGCGATCGTGGCCTGTCTTTCGGCGGGCGGCTTGGCGGCCGCGGGCATCCTCAACGATACGGTTTCGCCGTGGATTTTCGCGGCGGCCGCCGCGATCGGCGAAGGGCTGTTGATGGGAACGCTGGCGCGCCTGTTCTTCCGCAGTTTCTCCCGGATGATGCAATGGGCGGCCGGGCTGGCCGGCGCCGCGGCGGGGTTGATCGTCCTGGGCTGGCTGACGCGCGGGCTGGCCGGAGTCGACCCGAACGGGCCGATGCAGTTCGGGCCGGATTGGCTGGCGCTGGTGCAGATCCTGATCGGGGCGGTCGCCTCCACCCTGGCCTACGCCGCCGGCCGGATCAAGTATCCGGAACCTCCGATCGTGCCGGCCGCCGCGCTCGAGGCGATGGCGAACGGCGCCGCCGCGCCGGCCTCGCGCAAGATCAAGACCGACCCCCCAAAGAAGGATTCCCGCCCGGTGCGGGAACGGATCCGCGGCGCGTTGAAATTCTTCCGCAAGGGAAATCACGACGCGGAGATCCGGCTGGTGGGGGCCGAGGAGCCCAAGTGCCCGTATTGCCTGCAGCCGATCGCGCCGCGGGATCCGCGCGGGGTGGTGACGTGCCCGATCTGCAAGACCCGCCACCACAAGGATTGCTGGGATATCACCGGGATGTGCCAGGTGCCGCACTACCACACGTGAGAGTCGTCGGTCGAGCAGCCCTGCGCGAATTTCGCACAGGGCGTATCGAGACCGGTAGCCAAGATGGAATGGTCTCGATATGGGCTTCGCTTTGCGTCAGCCCTACTCGACCACCTAAAATATTTCAGGAGCGCAACCGTATGCCCGACCTGTCCCGTGACCATCGTTCTCCCCAGCGGCGGAGCCCGCGCCGCCGAGATGCCCGACGACGCGCCGGTGCGCGACCTGATGGCGGAGCTGACCTCGCTCCTGAAACTGCCGACGGTCGGGCCCGACGGACGGCCGATGGGATACCGGATCGACAGCAAGGCGCTGGGGCGCGAGCTGCGCGAGGATGAAACCCTCGCCTCGGCCAAGATCCCGGCCGACGACCGGCTGATCCTGACCGCCGACATCACCGCCGGAGCCGGGATGGCGCTCGACCAGAGCCCGCGCGTGCGGCGGCTGATGGCGGATTACCAGCTGATGAAGGAGCTCGTCGCGCAAAGCAGCCTGATCGAATTCGAAACCCGCGGCGTCCACGGCACGCTCGCGCCTGAGCGCTACATCATCACCTACAAGTGCAAGGGCATCGCCGCGATCGACAGTCTGGGCCGGCCGAAATATTCGAACATGCACCAGGTTCAGATCTACCTGCACAACCAGTATCCGCAGCGCTGGCCGGGGCTGCAGTGGCTGACCCCGATCTGGCATCCGAACATCCACCACCTCAACAAAACGGTCTGCATCGACGCCGCCTGGTGGACGGCCAGCCGCTCGCTGGACCGGCTTGTGATCATGCTGGGCGAGATGATCCAGTACAAGAATTTTCACGACGATCCCACCAAGCCGCCCTTCCCCTGGGACGCGGAAGCCGCCCGCTGGTGCCGCGCCTACCGCGCCGCCCACCCCGGCGCCTTTCCGGTCGACAACCGGGAACTGCTGCGCCCGGGGAGGGTCAAGGTAAAGAAGGAATCCGCGCCCCGCATCCGGTTGAAATAGGGCTTCGGAAACCATGAGAGGAGGATCTATGGAAAACGCATTCACGGAAATCCGCACCGGACGCTTCCTACCGGGCTTTCTATCCCTCTTCCAGAACCCCGCCATTTCCGCCGGGAGGATTTGGGAGGCGCGCGGGAGGCTGGCAAAAGCGCTCGGGTTCCAACGGAAACTTCTTTTCTTTGAGAAGACGATCCTCCCGTGCGGCAAATGGGGGGAGAAGAACGATGTCCGGTTCGATGCCGCCGACGCGGCGCTGGAAATTTCCTGCAAGCCGATCCACGTCTGGAGCATGATCCTCCAGGAAAACAAAATCCGGAAACCGCACCATCTATCCGTCACCACAAGGAGATGACAAAATGGCAGACCAATCCGTAACCGTAGTATTGCCCTCGGGCGGCTCCCGCACCGCGGAAGTTCCCAATGATGTGGCCGTCAAGGAACTGATCCCGGAGCTGACGACCTCGCTGCAGCTGCCGACCACCGGACCGGACGGCCGGCCGATGAGCTACCGGATCGACAGCAAGGCCCTGGGCCGCGAACTCCAGGAAGAGGAAACGCTGACGTCCGCCGCTGTGCCCGTCGGCGACCGGCTGATCCTGACCGCCGACGTCACCGCCGGCTGACAGCCCCGCCCGCAAGAATGCGAAGGGTCTGTTCTTGACCCTGAGCGATCATGGAGCGGGGACCGCCCCGCCGAACGGAAAGGGAGCAGCGACCGGAATGGAAATCCCGCGCGTACGACTGGGTCCGCCGGAAGAGGAAGCCCCAAGCCCCTCGCGGATGCCGCGAACCCGGGCCCGGCTGTGGCATTCGCCGTTCGACCGGAACGGGAAGAAGGCCGCGGTCTCGGTGTTCCTCACCCAGCCGGCGTTCGTGCGGATCTGCTCCCTGGCCGGAAGGGACATGGACAACGAAGTCGGCGGGGCGCTGATCGGCCTGTGGCGCGTGGACAGGGAAAGCGGGGAGCAGTACATCGTGGCGGACGCCGCGCTGCCCGCCCGCCACACCCGGCAGGGCAGCGCGTTCCTGACCTTCACCCAGGATACGCTCGTCGCGCTGCATCAGGAGCAGGAAGACCGCTACCCGGGCAAGCGCATCGTGGGCTGGTTCCACACCCACCCGCGGATGGGGGTGTTCCTTTCCGATTACGACCTGTGGCTGCACACCCACTTCTTTCCGGAACCCTGGCAGGTGGCGCTGGTCATCGAACCGGTTTCCCAGATCGGCGGATTCTTCGTCCGCGCGGAAGACGGGAAGCTCGACAACCACGAATACTTCGGATTCCGGGAGATCCTCGGACGCTCGGGGAGAAGCCTGGTGTATTGGAGAAACATGGAACCGGAGGCCTCCACGGAAGGAGCGCCGCCGATGGAAGGAGAGGCAAACCATGAATAGAAAATTACGGACTTACTACTACGGGGTGCTGGGTGGAATCGGCGGCCTTGTCGGCTGGCAGATCAGCAATTGGATCGGCCTTTCCTTTACCAGCAACCTTTACCTGAGTGAAGTCGTCCTTGGGGCGCTGATCGGCTTCTGCGTGGGGGTCCTGATCGGCATCGCCGAGGGATTGTTCACCCTGAACTGGACGCACATGCTGCGCTCCGGGATTATCGGCGGCTTGCTCGGGCTGATCGCCGGCGCGATCGGCCTGCCCTTCGGCGAGATGCTGTTCCAGATGGTCGGGGCCGGGTTCATCGGCCGCGCGCTCGGCTGGGCCTTCTTCGGCCTGATGATCGGGCTGGCGGAAGGGCTCACCGGCGGGAGCCAGATGTGGAAGGGCGCGGCCGGGGGCGCGCTCGGCGGCTTCATCGGCGGGCTGCTCCTGGAAGCCGCGCGATCGGCGCTGGGGAGCCCGGCCTTCGGCAAGGCGCTCGGCCTGATCCTGCTCGGGGCATCGGTCGGCGCGCTGATCGCGCTGATCATCGTCCTGCTCTCGCGCGCCTGGCTCGAGGTTACGAGCGGCAAGCTGCGCGGGACCGAATTCATCCTCGACAAGTTCATGAAGAAATCGGGGCCGAGCGTGATCCTCGGGAGCGACGCGCTCAAATCCGACATCGTCTTCCCCGACCCCGACATCGACCCGCAGCACGCCATGCTCACCGGAACCGGCTCGCATTTCCTGATCAAGGATATGAGCAAAGGCGGCACCTTCCTCAACAACCGCAAGGTGGAGATGACGGAACTCGCGGACCGCCAGACGCTGCGCCTGGGCAATACGGAAATGATCTACCACGAGAAGAGGTGACCCATGGACGGACTGCGAAAGAAAATTCGCCTGCTGCTCCTTTCCGCGATGCTCGCGGCGCTGTGCGCTCCGGCCGTGCCGGCCCTGGCGCAGGATACCGAACCGCTCCACATAACCATCACCCAGGTCGACACGTCGGCGTTCCCGACGGTGAAGGTGTACATCTCGGTGACCGACAGCGCGGGGGAACCCGCTCCGGTCGACACCGACCGCATCCAGCTCTACGAAAACGGCAAATTGATCACGCCGGCCGACGTGAGCGGGATCGGCAACAGCGCGCCGCTGACGACCATGCTGGTGATGGACAAATCCGGGAGCATGGCCTACGGCCAGAAGCTCGAGAGTGCCAAGGCCGCGGCGATCGCCTACGTCAACCAGATGCGCCCGACCGACGAGGCGGGGCTGATCTCCTTCGACACGGAAATCACCTACGTCCAGCCCACCACCACCGGCCACGAGGCGCTGAAGAACGCGATCAACGGCCTCGCGACCGGATCCGATACGGCGATGTACGACGCGGTCTACGAGGCGATCGACCTGCTGCAGAATATCTCCGGCCGGAAAGCGATCATCGTCCTGACCGACGGGATGGACAACCGCTCGACCCACACGGCGGCGGAACTGATCGAGCGGATCGGCCCGGCCGGGCTCTCGATCTCGACCATCGGGCTCGGGGATCCCTCCAAAAAAACCGCGGACTTCGCCGGGATCGACGAACCGGCGCTCCAGAACCTCGCCGAACAGGCGGGCGGGACGTACGGATACGCCAATGATCCGGAAGCGCTCCGCAAACTCTACGAGCAGTACGGGCGCGCGCTGCAAAGCGAATACGTGATCACCTACGCTTCGCCGGCCGCGCTGCGCGACGGCGTGAACCGCTCCCTGAGCGTGAAGCTCTCGGAAAGCCTCCCCTCGGTCCCGGGCGAAAGCAGCTTCAACCCCGGCGGGCTCGTTCCGGAAGTGGCGGTTTCCCCATCGACCAACGGACAGCTCTTCCTTGGCCTGCTGATCCTGCTGGTGCTCATGCTGGTAGCCCCGATGGGAATCCAGTGGGCGGCGTCGCTCGCTACCAGCAGCGGGAAGCCGCACCCTTCCCCGAAATCGGCCGGGGCGAAGATCAAGCTGAGCGAAACAAAGAAACCCGCGGCAAGTGATTCGAAGAAACCATCGCGGATTAAGCTGAAGTAATAACACGGACCGACGCGTTCCGTCATCCCTGCCAAGTACACGCAGGGATGACGGCGCGCGTCGGCCTTATCACCTTGGAGAACAAACCGCCGCGTGTCGAAAGACCGCGGCGGTTTGTCATCCCCGAACCTGCGCTCGCGCCTGTCCCGAGCCCAGCAAGGGAAAGCGGGTATGAACTCGGCGGGGACTGCGGCGGGCAGCCTTCCAAACTCAACCCCCACCCTAAGGGTGTCGAAAGGCGCCACGCACCCTAAGGGTGCCGAAAAGTTTCCCCCGCCAGGAACCCCCTCTTCATGAACACATCACTTCCCTAAAACGGAAATGATGTGCTCCGCGAGGGCAGGTGCGGGGGTAGGCTCTTCGGGGCAATGGGTTAAGCCCGCGAAAGCGGGCTTTGTGTATCAGCGCCGTGCTTCAGCGCGGCGGGTTGCATTCCATCCCATCCCACCTCCCCTATCCCCTCCTCCCTTCCCGTGATACGGGAAGGGAGGAGGGGGACGTCCCGAGCGCAGCGAGGGAAAGCGGGTATGAACTCGGCGGGGACTGCGGCGGGCAGCCTTCCAAACTCAACCCCCACCCTAAGGGTGTCGAAAGGCGCCACGCACCCTAAGGGTACCGAAAAGTTTCCCCCGCCAGGAACCCCCTCTTCATGAACACATCACTTCCCTAAAACGGAAATGATGTGCTCCGCGAGGGCAGGTGCGGGGGTAGGCTCTTCGGGGCAATGGGTTAAGCCCGCGAAAGCGGGCTTTGTGTATCAGCGCCGTGCTTCAGCGCGGCGGTTTGGATTCCATCCCATCCCACCTCCCCTATCCCCTCCTCCCTTCCCGTGATACGGGAAGGGAGGAGGGGGAGTCCCGAGCGCAAGCGAGGGACGGGGGAGGTAGGATGGGATGGTTTCCGAATATTCCGGCCTTTGAGTCGATGTTGCTTGGCCCGGCAAAATGGTGACGGTTAATAAATTTCCCCATGCTATAATCCCCCCGCATCGACTAGAAAGCTCTCCCCGAAAAAATGCGAGCCACCCGGATTTATCTTCCTTTGTTCTGCCTCACTCTGTTGATGATTTCCTGCGGAGAGAATCCCGCAGCGAGAGCAACCGGCACAATCGCTCCCGCGACCGAGCTTGAGGAAACTTCTTCCCCCATCCTTTCGGCCCAAGAGTCTTCCATCACACCGACCCTTGCTGCGGAACCGACGCCCAGCGAGTCTCAACAGCCGGACACGGTTGCGCCGACCGGATTGAACCCTGCCGGCCCGTATGCGGTTTTCGAAGGCATGAGCGGGATCTGGATCGCCAACCCGGATGGCAGTTTCCCCACCCGCATCGCCGGACAGGGGGCCGGAAACGACAGCTTGGGCCTGCAAGATTTGATATCACCTCGCGGCGACCGGATTGCGCTTACGGTGAAAGAGGAGACGGGGATCGACCTTGTGATCGTGGAAATTCCCGGCGGCCGGATAAACTCCACAACCCGGTTGATCGACATCACCCGCCGGGAATTACGGGTGAATTCGATGACGCCCAAAGCCTTCGCGTATTACGCGATCACCGGCTTCCCCAACCTGGCCTGGCAGCCCGGCGGCGGCGCGATCCTGGCCTATACCGGCGTTGCCGACGGCAAGACGGCGGACATGTTTACCCTCGACCTGGAATGGGAAAAGGTCCGGCACATCGAACGGGATCCTTCACAGGCGATCCGCCCGATCTGGTCGCCGGACGGCAGCCACCTGCTCTTCTTTGGAGTGGCGTGGCTCCCTCCGCTCGGGGCGACATACATCACCTTCAATCCGATGGCGGGTTTCTGGGCGGTGCAAGCATCCGATAACCAGCTCCTCCCGCAAACCAAACTCAAAGGAACCTATCAGAATTTCATCGGCTGGCAGGACAGCACCCATTACCTGGCGTACGACAGCAGCGACAAATGCATCGCGGAAAAACTGCGCGCGGTGGACCTGATCAGCGGCGCAGAAACTCCGATCGCGGATTTTTGTCTCTCCCAGAGACCGGTTTTCTCGGGAGCGGCCGGCGCATTGCTGATTTCAGTCGATGCGGATTGCGGGTGCGGCCTCGAGGCGGGCGTGTATTGGATGGCCCCGCCCGCCACTACTCCCACCCGGCTGCTGGAAAAGGCCGCGCTGGAGCTTTATTGGCTTCCGGAAAGCGGTTTGTTCTATGCCTACCCGGATGCGCTGCTTGGGGCCGACGGGAATGCGCGCTACGATCCGCCTGTCATCGGTTCCTCCTACCAGCCGGCGGTTTCCTGGACCGGCGCGCAGGCATGGGTGGTGATGGAGAACCACCGCAGCCGGGTTGAATTCCGGGAGGCCGGCGGGGAATGGCGGACCCTATTAGAAGGAAGCGTCAGCGCGATGCTTTGGGATCCCCAGTCCGGAAACACGCTCCTCATCCTGCTGGACAGCGGTTTGCTTTACTCGGCAGCCGCTCCGGAATTTACGCCGCGCCTGATGGGCGACCTGGGCGGATATTACGACCGGGCGGCGTGGACACCGGTCTTCTGAGGAATATTACTGGTACGGGAAAGTGATCGTCATGCCTGCGCCTGCCCCCGCGAAGCATCACCACTTGGGTTTGTTTTTTAAGCGGTGATGTCGGCGAAGCGGGGGTGCTCGTAGCAGGCATCCATGAGAAAAAGAGAAAGTCATATAGAGGTCGATGGATCCCTGCTTAAACCACGCAGGGATGACGGCAGACTAGTCAATGGCTTTCTCGGCCAAATCGGAGCCGACTGTCCGAAAAGCCGTTTTTCACCCAAATCCGGGCCAAAAAAGGGTTGGATGGGGCACTTGCGTTCCCGTGAAAATGGATAGTGTTAAAACCCTCTCGGATGGGGTTGCGTTGCTCACAAATTCCGACATTATGCTAAAATCTACCGATATGCTCGGCCTCGGCAAGAACACTTCCCCAACCCCACAGACTGGTGGATAATCTTCCATGCCCGAAGTCCTCGCCGTAAAAGACCTGGTGACGAAATTCTATACCGAAACGGAAACGATCCACGCCGTCAATGGCGTGAGTTTCCATGTGGATGAGAGCGAAACTCTCGGAGTAGTCGGAGAGAGCGGCTGCGGGAAGAGCGTCAGCGTGCATTCCATCCTGCGCCTGATCCCGGTGCCCCCCGGGCGGATCGAAAGCGGACAGGCCATCTTCCAGGGCCGGGATCTGCTTCGAATGTCGCCGAGCGAGATCCGCCAGGTGCGCGGCTCGCAGATCGGGATGGTGTTCCAGGACCCGATGACATCGCTCAACCCGGTCCTCACCATAGAAAACCAGGTGGCCGAACCGCTCCTGATCCACCGGGGCATGTCCCGTTCGGAAGCCCGCACCCGGGTGGTGGAGCTCCTGACCCACGTTGGAATCCCCTCCCCCGAAAAACGCCTGGCGGACTACCCCCATCAATTCTCGGGCGGGATGCGCCAGCGGGTGATGATCGCGATGGCGCTGGCCTGCGACCCGAGTCTGCTCATCGCCGACGAGCCGACCACCGCCCTCGACGTCACGATCCAGGCCCAGTTTGTCGAACTGGTCAAACACCTGCGCGACGAGTTCCGGATGTCGATCATCTGGATCACCCACGACCTGGGGGTGATCGCCGGGATCGCCCAACGCGTGGTGGTGATGTACGCCGGGTTCATCGTCGAGCATGCCACGGTGAAGGAACTGTACGCCAATCCCCAGCACCCGTATACGCGCGGGCTGCTCGGCTCCCTGCCCAGGCTGGATGAAAAACGTGCGACAAGGCTGGTCAACATCAAGGGCCTCCCGCCGGACATGTGCCAGCCGCCGGTCGGCTGCCCGTTTGTCCCGCGCTGCCCGTACGCATTCGACAAATGCAGAGCGGAAAATCCACCGCTGGCTTCGGTGAACAACGGCCACACGTCGGCTTGCTGGTGGGATATCGATCTCGGAAAGGCGCGAGGATGAGCATGCCCACCACCGTCGGAACCACCCCTTCCTCCGATATCCTTCTGAAGGTTGAAAATCTCAAAATGCATTTCCCCGTATACCGGGGCGTATTCCGGCGCCAGGTCGGGGAGATCAAGGCCGTGGACGGGATTTCGTTCGATGTCATCCGCGGCGAAACGCTCGGACTGGTGGGCGAGAGCGGCTGCGGAAAATCCACCACCGGGCGGACGATCCTGCAGCTTTACCGGCCGACGGCCGGGTCCGTCTGGCTGGACGGCGAGGATCTCTCCAAGATCCACGGGAAAGCCCTGCGCCAGCGCCGGCGGAAGATGCAAATGATCTTCCAGGATCCGTACGCCTCGCTCAACCCGCGGATGACGATCGGCGAAATCGTGGCCGAACCGCTGGAAGTGCATCAAACCTACAAGGGCAAGGAAAAATCCGACCGGGTCGCCTATCTGTTGCAGGTGGTGGGATTGAACCCGCTGTATGCCGGCCGCTACCCGCACGAATTTTCCGGCGGCCAGCGCCAGCGGGTGGGCATCGCCCGCGCGCTCGCGCTCGATCCCTCCTTCATCGTCTGCGACGAACCGATTTCGGCCCTCGACGTCTCGATCCAGGCCCAGGTGGTCAACCTGCTGGAAGATATTCAAAAGAAAATGGGCCTGACGTACCTGTTCATCGCCCACGACCTGAGCATGGTCCGCCACATTTCCAACCGGGTGGCGGTGATGTACCTCGGCAAGCTGATGGAGATGGCCGACCGCGCGGAGGTGTACATCGATCCGCTGCACCCGTACACGCAGGCGCTGCTTTCGGCCATTCCCATTCCGGATCCGGTCCTGGAAGAAAAGCGCAAGCGGGTCATCCTGACCGGCGACGTTCCCAGCCCGGCCAATCCGCCGTCGGGGTGCGTGTTCCACACCCGCTGCATGTACGCGGAGCAGATCTGCACCGACAAGGTGCCGGACTGGCGGGAGGCGCACACCGGGCATTGGGTGGCGTGCCATTTTGCGGAACGGTTCATGAAATCAGGCGGAGCATAAACGGGGAGCAGAGAGAAAAAAGTCATCGAGAGAGGAAGGACGCCTTGGAAAGGAGGTGGCCGAAAGCTTTCGAATAAGTCATCTGCACCCAAACTGAAATTCGTCTTTCCGAACAATTCCAAAGGAGGAAAGAAAATGATGCACAAGAACAACTTCGCGAGAATTCTGCTGATCCTTTCCGTCGGCGTGTGGGCCGTTTCGGCCTGCGGCCCGGCGGCCAGTACACCCACTCCGGCACAGGTGGCGACGGCGACGTGAAAGCGACCGTGGCCCCCGCCACGGCGACTCCGGCTCAGCGACGATTCACTCGGCTGATCCCAAGACCTTCGTGATGCAGGAGATCTCCGGCGGCCCGGCCACCCTCGATCCCGCGCTTGCCTACGACAGCGCCAGCGGCGAAATTCTCCAGAACGTCTACGACACGCTGGTCTTCTTCAACCGGGAAAAGAAATCGGAACTGGTCCCGATGCTGGCCACCGAAGTCCCGACCACCCAGAACGGCGGCGTCTCGGCCGACGGGCTGACCGTCACCTTCAAGATCCGCACGGGCGTGAAATTCCACACCGGCGAGGAAATGACGGTCGACGACGTGGCCTACACCTTCCAGCGCGGCCTCCTGTCGGGCGGCTCGAACTCCCCGCAGTGGCTGTTTGCGGAACCGCTGTTCGGCAGCACGATCTACAACGACATTGTCGACCAGCTGGATCCGGACGGCGAAAAGGGCCTGATCGACAACCGCGACGGCCTCAAAGCCGAAGATCCGGCGGCCGTTCAGGCGCTGTGCGAGACGGTGAAATCCAAGATCGTCGCCGACAAAGCGGCCAACACCGTCACCTTCCATCTGGCCCAGCCCTGGGGTCCGTTCGTGATCACCTTCTCCAACATGTGGGGCGCCATCCAGCAAAAAGCCTGGGATTCCGCCAACGGCGCCTGGAATGGTGACTGCGCCACCTGGCAGAACTACTATGCCCCGACCGCCGATGAGCTGAACGCCAGCGGCATCGGTAAAAAGGCCAACGGCACCGGCCCCTACAAGCTGAATACCTGGGGCGATACGGAATTGATCATGGACTCCAACGAGGCTTACTGGATGGACAAGCCGATGTGGAGCGGCGCTCCGACCGGCGCCCCCCAACTCAAGACCGTCATCATCAAGTACGTCGAGGAATTCAGCACCCGGTTCGCGGCCATGCAGGCCGGGGATGCGGATGCCATCCAGGCCGGAAGCCCGCAGGACTGGCCGGTCATGGACGAAGCGGTGGGCGCCACCTGCGATAAAGACGGCGTCTGCCAGATCGACGATGCCGCCAAGCCGCTCGTGCGCTACGTCAACCAGGATGTTTCGAACCGGACCGACGCCTTCTTCAACTTCAAGATCAACACCGAAGGCGGCAACGACTTCATCGGCTCCGGCAAGATCGACGGCAACGGCGTTCCGCTCGACTTCTTCTCCGATATCCACGTCCGCAAAGCCTTCGCGTACTGCTTTGACTGGGACATCTTCATCAAAGACGTCGCGCAGGGCGAAGGCCAGCAGGCCAACGACGTGATGCTGATCGGCGAACTCGGCGACGAGCCGAACGGCGCGCACTACTCCTACGATCCCGCCAAATGCGCCGAGGAGTTCAAGGCCTCGACCTGGAAATCCGAGGACGGCAAGAGCCTGTGGGACGTCGGCTTCCGCCTGATCGTCGGCTACAACGCCGGCAACACGCTGCGGCAATCGGTGGCCCAGATCTTCCGCGACAACATCAGCGCGGTGAATCCGCTGTTCAAGGTGGAATCCCAGAGCCTGGAATGGCCGAACTACCTGGAAGCCTACCAGGGCAAGAAACTGCCGTTCTTCATCATCGGCTGGATCGAGGACATCCCCGATCCGCACAACTGGACCTTCACCTACACGGCGGGCGCATTCGGCGGCAAGCAAGGCATGCCGCAGGAACTGAAGGATCAGTTCCGGCCGCTGGTGGAAAAAGGCGCGAAGGAAATCGATCCGGCGAAGCGCGCGGCGATATACAGTGAATTCAACAAGCTGTATTACGAAAACGTCCCCGCGGTCCTGCTCGCGCAGGTTGGCGGACGCCGCTACATGCAGCGCTGGGTGAACGGCTTCTACACCAACTCGTTGTACTCCTATAACTGGTACTACTCGTTGTCGAAGAGTCTGATCGTTCCAAAGGGCGGGTTTTTTTCCCGCTGCGATGAACAAACCGCCCGCCTCCCGGGTTCGCCCGGGAGGCGGGCGGCGCCGGAATAAAGAAGAGGGAAGTATAAAAATGTCATCTTGAGCATAGCGAAGGATCCCGAACAAAGAAGCAGATGCTTCGCCGCGCTCAGCATGACATCCTAGGAAAAGGATACACTTCGTGATCAATTACATCATCCGCCGCCTGCTGATAATGCCGATCACCCTGTTTGGGATGACGATCATTATCTTCCTCATGCTGTGGGTCCTGGGCCCGTCGGCGCGGTCCGCGCTGTATGTGTCCGACATCCCCAAGAACGAAGCGATCATGAGCGGGATCATCAAGAAGTACGGCTTGGACCAGCCGATCTACGTCCAATACTGGAACTGGCTGGTCGGAAGGCCGGATCCCGATCATGAGGGGAAAATCGTCGGCGGAATCCTGCGCGGCGATTTCGGTTTCTCGCGGACGTTCAGCCGCCCGGTCGTGGAATTGATCGAACTCCGGTTCCCGGCCACGCTGGAGCTCACCCTGTACGCCTTTCTTCCCATCATCCTGGTCGGGGTGTGGCTCGGCGTGCAGGCGGCCGTGCGCCACAATCAATGGATCGATCAGATCGCCCGTTTGTTCAGCATCGTCGGGTATTCCTTTCCCGTGTTCGTGCTGGGGATCCTCCTGATGATGATTTTCTACGCGCAACTCCGCTGGTTCCCGGTCGAGAGGGTTTCGGACTGGGTGAAAATGGCCGAGTACACCAAATACACCAACCTGGTGACCGTGGACGCCATCCTCAACGGACGCCTGGACATCTGGTGGGATGCCATCCGCCACATGGTCCTGCCGATCATCACGCTCTCGTACACATCCTGGGCGGCTTTCCTGCGGATCACCCGCTCCTCGATGCTCGAAACGCTGCGCCAGGAGTACGTCACCACGGCGCGCGCCAAAGGAGTCGCCGAGAAGGACGTCATCAACAAGCACGCCCGTCCGAATGCGCTTATTCCGGTGGTCACCTACAGCGGCATCACCGTCGCCTACCTGCTCGGCGGGGTGGTCATCACCGAGACGATTTTCAACTTCCCCGGCATGGGTTCCGCCGCCGCGAATGCCGCGGCCCGCTTCGATGTGGTCACCGTGCTCGCCTTCACCCTGATAACCGGCCTGATCCTTATTCTGGCCAACCTGATTGTCGATATCCTGTACGCCATGCTGGATCCGCGCATCCGGCTTGGTTGAAAGGCAAATATTTCCCATGAAAAGCACCGGCGAATCGATGATGCCCCTGACGGAAGAAGCCATCCCGCTGCGAAAAATCGGACGGCTGGAACGATTTCTAGGGCCGGAGTTTTACCGGATCTTCCGGGGCGTGTTCACCAATCCGCTCTCCGTGATCGGGATCAGCCTGATCGGGTTCTTCATCCTGGTCGCCCTTCTCGCCCCGCTCATCATTCCGCCGGTCGCAAATTCCGATCCGTTCATGATTCCGCGCGACGGGTACGGTGCCGCGCCCCTTCCGCCGGGAACCACGTGGCTGCGCCGGGCGCCGGAACTCCCCTTCTGGTACAAGCCGCTCACCGGCTCCGACCAATGGGTGCACATTTTTGGCACCTCCAGCGGCGCATGGGATATTTTCTACGGACTGGTGTGGGGCACCCGGACGGCGATCATCGTCGGAGTGCTGATCGAGGGGGTCACGCTGCTGATCGGGATCATCGTCGGGGCCGTCTCCTCCTTTTACGGCGGCTGGGTGGATGAAATCCTGATGCGCATCACCGAGGTCTTCATGGCGTTCCCGTTCATCTTCGCCGCGCTCACCCTTTCCGCGGTCCTCACCCCCAGGCTGGGCAAAGGCATCTGGCCCCCGACGATCGCGATCATCGCCTTCGGATGGATGAGTTACGCGCGCCTGATCCGCGGCGATATCCTCTCGCTCCGCGAGCGGGATTACATCATGGCCGCGCGGGTGGTGGGCGTCAGCGACCTGCGGATCCTCTTCCGCCACATCGTCCCCAACGCCATCTACCCCACCCTCGTACTGGCGTCGATGGACATCGGCACCCTCGTCATTTCCTTTGCCGCGCTCTCCTTTCTCGGCATCGGCACGGAGGTCGGCTACGCCGACTGGGGCCAGGTGATTTCGTTTGCGCGCAACTACATCGGCGTCTTTTCCAAGTACTGGTATATCATCGTTTACCCCGGGATCACGCTGATCCTGTTCGTCCTGGGGTGGAACCTGGTGGGCGACGCGCTGCGCGATATCATGGACCCGAAAATGCGCGGGAACGTGAGACGGTAGACCCTGCGAGAACAAAAAAAGCCCCGGCATTTCGCCGGGGCTTTTTTTATTCAGACTTGACCACAAGCCCGCCAAAGGAGACGGTCGTCATCCCCGAGTGCTCTTATCGGGGATCCAGGAGCAAGATTTATTTTCCCCGTTTCGTTTCCCTGGATGCCCGCTGAGAACACGCGGGCATGACGATCCAAAAGCCAAAGTCACCCTGTCAAGAGGATCTTCTTGATATCCGCGATGAACAGGTCGATATCCTCTTCCTGCGTGTTCCACGAACACATCAGCCGCACGCCGTCCTCGCCGATGAAATTGTAGAAATGCCAGCCCTGGTCGTGCAGCGCCTGGATCAAGCGCTGCGGCATCTTTACAAAAATCGCATTCGCCTCGATCGGCATTTGAATCTCCAGCTCCGGGATGGCTTTCAACTGCGCCGCGAGCAGCGCCGCACATTGGTTGGCGTGCGCCGCATTTTTCAGCCAGGTCCCGTCCGCGAGCAGCCCCTTCCAGGGCGCGGCCAGAAAGCGCATCTTGGAGGCCAGCTGGCCGGCCTGCTTGCAGCGGTACTCGAAATCCTTCGCCAGCTCCTTGTTGAAGAAGATCACCGCCTCCCCGACCGCCAGGCCGTTCTTGGTCCCGCCCAGGCAAAGCACGTCCACGCCGCATTGCCAGGTGATCTCCTTCGGGGTCAGGTGGAGAAAGGCCAGCGCATTGGCCAGCCGCGCCCCGTCCATATGGAGATGCAAACCGTGCCGCTTGGTAATTTTGTAGATTTCCAGCAGTTCCGCGGGGCGGTACACCGTCCCGAGTTCGGTGGATTGCGTGATGCTGACCGCCGCCGGCTTGGGGAAATGAAGGCCGCGCCCGCTGTGAACGATCGTTTCAATGCTCTCCGGCTGCAGCTTGCCCTCGCGTTCCTTTCCCAGGAGCAGCTTGGCGCCGTTGGTATAAAATTCCGGCGCCCCACACTCGTCGGTTTCGACATGGGCGGTATCGGCGCAGATGATGCTGTTGTAGGACTGGCACAAGGAGGAAAGCGCGAGCGAATTGGCGGCGGTCCCGTTGAAAACGAAAAACACCTCGCATTCCGTTTCAAACACACTGCGCAGGTCGTCGCAGACTTCGCGGGTCCAGGGGTCTTCGCCGTAGGATATTTCAAATCCCCGGTTGGCTTCCGTCAGGGATTTCATCGCTTCCGGGCAGATTCCGGATGAATTATCGGATGCAAAATGATTGCGGTGGATCATGGGTATCTCCTTTTCGTGATGCGCATAATTGTACATGAATTGTACTTGAGTGTGGACCACGGATTTCACGGATGGACACGGATTACACGGAAAACCACGGAAATTTCGCTGAAAGACAATGATCCATTCGGTGAAATCCGATTTTTTCGGCGAATTCCGTGTCATCAATGTCTATCGTGTACAATTCAGTCATTCTTCCAGGAGTGAGTTCGCATGAAATTCAAGATTCCGTTCCGGGATATCCTCCTTATCATAATCGGAGCCGTCATCCAGGCCGTGGGGATGGACCTGTTCCTGATCCCCGGAAAGCTCGCCGCGGGGGGCGTGAGCGGGATCGCGCAGATCGTCAACCGCTACACCGGCTGGCCGATCGGCGTGATGATCATCCTCTTCAACATTCCGCTCTTTGTCCTCGGGTGGAAGTTCCTCGGCGGCCGGCGTTTTCTCCTGCGCACCTTTCTGGCGGTGGGGATCTACGCGGTGTTGATCGATCTGCTGGCGCTTTACCTGCCCCGGGATCTGACCAGCGATTCGGTGCTGAACGCGCTGTTCGGAGGAGTGCTGATGGGCGGCGGGATGGGGCTCGTCTTCCGGGCGAAGGGGACCACCGGCGGAACCGACATCCTCGCGCGGCTGCTCGGCAAATGGCGCGGGATTCCCTTGAGCGAGAGTTTCCTCATCACCGATACGGCGGTCGTGCTCGGGTCGGGCATCGCCTTCAGCTGGACCCTGGCATTGTATGCGGTCGTCGCGCTGTACACCAGCGGCAAGACGGCGGAACTGACATCCGAAGGCACCGGGATCGTCCGCGCGGCGACAATCATCACCGACAAACCTCAGGAGGTCGGCGAGAAAATCATGCGCGAACTGGCCCGCGGCGTGACGGCGTGGCAGGGAATGGGATTGTATTCCGGCAAAGAGCGGAAGATTCTGTTCTGCGCGATCAGCCGGTCCGAAGTCAATCCGCTCAAGGCCATCATCTACGAGGTGGATCCATCGGCGTTCGTGGTGATCGGCCAGGCCCACGAGGCGCTGGGGGAGGGGTTCAAGCCGTTATCCGGGTAAGAAAATAAATTTCTCACCGCAAAGAACGCGAAGATCACAAAGAAAACGCGAAGAATATTTAAATTGGTTTCGTTGCTTCGCCCCTCTACGTTCAATTCTTTTTGGAGTTAATAATATTTTTCTTCGCGGTCTTTGCGATCTTTGCGGTTAAAAGGTTTTATTACGCCAGAAGAGACACAACCGCATCGTAGAGGAACCATCCGCCGAAGCCCAGCAAGGCCACGCCGCACACGCCGAAGATCGCGCGCTGAAACCATTTCCCGAAGAATTTTCCGCCGGTGAAGGACAGCGCCGACAGGAAATAACTCCAGATAAAATCGCACAACCAATGCACCGCGGCCAGCGCGATGAACCCCGCCAGCCCGAAAGCCCACGATTGCAGAATGAGCGCCACGCCGACCGTCGCCCACCAGAAAAAGAAATACGGGTTGCCCAGGCTGAGCATGATCCCGGCGGCAAGCGGGGATCCGGCGTAGGTCGAGGTGGCCACCGCCGCCCGGCGCGCCTCGCGCAGCAAACCGACGGCCATATACAGCAGGAACAACCCGCCGAGCATGCCGAATGCGATTTTTACCGCGGGGTCCGCCAGAAACCGGCCGACCCCGAGCGCGAGGAGGATCATCAGCGGAATCTCGACGATCCCGTGCCCGATGGCGATCCACGCGCCGGAATGCGGGGATTGGCCGCCCTTGCCGATCGTGACGGCCGTGACCGGCCCGGGGGCGAGCACGCCCGACAGGGAGATGAAGAATGCACCGGTAAGAAACGCAGGCAGCGACATGGGGATATTGTAATCGAGGAAGGGCTGCCATCCGGGGGATTAATCAACCCTTAGGGTTGGTGACACCCTAAGGGTAGGCGGTACCTACCCCTAAGGGTGGACGGTCCTTTTCAACACCTTTAGGGTTACCTTTTTGCACCCTAAGGGTGGCAACAACCCACCCTTAGGGTGCAATAGGTTAAGGCGCGGGGATCGGAGATGAGTTCGTCGCCCCCAGCAGACCGTGCTCCGTACCCAGATCGATCTCGCGCATACGCTCCATCCGGAACTGCTGGGTGTAGAGGCGGTAGTATTTTCCGCGCGCCCTCAGCAGGTCGGCGTGGGTTCCCTGTTCGACGATGCGCCCGCCCTCCACGACCACGATCCGGCTGCGCGCGGCGGATGGTCGAGAGACGGTGGGCGATCACGAAGGAGATCCGACCCTGCATCAGGGTGATCATCCCGCGCTGGATCAGCGCCTCGGTCACCGTGTCCACCGAACTCGTGGCTTCATCCATGATCAGGATGTCCGGCTGGACCAGGACCGCGCGGGCCAGGCTGATGAGCTGCTTCTGACCGGTCGAGAGCCGGTTGCCGCCCTGCCCGACCTCGGTTTCGTAGCCCTTCTCCAAAGCCTGGATGAACTCGTCCGCCCCGGCGACGCGCGCCGCTTCCGCAATTTCATCATCGGCGGCATCCAGGCGGCCGTAGCGGATGTTCTCGCGGACCGTTCCGGAGAACAGGTGCGGCGTTTGCAGAACCACGCCGATCCGGGATTGGATCGCCTTCTGGGTCAGGGAGGTGTAATCCCGCCCCGCGATGCGGATCACGCCGCGCCGCGGTTCGTAGAAGCGGCACAGCAGGCTCGCGATCGTCGTCTTGCCGCCGCCGGTCGGCCCGACCAGGGCGATCGATTCGTTCTCGCCCACCCGCAGGGAGAAATCCTCGAGCACCGGCTCGCCCTCCTTGTACCAGAACGAGACCCGCTCGAACTCGACCTCTCCGTGCAGCGTCTCCGGGGAAAGCGCCCCGGGCCGGTCGACGATCTCCGGCCGGGAATCCACCAGCGAGAAGGAGCGTTCGGCGGAGGCGATGGCATGCTGCATTTCCGAAAACACGCGCGCCAGGTCCTGCACCGGCCAAAGCATGAAGGTCACATACCCGATGAAGGCCTGGATGGTGCCGATCGAGATGGCGCCCTGCACCGCCAGCGCGCCGCCGTACCAGGCCACCGTTGCCAGCGCCACCGCGCCGATTCCCTGCACGATCGGGAGGAACAGCGCCGAGAGCCACGCCGCGCGAAATCCGGCCCGGTACATCTCGTCGGTCCGGCCGCGGAATTCGCTCAGGTTCCGCTCCTCGCGCCCGAGCGCCTTGATCACCCGCACGCCGGTGATGGTCTCGTTGAAGGACGCGGTGATCTTCGAGTTCACCTGGCGCACTTTGCGGTACTGGCGGATGATGCGCTGTTTGAACAGCGCACCCGCCAGCACCAGAACCGGTATCGTCAGGAAAACGAGAATGCCGAGATCCCATTTCAGATAGATCATGAAGAACATCGCCGAGACGATGCTCATCGCCGCCCAAGTGGTATCCAGTAGGCCCCAGGTCACGAGATCGGCGACCTTCGACGGATCCGAAGTGACCCGCGACATGATCCAGCCGACCGGCGTGCGGTCGAAGTAGCTGAAGGAGAGTTGCTGCAGCCGGGTGAACATGCTGCGGCGCAGGTCGTACTGGATCCGCTCGCCCAGCAGGCTGGCCAGATAGATGAATGTGAACACTCCGGCGGCCTGCAGCAGGGACAGGACGGCGAACAATCCGCCGATCCAATAGAGCGATTCCGGCTTGCCGGGCGTGATGGCGACGTCGATCACGAGTTTTTTCAGGTACGTGAAGACGGAATCCGAAAGCGCCACAAGCGCGACGGTGGCAAGGAAACCAAAGAACCAGAGTTTCCGCCGGGCGGCCAGGCCGATCATGCGCCGCAGGGTTCCGGTATCCCAGGATTCTTTAAACTCTTCTTCTTCCCATTGGTCGATAGCCATGTGCATATTCTCCGTGTTTTAGCTCGTCATCCTGCAGTTGCGGATCGTCATGCCTCCGACTGCATGTCATCGGCTCCTGGATGTCGTGCGTCATCCCGGCGTGATCTTACGCCGGGGTCCAGTACATGCCTATTCAGAACGTATTTCATCGGCTTCTGGAATGCCGGCGCGTCACCCTCGCCGCTGCCTTGATGCCGGCATGCGCCGGCATGACGCCTTTTTTGTTCGTCATTCCCGCGTGGTCTTAGCGGGAATCCAGGTGCAACTCCACAGGAAGGACTTGCCACATTCCTAGATGCCGGCTGAGTACACGCCGGCATGACGCCTTTTTTGTTCGTCATTCCCTTACGCAACCATCGCCCCGCCCATTCCCCCCGCTTCGGCTTCGAGCGCGCCCTCCACTTCCTCCTCAATCCGGGATTGCAGCCGGAAGATTTTCCGGTAGAAGCCTTCCTGTTCCATGAGCTCCGCATGAGTCCCGGATTGGATGATCCGGCCCTTGTCCAGGATGAGGATCAGATCCGCGCGCATGACGCTTTGGACGCGGTGGGCGATGATGAACGTCGTCCGGCCCTGCATCAGGCGCTCGAGCGCCTGGCGGATTTCGGCTTCCGTTTCGGAATCCACCGACGAGGTGGAGTTGTCCAGGATCAGCAGGCGCGGGTCCTTCAGCAGCGCGCGGGCGATCGCGATCCGCTGCCGCTGGCCGCCCGACA
This sequence comes from uncultured Chloroflexia bacterium, assembly GCA_963724345.1. Lineage (GTDB taxonomy): Bacteria > Chloroflexota > Anaerolineae > Anaerolineales > RBG-16-64-43 > JAFGKK01. The sequence continues at coordinate 674,298 of CAVRUI010000003.1, read as the reverse complement.
GCGTGACGCCCTTTTCCCCGACCAGGGTGCGGTAGCCGTCCGGCAGATCGAGGATCACATTGTGGATGGCGGCCGCCCGCGCCGCCTCCTCGACTTCCGGATCCGGAACCTCGCGCTCCACGCCGTAGACGATGTTTTCCCGGATCGTGCGCGAGAACAGGAACGGCTCCTGCTCGACGATCCCGATCTGCCGGCGCAGGTAGCGTTTGGGGTACTCGCGCAGTTCCACTCCGTCCAGGAGGATGCTGCCGGATGTGTACTCGTGGAAACGCGGCAGCAGGTTCACCAGCGACGTCTTTCCGGATCCGGTCGGACCCAGAAGCGCCACCGCCCGTCCGGGCGCGCAGCGGAAGCTGATATCGTGCAGAATGTGGGATTCCCCGCGGTACTCGAAACCGGCATTGCGGAATTCCACCTCCCCGCGCAGAGGTCCCGAGGGAAAAACAGTCCCCGCATCCAGGTCTTCCGTCGTCTGGCTCAGAATTTCATGCGTCCGGTAGGCCGAAACCAGCCCGTTGGAAGCGTGCACCACCAGGCGCCCGAGGTCGCGCATCGGCCAGATCAGGTACACCACCATTCCGGTATAGGCGATGTACTCCCCGAGGGTGAGCTCCCCGCGGATCGCCATCACCGCGCCGAGCGTGAACCCGGCCAGGACCTGCATGGCGCAAAGGATGTCGGTCGACGGCCAGAAGAGTGCGTGCATCAGGAGGAGCACGCGGCCGCGGCGGAACTTTTCGGTGTTCTCCTTTTCGAACTTCGCCGACTCAAAATCCTGCTGGGCGAAGGCGCGAACGACCCGCACGCCGGCCAGGTTCTCCTGCAGCATGGTCGAAAGGACCGCGTCCTGGTCCTGGTATTCGTCGTACACCTTCGCCACCTTGCGGAAGAAGAAAATCGATACGGCGACGATGAAAGGCACCACGACGATCGACGCCAGGCCCAGTTTCGGATTGAGAAGCAGGACCGCCGCCAGGTTGACCAGGAACAGCACCCCGATCCGCACCACGCCGATCGCCTGGTCGGCGAAGAACCGGCGCACGGCGTCCACATCGGAGGTGCTGCGCTGGATCAGTTCGCCGGTGGGCATCCGGTCGTGATAGGAGAACGGCAGGTGCTGAATGTGATCGTAGAGGGTGTTGCGAAGCCGCCGCGCGACTCCTTCCGAGGCGCCGGCTGTCGACCGGCCGCTGAGGAAGGAAAAGAGACCCTCGCACAGCGCCAATCCGATGATCGCCGCCGCCATAACCGGCAGGAGGCTCGCGAAAACCGTCTGGCCGACCACTTTATCCACCAGAAAGCCCAGCAGGAAAAACGTGCCGGTCTTGGCGGCGCTGGCTCCCACCTGTGCGAACATAGCGGACAGGTAAAGCCCGCGGAAACCCGACGAGTATTTCCACAGGATGCTCAGCCTTTCGGCTACGGTTCCGGTCTTTTCCGCTTGTTTTTCAGCCATTTCGTCCTCTACCTTATGAAAAGAAAAACCACGGTTTTGGCTCGATACCGTGGTTAAAAAAAAACCACGGGCTTTGTGTTGCGCCCGTGGGTCGATGACGAGAGAAAAAGCTACCGGTCTACAGGCGCAATCCGAGAAGGCAGAATGGCATAACCACCCGCCGCCTCCATTTTCAACACCGTTTCGAACTCCTTGTTCATGCAACGCGCCTTTCTGTTGGAATGCGGCGAATCTACCACGCCCCGGGAAAACGGTCAAGCGGCAAAGAACTCACGTCACCCCGGTGTGTTTTAAGCCGGGGTCTATGAGGAGCAGATTCAACACTCTGATACTACCGGATGGATGCCGGCTATGAAGCGCGCCGGCATGACGATCATCCGCCTCCCGATCATTCCTCCTTCATCCGCGACGCCTCCCGGAACCATTTGGGCTGCCGGATCCGGTTCTTGCGATAGAAGGATTTCAAGCGCATCCAATTCTTCGACCACCGGCCCTTTGCTTTCCGCGACGGGGGCAAAATCCCCAGGAACCGCAGCGCATTCCATCCCATGAAATCCCGCATCTCATTTTTCGTAAAGATATTTCCCTCATCCAGCACGCGCTCGTAACGCTCCTTGAATTCTTCGTAATGCTCCACCCGCGCGATAACGTGCCAATCGATGCCGAAGAGCAGCCGCTCGGGAATGATGCCCGGGAAATCGCGGCACATGGCCACATACGCCTCCCGGTATTTGGGGATGTTTCGATCGTCCGTCACCGGATGGTGCGCCACATCCACATACAGATTCGGATATCGGGTCAGCATCTCGGCGGCCTCCCGGACCCAATGGACCGGTTCTTCCTGACCGGACGGGGAATCCGAGGCGCGGCCGGGGGAACCCGCGACCCGCCGCCGGAACGCCTGCCAGGGACGGTCATAGAAATAGTGACGCGGGGCGGTAATGTATTCCTCGGGCCGGCTCCACCCGAAATGCGCCAAATTTACGTGCAGGCGGGGATACCGCTCGAGGACCGCGCTCCAGTAGCGCGGGCTGGCGAAATCGAAGCTGGCCCGCGGATACGCCTCGATTCCATCGTGCGTGCAGTGAGCCGTGATCGGAACCTCCTCCCGCTCGCAATACCGGTACAGCTCCGAAAGTACCTCGTCATATTGTGCTCCGGTAAACACTTCATAGCGCGGCACGCCGTTCCGGTGAAAGATGCTCCGCCGCTGGCTGTCCACGACGGCATTTCCGAGCGGGCGGTAGCCGAGCGGGTTATACACCTTGACGCCGATGAATCCCTTGTTGCGGACGGCTTCCTTCGCGGCCTCCAGCGAGCTGTACTTTTCCCTGGGGCCGCCATCGGGTTCGCCGGGCCCCGGCAGCCTGGCCCGGTAGGCAAGTTCGCGGGTCGGGTCGAACGGCGCGAACGGGTGGACCCTGCCCTTGAAGGGAAGCACCACATCCCGGTACACCGCATCGATCTGTTCCACGATCGGCTGCAGTTTTCGGGAGTGCTTGAACCCGTATTCGAAATCCACCATCAGGGGGACGGATAACTCGATCCGGTCCTGTTTGAACTCCTGGAACATCATGCGCGTGATCTCCCCCATATCATCCTGGGAGAGGATATCCGCCCAATGGCGGTAGTTCTTCCCTGTGTAGGTAAAAGCGATCCATTTTACGAGGTCGACGAACCATCCCCGGCTTTCGCCGCGGATGGCCATTTCGATCGCGGAGAAGAGGACCGGCGCAAGCAGCCGGATATACCACTCCGGGTAGGTACGCGAGAGCAGGTAACCCTTGAGCGGGATATCTTTGCCGCGGAAAACATGGGCGTGCACATCGATAACCGGCGTCATGGCAACCCTCCCGAAAAACCCGGCTTTTTACGGAACACGGGATGTTTGTTCGGATGCCTTTATTGTAAAGGCGATCCGGATTTCGGCAACCCGGCTGTCAGGGCAAGCTTGACGGCACACCATGAGGGGAAAGGATATTCCTTCGCGGGGTCTTCGGGCGGACACGCACGCAGGAAAAGCCGGATTTCACTTTCCTGCCGCCGCCACCGCCTGTACACTGCGAGTGATCCGAAATGGACGAACCCCTTCAGGACCCGTCGGAGGTTTCCATGATCTGATAGAGACGGAAGTCTTCATTCTGGAATATCAGAACCAACCGCCCCGCCTCTGTCAGTCGGTCGATTTCCTCATTGGTAATCTGGAATCCTTCGTCTTCGTTTTCAAAAATACACAGGTAATCGCCCTTTGCGATCTCGGAGGATTCGCTGATCTGGAGGGAAGGCCGACCGGTCATCAGCCGCAGCGCCCGCGGTTTGAAAAAGAGAAATACCGACTCTTCCGCCGAATTTTTTTCGATATATTCAAACAACTCCTGCGCGGAAGGGGAAAACGGGCCTTCGGAGACGGCCCGATCACTCCGCAGGTTTGCGAGTGTCAATTCCGCCGATTGCCGGAGGAAAAAGATTCCAACCAGAGCCACACAGAGAAAGGCCGCCGCGCGGGCCGCCTTTCTCTCCGCGCCCTCCCAGACTCCGATAAACCACTCCACCCCAAGGAAGAAAAAAAATAAAAACAACGGAAGCATGGGCAGTAAGAACCGGATTCCCTGCGTGGCCGGCCATAGGAGGATCATCCCCATCATCGCCGCGCCATAGATCACGAAAGCGTAATACCGGCGAAGGTTCCTGAACATGCCGATTAATACAAACGGAAGGGCGGCCCCGAACACCAGCGGATAAAATGGAATGGCCGCGAAGAGCAGCTGCCATCGTTCCACATAATAATACAAATTCGTCTTGATCCGGCCGAGAGAAATTTCCCCGATGGATTGCAGATATCCCCGTTCCCCGCCGGGTAACAGCAGATAGGCAATGCCCGCCAGGACGAGAAAAACCAGATACGGCAGGGCGTGGAGAAACCACAGCCGCCAGCCTTTCCAATAAATTCCGGACCGCGAGGCCCCCGCCGACGCGATCAGGTCCGACAGCAGGGCGGTGCAGACTAAAATGATTCCCGCCGTGCGAACGAAGCAGGATGCGGCCAGGAAGATGCCGAGGAGCGTGTATTCTTTCCACCCGGCCGGTTCCGCATGCCGTTCCACAATGACATTCTGAATCAGCAGAATCGCGGCCATGGAAAACAGGAGAAAGGGAATGTCGGAGAGGATATCATTGAACAGGCTGAGGACCGCCGGATTAAATCCGATTAACGCCGCCAATCCGATCCAGCCCAAAGAGGAAAGCCGGCGGCGGAATCCAAACGCGAGGAGGATCAGGCAGAGGATGTAGCAGATGACGCTGACGGATTTCAAGGCCGCAAGATTTAACCCGAACAAGGCGATCGGTATCGCCAGCAGCACCGATGTGCCCCAGGGATAGGCCACCGGGCCGAGATTCCTGGAGGATTGGGTCATCGTAAAAGTGTTCGCAGTCAGAAATTCGGAAACCCGGCCGTCGACGATGCTCTCCGCTTGCATGATATAGGAGGCAAAATCATCCCCCCAACCGTGGCCGTTGTGGAGCATACCAACACCCAATAGAGCGGATAGCGCGATCACCGCAGCCAAGACGATCCACATCCATTTTCCGGATATTCGATCTCCCATGCAATCCTCGCCTCCTCGAAATGCGCGTTTGTGTCCGGCGCCTTCGTCCAGTTTTATCTCCGGATTGTTCACAAACCACGCTTTTGCATCAGCGCTTATTATAATCTTCCGTTGAGCGGTCATCTCGAATGATTGCCGGGCACGTCAATTACCCTCGCCGGAATCGTCGGCTTTGAGATGCCGCACCCGGAAGGTGCGCTCTCGCCGGTTTTGGATAGACGCCATGCAATCGCCGATTGTCATTCTCCATCCCCTCCCTCCCCCGAGTTCGCATCCCCCCATCCCGCTGCGCAGGATGGAGGTGGGAGCCGGCTCCACCGTGGCGGGGCCAGGCGGGCGAAGCAACCCCGGCCAGGGACTTGCCAAGAGCGGACGCGAGGGCAGGCTCGCAATGAAATCGGATTCTTCTTTCAACTGCCTGCTTAATAATTTTAATCGACCGGGGGTCTCGGACGACGCAGCAGACCGCAGGATGGCGAATCATTGTTCAAGAGAAACTATTCAGCCCGGCCTTATCCGGCCGGGGATTACCCTTTTCGTATCTACTCAGTCGGATTTCCATCATTGTGTTCGGATTACACCGAAAAGCAATTGGGGTTTCCTTATCAATATCAACTGCCATCTTATGCCCCCTCTAAAAATAATCGGTGTTTCCGGATTTTCCCGGTGAACGTTTTTCCGACCTGAGAAGCCGTTGCGCTCAAAAAGAGTAAGGCGAGTTAATGGTGACCGAGCCACCCGCCCTCCGATTTCGGAAGAGGTGAAACGCGGCGGCGTTACGCAGCCGGATTTACGACCTTCCCCACGAACAGAATCGTCCCGGTCGGGATATCCCGGATCAGGAAGAAGAACGGCCGGTCGATCTTGAAATCGATCAGATCCGACGGCAGGGAGGTGACGTCCATGATCACGGCCGTGGCGGCAGCCGCTTCGGTACCCGCTTCATCGACCGCGACATAGGCTTTGTGCAGGATCTGCGAGACGTACAGATCGCGTTTCCCGTCCATACCCGAGAAATCCGCAGCCAGCGGATCAAAGGCATCCCGCATGCCGAGCGTTTCCAGTCCGTTCCCCAAACCCAGCGACCATTCGAACTTGAATTTCGGCAGCGTGAGGATGACTTCCCCCCACTGCATGGCCGCCAGGGTGGCGTTCAGGAATTCGCCGTCCAGCCGGGTTTCCACATCGCCGAATTTCCCCTCGTCCGGGAGGACGATCAGCATGGATAGCTGCCAGCCGGCATACGGCAGCTCCACCGCCCGATAACCATCGCCCTGCATCCAGGAAAGCCCGCTTTGTTCGTGCATCATCGGCACATCGGCCGCCGTCCCGTCCAGCCGCCGGAAAGAGTCCGGCTGCGTGGCATCCGGCTCGAAGGGGTGCAGCCATGCGGCTTTGAAATACACCGCGTTGGCCAGCACCAGCCGGGTGAGCTCATCCAGCGCTCCCGGCGGAATGATGTCCCTGATTTTTTCGTTCGTCGACTGGCTGACCCAACTGTTGATCTCCTGCCGGGCGGCTTCGGCGTCATTTTCATAGTCCACCAGGCGCATGCCGGCCGCGTAATTGCGGGCCAGCGTATCCAGAAAATCCTGCTCGAAGGCGAACCCGGCCTGTCCCCACAGGGAGTTGGCGACATTCAATTGGAACACCTGATCGGGTTCCAGATCTTCCGATTGGGAACGGCTCTCCAATTCCAGCGCGAGCTTGTTGAATGCCGGATGCAGCCTGTCTCCCGGAAGGAGAAAATGAAGGGCCTGAGCCATCTCATCCGCCGTTTGCCCCTTTGCACCGGCGTAGGTCATGGCCAGCGCGAGGGAAATGCTGTAGGGCGAATAAAACACGTTTTCATCGCCCGTGAAAAGCTGCGGGAAAAGCGCGAAGGCGAAATCGGTGTTGCCGCGGACCAATTCGGCCAAGTCCGGGTCGGAGACCTGCGGGGCGGAATCCCGCGGAAGATCCGAATGGACCTCCTCGGCCTGGACCGGAGCCGGCGCGCAGGCCGAAAGCAGCAACAAGGCGGCCGGAAAGATAACGGATAGGATTTTATGCGATTCATAACCCCTCCCCTTCCCCTCTCCAAAATGGGGAGGGAAAATAAGTCTCAGTATAGCTCTTCATATGATAAATAGACGATGGACTTCGATCAGGGTTCCCTGACTTAATTTCCGGTAGAAGGTTTTCTGGGATGAGAATCCAAAAAATAAAGGCGGGGATCTGTTCCGGCCGGGAAAAGCGTACACGGATTACCCCGTTCGCACATACCGCTCACGGGGCAGGCACGGAGAAGAGCCGACTACACGGATTCTAAAAATTTTTAATTCGGTGTTTTCGGCTCTTTTCGGTGTTTCGGTGTACCAGAAAGTAAAAATGGACTGAGTAACTACAAAGACGGTATTAAACCTCTTTCCGGTAGAACCGGTAGCGCTTGTACACCTTGGCGCCGATATTGTGGGCCAGGTCCCACGTATCGGGATTGTCCTCGCCGGTCAGCGACATATCCGCCCACTTGTAGCCTTTGGCGGCGACGCGCCGGGCCATCTCGTCGAACAGGAGGATCGCGACGCCGGTATCCCAGTATTCGGGCGGGACGACGATGCTCTTGATGGCGACGCTTTCCGGCCTGGCGTTTCGGTACCACAACGCCCGCAGGTAATCCCAGGGGTACCGCAGCCCGTTGAGGTGGATCAGCACTTCATTGAAATTGGGAACGGCCGGGAACCAGCCGACGGCTTTTCCGTCGATTTCGGCAAAAAGCACGAGCTCGGGATCCGCCAGATCCTTGAGCGGCATCACCAGGCTTTCGATCGATTCGCGGGTATACGGAATGAAACCGGCGAGATGCGCCAGCGCCCGGTTTTGCAAATCCCACACAACGTCGATCTCGCCCTGCAGGTCATCCATCTTTGCGCCGCGGATGACGACCGCCTTGCGCCGGCGCACCCGCTCGGCCAGACGGGTCAGGCGCCGAAGTTCCGGCCGGCTCAGGTCGATATCGATGCTATACGCCAGATTGTCGGATTCGCGTTTGACCATCCCAAACCGCTCGCAGAATTCCTTGTAGTACGGAGGATTGTGGCCGCACAAAAGCGCCGGCGGCCGGTCGTACCCCTCGACCAGGATCCCGCGCGAATCCTCGCGGTCGAGATTGTAGGGCCCGTAGATCGCGGGCATCTTGTGCGCGCGGGCCCAATCCTCGGCGCGCCGCAAAAGCGCTTCGGCGACGGAATAATCCTCGACGCATTCAAAAAAACCGAACATGCACTCGGCATGGCCGCGGTCGCGCGTATCGGCGGTGTCCTCTGCGCAAACGATTGTCCCCGCAGGTCTTCCATCCTTCCATGCGACGAACAGATCGGCATATCCTTGTTTAAAGAACAGCCCGCGCGCCGGGTCGATGACTTTTTCGCGTTCGGGGAGAAGCGGCGGCACCCACAGCGGGTCTTGCGCATACACGCGCCAGGGGAACGTGAGAAACGTCCGCCGGTCGCGGATCGTCTGAACCGGGCGGACTTCAATCATGCGGGGTCTCCACGGGATCGGCCGGGGCCGCCTTGGCGCGCCGCGCTTCCAATGCGCGCGCGATTTCCGTATAGTTCTCGCGTCCCAAAGGATAGAGGATCGCGAACAGGATCCCGAGGCCAATCAGCGCGGCCGGGATCGGGCCGGCAATCAGCCGGATTCCGTTGACGGCGGATTCCGGCTGAACCGCGCTGTTGGGAATGTACCCAAAGCGGTCGAGGACCAAAAGCGCCAGGGGCAGCGCGATCGAGACGGCGATCTTCTGCGCCAGCGTGATCAGGCTGTAGAACATACCCTCGTGGCGCTCGCCGGTTTGCAGCTCGCCGTATTCGATCGCGTCGGGAAGCATCGACCAGGGGATGATGTGCGCGGCGGATACGCCGATCCCGGCCAGGACGCAAATCGCAAGTATCAGGGTCAGGCTTGTGGAAGAACCGAGCGAAGACAAGGCGAGCAGGACAACCGCCAGGAACGCCATCCCGGCGATGTAGGCCAGACGTTTGTTCCACCGGCGCGAGATCCATTCCCACATCGGCAGGGCGATCATCGCGACCACAAAGATCGTCGCCATGATCAGGTCGCTCTGCCCTTCCTGCCGGATGACGTATTTAATGTAATACAGCATGATCAGCTGGATGATGGCGATCATGACCCAGGTGAAGAGGTAGATCACCAGGCTGAACACGAAGGGGCGGTTGTGGCGCATGGCGCCGATCGACTCACGGAGGCCCTTCGGCGGCCGGTGCATGAACTCCTCGCGCTCGCGCGTTCCGAAAAACACCAGCCAGAGAGGGATGATGCAGACGGCTCCGAATGCCGCCCCCATGAGCAGCACCCGCCCGGCGTTCTCGGGATGGAAACCGCCGACGATCAGCAGCGGGACGGTGAAGGCGACCAAACTTCCCAGAATGGAGAAGAACGCGCGCTTGCTCATCAGGGAGGTGCGCTCGTCATAATCCGATGTCAATTCGGGCGTCAACGCCAGATACGGCATGTAGGCGAAGGTCGCCGCCAGCTCATACACGACGAAGACCAGGGAAAAATAAATCCCCAATACGATCGGTTCGGTGAACGGCGGGCGCCACCACATCAGCGTAAAAGCCAGCATCATCGGGATCGCGCCGAAAAGAAGGAACGGGCGCCGGCGCCCCCAGCGCGAGCGGGTGCGGTCGGAGAGGTATCCGACGATCGGATCGTTGATGTAATCCCAGGTGCTGCCGACGAAAATCGCCAGCGCGGCCATGGACGCCGGAACGCCCGACCACATCGGTGAGGAATATGGCGAAATAAGCGCCGACGATGGTTGTGATCAGGCTGAAGGACAGGTCGCCCGATCCGTAAGTCCATTTTTCACGGCGGGAAAGTTTGGCTGCCATGCCTGGAGGAACCTCCTGGGGAAAGATGCGCAACGGGGACCGGGATAATTATATTCGAAGATAGTGTGGGATACGACCTCACCGCGCCTCACGGACTGGCGGCGCATTTGGACAAAATACGCCTCGCATCGGGCTTTCCAACGGTTATGCCAGTGCCCGCACCTGTCAGGTGTATTCCACCTATCAGGTACATTCCACCTGTCAGGTGCACCCCACCTGTCAGGTACATTCCACCTGTCAGGTGTATTCCACCTATCAGGTGCACCCCACCTGTCAGGTGCGGATGGAGAGAGCGGTGGGGGCGGCCGCAAGCGCCGCCCACTTTCCCTCTCCCAACGTCAATTGGGAGGGAGATCAAGGGTGAGGGCCGTATGCTATAATTTCGCGGCCGGATTATAAATCGGGCTTTTATGCCCCGACTATTTCTGAGGAGAATTACTTCCATGAACCAAACCCCCCTGCCCAATATCCCCTGGGAAGAAAAGCCCGCCGGCAGTGTCGACGTGATCTGGCGCTACAGCGGCAACCCGATCATCCCGCGCAACCTGATCCCCTCCTCCAACAGCATCTTCAACAGCGCCGTCGTCCCGTTCCAGGGCGACCTTCGCCGGCGTGTTCCGCTGCGACGACCGCGCCGCGCGTGATGAACCTGCACCGCGGGTTCAGCAAGGACGGCATCCACTGGCAGCTGGACAACGACCCGATCGAATGGCTGTGCGACGATCCGGAGATCGGCAAGTTCCAGTACCGCTACGACCCGCGCGTGGTGTGGCTGGAAGACCGCTATCTACGTGACCTGGTGCAACGGCTACCACGGCCCGACGATCGGCATCGGCTACACCTACGATTTCCAGAAGTTCCATTTGCTGGAGAACGCGCTGCTGCCCTTCAACCGCAACGGCGTGCTGTTCCCGCGCAAGATCAACGGCAAGTACGTGATGTTCAGCCGCCCGAGCGACAACGGCCACACGCCGTTCGGCGACATCTACCTCAGCCAGAGCCCGGACATGATCCACTGGGGCGAACACCGCTTCGTGATGGGCACCAAGGGCGGCTGGCAGGCACCAAGGTCGGCGCCGGGCCGATCCCGATCGAAACCCCCGAAGGCTGGCTGCTCTTCTATCACGGCGTGCTGACCTCCTGCAACGGGTTCGTCTACAGCTTCGGCGCCGCGCTGCTCGACCTCGAGAAACCCTGGAAGGTGATCTACCGCGGCGGCCCGTACCTGCTCTCCCCGCAGACGCTGTACGAATGCGTGGGCGACGTGCCGAACGTGGCCTTCCCGTGCGCGGCGCTGTACGATGCGCCGACCGGCCGGATCGCGATCTACTACGGCGGCGCCGACACGGTCACCGCGCTGGCCTTCACCAAGATCAAGGACGTGCTCGATTTCGTAAAGAACACGTCGCAACTGTAAACCTGGATCTCCTGGAAACAAAAAGCCCGGCTTGACCGGGCTTTTTCAATTCTTTGACAGGATTGACAGGATTTTTTTCAGGATTTACATGATTTTTTTATTCCAAATCAAATCCTGTAAATCCTGAGAAATCATGTAAATCCTGTCTATTCTTTTCACACTCTCAATAACAAAGTAACTATTTCATGCGGCTTAGAATTGAAAGCAACTTCCCCGTTTTTACCGGTGCGCAGAGCGCTCTGGCGTTCCTCCGCCATATTGACCCGATCGGCGCGGCGGAATTTCTTCCCCGGGCGAAGGACAACCTTCAGCGGCTGATCCGTGCTGTTCCATCCGCGCACGACCAGTCCGCGTCCATCCTCGTTCAATTTAATCGCGCTGATTTCGAACTCCGGCGGCGTTGCCTCGACGATCGAGCCTGATCGGGCCAGAACTCCGTTGTGCGCATCCGTCTCCACGGCGCGCGGCGGCGCTTCGAAGGCGCGCGCTTCGCGCACGGCTGCCCGCCAATTCCCCGCATGCGGGATGACGGCGTAATCGAACTCCCAGCGCCCTTCCATCTGCGCGCCCGGAAGCGGGAGCATCGGTCCGGCGTGGCCGGTGCGCGACGGAAAATCGTCGCGCGAAAGCCAACCCACGCAGCGCAACAGCGTCAACGCAATCTCCCGCCCGGCGACAACCTCCACTTCCGGCAGCCCGCGGTTGGCGATCATCAACCCGCGGCGGCTTGTGGAGAGGTCGGTGAATGTCCGCTGCGGAACTTCCGGCCGCCAGCGTTCCACCCAATTTGTATCATCCTGCGGCGGAATGGACGGGCGCTCGACGATTTCGAAGTGCCCGTCGTACCGCGCGACGGGAAAGGTGTCATTGCGAGGAGCGAAGCGACGAAGCAATCCCCTTCGATTAAGGAGGAGATTGCTTCGCTCCCTCCGGTCGCTCGCAATGACACCGTTTTCCCTTTCCGCTGGAAACGGGAAGTGCACGCGCAACCGGTGATCCTGCGCATGGTTCTCGACCGATGTATGGATCTCCACCCGCTCCACGCCGGGGAAGATCGTCACCCGGGTGGTGACCGGAACAGTGACCCGTTGTGGAGAACGGCGCTTCCGGTCCCGCGTCAATCCGACCGGGAGGCTGAGATCCAGATCGATCTCGAGGCTTTGCCGGACGGGTCCCCTTTGCACGCGAACCGCTTTCCGGCGGGCGCCGACGATCCGATCCTCCGCGGGCGGGCAAAAATTATAGCTGTCGCCGCAGTCGCCGCCATCCAGGATCCGGTTCAGGCCGGCGTATCGCACACCCGTTTGTTTATCGATCAATTCCAGAGTTCCGCCGGGTTCCGCGCGGATGCGGAAATATTCGTTTTCGATGACCGGCGCGCCCCCGGACCGCGTCAGGCGTCCGATCAGCCATTTCCCGGTTGCGGTTTGTGAAATCCGCAATCCCAACGGCATAAGTGCTCGCAGGATGGGATGCAATGCCACCGGCGCCGGGGGCGGAAGTGATTTCTTCCGGATGGAAAAAGTTTTCCATCCAAACCCCGGAAGCCCGGGAGCGACGAACAAGGCGCGGGTCCCGCCGGCGTTGCGCGCATGAATGTGAAACATCTTGATGGCCGGATCCGCCAGATACTCGCGGAATCCGGTCATCGCGCGTTTCCAAGCGCCGAGATCCGGCGAGGAATTCTCCGCCATCACGGCGTCCACCCTCAGTGTTCCGCCCTCGCGGCGGAAGCGGATATCGCGGACGGAAAGATTTCCCGCCTGCCCTTCGTGGAGGTTGCCGATGATCCCGCCCAGGCCGTCCCGGTCGAGCATCACGTTGATCAATTCGACCGCGCTCTCGGCCGCCGCCTGGTTCGGAATGACGGATCCGGCCGGGTCGATAATCTCGAACGCATCCCAATCCGCGGGCGGATGCAGATCCACTTCAACCGGCCCGCTCCCCGGGCCCGGCGCCGGATTGAATACGACGATCGATTCTTCCCCGGCAGATGTATCCACCGCCGCGGCGAGAGCCTCGAGGCCGGCTTGCGCGATCTCCTCGCCGATCTGGGCCGCCTGGGCAAACCGCGGGCGCATCTCCTCGTGCACTTCGTCGATCGAACAGCCGCAGATCGAATCGTGCGGATGGTTCTGCATCAGCATCCGCCAGGCGGCGTGCAACCCGCCCGCCGGATCGCGCACGAGCGGTGTCTGCAGACGCGGCGGAACGGTGAGCGAAGCCCAGGCGGAGAACGGCTCAGCCCAGCGTTCCAGCAGCGTTTCGCATTCGCGGTTGCGCTGTTTGATCCACATCCGCGTGGAAAGCACGCCGGGCAGGAGGTGATGGCGCTTGGGTGAGCGCAGCTCCCCGCGCACGACCGGCAAGCGAAGATTTCGCCTGCGGACGGCCGACGATACGGCGGCGAAGTAAGCCGGGAGCGTGGAATGGATGAGCCGGTCGCCTTGCAGCCTGCCGGCCGCGGAACGGATCGCGGAGGAAGTATCCCGCGGCGGTTCCATGTGATCAGTCCCGTGCATCAGGAGCAGGTCATTCACGGCGGAATGCGGGCGCAGAGAATCCCGCCGCCGGTCGACCTCGTCCGCAAACAGCGCCGGATCACCGGTCGGGAGGCCGGCGGCATTGTCGTACCCGTCGCGCAAATAGGCGGCCAGGACGCGCGAGCCGTCGGGGGCATCCCACCACAACTCGCACGGTTCGTCGGAAAGCCCGCGCCGGAAGGCCGCCCATTCGATCCCGAATCCGCGCAATATCTGCGGCAGCTGCCCGATGTGCCCGAACGGATCCGGCGTGTACCCCACCGGCATGCGCGGGCCGAAACGCCGGCAGGTGCGCGCGCCCTCGAGGAAATTTCGAATGGTGGCTTCCGGGCTGACCAGGAACTCGTCCGGCAGGATGTGCCACGGCCCGATGAGGATCCGTCCGGAGCGGATGTGGCGCCGTAATTCGGCCTCGCGCTCCGGCCTGATCTCGAGGTAATCCTCGAGGACGATCGTCTGGCCGTCGAGCATGAAATACCGGTACGACCGGTCTTTGGCGAGCAGATCAAGCAGATCGTCGATCAGGCTGACGAGCCGCAGACGGAAATCCTGATACGGGCGGTACCACTCGCGGTCCCAGTGCGTGTGCGAAATGAGATGAAGAGTGAGTCAAGAAGCCTCCGCATTCCCTCCTCACCCCCTACCCCTGCACCCCTTCCCCCTCTCCTGCGATTACCGCAGGAGAGGGGGGAGGGGCCGGGGGATCGGGGGTGAGGAGGGGAGTGGGATTAGGTCAGCGTATCCAAAATTTCCCCCCAATACCTAAATATCAGCAGATGCCCTTCGCCCTCGAGGAAACGCGCGCGGCAATCCGGAACCGCCCGCGCGATCGCGCGCCCCATGCCGACCGGGGCGTCGATATCGAGCGTGCCGTGCCAAAGGTCGACCGGCATGGAAATTTCCCGCATCGAAAATCCCCATGGTCGGATCAGCAAATACCCTTCCCACGCGTGGCCGAGCATCCCCCGCCGAAAGGCTTCGCGCGTGCTCTCGAGGCAGACCTGCCAGCCGCCCGGCATGGCAAGCATCGCATTATCCGGATTCGAGGGATTGTCATAATCCGGGTGCACGAGTTCTTCCGGATGATCCTTGCCGCGCCGGAACATATAGCCCATCGCCAGCCGGAACAGCGGCCAGGGCAGCTTCCCGCCGACGGTGAACCCCAGCCGGTTCTGGGCGATGATGCCGTCGAGCGCGCCGGGCGCATCCGCCGGCCCGAGGCTCGAGATCACAGCGGCGGCGGTGAGGCGTTCGGGCATGAAACGCGCGCATGCAAGCACGTAGGGTCCGCCGCCGGAATGGCCGCACACGGCAAATCGATCCAACCTGAGCGCATCGGCCAGCTCGCCGAGATCAGCCGGCCAATCGCGGATCCGCCGGCCGGGAAGGAAATCCGATCCTCCGTATCCGGGCCGGTCGACGGTGATCAGGCGCACGCGTTTCCGGGCGGTGAGGTCATCCATGGGCGGACGGAAAATGCGCGATCCGGGAATCCCGTGGAAGAGAAATACCGGTCTTCCCCCGGGATCACCGTACTCGGCGTATGCCAACCGCCGGCCGTCTTTCAATACAATCGATTCCATCATCGCCTCAATTTACCGGTGGTCGAGTAGCGGCGAAGCCGCGTATCGAGACCTCTACTTTTCATCATGGTCTCGATACGCTCCGCACCGAGATCGGTGCGGAGCTACTCGACCAACTTTTCCTACAACCTTACCTTCTCCAGCGTCAGCAGGCGCGCTTCCTCCATCGCCGCCGGACGGATGCGGATCGGGAACCGGCCGTGCAGCGGGCTCACGCGCGCGCCGGCCGCGGTCGAGGCCCAGATCAGCCAGACGACCGGGCGCATCGCGCCGGTCATCTCGACCGACCGCTTCAATTCGTCGAGCGTCGCGTCATCCCACCCGCCGGCCAATCCGTAGAAAAACAGATAGATGGGGAAAGAGGGCAGGATCGCCAGGAAGAAAAGCAGGACACTTGTGACCGGATCCCCGCGCCAGACCAGTGCCGCAACTCCGCGCAATACCAGGTAGTGCGCCATCCCGGCCAGGATCGGCGCGGCCAGCGATTGGTAGACATAAATCTTTTGCGGGAAGCAAAGCTTGTGGTTGACGAGGAACGAGCCCATGCCTTTGGCGGCCAGCCCGACAAAGTAAGCGATGATCAGCGCGGAAACCTGCAATCGGGCCAGCAGAAACAGGATCAGGATCACCCGGATTATTTGCTCAAAGATGGTCATCACCATTTTGAGGGAAGGCCGGTTCGATCCGAGCTGGACGGTATCCCCGACCCAGGAAAAATGCTGGATGGCGCCCCACACCGCGAGCGGGATGACGTACAGGGCGGAACGGTGGAACTCCGCTCCGGTGGCTCCGATCAGGAAACTCGGCGCAACCGCGATCAGCACCGCCCCGATGAACGCGCTGACCAACCCGCCCCATTTGTAAGCCATCACCGAGTAATACTGGGAAAGGATCCGCTTGCCGTTCGAGATCGCTTCCGAAATGGCCGGCATCACCCCCTCCGTGAGCATTTGCCCCACCATGAAGGCAAAAATAAAATTCTGCGCCAGCACCCAGTTTCCCCAGATTTCAGCAAAGTTGATCAGGCGGCTCTGGGTCACCCAGATTTCCGCCGCCTGCCCGGCCGACCAGGCGGCCGATGCCAGCATCTCGAAAATCCCGAAGCGGAATCCGGTGCGGATAATTTCCCAATCGAAATGCGCCAGGAAAAGCACGCGGGCATTGAACCCCAAACGGTGATAGAGGGCCCACCCGAGCAGAAATGAAATCAACTCGGCGGCGTAGGCGGCGACTCCCAATCCGATCAATCCGCCCATCGCGCCGCCGAACGCCGGGTTGTTGCGCCCCCAGAGGTAGAAGATCGTCACGAAGACCGGCTGGACCAGGATCGGCAGGATGACGTTGAGCGCCACGTCGAGGATGCGGGCGGCGTCCTGGCGCTGGAACCCCGAGAGGGCATGGCGCATGACCTGGTAGAAACCGGGCAGCTGGATCGTGGCGTGGATGACCATGCTCCAGGCATAAAGCGCGTACACGGAGCGCGGCGCGACCACGCTGGCGAGGGCGATTACCAGCGCCACCTGCACCGCGCCGGAAAGGATCTGCCACCAGACGAACAACTGGCCGTACTGGATTCCCTTCTTGGGATCATGGACGCGGTGCTGTGAAAGAAACTTAACGAAGGCGATGCTGGTCCCCATATCGAAGAAGTACCACGCCAGGTTGAAAAACTGCGTCACGCGCCCCCAGATTCCCGAGCGCCTGGGCCGATGGCAGGATGTAGGTCGGGAGGATCAGGTTCTGGTACAGGATCAGCGGAATGAAGAAGATCAGCCCAAGCGAAAACGCGACCAGAAATCCGGACAGCGGCCGCTCGAAACCTACGCGTTCCCAGACATCGCGATTTTCAAGATGCGGATCCGGTCCCCCGTTCTTAGGCACCGGGATGGGCCGGGCGTGAAGCGTGATCTCCTCCAGCGCTTCCGGGTGGCGCTTGCTCCAGCGGCGGACCAGGAAGAACGCCGTGAAGGAAACCGCGACCAGCAGCGCCATTAGGGCCAGCAGCGCATTCCGTTCGGCTTCGTGCGGGACGGGCGATCCCGGATAATCCGCGTAATCGAGCGGCGTCCGTCCGCCCGCGCGCATGACGAGGTGATAGATCAGATAGTTGTAATAGGCCCACTCGCGGAATTGCGGATTGTCATCCTGGCCCAGGAAGAAATCGACGACGAATGCGTTGCCGCTCTGCAGCTTCCAGATCAGCCAATCGCCGTTTTCAAATCCGGTGATCAGCGGTTGGACGCTGGATATGGGCGTCTCGACGGTGTACCGGTCCCGGATTTGCGGCGCGCCGTTCCACACGATTTGCCGGCTGATCGGGTCCGCGATCGGAACGTCGACAAAGCTGGCGGGCTCTTCCGTCCGGGTCAGCGCAATCTCCACTCCGGTAAGCGCGGTGAACGCCGCGTCATCAATATCCGGCCCGAGGATCAGGACCAGGCCGGCGCCCTGCTTGAGCCGGGTTCGCAGCAATGCCGGATCCGGGATGGCGCCGTTCAGCAGCAGGACGTCCGCGCTTTGCACATCGTCGACGAAGAGGAATGCGCCGCTGCCGGCCAGTTCCAGCGCCGGACGGACCGTCGAGGACTCGCCGGCGATAAACACGCGGACGGCGGCGGAAGCCAATGCCGGTTTCGGAAAAGCAAACAGCAAAAGTGGGATCAGGAAAATTAGGAACCGGCGGCGCGAGGAGAATTTATAAAAAGTGTGGACGCGGGGTCTGGGTGTCGACATTGTATGAGGATACAACCGGAGAGCATTATGCGCAAATACTCCCTCATCCCCCGCCCTCCCGTCGCTTCCCTTCGCTTTCGCTCAGGGCAGGCGCTCCGGGACAGGATCTCCCAACTAATGTTGGGAGAAGGGAGTCGAATACTCCTCTCCCTGCGTTGTCACCTTAACTATAAGTTTGCCAATCTCTTCGTTACCATTGTTTTCTGAAAAAAGCTGGGAGGGAAAGGGTTGAGGGTCGGCGCGGAAGGGTTCGAAATAATGGACAGGATTTACAGGATTAAAAAAATATTTCTTTTTCCAGTCAATCCTGAAATAATCCTGTAAATCCTGTCTATTACTTTATTGCCTTCGCTATAACCACCCGGTCGCGGCCCTCGGCCTTGGCCTGGTAGAGCGCGGCGTCCGCCGCCCGCAGAAGGATTTCGCCGGTGGCCTCGAATTCCGGGATCGCGGAGACGCCGAGCGAGAGGGTTATCCCTTTCAGAAGTTTCCCGCCGACCTGGACGCTCATGCCCTTCACCCCCGCCCGCATTCCTTCCGCGCGCTGGGCGGCGATGCCGATCGCGGCGTCGGGCAGGACGATCACGAACTCCTCGCCGCCGTAGCGGCAGGCGATATCCTCGTACCGGACCTGCGCGCTGAGAAACGTTCCGAGCTGGCGCAGGACGGCGTCCCCCGCCTCGTGCCCGTACTCGTCGTTAAAGGATTTGAAGTGGTCGATGTCGAGGAAGATGAGCGAAAGCGGCGCCTTTTCGCGGGCGGCGCGGTGGACTTCGCGTTCGAGCGTTTCTTCCAGGTAGCGCCGGTTAAAGAGGCCGGTCAGCCCGTCGCGGATGGATTGGTTGCGGAGCGTTTCCCGCAGCCGCAGGTTGGCGACCGCCAGGGTGATGTGCTCGCCGACGGTCTTGGCCAGCGAGAGCACCCGCGATTGCGCCTCCCCTTCGGGAATGGGCGCGGGTGCTTCCGCCGTCCGCGCCTGCAGGTGCAGGATCCCGATCACCTCGCGCTGCGCGAAGAGCGGGACGCACATGTACTGCGCCACCCCGGAATGGTCCAGGTGATGGCAGCGCAGCCCGGTCGAGGATTCATCCATCCACAGCACCTGTTCGCGCCTCAGCGCCCAGCAGTGGGCGGGCGCGCAGCGCGGATGGGAATTATCCTCCGCGAGCGCTCCCCAGGCGCTGACCGCCTCCAGCGTATCGCGGGTTTCGCCGCTGAGGAACAGGACCCCGTTGCGGAAGGGCAGCAGGCGCGGGGTGTAATACCCGACGATCGCGTAACTGTCTTCCAGGACCGGGCAGGCCTGCAGGAAATCCCCCATTTCCGAGAGGAGCGTCATGTCGCGGGCCTGCTGTTTCTGCTTTTCCAGGGTAGCGGCCAGTTCATTGTGGGATTCGCGGAGGTCCTCCTCCGCCCGTTTGTACTTTTCCCGCTCGCCAAGAAGCGTGGTGGAGATTTTTTCGGTGATGAACCCGATCACCAGCAGGAATAGCATTTCCATCCCGATCCCGACTCCCGCTTGAATGGTAAGGTTCGCATCGATAAGTATGGGAAAGGTCAGCGCGGCACTGGCGATGAATCCATTGATGAGGATTCCGGGCCGGCCGATGAACAAAGCGCTGTGGATGGCTCCGAGCACGAACAGCAGCCAAAGGATCGTCGGGTATCCCGCCGCCAGTCCTACGATCAGGGAGGATACGGTCCAATTGAAAGCCGCGAACGCGTACATAAGCGTCGTAATATTTTGGAGCGACCGCGCCCGGAGACTGAAAGCGATATTGACCGCCGCCTGGAACCCAAACAAGGCGAGAAACCACGCCCAATGGACGTCTCCCCTGTTCTCCAGCAGGAACGCCAGGGCAAGCAGTGGCTGGGCGATGCCCAGGAACGGGGTAAGCCCGCGCCATAATTCGTTGGTGAAATCGGATCTGGCAGGGGAGTTTTCCAGGGAATTGTTCATCGTGTCATATTCTCGCGGTTGTGCAATTCACCTACATTATCATCCAAACATCCGTGGTTGGAGTGATGTTTTCATTTATGTAATAGTTTATACTATTTCGTGATGGATGCCGATACGCTTTACGCAGAATTGTACTATTTATTTGTTTAATGTATAATAACTTCGTAAACATAATATTATGATAAGCATTGAATATATTGATGCTCTCTTTCAATCAAAAGTATACCCATTCGAAAGGAGAAATAATGAACACTTATCTTCCATGTCCTAATTGTGGCGGAAATAATATTACAATAGTAGATAATTATACTTGGTGGGGAGGGATTTTTGCAGGTAATTTGTTTTCTCAAGTAAGGTGTAAAGCCTGCAATTATGAATATAATGGGAAAACTGGCAAATCGAATACAGGAAAAATTATCCTTTATAATATTGTAGTATCAATAATTTTATTAGGGTTATTTGTTTTATTGTACTTGCTAATATTATTGTTATCTTAGTCTTCGAAATGAAAGCACTCTCAATTTATCTATCAAAGATTAAAAGATTGTTTCCCTTTTATTATTCTATAGCGTGATTTAATTCCATTCCTTTCTCTTCAAGTTTTCCACCCACTTCTTGATTAATCTCTCGGATTGCCCGGTTAATTAATTCAATTAATTCTTCTTCAATTTTCGATTTATTTTCTAAAACAAGGAATTCTGGATTAATTTCCAGAGAGCGTAACCTTAATATTCCAAGCATCGTTAGGCCAATAGAATCTGATTTCGATCGCGCGCTTAGTAGTATTGTATCCAGAGATTGCCGAACTTGATCCAATCCCTTTCTATATTTTTCAATACTTGCTTGTACGTTAGGGGGTTCTTTGGAGATCACTTCATCATATTCATTCTGATAATTAAATTGTAATAATCCCTTCAATTTTACTCTATATGATTCACCAATCGCCAGATTTATCACTCTCATCAGATATTCTACCATTTCATTATTTTCCATTGAGGAAAATAAAGTATTTGAGATGTTAATCGACTTAATTTGTTGTTTTCCATTAATGACAATAATAATTCCTTTGTCCTTATCCTTGAACAAAATATCGTTGGATTCAAGTTCAGCTTCCATTTCTCTCATTTGGTTGGATACGATAGAAAATAATTGTTTTGTTTCCTTTTTCAAGATTGTCTTTTGTAAATCCATTCTATCCTCCATTACTCTTTGATGTTGAATCCTTTCCAAGAAATATTTTCATAAATTTTATGAAATCATACCTAACATTCTACGGTTCATAAATTTCACCTCCCCTAGTAGCATTCGGCTGTGACTGATTACTATCTCCTGTCATGCATGGTCCTTTGCCCGTGCTACCAATAAGCACATTCCAATAATATGCCGCTTTCTCGGTATCCGCCACCATCCAACCCTCGATTTCATATAGTTGTTTTACTAAGAAAGCTACAGTTACTGCTGTGCTAATACCCGCTACAACACCAGGTACTACTCCAGCGAATGCGCCACCGAGAGTAGTAGCAGAACCAATTATTATTACTTTATT
The DNA here is from genome assembly GCA_963724345.1 of uncultured Chloroflexia bacterium. Taxonomy (GTDB): domain Bacteria; phylum Chloroflexota; class Anaerolineae; order Anaerolineales; family RBG-16-64-43; genus JAFGKK01. The sequence goes on along the minus strand of CAVRUI010000003.1, from coordinate 652,554 downwards.
AATTTCATCTTCTTTATTACTTTTCGCTATTTCATCTTTTAGATATTTATCTACCGCTGCTTCGAATTCTGCAATTGCTTTCTCATTACCAGCTCTAGTAACTTTACAACATGTACCATACATGCAAAAAATAACCGTAGGACTTAATCCATCATCTCGATAGCCCAAGTAGGAATCCCCCTGATCAATTCCTTTTACTCCCTCGGAGCTATATGAAAGTAATATTTCCTGATTTTGCGCAAGAAGATCAACCGTCTGATTATCCACCTCTTCATACGCCTGCGCCTTTTTGCGCAGAAACTCCGCGTCGCTGGAGAGGGCTGCTTTTATTTCCCGGAACTGGGTTTGGATCTCGTACCCCGCCTTGCGGGCCGGGCCGGAGAGCTGGCCGTCGTAGCTCGGCATCGCCATCGCGGCGGCGAGGATGTCGTCGCCGGCGCGGTTAAATGCCTCGGCGGCGGAATCGAAATCCTTGGCTTTGGTTTTCAGATCTTCGGTGTTGACACGGATGCGCGCCATAATCCCCTCTTCGTGGAACCGCTTTTTAAAATTTATGCGCGTGAACTATTGACAACCATATTATCATGATCTATAATCCATTTCAACTGCGTATTTGGGGGAACCATGACTTCACCGCCTCCACAATATCTATTTCGTGACGTCCAATTTCATCCGCCCGAGGCCGACCGCCTGGCGGATCGGATTCTTGAGAAGATCCGCCACCTGACCATGGAAAAAGACACGGTGGGATCTTCCGCGAATTATTTGGACAATAATTGGGAGGGGAATAGCAAGCAAGCCTTCCTCTCCGAGGTCGATCCGCACAAACGCAATCTCATCACCCGGCTTGAGAACCTGATCAAACAGGAGAAATTCTTCCGCTCGATCCGGGTGAACCGCCGCGAGCAGTACGTCAACCCGGATTGGGAAGCGTACCAGCGAGGCAGGCGTTAGCCCCGCCTTTTCTGTGTTTATGAAAGCCGGTCTCATAGCAACACTTAGTTGCCCTTTCGGAAAAATCTGATAAGTCAGAGGCGGGGCAGGCAAATCCGCCGCGAGGTAAACATGGCCGTCATCGATTTCAATCCCGAGGATCTCGGCAAATTCCTGAAGGAAGTCGACGAAGCGAACGCCCAAATTCAGAATGCGTCGGAGAAGCTCGCCAAGGCCGTCAAGGAAGTCGAACCCAAGTGGACCGGCGACGCACAGAAGGCGTTCCTTCGCTTCTACGGGGATTGGCGCAAGGGAGTCGACCTGCACACCGCCGCGATGAAGAAATCCGCCGAACAACTTCGCCGGATGGCGGACGAGCAGCAAAAATAGGACCACGGATTTCACGGATAAATAAAAAGATTACACGGATAAACCAAAGAGGTAATACGATCAGCCCGGCGAAAGCCGGGCTTTGTGTTTCAGCCCGGGGCGCCCGCCCCCCGAGGATGCTACACCGGTGTTTCTTCGGTGCAGCGGTTATCCGAGCGGGGGTCAGCCCCGGGCGGACGATGGGCGATCGAAATAAAATCTCACCACGGAAGCCTGCCACGGTTGGGGTAGGCTGGGGACGCAGAGGATTACTTTTATGTTTCTCTGCGTCCTCTGCGCCTCTGCGGTGAGGTTTATTCCTCTTACAAAATATTAACCCGATCGGGCCATAATAGTATGTACTCATAAAGAAAGGCATATTATGGCTATTCTTTTGGTGTTCGCCATATTGTCCGGTATCTTGACCATCCTTTCCCCCTGCATCCTGCCGATCCTCCCGATCGTGCTCTCCTCCTCGGCCACCGAACAAAAAGCGCGCCCCTTGGGATTAATCACGGGATTGATCGTCAGTTTCTCCGTCTTCACACTGCTCGTCACCAGGATCGTCGAACTGCTTGGGATTCCGGCCGGAACCTTGCGGCTCCTCTCGGCCGCCTTCCTGATCGTGATCGGCCTGAGCATGATCATCCCGGCGCTCGCCACCCGGCTGGAGCAGGTCCTCAGCTTCCTGCCGCGCCTGGCCGGTTCGAAGCCGTCCGGCGGGAGCGGCTTCCGCGACGGATTCCTCACCGGCGCGAGCCTCGGCCTGGTCTGGGCTCCGTGCGCCGGCCCGATCCTCTCGGCGGTGATCGTCGTCGCCGCCACCCAGACGATGACCATCAATTCCGCGCTGGTGATCTTCGCCTACTCGATCGGGGTGGGGATTCCGCTCCTGGCCGTGACCTACGGCGGCCGTGAGCTGATCCAGCGGGTGCGCCTGCTTTCGGGGAATCTTCCGCGGATCCAAAAAGTCTTCGGCGGCCTGGTCGTGGCGACCGCGCTGCTGATCGTCTTTAACCTCGACGTCCAATTCACCGCCTGGGCTACCCAGGCGATCCCCGCCGGGTGGACCTCCGGCCTGACCGCCTTCGAAAACAGCCCGCTCGTCCAGGATCAGCTCGCCAAGCTGCGCGGCCAGCCCGGCCCCTCCCTCTCCGCATCCACGGGCGGACCGCCGCCTGATTTCGGGCAGGCGCCTGATTTCGCCGGCGGCAACAACTGGATCAACAGCGATCCGCTGACCCTTTCCGATTTAAAAGGGAAGGTGGTGCTGGTCGATTTCTGGACCTACTCGTGCGTCAACTGCATCCGCACCTTTCCGTATCTCCAGGATTGGTACGCAAAGTACAAGGCCTACGGCTTCGTCATCATCGGCGTGCACACGCCCGAGTTCGCCTTCGAGCACGACACGGCGAACGTGATCCAGGCCGTCGGCCGGTTCGGGATCGCGTATCCCGTCGTGCAGGACAACGATTACGCGATCTGGAACGCATACAACAATTACGCCTGGCCCGCGGAATATCTGATCGACGCCGAGGGGCGGATGCGCGAACAGAAATTGGGCGAAGGCGGATACGCGGAAACGGAAAAGGCCATCCAGACCCTGCTGGCCGAAGCCGGCCATCCGGTGCAGCAGAACCTGACCCAGGGGCCGCAAGCCAGTTTCTCGCCCTTCCAGACTCCCGAGACCTACATCGGGACCGACCGGATGAGCGGCCTCGGATCCCCCGAACCGGTCGCGCGCGGCAAATATTCCGCGTATTCCATTCCGGCCGATCTTCCGCTCCACGCATTCGCGATCTCCGGCAGCTGGGATTTCGAACCGCAATACGCGCAGGCGGGCGAGAGCGGCACGCAGCTCAGCCTTCATTTCTACGCGAAGGATGTCTACCTGGTCATGACCAGCGACCAGCCGCTGACGGCGACCGTCATCAGCCTGACACCGGGCGGTTCCACTCCCACCGAGGACGTGAACGCGCAAAACCGGATCGCGATCAGCGCGCCAAGGCTCTACCACCTGGCCCATTTCGACCAGCTGACCGACGGGGTGATCACAATTCAATTTGATGCGGCGGGAGTTCGAATCTATTCGTTTACGTTCGGGGGATAGAACTAAATCTCACCGCAGAGACGCAGAGAACGCAGAGAAAATATTCACAAATTCTCTGCGCCCTCTGCGTCTCTGCGGTATGATTTTCTTTATTGCCCGTATTTATCCATATACCGCTTATGCAGCTGCGCCACCATCTCCTTCGGGATCGCGATCGGCTTCCCGATCTGCATCGCATAGAACACCGTCCGCGCGATATCCTCGACCATCACCGCCGCCTTGACGGCGGAGCCGGCGTCCTTCCCGATCGTGAACACGCCGTGGTTCTGCATCAGGATCGCCGGGCTCCCGCCGATCGCGCGCACCACCTCGCGCCCGATCTCCTCGCCGCCGATCGGGGCGAACTTCCCGACCGGGATCTCCCCGCCGAATTCGTCGCAGATCGCCGTGAGGACCGCCGGGATCGGCTTGCCGGCCGCGGCGAACGCGGTGGCGAAGTTCGAATGCGTGTGCACGATGCCGCCCACGTCCGGCCGCTGCTTATAGATGTAGAGATGCGTCGGCGTGTCGACCGATGGGTTGAGCTTGCCCTCGATCCGCTTGCCGTCGGCGTCGACGATGACCATGTTCTCCGGTGTCAGCGTCATCGTAGACCACTCCGCTCGGCTTGATCACGATCAATCCGGTTTTTGAATCGCGCCCGCTGACGTTTCCGGAAGTCCACGCGACCAATCCGTTGCGCGGGAGTTCCTGGTTCCACCGGCAGACTTCACGGCGCAGTTTTTCGAGCATGGTATCTCCTCTTCACGAGCAAGTTGGTCGAGTAGACCGCGTGCTCTCCGCGGTCGTATCGAGACCAAATATTTCACCTTCAAATAGGGGTCTCGATACGGCCCTTCGGGCCTACTCGACCGGCATCGACCTACTTCAGATGGGCCACGGCGGCTCTTTCGATGGCCAGCCCCTTCTTGTAGCGTTCCATGAACGCTGCAAAGCCGGCGACATCCTTTGGATCGGGCGCGATCGTCGTGCCCTTTTGCCCCGCAAAGACCTTGCCGGCGAGATACGTTTCGAGGGGTTCCTTCGCCGGCGTCTGCGAGCATAAAGGAGGCCAGCAAGGCCATCCCCCACGCCCCGCCCTCGCCGGCGGTTTCCATCACGGAGACGGGGACGTTCATCGCCGCCGCCATGATCCTCTGGCCGGCGTCCCTGGTTTTGAAGAAGCCGCCGTGGCCGAGGATTTGGTCGATCTTCACTTTCTCCTTTTCGAAGATGGCCAGCCCGATTTTCAAGGCGCCGAGCGCCGAGAACAGATGCGTGCGCATGAAATTCGAGAGCGTGAAACGGCTTTCGGGCGTCCGGACAAACAACGGGCGCCCTTCTGAAAGACCGGTGAGATGTTCGCCCGAGAAATAATTGTAGGCGAGCAACCCGCCGCAATCCGCGTCCCCGGCCAGCCCTTTGGTATACAGCAGTTCAAACAGCTTGGATTCATTCGTCTCCACTCCCAGCGTCTGGGCGAATTCCTGGAACAGTGCGACCCATGCGTTGAGGTCGGAGGTGCAGTTGTTGCTGTGCACCATCGCCACGGGCTTGCCGGTAGGCGTCGTCACCATGTCGATCTCGGGATACAGTTTCGACAGAGGCTTTTCCAGAACGATCATGGCGAAGACGGAGGTCCCCGCGGATACGTTTCCGGTCCGCTCCGCGACGCTGTTGGTTGCCACCATGCCGGTGCCCGCGTCGCCCTCGGGCGGGCACAGCGGGATGCCCGCGGGCAGCCCGCCCGTCGGGTCGAGCAGCTTCGCGCCTTCTTCGGTAAGGGCCCCTGCGGCATCCCCCGCCATCAGGATTTTGGGCAGGATATCCTGGAGCGTCCACGGGATCTTTTTCGCCTTGAGCTTCGCGTCGAACAGCTTGAGCATGCGGGCATCGTAGGTGTTGGTTTTGCTGTCGACCGGAAACATGCCCGAGGCTTCACCGATGCCCAGCACTTTCCGCCCGGTCAGTTTCCAATGGACATACCCCGCCAGGGTGGTCTGGAAGTGGATATTCCGGATATGGGGCTCTTTGTTCAGGATGGCCTGGTAGAGGTGCGCGATGCTCCAGCGCTGGGGGATGCTGAATTGGAAAAGCTTCGTGAGTTTCTCCGCCGCCTGACCGGTGGTGGTATTCCGCCACGTGCGGAACGGGACGAGCAGTTTTTCGTTCCGGTCGAACGCCAGATAGCCGTGCATCATGGCGCTGAAGCCGATGGCGCCGACGGTTTTGAGCGGGACGCGGTACTTCTCCTGGCACTTCGCCGCGGAGCTTCCGAAAGCTTTCCTGCAAGCCCGTCCAAACATCTTCGAGGTGGTATGTCCAAACGCCGTTTTCGTACCGGTTTTCCCACTCGTAGCTTCCCGAGGCGATGGGGGCATAATCCCCGCCGATCAGCACCGCCTTAATCCGAGTCGAGCCGAACTCAATGCCCAGCGCGGTCTTGCCGCTCTCAATGGTTTTTTGAATCTCGTTTTGATTCATGCCCGTCTCCTATGATTGGGGCCGGCTTTCATCCTTGGGGCCAACCTTTTCCGGGAAATGGGGGACAGCGGTCTTCAGGGGGAAGGGCTGATTTCCACCACAATCTTTATCCCCTCGCGTTTTACCGCCGCCTTGAACGCCTCTTCCGTTTTTTCCAACGGGAAGCGGTGTGTGACAAGCGAGCGCACGTCGATGAGTTTGTTTTCCACGAGCTGGATCGCGCGCGGGTAGGTATGCTTCATCCGCCGGACGAGCAGGAACGTGATGCCCTTGCGGCGCGCAACCGAGGCCCGGAAGGAGGTGCGGTCGTCGTCCGGAATACCGGCGAGGAGTATCCGCCCGCCCGGTTTGAGAATATCGACCGCCGTTTCCACCGCGCCGTTGGTCCCGGCGCACTCGAAGACCACATCCGGCGGCTCGATCCCGTCCAGGCTCACGGCCTTCTCTTCCACCAGCCGGCACTCGTCGGCGCCGAGAGAGCGCGCCGCGTCCAAACGGTGGGGAAGCACTTCGTCGGCGAGGATGTGCCGGACACCGAACAGCCGCACAAGCTGCAGCACAAGCAGGCCGATCGGGCCGCACCCGAGCACCGCCACGCGCATCTCGTGCCGCAAATGGGCGAGGTCGACCGCGTGTAACGCGACGCCCAGCGGTTCGAGCATCACGCCGTCGGCGAAATTCAGCGAATCGGGGATGGGGAAGCAGACGCGGCTCGGCCAGGCGATGTATTCCCGCAGCGCCCCGTCCTGCCGCCCATTCCCGGCGAAAATGACTTTTTCACAAAGGTTGGGATTTCCCGCGCGGCACAACTCGCATTCCCCGCAGGAGACCGCGGGATCGACGGCCACCCGCAGGCCGGCGTCGGTGGTGCCGGCAAATTCATGCCCGAGGATGAGCGGCATGGAAAGCCGCACGTCGCCGATCCCCCCCTGATCGAACCAGTGCAGGTCCGAGCCGCAAATGCCGACCGCGCCCACCCGCACCAGCGACTCCCCATCGGCGGGAAACGGGACGGCCTCCTCATGCATCCGCAAATCGCCGGCGGCGTGCAGACGGACGGCTTTCATCATCCCGCCTCGCTTACCGGTGGCGGTAGACATCCCAATCCATATACTGCCCGAAGGCTTCTTCGATGGCCGGCGCGCAGGTGGAAATGTTTACCGCCGTGTGATGTTCAAACCCGTTGTTGCAGATGAACGCCAGCAGCTTCTGGAAGTTGGGAATTTTCACGACGCCATACCCGCCGAAGGTCTCCAATTTATCGGGGGTAAGCTCCCCTTCGCCCACGTAGGCGGTCACTATGCCGCGTACGTCGTCGGTTGAAACGCGGCAATAGGTGAATGCCCCGCTCCGGACGCGCCCGACGACGGTCCCGTAGGTGTTTTCCTTCCCGACCGTCCCGGCGATGATCGCCTGGTAATCCATGGCTGGGGCTTCCGAGAAGAAATCCTTCGGGAGATTGGAGCAGTGGAAGATCACGCCTTTATCGGGGTCGCCGCCGTAATTGTTGTTCCAATCCACCAGCGCCGAGGGCTTTCCGGCGGCGAGGACCATCGCGTACATTCCCACCAGCCCGGAGATGTCGGTTTCGCAGGCCGATGGCATCAGTTGTTGCTCATCATGCTCATCAGCGTGCAGGGCACCACGCCGTAGAATTCCTCCATCGCGGTCCAGCATTGGAGCGCGCTCGCCGCGAGGCCGTTTTCCTCCATCCAGCCGTCGATCACGCGCCCGAGCTTGGCCATCTTCAGGAGCGCCGGTGCGGCGACCCCCTTGGTCGAAACGTAAGCCTGGATCGCATCCAGCTTGGCCTTCACACCGGGGTCGGCATCGGCGAGTTTCTGGGCCCGGCCGAAAATTTCGGAAAGGTCTATCGTCTCGATCGAGATCCCGCTTTGCTCGAGAAGCTTCTCGCTGTAGCGGACGGTTTTGAAAGCAGCCGGCCGCGCGCCGATCGCCCCCAGCCGCGCGGTGGTCAGCCCGCGCACGATCCGGCAGGTCCCGGCAAAGGATTGCAGGTCGGCGCGGAAAGCGGCGCCTTCCGGGTCCATCGTGTGCTCGCTGGTCAGAGAGTAGCGGATCCCGTACTGGCGCAGGTTGCTGGCGCACGACATCTTGCCGCAGAAGGAATCGCGCCGGTCGGCGGAGGTCATCTTGGCGGCGTCGTCGGGGAAGGCGTGGATCAGGACCGGCACGTCCAGGCCGGACCAGCGCAGCGCGTTCGCGATCGCGGTCTCCTCGCCGAAGTTCGGAAGCGTCACAAGGATCCCGTCGATCTCCTCGCGGTGGGCCTTGAACAGCTCGGCGCATTTGCGGGAATCCTCGATGCTGAATACCGCGCCGTACTGGGTGTTCTCCGGGGTCAGGCAGACCGCCCGGATGCCTTCCTGTTCCAGGACTTTGAGGATGGTCTTGCGTCCGCTTTCGCTCAGGTGGCCTGGGAAGAAACCGCGGTTGCCCACGATCACGCCCAGCGTCGTCGCCTTTTGCTCAACCTTCATGTGGTCCTCCTGAAACCGATTATCGACGATCGTTTTTCGACCATCGAGAAAAACCGACCTTGGACTATAGACCGCGGACGATGGCCGGGTATGGTCTTTGTAATCATTCGCGCGGCCGATTGCGGGAAATTCGGGATTGGTCTTCAGGCCGCGAAGGACACGTCTGCATCAATTATCGGCCATGGTCCATCGTCCATGGTCGATGGTCTTTCTATCACAATCCTCTGGCCAGCGCGTAGTACATTTCGTTCCAGCGCAGCTCTTTCCGGAATTCCGAAAGATTCGTTTCCTTGCCGATCGCGAGGAATTCGATCCCGGCGATTTCGGCGAAATCCTCAAGGTGTTCCCGCGTCACCACCTGGCTGAAGCCGGTATGGTGCGCGCCGCCGGCCGCGATCCAACCCCCGGCCGCGATCTTCAGATCCGGCCGCGGGATCCACACCACCCGCGCGACCGGCAGTTTTCCCATCGGTTGATCGGGCGGGACCACGTCCACTTCGTTCACGACCATCCGGAAGCGGTTGCCCATGTCCAGCAGCGTGGCATTGACCGCCGCCCCCCTTCCGACGTTGAACACCAGCCGCGCCGGATCCGCCTTGCCGCCGATGGAAAGCGGGTGCACTTCCAGCGAGGGTTTGCCGTCGGCGATCGACGGGCAGACTTCCAGCATGTGCGCGCCGAGGACCTTCATGCCGTTCCCGCCGAAATGGTAGGTGTAATCCTCCATAAAGGAGGTGCCCCCCGTCAGCCCCGCGCCCATCACTTTCATCGCCCGCACCAGTGCCGCGGTTTTCCAATCGCCCTCCGCGCCGAATCCGTACCCGTCGGCCATCAGGCGCTGAACCGCCAGGCCGGGCAGTTGGACCAGGCCGGTGAGATCCTCAAATGTGGTGGTGAACGCGTTGAAACCGCCTTCCTTTAAGAAGGCCCGCATCCCGAGCTCGATCTTGGCCGCCTCGCGCAGCGCCGGATTCTGTTTGCCTTCTTTGCGCAGCGCTTCCCCGACGGCATACTCCACCAGATAGCGCCCTATCTGCGCGTCGATTTCCGCCGGCTTGACCGCCTCGACGTACTTCACCAACTCCCCGACCCCGTACCCGTTGACCGAATACCCGAGCCGGATCTGCGCCTCGACTTTGTCGCCTTCGGTGACGGCGACGTCGCGCATGTTGTCCCCCAGCCGGGCGACCTTGCCGCCCTGCGCGTCGTGCCAGGCGCACGCCGCGCGCGCCCAGGTTCCAAGTTTGGCCTGGACATCCTCGTCCTTCCAATGGCCGACGACGATCTTGCGGTTCAGGCGCATCCGCGAGCCGATGAAGCCGAACTCGCGGTCGCCGTGGGCGGACTGGTTGAGATTCATGAAATCCATATCGATCTCGGACCAGGGCAGTTCCTTGTTGTATTGGGTGTGCAGATGGAGGAAGGGTTTGCGCAGGGAGGAGAGGCCGGCGATCCACATCTTGGCGGGGGAGAACGTGTGCATCCAGGTGATCACCCCGACGCACTTCGGCTCGCGGTCCGCCTGCCGGCAGACATCGAGGATCGCCTCCGGGGTGGTGACGACCCCCTTGAATTCGATCCGGACCGGGATGCTGCCGGATTGCGAAAGCGCCTGGGCCATCTCCCTGGAATGATCCGCCACTTTCCGCAGGACTTCATCGCCGTACAGGTGCTGGCTGCCGGTGACGAACCAAATTTCCCATTCCTTCAGATCAATCATGGATCCTCTCCCGGAATGCAAACGGCGCTATTTTTCGGTGATGTCGATCAGGTGATTCCAGAAATTCTTCTGCTGTTTTTCCTCGACGCTCAGTAGAATGTACAGGCCGGTGACATCCTTGGGAACCGCGACCGCGGTTTTCCAATTCGCCTTTTGGCCGGGGAGGGTGATCGGGGCGTCCTCGAGGTTCGGATCCTCGTACAACCCGTAGATAATCCCGTCCGAGCCGATGACCGCCGGGATTCCAATGTGCACATAGGTCTGGTAGGCGCCGGGATTTTCCGTTTGCCAGGAGAATTCCAGGCCCGTGTCGGTCCGGGCCGCGTCGGTGAGGGTCAGGGTGCAGGAGTTGATGGCGGAGATCTTGTCGCCCGGCTTCTGGGCCAGCCCCTCCACGCTTTCCGCCACCGGGTACGTCAGGCCGCTCTCGACCGAATCGAGGAGCAATTCCAGCTTGGCGTTGTTCGAAGGCGACGGCACATAATAGTTGAATACGCCGGTCACATAGCTGTAGTCGATGGTAAGTTTGGATCCCGGAGCCGCCGTCGCGCCCTTGCACTCCACGTACAGAAGCTGGATCTGGGGCGCGGCCTTCGTCCCTCCCGTATACCCCCGCATCCGAAAGCCCGGGGCCAGGCGGTGGCCGCCCGTGCCGATAAAGACCGTATCGCAGTTGATGTTTTTCCCGCCGGCGGCGAGGACGGCCGGGTGGCCCGCCGCGGCCTGCATGGCGCTCCAATCGCCCGTCTCGTTGAGAATGGCGATGTCAACATGCAGATCCCCCGCGTCGGTCGTGCCCACCTTCGTCACCATCCCCGACCAGCCCTTGGAGGAGGCGGAGACGGGGGTGATTTCCATGACGGGCGTCACAATGTAGGCGCAGGATAGGAGAAACATCCCGCATAGGAGAATCGGTACCAGGTTCCATTTGCTTCTGCGCATCGTGCCTTCTCCTTACCGCGAAATTGCCGCGCCGAACCTTCGGAAACGGCCGGAGGGAAAACTCCACCCTCCGGCCAGCTAAGGATCACGCAGCGGGAAACTTCGGCAGAATCAGGCTGAGGAGCGCCGTAATCTGCCAGTAGTTGTCGGGGGCATCGATCCCGCCGTCCACCGCCTCCACGTTCTTTTCCTGTCCCTGGTACACGACGTCCAGGAAATAGGTGTAACAAGCCCCGCACGGGACGTGGTGGGTGGAATACATGTTGTCGGTGAACCACAGCATGCCGTTGATTTGGTCCAGCAGTTTCGTCACTTCGGCCGGGGTCACCTGGCCCGTGATCTGCTGCGTGCCGTTGTCGCCGGTGATGCGTCCGTCCGGATAAATGGCGTACAGCTCATCGATGCATTCGGTCCCGCCGTTGCGCTCGTAAACCAGGACGGCGCCGCCCTGCACCATTTCCTGGACCCGGTCCTGACGGTAGGGTTTCAACTCGCAGGCGGTGGAGACGGGCGTCTGGAAGAGGGCGGTATGCGGGAGGACGCTGTAGGCGATCACGGCCAGAACGGCCACCGCAATCGCGCCGCCGCCGAACCAAGCCAGCCGCCGTCTGCGCCGTCTGGCCGGCGGACCCCCTTCCTGCGCTTTCCCGCCCGCCGCCAGTCGACGGGTGTTGATATTCATCACCAGGCTCTGGACGCCGATGAACACGAGGGTCAGGCCGCCGATGGCGATGCTCGCCCACCAGGAATTGAGTTTTCCGTTGAACTGGATCAGCGACTGGATGAGGGCGGTGATCAGCACGCCGAACAGGCTGCCGAACACGTATCCCACGCCGCCGGTCAGCATCGTGCCGCCGATCACCACCGCGGCGATGACGGTCATCTCGTATCCGTTGGAGGCGTGCGTGCCGTGCCCGGATCCCACGTAGATGCTGTAGAGGATGCCGGCGATCGCCGAACACAGCCCGCTGAAGGTATAGACCAGCACTTTCGTCCGATCGACCGGCAGGCCCATCAGGCGCGCGGATTGTTCGTTGGCGCCGTTGGCGCCCCCCAGGGCATAGATCGTCCGGCCGAACGGAGTCAGGTGTGCGATGTAGATCGAGAGGCCGAAGATGACCAACGCCACGACGACCAGGATCGATACGTAATCGCCCTTTTGGGTCACGGGATCGGCCAGCCCCGGGATGAGCAGTTTCGTCCCGGAAAGGATGGTGTAGGTGGAGTTGTGGATCCGGATCTCGGCGTCGCTGATGAGGTAGCACAGCCCGCGTGCAAACCACATGCCCGCCAGGGTGGCGATGAACGGCTGCACCTTCAGGTAAGTGATGAGAAGCCCCATGATCGTGCCGATGGCCATCCCCATGATCAGCATGAGAACCATGACCCACCACGGATCCGATCCCCCGCGGATCAGCGCCGCCGCGGCCGTGGTCGTCAGGGCGATCATTCCGCTCACCGAAAGGTCGATTCCGCCCGAGATGATGACGAAGGTTTCGCCGATCACGCTCACCAGCAGGAAGGGCGTGGTGATGAAGAGGGTGAAAAACACCTGTGAATCCCGCATCGGGACGAAACTGAACATCCCCGCGATGTACGCGATGAAAAACAACAGGATGGTCGCCGAAAGCGGAAGGAACCGCTGCCATTTGAAAATGCGGGCGCCTATGGTCTGCATCATGACTTCTTCTCCTCCGGCATGGGCCGCGCGGTGATTCTCCGGAAGAAGTCGCGGACCTGCTGCGAATACAGGAGGATCACCACAATGACCACCACCGCTTTGACGGCGATCAGCGCGCTCGCCGGAACGCCGATCGCCAGCGAGGATGTGTTCGTCGCCTGGATGACCAGCGCGCCGATGGCGCTGGCCAGCAGGGAAAACCGCCCGCCCAGCCCCAGCTGGGTTCCGCCGATGATCACGGCCAGGATGGCGTCCAATTCGAAGTACAAGCCGACCTGGTTGGCGTCCGTGGTCCGGATGCTGGAAACGGCGACCATGCCGGCGATCCCCGCGCAGATGCCGCAAAAGATGTAGGCGAACAATTTGACTTTCTTTTCGTCGATGCCGCTGAAGAAGCTGGAGCGGGAGTTGATCCCCACCGACTCGATGAACAACCCGAGCGACGTCCGGCGGGTGATCAGCCAGGAAACGACAAACACGATCACCGCGACGTAAGCCGCGAACGGCAGCAGGAACAACCAGCCGTTGCCGAGGTAAAGGAAGCTCTTGTTGTAGATGATGATCTTGATCGCGTTGGTGACCAGCTGGGCGATCCCCCGGCCGGCGATCATCAGGATCAGCGTGGCCACCATGGGCTGAATTTTCCCGTAAGCGACCAGCAGGCCGTTCCACAGCCCGCAGACGGCGGCCACGATCAGGGGAACCAGGAACACCAGCCACAGCGGCGCAAGGCTGTAGGTGGGGTCGGCCTCCCGCGAGACGTCCGCCAGCCGGACGCCGATGAGGTTGGGGTTGATCAGGATGCAGGCCGTGGAGGCCGCGATCGCCATCACGGCGCCCACCGAGAGGTCCACCCCGCCGGTGGCGATCACCAGCGTCATCCCCATGGCCAGGATGACCGTCGGCGCGCTGTTGCGCAACACGTCGATCAGGTTGCCGTACAGATGGCCCTGCTTGATCTCAAAGTCGAAAAACCCGGGGATGAAGATCAGATCGAAGAGCAGGATGATCCCCAGAGCCAGGAGGGGGAAGAACAGCGTGCTCTCGGTGACCCTTCCCCAGTTCAGCGGGATCTTCTTGGACGGTTTCATGACTATTCGCTCCCTGCAATCGCTTGCATGATTTTCCGCTCGCCGGTGTCGCCGGAATACTCGGTGATCTTCGCCTTCTCCCGCATCACGACGATGCGGTGACTCGTGCGCAACACCTCGTCCAGCTCGGAGGAAATAAACAGGCACGACTTGCCTTCCTCGGCCAGCGACAGCACCAGTTTTTGAATTTCCGCTTTGGTTCCCACGTCGATGCCCCGGGTGGGTTCGTCCATGATCAGCAGCCGCGGGTGGATCGCCAGCCAGCGCGCCACAATGACCTTCTGCTGGTTGCCGCCGCTCAGGTTCTTCACCGCCTGATCCAGCGAGGGGGTGCTGATGTTCAGAAGCTTGGTGTAGGTTTCCGCTATCTCGGACTGCTTTTGCACATTCAAATGCTTGAACCAGCCCAGGCTGGCTTGCATCGCCAGGACGATGTTCTCCCGGACGGTCAATTCACCGACGATCCCCTCCTCCTTCCGGTCTTCCGGACAGAGGGCCACGCCCCGCTTGATGGAATCGAGCGGCGAGTATTCATGGACCGGCTTGTCGTCGAAGGTGATCGTTCCGCTGTCCGGGCGCTCGACGCCGAACAGCAACTGGGCCATTTCGGTCCGTCCGGAGCCCAGCAAGCCGGCCAGGCCGACGACCTCCCCGGCGTGCAAATCCAGGTCAAAGGGCTCCAGGGTGCCGGTCAGCCCAAGCTCTTTGGCCTGCAGCAATGTCTCGCCCTTGATGTACTGGCGGCTTTCCTGCTTGAGCTTCGTCATGTCTTCAAACTCGGTCAGCGTTCGGCCGATCATTTTCGTGATTAATTCCAGGGTGGGCAGCGACGCCGTCGCGTAGGTTCCCACCAGTTTTCCGTTCCTCAGGATGGTAATCCGGTCGGCAATCTCATACACCTGGTTCAAGAAGTGGGTGATAAAAATGATGGCCATGCCGTCGCTCATCAGCTTGCGCATCACGCTGAAGAGCTGCTCGGTTTCGTGGGCGGAAAGGCTCGAGGTCGGCTCGTCGAGGATCAGGATCCGGGCCGACGAAATTTCGAGGGCCCGCGCGATCGCCGCCATTTGCCGGACGGCGACCGAACAGGATTCCAGCGTCTGAGTGACGTCCAGGTCGACGTTCAGTTTCTGGAGGACCTGCCGGGCCTGGGCGTTCATGGCGCCCCAGTCGATACTCCCGCCGAACCGCCTGGGCTCCCGGCCGATCATGATGTTCTCCGCCACGGTCAGGTTCAGGCACAGGTTGACTTCCTGGTAGACCGTGCTGATCCCGAGCCCCTGCGCGTGCTGGACGGACCGCATCGACACGGGTTTTCCGTCCAGCGTAATGGTTCCTTTATCGGGCCGCTCGACTCCCGTCAGCACCTTGATCAGGGTGGATTTGCCCGCGCCGTTTTCCCCCACCAGCGCATGGATCTCTCCCCGCTTCAAATCAAAATCCACATCGTCGAGGGCGTGCACGCCGGGAAAGGTTTTCGAGATCCCGTTCATCGTCAGGATGGTTTTGCCGGTGTTTGCCATTTTGCACCTGCTTTATAAAGTTATGCCGGGTGAGAAGCGGCGTCGTGCATGCCGCTTCTCACCCCTCGAATTCTGAATCCGCTAGCGCGGATTCAGCCCTCGGTTGTTCTTTTTAATACTTGCGGGTCAGCAGGATCGCGTTGAGGGCATCCGCGCCTTGGGCCGAGAAGAACTGGCCTTCCTGGGAAGGAACCCAGGTCGGGATGGTCGTATCGCCGTTCATGGCCTTCAGAGCGGCTTCGTACACCTGCGGAGCCAGCAGCGGGTTGCACTCGATGTCGGCGTTCAGTTCGCCGGTGATGAGGTACTTGAACCCGTCCGCCGTCGCGTCGACGCCGATGACCTTGATGTCGGTACCAGCCTTCAGGCCGGCTTCGTCAATGGCCTGGATGGCGCCGATCGCTTCCTCGTCGTTGTGACCGAACACGCCCTGGATGTCGGTGCTCTGCTTCAGGAAGGCTTCCATAACCGCCTTCGATTCCGGAACACCCCAGTTGCCGGTCTGCGATTGGGTGATTGTGATTCCGCAATCGCCCATCTTCTCGCGGAAGCCCTTGGCCCGGTCGATCGCAGCCGAGGCGCCCACGGCGCCGGAGATTTCCACGACGTTCTTCTTCTCGCTGTCTTTGAGCAGGTCGCACATCGCCGCCGCGACCTTGTGGCCTTCCTCGACGAAGTCCGAGCCGATGTAGGTGTAGTAGTTGGACGGGGCCGCGTCGATCCGGCGGTCTTCCAAAATCACGATCTTTCCGTTCGCCTCGGCTTCGGCCAGCACCGCGTCGTAGCCGGTCACATCGAGGGCCGCCAGGACGATCACGTTCACGGAAGCGTCCGTGTTGTACTGGTGGAAGGCCGAGACCTGGTTCTCAATCTTGTTCTGCGCATCGTAGAACTTCAGATTGATCCCCAACTGCGCCGCGGTCTCCTTGAAGGACGACGTGTTGGCCGCACGCCAGCCGCTTTCCGAACCGGTCTGGATGAAGCCGACCGTCATGTCCTTGTAGGTGCAGTTCGGCGCGCATTTGGCCACCGGGATGGTGTAGCCGCCCGAGGTCACGGCAGCCGCGGGGGCCGTCGTGGGGGCGGTGGTCGCGGCACTGCCGCAGCTGACGGTGGTGGCTGCGACGAAAAGAACCACTGCGATGAGGCAAATGAATTTTCCGGTCTTCATCTTACTTCTCCTTTTGGATTTTCTCCGGTTTCATAAAAGAACGAAAACGAACCGTGTGGATCATGGTTATCCCGGGACAGCCGGGAGATCGGGCCACCTCCTCTCTTGGGGCTATGATTTGGGCGGAATCCCCTCGCCCGAACTTCCGCGAACGACCAATTCCGGACGCAGCCAAATGGTTTCCGATTTGACGGGCGGATCGTTCTCCTCCCGCCGGGCGGCGATCAGTTGGCTCAGAAGCCCGACCGCCGTGCTGCCGAAATTCATCAGATTCTGCCGGATGGTTGTCAGGGACGGCCAGTAATACTCCGCTTCGGGGATATCGTCGTATCCCACAACCGCCAGATCCTCCGGAACCCGCCGCCCGAGCTTGCGGCTGGTCTGGAGCACCCCGAACGCCATCTGGTCGTTGCACACAAACACCGCCTCCATCTCCGGAAAATGTTCCAGCAGGGTTTCGAGGGCGATCGCCCCGCTCGAGGTGGACCAGTTCCCCTCCGTGACCTGCCGCTCCTCCACCTTCAGGCCGGCCGCGGCCATCGTTTCCCGCCAGCCCTGGAGCCGCTCGCGGGCGCTCCACCACGTCATCGGTCCGCTGATCACGCCGATCTTCTTGTACCCGCGCGAAATGAGATGCTGCACCGCGAGCTGGCTGCCGTACCGGCTGTCGACGTTCACGACCGAGACGTCGCGCCGCGGGCGGGTTTCGAGGAACACCACCGGGACGGGGAAGTGCTCCTGTTCGAGCCAGCCCAGGTTCCCGCCGATTTCCTGGGTCGCCCAGATGATGCCGTCCACCTGGCGTGAAAGAAAACCGTCGATCACCGGCTGGACATCGTCGTTTTCGGGTTGAAGGAGGAGACTGAGATTGAGGGAATATCCGGCTTCGTTTGCGCCCTGTTCGATGCCGACCAGGGTCCGGCTTGGGCCGTAATAATCAATGCTGCTGGCGACAACCCCGATCGCGTAACTTCTGCTCTGGGTCAGGCTGCGGGCGATGACGTTCGGGCGGTAACCGAGATTGTCGATTGCCTCTTGAACCCGCTGGCGGGTGTCTGGAAGGACCCCGGGAACATTGTTAACAACTCGCGAGACCGTTTGGGTGGATACCCCGGCGGATTTGGCAACATGCTTGATCGTCACTCGGTTGGTCGACCGGATCCGCATGCCTTTTTCCGTCTCCAAAACCCCAAATCTTGTCCGAAATATCCATGTTACCGGTAACGTTAGCGCTAACATTGTAGAACAATGAGGGATTAAGTCAAATTAAAGTATTTGGAACATATGCAAGGAATGGATTGTTTGATTTCGACGCCGGTATTTTTTCGGAATAACTCAACCTTAAATAAATCCGGGTATTTCAAAGATGATTTTTTTAATGTTTTTTCCGGATGTTGACCTTGGTTAATAATGATAATCACTAAGTCGCCAAGAAACAGCAAATCCCGAGAAGGATTTCTTCGTGGATTAGTTTCTTTGCGGTTAATACTTGAATGTATATAGTTACCACCAAGTCACCAAGACACAAAGAAATTCAAATCCGGGTTACGTTTTCCTGGTAGCCTGCTTTCTTGGGATCTTGGTTCTTTCGCAGAGGAATCCCTGGAATTGATCATTTTCTCGACGTTTTGCTGCAAAATGGTTCCCGCACACCACACAAGTGATGGGTGAAACGGCCAGAGTGTATAATCCCACGCCGGAGACCCAAATGGCTGATCGCAATCCCAAGAAACCTGCATTTCTCCAAACACGCGGCGCCGTGAATGCCTTCCGCCTGCTGGCCGCTTTTTCCGTGCTTTCCCTGCTTGTCGCCGCGTGCGCCGCGGCGGACGATTCGGGTGCGGAAGCCACCCGTTCCGCCCAGACCATCGCCCGGATGATCACCGATGTGGCGTTTCAGAAAACTTCGGAGCCTTCAGCCTCCCCAACCGCCTACGCGCCGCCCGAAACCGCGGCGACCGCAACCACCGGCCCGACCCTCACCCCGACCGAAATCGCCACGGTCGCACTCTCCACCCCGAAACCAGGCTTGGGCCGTTCCACCTACTCCGGTTCCACCCCAACGACCGACGGAACCTCCCTCCTGACTCGCACGCTCAACTCGCGCTGCAACGCGGCCTACTACGTCGGCCCCGTCGCCCCGATCCTCGAAAATGCGGAGGTCAAGGCCGGGTCGACGTTTGTAATGACCTGGGTCATCCGGAATGTGGGGACGTGCACCTGGTACCCGAGCTACTACATCTACTGGCACTCCGGCGCGCGGATGGAAGCCCCGGCCTACGTCGATTTTCCCGAGGTCATCCCGCCAAACAAAAGCCTGTTCATCTCAGTGAAGCTTGTCGCCCCGGACGATACGGGGAAATTTTATCAGCGCTGGTACATCCGGGATCCCGAGCACGTTCAATTCGGGATCGGCCCGAATTTCGACGAGCCGCTGATGGTGAGAATTATCGTGGTGGCGTAGAGAGCGACACATGGACGATGGACGATGGACCAGCGTATAAGAACACCTTAATAATAGAGCCGCCGCAAAGCGGCTCTCTTTTTGCCGTGGTCGATCCCCAACCGCGCGGCATGTTTTATAATGCGGGGAGTATGGCCGGGGATTTCTTTTTCTTCCACCGTCCCCCGGCCGGCCGCTCAATCCCTTCATTACTAGAGGCCGCATGAGAATCTTCGTTCCTGGACGCATCTGCCTGTTCGGCGAACATTCCGACTGGGCCGGCGGTTACCGCCGGATCAACGCCGAGATCGAAAAGGGCTACACGCTCATCTGCGGCACGGACCAGGGGATCTACGCCGAGGTCGAGCCGCACCCCACCTCGCTCGTCCTCTCCTCCACCACCCGCGACGGCAAGCTTCACGGGCCTTACGAGATTCCGATGCACCCCAAGGCGCTCCTGGAGGAAGCCGAGAAGGGCGGCTTCTGGAGCTATATCGCCGGCGTGGCGTACCAGGTGCTCACCAACCATCACGTGCGCGGGCTGGTCCTCCACAGCGACAAAATGGACCTGCCTATTCAAAAGGGGCTTTCCTCCAGCGCGGCGATCAGCGTCCTCGCGGCGCGCGCCTTCAACCGGGTCTACGACCTCAAGCTCACCGTGCGCGGCGAAATGGAACTGGCCTACATGGGCGAGATCACCACGCCCTCGCGCTGCGGGCGGATGGACCAGGGCTGCGCGTTCGGCAACCATCCCGTGCTGATGACGTTCGACGGCGACCGGATGGACACCGAGACCCTGACCGTGGCCAGCGAACTGTATTTCGTCATCGTGGACCTGCAATCCAAGAAGGACACGATGGAAATCCTCAACCGGCTGAACCGCTCCTACCCGATCGCGGAGAACGCGGTCGAACGCGGCGTGCACGAACTCCTCGGCCCGGTTAACAAGCGGATCGTCTCGGAGGCGGCCGACGCGCTGCGCAAAGGCGACGCGAAGCGGCTCGGCGCGCTGATGACCGAAGCCCAGGCCATGTTCGATAAATACGCCCTGCCCGCCTGCCCGGAGGAACTGACCGCGCCGGTCCTCCACAAGACCCTGGCCTATCCAAAAATCGCCCCGCACATCTGGGGCGGCAAGGGAGTCGGCTCGCAGGGCGACGGCACCGCCCAATTCATGGCCCGCAGCGAGCCGGACCAGCAGGCCATCATCGAAATCCTCGCGCGTGACCTTCACCTGGCCGGATTGGCCCTCACGATGCGCCCGACCCAGCGCATCCGCCGGGCGGTCATCCCCGCCGCCGGGTTCGGCACGCGCCTGTTCCCCGCCTCCAAGGCCACCAAGAAGGAACTCTTCCCGGTGGTCGACCGCGACGGGATCGCCAAGCCCGCGATCCTCTACATCGTCCAGGAGGCGCTCGACGCCGGGATCGAGGAGATCGTGATCATCGTCCAGCCCGACGACCTCGACGAATTTCAATCGTTCTTCAACGATCCGGTGTCGGTC
Source organism: uncultured Chloroflexia bacterium (assembly GCA_963724345.1). Lineage (GTDB taxonomy): Bacteria > Chloroflexota > Anaerolineae > Anaerolineales > RBG-16-64-43 > JAFGKK01. The sequence goes on along the minus strand of CAVRUI010000003.1, from coordinate 632,103 downwards.
GAAAACTTCAACAAGCTCCCCCGGCAATTCCAGGAATTCGCGAGCCGGATCCTCGACATCGGCAAGCGGGTGACGTTCGTCACCCAGAAGGCCCAGGAGGGATTCGGGCACGCGATCTACTGCGCCCGCGAGGCGGTCGGCGGCGAGCCCTTCCTGCTCATGCTGGGGGACCACCTTTACCGCGCCAAGGGTGAAAAATCCTGCGCCGCGCAGCTGGTCGAAGCCTACAACCGCTACGGGACGAACATCCTCGGCCTGCGCAGCACGCCCGAAGACCAGATTGCGAACTTCGGAACGGTCGGCGGGGTGTGGGTTGAGGAGAACCGCCTGCTCAACATCTCCGAATTCGCCGAAAAACCGACCGCGGATTACGCCCGCAACAACCTGCGCGCGCCCGGGATGGAGGACGGCCAGTACCTGACCGTCTTCGGCCTGTACATCATCAAGCCGCGCATCTTCGAGATCCTCGAGGAGAATATCCAGAACAATGTCCGCGAGCGGGGCGAATTCCAGCTCACCTCGGCCCTCGACCGGCTGCGCCGCGAGGACGGCTTCCACGGGCTGATCATGGACGGCACGCGCTTCGACATCGGCCTGCCGGATTCGTATTTGGAGAGCCTGGCGCTGTTCCGGAAGGAGTAGATCCGACCATCGATTGTCGACGATCGACAATCGCAAAGCAGGGCCGACCGGATACCGTGGACAATAGACCCGGATGAACCGGTCCAGACCGCCCTTCTTGCGGCCATTTCATGTTATAATTGTGATTCTGGCATGATGAGCGAAGCTCCTGAAAAAGTCGAATAGTTCCTCTTCTTGGCACTCGGTTGTCTTCGAATCTCCATCCTCATGCAAAGTCGATAGTTTTGCCCTGTTAAATTGGACAAAACATAGTCGGACAGTGGATGCCTCACGCAATATCCATCGTCCATTCCGGGAGAAAAGATGGAAACAAAGCTGTTTGTCGGGAATTTGACGTACGGCACCACGGAAGAAGATTTGCAGAAACTGTTCGCGGCATCGGGCGTCGTCAAGTCGGTTCAAATCATCAAGGATCGGGATACCGGGCAATCGAAGGGTTTCGGATTTGTCGAAATGACGACCCAGGAAGAGGCGCAGAACGCGATCAAGGCGCTGAGCGGCAAGGAAGTTGATGGCCGCGCCCTGACCGTCAACCTCGCGCGGCCGCGCGAAGAACGCGGCGGCGGCGGAGGGGGCGGCCGTGGCGGTGGTCGAGGCGGTGGTGGGGGACGCGGTGGTGGCGGCGGCGGCGGACGCCGGGACTGGTAATCGCCCCAACACAGCACGCAAATAGAAGGACGGGCCAAATGGATGGTGCCAAGCATTTGGTCCGTTTTTTTCGATTAAGCCGGTCAGTAGCCCGCCCGGGTCTACAAAAAGGACTGGTCTCGATATGTCGGCGAAGATCACGCCGGCTGCTCGACCGACTTTGAATCCAAGAAGGAACACGAAGAAGATCTGAAGGACACGAATAATAATTTAATTCTTCGTGTCTTTCAGATTTTTTTTCGTGTGCCTTCCCGGATCGCGAACAAAGCCGTCCCCGCCAGGCGCAGGACGGAAGCCGCGACCAGCGCGCCGCCCAGCCCGGCCCAACCCGCGATGAGCGTGCCGAGCAGCGGCGCCAGGACGCTGGCCAGATACTGGAACATCTGGGCGAAGGATACGAACATCGCGCTGTACTCGTCGGGGATCGTCTTCATCAGTTCGTCGAACATCACCAGGTCGACCCCGGCCTGAAACACGCCCGCCATCCCGGCCAGGAGCACGATCACTTCCACCTGGCGGGTGGCGGAAACCAGGAGCGGGAACAAGCCCACCCCGAAGGTGGTCGCCAGCAGGACGAACCGCGATCCGCGCAGGCGGGATTGGCGGGACCAGAACGGATACCCGAACAGCATCACCACCGTCGCGACCATGCTGATCGCGCCGATCCAGGAATCCGAGGCTTTGACAGTATTGACGTAATACAGCGGCAGGATCGGCTGGGCAAGTGTGACGCCGGCGAAGAACACGAACCGCTTGAGCGTGACAGAAAGGAAATCCGGATGCGCGCGGACCAGGCGGATGTATTCGGCAAGAGTCTCCCGCACGGATTCCGGCTTCAAAACCGCGGCCGGCGGACGCTCCGGCAGGACAATACTGCTCGAATACCGGAAACTGATCAGCCCGCCGACGGAAAGCGCCAGGAACACCGCCTGGTAGTTGACCGGAAATCCGATCCGGTCGAGCAGCACGCCGGCGATCAGGACGAATACCGCGCTGGTGAATCCGAGGATCGTCCAGCGCCGGCTGAGGAGTTCGTAGCGCCCGCTCGGTCCGGCGACCGAGTTCATCACCACCGAGAACCCGGTGTTGACGATCGTCTGCGGGATCGTCGCCAGGGCCCAGATCCCGATCACGGCCGGGATGAGCCACTCGCGCGGGATGAGAAACGGGGCCGCGCCGGTCGCGGCGTAGGCGGAGATCACCAGCATGCGCGAGAAGCTGTACCACCAGACGATGTTGGGGCGCGAATGGAGGAAGCGGCCGATCGCCAGCGCGAATATAAGCCCGGCGACGGCGGGCATCGCGGTCAGCAGGCCGACCTGGAACGCGCCGGCGCCCAGGCGCGCCAGAAAAACCGGCAGGAACGGCGCGGCGGCGCTCGCGAGGCCGATCCCGATCGCGTCGATCTGGACATTCTGGTAATTGGAACGCGTGACTTTGTCGAGGCCGGGCGGGTATAGGAAATGGGCAAGCCTTCCCTTGGCCGCCGTCCTAAACGTCCGGAATTTGAGATCCACGGGATGCCATTCCTTTATTCCGCGCACCACTGCCCACGGATGTGTCTATTGTACCGGAACAGCACAACCGGGATTCCGGATGAGGAAAAAAACAAAGCCACCGTTCAATCTGTCCAACGGAGGAATCCCCCATCCCGGGATTGTGTCTGCCAATTTAAAAATAAATGTAACTGCTCAGGGCTAACCTGAATTTCAAAGAAATTGTTCGCGGATTTCGCTGAGAACGCAGATTACGCGGAAAAAGACATACGGAGGAAAATTTTTTCAAGTAATTATCCGCGAAATCCGCACATTCCGCGTAATCCGCGTACTAGTTTCACTGGGCTGACCAGTTACAAAAAAATATTTTCCGGCGTGTTGAACACCGGAACCGTAAAAAATAATCCTCCGGATTATTGCGGCAGTATAATCACCTTCACCGGGTTCGCGTTCATCCAAGGGTGCTCTTCCCACATTGCTTCTCCACCGAAGCGCGAACGTGAAATATTTTTCCCAACCGTTGGTCCTCCGGAAGGAAGAAATGCAATGACCATCCAAGAAACGGCTAAAACCCCCAGTTGGTCCGCGGAATTGGATTCCCTGGTGGAACAGCTTCAGCATGAAACCATCGGGCTGACCGTGGCGGGGCTTTTTATTGTCGGCATCATCGCGCTGACCGGGAAAGATCTGTTTCGCGGCTCCTATTGGGGCGGGATGTTGTGCATCCTGTTGATCGCGCTGGGATTGGTCACCCTCGCCGTCGGCCGCTGGAAATACTCGGCCGCCGCCGTCACGCTGGTGGCCGGGTGCCTGGCGATCGACCTTTTAACGGCGGCGTGGAGCGGCATGCCCTCCGCCGTTTTCCTGCTGGCGGTACCGGCCGGATTGGCGACCCTCGCCATCACGCGCCCGGCCGGAGTGGCCGTTGCCTCGGTCAGCACCCTGTATCTGCTGGCGGCCCCGCCGGCCTGGGTCCCGGCGGCGCCGGATCAGCGCGCCCTGGCCGCTCTCGCGGTCTGGTGCACGGTGGGCATGATCCTGCTTGTCCTCAGCCCCCTGCTCCGGGCCACCGAAATGATGTGGACGGGGTATGAGCGCAGCCTTTCCCTCCTGGAACAATCCCGGGATTACCAGCAGCGCCTGGCCGAGACCCTCGCCGATCTGACCGCCGCCAATTTGCAGATGACCCAGCTGAACCGGCAGGCGCAGTCTCTGCGCCGGGCGGCGGAAGACGAGCGCCGGGCCAAGGAGCAGTTTGTGGCCAACGTCAGCCATGAACTGCGGACTCCGCTCAACATGATCGTCGGCTTCGCCGAGATGATTCTGCGGATGCCGGAGACCTACGGAGAAAATATTCCCACCTCCCTGCTGGCGGATCTGGCCGTGGTGCTGCGCAACAGCCAGCACCTATCGAGCCTGATCGACGATGTCCTCGATCTCAGCCAGATCCAGGCCGGCCAGTTTGCGCTCAGCAAGGAGCGCGTATCCCTGGCGGAGATGATTCAGGCCGCCGCCGTCGCCGTCCGGCCGTTGTTCGAATCGAAAAACCTGTTTCTGGAGACCGAGGCGGCGGAGGATCTGCCGCTGGTTTTCTGCGACCGGACGCGGATCCGCGAGGTGGTGCTCAATCTGTTGAGCAATGCCGGACGGTTCACGGAACACGGCGGGGTGCGGGTGAAAGCCTGGCAGGAAGGCAACGACGTGGTGGTGAGCGTGGCCGATACCGGTCCCGGGATCGCCGAGGAAGATAAAGACAAACTCTTCCAGCCCTTCCAGCAATTGGACGGTACTCTCCGCCGCCGGCACGGGGGCAGCGGCCTGGGCCTCTCGATCAGCAAGAACTTTGTGGAATTGCACGACGGACGGATCTGGTTTGAGAGCCGGAAGGGCGCTGGAACCACCCTCTTCTTCCGCCTGCCGATCTCGCCGCCGGAATCACTGCCCAACTCGTACGCCCGCTGGTTCAATCCGCATCAGGAATACGAAGGCCGCAGCCGGTCCTCCCGGTTGAAGCCGGTCGCGCTGCCCCCGCGGATCGTCGTGGTCGAACGGGGGGAATCCATGCAGCGGTTGTTCCGGCGCCATGTGGAGGGGGTGGACATCACGCCGGCGGCGGATCTGGAGGAGGCTTTCCGGGAACTGGACAAAACGCCGGCCCAGGCGCTGCTGGTCAACACCGATCAACCCGAAGCCCGCCTGCAAGAGCTCGCCTCATCGCCGCGATTGCCGGCCGGAATACCGGCCCTGGTCTGTTCGCTTCCCAGCGATGCGGACGCCGTGACCGCCCTGGGCGTCGCCGGCTACCTCACGAAACCCGTTTCGCGCGAGGCGCTATTGGGGATCCTGGAGCATTTGGGAAAAAAGGTGGAAAAGATCCTGGTGGTGGACGACGAACCGGACGCCCTCCAGCTGTTCCGGAGAATGCTGGCTACGTCCGGCCGGCGGTATCGCGTACTCCGTGCTTCGAACGGCCGGCAGGGGCTGGAGCTGCTGCGCGCCCATCATCCGGACGTCCTGCTGCTGGATCTGGTGATGCCGGAAATGGACGGCCACCGGCTCCTGGCGGAGAAGAACAAAATCCCCGATCTGCGCAATATTCCGGTGATCCTGGTGTCGGCGAAGGATTTGATCCGGCAGCCGCTGGTCAGCCGCGTGCTGGGCCTCACGCTGCGCGACGGCCTGCCCTTTCCGCAGCTGCTGGAGTGTCTGAAGTCCCTCAGCGCTATTTTTGCTCCCCCTCCGCCAGCAGGCGGTCCAACGCCGCTAGCACCGTCTCCCGACTGACGGGTTTCCGCAGAAATGCGGCGGCGCCCAGGGTCATCGCCAACTCCTCCTGCGGGAGAATGGTCGAGACGATGACGGGGATGGAACGGAAGGACGGATTCTCGCGCAACCGGCCGAGGATCTCCCACCCGTCGATGCCGGGGAGCATCACATCCAGGATGATCAATTCCGGAGAAAGCGCCTCCGCCTGGGCCAGCGCCTGTTCCGGATCGCGGACGCCGACGAACCGGTAGCGCGTGCCTTCGAGGTAGCGGCGCGTCAACTGCAGCGTGTCGAGGTTGTCGTCGATCACCAGGATCGCCACGCGTTCCGCCAGCGGAAGCGTGAGCGTCGCCGTCAGGGGTTTACCCGGAGTCCAGCGCGGCAGAACCGCGAGTGTGCCGCCGGTCAGCCGGACAAGGTCCCGCGCCATCTCGATTTTCTCGGCGACCTCTTCCGCGGACTGAAACGCCGCCCCGGATCCCGGGACGGCGTGGATCCGGATGGAGGCGGTCTGCGGGTCGGCCTCCAGGGTCATCCCGATCGTTCCGCCGGGCGCCGCATGGGCGACGGCGGTCAGCAGACTCAACAAAACCTGCCGAAGCGCATCCGTCTGGCTGGCGACGGGAGGAAACGTCCCCTCCTGCGATCCGGTCCGCTCGATCCGGGTGCCGGCGGATGCCAACAGCGGGCCGATGGTTTTAAAGACGCCTTCGATCACATCCATCAGGCCGGAGGTTTCGCGCGGAAACGATTCCCGCACCCACGATAGTTCCCGTTCCCGTTCCGTCCGGTCGGCGGAGAGGCCGGGGGCGGCTTCCGAGGGCTGCTTTTTCCGGTCGACCTGGCAGCGGGTCCACAAATAATCCGCCAGGGCCTGCATCGCGGACTGTTCCTGGCGGCGCAATTGGCGCACGCTGAGAGCCAGATCGGCGGCGACCTCCTTCTGGCTGGTCTGCTCCACAAATCGGTACGTCAGAACTTGGTGCAGGCGCCAGGCGAAGGCGCTGATCGGCACTTCGGGCGGGGGTTTGAGCGCCGCGATGGCATCCAGGAGCAACCGTCCAAGGGAAGCCGATGACAAGCGCTGATTTTCGGGAGCCAGCAGTCCGGACAGCGGATTTTGTTGAAGCTTGGCGGGGTTATATAAATTAATCAGCGCCTGCTGCAATGCATGCTCAAAAGCCTTGCGATCCGGTGCCGGGTCTGAAGCCATGTCCGCTGAATGTCCTGTGTGTGTCTTCCCTTGCGGCCGGGGAACCTTTCGCCGCCCGTCCTTTTCGATTATGCTTTTCCTTATCCCGCCGAAAGCGGCTGCCCAAGGACCGTATGCTGGAAATTATAAAGCGGAAATCCGCGCGGCCCACTCCCGGTGAATCCGACGAAACCGGCGGGAGGGCCGCGCCGTTCGTCCGGCGGGTGCGCCTTTTTTTCCGCAACCGGATCGGGTACGTTTATCTCGCGCCCTCCCTGGTTTTTCTGTCGGCGATTATGGGATTCCCAATTCTGTTCAGCGTCTACATATCCTTTCAAAATTATACCCTCGAGACGCTGATCTCCGGACGGATGGTTTTCGTCGGATTGGCAAATTACGAAAAGCTTATTCAGGCGCCGGCTTTCTGGACGGCCCTCGGCCACTCGCTCCTCTTTACGGCCGCCTCGATCTTTTTCCAATTCACCCTCGGCCTGGTCATCTCCCTGCTCTTCGTCAAGTCCTTCCCTTTCAGCAACGCCATGCGCGGGCTGATGCTGTCGGGCTGGCAAATCCCCTCGGTCGTCACCGGCACGGTTTTCCTGTGGATTTTCAATCTCGATTACGGCATCTTGAACCGGGTCCTGACGCTGTTGCGGCTGATCCGGGAGCCCGTCGGCTGGCTGGTCCAGGGGAATACGGCTTTGTGGGCCGTCATCCTCACCAATATCTGGCTGGGGATCCCCTTCAATGTGATTCTCCTGACGGCGGGGATCACCGGCCTCCCCGAAGACGTATTCGAAGCCGCCACCGTCGACGGTGCTTCCTTCCTCCAGCAGCTTTGGTACATCAGCCTTCCCCTGCTTAAATCGAGCATTCTGGCGGTTCTGATGCTGGGCTTCATCTATACCATGCGGGTGTTCGACATCATCTGGGTCATGACGCGCGGCGGTCCGGCGGACGCCACCGAGGTGCTCACCACCTTTGCCTACCGGCTGTCGATGGTCCGTTTTGATTTCGGGCAAAGCGCCGCGGTCGCAACGGTCATCCTTCTGATCCTGTTCCCGGCGGCGTTCTTCTACGCCAGGAACGCGGCCCTGGAAACCATGGAATGACGATCCTCCGGTGGTCCCGCGTGCGCAAGGATATCATCTTGAAATTCTGCCTGGGCGCGATTCTGACGACCCTGTACGTGTTTCCCCTGGTCTGGATGTTTTCCACTTCGGTCAAACCGCCGGAGGAGATCCTGCACGTTCCTCCGATCCTGCTGCCCGAACACCCGCAGGCGGAGAGTTATCTCCAGGTCCTGGGCTTGTCCGCGGATCGTCAACCGTTGAGCATCAATGGGATCACGCTGCTGATCAACACCCTGACCATCTCCACCTATACGACCCTCCTCACGCTGATCCTGGCCGTTCCCGGCGCCTACGCGCTCGCGCGCTTCCGGCTTCGCGGCCGGTCGTTCTTTTTGCTGGCTTTTTTAATCGCGCAAATGCTGCCGAACGTCCTGCTGGTCATCCCTCTGTTCATTTTGTTCAAACCCCTGGATTTGATCAATCGTTTTGCCGGCGTCATCCTGGCGGATGCGGCCCTGGCGCTGCCCATGGCGGTCATCATTCTGCGGGCCAGTTTCCTGCAGATCCCGGTGGATCTGGAAGAAGCGGCGTTGATCGACGGCGGGGCCCGCCTCCAGGTGCTGTGGTATATCGTCCTCCCGCTGATCCGGGCCGGCCTGATCGCCGTCGGAGCCTTCGCCTTCCTGACCGCCTGGGGGGAGCTGATTTTCGCCCTGACCTTCCTGCAGAATCCGGAACTCCATCCGGTATCCGTCGGCGTGTACCAGTTCATCGGCATGTATACAACCCAATGGGATTCGATGATGGCTTTTTCCAGCCTGATCGCGCTGCCCGCGCTCGTCGCCTTCCTGTTCCTGCAGAAATATTTCATCCGCGGAATGACGACGGGAGCGGTGCGGTAGGAGGAGGCCGCCGTGCGCAAACAAGCATCCGCATTCTTCCTCCTCCGGATCCTTCTGCCGCTGGGATTTTTCGCCGGCTGCCGTGCGGCGTTCCCGTCCGCCGCGACTCCCGCCTTCGATGCCACGCCCGGGAACGGAGGCAAAACGGTGACGCTGTGGACGTATTACGGCGACACGGGGCCGGCGGCGGTATGCGTTCAGAAGGCGGCGGATGATTTCAATGCGTCGCAAAACATGTATCGACTGACCCTCCGGCACATCCCGTTCTCGCAATTCAACCAGGAAGTGATGACGGCCATCGCGGCCGGGGCGACGCCGGATTTAATGATCGTGGACAACCCGGACAATGCCCGCTATGCGGCCGCGGGCGTCCTGGCCGATCTCACGGACAAAGTCAAGGCGTGGGGCCAGGGGGACAAATTCCTCTCCGGTCCATGGAACTCCACCCTCTATAACGGACGGAATTTCGGCATTCCGCTGGGCAGTAATACGGTGGTGTTATGGGTCAACACCGATATGGCCCAAACGGCGGGCCTGGATATCCGCCATCCGCCCGCGACGTGGGATGAATACGAGTTGTGGGCGAAGAAGATGACCGACAAAGCCAACGGCGTATACGGCACGGCCATGCTGGCCAAGCGCGATGAGACCGGCACATTCCTGTTCCTGCCCTGGATCCTCCAGAACGGCGGCGGCATCGACAGGTTGGATTCTCCGGAATCCATCGGGGCCCTGGCCTTCTGGCGGAAGTTGATCGACCAAGGCTACGCGCCGAAATCGGCGATCAACGACGGATTTGCCGAGATCTATCAGCAATTTACGATCGGTAAAGCGGCCATGATGATCAGCGGCACCTGGAACCTGAGCACCATCACCACGGATGCCCCGAACCTCCATTGGATGGCGGCGGTCCTGCCCTACACCAAGAAGCCGGCTTCTTCGTTGGGCGGCGAGAACTGGACCGTCTTTGCCGCCAGCAAGCAGCAGGATGGAGCGTGGGAATTCCTGAAGTATGTGGCGGATCAGGCCTACGGCACCAAGTTGACGGACTGCATGTCGTACATTCCCAGCCGCAAGGACGTCCTGGCGCAAGTGTCGGAAAAGAATAAAGACAACCCGACGATTCAGGTCTTCCTGAAGCAGATGGAGTCGGCCGCCCCGCGCGGGCCTCTGGCCAACTGGTCGGTTGTTTCGGAAATCATCCAGGTGGCGATGCAGGAGGCATTAAGCGGACAGAAGACGCCCGAGCAGGCCATGCAGGATGCCGCCGTCAAGATGAAACTCATCCTCACCCCCCATCCCCCGTAGGGGCGCACGGCCGTGCGCCCGGGCGCATAGCCATGCACCCCTACACGGGATGGGGTGAGGAATTGTCTCGAGAGGAAAATGTCATGCCTGATACAAAACGACAGTTGGAACCGGTCCCCTTCACCCAGGTTGTCCTGGAGGATGCCTTCTGGGCGCCGCGTCAGGAATTAAACCGGACCGTCACCCTGCCGCACATCTACAGGCAATGCGAAGCCACGGGCCGTTTCAGCGCCTTTGATCTCCACTTCCAGCGGCCCGTGCCGTCGCCTATTGTCCAGATTTTTGGAGATTCCGATCCCGCCAAGTGGCTGGAGGCGGCCAGCTATGCGCTGGCAAAGCATCCCGACCCGGCCCTGGAGGCGCTGGTGGATGGCGTGGCCGATAGGATCATCCGCGCCCAGCAGCCGGACGGATATTTGAACACGCATTTCATCGTCGCTCAACCGGAGATGCGCTGGCGGAATTTGCGGGATTGGCACGAAATGTATTGCGCCGGCCACCTGATCGAGGGAGCGGTGGCGCACAACCTGGCCACTGGAAAGCGGAAACTGCTCGATGCGCTATGCCGTTACGCCGACCATATCGACGCCAGGTTTGGGGGCGAGCCGGGGAAAAAACGCGGCTATTGCGGCCATCCGGAAATCGAGCTGGCGTTGGTCAAGCTCTACCATGCCACGGATAACCCGCGGTATTTAAAATTGGCGTCCTATTTTATCGACGAGCGCGGCGCCCAGCCGAATTATTTCACGATCGAAGCGCGGGAACGCGGCGAAGACCCGGCCGCTTTCTGGGCCAAGACCTACGAATACTGCCAGGCGCAGGTGCCTGTCCGCGAACAATCGAAAGTCGTGGGGCACGCCGTCCGCGCGATGTATCTGCTGTGCGCCATGGCGGATCTGGCGCACGAGAACGGCGATCCGGCCTTGCTGGAAACCTGCGAGCGGCTGTGGAACAACCTGATCACCCGGCGCATGTATCTTACCGGCGCGATCGGCCCCTCGCGCCACAACGAAGGATTCACCGAGGACTACGATCTGCCGGACGAGACCGCCTACGGCGAAACGTGCGCCACCATCGGCCTGATCCTGTGGGCGAGCCGCATGCTGCAATTCGCCGGAGAAAGCAAATATGCGGATGTCATCGAGCGCGGCTTGTACAACGGCTTCCTCAGCGGGATCTCGCTGGATGGCGAGCGCTTTTATTATGAGAACCCGTTGGCCAGCGCCGGAGCGCACCACCGCCAAAGCTGGTTCGAATGCCCCTGCTGTCCCCCAAACATCGCCCGCGTGCTGGCCAGCCTCGGCGGATACTTTTACTCCACCGGACCGGAGGATATCTGGGTGCATCTCTTCGCCCAGGGAAAGGCCGGCCTGAAAGTCGATGGACGCGAGGTGGTCCTCCGCCAGACAACGAAGTATCCATGGGAGGGCCGGGTTAAATTCGAGGTGGACGTCCCGGCGCCGCAGACTTTCACGCTGCACTTGCGCGTGCCGGGGTGGTGCAAGCGTTGGAACCTGCGCATAAACGGGACGCCGGTGACCGAGCCGGCGCCGGAGGCCAACGGCTACCTGGCTGTCGAACGCGAATGGCGAACCGGCGACTCGCTGGAGTATCAGATGGAAATGCCCGTCCAGGCTGTGTGGGCCCATCCGGCGGTCCGCTATTTGCATGGACGGATGGCGCTCCAACGCGGCCCATTGGTGTATTGCCTGGAGGGAGTCGACCATGGCGGCATCGGTCTGGATCGCATTACGATTGATCCGGCGCAAGTCGAACTCGGACCAATTTACGGTGGAGCACCAGGCCCGCCTGCTTGGCGGCATAACCCTGGTGCACGGCAAAGCTTGCACCGTCGTCGAAGAGGGATGGGAAGGTGTGCTGTATCGGAACGCCAGACCGTCCATAAAACCGATGGAGATCACGGCCATCCCCTACTACGCCTGGGACAACCGCGCTCCCGGCGAGATGCGCGTCTGGATCCGGTCCCGGCCTTGATCGCGCCGGGATGACGGTCCGGCCTTGAGCGCCGGGATGACGGTCCCGGCCTTGAGCGCGCCGGGATGACGGTCCCGGCCTTGAGCACGCCGGGATGACGGTGCACGCCGGTCTGGTAAAATGTCGCTCATTCCGATCCACGAAGAGCACGAATAAAACCGGAAGAACACGAATATAATTCTTATTAATCTTCGTGCCTTTCAGGTTTCCCCCCGGCCTACCCCAGCCGGGGCAGGCTTCGTGTCATTTCGTGGATGATCCGCTGGATTTCCCATCGAGGAGGTTCTGAAACATGAGCGTTCGAAAAGAGTCTTTCGGGAAAACAAAAGACGGAAAAGAAGTGTTCCTCTACACTCTGGTGAACGGAAATAATTCCACCGTGAAGATCGCCGAATACGGCGGGATTGTGACGTCCCTTCAGGTCCCGGACAAGTCGGGCAGGATGGACGATATCGTGCTGGGATTCGACACCCTGGCTCCGTACCTTGCCGTGCAACCGTATTTCGGGGCGCTGATCGGAAGATACGGCAATCGAATTGCCAAATCGAGATTCCGGCTGAACGGGAAAGAGTATGGGCTGGCCGCCAACGAGGGCCGGAACCACCTCCATGGAGGGATCGTCGGATTCGACAAAGTCGTCTGGAACGCCTCGGAAATACAAAACGGCGGCGCGGCGGGTTTGCGATTGACCTATCGATCCACGGACGGGGAAGAAGGCTATCCGGGAAATCTGGATTGCACGGTGATCTATTCCTTCAACGACCAAAACGAATTATCCATCGATTATTCGGCGACGACGGACCGCCCGACCGTCGTCAACCTCACCCAGCACAGCTATTTTAATCTGAAGGGCGCGGGCAGCGGCGACATTCTGGACCATCACATGATGATCCGGGCCGACAAATACACGCCGGTGGATTCAGAATCGATCCCGACCGGCGAGCTGAGAGCGGTGGCAGGCTCCGCCATGGATTTCACCCAACCCCGGATCATCGGCTCCAGAATTCAGGAAGTGACCGGCGGATACGACCATAATTATGTTCTTGCCGAAAAAGCACCGCGCGCACTGTCCCTGGCGGCCGCCGTGACCGCCCCGGACAACGGCAGAAAGATGGAAGTGCTGACCACCGAACCGGGAATCCAATTTTATTCCGGGAACTATTTAGACGGGACCATCAAGGGCAAAGGCGGGAAAACATACACCAAGCATGGAGGCCTCTGCCTGGAAACCCAGCATTTTCCGGATTCGCCCAACCAGCCGGGATTTCCATCCACGGTCTTGAATCCAGGAGAAACATACCGCCAGCAGACCATTTACAGATTTATCGCTTAATACTGCTTGCGATCCAGGCAGGGGGAGCGCAAATTACAAACAGACGCCGCTGGGGATGTCCAGAAATTGGGAGAATGGTTGTCTTGGGTGATACCTTCCCCCTGTTTTGGTCGTCATTCCAGCGTCAGCCCCCCGAGCAATGTGCATCGGTGATTTGCCGATGCGAAGCATTTGCGAGCGGGGGTGATCTTGGCGGGAATCCAGGGTTTTCAGGAGTGGATGCCCGCTAAGTACACCCACGCTTCGCGAGGGCAGGCGCGGGCATGAGATCATAGACGTCCCAGCGTTTCTTTTTGGATAGCCCCATTTGTTTGGGCCCAAGGCCCGGGCAGCCCCCCTCTTTTTTGGATCGTCCATCCTCCGCGAGATAGTGCGAGACAATTCTCCTCCCAAACTCCTTTATCCAGCATCGTGTCCGCTGTTTGTCCTCTGCATGTCTCCCAAGCGGCCCGAACGCCCCCTTCCGCCCTGCCTTAACCTGTATGCTTTCGAATATCCCATGATGGATTTTTTCTGCGCGGTAAAAGAATCAGCCGCAAGGACCGGGAGCGGCCTATGGCGCAACAGTCCAGCCGGCGCCGCCTGAATTCCTGCGCATTCGGATCATCCCATCCGCGATCCCGGAATTCTCAAGATTCCGGAAGGCCCAACCCGATGCGTTGTCACCGGATCCTGGAAGAGGAGCATCCATGAGTTTACGATCGGATATCCGCAGTCTTCGGGGGATATCTTTTTCTTCCCTGCGAAACAAACTTACCCCGTATGTTTACATTTTTCCGTCCGCGGTTTTCCTCAGCATGATCATGGGCTTTCCGATCATTTTCAGCATCGTCATGTCGTTTCAAAAATACACGATGGAAACACTCATCTCGAAGAACCCCCAGTGGATCTGGTTTGAGAATTACACCGCCGTATTCACGAACCCCGTCTTTCTGGCCTCGCTTTCGCACTCCCTGGTCTTCACCTTCTTTTCCATACTGTTCCAATTCCTCATCGGCCTGGTTTTGGCGCTCTTATTCAACAGGGCATTTCCCTTCCATAATGTGATGCGCGGCTTGCTGCTGTCGGGCTGGCAAATTCCTTCGGTCGTCACCGGAACATTATTCCTCTGGTTGTTCAACCTGGATTACGGGATGGTCAATTTCATCCTGACCTCGCTTCACATCGTCGCGGAACCCATCGCCTGGCTCTTTCAATCCGACACCGCCCTCGTGGCCGTCATCATCGCCAACATCTGGCTCGGGATTCCGTTCAATACCATCCTCCTCAGCGCGGGCCTTTCCGGCCTGCCGGAAGACGTATACGAAGCGGCGACCGTAGACGGCGCCTCGGGATTGCAAAAGCTCTACTACCTCACGATCCCGCTGCTCCGGTCGACGATATTCGCGCTCCTCATGCTCGGGTTTATCTACACCCTGCGCGTGTTTGATCTGATCTGGATCATCACCAAAGGCGGACCCGGGACGGCCACGGAAGTCCTGCCGACGTTTGCCTACCGGCTTTCCTTCATCTCCTTTAATTTCGGGCAGAGCGCCGCCGTGGCGGTGATCATGATGGTCGTTCTGCTTTCGGCGGCGGTGCTTTACCTGAAGTTCGCCATCCAACACGAGGAGTGATCATGATCCGGAATAAAAATGAATTGTACGCAAGGTTCGGGTTGGGGCTTCTGGCCACCGTGATTTACCTCCTGCCGCTTTACTGGATGGTCACTACCTCGTTGAAAACGTCGGAGGAGATTTTTCACAAACCCCCGATTTTGTTCCCGACCACCGTCCAGATCGACAGCTACAAACAGATTTTAGGCCTGCCGACCGGCCGGCCGGAGATCTACATCAACGCCGGATTGTATTTAAAGAATTCCCTGATCATCGCGCTGTCCACCACGCTCCTGACCCTGGTGATGTCGGTCCCCGCCGCCTATGCCGTATCCCGGTTCCATTTCCGCGGGCGGACAACTTTCCTGCTGTTCCTGCTGGTCGCGCAGATGCTTCCCTCCGTTCTGCTGGTCATCCCCTTGTTCGTCCTGTTCCGGAATATCGGGATCAGCAACCAGTACACCGGCGTGATCCTGGCGGATACGGCGCTGGCCCTGCCGTTTTCGATCATTGTATTGCGGACGAGCTTTCTGCAAATTCCCAATGAAATCGAGGAGGCCGCCTGGATCGACGGCGGTTCCCGGCTGCAGGTGCTGTACTTCATCATCCTTCCCCTGGTCCGGGCGGGGCTGGTCGCCGTGGGCGTCTTTTCCTTCCTGATCGCATGGGGCGAATTCGTGTTTGCCTTGTCGTTCCTGCAGAATCCGGAATTGCATCCCGTCTCGATCGGCGTCTTTCAATTTATCGGGATGTACAAATCGAATTTTGATTCGATGATGGCATTCTCCACCCTGGTGTCCATCCCGGCCGTGGTCGCATTCCTGTTCCTGCAGCGGCAATTCATCAGCGGGTTGACAAGCGGTTCCGTGAAATAGCGTGCGTTTGGAGAGGAGGTGGTTCCGGAGAAAAAGCATTCCCAAGTTTTCGGTTTGTTCGGTTAACCCATTCTAAAAGGAGAAAAGGAAATGAGACACCATTTAAAAGCCCTGATCCTGCTGACGGTCATCGTCGGGCTGATCCTCACGGGGTGCTCTCCGGCCACACCGGCCCCGACCACGGGCGGCACCGCCCCCACCAAAGCCCCCGCCACCAAGGCCCCGCCCACCGCGGAGCCGCCGGCGGCCGCGGCGGAAGTTAATCTGTGGACCTACTACGGCGATACGGGGCCTGCCGCGCCGTGCGTGAAGACGGCCGGAGACGATTTCAACGCCGCGCAGTCCGCGTATGTGTTGAAAATCCGGAACCTGGCCTTCACCGACTTCAACCAGCAAATCACGACCGCCATCGCCGCCGGCGCCACTCCGGACCTGATGATCGTCGACAATCCCGATAACGCGCGCTACGCAGCGGCCGGCGCACTGGCCGACCTCACCGACAAGGTGACGGCCTGGGGCCAGGGCGATCAATTCCTTCCCGGTCCCTACAACTCCACCTTGTGGCAGGGCAAGAACTTCGGCATCCCGCTGGGCAGCAACACCGTGGTCCTGTGGATCAATACCGACATGGCCACCGCCGCCGGCTTGGACATCAACAATCCACCCAAGACCTGGGACGAGTTCGAAACGTGGGCCGGCAAGATGACCGACAAGGCCAACGGCGTCTACGGCACCGCGATGCTTGCCAAGAAAGATGAAACCGGCACCTTCCTGTTCCTGCCGTGGGTCCTCCAGAATGGCGGTAACATCGACAATCTGGCCTCTCCGGAAGCCGTGGGCGCCCTCGCCTTCTGGAAGAAACTGATCGACGAGGGGTACGCTCCCAAAACCGCGATCACCGACGGTTTTGCCGAGATCTATCAGCAATTCACCACCGGCAAGGCGGGCATGATGATCAGCGGCACCTGGAACGTCAACTCCGTTCCGAAGGATGCCCCGAATATGAAATGGAAGGTCGCGCTTCTGCCTTACACCAAGCAGCCGGCCTCCTCCCTGGGCGGTGAGAACTGGGCCATGTTCGCCGCCAGCAAGCAGCAGGATGGCGCCTGGGAGTTCCTGAAGTTCGTCACCGATCCCGCCTACGGCACCAAACTCACCGACTGCATGGGCTACATCCCCAGCCGCAAAGACGTGCTCGCCACCGTGGCGGAGAAGAACAAGGATAATCCCACAATGCTGGTCTTCCTCGAGCAGATGAAATCCGCCGCCGCCCGCGGACCGCTGCCCAACTGGTCCGAAGTCTCGGCTGTTATCCAGGAAGCCATGCAGGAAGCGCTGAGCGGCCAGAAGACGCCCGAACAGGCGATGCAGGATGCCGCAACGAAAATGACTTCACTCCTCGGGTAATAAAGAGGGGTCCCGTTAAAAGGAGGAGCCGTCCCAGAAGCGCAATCGGTGTTGGCACACGTCAGACCGCACTTCCAGAAACGGCTTAACAGGTATTTTACCTCCTCCGATCTCCTCGCAGGAGGACAAGGGGTGGATGGACATCCGATCCTCCACCCCTTGTCCGGCCCTGCGACCCGCCTGCCCGGCCCAGGAGAGAACAGTGATGGTTGAATTCACGAAGGACAGCAATACGTTATCCTGTCGATCCGATTGCGAGATCCTGCGGTTGGAGCCCTGGGGCCGCGATGGGATCCGCATTCGCGCCACAAAACTGGGCGCCATCCGTTCCGATTGGATCGGTGCCCTGGAAAATTCCGGCGAATTTCCGGCGCAAATCGAAATTCACGAACCCGGCGCCAGCCTTCAGAACGGGGCCATGCTCGTGAAAATCGGCGCGCGGGGGGAATTGTCATTTTGGAATGCCCATACCGGCGCGGAACTGCTCCGGGAGAAACCGATCCACGATCTATCCATCCCCGCCCGGCATTTCCAGGAACTTCCGGGCGGCTTGTTCTTCATCGAAGCCTGCTTCCAGGCGTATGAGGACGAGCGCCTCTACGGTCTGGGGCAGCATCCGCACGGCCGGCTCGACCAGAAGGGATGCGTCATCGACCTGGTCCAGCGAAACATGGAAATCGGAATTCCCTTTCTGCTGTCCAGCCGGGGCTACGGCTTCCTCTGGAACAATCCCGCCGTCGGGCGGGTGGAACTCGGCGCGAATGCCACCCGCTGGGTGGCCGAAGCCGCCCCCCAGATGGATTATTGGATCACCGCCGGCGGCGACCCCCAACAGATCCTCTCCAATTATGCGGACGTCACCGGTCATCCTCCCATGCTTCCCGAATGGGCGTCCGGTTTCTGGCAGAGCAAATTGCGGTACGCAAGCCAGGCGGAGCTGGAGGCGGTGGCCGAAGAATATTCCCGGCGCAAGTTGCCGCTTTCGGTGATCGTCATTGATTTCTTCCACTGGACCCGCCAGGGCGACTGGCAATTCGACCCGAAATGCTGGCCGGACCCCGCCCGCATGGTTCAGAACCTGGAAAAAATGGGCGTCAAAGTGATGGTATCGGTCTGGCCGACCGTCAACCGCTTGAGCGCCAACTATCCGGAAATGTGGGGCAAAGGATTTATCACCCGCAATAAGACCGGGACGCCGGCCCATTTTTATTTTGTGGACATCGGAGACGAGGACGGGACCTACCTCCATTATTACGACTCCACCCATCCGGAGGCCAGAAAGTACGTCTGGGAAAAGGTCAGGCAGGGATACTTTCAGCATGGAATAAAAATATACTGGCTGGACGCGTGCGAACCGGAAATGATTCCGATGACGCCGGAAAACCTGCATTTTTACGCCGGGGACGGCAAAGCGGTCGCCAATATCTATCCCCGCGACCACGTCCAGGGTTTTTATGAAGGGATGAAAGCCCAGGGTGAAGAGGAGATCCTGTTCCTGTGCCGTTCCGCGTGGGCGGGCAGCCAGCGCTTCGGCGCCGCCGTCTGGTCCGGGGATATTTATTCCACCTTCGATTCTTTGCGCTCCCAGGTGAGAGCCGGTTTGAATATGGCGCTGAGCGGCATCCCGTGGTGGACCACGGATATCGGCGGTTTCCGCGGCGGCGATCCAGCCGCTCCGGAGTTCCGCGAGCTGGTCGTGCGCTGGTTCCAATACGGCGCCTTCTGCCCGTTGTTCCGGCTGCACGGCCACCGCCTGCCCAATACGAACGACTTCAACGGCGCGGGGAATGAAGTCTGGTCTTTTGGGGAGGAAGCCTATTCCGATTATTAAAAATTACCTGCTTCTCCGGGAGCGGGTTCGTCCCTACATCATGGCGCAAATGCGGCTCGCGCACGAAACGGGAATGCCTCCCATGCGGCCCCTGTTCGTGGATTTTCCTTCCGATCCGGTTTGCTGGTCCGTCGAGGATGCGTATATGTTCGGGCCGGATCTCCTGGTGGCGCCGGTCCTCGAAGCGGGCGCCCGGATGAGAAAAGTCTATCTGCCCGGCGGCAGTTCGTGGCAAGATGCCTGGACCGATCAACGCCTTGCCGGCGGACAGTGGATTGACGCGGAGGCGCCGCTGGAACGCATCCCGTTGTTCCTGCGCGGAGATGCTGCGCTTCCGATTAAAAGCTGATCTCCAATGGTCACGTCAGGCGGCGGAGCGGAGTCCCCGCTGTGCGAACGCGCAGCGGGGACTCTTTTTATCTGAGAAGGTTGATAAAATAAAGTTGGAAGATCTCCAGCGGTCTCTTCAGACAGCACCGTTTGCTTCACAGTAAACCAATCTGAAATTTCCAGACTTTTTAATGGAGTCCGATTGTCAATTTGCAGTCAGCCGAATTAGCTTGCAAATAATATTGAAGCAGCAGGAAGCAATAACGCTGTCGTCTCCCCGCAGGAAAACCGATTTGTTCCAGGAATCATCGGGGAAATTGAATATCGGAGGATGCTCCGCGGATCAAGCATTTCATATTTCGGCACAGACCGGAAGAGTATAATGACTCCGCCGCTCCACGGCGCATGACAAGGGTATCGCGCAACGCCGCCCCGAACCCAAAGGCAGAGGACATGCCGCCACACGCAAACGCAGCTACCGCCGGCAGCCTGTTCGACGGCAAGCTTGAAATGTACCGTTTGAATGCAAGTTTGGAGGCCCTGCCGCATGAAATCGGCCGGGCGCGCGCCTTCACACCCGGCTGGCTGGAAAACTCTTAGATCTGGACGCACATGGAGTTCAAATATCTGCTGGAGCTTTTGCGCGCCGGGCTTTATGACGAATTCTTCGCCGGCCTGAAAACCGCCCTGCCCGCTTTCCTGGATCCGGATATTTACGGCCGCAGCCCGCTTGAAAATTCTTCTTTCATCGCTTCGAGCGCGCGTCCGGACCCGGCGCCGCACGGAAATGGATTCGTCGCCCGCCTGAGCGGCGCGACGGCCGAATTCCTGAGCCTGTGGGTGCGGAGGACCGCCGGATCGCAGCCGTTCCAAACGATCGGCGATGCGCTTGTTCTGGAACTGCGCCCGGCCCTGCCCGGCTGGCTGTTCCGGGAGGACGGCACCTTCTCGTTCCGCTTCCTGGGATCCTGCGATATCACGTATCACAATCCGGAACGGAAGGATACGTATGCCGCGGGGATGCGCCCCAAACGGATAAAGATGCATACTCAATCGGGTGAGGATATTCTCCTGGACGGGGGCGTCGTCACGCCGCCGTACGCGGCGATGGTGCGGGATGGGGGGATCGAGAGAATCGACGTTTTTTTAACAGGATGATGAAAAAGGCGGTCGAGTAGCCCGCGTTCTGTGCGGGCGTATCGAGACCACGCTGAATTCCAGTGGTCTCGATACGCAAAAACCGCTACTCGACCACCATCCTCAGCCTTTTTCCACATCCTGGTAATAACCCTCACAAGGAGGCGCCATGAAACCGTCATCACAATCCGGCTTGCGATTCACCGACACCATTTTTAATCCCAAGTCCCTGCTGGGTGCGTTCGCCATCCTGTGGACCCTGGTTGGATGCGGTCAGGTTCCCGTCCCCCGACCCGGACGCCTGCTCCCTCTGCGACCGCCACCCCGGCGCCTCCCACTCCGAGCCCCACCCTGGAGAATTGGAATTTAATCTGGAGCGACGAGTTCGACGCGCCCGACGGCTCGAGCCCCGATCCCGGTAAATGGCGCCTTGCCGACACCCCGGCCTCGGTGAACGGGGAGCTGGAGTATTACACTCCCCGCCTGAAGAACGTGTACATCGAAAATCCGGCGGGAAGCAACGGGATGCTGGTGATCCAAGCCCTCGAGGAAGATTACGAAACCAGGGAGTACACCTCGGGCTCCCTGAACACGAGAGGCAAGTTCGACCAATTGTACGGACGCTTCGAAGCCCGCATAAAAATTCCCTACGGGCAGGGTCTGTGGCCGGCCTTTTGGATGTTGAGCAGCAGCGGCGGGTGGCCCCTGGGGGGCGAGATCGACATCATGGAAAACATCGGCAAGGAGCCCAATATCATTCATGGCACCATGCACGGTCCCGGCTACTCGGGCGCGAACGGCATCGGCGGGCCGTTTGCCCTGCCGGAAGGGCGGCGCTTTGCCGACGATTTCCACCTTTTTGCGGTCGAATGGGAACCCAATGTCATCCGCTGGTACGTGGATAACACTCTCTACAAAACCAACACCCCGGCCGACCTGCCGGAGGGCGCGGAATGGGTTTACGACCACCCCTTCTATTTAATTCTGAACGTCGCCGTCGGCGGCGGCTGGCCCGGCTATCCGGATGATACGACCGTGTTCCCCCAGAAGATGAAGGTCGATTACGTGAGGGTGTACGTCCGCCCGGGCGGCTGGGCGACCGTAACGCCAAAGTAATATTACCGGCGGCCACTGGTTTACGAGTTATACGGGCTGACTGAGGAAGAAATAGCCGTGGTGGAAAACTCCAAATAGAAATACAAAAGCCGATCGCCCGAGGGGGGCGGGCGATCCGCCGTTGCGATAAAATAAACCCCCGGTATCCGATCAGAGCCTCTCCAAATTCGTAAGGATTTCCAGCACCTTTCTTGCTTCGTATATCCGGTCGCGCTTTCTACCTGTTTGTTCCCCAAGTATTTTTCTCTCTTCCAATTCCTTAACCAGGCGGCTGGCATCGCTGAAAGTCACCTGGAGTGAATCAGCTACATCCTGCACCGTTATCAAAGGCTTTGAGAAAAGAAGGTTTACAAGGTCCGGGAGACGGCCCGGCATCCGCGACCGGATGATCCCCTTCTGCCACTTTGCCCGCAGTTCGCCAAGCCGGCGGATGGTTTGAATGGAAATATCGGATTGTTCGGCAACGCCCTGCAGGAAAAAAAGCAGCCATTCCTCGAATGATCCCTTCTGACTCACGCACAGCAGATGGTCCGTGTATTCCTTTCGATGGAGCAAAAAATATTTGCTTAAATTTAAAACCGGGACCGGGAGCAATCCCCATTTCGCCATTAATAACGTCATCAACAATCGCCCGACTCTTCCGTTTCCATCCATGAAGGGATGAATGGTTTCAAATTGATAATGAATAAGTCCGATTCTCGCCAATTCCGGAACAGTTTTGGGGCTTTCATGAATAAACAGGGTCAGCGATTTCAACAGGTCGTAAACATAGTCCGCCGGAGGAGGAACAAACTCCGCTTCGTCGATCGTCTGCGCGCCGGAACGCACATAAACCTGCTCGTCACGAAGTTCTCCCGGTTGGAGTTGATCTCCCCGGAACCCGTGCAATAGGCGTTTGTGCAGCCCGCAAATGAAAGTAATGTCAAGGTCCGCTTTACCGGCTTGTTTCCAGCCATGCAGCATAGCATCCGAAAGGTTCTTCACCATCCGTGCATCGTTTGTGGATGGAAGCGTCCCGGAAGACGCCTCCAGAAGCAGCACTTCCCGCAAGGTCGTGCGCGTTCCTTCAATTCGGGAAGAGAGGGCCGCTTCCAGGCGGATCATCGGGCCGCTGTACAAATCAAGGTCGAACAAACCGGGGAAATTGCACAAGCCCGCCCATGCGCCCAATTTCCGTTCGGCCTGAGCAAGTTTTTCAATAAGCTCCGGCGTGAATTCCAGGCGGGGAGGCAATGAACGGGGTAAAAAAGCCCATTCATTATGCTCATTTTTTATTACTTTACCGGCGCGGTCACTTGT
The DNA here is from genome assembly GCA_963724345.1 of uncultured Chloroflexia bacterium. Classification (GTDB taxonomy): domain Bacteria; phylum Chloroflexota; class Anaerolineae; order Anaerolineales; family RBG-16-64-43; genus JAFGKK01. Next base: position 609,158 of record CAVRUI010000003.1, on the reverse strand, counting down.
GAAATCGGATGGGTTCATCGGTGGTTATCCTTATTTGCATTGAAGCAAACTGGCATCTTTCTTATTAGCATAAGGGCTAGTATATCATAATAAGGAAAACCGGTCATTAATGGCTGTTTCTTCCCAGTTGGAATGGTGATAATTTGAATTTATTGCGCGTCAATTTCGTGCCCGGCGGAGACGCAAAAAGCGCGGGAGAAAAAGGCGTAAGGGATCCGAGGACGCATCGGCTGACCTCACGAGACCTGGCTGCGTAAAACAATGATCGTCAAATGCACCCATGCCGGCCCAAAAGCCCTGATAGAACAGCACCGGGATTACAATTGGGACTCAAGGAGTCGCCAATTCCCATGTTCGATGTCGCGATCATCGGCGCGGGGGTGGTCGGGGCGTCCATCGCCCGGCTGCTCTCTTCCTATAAAATCTCAACCGTATTGGTGGAACGCAGGGCCGACGTCTCCTTCGGCGTGACCAAAGCCAACTCCGGCATTATTCATGCCGGTTTCCACCACGACCCCGCCACCCTCAAGGCGCGCCTCGAAGTCCGCGGCAACGCGATGTTCGACCAGCTCCAGGCGGACCTGGGTTTCCCCTTCCGCCGCGTCGGCGTTCTGGTGGCCGCCTTCTCCTACGAAGAAATGCAAACGGTGGACGCGCTCCACGCCCGCGGGACCGCCAACGGCGTGCCGCAGATCGAGGTCATCAACCGCGACCGGATCCTCGCGCTCGAGCCCAAGCTGCACCCGGACGTGGTCGGCGGATTATGGGCCCCGACCGGGGGCGTGATCGAACCGTACCGCTTTGTGTTTGCGCTGGTGGAAAACGCCGCCGCCAACGGGGTGAGGCTCTTCACGGATTGGAACCTGGTGGCCGCGCGGCGCGCAGGCGGCCGGTGGCTGCTTTCCTCGGAGGATAATCGAACACTGGAAGCGCAGCGCGTCGTCAACGCCGCCGGCCTTGTACGCCGACGAAGTATCGGCCCTTTTCGGCGGGGAGGAATTCCGCATCATCCCGCGCAAGGGCGAGGAATACCTGCTCGACAAGAATGCCCCGGGCTTTCCGGCGCACGTGACCTTCCCGGTTCCCGCGAAAAACTCCAAGGGCGTGCTGGTGATTCCGACCGTGGAAGGGACGATGATGATCGGGCCGACGGCGGTCGAGATCGACGAGAAGGACGACGAAAGCACCTCGCCCGAGAACCTCGAACGCGTCTTCGCGCTCGCCGCGCGGATGGTGCCTTCGGTTTCGCGCCGGGACCTGATCACCTCGTTTGCCGGGTTGCGCCCGGCGCTGCCCGGCGAGGATTTTTTCATCGCCCGTTCGCAGAAAGCGCCCGGCCTGATCCAGGCCGCCGGGATCCAATCCCCCGGCCTGACCGCCGCGCCGGCGATCGCCGAAACCGTGAGGGATTTATTAAAGGAAGACGGCCTGGAGCTCGCGGCGAATCCGGACTTCCATCCGGCCCTGCCGCGTTCGCCGCGGGTTGTCGGATTGGATATTGCGGAATTGGATGCGCTCGCCCGGCGCGAACCGGCCTACGCCAACATCGTCTGCCGGTGCGAAAGCGTGTCGGAAGGCGAGGTGGTCGAGGCGATCCGCAAGGGGCACACCACCCTCGACGGAATCAAATTCTACACGCGCGCCGGGATGGGCCGCTGCCAGGGCGGGTTCTGCACCTACCGGGTGATGGCGATCCTCGCGCGCGAAACGGGCCTGCCCGTCGAAGCGCTGACCAAACGCGGCCGGGGCAGCTATCTGGTCGCCGGCCGGATCGGGGAACCGGCGGCCAAGCCCGATGGCGCCGCGGGAGATGCCGCCGATGCTTGAGAAATCCTACGACGCGGTGGTCATCGGGTGCGGGGCGGCGGGCATGGCGGCCGCGCTCGCGATCCACGAAGGCGGCGCTACGGTTGCGATCGTCGACCGCGAGGAAGCCCTCGGCGGGATCCTGATGCAGTGCATCCACAACGGCTTCGGCGTGCACGAATTCGGCGCGGATCTGACCGGGCCGGAATTCGCCGAGCGGCTGATCGACCGGGTCCGGGATGCCGGGATCGACGTGTACCGCGGCACGACGGTGACGGACATCTCAGGCGCCGAGGGCGCGCGGATGGTGACCGCCGTCGGCAAGCAGTACGGCGTCCTCCGGCTCGGCTGCCGCGCGGTCGTCCTCGCGATGGGCTGCCGCGAACGCAACCGCGGCAACGTCGCCATCGCCGGCACCCGCCCGTCCGGCATCTTCACCGCCGGGCTCGCCCAGCGCCTGATGAACCTCGACGGCTACCTCCCCGGCCGGCGGGTGGTGGTGATCGGCTCGGGCGACATCGGCCTGATCATGGCGCGCCGGCTGACGCTCGCCGGGGCGCAGGTCCTCGGGGTGGTGGAGATCATGCCCTACCCCTCCGGCCTCGCGCGCAACATCTCCCAATGCCTGAAGGATTTCTCGATCCCGCTTCATCTCTCGCACGTGGTCACCAAAATCACCGGCCGCGACCGCGTCGACGGAGTCGAGGTGGCGCCGCTACTCGCCGGCACGCCGGATTATTCAAAGAGCTTTCGCCTGGATTGCGACACCGTGCTGCTCTCCGTCGGCCTCATCCCGGAAAACGAACTGTCCCGGAAAGCCGGCGTACCGCTGTGCGACGAGACCGCCGGACCGATCGTCGACGCCGACCTGATGACCGCCGTGCCGGGAATCTTCGCGTGCGGAAACGTCCTCCACGTCCACGATCTGGTCGACTACGTGGTCGAGGAATCGCGCCGCTGCGGCGAGGCGGTCTGCCGCTGGCTGGCCGGCGGCCGCAACCGGCAATTCGGTCTCGCGTCCGGGAGCCAATGTGCGCTCGGTGACGCCGAACTTTTATTCGCCCCGGCAGGAGAACACGCTCTACATCCGCTCGCTGATCGTGAAGAACGACGCCGTGCTTTCGATCCGGATCGCGGGCGCCGAGGTGAAACGGCGCAAGCTCCCGCATGTCCAGCCGTCGGAAATGATCAGGCTCACCCTCAAGCCGGCGGATTTTCCCGAGCTGGACGACTCCCAGGAGAATGTGATGGAGGCGGCAATTGAATGAGAAGGGGGACAGGGAGGATGCGAAGAAATGCAGGGAATGCATTGCTGTTGGTTGGTCATCCCGGCGTGGTTTCAGCCGGGATCCATGGGTTTTCCGGAGTGGATGCCCGCCAATACGCGCGGGCATGACGATCAAGCTGTTCGCAATTATTACCATCCCATCCCACCTCCCCCTTCCCCCCTCCTCCCTTCCCGTTTTACGGGAAGGGAGGAGGGGGATGTCCCGAGCAGCGCGAGGGACAGGGGGAGGTAGGATAGGATGGATAAACAGGATACAGGAAGGCTTTGAGAATGCCTGAGTTCATCTGCATCGCCTGCCCGATCGGCTGCACGCTCACCGTGACCGTTCAGGCGGACGGGGAAGTCACCATCGATGGAAACCGCTGCCCGAAGGGGGCGGTCTACGGCCGGGAAGAGATGCTCTCCCCCAAGCGCGTCGTCACCGCCGTCGTCCGCACCGATTCGAAAGTGTACCCATGCATGCCCGTGCGGACGGACAAATCGCTTCCCCGCGGGCTCATCACCGATCTGATCGAAGACCTCGCGCGCCTGTCGGTTCACCTGCCGGCCGCGCGCGGAACCGTCCTGATCGAAAATTACCGGGGCAGCGGCGTGAACGTGATCCTCACCCGCACCCTGCCGCCGGAACATCCCGCCTACTCCTGGCACACCCCCGCTTCGCGGGCAGGCGCCAGGAGCAGGGGCGATTGGGTGGTCCCGAAGAGACCAGGGTGAGGGATGAAGGGGAGATACCTCGATGCCGAAATACGTCGCCGCGATCGACCAGGGAACCACCAGCACCCGCTTCATGATCTTCGACCATGACGGAAACGTCGCCGCCATGGACCAGAAGGAACACCGGCAGATCTTCCCCAAGCCGGGCTGGGTGGAACACGATCCGCTGGAAGTCTGGCAGCGGACCCGCGAAGTGATCCAAGGCGCGCTCGAAAAGGGAAAAATCGCCCCCAAAGATATCGCCGCGATCGGAATCACCAACCAGCGCGAGACGGCCGTCGTCTGGGAAAGATCCACCGGCAAGCCGGTCGGCAACGCGATCGTCTGGCAGGACACGCGCACGGATGCGATCTGCGCCGAACTGGCCCGCGCGGGCGGCCCGGACCGCCTGCGCGCGAAAACCGGCTTGCCGCTCGCGACCTATTTCTCCGGCCCGAAAATCAAATGGATCCTCGACAACCATCCCGAAGCGCGCCGCAAGGCCGAAAACGGCGAATTGCTATTCGGCAACATGGACACCTGGATCCTCTGGAACCTCACCGGCGGCGTGCATGTCACCGACGTCACCAACGCCTCCCGCACACAGCTCATGAATCTGGAAACGCTGGATTGGGATGATGATCTCCTCCGGCTGCTCGGCATTCCGCGTTCCATGCTGCCCCGGATTTGTTCTTCATCGGAAGTGTATGGTCTTGTAGGGGCGCGGTCGCCCCACCGCGGCCCATGGGTTACCCTCTCCCCTGCAGGGCATGCCGATCGCCGGCGACCTGGGCGACCAGCAGGCGGCGCTGTTCGGGCAGACCTGTTTCCACCCCGGCGAGGCCAAGAACACCTACGGCACCGGCTGCTTCATGCTGATGAATATGGGCGAACGCCCGACGCCCAGCGCGAGCGGCCTTCTGACCACATTGGGTTATAAGATCGGCGGACAGAAAGCGGTATACGCGCTGGAAGGCTCGATCGCGATCGCCGGCGCGCTGGTCCAGTGGCTGCGCGACAACCTCGGCCTGATCCAACATGCGCCCGACGTGGAAACGCTGGCGCGCTCGGTCGAAGACAGCGGCGGCATTTATTTCGTGCCGGCCTTCTCCGGCCTGTACGCGCCGCACTGGCGCGCGGACGCGCGCGGGGTGATCGTCGGGTTGACCCGCTTCATCACCAAGGGGCACATCGCCCGGGCCGCGCTCGAGGCCACCGCCTACCAAACGCGCGAGGTGCTGGACGCGATGGAAAAAGATTCCGGCGTCCGGCTCAAAGCGCTCAAGGTGGATGGCGGGATGGTGCGGAACGAACTGCTGATGCAGTTCCAGGCGGATATCCTCGACGTCCCGGTGATCCGCCCGAAAGTGGCCGAAACGACCGCCTTGGGCGCGGCCTATGCCGCCGGGCTGGCGGTCGGCTTCTGGAAGGACTTCGAGGAGTTGCGGAGCCATTGGGGAATGGACAAGGAGTGGAAGCCGCAGATGGCGGCCGCGGAGCGCGACCGCCTTTATGCCGGCTGGAAAAAAGCGGTAAACCGCACTCTGGATTGGGCCTCACCCCCTACCCCTGCACCCCTTCCCCTCTCCTGCGATAACCGCAGGAGAGGGGGAAGGGGACGGGGGATGGAGGTGAGGAAGGATGGCGCAATGAAGACCAGCATAATTCTCCCTTTCCTCACCCTCGCCGCCCTTCTCTCTGCCGGCTTGACCATCATCGGGTACTACCTCCGCCCGCCCCGCCGGACGCTCATCTACATCTGCAAGCCGCTGACCACCATCCTGATATTCCTCATTGCCATAATCCCGGGAAGCTTCCTTAAGGATGGATATCCATTCGCGATCGGCATCGGTCTGCTCTTTTCGCTGCTCGGCGACATCTGGGAAATGCTTTCGCGGCGCCATTTTTTCAAGGCCCTCATCTGTTTCCTGATCACCCACATCTGTTACGCGCTGGCCTTCCTCGGCAGCACTCCGGCCGGCGTCGTCTTGTGGCCCGGAATTCCACTCACGCTCATCGGTGCATCCATCCTGACCTATCTCTGGGGAGCTCTGTCGCCGGGCATGAAGACCGCGGTCGGCGTATACGTCGGCGTAATCGTGATCATGGTCTCACTGGCCGCCGGCCGGGCGCTGGCGCATCCGACCATCGGTACTCTTCTTGCCGCGATCGGCGCCCTCCTGTTCCTGGTATCGGATGGCCTATTGGCGGTCAACCGCTTCCGCCGGCCCTTCCGCGCGGCCCAAGCCGTGATCCTCGGCACGTATTTCATCGGCCAGGGATTGATCGCCCTTTCGGTCGGATTCCCCGCCGATTAGGCTCAGCTCCACGGTTTTTCCATGCAGGGACCGCGCCCAATATAGAGAAATTTTACATCCCGGCCATCCGGAATGGATATACAATCCTTGGGACCAAGCGCATAAGGAGATTCAATGAATCACTTCGAGGGTAAATTCATAGGCGTGCGGAATATCCAGATTTTCTACCAAGCCTGGCTTCCGGAGGGCGACGTAAAAGCCGTGCTGCCCATCATCCACGGGTTGGGCGAACACTCGGGGCGCTACATGAACGTGGTCAATCATTTCGTCCCGCTCGGATACGTCGTTTACGGGCTGGACCATATCGGCCACGGCAAATCCGGCGGGCCGCGTGAATTCGTCGAGCATTTCGACGATTTCTCCGATACGTTCCACCAGTACATGGCCATGCTCAAGCAGTGGCAGCCGGGCAAGCCCATCTTCCTGCTCAGCCACAGCATCGGCGGGTTGATCGCGGCCTACTACCTGCTCGACCATCAGGCCGAATTCCAGGGCGCCATCTTTTCGGCGCCGGTGGTGAAGGTCGCTTCGCACGTCTCGAAAATGACCGTCTTTATGGCCAAGACTCTTTCTCTGCTGGCTCCCTCGGCGGGCGTCCTCCCGGTGGATCCGAGCACCATATCCCGCGATCCCGAAGTGGTGAAGGCCTACATCAACGACCCGTTGGTCTTCCACGGCCAGACCACCGCCCGCCTGGCGGCGGAAATGCTCCGCGCGCTCATCCGCGTGTCATCGGAGACGGAAAAGATCACCCTGCCTTTTCTCGCCATGCAGGGCGGCGGCGACCGCCTGGTCGATCCGGACGGCGCGCAGATTCTCTACGAGCGGGCCGGATCCAAGGATAAGACGCTCAAGATTTACGACGGGTTGTATCACGAGATTTTCAACGAGCCGGAACGCGAGCGCGTGTTCAAGGATATACAAGACTGGCTCGCCGCGCATATCTGAACGGGCACGGGACGAAGGCGCGGTCTGCGTTTCCGTTCCTGCGTTTCGGGAACGGAAACGTTTTTTTAATCGCCGGTTTTATCCGCACTACGGGAATCCCCTTTCCGGAATATAATTTACCGGCGCCGGGAGCATGCTCCTTTAAATCATATTGAAGGGAACTTCAAAGTCGTTCGAAACCTCAGTATCTATTATCAAGCCTGGCGGCCCGAAGGGGAACCCAAAGCGGTGCTGCTCTTCGCGCACGGACTGGGTTCCCACAGCGGGCGCTACGGAAATATCGTCAATTGCCTCGTCCCGCGCGGGCTCGCCGTGTACGGGTTTGATCAAATCGGGCACGGTAAATCCGAAGGCGCGCGCGGGATGGTCGAACGCTTCGGGGATTTCACCGATACGCTGGCCATTTATTACGATATGGTCCATAGGTGGCAGCCCGGTAAATCCATCTTCCTGTTCGGCCACAGCGCGGGGGGATTGATCGCCATCGCGCATCTGCTCGACCATCAAACCCAATACCAGGGCGCCATCCTTTCGGCGCCGGCCCTGAAGATCCGGCAGGGAGTTTCCCCGGCCGCGATCGTCATCGGTGGATTCCTGGCCGTGATTGCGCCCCGGACCGGGATCCTGAAATTGAATCCCAACCGCCTTTCCCACGATCCGGACGTGGTCCGCGGGTATTTAAACGATCCGCTGGTGTACCACGCAAGAACGCCGGCCCGCCTGGCGGTGGAGCTGGGTATGACGATGCGGCGCGTCGGGAAGGAACTCGGCCGGATCACCCTGCCCTTTCTGGCGCTGCAGGGCGGCGAAGAAAATATCGTCAATCCCGAGGGCGTGCAAATGCTCTACGACCGGGCCCGCTCCACGGATAAGACAATCAGAATATATGAAGGGATGTACCACGAAACCTTTAACGAACCCGGGCGCGTCCGCGTGTTGGAAGACATGGAACATTGGCTTGAAACGCACATATAGAAAATCAAAGACGATATCCCTCTCCCCCCGAGCCGCTTCCTTGCCTTTGGAACGGATTTACACAACCAGCCTTCCGACCCGCTCCGAGACGGATATGGTCGCCTCCATGCCGGACGGGAATTGAAGAAAGTCCTTCTCGATCCCGTCGCTGAAGATCACGCCGGTATCCGGCGTATGCGACACGATGTGCAGCGGCTCCTCCGGGGTGATCCTGCCGAACACCATCCCCGCGCCGGAGGTCCGGCTGGGAAAAGGCTCGCGTACGCTGAAGAACAAATATCTCGCCTCCCAGGAAAATCCGGATGGATCGGCGGCGGCCTTCATCCCGGGGCGTTGGGATTGGGCGATGCCGATCGCCCCGGCCAGGATGCTTTTCAGCCAGCCGGTCGAACCCAGGCCGGTGGAGACGATGATCCCGCTCGAGGATTGCGCCTCGCTCCGCTCCGCCTGCCGGATCGAATAGCGCAGCGAGGTATGCGAGCGCGGGCCGATGAAGAGATCGTTCACTCCGTACAGGCTCTCGCCGTTGTTCAACCCGGCCTCGGCCATGGTGATCGACCGGATTTTTCTCCTGCCTTCGAACACTTCCGGGACGACACGGGCAAGATCCGGGACCGTAAAGGGGAGCAGGATTCCATCCCAGCGGGCGGGGTCGGGGTTCACGCCGATCAAGAGCTGGCGGTCGAGATATTTAAGGGTGTTGGCGACCAGGCCGTCCTGCCCCAGGACGACCACGGTATCCCCCGCCCCGAACAGGAAATTCGGAAGGTACGCGCGGTCGACCACCTGCAGTTTGCCCAATCCCGAAAGAATATCGGAAGCGCGTTCGACCATCTCCTGGTAGCGCCGGTGCTCCCGCTCATAGTCGGAGAAATCCGCTCCCAGGTGCTCCACATAGAACTGCGCCTGGGAGCGGGTGTTGTGCCGCGCGATCAGCTCATCGAGCCGCGTCTTGCGGACGATGAGGATGAGTTTATTCTCCGTGGCCCTGTCCATTTTCGGATCCGTCCTCCCGCTGCCGCATCAGTTCCCGCAGCAGATCGGGCGAGATGTTCAATTGGCCGATCTTCTCCGCGCTCTCGGCCAGCTGGCGGAAGGCCTGCGCCACAAGCTGCCCGGGCTCCATCCCGACGCTCGCCAGGGATTGCACGATCCCCGGATCGAGGCCGGCAAGCGGTTTAAGGACCGCGGCCAGCCCGTACGACCGGGCATCGGCCTCTTTGCGCGTGTTCCCGGCCGACAGTTCCACCAACTCCCTGCGGTTCTCCTCCAGCGTGATCTGCGTGGCCACTTCCAGCTCGCGCATCTCGCGCCGCTTCTCCTGCACCGCCCGTTCGGCGTCCATCTGCGCCTCCAGGACCAGGCGCTTCTTGTTTTCCACGGCGATCTCGGTGTTCAGCTCGTTCTCCTTGATCGACCGTTCCTGCTCGACGGCCGCGTTGCGCCGGACGTATACCGCCTCGTCCGCGCGCTGCAGCAGCTGCTCGCGGATATCCGCCTCCAGCGCCCGCGCCGTCTCGGGCGTCGGTTTGATCGCGAGGATCGCCAGGTCGAGGATCTCGACTCCCATGGATTGGATCAAGTCGGATTTTTGCAGATTCTCCCGGATCTGCAGGGCGAGCGCCTCGCGGACCTGCAGCGCTTCCTTCAGCGGCATGGCCTTGACCGCCGAGCGGATCCAGACCTGGACCTGATTGACGATCCGCTCCGGAAACTTGGCCGGATCTTCGGATACGTACCGGCGGGCGGAGCTGTCAAAGGTGAAATTGGCGAGCTGCGCCAGGCGCTTGGGATCCGAAATGCGGTAGGTGGTGAACCCTTGAACGGCGACTTCCTGGAAATCCGAAGTCACTTCGTTGAATATGAAGGGGGCGTTTTTCCCCTCCATCGGGATCAGGATCAGCGAATCCGTGGGGGCGAAATAGAAAAACGACAACCCAACCCCTTCGTGGGCCGCCTTTCCGCCGCTGTAATGCAGGATGTAATGAGTCGGCTGGGCTTTGATGAACCGAAATCCAAACATCGCGCCTCCTTTTCCGGAATGGAAAGGTTCCATTCCTCTATTTAGTGTATTTTATACACTAATTATATCCGCCGCAGGGAAAATGTCAAGGAGGAAAAAGAGACCACGGATTACACGGAAAACCTCTGAGAAAAAACCAGGAATAAATAATCCATCCGCGCCATCCGTTCTTTTCCGTGAAATCCGTGGACTTCGCAGAATCCGCGTACCAATTCTTCCCGGTGGGAGGATGTAAAAAAAGCCGGCTGTCCTTACGGGAACAGCCGGCGCGCTTTGGTTTCCTTTGCGGCTTTCTTCCGGTAACGGAAGAGTTGGGCGGGCCGCCCCTGCCCCGATGCCGGACGGGAACGCCTGGTCTCCACCAGGATGCCGGAATCGAGGATCCGGCTGCGGAAGTTGCGCTTGTCCAGCTTCTCGGACAGGACGGTTTCGTAGGCGGTTTGCAGTTCGGAGAGGGTGAATTCATCGGGCAGCAGTTCGAAGCCGACGGCGGTATATTCGAGTTTGTAGCGCAGGCGCTGGATTGCATAATCCAGGATTTTGCCGTGGTCGAAGGCGAGTTCCGGAAGCTTGTCCACCGGATGCCACTCGGTGTGCGTGGCTTCTTCCCCGGCATGCAGCCCGACGTCCTTCGAAATCAGCGCGTAATAGGCGACGGTGATCACCCGGCCGCGCGGATCGCGTTTCGGATCGCCGAAGGAATACAGCTGCTCCAAATACACATTCCGGACCCCGGTCTCCTCTTCCATCTCGCGCAGGGCAGCTTCCTCGAGCGTCTCATCGAGGTTGACAAATCCACCCGGCAGCGCCCATCTACCTTTAAACGGCGGGAAAGCGCGCCGGATGAGAAGGACCTTGAGCGCATTCTCATGCAGGCGGAAGATCACCACGTCGACCGTGACCGCCGGCCGGCCGGCCCGCGAGGGAAAAGGTTGATTAACCATTCGGATTCCTCAAGATAATTGTACTAATAACACTAATTGACGCAAGTCCCGTGCATTGACAAAAATCCTTCCCGGTTTTCTTTGTGCCCTCTGTGTTCTTTGTGGCCAATAATCGCCACAAAAGGCACAAAGGACACAAAATAAAAACCTTTGCGATCACGGAACCGTGCCCGTCCGCCTCGTCCTACACCCATTTGCCGCGCAGGTATGCCAGGAACGCCGGGCCACCCGCCTTCCCGACCGACGGGGTCCCGGCTAACCGGCCGCCGGCCGATTTTAAGCATTTCCTTCATGCGCATATTTCCCCAACAATATCAATGAACATCGCGCCAATTTGATGTATATTTGCCATCAAGCGACCCGTTTACCGGGTAAACCCAGAAGGGAGAATGGCTTATGCGGAAATACCTCCGTATTTCCTTCGTGCTTTTCGCTGCGGGGATCCTCGGGGCGTGTAATTTTTCCCTCGGCGCCAACACCGCCGCGTCCTCGCCGGCAGCCGCCACATCCACCATTGGATCCATCCCGGCCTCGGCGACCGACACGGTTTCGGCGGTCACTGCGGCCTTCACGGGTTCGCCGCCCGGCGAACCGCCCGAATTCCATCGGGTCCTGGATGACGGATCCGGAAACACCCGCCCATACCAAGGACGGCTACGCCGTTGCCGGCGATGATTTTGCACACAACCAGTTCGAGCGCCCGCTGGATCCGGCTCTTGCCTACCGGCCGGACATCGACATTCTCGGCGCATCTTTGGCCCTGGACAGCCGGTGGATGTACATAGCCATCCAGCTGGATGGAACCGACACCGGAAAGGAAACCCTCGATGCCAATTACGGCGTGGAGCTGGACGTAAACCTCGACGGACGGGGAGATTTCGTGATTTGGGCGCGGCCGCCCTTCAGCACGACTTGGTCGCGCGATACTCTGACCGTCTATGGCACGTCGACCAACATGGTCGGCGGCACACACCCGCTCCTTTCCGACGCCCCCTGGAAAGGGGAGACCTACAATAAAATTCTCTTCGACGAAAAAACTTCGCCGGACATGAATGCGGCCTGGGTCCGCGTTTCGCCGAAGGATCCCAAAATCCTGGAGATTGCCATCTCGCCGGACATCATCCAGAAACCGAGCCGGTTCCTGTGGGGTGCGTGGGCCGATGACGGCCTCAAGGATCCGACCCGGTTCGATTACAACGACGTCTTTACCAAAAAGGAAGCCGGATCGCCGTATAAGTGGGATCCGGAATATCCCCCCAAAGCCCTTTTAGCGGTGGACAACACTTGTCGCGCTCCGTATGGTTTCAAACCCAACGGCAGTCTACCGGGACTATGCGAGTCGCAACCCGCGCCCGGTCCGAAGGGGCCCACCCCCACCCGGACATTGATCCCGGGCCCGAATTAACGCCGGCCGGGAATTGCGTTACGTGGTTCGGATAAAATAAAAAAAGCCCTCCGGGCTCCTTGAATCCCGGAGGGCTTTTTTCTGTGCGGAATAAAAAAACGAATACCGGCGCAGGGACACCGATCCATGCGTCAGCGAGCGGGCTTTTCACCCCCGTCATCCTTTTCCGGATGTTCCCGGCACACCCAGCGCCAGGCACGCCCGTCGCGCGCCAGCAGTTCATCCGCGGAATCCGGCCCCCACCCGCCGCGCGGGTAGGCCAGGAGCGGCGGCCCATCCCCGCGCCCCCATCCCGCGATCACCGGATCGATCAATCGCCAGCTGGTGTCGATGCTGTCGCTGCGCGTAAACAGCGACGCGTCCCCGTTCAACGCGTCTGCGAGCAGCCGCTCGTAGGCATCCGGCAGGGTCCCTTCGAACGACGTGCGATAGTGGAAATTCATATCCACCGCGCGGATGTCGCGGTTGCTGTCCGGGATCTTGGCGTCCAGGCACAGGTGGATGCCCTCGTCGGGCTGGAGGCAGATGGAGAGGATGTTGGGGGAGCACTCCTTGCAGCCTTCCATTTCGAATACGGTGAACGGCGGCTGACGGAACACGACCACAATCTCGGAGCGCTTTTCCGCCAGCGCCTTGCCGGAACGCAGATAGAACGGCACGCCCTTCCAGCGCGGATTGTCGATCTCGAGCTTCAGCGCGGCGTAGGTCGGCGTCTGCGAGCGGGGCGCCACGCCCTCGGTCCCGCAAAATCCGTCGTACTGCCCGCGCACGGTGTCCGCGAGGCGGACCGGGCGGATGCGCCGGAACAACCGGTGTTTTTCGTCGCGGACCGCATCCGCCGAGAACGACGCCGGCGGTTCCATCGCCGTGAGCGCCAGGAGCTGCAGCAGATGGTTCTGAAACATGTCGCGCAGAGACTCCCGCCTTGTCGTAATACGGCGCGCGCCCGCCCACCTCGACGCTCTCGGCGACGGTGATCTGAATATTGTCCACGAACCGCCGGTTCCATACCGGTTCGAAGATCGTGTTGGCGAAGCGGAAGAAGAGGATGTTCTGGGCGGTCTCCTTGCCCAGGTAATGGTCCATGCGGAAAACCTGGTGTTCGCCGAAATATTTATGGATGAGGAGATTGAGCGCTTGTGCGGATTTGCGGTCGCTGCCAAAGGGCTTTTCGACGACCAGCCGGCGCCAAGAGCCATCCGGCCGCGCCATCCCCGCCCGCCCCAGGTTCTCCACGATCACCGGGAAGAGTTCAGGACCCGTCGCCAGGTAATACAGCCGGCCGGCGGGACCGGCTTCCAGCTTTTTCAGGAATGAATCCAGATCGGCATAGGATTCCCGCGAATCCAATTGTCCGTGAAAATAATGCAGCCTCTGCGAGAAGGATTCCCAGGCATGCGGGTCGAAGGTGCCCGCCGAAACCTCCTCGACCCCCTCGCGCAATAGTTTGTTGAAATCCTCCCCGGTTAATTCCCGGCGGCCGAACCCCACCAGGAGCGGGCATTCCGTTAGCCTTCCTTTTTTGTAATCGCCGAACAGGGCCGGAATGAGTTTGTGACGGGCAAGGTCGCCGGTCACTCCGAAAATCACCAGCGTAACGGGCGAACAGATTTCCATGATGTGAAATTCTCCGTGCTCCCCGCATGTACCCGGACCTCAATACCCTTCCGGATCCTCTTCGGCCTTGATCCTTCGGCGGAATACCCAATAGGACCAGGCCTGATAGGCGATGACGACGGGGAGGAAAACAGCGGTCACGATCGTGAGCACCCGCAGCGCATAATCCGAGGCCGCGGCGTTGTAGATCGTCAGGCTGAAATCCGTCCCGAGGCTGGAAACCATCACCCACGGATACAGCGAGACGAAAAAGGACGCCGCCCATCCGACGATCGCGATTCCCCCGAAAACGAAAGCCCACCCCTCCCGATGGATCCGCAGAAAGTTTCCGCTGAGGAAAAGCGCGAGGACCGTTCCGCCCCAGGCGTACGCCTTCCCGGTTGTGACTTGTCCCTCGGCGGCGATCGTCTGCGATACGAACGGGATCAAAATTAAGACAAGCACCGCCGCGCTGAAAAACAGCCGGCGCGCGCGATCCTTGGCGCGCACACCTAGTTCGCCGTCCAATTTTAATCCGAGAAAATTCGCGCCGTGCAGGAGGAAAAGCCCGATCGTCACGCACCCGCAGACAACGCTGAACGGATTAATCAGCACAAGCCGGCTGCCGGTAAAGATCCCGTTTGCGTCAACCGGGGTCCCGCGCAGGAGATTTCCGAACACGATCCCCAGCGAGCCGGCCGCGATCAGGCTGCCGGCCGCCAGCGCCCAATCCCACATTCCACGCCATGCCGCCCCGCTCCGCCGGCTGCGGAATTCGATGGCGACCCCGCGCGCGATCAAAGCCAGGAGCAGCAGGAAAAGGAGCGGATAGAAACCGCTGAACATGGTGGCGTACCACACCGGAAAAGCGGCGAAGGTCGCGCCGCCGGCGGTGACCAGCCACACTTCGTTGGCGTCCCAATGCGGACCGATCGTATTGAGGATGGCCCGCCGCTCCGGATCGTTCCTTCCCAGGAATGGAAGCAGCATGCCCACCCCGAAATCGAAACCTTCCAGGAAAAAAAATCCCGCGTAGAGCGCGGCGACCAGGAGGAACCAAAGCTGGTTAAGATCCATAGCCGCCTCCATTCCTCCGTGTAGAATCCGCCGGCGAAGAGGATCCGCTTTCCTCGATGGATAATCCCGCTCTCGCCGCCCGCGCCAGCAGGAACCCATCGATCACCAGGAGCACGGTGTAT
Source organism: uncultured Chloroflexia bacterium (assembly GCA_963724345.1). Classification (GTDB taxonomy): domain Bacteria; phylum Chloroflexota; class Anaerolineae; order Anaerolineales; family RBG-16-64-43; genus JAFGKK01. The sequence goes on along the minus strand of CAVRUI010000003.1, from coordinate 593,963 downwards.
ACCGACGCAAACACCGCGAGACTCGTCAGGACGAATCCCGGCGCAAGCCCGGGGGAAACCCCCTCCCCGGTTTTCATCAGGCCGTGCACGATCCACGGCTGGCGGCCGGTCTCCGTCAGGATCCACCCGGTCGTGTTGGCGAGGTAAGGCAACAGGATCAGCCAGGGCGCGAATTGCATCGCGGCGGGCCAGCCGGCGGGCTTTTTGCGATACCCGAGGTACAGGGCGAGCGCCGTCAGGGCGGCCATCAGGAATCCGATCCCGACCATCGCGCGGAACGTCCAGTAATCGAGAGCCACCAGCGGGGAATACTCACCCGGCCCGTACAGGATTTCGTATTGCGCCTGCAGCTGGTTTATTCCCTCCACCTCTCCCGACGGCCGCATGAAATACAAAAGGCTCAGCCCGGCCGGGATATCCAGGCTCCACACCACGTTCTTGCCGGAGGAATCGAACCCGGCGATCACGGAAAACGGCGCCGGGTCGGCCGTGTTCATCAGGCCTTCCGAGGCGGCGGCCGCCATCGGCTGCACCTCGCGCACGTATTTGCTTTGCGCGTCGCCGGCCCAGATGACCATCCCGGTGGCGATCAGCCCCACCACGGCCGAGAGCCGGAACGAATACCGGAACGCTTCGCCGCCGCGGGCGAGATGCCAGGCGCTGATCCCGAGCACGAAGAACGACGCGGTGACAAATCCGGCCGCCATCGTATGCCAGAAAAACAACAGGGCCCGCGGGTTGGAAACGACCGCGAAGAAGTCCGTCATCACCACCCGCCCGCCCTGGACGATGTAGCCGGCCGGGTGCTGCATGAACGCGTTGGCGGTGAGAATCCAGAACACCGAGAGCATGCTCCCGATCCCCACCATGCCGATCGCCGCGGCGTGCGCGCCCCGCGGAAGCCGGTTCCATCCGAAAATCCAGATCCCCAGGAACGTGGATTCCAGAAAGAAGGTCGCCAGCGCCTCAATGGCCAGCGGCGTTCCGAAAATATCGCCGGCGAACCGCGCGAATTGCGACCAGTTCATGCCGAACTGGAACTCGAGCACGATCCCGGTGACCACGCCCACGGCGAAATTGATGACCAGCAATTTTCCCCAGAACTTCGCCAGCCGCTTGTAGGCGTCCCCGCCCCCGAGGGCATAGGCCGCTTCCAGGATGAAGACGTACCAGACCAGCCCGACCGTCAGCGGGACGAAGAAAAAATGGAAGATCGTCGTGACGGCGAACTGCAGCCGGGAAAGCGATGTCACATCCATTCGAATCTCCTGCCAAGCCTGGAATTATTCCGACGCACCTGCTATTTTATACCGCCGGCCAGAAACCGGGAACCAGGAGGCGCAGCAGGATATCGGCCAGGAGCGCCAGGACGAACAGATTGGCAAACATCCGGAAGTGGGAAAAAGTGAACCCCGAGAACCACACCGGCCAGAACGGCCATTTTTCCGGAGGGGCGGCCGGGCGCGGCTTGGTCATCACCGCGGCGGCCAGCAGCGCGCGTTTGCCCGTCAGGAACGGGATCAGCATGACCGGGGTGAAATAGCGCGGCACCAGGATCAGATACAGGATGATCCCGTACATCAGGACCATGACGAGGATGTTGAGCCAGCGCGCGGCCGCTTCGCCGATCACGACCGGCAGCGTGTGGATTCCCTTTCCCCGGTCGTCGGACATTTTGTCGATGTGCTTGCCGATGTTGATGCTGGCCACGCACAATCCGAAGGGAACGCCCGCCAGCGCCGCCAGCCCGGCGCCCGCCGTCCAGCCCCCGGCCAAAACGACGTATACACCCGCCACCATGACCGGCCCCCAGATCAGGAAGATCAGCAGCTCGCCGAGCGCCAGGGATTTCAGCGGCCAGGTGTAGAGCAGCAGGATCGCCGCGCCGAAGGCGAACAACCCGATCACGGCCGGGGAAAAATTCGTATAGAACAGGGAGAACACTCCCGCCAGAACGGCCACCGCTCCGCTGACGGCAAACCAGGTAAGCTGCTGGCGCCGCGTCCAAAACTTCTGCACCAGCGGATGGACGCTGTATTGGGTCCGGAAATACGGCGGCTGATCCACGCCGCGATGGAAATCGGTGTAATCGTTAAGCAGGTTGTTTGCGCCGTGGGCGAAGAACAGGCCGAGCGTGACGATCAGCCAGGGCAGCAGGCTGAAATGCCCGTCGCGCGCCGCCAGCAATCCGCCGATGATCCCGGAATAGATCGTCGCGACCGCCACCGCCGAACGCGTGGCGATCAGCCACTTGGAGACCGCGTCCAGCCGGTCCCATTCCTCCTTCGTATCGATTTTCACCAGGGTGGTTATTCCAGTCTTCCACATTCCAAAGTTGATGCTCATGGGATCGATCTCCTCTCCGGGCGCATAAAAATTTTTTTCGAATTATTCCCTTACTGTACGGCGGCCGGCCTGCATCCGATCCGGCCGCCGCGCAGGAACACGGGGCATCGGATCATCGCGCGCCCGGCCCATCGTTCGTCATCCGCTCGTAGAAATACTTTTTGGCGATTTCGGTGACCACGACGTACAGCGCCGTCAGCCCGATCATCATCAGCATCAGCGGCGCAGGCAACGGGATGAAACCGAATAAGATAGTTGAACGGGACATACGGCAGCACGAGGGTGACGCCGATAAAGAACAGCGTGCTGACCAGCAACAGCGTGCCCGGCCGGCTGCGGAAGAAAACCCGGCGCGTTCTCACCACCAGGGCGATCACCAATTCGGTCAGCAGAGACTCGATGAACCAGCCGGTGCGGAACTCCTCCGGCGACGCGCGGAAGAGAAACAACAGCACCCCAAAGGTCAGGAAGTCGAAGATCGAACTGACCAGGCCGAAGAGCACCATGTAATCGCGGATAAAGACGGTGTTCCAGCGGCGCGGTTTGGCCACCCATTCCGGATCCACATTGTCGCTGGCGATGGTGGTGCCGGGAATGTCCGACAGGAAGTTGTTGAGCAGGATTTGCGGAGCGAGCAGGGGCAGAAACGGCAGGAACAGCGAGGCCCCGGCCATGCTGAACATGTTGCCGAAGTTGGCGCTGATGGTCGTCAGAATATACTTGAGCGTGTTGGCGAACGTCATCCGGCCAACGTCAATCCCCTCCCGCAGAATATCCAAATCCTGCTTGAGCAGCACGAAGTCGGCGGCGTCTTTGGCCACATCCACCGCCGTGTCCACCGAGATGCCCACATCGGCGGCGTGCAAAGCGGGGGCATCGTTGATGCCATCGCCCATGTAACCGACCACATGCTTGGTCTTGCGCAGGGCCAGGATGATGCGCTCTTTCTGGTTGGGGTCCACTTCGGCGAAGATGGTCGTCCGTTCGGCGGCGTGCCAGAGCGCTTCATCGGACATGTCGTTCAGCGCGCTGCCGGTCAGAATGCCCATGATCGGCAGATGCACAGCCTCGGCGACATGCCGGGCCACTTTCTCGTTATCGCCGGTGATGATCTTGAGCTGCACGCCGCGGTTCGCCAGATCGACGATGGCTTTCTCCACATCGGGCTTCGGCGGGTCGAAGAACAGCAGGAAGCCGATGAAGGTCAGTCCCTTTTCGTCGGCGCTCGAATAGGAGGCGGCTTTCCCGTCCAATTTCCGGATTGCCACACCCAGCACGCGGAAGCCCTTTGTCGCTCCAGTCGCTGTAGCGTTTTTCAATCCCGGCCAGCGTTTTGATCATCCAGCGGATGGCTTTCATCCCCAGATTGGACCTGGCTGCAGATTTTCAAAATGTTTTCCAGCGCGCCCTTGGTGATGAGGGTGCGCTCCCCTTGCGCGATTGGCCGTCACCACACTCAGGCACTTGCGCACGAAGTCATACGGGATTTCATCGATCTTTTGTTCCGCGCCCGCTTTCAATCCGGCTTGTCTGGGCGTAAGCGCTGATGGCATCGTCCAACGGATTGTTCATCCCGGTTTGATACTGGGAGTTGAGATAGGTGTAATTCAGAACGGCGGCGGAGGGCTGGCCCTCGAGGTCGAGCGCGCCATCCAGCCGGACGACGCCTTCGGTGAGCGTGCCGGTCTTATCGGTGCAGAGCACGTCCATGCTGCCGAAATTCTCAATCGAGTTCAACCGGCGCACGATCACGCCGCGTTTTGCCATCTGCTGCGCGCCGTGGGCAAGGGTGATGCTGATAATGGCGGGCAGAAGTTCGGGGGTCAGGCCGACGGCCAGGGCGAGCGCAAAGAGCAGCGAGTCGATCGGCGGCTTGGCGAGGAAGATGTTGATCGCCAGGACGAGCACCACCATCACCAGCATGACCTGGGTCAGCAGATATCCGAAATTTTGGACGCCGCGTTCAAACTCCGTTTGGGCCGGGCGCAGGCTGAGCCGTTCGGCAATCTGACCGAACACGGTGGATTTGCCGGTCTGCACGATCAACACATGCGCCGTGCCGCTGCGCACGCTGGTGCCCATAAAGACACAGTTGGTGCGTTCTGCCAGACTGGCTTTGGCCGGGACAATTCCGGGGGTCTTCTCCACCGGGAAAGTTTCGCCGGTCAGCACCGCCTGGTTCACAAAGAAATCGTTGGCTTCCAGCACAATCCCATCGGCCGGGATCAGACTGCCCGCTGAGAGCAGTACCACGTCACCTGGAACCACCTGCTCGGAGGGCACCATCTGCGGTTTGCCGCCGCGCAACACGCTGGATTTGATGGTAACCTGCGAACGCAATTTCTCAACGGCATTGCTGGCCCGATATTCCTGCACAAAGCCGAGCATCGTGCTGCCGATGACCACGGCCAGCACGATGATGGCATCCGTCCACTCGCCCACAAAGGCGGAGACAATGGCGGCGAAAATCAGGATCAGAACGAGCGGGCTTTTAAACTGGCTCAACAGCAGCCCAATGGCCGTGGTTTGTCGTTGTGCTTTCAGCGCGTTGGGCCCGTATTGTTTGATGCGGCTCTCAGCGTCCGTTTGCTGGAGGCCGTTATTGGTGGTGTGCAGCGCGGCAAGGAGTTGTTCGGCTGTGAGAGTCCAATAACTCTCCAGAGGTGCGAGGGCTTTCGATGACTGGGCTTGGGATTTGCCGGGAAAAAGGCTGAAGGGTTTCATCTCATTCCCTTTCCATCGCAGCGGTGTATTCGCCGCGGCGCGCAGCCCGGTTGCATCGGGCCCGGTGATAGAGTGCCTTCTGGGCCGCCGGTACGTTGGCATCCTTGCCCCGCCAAATCTCCAAAGCCGGCTGCTGGATGGCGCGGGAAAACGAAAATGCCAGCGCCCAGGGCAGCCGTGATTTGAATCGGACGTTCATGGCATTCAAACGGGCCGATGCCAGTTCGGCGGATTGGCCGCCCGATAGGAATGCAATTCCCGGAACGGCGGCGGGAACGGTCCGCAAGAAACACCTTACCGTGGCGTCGGCCGCCTCCTCCACCGTTTCCTGCCTGGGGCAGGTCAATCCCGGGAGCACCATATTGGGCTTCAAGATCATCCCCTCCGGCATCACCCGTTGGGCATTCAATTGATGGAACACCGTCCGCAACACTTCCCCGGTCACCCCGCGGCACCGCTCCAGGGTATGGCCGCCGTCCATCAGCACTTCCGGTTCGACGACGGGGACCAATCCGGCTTCCTGGCACAGCCCGGCATAACGGGCCAGCGCCTGCGCGTTGGCCTCGAGGCAGCCCCGGCTGGGCAGATCATCGTCCACGGCAATCACCGCCCGCCACTTGGCGAAACGGGCGCCCATACGCACGTATTCCTCCAGGCGATCGCGCAATCCGTCCAGGCCCTCGGTGATCTTCTCCCCGGGAAATCCAGCCAGGTCCTTTGCGCCGGCATCGACTTTAATGCCGGGGATTATTCCCGCAGCGGTGATAACTTGGACAAAGGAAGTGCCATCCTTCTTGGATTGACGGATGGTCTCATCGTACAGGATGACTCCGCTGATACATTCGCCCAATCCGGGGGTGGTAATAATCAACTCCCGGTAGGCGCGGCGGGCCTCCTCGGTCTGGGGAATCCCCAGCTTGGCGAACCGTTTGTTGCAGGTTGGGTTGCTTTCATCCATCGCCAGCAAACCTTTGTCGCCGGCGACCATCTCCCGCGCGGTGGTGATAAGTTTTTGTTCGTTCATTGGGGATTCCCTTTTTCCAATTCTCCCGATCCGTCGGTCCCGATTCCCGGCCGGGTACAGGCTAACCGCCTTCCCCGTCAAGCCCCATTGCCCCAAGGCGGCGGATAGTGGGCAGTGTTTGCGGAGGGCGGTTCTGTACCGGGAATCCCTACTTAAGTTTTTTAATTTCTTCCTCCACTTCCTCCGCCCCTTCGGCATAGAACTTTTTCTCTTCGGGAGCCAGCTCGTGGAGCACTCTCAGGAACTCGCCGGCGTGCACCCGTTCTTCGTCCGCCACGTCCTTGAGTACTTCCACGGCCAGTTTGTTATCGGTCAACTCGGCAAGCTGCATGTACATTTGAGTCGCTTCGTACTCCGCGGCCACCATGAAACGCATGGCCCGGATGAGCTCCTCTTTCGTGAGTTTCCTGTCGTTTGCCAACCCTGAAAATGGCGATCCGAAACCCGGCATGGTATTCTCCTTTTTATTTTTTTCATGCATGCGCCTCCCGGCAGCGCTCCCCCGGCACGACCCATATCGCAGTTCGTGCCGGGCGGAGCGCCTCGCGAGGTGTGGTTCAGAATTCACGGGGCGACGGCTTCAACCGATGTTCTCCGCCGCGAAATCCCAATTAATCAGGTTTTCCAGCACGGCGCTGAGATAGTCCGCGCGCCGGTTCTGGTAATCCAGGTAATAGGCGTGCTCCCACACATCGATGGTCAATACCGGCTTCAGGCCGGATGTCAGCGGATCATCGGCATTGCCGGTTTTAACCACCTTGAGCTTGCCGCCCTCCAGAACGAGCCACGCCCAGCCGCTGCCGAATTGGCCCATGGCCGCGGCCGCCAGCTCCTTCTTGCAGGCATCCAGGGTGCCGAAGGACGCTTCGATCTTTTGTTTCAAGGCGGCCGGCGGTTCCCCGCCGCCCTTGGGCTTGAGGCTGTGCCAGTAAAAAGTATGGTTCCAGGTTTGGGCCGCATTGTTGAAGATCGCGGTCTTGTCGGGTTTGCCGGCCGTCGCGGCGATGATTTTCTCGAGCGGCAAATCCGCAAACTCCGTCCCGGCGATCAGCTTGTTAAGGTTATCCACATACGCCTTGTGATGCTTTCCGTAGTGGAATCCGATCGTAATCGCGGAGATCACGGGTTCCAGCGCGTTGTCCGCGTATGGCAGGGGCGGCAGGATCCGCGGTGTTGCTGTTTTTTCGCTGTTCATCATTTTGCCTCCTAAGGCGCAATGGACGTGCCGGGCGTCTTTCTTCCGCGGCTCGTCCGCAGCAAGGGCTTATGGGAAGACCGGACGGTCCGGTCCCCATTGCCGGTCCGAATCTGTGCGGCGCCGGCAGCGTTTATCCGTTCGTTTGAAGGTGGCCTAAATCCCATTCCGGTTTTTTCGCCGTTTGGATCAAGATTGAGGCGGTGGACGCCCCCAGGTGCGTTGGACGGGATACCGGCGATGCCAAACCCCGGCCTGCACGACAATGCCGACGACGATCAGTCCCAGGAAGATCACCCAGTATAAGGCCGAGGATGGGATGGACAGGGATGTCACGATGATGTTCGCTCCCACCAGCACGGACAGGATGATGATGGCCCAATCGAAAAGGGCCGCCACCAGGATCAACCCGATAATGCCGCCGACGATGTAGATCAACCAGTTCCCGGAGGCGAGGGTCGGCCCCAGGGAAACGGCAAGCGTGGTCGCCAGATACCCGCCGGCCAGGAAACCGCCGATCAGGATGGCCAGCCATTCCAGCATCACCGCCAGGACGGCGCCGATGACCCCGGCGACGACGGCGATCAGCAGGATGACCAGTTCCGGCTGGCCGGCCATGTATTGCGTGGCGAAGGTGAGCCCGGCGACAAAACCGGCCACGGCCACGAAAATCCAGAAGGCGCGCCGGCCGAAGAGCAGCAACACGACACCCAAAGCCAGCATCATGAAGGTGGAGATTGTCATTTCAAGCTCCTTTGTTGCGCAGGTTTTTCAGAACTTCCCGGACAGAAATGGTTTCCAGAATGGCTCCGCCCGGGTGGATGACTACGTTCCGTTTTGACTCCATCTCCAATTCCGGATTTCCGGCATGTCCTCGCCGTACTTGCCGATGTATTGCTTGTGCTCGACCAGCTTGTCCTTGAGTTGCTGCTTAAGGTAGATGCCCCGGTCGCCGGTCTGCGGCAGACGGTCGATGGCGTCCATCACGAGATGGAAGCGGTCCAGGTCGTTGAGGACCGTCATGTCGAACGCGGTGGTGATGGTGCCCTCCTCCTTGTATCCGCGGACGTGGATGTTGTCGTGGTTGTGGCGGCGGTAGGTCAGCCGGTGAATTAACCACGGGTAGGCGTGGAAGGCGAAGATGACCGGCTTGTCCCTGGTGAAGAGCTCGTCGAAATCCGCGTCGCTCAATCCGTGCGGGTGCTCGGATTGCGGCTGCAGCTTCATGAGGTCGACGACGTTGACCACCCGGATTTTCAGTTCGGGCAGTTTTTCGCGCAGGATCGAGACGGCGGCAAGCGTCTCGAGCGTGGGCACGTCGCCGCAGCAGGCCATGACCACGTCCGGCGCGGCGCTCTGGTCGTTGCTGGCCCACGGCCAGATGCCGATGCCCGCGGTGCAATGCTTGACGGCGGCGTCCATCGTCAGCCACTGCGGCGCGGGATGCTTGCCGGCGACCACGACGTTGACGTAATGGCGGCTGCGCAGGCAGTGGTCGATCACCGACAGCAGGCAATTGGCGTCCGGCGGAAGGTAGACCCGCACCACGCCGGCCTTCTTGTTCATCACGTGGTCGATGAAACCCGGATCCTGGTGGGTGAACCCGTTGTGGTCCTGGCGCCAGACATGCGAGGCCAGCAGATAGTTCAGCGAGGCGATGTTCCGGCGCCACGGCAGGCGCGACGGTGACTTCCAGCCACTTGGCGTGCTGGTTGAACATCGAATCGACGATGTGGATGAACGCCTCGTAGCAGTTGAAGAGTCCGTGCCGGCCGGTGAGCAGGTAGCCTTCCAGCCACCCCTCGCATTGGTGCTCGCTGAGCATTTCCATCACGCGCCCGGTGGGCGCGAGAAATTCGTCGTTCGGCACGGTCGCGGCGTCCCATTGGCGCCGGGTCGTTTTAAAGACCGCTTCCAGCCCGTTGGAGAGCGTCTCATCGGGGCTGAAGATCCGGAAATTCCGCTGCTCGCTGTTGATTTTCGTCACATCGCGCAGGAAAGGCCCGAGCACATGCGTGTCGCCGATGCCGGGCGCGCCCGGCGCGGGCACGTCGGCCGCGTAGTCGCGGAAATCCGGCAGGCGCAGGTCGCGCAGCAGCATGCCGCCGTTGGCGTGCGGGTTGGCGCCCATGCGGCGTTCGCCCACGGGCGCAAGGTCGGCCAGTTCCGGTTTCAGGCGGCCCTGCTCGTCGAAGAGTTCCTCCGGCCGGTAGCTCCGGAGCCACTCCTCCAGCAGCTTGAGGTGTTCGGGATGGACGGCCGGGTCGGAGAGCGGCACCTGGTGCGAACGGAAGGTGCCTTCCACTTGCAGGCCATCCACCATCTTCGGCCCCGTCCAGCCCTTGGGGGAATTGAGGACGATCATCGGCCAGCGCGGGCGCGCGGAACTGCCCCGGGCGCGGGCCTCCTGCTGTATTTTTTTAATTTGCTCCACCGCCGTGTCGAGCGTCGCGGCCATGGCCTCATGCATGAGCTCCGGCTCGTGGCCTTCGACAAAGTAGGGCGTCCATCCGTAGCCGCGGAGCAGCTGCTCCAATTCCTCATGGGTGATGCGGGCCAGGACCGTCGGGTTGGAGATTTTGTATCCGTTGAGATGCAGGATCGGCAGCACCGCGCCGTCCGTCACCGGATCGAGGAACTTGTTCGAGTGCCAGGCGGTCGCGAGAGGCCCCGTCTCCGCCTCGCCGTCGCCGACGACACAGGCAACGACGAGATCCGGATTGTCGAATGCCGCCCCGAACGAATGGCTGAGCGAATAGCCGAGCTCGCCGCCTTCGTGGATCGAGCCCGGGCATTCCGGCGAGACGTGGCTGGGAATTCCGCCGGGAAACGAAAACTGAAGAAAGAGCTTCCGCAATCCGGCCTCGTCCCGGCTGATCTCGGGATAGATCTCGCTGTAGGTGCCCTCCAGATACGTATTGCCCACCAGGGCCGGGCCGCCGTGACCCGGGCCGGCGACGTAAATCAGATTGAGGTCATATTTTTTAATGACCCGGTTCAAGTGGACGTAGATGAAATTCTGGCCGGGGGTCGTGCCCCAGTGCCCCAGGAGCATGTGCTTCACGTCCGCCAGCGCCAGCGGGCGCTTCAAGAGCGGATTGTCGTAGAGGTATATCTGGCCGACCGACAGGTAATTGGCGGCGCGCCAGTAGGCGTCCATCCTGCGGAGCAAATCCGGGGAAAGCGTTTTTGTCTGCATGATTCAATTCTCTTTTTTCCAGCCAAGCCCGAGGAGTTGGCAGACGGTCCTGGCGATCATGATTTCTTCATCCGTGTGCATGACGCGCACGGCAACCCGGCCGGCCGCGTCGGAAATCACGGCGGCGCCGGCTGCGTTTTGTTTTTCATCGAGCATGATTCCAAGAAAATCCAGCCCGTCGCAAACCCGGGCGCGGATCTTCGGCGCATTTTCCCCGATGCCGCCCGCGAACACCAGCGTGTCCAACCCGCCCAGCGCCGCGGCGAATGCGCCGATCCATTTTTTCACCTGATAACAAAATATCGCCACCGCCTCGGCCGCCCGCACGTCTTTCGCCTCGCGCTCGAGCAAGGCCTGCATGTCGGAACTGGTTTCCGAAATGCCCAGCAGCCCGGATTGGAAATTAACCATTTCATTGAATTTTTTCGCGGTCACGCCGTCGGTGCGCGCCAGGTACCAGACCAGCCCGGGATCGAGATCGCCCGAACGGGTGCTCATCGGCACGCCTCCGGTGGGGGTGAGCCCCATGCTGGTATCGACCGGTTTGCCGCCGGAGACCGCCGCCAGGCTCGCGCCGTTGCCGAGGTGGGCGAGGATGACCCGGCCGCGCGCCGCCTCCGGCCCGGCCGCGCGCGCCAGCTCCTCCATCAGAAACGCATACGACAACCCGTGGAATCCGTAGCGGCGCACGCCCTGCGCCTCATAACGGCGCGGGATCGGAAGCAGCCGGGCCACGCGCGGCAGGTCGTGGTGAAAAGCCGTATCAAAACACGCCACTTGAACCAGATCGGGAAACCGGCGATGAAAAGCTTCGGTCAGCAGGATCTCCTCCGGCAGATGTTCGGGATCGAAAGGTTGAAGCCGATGCAACGCCTCGACCATTTCTGTGGTGATCCGCTGCGGTTCGCTGTACTTCGGTCCGCCGTGCACCACGCGGTGCCCCACCGCCGCCAACTCGCCGCTCAGGCGGCGTTCCTCGACCCAATCCATCAGCACCCCGACGGCCGCCGTATGGTTCGCCGCCGCCACGGGCCGGGTGAACGTGTCGGCCGGGTTTGAGCCTTTCACGGCGAAGGTTGCTTCCGGGAGCCCAATCCGGTCGATGCTGCCGGCCAGGATCCGCCGGAGCGAGCCGCCGGTTTCGAACAGCGCGAATTTGATGCTCGACGAGCCGCCGTTGATCGTCAGAACGAGCGGGTCAGCCGGTTTCATGGACGGCTCCTTTTTCATCGGGCAATCCGAACGCAGCCAGTTTCGCGCGCGTGGACCGGTAATCCGTATGCAGGATGCTTCGAATCCCCAATCCCTTCGCGATCCGCGCGTACATCGGGGTGTTTTCGATATAGACGACCCGGTTGGCCTGAACCTGCGCGGTTTCGAGCGCCAGCCGGAAGATGTCCGGGTCGGGCTTTCGCATATTAACGACACAGGAGGAAATGAAAGAATCCACAAATCCGTCCAAATGGAACTTCCGGATCCGGTATTCATTCAGTCCGTGGCCCTCATTGTTGACCACGAGGACTTTTAATCCGTATCGCGCTTTTAACCGGCGGGCCAGCCCGATCATATCGGGATGGGATTGCGACTGGGCGAACATGAATTTCCGGAATTGCGCCTGGGTGAACGGCCTCTCCTTGTAGAACACCATCTGGTTCAGGTATTCCTTCAGGGTGAGCTTGCCCAGCTCAAACGTGCCAAGAGCCTGGTTATGCCGGATAATAAATTCTTCCAAATCCAGGCCGAAGGTCCTGGCCGCCTGTTGGCTGGCCGCGAGGCTCCACCCATCGGTGAGCAGGACGCCGCCGACATCCAGAAACAGGCAGGTGACTGCAGCCGTTTTCTTCATCATCTTTCCCTTCGATCGGATCACTGTTGCCATAGGATGCGGGCGGCCTCCAAAGGGACGGCAACGCCTTCGTGCTGCGGCACCACGCGCGCCGTATAGTCCGGGGCCGGGCGCGCCGCGGGCACCGCCGCGCCGTAAACGGAGCCGCCCGTCTCGCCGGCCAATGGACGCAGGAGTTTCATCTCCTGCCGCTCCGGCTCGCCGCCGTTAATTCCGTCCGCATACAGTTCCACCCGCACGCTGTCGGGGTCGAGGCCGCCGGAATAGACCTCGACTTCGAATACGTGCCGCCCTCCTTCGCTGACAACGTTCCAGGCGCCGAAATGCATCGCGGCCCACTTTGGATCCAGGCTGCGCCGCCATTCGACAACCTGCGCGCCCAGGGCGCCTTTATCGGCGGCGCGTTTAAGGTAGGCCGCTGCGGCCGGGAGGTAATGTCCTTCGGTGTACTCGCGCACGGTGCGGTTGGCGGAAAACTGCGCCGTCAGGCGCGCCATGCTTTCCCGCATGCGCGCCACCCAGGCCGTGGGAATGCCTTGCGGGTTGCGGGAATAAAATTCCGGGATGACCTTGCCTTCGAGCAGATCGTAGAGCGCCCCGGCTTCGGCGGCATCCCAGGCCGGATCGTCGCCGTGTTCCCGGCCGTCCCCCAGCGCCCATCCCACTTCGGGCGTATAGGCTTCCGCCCACCAGCCGTCCAGCTCCGAAAGATTGATGCCGCCGTTGACGAGCACCTTCATGCCGCTCGTGCCGCAGGCCTCCCAGGGCCGGCGGGGCGTGTTGATCCACACATCCACCCCCTGCACGAGATGTTCGGTCAACAGCATGTCGTAGTCTCCGAGGAAGATCACGTGCGGGCGCACTTCGGGGCGCCGGATAAATTGGATCCATTCCCGGATCAGGGCCTGCCCCGCCTGATCCGCCGGATGGGCTTTGCCGGCCAGGATGAGTTGCACGGGCCGCTGAGGATTGGTTAAAAGGCGCAACAGCCTCTCCGGATCGTGCAGCAGCAGGTTCGGCCTTTTATAGGAAGCAAAGCGGCGCGCGAAACCCAGGGTCAGCGCGTTGGGATCAAAAAGATGCCCGGCTTCCTCGATCGCTTCGGGCGGAGCGCCGGACCCGGCCAGCTCCAGGGACAGCCGCCCGCGCGCATATTCGACGAGCGACTTGCCGGCGGCGGCGCGGAATTGCCAGATCCTCTCGTCGGAGATGCGGCGGATGCACTTCTCCAACGTTTCCGTCGTCCCCAGCCAGCGGCCTTTTCCACAGGCCTCCGTCCAGAGGTCGTCGGCGGCCGCCGAATCCCAGCTCGGCATGTGGACTCCGTTGGTGACGTGCCCGATAGGCACTTCGTCCTGCGGCCAGCGCGGAAAGAGCGGCTCGAACAACCGCCGGCTAACGGTTCCATGCAACCGGCTAACGCCGTTGACCGCCCCGCTGCCGCGGATCGCGAGATACGCCATGTTGAAACTCTCCGACGCATCGTCCGGGTTCATCCGGCCCAGGGCCAGCAATTCACGGAGGGAGATCCCGAGCTTTTGCTCGGCGTAGCCGCCCAGGTATTGCCTGATCAGCGCTGGATCGAAACGGTCGAAACCGGCCGCCACCGCCGTGTGGGTGGTGAAGAGGTTTCCCGCCCGCGTCGCCGCCAGCGCCGCTTCGAAGGGCCGCCCCGTCGTTTCCATGAAGCTCAGAGCCCGCTCCAGCACCGCGAAGGCCGCGTGGCCTTCATTTAGATGACAAACTTCCGGCCGGATTCCGAGTGCGCCGAGCAGCCGCCATCCGCCGATCCCAAGCAGCAGTTCCTGCTTGAGGCGCAGTTCCGTCCCGCCGCCGTAGAGTTCGCTGGTGATCCCCCGGTGGGCGGGAAAGTTGGCCGCATCGTTGCTGTCGAGCAGGAAGAGTTTTACCCGGCCGACCTGGACCTGCCAGGCGCGCAGCCAGACCGAGTAGCCGGGCAGGGCAATCTCCAGCCGCAGCCACTCCCCGTCCGCCTGGCGCGCCGGCGAGATCGGCAGCTGCCCCGGGTCGTTGTACGGGAACAGCGCCTGCTGCGCGCCGTCCTTGTCGATCACCTGGCGAAAATACCCCTGCTGGTACAGAAGGCCCACCCCGATCACCGGCACGCCCAGATCACTGGCGGATTTGAGCTGGTCGCCGGCCACATTGCCAAGCCCGCCCGAATAAATGGGCAGTGCTTCGCTGAGCATGAATTCCAAGCTGAAATACGCGACGCCGGTCAGGGGGGAGTTCGGATGGTTGAGCTGAAACCAGGCGGGCGCCTGCGCCGCCTGCCGCTGAGCCCCGAGAAGGTCCTCGACCCGCTTGCGGAAAACGGGGTCAGCGGTTGCGCGCTTGAGCTTGTCGCGCGAGACCGCCTGCAATAAAACCCAGGGGTTGTGGGTGAGCTCCCAAATTGCGGGATCGAGCTGCCGCCACACTTCGTCGGCGGCATGATTCCACGACCAGCGCAAATCCAGCGCCAGCTCGGCCAGGGAATCGAATCCATCGATTTCCAGAGCCAGACGGCTGTATAGCAGATGGCTGCTGCGTGCTTGTTTGCTCATAGGATCTCCCCGCTATTGCACCGCCCGGTCGAATTTCCCGACTGTTCTCAGACCGTCATCGCCGTGTTGACGATGGTTTGCGCTTCTTCCTGGATCCGGTGCAGGTGATCCGTTCCGAGGAAGCTTTCCGCATAGATCTTGTAGATATTCTTCGGTCCCGGACGGGCGCGCCGCGAACCATCCGTTTTCCGCCGCCACTTTGAGTCCTCCGATCGGGGCGTTGTTGCCCGGCGCGGCGGTCAGGATAACCTGGATTTTTTCACCGCCAAGTTCTTTGATTTTGACCTGCTCCGGCGAGAGCTTCGCCAGAACCGCCTTTTGTTCGGGAGTGGCCGGCGCATCGATCCGCTCGTAAACCGGCTCGCCGAACTCGCGCGTGAGTTCGCGGTAGATCTCGCCCGGGTCGCGCCCCATCCGGGCGGTGATCTCGGCGGCGAGCAGCGCCAGGATGATCCCATCCTTGTCCGTCGTCCAGACATTCCCATCCAGGCGGGCGAAGGACGCTCCGGCGCTTTCCTCGCCGCCGAAGCCCAACGAGCCGTCGAGCAGCCCGTCCACGAACCACTTGAACCCGACCGGCACCTCGAACAGCGTTCGGCCGAGCTTTGCGGTGACGCGATCGATCATCCGGCTGCTTACCAGCGTCTTGCCGACGGCGGCCGTCCGGGCCCACTTTGGCCGGTGCTGGAAGAGGTAGTGGACGGCCACCGCAAGATACGCATTGGGCGGGAGCAGCCCCGCCGAGCGCGTGACGATCCCGTGCCGGTCGTGGTCCGTATCGCACCCGAAGGCGACCGCGAATCGATCCTTCAAACCGATCAGGCTCTGCATGGCGTACGGCGAAGAGGGGTCCATGCGGATCCGGCCGTCCCAATCCACCGTCATGAACCGGAAGGTGGGATCGACGTCCGGATTGACGACCGACAGGTTCAACCCGTAACGTTCGGCGATCGGGCCCCAGTAGTGGACTCCCGCGCCGCCGAGCGGATCGGCCCCCAGGCTGATCCCGGACTCGCGGATCACATCCATATCCAGAACACCGGCCAGATCCCCGACATACTCGTTGAGATAATCATGGCGGTGGGTTGTGCTGGCGCGCAGCGCCTGCTCCCGGGAAATTCTCTTCACGCCTGAAAGTTTCTTCTCAAGGAACTCGTTTGCTTTCGTTTCGATCCAGCCGGTGATGGCGCCTTCCGCCGGGCCGCCGTGCGGCGGGTTGTATTTGAAGCCGCCATCGTCCGGCGGATTGTGGGAGGGCGTGATAACGATTCCATCGGCGAGTCCGGTTTTGCGCCCGCGGTTGTAGACGAGGATGGCGCGGGAAACGGCCGGGGTCGGGGTATATTCGTCCCCTGCCGAGATCATCACTTCAACGCCGCCCGCGGCCAGCACTTCCAGAGCGCTGGCCAGCGCCGGCACCGAGAGGGCATGCGTATCCATCCCGAGGAACAGCGGACCGTCGATATTATGGGCTGCCCGGTACAGGCAGATGGCCTGGCTGATGGCGAGGATGTGCCACTCGTTGAAGGATCTCTCGAAGGCCGAACCGCGGTGCCCGGACGTGCCGAACGCCACCCGCTGCTCCGGGATCGCGGGATCCGGCGTGTCCGCGTAATAGGCCGTGACGAGACTCGGCACATTGACGAGCATTGCCGGATCGGCGGGTTTTCCCGCAAGAGGGCTGACCTTCATCGTTTCCTCCGCCGCCGAAGAACCTTCGCCCTTTGACGAAATTGAAATCTCACTTTTGCTTCGGCTCCTCGTCTGCGCAAATGGCATCCGGGTTTTCGTAGCAGGAGGGCAGCAGCCAGCTTCGCCCGTCCTTGGCGATCAGGATTTGCGCCGCTTCCGGACCCCAGGAGCCGGCGGGATAGTTGGGGAACACTTCCGGCGAAACCGCCTGCCAGCCTTCCAGGACCGGAGTCACCACGCTCCAGGCCGCCTCGACCTGATCCGCGCGCATGAAGAGGGTGGCATCCCCCCGCATGACGTCCAACAGCAGAGTCTCGTACGCTTCGGGCGGACTGCTCTTGAAAGCTTCCTTGTAGGAGAAGCGCATGTCCACGGGACTCAGGCGCAGGTCCGTTCCCGGCTGCTTGGCCTGGAAACGGAGGAGAATGCCTTCGTTCGGCTGAATCTGGATCACCAGCCGATTGGGCGCCCAATTGGCGATCGCCGAGGCGGGGAACGACTGATGCGGGACGGGACGGAACTGGATCGACGCTTCCGACACCCGGAAGGGCAGGCGTTTGCCGGTGCGCAAATAAAACGGAACGTCCTGCCAGCGCCAGTTGTCCACAAAAAGATTCAAGCGCGACGAATGTCTCCGTGACGGAGTTGGGGTCCACGCCCGGTTCCTGGCGGTAGGCGGGGAGGCGCTCGCCCTCCTGCCACCCCGCCCCGTACTGTCCGCGGACGGCGTATTCATAAATCTTATCCTGCGGAACGGGACGGATCGCGTGCAGGACGTCCACTTTTTTATTCCGGATTTCCTCGTCTTGAAACGAGACCGGAGGCTCCATGGTGATGAGGCAGAGCACCTGAAGCAGGTGGTTTTGGATCATATCCCGCAGCGCGCCCGCCTTGTCGTAATATCCGCCGCGGTGTTCGATTCCCACCTCCTCGGCCATGGTGATCTGCACGTGATCGATGTAGCGCCGGTCCCAGATCGGCTCGAACAGCGCGTTGGCAAACCGGAAGGCGAGAATGTTCTGGACGGTTTCCTTGCCGAGGTAGTGGTCGATGCGGTAGATCTGGGATTCGTCGAACACGCCGGCGAGCATGCGGTTGAGCGCGCGGGCGGATTCCAGGTCGCGGCCGAAAGGTTTTTCCAGAACGATCCGGGTGTGCCGGCGGTCCTGGTTGAGCGGAGACCTGCCCAGCTGGTCGACGATCGTTTTCACAATCTCCGGCGGCGTGGCCTGGTAGAAGATGTAGTGCGCGTTGGCCGACCACTCTTTTTCCAGAGCCTGCGGCCGGGCCGAAAGCATCTCGAAGAATTTCGGATCGCCGAAATCCGCGGGGAGATAGTTCAGGTAGGGCGCAAACGTGTTCCATTCCCCGTCGGAGGTTTTCCCGCGCCGCGAGAATTGATCGACCCCCTCGCGCAGGTGCCGTCGGAACTCGTCGACGGTCATCGCCTTCATGTCCACCCCGAAGATGGCAAACCGGTCCGGCAGCATGTTGTCGAGGCACAGGTTGTACAGGGCCGGCACCAGTTTGCGCCAGGTCAGGTCGCCTCCGGCGCCGAAGATCACCAGGATGGTCGGTTCCAATTTTTCCGGGTCAGTCATGGGTTTCCTCGCTGCCGATCCATTCGGTGTGGAACACACCCTTCTCGTCGATTCGCTCGTAGGAATGCGCCCCGAAATAATCCCGCTGGGCCTGGATCAGGCTGGCCGGCAGCCAATCGCTGCGGAAACTGTCGAGGTAGCCGAGCGATGCCATCAGGGCGGGCGCGGGAATCCCCAGCCCGGCCGCTTCGCACACGACGCCCCGCAGATCTTCATGGCGCTTCAACACTTCCGCTCCGATCTCCGGATCGATCAGCAGGTTCTCCAGCGCCGGCCGCCGCGCATACGCGCGGCGGATCATTTCCAGGAATGCCGAGCGGATGATGCATCCGCCGCGCCAGATCCGCGCGACTGTTTCCAGCCCGAATCCGTAGCCGCAGGTTCCGGAAGCCGCCCGCAGCTGGTCCATCCCCTGGGCATACGTGACGATCAGCGCGGCGTAGAGCGCGCTGCGCAGCCGGTCGAGGAACCGGGCCCGATCCCCCGAAAATTTCCGCTGTGGGAGGTCCATCACGCGGTGGATCGCGAGGCGCGTCCCTTTGTACATCGAGAGGTTGCGCGCCGCCACGGCCGAATCGATGGTCGGCATCGGAACCTGCAGTTCCATGGCGTCTTCCGACGCCCACTTGCCGGTCCCCTTCTGCCGGGCTTCGTCGAGGATCTGGTCGATCAGCGGCAGGCCGGTTTGCGCGTCCACCTCCCGGAAAATATTGGCCGTGATCTCCACCAGGTAGGAATCCAGTTCGGTCGCCGTCCAGCCGCGGTACACCTCCTGCAGTTCGCCGTTGTTCATTCCCATCCCGCGTTTCATCAGGTCGTAGGTTTCCGCGATCAGCTGGAGAAATCCGTACTCGATTCCGTTGTGCACCATCTTGACGTAATGGCCCGCGGAGCCCGGCCCGAGGTAGGCCACGCACGGCTCGCCGGCCGCCTGCGCGGCGCAGGCTTCGAGAATTTTCCGGATCCGCTCGTACGCGGCCGGCGGTCCGCCGGGCATCAGGCTCGGTCCGTGCCGCGCGCCTTCGGCTCCGCCGGAAACTCCGACGCCCAGAAAGGAAAATCCCTTTTCCGCAAGCGTCTTTTGGCGCAGGTCCGTATCCTTGTAATACGAGTTCCCGCCGTCGACGATCAGGTCGCCGGGCGCGAGGAGCGGCAGGAGCGCCTGGATCACCGCGTCCACCGGCGGGCCGGCCGGGACGAGCAGCATCACCGCGCGCGGTTTTCGCAGAAGCGAGACCATCTCCGTCGAGAGTACCCGCGCCCCGGATGTTTTCGCCGCCGGATTCGGACTGCAGCGCGGCGACCTTCTCCGCGTCCCGGTCGTATCCGGCCACCCCAAAGCCGTGATCGCGGATGTTCAAGGCGAAGTTCCGCCCCATCACGCCCAAGCCGATCATTCCCATTTCGTATTGCGGATCCGTCATGTGGCCTTCTCCTTCATCGCCGGATTGTCCAGCGGAAGTGCTGGAAAAACCTAGAATCGTCATGCCCGAGTGTTCTTATCGGGCATCCAGCGGCTTTATTCCATTACCATCAAAAGACCCTGGATTCCCGCTAAGATCACGCGGGAATGACGACCAAGCCAGGCAAGGCTTCTCCCATCAAGAACCTTTTTCCCACTTTTTGGACAACCCCGGCGCGTTGGAATGCGGCTTCAGTTATCCGGCGCGCAATCCGTAGTACGCCAGATGCTCGCGGGTGGATTCCAGCCCGGTATGGTGGATTCCATGGAATCCCAGGCCCCGCGCCACTTCGACAAACATCGCCCGGTCGTCGATGAAAATGCCGAATTCCGGGCGGACCTGGGCGATGTCCGCCGCGATGCAATACATGTCGGTGTCCGGTTTCCGAAAATGAACGAAACAGGATGAAACAAAGACGTCGATGAATTCCATCAGCCTGAATTTTTCGATGCGGTACACGGAAAGCTCGCGCCCCTCGTTGCTGACGGCGGCGATCCTCAATCCGCAGCGCGCCTTCAACCCGCGGATCAGATCGATCATCTCCGGGTAGGGCTGCGATTGGGCAAACATGAACTCGCGGAAATCCTCATGCGAAAACGTGCGCGGTTCGTAGAAGATCGTCCGCTCCAGATAATCCTCGAGGCTGAGTTTTCCCTCCTCGAAAATATCGAAGGTCAGGTGGTGGCGTTCGTCCACCTCCTGGAAATCCAGGCCGAACTTTTCGCAGGCGCTGTGGCGCGCTTTGCGGTCCCAGCCGTTGGTCAGGAGCACCCCGCCGATATCCAGGAACAACGCCTGAACGGGCTCCATCTTTTCCATATCGCCACCTCGCCTATTTTTTCTTTTTCCTACTGGCCGGTTTCGCCGCGGCCGGTTTTGCCCGGGCCCGGCCGGACGCTTTCGGTTTCGCTTTTTTCGGCGCCGGCGAAACGCGGCGGACGGCGGCTTTACGCCCGGCTTTTTTGGCAACCGGAGCCGCCCGGCGGACGGCGGTTTTCGGTTTCACTTTTTTCTCGGGCCGGGCCGCGCGCGCTCCGGCCGCCGATCCGGCCTCGAGGGATTGGAGACTATTCGCGATGATCTCGTCCAGCCGCACAAGCCCCAGGATCGGATCGGCTCCCAGATGGATCCGCAGTACCTCACGCCCATGCCGCAGCAAAGCCTGCAGATCTCCCAACGCCTGCGCCTGCTTGAGCATTCCAAAAGGATAAGGCGCGCCCGGAATGGCCGCATCCTCCGAATCGTCCGCGGTCAACTGCAGGAAGAGGCCGGTGTTGGGACCGCCCTTGTGGTATTGCCCGGTGGAGTGCAGGAAACGCGGGCCGTATCCGACGGTCGTCGCAATCCGCAGCCGGTCCCGCAAGCGCAGCCGGATTTTTTGCAGCGCCCGGTCCGTGGCGGGTGTTTCCGGGAGGTACGCCTGGATGGCAAGATAATCTCCCGCATTCACTTCATCGAAAAAGCTTCGAATCGTCTCTTCAATCGTCAATCCCGCTTTCCGCGCATGCAAATCCAGAGGCGGTTCCGACAAGGAGGCTTCCGGAACCGGCAAAGCGCCCGTCTTGCGGATGGAATCCAGCAGCCGGTTGGTATTTTCCTTGCTTTCGCGCACGTTCGGCTGATCGAAGGCGTTGATTCCAAGGATCGAGCCCGCGGCGGCCGTCGCCACTTCCCATCGGAAAAATTCCTGGCCGAGGTCGTAGAGGTCGTCGAGCAGGATCGTGACGACGGGGAAGCCGGCCTTGCGCAGCTCTTCCGCACGGCGCTCGAGGTCCGGGTCGGGGGCATTCTTCACCTGGAACACCGCGAACCAGCGGTCGTCGCCGTAGACCGGCGGCGCGTCCTCCGGCTCCCCGGCCACCGGCAGCACTCCCTTGCCTTCCTTGCCCGTGCTCTCGGCGATCAGCTGCTCGAGCCACAATCCCAGCGCGGAAATCTTCGCAGGCGCCAGAAGGGTTGCCTTGTCGCGCCCCGCGAGGGCCATGGCTCCCATCACCGCGCCCAGCAGCAGGCCCGGGTTCTCCCGTTCGGGCACAGACGCCGAACAGGCATTCGCCATGCGCAGCGATCGTTCCAGAAGCTCGCCGGCATCCAACCCCATCAGCGCGGCGGGCAACAGGCCGAAATACGAAAGCGCCGAATACCGCCCGCCGATATCGGAATAATTCCGGAACACGCGGCGGTACCCGCGCCGCGCCGCCATTTCGGCCAGCGGCGTGTCGGGGTCGGTGATCACGACGAAATTTTCGCCCGCCCGCTCCCCTTTCTTCTCCTTCACCCGGGCGTAAAAATATTCGCCGAACGCCAGCGGTTCGGCCGTCGTTCCGGATTTGCTGGCGACGATGAACAGCGTGGATTCGACCGGGGCTTCGCGTTCGATCCGGAGAAGGGTGGCCGGATCGGTCGTATCCAATACCGTGACGGGGATGCCGCCCTCCCCGACGGGGAACGTGCGCGTCAGGACGATCGGCGCCATGCTGCTTCCGCCCATGCCCATATGGACCGCGCGCCGGAAGCCGGCCGCCTTGACCTCGGACACAAAGCGGGAAAGGTCATCGAGGTTCTCCGACATTTTCTCGGCCACGTGCAGCCAGCCGAGCGAATTGCGGATGATCTTCTGCGCCTCGGGCTCCTCCTTCCACAACCCCGGATCCTTGTTCCAAAGCCGCAGGACGAAGCGCCGGTCCTCCATGACTTTGATCTGCTCCTGCACGCTTGCCTCCAAACCGCCGAGGTCCAGCGCCTGGCGGTCCACCGGCTCGCCCCTCGCCGCTTCGCGCGCCGCGCCGATGGTCTTCATCAGGCGGTCGAACGGCTGGTTGAACTTTTCGACTCCCTCATCCTCGAGCTGCTGGGTTACCCGGTCGATATCGATGCCGATTTGCTTCAACCCTTCGAGCGCGGACCGGGCCTCGGCCAAACCTTCGGCCAGGCGGTCGGCCGGCAGGCCGTGGTCGCGGTAGGCGTTGATGGTTTCGATCGGCATGGTGTTGATCGTATCCGGACCGATCAGCGGCTCGACGTATTTGACGTCGCTGTAGGCCGGGTTCTTGGTGCTGGTGCTGGCCCACAGCAGGCGCTGGGGGCGCGCCCCCCGCGCGGAGAGCGCGCGGAACCGTTCCGATTCGAAAGCTTCGTGATAGATCGAATACGCCGCCTTGGCGCTCGCAATCGCGGCCTGCCCCACCAGCGCGAGCGCGGCATCCCCGTGTTCGCCCCCGGCGTCGCGCATTTTTTCGAGCTGCGGGTCGAGCAGAACGTCGATCCGGCTGAGGAAGAAACTTGCCACCGAGGCGATGCCCCCGACCGGCGCGCCCTGCGCCGAGCGGTCCTCCAAGCCGGCGATGTACGCCTCGGCCACCTCGCGGTAGCGCGGCAGGCCGAACAGCAGCGTGATGTTGACGTTGATCCCGTCGCTGATCAGGTGGCGGACGGCGGGCAGGCCCTCGCGGGTGGCCGGAACCTTGATCATCAGGTTGGGCTTGCCGACCGCCCGCCACAGGCGTTTGGCCTCCGCCACGGTGGCTTCGGTATCGTGCGCCAGGTGCGGCGAGACCTCGAGGGACACGAACCCGTCGCCCCCGCGGGTGCTGTCGTATACGCCGCGCAGGCTGTCGGCCGCCGCGCGGATATCGTCCACCGTCAGCGCCTGATAGATCCCGGAATCGTCCCGGCCTTCCAGCGCGAGCATCCGGATCGCCTCGTCGTAATCGTGGCTTCCGGCGATGGCTTTTTCGAATATCGACGGATTGGACGTGACCCCCGTCACGCCGTCCTCGGCGATCAGGCGGTCGAACTCGCCGGATTTCAGCATCCCCCGGCGGAGGAGGTCCATCCAAACGCTCTGCCCGAAGGCTTCCAGCTTCTTCAACGGATTCTCGTTCATGGCAACACTCCTTTTATCGCTGCGGATGATCTTCCCGCGCCGCAGCGGTATTCCGGTTTTCTTTCCCGCGGGCAAACGAAAGAACCGCGGCGATCAGGCACAACAGGATCGAGAACAGGAACGCATTGCGGATGCCGACGACGAAATTCTGCATGATCTGCGACCCGAGCGTGACGTTGGTGCCGACGAAAATTTGCATCATCACGTCGCGCGGCAGGCTGCCGGCGGCCACCGCCAGGGAGAGCGCCAGGCTGATGACCATCCCGGTCTGGCGCAGAGTCCCGAGCGCGGCCGAGGCGATCCCGAGCCGGTTTTTCGGGGCGGCGGTCATCGCCGCGCTGGTATTGGGCGAGAAGAACAATCCGCCGCCGAGGCCCATGAGCGCCAGTCCCCCGGCGATGACCGCGTAGTCCGTGTTCACCGACAGCCCGCTCAGCCAGAGAAGGCCGGCCGCCTGCAGCAGCAGCCCGATCGTCGCCGGAATGCGCGCGCCGATCCGGTCCGCGATAATCCCGCCGATCGGCGCCGCGATCGAACTCACCAGCGGCAGCGGGATGAGCAGCAGCGCCGCCGTGAGCGGATCGAAGCCGCGCACCCCCTGGAAATAGAAGACGATCAGAAAGTTGACCGCGAACAGGCCGAGCGATTGCATCATCGCGGCCAGGACCGAAAAGTTGTAGATCCGGTTCCGGAACAGCGAGAAATCCAGCACCGGAAATTTCGCCCGCCGTTCCCAAACCAGGAAAAAGGCCAGGAAGAGCACGAAGCTCGCGAACAGGAGCAGGATCGGCGGCGAGGTCCAGCTGAATTGAATTCCCATCGTCAGCGCCAGCAGGATCGAGACCAGGCTCAGGCTGAAGGTGAGCGCGCCGAGCCAATCGAACCGTTCTCCGGCCCCGCGCGAGGATATTTCCTTCAGCGAAAGGTATCCCCACAGCGCGCCGAAGATCCCGATCGGGATGTTGATGAAAAAGATCCAGCGCCAGGATCCGGCGCTGAGGATCAGCCCGCCCAGCACCGGCCCGAGCACGCCGCCGGCCGCCCAGGTGACCCCGTTGATCCCGAGCGCGCGTCCGCGTTCGTTCGGCGGAAAAACTTCCGTAAGGATGGCGACGCTGTTGACCAGCATCATCGCCGCCCCGCTGCCCTGGACCAGGCGGAAGAGAATCAGCGCCAGGACGCTCCCCGACAGGCCGCACAGCGCCGACCCGGCGGTGAAGACGACGAATCCCAGGTTGTACATCCGCACCCTTCCGAGCAGATCCGCCACGCGCCCGAAGGTCAGCAGGAACACGGTGCTGATCAGGAGGTAGCCGATGATCACCCAGATCATCTCGACCAGATCGGCGTGCAATTCCATCATCATGTCCGGCAGGGCGAGGATCACGATCGTCGAATTGATCGCCGCCATCATCGCCCCGATGGTGGTGACGCTCAGGGCGATCCATTTATAGTCAAGCCGCTTGCGGCCCGGGGCGGGCGCGGGTGATGCGGTCGATACCGGGGCAATGGAACTCATTTTGGATCCTTTCCTTTTTCAAGATGCGGTCATGCGCCGGCGGAAGAACCATTCCTCAGAACGGCAGCACGCCGCCCGCCGTTCTCCGAATTAATTCCAGGAGCGGAGCCGGATAAACGCCCAGCCCGATGATCAGGACCGACAACCCGGCGAGCACAAGCTGTTCCAGGCGGGAACCGGAGACCGCCCGCAAACCGGGTCCCGCTTCCGCCTCCTGCGGACGCGCCATCATCAAAATGACCCGCAGGTAATAATAGAGGCCGATCGCGCTGGTGACGACGAGTACCACCGCAAGCAGCCAGACCGCCGACCCGACCCCGGCCAGCAGCACATACGCCTTGCCGATAAACCCCGCCGTCAGCGGGATGCCGATCAGCGAAAGAAGGGCCGCGGTGAAAAATGCGGCGGCCCACGGCCGGCGCCAGAATAAGCCGCGGAAATCCTCGAGGGAGGACGCCTCGCCGCCTTCCGGCCCGTTGCCGATCACGCCAAAGGCCGTGAGAATGGCGGCGAAGTAGGCGGCCAGGTAGATCGCCGCCGCCGTCACCGAATTTCCGCCGGCGGCCAGGAGCGCCACAAGCAGGTAGCCAAAATGCGCGATGGATGAGTACGCGAGCATCCGCTTGACGTTGGTCTGCAGAAGCGCCAGCCAATTCCCCGCAAACATCGAGAGAGCGGCGATCGCTGTCAGCCCCCAGTAGATCCCGCCGGCGGAAGGGAAAGCATAGAGTGAGAAGACCCGGACAAGCGCCGCGAACACCGCGCCTTTCGAAACCGTCGCGATGAATCCCGCCACCGGCGCCGGCGCGCCCTGGTAAATGTCAGGGATCCACATGTGGAACGGGACGACGGCGAGTTTGAACCCGATCCCGGCCAGCACCATCGCCAACCCGGCCGGCATCAGGACCGGATGCAATCCGCCGGCGGCGGATGCGGCGGGGAGCAGGATCCGGCCGAGCTCCAGCGTTCCGCGTTCGGCGTACACCAGGGCCGCCCCGAACAGCAGGAATGCCGAGGAAGCCGCCGCCAGGATGAGGTATTTCACCGCCGCCTCGATCCCGAGCGGCTCGGTGCGCAAATACGCGATCATCCCGAAGAGCGAGACGGTGAGCAGTTCCAGCGAGAGGAACAGCGACGCGAAATGGATGCTCGCCGGCAGGATGCACCCGCCGAGGGTTGCGGTCAGGAGCAGCAGGTAGAACTCCTCGCGGCGGATGCGCCGGCGCTCGAGGTACCCGTAGGAAAGCCCCGCCACCGCAAACGCCGCGGCGATCAGCAGCCCGGCGAAGAACAGGGAGAATCCATCCACCTGGATGAGCGCCGTGACCGCGCGCGGGCTTTCGGCGGCCGCCAGCGGCAGGCTTGCGAACGCCAGCGCCAATCCGGCCATCGTCATGCCCGCGATGAGCTTGTGTTTGCGGACGAACGCAACCGTCAGCAGGATGACCACGGTCGCGGCCGTCAAAATAAGGTACGGCAGAAGCGCCGCAAAATCAGCGGATGTCATGGCCGAATCCCCGGCGCAGGAAAGATCGTCCGCGAATCGTCATCTCCCGGGTGGATCGGCGCCGCCGACGCGGTTAGAAGCAATTCATCCAGCGGATAAGATTCCGAGACACGGATTTCCGTATTCACCAGGGCGGGACGGACCGCATCGAGCACCGGCTGCGGATACAAACCCAGCCAAAGCAGCCCGAGCGCCTGCGCGCCCAGCACCACAAACTCCCGCGCGTCGAGATCGGCCACCTTTCCGTCGCCCGTGTACTTGCCGGCAAAGACGCGCTGGACGAACCAAAGCGAGTAGACCGTGGCGGCGATGAACCCAAGCGTCGCAAAAACCGCGGCGGGCACGCTGACCTGGAAGGTTCCCAGCAGGACGAGCAGCTCGCCGATGAAGTTGCCGAGTCCCGGAAGGCCGAGCGACGCCAGCGCGAAGAACAGGCCGAAGCCGCCCATGCGCGGCACGACGCTCCACAGCCCGCCCATGTTCTTCAGATCGCGGGTGTGCAGGCGGTCCTGAAGCGCGCCGGCCAGAATGAACAGCGCGCCGGTCGAGAGCCCGTGCGAAATGATGATCACCACCGCCCCCTGCAGGGCGAAGGCGTTGCCGGCGAATGCGCCCAGCAGAACGAACCCCATGTGGCTGACGCTGGTATAGGCGATCATCCGCTTGAGATCGGTCTGGGCGAAGGCCAGCAGCGCGCCGTAGAGGATTCCCACAACGCCGAGCGCCATCGCCCACGGAGCGATGGCGCGCGCCGAATCCGGAAAGAGCGGAATGAGGAACCGCAGGAAACCGTACGCGCCGGCCTTGAGCACCAGGCCGGCCAGGATCACGCTGCCGGCGGTCGGCGCTTCCGCGTGCGCGTCCGGCAGCCAGGTGTGGATCGGCACAACCGGCAGTTTCACGGCGTAGGCCAGCCCGAACCCCAGCATCAGCCAGAACGCGGTTTGGGCCGGGATCGCCGTGCCGATGAGCTGCAGTAATCGAAAGTGTATATGCCGGTGGTCTGCCCGTGGATCCAATACAAACCGACCGTGGCCAGCAGCAGGAACAGCCCGCCGGCCTGGGTGAAGATGAAAAATTTCAACGCGGCGTAGTGGCGGTTTTCGTGTCCCCAGACGGCGATCAGCAGGTAGAGCGGGATCAGGATCATTTCCCAGAAGAAATAGAAGAGCAGCAGATCCAGCGAAAGGAAGATCCCGGTCAGCGCGGCCAGAACCCAAAGCACATTAAAGTGGAAGAAGCCGACCCGTTCCACAATCCCCTTCCACGATGCGGCGACGGAAAATATTCCGAGCGTCGCGGTCAGCAGGCAAAGGACGAGGCTGAGTCCGTCCAGACCGAAATGAAAAGCGGCGCCGAGCTGGGGAATCCAGGGCTGGTTCGCTTCCACCCACCACCGGCCCGCGGGAATGGCGCCAAAGGGGGCGGAATTTTGCAGCCAGAGCACAACCAGCACAATCGCCTGGACCGCCGGGAAGAAGATCGAGATCCACCGCGAGAGCGCGGGATTCCACCGGCCGGCCAGCCACGCCAGAAAAGCGCCCGCCATCAGCCACAGGACGAGAAAGAAAAGTATCATTGCAGCACCGCCATCGCGATCAGAATGATTGCCCCGGCGACGATCCCCGCCGCATACCAGCGCACGTACCCGCTCTGCAGGGCGCTGAGCGCGCGTGCGATCCCGGCATTCAGGCCGGCAATTCCAGAGAAGATCCGGTCGAAGAAATCGCCCCGGCTGATCCGCGCCAGAGCGGCATAGGGCCGCGTCACAAGCCGGTCGATCAGCCAATCAAAGACGTCGTCTTTATTTATCGCCGCCAGCCGGGCATACGGATGGACGATCACGGTTTCATACAGCCAATCGAAACCCCATCCGGCGGACCAGAACCGGTGGATTGCGTTTCCAGCGGGTGTTCGCGCCATCCGGTCCGAGAGGCCCGGGCGGCGCAGGAAAAACACATAGGCGAGCAGCAAACCGAACAATGCCGCCGCCGCGGCGTCAATCTCCAGAAATACTTCGCTGCCCGGCGCGGCCCCGCGAACCGCCAGGGCCGGCAGTGTGCCGGAAAGAAAATTCGAGAAGGCCGGGATGTTGCCGAGCGCTTCCGGCAATTCCACGAAGCCCGCGCCGATCGAAAAAACCGCCAGTACGAGAAGCGGGATCCGCACACGGAGGCCGGGTTGGTTCGCCGGGGAAGACTCCTGCGGCTTTGGCAAACGGCGCGCCGAAGAAAACCTTGAACACCACCCGGAAAATATAGAGCGAGGTCAGGAACGCCCCGGCCAGGCCGGCCGCCCACAGCAGCGGTCCGCCGGCGGGCGAGGACCAGACGTCCCACAGAATTTTGTCCTTGCTGTAAAACCCGGCCGTCAGGAGCGGCAGCGCGGACAGCGAGCACGCGCCGATCAGGAAGGTCCAGAACGCAAGCGGCTGGGTTTTCCTCAACCCGCCCATGCGGAAGATATCGTGTTCCTCGCCGAGGCTTTGGATGACGACGCCGGCGCCGAGGAAAAGCAGCGCCTTGAAAAAGGCGTGCGTCCAGAAATGGAAGATCGCGGCCGACCAGGCGCCCGCGCCGAGCGCCAGGAACATGTAGCCGACCTGGCTCATCGTCGAGTAGGCCAGCACGCGTTTGATGTCGCGCTGCACCAGCGCGCTCATCCCGGCCAGGAGCAGGGTCGCCGCGCCGATCACGGCCGCCGCCAGCATGACCGCCGGCGCGAGCGAAAACAGCACGTGGGTCCGCGCGATGAGGTATACGCCGGCCGTCACCATCGTGGCGGCGTGGATCAGCGCGCTGACCGGCGTCGGGCCGGCCATCGCGTCCGGCAGCCACACCTGCAGCGGGAGCTGCGCGGATTTCCCGAGCGCGCCCGCCAGGAGCAGGGCCGCGGCCAGGAGCGCGACGGCGGAGCCCGCCGTCCACTGGGCCGCCGCGCGCTGCATCAGATCCTGGATGTTCCAGGTGCCGAGTTGGACAAAGATCAGGAACATCCCGACCGCGAGCGCCGCGTCGCCGACGCGCGTCACCAGGAACGCTTTGCGCGCGGCGCGCCCGTTGGCTTCCTCGCGGTACCAGAACCCGATCAGGAGGAAACTGCACAATCCCACGCCCTCCCACCCGAGGTACAGCAGCAGCAAATTATCGGCCAACACCAGAACGAGCATCGCGGCGACGAACAGATTCATGTAGGCGAAGAACCGGTTGTAGCCTTCGTCGCGGGCCATGTGCTCCGTGGAATACAGATGGATCAGGAATCCCACAAACGTCACCACGAAAATCATGGTCAGGGAAAGCGCATCGAGCCGGAAGGCGACGGCCAGTGTCAGCCCGCCGGCGGTCATCCAGTTCCAGACCGTCTGCGTATACGCCGATCCGGCGGGAGGCGATGCCAGATACTGCGCGCCGATTATTGTGGTCAGGAGCGCCGAGAGCCCGATGGAACCGACTCCGACGATCGAGGTGACGGCGCGCGGCAGGCGGAAGTTGCCGAGCAGCGCCAGCGCGGCGAAGCCGGCCAGCGGGAGTGCGGGAACGAGCCATAAAAGCGAATACATGCTACCCACGCATTCCGATCGCGTCGTCGACGCTGAGTGATTTCCGGCTGCGGTAGAACAGCAAAACCAGCGCCAATCCGATCGACACCTCCGCGGCGGCGGCGGCCAGGATGAACAGGAACATAATTTGCCCGTCCGGCTGGGCCCACCGCGAGCCGGCCGATGATGAACGCCACCCCGGCGGCGTTGAGCATCACCTCCAGCGAAAGCAGGATGAACAACAGATTGCGGCGGGCCAGCACCCCGGCCAAGCCCAGGGCGAACAATATCGCGGCCAGGATCAATCCGTGTTCGACGGGAACGCCGGTCATTTGCTTCCTCCTCGATCGTCCAGTGAATGCGGCCGTCATGCCGGCGCGCACGAAGCCGGCATCCATAACGGGCACTTTTTTCCCTACAATCATGGACCCCGGCTTGGAACACGCCGGGGTGACGACCACTTACCCCAAGATCACACCGGGGTGACGGTCATTTGTCCAAAATCCCGGCGTCTTCTCCGGGCGCCGCCCGGCGTCCGAGATGGTTGGCGGCCACCAGCGCCGCCAGAAGCAGCATGGAAGCCAGCTCGACGCCGAGCACATACGGTCCGAGCAATGCGCTCCCCACCTGCACCGGAATCACCTCGCTTCCGCCGGCCGATCCGGCGCCGTACCGGGAAACGAGATAGACCAATTCAGCCGCCAGGATCACGGTCAGGATCGAGGGGCCGATCCATATCCGCCAATTTCCAAAAATCGGCTCCCCCCTCCCGGATCCGCTTCCCGGGTTCAGCATCATGATGACAAACACAAACAGCACCATGATGGCGCCGGCGTAGATGATCGCTTCCAGCGCCGCCGCAAACGGAGCGCCCAGGCTGAAGAAGACCAGCGCCACCGACAGCAGCGAAACAACCAGATAGAGCAAGGCATGGACCGCATTGCGCCGGGTGATCGCCATCGCGGTCGTGATGACGGCCACCGCTCCGGAAATATAGAACGCCACGTTCATTCCACGCCTCCTTCGTGCCGCCGTCAGGGCATCAGGCTCAGCAGATCGACGGGCGGCTGTTCGTTTTCCGCTTCGCCCTTGTCTTTGCCGCCGATCGCCGCGCCCGCCACGCGGTAAAAATCGTAATCGGGATATTTTCCCGGCCCGCTGATGAGCAGATGCTCCTTCTCGTACACCAGGTTCTGGCGAATGTATTCGCCCATCTCGAAATCCGGCGTGAGCTGGATGGCCTGGGTCGGGCAGGCTTCCTCGCAGAAACCGCAAAAAATACAGCGCGAAAAATTAATCCGGAAGAATTCCGGGTAACGCCGGCCGTTTGCGTCCTGCGCCGCCTGAAGCGCGATGCACTCCACCGGGCAGACCGCCGAGCACAGATAGCAGGCCACGCAGCGTTCCGCCCCGTCAGGGCTCCGCGTCAGCACGATCCGGCCGCGGTAGCGCGGCGGCAGGACCGGCTTCTCTTCCGGGTACTGCACCGTCACCCGGCGCCGGAAGGTGTGGCTCAGAATGATCCACAAGCCCTGGAGAATACTCAGCACGGCCTACTCCTCATCCGAGCCACAACAGGATCCCGCCGGTGACAAGCAAATTCAGCAGGGTCAGCGGAAGCAGCAACTTCCATCCGATCGCCATCAATTGGTCGTAGCGCGGGCGCGGCAGGGTCGCGCGCATAAGGATGAACAGGACGATGAAGGCAAACGTCTTGATCAGGAACCACACGACGGGCGGAAGCAGGGGCCCCTGCCATCCGCCGAAGAACAGCACGGCGATCATCGCCGAGATCAGCGTGATCGAAAGATATTCGCCGACGAAGAACATCCCGAATTTCATGCCGGAATATTCCACGTGGTAGCCGGCCACCAGCTCGCTGTCGGCTTCCGGCAGATCGAAGGGGGAACGGTGCGCTTCGGCCAACCCGGCGATAAAAAACACCGCCAAGCCGAGAACCTGGGGCACGCAGAACCATAGATTGGTTTGCGCTTCGACGATATCCCGCAGGTCGAAACTGCCGGCCAGCATCACGACGCCCATCAGCGAGAGGCCCATGAACACTTCGTAGCTAAGCATCTGCGACACGGCCCGCAGGCCGCCCAGCAGCGGGTATTTGCTGCGCGACGACCAGCCGGCCAGCACCACGCCGTACGCGCCCAGCGACGCCACCGCCAGGAAATACAACACGCCGATGTTGAGATGCACCACGGCGAAGGCCGAGGCCACCGGCAGGATCGCAAACCCCATCAACCCGGCGGCGAAGACGATCGCCGGCGCCAGGACGAACACCGCCCGGTCGGCAAAGGGCGGGATCCAATCCTCCTTGGTGAAAATTTTGATCACATCGGCAACCACCTGCATCAATCCGAACGGGCCGACCCGGTTGGGGCCGTAGCGGTCCTGCCAGAGCGCGAGCATCCGGCGTTCGACCCAGATCAACCCGGCCGCGATCGTGAGCGCCGCCATCAGCATCCCGGCGATCGTCACCAGGTGGAACAAAACATCACTCATTCGGATGATCCTTCCGATGCATCCCTCCTCCGTTTTCTCCCCCATCCTCCCGGGGGGAGGCCGGGGACAGGGCGCACCAATCCGGCAATTCGATCCGTTCCATTCCGGGCAGACCCGCCGGCAATCCGGCCAATCCCTGCGGGAGGGAAGGAACAATCTTCACCGGCAGTTCGAGCGCCGCGCCTTTCAACTCGAGCCGAACGGCCCCGCCCTGTTCCGCGTCGTAAACGGCTGCATCGGCGGGATGAAGCGCCACATAGGGCTTGGGGACCAGTTCGGCAATCCCCGGGCTGAGGGCGCTCAGCATTTCCGATCCGAAAATGTGGTAGAGGGGGACGAGCAGCAGTCGCCCGGCGAGCGGCTCGAACATCGGCGGCACGCCGCGGAAGAATTCCGGTTCGGCCCCGGATTGCGGTTCCACAAGGCGTTTGCCGGGATCCCCTCCCAGCAGCGGGCCGCCGATCTCCGACTGGAATTTATTGAGCGATTGGACGGAATTCCAGCCCGGAGCCCAATATCGGGAGACAAGCGCCGGGGGCGGCATGCCCTCGTCGCCCTCCATGGAAAACGCGAACGGCGAATCCGGATCGTCCGGCGGCATGGGCTCGCTGACGTTTACCGCCGCGTCAATCGCGGTCCGGCCGCTGTAACGGAGCGATTGCCGGGGCACCTTCTGCCCCCGCAGGAGGAAATCCGCCGGCGGAGCAATCTCCAGCACAGGCTGCAGCCGCGGGATTTCGACGGCCAGATCCGAGAGAACCCCGTCCAGCGAAGCCCATCCCATCGGGGCGGAGGAAGAAGACGCGCTGCCCAAATCGGCCAGCCAGCGCCAACTCGGCCGCGCCCCGGATTTGGGGATCAGCACCTGATAGAAACGCTGGGCGCGCCCCTCGCTGCTCACCAGCGTCCCGGATTCTTCGACGAACGTGGCGGCCGGGAGGACCAGATCCGCAAGCGCCGCGGTTGCGTGCAGGGTATGGTCGATCAACACGACATGGCGCGCGGAGCCGAGCGCGGCGGCGACCGCCTCGGAAGTTTCCCGGCGGTAAAGATCGTTTTCGAGGATGACGACCGTATCCGCCCGCCCTTCGCGCAGTTCCCGCAGGGCGGACCGCAGATCGCCCCCGCCCATCAAGCCCAGCCCGAAGCTGTTGGCTTCCGGGAGCGCAAGCGAAAGCAACGCGGGGTTTCCCCGGCGGCACAGGGCCCAGGCGATGTTGGCCGCCGCCTGGAGCAGCGCTTCGCTCGCGCAGCCGGCGCCGGAGACGACCAGCGGCCGCTTGGCGGCCATCAATGCGCCGGCGATCTCATCCGCCAGGCGGGCGGCTTCGTCCGGAAGGTCCGTCACTCCAAGCGAACCGGGATCGATCGCATGCGCCACCGCGAACCCGAGCCGGGCGAGGTCGTCCGGCGCGGCATGGTACGTGCGCAAGGCGGCATCCTCCAGTTTGGTTTGGACCGGCGTGGCCAGGAAGATCAATCCCTTCGCGTCCTGCTCCGCTTCCCGGACGGCGGCGTCCTGCCAGGCGGGGATCCCCAGAGCCCGGACGGTTTCGGCTTCCACGGGGTCGACTACCTGGCGCAGGGCGAGGGCGAGCATTGGCGCGGTATTCGTGACGTCCTCGCCCAAAACCAGAACCGCATCGGCCTCGCGCACTTCCTTTAATGAAGGGGACCGGGCCGGGCCGGAGCTCAGGATGCGGATCGCGGCGGCCGTCATGCGGTAATCCTCCGCGGAAACGCCGAGGTAAAAACGATCCGGTCCCACCAAACGGCGCAGGGCGTAATTGGATTCGAGGGATGCCCGCGGGGAGCCGATCCCGATCGTCCGGCGCCGGTCGCCGAGGTACCCGGCCGCCCTGCGGAGAGCCTCCCCGGTCTCGGCCGGGAGGAGCGCGCCGTTTTCTCCATCCCGGGCCAGCGGCGTCCGGATGCGCGAATCCGCCCCGACAAACCCGTAGCCGAACCGCCCCCGGTCGCAGAGGAAATAGCCGTTCACCTCGCTGTTGTAGCGGTTGCGGATCCGGCGCAGGGAGTCGTACCGGCCGCCGGCGATCGTGTTGCAGCCGAGCCCGCAGTGGATGCAGACCGACGGCGCGGTCTGCAGGTCCCACGGGCGGGTATAATCCTTTTGGAAGGTTTTATCGGTGAACACCCCCGTCGGGCACACTTCCACCAGGTTGCCGCTGAACTCATTTTCCAGCACGCCGTCTTCCGCGCGCCCGAAATAGACGTGATCGTGCGACGCGAACGATCCGAAATCCCTCCCTCCGGCGACGTCCTGGTAGAAGCGCACGCAACGGTAACAATGGATGCAGCGGTTCATCTCGTGCGCCACCAGCGGGCCCAGGTCCTGGTTGCGGAACGTCCGCTTGGGAAAAGCGTATTCGCGGTGAACGTGCCCGGTCATCACGGTCATATCCTGCAGGTGGCATTCGCCGCCCTCGTCGCACACCGGGCAGTCGTGCGGGTGGTTGACCATCATCCATTCGATCACGCCGGCGCGGAATTCGCGCGCTTCCGGATCGTCGATGGAGATGCGCACGCCCTCGGCGGCCGGGGTCATGCACGACATGACGATCTTCCCGCGCGTATCGTTCTCATCCCGGAACTGCTTGACCGCGCACTGGCGGCACGCGCCCACCGAACCCATCGCCGGATGCCAGCAGAAATACGGCAGGTCGAATCCGAGGCCGAGGCAGGCCTGCAGCAGGTTCTGCCCGTCCGCGACCGTGTACGGCCGGTTGTCAATGTAGATCGTCGCCATGGGTCACCCTCCACGGACACCGCTTCTCGCGAATGTGCCGTTCAAAATCCTCCCGGAAAATATTTCAGCGCGCTCTGCAAAGGCTCCATCGCCCCGGGCGCCAGCGCGCAAAAGGTCCGCCCCGGCCCCAGCAGCCGGGTGTGCCGTTCGAGGTGCTCGAGGAATTCCGGTTTTCCCCGCCCCTCTTCCAGGGCTCGCAGCATTTTCTCCGTCCAGGGAAGCCCCTCGCGGCAGGGCGTGCACCACCCGCAGGATTCGCGGGCGAAGAAGGCCTCCAGGTTATGGACCATTCCCACCGGGCAGGTTTTGTCGTCGAGGATGATCATCGTTCCGGTCCCCAGACGGCTGCCCGCCTTTTCGACGGACGAAAAATCCATGGGCACGTCGAGGTGCTCCGCGGTGAGGAAATCGGTGGACGCGCCGCCGGGGAGAAGCGCGCGGAACGCCGTGCCCGTCGCGCATTCCGCCCGCGTGCTCCTCGAGAATTTCCCGGATCGGCGTCCCCATCGGCAGTTCCCAAAGCCCGGGATGGTTCACCTTCCCGCTCACGCCGTAGAGTTTCGTGCCGCCGTCCTCGGTCAGGCCGAGCTTGCGGAACCACTCCGCGCCGTTCCGGACGATGTGGGGAACGTTGCACAGCGTCTCGACATTGTTGACAATCGTGCCTTTCCCCCACAGGCCGCTGACCTGCGGAAACGGCGGTTTGGAACGCGGGATCGCGCGCTTTCCCTCCAACGCGTTCAGCAATCCGGTTTCTTCGCCGCACATGTAGCGCCCCGCGCTGACATGCACATGCAGCTCCAGATCGAAGGACGATCCGAGGATCTTGCTCCCGAGGTACCCCGCCCGGTACGCTTCGGCGACGGCTTTGCGCAACGCGCGCTCCGCATAGGTATATTCCGCCCGCAGGAAGATGTAGGCGACGGATGCCTGGATGGCGTACGCCGCGAGGATCATCCCCTCGATCAGCTGATGCGGGTCGCCTTCCAGGAGCAGGCGGTCCTTGAACGATCCCGGCTCCATTTCGTCCGCATTGGCCACCAGGTATTTGGGACGCGAGGCGTCCGGGCCCATGGGAACGAAACTCCACTTCATCCCGGTGGGAAATCCCGCCCCGCCCCGCCCGCGCAAACCCGAATCCTTCACCAGCCCGGTGACGTCGGCGGGCGCGAGATCGCGCAGAGCCTTGCGCACGGCTCCGTATCCGCCGCCACCCTCGTAATCCTTAAGGTCGGACGCCGGTCTTCCGGGTTTGATATTCTGCGTAAGCGGCCGTTCCATCATGCGCTCCTTCACGGATACCGCGCGAGAACCGGATCGATGCCCGTCGAATTCCATTCCGTGATCAGATCGTCGTCGATCATCAGCGCCGGAGCGTGGTCGCATGCGCCGAGACAGGCCGACGGCAGCAGCGTGAAGCGCCCGTCCGCGCTGGTTTCCCCGAACCGGATGCCGAATTTTTCGGTCAGTTCCGCGTACAGCTTCCCGTATCCCATAATCCAGCAGCTGACGCTGTCGCACAGGCGGATGACATGGCGGCCGACCGGCCGCCGGAAGATGAGGGGATAGAACGTCGCCACCTGCTCGAGTTCCTCCGCCGTCACCCCGAGGTAGGCCGACACATCGCGCAGAGCCTCGTCCGAAATCCAGCCCCGCCGGCGCTGGACGATCTTCAGGGCGTCCACGGTTCCCGCCTGCTTCTTCGGATACTGCGCCAGACCGGCTTCCAGTTCGCGGATCTCTTCGTCAGTCAGCATGTCCTCGCTCCGGAGTCATCGCTAGCGGTCCACATCCGCCAGCACAAAATCCACGCTGCCCAGGATGGCGATCAGGTCCGAGACCATCAGCCCGCGGCTGATGAGCGGAACCATCTGGATATGCGGGAAAGACGGCGTGCGGATGCGGGCGCGGTAGGCGTGAATGCCGCCGTCGCTGATCAGGTAGTACCCGTTGTTGCCTTTGGTCGCCTCGATCCCGGCAAACGCCTCGCCGGGCGGGATGACCGGCCCCCAGCTGACGCTCAGGAAGTGGTCGATCAGGGTTTCAATATCGTGCAGCGTGCGCTCCTTGACCGGCGGCGTGGCCAGGGGGTGGCCGGATTTGTACGCGCCGGCGGGCATGTTCGCGCGGCATTGGCGGATGATCCGCAGGCTTTGGCGCATCTCCTCCACCCGCACCACCGAACGATCGTAGCAATCCCCGCGGCTGCCGACGGGAATTTCAAATTCGAACTGGTCGTAGCCGCCGTACGGCCGCTTCTTCCGGAAATCCCACTCCAAGCCCGTCGAGCGCAGGCCCGGGCCGGTCATTCCCCACTCGACCGCTTCTTCGCGGGTGAAGGCGCCGATCCCCTGGGTGCGCGCTTTGAAGATCCGGTTCTTCAGGACCAGGCCGTCGTATTCGCGCAGCCTGCCCGGCAGATAGCTCAGGAAATCATCGACCATTCGCTCCCATCCGCGCGGCAGATCCGCGGCCACCCCGCCGATCCGGAACCAGCTCGGATGCATCCGGCCGCCGGTGACGGCTTCCACGATGTCGAAAATCCGTTCGCGGTCGTTGAAGGTGAAGAACACCGGCGAGAGCGCGCCCAGGTCCTGGGCCAGGGTCCCGTACCAGACCAGGTGGCTGGCGAGCCGGAAAAATTCGGCGAGCATGATGCGGATGACCTTCGCGCGGTCCGGCACATCGACCCCGGCCAGTTTTTCGACGGCCAGGAGGTAGGCGAGGTTGTTCATGGATCCGCCGAGGTAATCGATGCGGTCGGTGTAGGGAATGAAGGTGTGCCAGGTCTGCCGCTCGGCCATCTTTTCCGCGCCGCGGTGATGAAAGCCGATCTCCGGCACGACATCCACGATGACTTCGCCGTCCAATTGCAGGAGAAAGCGGATGACGCCGTGCACGCCCGGATGGTTCGGACCGAGGTTGAGGAACATGTACTCGGAGTTCACCGTCGCGCGGCTTCATGCCCCACTCCTCGGGGTGGAAGCGGAGCGCCTCCTGCTCGCGGTCGACGCGTTCGGCGGGCATTTGAAACGGGCCCATCTCGGTGGCGCGGGCGGGGTGTTCCTTGCGCAGCGGATGGCCTTCCCAGGTCGGCGGCATCAGGATCCGCCGCAGGTCGGGATGCCCCTCGAATGCGATTCCGAACATGTCCCAGACTTCGCGTTCATACCAGTTCGCGGCGGGGAACAGATCCGTGATGCTCGCGGCGGACGGACGATCCCCTTTCAACGCCGCCTTGACGCGGACGTCGGCGTTGCGATCCAGTGACAGCAGGTGGTACACCAGCGTGAAGTCGCTTTCCGGCTGGCCTTCGCGCCGGGTGCGCTTGCGTTCATCGAGGGCGGTCAGGTCATACAGCATCCGGTACGGCTGCGGCGCATCCTGCTTGAGATATTTCAATACCGGCGCCACCCGTTCGCGCGGCACCCAGAAGGTCGGGATCTCATCCCGGACCGTCTGCAGTTGAAATCCGGAATCCGTTCCGAATTCCTTCTGAACCTCCTGGAAAACGCCGTCGGCCGCCATGGGATCCCTCACACCTCGTCCGGCCCGCGCAGGACGGTCGCCCGGCCGCGCGCTTCGCGCTTGGCGTCGCGCTGCGCGGGAAGCGGCGCGCGGGTGATCCCCTGCGGTCCGATCACCCAGCTCAGCGGTCTGCGCTCGGTCCCGACCGCCCGCTGCAGAAGGGTCAACCCTTCGACGAAGGCGTACGGGTTTGGCGGGCAGCCCGGCACGTAGACATCCACCGGCAGGAATTTATCCACCCCCTGCACCACGCTGTAGATGTCGTACATGCCGCCGGAATTTGCGCAGGAGCCCATCGAGATCACCCAGCGCGGCGCCATGAGCTGCTCATACAGCCGCTGAACGACGGGCGCCATCTTGATGAACATCGTGCCGGAGATGATGATCATATCGGCCTCGCGCGGGGAGCCGCGGATGATCTCCGAGCCGAAGCGCGCCAGGTCGTATTTGCTGGTGAGGCTGGTGGCCATCTCGACGAAACAGCAGGAAAGCCCGAACCCGAACGGCCAGATCGAGTTCTTGCGTCCCCAGGCGAGAAGCTGTTCCAGCCGCACGAGCAGAATCGAGCGGTGGGCCGTTTCCTCCAGGCTTTCCCGGCGCGGAGGACGGGCGGTATTCGAATCCCCGGCATCGGGGAGCGGGATTATTGGGCGTCCGCGTCATGCTGCTCTCCAACCTTTCGCAATTCCATGGATTTGCGTCCGATCGAACCCCAATCCAGAGCGCCGGTTTTCCACAGGTAGATCAACCCGGCCAGCAGGATGCCGATGAAGAACACCATCTCCCCGTATCCGGCCCAGCCGGCTTCGCGCAAGGAAACGGCCCAGGCGTAAATGAACACGGCCTCCAGATCGAACAGGACAAAGAACATCGCCACCAGGTAGTATTTGACGGGGAACCGAATTTCGGCGGTTCCCGTCGGAACGATCCCCGATTTATACGGTTCCCCGCTCGCCCGGCCTGTATGCCGTTCCCCGAGCACATACGAAATCGCCAGGGTGGCTCCCACCAGAAACACCACCGCGGCGAAATACGCCGCGAGCGGCCAGACGGAGTCGAGGGACGGATTGGGCATGGAGATTATTCCTTTCTGACTGCCCGGCTGGGATGCTGTGGGATTTTATATGCGAGAAAGCTTCCAATCCGCATATCCGCGGCAGCCTGCCGCGGCGTGCTTATCGCAACTCTTTCTGCGTCTGGAGGAAATGAATGACATCTTCCCGGCTGAGCACCCCCTGGACCTGCCCGCCGGTCATGACCGGAAGCTGGTTCACTCCGTCGGCGTTCATTTTCTGCAGGGCGTCCATTAATTCCGTCTCGGGGCTGACCCGGTCTGTTTTTTCGAGGGGGATCATCGCCTGCGAAACCAATGTCTTCGGCCAATCGGGGCGCGGGATTTCCCGGAGCTTGTGCAGGGTCATGATCCCGGCCATCGTCCCGGCTTTTTCCACGATGAAGAACCGTCTGCCCGTGCCCAGGATGTATTTGTCGGCCAGTTCCTGGAGTGAAATATCAGCGGGAACGGAAATATAGTTCCGGTTCATGATCAACGCGGCGTTGCGGCCCGCCAAAAGCGAGTGCAGAGTCTGCTGCATCACTTGCCCGGTGGACGAGCTTTCCAGGAACCAGCCGATGAAGATGATCCACAAGCCGTTGGCGAACGAGCCGAAGAAGATCAGCCACACGCCGAACAGGATGAACAGCCAGGCGATGATGCGGCCGAGCGTGGCGGCAATCAGAGTCGCGCGGTCATAACTCTTCGTGGCTCCCCAAACCAGGGAACGGAAGATCCGCCCGCCGTCGAGCGGAAAGCCCGGAATGATGTTGAACACCAGCAGCGCCCCGTTGAGATAGGTCAGGTACCGCGCCAGCGCCAGGAGAGTCGGAATGCCCGCCACGAGCGGCTGGATCAGGGCGAAAATAAGCGTCAAGATGAAACTCACCATGAGCCCGGCTGAGGCGACCAGGAAATCCACCATTGGCCGGGTCGGTTCCTTGGTAATCTGGGATACTCCGCCAAAGAGGAACAGGGTGATGGAGCCGACCGGAATCCCGTTCCGGATCGCCACCACGGAATGCCCCACTTCGTGCAAGAGCACGCTGGCAAAGAGCATCACGGCGGTGACGGCGCCTAAAATCCAGTACTGGGCCGGCGGCCAATTGGAATATTCGGCGGGGTAATAGCTGGTGGCCAGCAGCCAGGTAAACAGGATGAATATCAGGAACCAGGAATAGTCCAATTGAACGGGAATCCCGAATATTTTCCCGATTGAAATTGAGGATTGACGCATGCTCAATGCTCCTTCTTTATCAATTTTTCCCAGGCCGCCTCGGCCGCCCAGGCGGCTTCCGACGGCGGGCCCGAACCCCGCAAGGCATGCAATAATTTTTCAATCGACTCGTCCGCATACCCCCTGTCCACCAGCACGTGGAGGAC
Organism: uncultured Chloroflexia bacterium; assembly: GCA_963724345.1. Taxonomy (GTDB): domain Bacteria; phylum Chloroflexota; class Anaerolineae; order Anaerolineales; family RBG-16-64-43; genus JAFGKK01. The sequence continues at coordinate 552,610 of CAVRUI010000003.1, read as the reverse complement.
ATGCCGCGCCCCTTCCCGAATCCGGATGGAATCGAAACACGATACGAGGCCCTGAAGCAGTATTTCCAGACAAGCCGGGCCCATGGCGATCAATCCCTGGGCGGCCAGCCAGCGCACACCGAAATCGTCGTCCTCCATCGCGTTCATCAGATCGGTCGTGGTATCGGGATCGTGCAACTCGCTGAGCGCCTTCGCCGCCTGCCAGCGAACGTTGGCGTTCGGGTCGATCAGCGCGGTCCGCAAGGCGGGGATGGCGGGCTTTCCCAAAGCCAGCAATTTCTCCCGCGCCTCCGCGCGTTTGCGCGAATTCGGATCGCCCAACTCGGCCGCCAACACCCGTGCTTCCGTCATTCCCGTCCGCAATTCATACCGCCCGCCTTTCGACCGCGACGAGGCCCCTCCGCCTTACTTCGAAGGCCGTGGAGCGCGCGGCCGGCTTTGTGCCGGAGCCTCTTGCGGCAACTCCTCACGAAGATCGCGGCCCGGGGCGGGCACCAGCCACCGGTCGATGCCCCACCAACCCGCGATCCTCCAGGCCAGCACCAGCCCGATTTCCAGGACGAGAAGAATCGGGTTTACGCTGACGGATCCGGCGAGGAGGTAATTGAAATTCATGAACCCCCCGAAGAAGGCCGCCAGGCCGGTCAGCATTCCCAAAATGAGTCCCCACCCCGACCAGCAGCTCACCGTACGCCACCGCATAACTCCAGACGGTCGCTTGGGGAAGGACGATGCTCTGGATAAATCCGGCATACCAGGATTGAACGCTGGGATGCGCGCCCGTTGCCAGAGTGACGGCGTGATTTAGAAAACCGCTCAACGCCACCCCCGCCTGGCTTCCCACCCAGGTCGGGTCGTTTACTTTTTCCCAACCCGCCGTCAGCCACGTCCAACCCACATACAACCGCACGATCAGCCAGAACCATGCCCAACGAACGTCGCCGATGAACGCTTTCGGGAACGCCGGCTCTTCCGCCAGAATTCGACCGATACTCCTTCGTATCGCCATAGTCACCATCCTTTTTCGTTTTCACTAATCTCGCCGGATCTCCGTCTCGCAGTTCCGGCGTGGATGTCCGGCGAACCGGTTTGCGGATCTTCTTCCCAGTCCGCCGGATCGGTTACTTCAAGGGAAATGACAATCCCAGCGTTTCCATCGCCTGCCGGACGCTCTCCTCCGGCTTTACCTTGATCTGGATATCCTTCAGACGGCCGTTTTCATCCACCACGAAATGACTGCGGAGATTGGAACCGTCTCCCCATACCCCATAGGCTTCCGCCACCCGGTGGCCTTCATCCACCAGCAGATGAAACGGCAGGTTGTACTTGGTCTTGAACCGTTTGTGGCTGGCGAGGTCGTCGGGGCTGATCCCCAGAACGACCGCGTTCTGCTCCTCGATCTGCGGGTACCGGTCTCGGAAACCGCAGGCCTGGGTCGTGCATCCCGGGGTGTCGTCCTTCGGATAAAAATAGACCACGACCCGCCGGCCGCGGAAAGCGGAAAGCTTAACCTTGGAGCCGTCGTCGCCGGTTAATTCGAAATCCGGAGCCGGATCGCCAATTTGAAGTTTTTTTTCTGCCATGATTCCTCGTTTCCGGGCAAAATACGCATATTTGGCCCATAAATTACATGGTAGCCGTAAACCCCGGGCCAAAAATTGGAGAATGAGAGGATTTATTGGGATGGATACAACAAAAAAGGGCGGATTGCCCTGCGTTTTTCGGCTTGGATTTATTGGATGGAAAGGAGGACGCGCGTACAGAAATAAAAATATTTTTCAGGGATTGATCGGGCACAGGCTGTGGACGAGCTGGAGGATTCGCTCCGGATCGACGGGCTTCACCAAATACCCCCTGACCCCGTTCGCCAAAGCTTCTTTTTCCAGTTCGGGCGATCCGTTGCCGGTCAGGAAAAACACCGGAAGCTCGGGACGCAAATTCCGGACCGTTTTCAGCAACTGCAATCCATCGATTCCCGGCATTTTATAATCGAGAATCATCAGGTCATACGGCCGGCCCTGCAGAAGGACCATGCCCTTCGGCGCGTCTTCCGCGAACTCGACGCCGTATCCGGCATTGCGCAGAATGATCACCAGGGTCTGGCGGAGATTTAAATCGTCGTCCACAACCAGGATTGTTTTCGATGAGACCATTCCGGGATTCACCTCTGAGGGCGGGGAATCCGTCCTGATATAAGCTTATTCGGAAAAATCCGTGGAAAGCATTGGGATGGTTTGGGATTTATTGGGTATTGTGGAATTTTTTACGGGAAAATCAGGTCACGAGGCGGTATCCCACGTCGCGGACGGTGATTACGTAGCGGGGATTCCTTAAATCGGATTCGAGCGCCTTGCGCAATTCGTGCGCCTGCCCGCGCGCCAGTTCCCGCGCCTCCGCCCGCGACAGGTCGTACCCCTGCGCTTCCTGGACCAGGATCTCATACGTCACCGGCTCGGGGGAGTGGCGGAGAAGCGAGACGAGGAAATTAAACGTCGACGGGGGCAGCTGGATCGTGCGTTCAGCCAATTGGAGACACCGGGTGTGAAGGTCGAGGGTAAACGTCCCGCGCTGAAGGTAACGCGCGTCCCGCGGCGCCGGCTGCGGCGGCGCGCTTTCCGGTTTCGGGGCGGCCGGGTTTTCCATTTGATGCAGTTCGCCAAGCAATTCGTGCAACTGGGATGTGATTTCCCGCCTGCGCCGGGGGACGCGCTGATCCTGCATCGCATCGCGCACCCTTTTGACGATGATTTCCGGATCGATCGGCTTCAAGAGGTAATCGTTGGCCCCCAGACGGACCGCCTGCATGGCCGTTTCGAGGGTCGCGTGCGCCGTGAGGATGAAAATTGGCATGTCCGGGCATTTAGACCGCACTTCCGCCAAAAGTGTGATCCCGTCCACATCGGGCATCTTGATGTCGAAGAATGCAAGTTGGAACACCCCGGCTTCCAAATAGCGCAGGGCTTCCGCGGCGCACCCGGCGGTGGTGACCTGGCAGCCTTCGCGCTGCAGGATCATCGACAACGACTTGCGAAGGTTGGGTTCGTCGTCCACGATCAGGATGGAAGAAACTTGGGTCATTGGATCCCCACGCTCCGTTGCGCGCAGATTCCACGCTGAGATCTTAATAAAGACCGGGCCCTAACAGGCAGGCGCCCAGATTCCCCCGAATCCCACTTGCCTTCTACCCACCCCCTCCGCCTGATCCATAGGAGCAAAAACGATTTTACCAATATTAGTTCGGCCCGGCAAAGCGGGTGTGGCCGGGGCCCAAATCCGACCTTCCTATCCCATTCCCCGGGGAGGCGGCAATCCATTCGCCCCCTATAAATGGTAATAATCATCGAATTCGGAATATGATGGATGAAAGGTGGGGACTGCTTTGCCGCAGAAGTAGAACACCGGCCGGGAAAAGTGCACCCGTTTGAATTTCGGAAATTCAAGGGCTCGCGATGAAGAAGAATAAGGAACGTTTCGCGAAAAGCCGCGCCGCAGCCATCCGCCGGCCGCCAAAGCGGGCTGCAAAAGCGGCGCCTCCCCGCGCGGAAAACCGGCACCCGCCGTTCACTCCGCCTCCTCCGCCGGGCCGCGGGCGAAAATCCGGCGGCCGGCGGCGGCCGTTTTGGCAGCGGTTGGCGCCGCTTCCCGCCGAATTCGGCCATCGAAGCGGAGCGCCGGCGGTTCTTCAACGTCCTGGAAACGCTGCCCGCCTACCTTATTTTGCTGGCCCCGAACTACACCGTCCCGTTTGAAAACAAATTTTTCCGCGAGCGGTTCGGCGAATCGCACGGCCGGCGCTGCTTCGAATACCTCTTCCAGCGCGCCGAACCGTGCGAGAACTGCGAAACGTACAAGGTGATGAAAACGAACGCCCCCCACCACTGGGAATGGACCGGGCCCGACCACCGCATCTACGACATACACGATTTCCCCTTCACCGACTCCGACGGTTCCCCGCTGATCATGGAGATGGGCATCGACATCACCGAACGCAAGCAGGCCGAAGCGGCGCTGGCCGCGGCCAATACGGCGCTCGAAGGGCGGATCGATCAGCGCACATTCGAGCTGGCACAAGCGAACAGCGCTGGGCCATCACCCTCGCGAGCATCGGGGACGCGGTCATTGCGGCGGATGCCGAGGGCCGGGTAACGTTTATGAATTCCGCCGCCGAATCGCTGACCCGCTGGAGCTTCCGGGATGCGGCGGGCAAACCCGCGGGAGAAGTGTTCCACATCATCCATGAACAAACCCGCCAGCGGCTGGAGGACCCGGTCACGAAGGTCCTTGCCACCGGCACGGTGATCGGGCTCGCCAATCACACCCTCCTGGTACGCAAAGATGGGACGGAAATCGCGGTCGACGACAGCGGCGCGCCGATCCATGGACGCGGACGGGAAAGCGAAGGGAGCCGTTCTGATTTTCCGTGACATCACCCAGCGCCGGGCAGCGGAAAAACAGATCCAAAACCTGGCGCGGTTCCCGGAGGAGAATCCCAATCCCGTAATGCGGGTCGACCGGAAGGGTAAGGTTATGTATGCGAACCCGGCCTGCCGGGATATGGGGCTGGAGCCCTGTATCAAGCCCGGCCTTACGATTCCGCCGGAGTGGCTCGCGATGGTGGATAAGGCCTTTGCCGCGAAGGGCCAACAGGCGGCCGATATTACGGTGGGCGAAAAGATATTGCTGCTCTCCGTGGCGCCGGTGGCGGACGAAGGCTATGCCAACCTGTATACGATTGACATCACCGAACGCAGGAGGAAGGAATCCGAACTGGCCCGGCTCAACCGGACGCTTAAAGCCATCAGCGAGAGCAACCAGACGATGATGCGGGCCCGAAACGAAAGCGATTTCATGGAGGAAGCCTGCCGGATCATCGTGGAAAGCTGCGGCCACGCGATGGTGTGGATCGGAATGGCCGAGCAGGACGAGGGCAAGACCGTGCGGCCGGTCGCCCATTCCGGTTTCGAGGACGGCTACCTGGAAACGCTGCACGTGACGTGGGCGGACAGTGAGCTCGGCCGCGGCCCGACCGGCACGGCAATCCGGACCGGAAAGGCATCCCAATGCCGGAACATGCTCACCGATCCCGCGTTTGCGCCCTGGCGGGCCGAAGCGCTTAATCGCGGGTACGCCTCGTCGATCGCCCTGCCGCTCATCGCCGAGGAGCGGGCGTTCGGCGCGGTCATGATTTATTCCCGGGAGTCCGATCCGTTTTCGCCTGACGAAGTGTCGCTGCTTGAGGAACTCGCCAATGATCTGAGCTATGGGATCCAAGCCATCCGCCTGCGCGCGGCGCGGGATACCCTTCTGGTCCAGGTGGAGGAACAGCGCCGGCTGGCCCGAGGAGCTGGTCGACGAGCTCGGCGCCGTCTTTGCATCGCTCTCGGAGGCGGTCCTGGTTTACGATGCCGATGGCAGAGTCCGCCGGGTGAACGCCGCCTCGATCAAACTGCTCGGATTCGACCCGACTCAACTGAGCACCGGCGAAATGGTATCCCGGTTGAACACGCGCACAGCCGACGGCCGCCCGCTCGATCCGGCGCGGTCGCCGACCGCCCGCGCCCTGGCGGGCGCGCCCACGTCGGGAGAACGCTTCCTCCTCACCGGCGCAGGCGGGCGCGAAATGTCCATCCTGGCCTCGGCGGCCCCGCTTGAGAAAGGCGGCCGTGTTTCCGGCGCGGTGACGGTCCTGCACGACATCACCGAGGAGGAAAAACTGCTCGCCGAGGTGCAGCGGCGGTCCCTCGAACTGGAATCCCTGGTCCGGGCGCGCACGCGCGAATTGGAGGAAGCCAACTCCTACAACCGCAGCCTGATCGAGGCCACCATCGACCCGCTGGTGACGATCACCCCGGACGGGAAGATCGGCGATGTCAACGCGGCCACCGAACAGCATCACCGGCTTTCCGCGCGGGGAACTGATCGGCAAGGATTTTTCCGATTATTTCACCGACGGCGAGAAGGCCCGCGCCGGATACCAGCGGGTCTTCGATGAAGGCAAAGTCAACGACTACGAATTGGAGATCCGCCGCCGGGACGGCCTGATCACGCCGGTGCTGTACAACGCTTCGGTGTTCACCGATGAAACCCGCGCGGTGAAGGGCGTGATCGCCGCCGCCCGCGACATCACCCGCCGCCGGCAGGCCGAGGAAAAGATCCGGGAGAACATCCGCCGGACCGAGACCGTGGCGGAAATCTCGCACCTGCTCGCAGAAGCCGGGCCGAATTATGCGCCGGTGCTGGCGAAAGTCGCCGAGCGCGCGGCATCCCTGGCCGACGGCACATGCCGGATCCATCTGCCGGGTGAAAACGGGAAGCTGGCGCTGGCGGCGAGCTACGGCGAAGCGCCCTCCGATCAGCCGGAAAGCCTGGTCGACCGGGTGTTTCAAGCCCGGGAAATCCTCTTCCTCCCGGCCGACCCGGCGGCGGCATCGAAATCCGCCGACGCGGCCTTCGGGATGATCCTTCCGATGCTTTTCCAGGATACGGTCCTGGGCACGCTGACCGTCACGCGGACGGCGCCCGGAAGCCCGTTCGAGTCGGATGAAATCACATCCATCCGGACAGTCGCGGACCGGATCGCGCTGGCGATCACCAATTCGCATCTGTACACCGACTTAAAGAATGCGCTGGCCGAAGAACAAAAAGCCCGTCAGCAGCTCGTCCGAACCGAAAAACTGGCGGCCATGGGGCGCCTGCTCGGTTCGGTGGCCCACGAACTGAACAACCCGCTGCAGACGATCAAAAACTGCCTCTATCTGGTCCAGCAGGAAGCGCCGGCCTCTTCCTCGATCGTAAACTACATCGGCATGGCCTCCTCCGAGACGGAACGGCTGGTGCACCTGGTGGCGGAACTGCGCGAGCTGTACCGGCCGCGCCCGGACAACACTCCGAGCCTGTGCGACCTGGTCGACATTCTGCACGAAGTCCGGACTCTGATGGAGCAGCCGATGTACGAGGGCAAGGTGCGCTGGGAACAGGCGGGGGATGCGAAGGGCTGCATCGTGCGCGGCGAGAAGGAACGGATCCAACAGGTGTTCATCAACCTGGCGACGAATGCGATCGAAGCGATGCAGCCGGAAGGCGGAACGCTGACGGTCGGCCTGATCCAATCGGAGGATTCGCGGGAGGCCGGAGTCGTCTTCCGCGACACCGGACCCGGAATTCCACCGGAACTGATTCCCAACCTGTTCGAACCGTTTGTCACGACCAAATCGAGCGGCCTGGGGCTGGGCCTTTCGATCTGCTACGAGATCGCGCAGAAACACGGCGGCCATATCAGCGCGGAAAACACGCCGGGGAGCGGCGCGGCATTCACTTTCTGGATCCCGCTGGCAAGCGGCGCGCGGAGGGGGTCAAATCCCTCAGGATAATTTCGACCCCGTCTCCGGCGGAGAATTACCGGTCCGGGAGGTGTTGTTTTGGGTCGGCGGCGAAAAGCCCGTTTATTTTTTTCTTCCCGAATTTCACGTGAAGTTTTTCCCTTCCGGAAAACCAATCCGTAATCGTGGGAATTTATTTCCTCCCCGGTTTCGCCGCCTGGCCCGAAAGTTTTATCGCAAAATATTCCGATTTGCCCGCCTCGTAGCGCACACTATCGAGGGAGGAATACATCGTCTTCCCCTTCGCGTCGGAAACCAATACATACAGGTCGGGCAGTTTTTCGCCCGTCTCCTTGAAATCGCGCTCGTGGTAAACGGCGGCAAAATCCCCGTATGAATCCGTTTCCGTTTCACCGAGCAGGTCGTCGAATTTCCGGTCGCGGTCGAACACGCGCACGGTCAACCCTTCGGCCCCTTTCCCCTGCGCATCGGTCACCGTCCCAAAGACGACCCATTCGTTCGGATGCGGCTTGGGCATTTTTTTAATCCGCGCCTTCTGGAAATCGATGTGCGCCTTGAAATCCGCCGCCGCTTGGGCGGCGCTTTCGAGCGCGGCGGTATCGGGGCTGTCCTTGCCCAGTTGCCTGCGCAACGCCTTGGCCGCATCGGTCAGGCGCGAGGCGCGGCGTTGCTGAAGCTGGGCCAGCGTCCCCAAAGCCTGCGGGCCGGATTGGGCGGCTTTTTGGAGCATGCCCTGGAGCGCGGTTTGAATCTGGGCCGGATCGATCGCCGGCGCCGGTTGGGAAGTGGAAGATTGCGGTTTGGAAACCATCGTTGCCTCTCCTTCTATCCGGGCAGTCCGTTCCCGGTTTTTCAAACAGTCAGGCTCAGGTTGCTCGCTTCCGCCTTCTTGGGGCCGTTGGTGACGAATGCATGCGTGGCCTCGTTGCCGGTGGTGGCATTCATCGCTCCGGCGTTGGACGCATACGAGACGTAATTGGAAAGCGCCCGCTCGGCCAGCCCGTTCCCCGTGGCGCGGATGATAGTGCCGGCGGTTCCGACCGGGATGAATTTCAAAAAGTAGGCCAGCAGGTCGCCGGGAGGCATATTCCCGGCTTGGTTCTTTTGGATCCCGGTTTGCATGTACGGCGGCACGGTGGCCTGGAACTGATTGAGCGACAACGAAATGTCGTCCAGGGAGAGGATCAATACGGAAAAGAAAGCCGCATCCCACGCCCGTTGCATCCATTGGGCATCCATCGCGCCCAGGGAGGAAACGGTTTCCTCCACTTCCGTGTCGAATGTAATCTGGTTGTTGTGGAACAGCACGCGCCCATCCGGCAGCAACGGGCCGGCGGCGGCCGCCGCTCCGGAATCCGCCAGATGCAGATTCGTCGGACCGCCGGCCATCATCTGCAGCAGCAGCGCGATGTCCGCCTGCCAGACGGGCGTTCCCAGGTCGAAGATGTATACGCAGGCGCCCTTCTCGCCGAAATTCAGCGGATCCGCCGGCTGCTTCCTCCGTCCGCGGCTGGCAAAGACGTTCCCGTCGACGGTCACGTTCCCGGTGGCGGTGACGGTCAGCGCCTGCCCGGACGGGCATACCACCCGGTTGTCGTGGATGCGGGCCGCCGGATAGAGAGCCTGCCCGCCCGGCGGGTTGGCCGCCGCATATAGGACGGCGATCCCGGCCTGGTAGGCGGCCGGGGCGTCCGGAGTATCGGCCGAACCGTTTTCGGCCACCACGTTGCCGGCAATTTCCAAGTCACCTCCGTCCAGGATGAAGATCCCGCAGGCGGCGGCGTTCGTTCCGTTGCCGGCGATGAAATTACCGGCGATCCGCGCGCCGAACAACCCGATCGCCGCGATCCCGCCGCCGACGCCGCCTACGGCGCTGAGGATCACGTCCGGCGAACGGCAGCAACCGACGATCTGGTTCGCATCAATCGTAAGATCTTCCACATCCCCCAGCTTGGCCGGATCGAGGAAACTGGATTCGGTGATGATCCCGCTCCCGGTCATCGACCCGATCAGGTTGCGGGAGATGGCCGCCCTTCGGATTCCCGAGGGGTACATCGGCCCGGAGGAGACCGGGGAGGAGTCGATTCCGACCGCCGCGGACGGTCCGGCGCCGGAGACTCCGGCCGGGCTGGGAGCCGGGCCGATGGTGGACGGAGTACCGGCGGGAGCCGGGGCCGGATAGTACATCGCCGCATAATCCGCGGCGGTTTTATCGCCGCCGCCGAGCTGGATCCCGGCGCCCGCACCCCGGATGATCTGGTTGCCGTCGATGAGCACGTCCGTCGAGGGCGGGACGATCTGAACGCCGCCCCCCGTGATGCGGTTGCGCAGGACGTCGATCATCCGGCCGTTGGCCCGGACGGCCGGCAACCCGGCCAGGTCGTTATCCCGGATCTCCGCCTGGATGACTGCGTCCATGACAATCAGCGGCCCGACGGGAGTTGTTGGGATTCCGGACGGGGCTATAGCCTCGTCCAACACCGGCGGCGCCATGCGCACATTGGCGGCGACATTGCCGGCGATGGTTATGGCGCGGGTGCCGCTGAACAAGATCGCCCCGCTTGGAGAAGACGCTTCGATGCGCAACCCCTCGATGGTGATATTTTGTCCGCCGGTAAAAATAAAGACCGGTTTGCCCGACGGGCCGATCAGCCTGGAATTGCCGCCGCACCCGCCGAAGGCAAGGTTTTGCGCGCCGTCCACCATGATCGTATCGGTGAGGGGAAGGGAACCGGGCGTCAGACAGACCGTCCACCAATCCGAACCGGCCGGACGCGCGGCGAGCGCGGATTGCACATCGGGATAATCGCCGCCCGGCCCGGCGGTGACGGAGCAGCAGCGGTCGCCGCCGGTCGGCAATTCCGTGAGCGGCGGGAATATTTTGCGGCAATCTTCCAGGAGGGCGATCGTGCCGCCCGCGGCGTCGCTTCCCGGGCCGGTCAGGAGCGCCAATTTGCAGTAATGGTGGAGGATTCCAAACGGAAGCAAAAAGGCGGGATCCGTCCCATCCACCGGCCATTGGATGCCGCCATATTGGCCGGGGACGGTTCGGGCCGGGATCATCCAGTAATCGCCGGAACGGAAAGTGCCGGCGGCATCGAACTTGACCTCGACTCCGCCCTCGAGGGGAATGTAGGTCGTGTCGGGGACCGGGATGGCAACCTCGCCGGCCGAATCCCAGCGCCGGACTTTTGGATGGCCGTTGATATCGTATCCGCTGACGGGGTCTGCGAGCGTCAGGATATTGCCGGGGTCGATCTTGACGATCCGGGTCAGCATCCCCGGCTTCAGCGCGAGCTCGGCCGCGTCGTCGATCACTTCGATCCAGTCGTTCTCGTGCAGACCGAGCACGTCGTCGCGCCCAAGGCTGGTGGTGCGGATCTTGGCACCCGCGCCGTCGACCGAAAATTCCGCGATCGACACCACCACCGAACCGTTATCGCGCGACCACTTAAAGGAAGGACCGCCCGCCTCGCCGCTGCCCTTGTGGATTTCCACCCGGTAAAGCTGGTTTTCGAGCCGTTTGTAGCCCGAGCCGGGCGGAACGATGCACGGATCCTCGGGCACGTCCGCGGGTTGCGTATGCGCGGCCATCCGGCCCGTGCTCGGACCGGGCCACGGAATTGGAGCGTTGTCGCACGAGATGGAGGCGCCCAAATCGCCGACCCTTGCCGCCCGCGCCTGCCATACGACCTGCGAGCGCGTCGCCGTATCCGGCCCGCCCAGCGCCACCTCGCGGATCGAGGGGTCTTCGATGGCGGTGATATGGCGTTCCCAAACGTCCAGGTAGAGCAGGTAGATACCCGCGCCGCCGGAAAGCCCGGATCCGAGAGGCAGGATGAAGGGTTGGCGGCTCAGCGGCAAGGAGTGGTCGTTTTCGATCTGGATCCCGTCCACATAGGCGCGTCCGCGGGTCAGATAGAAATCGCCGGCCGCGAGCGTATTCAGCCCGTGCGCCGCAAGCCAAGCCTGATCGTCCGCCGGAAGGCTGCCAAAGGCCGTCACCACTCCGAATCCGGCGTCGTGGACCGGGATGCCGCATTCGCCGATGACATCGATCGTCTCGCTTTCGATGCGGCGCCGCAGGATGTCGAGGTTCTCATTCCAGTCCGCGTCGAGTTGCACGCGGCCTTGCTGCATGCGGACGCCGCTGAAGTGTTTGGCCGGATCAAAGGTCGAGCGGGAAAAATCACCTTTCATGGGTATCCTCCATATCGGTCCGCGAATCCGGACCTCGGGATCTAGGTTGCGAAAAAGATTCCGGCTTCGAGTCCGAAGCGCAGATATTCATCGAGCGCAATCCGTAAATTCGCCGCCCTCTGCGGCTGTTGCAGCATCGCAAAAGCGCCCATCTCCGAGCCGTCCTCGGCGCCGGCTTTTATTTCCTCGGCGCACGGGGAGGAAAGCTGGGCGAACGCCGGTGGACCGTACCGCAGGGCGGTGAACTGCGGCCGGACGCGCAGGGCGATTTGATCGCGTTCGGCGATGCCCAACGGGAGCGGTTCGAGTTCCTTCGCGCGCGCCGCCACCGCCAGGTCCGGCTGGCAGCGGTAGCGGCGCGGCGTTTGCGAACCGTCGGGAACGTGGCTGAAGCGGACGCAGCCTTCCTGGCGCCGGTCGGCGAACACCGGATGGACAAAGATGACTTCCGATGCCAGGGTTATTTCCTTGAGATGGAGCTTCCCGAAAACGGTGACCCGCTCGAGCGTCGCGGTCGGCCCCGCGACTGCACCGCCCGCGTCGGCCGCGATCGCCATGCGCGACGGAGCATCCGCATCCTTCGCCGTCGGCGCGCATACGATGCTGTCGCGGATGGTCAAACTCCGGCATTCCTCCGGCAGTTCGAGCGGGCCGACAATGCTGCGCAGGATGGTGATCTTCGTATCGAGGACGTCGGTTCCGGCGGCGGTCAGGCTGGGTTGAGCGGGGCGCTTGGGGTACCCGTCCTCATCCAGCGCCTGGCCGGGAACAAGCGTGCAGTCGGAAATCTCCAAGTTGAGCTTGCCGGTAATCTCCACCCGGCCTTCGAGGACCACGCCGCTCAGTGTAAAGTCCGCGGTTTCCTCGGATGTGGATGCGCCGGAATTCAACGTGAGCGGCGCGGTATTGACCAGCGTGGGCCGTTCCTCGTTTTCGCAATCGATCACCAGCATGCCGTTCGGAGGGAGATGGATCGTCAGCCCCCCGTCGTAAGTGGCGCTGTCGTAGATGCGGATAACGGCCGGCGGCTTACCGGCCAGGGTCCAGCCGTTGAGCGCATCGGCCGGCGAGGCGTAGGGCTGGCCCGCGCCGACGGCAAATTCCTGAACCGGAGGTTTGATTTCGGTCAACCGCTCGCGCCGGTCGTAGGGCCCGCCGCCGATATCGGCGCTGAATCCATAATTGTACGAAACGATCAGACTGCGGGCCGGCGCCTCGCCGGCGGCAAAAGTGATCCGCCCAAGCACGGCGTCGACGGCGACCTTTCCGGCCGGAGGTTGCGCCCAGGCGCTCAGATTTTTACAGAGCACATCCTTGGGCGGGATGGGCGTGCCGTCTTTGACGATTTGCAGACTGCGCTCCGGGCCGTAGTAGCGGCTGTTATCCGGCGGATGAAGCGCCGCGCCGAATTGGTCCAGGTAGGATTTCACATCCAAATAAAAATCGAGCGGCCGGATCGGGGCCGGAACCTTTTGCTCGTCCGGGAACCCGGATTCCCCGGGAGCGTTGAAAAGCGGCGCGGGATTTCCGAGCGGGCTGAAATGGTATCCGTACTCGTGCGGCCCGGCGGCCTGCCGGGCGGTCACGTCGAGCAGCGGATAATTTTGCAGCCGCCACAGGAAGATGCCGATGTTTGGAATGTTGTATCGGCCGCGCCGGTTGTGGATGTGGCGCACGTCGGCGGTATGCGGCAGGATGTCGAACGGCGAAGAGAGCCGGTTGAGCGGATCGGCCCGGCGCAGGTCGGGCAGGACGTTGGACATCCGGATGTGATTCATATACTGCGTGGTCTGAAGCAGTTCGAAAAATTCGACCGTGCAGGCGGGCCAGCCGGTCACGTCTCCGGCCAGGACGCCCAGGACATGGGCCGTCCCTTTGCGGCGGCGGTAGAACAGGGTGTTGGCGACGTACGCGCGCCGGCTGAAGGCGGTCGCGGTGACGTCATTCAAGCCGCGCACGGCCAGCAGGTCTCCGATGTACGGGACGACCCATTCCCCGCAGGTTTCGATGAACCAGTTCTCGTACAATTCGGCGATGTCGGTTTCCACCTCGGAGAGCTTGCCGCCGAGGATGGCCAGAAGCGCGCGCAGGGATTCGCCCTGTTCGTAATCGCGGATGCGGTAGGTGGCGGGGAGCAGATCGTACAATCGGTCGGACGGGTGGATCATGCGCTCACCTCCCGCAAAGCAATCCCCGGCGGATTGATCAGCAACAGTTGCGCCTGCCGGAGGGCGCCGCCCGCCATGTGGGCGATGCCGGCGGACCGGATTTGGTGGAGCGCCGGACTCTCGCCGGCAAGATACAGCGAATCCAGATCGACATACACGATGCCTTTCACTTCCTGGATAACGGTGATCACTTCGGCCGCGGTCACCCCCTGCCCAAAGCTCCGCCGGTCAAAGGAAAAGGCTCCGATCAGCGCCTCCCGCACGGCTGCGAATACATTGCCGGATATGGAACGGGGATCGATTGCCATATTCGCCGCCAGGTTAAAGAGGAGCAAATCGAACGTATCCACCCGGACCTGTTGAGCCGGGTCGCGGGCCCGGTCGATCGCGGAGAGGAAGTTATCGCGGAAATCTCCGGCCGGCACGGGTTGTCCGTCGGCGCCGGCGATGGTCACGTGGACCAAACGGTGCTCGCCGCTCCACAGCTCCACCGCCTGGGCCTTGCCGACTCCGGCGAAGGTGCGGGCAAAATCCTCGTAGTCGTCGCGCGAGACGATCCGGTCCAGCGTGCGCACGGTGAGCGGGGCGCTGGCGCGGGCGTTCTCCATTTTTTCCGGGTCGCCCGCCCCGCCGGCGGGAAGGGGATTGACCACACCGCGCACGCCGAGCGGCTTGGCCGGCAGGAGGGTCAGGCTGCCGGCGTCAACCTCGCCGGCGAGTCCGATCCCGTTGCGGTACACGGCGGTGACGTTATTTTCGCCGGTCGGGAGGCGGGCGCCTTTTTGTCCGTCGCCGAAGAGAACCGTTGCCCGGGTGTCGTCGTCGATGCGGACGATGAAACCCGGATCGTCCGGCGCGAGGCCGTACAACGACGGCGCCTGGTCCCACAGCAAATTGTTGACCCGCAACCGGAGCGTGCCGGCCGAACCGCCCGGGGTCGGCGCCGCCGTGAAGGTCAGCGGCGATTTGTGAAGAATGAACTGCGGATTGGCCGACGCCCCGTTGCCGCTGCCGAGAATTTCGCTCACCGTTTCGCCGTGGGTGGCGCGCACACTGTTCGCATTCAGCGATACCGTTGCGCGCCGGTAAGGATAGTTCAGCCCCTTTTCCAGGACGATCGTCGAAAATCCGTAGTTGTGCGAGATCTCCCGGATGATCAAGGCTTCGTTGTGGAGAAGGCCGTCCGCGTCGGCGCGTGTGCCGCTCAGGATGACCGGTTGGCCCGCGCGCAGCCCGAATGCAAATCCGTCCAACTCAATCCGGTCCATTCCCGCCGGCAGGTCGTCGGAGATGGGCGTCTCGCACGGCGTGAGCTTCTCGCTTTGAACGTAAGCGGTCGTGCGCCGGACTTTGAATCCGCTGAAGTCGCTCGTCGGGTCCGCCGTTATTCCCGTCACCTTGGCGCTCATCCCGTAATCGGAAAGGCTCGTCTCGACGGCCTGACCGATCGAATACGCCCGTATCTCCGCATCCGGACTCTCCAGCGCGAAGAAACCGCCCGCCTTCACCGCCGGAGCGGTATGCTCGAGGAAGAAATCCGCGAGCGTGTTGGCGTGCCCCTGCGAATCGGTGTCAATTCCGCGGTCCTCCCACGAATCCGGATAGACCGGCGGGATGTGCGACTGGTGGGCTCCGCCGGAGGAATCAAAGTAAATTTCCTCACCCACCCTTTGCGTGGATGGAATGGAGGCATAGAGCGGCGCGTTGTTGCCGAAGATTCCGATCCGCGAACGCAGGGCGTAAACGTATCCGGTCGTTTCGGAATCCGCGGCCCGCCGTGTGCTCAAATAATCGACCAGCGCTTGCGGATCCCAGCCGTTGTCCTGCAGAAATGCGTTCAGATCGGAATCCGACCAGGTCTTTCCGAGAATGTTCCCGCCGATGGTTTCGGCGTTAAACGGAATCTTTCCGTCGATGGGCGCTGTAGCCGAGATGGCCGGAGGCAATCCGCTCAACGGGGCCATCGACGCGCCCAGTGTCAGGAGCGTGAATTTGCCGTCCGGATCGGGGAACACGCCGGAAATATGCGCGGCGGCGCTATTTTCGTTTGTGGTCACAAGGATCACGTCGCCGATCCTGAGATTGTTCCCCGTCCCGTTCAGATAGATTTGGCCGATCCCGGCGGTCAGGTCTTGCGGCCGGCGGCGGCGCGGGCGCAAAGTGTTCCACTCCTTGTGCGCCGTAAACGCATCGGATGTTTCGAAAGTCTGGGACAGCTTGCCCTGCGGCGGGATGCTCAGCACGCGCGTCCCGGCCGGGATTTTGGCCGCACCCGGCGCGCCCGGAGCGTCTTCGACGGTAAACGCCAGGTATACGCCGGCGGCCACGCCGGGGTTGAGTTCGTAGCCGATCGCGCGCGCCATCTCCAGGATCGAACGGCGTTCGGTCGCGGTCCGCAGGAATCCCTCGTTGGCGATGCGTTCCTGGTAGAAGGTCAGGACGTCGGCCATCACCGCGCCGGCGTCGAGCAGCGCGATCGCCGGATCGTCCGGGGCGCGGGTGGTCAGAGAAGCCAACGGCCGGGTCCCGATAAAGGTGCCGTCCGCAAGCTTGTACAGCCCGAGTTGATGGAGCATCCGCCGGAAAAAGGCGGCATAGGTGCCGGCGCGGTAGGCGAGCGCGGGCAGCCCCGGGCGGTTATAGATCGCGGGCGGCTCCGGCTCCGCTTGGCAGCAGCCGCAGGTATCGAGGGACGGATCGCGGAGATCGCTCACAGTCCACCTTCCATAAGGAAATCCAGTTTCCCGTTTTCCGGGAAGTTCGGGTCGTTATCCAGCCGGGCGATTTCCAGCCGGCCGAAGCTCATCTCGCCGGCGCCGAATTCGCCGCGGGCCGGCTGGCCCCAACGGCGAAAGCGGTTGGGCTTTCCGGGCGCGTCTTCCGCGTCCACCCATTGCACGCCGGCGGTGTCCATGATCCGCGCGATCATCCGGCTCAGATAAACCGGTTGGCCGAAGGTGAAGTTGTCGGGGTGGAAAAATCCCCGCCGCCCGCCGGCCAGATCCGCGGAGCCAAACTGTTTCAACAGATCCTCGCGAACCTGGCTGCGGTAGCAGCCCGGCTTGACGCAAACCGTGAACACAATCTCGAGCGGGACAAAGAGGGGAGCGTCGATCTCGATATCCTCTCCGGCCAGGCGGAAGCGCTCCACAAAAGCGCGCAATTCCTCCCGGAAGGGCCCGTCGACCGGGCGGCCGCCGGCGCGATCGACGGTGATGAAGACGGTGTACCAGCTTCCCGTCCAGCGCAGCGTGGCGGCGGCTTTCTGGATCTCGGGATGGCGTTCCGTCACCGCGGCGTAATCGGCGGCGGTGACGGCGCGTTCCTGGGTGCGGAATGCCTGCGGCGCGTACTGGCGCACCTGTTCGATCGACTCGGGTTCCCGTCCGCCCGAAGCGGCGATCGGGTTGCGCGCGAGGACGATCCCGTCGCCGGTATGCACCACCCGGCTGATCGAGTTCGCGCCGACGTTGCCGGACGCGCCGTTGCCGATGCGGTAGTCGGCGGTGAATACGGAACCGGGCTTGGGCTTGACCGCGTGAAAGCCGTCCCCAAAGCGCAGATGCGGAACCCCGTCATCGTCCACTTCGGCCACGAAATGCCGGTCGAAGCGGCTGCTGGCGAGCAGGTCGCGGCGCGGCCGCCAGGGACGGGCCAAGTCGGCGTTTTCGACAATCCGGACGGCGGGGAGCGTGTCGCCCATCAGCCATTGGAAGGCCGAGGCGGCCGGCGCGGCCGGATCGAAAACGACCGGTTCGTTTTCGGCATCGCGCACCGGCCGGCCGAAGCGGTCGCGGGCGCGGCCCTGCTGCGTCAAGGATCCTTTTTGGAGGATCGGTTGAGCCGCGCGGCCGCTGGAATTTGTCTGGATGCCGCCCAATAGTTCGCCCGGGACGGTCAAGCCGTGATCGGCCAGGGCGACGTTTCCGCGCGCAACGCTCAAGTCGAGCATGAGTTGCGGCCCGGTGTCGGTCATTACATTTGCGGAGACGCACAACGGGAATGGCAGCGCGTCTCCCGGGTCCCATGCGATCTCGGCGATCGGCGTGCCGTGCAACGGGTCGACGAGCGGATCCCCGTGGCTGTCACGCGATATCGCCTGCGTGAGCCGCACGGCATGGCGGTGGGCCGGGTCGGCGTCGGAAACCAGACCGGTGGCGGGGCTGACGACCTCTTCGAAGATCATCACGTCCCCGGGATGCAAATCGGTCGGCGGATCGTTTTCCAGCGTGGCGCGCGTCGCCCCTTTGGGAAGGCAGCACTCCGTGTCGTCCCAGGTGTAGAAACGGATGACATTGTGATTGCCATTGAGCTTCAGATCGTGAAGGGTTTCGAATACGGCCGGCTCCTCCTGCCGGAGCAACAGACCGAGCGCGGCCGGGTCGACCATCACCGTTTCGTCCGGGCCGCGCGTGAGCAGCGGCGTTCCGGAGGGCAGGGTTTTCCCGTCCAGCGCCCCGCCCGCCTCGACCTCGAAGAAGATCCAGGCGCGCGCGTTGCAGCCGTCGTGCATGGCGTAATCCAGCAGACGCGCGTGGCGCCGCATTGAAATCCGTCGGCGGGCCGTGCCGAGATACGCCTCGGTCGCGACGGAATCCTGGTAATAACTGAGCTGGTCGCCGGCGTAGGCGATCGCCTCCACCAGCGCCACCTGCAGGTCGGCCGGATTCCGTTCGGTCCAACCGGGCATCGTCGCCGAGAGCCGGTCGAGCATCAACCGCCGGAAGCTGGCGTAATCCTTGGCCAGGTAATCGATCGGCGGCACGGGCAGTTTTTCGGGCGGGCAGCTCTCCTCGGGCCTGCAATCGAAGTGGCTCGGGCATTCGATCTTAAAGGAAAAGGCCAGCGCCGAAAGCTGCGGGTCGAACCCCGACGGCGGGAGCGGATCCGCTTCGCCCGCCGCCAGACGGAGGATGTAGGTGGAATAATCGCCGGCCTTGTCGACCGTCAGCGTGGCGACATTCCCGGCAACGCTTACGGCACTTACTTTGATTCCCCCGCTGCGCGTCCCGCCTTCGATGGCGAAGTTGCGTTCGGTTAAATTCGGGCCGGAGGGAACGCCGTCCGTTTGGCCGGGAAGATTGTGGATGAAATGGATTTCGAGCGTCTTCTCGTCCGGGGAGACGACTTCGAGATAATCGATGCCGTTCAGCACCGGATTCCGCCTCCGCCGGTTGTGAATCGGACCGCATCGCGCCGGTTTTCGTTGGAACATCGATACTGTGTGCCCATGGCTACACCTGCCGCTCGAATTGCGCCTGGAGAATTTGCTGCGACCCGCGCGGCGTATACCGGACGGTTACGCGCAGGGTGGAATCCGCGCTTTGTACGTCGACATCGTTTACCTGGACCCGGTCGCCCAGCCACTGTTGCAGCGCGCTCTGGACGAGGAACTGGGTCGCGGTCGCGATTTCCGGGCTGTCCGGGCCGAAGACCATCTGCAGCAGGCCGCAGCCGAACGCCGGCCGGTTGACGCGCTCTCCGGGGGACGTGAACAGCACCTGTTCGATCAAATCCCGCAGGTGATCCTCTTCGCCGGTCCGGGCCGTCCGGCCGCTTCGGTCGATGTGGAACGGGTAATCGATCTGCATCTCCGCCTCCGGTTAAATCCCCTTGACCCGCGGCTGGACGACCAGCACGCTCAGCGGCACGCCGTTGGGCACGGTGACAGCCTGGCTGTCCTGCAGCAGAACCGGCGCGCCGCCGGCCGTCACGCGGACGGCCGAGGTTACCCACTGCGCGGTGACGCACGGCAGCGGACCGCCCGGCGTGGCGAACGGGCAGCCGGCGACCGTATACGGCGCGCTCATGGTGACGGCGGGCTGGCCCGCGACCGTGACGCGCGGAACGGTCGCGGCCGGCAGCGCCTGCCCGCCGTGGGCGCACATCACCTGCGCGCCCAAATGCAAAAGGTATCCCGGCATCAGGTCACCTCCAGCGCGCCGTCGTCGAGGCTCACGCCGCTCGGAGTGATTGCCACCGACCCCAGGCCGGTCGCGGTGATCTTGACCCCGCTTGAGTCGAAGATCATTTTGAGCGGCACGGCCACGACCGGCGGCGAAACCTCGAGCGTCACCCCGCCCCCGCCGGGCAGCTCGCTCAAGGTGAGCGTGATGCCGTCCACTTTGATCATCTTGGTCTGCGGAATGGCGGGGCTGGCCGGCAGCTTCGCCCTGCCCCCAGAAGCAGCCGCTCCAGATCGCCGAATCGATGTCGCCGCCCTCGAACTCGACCCACACATTGGCGCCGACCGGCGGGATCATGAAGAACCCCACCCCGTCGCCCGCGTACGGAACGCAGGGCAGGGCCCAGGTCAGGCTGGTGTCGCCGAGCACGGCCGAGACGCTCACCTGCACCCGGCCGAGCATGAGCGGATCGATGTTGTTTTTTACTTTCCCGCGGTACTTCCCAAAATACGACGCCATGATTTCCTTTTCCTTCGCCGAACCGGTCCGTTACGGCGCCACCATCGGGGAGATCGCCCCCGTGCCCTCGCGGGTAAGGGTGAAGCTTTGTTTGTACTCGCCGCGCGAGATGTTATGCGTGACGCTCTTCACGTAATAGAAACCGTCGTAGGTGAAGCCGACCCCGCGCAATCCGACCAGCCCGCGCGCCTGGAGAATTCTTCCATAGCGGACGGCGTCCAACTCGCCCGTCACCGTCACGGTGTCGTCGGTGGAAGTGTCGGTCTCGGCCTGGGCGCGCCCGTACGCCTGGGTGACATTCAACCCGTTGCCCTGAAAGCGGCGCGTGCGCACAAACGGCCGGTTGGCGATCAGCGCCGGCTGGCTGGAGAGCGGCATGCGCGTCGAGGCGAAAGTTTCCACCGCGACGGCCTCGTTGGTCCGGCGATCCTGCACCTGTCCGGCGATCAGCCGGGGAGCCAGTCCGTTGTTCTGGAAACTGATCGAGTTGACGTTGGTCGCCGGCCCCAGGTTGACCGAGAGCGCCGATTGCATCCCGCCGATCCGGACGGGCGGCCCCCAATAGGCGGTATTGAACGCCGGGGCGGGACCGGGGGTGACGTAAAAGACGAACCCGAACCGATCGGCCATCTCGTTGAGGTGATTCCAATCGGTGTTGCGCTGGGCGGGCACCCGTTCCATCGGAAGCGGAATATCCATCGACGCGGGATCGGTCACCGCGGGGATCAACCCATATTGCGGATAGCTCAGGATGATCTTCCGGGCAATGATCAACTCGGCCTGGGCCGGGTGCTCGACGATCAATTCCTCCATATCCATCATCACGCTGACGTCCTCGCCGGTGACGGTGAGCGTGTCGGCGCCGGGCTGGTCTCCGGGGGTGAGCTGCTGGTGGGTGATGATGCCGTCCATCAGCACGCCGGGGATGGCGTTGATCGTCACCATCAATATCACCCGGTTGGACACCTTCAACAGCGGCAGGGTCATCAGCGGATAGTCCATCGTGCTGGCGGGTCCGGGACGCCCGGCCTGGAACGTGATCTGGAAACCCGAGCGGTCGGAATCGTTATGGGTCACCTGGACGCTCTGCAGCAATTCCATGTACGGTCCCGGAACCGGAACGGCCACGGTCGGGCCGATCAGCAGCGAGAGCGTTACGGCGGGCGGTCTCATTGCGGCTGCGGGACCGGGATCTCGACCGTCCCGCCCGCCTGGGCGGTCAAGTCGTCCGGATTCAGCGCGTTGCTCGCGTCGCATGCGCGCCAGAACTGCTCCGGATCGCCGAGCGTATTGGCGGCGATCCGGTCGAGCCGGTCGCCCTGCACGACGGTCACCTGGGCGAGCAGCGGCAGGTCCCGGGGGCGCGGAAGAAAGCGGCGGCGGACATAGGCGATCTCGCGGCCGTTCGAATCCACGCCCGCGGCGGTCGGAATTTTTGCGTAGCGGCTGGTTGGATCGAACATCGTCACCTCACATCAATGGATAACCGAACCGGGCGGCGTTTCCGGCGCTGCCGACCACGGCCATGACTTCCTTCATCACCTGGTGGGCCATGAACATGGAAAAGCCCGGATGCGTCACGGGAAAATCGTTGTAGTTGAGGATCCGCAGGCCGAGCGAAACCTTGGCCCGGATCGGATTCAACCGGGTGTCGTGGGCCTCTTCGGTGATGCTGAACTCGGTCAGGCGCACCGGCACGACCCGCTTCGGTCCCCACACCAGCAGCGTGAACGGCCCCTCGACCGGAACGATCTCGAGCATCCCGCCGGCAAGCAGGGCGGAGTTGGCGATGATCGCAGGCCGTCTTGGGGTAGAGCAGCATCTCGAGCGCCGAAAGCTGCGGGTAGATCCCCATCCCCAAAGCCGCGCCGTCGCCCGTTTCGAGCTGATCGGTGGCGTCGATCTCGATGTCCATGCGGATGCTTTCGACCGGCGGCCCTTTCAAGCGCATGGGCTCGGAGCGGCTGCCCGTCTCGCCGCCGCTGGTCTGCGCCTGCAGCGTGCGGGTGAGCGTGTCGGGGTTGTACTGGAAGATGGCGATGCTCGCCAGCGGGTTGGCGACGTCGATCCCGATGATCGCGCCGCGCACGAGGCGTGGAGAAATAGGGGATGCGTTCATAAATGAAACCTCCGGCAGAGACGGTCCGCCGCCTTTTGACTCCGGCTCCGCCCGCCCGGGATATCGATCGGGTTGATGCAGATATGGTTCATTCGGCCGGCTCCCTCAAGATAAGAAGAATATTGTCCGCATGCCCGGCGGATAGTCCCATCCGGATAAACGCTCCGCGAAAATCTCGGGCGACCTGCGGATTTCCGATATCGTACGGGGCAATGGATTCCCGCATTTGCCGGATCAATCCCGTAAGTTCTTCCGTGCTTCCGCCGCCCTGCATTCGAACTCGCCAGCAAACCGTACAGATCCGCCAAACGCATGGATCGGTCAATCAGCCCGGCGGCAAGCCCCGATTCTTCCAGAAGTTGCCGCCGACTCTCGGAGACCATTTCCAATATCCTCGGGTTCGGCGCGGGTTGCCCGCCGGGAAGGACGGCGGCCGGTTCGGGCGGATACAGGCGGTAGGGATACGTGCGCCAGGTGCGGCCTTCCGGCGGCCGCAGCTGTGGTTCCGCGGCGGGAGCGCTGTGCGGCGGTGCCGCTTCGAGGGTTGGCCCTCGCAGACTTGTAAGCCCGGCTTGGCTGGATGCGTGCTCGAAGTACATATGATGGAATCGCCGGATTTGGCTGGCCTCCGTGAATCCGGCGACTTGTCCCAATACGTCGATCATTTCCGGTTCATCCATGACCAGATACACCTGCACCCATTCGCCATGCAGGCGGTATCGTTGAATGCGGGGTTCCATCCGGCGGAGTTCATCTTCCGCGCGTTGCCGCTCGAAGGCCTCAATGGAAGCCACTTGAGCCTGATGAAAAACCAATGCCGCTCCCTCCGCCGCCCCTCTTGGCAGGCCACTTTCTGCAACTATCGGTCTTCCCCCGCCCATAGGCTCATGGGCGGTCGGGACATGCGCCGGCTCGATGGGAGATGGAGCGGATCCTGGTTCGGCCGGATGAATTGGCGCTGCCGTGCGAATGGGCTCGGGAGAAGGATGACTGGGCGCCGATTCAACCGGAGGAGTTGGCGCAACCGCGCGAGCCGGCTCGGATGAAGGATGGGTGGGCGCCGATTCGACCGGAGGAGTTGGCGCGCCTGCGACGGTGGACTCGGGAGAAGTCTGGCTGGGCGCCGATTCAACAGGCGGGGATGCCTCCGTCGCATGAGCGGCCTCGGGGGCAGCCGGATGAAGATCGGGTTCGGCCGAACGAACTGGGGCGCCATGCGGACCGGAGCCGCCTCCGGTGCGCTGATAAATCACCTCGTCAATCCGCCGCGCCGACAACCCCTCTACCGACGGGCTGGTCTGGGTGGTGAATGTTTGCCGCGGCCTTGCCTCACCGCGTCCCCGCAGGGATTCCCGCACAAAAACATGGCTATCCACCCGCTCCAACCCAAATTGTTCCGCGAATTCCCGCAATGCAGGCGCGCAGACATCCGAGCAAACATGCTGGTTCACCACGACATCGAGCCGTCCGCCTTCCGCCATGGAACGAAAGAGTTCCAATTGAGTCCGCAGACGCCCGAGCGCATGCTCTTCCGCATGGACCCGGCCGTCGTTTCTCCCGAACGCTTCGGCGATCCGGTTTCCATTACGGTCGATCACCTGGATGAATGCCCGGGTGGCGCTTCCATGCCCGAGAATCCTTCCTTCGCCGGCGCCTTCCCGGAAAACCGTGGCCGAAGTCATTGTCCGGAACATCTCCTCGGGCGTGAGAGGTACGGAAAGAGGAGGGCGTTCCACATGACCTGGCGGCGGGGTGTACTCCGGAAACGCCTCTTCAACCTGCGGTTCATCCTCCGGATGATCCTGTCGATAAAGGATGTTCGCCCGGCTGCGCCGGTGAACGGTGCTGCGATTATTCATCAGGAGGCTTGCCGAAATGCTCGTTGCTTCGCGTTCACCCGGATCTCCCGGCCTGCTGAGTACCAGCGGCGTGGAGGTTTCGTTGGTCTCCGGGTTTTGAATGACATGCGCAAGTTCATGCGCCATTTGCCGCCGGCCGCGGTTTGACCCGGGATGATACTGACCTTCCCCGAACACCACATCCTTCCCAACGGTGTAGGCCAGCGCATTCACCATCCGCGCCAACTCCGCCGCCCGTGCATCCGTATGCACCCGCACCCGGCTGAAGTCGTGCCCGAAGCGCGGTTCCATGAACGCGCGCGTCTCTTCATCCAAAGGCCGGCCGGGGGAGCGCAGCACCTCATGCACAATGGGAGGAACCGCCGCCGGTCCCGGCTCCCGCCCAACCTGATGCTGCGGTCTTGCCCATCCCCGGCGGGGTTCGCCGACCCGGCCGTGGATTCCGCCGGAGAATTTTTCGCGTTCCATCATTCCGTTCGAAGAGAACGGAGCGGGCACCGGAGTGGATATTTTTTGTTCGAGAACGGGTTTCCCGCCCATGGTCCTGCCTGCACACTCTGTCTGTTTATCCGGCCGCGAAAAAATTTTCGGCTCCGGCCGGTTGTTTCCCACGCGCCGCCGTCCCGATTCCTTTCCCCCTCGGGAATTACAGCATCAGGTCATAGGCGCGCTTTCCCGCGCCCGAAAGGCGCAGGTCGAAATGCTGCACGTCGCCCGGTTCGCCCCGGATATCCACCGCGCCCCATGCAAATCCGGCGTCGGTCATCGCCTCGACCAAATCCTTCTCGAGGTTCAGGAAACCGGTTGCGGGATCCCCCTGCCCGCCGGAGCTCGAGGGCGCGAACGGCCGGTCACCGCCGGTCGATACCGGGCGCTTGGCTCCCGTTGCGGTCGCCCCGCCCAGCGCTTCGTAATCGCTTCGCATCGCCGCTTTGACGGCCGCAATCTCGGGCGGCTGCTGCCCCGCGTGCATCGCCGCCCATTCGCCGGAAAGGAACGCTCCCAGCGCGGCGTCGTCGTTCATCATCGAAAAGTACCGCTTCATCGCGTCGCTCTCCTGACGCAACGCGTCATACGCGGCGGAGATCGTTCCGCCGAACGCCGCCCGGCCTCCGGTCAGCTTCCGGAGGTCGCTGGAATTCCTGCCCAGCATGAATTGGGCGATACGGTCGTACGATTTCAGAAGTTCCACGTCGAGCGCCTGCTCGCCGCTTTCGTGCAGGACGTATGGGTTCCGGATCACGTCAAAGTCGATCGCCATCCCCCAGCCGTGCATCGCTTTCTTTTTGCGGAGCGTGCTGTCGATGTGCGGCGGTTTGTAGCCCGGTCCTTTCCGGGCGCCCAGGTCGGTTTCCGCGGCCTTGAGCATTTGGATGAGATCCGGGTTCACCTTATCGACGGGCGCGCCGAAGAAAGTTGTCGACGACAGGGAGGCGCAATACGCGTCGTAGCTCGCCGCCCCAAACACCCGCCGGGCGGTCGTATCCCAATAGCCGGTTTCCGGCTCGGCCCGGGAGCGGAATTCCCGCAGAAAGGTTCCCGGAGGGAAGACTTTTCCCTGGTCGGTTCCCTCTTCCGCCTGCCGCGCGAGGGAAATGGGATGGGAACCGGATGCGACCGCCGCCGCCCCTCCCGAGACGGCCGCCCCCGCGGCGCGGTCGGCTTCGCCTTCCGTTTCGCTTTCGGTTGCAGATATCGGCGCGAGAGGATCCCCTTCGCGTTGTTGGACCGTGTGCGCCAGCTCGTGCGCGATCAACCGGCGGCCTTCTCCCGACTGCGGTTCGTACCGTCCCGGGCCGAATACCACGTCGTGCCCCACCGTGTAGGCCGCAGCGTTCACGGACCGGGCCGAATCAGCCGCCTCGGAATTGGTATGCACGCGCACGTGACTGAAATCGTGGCCGAAACGCGGTTCCATCTCTGCGCGAACTTCCGGATCGAGCGGCCGGCCGGGAGAGCGGAGCCCGTCCTTGGCGGCTGACAGGACGGAAGTTGAAGAACCTTGTTCCTCCGCCGCAGGCGGCGCGTTCGGTATGTGTTGTTCCGTGCCCTGGCGCGTCTTCAGACCCTCTTCGCGTCCGCCAGATGGTCCGCGATCGCCGCCGCCGGCGCGCTTGCGCTGAGGCTGTCCGTGCGAAACAGCGGGTATGCCGTTGACGACGGGAATTGGATACTTGATCTTCATCATTTCATCCGCCGCCGGGGGTGGAACACTCGATCCGAATCCGTCGCGTGTTCGGTTTCGTGCGCCGCGCCGAACCCGCACAAGCCGAAGTGACATGCCTCCCGGCCGAAGTCAAAGCAGCGCGCATGGTTTTGCCACACGGTCGAGTGATCATCTCTCCTCATAGGAAGACAATGCCGAAACCTCGCCCGTTTCGTACCGGTAGAGCCAGGCCCGGTCATTGGAAAGCAGGTTCTCGGCCCGTTGCAGCGAATTGCGCGCGTCGCGCAACGCGCCGGCGTCGATGTTGTTTTTGGCCGAAGCCAGATGGGAGCGCGGATCATCGTACATATGCGGATCGAGCGAAACATCCCGTCCGCGGGCGCCGATTTTGCTGATGCTTGACTCGCCCAGGAATTTGTCGAGCCGGGATTGCTGTTCGGCGAGATCCGCGGTCAGCCGGTTCCACCGTCTTGTCAACCGGTCGCCGAGAATGGTTTGAAGGTCGGAGAGGATCACCGGATAGGAAGTGGGCCAGAAAAGAAGCACCCGCTTGCCGACCGGGACTTTATTGTTTTGAACCCGCTTCAACACTTCATAGGCGGCCAGGATATTCTCCTCCTGGCTGCCGGTGAACAGTTCGCTGACACTGGTCAGGAAGTCCGCAAGGTTGACAACGGGGACCTCCTCCGGTTTGGCCACGATTTCCGTGGGCTCGACCGTGCGCGGACCGGGCATCCGAACCGGGGGCAGCCATAGACGGGTGGAGGA
This sequence comes from uncultured Chloroflexia bacterium, assembly GCA_963724345.1. GTDB lineage: Bacteria > Chloroflexota > Anaerolineae > Anaerolineales > RBG-16-64-43 > JAFGKK01. Next base: position 525,564 of record CAVRUI010000003.1, on the reverse strand, counting down.
ATAGTGCGCTCCCCGGTTCCATTCTCCTTCGCTGAATCCGGGAAGCAAAGGCTGCATCGATCCGGCGTGGAACGCGAGTTCGAAATAAATGTTGTCGAACGAGGTTAAGGTTGGAAAATCGGGATTGGCCGCCGGGATGACTTTAAATACCAGCCAAATTTCCATTCCTTGTCCGGGGCTTTTCCAAAGTCTGTCAAAGAATTCGTTTTGGTTTTTCGCGAACGCGGTGAGCGCATCCGCGCGCGCCTGTTGTTCGCTGATTCTCTCCATGCTGTCGTGCATCCATTGACCCCAGAGGGTAATCGCACCGTTTAAGGCCTCGGCGCGCGATAGATCCGGGGTCTGGATCGGTTTAATTTTCTCCCCCTGACGCGCTTCCACTCTTCCCCCGGGGGTCGCGGAAGAGACGATCGCCGTTGGCCGCGCCGGGAAAGGCGTACCGCTGGTTTTGATCGGGCCGGCCGACGGTGTGTTTTCCGTCGTCGTGGACAGGAGCGCCGGCACGGCGGATATTTCTGTTGGAATACCTTTGGCCGTTGCGGTTTGGGTGATATCTGTCGGGCCGGGGAGCGGCGTTGGGGTTTGGGTAACCTTTGTCGTGCCGCTTTGCGACGTTCCGCCTCCGGCGATATTCGTCGGGCCGCCTTTCTGACCCGCGCCGCCGGTGATCTCGGTCGGCCCCCCTTTCGGGCCCGGACCGCTGGTGATTTCCGTTGGACCGCCTTCCGGGCGCAAGCCGCTGATGATCTCCGTCGGGCCACCGCCCCCGGCAGTGGATCCTCCGCCCCCGCCTCCGGGAGGAAATCTTCTCACGATGCCGGCGGGCGAGATTTCCACCCTTTCCAAGCCGAATAACTTGCGCGCAGCGGTGTAATCCGGGGCGGAGCCGGTCTTAAAAGGGAGACTGCTTTCCGGAATGATGTGGACGCCGAGTTTCTCGGCATTGGTGTTTAATCGGCTGTCGAAAGTCCAAAGTTCCGCTCCATCCTCTTTCGCCGCCGCGATGATCGGCAAATCCTTTTCCATTTTCTTTGTGATGTCGCTTCGCGCGTATTGATCATAGACACCCGATCGGATTTCCAAGCTGCCCGTCGGGACCCTGCGCATCCCCAACTCGCTGATGAGCAACTCGTTTCCTTTGCGGATTTGCAGGTCTGCTCCCCGCTGGGTCAGCTCCGTGTACACCGGCGTGGAGATGGACACCTGCGCGCCGCTTGCCTTCAGCCGCTTAAGTGCTTCGGCCGCGTCGGTGTTTCCGCGGTTGATTTGGTCGATAACCGACGTATCCAAATGCACGATCCGGGGGCCGGAAGCGCCGCCTCCGCCGCCTGGATTGGCCTGCGTTTGTCGGAACAATCGAGCCGATGGGGTACCCGCCACCCGCGCCGCCGAAGGACCGGCCGAAAAACGTCCGGCCCCGATTCTTCCGGCCGCTTGATTCGCAATCGTTTCGAGCGGTTCGTCAGGCGAGGACGTCTCAAGGTATTCTCCCGGGAGCGGACGATCCCCGCCGAGCTGAACAACATGCGCAAGTTCGTGGGCGAGTAAATGCCGCCCGGACTCCATTTGGGGAGAATAGCGGCCATTTCCAAAAACAATATGCTCGCCCACCGTATACGCGAGGGCGTTTACATCCCGGGCGCTTTCAGCCGAAGGAGCGTCCGAATGAACCCGGACCCGCGAGAAATCGTGCCCAAAACGAGGTTCCATGAACGCGCGCGTTTCCGCATCCAGGGGTTGGCCGGGGGAGGCGAGAACCTCGCGAACCAGAGGCGGAACATCGTGCTTTTGACCCGGTTCCGGAATTTTCCCGGCACTTGCGGGTGTTGGGGCGGCCTCCGGTTCCGTGATGATCTTAGGCCCGCGCGGAACGGCCGTCCGGTCCGGCGGAACTACGGTCTGCGATTTCTTCCGGGTCGGGAGCGCCGTTTCGAAGCTCATTTCGGTATCGCTCCGTGGACGGCTTTCGCCACTTGCGCCCCGATCACAGCCGGTCCCGCGCCGGCGCGGGGAATTGTGGTTTGCGCGCGGAGCGAGGGAATGTCCACGCCGGCCGGCGTGGAAGCGCCGAACTCCGCCGCCAGGCGCTCCAACTCGAGTGAGAACGCCGCCCCAATCGCCTCGCGGTCGGCGGGTGAAAAACCGTGCAGCACCAGTTCGTCGATCGTAATGTCCACCTTGCGCCGGGCGTCCATCACCAGCCTCCGATTTCGGATTCGGCCATCGGTTTTTCCAGCTTGGCGTACTCGGCCTGCGCCGCCCGCAGCAGATGGCTCATCCGCACCGGTTCACCTGCATCCGCCGCCAGGAACGCGGCGTACAAGGCGATGTTGCGGATGTTGCCGCCCGTCACGCCCAGGCGCGCCAGCCGTTCGACGTCCAACCCTTCGGTGGGAGTCTGCCCGGGGAAGATGCGCCGCCAGATTTCCGCGCGCTGGCCGCCGTCGGGGAAGGGGAAACGCACCACAAAGCGGATCCGGCGCAGGAAGGCCGTATCGATCGCTTCCTTGACATTTGTGGTCAGAATCGCCAGCCCGCGGTAGGTTTCCATGCGTTGGAGCAGATAGCTCACCTCGACGTTGGCGTACCGGTCGTGGCTGTCTTTGACTTCGCTGCGCTTGCCGAACAACGCATCCGCCTCGTCGAAGAGCAGGATCGCCCCGCCCTCCTCGGCCGCGTCGAATACCCGCCGCAGATTTTTCTCCGTCTCGCCGATATACTTGCTGACCACCTGGCGAGAGGTCGATCCGGTACAGGTCGAGCCGGAGTTCGCCCGCCAGGACTTCGGCCGCCATGGTCTTGCCGGTTCCGCTCACCCCCGTGAACAGGGCGCTGATCCCCAGACCCCGCGCGCTTTTTGCCGCGAACCCCCACGCCTCATAGACCGTCATCCGCCGCCGCACGTGGACGGCGATCTCGCGCAACGTCCGCACTTGTTCGCCGGGCAGGACCAGATCATCCCAGGATGCTTTCGGCTGGATCCGCTGCGCCAGTTCGCCCAGCCGCGGATTGGATTGCGCGCGGCAAGCCTCCCATACCGCCTCCTCCAGTTGCGTTCCGGATTCCGAGCCGGACTGAAGAACCGCGGCCGATACCGATTCGATCTCCTGGACGCCCAGGTCGAAATGCGCCACCACCTCGTCCATCCGCCCGTTGAGCTTCTCGGCGGCCGGACCAAGCGCAATCCGCCACAGTTCGGACTGCTCGGCGGCCGTCGGCTTGCCGATCGCGAGGCTCCGCACCGGCCGCCCGTCGATCGGGATCCGTTCGCGGCCCGAAAGGATCAGCGGGAAATGCGCGTTTTCCGCCCAGCGCGTTGCGCGCGAGGATTCGGAATCATCGCACTCCAGCAGGAGGATCTGGTTTCCCAAAAGGGCTTCCCGTTCCCAAATGTGCATCAGCGCTTCGGTCTCTTCCGGGCCGGCCGGGATCAGATCGGCGCGCAGCGAGCAGATTCCCCAACCCAGCCGGAGGCCGGCCGCCGCCGCAACCTGGCGGCGGGCCGAGGCATCCGAGCCGTAAAGTTGAATCAACGGGAAAGGTTTGGCTTCGGCCGCGTTCACCCACGCAGCCGCAATCTGCCCGGCGGCGGAGCGGAAGGAAGGCACGGCGCTTTCCTCCGGCGGGAGCGATTCGACCAGCCCGATCAACCGGTTATCCAGATGCGGCGCGCCGGCGAGGTAATGCAGAATGCGTTCGTCGATCCTCAGCGGGCTCTGGGTGAGCGCCGGACCGGAGCCGACTTCCACCAAACGCCAATAGCGCAGCGGCGCGGCGGGTGTGAGCGCGCTCCAGTGCGCATCCGGAAGAACGGCCAGCGCCAGGCCGAAGGTCGGCGCCGGCAAAGGGGAGAGCGCTTTGGAAAAACGCGAATCCAGTTCCACGCCGGCGCAGAGCAGCAGGATATCCCGTTCAAAAGGAGAGAGGCCAAAAACCGACACCAAACGCTCGAGAGCGAAGGGCGCCCCGTTCGTCCGGGCAATTCCGGATCCGTCCGTTGGGATGGATGGATCGGGCCGGTCCGGAGTTGCCCCGGCGGCGGATTCAAGCATCGGCAGCAGGCGCGCCAACTCCCCCACCAGATGGCGCTGATTGGCGTCATGCCAAGTCGACGGGGAATCGGCGTTCATGAAATCGTCACCTGTGGCGCCGAAAAGACGGGATGATTGGGATCGGATCCCAATTCCAGCGCGCTCTCCGCTCCGTCCACCTGCACCCGGATTAAATATTTCCCCGCCGCAACCTCCGCGACGCGCGCCGTGACGGCGGTCACGTATGTATCCGAAGGGCTGGGCGGCGTGAACGGCGCGTCGAACCGGTAGGCGCGCGCGGGGCGGTCGGCGGGCGGGTCGAATTCGTTCAGCAGGACGACCACCCGCTGCCGGACGCCGACCGGAGGAGTGAACGCCAGCGCAATGTCGTCCGTGCAGAGCGTCACGCCGTCGACCATGTGGTTCGAAATCGGAGCCACGGAAGCCGTGAAGGCCGGACGCAATACGAACGGAGCGACGTTCGAACTCGCTCCCGGCATGGTCGCTTTCCGGCGTTCCCATCCGCAGATAGTGAACGACCTGCAGACCCTGCACGCCCGCACGCAGGGTTTTGACCGGGAAGGGCGGCATCGCGAGAAGGAATTTGATCCGGGTATCGGAGACTTCCAGCGGTGATATTTCGAGGTTTCCTATTCGGATATTCGTGACGTCGCCTCTTAATTGCCGGCCCGCCAAAACGAGCGTGTCGCCGACGACGATGGGCTGATCGGGCGCAGGATTTACCGCGAACGGTTTTTGCGAAAGAATTCTGCTCGATTACCGGCTGCCGGAACGGACGGACATAAACGTTCCGGCTGCGGACCGGCAACGCGGGACCGGGCACTTCGGTGCCGTCGAGGAACACCACCGAAGCCTGAAACGCGATTGACGGGCTGTAGATCGCCTGGAAAAACACCGACCAGAGCTTGGAAAGCTCTTCCAAATTCAGCGGCAGAACCCCCACCTTCACCGTTTCGGCCTCGGTCTCCAGATTGGAGGCGGCCAGAAACGGGAACGACATCTTTACGCTCTCCACCCGCTTGCGGGTGAGAATCGGGAGGGAGTTCAACACCCGCAGCACGTTGCCCATCACCCGCTGCGGCTCGAGGTTTGTTTCGCTGCCGTAGAACGTCAACAGGTAGTTCAAATCGTACGCCGAGCGGGTCGGCTGGATCAACGATCCGTCGGCGCGGCGGACGGGCTCGTCCGCGTTGCGGAAGTAAGCATTCGGAAGCACCTGGTACAGATAGAGGTTGACGCCCGCCACGGGAGGGTTCCCGGGCTGGCCGTTGTTTGTACCCGACGTCGGCCGGACGGCGGTTGCGCTCGCCCCGGCCACGCCGGAAGCCGCGGCGGCTTCGTCCAAAATCTGCCGGAAGGCCTCGGTCACCGTCGCGATCGATAAATAGTTGCTCATTCTCCCGCCTTGTTTCGGCGCCGAAGGTATTCGTCCAAAGTCAGTTTGGGTCTTGGCGCCGCCGGATCGCGGGGCGGTCGCGGCGTTGGAGGAACCACGGCCCGCACTTCAATCCGCCCGATATGGATCTGGATTGCGGGAGTTTCGAATCCGTTCCGATTCGGACCGGGTTCGTCCGCGGAACTTTTGGATTTTCCTCTCCGGCCCGATCGACCGGCATCCGGCGCGTACGGATTCTCCGGCGCCGCCGGAAGCGGCTCCATCCGGGGGCGGAGGACCGGATAATTTACCCGCGGATCGCCGGGGCCGCCCGGTTCGCCAGCCGCCTTCCATAGCGGATCGGTTGACGGCGGTTGCAGGATCAAACTCCGACCCATCGCAGGATGGGTTTCTTCCGTGTGTTCGCGCAACGTCTCGCCCGAAAACAAGAAAGGCGATTTAAGATTTCCATCGGATGGCGTGACCCGCCGGTTCGAATTCGCGGTCGGAGGATGCGTGAATCTCCCCATCCCCGGCGCGAATCATGGAAAAATTCCCGCCGCGTTCGCGCGGGAAGCCGGTGCCGGCTTCCTTCCGCGCGGGCGCGGATTCGCCGAAGCCGGAAACTGGATTTCGGGGAGCGGAGGCGGCCCCTTTTTCGGGGGGGAATATTGCAGCGCGGCCCTCCCCCAGCTCAGGTTCCGGTGATTGCGTTTCGAATATGCGCTCAGCGGGGAAGGCAGACTCCGCGCCGACCGTTCCTGCCGGATCTTCGAACAGAGACGGCAAACGCGGCCGCAGGAAATCCCCCGCCTTCGGACCGGCCGGGAGATTTAGGCTGCGGGATACAAGATGATCGAGGAATTCTTTCATGTTCCAATCAGTTCCAGATAGCGCCGGCGGCGCCACGGGCTCATCGCCAGGATGTCGGTTTCCCGCCAACCGTAAGCGGACGCCAGGAGATGCACTTCACGCAGCAAACGCGCCGCCCAAATCTCGATCTCGCTCCAGAAGTAGGACCCGATGTCGAATATGGCCCGCCACGCATGCCGGCAAGCCGGACACACCGCCGCGATGGTGATATCAGCGAGCGGGTCCGCCTGGCTCATCTTTTCGGCCAGGGCTTCCAGGGCGGCCGCCGGCAGATCGCCCAGCGGGGTTTCTTTTCCCGCCTCGCGGACGTCGAGCACGCATCGTTCGAGAAGCCGCTGCCGGCCGGGAAGGGCGTCTTCCCCGCCCCGGAGCACACGCAGATCGTCGCCGGTTGGAAGCCGGAACGTGATCTCATAGCGGTCGATGGTGAAAGACGCATCCGGATTCATATTTTCCGGCAACGTCCGGCCGCCGCCCGCCGTCAATTGCGCGGCGGTGAAATCAAACTCCAACCGTTCGCCGCAGGATGGGCAGGACCCGAGCGCTTGGAACAGCGAACCGAAGGTCCGTTCGCGCAGGTCGATCAGCGAGGCATCCCGCCGGCCGATGGTCCAACCGGCCGGCTCGCCAAGGGGCAGCCCGGGAAGCGCCGTTTCCAGGATGATCCCCGCCTGTTCGGCTGGCGACCGGCCCGCGCCTCGTTCCCGGATCTCCAGCAACTCCGATGCCGAAAGGGCGCGCATCATCATCCGGCGGGCGGTTCGGTGAAGCTCGGTTCACTCGGCTCGGGGACTTCGTAATCGCGTTCCCAGCCCTCGTTCTCCAGCTTGATGTGCTGGATCGCAACGGCATTGGCGTTGGCATCCAGGTCGGGCATGGCCTGAAATTCCGACACCCAGCAGCGAAACACCTTGTAAGCGACCGCCGTCTGGCCCGCCTCGTTGTAGAGTTCGATGATGATGTCTTTGCGGAAATCCTTGAGCGAAACTTCCGCGCCCGAGCCCGGAACCGAAATTCCAGACCTTGTTCGCCCACTTCTCGAATTCGGTATCGTGGGTGACGCCGCGTTCGAGCGTGATGGCGTCGTATTCGGTCCGTCCCGGAGATTTTCTCGACGAGGATGGGATCTCCACCGTAGCGGTGTTTGACCACCTCGGTGGTTCGTCTTGAGGCCGCCGACTTTGCTCACGCCGGCGACGTACCGCCCGTCCCACTTGACGCGGAATTTGAAGTTCTTGTACGGGTCGAACCGGGTCGGGTTGACGCTGAACTGAGCCATGCTGCCTCCTTATACCTGGATCTGTCCGGCGATCTGCTGGATCTGGATGACCACGAACTCGGCCGGTTTGAGGGGCGCGAAACCGACCAGGATATTGACCACGCCGCGGTTGACATCGTTCTGGGTGGTGGTTTCCTTGTCGCATTTGACGAAGTACGCTTCGCGCGGCGAAGTCCCCTGGAACGCGCCCTGCGGTGAACAGGTTGTGCATGAACGCCCCCACGTTCAGCCGGATCTGGGCCCAGAGCGGTTCGTCGTTTGGCTCGAAGACCACCCATTGGGTGCCGCGGTAGAGGCTCTCCTCGAGGAAGAGCGCCAGCCGCCGGATGGGAACGTACTTCCATTCCGAGGCCATATCGTCGGCCCCCTTGAGGGTGCGCGAACCCCAGACGACCGTGCCATACACGGGAAGGTTGCGGATGCAATTGACTCCCTTCGGATTGAGCGCGCCATTTTCCCGGTCGGTCAGGCTGTAGGCGACGCCCTGCGCGGAAACCGTGGCATCCGTCCCGGCCGGAGCTTTCCAGACGCCGCGGGTCGAGTCGGTGCGCGCATACAGGCCGGCCACGGCGCCGCTGGGGGCGGTGAGCCGGAGTTTGCCGCCGTTGAGCGGATCGGCCATTTCGATCCAGGGATAATACAAGGCCGCGTAGTCCGACTTGGGAAGGCCGCCGGACGTGATGAGCGAGTCCATCTGGGCGGGCGTAACGGTGGCGGCCGGTATGTCGACGATCAAAAAAGCGCGCCGCTCGATGCAATAGGACACCGTATCCGCCAGGATTCCGACGTCGCTCACCCCCGGAAGGCACAGGATGTTGAAGAGGTCCACCCCTTCGAAGGCGTAAATCCCCTGCCGGTCGGCGCGGCTGCCGATATACGACGCATAGGCATTGAGCGATGTGACCGGCGTCTCGGATCCGCCCTGGAGGGGGGCGGCCGAGGCCGGGACCGGGCGGATGTCCGCCGCCGCCTCCGCCTCGTCTCCGCCGCTGAGCAATCCAAGCTTGAGCCGGGCCGAAAGGTCGTCGATCGAGCCCGGGAGCGCCGCCACGGAGGATCGCTCCCCCGCCACGCCGGAGGTCATCACGATCCGCTTGCCGCTGCCGTCTTTGCCGCATAAAAACCCGGTCAGCGCCGGATTGCTCCCGGCTTGAGCCGTGACTTGCGTCCGGATCGCGTCGCACAACTGCTGCAAATGATCCCCCGCCGAAAACGTGGAAGGCGGGATGACCACGGCCACCGGCGCGGTGCCGTTGACCGAAACGCCCAGGCGCTGGTGGTAATCGTCGACCAGCGTGGCGACGTCGGTCAGGGTTCCGGTGCTCGTCCCGTCGTTGGTCAGGTATCCGCTGGTGCTCGTCCCGGTGGTCAGACCGGCCAGCACCCCTCCGGATGCGATTCGCGCAACGGAAACCAGGGACGAGTTCCCGTTGACGATCAATTCCACGTAGCGGGAATTGAAACTGTTCATCGAAAGATTTTGGAAGGTTTCCGTCAGTTTGTCGTTGGGATTGTCGGGGTTGGAATATTGGAAGGTGAGCTTAAAGGAATTATCCGAGCCGGCATAATCCACGGTCACCAGGATGCTGTTGCCCGACAACCCCTGGTCCAGCGCCGTAATTTGCAGCACGTGATTCGAGGATCCGTCGAGATAGTCCCGGGTGGCCGCCGTGGACGATCCGGCCAGCCGCACCACCCAAGCGTCGCCGCCGCCGTTGATGAAGAACTGGCGGACGGCATAGCTCATCTCCGAATCGGCGGATAGCCCGCCGAACCGGCGCTCGAAATCGCTGTAGCTCAGGATGTGAACGGCCTTGTGGATCGGGCCGCGTTTGGCGGTGCCCACGAATCCCGTCACCGACGTGCTGACGCCGGTGATCGTCCGGACTCCGCTGGCGAGCTCCTCGATATAAACGCCCGGGTATGTAGGTGTAACAGGCATGGCTAACCTCCTCTGGATTCCGCGGAAAAATGCCGACCGGTCACCGCCGCGATTCGGCGGCCGATCCTGGGCGATTTACGCCGGGGGGAACAAATTCAAACGCCAGCCCGCCTTTCCCGGTTTCGAAAGGGGGAAAGACGTCCGTGGTTTTTGGGATTGTTAAATAAAAAATACGCCCAAATCCTTCGAAGGACACTCCTGCCTTTAAAAATCATGGAAAGGACGACCCCTCTAAAAAATATCCTAATGACATCAAACCATGAAATCATTGGGAAGACTGCGGAATAATTGGTGCAGGAACAATATTTCAGTAAAATATCTTGGGGAAATGCCTTGGTGATACTTCAAGGTCAAATCGCCATTCGCCGATGAGCTTTCGACATCTCCCCGGGCAGGGAGAGAGGCGCGGCCTCCCACGAACCGGACAACCCTCCCCGGACGATCAGGAACCGCCTGTGCCTGGTTCAGGAGGAGGCGGTGCCCGCCTTCGGGATTGATACCGCAACCAAAACCGGTATTGCCAGCGCCTTCCGCCCTCAAGTGCGCCTATGCGTTTTGGAAAAATTTGGTTATCATCTCCCCGTGACCGGGAAAAAGCGCATCCTCATCCTTACCAGTGATACCGGATTCGGCCATCGCAGCGCCGCCAACTCGGTCGCCAAAGCTTTGGATCTGCTGCACCCGGGGGAATCCGAAACGACCATCGTCAACCCGATCCACGAGGGTTCCGGCCTGCAGCTGTTGAAAGAAACCGAACGCAATTACGACCAGGATATAAAAAACAATCCGATCTGGTTCCACTTCGCCTATTCGATCCTGGATTCGCGGCCGGCCAGCGCGCTGGTGGAAAACACACTGATCCTGGCCTTGTCCAAGCCCATAAGACGGCTGATCCGCGGCATTCAACCCGACGCGGTTCTGAACACGAACCAATTGTTCAACGCCCCGGCCGGGGCGGTGATCCATTCCATGATCCGCAAGCCCCCGTTCTACACCGTCGTGACCGATCTGGCGGAGGTTCATACCCTGTGGTTCAATTCCAATCCGGATCACTTCTTTGTCGCCTCCGAACAGGTGAGGTCGAAAGCCGTTGCCTTCGGCATCCCGACTTCCCGCATCTCCATCAGCGGTATCCCGGTGGATCCGGATTACAAAACCCGGCGCGCGACGCAATCCGAGATGCGGCGCAGGTTAGGCCTGGATCCGCAATTAATGACACTTCTGTTTGTGGGGAGCCGGCGGGTACGCGGCATTTTCCAGCACCTCGAAGCCCTGGAAAAAGTCACCCAGCCCATCCAGGCAATCGTCATCACCGGCGGTGATGACGATCTCCTGGAGAAGATTTGCGCGCACCCGTGGAGCTACCCCCTGCTCGCGACGCCTTTCGTGACCAACATACCGGAATGGATGGGATCCGCCGATATACTGGTCACCAAAGCCGGCGGATTGATCCTCTCGGAAGGATTTGCCTCCGGGCTGCCGGTCATCCTGATCAATTCCCTGCCCGGCCAGGAGGAAGGGAACGTGCGGTTCACTCTCGACCATCATGCGGGCGTACTGGTGGAAAATCCCCGGAAGCTGCCCGGCCTGGTGGATTCCTGGCTGCGGGAGGACGGCCTGCTTCTAAAAACCTTTGCCTCGTCCTCCCGCCGGCTGGGAAATCCCGACGCTGCGTTCGTGATCGCCGACGCGCTTTTTACAGCGTCCGTGGAAAAAAGCCCGCGGCGCGGGCGCATCCCTTCGCTTACGGGCGAAAATGAATAATTCCAGCGCAGGCTCCGCGTGGAGAAAGTGGTGGAAGTTATTTTTATTGGCCCTTTTCGTCGCCGCCGCATTGTTCTTCGCCAAAACCTATGATCTTTCCACGCTGAAGGATTTCCTCCGGGAATACGAGTTTTACGGAGCGATCGTGTGTGTGGCCATATACGCGTTGCTCGGCCCCACCCCGATCCCATCCGAACCCGTGACCCTGCTCGTGCTCGCCTGGAAAGGGCCCGTCGCCGCCATCCTGATCGCCACGCTGGGGAACACCCTGGCGTCGATCATGGAATACTACATCGGGGGAAGCATCGGGGACATCGCCGACTTCGAAAAAAGAAAGCAGGGACTTCCTTTCGGGCTCGGGCGGCTTCCGATCTCTTCTCCGGTATTTCTCCTGGCGGGCCGGATGCTGCCGGGATACGCGTCGAAATTGATCAGCCTTGCCGGCGGAGTCTACCGGGTGCCTGCCTGGACCTACTTGTGGACATCGGTGGTGGCCAACTTTTTCGGCGCCGTAGCGGTCGCGCTGATCGGGATGGGATTGATCCAACTGGTTAAGTGATCCTCCGGGCCGATCCTCGCAAGTCATTAGGGCAATAGACAGGATTGACAGAAATGGAAAAATTTTATTACTGCTCAGGCTGTTTTTATTTTACGGAATAATCGCGATTTATCCCTGGTGTTCCCGGTTTTTTTTGTCACCCCGGCGTGCTCGAAGCCGGGGTCCAGTGACTTTCGGTGATTCTATGAATGCCGGCTGAGTTCACGCCGGCATGACGATCGCTTGGCTGAGCAGTTACATTTTTTTTTATCTTCTCAAAATCTTTTACTATCCTGCAACTCCTGTCTATTTCATTTCTCCCCGACGGGCGGATCGATCGGCCTCACGAAAGCGGGCATAGGAGCGGCGGTGATACAATGCGGCCGAAACCCGGAGGCCGGATGACTGCATCCCGATTGCGCGTCCGCTACTGGCGGATCATGTACTTCTTCACCGGCGCCACCGCCGGTTTTATCTTTTGGGAGCTGCTCCTGCCGCGGATCGGATTGCGCGCGCTCACCCGCCGCACCCGCTCCGACCGGTTCCGGCGCATCGCGGCGGACTTCCGTTTGCTGGCGATCCGGATGGGCGGCCTGATGATCAAGGTCGGCCAGTTCCTCTCCAGCCGCCTCGATGTTCTTCCGCCGGAGATCACCCAGGAACTCGCCGGCTTGCAGGATGAGGTTCCCCCTGAAAAATTCGAAGATATGCGCCGGATTGCGGAAGCTGAGCTGAACTCCCCCTTGAGCGTGAAATTCGAAGCGTTCCATGAGCAGCCGCTGGCGGCGGCCTCGCTGGGCCAGGTGCACCGGGCGCGCCTGTGCGCTCAACCGGATGAAGACCGGGCCTTCTGCAACGTCGTGGTCAAGATCCAGCGTCCGGACATCGACAAGCTGATCGAGGTGGATCTTTCCGCGCTGCGCCAGGTCGGCGGCTGGCTGGAGCACTACAAGCCGATCCGCCGGCGGGCCGACGTGCGCGCGCTGATCGAGGAGTTCGCCGCGACCGTCCACGAGGAAGTGGATTACCTGGCCGAGGGGCGCAACGCGGAAATCTTCGCCGGGAATTTCAAGGATGATCCCACGGTGCACGTCCCGCGCGTGGTCTGGAGCCACACCACCCGCCGGGTGCTCGTGCTCGAGGACGTGTACGCGATCAAGATCACCGATTACGCCGCCATCACCGCGGCCGGGATCGACCGGGCCGAGGTGGCGCGCGTGCTGTTCGACGCCTACCTGAAGCAGATCTTCGATCACGGGTTCTTCCACGCCGACCCGCACCCGGGCAACCTGTTCGTCACGCCGTCCGCCGTTCCAACCGGCGGGGAAAAGCGCGGCTGGCGGCTCACCTTCGTGGATTTCGGGATGGCGGGCCGCGTTCCGGAAAACCTGCGCGCCGGGCTGCGGGAAATAACGGTGGGGATCGGGACGCGCGACGCGGCCCGATTGGTGCGCGCCTTCCAGGCCCTCGGGATGCTTTTGCCGGACGCCGATACCAGGGGAATCGAGCGGATGAGCGGGCAGATGTTTGAAATGTTCTGGGGAAAGTCGATGTCTGACCTGCGCCAGTTCAGTCATGAAGACATGCACCGCTTCGCCGACCGCTTCCAGGATGTGATGTACAGCATGCCGTTCCAACTGCCCCACAACCTGCTCCTGCTGGGGCGGACGGTGGCGATCCTCTCAGGAATGTGCACGGGCCTGGACCCGGAATTCAACCTGTGGAATCAGATCGCCCCGTATGCTTCGAAACTGATCTCGGAGGAAGGGGGATCCACCTGGGGGGTGGTGCTGGATACGCTGGGGGAGTTGGTGAAGGAACTGGCGGCGCTGCCCTCGCGGGCGGGGCGCGTGCTGGAAAGGATCGAGCGCGGCGAGATGGCCGTGCAATCCCCGCAGCTGGAGCGGCGGATCCGCCGCCTGGAAAATTCCGTCGACCGGCTCGGCGGGAGCGTGATTTTCGCCGCGCTCTTCCTGGGCGGCGTGCTGCTGGCGGACGCCGGCCGGATTGCCGCGGGCGGCGCGCTGCTGGTTGTATCTCTTGCGGTTTTTCTTTGGATACTGTTCGGGGGAAAAGAATAGACAGGATTGACGGGATTTTTAAATCGGATTTACAGGATTATTTTTTTGTTTTTATTTTTAAAGAATAATTCTGTAATATCCTGAAATAATTCTGTAAATCCTGTCTATTTTTTAGATACTGCTCGAGGGGAAAGAATAGACAGGATTGAGAGGATTTTTAAATCAGATTTACATGATTATTTTTTATTTTCAAATAATCTGTAAATCCTGAAATAATCCTGTAAATCCTGTCTATTCTTTGTCTATTTCTTTTCATCCATGCGCTTGAGCGACTCGTCGATCATGCTCCGGAATGCCAGCAGAAACTCCTTCCGGGCCTGACGCCGATGCTCGGAAAGTTCGGGTGGAAACAGCGCTTCGAAACTCTTGCGGATCTCCTCCCGGGCCGCACTGGCATGCGCGCGAGCTTCTTCGGGAATCGCGCCCTCGAAGCTCTTGCGCATTTCTTCCCGGGCCGCGCGGGCATGGGTGCGAACCTCTTCGGGAATTGCGCCTTCGAAGTGTTTATGTTTGCGATCGGTAGATTCGGTCATAATCCGTCACCTCGATTGACTGTATTATTATAGCGCGGAAATTATTAACGTTTCAAAAGACCGGGCTGATAACGCTCTTTTCCACCCGGCTGAATAATTTGTATGGATAATCGTCGACGCCGGGCTTAAATCCGCGTTCTTGATCTTTCTGCGGCATCCGGGCACTGGTCCACGGAACGGGGCCGCCATATCGATGTGGTATAAAATGGAAAGGAATACTGTCGGATACGCTTCCCGGGAGTGAATAATCAAAATGGGAACAAAACGAGCCGGAATCTTGGTATTCGGCGCCGTGATTACCCTGGCGCTCGCGCTCACCGCTTGCGGCGGAGTTCAGTTTGAGGAATATCCGAGCCTATCCGTCACGGATAAAGCGGGGGCGCGATCGACCGCGGATACGGCCCGGGCCCCGGCCTCTCCGACCCCGGAATTCTTTACCGATCCCGGCAAGGCCGGCATTGCCTGGATGGATCATCTGAAGACTTGCACGCCCTACTCCCAGACCTACCAGTCCCCATACCTGAAAGTTCCGCAAATCAACACGATTAGCGGCAAGGATGGCGACTACTGCCTGATGACGATGGAAACCTCCGAATATGCGATCCTCACCTGCAGGCTGGACGCAGGCGGCATAAAAGCCATGACGTCGGAGGAGCTCTACGCGGCCATGACCGATGTGTATGGCGCCAAACCCGATGCCGCGTCCGACGATGTGATGAAAACCCAATGTGAATTAAAAATGCTGGGGCCGGCGGAAATGATCGTGTATACCCCTTCGTCTTGAGTAAAAATATTACTGGCGGAAAAACGAACTTCGGGTCCGGGATCCCCTTCCGCGGGACCGGGGAACTCGAGTTCTCCGCCGATCCTTCCATGCACGGCACCCGGCCCCCCAAGGCGCTTTTAACATTACCTCATCACCTTTCGCAGACGGGAATACGCTTCATCCCATCCCGCCGCTTCGTGCGGTTCAAACGTTTCCGGTTTAAACGATTTGCGGACAACGCGGCGCGCTTCCGCCAGCGAGCCGAGATGTTTCAGCCCGATCGCCTGCATCAGGATATTGCCGATCGCCGTCGCTTCCACCGGCCCGGCGACCACGGACCGGCGGGTGGCGTCGGCGGCGAATTGGGAAAGCAATCGGTTCTTTGTCCCGCCGCCGATAATATGGATGGGGTCAAGATGTTTCCCGGTTAATTCTTCCAAATCTTCCAGTACCAGGCGGTATTTCGATGCAATCCCTTCCAGGGCAATTCGCAGGATCTGACCTTTTGTCTGCGGCACGGCCTGGTGTGTGTCCGCGCAGTATTTCCGGATCCGGGAAGGCATATCACAGGGATGCAGGAACCCCTCAAAATCCGGATCGATGACCGACAAGAACGGTTCGGACTCGGCCGCGAGCCGGGTCATTTCATCGTAAGAGATTTCCTCCCCCCGACGAGCCCACTCGCGGCGGCATTCCTGCACCAGCCATAAACCCGTAATGTTCTTGGAAAGGCGCCACGTGCCGAACACCCCGCCCTCATTCGTAAAGTTGCATTCCAGCGGCCTTGCATCGACATGCGGCTCGGGAACTTCCGCGCCCATGATCGACCAGGTTCCTGAACTGATCCACGCAAAATCCCGATTCCCCGCCAAAACCGGGACCGCCGCCACCGCCGAACCCGTATCGTGGCAGGCCGGGATCACGACTGGGATTCCGCCCGCGCCCGTTTCTTCGGCCACGGGCGGGAGCAGGACCCCGATCGGGGTCCCGGAATCCGTGACCGGTCCGAAAAGGCGCGCGGGGATTTCCATGGCGCGCAGGACGGGGATCGCCCAATCCCGCTTGCGCGGATCAAAGCATTGCGTCGTGGTGGTGATCGTGAATTCGTTGGTAATCTCGCCGCTCAGCCAGTAATTAAACAGATCCGGAATGGTGACAAAATTTTCCGCCGCATCGAGCTGGGGCGATTTCTGCAGCGACATCGCCAGCAATTGATACAGCGAGTTGATCTGCATGAACTGGTTGCCTGTGTGGGCGAAGATATCCGCGGCCGGCATGCGCCGGAAAGCCTCCTCCAGCATGCCGTCGGTGCGGTCATCCCGGTAATGAAAAGGGTTGGCCAGCAGCGCGCCCTGTTTGTCGAGCAGGGCAAAATCCACACCCCAGGCATCAAGTCCCATGCTGTCAAGCTTCTTGCTGAATTTCGCCGAAGAAATTCCAATCCCCGTTTTGATCTCGGACCACAAACGCAAAACGTCCCAGTGCAGGCCGTCGGATAAACGAACCGGCCCATTGGCAAAGCGGTGTGTTTCGGCAAGGGTCAGGTGATCGTCCTCCAGTGAGCCGACGATCGTCCGCCCGCTTTCCGCACCGAGGTCGACCGCAAGGTAGTTACGCATATTTTGTGCCAGCCTGTTCCGGGCAGAGCATCAACCATATCAGGCCGGATCCGTTTGCGATGTTCCTTATCCTCGCCAAGGCAATCACGGCTGTTCCTTGCAGATCGTAAATTCCACTCCTGCCTGTCTTAATCGTTCCGACCAGTCGGAAGGCAAATGCTGATCGGTGAACAGGCGGCTGATCTTCTCGGGGCGCGCAAAGGAAGTCAGATCCTCCTTGCCGAACTTGGAGGAATCCACCAGGGCAAACAACTCCTGCGAGGACTCGATCACCTTCCGCTTCAATTGCGCCTCGGCCAGATGGACCTCGGTCATGCCGCGTTCCAGGCTGAAGCCGCTGCAGGAAAGAAATGCCTTCTGGATATGCAATTCTTCAATGATATGTTCGCTCAATAATCCTGTGACAGAGGAAGATTCGTTGTTCACGATCCCCCCGATCAGGATGACCGTGTTGGTGGTGTTTTGAGCCAGTTCACGGGCGACCTCAAAACCGTTTGTCATCACCCGCAGGCGTTGACGTTTGGATAATGCCTTGGCAAAGTAATAGGCCGTAGTGCTCGCATCCAACAGGATCGAGGCGTCATTGTTAACCAAAGCGGCTGCCGCGCGTGCGATGGCAAGTTTGGCAGCCGCATTTTGTTGATAAGCGCCTGAGGAACGAGTTGTTTTGGAATTGATCCTGTTGGTGCAGGACGGCTCCCCCGTGGACCCGCGTCAGCAATCCCTGCTGTTCGAGTGCATTAAGATCATTCCGAACAGTGCCTTCCGAAACATCCAGAGTAGCAGCCAATTCCGGAACGCTCAAACCAGGCTGTTTGCGGAGTATATCCAGCAGAGATTGGCGGCGTTCGTAGGTGGTCATGAGTATTCCTTTGTCGAATTTTGTTGAAATTTGTTGAATTCGACAAATTCATGTTATCAATTTCGCGATTTCATGTCAACATGAGATTCTTTGCCCAGCATGTCCATGTTTTTTTACTCAACGGGAGTGGAGAAAAGGAAAGAACCCGACGCAAG
Source organism: uncultured Chloroflexia bacterium (assembly GCA_963724345.1). Lineage (GTDB taxonomy): Bacteria > Chloroflexota > Anaerolineae > Anaerolineales > RBG-16-64-43 > JAFGKK01. The sequence goes on along the minus strand of CAVRUI010000003.1, from coordinate 507,725 downwards.
GCACAACACCGCGAATCCTTGTCCATGCGCAGGAAAATCACCCCGCCGGCACTCTCCAAGGGTTGTCCGCTTTCCGTCACGCATGATTCATTCTTCGCAGGAAACCGGCGCACGGGTTTTCCGGTTTATACTTCCACATACTCGATCTCGGCCAACGAAAGGATCCGGGCATGACTTTTGCGCAGACTGTGCTTCTCGGCAGCATTGCCGGATTTACCATTTTCCTGGGACTGCCAATCGGTAGAATCAAGGGAATTTCGGAGAAGACCCGTTCATTTCTTTCCATGACCTCTGCCGGCATATTGCTCTTCCTGTTCTTCGACATCTTCCACCAACTCTCGGAACCCATCGAGGCGGCTCTAAATCCATTTTCTCCGGGTGAATTTGCCACCCTGCTCGCCGTTTTCATCGCCGGGCTTGGGGCGGGTCTGCTCGGCCTGATCGTCTTCGAGCGGCGTCTGATCCGAAATCGCTCCATCGCCGGCCAGGCGCTGACTCCGCTCCATCTGGCTTTAATGATCGCCATCGGCATCGGGTTGCACAATTTCTCCGAAGGGTTGGCCATCGGCCAATCCGCCGCAGGCGGCGAGTTCGCTTTCGCCACGATTCTTATCATCGGTTTTGGCCTGCACAATGCCACCGAGGGTTTTGGGATTGTCGGTCCGCTCGCGGGAGGGGAAAGGCCGTCTTGGGGATTCCTGGGGCTTGCGGGGTTGATCGGCGGAGGGCCGACGTTTCTCGGAACGATCGTCGGATACTTTTTCGTATCCACCCCCATGTCCGTTCTATTCCTTTCGCTGGCCGCCGGCGCGCTGGTTTATATCCTTGCCGAACTGTTCCATGCCAATTGGCGGGAATCCGTCAAGTGGCAGGCGGGCCTGGGGCTTTTTGCCGGACTTCTGATTGCTTATCTGACGGATCTTTTGCTTATCGCAGCCGGGGCTTGATGGCAATACCATTTATCCGGAACCTTGCGGTTGAAGGAGTAAGAAACAGCAATCGCAGGGAATACGTTCGTAAATACCATGCCAATTTATGGGATTAATATGGGCTGACGTTGTTCGATCTGTTTGACTTCCGCCGGCCTCAACGGCGGGATAAATACAGACAATTCCTTTCAGGATATAAAGGACTTTTAGGAAGAGAACCGTCAAGGGAGGAAAGAAATACTTCGCGCCATTCGGATCCGACGATCCGGTTACAATGGAAGAGTTGGCCGCGCTGAACGACACTCCAGCCCGCCTTGGGCCGGGATCATGCTTGGCGAAGAGCACTGTGTCGTAGAAAGGTGTATACGATGGGTCATAGTATTCGTGGGCGAATAATCCTTGTTTTCATCGCCATGGCTATTGGACCCCTGTTTGTGATCGGGGTTATCCTGGCCTGGAGCTATCCCTCGATGCAGCAGCAGGCTCTCACCGGGGGAATGGCTCCGGCCGTCTACCTGGTGATCCTCATGCTGATCCTGGCCGTTGTGATGGCGGGCATCGCCGGAGCGTTGGGCTTTCTATTCGCGCGCCGGATTGTCCAGCCTATCCAGGCTCTCACCGAGACCGCCGGAGCGATCGACGCCGGCGACCTGACCTCGCAGGCTCTGATCACTTCCGATGATGAGATCGGCGTATTGGCCGGCACTTTCAACAGCATGGTCAGGCAATTGCGTGACCGGATCGGCACACTGGAACACCGCGTATCGGACCGCACGAGGGCTCTGGCCACATTCAGCAAGGTCAGCCGCCTCTCCGCCATACTGGACGAAAAGCAGCTGACGGCGGAGGTCACAGGACTGGTTAAGAATGCCTTCAATGGCTATCACGTGCAGATTTTTTTCTACGATAAAACCGGTGAAAACCTGATCATGGCCGGCGGCACCGGGGAAGCCGGCCAGATTTTACCGGCCGACGGGAACAATATCCCCAAGGGGAAAGGTCCGGTGGGACGCGCCGCGGAATCCAATACGCCGGTCCTGGTTGGCGACACCTCGCAGGACCCCGACGGACTGCCGAACCCTTTGCTGCCCAAGACGAGGTCCGAAGCTCGCCGTGCCGATTGCAGCGGGAGATCAGGTGCTGGGCGTTCTGGATGTGCAGCATTGCCTGGTAAATGGAATGACCCAAGCGGATGTCGACCTGTTGCAATCGATCGCCAACCAAGTGGCCGTCGCGGTACGCTCCGCCCGTTCGCATACCCGGGTCCAGCAGCAGGTCGAGCGGGAAGCCCTGATCGCCTCCATCGGCCGGAAGATCCGCGAAACCGCAACGGTCGAAAACGCCCTGCAAGTTACGGTACGCGAACTTGGATGCGCACTTGGTTCCAGGGAGATGCGCGTCGTGCTATCGGCATCCGCGTCAGCCGGTCCGGCGGAAGCGGAATCCAACCCGGGCGACGATAGGTAGAAATTCAAGCGCAGCCGGCAGGGTAAGAGGATTTGAAATGCCGTATGTGATTGCGATCTGTCATCAAAAAGGCGGGGTGGGCAAAACCACAACCGCCCTGGCCCTGGGCGCTTGTTTTGTGGAGCGGGGTGTCCGGACGCTGATGGTCGATCTCGACCCGCAGGCCAACCTGACCTTCAACAGCGGGTTGGAACCGGACAAGGTCCCATTCTCCATCGCCGAGGTGCTGACGGGCGAGGTCGCCCCGTCCCAGGCGGTGATGGAATCCAATCTGCCGGGACTGGATATCATCCCGTCGAACCCTTCGATGCTCGATATCGGCCGCCGGTTATACCAGATGCCGGACTATGAGTTTCTCCTGCGCCGGGCTTTAGAGGGACGCGCTTTGAAGGAGTATGCGGTCGTGTGGCTTGACTGCCCGCCATCCGTCGGACCGCTGACCATCAACGCCCTGACGGCGGCGGATCTGCTGATCGTTCCCACCCAATGCGAGTACTATTCCATCCAGGCGCTGACGGATATGTTCGAACTGGTCAGCGTCATACGCGACCGGACCAACCCGCCGCTCGCCTACCGCCTGCTGGTCACCATGTTCGACGGGCGCGGAAAGTTCCACGCCAACATGCTGGAACAACTGCGGGAATATTTCCAGGAAGGGTTATTAAGCACCGTGATCGGCTTCGACACGAAATTGCGGGAAGCCCAGGCCGCCGGGCTCCCCATTACGATCCACGCCCCGCAAAGCCGCGGCGCGGGCCAGTATCGTCAGTTGGCCGAGGAGTTGTCCTCTTATGTCTCAAAGAAGCCGCAAGTACAAACGGATTGAAGCGCTCTTTTCCAAAGGCCAACCGGCCGCTCCGGATTCCCCGTTGCGGGCCGCTGGGAAGACGCCGGCTCCCGGGACCCCGTCGGAAGATCTGACCGTGGGGGTGGAGGATACCCTTCCCGAATCGGTTTCCCCGCCGGTTGCCGCGTCACCCGATCGCGGCCGGGAGGATTTTATAAATGATTTCGACCGCGGGCAGAAGACGGGTTTTACATACGACCAAGGGGAGGTGACTTCCTTGGAGAAAACACCCCTGCCCCTGCGCGAAAAAACCATGTTTGTGCCCCTGGTGGTTTCCGGGAAAATGATCGGGACAATTCAGGGCGGCGGAAACGAAGCGGACTGGACGGCGCAGGAAATCGAAATCGTCAGCGCCGTAGCCGCGCAACTGGCACAACACCTCGAAAAACTGGGTCTTGTAAAGAGGTAATGGGGTCAGGATCCGTGCCATCCGAAGACCATACGCAACAGCTTTCCTAAGGAGGGGGAAGGAGTTTTGTCATAACTTGAGACTGGCTTCCGTCACTGTTCATGCTGATTATCCAACGACTGGAGGGGAATTGTCGGACCAATCCATTTTTCCCTTCTGATGCTCTTGGAAATCCGCCGGATAGTCCGTTATTTGTTTTTAATTTCCGCCATCCGGATCGAATAAATCTATTGATGCTTTATCTACATTATTAAAAGCTATTTTCGAACCGTCCAGCGACTGTTTTGGATTCGTCCCATTTCCCAACGTAAGGTCAGCCAGCCCGCTGCCGTCGTCGCGGTGGGATTAATACTTCAATTTATATACAACTCTGGATGGAAGCTGTCCAGATGCTGGAAGTATAAAAGGGGATTTTACGGTGACGATGTACAGCGATGGCACCCCAACTTGGCCGGGTTGTGGAGAAGGCCGTCATCCTGTCGGTCCAACATTATCTCTCGAAGGTTCCAACGATGTACAATAGAGGCTGTCAAATACAGGTCGCGGTTGTTCCATCCTTCTCTGGAGGCGGCAAAAATGGTCATTCCGATCGATCCCACGCGGTTCCTGAAAAGCCCCGTTTCGCCGGCCGACCCCATGCGGCCCCAGGATATCGCGAACATGCTCGACGCGGAAACAGGCTATGTCTATAACCTGGTCACGTACCCCAATCGGCCGGAGTTGTCGTTTCTCACAGTCGACGGCGGGAACGGCCAGAAACTCAACGTCAAGGGGAACGCGGCCAGGGAAATCTGGGCCGAGCTCAACAACCCCAACCCCCGCCGGTATCTCCAGCTTTCCAACTCCACCGAGTTCGCCGACCAACAACAATTCTTCGATCTTGGGAGCATCGTGTTGTACCTCTATCGGCCGCAAGGCCGGCTGATGATCGTACGGCCGACGGGAGGGTCCGAGGTCACGCTTGCGGCGCAGGCGGAAGCCCTTTGGAATGCCCTGTGCGAGAGGAGCAAAAGCCAATAACGGAAACCGCCCCTATCCGCCGCGTCCGCCTCAACTCCGCCGCGCCGGTTTCCCTCCACGGAATATATTTCGTCGCTAATGGGGAAGGTCGGCTTTCCGGATACCAAATGCGAGCAGGACGCTTACTGCCGACCGTTCTCCGGCTAAGTCCTTGAGCGCCCGCCATGCCGGGCACCTTGCACAGGCAATGTTTGCGACCTTTCTCATTTTTCCCTCCCATTTAAATAACCATTCGCCCGCGGTGCACACGGGCGAATGGTTATTCAAAACAACACACAAAAAAGGAGAAAGGGAAAGAGCAGGCTCCACAAGAGTAAGCCTGGTCCTTCAATATTGTGCCCGATCAGGAGTTCAATGCCCTGATCGAGTTCCTTTTTAATTATTATCAATAGGTACCCCCAATATGTTTAACCATGCCCCACCCCATCCCCAAAACCCTGCCGCTTCCGGGATGGGCGGCTTTTTTCCCATGCCTCATTCCATAATGGAAAGACCCTCTGACAGGAGCATTTTCGTGGTGATGGTTTTCAATTGGCCTTCCTGGGTAAACGCAATCGTAAACTGCCCGGTGGATAAATCGGCAAAGAGTTCCGCCCATCCCTTTGGTTGATTCCACCGGAGCACAAGCTCATGTTCATGCTTGGCGGCAGCATGGGTAATTCTCCAATTTATTTCCGGCATCATCCAAATATTGAATAGTGGCTTTGCTTTTTTTCAAATCCACAATCAACCAACATTGCTTTTGACCTTTTTTCCATGATAATTTCAAAAGCCAATCTTCTGATTCTTGAACTTGAAATTCTCCGTTGAAGGCGTCATACTCATTTCGGAATTTGATCAGGCTGATCAGACGCTTTACGACAGGACGCTGGATTTCCTCCCCCACTTCATTTATTGAATAATTATGACGGTTGATATCGCGGCCTTCGCCGGATCGTTCCACAGCAGCCTGATCGTTTTTTCCGGCAAGCAATCCGACATAGTAAACTTGTGGTATGCCGGGTGTGAAGAATTGAATAGCCCTGGCCGCCAAGTACGCATCGTCATCACAACCCAGCATGGAATAGAAAGTGCCGCGGATTTGATGCACATCAAAACCGTCTGGATCCTTATGTTTCGGGGAAAATATCAGGCTAAGATTAGCGCCTCTCTCAAGACAAATATCAACCAATTTGCGGGCATCCTCACTTTTATAAAGACCATTTAAATCCGGCTTGATCGGCAAACCATCATGGCAATCCAGCATGGTAAATTGCCGGTGCGGACGTTTTTTTAGGTACTCCTTCAACCTTTCGCCCGATTTATTTAAAAGCGCATCAAGAACGGAATAGGGCAGGATGAAGTCATAGATCCAATATCCTTTGTCAGCCAGTTTGAATTGCGTTGTGAAATCCGTATGGACTTCAGGAAGCAAAGTAATTCCAAGGGAACCGGCCAATTCCGAGAGGGATCCCAAAAACTTATAAATTTCCGGCTCCACAAAAAAACATGCCGTTTCCCGCTTTTTGATTACATAACCCACGGCATCCAGCCGGACGATTTTGACCTTGTTCTGGCTGAAAAGGGTGATGATTTCAATCAGAAGCCGGCGGGCTATCCCTGAATTCATGTCCATATCAATCTGATCGGAAGGTGTCACTTTCCCAAAGGTCGTCCAAATTCTCTCCGCTTTACCTGTCTCTTCAATAATGAAGTCGGAAAACGGTTCCTTCCGACGCAGGAAAATTTTTTCAATTTCCTCCTGCGGCGGATTGCCGTCCGGCCAGATCTTGTCCACGGTGATGAACAAATCCGCATACTCAGACTTGCGCCCTTTTTTTAGAAAATCCAGAAAATAAGCCGATTTTGCGGAAATATGATTGACCATCAAGTCAAGCAGGATATCGCGCTTTTCGCCGATCCGCCGGATATCTTCCCAGGTGCCGAATTTCGGTTCGATCTCCAAATAGGTCAGGGGCGCAAAACCCCGGTCACCGGAAGATGGAAATGGCGGCAGAATATGGATTCCGCCTGTAAAGAGATCGGGGAAATATGTTTCCAAAACATCATTAAGGGATTTTAAATCGCCCCCCAATGAATCAGGATAAGTAATCAGCTGAACTTGATTGTTAACTTTCCTTTCAATGCCCATTAATCAACCTTTATTACATTATAGTTCTTCAGGATTACAAAATCCGCCAACTGTTTGTGACCGGCAATGATTTTGTGCTCAATCACCAACACCTGCTCTATAAACGGATCCCTCGCTTCATCGCCCCGATTTCTTTTCCGGCGGTCTTCCTGGGTGTCTACCCGTGTTCTGGTAATGAACACCCTGGCATCCACATGCTTAAGCAGAGAGGTGTACGTTCCTTCTGCGATCAAAACTTTAATCCCCGCCAAACTTATGGCTTCTTCTTCAATACAATTTGAATCATAATCAACCAGTGGTTTGGATATTTCGTTTTTCCCCTGAATGGCGTTGACCAGATTTTGTTCCATACCATCCAGGTTGACCTCTATATGAGGCCCAAGCCATTCCGGATCGTCCCGTCTTTTTTTATCGTTTGATTTGGGGGGAAGATAAAAATAATCATCCTGTCCCAGGATGACAGATTTAATTCCGTATGCGTCCAATTCATCTGCAATAGCCTGACCGGTTTCCGACTTGCCGCTGCCGGATTCTCCCGCGACAGTGATTATGTATCTTGTGTTTTTACTTCTGATTTTATCGATAATGTGCAGGACAATTTCGCCTGCGGCTCGTCGATGATATTCTTGCAGGAGGAGGACATCGCCTTTCATATTGACTCATCCATTCGTACAAAAGAAATATATTTCTTATCCATGCGGCCATCAGCGCCCAGGCATCCATGGCATTTCCCAGGCATCTTGTGGTAAACGCCGTGGCTGCAATCTCCAATTAGAAATGTAAACAGCGATCCGATCGGCGGTGATATCCACCTCGCGGCTGAGTCTGCGAATATCGTTCCGGGCCCCCAAGTTGGGATCGACCCGCCCAGGATCGATGGGATCAAAGCCCGCATCGGCTCCATCGATCGGGAAGAAAAAGGGAAGGATGTGAACGCAGGAAAACAATCCCTTCATGGGCTCCGATAACGTTTTTTTCAAATCCGGCAGAGTTGCACCGCCCAATCGATTCGCGTAGGTGATAAACTGCACCTCGTTTTTCATTGAATCATCCCTTTGTTCCGCCACGGAATAAGCCACGATGCCGGGATTGGCGGCTTCAAATAATTTTGCCTACTCCGGGCTCCGCGGCTCAACCCTTGACCGCGCCTTGGAGCAGCGCCGTGATGATCTGGCGCTGGAACAGGATGAAGACGACGAGGGTGGGTACCAGGATCAGAATCGTGCCGGCGCATAACAGGGGGACGTCGTTCGCGTAATGGCCCTGGAACGCTCCCAGCGCGCCGGCCATCGTCCGCTGGGTCGGGTCTTCGACGAGCACCAAGCAAAGCAGAAACTGGTTCCACGTCCAGATGGCCATGAGGATCCCGAGCGATATGATCGGCGGCCGCGCGAGCGGGACGTGAATCTGCCAGAACAGGTCCCAGGCGGTCGCGCCATCGACGCGGGCCGCCTCCGAGATCTCGGCCGGCATGTTGACGAAGTGGGCGCGCATCCAGAAGACGGCAAAGGGCATGTACAAGGCGATCAGCGGCAGCACGATCGCCAGCCGGGTGTTGTAAATCCTCATCGCCCGCTCCAGGAAGTAGATCGGGATGATGAGCCCCGCGAACGGGATCGTCAACCCGAATACAAACAGGAAGAGGAGCACGCGCGAGCCGGGGATCTTCAGGAGGCCGATGGCGTACCCGGCCATCGTCGAGAGGACAAGGGAGGCGGGCACGACAGCCAGGACAATGAACAGGCTCGACGCGAGGAGCTTGGGCATTTCCGCCTGGTTCCACGCCGTCACGAAGTTGATCCATTGCGGATCCGCGGGCCATTCGAGCCCGTTGGGCACGGTCCCCGACGGATGCAGCGCGGTCATGAAGATGCTGATGAAGGGCAGGATCGTAAATGCCATCAACACCAGGAGGAGGGTCCGGCCCGCCCAGAGTTCGCCGCGAGCGACCTTCATTGTTTTATCTCCTTGGTTAGATACTGGATCGGGATGATGACCAGGACGACGAGGGCTATGAGCATGACGGCCAGGGCAGACGCCGGGCCGATAGCCCGCTGGGTGAACCCGAGGATGTAGATCTGGACCCCGGGGACCGACGTCGAGCTGCCGGGCCCGCCGGCCGTCGTGACCCAGATGATGTCAAACGCGGCGAGCGCGGCGACCACCGTGACGGTCAGGCACACGCCGATCTCGTACCGGAGAAGCGGGACGGTGACCGCGACGAACTCTGTGAACCAGCCGGCGCCGTCGATCCTCGCGGACTCATAGAGGGCCGGGTCAACCTTCGACATCCCGGTCAACAGCAGGACGATGCAGAATCCCAGCAGCACCCAGATTCCGACCATGCCGACGGCCGGGAGCGCCGTGTCGAAGTCGCCCAGCCAGGCACGGGTGAGCGCGCCGAACCCGAAGGCCTTGAGGCTCTGGTTGATCAAACCCGGGAGGGCCAGCAGCCAGCCCCAGATGATGCCGGCCGCGACGAGCGGTATGACCTGTGGCAGAAAGAGAACGGTCCGGGCTATCTCTCCGAGCCGCCCGGTCGCCACGCGGTGGATTACGCTCGCGACGACGAGACCGAGGCCCACCGGAATTACGCTGAACCACACGACCAGCCAGAACGCGTTAATGACCGTCCCGATCAGGTTGGGCACCCTGAAGATATCCACGTAATTCTTCAATCCGACCCAGGTTGCCGGACTGACGCCGTTCCATTTGAAGAACGAATATTGGACGGTCGATATTACCGGCACGAGCACGAAGACCACGTACATGAGCAGCGCGGGCAGGACGAACAACCAGCCGACAACTTCCTCCCGGCGGATCTTCCTGGGTCGGAAGACCCGCCGGGAGGTTTCGGCCGCGGGGTGACGGTTGTCTGACGTCATGCCGGATGTCACTGTGGAGTTGGAAGGCGTAGGCATCGTCATCACGCGGCCCTCATCCATCTATCTACTGAGCCAGTTCCCGCAGATACTCTTCCTGGACGGCTTTGAGAAGCCCGGCAGCGTCCTGCTTGCCGCCGACCATCTTCTGGAGCTCGGGTGTCCAGCCCTGGGCGAAGATCGAGCTCGTCGCATTGGCGATGAAGTCCATCGCGCCGCTTAACTTAGGGCCTGCGGCAAGCGTGTCGACGGTGACCGAGCCGGCTTTAACGGTCGGAATCTTGGCATCCGCCGGCCCGCCGGGGTTCGATCCCATTCCATCGACGTTGATCTGTCGGGCCGTGTCATTCGTGCCGGCCCAGTTGAAGAAGAACGCGGCGCAATCCGCGTGCTTGGCCTTGGCGGCGATGCCGTAGGTCAGCGGAGCGGACATGGCGGCATACCCTCCGCCGGCCACAGCGGGCGGCATCAGGAAGAACCCGACGTTGCCGGACATGGCCGTATCGTAGCCGCCGTTCTGCCAGTCGCCGTTGAAGGTGAAGACACCCTCGCCCTTCCCGAACCGGTCGGCGGCGTCAGTGTATTCGATGGCGTTGATGTCGGACGGGAAGTAGCCCTTCTCGATCCAGTCCTGAAGATGCTGCGCCGCTGTCAGGTTCGTCGGCGTATCGATCGTCGCGCCTACCTTCTGGAAGATCCAGTCGTTGATCGGTTCGACCGCGCCGTAGGCGGCCATCAGGTTCTGGAGCGGGAATGCAAGCCCCATGCCGCTCTTGGCGCTGCCCCACTCCATGATCGGTTGAAGCCCGGCCGCTTTGGCCTTGGCGAAAAGATCCTCGAGCTCGGCAACCGTCTTGGGTGCCTCGGTCATGCCGATCTGGGCGGCGAGCGTCTTGTTGTAGAAAATGCCGGTCATGCTGTAGTTGAGACCCATGGCGTACAGAGTGCCGGAACCGCGGACCCAGTTTGCATCCAACCGGTTCTGGTTCAGCTGCGGCACCGGCCATTTATCCCAGCCGAATGCCGTCGCGTATGTGTCCATGTCAAACAGGAGGCCGTCCTGCGCGAACGAGGTCATCGTCGGCAGCCGGATCAGATCGGGCGGGTTGTCGCTTGCGAGAAGCAGCGGGGTCGTGGTGATGAGATTCGCGAACTGTTCCATGGTGATGTCCCAGGTGACGTTCGGGAACTGCTTCGTGAACTCAGCGGCAAGCTGATTGGGCATATCCCAGCCGGTCTCGAAGACCGCTTTCATCACGATGGGATCCGTTCCGCAGTCCGGGAGCTTGGGTGCCGAGGTCTCCGTCGGCGCCGCGTTGGAAACCGCTGTGTCGGCGGCCGCTTTCGTGGGAGCCTGTGTTGCGGGGGCAACCGTTGCGGCAGGACCGCAGGCGCTAAAGAGCATGGAAATACCGGCCAACACGCCGACTAATACAAGATTTTTCTTTTGATGAGCCATGTCCTTCTCCTCTGTAAAAATTGAATGTTGCGACGGGAAAATTGAAAATGAAATAGACTTGCCGCCAAAGGGGATAGGGCCAGAATCACTTGAGGAGATCAATCAAGAAAAATCACCAAAGGGATTCCAATGCTCTTCTGGTATAATTTTTCCTGATAGATGCCGGCTGATCAGTGGGCTCTATCCCTGGGGTAGCTCGCGGCTAACGAGCTACCCCAAGCTTTTTTGGCCAATAATGCATAATTCCTCCTTGAAATTCCCTCCTTATGCGGATTCCCGTAGAACAAGCGGGATGGGAACTTTCAAAATCCTTGATGCGGGTTTCCATCGCGGTTGCTGGATCATCTTTACCAATTGCCGCCCCGCCTTCATTCCCATTTCATAGTGGGGCAATTGCATTGTCGTGAGCGGAGGATGAACACTTTCCGAAATGACGGTAAAGTCATCAAATCCGATAATCCCCAGCTGTTGAGGGATTTTTCGATTCAATTGCCGGGCCGCATCATAGGCCCCCATCGCCACCCGGTCATTGAAGCAAAACAATGCATCCATTTCCGGGTGGATTGCCATGAGTTGCTTTGCGCCATCGTATCCGGTTTTTGCATTTCCGTCTTCGCCATAGTAAATTCTATCGGCCTCAAACGGCTTCCCATGATCGGATAGCGCTTTGCGGAACCCCTGCTCGCGCAACTCGGTGGCAGGTACATGTTCCGCTGAATTGATCATTCCAACGCAGGAATACCCCCTTTTTATCAGCTCTTCTGTTGCTTTAAATCCGCCCATGAAATCATCTGGAATGATGGAATAACACAACTTGCCGGTATCCCGGCAGTTTAATAAGACGCACGGGATTTCCTGAAGTAATATCGGGGCACGGATTACCTTGTGCCGCATGGTGGCATATATGATTCCCTCAATCTGCCGGCTCAGAAGCGCCTCGATCTGCTCGATTTCCAATTCGTCTTCCCCCCCGGAATTCATCATCATGAGCAATTTTCCGTTCTCACGCAATGCGTCAAGCACACCCATAATCATTTTTCCGGCAAACGGCGTGATGGAAATTTCATCGGTAATCAACCCAATCACATGCGACTGGCGGGTTCGAAGGTTTTGCGCAATCACATTCGGGCGGTACCCCAATTGTTTTATCGCCTTGCGAACCGCTTGTTTTGTTTTCTCTGAAATATTCGCTTTGGGCGCTTTATTGATAATTAAGGAGACGGTTGTCTGGGAGACTCCGGACAACTTGGCGACATCCTTCATGGTCGGGTATCTTTTTATTTTAGTCATACGTATTACTAATACGTATTATATATTGATCAAAACGCCTGTCAAGAGGAGTTATATACCATCCCCTGATACATACTGCTCGAATGGACGATTTTCCGGCAGAATCCAAGTCCAGGTTTCCCAGTAAATATGATTATTAACCCGGCAAAATAAGTCGGTTTGGTCGGGATTCGCCGTCGCGCCCCCGCTTGCCACCATCTGCCGGACCTTGTCCAGGGCCGGCTTTTTCGGTGAAACGTTCCACTCGGAAAACCGTTGGCCGCCGCATTGGCGGTCTCCAACACCCGGAGGAATTGCTCCGTGCCGGTGATATAGTGGTCGGCCGTTGAAACCGCCATAATGTCTTCCGGATCCTTCCGAGTGACCGTGCAAATTAATTCATGCGGAAAGAGCGGCGCGAGGCGGTCGACGGCACGCTGGAACATGTACGTTATCCGTGGTTGGGGAAGGCAAGGTCAGCCGAAAAGAACACCTAGAGCACAAAGGCAATTTCTCGGAATACTTTGTGCCCTTTGAGCTCTTTGTGGCGGTCTTTCTCACGGCGAATCAGGCGTCGGAGGATCCCCTCGGAATCGCATGAATGGCGCTGCCTCGGGGAGGTCGTGCGAAATCGATAACGCGGAAACCCGAAACCCCGCCCAGGTTGTACGCCAGTTCATCGGACCATAGGAACACCCGCTAGGCGGCTTCTTCCAGGAGACAATAATCCGAGGACTTCAGATCGTCAAAACCGCCCGATCCCATGGCCTTCGCAATATAATTCCATCCTTCAGCCGTTGATTTTTACTTTTACCTGAAACGCGCCCGGCACCGGTTCCGCCGAGACCACATATAAGTATCCGCCGCCGCAGCCGGAATACATCGCGCCCGCATACCGGTTTTGGTAATACTCCAGGAGCGCCGTCAGGTCCAGGGTGATCGACGGATGCCGGACCGTATCGGGAAGGATTTTTTCCCAGCATGCCATGCATGCGTTCATCGACGCCCCCAGCGCGTTGATGTCGCGGGCGAGGATCGCTTCGAAACAATCCCGGCCGGACCGGCCCAGGCGCGCGATCCATTCCGGATCCAGATGCTTTTCACCCAGCGGCGAATATCCGGGCGGCCGCTGCGTAACCGGCGCCATGTAGATCACGTCTTCCAACCAACTTCCGATCCGGGGGTCGTTGCAGGATTCGACATGGGCTGGAAAATACCCGCCCTCATACGCATGATCGTAATCCAACCGGTTGATGCCGGGGTATACAATGCCCGCCATATCCTGCGAGCCGGACGGTTCCGTTTTATCCTTGTTCTCCTCCGCGTATAACTCGCGCATCAATTGCGCCGGATCGCGGTCGGGGAGAACGCCGTTCCACAGCCGCTTCGCCACATCGCGGGTGCTCGTGGCCATCCCGCACCGATCCAGGTAGCGGCTGGTGGGTTCGAGCGCCACCACCACCATCGAACCCGGCGGGTCCGGATTGAGCCGGGAGATGAAAGGCTGATCAATCCACCCTCCGGCGAAAGCCATGCGATAGGGAATTTTACTGATGACGTCCGAGATTTCGATCACATGCGATTTGGTCATGAGGCCATCCTGGCGCAAACCCAAATGGATTCCCCTTTGACGGGAAAGAACTAATACACTTCCTGGACGGTATGCCGGCCCGCCTTGCGATCCTGGAATTGCGTCTCGATCCAGGCGTACGTTTTCCGGAGCCCGTCGCGGAACGGCGTGGTGGGCTCCCAGTTCAGCACCTGCTTGATAAACGTGTTGTCGCTGTTCCGCCCGGCCACCCCGCGCGGCGCTGTCAGGTCGTATTGGCGCTCCAGTTTGACGCCGCCGATTTCCTCCGCCAAGCTCACCAGCTCATTTACCGACACCAACTCGTTGGAGCCGAGATTGATCGGCGTCGCGATCAGGCGGTCGCAATGCATGATCATGTCGATCCCCAGAACGCAATCGTCGATGTACATGAAACTCCGCGTTTGCGTCCCATCCCCCCAGATGACAATTTCATGCTTCCCGGCTTCCTTCGCCTCGATCACCTTCCGGCAGATGGCCGCCGGCGCTTTCTCGCGCCCGCCGTCCCAGGTGCCCAGCGGACCGTAGACGTTGTGGAATCGCGCGATGTGCGTTTCCAGCCCGCGCTCGGCCGTGTATTCCTGGCAGAACATTTCCGACATCAGCTTTTCCCAGCCGTAGCCCCGCTCCGCCATGGCCGGATAGGCGTCCGACTCCTTCAAGGCGCGCACGTGCGGGTCTTGCTGCAAATTTATGTTATAGGCGCAAGCCGAAGAGGAGAAGAAATACCGCCGCACGCCCGCGCGATAGGCCGCTTCCAGCAGATGCGTATTCACCAGGATGCTGCGCAGGCATTCCACCCGGAAGTGCTCGATAAACCCCATTCCGCCCATGTCCGCCGCCAGATTGAAGACCTCCACAGCGCCTTCCACGGCGCGGACGCAGTTCGCCTTCTCGCTCAGATCCATGGACAGGCATTCCACTCCGGGCACGCGCTGATACCAGTGCGGCAGGGGCTTCCGGTCTATGGCGCGGATGCGGGTGAACCCTTGATCGTGAAAGTAGTGCGTCAACGCCCCGGCTATAAATCCGCCGGCTCCGGCGATGACGATCAGGTCATCCTTCCGCAATACATCGAGGGCTGAATTATTCTTGGCGGTGTTCATGGGATTGCTCCTTAATGGGTTTAAGTTTCGGGTTATGCCACCCTTAAGAAATCGGCTGCGGGGGGATAACGATCCGCCGGGCATCCAGCACGTATTTCTTCCCATACACCCGGACCGTTACCGCCGGGCCGCTCACAACCCGGAATTCCGCCCCCTTGCCGTCCATCCGTACTTCGAGGAGTGCGCCTTGATAGCACACCCGGAAGCGGTAGGATTTCCACCGGGCCGGAAGCGCGGGCCTGAAGCCCAGCACATCGCCGTCGGTGCGCATGCCGCCAAAGCCGAAGATCATGCTGGCCCACACTCCCGCCGCGGAGGTCACATGCAGGCCCTGGTCGGTGTTGCGGTTGTAGTTGTCCAGGTCCATCCGCGCGCCGTAGGAGAAGAAGGTGTAGGCTTCCTCCAGCTTCCCCAGCTCCGCCGCCAGAATTGCATGCAAGGAAGGCGACAACGACGACTCGTGAATCGTCCGGGCTTCATAGAACTCATAGTTCGCGCGCTTCTCTTCCGCGTGTAATCCTGGCTGAAGAAATACATCAGATTCAGCACATCGGGCTGCTTGACGATATTGTTCCGGAAGATTTTGATGTAGGCCCAATGCTTGTAGATCGGAATCTGATCCGGCGGGAAATGCTGGAGATCCACATGCGGCAGATCGAAATAGCCGGCGTGCTGCTCGTAGAACGCCCGGTGCGCTCGTCCTTGGGAATCCGCATCTTCTCGGCCATACTCTTCCACTGCTCGGGCTCGCTCCGGTTTCAGTTCCGTTTTCGCCACCGCCTGCCGGTACAGGTCGGGCGCTTCCCGCTGCATCTCGGCCAGCACGCCGAGCGTGAATTCAAACGCCTTCTTCCCCATGACGTTGGTATAGCAGTTGTGATTGACCATCATGTGGAACTCGTCCGGGCCCATCACGCCGTAGAAGCCGAAATCGCCCGTCGCACCGGGCTCCACCCGCCGGCGCTGGCCAGGAACCGGCAAATCTGCAGCAGCATCTCGATGCCTTCGCGGTACAGGAATTCCTTGTCCCGGCAGAATTTTGTCGTGATGCCAGATGGCGTAGGCGACGGCCATATCGGCGTGGATCTCCAGGTCGACATGCTGCCAGGTGCCGCTGTCTTCCGTGCCGGTGATGGTGGCAAACGGAAAGCGCGCGCCCTCGCAATCCAGTTGCCGGGCGCGCTCCAGCGCCTGCGGCAGGCGGTGATATCGGTACAGCAGCAGGTTCCTGGCAGCCGCCGGATCGATGAACATCATCAGGCGATGGGAGTAGATCTCGCTGTCCCAGAACACCCAGCCGAAATAGACCTCGCCGGTCAACCCTTTGCACAGCGCGTTGAGATCGGCGTTCTCGCCGTGGTACGACTGATAGGTCTGGAAGCTGGAGAAGCGCAAACCCTGGAGCACGTCCGGGTCGCCGTCGATCTCGATGTCGAGCACGTCCCAGACTCTTTTCCAAAAGGCCGCGTGTTCCGTCCAGTGCGCTGTCGAACGTGGTCGCCGGCGTGCCGCCGGCATCAACTCCGAGCCGCGGGCCCAGACCGCGTCCACGTCCGATGTTCTGGCCCAATCGTTGACCACCACTTTGTCCACCGACGCGGCGACGTCCTGTTGAACCGCCAGGACGAAATCCACGCCGATGAACTTTTCCTCTTGCACGAGGGAGGGGCTCAAGGGTTGTTCCGAATGAAGCCGGAAGCTGGAGAACAATTGGTGCCCGCTGCGCGCGGTCCGCGCCTGGATGGCCCACCCGTCGCCGACCGCGCCTTTGCGGGTGCACGTCCAGAAGTTGATGATCTCCCCGCTCTGCGGAGCCCCGCCCTTCTCCGTTTGGTCCCAGCCGGCGCCGATTTCGTAATGGGTGTTGAAATCCAGGCCGCAGCGGAACTTTACTTCGCCGGAGAAATTCAACGGTTTCACCGATGATGCGCTGACAGCCGATGCGGGTGGACTGCATGTCCGTGAAGCGCTCGAAGCTCACTTGCAGTTGTTTGCCGCCCGCCGTCTCCCACGTAAATTCGCGGGTGAAGATCCCCCGGCGCATGTCGAGCCGCCGGGTGAAACCCGAATATTTCGACTTGGCCAGGTCGAGCTGTTCGCCGTCCACCCACAGGCGCGTATAGAGCCAGTCGACCGCGTTGATCATCGCCGCGCCCTGGGTGACGAAGCCCTTGAACACCTGGTCGTGGCGGATGTCCATCATCTCGTACAGATGATTGAAGTAACTGCCCAGCAGATGGTCGCCGCTGTAGCCTTCTTCGAAATAGCCGCGCACGCCCATGAACTCGTTGGCCACGGAGAAAACGGATTCGGAAACCCGCTGATAGGCGGGGTCAAACCCCTCTTCTTCGATGGTCCAGGGATCTCCCTTAAAATAATTTAAAGGCGTCTTGGGAAGATGCATGATCCGCTCCTCGCTCCTTTACCGCATCCGGGCCAGCACTTCGTCCAGGGTTCCAGCAAATGGACCGGGAGTCTCCATCTTGATGGACACCAGGGCCGCGGCGAACTTGAGTGACTCGCCGGGGTCGTGGTCCGGGCGGCGGACCAGATAGGCCGCGAAGGTGGTATCGCCCCTCCCGGTCCGTCCCACCACATTCCGGTTCGTGAACTTTTCGTAATATCTCGTTCCCCCGACAAGCGCCAACACGCCGTCGGACCGGGTGATGACGACTTCCGGGCAGCCCCAGCTTTCCACGATCCGGGCCGCCTGTTCCAGGTCGTCTGTGCCGGTCAGCACTTTCGCTTCCACCCCGTCCAGTTTGACCATGTCCAATTGACGGACGATCTCCTGTTTGGCCGGCACGTCTCGAAGCTCGATCCGGCCCGTATCCGCTTCCACCTGCCGCACGAAACTCTGCATATCCGCCGAAAGACGATAGCCCTTTTCTTTTAACCCGCGGATAAAATCCAATTCAAATTCCTGATCCGTCACGCCGGCCAAATGCACCCGGCGCGCGGCCAGCGGCGGCAGATCGTCGAGGGAGAAGAAGCCGGCATTGGCCAGTTGATAAATTTCACGCTCATCCACGTTGGGAGTTGAGTGAAGCACCCGCATGTAGGTGGTTTCTGCGGAGGGGATGGCGCGCACGGCGACATTGTTCTGCCACAAGGCTCCCAGGATGTATTGATCCTGCGGAGCCAGGCGGGTGACCACCGCCACGTTGCCGCCCACGCGGGCCGCCGCCAGAGCGCCGCACAGCACGGCGCTGCCGGGCGCGACGCGCTGCGGACCGCGGTAGGGCAGCACTTCATCGAAACACATGTGTCCGATGAAGACGATATCGTACGGACCGGTGTCAAGACTCATGGAGCGCCTGCCGGGGCAATGCCGAACGATGGACCGGGGTGTCTCAACCCTTGACAGAGCCCGTGAACGCCCCGCCGACGACGTAGCGCTGCGAGAGGAGGAACACGATCACCACGGGCACGATCATGATCAGGCTGGCCATGGCCGCGTCGGCCTGCTGGAATTTAAGCATTCCGGGGGTGGTATTAAAACCGGGCCGGATGGCAGAGGTGCTGGCGATCATCGATGCCAGGCCCACGGGCAGGTTGAACAGTTTATTGTTGTTCAGCATGACATAGGGGAGGAAGAAGTTGTTCCAGTTGGCGCTGAAGCTGATGAACGCCAGCAGGCCGAGCAGGGGCTTGGCCAGCGGGAAGCCGATGTGGCGGAACAACAACCATTCCGAACAGCCGTCCACCCGCGCCGCGTCCAATAGGTCGATCGGCAGGCTGGAGCTGTAATAGACGTACGTCAAATACACGCCGAACGGGAAAAAACACGCCGGCAGAATGACCGACCACGCGGTGTTGACCAGATGCACCAGGTTCAATTCCAGGAACAACGGCAGCACCATCGCGGAGGAAGGCAGGAGCATGGAGATGAGCGTGAGCCAGAGCAGCAAGATCCGGCCGGGAAAGCGGGCTACGGCCAGGATATACCCCGCCGGGATACTGATCGCCATCCCGACCAACAGCGACGACGCCACATACAGGATCGAGTTTCCGAACCACACCCAGATCTCTCCGTGGGCATACGCGTTTACGTTCTCCCAGGATTGGATAATCGTTTTCAGCGACCCAAACGCCAGCGGATTGAGCGTGATGATCGCCGATTGGTCCTTGGACGGCGCAAGCAGCAGCCAGAGGAGGGGCAGGCCGAAGTAAAGGGCGAAAACCAACAGTACCGCCAGACGGAGGAAGAAGCCGATGGATCCGATATCTCCGAATATCCGTCGCGAAAAAACTTTCAACCGCTGCAAGACGGTTGGATTGTCAATGGGGAGGGTCGTTTCAGACATGGCGTAATTCTCCTTTACCGCACGAGTCTTGTTGCCGTTAGGATTTAATATCGAAGAAGCCCGTCCAGCGGATGATGAAGTAGGCGGCCCCCAGGCCGATCACCAGCATCAGGAGCGACAACGCCGCGGCGGCGCCGAAATTGCCCAAATCAAACGCAAAGGAGTACGCCAGCTGGTTGGGCGACCATTGTTGGGGGACATTGGCGTTGATCCAGGTGGTGCCCATCAACTGCGGCTCCACGAACAATTGAACGTTTCCGGCGAAAATCAGGATGAATTGGTAAATGACATACGGCCGGATCAGCGGGAATTTTATGTATAAAGCCTGCTGCCAGGCGTTGCAGCCGTCGATCTTGGCGGCTTCCAGGACCTCGGTGGAAACGCTTTCCAAGGCGCCATACTGAATGGCGATCCACATGCCCGCGCCGGAGAAGAACCCGATAATGGTGAAGATGATGGGAAGCCGCGCCGGAGAAATCAGCAGATCAAAACTTTCAAAGCCGAGCGCGCGCTGGAGGGAGCCGAAGGGACTCATCAACGGGGAAAACATGAAGATGGCCAGCAAGAGGAGCGCCGGCCCCGTCACCGCGCCGGGGATGAAATAAAGCGTTCGCAGAGCGGAGGAAAGCCGCCCGGGCCGCATGTGCAGCAGCAGGGCGATCACAACCACCAGGGCGATTCCCAACGGCACGGAAATAATGAGGAACTCCGCGATGTTGCCCATCGTGCCGGCAAATCGGTAGTCTTTAAAAGCCATGATATAGTTTTTCAGGCCCGCGGCAAAATATTGCGGAACGCCTTTTTTAAAATCGGCAAAACTGATCAGGAACGCATAGATTCCCGGTCCGAGACCAAAGGCCACCATGAACAAAACATACGGCAAAACAAAAAGATAGGCGCTCAGACTTCGCCGCCATTTCAAATTAATTCGAGGAGCGGCTTTCGCGTTCAGATTGGACATGCCAAAAAACTCCTTTCCGCTCAACCCCCGATTTTTGGTAACCAATATTATCGAAACGCCGGGAAGGACACAAAGGCCTGCCCGCCCGGCCGTTCTTCCTTCGGCCCCCTTCCCGCCGCTTGGATGCGGGAAGGGGGCTCAAAAAAGAAGGAGAAGAACAGGAGATGGGGCTTAACGAATCCCCGGATTCCTTACTTGGTAACGACGAGGTAGCCCTCGGTTTCCGCCAGCGGTTTGAACAAATCCAACACCTTGGGCAGAGCCGCTTCGATCGTCACCTTGTCCTGGTACGCGCCCTTTACAACCTGAGTCAACGAGCTGATCAGGTCGAAGCGCGGCCATTTGTCCAGAGGTCCGAGATTGCCAGCCGCCGCCTGCATGATCGGGAACGGGTCGTTGGCGAAGATGGCGTTGCCGGAGACCTGGGTCTGGAACAGGGACTGGATCGGCCGGTAGGCCGGGAAGTTCGGGATGGTCGCCCACAGTTCTTCACTGGTGGTCAACCAGACGATCAGCTCGGTGGCGAGTTTGGGGTTCTTGGTGTGGCGTGAAACCATCCAACCCGCGCCGCCCATCGCCGAGGTGATCGGTTTATCCTGATCCGCCCACTTGAGCGGAGCAGCGACGCCCAGCTGATGATCGGGGGTCTTGAAGTACGTGCCGTTGAAGACGCCCCAGGCCCACGTGGCCATGGAGACCATCAGGACCTTGTTTTCGTTCTGCTGCGTGACAAAGGTCGCGTCGAAGAAATCGGTGTTCCACATGGTCTTGTTCGCGATCATGTGGTCGATCAGCTTCGCGGCGCGGACGCAGCGCGGATCGGTCATGTCGATCTTGATCGTGTTATCGTCCACCAGCTCGTGGGACGGGCAGCCGCTGGCATCGAAGTAGGCGAGGAAGGTCCAGCCGTCGCCGAAGGTGCCCAGCGAGTAGCCGGGATGTTCCGCCGCCAGCTTGTCGCTGAGGGCCTGCAGTTCTTCGAACGTCGTGGGGACGGCGTATCCGAACTGGTCCATGACCGGCTTGTTGTAGTACAGAACGAACTGGGCCAGGTCGTTGCGCACGCAGAGATCTGGTCGCCGAAGGTGCAGCCGGCCATGCCGTCGTAGTTGTTCAGGATATCGGCGGAGATCCACGGTTTGAGGTCGAGCGGGAAGTTGTGCGCCGCATCGGCCACGCGAGCCGCAAACCGCGGTTCGCCGAAGACCACATCCGGCCAGCCCTGGTCGGTATTGTTGAAGAGCAACACCTTGGCCGGGAACTGTTCGCGGTCGACAATGGTCTCCTGGATGAGAGCGGCCTTATCCGGATTCGCCTTCTTGTAGGCATCGATGTAGGGCTGGCGATCCTGGTCGATCCAAACGGTGATGGGGGCAGTCTCATCGTACGGGTTTTCGGTCGGCGCGGAAGTGACCGTGATCACCTGCGGCGTGCCGCCCACGATCTGGGTGACGACCACCGGGCCGGCTGCCGGGCCGCAAGCGGCTAGGACGACCACCGCTATGGCCAACAGACCCGCAATTTTCCAAATGCGCTTATGCATTTTTCTTCCTCCTTAAGGATGAACGCGCTGAAAGAGCTTATGAACCGGGAATGAGCATAGTGTATACGTTTTTTGGTTCGACACCTCCTAATAGGCTCGCGCTTTTTGCTTGTCCGTTGGCCGAAAAAAGAGCGAACATGAGGTGTTCACCGACGGACTTTCCAGTGCGCCTATTGGAATCCACCGTGGACATAAAAAACATGGTGGATTGCTGTTTTTCCTAGTGTCATGGTATATAGTTCTAAATTCCCTTTGCGCCACAGTCGCGCCAGAGTCGCGCCATGCCTATGGAATCCGCTGATTTTCGAAAACTCGTCAAAGACGCCCTAGAACACCTGTACGATACGGCGTATCTGGAAGTGCATCCCCTCCTGCCGCATTTCACGGGCGCGGACACGGCGAATCGCGCAACGCACGCCCAGAAACTGCGGAGCTTGTTAAAGGAATCCATCGAGATGCTGCGCCCGCCGCAGGGCATGCCTTCCCGGTCGCCGGAATGGCGCAGCTATTTGGCGCTCCGCTACCGGTACGTGCAGGAAATGACGGTCGGGCAGGTCGAAAGCGAATTAGGGCTAAGCCGCCGGCAACTCCAGCGCGAAATCCAGAGGGGGCTGGAAGCGCTGGCATCGATTCTGCGGGCGAACCATGGCGCCGGACCGACGGCTTCTTCCGCGGAACCGGAAGCAGCCGCACCCGCGCCGGATTTGGAAAGCGAGTTGAACCAGTGGCAGCTTGCCCGGCAATCCTGTGAAGTCCGCACGCTGGTCGATGACACATTGGGTTTGCTGAAAGCGGCATCGGCGCCGGGCCAGGCTGCCGTGGAGATTAATCTGCCAAATTCGCTGGCTCCGGTTCTTGTGGACACCACCATGGCCCGCCAGGCCCTGCTGATGACCATGCGCCTGCTCTTGCAGCATACTTCCGGTCCCATAACCCTGACCGCTGTTCCACAGCGGGATTTCATGGATATCCGACTGCGCGCCCCGGCCGGCTCCGTTCGTCCGGCGGAGAACGACTGGGAACCGCCACGCCTATTGATCCGCAGGCAAGGTGGAGTCTTATCGGTGGAAGAGGGGCCGGAGCTGGATTGGCTGGTGGACATCCGCCTGCCGATGGGCGGCCAGACCCGGGTGCTGGTGATCGACGATAATCCGGCCATACTGCAGCTTTTTGAGCGGTACCTGACTCCCCAGCACTATGAAATCATCAAGGCCAACAGCGGATCGGAGATCCTCTCTCTGATAAAAGAAAGCCGTCCGGCGGTGATCCTATTGGACGTGATGATGCCCAACCTGGACGGCTGGCAGATATTACGCAGTTTGAAAGAAGACCCGGACACGGCCCGCACGCCCGTCATCATCTGTTCGGTGCTCAAGGAACCCGAGCTGGCGCTGTCGCTCGGGGCGGACGCCTATCTCAAGAAACCGGTGGAACGGCTGGCGTTGCTGGAGCAGGTGGAACGTCTCCTAAATCCGCCAGTCCCCGCATCGGCAACGCTCCCACCAAAGTCTCCAAATAATTGACCACCTCCGACACCGATGCTTTTTCCGTGCGGCGCAACCTCAAATCCAGCCCTACTGCGGACATCTTCTCGGTCGGGGATTCGCTCCCGAGCATGATCACGGGGATGTCCGCCAGGTCGGGATTTCTCCGCATTTCGTCGAGCACCATCGAGTCGGGGACCCCGGTCTTCCAATCCAAAAGCACCAGATCCACCGACTCGCGCCGCATCTGATCCAAAGCCTCCCCGCCGCTCCAGGCTTTGGAAATGCGCAAGATGCCGCCGGCCTGCAACATTCGGCTGACCAATTCCACCAACGCCGGATCCTCGTCCACGACCAGCACGCTCCGCACCGGTTGGCCCATTCCCTCAATCGCTTCAAACAACCGCTCCCGGGTAACGGGTTTAAGCAGGAAATCCCGGATGCCCAGCGATTGGGCCTCCAGCAAATGGCCCTGCAGCTGAACGGTGATGACGGGCAGGTCCGGCGGCACACTCAGACCCAATTCGCTGTTTTCCGTTCCTTGGCGGTCAATGATCAAAGCCGCGGGCCGGTAACGCTCGATCAATTCCTTCAGGTTGTCCGTGCGCTTTACCCGGACCACTTCGCACTGGCTTAAGTGGCGCCGCACCGTGTTGAGCAGCATCTGGTCCGGTTCCACCATGAGCATGGTCTTGCGGCCCGGCGGTGCCGCCTGGGTCCAATCGCTTCTTTCCAGTCCGGATTGCCTGTCGCCGCCGACCGGCAGCGTGAAATAAAACGTCGAACCCTGGCCCGGCTGGCTTTCCAACCACATCCGCCCGTTGTGCAGTTCGACCAGCCGTTTGCTGAGCGGGACCCCCAAACCGGAGCCTTCGTGTTTGCGGCGGATGGAACTGTCCACCTGGCCGAATTCATCGAAGACTTTAGCGATATCTTGCGGCGCAATGCCGATGCCGGTGTCGGCCACCGCCACCTGCACCGAACGCCCTTTCATTTGCGCGGTAACGGTCACGCCGCCCGTGATCGTGAACCGGCTGGCGTTCGTCAATAGATTAATCAGCACCTGGCGAATCCGCGTGGCGTCGATCCGCACCTTTGGCAGACCCGGCGCCAGCCTGAACCCGCAGATACAACCGTTTGGCATGGAAGAGGTCCTCCATCATCGCCACGGCTTCCGCGATGACCTGCTCGATGGCGGTCTCCTCGACGGTCATCCCCAACCGGCGCATATCCATCGCCGTCAGATCGAGAATATCGTCGATCAGCGACAGCAGGTGCCGGCTGCTTTGGTAAATCTGTTCGATATCGCCGCGCAGAACGGGGGACCACCCGACCCCCGCATAGGTTTCCGGCGCATTGGCCATTGTTTCGCTGAAGCCGATAATGATGTTCAAGGGTGTGCGAAGTTCGTGGCTGATATTGGCGGCAAACTCCGTCTTGAGCCGGCGCGCCTCCTCGGCGGCGCTGCAGGCTTCGATCAGCGCATAATTCATTTTTTCAATGCGTTGGTAGGCGTCCTCCAGTTGCTTGAGCGTGCGGGCCTGCGACGCGCGTTCGTCGCGCAGTTGTTCCAGGAGCGTCCGGGCCTGCAGGTACGTGGTGCGCATCCAACCCAGGGCCGCAACCAGCTGGCGCGCGCTCAACCAAATGACGAAGGCGGTCAAATAGATGAGGAAATTCGGAACGAGGCTTTCGGAATAATCCAGCCAGCCGGCGCCCTGCAGGCGGGCGACGCCGGCCACGATCAGGCTGGCCAGCGCGGCCACCAGGAAGACGCTCCAGTTTAATTCCAGCAATCCGGAGACAATCACGACCAGCGGAAAAAAATACTGCGCCGGGCTGTCCGGAAAAAACAGCTTCCAGCAGACAATGGCGCTCATGAGGCTCAGAATGAGGCAAACCAGCGCCCCCCGCCGGTGAACAGAGCTTAGTTTGGCGCTCCCGAGCGCGCCTCCCAGCAGGAAAGCGGTCACCAAAAAATATCCCGCTTGATGGAAATGCAGGGATGCCCAGAGCGTCAGCCATCCGATGAACCCCATGATCACGGTCATGGACAACACGATATCGCGCCGAAAAACATCCACGTCTTCGGAGTCAGCGAGGGTTGCGATGTACGGCGACTTTTTATTGGCTGTCATTTGGCTTGCCCGCCCCTGTCAAGAAAAAACAACCTGCCGACAGATAGAATGGATCCAATCCCAACGATAAGGTCCGTGTTCATCGCTTGGCGTCAAATATTTCCATCCGTTGCCAGGTGGGATGGGTGCATCCGAAGGGAGTCATTCCGGCGGGGCTTTTCGGGTGCGCCGCTCTTTTTCATTGCAGGGCAGCTTACTCCCGGTTCCGCCTCCGGTCCCGGTCGCGATGCCGAGGAGGATTAAACCATTAAGCCGCGCGGGAAGGTAGAGGGCGGCATCGCGGGGCCGAACGGGATGGTGGAGCCGATGAACGAGCCGATCCTCGCTCGCAATATGCTGCCGGAACCTCCCGATATCCCCACCCGCACGGGAGGCGAGCATGCCTCCGACGAGACCTGCCGGCATGCCGGATAGGTCTTCAAGCCGAAACAAGAATCATATTGGCGTACTGTATCGTGTCCGCCGTCCGGATCAATCCGATGGCTTGCGGAATTCGTTTTTTGAATTCGGCATGCGGCTCATAGATTAACGGGATGCCGGCGGTGCATTGCGCGAACCGCGCGCGCACTTCCGGCTGGTTTTGATCGAGGAACTCCTGCGCCATGTGGATCTGCCCGATGTGGAAATTTTGGCGAATGGCGCCCAGCACCTGCAGCACGGTTGGAATGTCATCCACCAGGGAAAGGTCAATCGTCTCGATCGTCGGCCAGAAAGGGAACCCCCGGTCGGCGATCACCAGCGAGTTCGTATGGCGCACGCGGGAGAGCAGCGAATTGACCTGCGGATTGAGAATGCCTTGGATGATCATGCGGGGAAAAACCGCCTTTCGTGGGATGCGGATCCGCCCGATGGAGAGAAATCCGGCGGCGATCGCGTTGATGTTGCTTCGGCCGGCTGCCGCCGCAGGCGGCAACCGCCCGGGGATTTTCAATTCCTGTACCCCCTGACTGTATCGCAATTATCCGCCTGCCGCTATATGTGCGCGCAACTCGGCCAGCCCTGAAGAAGTGGGAGCCAGTCCCTAAGTCCGGACTTGGCTCCCACTTCTCGGATGGCCGGGGGCGGGTAGGCTGGAGCGATTGCGCTCCAGTCCTACCCGCTCCTCCCAGGAAGGAGGGAACAGCCCGATCACCCCTCGAGAAAGCGGGGGCATCGCTCTTTCTCCTCCCGGAACGAGAACTTAATAGAGCACGTTCTTGGCTTCCTTGGAATCGATGTTGTCCTTGGTCACCATCAGGAATCCGGTGTCCAAAGTTTTCGCAACCTTCTTGCCCAGGAAGGCGACGTCATAGGCGGTCTTGACGCCCAGGTAGCCCATGTTGTAGGAGCTCTGCACGGCGATGGCCTGCAGCGTGCCGTCCTTGACGAAGTTCTGCCAGGACGCTGTTGCCGTCGAAGCCGATCGCCACGATCTTGCCCGAGAGACCCGCCTGTCGCGATCGCGCGGCCCATGCCGATGGCGGTCGGCTCGTTGGCGCCGAAGATGCCGACCAGGTCGGGGTTGGCGGTCAGCACGTTCGTGGTCTGGTTGAGCGCGGTGGGCATGTCCGCGTTGGAGTACTGGGTCGTGACGATCTCCAGTTGCGAGTTCTTCGGCGATGTAGTCCTTGAATCCGCCCACGCGCCCGATCTCGGAACCGACGCCGGCGACGTACGACATGACGGCGATCTTGCCGGTGTCGCTGCCGGTCATGGCCTTCACGCCGTCGATCAGCGCCTTGGCGCACGCTTCTCCCGCCGCCTTGTTGTCGGTGGCGAGGAAGGACGCGTAGTTCGACGTCGTCACCGGTCAGCAGCGAGTCGATGATGACGACGGGGATGCCGGCGTCCTTGGCCTTCTTCACCGCCGGGACGAGGGCGGTCACGTCCGAGGGGGCGAGGACGATCGCCTTGACGCCGCGGTCAATGGCGCTCTCGACGATGTTGATCTCCTCGTTGATGTTGCTCTCGGACTGGGGGCCGAGGAAGGTGACCGAGAGCTTCGGAGTCTGCGCCTTCAGCTCGTTCTGGGCATCGATGGCACCGGTCTGCACGTTCTGCCAGAAGCTGGAGTTGCCGGTCTTGACGATGACCGCAATCTCCCCGCCTTCGCTGGCCTTGGCTCCGCCGGTGGCTCCGCAGGCGCTGAGCAACACCGTGGAAAGGACGGCCAGCCCGATCGAAATGAAACGCATCTTCTTCATTAGCTTCCTCCTTTGTCTTGGCTTACGCTCGGTCCAGGCGGACCGGGTTACCCGAACGGAAAGCGCCTCGACGCGCCGGCGCGGGCGGAGCCGTTTCTCACTTGCGGCTCCGGAGCTGGTCGACCGTCACGGCGCCGATGACGACGAGGCCGATGACGATCTGCTGCATGAAGTAGTTGGCTCCCGCCATCGTGAGCCCGACGGTGAGAATCCCGATGATGAACGACCCGATCACCGTTCCTCCCACCGTCCCCACACCCCCCATGAAGCTCGTGCCGCCGATGACGGCGGCGGCGATGGCGTTCATCTCGTAGCCGATGGCGCTGTTGGGCTGGGAGGTGACCATCCGTGAGGCGAGGATGATGCCGACCAGGGCCGCGAGCGTCCCGCAGATGACGTAGCTGACGATCTTGACCTGGCCGACCTTGATCCCGGCCAGCCGCGCCGCCTCCTCGTTCGATCCCACCGCGTAGGTGTACCGGCCGATCCGCGTTTGGCTCAGGAGGAAGTGAAAGAGGATGGCCACCCCGATCATGATCAGCACCGGGTAGGGGATCCCGGGGAAATCCTGCCCGGTTCCGAAGATGGTGTTGTTCCCCAGGGCGCCGAAGGCTTCCGGCGCCGGATACGCGTTGGCGTTCGTGATCGTAAGGGCGACCCCGCGCGCGACCATCATCATGCCGAGGGTCGCGATGAACGGCGGCAGCTTCAAGCGGGTGATCATCAGCCCGTTGAGGAAACCGCAGACCACTCCGATGAGCAGGCCGATGAGCATGCTGATCCAAATCGGCACTCCGGCCATCGCGGCCATCACGGCGACCGTCCCGGAGAGGGCGACGACCGATCCGATGGAGAGATCCACCCCGCCCGAGATGATCGCGAAGGTCACCCCGATGCCCATGATGGTCACCGCGCTGGTCTGCAGGGCGAGGCTGAGGACGCTCCGGACGGTGAAGAAATTCCTGGCCGTGAACGAAAAAAAGATGAACAGCGCGATCACCGCGGCGAAGGTGAGAAACCTGTCCAGCGTATTCCTGGATCGTCCCGGCGCTTCCCGGATCTCGGCGGCCCCTTTGCTGATGTGTTTCGCAATCCTTTCGCTCATGGCTGCTCTCTCGCTTGGGTGAATTTTTGGTCGGGCCCGTCGGCCGCCTCGGGAAAATCATTCCGGGCGCCGACGATATAGGCCACCACCCGCTCGTGGAATTCGTGGAGGTCGCCGGCGACGGGATAGTCGCAGACTTTGCGCCCGTGGCGCAGCACCACCATCCGGTCGCAGACCTGGTAGATATCCTCCAGGCGGTGGCTGATGACGATGATCGAACTGCCCTGCGCCTTGAGCGCCCGCACCAGGTCGAGCACCTTGCCGATGGCCGCCACGCTCAGGGCCGCCGTGGGCTCGTCCATGATGATGACCTTGGCGTTGAACGCCGTCGCGCGGGCGATGGCCACCGATTGGCGCTGACCGCCGGACAGGCGCTCCACATCCAGCCGCACGGAGGCGATGTCGATCCGTAAACGCTCGAGCAGGCGCCGCGTCTCTTGTTCCATGTGACGCTTGTCCACCACACCGAGCCGGCCCAGCCGGGCGGACATTTTTTCCCGCCCCAGGAAAACATTGGCGGACACGTCCAGGTGGTTGATCAGGGCCAGGTCCTGATACACCATCTCGATGCCCAGATGGCGCGCGTGCAAGGGGTTGTTGATCTCGACTTTCCGGCCTTCGATAAGGATCTCCCCTTCATCGGGGATGTAGGCGCCGCTGAGAACCTTCATCAGCGTGGATTTACCGGCGGCGTTGTCGCCCACCAGCCCCAATATTTCGCTGTGGTGCAATACCAGGTCAACCCCGCGCAACGCCCGTACGGCGGCAAAGTTTTTCCTGATATTCCGCATTTCCACGACGGCTGCGGCTTCGGCCACGGGTTCCCCCGGGATGCCCTCGCGGGCGGGCGATGATGTATCAGGCGGCATGGGAAAACACTCCATTCGGAAACCTTACGGAAACGGGCGACGGTGTTCGCCTAGATCCATCCGGTGTCCTTTGCCTTCTCCAATTGCTTGACGATGAGTTTCACATCCTGCACACGATCTTTCTTGCACACAAGCAGGGCATCTTCCGTGTCGACGATCACCAGGTTGTCCACCCCGATGGTGGCGATCAGGCGCTTGGCGCCCATCACCAGCGTATCGTGCGTATCCACGGTTTGGTGGGGACCGATCAGGACGTTTCCCGCCGGGTCGCGCGGCATCAGGTCGAAAAGGCTCGACCAGCTTCCCACGTCTATCCAGCCGATCCGGGCGGGAATCACCGCCGCATCGCGCGCGCCTTCCATGACTCCGTAATCGATGGTTTGTTCGCCCACCTGCGGCCAAACCCGCGCCAGGGTCGCGGCGTATTCCCGCGGATCCCGCATCGAAGCCTCGACTTCCATCAATTGGGAATGGAACCCGGGCATCTGCCGTTGCAGTTCCTCCAGCAGCCGGCTCGCCCGCCAGATGAACATGCCGCTGTTCCAGAAGAACTCACCGCCGGAGACCATCTCCGCCGCCTCCTGGGCTTCCGGTTTCTCAATGAAACGTTTCACCCGATAAACCGGTTGGTCCGATTCCCGCGAAAGGATTTCGCCTTTTTGGATGTACCCATAACCCGTGGCGGGGAAGGTGGGCGGGATCCCAAGCGTGACCAGATACCCTTCCTCCGCGGCGGTTCGCGCGACCGCCAGCACTTTATGAAATGCGGGGATATCGGCGATGCAGTGGTCCGCGGTCAGCACGGCCATCACGGCGTCCGGATCGCGCTTCCGCAGGTGAACGGCCGCGAGGCCCAGAGCCGGAGCGGTCCCCCGCCCCAGCGGCTCGACGATGAAATTTTCCATGGGCAGATCGGGGGTTTGAGGCTGCAACAAGGGGACATGATCCGATTTTGTGACAACCAGGATCCGGTCGGGCGGGAAGACGGGGCTCAGGCGGTCCACAGCCTGCTGGAAAAGCGTCCGCTCTCCAAGAAGCTTCAGCGATTGCTTGGGGCGGTTGCGGCGGCTCATCGGCCATAACCGCGTCCCGCTTCCGCCCGCCATGATCACGGCAAAATACATCCCGGGCTCCCGTCTTGCCATCAGAAACCCCTCAGGTCCGTGCTTCGCCGGGGAGGCAAGCCGGATTTCGGCTCCCTTTTCAGGACCACGTATTCCAATCCATGCTGCCCGCAGAAATCCTTTTTCTCGGGCTGGTCCCCATCCTCGTTGACGAGATAAATATCCGGCCGAATCCGTTCGATTTCCGGTTCGGCGTCCATCCAGCCCGTGCCGGTGGAGATAAGCGCTTGGGTGACGAACCGGACGGATTGGACCACATAGCGCCGCTCTTCCTGGGGGAACAAAGGGTGGCCTTCTCCTTTTAAAAGGCGCAGATTGCCGTCACTGCCGACCACCACATACAGGTCCCCGTAGGCGGACGCCTCTTCAAAAAAGCGGATATGACCGGAATGAAACCAATCGAAGCAACCGGTGACCACAACCTTCCTTCTCCCGGATGGCGGATTCGGGGCCGGAATTGAGGAAAAGCCCTTCAGGTCGCTGATTCCAATGACCCGGTATTGAATGCCGTGCGTCTCGCAAAAAACCCGACGGCTCGCCAGGTCGTCTTTTTCCTCCACCGCCCAAATATCCGGCCGCATCTCGTTCCGAAGCGGAAGCCTGCTCCGCCCCGTATCGCTTCCCGCGATCGTCACCGTGGAGACGTACCGGTTGTTCTCAAGAATGTAATGGCGCTCGGACATCGTTAATTTCACCAAGTCGTCCGGGCGGGCTTCTTCCGGTTCCTCCGCCCACAGGAGGACATGAACCCTGCCCAGTTTGGCGGCTTCCTCCAAAAACCGGATGGTTTGGGAATGAATGGTGAAAAAATCGCCGGCGACATAAACGTTTTGATCGTTCATTTCAATTCCGGATCCGGATGTTAACCTTGATGGCGCCCGGGACGCTTTCTTCCGAGACCACATACAGATACCCGCCGCCGCAGCCGGAATACATCGCGCCCGCGTAGCGCGTTTGATAGAATTTCAGAATGGACTTCAAATCGACGGTGATCTCGGGATGCGCAACGGTATTGGGCAGAAGCACCTCCCAGCATTGCATGCATTCGTTCATGGACGCGCCCAGCGAGCGCGCATCCCGCGCCAAAATGGCGTCAAAGCAATCCCGTCCGCTCCTTCCCAACCGGGCAACCCACTCGGGGGAAAGATTCTTTTTTTCCAGCGGGTTGTAGCGGGCCGGACGCATGGCCACCGGTATCATATGGATCACGCGTTCCAGCCAGCGGGCAACAGCGGGATCGTTGTTGGATTCCACATGGACGGGGTAAATTCCCCCCTCGTAGGCAAAGTCATAATCCAGCCGGTTAATTCCGGGAAACAGCAACCCCGCCATATCCTGTGAACCGGACGGTTCCGATTTGTCTTTGTTTTCCTCGGCATACAACTCGCGCATCAATTGCGCCGGATCGCGGTCGGGGAGAACGCCGTTCCACAGCCGCTTCGCCACATCGCGGGTGCTCGTGGCCATACCGCTTCGGTCCAAAAAGCGGATGGAGGGTTCGAGCGCCACCACCACCATCGAACCCGGCGGTTCCGGATTGAGCCGCGAAATAAAAGGCTGATCGATCCACCCTCCGGCGAAAGCCATCCGATAGGGGATTTGACTGATGACGTCCGTAATTTCCACCATTCGAGATTTAGCCATTGGACCTTCCCGGCGCAACATGCCGATGGA
Organism: uncultured Chloroflexia bacterium; assembly: GCA_963724345.1. GTDB lineage: Bacteria > Chloroflexota > Anaerolineae > Anaerolineales > RBG-16-64-43 > JAFGKK01. The sequence continues at coordinate 475,230 of CAVRUI010000003.1, read as the reverse complement.
TTTTCATCCCATGCAGCCGGAACTAATAGACCTCCTGGACGGTATGCCGGCCCGCCTTGCGATCCTGGAATTGCGTCTCGATCCAGGCGTACGTTTTCCGGAGCCCGTCGTGGAACGGCGTGGTGGGCTCCCAGTTCAGCACCTGCTTGATAAACGTGTTGTCGCTGTTCCGCCCGGCCACCCCGCGCGGCGCTGTCGAGGTCGTATTGGCGCTCCAGTTTTACGCCGCCGATTTCCTCCGCCAAGCTCACCAGCTCATTTACCGACACCAACTCGTTGGAGCCGAGATTGATCGGCGTCGCGATCAGGCGGTCGCAATGCATGATCATGTCGATCCCCAGAACGCAATCGTCGATGTACATGAAACTCCGCGTTTGCGTCCCATCCCCCCAGATGACAATTTCATGCTTCCCGGCTTCCTTCGCCTCGATCACCTTCCGGCAGATGGCCGCCGGCGCTTTTTCGCGCCCGCCGTCCCAGGTGCCCAGCGGACCGTAGACGTTGTGGAATCGCGCGATGTGCGTTTCCAGCCCGCGCTCGGCCGTGTATTCCTGGCAGAACATTTCCGACATCAGCTTTTCCCAGCCGTAGCCCCGCTCCGCCATGGCCGGATAGGCGTCCGACTCCTTCAAGGCGCGCACGTGCGGGTCTTGCTGCAAATTTATGTTATAGGCGCAAGCCGAAGAGGAGAAGAAATACCGCCGCACGCCCGCGCGATAGGCCGCTTCCAGCAGATGCGTATTCACCAGGATGCTGCGCAGGCATTCCACCCGGAAGTGCTCGATAAACCCCATTCCGCCCATGTCCGCCGCCAGATTGAAGACCTCCACAGCGCCTTCCACGGCGCGGACGCAGTTCGCCTTCTCGCTCAGATCCATGGACAGGCATTCCACTCCGGGCACGCGCTGATACCAGTGCGGCAGGGGCTTCCGGTCTATGGCGCGGATGCGGGTGAACCCTTGATCGTGAAAGTAGTGCGTCAACGCCCCGGCTATAAATCCGCCGGCTCCGGCGATGACGATCAGGTCATCCTTGTGAAGAACATCCAGCGCGGTTTTATTGTTGGATCGCATGATTTCCCTCCATGAAATATGGTACCGTTACCATATCCTTTCCAAAAAAAGACACTCCGGCGGCGCGTCCATTCGTCTCAGAGAGCCGAAATTGGAGATCCGCTGGAATGGTGGATTTCGACCTCCGTAGGCAAGACCACTTCCTGGTACCCCCGAGGGGCGTTTCCGTCCAACCTTGCCAGGAGCAATTCCGCCGCGCGTGAACCCATCTCATAGGCCGGCTGCCTGGCCACCGTCAGGAACGGATCGATTGTCAAATTCGCCGGGAGATCGTCAAATCCGACCAGCGCCACATCTTCCGGAACGCGCACATGCCGTGCTTGCATTACCTTGAGGGCTCCAATGGCGATAAAGTTATTCCCGGCGAAGATGGCGGTCGGCCTTGGAGAAAGCTTGAGCACACGCTCCGCCATCTCCGCGCCGCTCTCCACGTTGAAGGTCCCATATTGCATAAGCTCCTGTTGTATCGGGACCCCTTGTTCCGCAAAAGCTCTTCGATATCCCTGTACGCGATCCTCGGCTGTGGAAATACTCCGCGGACCGCTCAGCACGGCAATCCGCCGATGGCCAAGCGAGAGCAATAAATTGGTAAGTTTGTAAGCCCCCCCCTCCGAATCGCACCGTACGACATCCGCCCGATCGCCCGTTATTCTACGATCCAGGACCACCACCGGCACATCCTGCCGTTTCAACATCCGAATTAAGGCCGGGGTTTTTCCCACGGGCACGAATAAAATCCCATCAATTTGTTTTTCCAGGAGAGCCTTCATGTAGCGCGCTTGTTTTTCTTCCGATTCGTCCGTATTCCCCAGCATCATGCTGAAACCCGCTTTGCTCGCCGCATCTTCCGCGCCCCGGGCGACGGTCGTCCAGAAAGGGTTGGTGATATCGGTGAGAACAAGCGCCAACGTGGACGTCCTCCGGGAGCGCAAACTTCGCGCCAGGGTATTGGGCACATACCCCAATTGCCGGATCGCGGCTTCCACCCGCTTTTTCGTTCCTTCGCTGATATAGCTTGTGTTGTTAATTACCCGCGAAACCGTGATGGGTGAAACACCCGCCAGCTTCGCCACGTCCCGGATAGTCGGCATGCCCTGCTCAATTCCCGAAGCGGTTTTGCATAAGATATATGTTACCGTTACCATATTATCCCGGTTTTTTCGCTTGTCAAGAAGCAATATTCCCGATTTCCGGCAAATCAAGAAATTGGGAATTTTCAGGGGGAATAATCGGTCAGAAAATCCGGGGCAAAGGGGTCAAAGAGATTCGCATTTTCGGCGAAACCATGCCGGGGTGATTGGCGAAAGCTGAGAATTGGGAACCGTTTTTATTATCCCGGATGACCAAAGCAGCCGGCACACGTTATTGGTTGGGCCGATATCCCGGCGGAAAGACTATCCCATGATCAGCTCGATGCCTTCACCGGGGCCGAGGTTACGGCCATATTTCTTCTCGGCGGCATTATTCCAGTGGTCATGCACGCCCAGGCTGGCGAGGCCGTAGTCTGTTTTGGAGGGCGGGTCGCCGGCCAGCGCCGCTTCATGCAGGTAATTCTGGTAGGTGCTGTCTTTGGGCAAGACATCCGGATGAGTGATCATGATTGGCTCGTTGATCAGGATGTCGGCGCCCACCGAATCGAGCGCCACCGGGTCCTGCGAGAGCAGCAGGCTCGAAGACCATTGATTGTTGAACGGCGCCGATTGGAAGCGGCTGTTGTTCGTGAGCGCGGCGTTCTGATCTTCCACTCCGTATAAGGCATCGATCATGAACAGAAGCGTCTTTCCGCCCAGATGAGGATGGCCGATCAGGTCCACGAGGGGATTGTAGCTGCCCATCGGGGCCTGCGGCCAGCTCCATTCCGGGGATCCTTGAACGTCGTAGGCGGCGACGAATCCGTGCAGTTTGGCGCCCTGGGGAGGGTTGATGGTCGGCTCCCCATTCCAATCGTCCATCAAGCTGCCGAAATGGTTCTTGGACGTCAGTGTAACGCCGGCCAGGCTGTGCCCTTTAAAGAGGGCGACGTTGATCATGTAATCGGCCTGGGTGGCCACGGTGGGCAGGTAGGCCGGGTTTCCTTGCGTATCGACGGACCACCGGACCGGCTGGCTCAAATCGCGGCGGCAGATTTCGCGTCCGTCGCCGCCGATGAAGTCGGCAAAATGCACCCCGGCCAGCGCCGGAATCCGGCAGGCGTTCACCAGCGGGTCGGGCACGGCGCGGCTGGCATCGTACACGGTGATATCGCCGGGTTTAACCCCCGCCTGAACAAGCTGATTAAGCAAAACGAACGCGACGGCCGGGGAGACAAAGCTGTCGTTCCGCGTCCCGCTATGGGTCTTCGTACCGTTGAGATTGGCCTTGATGGCGATTTTTTCGCCGGGCTGATATCCGCCGGTTTTTCCGCGCTGGGTTTTGAAATCATTGAACAGGGCATCCCAAGCGGCTTTGTCGCTGGATTGTCCCGTGAGTTGTTGCAGCGAGTGCGAAAGCATTTCGTTCACCAGGTTTTGGTCGGTGAATTTTTCATCCCACCAGAAGTCCGTTTTACCGTCCCACGCACTAGCCTGCGGATTATGCGCCCAGACCACCCGTCCCGGAAAAATCCCCCGCCCGACGCCGAGAACATTAACGGGCGAAGGTGTCGCGGTTAAGGCGGGCGCGGCCGTCGGGGTGAAGGTCCCGAGCAAAGGTTCGCCGGCCGGCGCAGTCGGCCCGGCCGCCGGCTTTTGACCGCAAGCGGTAAGCAAAGATTGGCCGGCCAGCGTTCCGGATGCCAGGGTGGACAGTTTCAGAAACTGGCGGCGTGAGAGCGGGGATTTTTTTGTCATATTCTTGATTCTTCCCTGTGGAGCTGGATGGGTGTCCGGCGGTCAGCCTTCGACAATCGCCTCAACCGGCGCGCCTTCGGCAAGTGTGTAGGCTTTTTCGGCACGGCGCAGATCGTTTGCCTGCAACAGAATTCCCCGGGATCCGGCGCCCTCCACCTTCAAGAACAAGGGGCACCTCGTTCAGCGGGCGGCAGCCGTGCAGGTAAACCTGGCGCGCGTCGCGCAGGCGCAACAGTTCCGCCGCGCCGCCCCCGGCCGCGCGGAAGTTGGATAGCTCCAAGTCTTCCACGTCTTCACCCATCAGCGCCGGGCGCAGATCGGGGGCGGCGGTGTCCAGGGTGACGTCCTCGAAGGTCAGGCCTTTGACGTGCCGGAGATAAATGCCGTAGGCCGGCAGTGTGCCGAACATGTGATATTCGGGGTAGCGGTCGCGCAATTCGGGGACGTCGCCTCTGCGCGTCCTCCCGGCTCCCGCCGCCGGGAAATGTGATGTGCAGCCCATGGAAGGAAACATTCTCGACGAAATATCCCGGCACGCCGGTGATGTTGAGGCACGACTTCTTTTCGCCGGGGAAGGCCGGCACTTCGTGCGGCAGCGGATAGGCGTCGTCGGAAACTACGGCCCGGATGTTGCTGAAGCGGATGTTGCGCAGGACCCCGATCGGCAGTGATTCCTTGCGTTCGTTCCTCCATCCCAGATAGCCGCCCAGGCGCAGCGAGATGGGTCCGGTGACGTGTTCCATCACCAGGTTGTCGAAGCTGATGTTTTCCATCACGCCGCCTTCCACCTCCTGGATTTTAATGGCGGAGCCATAGGTGTCGTGGATCACGCAGTTCGAGACGGCGATATCCCGGAAAACGCCATGCGCGGCCGGGCCGAGGCGGACGGCGGACCAGCGGGTGCTGATGATGCAGTTGGTGACCACGATCCGGAGGCCGCCCTCCTGCAAGGCGATGGCGTCGTCGCCGCAATCGAGATGGCAGTCGGAGATCAGCACATCTTCACACCGGTTCAAGTCCAGGCCGTCGTTGTTCTGGTTGGCGCGGTTGACCAGATGCACGCCGTGGATGCGCAGTTCCCTGCATCGTTCCAGGTTGCAGCACCACGACGCCGCGTTCCGGAGGGTGAGGCGGCTGATCGTGACGTCACGGCAATCGGCGAAGCGGAGCAGCGTGGGACGGATGAAGGACTGCTGGTTAATGGCGGCGGCCTGATCCTCGAAGTTGAAATTCTCCGTGCCGTACGGGAAGGCCGCCCCCTGCCCGTCCACAACGCCCTCGCCGGTCAGCGCGATATGGTGTGCCCCGCACGCGCTGATCAGACAATAATCAAGGTATTCGAGACCGAACATCCCTCCCGCATCCTGTCGCACGTTCGGATAATCGGCGAGCGAGGTGCTGCCGAGGAGCCGGGCGTTTGGCCCTACGTGGAGGGTGATGTTGTCTTTAAGCGTGATCGTGCCGGACAGGTAGTCGCCCGGCGGCAGAAAAACCGTGCCGCCGCCCGTCTTCGCACACGCATCAATCGCCGCCTGGATCGCGCCGGTATCCGTCGTTTTCCCGTCGCCCGCAGCGCCAAAATCCCGGACCGAATGGATATTCGAACTTTCGGTCCCCGCCTTGTGTTGAGAGTGTTGAGCCATTGGTGTGCTCCTAGACCTTCTCCAATTCGACTCCGCCGACCAGCCGGCGGGCTTCCACCAACAGCTCCGCGCGGATTGCATATTCCGACGCGGAGAGGCTTTTGGCGCCGGAACCTGTGATGGAACTCACGTCCCGGGATTTTTCGATCAGCGTTTTGGCGTATGCCGCGCCGGCTCTTTCGGCTGGATCCTTCGAAGCACAAAGCGCGCGCGCCTTATCGAGGATCAGATCCTGCTGCAGAGTCAAAATCTCCCGGAGGGTCGCCACCGGGTCCGTGTTCAGTTTCCGGCGATCCACTCCGCCCGCCAGCAGTTCCGCCTTCAGCAAATTTTCAAAACAGTAACGGTAATTGAAGGGATGGACGATATGCGGCGCATTCGGCAATGTGGGCGGCCACTGGCCGTCTGAATTATAGGAATTGGTTAAATGGTACCAGATCTGTTTCGCCGTGTCGGGATTGAGGCCGGCGGAGATCGCATGCAGTTTCTCCCGCACCAAATCCTGCCAGGGGCGCAAATGGCGGGCCATGGGAGTATCTGCCCAGGTGGAAGCCTTGGCGCCATGCCAGGCTGAGTCATCATCGAAGTTTAAATCATCCGTCAGAACCGGCAATCGGCTGCAAGCCTCATCGAAGGTGACGAACTCGCCCCGTTTTTTGACCGCGCCGATCAGCTCGATGAGATTTTCCCTGGCGCGGGGCGATCTTTCGAAGACATTATCGGGTTGATTTTGAAATTTGAGCCGGAACCAGCCGTTGGTCCCGACGTATTCGGCGTCATCGGCGAAAATAATCAAGGCGCCTTCCGGTTCGCCGGGACGTTGGGCGGAGTATTTCCAGATCAAATCCAGATAATCGGCGAAAGAGTACCCTTCCATGCCCATGAAGAAGCGGACGGCATACTGGGCAACCCGGTCGGTGCGCAGGAAAACCCGGAGCTTCCGACCGGTCTCCCCGATCGGATATTCAAATGGAAAGTGGAGTGTTTTTTCGTCGCCCGGCAGATCGTACTTAAAAGCGAAGTTATAGAAAGCCGGGTCCTTGCTGAACTCCTTTTCGTAAATCTCCGGCCGGAGCGGCCGGCCGTCCTTCCCGCACGAGCGGCTATAGGCTTCAAAATCGGCCAAAAGGTTCCGGTAACCGGTTTCGGCAACCTGTTCCGGAACGTAGCTCCGCCAGCCGCATTCCGGATTCCAAAAACTCCGCGGCTTGATGTCCAAGATGCTTCCGGTAAACGTCGTTTGAAAACCGGATGGACCAGATCCCATCCTCCTTCGGGAAATTGGGAAGCATCGGATGGGCATAAGGCGAACCCATGAATTCGCATTGGCCGGAGGAAACGGCGGCCTTGAGCTTTTCCAGAACGTCCGGCGCGAGGATCGCGATTTGCTCGAGGGTATAACCGGATGCTTCAAAAACATACTTCGTATCCGGGAAATGCTCCCGCATCGTATCCAGAATGAGTTCGTAGCTTCCCCGGATGACGAACTCGTATTTATCCGGCGTCAGATAGGCGTAGTTTAAATTGGCGTGGAAGATGGCGATGTATTTCATCTATCTCTCTTTCCAGGATGCCCGCGGGGGTGTCCAAAAAGAAGTACTGGGATTTCAATGATCGTCATGCCCGCGTGTACTTAGCGGGCATCCACTCCTGAAAATCCTGGATTCCCGCCAAGATCACGCGGGAATGACGACCAAACCAGGGCAAGGCATCACCTAGGACAGCCTTTTTCCATTTTCTGGACAGCCCCGAAATGCGGTCATTCCTCAAGGACCACTTCATACCCGGCCGCTTCAGCCCGGGCGGTCATCTCCGTTTGAAGGTCGGGCAGCAGGCTTTCGAGCGTTTGCTTCCGGTTCAGCGCCCGGCTCACAAAATCATCCAAGATCCCCATCACATCGTAGACGGGCAAGACGTAGAGCGGCGAGATGGCTTGCGACGCCGTTTGCATAACCGGGAAGGGATCGTTGGCGAACAGCGGGTTCGCGCTGACGGCTTTTTCCCAGGCCGGCTGGACGGGCATGTAGACCGGGTAATCGGGAGTGATCGCCCAAAATTCCGGCGCGCTGACCATCCAAACGATGAAGTCGAGCGCCAAGGGCAGGTTCTGGGTGTGCTTGGAGACGGCCCACGCCCCTCCGCCCATGGTGGAGGTCATCATCTGTTCGCCTTCCCAACGCGGCGGCGGGGCAATCCCGAGCTGGTGTTGCGCCGTCTGGTAATACAGGCTGCCCGGTTGGCCGCCGAAGCTGGCCAGCGCCATCCACGACGGGGCGATCAGCATCAGCAGTTTATCGTCCCGGGGAACCTGGATGAAGTGCGGATCGAAATAGCCATAGGGGGCCAGCGTCCCGTTCGCCAGGAGGGAGTCCACCAGTTTCGCCGCGCGCACGCAGCGGGCGTCGCCGAAGTTAATCTGAACCTGCTTCTCATCCAACACCCGCGAGGAAGGGCAGCCGGAGGCGTCGAAATAAGCCTTGAACCCCCAGGCGTCGCCGAAGGAACCGATGATATAGCCGGGATGTTCCCCGCTGACCCGCTCGCCCAGGGCTTTATATTCCTGCCAGGTGACCGGGACAGGATAGCCGAATTTTTCCATCAGCGGCTTGTTGTAATAGAGCACCATCGGCGCGGTGTCGTGGCGCAGGCAAAGCAGTTTTCCGCCATAGGTGCAGGCGTCGTTGGCGTGCGGCTCAAAATTCTCCAGCACCCCGGCGGCGAGGGATGGTCCCAAGTCGAGGGGAAAATCGTGCTGCGAATCGACGACCCGGGCGACCAGGTTGGTTTCGGCGAAGACCACGTCCGGCCAGCCGCCGCCCTGCTGGTTGAACCGCAAAACCGCATCCGGGAATTGGTCGCGGTCCACTTCCCGAAAATCCATCTGTGCGGCTTTCTCGGGGAAAAGCTTCCGGTAGATGCCGGCGCCGTCCATGCGGACGGAGTCGAGCCAGATGGTGATCCGGGGCCGGGGAGAGGGTGAGGCGTCGGTTGAAGTTTTCAATGGGGGCTCACTCGTCGCAGGTTGGGTTGCCGAAGGCGGCGCAATCGACGGCGCCGGGCCGGCGCAGGAAACCAGCAGCGCGGCAAGACAGAGGGACCAGGGGAGAATCAGCTTTTTAAATGAAGGCGTCATGTTAGGAAAGCAACAAGGCGGGGGTATAAAGAGTCAGTCTTGGTATGGCGAAGCCTGGAAAAGCCGGATCCGTCGCTCCGCCACTGGGCCGGAACATGTTCCAATGGTATCCAGTTTTCCTTTTCTTAAGCGCCATAGCCACGCCAGAGTTGCGCCACACTCCGGAAATCCGAGGTTTTTCGAGGATAATCGGGGATGCCTTGGAACCGCCATGCGTTGCGCTCACCATAATCGACCCATGGGGAGAGCAGCCGGGGCGACTTCATGAGTGGATCTTTCATGGTCCGAATGCAGAGGTCCAAATAGCGGCGCGGCGAACAAGGAAAGCAGGCCCTGACCTGAATTTGATATGATACCGCCGGCTGCGATCTTCGCCTAGTTTGGCGCTTGATACTTATCGCATCCATCGAGGAGGGTAGATGATGGCTCGCCGAACTTTGCTCATCGTGTTCGTCTTTTCGCTGGCTGTTTTGTTTTTTTATGCGATTGCGTACCCGCTCCTTCGGCTCTTTGTTTTGCTGCCCCCGTTGCCCGAAAGCACCATGGTTGTCACTCTGGCGGCCTGGGTGTTCAGCCTGTGTCATGCGGCGTATTCGCTCGGATGGCGGCAGGCCCTGCTCTTTTTCGCGGCCAGCGCCGTGATCTCGTGGCTGCTGGAAGAGATCGGCGTGGCGACCGGCGCAATCTATGGGGCATACCATTACACCGACGCGCTCGGCCCCAAGCTTGGATACGTGCCGCTGCTCATTCCCATCGCCTGGTTCATGATGATCTACCCCAGCCACGTGATCGCCAACCTGATCGGGACGGGAAAGCCCGTCGGGGTGGGAGGCGGAGTGTTGCGGATCGCCTGGCTGTCGTCGCTGGGGGCGATGACCATGACCGCCTGGGATCTCCTGATCGACCCCGGAATGTCCAGTCCGCCGGAAAACGCTTTTGTGTGGGAGCAGGGTGGAGCGTACTTCGGCGTGCCGCTGCAGAATTTCATCGGCTGGCTGCTGACCGCCTTCCTCATCTATATGGTCTACCGGCTGATCGAACGAAAAATCGGCGTGAAGCCGATGGCCCCGGAGAAAACCCTCCTCGCTGCGTTGCCGCTCGTCGCGTACTCCATTTTCCTGTTCAACGGGCTTATCCCGGGAGTCATAGCCATCGAAGCGTTGCGGATCATCGCCCTCTTTGTCATGGGCTTTCCCCTCCTGGCGGCGGCCGGGAGGTTCGTCCTGCGCATAAAGGAAAATGGGGCAGATGGAAAAGCCTGCTGAGTAGGCCGTTTCAGCGCGAGCCCGGCGGAGGCAGCGGCAGAAGCCCGGCTGCCGCGCTGGAGAGAGGAGAGCGATGCAGGAATGGGAAAGATCATTGGCATCGATGTGGGCGGGACCAATACCGACGCGGTTTTAATTTCCGAAGGCAAGATTGTTCAATGGGTGAAAACGCCGACCACGCCCGACGTGGAAACCGGGTTGCTGGAGGCCCTGGCCCGCGTGGACGGCGGGGGTTCGGCGGAGCGTGTGCACATCGGCACCACGGCTTTTACCAATGCGCTGGTGGAGCGCCGGCAGCTCGCTACGGCCGCCGCCATCCGCATCGGCGCGCCGGTGTCGGAGTCGCTGCCGCCGATGATCGACTGGCCGGACGATCTGCGGCGGGCCGTAAACAATCCTGTTTTTTTCCTGCAGGGAGGCCGGGAGTTTAATGGCCGGCCCATCCGGAAACTCAAACGAAGCGATTTCCGCCGGGTGGCGGACGAACTGGCCGAACGGGGGGTGACCCAGGCCGCGGTCACTTCCGTTTTCGGCGCCGCCCATCCGGATGACGAGTTGCAGGCCGCGGCCTGGTTGAAGGAATCCCTTCCCGGTCTGCAGGTGTCGCTCTCACATCAGATCGGCCGCTTCGGGATCCTCGAACGCGAGAATGCGACCCTCCTCAACGCGATGCTGCAGCCGTTGGCTGCGCGGACCGTCGCCGCCTATCAGGCCGCCGTGGGCGGCATGCTTTTTATCAGCCAGAACGACGGGACAACCATGCGCACCGCCCGCGCCGTCGAAATGCCGGTATTGACGATCGCCTCCGGTCCCACCAACAGCCTGCGCGGAGCGGCCATACTTACCGGATTGCAGGAGGCAATCGTTTTTGACGTGGGAGGAACCACAACCGACGTGGGAATCCTGCGGGATGGATTTCCGCAGGCGGCAAGCCTCGAACTGGCCGTAGCCGGTGTGCGCACCAATTTCCGCATGCCGGACATCGTTTCGGTGGGCGTCGGCGGGGGCAGCCGGGTGGATCCCGCGACCGGTGCGGTGGGGCCCTCCAGCGTCGGGTATCGGCTGACGGAAGAGGCGCTGGTCTTCGGCGGCGCGACCCTGACCTTAACGGATATCGCCGTGGCCGCCGGGCGCATTGATCTGGGAGAGCGGTCCCGCGTCGGCCATCTCGGGACGGAATTGATCGAACGCGTCGACGCGCACCTGAAGGCGCGTTTCCAGCGTCTGATGGAGAATTTTGAAAAGGCCGGCCAGCGGCTGCCGATCATCCTTGTCGGCGGCGGAGCGCCGCTGGTAGCCCATCTTTTTCAGGATCCGGACCGGCGGGTGACACAGCCGGAGCATGCCGATGTGGCGAACGCGTTGGGCGCTTCGATCGCCCAGGTGAGCGGCGAGGTCGATCTGACCTTTTCCCTCGACGACCTCCCGCGGGCGGAAGCGCTCCGGCGCGCCGAAGAGGAGGCGGGGCGGCGGGCTTTGCAGGCCGGCGCGCAGCCCGGCACTATTCGGACGGTTGAGGTCGAGGAGGCCGCGCTGAGCTATTTGGCCGCCGATGCCATGCGCGTACGTGTCAAGGCGGTCGGCAGCCTGGAGGCTCTGGAATGAGCGCTGAAATTACGCTCTCCGATGTGGCGCCGCTGGCGCTGGGTTCGGCTGTGCTGGGTTGCGGGGGAGGAGGCAATCCCTACTATGGCATGCTGGTCACGCGCAATGTGATGGCCGAGACGGGACCGGTGCAGCTCATCGATGCGACGGAAATGCCTCCCGATAAAATAGCCGTTACGCCGGCCGTGGTGGGCGCGCCGTTGGTGGGAATAGAAAAACCGCTCAGCATCCGGGCTTTGCAGAGCGCCTATCAGGCCATGCAGCGTTCGCTGAAAGACCGCCTGGGGGCTTTCGTTCCGGCGGAGATAGGCGGCGGCCAGTCGATGATCCCGCTGTTGCAGGCGGCGCTGACCGGCAAACCGCTGCTGGACGGCGACACGATGGGTCGCGCGTTTCCCGAGATTCAAATGAACACCTTTATGATCTACGGGTTTACACCCGGGCTGCCGATCGCGATCAGCAACGACCACGGTTTGTTGTTGCATATCCCCTCTCTGCCGTTCGGAAAAACAATCAAGTTCGGCGGAACGGCACCCGCGGAAGGCAGAAACAGCGTGGCTCTCGAACGGATGATCCGGCGCCTGTGCGTCGCGATGGGCGGGTTGATCTACGGCAACGCGGCGGTGGACCAGCCTTCCATCCTCCGGGGCCTGGTCCGCGGGTCGATCAGCCTGGCGCTCGCCATCGGCCGGGCCGTCGAAGCGGCCCGGTCGGCCGGCAGCGACCCCGTCGCGGCGATCCTGCAGGCGGCGGACGGAAAACAGCTCTTCCGGGGCAAGGTCGTGGATATCGAGCGGCGTTTTCAAGGCGGGCAGGACTGGGGCACGCTGAAAATGGATGGGGTGGAAACGGACGGCGGACGGCGCGCCGAGATTTCCTTTAAGAACGAATACCTTTTACTTCGTGTCGATAACCAGGCCGTCCTGACCGTGCCGGACCTGATCGCGCTTGTGGAAACGCAGACCGGCGCCCCGATCACGACCGAGGTGATCCGTCCCGGCCTGCGGGTGAGCGTGCTTGGCCTGCAAAGCACGCCGCTCCTGCGCACGCCGGAAGCTTTGCGGGTGGTGGGGCCGCGGGCTTTCGGCTACGATATGGACTTTGTGCCGCTTAAGGGAAGCTGAAGACGGCATCGTTAAAACCGTTTCGGCCGAATAAATCGACCACCTTCAACCAGGCAATGTGATCTGGAAATGGATCCTCGTCTTTGTGATGTGGACGCACGGGGAATTGGAATAGCACAGCCTGTCGGAAGGCGATTTGACGCCGGGCTGTGCCAATCCCGCGCAGCACGTCCGGGCAGGGACCGGCGCAATCCATCACTTGCAATCCAAATATCATCGTGTTGGCTGAGGAATTAGAAATAAGGTTATTGCATTTCAGATAAAATTACAGCAGGAAATGGGTGGGCCGCGGACAGAATTTCTCAATGGCAGACAGGGTAGCGGAATTCGCAACTGTCAGTAAGAGGACAAATGCCCATAATTCCACCGACATCCCAAATTCCCAAAGCTGCGCGAACGTCTCCGAAGCAAGCTGGCGTCAAGCCCCCTGACATCGCCTCCGCGCCGGTCCCCGACACGCTCGCGGCGTTCCACGTGAACCCGGATACAGGTCTCATGGGCGCGGAGGTGGACGCTCGCCGGAAGGAGAATGGCTATAACGAAGTAGCCGAGCAGAAGGGGCATCCCGTCGTCGATTTCCTCCGAAAATTCTGGGGCATATCGGCCTGGATGCTCGAACTGATCATGATCCTCTCGGCTGTGCTCGGGAAATACACGGATCTCGTTGTGGTCAGCGCGCTGCTGATTGTCAACGCCGTGTTGAGCTATTCGCAGGAACGCCGCGCCGCCGGCGTCGTCGAGACGCTGCGGAAACGGCTGCAGGTCAGTGCGCGCGTTCGGCGGGATGCGAGTTGGCAGGTCATTCCAGCCCGGGATCTGGTACCCGGCGATATCGTCCGCGTGCGCCCGGGCGACATCATCCCCGCGGATGTCAAGCTCCTCACCGGCGCCTTGAGCGTTGACCAGTCGGCCCTCACCGGCGAATTGAAGGATGCCGATAAGAATCCAGGCGACGTACTCTCGTCTGGATCCGTCGTCCGCCGGGGCGAAGGCAACGGCGTGGTCATGCTGACCGGGGCGAAGACCTATTTTGGCCGGACCACGGAACTGGTACAGCAGGCGCGGCCGAAACTCCATATTGAAGCGGTGGTATCCACGGTCGTGCGCTGGCTATTCGTCATCGTGGGCGTGTTGCTTGGCGTGGTGTTCGTGCTTTCGCTGATCCGCGGCGATTCGCTCATCGAAATAGTCCCGCTCCTGCTCGTCCTTCTGATGAGCGCGGTGCCGGTCGCCCTGCCGGTGATGTTCACCGTCAGCATGGCTGTTGGGTCGGCCGAACTGGCCAGGCGCGGTGTGCTGGTCACGCGTCTCAGCGCCGCAGAGGACGCCGCGACGATGGACGTCCTTTGTGTGGATAAGACCGGTACCATCACGATGAATCAGCTGGCCGTCACCGGCGTGATCCCGCTGGAGCAGGCGACCGAATCCGATGTGCTGTTTGCCGGGGCGCTTGCATCGCAGGAAGCGAATCAGGATCCGATCGACCTGGCATTCCTCGCCGCGGCAAAGGAGCGGCATATCTTTGACAACCTTCCCAAGGCCGTACCCATCTCCTTTGCGCCGTTCGATGCCAAGAACCGGCGGACCGAAGCCGTGGTCGAACAGAACGGGCAGCGTCTGCGCGTAATGAAAGGCGCTGTGCGGACCGTCGCCGAGGCCTGCGGCCTCCAACCCCCGGCCATCGAGGCGCTGGAGATCCGGGTCAGCGAATCGGCCGCGAAGGGCTATCGAACACTGGCGGTGGCGCGCGGCCCCGAAACGGGCACGCCGACATTGCTCGGATTGGTATCGCTTTTTGATCCACCCCGGCCGGATGCCAGGGAACTTATCGCCGAACTCCGGGACTTGGGCGTTCCGGTAAAGATGCTCACCGGCGACGCGCTGGCGGTGGCGAGTGAGATCGCGCAGGGAGTTCGGGCTGCTCCACATCCGGCCCATGGCGGACCTGAAGGCGGCCGCCGCAAAGGCCGGCAGCGAGTTCGGCCGACCTTTTGGCGGGAGTGGATGGTTTCGCCGAAGTGTATCCGGAGGACAAGTACATCGTGGTTCAGCATTTGCAGGCCGCGGGGCATGTGACCGGCATGACGGGTGACGGCGTCAACGATGCGCCCGCCCTGCGCCAGGCCGAAGTGGGCATCGCCGTCAGCACCGCCACCGACGTGGCCAAGGGCGCCGCCAGCGTCGTTCTGACCGAACCGGGGCTGACGAACATCGTGGAGTTGGTCGAACAGGGGCGAACAATTTACCAGCGGGTACTGACATGGATCGTCAACAAGATCAGCCGGACGATTTTGAAATCGGCCTTTGTGGCCATTGCGTATGTGGTGACCGGCAAATTTGTCGTCTCCGCTTTTGCGATGCTGCTGCTGGTCTTTATGACGGACTTCGCGAAGATTTCTCTTTCCACCGACCACGTTCGACCCTCCCAGAAACCGGAGACCTGGAAAATCGGGGGTTTCATTACCGTGTCCGTGGTGCTGGGCGTCGTAATGGTCGCAGAGGCGCTTCTCCTCTTATGGATCTGCTGGTCGCGTTTCGGTTTGGCAACCAACAACGACAATGCCCTCTATTCCTTCAGTTTCCTGACGATGCTCTACTTTGCCGTTTTCTCCATAATATCCGCCCGGGAACGCCGCTGGTTTTGGTCTACGATGCCCAGTAAAACCCTCCTGGCAGCACTGGCGGCGGATGCGCTTATCGGCACCGCCCTCACCTTCGTGGGTATCCCGGGGTTGGCGTCCCTGCCGTGGTGGCAGATGCTTGTAATTTTTGCCTATGCGATGATCGCGTGCCTGGTCGTGAACGACGCGGTGAAGGTCGCACTGATCAAGTGGCGCGTTCCCTCGGCGGTATAGGTAATGCTCTTCGGCACAAGTTTGGTTTTACTTCCCCGAAACGATGGGGGAACCACTAATTGGATCGGACGGTTTATGTTCCTTGCCCTTTCGATTTCTTATGCCTTGAACGACCACCAACAATCCTGCTATCGGCCAAATATGGAATATCAGCGGGGTGCCGCAATCCGGACAGGGTAATGCGCCGACGCCCAGGAAAGCGCCAACGAGCAGCATCCCCTTAACCACGGAGGCGGTAAACCGCTTCCTAATGCCAGCGATCAAGTTATCGCTCGAATCCATTTCTCACCCTCCGGGAGATGGCATCTCCCAAAGCATCTCCGGAAGTATCAGTGCAACCGCTCGGAATGATCCATCAAGGCGCCTTTCAGAAAGGCTTGAACCGCCTCGTCAATACCGGCAATCTCGGTTACGATCGGGCGAATATTGGCTTGCTTTATGCTTTCGTATGCGCCCCTTCCCATGCCCCGCGCCAGCAGGACCTCGCAATCGGATATGTTAGCAACCATCTGCCCGTGGCGATTCTGAGCGGCCGGGTCAAAGCCGTGGCCGCGCGGGTCGTCCGCGTGATGATGTTCCTCGTGTTTCTCACCCGAAAATTGGGCATGTCCCATCTTGTCCCGGGTTTCACGCGAGATTATTTTTCCGTTTTCGACGGTAATAACCACGTAGATTGGGGCGCGGCCAAAATGCTGGCTGATGGTCACGCCATCGTCGGATACCGCGGCTATTTTCATGTTTTCTCCCATCTCATGAACATTGAATGTTGTTTCTCGCCCACCGGTCGGATCGGATCATTGGCCTTCGACCGGATAGCCCGCCGCTTGCCAGGCGACCATTCCACCGGTCATGCTAGAAACCAGGGTGAACCCCGCCTGCTGAAGGATCTGCAGTCCTTGCGCGCTTCTCGCACCCGTCCGGCAAACCACCACCACGTCGCGGTCCCGCGGAATTTCCGAAAGGCGGCCGGATAACAGATCCAATGGGATCAATACGCTGCCCGGTATATGGCCCTGATTCCATTCCTCGCTGGTTCGGACATCAAGGATGAACGCTCCGGCTTGATATTTATCCAGCGCCTGCGAAACGGAAATCAGCGGGGAAGAAGAATTGGGCTTGCCGATGAGAAACACCGCCCCAAGGATGACCGCCCCAACCACCGCAACGCCAGCCAGGATCCAGGGAGAGAAATGAATTGCGTTCTTCTTCCCCGGTTTTCGCCGCTTGCTTCCCATACCGCCTCCTTTTAATAATGTCCTATTCTCTTCAGGCAATTCCCAAATTAACCATGGAGCGATGTGGTCACTACGATTGCCGGCGGGTGTTCAAAATGCTTTTTTACTTTGCATAATTCCGCGGCCTGGATTACCGCCGTCCGGTATTTTTCAGGGAAGCCAGCCGGCAGTTGAATATCAAGCGTTATCCTGGCCACCAACCCGGTCGTCGGGTCATCTTCTGATTTTTGCACCAGCCGTATTCCAGCCGGGTCCACTCCCCGGTGGCGGCAGAATCCCAAGATATAGATCCCGGCGCAGGTTCCGAGGGAGGCGAGGAACGTGTCGAAGGGAGTGGGCGCGGATCCGTCCTCTCCCCCTTCTTTGGGTTGGTCGGTCTTAACGATGAAATTCCCGAAATGCGCATCCACCCGGGAACCTCCGGGGAAATCTACGATCATTTCCATTTCTCTTTTCCTTTCTTTTGAAAATGCGAAAAAGAAACTACACGATCGGAAGGTCGAACCAGAATCGGCTTCCCTTTCCAGGTGTGCTTTCCACGCCGATCCGGCCGCCCATGGCTTCCACCCAGGCCCTGGCCACCGCAAGGCCGAGCCCGGTGCCGCCGCTTGCGCGCGCACGGGAGGCGTCCGCCCGGTAGAACCGGTCGAACACGCGGGGCAGATCCTCGGCGGAGATGCCTTCGCCCGTGTCGGAAACGCTGACGGTGACGAATCCCGGGCTGCGCTCCGCGCGCAAAACGATCCGGCCGCCTTCCGGGGTGTGCTGAAGCGCGTTGATGACCAGGTTGTTGATCACCTGGCGCAAGCGGTCGGGATCGGCCCGGACCGGGAGTTCTCCGCCGGGAAAATCCCGCTCGAGCGAGACGGCATGCGCATCCGCCGCAGCCGCAAAGCCATCCGCAAGCGTTGGGAGAAGCACGGCCAGGTCGATCCGTTCGGTGCGCAGGAGCGGCTTCCCGGAGTCGGCCAGGGCCAGCTCGCGCAGGTCGTCCACCAACCGGCTGAGCAGGCGCGTTTGATCGTAGAGCGAGGCGATCTCGGTGCTTTCCAGCGGGTAGACGCCGTCGAGTATGGCGCGCAGGTTGCCCTGCAATACGGTGATCGGTGTGCGCAGTTCATGGGCGATGTCGGCCGTCAGGCTGCGGCGCAGGGTCTCGGCCTGCTCGAGCGAGGCGGCCATTTCATTCATCGCGCGCGCCACCTCGATCGTTTCCCACGAGCCTCGTTCCGGAATGCGGCGGTCCCATGCCCGGCGGGAAAAGGAGCGCGCTCCGTCCGCCATTCGCCCGAGCGGGGCGGCAAGCCACCGGCCGAGCACCATCCCGAGCGCCAGGCTCACGGCGACCGCCAGGAGCGTGGCGACCAGCAGGGTGGAACGCAATTGATCGAGCAGTTCTTGAGCGGCCGCATCCGTCCCGCCCGCCCCCGCCGGCGTGACGACCAATAACCCTGCCGTCTTGCCGTCCACGAGCACCGTCAGCGCCCCGCTTTGCTCATCGGCGGAAAGCGAATTGCCGGCCCGGAGTCCGCGCTCATCGAAGATAATCTCCCCATCCGCATCCGCCAGGATCATCGGCGGCCGTCCGCGGCCCGCTCCCGTCCCCTGATTGCGCCCCGCGGAGGAATAGGCGGTGATCACTTCCGCAACCCCCTGCCAGCTTCCATGACTACGGTAAAACGCCGCCAGCTCGTCCAGCAATCCGCTTTGCGAAAGGGAATCCTGCCGCGCCAGGTATTGGCGCACCTGCTGGCCAGCCTGCCAATCCGTGAGCAGCGCGATGGTGCCCGTGCCGATCAGCGCCACCAGCCCGAAGGCAAGCGTCAGGCGCACCCACAGCCGGTTCATTCCCTACCCTCCCGGAAGCGGTACCCGATCCCGAACACCGTTTCGATCTGCCGCGGATGGGCGGGATCGGCCTCCACCTTCTTGCGCAAATTTTTGACATGGCTGTCGAGCGTGCGTTCCATTCCGTCGTACGCGTACCCGAATGCTTTTTCGATGAGTTCCGCGCGGGTGAATGCGCGGTTGGGGTATTCCATCAGCGCCCGAAGAATTGAAAATTCGGCCGGGGTGAGATCCGCCGGGGCGCCGCCAACCGTGAGCACATGCCGGTCCAGGTCCATCCGCAAAGGACCGGATTCCAGGACGTGCGCCGGAGCGGGTTCCCTACCGGCGCGCCGCAGGATTGCGCGCACCCGCGCCACCACTTCGCGGGGGTTGAACGGCTTGGTCAGGTAGTCATCCGCGCCGAGTTCCAGGCCGAGGATCCGGTCGGCGTCCTCGACCCGCGCCGTCAGCATGAGGACGGGGACGGCCGCGAGGCGCGAATCCCCGCGCAGCAGGCGCGTGATTTCCAGGCCGTCCTTGCCGGGCAGCATAAGATCGAGCACGATGAGATCGGGCCGTTCCCGCTGGATGACATGCATCGCTTCATCGCCGTCGCGGGCTATGAGCACCGCAAAGCCCGCCTCTTCCAGATAGGAACGCAGCAGGCGGACAATCTGGGCATCGTCATCGACCACAAGGATCCGTTGCGTCATATTAAAGATTATAGCCCCGCGGCCGGCGCAGGATGCCGTGGCGGTGTACCCTCTGCGTGGATCCGGATCGGACGGCGAAGAATTCGCCGTCCGATCCGGAGTGTTTGCGCCGCGGCATCCATTTCCCGCCGGCGGCGAGGTGCGGAAGGGTCAATCCGGCTACGCACCGGTGCCGTCGCACGTGCCGTCACAGGTTCCATTCCCATTGCCGTTGCCGTTGCACGATCCGTCGCACGTGCCATCGCACGGTCCATCCCCGTTGCCGTTGGGCAGGAAGGGGGTGTTGATCTGATTGGTGACGCTGATCCGCATATTCGCCAGCATCGTATCCGCCTGGGCTTGCGTCAGCCGGCCGGCGGCCACGTCCGCCTGCAACTCTGCGATGCGCGGCGCGAGGTAAGCCTCCACGATTTTTGCCGGGTCGACTCCCCTTTCCTTTGCCACGCCGGCGATCGTCTTTCCGGTATTCAGTTCGGCCACCAGTTCCGTCCGGGTCATGCCCAGCGTTTGCGCGGCCACCGCCGTGAGCGAGGCATCGCTTCCGCCGCCTCGGCCGCCGTTGCCGGGTCCGCGGCCCGCTTCCAGAACCTGAGCCGACGCGGTCGAGCCGACCGCCAGCGTTCCGGCCAGGGCCGCCCCCAGCGCGAACATTCCGATCTTAAGCCACTTGTTCATATCGACCTCCTTGGTCATTGAATTCGGCGGGGTGAATAATCCGCCGGTATACGGAACATCTTACCGGCGGCGTATGGAGGCCGTATGGAGACGGCGAGAAGAAAGTGCGAAAATGTCCTGCTTGGCGGGTTTTAACGTCTGCGATATAGTCTCGGCATCAAGGGGAAAAAGAACGACGATCGGGAACGGATCACCACATCCGAAGCCGCACGGCGTTTTGGGTTAAACCCCGTGTTTCTTAGCAGGAGGATTGGAAATAGCGAGAACGGAGATGGCTTGCACTGCATAACGCAAGCCAGTATTTATATGCTTTATCCTTTCAGGGCACAGACCGGCTGGGTTGCCTGCCGCTTAGCGGTGTTAGTTGGATCTGCTTCGATAGAGCGTACGCAGTCGGCAGGTCGCTGTCGCTTTCCACGAGCACCCGTCCGAATACAAGCACCGAATTGTTCGGCGAGGATATCTGCGCCATGCCATTCGGCACCTGTCCTTTCCACCCCCGTCTCGTAATGAGATAATCGCCCGCTTGAGTGCCGGTGGTGCGTTTGCCGACGTAGGCAAAATTAATATTCTTCGACGGGTCCGTGAACTGCACGCTGTAGTAGCGATCGTTCATGTCGGGTACGTGCAAGACAAGCGGCCCTTGACTGAGGTCCAACCAGCCGGCCGTCATGAGCGTGTCGCGGTTCACGCCGGTCGTACCCAATTTCGAGGCCGAGGCCGGCGGGTGGAGAGGGATCTGCAAAAAACGCTTGGGGCTGCGTATAGAGCGTATTGACCGGGATGGGGCCGTCGCCGAACCCCTTAGACGAGAATCCCTCTCTTGAACACAGACAGCAGCATGCTCGGCCAAAAGTAGATGGCCAGGCACCATACCCCGACCACGATTGCACCAAATACAAGCATATACACGGAGTTCATATGCGTCATCTCATTTCGGCAACCGGCGGCACCGTGTACTTGCCCTGGAGAATGGCCTCACCAGGTATGTACACGCGCAGCCAGAGTATGAAATTGCCCGAAGGCGCGGGCAGCCAGTTGGATCTCGTGCCTCGCCGGGGCAGCGTTCTGAATGAAAATATCGACCGAGCCGTCGGGGTTTTGCGCGAGACCGGTGCGATCGCTGACGCTGTACCGGTTAAGCGGATTTGCCACAAAGTGATTTCCCGCATCACCCATCGTAATCGACCAGAAAGCCTTGTTCGGTGGAAGCCCGCCTGCCGGAAAGTGCATGACATAATCGTGGGCTCCGGAAAGCGCATGGCCCGCGCCATCGGTGTTCGTCCACCAATACATCGCCTCTTCCGGTGTGTTCACCGGGCCGGGAAATAACTGGGCATGCGCGGCTCGCAGCAGCATGCCGTTGCCGGGCTCGCCCAATCCGAACATGGTGATCCAGCCGTTGACCTTTGTGG
Organism: uncultured Chloroflexia bacterium; assembly: GCA_963724345.1. Lineage (GTDB taxonomy): Bacteria > Chloroflexota > Anaerolineae > Anaerolineales > RBG-16-64-43 > JAFGKK01. The sequence goes on along the minus strand of CAVRUI010000003.1, from coordinate 453,836 downwards.
CCTTGACCCTGGCGTAAATCTGGGCCGTGACAAACGCCAGCCCGAAACCGATGAGAATTCCCTGCACCACGGCATTACGCAGCGTCCAAGTATAAGGAAAGGCAAATGAACGGACGAGGAAATAGACACATATCGCCCCGATGAGAGTCGCCAGGTAAGTGGTTGTTCTGCTCATATAATTAATTGTATCCCTTTGAACTTAGCGGTACAAGCTGTATCCGCTTCGCAAGGCCGTAAGCGGTTGGAAGATCGGTGTCATTGTACACAAGCACACGGCCGATAATGATTAGGACAAGTCGGATTGAACATCACATTAGCATTATCACCGAGATTATTGTCCCTATCACCACCACCCAGAGAATATCCACTTTCAGGATCAAGGCAACGAGTGCGCCGCCGGCAAGCAGGATATGGGACAAATCCCAATGGACGTGCAAGGCAAAACGGATCGTAACCGACAAGAGCAATCCTACAAAGGAACACAGCACACCGCTTATGACTTTGTTGAAAGCAGGCGAACTCCGGAACTGGTCGAAGTAGGGTGAAATGCCTATTACCAACATAAAAGAAGGCAGGAAGATGCCGATCGTGGCGATTCCTCCCCCGAGCGGGCCGCCCAAGAGATACCCCACGAAAGTGGCGGTGATTACGATGGGGCCCGGAGTAATTTGTCCAAGAACAATCCCGTTCATAAATGTCTGGCTATCCAGCCAATTGTTGACCTGGACAACCTTATGGAACATCAGCGGCACGGATGCGAATCCGCCGCCAAATGCGAACAAGTCAATTCTAAACATTAGGAATGCCAGATTATGAGCGTGCGGTTGAAGAGAAAGAGCACAAAGAATCCAATTACGGCAGCCGAGAGGATGAGCAGGAACGGTTTTATGTTCGGTGGGGTCCGGATGGGACTATCTGAAAGGTTCGGATTGGTCTGCTTGGGTTTGACCAGTACCAATCCACCCGCAGCGGCCAAAAGAATTACTATGATCGGATTCACATTGAGGCCGAATAGAAGCGCCGCGATACCGGCAATGGCAAACGCCGGGCTAGTCCCCGCGGCGCGATCGCTCAGGTTCCAAAATCAACCCGAACCTTCGCGCTTCACGGGGACTGCATTGGTAAAACCTGACGATATTAAAAAAAGAGGCCACCCATTCCTCAGGTGGTCTCTCTAGGTAGCGGGGCTAGTCCCCGCTGCGTGGTCATTTGCGCTCATGGAACAGAACCGAGCGCAAATACTCCCCCCGCTTCGCAGACATCACCACTCAAAGAACAAAAGCGAGTGGTGAAGCTCCGCCGGGGGCAGGCGCGGGACTTTTTCAACATAGTGGTAGTATAAAAAAAAGGGACCACCATTTTCTAAAGTGGTCCCTTCAGGTAGCGGGGCTAGTCCCCGCTGCGCGATCGCTCCTGCTCAAAGACCAAGATCGAGCAGGAGCGCTGCGCGGGGACTGCGCTTCCGGTAAAGCTGGATAATCTTAAGAAAGAAGCCTACTGACTTTAAGTCGGTAGGCTTCCGAGTAGCGGGGCTAGGATTCGAACCTAGGACCTCCGGGTTATGAGCCCGACGAGCTGCCACTGCTCTACCCCGCAACGATGCTTCCAGTGGAAGCTGCGGGATTGTAGCACTTCGAAGGTGCCCCGGTCAAGGCAGGACCGTATCTGATGAATTAATCCTGCTCTCATGCGGGTTTTTATCGTTGGATTTTTCCAAGGATCAAGTAATCGGATCCGATCTGCTTGTGCGCGCTTTGCCGCCCGATCCTTCCGGGCCGGGATTTCAAATTCGATCGAATATGGTTCAAAGCCGATCGAACGATAAAAGGCGATCGCCGCCCGGTTGCTCTTAAGCACCCCCACCGTGATCCGCTTGTCCGGCGGCCAGATCTCATCCCGGAGGATGCGCATCACTTCGCGCCCCACCCCCTTCCTCCGGTAATCGCGGTCCACGAATATCTGACGCAGGTAGACGGTATCGCCGTCTTCCGTGCGGTCGGTATACAAGACGTAGGCCACCGTCCGGCCGTCCAGCTCGAACAACACCGCCCGGTATTCGCCCGTCAGGAAGCCGCGCATCCGCTTTTCCAGCCAGGACATCGGTTTGCATCCTGTTGCGATGGCCTTCGTCGTCCACCAGCTGGCGGTTCATCCGCGCCAGCAAGGGGACATCCTTAAGCATGGCAAAACGGTGTTTCATTGTTGGCTTGAAATCTCCGTGAGCTTCAAATCGGCTTCGCCGCCGGACCATTTCGTACCCCGCACGGTGAATTCCTCCCCGAGCTTCTGCCGGATGAATAGCTGGAAGGCCTCCGGATCGCCGCTGGTGTACGCGGCAACTGTTCCGGTTCCGCCGGCGGAAAGCAGATCGAGCTCCGTCAGCAGTTGCTGAGTCTGGCGCGCGACCGCCGGGGAAGGGTCCACGATACGCACATCCGGACCGACCACGGTCTGCAAGGTCCGGAGGACGAAGGGGTAATGCGTGCACCCCAGGACCAGCTCGTCGACCCCCGCATCCGCCAGCGGTTTCAGGTGCTCGCGCAGCATGGCTTCGAGTTCAGGGCCTTCCGTTTCGCCGGATTCTATCCGCTCGACCAGACCGGGCACGGTCAGGGTGATGACATTTACGCCGCGCCCGTACCGGCTCAAAACGTTTTCAAACAATTCGCCCCGGAAGGTGTCTTCGGTCGCGATCACGCCGATCACGCCGCTGTGGCTTGCCTCCGCCGCCGGTTTCACCGCCGGTTCCATTCCCACGAAAGGGAAACCGGGATGCGCTTCGCGCAGCGGCTGCAGCGCGGCGGCCGAAATGGTGTTGCAGGCGACCACGATCAGCTTGGCCTTGCGCGCCATGAGAAAATCGGCGATCCCGAATCCGAACCGGCGCACTTCCGCCATCGGACGCGAACCGTACGGCACATGTCCCTGGTCCGCGACGCAGAGAAAATCCTCATTGGGCAGCAGGCGGCGCAGCTCGCGCAGGACCGTCAATCCCCCCACGCCCGAATCGAACACGCCGACGGGTGCTTTTTCCATACAAGGCATTATACCTTGCGCCGGGATGGAATCCACGAAGCACACGAAAAAGAGCCGAAGGACACGAAGTTATTAAATTTTTTTTCGTAACTGCTCAGCCCGATCTCACTTCCGGGTACACCGAAACACCGAAAAGAGCCGAAAACACCGGAATTAATATTTTTAGAATCCGTGTAATCGGCTCTTCTCGGTGTAATCCGTGTACGCTTTTCCCGGCCGGAGCAGATACTTTTTTTCGTGTTTCTTCGGGTTTCCCTTCGTGTCCTTCGTGGAATCAAAAACGCGGCCCTCTCGGACCGCGTCTTGTATTTTGATCGGAATTTCTCAGCGCTTAGCCGTTATCGGTCTTGCCGTGCAGGCGCGCCCGCTTGCCCTTGAGGTCGCGCAGGAAATAAAGCTGCGCCCGCCGGACCTTCGCGCCCTTCTGGACCACGACCTTATCCAGGCTGGGCGAGCGCAGCGGAAAGGTGCGTTCCACACCGATGCCGTGCGAGGCGATGCGCCGGACGGTGAAGTTCGCCTGGCTCCCGCCCTTGCGCATGCGGATGATCGTCCCGCGGAATTCCTGGATGCGTTCCTTCTCGCCTTCCTTGATCTTCACGTGGACGCTGACGGTATCCCCGGGGTTGAGGGCCGGGACATTTTTGTTGACCGGAAGTTCGAGAGATTTAAGCTTGTCGCTCATGGGATTATCCCTGCAAAAGACAGCAATTTGCCGCCAGATACATCCTGGACGGCGGGCAGATTATACCACACGCCGCACCCGAGGCTGTCAATCCCCATCCCTGTAGGGGCACGGCGGCGCCGTGCCCCTACAGGGATGGGGATTGGGTTCGGAGGGCATTCATCGCCTCCGGGTGGATACCTGGAAGGCGGGAGGAGTCGTATAATTCACGGAATGTTAAAACGGGCTTTGACTGCTATTAATTCGTGGATTGACCGAATTCCTGCTTTGGGGGGGATCGATTTTCAAACGACCGGGCATCGGAGACACCCAGCCGGTCCGATCCGCCCGCAAGTCTCCGCGCTTCCTTTATATACTGCTGACCGGGGCGCTCGGGATGATCTGTGTGTGCTCCATCCTCTATTTCAGCCTGCGCTCATATGCGCCGGTCGCCCCCCGCGAGGAGCTGCCCACCCTCACCGCCACCCCCTTCCTGCCGGTGCGGGAGACGCTCACCCCGTTTGCCGTGGATCTCAGCGCGGCGGGGGAGATCCCCACGCCCGATCCCGCCAATTTCTACACTCCGACGCCCTCCCTGGCCAGCGTTCCCTGGGCGCCGTACGCCGGCCCGGTTTACCCCGCCCTGACCGAGATCCCGCGGCCGGAGCAGGAATTCCCCAACCGCGACGATATCATGAACATCGCCGTGCTCGGCAGCGACATGCGCCCGACCGGGCTGGGCGGCTTCCGGACCGACACGATCATGATCCTGATCCTCAACAAATCCGCCAAGACCGTCTCGCTCGTATCCTTCCCGCGCGACCTGTACGTCTACATCCCCGCCTACGGCATGGACCGCATCAACGGGGCGTTTCCCGAGGGGATGACAATCAACTATCCCGGCGGCGGGTTCGGGCTGTTCCAGGACACGATGAAATACAATTTCGGCCTGACGATCCACCATTACGCGTTGATGAACTTCTGGGGCTTCAAGGACCTGATCGACCAGCTGGGCGGGATCGACGTGTATTGCGCCTACGGCCTGCACGACACGCGCTCGGGGTACCCGAACGGGTACGGCGTCGCGGCCGGCTGGAATCACATGGACGGCGAGACGGCGCTCTGGTACGTGCGTTCGCGCTACACCTCGAGCGATTTCGACCGGGTCCGCCGCCAACAGGAGGTGCTGCTGGGAATATCGCAGACCCTGCTCAATAAGAACGCGCTCTCCAACATCCCCGGCTTCTTCGTCACGCTCGCCAAGTACGTCCAGAGCGACCTGACCCTGGATATGGTCACGCCGTTTGCGGAACTGGCCGCCTCGGTTTCAATCTCCTCCATCTCCCGGGCCAGCATCGTCCCCAAGACCTACGCGACCGACTGGATCACACCCGACGGGAAGATGGTGGCGCTGCCAAACTACCCCGCCATCCACGATCTGCTCGCCGGTTTGCTCGGCCCCTGATCCCATTCCACAGTCATTCCGAGCGGCCTTTGGCCACACGCACGCAGCGCCGGAACATCCATTGATCGTCATGCCCGCGTGTACTTAGCGGGCATCCACTTCTGAACACCCCTGGATTCCCGCTGAGCCCGCGCGGGAATGACGATCGCTTTGCTCCTCGCCATGACCTGCCCTCCCCCTCCCGCCGCTTGACTCTCCGCCCTGCCCGGCATACAGTGGACTCTATCCCTTTTTACGAAGGGGCCGCGTCGACCCAGGAGTGGAATGCCGAACCCGCCGAGCGATCGAGAAAATCCGAACCCGCGCAGCCTCCGCGCAGGCGATTCGCTGAGCGCCGCGATATCCGTCTGGGAACAGGCTCTCAAGGAAAGCGGCAACACCCCCAACACGGTTAACGCCTTTACCGGTGACCTGCGCCTGATGATGCATTACCTGGGCGGCGGGCGCGCCCTCTCGGGCGTCTCCACCAGCGACCTGCAGGATTTCCTGCACTGGATGGAAACAGACCGCGGCGTCCCCTGCAGCCCGAAAACCTATTCCCGGCGGATCACATCGCTCAAATCGTTCTTCCGGTACCTTGCCGAAGCGGGCACCCTGCCGGCGGACCCGGCGGCGGCGATCGTCCAGCGCCTGGTCCAAAGCCCCCTGCCGGAGATCCTCACCCATGAGGAAGCCCGGCGGGTCCTCGCCACCGCGCGCGCGATGCGCGCCGCACCCGGTCAGGCCGGGTCGGACGACCGGCCGTTTGTGCTGGCCTCGCTCCTGCTGCAAACCGGGATCAAGAAGGGCGAATGCATCGGTCTGCGCAGGAACCACATCGAGGTCGGCGGCGCCGAGCCGTTCTTGTTCGTCCGTTACAGCAATCCGCGCCAGCGGTTCAAGGAGCGCAAGATCGCCCTCTCCCAGGATTGGGTGAAGGCGTACGAGCGTTACCTCGGGCAGTACACGACTCCGGACCGCGTCTTCCCATGGTCGCCGCGGCGGCTGGAATATCTGCTCGAGGAAATCGGCGCGAACGCCAAACTAGCCAAACACCTCTCCTTCGACATGTGCCGCTGGACGTGCGCGGTCCTGGACCGGGTCCGCGGGATGGAGCCCGATTCGGTGCGCCAGAAACTCGGCCTGAGCCGGATGCAATGGCGCGAGGTGGGAAAAAAAATCGATCGCCTGATGCCTTCCGGCGCGGAAACGCCCCCGCCCGATATGCTATACTCGCTTTCCATGGAGGATGAAGCGTGAATATTGAAAGCGGCCGCGTCAGCCGGCACCTTGAGGTCATTTACCACCTCAACCGGGAGCTTGCCCGCCACCTGGATCTGTCCGAGGTCCTCAGCCGGACTCTGGAGCTGATTGTCCAATCCCTCAACGCCACCGGCGGGAGCATTGCGGTCATCGGGGAAGATGGAAACCTGCTCGACGCTTCCATGGCGGTCGGGGGTTCAATCATTCCCAATTCCGTGCCGCAACTCGCTCCGGCGCTTCGCCAGGGGCTGGCCGGCTGGGTGCTCGGGAGCGGCAAGGTCGCGCTGGTCGAGGACACGCAGAACGACCCGCGCTGGCTCCCGACCGACCCCAATTACGTCCCCACCCGCGCGTCAACCGCGCATCCCACCCGTTCCGCGGTAAGCGCGCCGCTCCTCGGGCGCCAGGGCGTGGTGGGGGTGATCACCCTGGTGCATACCTCCACCAATCATTTCTCCAGCGACGACCTGCGCCTGCTGGCCGCCATCGCGGAGACGGTCGGCCTGGCGGTGGAAAACGCGCGCCTGTTCACGTCCGAACACCAGCGCCGGATGTTCGCCTCCACCCTTCAGGAAATGGCCCGCACGGTCAACTCCACGCTCGAACCCGAAAAGGTCTTCGCCCTTATCCTCGATCAGCTTTCCCAGGTGGTCAAATTCGACTCGGCGTCCCTGCTCCTCCTGGACGGGGATGTGCTGAAAGTGGCCGCGTCGCGGGGTTTTTCGAACCCCGCGGTATTTGATGGATTTTTCTTCCCCTTCCAGCCGGAAAATCCGTCCTGGCGCACTCTGAAGGACCGCAAACCCAAGGTCATCGAGGACGTGCAGAAAGTCGCCGGCTGGGTTGTGACCGAAACCATTCCGGAAACGTCAAAAATCCGCGGCTGGCTGGGAGTCCCGCTGGTGATGCAGGATAAGCCGATCGGCCTCCTCGCGATCGACAGCATCCAGCCCGCGGCGTATTCGGAATCCGATGCGCAGCTGGCGATGGCGTTCGCCGACCAGGCCACCACCGCGGTGACCAACGCGCGCCTGTACTCGGAAAGCCAGCAGCAGACCCGCACCATGGCGATGATGGCGGAAACCACGCGCATGATCGTCTCCAGCCTCGATCTGGACGAGGTGCTCAACCAGGTCCTCAGCCGGGTGGTCGGGCTGCTGGGCGTGGAGGCGGGCTCGATCGCGCTGATCGACGAAGCCGGCGGCGACCTGGTCTTCCGCAGCGCCACCGGCCCCAAGGCCGCGGCGCTGCAGGGCCGGCGGTTGAAGCCGGGCCAGGGGATCGCCGGATGGGTTGTCAAAAACGGGCGGTCGCTGGTTGTTCCCGACACGCGCATCGACGAGCGCTTCGATAAAACATTCGATGAGAAAACCGGGTTCATCACCCACGCCGTCGCCTGCGTGCCGATCCTGCTCCGGGAAAAAACCCTCGGCGTGGTGGAGGTGATCAATCCGCGCAGCGGCGTGTTCACCGAGCAGTCGGTGCAGGTGCTCGAGTACCTGACCGGGCTGGCCTCGTCGGCGATTTCCCACGCCCAGCTCTTCGCCGCCACCCGCTCCGCCGAGCAGCGCTACCTGACCCTCTTCCAGGACAGCATCGACCCGATCCTCATTACCGATCTCGACGGCAAGATCGTCGATGCCAACGCCCGCGCGCTGCAGTTCTCCGGATATTCGCGCGAGGAGCTCCTGAAGCTGCGGATCCAGTCCCTCCACCCGGTGCATACCGGCAAGCTGGGGCAGCATTTCGAAGACATCGCGCACGGCGAAGTGCGCAACTACGAATCCCGCCTGCGGACAAAAAGCGGCAATCAGGCGCCGGTCGAGCTCTATACCAAGCGCATCCCGGGGGGCGAAAAGGAACAGGATACGGTCCAGTGGATCGTGCGCGACATCGCCGAGCGGGCCGGGCTGGATGAACTGCGTTCGGACCTCACCTCGATGCTGTTCCACGACATGCGTTCGCCGCTCGGGAACGTGATTTCCAGCCTGCAGCTCCTGAACGATCCTCCGCCGACGGACGAGACGATCCGCTCGCTTCTGACCATTTCCCTGCGGTCGGCGCGCCGGCTCTCGCGGATGATCGACAGCCTTCTGGACCTGCGGCGCCTGGAGGAGGGCCGCGCGGTGCTGCACCGCAGCAAAGTGTCGCTCTCGGCCCTCGCCGCCGAAGCCGTCGAGGAAGCCCAGCCGGTGGCGGAGGGAAAAGGCATCATCCTGCAGATGGCCATCCCGCTTTCCCTCCCCGCCGTCGAAGTCGATTCCGACATGCTCCGGCGAGTGATCAGCAACCTGCTCGATAACGCGGTGAAATACACTCCCGGCGGCGGCAGCATCCGCCTGACGGCGGAACCGGTGGAACAGAACGTTCAATTCTCGGTGACCGATTCCGGCCCGGGAATTCCCACCGAGGAACGCCACCGCATCTTCGACAAATACGGGCGCATCGAACGGATCGGCGCGCCCAAAGGCTTGGGGCTCGGGCTGGCCTTTTGCCGCCTGGCGGTGAAAGCCCACGGCGGCCGGATCTGGGTGGATTCCCCGGCCGAAGGCGGCGCCGCATTCCGCTTCACCCTGCCGCAGACGTTGGCCACGGAAGATTCCGCCGCGCTTGCACCCGAGGAGCGCACAGGTTCGGGTTGATCTTGGAACCTGTGCGTTTGCGCAGCAGGTGCCCGCGGCCGAAAACTAATCATTCCCGGAGAGCAAATGCCACGACTACCCGCACACGTTGTGATTGAAACCGGCTGCCATGGGCACTCGGTCGCCGCCGTGATCGGCTCGCAAAGCGCGCTTTGCATCGACACACCCATCCTCCCGGTCGAGGCCGAGGCCTGGCGTAAAAAGCTGCTCGAAAAAACCCGCTCGATCGCTTTCATCGTCCAGATGGATTCCTCGCCGGACCGCGCCTTCGCGGCCGCGCACCTTTCCTCGATCTTCGAAGGCCAGCCCCCCGTACTGTTGGCGCACCAGCAAACCACCGACGCGATGAAGACCCTGCAGGATTCATTCAAGAACAATCCGCTGCTGGGGACTCTGGAAGCCTTTTCCCTGAATCTGGATCCGCTTTCGCTGCGCTGGCCCCGCCCGGCGATGGCCTTCAACCGCTCGCTGACCCTGCATTGGTCGCCGTCGGAGATTGTCCTCCATCACGCGCCTTCCACCATCGCCGGCGCCTGCTGGGTGCACCTGCCGAAGGACCAAATCCTGTTCGTCGGGGACACCGTATCGGTATCCATGCCCCCCTGGCTGCACGACGCGCGCTTCGAAACCTGGCTGGAGACTCTAAGTTCGCTGCATCGGGCGCCGTTCAAGGATTGCCGCCTGTTTTGCTCGCACGGCGGCTGGGTGGATTCCGAAGGCGTCGCGAAATTCGCCAATTTCCTGCGCGCCGCGCAGCGCAAGGCCGCGGCTATCCGCGAGAAATCCGATCCGCAAAAAGATATCGCCCAGGCGGCCCAGGCACTGCTGGAATTCTTCACCTTCCCCGCCGATCGGAAGGATTTTCTCCTGCGCCGCCTGCAGGTAAGCCTGCGCGTGCTGTGGGAACGCGAACACACGCCCGCGCCCGCGCCTTAGTCCCGCGCCCGTCCCCCGAGCGATGAGCACCGGCGAACTACCGGTGCGATGAATTCGCGAGCGGGGAAAAGCGTCCCTGCTCGATTTTGTCTTTTGAGCAGGGACGATAGCGAAGCGGATGAGCGCGCAGGTTCGGGTTGTTTTTATAATTTTCGAGTTTGCGGAATGGGGCTGACAACAAACAATCACCGGGACATTCATGATCGTCATGCCCGCGCCCGCCCTCGCATAGCATCCCGGCTCGCATCTGTTTCATGAGCCGGGATGAACGCGAAGCGAGGGTGTACCTGGCGGGCATCCACACCTGAAAACCCTGGATTCCCGCTAAGAACACGCGGGAATGACGGCCAAACCAAGGCAAGGTATCACCCAAGAAAACCATTCTTCCACGGTCTGGACAGCTCCGCCCCCCGAACACGGCTTTGCTTCTTCCCATTCCCCTCCGGTACGGATGGGTCTCGTTCACCATCCCGTCAGGCACAGGCATGACGATCCCGGGTTATTGGCAATCATCAAATTAAAAACAAAACCGCCGGCCGGGCCGGCGGTTTGTTTTTTTACTTCCAGAGGGGTTAATAAATCGGATCGATCCAGTTGATTCCGAAGTTCACAACCTTCGCATCCCCGGGGGCGAGGTGAACCGTCACCGCGCCCGATGTCGTCCGGTGATAGGTGGGGTCGGGGAATGTGTAACTGTGGCTGACGCAGTAGTTGCCGATGAGCAGGTCGTTGAAGGCGTAGGCTCCCCCGCCCGCGTTTTTAAATCCGGTCGTCGGGCAGGCCCCCTGGCCGAGATTCACCGTGCCCAGGTTCACCACCGGTTCGCCGGCGGCTTTTACTCCGTTTTCATCGTAGTCGCGGAATACCACGCCGGAAATGCTGCCGTAGTACATGCACAATCCGGGTTCCGTTCCGATCGGAGTGAACCCGAAGGCGTCGCGGCAGGTGTTATCGATCCCGAACAGGGCCTTGAGCGGATAGAACTGGGTCTGGATCGGAAGCGGCGAGCCGGCGTCGGCTTGGGTGAAATGATCGTTGTAATCGAACCAGGCCGGATTGCGCACACCCAGGTCCGCCACGCCGTTCCACAGGAACTGCGCCGCGTTGTGCGATCGCCGAATACTTGAAGGCCAGCTGGGCTTTCTTGCCGCCCTCGGTCTGGCGGATCCATGCCAGGTCCGGATCATCGCCCACGCCGGAGGCGACCAGGTTTTTGTCGTAGCCGTCGCCCAGGTCCCAGGGGGCGTCCGCTCCCTGCGGGGTTGGTCCGCCCACGTCCGCATTGGTGTCCTTCCATGCCTCCACCCCGTCGGTGGTCCAGTCCGCGCCCGCCGGAGAGGCGCCCCACACGAGGTAATCCCCGCGGCCGTCTTTGTTCGTATCGAATTCCGCCCCGTACATCGTCTGCCCGATCCCCTCCGCGCGCGGTTCGACGTATTCGAAGGTGATGTAGACCCACGGCGCGGCGACCTTCAGCTCCACCCGGATCAGATCCACATCCGAAAGGTAATCCATGGTGTCGGATGTGTACGGGCGTTCCCAACGGTTGTTGAAGTATTCGTCGCCGCCGATCGCCTTCTTCTGCGGAGCATAATCCTTGGTCTTGAAGTCGGTAATGAAGCGGGTGGTCCCCGTGGTTCCGGGCGGTGTCACCAGGTGGACAATGGTGAAGGTCGGCGTGACTGTCGGAACCGCCACGGTTAAGGTTTCCGAAGGAGTCTCCCCGCCCTGCGCCGGCCCCTGCCCCGCGGTTTCGCCCGCCTTTTGTGTCGCCGTGACGACGATCACCTGCGGCGTAGTTTGTCCGCTGAGAATACACGCCGGTCCCATAATTCCAAGAACTAGTAAAACTGCCAGCCTGTAAGATCGATTGCGGTCTGTCATCCTTCCCTCCTGTTGAGACGCCTGCCGTTACACGATGGAAAAGCGGACATGGCCGGCGGCTTGCCTTTTCCCGCTCTTCCGTCCGAAAGAAACCCCTATGGCACGTTCCGGATCTGCCCATATGCCGAATCCTGAAAGACAAGGAAACGGGTAACTCCTTTCTCCAAAAACCCTCTCCGCGGCATCATGCCGCCGCGTCCGCGGATCGACGAATCCGCTTTTTCCATACCCGGCATATCCGGGAAATCCCGGCAGATTTGCCGCGGCGGATCCGTTTCTATACGCACAAGCCAGGCTCGGTGCCGGCCGGGGTGAAACCATACGCATCGCGGCAGGTGTTATCGATCCCATACAGCGCCTTGAGCGGGTAGTAATCCGCCTGCACCGGAAGCGGCGAGCCCGCCTCGCCCTGGGTGAAGTGATCGTTGTAATCGAACCAGTCCGGCCGCCGGACCCCGAAATCCGCCAGCCCGTTCCATAGGAATTGGGGCGCGTTCCCGACCGCCAGGAGGCTGAAAGCCAGTTGGATTTTCCCCGCTTCGAGCTGCCGGATCCACGCCAGATCCGGGTCCGCCCCCTGCGAGCCTGGAAAGATTTTTTGATCGTAGCCGTTCCCGCCGTTCCAGGGCGCATTGGTTAACAGGGGAATCGGGCCGCCCACGTCGGCGTTTGTATCTCTCCAGACCTCGACGCCCTCCGTGGTCCACACCGCGCCCGCGGGCATTGCCCCCCAGATCAGGTATTCTCCCCGCCCGTCGCGGTTGACGTCGAATTCGGCGCCGTACATCGTCCGCCCGATTCCCTCCGGTCGCGGCCCGGCGGTGAAGAACGTGACGTAGATCCATGGCGGTGCGATCCGCAACTCCACCCGGATCAAATCCACATCCGGAAGGTAATCCATCGTCTCCGCGGTATACGGACGCTCAAACCGGTTGTTCTGATATTCGTCCGAACCGGAAGGGGATTTTTTCTGAGGTGCGTAATCCCGGGTGATGGGATCGAGGATATAGCGCGTGGTGCCGCCCGCTCCGGGCGGAGTTTTGGTGTGGCCGGCCGTTGGGGTGGATGTGGCGGCGGCCGTCTCGGTGACGGTGGCGGTCTCCGACGGGAAGAGCGTGGCGCTGACGGTCGGCGTATGCGGCCTCACGCCCTCCCGGGTTGCGGTTGCGGATGGGAAACGCCCGCCGGCGGAAGTGGAATATTGGATGACCGCCAGCGCCAGAGCGGTCTGGGTCGCCGCGTCATTCGCGGCCGCGCCGGTGACAGAGTTGCAGCCGAGTAGAACCAGAACGATCGGGACGAGAATTCGTCCACGCCCGGGCATGAAGTTATTTCCTGGAACCGGCATCGGATGCCGCATTATGGAATCCTATAACCCTCTGCCGCAGGAAATCATTGGAGATCATTGAGAAAAGTTACCTTCCAGAGTACATTTTCGGCGTACCGGAGCCGGGCGGCTGCACCGGTTTAGGATGGCCGCGAAGCGGGAAGCCGGGTTTTTAGCTCCCTCCTCCGCACCGCCCCGCCGTGGGTGCTTACAGCGGAAACCCCTCTATTGTATGTGGAGCACGGGGGAGATGCAATTTTTCCATCCCGCCTCACCCCTACCCCTGCGGGGGACGGGGGATAGGGGTGAGGCGGGATGACGGAGAGACGAATCGAAAGCGGCCCTTGCGGGCCGCTTTGGTGGTTCCGATAATCCCCGGAGGCGAACGCCTTACTTCGTCGGGGTGGGAGTCTTCGTAGGCGTTTCCGTGCGGGTCGGAGTTGCCGTCCGGGTCGGTCCGGGTGTCGGGGTCTGGGTGACGGTCGGCGCCGTGCCGATGTCCACGATCGAGATCGAAAGGATTTTATCCGCCGTGGTCAGCGAGTTCGCCAGCAGGAGCGCACCATCACCGATCAAACGTCCGAAGGCTGTATTCTTGCCGTCCAGTGATTTGTTGGTCACCATCAGGACGTACAGCTGGCCGGCGCTGGATTCGGTGGCGCCTTCGGGAGTCCAGTATCCGAGCGCGCCGGCTTCATTCGAGCATCCGGTTTCGTGCGGGAGGGTGTATCCGATACCGCTATCCTGCATGCCGGTCGGCTGTCCGGTGAGGATGAACTTGTGCCGCTCGGCGTAATTGATCGGGAAGTTATCCCAGTAGCCCATCTTCGCCAGGACCACGAAGTTGTTCACGCTTTTCGGCGCTTCGGCGGTGCACAGAGCGAAATCCAGTTTGCCCTTGGTCGTCAGGATCGAAGCCCGGTAGGCGTGGGCCGTGTCGATCACCATGTCGGGCGGGCCGGTGAAGATATTGCCGCGCGCGGTCACTTCCAGAGTCGCCAGCGATTTCACGCTCGGGGTCTGGCGCGGCGAGTTCAGCGTGGGGGTCGCGGTGGGGGGCGGCAGCAGGTTGATCGGGCTTTCCTCGATCGTGACCGAATACAGCGTGTCCCCGGGGGTGGTGGGGTTGGCGTTGGGATCCCGCAGTTTCAGCGAGAGGACGACGTCCATCCCGGAAATCACCTGGCCGAAGATCGTATAGCGGCCGTTCAAATCCGGATATTCCTTGAAGGTGACAAAGAACTGGCTGCCGTTGGTATTGGCGCCGTAGTTGGCCATCGCAAGCACACCCGGCTTGTCGAATTTCATGTCCGGGTCGATCTCATCGTCGAAGGTGTACCCCGGGCCGCCGCTCCCCGTCCCGCTCGGATCGCCGCCCTGGGCCATGAAATCCGTGATCACGCGGTGGAAGGTGGTGTTGTTGTAGAACCCCTGGCGGGCCAGGAACACGAAGTTGTTCACCGTAAAGGGGGCCTTGTCCGCGTAAAGCTGGATCCGGAAATCGCCCTTGGCCGTCTTGAAGGTGGCGACGTAATACTTCGTTTTATCGATCAGCATCGGCGGCGGGTTGGCCCACTTCTGTTGCGTGACCAGCGGGGTCCCCAGGCCGCGCAGATCCCGCGTGGTGGTGGCCGTCGCGGTTTGACAGGCTGCCAGTGTGACAAACGCCGCCAGCGCCGGCAGGAGTAGCAGGGGGTTTGGAGCGATACGCCTCATCAACTTTCCTCCTTCGTCGGAAGGGAGGTCGGCAATTGCGGCAGTTCCGGCCCGGCGACACCCAGCCGTTCCGCCAGAACCGCGCGCATGGCCTGCCGATCATCCCATGGATATTCCACGTCCCCGAAACACATCGATTGTTCGTGCCCTTTACCGCATGCGATCACCACATCCCCCTTGCGGGCCGACCGGACGGCGAAGCGCAGCGCCTCGCCCCGGTCCGGGATGCGGACAAAATTTTTGCCTTCCACGCCGCCCCGCGACCGGGCGCCGGCGGCCATCTCCTCGAGGATATCCTCGAGCTTTTCCGTGCGCGGGTCCTCGGCGGTGAGGACCGCCGTATCCGCGAGCTCCACGCCGGTCGCGGCCATCAGGCGCCGCTTCTCCCGGTCGCGCAAGCCCGCCGCGCCGAATACCGCGATCACCCGCCCGCCCTCCGCCAACATCGAGTGCGCATCCTCGAGGACATGGCGCAGGGAATTGGGCGTGTGGGCGAAATCCACGATAGCCTGGAAATCCTGGCCCAGCTCGATCGGCTCCCACCGGCCGGGCACTCCCGGCATGGCGGCCACGCCGTCCACGGCAGTCTGCGGGTCGACCCCCATTCCTCCGACGCAGACCGCCAATGCGGCGAGGATGTTATCGGCGTTGTAGGCGCCCCGCAGCTGGCACGCCAGCGGCAGTTCGCGTTCCGCCAGCTGTACCGTCATCCGCAGCCCGTCCGCCGACGGGCGGATATCCTTGGCGGTTACATCGGCCGGGTGACGCCGGCCGTAGGTCACAACTTTCACCGCGGTCTGGCTGCGGAGATAGGCAAACGAAGGGTCGTCCGCGTTCAGAACGGCCGCCCGTTCCCGCACGGCTTCCTTGGGCGGAGAGGAACCGAGACCGGAAAAAAGGCCGGCCTTCACCGCCCGGTACGTCTCGAAAGTGCCGTGGTAATCCAGATGCTCGTGGGTGATGTTGGTCACCGCGGCGAAATCGAAATCGCATCCGGCCACGCGCTGCTGGGCCAACCCGTGCGAGGTGACTTCCATCACGCAGTGGGTCAGGCCGGCCGCCACCATCCGCGCCAGATACGCCTGCAAGGCGGGTGAGTCCGGCGTGGTGACGTGAAAACCGGTGTCCAGTTCCTGCCCGCCGATGACCGCGCCGACCGTGCCGATCATCCCCGCATGGAAGCCCGCCTGGCGCAGTATGTTAAAAATCAGGCTGACCGTGGTGGTCTTGCCATCCGTCCCGGTCACGCCGATCATGACAAGCGACCGGGATGGAAAGGAAAACCACGCCGCCGAAAGCAATCCCAGCGCCCGGCGGCTGTCCGCGACGCGGATGTACGGAACACCTTTAGTCCCCTGCCCGCGTTCCCCCACCACCGCCGCCGCCCCGGCTTCCACTGCCCGCGGGATGAACATATGCCCGTCGGCCGTTCCCCCGGTGCAGGCGACAAACAGCATCCCGGGTGTAACCCGGCGCGAATCCTGCGTCACGCCGGTAATTTCAGGATCCTCTCCAGGGGGAAAAGCGCCGTGCGGGAGAGCGGAAATCAGCTGGGAAAGATGCATGCGGGCCAAATCCAAGCCGCGATTATACCCGGGATAAAGTTCATCCCGCCTTCTGACTTGCCTGCCAGCGGATCATCCGGTAAAGGGACCCGGAAAAGGCACTTCCGCGGATTTTCCTTGAAGGTTGCATTATAACGAATGGGGGATTAGCGCCGGATTAACAACTCCGGCGGAAAAAAACTCCCTCATCCCTTCCTTCTCCCAGCATACCCCCGCTTCGCGAGGGCAGGCGCTGGAGAAGGTGGCCGAAGGCCGGATGAGGGAGAGAAAAGGGCTAGATTTTTCAGTAGAAAAAATGCCATCATCACAAATTCCGAATAAACCCTACTTAACCCCCTTTTAGCCGGGGATTACTGCATCGATTTGCGCAAGTCGTCGACCCGTCCGGCGACCGATCCATCGATCACACGATCCCCGATCCGGATCTTCAAACCTCCGAGCAGGTCGGGGTCCACCTGAAAGGCGATCCCGATCCCCGCGCCGGCCTGGGCGGCGACTTCCTTGCGAATGGAGGCCTGTTCCGCCTCCGAGAGCGGAAGCGCGCTGATCACCTCGGCCTTGGCCGCGGCCGGCAGTCCGCCGGTCTCTTCCAGCAGGACAACCTTGCCGGCACGCACGCCGCTGAAGAATTCGTCGATCAGCGTGTGCTGGCGTTTCTCATCCAGGGCGTCTCCGATCAGTTTCTGCGCGGCGGCAATCGCCAGGGCCGCCACCCGCGGCCGCAGGTCCGCCAGCATCCGGTTGCGTTCGGCCTCGACCTCAACCCGGGCGGCGTCCCGCATCGCGGCGATTTCCTTCTCCGCATCCGCGCGCACGCCCTGGGCCGCCTTGGCGGCGTTGTCGGCCGCCTCGCGGAGTTTTTGCGAGGCATCCTGCTGCGCCAGGCTGCGGATATGCTGCGCTTCGGCTTCCGCCTTGGCCCGGGCCTCGGCCGCCACCTCGGCGTCGTGCAGCCCCTGGGCGATCTTCTTCTGACGGGTTTCGAGCGCATTGACCACCGGCTTGTACAGCCAGGCGGTGAGGACAATCATCAACGCCCCGAAATTCAGCAGGTAGAAGAGAAAGGAACCAAGATTGATTCCAAGTTTTTCCATGACATTTCCCTTTTCAGACGAAGAGCACGATCAGAGCCACCGCCATCGCGTAAATCGCAATCGCTTCGGCAAATACAATCCCCAGGATCATGTTCACCTGGAGGGTCGAGGTCACATCCGGGTTGCGGCCCATCGCCTGGACTCCGCCCATGGCGGCCAGTCCGACGCCCACGCCGGCTCCGGCGGCGCCGATCATCGCCAGCCCCGCGCCAAGGTACCGCATTCCCTGAATGAAGGCCTTGGAAAGTGCATCAACCGTTGTTGGATCCATCGTTCCTCCTCCGTTTTCCGTATCCTTAGCCCCGGCCGCGGCCGATCAATGCCCGGCTTCTTTTTCCCCGGAATGCCCGATCATGGACAGCTGAATGAAGATCAGCGCCAGCATGGCGAACACGTACGCCTGGATCGCGCCGACGAAGAGCTCGAACGCGGTAAACCCGGCCGGGAGAAACACCACGGTCAGCGATCCAATGATCATAATCAGCAATCCGCCGGCAAAAATATTGAAAAACAACCGGAGGGTCAGGGAAATCACTTTCATGAATTCCAGGAAAAACTCCAGCACGCCGACGAAGAAATCGATCAGCCCGAACATCGGCACGTCGATCGTCCGCCGGACGGGGAAATATTTTCCGAGGAACCCGAACTTCTGCGACCAAAAACCGAACACGAAGATGCACGCCACCACGAACACCGCCATCGCGGCCGGGAAATTGATGTCCGTGGCCGACCCGCGCAGGAAGGGGAACAGCTCATAACAGGGGGCGCTCAGGCAGGCATCCTTCGCCGCGGTCCCATCCAGCGCGTATAAATTCCCGATCAACGGAACGACGGGATGGGCTTTGGCGCCGGCTTCCGCCCCGGCCTGCTCCAGCCACCCGAACACTTCATAACCGGGAATCAGTTTCACCAGGTTGGCCGTGAGGATCAGAATGAAAACCGTCAGGACGATCGGAAGCACACGCCAGACCCATTTGGCGCCCACCGTATTTTTCACCAGGTTGTAGAAATAATCGATGAGCATTTCCAGGCCGGCGTATAGCTTTCCAGGAATCGGAGAGTTTCCGCGGACGAACGGGCGCACCACGAATACGGCGAGCATCAGCAGAACCAGGTCGGTCAGGAGAGTGGAAAGAATGGTGTTGGTGAACGGGATTCCGCCAAAATGAAAGGAACCGACGCTGAAGGCCGGGACGATCGCCGCACCCGGCCAAAGCTCCTCGCCGGGCAGCGACACGGCCGGAATGACCGGTTTCAGAGCCGGATACCTGCCGCTCAATCCAAACGCCAAGACCCCCGCCATGATGAGCAGGCCGAGGACAACCCAGCGCTTGAAGCCATACTTCCACTTACGAGTCGTTGTCGTCATCGACATTCGAAATCTTCCCCGGAGCCGCAGGAGGGGGCGGCACCTTGGCGAGTGTGCGCATCGCGAACCGGTACAGGAAGAAGAGAGTGATCGGCGCGCTTCCCAGCACCAAAAGGATCGTGAACAGCGGCCGGGTGTTCCACAGGCGGTCCATCACAATTCCGCCCAAGACGGCCCCCAGCACGACGCCGAACACCAGGCACCCGCTTTGGGCGAAAAGTCCGGCGACCTGGGCATCCGATAGCGCTCTGGGTTTGGAGTTGCGATTGGGCTCCTGCATCTTGGCGTGAAATTCTAACACACGCGGCGGAAAGGTTGAAAGGATCTCCTCAGCCCGGGAACAGGGGCCGAACCGCGCGGAGCGCGGCTTCAAACCACGGCGAGGCCGCCACGCCCAGGAGGAGAATCCCCGCCGCGCAGACCGCCAGCGCGATCCCGGCCGCCGCGGGAAGCGGGAAGGCCGCCTGCTCGTGTTCGCCGCGATAGAGGTAAACGGTTTTTAAAACCACAAGGTAATAGTAAAGGGCAAGGATCGAATTCACCGCTCCGAGCGCGGCCAGCCACGTCAATTTGGCTTCCACGGCCGAGGCGAAGAGGAACAGCTTCCCGGCAAATCCGGCGAAGGGCGGCATCCCCGCCAGCGAAAGCAGGGCCACCAGCATCGCCAGGGCGGCCGCCGGCGAGCGGCGGCTGAGCCCGGCCAGCCCCGTCAGGTCGTCGCCCTCCCCGGCGTTCGAAACCAAAGCGACGACCGTAAAAGCCGCCAGGTTGGCGAGCAGGTAGGTCAACAGGTAAAACGACGTCGCCGCCAAACCGTCCGGATTGAGGGTCACCAGCCCGATCAGCGCGTACCCGGCATGGGCGATCGAGGAATACGCCAGCAGCCGCTTGATATTCTTCTGGGCCATCGCCAGCAAATTCCCGAGCGTCATGGTGACGGCGGAGAGCACCGAAATCAGCAACCCCCAGTAGGAGGCCGACTCCGGCGGAAATACCGCCAGCAGGATCCGCAGCAGGACGGCGAAACCGGCCGCCTTGACGGCGGTGGAAAGGAAGGCGGCGACGGGAGTCGGCGCCCCTTCATATACATCCGGCGCCCAGAAGTGGAACGGGACCGCCGCGACCTTGAACCCCAACCCCGCGAGAATCGGGAGCCCCGCCGCCAGTATCATCCCCGGGCCAGCCGCGGTGAGCGCGGCGGCCGCCGCGGAAAGATCGGTCTGGCCGGTGAAGCCGTAGAGGAGCGAGAAGCCGTACCACATCACCGCGGATGCGGTCGCCCCGAAGAGGAAGTATTTCAATCCGGCTTCCGTGGAGCGGGCATCCTCTTTGAGGAAACCCGCCAGAAGGTAGAGCGGCAGGGTGGCCATTTCGATCGCGAGCGCCAGCATTACCAGGTCCGAGGCCGAGGCCATCAGGCACAGGCCGATCGTGGAAAAGAGCAGCAATGCGTAATATTCGCCGCGCCGGCCGACGCCAACGCTATCGATCGAAATGAGGGCGGTGATCGCCGCTCCAAGCAGGAAAAGGGCGCGGAAGAAAAAGGCCAACGCATCGGCATGCACCGTCGCAGGATCGGCCGCGGAAGCTCCACCGCCCAGAAGTGCTGCGGCGAGAATCCCGGCCGTCCCGACCGCGGCCAGCCAGCCCAGCCCCGCGCGTCCCCGCTCCGGAAGGATCAGATCCAGCCCGAGGATGAGCAGCGCAAGCAGGAGGAGCAGAAGTTCTGGAAGAAGAGACAAAATATTCTCCGTCATCACCCCCCTCCCCTGTCCCTCGTAGGGGCGCACGGCCGTGCGCCCTTACGAGGGCCGATGGAGAGGAGTAGGGGCGAGGCAGTGCCTCACCCCTACGTCAATTCCCCAATATCCTCAAGATGGGCTGGACGCCGCTTTCCACAAGCGGGGCGATCCACGCCGGATACACTCCCATCCCGACCAGAAAAAGCATCAGGAACAGGAGTGCGAACGAATCCTTGAAACTGATCCGGGTCACAGTCCGCTCGTGTTCGGCGGAGAGCGGTCCGAAGAACACGCGCCGGACGACCAGAAGTATGTACGCCGCGGTGACGATGATCGCGAGGGCCGCCGCGACCGCGGCCGCCGGCTGGGCCTGCCACACGCCGAGGAAGACCGGAAACTCGGCGATGAACCCGGAAAAGCCGGGCATGCCCATCGAGACCAGCGCGCCGACGATGAACGCCAGCGCCGCCAGCGGCATCTTGCGCGCCAGCCCGCCGAGGGCGGAAATCTCGCGCGTATGGGTCCGGTCGTACACCATTCCGACCACGGCGAAGAAGAGCGCCGTCATCACGCCGTGCGAAAACATCTGCAAGCTTGCGCCGAGCAGCCCGTCGGCGTTCAGCGAGGCGAACCCGAGCATGACCAGGCCCATGTGCGAGACCGAGGAAAACCCGATCACGTACTTGAAATCGCTTTGAACCATGGCGATGAAGGCGCCGTAGAGCACGTTGACCAGCGCCAGGGCCAGGATCCAGGGCATGTGGAATTTGGCTCCCTCGGGCATGAGCAGGATCCCCACCCGCAGCGCGGCGAACGCGCCCAGCTTCATTAATACTCCGGCGTGGAACATCGAGACCGCCGTCGGCGCCGCGACGTGCCCGTCCGGGCTCCAGTTGTGAAACGGGAACAGGCCGCCCAGCACCGCAAACCCGAGAAACACGAACGGGAAGACGATCCGCTGCAAATCCGCGGGGAACGCGGCCGCTTCCAGCGCGGGCAGGTCGAAGGTGACGGTGGCGGAGGAGAATACCAGGACCAGCGCCCCGACCAGGGCGACCATCGAACCGAGAAAAAGGTAGAGCGTGAGCTTCATCGCCGCGTATTCGCGGGTCTTCGGCCAGCCCCACAGCGCGATCAGCAGGTACATCGGGAAAACGGCGATTTCATAAAAGAAGAAGAGCTGGAAGAGATCGAGCGAAACGAAGACGCCGAACACTCCGCTGGCCAGGATGAACAGGAAGGCGAAAAATTCCCGCGGCCGGTCGTCGATCCCCCACGAGACAAGCACGCCGGTGAACATCACAATTCCGGTCAGCAGAACGAGCGGCAGGCTGATCCCGTTCACCCCGACGTGGTACCCGATCCCCCAGCGCGGGATCCAGGGAACCGCTTCCTCCCATTGATACCCGCCGGCGTGCAGGTCGTAGGTGACAAACGCCGTTACAGATATTACCAGTGCGAGCGCGGCCGTGAACAGCGCAAAAACGCGGATGGCCCGGACGCGGCCGGCCGGGAAAAGCAAAAGCGCCGCGGCGGACACCGCGGGCAGGAAGACGAGCAGGGATAATAAAGGAAAGGATGTCATGATTTATTCCGACCTAACCCCCTCTCCCCGCCGCCTGTAGGGGCGCACGGCTGTGCGCCCGGGCGCACGGGCGTGCGCCCCTACAGCGAGGGGGATAGGGGTGAGGTCATCGTATCGCCGTTCCGATCATTCCCAAAATCCAGGCCGGCCAGACGCCGACGGCCAGGAGCAGGATCATGAGCGGCGCAACCGCAACCCGTTCGCGCGCCCCGATCTCGAGCGGCGCATCCTTCCAGCGTTCCGGGAGCGCGCCGTGTAAAACTTTACCGATCGCTTTCAGAATGTACGCGCCGGTGAAGAACAACCCGATCATCGCGGCCCCGGTCAGCAGAGGGAAGACCTGCCAGGAACCGAGGATCACCATCAATTCGGAGATGAAGCCGCCCAGGCCGGGAAGGCCGAGCGAAGCCATCGCGGTGAAGATCAGGATCCCGCCGTAGACCGGGGCGCGCGGGAAAAGTCCGCCGAGGTCATCCAGGTTGCGGGTGTGGGCCCGGTCGTACAGAGCGCCGACCAGCAGGAACATCCCCGCCGCGCTCAATCCGTGCGTGAACATCTGCAGCACGGCCCCGCGCAGCGCGAAACTCCCCGCCGCGGTATCCGTGCCCAGAACGGCGGCCGCGGCGACGCCCAGGATGACAAACCCCATATGGTTGACCGACGAATAAGCGACCAGCCGTTTGAAATCATTCTGCGCCCAGGAAGCCAGCGCGCCGAAGACGATCGCCGCAACCGCGAGGACGGCCAGCACCGGCGCGAATTGTTTTGTTTCCGCCGGGAAGAGCGGGAGAACCAGCCGGATGAAGCCGTACCCGCCCAGCTTGAGCAGGACGCCGGCCAGGACCATGGAACCGGCGGTCGGCGCTTCGGTGTGCGCATCCGGCAACCAGGTGTGGAACGGCCAAAGCGGAACTTTGACCGCAAACGCGATCGTCATCCCCCAGAAGGTCAGCGCTTTCACCGTCGAAAGCGGCAGGCCGAACAGGGTGCCATCCGGGAGCGAGGGCCAGATTTTATAAAGCGCCTGCAGATCGAACGATCCGGCGGCGAGGCGGATCACTTGGATCGCTAGCAGGAAGCCGAGCGAGGCGCCCATCGTATACAGCAGGAATTTCAGCGCCGCATAATCGCGCTTCTCGCCTCCCCACTGCTGGATAAGGAAGAACATCGGGACCAGGCCGATCTCCCAGAAAACGAAGAACAGCAGCAGGTCCATCGACAGGAACACGCCCAGCATCCCGGTTTCCAAGAGCAGAAACAGCGCCAGGAAGATGCGCGCCTTTTGGCGTACGTTCACGGCGACCAGCAGCGCCAGCGGTGTGATCAGCGTGGTGAGCAGCACCATCGGGATCGATATTCCGTCGGCCGCCAGGTGATAATCCGATCCGATCGCTGCATACCACGCCAGCCGTTCCTCGAACTGGAAGCCCGCCGCTGCGCCGTTATAAGAAGCCCAAAGCAAAATCGACAAGCCGAGCGGGACCAGGCTTGCCCCGACGGCGAACACTTTAAGGATCCGCTCGCGGCCGGGCAGCAGGAACAAAAGCGCCGCCGCCAGCGCGGGCGTCCAGAGGATCAGGGAAAGCAGATGATCAAGAATGAAGTCGGTCATGTCGTTTCTTCTGTCCTAACCCCCTCACCCCGCCTCGCTCCGCGAGGATTCCCCTCTCCCCCTTCCCCGTAAGGGGAAGGGGGAGAGGGGCCGATCCGTCGCCGAACCGAAGGAGGGGTGAGGGGGTTAGGACAGTCAGTTCAAGATTCTCCACACCAGCGCCGCGCCGCAGGCGGCAAACGCCAGCAAAGCAATCAGCAGGTATTCCTGGACCCGCCCGGTCTGGATCGCGCGCAATTCGGAGCCGGCGCGTTTGGTTCCGGTTCCAATCGAATCCGCGGCGCCGTTGATCAGAGGCAGGTCGATGGCATTCCGCAGAAGCCGGCCCAATCCGCCGGCGGCTTGCCATGCCGCGCGGAGGAGGCCGTCCAGAATGCGCCGGTCGATCCAATCCGAAACCAGCACGTCCGCGATCCAGCGGGCCGGAACCACGAAGAGGATGCGGTACAGGTCGTCGAACCGGCAGCCCGCCTGCAGGAATGCATATACCGGGCCGAGCAGGCGCTCCAGCGGATCTTTTTCCCCCGCCCGATACCGGCGGTACACGAGCCAACCAAGCAGAAGACCGGCGACGGAAACGAAGATCGAAACCAGGAGCACGGTGGCGCTGAACGGAGCGCCCTCCGGCGATACGAGCGTGCAGCAGATCGGCCGGCGGGTCTCCATTAGGATCGTAACGGTCTCCGGTGAAAGCGCCTGGGCCGGATGAAGCAATCGTTCGATCCCATTGGGGATCACCCCGCCGAGAACGGGAAAATCATCCGGAATGCCCGCCCACCCCGCCCCGACGGCGAACACGGCCAGGACCGCGATCGGCGCAAGCATCCAGCGCGAGGGTTCGGCGGCATGCCCGGCCGCCGGGGTGCGCGGCCGTCCGAGGAAGACGAGCGTCAGCTGGCGGGCGGTGTAGAAAGCGGTAAGCAGCGCGGCGAACGCCAGGACGATGAATACCGCCGTGGAGGTTTGGAACGCGGAAGAGAGGATCTCATCCTTGGACCAAAACCCGGCGGTGAGCAGGGGGAAGCCGGCCAGGGAGAGCCCGCCGGCCAGGAACGCAACGAAGGTCAGCGGCATCCGCGAAGCCAGCCCGCCCATCGCGCGCATATCCTGCGCGTCCGTCTCCACGCTCTCGTGCATCGCGCCGTGTTCCACCCCGTGGATGACCGAACCCGCGCCGAGGAAGAGCAGCGCCTTGAAGAAGGCGTGCATCGCCAGGTGAAAAGCCGCCGCGGTGTACGCGCCGATTCCCGCGGCGGCGACCATGTAGCCAAGCTGCGAGATGGTGGAGAAGGCCAGGACGCGTTTGATATCGGTTTGGGTGAGGGCGATCGCGGCGGCCAGCAGCGCGGTGAACGCGCCGATGAACGCGGCCGCATCCGTCGCGGGCGAACCGGCGGCGGTGAGGAGCGGCGCGGCGCGCAACAGAAGGTATACGCCGGCCGAGACCATCGTCGCGGCGTGGATCAGGGCGGAAACCGGAGTCGGGCCTTCCATCGCATCCGGAAGCCAGACGTGCAGCGGCCACTGCGCGCTCTTGCCGATCGTCCCGGCCAGGAGCAGCAGCGCCGCAAGTCCGGCCGCGCTCAACCCGGGTATCCCGGATGATGCAGAAGCCATCCGCGCGAGATTTCCGGCGCCGAGAATCTCCCGCAGGGAAAGCGATCCGCTGAACTGCCAGGCGATCGCCAGCCCGATCAGCATCAGCACGTCGCCGATGCGGGTGACCAGGAACGCCTTCACCGCCGCGCGGCGCGCGCTTTCGCGCGCGAACCAGAATCCGATCAAGAGGTACGAACACAGCCCCATCACCTCCCAGCCGATGAAGAAGGTGACGAGGTTGTCGGAAAGCACCAGGAGCAGCATTCCGAACGCGAACAGCGAGATGAAGGCGAAGAAGCGGGAGTAGAGCGGTTCGACCGAAGGCACCCGGCGCGATGCCGGCGCCGACGGCCGCGCCATGCGGCGGAAGGCCGGGAACGTCCGCCTTGCCTTCCGGAGCACCGAAGTTGTGATAGCCGATGCTGTATAGGAAGATCGCAAGCAGCGTTATAGCGACAAAGAGCAGCGTCAGGACGGTCAGCCCATCCACCCAAACCCCGATCCGGATCACGCCGGAGCCGTCGGCCGCGCCCGGGATCCACGGGATCGATTGCGCGATCGGGTTCCCCGCAAGATCGGCCGTGCGCAAAGCGCCGGCCGCCACGACGAGCACCCCGCACACCGACAGCGCCAGC
Source organism: uncultured Chloroflexia bacterium (assembly GCA_963724345.1). Classification (GTDB taxonomy): domain Bacteria; phylum Chloroflexota; class Anaerolineae; order Anaerolineales; family RBG-16-64-43; genus JAFGKK01. Next base: position 427,723 of record CAVRUI010000003.1, on the reverse strand, counting down.
ATCGCCACGGCCACGGCCGTGCTGAGCGCGCGGTGTTTGCGGGTTAAAAGCAAAATCACGGCGAAGGCCGCCAGCGGCGGAAGCGGGATCAGGAAGGCGATCGTGGCGAGCATTTCGTTGACTGTCCTAACCCCTCTCCCCGCCTGTGTTCCGGAAGAACTCCGGTCCGCAGGCACCCCTCTCCCCCTTCCCCTTACGGGGAAGGGGGAGAGGGGATCCTCGCGGAGCGAGGAAGGGGTGAGGGGGTTAGGACAGTTTTATCCTCTCATCAAATCCGTCTCTTCGGGCAACACGGTTTTGCGCAGGCGGTAGATCGAGATGATCAGCGCCAATCCGACGGCGGTCTCGGCCGCCGCAACGGCCAGCAGCACCGCGGCGAACACCTGCCCGTTCATCTGCGCCGGCGCCAGATACCTCCAGAACGCGAGCAGGTTGACGTTGACCGCGTTGAGCATCAGCTCGATGCCCATCAGGATCGCCACCGCATTCCGCCGCGCCAGCGCGCCGTACAAGCCAATTCCAAACAGCGCGGCGGCGAAGAGGAGGTACCAGCTGAGCGGGATCATGGCTGACGGCCTCTCATCCGTCATCCGATCCCGAGCCGCCGGCCCGGCCGTAGGAATGGCGACCGGCGACGTCCGGGTGCCCCTACGGAGGGACTGACTCCGGCGTATCCGACCCCGCCGGCGACAAGCACCGCGCCGATCAGCGCCGAAAGCAGCAACACGGAGACCGCCTCGAAGGGCACCAAAAATTGTTCCGGGTCGACAAGCGCTTTCCCGAGTGCCACGATCGGATCAGCGGCGGGAAGCGCGGGGGGCGTTTGATTGAAGAATACATATTGCGAAAGCCCCCAAACAATCCCGGCGACGATCACGGCGGCCAGCAGCGCCGCAGCCGGCCAATATCCGTGGGCCTGCCGGACGTTTTCCTGCTGCTCGCGGCGGGTAAGCATCACCACCAAAACGATCAGGGTGGCGATCGCTCCGACGTACACCGCAACCTGCGCCACGACAAAAAGCGAGGCATCGAGCATCGCAAACAACGCCGCCACCGCGAACAGGCAGCCGATCAGGGCAAAAGCCGAACGCACCAGATTGCGCATCGTCACCGACAGCGAGCGCCAGCCCCAGGCCGATGAAGGCGAAGACGAGGAAGAGGATCTGCTCGACGGTCATCGCGCCGCCTCTTCCTCACCCACACCCCCCGTCCCCGTAGCGGGCGCACGGCTGTGCGCCCGTAGTGGGCGCACAGCCGTGCGGCCCTACGGGGATGGGCGGTGAGGCCGGCTGAGAAGCGCCATCACGGCGGCCGCGACCAGCACGTTCACGCCGAACAACGCGCCGTTCCGGATCCACAACGAGGAATCGGCGAGCGCCCGGTTCACCAGGACCAGCGCGCCGATCAGCACGATCATCGCCGGGGTGAGCACCTTCCAGCAGAAATCGAGCATCTGATCGATCCGGACCCGCGGCAGCGTGGCGCGCACCCAGACCAGGAGAAAATATCCCGCAAAGGATTTTGCGGCGAAGTACAACGCCCCCAGAGTGGGGAATTCCGCCGCGCCGGGGCCCTGCCAGCCGCCGAGGAACAGAACGGCAAGCAGCGCGCCGATCGTGAAGGCATGCAGGAATTCGGCGGCGAAAAACATCCCGAAGCGGATGCCGGAGTATTCAACGTGGAAACCGGCGACGATCTCGGATTCGGCTTCGAGCAGCTCGAACGGCGCGCGGGCCACCTCCGCCAGGGAGGCGATCAGGAACACCAACGCCGCCAGCGGCGCCGCGGCCCCGAACCAGAAGCCGCCCTGAGCCGCGACAATACCCGGAAGGCTCATTGTGCCGCTGAGCATTACAGGAACCAGCATCGCCAGCATGGCCGGCACCCCGTAGGAAACCAGCTGCGCCACCGTCCGGAACGCGCCGAGCAGCGCGAATTTGTTGTTGGAGGACCAGCCGGCCATCAGGATCCCGAGGGTGGAGAGGGTTCCCGTCGCGGCAAGGTACAGGACCCCGACGTTCAGGTCCACGCCGTAGGCGGTAACGGCCAGCGGGATCACCGCCCACAACCCGACCACTCCGATCACCGCGAGGAGCGGCGCGATGGAGAAGAGGATCCGGTCCGCCCGCGGCGGAACCATATCCTCCTTGAGGACCAGCTTGAGCATGTCCGCGATTGTCTGTAACAGCCCGTATGGGCCGACCCGGTTGGGCCCGATCCGGTCCTGCATGCGGGCGACGGCCTTGCGTTCGAACCAGATCAGGAAGACGACGAGCAGCAATCCGGAGACGCCGAGCAGAAACGCGCGCAAGGCGGCGAAGATCCAGACCACGGCTTCGGGGGGTGTTCCGGCGCCCGTCAGGATGCCGCTGAGCCAATCGGAGACCGTCGTGAAAAGATCGCCCATGTTTGCCGGCCTACCGCCAGGAAAGGCCGCCCTTGCGCCAGACGTACGCCAGGCCCGCGCCGATAAGGAACAGGAAGAGTACGCCCTCCGCCGCGGCGTACAGGGGGAATTGCCCGTAGGCCACCGCCCACGGGAAGAGGAAGACCGCTTCGATGTCGAAAATCAGGAATACCAGCGCGTAGAGGTAATAGGAGGCACGGTATTGGATGTGGGCCGGACCGCGGGTCCGGATCCCGCATTCATATGTTTCGCTTTTCACGGGTCCGGGCTTGTGCGGCCCGAGCAGGACGCCGGTCAGGATCGGGACAACCGGGAAAAAAATCGCGAGGAGGAAGAAAATACCGACGAAAGCCCAGTTTGAAATCATTTATGAATGATCCGGGAGGAATTGGCCGATATGGTAGCAGGAGTGCGGGGAAAAGTCAAAAGGAAGCGCGGCGCTTCGCGGAATATGGACCGGGGAAAGTCGATATAATGGAAAGCGAAAAAGGGATTGAGTACGTCATCCCGAAGGCTTTCAAGCTGAGCCTGCCCCGAGCGAAGCGAGGGGAGGAATCGGGCACAAACGGAGGAAAAGTTCATGCAAACCAATCCGACCAATCCAACCAATCGATCTCCATGGTGGGCGCTGGGCGGCGCCGCGTTCGGGTTCCTGCTGCCCTTCATCGGGCTTGGCTGCATCGCCGCGGTGTGCGTCTTCAGCCTGGCAGGGATGAGCGGACTGACCGCAACCGGCGCATCCACCACAAGCTCCGTCCATCTATCCGGGCCGCTTTCCGGACCGGCGGTGGCCGTGATCGACATCAACGGCGAGATCGTCAGCGGATCCTCGGCGACCCTCGGCGTGAGCTCCCTGGCTTCCTCGGACGACATCATCCCGCTGGTGGCGCAGGCGGCCGCGGATACCGAGGTCGAGGCCATCCTCCTGCGGATCAACAGCCCGGGCGGATCGGTGGTGGCATCCGACGAGATCTACCACGCGCTCAAGGGCTGCGGCAAGCCGATCGTGGTCCTGATGGGCGAGATGACCGCTTCGGGCGGTTACTACATCAGCATGGCGGCCCAGTACCTGATTGCCAATCCCAACACACTGACCGGATCGATCGGCGTAATCAGCTCGTTCCCCGAAGCGTCGGAACTCATGAAGAACCTGGGGATCACCGTCTCGGTGATTAAATCCGGCTCGGTGAAGGATATCGGCAGCATGTACCGGCCGATGACCGCCGAGGAGACGGCGTTGTGGCAAAAAGTGATCGACGAGACCTATGAATCCTTCGTCCAGATCGTCTCCGAAGGCCGCAAGATGCCGGCGGCGAAGGTGCGCGAGCTGGCCGACGGGAGCGTCTATACCGGCCGCCAGGCGCTGGCGCTCGGGTTGATCGACGGGCTCGGGTACCCGGAGGATGCCGTGGCGAAGGCCGCCGAGCTGGGCGGAATCTCCGGCGCGCCGCGCGTAATCCTGCTTACGCCACCGACCGCCTCTTTGTTATCCACGCTGCTTTCCGGACGGGCAAGTCCAAGTCTGTTTTCCGCAGATATGCTGAACGACCTGCTTGCCCCGAAGCTGGAGTACCGCTGGACGGGGCAATAAACTTCCGGGGGCCGTTTTGCAAAGCGGCCCGGCGGCAGGCATTTAATCTCGTTCGTATACCGGATACACCAAGGCACACGCCCTTCGCCCCTTGACCCTTGAACGCCAGCCTCCGTCGGTCTGATCCCGGCCGGCTGAAGACGGCATGTCTTCCCCGCAACCCCGGGCCGGCCGGGCGGAAGGAGCCCTCATGGCGATCGATCTGCAACGGTTGATCAACAGCAGAGTCGGCCTCCGCCTGGTTGGAATCCTGGCCCGGACGATATCTCCACGCCTGGGCTACTCCGTCGCCGATTTCATCGCGGACCGGATCGCCTCCAGGAATAATTCCAGAATTGTGCGGGCGGTCCGCGCAAATCAATGGATTGCGCGCGGGGAGGAACCGGAGGGGGAAGGGTTGGATCAGGCCGTCCGCGAGTCATTCCGGCATGCCGCCCGTTCGATTTTCGAACTTTACCGCGGCATCCAATACCCACAGGAAGCCTGGGAGTCGATCGTGATGGACCCGTCCGCCGACTTTCTGCTCCGGCGTCCGGAATACGATGAGCGCGGCTTGGTGGTGGTCAGCCTGCACCTCGGCAACTTTGATCTCGTCCTCCATTCGCTCTCCCGGCAGGGGATCCGGCCGCTGCTGCTCACCATCCCGGACCCCAAGGGCGGACGGTTCCTTGAATTTCAATCGCGGAAGAAATCCGGAGCCAACATGATTCCGGGATCCTTCGGCGCGCTTCGGCAGGCCATCCGGCATCTTCAGCGGGGCGGATTCGTGGCGACCGGGATCGACCGGCCCATTTCCCAGCCGCGTCTGCGCCCGCGCTTTTTCGGACGGCCCGCGTCGCTCCCCCTGCACCACATCTTCCTCGCGATCCAGGCCAAGGTTCCGGTGGCGGTGCTGGCGACGATCCGCCGCCCGGACGGAAAGCATCTTGTGTTTGCTTCTCCCAAAATGGAGATGGAACCGCATCCGGACCGGGAAACGGAGATCCTGCTTAATGCGGAACGGTTGTTGCAGATCGCCGCGGAGTATATCCGCCAGGCTCCCACGCAATGGTCGGAGTCTTTACCGGTCTGGCCGGATAGGCTGGGGCAGGTTCCGGAATCCGCGCGCTGATTTGGTACAATTCGCCCCATCGGATAATGAAAACCAACGGCATCGAGAATCACCACCGGGTCAACGACATTTTGCTGGGTCCGCTGGAGCGGCCGATTCTGGAATGGCTGGCCGTTCACACTCCGGCCCGGATATCCCCCGACTTCTGCACGATATTCGGAGTATTCGGCGCGGTGGTCGTCTTCCTTGGATATTGGCTGAGCACCCTCGACCGGAATTTCCTCTGGCTGGCTTCGCTGGGGTTCGTCATCAACTGGGCCGGAGACAGCCTGGACGGAACCCTGGCGCGTTACCGGCATATCGAACGCCCCGTCTATGGTTTCTATATAGACCACACTCTGGATGCCGTCAGCCAGACCTTGATCTTCCTTGGGCTGGGGCTTTCCCCGTATGTCAATTTCACGGCCGGCTGCCTGATCCTGATCGCCTACATGCTGCTCTCCATTCAGGTGTATGTGCGCACCTGTGCGGCGGGAGAGTTTAAAATTTCTTTCGGCAAACTGGGGCCAACGGAAATCCGCGTGCTGGCCGTGCTTTTAAACATCGCCATGTTTTTTGGCGGAGTGCGGACGATCACATGGGAAACCGGCGTCTTCGGACTCATCACAGCCAGCCCGTATGACCTGGTGGTCGCCGCGATTGCGCTGCTCCTGGTGGTATTCTTTATTACCTCCACCCTTCAGGAATCGATCCGGCTGTCAAAGGCCAACCGGTAGCGGGAATAAAGTTTTCCGCAGACCGCCGGTATCCCCAGCGGCCGGACCCGCGGGATGCGTTTCGACCATTCCCGGGAAGCTCCTCTCCATTACAAGCAGGTAAAAAGCATTTCGGAAAGGATATTGGATGAACACCCCCTCCTCCGTATTCGACAATTCCATGGCGCAATGGATAAAAGACAACAACCTCCCATGGATGAAGCTCAAGACCGATCTCGGATTAAGCAACCTGAGGAAACACCTGCCCGGCAAATCCCTGCGCATCCTGGATGCGGGCGGCGGGAGCGGCTATGACGCCCTGCCCCTGGCGCGGGAAGGTCACTCAATCGATCTGGTGGATTATTCGGCGGAGATGCTCAAGACCGCCCGAGCCGATGCGGAACGCGAGGGGTTGTCGGAGCGCATACAGTTTCATCAGGCGGATGTAACGAAACTGAATCAGCTTTTTCCGCAGCCCGTCTTCAACGCAGCTGTGTGTCACAACGTCCTGCAATTCGTCGGTGACGTTCCCAACCTTTTGTCGGTCCTCTCCCATTCCCTCGCGCCGGGCGGGATCCTCTCGCTGGTCAGCCCGGACCGCCACAGCCTGCCCTACCGGAAAGCGTTCCTGGACAAGGATCTGGACCAAGCCTTGGAACAAATCGGCGCGCGGAATTTCCGGAACATGATTTTCAATACAGTAGTGACGGAATATTCTCTCGATGAAATCCGGGAGATGCTTCCGGCGGCGGGATTGGAATATGCCGCCCATTACGGCATACGTTGTTTTGCCGACTACTGGGGGGATAACGAAACCAAATTGCGCCCCGAAGTCTGGGAAAAAATTTCGAAGCTGGAATACGCGTTGACCGACAAGGAACCCTACAACCTGCTGGCGCGTTTCTGGCAGGTGATCGCGCGGAAACCGTGAGGGGCAGGAAAATGGGATAACGGGCCAGGCCATATAGATGAAACGATACACACTCAGGTTCAAAGCAACAGGCAGCGTTGCAGAAGAGAGTCTCAAGGCAGCCGTCGAGGACGCCCTCCTACGCCTGCACCCCGGAATCACCTTCCGCATGGGGCAAGCCGGCCGGATCGGTCCGCAGGACGCAACGGTCGAAATCGCCTCGGAAGGAAAAAAAGAAGCCCTGTTTCCGCCCCTCAAACGAATCGAGTCGAAGCTGCCCGTCACTCTTGACAGAATCGAGTGGGGATGGGATTCGGGAGAGTCGTCGCTGATACCCTCTTTGATTCAAAACCCCGATTTTTCACCGGATCCGCTGTCGAATGTCGCCGTCTTCCCCGGATCCGCGGTGTTTCCATCCGATGGAAAAATGTTCTGGCTGCGCCATTTGTTTTTTCTCCTCCTGACGCTCGCGCTCGGGATTTTGTTTTATTTTAAATTCTCCAGCGCCATTTCAACGGTATGGGATGCTCTGTTCCTGGCTATTTACATTCTCTGGATTTTTTCGCTTAACGGAATTCAGCTTAATCCGTGGTTGTTGGCGAAGAAGATCGAGTGCGGGGAAGACGGATTGGAAGTATCCTACCGGTTCCGGAGAACGCCGGTCCGGCTGCGCTGGGCGGATATCGGGGGGATGGACTTCACCTATGCGGCATGCATTATCCGGAGCAGTCCCTCGTCCATAAAATTCGCCATCGATGAAAACTCAGGTTTTAAGAAAAAGAACATCATCCTGAAAACCATCGTGGAACGCGCCTCTCTGCGCTTTGTAGAGGGAAGGTTCTGGAGACCGTTCTACCGGCGGGCGGACGCGCCGTAGGATCCGCCTATGGCGCTCTCGATCCGCCAGAGGCGCGGGATTCTTCCTGCGCGTTCCCATTTCCCGGGCGGGGAAAATGGAGCAGACTGCGGCAGAATAATTCTGGAAAAAACCTTGCGCTCCAAGCTCTTTGGATCGACGCTATAATAATGAAGGGGAAATCCCTTGGCCGGCACAGTGACGGACCGGGAAAAATCCGGAAAGGCGGAAACCATGAAAGCCCTTGTCGTGTACGAATCCATTTGGGGGAACACCGCGGCGGCGGCGAAAGCCGTCGCCGAGGGCATCGGGGGCGGCACGCGGGCGATATCCACCGCCGAGGCCTCGGCCGCGGCGGTCGCCGGCGCCGATCTGCTCGTCGTGGGCGCGCCGGTGTTTGGCTTCGGTCTGCCCAGGGATGGGATGCTGAGGTCGATCGAGATGAACCGGTCCACTTACAAGAAAGCCCCGGACCTCTCCCAGCCGTCGATGCGCTCCTGGCTCGATAAACTCCCGAACGGGAGCGGCCGCTCGGCCGCGTTCGAGACGCGCATCTGGTGGTCGCCGCGCGGCGCCACCGGCGATATCGAAAACGGACTCGCGCACGCGGGCTATAAAAAACTGGCCAAAGCCCAGCGCTTCATCGTCGAGGGGGCGGAAGGTCCGCTGCGCGAATGCGAGCTTGAAAAGGCGAAGGCCTGGGGCGCGGAACTCGCCCAGGCGATGAAGTAGCGCGGGGTATTCCGCGCGATCCTCCGGGGGATCCGGGATCCATGCGGGAGCGGCCGATGATTCTGCAAATTCTCTTCTGGATCTACCTGGTGAATTCCGTCCTCTTGATACTGCACGAAATGGATTCGGCCTACTGGAAGGAATGGGACCTGTTCCGCCTGCCGGGCGGGATCGGCGGATTCCTGCTGATCCATTTCCCGCTTTTTCTCGCGGGGCTTTACGGACTGGTGCTGGTGTCACGGGGCGAGCCCGCCGGATTGATTTTTTCGATTGTTGTCGGCGCCGCCGGCATCTTTGCTTTTTTCATCCATAATTATTTTCTCCGCAAAGGCCGGCCCGAATTCAATACGCGGGTTTCGAAAGGGCTCCTGGGCCTGTTGTGGATCGTATCCATCGCCCAAATTGCCGCAACCATCGCATATTGGGCATCGGCGTGATGTAAAACAAACCGGCGCAGTGCATACCGGGGGTTTTTCATTCCGGTGTGTTCCAGGCGGGAATCCCAGCGCCCGGGAGGGTGGCGATGCACAATCCTGAAGGGCCGCCGATCCGGATGGCCGTGTTGACCCTCATCGAACAGAATGGAAAATTCCTGCTCATTCAGGAATCCAAACCCGCTTGCCGGAACAAATGGTTTCTCCCGGGCGGGATGGTTTCGTCCGGTGAATCCCTCCTGGACGCGGCGGTCCGCGAGGTGCGGGAAGAATCAGGGCTGATAATAAAATTGACGGGTTTATTGCATCTGGACCAGCGGACCGGGGGATCTCCGGGCGGAGAGGCGGGTCGAATTCGGTTTGTCTTTCTGGGAAAACCAGCCGGGGGCGCGCTGAAACAAACCGAGGACGAACATTCCATCCGCGCGGGATGGTTCTCGGAGGAGGAAATCGGCGGGCTCGAATTGCGAAGCCCGTTCGTGCGCAAGGTGCTTGATATCTTTCATGCGGATCCGGCGATCCTCCCCATGGCGAAAGTCCAAACCCTCACTCCGGAGGATTTGCTGCTGGAACGGCCGTAATCCGGGCCGGAGGATCCAGCCGCCGCACACGGCTTGTTTTTCGGAAACATGTTGATTTGTGCTCTTCGTGCTCTTCGGGGATAATGGATCTGCAGTTTCGATCCACTCGGGAAAAACCTGATCCGACCGATCCGGGCTTGAATTGATCCGAACGGAAGGAGGCACGATGAACATTCCGAAATTCTGGGCGAAAACCGAACAGAGCGTCGCCGGTCCGCAAAAGAAATATTTTCTCCGCAACTGGGAGGGATCGGATATCAGCGTGGAGGATGCCCGCCAAAAGGCGGCCGTCCGGGCCAAGGAAATCGCGCAGAAGGTCGCGCTCGGCGACCCGCTCGACCGTTACGGATATTGCGACCGGCCGATGCGGGAGGAAATCAAGGAGGCCGTCCAAAACCGGTTCCGGGACGAGGTCGGGATCGTCACCCGCAACGCCTACGGCGCGCTTATCCTGAATGCGACGAGCGCGATGTTCATTGATATCGATATCCCGAACATCCACAAACAGCAGAAGAAGGGATTGTTCGGGGGCGGGAAAAAGGAATCCTTCAGCCTGGATCCGTACATGCCGGCGATCCACGACGTGGAGGCATGGACCGGCAAGCATCCGGAATACGGCATCCGGATTTACGCCACCTTTGCGGGATTGCGCTGCCTGATTCTGAACACGGTGTTCAAACCGAAAGCCGATCACGCCGCCGAGATCCTGCGGGATTTGAAATCCGATCCGCTCTACCTGCGGTTGTGCATCGCCCAGGAATGCTTCCGCGCCCGCCTGACGCCGAAACCGTGGCGCTGCGGCATGCGCCAGCCCGCGGGCGCGATGCGCTTCCCGCGGGAAAATCCGCAGGCCGAGGAAAAATTCCGGCAGTGGGAAAAACAATACGAAGCCGCCTCGGAGAATTTTTCCTCCTGTTACTTCGTGAAGCAGGTCGGCTCCCGGAATGTTCACCCCGACGTCGAAGCGATCATGGCCTACCACGACCGGGTGGCGCGCGCCGCAAGCGGCCTGCCGCTGGCATAACCGCAGGGATTTCAAACACCTACTATGGTTCCGAAACCGGCCGGGTCGAACCCGGCCGGTTTTTTATGCGGTCCCGGCCGCCCCGCCCGGCCCATATACATTCCTCTAACGAAGCACCGCCTACAATAAATGAAAGCCGCCATCCTCCGGCGGGAGGATCGGCCTTGGCGGAGGAGGTGCCCGATGGAGGTTTACGATGCGGTCCGTACGGTCCTGGCCGTGCGGAGCTATCAGGACAAGGCGGTCCCGGCCGAGGTTATCCGAAAAATCGTCGAGGCCGGCCGGCTGACGGCCAGCAGCATGAACCTTCAGCCGTGGCATTTTATCGTTGTTACGGAACGGGAGGCGCTGAAGGAACTGGGAACGCTGGCGCGCACCGGACCGTACATCGCCCAGGCGCCGGCGGCGGTGGTCGTGGCCATCGAGAAAAAATCCAAGTTCGGCGTCTCGGACGCGAGCCGCGCGATCCAATCCATGATCCTGACGGCCTGGTCGGAGGGAGTCGGCTCCAACTGGGTGGGGTTCGGCGGGCTGGAAGCGGCGGGGACGCTTCTGGGCGTGCCGGATGATTTCGAAGTGCTGGCGATCGTTCCGTTCGGGTATCCCGCCGGGAAGAACCTGGGCCAGGGCCGGAAAAACCGCAAGCCGCTTTCCGCAGTGGCGCGCCGCGGGCGGTTCTCCCAGCCTTTTGAATGATCGGTGCCGATGGCAAACCGCCGGAGGAACGGGGTAGAATTCACCGGCGGGTTTCCCCATGGCTGAAATCGAAACGCTTCTAAAACAGCAGATCGAATACTACCGCGCGCGCGCGTCCGAATACGACGAGTGGTTCCTGCGGCGCGGGCGGTACGACCGCGGCCCCGAAGCGAACGCGGTTTGGTTCGCGGAGGTGGCGCTCGTCCGCACCGCGCTGGCGGAGTTCCATCCGGCGGGGGATGTTCTCGAACTGGCCTGCGGGACGGGGTTGTGGACCGAGCCGCTGCTGGCCGCCGCGCGGCGCATCACCGCGGTGGACGCTTCCCCGGAAACACTGGCGCTGAACCGTGAACGGCTGCATTCTCCCGCCGTGCGCTACATCCAGGCCGATCTGTTCACCTGGCGGCCGGAGGAGAAGTTCGACGTTGTCTTCTTCGGCTTCTGGCTTTCCCACGTTCCACCCGCGCTCTTTGAAACTTTTTGGCGGTTGGCCGCCTCTGCGCTCAAGCCCGGCGGGCGAATGTTCTTCGTCGATTCGAAATACGAGCCGACTTCGACCGCGCGCGATCACCGGCTGGGGGATTCCGGCGAGGGAAGCGTGGTCCGCCGGATCAACGACGGGCGCGAATTCAGGATCGTGAAAATTTTTTACCGGCCGGACGCCTTGATGGACCGGCTGCGGCTTCTGGGCTGGACGACCCGGATCCATGAGACACCGCGTTATTTTCTGTACGGCGAAGGGCATTCGGCCCCCTGAATAACTCCCTTACCTCCCGCGTCTCCGTTCCCGAACAACCTCCCCCGGACCGCAATCCGCCGAACACCCCGCCACATCGATTAGAATATTACCCGGATGTGTACGGACGCCGGATCCTATCGCTCGGAAAGGGCGGGACCATGCTGCAAATATCGTTTATCGTAAAGGGGTGGGAGTGGTTCGAAGGGCTGTTGATCAGCTCCCTGAAACGGATTTTCCCGCGCGCCGGATCGCTCGTCTTTCCGCTGATTTTCCTGATCGGATTGGCCGGAGTTGCGGGATTCTCCCAAAATAAGGAAGCCCTTCCCTTGTACGCCGCTATACTCCTCGCGATTCTGATTTTAGCCCTGTGCGGAGTGCCCGCCCTGCGCGCTTTTCAGTACAGCCGGAACAAGCTGCTTCTGACTCCCGCGGTCTGGAAGATCGGCGGTAACCGGATCGAAATTCTCTCGGGGGGGAAAGAAACGAAGGTCAACTGGAAATCGTTCGGGAAACTGACGGAAACATGGCATCTGTTTTTGCTTCCTTCCGCCGCCCATCCGCAATCCGTTTACTTCATTCCCAAGCGCGCATTCCGGGATGATGCCCAGCGGAACCGCTTTCGCGAAATGGCGAAAAGGGCGCGCGGAAAGTAACCGACGATCGACGATAGACCATGGACGATTGGACCATGGACCATAGACGATGGACGATGGCTGCGTATTGTATAGACGGCGATTTGCCAGAGGTCGATTACCGGTTTCTGCTCTATGCGAATATCGTGCATTTCAGCAGGTCGGCCATCGTCCATGGTCCATCGTCTATGGTCGGTTTTCGCATCGTCGATCGTCGATGGTCGATGGTCAGTTTCAATTGGAGAAAACCATGTCCCAACACATCGAACCATCTCCCTCGCCCTGGAATCGAACCCCTGCCGAAGCCGATCTCAAGGCGATCCGCGAAGGTCTGCATCGTTTCAATACGGAGAAAACCTCGGACGACGGCCACCAGACGCTGACTCTCTTCCTGCGCGACGAACGCGGAACGCTGATCGGCGGGCTGCTCGGCGACACTTACTGGGGCTGGCTGTACGTCGCAATCCTGTGGCTGGACGAGCGCGCGCGCCGGCAGGGGTACGGATCCCAGCTCCTGGCGGCGGCCGAGGCGGAGGCGGTGCGCCGCGGCTGTCATCACGCGCACCTGGATACGATGAGCTTCCAGGCCCTTCCGTTTTACGAAAAGCACGGGTACGAAGCCTGGGGGGAAATCCAAGACATGCCGGTCGGACACAGCCGGATTTTCCTGTCGAAGAAGCTTGAAACCCGACCATAGACGTTGGACGATGGACCATGGCCGAGTGTTGAAATGTGCGGTTATCAGTTTCCTGATGTCTATCACTCTCTCTTGCGATTGTAGGAACGAATAACGCAGGTCGGCCATCGTCCATGGTCTATGGTCCATGGTCGGGTTTCGATGGTCGATCGTCCCTGGTCCAAGTTATCCTCATAAACCCATCGGAGTTCGTACCCATGACCGACATCACCATCCGCCCCGCGACAATTACCGATTCCCCCGCCATCACCCGCCTGGTCGCCCAGCTGGGATACCCGGCGACGCAGGCGGAAATCGAAGGCCGGCTGGCGCCGATCCTTGCTCATCCGGATTATGCGATGTGGGTTGCGGAGGTTTCCGGGCGCGTCGTCGGCCTGGCCGGCGTTTTTGTCCATCTGGCGCTGGAGTACGACGGGTTCTATGGCCGGCTGCTGGGGCTGGTCGTGGACGAAGCGTACCGCGGACAGGGGATCGGTCAAAAACTCCTGGATCAAACCGAGCGCTGGCTCCGGGAACGCGGGGTGGCCAAACTGACGCTTACCAGCGGCAAGCAGCGCACCGAAGCGCACAAGTTCTACCGCCGCCTCGGATACGCGGAGACGGGATTCCGGTTCGGGAAGAGCCTGTGAACCGCCTGCCTGCGCGCGGAGGGAGCAACCCGGCATGACCCAATGGATCGTATTCGACGTGATGGGGGTGATTTTTGAGGAAGGCGACGACATCCTCAACGGTCTCGTCCCCTTTCTCCACCGCCGCGGATTCCCCCATCTGGATCCGGAGGGAGTCCATAGCATCTACCGCCGGGCTTCCCTGGGTCAAATTTCCCCGCGCGAGTTCTGGGAAGGGATCGGCCTGGACGGCGAGTACCCTGCGATCGAAAAAGAATACCTGGATACCTGCCTGCAGCTGGATCCGGCTTTTATGAAAACGGCCGAACGGCTGAGGGAAAAATATTCCCTGGCCATCCTCTCGAACGACATTGCGGAATGGTCGGCCCACCTCCGGAAAAGCCGCGGGCTGGACCGGCTTTTTCAGGCGGCCGTGATCAGCGGCGAAGCGGGCGTTCGAAAACCTGCGCCGGAGATCTACCGGATCCTGTTGGACCGGCTGGGGGCGAAGGGCGCGGATTGCGCCTTCGTCGACGACCGCATCCAAAATCTTTCGGCCGCCGCCGCGCTGGGGATCATTCCGATTTGGTTGGCAAAAAATATAAATGTTCCGGATGAAACGATTCCTTATCGGATTGAAAATTTATCGGAGCTTCCGAAATTGGCGGATGCAATATTTCACAAGAACGCGATGCCTTCCAAATTATAAATAAACTTTCCGTGTAACAGCTCAGCCTTCCTCCCGCCCCTTGCCCACGTAACTCTGCTCTGGTGAAAAGCGCCCACGGATGACCCGAGACGTGCTCGATTGCGTCCGTCATCCCGACGTGCTCGTAGCCAGTTCCAGTGTTCTTCACGGCTCTATGGATGCTTCGGTGTCACCCGGCATGACGATCACCGGGCTGACGCAGTAACAAAGAACTATATATTTTCTGTACTTTTCTCGAGGCGACATTCCCCATCCAATTTCCCGCATTTGCCGCCGAACTTGATTTCGCATGGCAATCGCCGGGCGTTCATCGCGGAATAGCAACGAAATCATTGACCCGTCTTAATGTGCCGCCCCTTTTCCACGCCTACACTTATCTCATCCGCCTCAGGAATTATCAAAACAGACGCGCCAAAGACAGGAGGGTATTTTCATGCAGAAGCACCGCATCCTGCTGATCGCCATCCTCGCGTTGGTCCTGACGGCCTGCCGGGCCGAATTGTCGACTCCGCAAAACACCTCGGCACCCACCGCCGCAATGACGAACAGCCCGGCTCCGACATCCAAACCGTCTGTTACTCCCGAAACCCCGGTGACCCCGGCACCAATAGTATTCCCAAAAATCGACCGGCATCCCTCGGCGGCAGATTACCGCCGGGGGAAGATGACCGCTCTACCGACGTATGACCCCAACTCGGATGAAATGTGGCAAATGGACCTTAGGTCCTATGATCTTACGGCTCTCGATTTCAGAAATTCGCTGGACGATTTGCGGTTTGCATCATTCGACGACCAAACGATCTGGCCGGCGGCCGACAAAATGCCGCCGGGATTCAATCCGCGGCAAATCATGAACCTCGGCAAGAATCCCGGGCTGGGCCTCCGTTCGTTGCACGACAGCGGAATCACCGGCGCAAATATCGGCATTGCGATCATCGACCTAACGCTTTTGGTGGACCATGAGGAATATAAAGATCGGATCCGCTTGTACGAGGAAACCGAGGACATCACCGGCGGGTGGAGGGAATCGCAAATGCACGGCCCGGCGGTAGCATCGATCGCCGTCGGCAAGAATCTCGGCGTGGCGCCGGGGGCGGACCTGTATTTCATCGCCAATGTACTCTGCGCCCGGGGGGATTTTTCCTGCCTGGCCAAGTCCGTACTGAGGATAATCGAAATCAACCGGCAACTGCCTCCGGATCGGAAGATACGCGTGCTTTCTATGTCTATCGGCTGGGCGTTGGAAAATGACGGGTATGCTGAAATAACAACCGCGGTCCAGGCAGCCCGCGACGCCGGGATTTTCGTGATCTGTTCCAGCGAGCGCGACATTTACGGTTTCAGTTTCCATGGATTGGGAAGGCTGCCCATGGCGGATCCCGATGACGCCAATTCCTACGAACCGGGATCCTGGTGGGCGAAATATTTCTACGAAGGGCGCCAGCCATTGACCGACACCCTGCTGGTTCCGATGGACTCCCGGACAACGGCCAGCCCGACCGGGGTGGACGAGTACGCCTTCTACCGCGAGGGTGGATGGAGCTGGTCGATCCCCTACATCGCCGGCGTGTACGCGCTGGCGGCGCAGGTGAAACCCGACATCACGCCGGAGCTGTTCTGGTCCACCGCGCTCCAAACCGGGCGGACGATCGAGATCACGCACGATGGACAGAAGTATTCGTTCGGTGTCATCCTGGATCCGGTTGCGCTCATTCACGGATTGCAGGGGGCGTGATCCTTAGCCCGCGCCTGCTCCGGTAACGGAATCGGCTCGATCTTCTTTCCATCCCATCCTACCCCTCCCTACCCTCCCCTTCCTTCCCGTATGACGGGAAGGAAGGGGAGGCAAAAAAATTCGCCCTCATCCCCTTCCCGTGGGCAGGAAGGGAACGAGGATTGAGAAGAGGGAAAATGGGAAGATATTCCGCTCCCATAATCCCAGATCCTTTTTGTACATTAATATCGAATAGATTAACGGTTTGGGAGAAACCGAAGGACGACCCCGCGCCTAATTGACGGCTTTCCTGTACAATAATTCATCAGAGGCAATAATTCCGGCCGCATCATGTCCGCCGAGGGCACATTGGATATATACCGGTCATCGCCCACCTCCGCCAAACCTTCCCGGGCCGGTGCTTCCTCGCACCCTTTCGTAGCCTTCTACCATGCTCAATCCGCCAAAATCCGGCGGACATCAGAGGAAATAATCACGGTTTTTTCTTCGTGTCCTTCAGATCTTTTTCGTGTGTCTTCGTGGATTCCAGATCTTCTTCGTGTTTCTTCGTGGAAAAGAAGGAGCGTTTGCCATGAACCTGATTCAATCGCACATCGCCTATTATGCGGAACTCGTGCGGGCCGCGCGCGGCGACATCCCGGCCGATCTGCTTTTGCGCGGCGGCCGGATCCTGAACGTGATGACGGGCGAGACCCTGCCCGGCGACATCCTCGTCCACAAGGGATTCATCGTCTCGGTGTTCCCGCGCGATGCGAAAGCGCGCCGGACGATCGACGCCGCCGGCACGATCGCCATCCCGGCCTTCATCGATCCGCACGTGCACGTCGAATCCTCGATGGTCCTGCCGCCCGATTACGCCGCGGCGGTCGCCGCCCAGGGCACGGGGACGGTCTTTGCCGACCCGCACGAGATCGTCAACGTGATGGGAGTCGATGGGTTCACGATGATGAACGGGAACACCGCCGGCCTGCCGCTGCGGATGTTCTTCGACATCTCCACCTGCGTCCCGTCCAAACGCGCGGCCGAGACCTCCGGGGCCGACATCCGCGCCCCCCAGGTGCGCGCGATGGCGCGCGCCGGCGGGCGCAAGCTCGGCGAGCTGATGAGCTACGACGAGATCGTGGGGCTGGATCCGGTCCTGACCGGGATCGTCCGCGCCGGCTGGGAGCTCGGGCTGCCGCGCGATTCGCACTTCCCGATGATCGACCTTTTGGGCGGCGTGTTCACTACGCTCTCCCCGCTCCAGAAGGCGGGCGTCTTCGGCGGGATGATCGCCGCTACTCTCACCCGCATCCGCGCCTTGAATGCGATCCCCTACAACATCATCGTCGCCCAATTCCGCAAATCCGGATACCGCAACCTGGATGCCTACCTGACCGCGCTCGGCCCGACGGCCGACCATGAGACCTACGGTCCGGAGATCCAGGTCAAGCTCGACCACGGGATGCGCCTGATCATCTCCTCGCATATCTTCATGTTCGGGCCGATGACCCCGCTCCTGCTGCAGGGGGTGCGGCGGCTGAAGTACAAGGAGTCGCTCGGGATGTGCACCGACGACATCTGGCCGGACGACCTGACCGCCAAGGGCGGGATGGCGGGCGTGATCCGCGACCTGGCCCGCAACGGGATCGATCCGGTCGATGCGATCCGCTTCGCGACGATCAACAACGCCTCGCGCCTGGCCGCGGCCGGAATCCCCGAGGCCGCGCTGCTCGGCGCGCTGGCGCCCGGAATGGCGGCCGACATCGTCCTGGTCGAGGGACCGCTCGGCGGGCTGAAAATCAAAACCGTCCTGCACGAAGGCGCGGTCGTGGCCGAAAATGGCAGGCTCGCGTCGCCGGTTCCAAAAGCAAGGATCCCCGCCAAGGCGCTTAATACGGTCCACGTTCCCCCGATCCGGGCCGAGATGTTCCGCATCCGCGCCCCGATCAACGCGGACACGGGCGCGCGCGCAAGGATCCTCGCGATGCCGAAACCGCCCGCCCTGCCGTTCCCGGACCTGGTCGAGGAGACGGTTCCGGTCAAATCCGGAAATCTGGATCCGCAGGGTTACGTTCTGATCGCGGTGTTCAACCGCTACAAGAAGAATCCCGCGCCGCCGGTGATCGGCCTGATCAAGGGCTACTCGCTCAAGGAAGGCGCGGTCGCGAGCACGCTGGCGCACGATTCGCACAACCTGATCGTGCTCGGCACCAATCCGGAGGACATGGCGGCGGCCGCTTCGAAGGTCGTGGAAACGAAAGGCGGCATGGCGGCCGCGCGCGGCGGAAAAATTCTCGCCAGCCTCGCCTTCCCGGTCGGCGGGATCATGACCAACCGGCCGCTGTCCGAGATCGCCGCCGGCGCCGCGGAATTCCGCAAGGCGATCGGCCGCCTCGGATTGGATCCCGCGAGCCCGATCCTGCCCTTCGCGGTGTTCTCCCTCCCGGCCGGCCCCGGCGCGAAGATCACCGACCGCGGGATCTGGGACGGGAACAATCAGAAACTGGTGACGGTGCTGGTGTGACCCTTTCCTTTTTCTTCCTCCATTTGCTTCGGCGTCTTTGTGAACCGAAATGGGTTTTTATCAGGCAAATGGGGGTGGCGCCTCCTGCGGCGATAATTGACTCCGTCACCTGGAAGGTACGTCCCCGCCGGTTCTGATCAGACAACCGCATGTAACACCTATCCGTTTCCTTTGCTTCTTCCCATCCCATCCCACCTCCCCTATCCCCTCCTCCCTTCCCGTAATACGGGAAGGGAGGAGGGGGACGGCCCGAGCCGTGCTCGGGCCGGGGGGAGGAGAGATGGGATGGATCATAGTACCCATCCACTTTTTCAGACTGCGCACTGCCATAGGCAGTGGTTTTGAGGTCCGATAAAAAAACGGCGGCGGCAAACGGGGGGACAACAGGGGGAGGCGATATAATCCCCTGCGGCCGTCCAAAACCCGCGCGTGACTAATCCCCGGGATCGGGTGTTACTATATTGCGCCCGCCCGGCATGGAGTGGATTCATGCAATCGTTCGCCAAATTCACCTACGCCTCGACCCACTACCGCCCGCGGGAAGGGATGATCGCCTTCATCCTGCACCGGATCAGCGGGCTGGCGGTGCTGCTGTTCCTTTCGATTCACATCATCGACACCGCGATGGTGTATTTTTATCCGGGCGGATATGAGGATTTCCTGGCGGCTTACCGTTCGCCCGTTCTTCATGCTGGCCGAGATCGCATTGATGGCGGGAGTGATCTACCACGGCCTGAACGGGTTCCGGATCGCGCTCTTCGACCTGGTCCTGCCCGCGGCCTGGACGATCGACCGCGAACGGTTCTCGGTGCGCCTGACGATCCTGCTGGCTTTCCTCTTGTGGCTGCCGGCCGGCGTGATCATGGGCCGTAATTTCATCGGCTACACATTCCTGGGCTGGTAGGAGATTGCGATGACCGCTCCCGCCGCCGCTCCCGTTTCCAACCGCCCCGCCTGGATGACCGCCGCCTGGCTTCTCATGCGGCTGAGCGCGATCCTGCTCGTGCCGCTGGTGTGGATCCATGTGCTGATCCAGGATGTGCTGGTCGGCGTGCACGCGATCAGCATCGATTACGTGGCGATGCGCTGGGCGTCGCTCGGATGGCGCGTCTACGACGCGGGCCTGCTGTGCTTCGCCTTCGCCCACGGCGCGAACGGACTGCGCCAGGTTCTCGAAGATTATCTCCACGGCCGGCGGACGCGGCGCGTGCTGCGCGTTCTGCTGTTCGCTTTCTGGCTCGGCATCACGTTCCTGGGAGCCGCCGCCGTGATCGGAGGAGTGCGTTAATGACTGTGGAGCACACGTTCGACGCGGTGATCGTCGGGGCCGGCGGGGCCGGCCTGATGGCCGCGCTGCACGCCGCGCGGGGCACCCGGGTGGCGGTGATCACGAAAATGTATCCGACCCGTTCCCACACCGGCACGGCCCAGGGCGGCGTGGCCGCGCCGCTTGGGAACATGGAGGAAGACCGCTGGGATTGGTACATGTTCGATACCGTCAAGGGCGGGGATTACCTGGTGGATCAGGACGCGGCGGAAATCCTCGCGCGCGAATCGGTCGAGACCGTCCTCGAGCTCGAGCACCTCGGGCTGCCCTTCGACCGCACGCCCGACGGCCGGATCGAACAGCGGCGCTTCGGCGGCCACACCCGCGAATACGGAAAAGCGCCGGTGATGCGCGCCTGCAAGAGCGCCGACCGCACCGGCCATATGATCCTGCAAACCCTGTTCCAGAACTGCATCCGCCACGAGGTGCGCTTCTTCGACGAATACTTCGTGCTCGACCTGATCCTCGAAGGCGGCGCGGCGCGCGGCGTGGTCGCGGTCGAGATCAAAACCGGCGAACTGCACATCTTCCGCGCCAAGGCCGTGCTGCTGGCATGCGGCGGGTTCGGGCGGATGTACGCCGTCACCTCCAACGCCCATTCGCTGACCGGCGACGCGGTGGCCGCGGCTTACCGCCGCGGATTGCCGCTGGAGGACATGGAATTCTTCCAGTTCCATCCGACCGGGATCTACAAAATGGGGATCCTGCTTTCGGAGGCGGCCCGTTCCGAGGGCGGGATCCTTCTCAATGGCTCGGGCGAACGATTCATGGAACGGTACGCCCCGAGCCTTCTGGACCTCGCGCCGCGCGACATGGTCTCGCGCGCGATGCATCAGGAAATCCGCGAGGGGCGCGGAGTGGACGGCAAGGACTACCTCCACCTCGACATCCGCCCGGAGACGATCAACCGCCTCCTCACCGCGCCCGGCGGGAAAGCAGTGACCGCGGCCGACCTCGAAGCCAAGCTTCCCGACATCATCGAGATGATGCGCGTCTACCAGGGCATCGATCCGATGAAGGCGCCGGTTCCCACCCAGCCGACCGCGCACTACGCGATGGGCGGGATCCCGACCGACTGCAACGGGCGGGTTCTGCGGTCCGTCCCGGGGACCGCGAACGCGATGGAAGCCGTGCGCGGTTTGTTCGCAGCCGGCGAATGCGCCTGCGTTTCGGTCCACGGGGCCAACCGCCTGGGAACCAACTCGCTGGTCGACCTGCTGGTCTTCGGCCGGCGCAGCGGACGCGCAATGGCCGAATTCTGCGCCGCAAGCGCGCTCGAAGCGCTTCCCGCGGGGGCCGGGAACGAGGCGGCCGGAGAACTGATCCGCCTGAGGGAAAACCGCGGACCGGAACGGGTCGGGGCGCTGCGGACCGCAATGCAGCGCTGCATGACCGAGCACGTCGGAGTCATGCGCATCGCGCGCGGCCTGGAAAAAGCGCTCCAGACCCTGCGCGAGCTGAAAGCACGCTACCAGAAGATCGGCCTCTCGGATCTGGGCCGCAGGTGGAACACCGAGGTCCTCGAAGCCTACGAGCTCGGCGGGTTGCTGGACCTGGCCGAAGTGACCGCGGCCAGCGCGCTGCACCGCACCGAAAGCCGGGGCGCGCACTTCCGCGAGGATCATCCCCAACGCGACGATAAGAACTGGCTGCACCACACGCTCGCCCGGCGCAATCAGGGATCGGGAGCCGGCCTGGTGCGCGACGGCATTCTGTTCGACCGGCGGCTGGTGGTCATCACCCGCTTCACGCCCGAGGCGAGGGAATATTAGCCTGAAGACAACGCGAGGCGAATGTTCGTCATTCCCGCGTGCATCGTAGCGGGATCCAGGGCGGGCTTTTCAAACAGAATGACATGGTCTTATGGATGCCTGCTTAGAACACGCCGGCATGACGATCGCTTGGCAATACTGGAGTTTTATAAAATGCTCGTCACCCTTAAAGTCAAACGCTTTGATCCGGAACGCAAACCTTCCGGGTGGTGGTCGACCTTCGCGCTCGAAGCGGATCCCGCGGACCGGATCCTGGACCTCCTGGTGCGCGCCAAGGACGAACAGGACGGAAGCCTGACCTTCCGCCGTTCCTGCGCGCACGGCATCTGCGGCTCGTGCGCGGTGCGCGTCAACGGCTCCAACAAGCTGGCGTGCAAAACGCTGGTGCACGACATCGGATCCAAGGATCACCCTCGAGCCGCTCCTGGGGCTGCGGGTGGAGAAGGACCTGGTGGTCGATATGGATCCGTTCTTCGCCGCGTACCGCAGCGTTAAACCGTTTCTAATCAACGGAGATCCGCTGCCCGGGAACGGGCGCGAACGCCTGCAAAGCCCGGCCGAGCGGATGCGCTTCGACGATACGACCAAGTGCATCCTGTGCGCCGCCTGCACCACCGCCTGCCCGGTCTTCTGGGCGGACGGCGGGTACGTCGGCCCGGCGGCGATCGTCGCGGCCCACCGCTTCCTGTTCGACTCGCGCGACAAGGGCGGCCCCGAGCACACCGCGGTGCTCTCGGACGCGGAGGGCATCTTCCGCTGCCGGACGATCTTCCAGTGCACCACCGCCTGCCCGCGCGAAATAAAAATCACCAAAGCCATCGCCGAAGTGAAGAACGCGATCCTGCGCGGAGAAGTGCGGTAAAAAGAAGGCAGGGCTGTCTGCAAAGGGAAGGAATGGATTTTCTACAAATGACGCCTTGCACTCGATCGATCGTCATTCCCGCGCCTGCCCTCGCGGAGCATCCTCACTTGATCTTGATTCATGAGTGAGGATGAATGCGAGGCGAGGGTGGTCTCAGCGGGGATCCACGAGGAACGGATTTCAAAGTCCTTGGATGCCCGCTACGTGCACGCGGGCATGACGATCCCATGATGACGCATAATTTTCTGTAGGCGGTCCCTGCTGTCACACGGTGTAATGTAAAATAAACCGGCGATCACACCGCCGGTTTTGTCTCCTCCGTCTGCTCCTGTTTCGTCCGCCACCAGCCGATCGCGATCAGCGGGATGCCGGCCAGGATCGCCACGTCCGCGAGGTTCGACGTCCCGGTGCGGAACGTGCCGAAACCGAAATTGAAAAAGTCGAAAACCTTTCCGTACGCCAGCCGGTCCACCAGGTTCGAAAATCCCCCCGCCCACACCAGGCTTAGCCCGGCAAATGCCGCGCCGCAATCCGCCTCGCGAAGCATGAGCACGCTCACCCAGATCAGAACCGCCAGCGTGACAACCGGCATCACCCATGCCCGGATGGCATCCGGAAGCTGCGACCCCAGGCCGAGGATTGCGCCGGTGTTGGCAGCCGGCTCCAGGCGGAGAAAATCTCCAAGGTAGGAATAGTGCGTGCCGTCAGGCAGGCCGTAGGCCGCGATTAATTTGCCGGCGTGGTCGATGACGGAAACCGCCGCCACGATAAGAACAAATATGCCGACCTTCTTCCAATCCTTCACGTCAAGACCTCCTGATAAAGAATATCCCCGGGCGATATGCTTGCCGCTAATCTGCACTCCGCCCAATTCGAACCCGCTCCGTCGATGGCCGCGGAACGGACTATCCGGATCCGGCGCGGAAAGATGGATCCGCTTTCTTCCTTGCTTCCACGAAAGCGGCAACGGAACGGTCCACGTCCGCGTCCGTCGTCGCCCACGAGCTTACGCTGATTCGAATGACCGGTTCTCCGTTCCAGACCGCTCCACCGCACCAGCATTCACCCGAGCGCTGAAGGTTGTCGAGAGTCGCCTTCGTTTGTTCCGGCGTATCCCCGGCGGCCAGAACCTGGTTGAAGGCCACCTCGTTCAAAATGCGGAACCCCCGGGCGCGCAGCAATCCGGCAAACCGCCCGGCGTGCCGGCACAGACGGTCGACCAGCTCCTCCACCCCTTCCCGTCCCAGGGTCCTCAGCGCCGCCCACAGTTCGACTCCCCGCGCGCGCCGCGACATTTCCGGCGTGAAAAGCATGCCGTCGCGTTTGTCGCTGAAGAGAATGTACGACCCGGAGGCCTGCATGGCGGAGGCGAGGATCTCCCGGTGCCGGCACAGGATGATCCCGCAATCGTAGGGCGCGTTAAGCGTTTTATGCGCGTCGACGGACCACGAGTTGGCCTTCTGAATCCCCCGGGTAAGGTGCTGCCTGGACCGCGACCCGGCCGCCCACAGGCCGAACGCGCCGTCGATGTGGACCCAGGCGTTAGCCGTCCGGGCGCGGTCGCAGATTTCGTCGATCGGATCGAACGCGCCGGAATTTACGTGGCCGGCCTGGGCGATGACCAGGCAGCGGCCATCCAATCCGGGCATCCGGTCCATCCGCATCCGTCCCTGGCCGTCGACCGGGACCGTTTCCACGCGCGCCCGGCCGAGGCCGAGCAAGGCCAGGGCTTTAAACACGGTGGCGTGCGCCTGTTCGCCCAGCACGACCCGAACCTCCGGGGCGCCGAACAGGCCGTCCGAATTCGCGTCCCATCCCTGCCGTTTTAAAAGTTCGTTGCGCCCGGCCGCGAGTCCGCACAGGATCGCCGCCGAGGATCCGCTGACAAAACCCGCCGCCGTGCCTTCGGGCAATCCCAGCAGCTCCACCATCCACTTCTCGCAAACGGATTCCAGCCGGGAGACGACCGGGGAGATGACATACAGGGCGGCGTTTTGATCCCATACGTCCGCCAGCCATTTGGCCGCCAGCGACGCGGGGACCGAGCCGCCGTTTACGAACCCGAAGTATCTTCCCCCGGTCTGCGCGACCGTGGCCGGGGATCCGTATTCGTGCAGCATGCGGAGCGTTTCCGCAGGATCGCCCGGAGCCGCAGGAAATGGTTCGTCGAAGACTCCCAAATTTTGGATTGCTTCATCGCATGGGAAGACATTCCGTTGAAATGCCGCGCCCAGGTATTCGTAGGCATAGCCTTTCGCCTGCTCGAAAAGTTCCCTGCTCTCATGCTGCAAGCGCATCGCGTCCTGCAGACCGTTCGGTTTCTCCATTCCAAAACTCCTTATTTCCTTTATTCATCCATCCACGGGAGCGGCCGGACGGCGCGCGCCGGAAGGAAAGGCTGCCGGCGGCGAAGGGCCCCTGCGATGCGGATGGCCGGCGTGCAGCACGAAAAGGCCGGCAGGATCACTCGAAGAGGCGGGAATAACCGGAATAGGGAACCAGCGGGATGATGTCGAAGGAAATGAGGCCCTGCCGGACCAGCGGGAAGGAGGAAGTCAGTTCCCGGGCGCGGGCGATATCCTCGCATTCCAGCACAAGCACCGCGGTGTGGCGGTCGGCGCGGAAGTATGCTTCGCGGACGATCCCTTGTTGTTGAAGCTCCCAGACGTGCCGCGCCTCGTTTTTCAGATGCGGCGCGTATTCCTCTGCGGTCGCGTTCGGGTTTTCCGTTTCCAATGCGATGAATTTCATGGCCCACTCGATTAACCGTTCGAAACGTTCGCTGCGATTCCGCGGGTTGCATCTTCAAGCCGCGGCGGATCCAGGGCCATTATACCTGCCGCGTGTTTTTTCCCGGTTATTCCGTATCGGGTTTAATATACCCGTTCATTCCCGCGCCGCACTCTTTGCAGGCGGTATCCCACCAGGATGCCTGCCGCCCGCACGCCGGGCAGGACCAGCGGACCTTCATTTTTTTCAGCCAGGCCGCTTTTCCTTCCACATCGATGATGCTCAAATATTCATACACTTCCTGGTGATAGGGATACTCCTTGCTGGTTTTAAAAGCTTCCAGTTTTTCACACGGGTAGTTCCCGCATGCGGAACAGAAATCCAGCCCCTTTTCCCGGGCGCAGGCTTTCAGATCGCAGACCAGGCACCATCCGGAAATAATTTCGCTCTTGCATCCGTGACAGGGTTCCGGTTCCGTTCCGGCCCGGGAACCGAGCAGTTTCGGACACGCGCCGCAATATAAACCGCAAATCCATCCAGTGAATAATCCATCTTCCCTCCAATACCGACGCGGTCTACGGGACCGCGTCGGTATATTTCAAGATTGAGCATTTCTTCCGTCATCTCGTAAAAAAAAATATCGGCGGGCTGGCCGGCCGGGCTTATTCACGGACGGCCTCAAACAGACCGGTATCCTTTGTAATGCGGATGACGCCCCCGCCGCGTTTCAGCTCCCCTTCCACATACTCCGCCAGCTCGTCCGGCTGCCGGTCATCGTTCTTGATCCATCCCGACAACAGATAGGCGACGAGCGGGGCAGTTTCAGTCACCCGAAGGAAATCGTCATAGCGGTGGACACCGACGTTCGCAAACACCTGCGAGAGCTGGGTGGCGCCATTCTCCAGCGTAAATGAGCCCGTTTCCAATCCGCTCGATCCCCAGATATCCAGCCCGGGATCAAAGCGGGTTGCGAGTTCCGCCAACTCGCGCATATGCCCGCAGCCGACCGTCGAGGCGAACAGCCGCCCGCCGGGCGCGAGCACGCGGCGAAATTCTCCCAACGCCTTTTTTCTATCCGGGACGTGATACAGCATGTGGTCGGCGATCACCGCGTCGAACTGATTGCCCTCGAACGGGATCGATTGCGCATCGGCCGCCTCAAAACGGAACCGCCGCCCGAGCGCACCCAGGTTCGTGCGCGCCTGTGCGAGCATTCCGGGGGAGAAATCCGAAAGCGTGATCTCCCATCCGGGCGGAATGCGATCCGCGTTTTCCCGCCACAGATCGCCCGGTCCGCAGCCCACTTCCAGGATCCGGCATTCCGCGGGCAGGGTCAACCGGTCAAACACCCACCGCAGCCAGCCGCAGGGATTTGTGCTGAAGCGTTTGTGCAGCGCGATGCGCGCGTTCAGATTCGCGGCGTCGCGGTACTGCCCGGCGAGAAATTTTGGATCCGATAATCTCGCTTCGCGTCTCATATCAACCCCCTATCTCCCGTCCAACATCATCCAGCCCCGTTCGCGGGCGACGGATCGAAGGCGCTGATCCGGATGGACCGCGACCGGGTGGCCGGTCAGCTCCATAAACGGAAGATCATGAAACGAATCGGCATAGGCGTAACTTTCCCGCCAATCCACTTCCACCCCAAGCTTTGAAACAAGCTTCCGCGTGCGATCCGCCTTCTCGCGGCCGATCACGACCGGCGACGATACCCGGCCGGTATAGCGGCCGTCCATAAATTCGGCATCCGTCCCGGCGGTCCCCGCGGCGCGCAGATGCACGCCGATGCGCTCGACGATCGGCGTCAGCCCGCCGGACGCGATCAGCAGCAGGTGGCCCGAGCGGAGATGATGATCCCAGCGTTCAAGAACTTCCTTCCGGCCGGAAGGCAGCATGAATTCATCGGCGACCCAATCGAACGCGGCATCCGCCTCCTTCAGGCCGTATCCCTGGATCAGCCCCGCCATGCGCGCGATCGCCGTTGTGTTGAACCTCTCGCGGGGAAAGAGCCTCATCCTGGAGACCTGATACAGCGGCATGAGAGACGCGAAGTACGCGGCGGCCTGCCACCGGCGCCCGTTCGCGAAGGCGTAGTTCGTCATCCCCTTGCCCATGGGATTGGTGTAGAGCGTGCCTTCAATGTCGAAAATCGCCGCGATCATGGGATTGGGAAGGCCTGTCCTCAGCCGCTGACCGAAACGGAAAACGAATTTGTGCTCATTCCCACGCCGCCGTCCCAGATCTCGAAGCCGGCTTCCACCGCAATCAGGTACCAGGAGGGTTTGATGTACCCGCGGGAAACGGCATCGTCGATGAACGCCTTGATATCCGGGGTGAGGGATGTGGCGGCGGCGGTTTTCCGATAGGCGACGTACTTCGTGGCGCTGTCCTGCGCGAACCAGACGTCGTAGAGATCGCCGCTGATGCCGACATTGCGGGCGACCACCGAGCCGCCCGGCCGCACCCCGCCCTGGCTGTTGAGCCAGATCATCAATTCCGCGCCGTCCGGCGCGCCGCTTGTCTTGGGAGTGGTGTTAAACCAGATGTCGTAGGAAACGTTCCAAACACCCTTCGCCGTGGTTGTGCTCCAACTGCTGGCGGCGCTGCGGATATCGCTTACCCGGATTGGCATGGCGCTGCCGTCGGTGCAGTAGCCCCAGTGACAACCCATGTAGATGAACGGATAGGTGGCCGGCGACCCGCTCGTGGATTTATTCGTCTGCGTAATCACCGTGTAGGCGCCGGTTTCGGTATTTACATCCAGGCATTGCCTGCCGCCCGGCGAAGGGTTCCACATGCCGCTTTG
Organism: uncultured Chloroflexia bacterium; assembly: GCA_963724345.1. Lineage (GTDB taxonomy): Bacteria > Chloroflexota > Anaerolineae > Anaerolineales > RBG-16-64-43 > JAFGKK01. The sequence goes on along the minus strand of CAVRUI010000003.1, from coordinate 399,563 downwards.
AACCACATATTGTTTGTTGTGGATGTCCACATTGCCGAATTGTTCGCAGTTGGTCACGATGACGGGCCGGATCGTTGGTGTGATCGTTGCCATGCGGGTCGGCATTGGCGTGATCGTTGACATGCGGGTTGGCGTGGATGCCGCCGTGGGCGCCAATGACTGCCCAAATCTGCAGCTTATCAATGCCAAACTCATGACTAAAGCGAGAATGGCGAAAGCTTGTTTCTTTTTAATCATGTATCATCCTGCGGCTGTCACGGGCGCACCCGGCGGCGATCAAGGTTGCCGCAAAAGATGTTAAGGGCAATTCGGCAGGTTCCTGGAACCGGCGCGAATTTAGAGCGGGGACCTGCCCCCGCCCTGAACCTGTGCGCCGTTTTCTGCGTTCTTACTTCATTTTATCCTGCCGACCGCTGTTCCCGCCATTGGCGGATCGCCCCGGCGTGTTCCGGATAGTGTCTGTACGTATCCAGCCGCAAGCGGCGGCGGAAGCGCGTTTCCCGGATGAATTGATCTTCCGGCACGCTTTGGATGAAGCCGATGAGCCGGCGATGGGTATCGTCCCTCTGCCGCAGAACCTCGGAGAGCGGCAGGTTCCGCTTCCGCTCTGCGGTCTGGGCGTTGAAGGCATCGATGCCGCCGTACGTGACGGAATACCGCGGCGGTTTCCCGCCCGCGATGATGATCGGCAGATGCGTCAGGCACTCCTCTTCCCACAAGGTAATGTGCGCGATGATGTCTTTGATCGACCAGGCGCCTGTGACACCCGGCTCGAGCATCTCCGAGTCAGACAGACCTGCGTAGGACGCATTAAGCGCGTTCCACGCCTCGTCCAGGCGTTTCAGAAGTTGCGATTTATCCATGTTCTTCTCCGCGTGGTATGGAACTGGAGGCTATCCAGCCTCGCGAGGGTCAGCGCCTTCCATCTGACTCATAACGGCTTGCGGCTTCCGCCTATCCGTCGAGCAGGACCAGGCTCATTATACATTTCCGCCGATGCACATGCCGACAAAAACACTAAGCCGAAGCCCGGAACCGCCGCATGTGCCGGTTGGTCGCAAGTTAAATAAAGACGATGCTCCCATACGGTTCTACCGCAACCATTTCCCGGGAATAACTTTACGATGAGATGGATTTCAGTTTATTCGCAACTTGTGGATCATGCGAACATAAAACCACTACATCGGACGATTGCGCAAATTTCCATAACGTGCGAACGGAATGCTCTGATTCCGCATCATTCAGGATTACAAATGGAATTCCAGCTTTCAATGTAATATCATTAAAAGTGGCATCTCCGGAGAATATGTACCGGCAATCTTTGGATTTGATAATATAGCCGGTATGCCCGATCGAATGACCCGGCAGGGGTACGGCTATGACGCTTCCATCTTCCATCAGCTTTTTACTTGAATCGAATACATCTTCTTTGCCATTGCTGAATTCGAAGGTCTCCGGGTGGAACCATTCCGGCAGGTGCTTCTTGAAATATCCCAAACCTTCGCCCTTCGGACTTAATGCAAAATCGTATGCCGCTTTTGAGGAATAAACCTCCGCTTTGGGAAAATGGCAGACGCCATCCACATGGTCGCTGTGATAATGGGTCAGATATATCCTTTTAATTTGTTCCGCTTTATACCCGATTTTCGCCAATTGATTATCCACTTCATCTTCCCGGTTTACTTCATATTTTGCCGCCCCTTTGAAAATGATGGTATCCGGTAAATATCCATATTCATTTACCCTGTCGATTTCTCCGGCATCAATCAAGAACGGTCCGTTCGGATGTTCCACCAGCCAGCAATAAACCGGAAGCCAATCGCTCCAATTATTTGTGAACAATAATTGCCGTAATCTTGAAATATTATTCCTTGCGCCGGTTGCTTGAAATTGTTTAACTTTAACTTTTCCGGTTTGGATTGCATGAACATTAATCATTACCTTCTCCCTATACCGCCCAACGGCTTGCGCTTCATGGGTTTGCCCAACTATGCATAACCAGGATCAGTATACAATAACCGCCTTCGAAGAGCATACCGAAGAAGATGTCGGGCCGCCAATACCGCTTCATGAGCGGTTGGGCTGCGGCCAATTTATATTTATTTCCAAAAGTGTTCCATGTAATAAAGTGTTGTAAATGCGGTAAGTAGAGCGATGGCCGGGACAATAAGTTGCCTGGCAACATTTATCGGATGGCGCCAATCAGCCGTGGCCAGAAATATTAATCCTGTTGGCAGAAGCAATCCGATTGCTATTTGAAAAAGATGTGCGGCTGTACCCTCGTCACCATTAGGCGATGGATTGAAATTACCAAGTACAGCAAGAATGGCGGCGCCAACAACAAGGAGCAACGCAAATAAGGATAAGCCTAAGATTATGTATTTACTGATTTGATTAATAGATTTACTTCCCATAACAGGGATCTCCTTCCATGATAGATGCAGCGCTTTTGGGATTGACGGCAACCCAACGGCTTGCGGTTCGAGCCTGCCCTCGCGGAACCCTCGCGAGGCAAAACTGCTCGACTTTGCTGTATGAGTAGTTTTGAATGCGTAGCGAGGGGAGTGCGCAGGTTCGGGTTGTTCTTGGAACCTGCGCGATCACCAAGCGAGGGTTTATCCTCGCGCCTGTCCCCCGCCTGCCCTCGCGGAGCATCCCCACTCGACTTTGGTTTTTGAGTGGGGATGTTTGCGGAGCGAGGGAGCGATAAGAATTCGCGAGTGGTGATGCTTGCGCAGCGGGGGCCTGCCCCCGCGCCCTGCCCTCGCGGAGAGCGCAGGTTCGATTTTGTTTTTGGAACCTGCGCGGTTTCGAAGCGGGGGCCCGTTCCCCGCCTGCCCTCGCGAAGCGGGGGAAGCGGAGGAAGCGGGGGCGGTTTGGCAGACTTTTCCGCGATGGTATTACATATTCTTTATCCGTGTTTGCATCTCCAGCGCAAAGAGGAATATCCAGAACATGAACGGTATGATGATTGTTCGTTGAATAAGTCCAAGCCAATCCGCAAATACTTTTTGAAGTTCCGGCGATTTTGACGCCAGGGTCAGCAGGATCACGGCGGCGGCAATAATAATTCCCAATATGAGAGTCCACCATTGCAGGGACCGCCAATTCGGATCCGCGCGGAAACGGCGTAGAAATACAAAACAGCTGATGGGCATTAATATGAAAATTATTCCTCCCGCAAGACCGTGTATCGTTCCGTGGACAGTTATCTGATTCAGGGGAGTCCCTGTGGGATCCATGGCAAACGGTCCCGAAACAATAAAAAGGACGGCCATGACCGCAAAGAGTATGGGGCCGCCCCGGGAAGCTTTTCCGGCCTGAAACTCGGCGGCGATCCCGCGCGCAAAAACCAGAAATAAAATCCCAAATACGACAAAATTGACCATTTGTATCCAGCCGCGGGAACCGAGCGACAGGGCGCTGACATACATTTTGATAGGTTCATAACCGGAGCGGAACAAACCCTCAATCGTGAATACTGCAACAAATAGAACCGGTCCGATTATGCCCGCCCAGGCGGCAAGCCGGCGCTGGTTTATCGTTAATTCCTTCATATCTGCCTCCTTTTGGGGTTATTTGGTGTGCTGTACTTTGCCGCCCAACGGAGTGGCGCTTGGCCGCGAGGACGACTGTGCAGGACTTGGTTTATTATACTTATACATTCCCGAAGGACATACCAACGAAGAATCCAGCCGAAGCCTGCCCCCGCGGTACCCCCGCGCCTGCCCCCCGCCTGCCCTCGCGGAGCATCCCCACTCGACTCTGGTTTTTAAGCTGGGGATGTTTGCGGAGCGAGGGAGCGATAAGCGCCGGTGCTCCTCCGGTACAATAGGTTCGCAAGCGGGGGAAGCATCACCACTCGGTTTTGTTCTTTGAGTGGGGATGTTTGCCCAGCGGGGGCCTGCCCCCGAGCCCTGCCCTCGCGAAGTATCCCTGCTCGGATTTGCTCTATGAGCAGGGATGATTACGAAGCGGGGGTAATCTTATCGGGGTTCGGCTGAAGCGGCGGATTGGGCCTCTTTTATTCTACTGCAATCTTGTCCACGCAAATTCAGGCTTGTTATCGATTATCAATTTATTTCCCGTCGCGTCCAAATAGTATGGCGAATTTGTCGTTTTATTATCTTTGTCTGTCAGCGTCAGTGTCGTCTCGGTAAATAAATATGCTCCATACGTGCTGGCAAGTATTTCACCCGTGTCATCAAATAGTGCTGTGATGGTATACGTTCCATCCGGTTTTAATTCAAAATGCTCTGTATATGCTCTATCATTTTGCTTCCCGTGTCTTTCCCATTTGCCAATAATGCTTGGTGCGCTTGTTTCAGTTAATGAGGGCGCAATGGTGTGCGTCAAGGTCAACGCAGGCGTAATTGTATATGTTATGGTCAACGTAGGCGTAATTGTTTCCGTCGGAGTTGGAGTATTAATTGGCGTAATTACTCCGCAATGCATTACCAGCCCGCTAAATAAGGCAATGAATATCAACCCCGAGATATTTTTATGAGATTTCATATTGTCTCCACTTCTTGTAAAAGAATAGTAATTAGTCCAACGCACGGCGCTGAGCCGCCTGGCCGACTGTGCCTACATAGGTTCAGTATACAACAAGCACCATCGAAGACGCCATGCGCCTTACCCCCTAGCCGAAGGCTAGGTCGGTTCCAACCGCGGGTCGGGCAGCTAAGTTACTCCTGAAATTAATATTGCGCTATACCAATCTAAATGTATTTCTCTCATGGAGTAAAGTATTGTAATTAATATGTCAGTTCATGGGTACCGTATTCAATAGGATTCTTAATTGTTTATTTCTTCTTCAATTTGGGTTCGTTTGATATGAACCCATCGTAGTAATAGAGGCAGAATTAGTCCTCCAATAAATAGTATTGGCCCAAATATGATCATAAAGTTATTGAAATCAGTCCGTGGTTTTTGATAAAATCCCCAAGCTGCAATTAGGTTAAACACTCCACCGATAATCATCAACGGTGTTGTTATGCGTAAATACTTCAAACGTAAACTTGGTTTCCAGAAAATATAGAAGGCGGCAAAAGCAATACCAATTGGAAAAACAACCAGGATTTCGCCTATTTTGTGCCATAGAATTGGTTCCGATAAAAACTGACCTATAGGAAGTTGGCTAATGCTAGTAATGGCTTTATAGGCGTCAATCAACATCCAGCCTGCCATAACCGAAATTACGAGAATTTGAAATATTCCCATCACCATGAAAAATGTACGCTGATTTTTATTCATACTCTCAATTAAACCCTTCTAATGGCTGCCCAACGCAAATCGCTAAGCTGCTTGGCCGACTGAGCAAGACTAGGTTCAGTATACATCTTCCGCCGCCGAAGAACATACCAACGAAGACACCAGGCCGAAGGCCAAGTCAGCTTCAGCGCATTGTTGGACCGCGTTTATACGGAATAATGTTTTTTTACTTGCCCGAATCCAGGCTGATGACATCCTGGGGTACCTGTGATTCAGGATCCAGTCCAAAAAACTATTTTCAGTGTTTTCAGACATGCGGCATCGGGCGCCGTAATGGGATCGATGAGAAAAGAATCCACCATGCTCTTCGAACAACCTCCCCATAAACCTGCCCCAAAAACCATATGCCCCACCCATCGGAACTCAAAGTAGTGGGATTTGCTCAGTGTCTTTGCGGCTAACTGGCCCCAGACTGGCGGTGTCTTCGGATCGTTATCACCTTCCAATATCAGCGTGGGGATGTTGCTGACCACCGGCTGATTCTCGATGTCGGCAGCCTTTTTGGCACCCCACAAAGCGCATATCGGAAAGATCGGATATTGATTAATTGCAACTTGTAGACGAGGTAACACGGCTGCACTGGTCGTAGCGATGGTTTGGGTAGAGCTAAAGCTAGCCTCTTCACCACATTCAACGGAGATAATTCATCCCCTCACTGAAGTAGTCATTGGCAAAAGCAATCCCATCTATGTATTGATTCATCGAATAACCTAGGTTACCCGACCGTCCCTCGTGCAAGTCATAGATCAGATTGGGCAAATAGGGCAGCGCATCGGTCTGATAGAGTAGACTAAAGATAATGGTGATCAGATGATCCCCATTAATCACTGCCTCGTATGCCTGTCCGGTCTTTGGACGGACAAGTGTTAGCGTTGTCGGGTTGGCATCCAACTGCGCGACCGTATCATAAAAGACAGTCTTCAACTCCGGATAGGCCGCATTACACTTGGAGTCTGCCGAGCAGCGATCGAAAAGAAGATTGAATGCCCGCTCCGCGTTGACCGCCATCTCGGCATACCCATCCACTTGCGGGGGATAGACTGAATCGAGGATCACACTCCGCACCCCTTCGGGAAAATCGCGCATGACCGTCTGGGCCAGCCGTGTGCCATAGGAAACCCCATATAGATTCCATTCGGCGTACCCCAACGCGATGCGCAGATCGTTCACATCCGCGGCATTGGCAGCGCTGGTGTAAGCCGCCAGGTTGATGCCTTCCTCGACCAGGCGATCATGGCAAGCCTGGCTTGACTGTAAGATGTGCTGTTGCGATTCTTCCCGGCTGAGGTTCTGCGTTAAGTCCTGGTCAGAGCTGGTTTTCCATTTCCGGGCAATTCAGGGAAGGCAAAGAATAGCCCACGCCGCGCTGATCGAAAATAACCAAATCGCGGTTGGAAAGAACATCGCTAAACACTGCTGATATAGTTACAAGGCCATCCAATATATAACCACCCGGCCCCCCGCTCAGAAAAACAACCGGATCGGGAGCCGGGTGCGCGCTTGGACTTCTTAATATCGCAACCGCCAGTTTGATCAATTGGCTGTCCGATTGGGCGCGGTCTTCCGGAACAAAAAGATAACCGCAATCAATTTTATAGCCCAGCAAGGCAGTGGGGAACATGCAGTCCGCCTTTTCAAATCGAGCAGGAACCGATGTTAACGCAGGAGATGGCGTCGCCTGGGCGTAACCGCATGCAACCAATGCAACGAGAATGCATACGTATAAAAAGTGATGGAATTGTGATTTGCTCATTGTTCCCCTCCATGGTGTTGCCGAATTAATAGGATAGCGACGAATACGTACACCAATAAGCTGGAATTAAAGGGCCCAACGGCCTGCGGTTGAGCCTCCGAGCCGGCTGTGCTTATATAGGTTTAGTATATAACAATCGCCCAACGAAGACACCAGGCGCCTTGACCTCTGGCCGAAGGCGCGGCCGCGGCGCCGGCGCGGATTTTCCCGCATGGGAAACCGCCCAATATCTTCGCATAACTTCCAACGTTTCTTCGATGCGATTTCCCTATATTTCAATATAGCGAACCGCGAAGGATCCAATCTTCGCGAAACCGACCGGGGCCGTGCACCCCCGTTCCTCCGCGCCCGCCGCCGAGGACTCCCCGGATTCCCAAGGAGGAACGCATGAACCGTCCGTGCATCATCCGCTTATTCCTGCTCACCCTCGCCGCCGCCGCTCTGGCCTGTGAAATACCTCCGGAGATCATCAACGCGGTCGCAAACCTGCCGACCCCAACCCCGAGCGCCACGCCCGTCCCGAGCGAGATCCTCTATGTCGATAAGCTCGGGAATGACGCCAACGATTGCCGGACCGCCGGGACGGCCTGCCTCACGATCATGGCCGCCCTCACGAAGGCGGCCGACAGGGCGGCGATCCACATCGGTCCGGGCACCTTCGCCGAGATCAACACCGCCGGCGAAGGCGCCCTGGTCATCCGCCAGAACGTAAGCCTGTACGGCGTGGCGACGACCGGTGAGTACACGACCATACTATCCGGCAACGGGACCCGGGATGCGGTGACGATCGGCGGCGACTCGCAAGTCGTCCTGGAGAACGTCGCCATCGCCGACGCCGGCGGCCGGGGGGTCGGCCTGTACGCCACCGGAGGCGCCGGGCAGCATGTCACGCTGCGCAACGCGGCGATCCGCAACAGCGCGGCGGTGGCGGTGTATATTCTGGACGCGGCCGTGGTGGATTTCGATAATGTGCGCATCAACAATAATCCGCACGGGGCAATCTCCAACCACGGCACGTTCACCCTGCGCAACAGCCGCGTCCGGAACAACGGCAGCCTCGATCCCGCCTGGGGCCTGGGCGGAGGCGTGATCCACAACAGTGGCAGCCTGCGCTTCACCAACTCAACCGTCTCCGGGAATACGTCGGCCGATTTCAACGCGATCAACAACTACTCCGGCGGCACGATGACCTTCGAGCGCAGCACGGTCAGCGGCCAATCCGTCGGCCGGTTTTCCACGCTCTACAACAATTTGGAATCGGCCATGACCCTGAGCAACTCGACCGTCTCCGGCAACTCCGGGACGGCGATCACCAGCCTGGGGGACCTGACCCTCTACTACTCGACGATCGCCGCGAACGGCATGAGCGGGTTGTACGCCAACGACAGCGCGGCCGATCCGATGCACCTCCAGGTGGATAACAGCCTGATCGAAAACAACGGCTCGCAGGATTGCCTCTATGAGTTCGGGAACCACATCGTTTTAAACACGCATGGCCAGTTCCTCTCCGACGGCTCGTGCACCAACGTCAACAGCGGAGTGTTCGCCCGCCCGCCGGAAGGGGACCGGTTCCTCGGACCGCTGGCCGACAACGGCGGGCCGACCCAGACCCACGCGCTGCTCGCGGGCAGCCGGGCGATCGACGCGGCCGTAAGCCCCTGCCCGGCCGTCGATCAGCGCGGCACCGGCCGCCCCGTCGGCGGAGGATGCGACGCCGGCGCGTACGAATATAACTTCGCCCTGACGGCCGCGACCCCGGGCGATACGCCGATCCCGATCTGGACTCCCACGCCAAGCCAGGCGGGACCGCTGCTGGTGACCCTGCTCGAGAACGCCAACTGCCGCAAGGGCCCCTCCACGTTTTATGATCTCGAGACCGTCGAATCCAAGGGTGATCGGGTTCTGGCAACGGGGCGGACTACGGCGGCCGACTGGCTGCAGATCGAAACCTCCAAATCCAAAAAACTGTGCTGGATCTCCGCCGGCCTGCTGAACATCCCCTTCGATCCAATGCTTGTCCCGGTCGCAACGTTCCCGTCCCTCCCGGGCGCTCCCGGGCCGCTGACCGCCAAGTCGGCCTGCGACGCCAAGCTGAAGGACTTTCCCGTGGACCTGAGCTGGTCCGCGCCGGGCGGGGAAACCGGCTTCCGGCTGTACCGCAACGGCGAGCTGATCGCGACCCTCGGCGCGGGCGTCACGTCCTATTCCGACAATGCGCCCATGGGCACGGTGTTGAATTACGAGGTCGAAGCGTTCAACGCGGTGGGCAGGTCCCCGCGCGCGACGCTGAGCGTGCCGGCCTGCGCGTAGAATCCAGTATCCACGAAGCCTGCCCCCGCGGGACCCTCGCGCCCGCCCTCCGAGCAATGAGTATCGGCGATCTTCCGATGCGAAGATTTTGCGAGCGGGGGAAGCAAAACTGCTCGACTTTGCTTCGTGAGCAGTTTTGAATGCGCAGCGAGGGGAGAGCGCAAGTTCGATTTTGTTTTTGGAACCTGCGCGGTTTCGAAGCGGGGGGGCACGAAGGAAGTTCTGAAGGACACGAAGTATTTCTTTTCTTCGTGTTCTTCAGATATTTCTTCGTGCCCTTCGTGGAGCGGCCGCGGCCACGATCGCGATCCGGATCCCCGCAGGGGCGATCCATTGGATCGCCCATACAAGATATTGGATCGCCCCTGCCAGGTATTGGATCGTCATTTCGAATCCCATGCGGAGAATGCAATCGATTGAAACCATTATCTTTTTTCGTAACTGCTCAGCCAAGCGATCGTCATGCCGGCGTGAACTCAGCCGGCATCCATAGAATCACCTAAAGTCACTGGACCCCGGCTTCGAGCACGCCGGGGTGACAAATAAAACCAGGAACGCCGGGGTGACAAATAAAACCAGGAGCGCCGGGGTGACAAACAAAACCAGGAACGCCTGGGATAAATCGAGATATTTCCGCAAAATAAAAACAGCCTGAGCAGATACCTTTTTTCTATTGACTGGACGATCACCCGCCCGCCTCGACGAAGACCGGGGTTGAAATCGAGCGATATCGACAGGATGCCGTTCGAAGCATCGAGCGTTTGGGTTTCCGGATCGGTCATCCCGATTTGCGCCGGCGTTTTTGTGATGAGCGCCCGTGGGGCGTCGAAGGGAAGCGGAACGGTGACGGCGGGCGGCGCCTCGCCCGGGAAATACAGCGCGCCGTCGTCGACCCAGAGGACCCAAAGCGGTCCCGAAGGCATCGAGAACCGGAAAGCCCATACGCCGGATCCCAGTTCGATCCGCTCGACCTTCGAAAATCCGAAGATCTTTTCATTTACCAGGCGGACGGCGTAGAAAGCCGGGCGGGGCTTCCCCGGAGCGCGGTAAGGGGGCAGCGACTTGCCGGATTCTTTGCGCGTGACGGACGTATCCATCATCCCCATGAAAAGCGATGTGCCGGTCAGCGGCACGGCCAGAGCATCCGCGGCCGGCACGCCGGTTTTCCAATCCTCGAGGTTGCCGATGTTGATCCCGGTCAGGCCGTTGCCGGCCGAGACGGCGATCTTCTTCACCAGGCCGCCCGCCATTTGAGAATACAGCCAGGCTTTGGCATCGGCGTGGCCGGCCGCGGCCGGGTCGGCCACCAGCTTCAGCGTATCGATGACCTGCCCGACGTTCGCGGCGGTCGCGGGCCGGGTCGGCCGGCCGTTGTACCCAACCAGGGCGGACATGCTGAAGGCGTCTCCGATCCAAATCGGTTTTTCGCCGCAGCCGCCGGCCTCCAACCGGCCGCGCAGCCAGGCGGCCGTCGGCGGGATCTCGGTGTAATCCCCCAGGCTGTGGAAATCGACGATATCGTAGGAATCGCATGCGGCGAGGATTTTCTCGATTTCCGGGACGCTCTTGCGGATGGCGGCTTGCGGCACGGCCAGCCGGCGCTGCAACTCGGCCGCATCCGGATTCCCGTCGAACACATCCACCATCAGGATCGCGGCCAGCAAAACCCGTGCCTGCGGATCGGCCGCGTGGATGGCGGGATAGGCAATGCGCAGCAGGCGCACGTAATCCTCAGCGCTTGAGGGCCAGAAGCCGGTGAACTCGCGCTCGATCCCGAAGTGGTGGACCGGATACAGCAGACCGGGCGCATCGTTCGTCCCGTCGCCGTCGTAGCGCTCGACAAAGCGCCCGACGAACGCGGCGTAGTCGTCGAGGTATTCCTCCTTCGGGAACGTGCTGCCCGGGTGGAACAGTCCGGGCGGATCGGCGGAGGCCCAGGGTGATTCGGCCGTGAGGAGCAGCTGGATGCCGGTAAATCCGGCCGCCTGGTATTCGGCCACCAGGTTATCCAGCGGTCCCCAATCGAACTCGCCGGGGGACCGTTCGATCAGCCCCCACATCCCGAAGATGGGCTGGGGTTTGGCGTAGGTCACGCCGGCGGGCGCATAGGCCGCCGCGAGGCCGGGGATGGCGTATTCGAGCCCGATCGTAAATTTGGATTCCTGCACGGCCGGCGAATTTGTGGATCCAGCCGGGGGCCTGGTCCGGGTGGGTGTCATGACGGTGGGCGTGCGGACGGAGGTCGTTTGCGCGCAAGCCAAATTAAGAACAAAAAGTGCAGTCAGGGCCGCGAAGCATCGTTTCATATGTCACCATTCCCGATCCGCAATCCCGGCCGAACGGTCAATCGGCAGGCTGGAAAATATTCCAGAAGGATTTTATCCGAAAAGGGAAAACCGATTTTTTCGATTTGGCTCAGCCGTTGGGCACACTCGTAAAAATGTATTTGCCGGGATCCGGCTGCCGGCTCCGATCCCGCGCGCCTTTCAGGAAAACGGGCGTCAGGGTATCGTGTACGCCGTCAGAACGATCGTCGCCGCGATGCCCTCGGCCGTGGTAATGGTTTTAACCATGCCGATTCCAGGCGCGTACCAGACGGAACCGGTGATATTCAAGGTCACCGGGACCGTGGTTCCGGAAACGGTGGTCTCGATGGTAAAAACCGTAACCACATCGATCCGCATGGCTTGGAACGTCCCGGCCGGGACAGTGATGCTTTCCATCCCGGCGGCGGTGAAATCGGTCGTGTCGGTTCCGTCGGCCGTCACAGCCGTCCCGCCCGGGAGGGTGTTCTCGCCGTGCAGCGTGAGCGTTTGAGTCCATGTATCGCCCGCGGCGACGCTCTTCGGCAGAGTTACCCCGGAATAGTCGGTGGTGGTGAATTCGAAGCTCAGGCCGGACGTGCTGATGGTTCCGGAAACTCCCCCGCCGGGCGCGAGCAGCGCCAGCCCGGCCGGGGTGCACTTCCAGGTGGAGTTCCGGGTTACCCCGGGGAAGAGGCCTTCTTCCTCGAAACCGTCCGCGTTCAAGGTTTTAATGGTCGAGGAGAAATCGAAATCTCCGGTCGGTACCCCGGTGACGTGGTAATTCCAGGATGCCCCCAGGACAACCGGATACAGCGGGTTGTCGCAAGCCCCGGATTTGGACGTATTCGTCGCCGCCGGGGTGCTGGTCGCCTCGTTCGCTGCGGTGGCCGCGCCGCCCGCCGCCGGGCTGCAGGCGGGAGTTACCGCGAGCAGGACGACCAGACCCGGGCGGGAATAACCTTCTTCTGCCTTTTTTTATTTCCTGCCCCTTTGCCGATGTCGAATTCTTCCCGATCGTGGTTTTCAACCATTGCGACATTTCGCCTCCATTTCAAGCGCCCGGAATCGAAATCCATGGGTATCGCCGAATAAAAATCCTCCAGCCGCCATTGCCCGATTTCTTGCTGATTTTATGGGCAGGGCAATAAGAAAATTATTAGCATTCAACGTTTTCCAATTATTTTCAATATCCGGCGCATAACCAGACTACTCGCTCCACAGCGGCGCGAGTATTTTGTTTTCAGAGACCTCTCCGGGATATGATAAGGGGGTTTCCCGCGCGGGATAGGCTCCCCCGCATCATGATCCCCGCATTCGCGATTGCCCGGTCTTCCTTATCCGTCTGATAACCGCAATGGAAATGACCGCGCAAAGAAAGATGAAAGCCGCGCAAATCACCGGGATCAGCGGACCACCTTCCCCCTGAGCATCACCCTGCGAGATCGTTGCCGTGGGGTTTTGCCGCGGCGTCGCAACGGGCGCGGCGGGGAATTCTCCCGACAAGGAAAGACTCAAATCGAATTCCCCCCGCCCGATTGCTCCCAACTGGACGAACGGGAAGGATTGCCAGTGGCCGGCTGTGTACTCGGCGGGCGGATCCAGCTCCCGCATCCCGTCACGATACGAATCGGAGAGGAACGAAGCGGCTCCGCCGAATTCCGAACCGGAAAAATTCACCGCCGCCGATCCGCCGGGGATTTGCCAACCGGCGGTTTCGGCCGTAAGCAGCGGATCGATGCCGGCCCACCATCCGCGCGAGTGAAAGCGGGCCGCGCCGGGCGTCAGCGCCAAACCGGAAAACAGGTCATCGAGGCCGGTGAGTGCGTAATGCGCCCGCAGCGTCTCCCCCTCGAGAGTGAACGTCTTTCGCACTTTTCCGTCCGGCGAGACGAAGGTAAGTCCGTCCGAATTCAGCCCGGCCGAATAAAGTTCGGAACGGTAACTTTCTCCGGAACCCGGCAGGCGGTCTTCAAACGCGCCATCCAGCCAGGGCCAGTCCGCGGGAGGAATTTCACCCTCCCGGTAGTTGGTGTATCCGGATACCTGGAATTGATAAAAAGGGCCGACCCATTGGAGTGCGCCGCCCGAAGGCGAGTAGGAAAAGGCATATTCAAGCCGGCCTCCGTCGTTTTCGAATACGGCGAAAACGCGGTCGTTCTTCAGGACGAACTCTTCCTCGCCGTCGAGGTCGAGGTCCTGCCTGAGGATTTGTGCCTCGGCCGCCACTTCTCCGCGCGCGGCTTGATCCGCCCAATGCGCGGCGGCGACGATCTTGTTGACCTGGCGGACGTGATTGGCCTCCGCCTTCGCGGCCGGGTGTAGGAATCGGCCTCCCGGATCCCCCATGGCATTTTCTCCGCTCGCGTATTCCTTCGAGGCATGGAAGGTTTGTTCGGCGGCGTTCAGATAGTAGGCGAACCAGGCCAGATCCGTCAGCGCGTTGCCGGGCGAACCGCGCAGATTGTGCAGGGTCTCGTAGACGATGGTTCCCGGGGTTTTGTCGTCGCCCATCTTCATCCCGCTCGGGATCGGGCCGCCGTTTAAAAACGGCACGTAATCGAAATAGGATTCGATTTTTTCACCGGCCGGAATAAGGGCGGAGTGCCCGTCCGAGACGCCGCCGTAATAATATTGCCAGAAGTAATCGCCGATTTCGCGGGTCTGATTATCCGTGTTTTGGTCCAACGGTTGATCCGGGCCCAACCCGGGATCGCCGTGATCCACCGGGGTCCAGTCGCGCTGCAGCAGGTCGCGGAAGGTCGTGACATCGATCCACGGATGCGCCGCCAGCCATTTCATGCTCCGCTCGGCGTCGTTTTTAAAATACCACGACGTCAGCCAAAGATCGGTGCCCATGCAGATGTATTGTTCCTGATCGGGGTCCAGCGCCATGTCGAGCAGCATGCGCCGCCATCCGTCATGCAATCCGCCGTCCGTTCCCACGAAGCTGTCCCAACTCTGCGGGAACCAGCCCGGATCGATGTTTAATTTGTTCCAGCGCGGGTCCGGGTAATATCCCTGCAGGCCGAAGAAGACCTTTTCTCCGTTGATCCTGTGGATTTTTCGCTGGGCTTTGTGCCATTTCTCGACGGCGCCCGGAATTGCCCAATCCGTATCTTTAAACCACCCGAACCAGTATCCGTACCGGTCGGCGGCGTAGATCGCGGGGTAACCCGCTTCGCGGATCTCCTTCAGATCCTCCACGGTAAGCCAGCCTTCGTATGGATAGAAGACGTCCGGATGCGGGAGGTCGAACGCATCCCGCTGGTCCCCCGCCATCCGGAGCATGCGCGCATCCGCATCGGCGGGCTGCCAGGGCATGTAATATCCATACGTGGAGGTGGTGACCGGATTCACCAGGCCCCGGTCCGTCAAATCGCGCAGCCGGTCGAGCACGCCGAGGAAATCCAGACCAGGAAGCGTTTCGACGCGCAGGTCGATCAGGTTCAGCGGAATGCCGAATTTCTCGGCGGCATCGAGAGGGTATTTGTATCCCCCGCGTTCTCCGGGATGGTCCGCCGCGGGGAACGCGAAACCGTCGTACCAGCTGATGGCGGACGGGCCGCCGGCATTGAAGACATTCCCGAAAACGAGCGCGAGTTTGCCGCGGCCGGCTTCCGCATCGGTGGCCGCCGGCGGTGTCGCATCCGCCGGGGCGCCGGTGGCATCGGCGGCCAGGGCTTGGATCGTGAAGGGTGAGCCGTCCCAGCCCGCAAGGGCTTCGCGGCGGATCGCAAACTCGCCATAGTCGAGCGTCGAATCGAAGGAGGCGCTTTCCAGGAGTTCGGGGCGGGAATTGCCGGCCGGATCCAGGACGCGCGCCTCGCCGGTTGCGGAGAGGGAAAGCATCAGGTCCCACTCGATGTCGGCCGATCCGGATTTTCCAACGGGCAGGGCCGAGGTTCCCCCGGCCGTATAGTCGATCGCCAGGTACAGGGTTGGATTTGAATCGGCGAGCGCGTCCATGACGTCGATTCGGAAGCGGATCAGGCCGCCGGCTTCTTTTTCGTAGACCGCGATCAGGTCGCTCGCATCGCCCTCGGAATCCCCCCACGGATCGAGGGTTTTGACATCCGCGGACTCCCAGGATTCCGTTTCGGAAGAGGTTTTTTCCAGGAGAGGATCATCCGCCCGCGGGCCGCCGGGACCGGGCGCGGACGGCATGAACATGAGCGAGCCCGTCAATAATAAAGGCGATATGCGGATCAGGACGGGAAGTTTCATGGCCCATCTCCTTTGCGCGGAACGGGAAGACCTTCCGATGCGCCGGGCAAGCCGCCGTCACGATGTTTTGCTGTATATGTGTATATAGTACACCAGCGTCCGGGTTTTATCCGCCCGGGATGTGGAAGCCCTGGCGGGCGCCACGGATTTATTGTGCGAACTATGCCAGCCGGAGCCATTTGCCCCTTCGCCGAGGATCTATCTTGCTTTCTTCTTTACCGCTTTCCTCATCCTGGATATTCCGGATGTTTTAAAACCGGCTTTCTCATACAGGCTTTTGGCCGCCTGATTGTGATTGAACACGTGGAGTGTCAACGAACATTATTTTTTTACGCGAAACCGTTTCTTCCACCGCGCTTAACGCTTCCGTGAGCATATCCTTTTCTCCGGTATTTCTCCGCGATGAATAAATCGTAAATAAAGCATGTCGGCGGTTTTGCACGGGCTTGAAGGCAAAACCAGACGATCCCACTTTTTCCTCTTTTCCCGGGGTGAGGATGGAATATAAAAAATGGCCGGGTGTTGCCAGGCCATCGGGAAGGATTCGTTCATGCTCCATTTTTGAGCGTTGGATAGCCCCCTCTTTATCCCAATATTTCGCCTTTATGTTTTCACTTGCATATCGTTGAATATCGTTCTTCCAATAACCGGCAAATTCCGATTTGGATAAGGGAATTAGCTTGACCATGTCCGTTAACTCATTGGAGAATGGCAGCCCTGCGGCCCGCGGCCCGGATGCGTCAATCGTTTCGCCGGTTTGCGAGGGACCCATTGGACTAAAGACCGGCGCCGCTAAGGTCGTCCAAAAGCTGGGAGATCAGGCTGGTCAATGTCGGATGTGTGGCCTCAAAATGATGCAGGGCGTCTTCCAGGCGTTTGATGGTGGTGGGGGGGATATCCGCTTTTCCTCCCCCGCTTCGGTTGAGGAATTCATGGATCTCCGAATCCAATTGGACCAGCATTTCCTGCTCTTTCTCGTCGGCTGTTTTGGTTTTCCGGATTTCCGTTTGGAGTTTTTCGATCAGCTTGCGCAACTCTGGGGCATCCATGGGGAATTGCCTCCTGTGGGATTTGACCTTCTCGTTTCAATTTTACCCTTTTCGCATGCCTTTGGTCATGATCAATATAGTTGGCAGGGTCCCAATTCTTTCAAATATGCGCTAATTCTTGACGGGGCGGATGGATGCTATTGTGAAGGAAGGCAACCGCGATAAATCATTATCCGGCGACACACATCCTGCGCGGACTGCTTTTTGCCGGTAATTGTGAGGAGATACGATGAGAAGGATTACGATTGTCTTTTCCATTTCATTAATGCTGATGGCGGCCTGCAGTCTCTCCGGAGAGGCCACCCCGCCGCCTGCCGTCGAATTGCCGGTGAACACGGACCGGCCGGTGAATACGGAAGCACCCGTGAATACGGAAACGCCCGGCGTGGGCTCCACCCGAAAATCAGAGATCGATGGCATGACCCTGGTTTTCGTGCCGGAAGGGGATTTCGCGATGGGCAGCGACAGCAGCAGCTACGCCAATGAGCGGCCGGTCCACACGGTTTTTCTGGATGCTTATTGGATTGACCAGACCGAAGTGACCAACTCCATGTTCGAGGTCTATATCACCCAGACCGGCTATCAGACCGATGCCGAAAAGAAGGGTTCGTCCAATGGTTACGATATTGTTACCGGGAAAAGCGCGCTCACTCCGGGTGCGGACTGGAAACACCCGCAGGGGCCGGATTCCAGCCTGGCGGGTCTCGCGGAACATCCGGTGGTGCATGTTTCGTGGAACGATGCCCAAGCGTATTGTGAATGGGCGGGGCGCCGACTGCTGACCGAAGCCGAATGGGAGAAAGCCGCTCGTGGCGCAGACGGCAGGACTTTTCCCTGGGGCGATGACTTTGACGGGACCCGCTTGAATTCCGCGGACGTCAATCTGGGGGCGGGCCGGGGCGATCGCAGCTTCGACGACGGTTTTCAGCTTTCCGCGCCGGTTGGAAGTTATCCTCTGGGCGCCAGCCCGTACGGAGCTTTGGACATGGTCGGCAACGTCTGGGAATGGGTAAACGACTGGGTCGATGAGGCCTATTACCAGAGTTCGCCTTCCGCCAATCCCGGCGGCCCGGCTTCCGGCGAGTATCGCGTCGTGCGCGGCGGTTCCTGGCACGACCCCGAAGACGGCAACCGGGCGGCCTACCGCGGCTGGGCCGCTCCCGGGGATACCGATATCACCCTCGGGTTCCGTTGCGGGCTCACGCCATAACATCCCTGCGGCATTCTCCCCGCTCCCAATATTAGTTGGGAGAGGGGTAGGGGGTGAGGGATGGGCGATGCGATCCATTCAAATGCCGGTAAATTATTGAGAACCCATGGATGACACGGTTGACGATAGCAATCGTGAAAATATATTACTCCGGCGAGGATTTTACGTTTCCAGTTGCTCAGGCACAATGGAGGCAGGAAGATGAAACGCATATTTATAATCCCGATGAAGGCAGCGGTTTTGTTTTCCATCCTGTCGATATTCACCTCGGGCTGCACCCTGCTCGATGACCTCGCGCACGCCCTCGGTGTGCTGTGTGCCGCTCCGGTCTTCGTGGTGACCACCACGGCCGACACGGCCGACGGGCTGTGTACGTCCGGCGACTGCTCGCTGCGGGAAGCCGTCCAGATGTCCAATTCCTGCCCGGGCACGCAGACCATCAGCATCCCGGCCGGCACCTACAGCCTGACCCGTCTCGGAGCGGGTGAAGATGCGGCCTCGACCGGCGACCTGGACATCACCGACAGCGTCCAGATCCTGGGCGAGAGCAATCCCACCGTGGACGGCAACCGCACCGACCGGGTCTTCGACGTGCTCGCCGGGACGACCGTGGACATGACCGGGTTCATCATCCGGCATGGCCAATCGGATGACGGCGGCGGGATCCGCAGCCACGGAATCCTGCGCCTGCACACCATGACCCTCCAGGAAAACGTGGTCACGGTGCCCGCGGATCCCGCCACCGGCCCGACCGGCGGCGGGGGCGCCATCCTGAGCGAGCGGGACGGCACCCTGCTCCTGGAGAACAGCCAGGTGATCGGCAACAGCGCCTACCAGGGCGGCGGGATCGCGGCCTATCCCAACGCAACCGTTTCCCTTCCGCGCTCCCAGGTGGAGATCCGGGATACGGTCATCGCCGAGAACAGCGCCGCTTCCGCCGGCGGAGGCCTGTTCCTCTACGTCACCGTCACGGTGACCCTCACGAACGTGGAGATCCGCGACAACAACGCCGTCGGCGACCGCGGCGACGGCATCTGGAACGGATCCCTCCTGAATATGGACGGCGTCCATATTTATGGCAACCACGGCGGCATCTACGGAGGCGGGATTTACAATTATTTTGCCGGCCATCTCACCGCGTACCACACGCTGATCGAGAATAACCTGACCCGTTTCGGCGGCGGCATCTACAACGAGGGCGCGGCGACCTTCATTCAAAGCGCCATTGTCAACAACCAGGTCGAGCGCGGTCTGGGCGGCGGGGCCTTCAATGCCGGCTCGGACGCCTCATTGACCGTATTAAATTCAACGGTCAGCGGAAACCAGGGAGCGGGGATCGTCAACACCGGCAGCTTCATGATGGGATTCAGCACCGTCGCCTATAACACCGGAGCGGGGGTGAGTTCCTCGTTCCCCTCCACGGTCGTCAATTCGATCCTGGCCGGCAACGCAGGCGGGGATTGCGATGGCGGGATCGTCCTGGAACGATTCAATATCGAAAGCACCGACACCTGCGGCTTCGACGCACCCGGTGACCTGGTCAATACGGATCCCCTGCTCATGCCGCTGGCGATGAACGGCGGCCCGACACCGACCCACGCCCTGGGCGTGGCGAGCCCGGCGATCGATTCGGCCGCCCCCGACCTCTGCGAAGGGGCCGACCAGCGCGGGGTGGCCCGCCCGCAAGGCCCGCAATGCGACCGGGGCGCCTTCGAATACGAGGGCACCCCCGCGCCGCGGCCGACCTCCACCCGGACCCCCGCCGCGACAATTCCACCCACCCTCGCGCCTTCCCTCACCCCGACACCCAGTGCGTTAGCCGCCGGGTTGAGTTTCCTTCAACCCAGGATTTCGACCGATCATTTCTATTACTACAGCGCGGCCTGCGGCCCGGAGCAGGTAACGCTGCAGATCGGGGTTTCCGATCCCGCCAGGGTTTTCAGCATGGGTGTCTTTTTCCGGTCGGTGGAAAAAAGCAGCAATACCACGAACCCCTGGAGCGGAGGATTTGCGATGAGCCCGATCGGCGGGGGAAGATATTCCTTTACCGTGCCGGCAACGGATGTTCCGGGATATAACAATTTCGTGGAAGCCTGGTTCCAGTATCAGTTCGCCGCCAACGATTCGGGCGGCAACCCGGTCCTGCGCAGCCCCGTCTTCAGCGACATCACGCTTTCCCGCTGCAATAAAAAATAATTTCCGGGATCACCGGCCGGGCCGGCCGGCGGAACCCCGGGTACACGACCCGAAAAAGGCGAAAGCGGATCCGATCGGATCCGCTTTCGCCTTCTCTCCCTGAACTATTTTCCCTCTGCAAGGCCGGCCAACCTACAACCTCTCAATCTGCGCGCGCCGGCTCCTTCAGGGAGGGTTGGCGCAAGAAAGGTGGCATTAACGGAGGTTTCCAACAGTGAATTAAGTTGGTAAGCATCCGATTCATTCAAATATAAGTAAATTATTGAGAAAGCCCAAGATGATACTGTTGCTTACGGCAATTGCGATAAAAAATTATCCGGCAAAGAGTTTGCGTTCCCAGCCCGTCAAGCCACAATGGAGGCAGGAAGATGAAAAGCGCGCGACGCACGATCCTGATCGCTTTGAGTTTCGGATTACTCGTGATTCTGCTGCTATCCGGATGCGGCCCGAGCCCGGCCGCCCTGCCGTGCACCACGGTTATCATTACGGTCACCAAGATCGCCGATACCAACGACGGGATCTGCTCCGGCGCGGATTGTTCCCTGCGCGAGGCGGTGATCATGTCGAACACCTGCGCCGGCACGCAGACGGTTCGCATCCCGGCCGGCACGTACAACCTGACAATCGCGGGAACCGGGGAAGATGCGGCCGCGACCGGCGACCTGGACATCCTCGACAGCGCTTCGATCCTCGGCGAGGGCAATCCGGTGATCGACGGCGGAAACCGGGACCGGGTCTTCGAAGTTTTTCCGCCGGCGACGGTCGACATGACCGCCCTGATCGTCCAGAACGGACGCAATCAGGACGGCGGGGGCATCCGCAACCAGGGCATCCTGCGCATCCATACCAGCACAATCCGGCATAACACCGCACCCGCCAGCGGCGGCATCACCTTCGCCAACGGCGGCGGGATCCTGAACGACCTGGATGGGACTCTGACCCTCGACGATTCGGAAGTAAGCGCCAACACCGCCGACCAGGGCGGCGGGATCATGATCATCGCGAGCGGAAAGACCTCCCCCATCTTCGAGCTCACCCGCACCAGCGTTTCGAACAACACGACCACCGGCGACGGGGGCGGGTTGTGGCTCGACGTCGGCGTGCACGCCACGCTGACCCGCGCCCAAATTCTCACCAACCACGCCGGCAACCGCGGCGACGGAATCTACAACGCCTCGACCCTCGTCCTCAACCAGAGCGTCCTGCAGGACAACAGCGGCGGGATCAACGGCGGGGGCATCTATAACGAACCGGCCGGGGATATCACCGCCCGCGAAACGCTCTTCCAGAACAACGTCGCCCGCTTCGGCGGGGGCATCTACAACAAGGGCCCGGCCCGCTTCTACCAGAGCCTGTTCACCGGAAACGTGGCCGAACGCGGCCAGGGCGGCGCGATCTACAACTTCGACACGGATTCGGCCCTGACCATCGACAACACGACCCTCAGCGAAAACCAGGCCGGCCTCGGCGGCGGCGCGATCCGCAACGACGGCGGCAATTTCCAGATCCTCTTCTCCACCATCGCGCTCAACGACTCCCAGGGGATCAACGGCAGCGGCACGGGAGAAATGACGATCCGCGATTCGATCCTGGCCGATAATGTCGGCGGCAACTGCGCCGGCAGCCTGCCGAGCTCGATCGGTTTCAACATCGACAACGCCAACACCTGCGGCTTCATCGAACCGAGCGACATGGTGCTCACCGCCCCGCTGCTCATGCCGCTCGCGGCCAACGGCGGCCTGACCCAAACCCACGCCCTGGGCTCATCCAGCCCGGCGATCGATACGGCCGACCCCGACCGCTGCGCCGGGACCGACCAGCGCGGCGTCGCCCGCCCGCAAGGTCCGCGCTGCGACCGGGGCGCGTTTGAATTTGAGGGCACTCCCACGCCGCTGGCGACCAACACCCCGACCCCCGCCGCGACGGCCACCCCCACGCCTGCCGTCACCCTGACTTTGGGAGCGACCTCCCCCCGGTTGGGATTCCTCTCACCCAGGATCTCGAGTGATCATTTCTGGTACTACAGCGCCGCCTGCGGCCCGGAGCAGGTAACACTGCAGATCGGCGTGACGGATCCCGCCCAGGTCTTCAGCATGGGCCTGTTTGTCCGGTCGAAGGAAAAGAGCAGCGGCACGCTGAACCCGTGGGGATCGTTTGCGATGATCCCGATCGGCGGGGGAATATACTCCTTCACCCTGATGAGCGGAGACGTTCCGAATTACAACGCGTTCGCCGAAGCCTGGCTGCAATACCAGTTTGTCGCCAACGGCAAAGACGGCAAGCCGATCCTGCGCAGCGATGTCTTCGGCGACATCACGCTCTCCCGCTGCGATCAGAAACAATAATCAGGATCACCGGCGGGCCGGTCATGGTTAAGAATTAATGAGGACCCGATTGGGCCCTCATTATTTATGTACGGGATATTCCTGTGAGCCGCCGCTTGTCGCGACGGAGGCCGCCGGATGTCGCCTGATGACGAGAGAGCCGTCCCGAGTTACCGGGAAACGGCAATCAAAGAAAGCAACCGTTGTCAAGCCTTCCCGGAGGATCTTTGAGCGTTCCCCCGCCCTCCAGGAAATGGCCGGAAGATTATTCCGAGGATTGATAGCGACGATAAAAACCTTGGGGAAATAAACGGACAAATCCAGGGGAAAACCCTTTTTTATGTAGAACCCGATGAAAACAAATAAACAGGATGCGAAGAATTCGCGAGTGGGGGGAGCGAAGGGGTCGCTCGTAATGACACCTGTTCATTCCTTTTTCAACAACCCGGCAATAATTTCGACTATAGGAAATATGGGCGGCCGCCCGCTGGCTACTTCAAGATCAGACCGGCAGTGATGAGCGCGCGCGCCTCGAACAGCAGGGACGGATGGCTTTGGAGCACCGCCAGCAGAACCTGGCCCGTGCTCATCTCCGCCAAAGGCAGCTCGGAAGCCGTTTGGATCAGGGCATTCATCGATTCTTCGCTGATCGCGGCAATCGCCTTTCGAATTCGGTACAACGCGTCGTGCGGGCGGCCGAAACGGCCTTTCCAGGCTTCTTCGTATGCGCGCAGGGTTTTGGCGGATACGTCGCCCCGGCGAACCGCCGGAGCCGCGACCTGGACGGCAAGGTCGGCGGCGATCATGCCCAGGTTGATGCCGCCGCCGTGCAACGGATCGGCCTGGTGAGCCGCATCGCCGATCACCATCAGGCCGTCGGCCGTCATGTGTTTAAGCGCGCCCGTCACCGGGATGCCGCCCGCCATCTCGCTCAGGATGCCGGCCCCCGGGAAACGCCGCTCCACGAATTGCTCCAGATACGAGAGCGCGCTTCGCCCGGCGGCCCGGTCGGCGCCCAGAACAAGGCCGACGTTGGCCGTCCGATCCCCCTTGGGGAACACCCAGGCGTATCCGCCGGGCGCAATCGATTGGCCGACGTGATACTGGCATTCGGACGGGTCGATCCGCCCGCCGTCGGTGCTCAGTAAAAACTCGGCCGCCACGTAGTAATCCGCCAGCGCCGGCACGCTGTCCAACCCGGCCCAGCGCGCCACCTGGCTCTCGGTTCCGTCGGCGGCGATGACCAGCGTCGAACGCACATCTTCGAGCCGGCCTTGGCGTTTGATCTTCACGCCGGCAATCCGGCCGTTCTCGCGCAGCACCCCGGCCGCGGACGTGCCGGCCAGCACCGCGGCGCCGGCCTGCGCCGCCCGGTGAGCCAGTTCGCGGTCGAAAATTTTCCGCTCGAGCACCAGAGTCGGCTCGGTCGGCGGGACGCGGAACGAGTGCCCGGCGGTGTCGTAAATCGCGAAGCGCGAGATGCGGGCGCTGATCCAACGCTCTTCCGGCTCGATGTACGGCCGCAGCGTATCGAGACCGACCGCCTCCGCGCAGCGCACCGGAGAACCGATCTCCCGGCGCTTTTCGATCAGCAGCACGTCCAGCCCGTATCCGGCGGCCAGGCGGGCGGCGGTCGAACCGGCCGGTCCGGCCCCCACGACGATCACGTCGTACATGCGGCTTCATAATGCCACCCGCTCCACGATCGTCAGCGCGCGCATGGGGCAGATCTTCGCGCAGCGTTCGCAGCCCGTGCAGGCGTCTTTCACCTCCAGCCATGTATCGTGGAGAAATAAAGCATCCGCCGGGCAGACGGCGACGCAGGCGCCGCAACAATGGCACAGGTCATAATCGACCGCGACGGTTTTTTGGGGTTTTGTGCGGGTGCGGGATGCGGACGGCGGACCGGCCTTGAGCATTTTGGCCCTTCCTCATTTATTGAGACTATTCATGCCGCATGAGATGCTCGATTCCATCGGAATATTCGATTCGGGAACCTCGACACTTGCTCCGAGGTTTCTGCCAATATCCATTCTCCGGATGGAGAAAAGTTAAATACCTTATTCTTTCATTCACCAAGCCATTTTATCGCGGCTTCCTCTTCCGCGAACACGCGGATGTTCACTCCGTGGGTTTGGGCAACCGGTTCCAGGAACCAGCCCTGCCCGATGGATCTCTGGATATCGATAACCGCGATCTGATCGACTCCCTTCCCGCGCAGATCCTGCAAAACTTCCCGCACGAGAAAAATGATATCCATCATCCCGAAATACCCGTACAGCTCCCTTACGTCTACAACAACTTTCGACACGCGCTTTTCCTGGGCGGCATTAAAGACCTTGATCGCCAGGTTTTTTACGGCCTCCCTTGATCGCGCGCCGCTTGTGCGCACAAGCAGGAAGTCCGGTTTTATTTCCATTTTCAGCGTGAGCGCCTGCTCATCCATGGGTGCCTCCCTTTCCCCCGGCCGCTTTGCATTCCGAACGGATTTTAATTGATTCAATCTCCCGGCAATACCGCGCCCGCGCAGGGGAATCCGATGGAGTCGAGCCAAGGGTTCGGCGGTTTGGACGACTATGAAGGAATATTTTAATTATACTGATTCCGTCACCGAAGAGCACATCCTCAAAGACCCCATGCGCAAAAACCAAATCCGCTTCAGCACCTGATCGGGCGGAAGCCTAGTTTGCCTATCCGCATCGCCCGGTCGGTTGGGACTCCGGTTGCGGTGAACCCTGGTCCGGAAGAGTGTTATGAACTGTCGGAATGAAATCTCCCCCCCCCGGAACAGCACGGGGCAGGTTCCCCATAATGGGTTGGGTGGCCGGAGTCCTGGAGGGAGATATCCTTCCCGCCGCTTTCCGGTAGAATACTCTTGAGCTTCCCCATGGACCTCCAAACCATTCTCAACCGCCCTCCCAACGTGCTGGTCGCGGACGACGACAAAGACATCCGCGAGATGCTCCAGGCGTTCCTCGAAACCTCCGGCTGCCGGGTGATCCCGGCCGGCAACGGAAACGGCGCGCTGGAAATCCTGGAGCGCGAAACGATCGACCTGGCGCTGCTCGACATCTCCATGCCGGTCAAGAGCGGGTTGGAAGTGTGCCGCGCGATGCGGGCGGAAAAACGCACCCGGCTCATCCCGGTGATGATCGTCACCGCCCACGATTCGGAGCGCCTGCAGGCGATCGACGCCGGCGCCGACGAGTTCCTCGGCAAGCCGGTGGATTCGATCATGCTGCTCACCCGGGCGCGCTCGCTCCTGCGCCTGCGCCGCCTGCACCTCGATTTGCAGGAACGCAACGAGCTGCTGGCGCGCGCGCTGCACCGCTACGTCTCGCGCGACGTGGCCGAGACGATCCTCTCGGAGCCCGATAAGTACCTGCGCCTGGGCGGCGAGAGCCGCCGGGTGACGGTCCTGTTCGCCGACATCAAGGGCTTCGTCCGCTTCACCGAGAGCCATACCTCGGCCGAAGTGGTCGAGGTCCTCAACCAAATCTTCCCCCTCCTCACCACGGTCATCTTCGAGCACGGCGGCACCTTCGATAAATTCATCGGCGACGCGGTGATGGCCTTCTTCGGCGCGCCCGTCGCCCAAACCGATGACGCGCGCCGCGCGGTCGACGCCGCCCGCGATATGCAGCGCGCCTTCTCCGAGTGCGCCCCCACGCTCGCGCTGGCCTCGGGCGAGATCGCGCTCGGGATCGGGCTGCACACCGGCGAGGTGATCGTCGGCAACATCGGCTCCGACAAGGTCATGGATTTCACGGTGGTCGGCGACGCGGTCAACATCGCCCAGCGCCTGCAGGAGGAAGCCTGGCCCGGGCAGGTGCTCCTCAGCCAGGCCACCTACGAAGCCGCCGGCCTGCCGCCCGCCCATCCCCTCGGCGATCGGCACCTCTCCGGCCGCTCCGGCCGGGTGGCGGTGTTCTCGCTGGATCTCGAACCCTGACCGAGGTCGAAGGGCATTACTCGGATTCCGTCATCCCCGCGTGCTCTTAGCGGGGATCCAGAGCATGTGCTTCGACAACTACTCAAGCTGTTCCTGGATGCCCG
The DNA here is from genome assembly GCA_963724345.1 of uncultured Chloroflexia bacterium. GTDB lineage: Bacteria > Chloroflexota > Anaerolineae > Anaerolineales > RBG-16-64-43 > JAFGKK01. Next base: position 372,861 of record CAVRUI010000003.1, on the reverse strand, counting down.
CTACGATCACGCGGGCATGACGATCTTCCTACTATGCTTTCCGTGTGCTTCTTTTTCCATCAGTGTAGAAAATAAAAGCTCTCTCAATTGAGAGAGTGGAATTAGCAATATCTCGAATTATTCACTGGTAAACAGCCCCTCCCGTTCAATCTCCCCCAAATTCCCCACCGTCTCGTGCGCGCCGGCTTCGCGCAGCGCGTCCGCGCTCTGGCTGCTGGTCAACCCGATGACCAGACCGATCCCGGCCGCGCGCGCCGCCCGGATCCCGGAATGGGAATCTTCCACCACAACGCAGCATGAAGGTTCGAGGTTCAAAACCGCGGCCGCCTCAAGGTAGCAATCCGGCGCCGGCTTGCCGGGCCGGACAAAATCGTCCAAAACGATCTTTTGCGCATCAAACCACCGCTCCAGACGCAGATGCTCGATGAAAAAATCCACATTCGTCTTTTCCGAAGCCGTGGCGATTGTGCGCGGGATTTCCCGGTCGCGGAGGTATTCGAGGAGTTCGATTGCGCCGGGCGAGAGCCGGAACTTCTCCCCCTGCTGAAGGCACAGACTGCGGTAAAAGGTCTCGTGTTCGCCGATCATCCGCCGGATTTCCTCCCCGCCAAGCTTGTGCCCGGCCAGGTATTCGAGCGTCCCGCCGTTGTTGCGTCCATGGACGATCTGCGCCAGTTCCCCGGCCGAGAACTCCCTTCCGCGCAATTGGCGCGCGCTGCGCTGCCAGGCCTGGTTGACGAGCGGCGAATCCCACCACAGGACGCCGTTGAAGTCGAAGAGGATGCCGCGAAATGCCATTATCCAAGTTCCTTGCCGGTTTATCAAATATCAGACGATGGACGATGGACCATGGACGATGGCCGTTAATCCTACAGGCACCGTTCTTCGTCTCGAGTTGAAAATCGACATACTACTGATCGTAAAAATGCAAAACCCCGATTATCAACATACACCCATGGTCCATGGTCTATCGTCCATGGTCGAGGATTTCACGATGGTCGATCGTCTATTGTCGATGGTCGATCAGTACAGCGCCAGATTGGCCTCGCCGCCGGTATTATTGCCGGCATACCGCAGGATCAACTTCTTATCGCCGATCGGCGCCTGAAAAATCAGATACCCCTTCAGCGCCTCGCCGCCCTTGAATTCTCCCGGGAGGAATATTCCGTCCACGCCGAGGGTATACACGTGCCGGTGAAAAACGCCGGCGGAATCGATCACCTTGAACTCATTCCCAACCAAAAGGCATTTTTCGGCCGCCGCCTTCCTGCAGGTCACGGTGACATTGACCATGATGAACACGCTGTTGGGTTCCAGGGTGGCATTATGCTTGTTGCCCGCGGCCACGATATCGTCGGCGGGGGAAACGACTTCCGTCACGACGATGGACATATCGTCGGCGGTTGCTTCGGAACCCAGGGACACGCCGCTGACCACGGTGGCTGTTTTTTGCGGTTTCGCCGGCAGAGTATTTCCCGAATTGTTTCCCGCGGCCGGTTGCGTCCCCGCGGCCGGCGCGCTTGTGCATGAAGCAAGAAGGAACAGGATTACGAAGGACGTTCCAAAGAACGCGGGTACGCGGCCTGTTTCGCTTTTCATTTTTCCTCCTTTTCCGGCTTGTCCATTATTGGTATCCCGGCCGGATAAAGTGGGTTTAGCGATCGACCGTGAACGATCCCAGGCGATCGGTTGATCTTCGTTCATTATCAATCCGCCAGAATAAGATAATCATTAATACACTTCGGGAAACATTGAATCCCTTCCAACAATATACGGCCATAGTCCATGGTCAAATGTCACTGCGGAGCTTGGAAAATGCAGGACCCCCTGCCTCAACATACGGCCATGGTCCATCGTCCATCGTCTATCGTCGATGGTTGGTTTTTCGATGGTCGGTGGTCGATGGTCGGTTTTCCGACGGTCTATCGACGATCGTCGATGGTCGATGGTCGCTGGTCAGACTTCTTCCCCCTGCTCACCTTCTCATTCTCCAGGAACCCCCTGAGCTCAAACAGCTGGTCCCGGAGCGCGGCAGCCTTCTCGAACTCGAGGTTCTGGGCGGCGGTGCGCATCTCGCGCTCGAGGTCCCTAGCCACCCGTTCGGCTTCCGCGCGCGAAAGGCCCGGACCCTCCTCCGCCTTCTCCTGGGGAGGCGCCGAAGCGCGCAACCGCTCGGTCAGGTCCCGGACCGCCTTGATGATGCTGACCGGCTCGATCCCGTGTTCGGTGTTGTAAGCCTCCTGGATCTTGCGCCGGCGGTTGGTTTCGTCGATCGCGCGCTGCATCGAACCGGTGATCTTGTCCGCGTACATGATCACCTTGCCCTGCACGTGGCGCGCCGCCCGGCCGATCGTCTGGATCAGCGATGTGTCGGAACGCAGGAAGCCTTCCTTGTCCGCGTCCAGAATCGCCACCAGCGAGACTTCCGGCAGGTCCAGCCCCTCGCGCAGCAGGTTGATCCCCACCACCACGTCGTACTTCCCCAGCCGCAGGTCGCGCAGGATCTCGATCCGCTCGAGCGTCAGCACTTCGGAGTGCAGGTAATGCACCTTGATCCCGAGCTCCGCCAGGTACTCGGCCAGGTCCTCGGCCATGCGTTTGGTGAGCGTGGTCACGAGCGTCCGCTCCCCCCGTTCCAGGCGCGCGCGGATCTCCGCCAGCAGGTCGTCCACCTGCCCCAGCGCGGGGCGCACTTCCAGCTCCGGGTCGAGGATCCCGGTCGGGCGGATGATCTGCTGGACCACGCGGTCGGCGCGCTGCATCTCGTACGGCCCCGGCGTGGCCGAGGTGTAGATCGTCTGGCCGACGTGGGCTTCGAACTCCTCGAAGGTGAGCGGCCGGTTGTCCAGCGCCGAGGGCAGCCGGAATCCGTAATCCACCAGGGTCTGCTTGCGCGAGCGGTCGCCGCTCGACATCCCGCGCACCTGCGGGATGCTCATATGGCTTTCGTCCATCACCAGCAGAAAATCCGGCGGGAAATAATCGAGCAGCACCCACGGCGGGGAACCGGGCGCGCGCCGGTCCATGTGGCGCGAGTAGTTCTCGATCCCCGAGCAATAGCCCACTTCGCGCAGCATCTCGATGTCGTAGCGCGTGCGCTGTTCGATCCGTTCGGCCTCGAGCGGCTTCTCGTGAGTCTTGAAATATTCGACCTGCGCGGCCGCCTCGGCCTCGACGTCCGCGATCGCCGCCTTGAGCGTTTCCCCTTCGGCGATGTAATGCCGCGCCGGGTAGATGGAGACCGCATCCGGCTCGGCCAGGATCTCGCCCGTCACCGGGTGAAGCTCGGTGATCCGTTCCAGCTCGTCGCCGAAGAAGGAGAGGCGGTAGATCGATTCGGCGTAGGCCGGCATCACCTCGAGCGTGTCGCCGCGCACGCGGAAGGATCCGAGTTTGAGCTCGGTGTCGTTGCGTTCGTAGTGGGTTTCCACCAGCTGCCGCAGGAGCGCGGTGCGGCGGTACGTTTTGCCCTTCTCGAGATTGATCACCACCTTGCCGTAGGCTTCCGGCGAGCCCAGCCCGTAGATGCACGAGACCGAGGCGACGATCAGCACGTCGCGCCGGGAAAGCAGCGCGGTGGTCGCCGCCAGGCGCAGCCGTTCGATCTCCGCGTTGGTCTCGGTTTCTTTTTCAATGTAGAGGTCCTGGCGCGGGACGTACGCCTCCGGCTGGTAGTAATCGTAGTAGGAGACGAAATACTCCACCGCGTTCTCGGGGAAGAAATCCCGGAACTCGGCGTAGTCCTGGGCGGCGAGGGTTTTGTTGTGCGCGATCACCAGGGTCGGCCGTTGCACCCGCGCCACCACGTTGGCGATGGTGAAGGTCTTGCCGGTCCCGGTCGCGCCCAACAGAACCTGGTGCTTCTCGCCCTTTTGCAGGCCGTCCACAAGCGAATCGATCGCCTGGGGCTGGTCGCCGGTGGGCTGGTAGAGGGAATGCAGTTTGAAGTCCATAGCGGGAGAGGATTGTATCAAAGTGCCGGCGCGCCTGGAGGGGGATTTATTTCGGCCGGAGCCGCTCCGCATTTCACACCTGTCCTAACCCCCTCTCCCGGCCTTCGGCCACCCTCTCCCCCTTCCCCGTAAGGGGAATATTTTTTCAGCCGGAGCCGCTCCGCATTTCACACCTGTCCTAACCCCCTCTCCCGGCCTTCGGCCACCCTCTCCCCCTTCCCCGTAAGGGGAAGGGGGAGAGGGGAGTTCTGAGACCTGGAGATCTTCCAGGTCGAAGACGGGGAGAGGGGGTTAGGACAGTCAACCAGTTGGCATCGGTAACACGTCTCTTGGTACCGCCGTCATGTCCCACAACAGGACCGTGCCGTCCGCCGAACCGGAGGCGAGCACGCCGCCTTCGGGGGAATACATGAGCCGGGTGGGGTAGCAGGCGTGCCCGGTCATCACCCGCAAACGGCGTCCGGAAGATAATTCCCAAATTTGAATGTCGTAGGATGCGGCGGCTCCGGTTTTTCCATCCGGGGAAAACGCGAGATCCAGGATCGGCCAGTAAAAATCGATCCCCGTGGCCGGCTGCGGCGCCGGATCTGAAATCGACCACCACACGAACCGCGGGCCGTAACCGGCCGTTCCAAGATGCAAACCGTCGGGCGAAAAATCGAGATTATCCGTGCCGTATCCCCAGCCGTAATTCAACGTTGTGGAAACCGCCGACTGTTGAATGTCCCAAAGGATGATCTTGGCGCCGTCGGCCGAACTGAATGCCAGCAGCCGTCCGTCGGGGGAAAACGCCACCCCGCCCGCGGATTCCTGCCGCATCAGGATTTTCCCCGACGCGGCATCCGATAGGAAGATATTTTTTCCGGAGGATGCGGCGAATGTGCCGCCGTCCGGCGCGATCGCGACTTCGCGGAGCCCGTCTTCCGGCATGGCATAAGTCCGGCTCGGCTTCCCCTGCCGGTAATCCCAAATTTGCACCGCATCGCCGCGGTTGACGGCCATCGTCCGGTTGTCCGCCGCGATCGCGAAATCGAACAACGCCCGCCCCACGTTGAAGGTCCGCAGCAGTTGCCGGCTCGAGGAATCCCAGACCATGATGTTGCCGAGATTGGTCACGGTGACGATTTCCCGCCCGTCCGCGGAATAGAAGGGGTCGGAGAGAGCTTCATGGCCCGCAAGCAGGTAATCGCGGATCTCCTTCCCGTTTCCGGCATCCCATACGGTCAGGGCGTCCTCGTCGTAGGAAAGCAACCGGCGGCCGTCGGCCGAGGCCGTGATTCCTTTGGAGTGGGTCGCCAACGACCATACGGTTTGATTCTCCACCGCATCCCACAGCATGATCCTGGCATCCGTGCGGATAAATATCAATCGGCTTTCGGCTGAAAAGCGCAATTGCCGGGCTTCGGGAATGATGGTGGATGCGGTTTCCCCGCCCGTGCCCATATCCCAAATTTTGAGGTTCCCTTTCCAATCGGCGGCGGCCAGCCGTTGGCCGTCGCGGGAAAAATTCACCGTCCAGGGATGGGCTTCCATCGCCAGGCGGTACACCACCCGGCGCGTGCCGGCTTCCAGCACCAAAATCTCCGTTTCCCCCGTTGCCAGCGCCAGCCATCTTCCATCCGGAGAGACAACCATCTTCCATGCCATCTGAAAGGTATCCCCTTGCGGGTCGGCGACCGCTTCGGGCTCCGGATCGCCGAGCATCCAGATGTATCCGGCATTAAACACATCGTTCTTATCCACATACAGGAGTGCGGAGCCATCGGGAGTAAAAGATATATCCCAGGGAGAACCCATGTACTTGGAGTTGAGAAATTGGTTCACCCTGCCGGAAGCTGTGTCGATAAGCAGGATGCCTCCGCTTCCGAAATGCGGATCGCAAAAATATTCCGTCTCCGTCCGGCCCTGCAATCCGGCCGCCACGGTGCGCCCATCGGGGGAAAAGGCAACCGACACCGCCGCGCGCGTGGTCGGCTGGAACCAGACTTCCTTCATCGCGCCGGTATTGACATCGGCTTCGTACAGGTAAATCCCGATATGGCTCGCAACCGCCAGATGGCGCTCGTCGGGTGAAAGATCCATCGCCGCGACCGCGCCCTTCCCCAACCGCCCCGAGGCAAAGGCGGGCAAAGCCAGGGCGAACGGATCCGTCAGCGCCGGGGTTATGGTGGGAATCCTTGTCCGGGTCGACGTGGACGCGGCCGTCGGAAATTCCGTCGGCGTAGGCTTCGGCGTCTCCATGGGAACCTTCGTCTTCGTCGCGGCTTCCCGCGTCGGCGATTTCACGGAGGTGCGATCCGGCACGGTCGGAGGGGGCATTGTCGGTCGCGCGGTCGCGGAGATTCCGGCGCAACCGGTTATCACCAACACGGCCGCAAGCATGGAAACGTGTTCGAGAAAACGGGTCGGGATTCGTTTTTTGAAGATCATTCTTCCATCCGATGTGTATATTTGCCGTTCCGGAGCCGATGGGCGGACCTGGATTGCCTCATAATAATAATACGGTAAAGGTGTTGCCGGAATGTTACATCCGTGTTCCCCTTCTGTCACAAATGAAAAACCGCGCGGGATTCCGCGCGGTTTTGAGCGGTGCATCGGTTTCCTCTACGGCATCGGAGGGAAGGCGCCCGCTTCGGCGTACCAATCCTGCGGATCGATATCATCGACGGTTTGGCCCGCGTTGACATGGACCAGGATCAGGCTGTGATCGGTGCAATCGACCGACAATCCGCACGGCACCGCCTGGGAATATCCTGCCGAGAGGCCGCCGTCGAGCGTGTAGGCGACGACGTAATAATCCCCAGCCGGGACGCTGAGCTCGTATGTGTTTTGTCCCTCCGAGGTCGTTACATCCGCCACGGCTGTCATGGTCGCCGCGTCGAAGGCCACAATCCGCTGAGCCACGAGAACCTCTGCCGGATAAATCAGGTGCCCGCGGATGGTCCCCGACTGGGCGGGTTCGGGGGTGGCCAAGGCTTGGGGAAGTTCGGTCAGCATCGCGGGGGCTTCCGTCAGGATGACGCCGATGGTCCCCTGCATGGCCTCAAGCGTTCCCGTAATTCCGGTCGTCGCCGGACAGGCGCAGGCCAAGGCCACGCCGGCAGCCACCGCAATGATCCAATTTTTACGCATAAATCCTCCTTTTTCGAATCGCTGCAAGCTTCCCTTAAGAGTAAGACAATTCCATTAACTTGTGGTTAACACCCTTGGGATATTCCCGGGACTTCCCCACGTGCACGAGATAAGTTCGTCATCCCCGCGTGCATGGCAAATGTTCGTCATCCCCGCGTGCATGGCAAATGTTCGTCATCCCCGCGTGCTTTAGGCGGGGATCCAGGGTTTGGGTTGCGGTCACTATTCAAGGTGCTTCTGGATGCCCGCCTGGACCACCCCCACTCGCGAAGTCTTCGCATCAGAGGATCACCGATGCTCATCGCTCGGGGGGCAGGCGCGGGCATGACGATCGGGTAAACCGCGTCGGTCTGCGAATATCCGACACAACGACCGCAAAATACAAAATAAATCCCAGCGGCATCAGCAGCAGGTAGAAAAGAACATTGGTCTGGATCTTCAACCCGAGCCACGCCGCCGGAACGTAGACCGCTATCGCGGCAACTGCAATTAAAAACAACGCCGCCAATGCCCGGCCGGGAGCAGGCGGCAGCGGATCGGCCAACAGGCTGCCGGCCGTCTCCTTCCGGCAATTCCGCCACAGCGCCGTAAAAGTGATCGCCATCAAAACCGGGAGTATGCAAAGAGCAGACGGCTGGGCGGCGGCGCGAAAGATGAAAAAGAACAAAGCCACAAGGATGAGCGCCACGCCCTCCGCCGGATGGATCCATACGGGCTCACTGCGCATCGCGTTGAAGGCGGCGTAAGCCGGGATCAACAGGGCCGTGGCCGCCGCCGCGAAGAAAATGAACTCGCCCGCCGAAGCGTGGTACTCCTGCGTCGTTGGCGTTCCAGTTTATCGCCCAGGCGCCGAAAAATAATCCTATTCCGATGGCCGCCGGGAGCACCAATCCGCGGCGGCGACTCAGGATTTCCGGCAGCGCCCACAGGCCGAGAGCAAAGCTGATCAGCGCGTGCCAGGCCAGGCCGGTGAAGGAGATCGAAAGGGGAAGCATTTCATACGCCGTGCCGACGACCACGCCCTCGAGCAGCCAGCCGAACACCGCCCCGGCCAGGAACACCCCGGCCGGGCGGCGGACGCGGAAAATCGAGATCGCGGCCAGCGCCGCATACCCCGCCAGGGAGTAGGCGATCCAGGCGGAAAGATAATTCGCGAGGCCGTCCGTGCCCGGCCGGTACCGCGCCCAGAACATGTGCTCCGAGAAGAACATGAGGATGTATCCGGCGGAGAGGACGAGCAATATCCGCCGCGCAATTGACAGGATCACGCCGGCTTATCCGGACACCGGTATCCCTCGGGGACCCGGATGAGCGCGACCAGCGCCAAAAGCGCAAACACCGCGCTCGATACGAAGAGCGCCGTGTATCCCAACGATTGCCCGGGATACGCGTTGTTGAGCCAATCCAGGACCGGCCCGGTCATCCGGCTGAACGCCCCGGCGCCGGCGGTCGCGAGGTTCGTAAGACCGAGGAATTTTCCCGCTTCGGCGTTCGGGGCGAGGTCGGTCGCGAGCGCCCAGTTGGTTGTGATGAAAATGCCCGCCCCGGCGCCGATAATGCTCCCGCAGACGAGCACCGCGGCCGGCGTGTGGGCCAGGATCATCAGCAGGCTTCCGCCGGCGACCAGGATCGCCGCCGCCGCATGCAGCGGTTTGCGCCCGAACCGGTCGCACAGCCAGCCGCTGCCGAAGGCGAAGGCGGTCAGCGAGACCGCGATCACCGCCATCAGGTCACCGGTCAGCGCGACCGGGTCGGGCACATCCAGCGTATCGCGGATGTAATACTGCGCGAACGCCTGGATGCCGTACACGCCGGCCAGGAAAATAAAGCGTGAAAGGATCAACCCGGCAAATCCCGGCGCGGTCTTCCAATCCACGCGGAACATATCCAGGGAAAACCCGCGTACGGGTCCGGTGACGGCGTTGTGCCGGCTGTCCTCTTCGCGCGAACCGGCCAGGGTGATCCCGGCGCTCACGATCAGCACGGCCGCGACGACCGCAATGGATGCCGGCCAGTTGGAACCGTCCGCGAGCAGGAACCTCCCCATCAGGAGCGAAGCCGCGATCAGCCCGAGCATGTCCAGCGCGCTCTTCCAGGCGCTGCCCCGCCCGAGCTGATCGGCGGGCACCCGGTCCGGGAGCAGCCCCTGCAGCGGCCCGTGCGCGGTGTTCGAGGCAAATTGCAGCCCGATGTACCCGATCGCGAGTCCGGGAACGCCGCCCGCCAGCCCCAGGACGCCGAGGAAGACCAGATCCAGAAGCGTGCCGGAGAGGATCAGCGGCCGGCGCCTGCCCCAGCGCGAAGCCCACCGGTCGCTCACCGCACCGGCGATCGGCTGGACGATCATCGCGATCACCATCCCCGCCGCGGTCAGCAGCCCCAGGACGGTGTTTTTCTGGTCGTTCGGAACATAAAGCAGGAGGATGGTCGGGAGCAGGATGACGTGCAGGCTGTTCCATAAATACGACAGCCCGAAGTAATAGGCGTTCAGCGTGAATAATTCCCAGGCGGCGATTTTGCGCATATGGGCTCCTTCGGCTTACCCCTCCTCCTTCCCCGACCCCTTCGGGGTCACCCCTTCCCCCTCCCCATTATGGGGAGGGGACAGGGGAGGGGTCAGTTCTTTCGGCAGCAATTCGGCGATTTTTTCCATGACGATTCTACCTGCTTCCCGGTCGCGGGCTTCCGGATCCGAGGGGTGATCCCGCGGGAGCTCGAACGGCGCGCCAAACCGGAGGCGGCAAGCGCCCTCGGATTCGAAAAATCCGGCCGGGATGAGCGCATATCCCGCGCTCTGCAAATGGGAGATAAATCGGCCCGCGCCCGAAGGCGCCTGCATCAGGAGCCCGTCGGGAGAATCCATCCCTTCGGGAGCCATCCCGATCGACGGTTTTTCCCGGCGCGCAATCCGTAGGATCCGGCGGACGGAATCCGCGCGCGCTTCCACATCCCGCTCCCGCGGCGGCATCGGCGGCATGAGCGTGAAGGAGTACATGCGGGCAAAACGCGCCAGCGCCCATTCCGTCAGCGGCGTAATCAGCCGCGCGCGGAGCGGATCCGGAAAGGTCCAGGCCGAGGTCATCGGCCAGTGCAGAGCGCGCCCGGATGCGGACGTGAGCACAATGGCGATCCACCAGGCCTGGAATCCCTGCCCTCGCGCAGCAAGGCGCTTCGCAAAACCGAAGCGCCTTGCCTGCGAAGCGGGGGCGGGGCGGGAATAGTGATTGACGAGAAAGAGGTACGGCCCTTCGCCGCGCGGAGGTTCACCGCTGATTTCCAGACGCGAAATCCCTTCCTTCAACCGGGCGGCGTCCGCGGCAAAGGAACGTGTTCTGCCCAGAAGGAAATCCCGGAGGATGGAAAAGGTGATCCGCGCCGGGTAGCGGTAACTCGGGGGGCATGGAGTGGAATTGTATATCAAAGAGGTGAAAGACCCACCGCAAAGGCGCAAAGTACGCAAAGTTTTTATTTATTACAAAATATCTTTGCGATCCTCTGCGCTCTTCGCCCGGTCCGAGAAAGGGTTTTCCAAACCACCTTACTCGATCAACCCCGAAATCCCCGCAGCCTCAAACTATTGGTCACCACGAAAACCGAGGAAAAAGCCATCGCGCCGGCGGCAAGCATCGGGTTGAGCAGCCCGAACGCGGCGGCCGGGATCAGGATGACGTTGTAGAAGAACGCCCAGAAAAGATTTTGGCGGATGGTGCGCAGGGTCCCGCGCGAAAGCCGGATGGCGCGGTCCACGCCGCGCAGGTCGCCCGAAATGAGCGTGACCGGCGCGGCGGCCATGGCGATGTCGGTGCCGCTGCCGAGCGCGATGCCCACGTCCGCCTTCGCGAGCGCCGGCGCGTCGTTGATCCCGTCTCCGACCATCGCGACCTTCTCGCCCTCCGCCTGCAGCCGCGCCACCTCGGCGGATTTTTCGCCCGGCAGCACCTCGGCCAGCACCCGCTCGATGCCCGCCGCGCGGGCAACCGTTTCCGCGCTGCGGCGGTTGTCGCCGCTGATGAGCACCAGCTTCACGCCGGATTTTTTCAGGTGCGAAACCGCTTCGAGCGATCCTTCCTTTAAAGTATCCGCGACCGCGATCAGCCCGGCCGGCTTTCCATCCACCGCGACCAGGAAGACCGTCCGCGCCAGCCCCTGCAGCCGGTCCACCTCGGGCTTGAGCGGCGCAATGGATATCCCGGCCTCTTCCAGCATCCGTTCGTTTCCGACCAGCACGGCCCGCCCGGATACGCTCGCCCGGACTCCGCGTCCCGGCTCGGCCTCGAACCGTTCCGGGTCGAGCGGTGTCAATCCGCGCGCGACGGCCGCCGCCCGGACTGCATCCGCCAGCGGATGTTCGGATTGTTTTTCGGCCGAGGCCGCCAGTTGCAGCAGCTCGTTTTCCCCGCCGGACAATCCGGAGGCGATCACGTCGGTCACTTCCGGCAGGCCGCGGGTGAGGGTCCCGGTCTTGTCGAACGCCACCGTCGTCACCCGCCCCGCGCCCTCGAGAGCCTCCGCGCTGCGGAAGAGAATTCCCATCTCGGCCCCCTTGCCGGTTCCGACCATCACCGCGGTCGGGGTGGCGAGCCCCATCGCGCACGGGCAGGCGATCACGAGCACCGCCACCGCGCGGATCAGCGCGGTCGTGAATGCGTCCGCCGTCCCCGCACCCAGCCCGGCCAGGAGCCAGACGACGAACACAACGGCCGCGATCACGATTACCGCGGGCACAAACCACTCGGAGATCCTGTCGGCCAGGCGCTGGATCGGCGCCTTGCTGCCCTGCGCCTCTTCGACCAGCCGCATGATCTGCGCCAGGACCGTATCGCGGCCGATCTTGAGCGCTTCCATCTTAAAGGCGCCCTGGCGGTTGATCGTCGCGCCGATGACCTTGTCGCCCGGCCCCTTCGCCGCGGGAATGGGCTCCCCGCTGATCATCGATTCGTCCACGTTCGAGCGGCCCTCCATCACCGCCCCGTCGACCGGGATCTTTTCGCCCGGCCGGACGGCGAGCACATCCCCCGGCTTCACATCCTCAACCGCGATCTCCTCTTCCTTGCCCCCGGTAATGCGGTGCGCGGACTTGGCCTGCAAGCCTGCGAGTTTGCGCAGCGCGTCGCTCGTCCGGCCCTTGGCGCGCGCCTCGAGGAATTTTCCGAGGACGATCAGGGTGATGATGACCGCGGCCGTTTCGAAATACACGTGGCCCGGCAGCAGCCCCAGCATGACCGGGATCGAATAGAAATACGCCGCCGAGGATCCCATCGCGATCAGCACGTCCATGTTGGCCGACCCGCTGCGGAGGGCGTGGTAGGCGCCGGTGTAATACTGCCACCCGACCCCGAACTGCACGGGCGTGGCCAGCAGGAACAGCACCCAATTGAACCAGGGCGCCATCCCGACCGCCTCGGGGATCAGCATAAAGTCGCGCGCCATCGCGAGGGCAAAGAGCGGGACGGTCAGCGCGATCCCCCAGATCAGGCGCCGCCGCTGATGTTCGATCTCCATCCGGCGGGCGCGGGCCTCGGCGTCTTCACCCGTTCCGGCGGTTTCCACCAGTTCGATCCCGGACGCCGCGATTTCCTTGCGGACCTCGGCGACCGTGATGACGGTCGGGATGTACTTCACCGCCGCCTTTTCGGTCGCGACCGAGATGGTAACTTCCAGCACGCCGCGCAGGGCCAGAAGGCGTTTTTCCAGCCGTTGGGCCTGGCCGGCATCCGAAAAGCGTTTTACCGAAATCGTTTCTTCCCCCACCGCCACGTCGTATCCGGCGTGCCGGATCCGCTCGACCATCGCCTCCTGCCCGAGCTGCGCGGGATCGTACACCACGCTGGCCCGTTCCGACGCCAGGTTGACCTCCGCGCTCTGCACGCCCGGCAGCCGTTTGAGGTTTCGTTCGATCGTCGCCACGCAGTTGGCGCACGTCATTCCGGTGATGGGCAGGGTGATCTGTTCGGTATTCATAATGCACTCCACGAAGATTCACGAAGAAAGATCTGAAGTATCACGAAGTTTTTTACATTTTCCTTCACGAGCTTAGCGCCCCACAAAGATCCACAAAGAAACCTAAAACATCACGAAGTTTTTCCTTCATTTAGCTTCGTGTCCTTCAGGTTTTTCCCCGGCCTACCCCAACCGGGGCAGGCTTCGTGATCTTCGTGGATCAGATGTTCGTCGGCTCGTAATTGATCTCCGTCAGCACGTCGCGGATGATTTCGATCGTCGCGGGGGAATCGAATTCCACGGTCACTTCCTTGGTGTTTTCATCCCCGGTGACTTTCTTTACGCCGGTGATCGACATCAACTCCGTCGTGATGGTGTGGATGCAATGACTGCAGGTGATGGACGGGATTTTCAGCGTTACGGTTTTCATGGTTTCTCCTTGGGTCTTCTCTCCCCTCCCCATTCTGGGGAGGGGTCGGGGGAGGGGTTATGACCGGTTGGCCGCCTGGAACACTTCGCTGATCTCTTTAAGAACCTTTTCCCGCGCCTCGGGATCGTTTCCGCGCACGGCGGTGGTGACGCATGAGTTCAAATGGTTTTCCAGGATCATGGCGGACAGCCGGTCAAGCGACGCCTGTACGGCCTGTATCTGCCGGATGACGTCGATGCAATAGGCATCCCGCTCGATCATCTTTGCCACTCCGTCAAGATGTCCGGAAGCCACACGGGCCCTGCGTAGAATGTCAGTATTCTCGGTCATTTCTGTTCCTCGCTACCCTACCCAGGGGGGTGGGGTATGAATAATAATAGCATGTAGCGTAATTGGAGTCAATAGGTCTTATTTTAGGCTTATTTCAGGGGAGTTATCCAGAAGGGAGGCGTTTTAATATTTCGAAGACTCCTGGATGCCGGCTAAAAACACGCCGGCATGACGAAATGCAAGGGACCGTCATTCCCACGCCTGCCCCGCGCAGCGGGGTGGTCGTAGCGGGAATCCATGAGGAACGATAAGGGAAAACCTCTGGATGCCCGCTTAGTACACGCGGGCATGACGAAATGCGAGGGACCGTCATTCCCGCGTGGTCGTAGCGGGAATCGATGAGGAACGATAAGGGAAAACCTCTGGATGCCCGCTTAGTACACGCGGGCATGATCCCTCGCCTGCGGCTCGGGACAGGCTCAATGGTTTATTTTTTTATATTTTTGGATTTTTTCGTGTTCTTCAGGTCTTCTTCGTGCTCTTCGTGGACTCAATGACCGCAGCTGCCGCACGACCCGCCCGCGCATCCCGAGCAGGACGGCGTGCTTGTGCCCGCGACGCTTTTCCCCCGCTCTGGGCGTTGAACAGGGACAGCTTGCGCTTCGTCTTCCGGCTGCCGCATGTATCGCAGGCGGCGGGTTGGTCGGCTTCTTTCATCGGACGCATCAGATCAAATTCATTCTTGCATGATTCACAAACGTATTCGTAGATCGCCATTTCCTTGCTCCGTGGGTTCCGCTCTCCGGCGCCCGGGAGTTGCGGTCCGGAACCGGGAGAACGCCGATATCCTAACACAACCGGTATTTTTATTTCCAGAGGGGGATTTATTGCTTGTAATTCATGATCTTCAGGAACGCCTTCACCACGGTCGGGTCGAACTGCTTCCCGGAATTCACGGCGATCTCGTCCAGGGCTTCCTTTTCAGAAAGCGCCTTGTGGTACGGGCGGTTGGTGGTGATCGCGTTGAACGCGTCCACCACGGCGATGATCCGCGCGCCTTCCGGGATGGCCTCGCCCTTGAGCCGGTCCGGGTAGCCGCCCCCGTCCCAGCGTTCGTGATGGTGGTAGATCCAGGGGATGATCTTGTGCAGCGGCTGGACCGGGCGGAGGATTTGCGCGCTGTGATACGGGTGCAGATAAATGATGTCCCACTCGTCGGGGACGAGATCCACCGGCTTGCGCAGGATGTCGTCCGGGACGGCGATCTTGCCGACGTCGTGCAGCAGCGCCGCGAACTGGAGCATCTCCAGATCCGCGCCCTGCCAGCCGAGTTCGCGCGCCAATAGGACCACGATCTTGGTCACATCCTCGGAATGGCCGCGGGTGTACGGGTCGCGGGCGTCGATCGCCGTGGCGAGGGAGGAGATCGTCGCCACGGAGATGGCGCGCACGTCTTCGAACAACTGGGCGTTTTCGATCGCGACCGCCGTCTGTCCGGCCAGCGCCGCAAACAGGGATTGGTCGGTTTCCGAGAACGTCTGCCCCTGCTGGCGGTTGATGGCCAGCAGCACGCCGAGGACCTTTTTCCCGTGGATCATCGGGACGGCCAGCACGTCCTTCACCCGGAACCCAAGCACCGCTTCCTCGTGCTCGGGCTCCTGCTTCCAGCGCGGATCCGAGCGCACGTCCGCGACCTTGGCCGGGCGGCCTTCGATGAATACCCAGCCCACCAGGCCCTCGCCGGCCCGGTATTTCACTTCGTCCTGCGGAGCAAGCGGCGCCGGCCCGAGATGCTGGAGCACCAGCCGCTCCTCCTCCTCGTTCCACAAAAAGACCCAGATCGCCTGGGCGTGCACGGCGGGCGGAACCGTCTCGACGACCAGGCGGATGACGTCCTCCAGCCGCAGGCTGGTGGAGACCGCCTGGCCGAATTCGTACAGCGAGCCGAGCTCGTGGACCCTGTGCTCGAGCTGCTCGAAAATATTCGCGCGGTGGATCGAGCCGCCGGCGACGTCGGCGGCGGCCGTCAGCAGCCGGATTTCAGTTTCGGGGAATTGCGAGCGGCTGTACGAGATCAGCAGCAGGACCCCGACCACTTCGTCGGCCGTCCGCAGCGGCAGGCACAGGGTCGACCCGACCCCGCGCACGACCGCGGATCCGACCGGCGGGACGATCAGCGGATCCCGCGGGAGGAACGGCGTCTGGCGGATTTCCCCGCTGGCCGCCACGCCCCCGATCACGCCCTCGCCGAGCGGCATGCGCCGGTCGATCACTTCGGTTGAAAGCCCCTCCGCGGCGCGGCACACGATCTCCCTGCCTTCCACCAGCGAAATGCTGGCGGCGTCGGCCCGCGCCATGTGCAGCGCCTGGTGCAGGAGCAGCGGGAGCATCTCGCGCAGGGTCATCGTCCCGCGCAACACGCCGGAGAGTTCGTACAGCGCCCCGACTTCCTCCAGCCTCCGTTCGGTTTCCTGCATCAGCCGGGCGCGTTCCAGCGCCATCGCGGCGGTGTTGGCAAACGTGGTCAGCCCGCGCACCTCTTCGTCGGAGAACGTGCGCGGCTTCTCATAGCGCACAAACAAAGTGCCGATGACCCGGCCGGCCGCCCGCAGGGGCAGGCCGATCAGGGCCTGGATCCCTTCCGCCGAGAGCTGCGAGGTGATCGCCGCCTTCGCCGGATCGGATTTGGATACGGTCAGGATTTTTCCGTCGAGGAAGACCTGCATCGTCAGGCCGTGCGGCCGGGGGGGCGGCTCCTGCGAGGCGACCCCGCGCGCATCCGCGCCGAGGCGCAGCATCACCTGGCCGTTCGGTTCGATCAGCGTGACGATCACCGAATGGGCGCGGGTGGCCTTGGCGATCCGGGTGCAGACCGCGCGGGCGGTGTCGGGCAGCGTCGAAAGGGCGATGATCTCCGCCCCGAGTTCATACAAGCCCTCCGCCTGCTCGCGCCGGTGCTGCTCGGATTCGAAGAGTTGCGCGTTGTACACCGCGCCGCCGATCTGCTGGCCGATGGTCTCCAGCAGGTCGAGATCGTCCACCGCGAACGTGCGCTCGGCCTGGGTGAACAGCACCAGGACTCCCAGCGCCTGGTCCTTGGCGATCAGCGGCGTGGCGGACAGGGTGTGAAAACCGGCTTTGCGGGCCGCCTCGGCCAGCGCATCCGGGGCAAGGTCCGCCAGCGCGGCCACCACGACCTTCTTTTCGATCGCGGCCGTGCCGATCGCATGCTGGGTGGGATCCAGTTCCGTCAGGGTCTGGGCAAGCTCGGGGTCCAGGGCCTGATGCGCCATCGCGCGCCAGGACCCGCGGTCCATCAGGAGGATCGCGCCCGCATCCATCTTCATCAGGTCCAGAACCCGCTCCAGGGAGACGGTCAGCACTTCCTCGAGCGCCAGCGTTTTCGAAGCCACGCGGTCGATCGCATACAGGGTCGAGAGCCGGTGGGTTTGCCGTTCGACGGCGGCGGAAAGCGCCCCGCTCCAATCGGCCATTCTCAGCCGCATCGAATCAAATTCGCGGGACAGCTCGGCCGTTTCATCGCGCCCCGCGAGCCGGACCGGCGTCGACATATCGCCGGCCGCGAGCTGGCGCGTGGCGCGCAAAAGCACCCGGATCGGCCCGAGAACCACCTCCTCAAAAATCCACGCGGAGACGATCGCGACCACAAGGATGATCGCCCCGAAGTACACAAATTGCCAGCGCAGGGTGGTCAACAGGCCGTACACTTCCTGTTCGGGGGATTCGACCACAACGGTCCACGCGGCGTTCTTCAGCGGGGATAGCACCGCGATGATGCTGTCTTGGGTGTGGGTCAGGGATTTATCCAAACGGGCGATTCCGGATTCCTGCTTCTGCAGGTAGGGCAGCAGCACCGGATAATACGCGACCGGCAGAATGGCAAGCTTGTCGCCGCCGTCAAGCGCAAGTCCGTTCCCGGCGGAATCTACGATCAACGCCTGGCTGCCGGTCTTCTTTACAAACGGAAAGGCCGTCAGATCCGCCAGGCCTCCAAGCCAGCCGAGGACGGTTCCTTTGGAATCCACAACCGGTTCCAGGAGGATCACTTGCGGCGCGCCGCCGGGCCCGGATTGAAAATCCCCCGTTTGCCGGAGGCCGGTCGCCAGGGCTTTCCGCACGATGGGGTCCCCCTGCAGTTTTTCCGCAGCCGCGCCGGTCATCGACGGCTCCGCCGCCGCGATCTCACCGGCCGGATCCAGGAAGAACACTCCATCCGGGAACAATCCCGTATCGGCCAACCGGGAGAGAACATCCTCCGCCGATGTCGAGGTTTTTGTGTTGAAGGCCAATGCCTCCGCCTGCCGGGCCAGGGCGCGAAAACTGTTCTCGAGCTGGGAATCCAGGGCGTCCGCCGCCAGCCCCGCGTAACGCAGCTGCATCTGCTGGATCTCGCGCGTGCTGTCGTCCAGCGCGTCCGATCCGAGGAACGCGAAGAACGCCAGGACGATGATGACCGCAACGACTGTCATCACCAGGGTCCGCAGCACGATCGGGAAATTCCGCAGCCAGCGAAGCATCATTTATCCCGTGAGATCGAAAAGCGGTCGAAATCCTTCACCACCGTCGTTTCCGGAAAAACCGCCCGCGCTTCTTCCGCGACTTCCCGGTCGCGGTATCTCCGCGAGAGGTGGGTGAGGAACAGCCGCCGGACCTGCGCATCGCGCGCGAGGGTTGCCGCCTGCCGGGCGGTCAGGTGGGAGAACTCCCGGGCCAGATCCGCTTCCACCTCCAGGTAGGTGGATTCGATCACCAGCCCGTCCGCCCGCCGGCATTGCTCCAATATATTATCCGTCCGGCCGCAATCCCCGACAAATGCCAGGCGGGTCCCGGGAGTGAGCTCCCCGAGCACCTCGTCCGGGGAGATGGTGGATCCGTCCGGAAGAGTGCAGGATTTTCCCGCAACGAGCTGGGCGCGCAACGGACCCGGCGGCACGCCCAGGGCGTCCGCCTTCCCGACCAGGAACGGCCGGCGCGGCTTTTCTTCAAACAGAAAGCCGAACGTTCCGCCGCCGCGGTGGGTCACGGGGAAAGCGGAAAGCCGGAAGGTTTCATCCTCCATCAGGCATCCCGGTTCGATGACGTTGAGTTCGATTTTAACCGGAGGGGTTGCGCCGCGCAGAACCACCCCCTGCAGGAGGTCGCGGATGCGCGCCACGGCCGGCTGCCCGGCCCAGATTTCCAGTTTTTCGATCGTCTCCCAGCGCATGAACGTGGAGAGCAGCCCGGCCAGCCCGAGGATGTGATCCAGGTGGGAATGCGTGATCAGGATTTTATCCAGGCGCTTGAACCCGAGCCCGGATTGCAGGATCTGCCGCTGGGTTCCTTCGCCGCAATCGATCAGGAACCGGTACTCCTTGTGCATCACCATTTGCGACGGCAGGCCGCGTTGGATGGAGGGGGCGGAGGCGGACGTGCCGAGGAAGACAATATCGAACAAGGAGATCTCCGGAGGCTCGGTTCAGGATGGAAGGATTCTACCGCAACGGGGACCGGAATATATATGAAGTGGACCGCCCGGCGGGAGCGGCCTTTCCATGGTGTCGGGCGGGCGATCGCGGCCGGAGGAGATGCCGCAGAGAGAATATCCCGCCCTTGGAACATGGCCAGACCCGTTCCCAGCACTCACCGATCTGCACTCCCGCCACGAAAATCACGCCCGGAATGGAGCGCCCATGCGACCGGGTGGGTATCCTCATCCCATAAACGGCCGGCTTGACATATCCGCCGGGTAATATTATATTCATAATATTGAATATGATTATCGAGGCATTGACATGGACGAATTGACAACCTTGGCCCGCGATTTTAAAGCGCTCGGTCACCCCGCCCGGCTTGCGATCCTGGACGCTTTGCGCGGCGGCGAACAGTGCGTCTGCCATCTGGAGCGCGCCCTGGGCGTGCGCCAGGCCTACCTCTCCCAGCAGCTTGCGGTATTAAAGGAAGCCGGCCTGGTCCGGGACCGCCGCGACGGGTGGAACATGTATTACCGGGTGATCCGGCCGGATGTCTTTGACCTGATCGAAAGCGCGCGCACTCCGGCGTCCCGTTCCGGGAGAGTGTCCGGCCGGTCCCGGCGCGCGTGCGTGCCCAGTGCGGATTGTCCCTGTCCGAAGTGCTCTCCGCAGGACGGTATCCATCCACACGCGTCTTCCTCGCCGGCTGCATCAAAGGCCGCCGCGAAAGCGGCGGCGTAGCCCATGGATCAATCCGTTTCTCCTACCCGATCCCCTGCGCGTCACACCACAAGGCGCGTCCTATTAATAATCGGCGGGGCGGCGCTGGCTTGGGGGGCGGCCTATATCCTCATCCAACCGCTGGCGGACTGGCTCGCGTATTCCGCGCTCGGGCTCGCGCGCGGCTCAAGGATTGGAGACGCCGCGTCCTTTTTCCTCTACGACACGCCCAAAATCCTGCTGCTGCTTTCCGGGATGATATTCCTCGTTTCGCTCCTGCGCACCTTCTTCCCGCCGGAACGCACCCGCGCCCTGCTGGGCGGGAAGCGCGAAGGAATTGGCAACATCCTGGCCGCCGCTCTGGGAATTGTCACCCCGTTTTGCTCGTGCTCGGCGGTCCCGCTCTTTATCGGGTTCGTGGAATCCGGAATCCCGCTGGGGGTGACCTTCTCTTTTCTGATCGCCGCGCCCACGATCAACGAGGTGGCGGTGGTGATGCTGTTCGGGTTGTTTGGCTGGAAGGTGGCGGGGTTGTACATCGCTTCCGGGTTGATTATCGCCGTCCTGGCCGGGATGGCCATCGGGCGGTTGAAGATGGAGCGGTACGTCGAGGATTTCGTCTGGCAGATGCAAAAGCGGGGGGAAGGTTTAATCGAAAAGCCGGATCTGCAGGAGCGAGTCGGCCGTTCGTGGACCTCGGTCAGGGAAATCGTCGGAAAGGTCTGGCCCTACGTAATCGTGGGCATCGCCGTCGGGGCGGGTATTCACGGGTATATGCCGGATGCGGCGCTGGCCGGGATCATGGGCAAACAGGCGTGGTGGTCGGTTCCCGCCGCCGTGCTGCTCGGCATCCCGCTGTACTCCAACGCGGCGGGCGTGATCCCGATCGTAAGCGCGCTGATGGAAAAAGGGGCGTCGCTCGGCACCGTGCTGGCATTCATGATGTCGGTGGTTGGATTGAGCCTTCCGGAGTTGATCATCCTGCGCCGGGTGCTCAAGCCGCCGCTGATCGCGGTGTTCGTCGGGGTCGTCGCCGCCGCGATCATACTCACCGGCTATTTGTTCAATGCGGTCATTTAATATGCCGCCTCGTCGAAGCGGATCGGCGGCTATCGGGATTCGGCGAATTCCCATCCGCCAAAGGAGAATGCAAATATGTTGATCATTAAAGTTCTGGGGTCCGGCTGCGCCAACTGTAAAAAGGTGGAAGCGATCGCCCGGCAGGCCGCCGAAAATATCAAGGCGCAGGCCGAATTCATCAAAGTGACGGACTACAACAAAATCATGGAATACAACATCATGTCCACGCCCGGCCTGGTGATCAACGAAAAGTTGGTGTGCGCGGGGCGCATCCCCTCGCCGGCCGAGGTTGCCGGATGGCTGACCGAGGCGATGCAATCCGCCGCATGAAGCGCAAGGTGCGTGACGATATTGCGCGGGAGATGATTGCCCAATTGGAAAAGTATGAAAATTGACCTGCTGTATTTCGACGGCTGCCCGTCGTGGCAAGGCGCGCTGGAGAACCTGAAAGCCGCCCTAACCGCCGAATGGCTGGAAGCGGATATTCAATTGGTTAAGTTGGCGGACGACGAGCTTGCCCAGCGGCTGAAGTTTTTGGGGTCGCCCTCGTTTCAAGTGAACGGCTTGGATTTGTGGCCTGAGGAGCGCCAACGCTACACCCTTTGTTGCCGGGTTTATTCCACGCCTCACGGGATGAAAGGCGCTCCCACGATAGAGATGCTGCGGAAAAATATCCGCCCCGCCCCGTCGAGAATACATAGCAACAGGATTGCCGGAAAATATCATTCCCAAACGGAGATGTCGCATGCCCAAAGCAGCCGCAACCCCGGCCCCGAACCAAAGTAAAAAACTATCCTTCCTCGACCGTTACCTGACGTTGTGGATATTCCTGGCCATGGCGGTGGGAGTGGGGGCGGGCTTCCTGTTCCCGGAATGGGTCAAACGGGTCAATGCGGCGGTCTCGGTGGGCACGACCAACATTCCCATCGCCGTCGGGCTGATCCTGATGATGTACCCGCCCTTTGCCAAAGTGAAGTATGAGGAATTGCGGGATGTGTTCCGCAACAAGAAAGTCCTAGCCCTCTCGCTTATTCAGAACTGGCTGATCGGTCCGGTGCTGATGTTTGCGCTGGCGATTATTTTTCTCCACGGATACCCGGAATACATGGCCGGGCTGATCCTGATCGGCCTGGCGCGCTGTATCGCCATGGTGATCGTCTGGAACGAGCTGGCCCACGGCGACACCGAATATGCCGCGGGCCTGGTGGCCTTCAACAGCGTTTTTCAAGTGCTGTTTTACAGCGTGTATGCGTATTTTTTCATCACCGTCCTGCCTCCGTTATTCGGTATGAAGGGCAGCGTCGTCGAAATCACGATCGGCGAAATCGCAAAAAGCGTATTCATTTACCTGGGGATTCCTTTTCTCGCCGGTTTTCTTACACGGTTCCTCCTGGTGCGGATGAAGGGCAAGGAATGGTATCAGAAGGAGTTTGTGCCGAAAATCAGTCCGCTGACATTGATCGCACTGCTGTTCACCATTGTGGTGATGTTCAGCCTCAAAGGAAATTTGATCGTGCAGATTCCGATGGATGTCGTGCGGATCGCGATCCCGCTGCTGCTGTATTTTGTCGCGATGTTCCTGGTCAGCTTCTGGCTCGGCCATCGGATGGGGGCCGATTATTCGAAAACCACAACGCTCGCCTTCACCGCGGCGAGCAATAATTTCGAATTGGCGATCGCGGTGGCGGTGGCGGTGTTCGGCATCGGCAGCGGCGCGGCGTTTGCGGCCGTGATCGGCCCCCTGGTCGAAGTGCCGGTGATGATCGGATTGGTTAACGTGGCTTTTTGGATGCAAAAGCGCTACTTTAGAACCACAACCTGAGCGGCCGTCCGCCGGTTCCGGATCGGCCAAGGCGCCGGATCGCCCGGCACATCCGCAGCCAAGAAAACAGGGTGATCCCGCTGGCCGAACAAATGCTCCCGGCCGGCGCCCGGGCCTAACGCGGCACCGAATTCGACCGGATTGAAAACGATCACCTCGAAGCCGGCGTTCACGACCGATTACTACGGTATCGCCGAAAAACTCGCCGAAGAAACCGCCAGCTAAAATCCGCGCCGCCCATCCCAATCCGGATCAACTCGTCCGAGAATAGTTATTTAGGCGGCTTCCGCCGCGATATCACTCCCCGTTAAAAGCCCTCCCATTTCCGCGCCCGAAATCCTCCCTCTGCGCCCTTCCGGGCATTGGCGCCGGTCCAATAAATTCCCATCAAAAATCATCGTTTTTGGATGTGTTTTCCCTTTTAATCAGAATGGAAAATTCTTCCGGAGTCGTATAATAGGAGTTCCCCGCAGGTTTTTCATTTCCCGATGAGGAGGACACTTTGGAATATACCCATCTCGGCCGGACCGGTCTGAAGGTCAGCCGCCTGTGCCTTGGAACGATGAACTTCGGCCCGCAAACAAGCGAAGCCGACGCGTTCCGCATCATGGACCGGGCGCTCGAGCACGGCATCAACTTCTTCGACACCGCCAATGTGTACGGCTGGAAATTGGGCGAGGGCGTCACAGAGCAGATCATCGGGCGCTGGTTCGCCCAGGGCGGCGGCCGGCGGGAGAAGGTCGTGCTCGCGACCAAAGTGTACGGGCACATGGGGGATTGGCCCAACCAGGAAAAGCTCTCGGCGCTGAACATCCGCCAGGCGAGCGAAGGATCGCTGCGCCGGCTGCAGACCGATCGCATCGACCTCTACCAGATGCACCACGTGGACCGCGAAACGCCGTGGGAGGAAATCTGGCAGGCGATGGAAGTGCTGGTCGGCCAGGGCAAGGTGCTCTACGTCGGGAGCAGCAACTTCGCCGCGTGGGATATCGCCCAGGCGAACGCCGCCGCCCAGGCGCGCCACTTCCTGGGGCTTGTTTGCGAGCAGAGCAAATACAACCTGATGACCCGGATGATCGAGCTTGAGGTGATCCCGGCCTGCCGCTCCTTCGGGCTTGGGATCATCCCCTGGAGCCCGCTGGGAGGCGGGATCCTGGGCGGAGCGCTGCAAAAAACCAAGGAAGGCCGGCGCGCCGACGAGAAGCAGCAGGCCGAAATCGAAAAGCAGCGGCCGAAGCTCGAAGCCTGGGAAAAATTCTGCAAGGACCTGGGCGAGAAACCGGCCGACGTCGCCCTGGCCTGGCTGGTCCACAATCCGGCGGTGACCGCGCCGATCATCGGGCCGCGGACGATGGAACAGCTCGACGGCACGCTGCGCGCGCTGGAGCTGAAGCTCGATGCGGCGGCGCTGCAAAAGATCGACGAGATCTGGCCCGGCCCGGGCGGCGAAGCGCCCAAAGCGTACGCCTGGTAATCGATTAAGCCGGTCGAGCATGCCCCGGCGGTTTTTACCGGGGTAGCCCTGCGATGCCTTGGCATCACAGGGCGTATCGAGACCGGAATCTTTGCGGAAATGTGCAAGGTCTCGATACCTCCTCGAGGATCACTCGGGCTCCCCTGGCCCAGCCCGACCAGGCGGGCGAGACCGGAGTTCTTTAATAATTGTCGGGTCTCGATACGCCCCGCGACGCAAGCGTCGCGGGGCTACTCGACCGACATTCAATAGGAGACTTCATGGATCAACCCGCCCCTTCCGCATCCGCAACCATCCCCCTGCAAACGGGCGCGCTGACGGCCGAGCAGATCAGCCTGATGCTGACCCACCTGCCGTTGGATGTGACCTATGTCGACGCCGATAATGTCGTGCGGTTCTATTCGGCCGGCCGGCAGCGGATATTCGAACGGACCCCCGACGTCGTCGGCCGCAGCGTGCTGCGCTGCCATCCGCCGGCCAGCGTCCACCGGGTCAAGCGGATCCTGGATGATTTTCACGCGGGCATCCGCTCCACCGCCGAATTCTGGATTCAGATGAAGGGCGACGGGGCGGAGCCGCGCTTCATCCACATCCGCTATTTCGCCGTCCGCGATCCCGCCGGAGCGTTTCGGGGGACGATCGAAGTCACCCAGGATGTCACCGCCATCCGCAAGCTCGAGGGCGAACGCCGGCTGCTGGCCGAAGGGGAATAGGAGAATCCATGGATCACTCCCACTCCACCATCCCCCTGCAGATGGGAGCGCTGACGCCGGAACAGATCACCCTCATGCTCACTCACCTGCCGATCGACATCACCTTCGTGGATGCCGGCAACGATGTGCGCTTCTACACCGGCGGCAAGCAGCGGATCTTTGAACGCACGCCCGACGTGATCGGCCGCAACGTGCTGAACTGCCACCATCCCGACAGCGTGCAGCTGGTCATGCGCATCCTGGAGGATTTCCGCGCGGGCAAACGCGACACGGCGGAATTCTGGATCCCGATGAAAGGCGAAACCGCGGAGCCCCGCCTGATTCAGCATCCGCTACTTTGCCGTGCGGGATGCCGGCGGAAATTTCCAGGGAACCGTCGAGGTCGTCCAGGATGTGACCGGCATTCGCAATCTGGAGGGGGAACGCAGGCTGCTGGCTGAGGGCAGCTGATCCCGGCGATCCGCGGCGCGGCGCACCCGTTGCGTCGGCCGATTTTCCCGAATTGAGGCTTCCATGGAAGCTATGGATATTTTAATTGAAGAGCATCGGGTTATCGAGCGGGTGCTTTCGGCCCTGGAGAGGCAAACACGTCGTCTGGAAGCCGGGAGCGCGGTGCGGCCGGGTTTTTTCCAGGATGCAGCCGCATTTTTCCGGAACTTCACGGACGGCTGCCATCACCGCAAGGAGGAAGAGCCGCTCCTCACGGCGATGATGGACGCGGGCCTCTCCAATCAAACCGGACCGCTTGCGATCATGCTCGCCGAGCACGAACGGGGCAGGGTCTACAACCGGGCGATCGAAAAAGCTGCCCTCGCGCTCGAGCGCGGCGAAAGCGCCGCCCGGGATGATCTGATCCGCAATGCGCGGGAATACGCCGCCTTGACGCGCCAACACATCCGCCGGGAAAACGAGTTCCTATTCCCGACGGCCGGCCGGCTGATCCCTCCCCGGGCGCAGAAAGCCCTCGCCGCCGAATTCGAGCGGCTCGAACACGAGGAGACCGGGGCGGGAGCCCACCAAAAATATCGCCGCCTGGCCGACGCGATGGAAAAGGAAGCCTTCCTCGAAGGAGCATGACCCCCGCATGTATGATTCCCTGAGCATCGATTACGACCGCTTTGTAAACTGGCCCGCCCGCCTCGCGGCGGAGATGCCTTTCCTCCAACAGCGCCTGGCGGCCGCCGGCGCGCGCAG
Source organism: uncultured Chloroflexia bacterium (assembly GCA_963724345.1). GTDB lineage: Bacteria > Chloroflexota > Anaerolineae > Anaerolineales > RBG-16-64-43 > JAFGKK01. Next base: position 346,659 of record CAVRUI010000003.1, on the reverse strand, counting down.
GATTCTGGATGCCGCCTGCGGGACCGGACAGCACGCGATCGCCCTGGCCCGGCTCGGGATGACCCTCTCCGCGGCGGATCCTTCGGCCGGGATGATCGCCCGGGCGCGCGCGAATGCTTCCGCTTCCGGCGCAAACGTCCGCTTCGAGCAGGCCGGCTTCGGCGGGATGAGCGGCGTGTTCGGGAAAGCGGCCTTCGACGCGGTCCTGTGCCTCGGCAACTCGCTCGCCCATGTCGAGGGCGGCGCCGGACTCGCCGACGCCCTCGCGGATTTCGCCGCCTGCCTGGCGGAGGACGGGCTGCTCATCCTCCAGAACCGCAATTACGACCGGGTGCTTGCCGCGCGCGAACGCTGGATCGAACCGCAGAGCAGTGCCGAGGGCGGACGGGAGTGGTTGTTCGTCCGTTTCTACGATTTCGAAACGGATGGGTCGATCACCTTCCACATCCTTACCCTGGCCCGCGGGGAGGAAGGGAACTGGAAGCAGACGGTTTCCTCCACGCGGTTGTGGCCGTTGCGCACAGAAGTTTTGACCGAAGCGCTCCGCCGCGCGGGCTTCGAATTTCTCGAACCGTGCGGGAGTGCGCGCGGCGAGCCGTTCGACAGGCTGACCAGCCCGGACCTGGTGATCGCTCGCACGGAAACATTCCGCCTGACGGGATCCGGCGCATGGGAGCGTTCAATTCGTCTTGGAGGCTGCTATGGCAACTTTATTGCCGACGGAAAACCTGGAACGCGAACACCGCTACATCGAAAAGGCCGTCAAGGCGTGCCTGGCCGTTTCGGAGGAGCTCGAAGCCGGTGGAACTATCGACGCCGGCCTCCTGGGCCGGATCGCCGACTTCATGCGCATCTACGCCGATGAATGCCATCACGGCAAGGAGGAAATCCTGCTGTTCCCGGCGCTTGTCAAACACGGGGTTCCGATGACCGGCTGCCCGATCGGCGCGCTCACGGCCGAGCATGTCCAGGGCCGGCGCCTTGTCGGCTCCCTGGCCGAATCGGTGGCGCTGCTGAAGAGCGCGGAAACGGAAGCCCGGAAGGCCATTCTCGAAGCCCTCCGGGGCATCAACCGTATTTACCCGAACCACATTTGGAAAGAGGATTACCTGCTCTTCCCGATGACCCTCAAGGTGATGAAGGGAAACGACCTGGCGGATCTCGGGACGAAGTTTGAAAAAGTGGAACAGTCCATCGGCGCAGAGGCCCTGCGCGGATACGAGACATTCGCGGACAGTCTGCCAGGCCGCTGGAAGACAAACCCCTAAACGCCGGAGCCGTGTACAATATCCCCCGCCCGACAGCCCTCTCCGCGAAGGGACTCCAAACACCATGAAAAAACGAACCGGAGTGAAATTTCCGGCCGCGCCGCCGGACTCGGAACCGGCCGCGCCCGCCGGACAGGCGGAGGATTTAAAGAATCTCGGCCTGACCCTCGGGCTGTACATCCTGATCTTCTCTCTGAAACTTGCCGCCTACTTCGCTTCCGGTGTCATGGCGCTCCTGGCGGAATCGCTGCACACGCTGAGCGACATCTTCGTCGCGGGATTCCTCCTGATTGCGGCCGTGTACTCACGCCGCGCAGCGGACGAAACGCACATGTTCGGCCACGGCCGGGCGCAGAACGCCGCCGCGCTCGTCGCCGCAACTCTGTTCATCTCGTTCACCAGCCTGGAACTTTTCCGCGAGGCGGTGCCGCACCTGTTGAACCCCGTCGAGCGCGAATACCAGAACCTGCCGCTCGCGATCGGCGTCCTGCTGGTCTCGATGGTCATCGCCGGGATCCCGCTGATCTCCCTTTTGCGCGAAAAATCGAAAGGCCCGGCGGCCAAGGCGCAATTCCTGGAATTGATCAACGACGAGCTGGGCCTGCTTGCGGCGCTGGGCGGAACCGTATTCGTCGTCCTCGGCCAGCCGCTGGCGGATCCGCTGGCCGCCATCCTTGTCGCCACGATCATCGCGGTCAACGGGATCGGCTTGTTCCGGGAAAACCTCTCCTACCTCCTGGGACGCTCGCCGGGGAAAGATTACCTCGACCGGGTCCGCGCGATGGCGCTCGGGGTTAAGGGCGTGCGGGGCGTCCACGATCTGCGGGCGGAGGTTGTCGGTCCCGGCCAAACCAATGTGGTCCTGCACATCCTCGTTCCGAAGCACATCACAGTCGAGAAATCGGATGCGATCGTGGCGGAAGTCCACCGGCGGGTCCTCTCCACGGTGGAACCGGGATATTGCGTGATCCACGCCGAATCAGAGTAGACGGGTGGGCCAGCTAAACCGGGCCGAGGCGACCAAAGTATTAAATTAAGTGACAGTTATAAACCACCAAGACATCAAGGATTCTTTGCCTTGGTGTCTTGGTGGTGAAAATGCTTTTTAAACCACGAAGACACTAAGACACCAAGAAAACCAATCGCTTAACTTTTTTTTCCTTAGTGTCTTTGTGTCCCCCGGCCCGACCACCGAGGGCGGGCTTGGTGGTGAAAACATTCCGGATGGGCAAATATCAAAAAAGGGGCGATCCAACCAAGCCGGGCATCAACCAGGCTGCGGCTTCTTTTTCGGATCCCGCCGCGCGATCATCGCCGCGAAGATGCTGATGATGTACAGCAGGATCATCGGCGCCATGACCAGCAGCATGTTCACCGGATCCACCGTCGGGGTGATGGCCGCCGCGACCACCGCGATGATCACGACCGCGAAGCGCCAGACCGAGGCCAGCTGGCGCGCGTTGATCAGCCGCGCGGCCGCCAGGAGGTACGCCACCAGCGGCATCTCGAAGGTCACCCCGATCCAGAACATCAGGGTCGTGACCAGTTCAAAATACGCCGAGGGCCGCCAGGCGGCCTTGAACCCCAGGAAGGTATACAGGAACGGGATGCCCGCCGGAAGCATGACGAAATAGCAGAACGCCACGCCGATCAGAAAAAAAACCGAGACGAGGGGGATGCCGAAAAGCAGGACGATCCGGCTGCGCGGCATCAGGCCCGGAGCGACGAACAGGAAGATCTCCAGCGCGATCCACGGCAGCGCCAGGATCACCCCGCCGAGCAGGGACACGCGCATGAACACCCCGATCGCTTCGGTCGGCTCAATCACCTGCAATTTGTCCAGACCGTCGGCGCCCTGGGCGACCGCTTTTTCCAGCCAGCCCGACACCCCGCCCTGATTCCCGACCTCGGCCGCGGCTGCCGGATCCCCGAGTGGAAGCGCCAGCATGCTCATCAGATTCTCCGAAAATGCGAAGCACACCACCGTCGCAACGGAAAGGGCAATGACCGACCGGAAGAGATGCCCCCGCAGGGCGACGAGATGCTCCGCCAGGCCTTCCCACAACCCGAGCAGGCCTTCCCGGCTGCCGAGCGCCGACCCGACCGTTTCCATCAGCGGCGTATCGTCCGGAATCTGATATAGAAAATCCCGCGCACGGCGGAACGGGGCGGTGAAGAAATCCACAAGGCGGGCCATGGACGGAATTCTAACGGAAATGGCCGCGGCCTGCCAGACGCCCCCGAAAACCCGGTTCCACAGGCAGATGATCCGGAAAGCATTTTTTCACCACCAAGCCCGCCCCGCCCTCGGTGGTCGGGCCGGGGGTCACGAAGACACTAAGAGAAATAATTAACGAAGGGTTGGTTCTTCTTGGTGTCTTGGTGCCTTCGTGGTTTAAAAAGCATTTTCACCACCAAGCCCGCCCTCGGTGGTCGGGCCGGGGGTCACGAAGACACTAAGAGAAATAATTAACGAGGGGTTGGTTTTCTTGGTGTCTTGGTGCCTTCGTGGTTTAAAAAGCATTTTCACCACCAAGCCCGCCCTCGGTGGTCGGGCCGGGGGTCACGAAGGCACTAAGAGAAATAATTAACGAGGGGTTGGTTTTCTTGGTGTCTTGGTGTCTTCGTGGTATTAAAAGCATTTTCACCACCAAGCCCGCCCTCGGTGGTCGGGCCGGGGGACACGAAGACACTAAGAGAAATAATTAACGAGGGGTTGGTTTTCTTGGTGTCTTGGTGTCTTCGTGGTATTAAAAGCATTTTCACCACCAAGCCCGCCCTCGGCGGTCGGGCCGGGGGACACGAAGACGCTTGACAGCCGCCGCCCGGACCGGAGAACCCCCCAATCCGCAGGGAAAACGCCTCCGGACTCCCCCGGCTTCGCCGTTTGCCGAACGGCTATATAATGAAGTGTCTCCCGTTGTCTCTCCGGGACCCGTACGAGCAATTCCGTTCGATGCCAGTGAGCCCTTCCGCCGAAGGGGAAATTACCGTTGCAACCTCCCTTCTTCATAATCACAGGAACAGCAGGGATCTGGCATGGAAGGGAATACCTTATGGAAGAGTCCGCTCCATGGTTGCCCGCATTTCCGATTGCCAAGAAAATAGTGCTCTCCCTGGCGGCAGCAAATCCGGCCGTACAGCCGCTCCCGATCCCCGAGTATCCTCCGCGCATCCTGCCCCCAACGCGATACGAGTCAACCCTGGATTTGGGAGATGAATAGACGGGGAAGATGAAGTGAATCCCATCCTCAATCCCTTTGTGCTCCTCATGATCGCCGCGGGCGTGATCTGCGCCGGCATCGCCGCGTTCGTCTGGCTTCAGCGCCGGGATAACTCCGAGACAATTCCGCTCATCCTTTTATTGCTGGGAATCACCGAATGGATCGCCGCAGCCTTAGGGGGCATGCTGGATCCGGATCTCCCGCACAACCTGCTGTGGGCTCATATCGAATACATCGGCGTCGTCAGCGTGCCGCTGATGGTGTTGGTGTACGTGCTCCACCATTCCGGTGCCCATCGGCCATTAACGGCGGGGCGGCTTGCCGGGCTGGCCTTGATCCCGGCGGCGACCCTGGTGCTTGCCTGGACGAATGGAAACCATGGGCTAATATGGGCACGATACGTTCCTTACCTGGAAAACGGGCTGACCTTTTCCGAAAAGACCTACGGCCCCGGATTCTGGATTTATTTTGCATACAGCTACCTTCTACTGCTGACGGCCACGGTGATAACCGTACGCGCCATGCTGCCGTCCGTAAAAATATTCCGCTGGCAGAACATCCTCATTCTGATCGGGATCCTGGCGCCCTGGGCCGGCAACCTGCTGTACGTGCTGCAAATCATCCCCCTCAGGAATTTGGATCTTACCCCGCTCGCATTCAGCATCACCGGCATGATGCTGGCGCTGGGCATGTTCCGATGGCGGCTGTTTGATATCAAGCCGGTGGCGCAGGCGGCGGTGATCGCCGGCATGGCGGACGGGGTGATGATCCTCGATACCCAGGACCGGATTGTCGATGCGAATTCGGCCGCGCAGGCAATTCTCGACCTCGACGCGCAAGCCCTGGTGGGGAAGCCGGTGGAACAGGTCATCACCAACCGGCTTCCGGCCGGCGAACACGTAATCCTGGGGAAGAAGAAAAGCGTGGAAATTCGCCTCCCATCCGGTGGGGAGAGCCGGGACTATGAACTCAGCGATTCGCCTTTCCTTGAAAAACAAGGTTCGATCGGGGGAAGAATAGTCTTCCTGCGCGACGTGACGGACCGGAAACGCCTGGAAGGAAAGCTAAGGGATGTGGAACGGGAACAAGCGGAAACTCTGCTGCAGCGATCGGAAAATAAATATGAAACCCTTTTTCACAACATGTCGGTCGGCGTGATGTACCAAGGGGCGGACGGCGATGTGATCGATATGAACCCGGCAGCCGAACGCATCCTGGGCGTGAAACGGGGACAGGTCGGCAACCATGCTTCCATCCACGTAAAATTGAAAACTATCCGCGAGGACGGCTCGGACTATCCGGCGGAAGAACATCCCGGCATGGTGGCGCTGAAAACCGGCAAGCCGTTGCGGAATCAAAGGATGGGGATTTACTCTCCCGACGAAAAAGCCTATCGCTGGATCAACATTCATGCCGTGCCACAGTTCCAGCCGGGACAGGATAAACCCTACCAGGTATTTGTAACCCTTGATGATGTCACCGAACGCCAGCGGGTTGAGGATGCGCTGCTGGAAACCGAAAGGCGCCTGGCCTCCATTTACGACACCGTCGGGGACGTCATTTTTCTTTTGGCCGTCGAACCGGACGGGCAATACCGCTTTGTCTCCGTCAACGCGTCCTTCGGCAGAGTAACCGGAATACCATCCGAACAGGTGATCGGGCGGCGGGTAAGCGAGATCATCCCCGAGCCGTCGCTGAGCATGGTTCAGGGAAAATACCGGCAAGCCGCAGAAGGGAAGGCCGTCATCCACTGGGAGGAGACCTCCGATTACCCCACCGGGCGGCTGATCGGAGAAGTGAGCGTTGCGCCGGTTTTTGACGCGGCGGGCAAGTGCACTCATCTGGTCGGATCGGTGCACGACATCACCGAGCGCAAGCGGGCCGAGGAGTCGCTGCGCGAGAGCGAGGAAAAATTCAAATACGTCTTCGACAACTCGTCCGTCGGAAAATCCATCACCCTGCCCGGCGGCGCGGTCCATCCCAACAAGGCGCTTCTGCGAGCTGTTGGGCTACTCTCCGGATGAGCTCCAAAAAAAAAGCTGGCAGGATCTGACGCATCCGGACGATATCGCCCTAACCCAACGGGAGCTTGATCTCCTCCTCACCGGTAAAATGGAAGCCGCTCGCTTCACCAAACGATATCTCCATAAAAACGGTTCCGTCGTGTGGGGGGATGTGAGCACCTCCCTCCGCCTGGACGAGCAGGGTCAACCGCTTTACTTTATGACGACCGTGATTGACGTCACCGACCGGAAGAAGGCCGAGGAAAAATTACGCTACCAGGCTTCCCTGCTGGAAAGCGCCAATGACGCGATTGTCGTCTCCGATGCCCAGTACCGGCTGACCGACTGGAACGCGGCCGCCGAGGCGCTGTACGGCTGGAAGGCCGGGGAAGTTCTCGGGCGAAACGGGGTGGACCTCATCCGCACCGAATGGCCCGCGGCGGAGGCGGAGGAAATGCGGCGCACGATCGCGGAGCACGGGCATTGGCGCGGGGAGGCGATTCAGCAGCGGAAGGACGGAACCCGGATCCCCGTCGAAGTATCCTCCATGGTGCTGCACGACGCGAGCGGCCGCGTGTCGGGCTACATCAGCCTCAACCGGAACATCACCGAGCGCAAGCAGGCCGAAGAGGAAATCGCGCTCCTGGCGAAATTCCCATCGGAGAATCCCAACATCGTGTTGCGATTGGCACGGAATGGAACTTTGCTCTACGCCAACGATGCGAGCAATTCGATTCTGGCCGAATGGGGAACCATCATCGGGAAACCCGCTCCCAAATTCTGGCGGGATATCGCTGCCGAAGCGCTCGATAAGGGGACCCGCACAACCTTCGAAAAGCAAATCGGTGACAGGTCGTACTCCTTTCTCCTCGCCCCGATCGCCGGAAGTCGGATTATGTCAACCTGTACGGGCGCGACGAGACCGAACGCAAGCAGGCGGAGGAATCTTTACTCCAATCCCGGGAGAACTTCGCAAGGGCATTCATCGCCAGCCCGGCCGCGCTGGCGATCACCCGGCTGGAGGACGGAAAATTCCTGAGCGTGAACGAAGCATATACGCGCATCATGGGATATGAACCCGAAGAAATCATCGGGCGGACGACATCCGAATTGAGAATCTATGTCGACGCGGAAGAGAGAGACCGCCTCGTACGGCAACTCCGCGAACGGGAATCGGTGCGGGATTTCGAATTAACGGTCCGCACAAAATCCGGCTCGATCTGCATTCTGATCGTCTCTATGGAACGGATCAACTACGACAAGCAGCTCTGCATCCTGTCGACCTTCCTCGACGTCACCGATCGAATGCGCATGGAAAAGGAACTGCTCGATAGCGAGGAAAAATACCGGCTTATCGCCGACAACGCCGATGATTGGATCTATCTGACCGCGCCGGATCGGACAATCATGTATACCTCCCCCTCCTGCGAACGGGTAACCGGATATGCGCCGAAGGAGTTTACCGATGATCCGGAACTTCTTTTAAAAATCGTGTACCCGGATGATCGAAAAGTTGTGGAGAGCCATACGGCGGAATCTCAGGGAGAATCCGGGAGTCACAGCCAGGTATTCCGGATTCTCACAAAAGCCGGCGAGATCCGCTGGATCAGCCACTCCTGCGTTCCCATCCACACCGACGAAGGAAAATATGCCGGCCGACGGGGGACAAACCGGGATATCACCGAACGCAAGCGGCGGAAGAAGCGCTCCAGGTGACTCTGGCGGACCTGGAACGGTCCAACGCGGATCTGGAGCAGTTCGCGTATGTGGCCTCGCACGACCTGCAGGAACCGCTGCGGATGGTGTCGAGTTTCACGCAGCTCCTGGGCCAGCGCTACAAGGGCAGACTGGACAAAGACGCCGACGAGTTTATCGGCTACGCGGTGGACGGGGCAAGCCACATGCAGCGGCTGATCAACGACCTGCTCTCCTATTCGCGGGTCGGGACGCGCGGCAAACCGCCTGCTCCCATCCCGGCCGATCGGACGCTCGATCAGGCGCTGGAAAACCTGAAATTGGCGCTCGAAGAAAACCAGGCCGAGGTGCATCGCGAACCGCTGCCCACCGTGTCGGTCGACGACGTGCAGCTGATCCAGGTGTTTCAGAACCTGATCGCCAACGCGATTAAATTCCGCGGCGAAGATCCACCGCGCATATTCATCGGGTGCCAGGCGCGGGATTCGGAATGGGTTTTTTCGGTGCGCGATAACGGGATCGGCATCGACCCGCAATACTTCGAACGCATCTTCATCATCTTCCAACGCCTGAATCCGCGCGGTAAATATCCCGGAACCGGGATCGGATTAGCCATCTGCAAAAAAATCATCCTCCGGCACGGCGGCCGGATGTGGGTCGAAATCGGAATCCGGCAAAGGTTCCGCTTTCTTTTTCACCATGCCAAAGATTGGAGAAAAATAAAATGGCGTTAAACCGCGGCAGCCCGATCGAAATCCTGCTGGTCGAAGACAACCCCGGCGATGTGCGTCTCACCCGGGAAGCCCTGCGGGATGCCAAAGTCCGGAACAACATGGAAACCGTTGCGGATGGAGTGGAAGCCATGGCGTTTCTCCGCAAAGAGGGCCGATACAGCTCCTCGATCCGGCCCGACTTGATTCTGCTTGATTTGAATCTGCCCAAAAAAAGCGGCCTCGAGGTGCTGAAGGAAGTTAAAACCGACGAGGATTTGCGGCGCATCCCAATCGTCGTTCTGACGACCTCCCAGGCCGAACAGGACATCGTCAAGAGCTACGATCTGCACGCCAACGCATATATCGCCAAGCCGGTGGAGCTGACCCAGTTTGTTTCGGTCGTCAAGGCGATCGAAGATTTCTGGCTCGAGATTGTCCGCCTGCCGCCCAGCGGAGAATCGCACGCATAATCCCCACCCCTATCCGGATGGAGATATGCGAGCATCGGAGGCGCTCCATGCCCAATGAATCCATTCGTATTCTTCTTGTGGAAGACAACCCCGGCGACGCCCGCCTGGTCAGGGAAAACCTGTCAATAGCGGGGGCCATCGATTTCAGCTTGGATTGGGCTCCCGACCTTGCCGCGGGCCTCGCGCAGCTGGCCGAGCATCCTGTCGACGCCATCCTGCTGGACCTGGGCCTCCCGGATTCCAGCGGGTTCGCCACTTTCGAGAAAGTGTATGCCCGCGCGGCGCGGATACCGATCATCCTGTTGACGGGATTGGACGACGAAGCCTTGGCATCCAAAGCGGTGCGCGCCGGCGCGCAGGATTTTCTGGTCAAGGGCGATGTCAGCGGCAGGTTATTAAACCGGATAATCCGGCACGCCATCGAGCGAACGCGGGCGGAGGAGATGCTGCGGGAAAGCGAGCGAAGATTGAAGGAAGCCCAGACGCTCGGACGGGTGGGGAGTTGGGAGTTCGACCTCGAGAAACAGAAAATCATCTGGTCGGATGAAACGTACCGCTTGTACGAACGCGACCCGGTCCTGGGTCCGCCCAGTGCGGAAGAGGAATCGAAATTCTATCCGCTCGAGCAGGCGCAAATGCTGCGCGAATATGCGCGCCGCGCCGTCGCGGAGAAGATGGATTTTGAATACGACCTGGAAGCGGAATTGCCCAGCCGGAAACGGATCTACCTTTCGGCGCGGATGCATCCCATTCTGGATGCGCAGGGGCGGGTCGTCAAGCTGCTCGGCACGGTGCAGGATTTCACCGCGCGCAAGCAGCGCGAACGCGAACTGGAGGCCGTCGCCACGGTGAGTGCGGCCTTGCGCGGCGCTTCGACCCGCGCCGAGATGATCCCGGTCATCCTCGATCAGCTGCTTTCCCTGCTGGAGGCGGACGGCGTCATGATGACCCTGCCCGTGCCCGAAAGCCGTGATTTGCTGGTGGAGATGGGACGCGGCACATGGGCTTCCGCCACCGGCGGGAAAATACCCCTTTCCTCGGAAACGGTTGCCCAGGCCCTGGCCAGCGGCCGTCCCTACCTGAAAAACGAAGTGCGGAAACATACCCGCCCGCTCCGGTCCGACATGATCGGCGATTCCCGCTCCATCGCCTGCGTGCCGTTTATCGCCCAGGGGCAGACCGTCGGGCTCTTATGGCTTGGCAGCCGCCGGGACCTCACGAAATACGACCTTCAATTGCTGTCCGCCGTCGCCGATATCACCGCCAGCGCCGTGTGGCGCGTGACGCTGCTCGAGCAGACGGAAGAGCGCCTGCGAAAATTGGATTCCCTGCGGACGGTCGACCAGGCGATCACCGGCAGTGTCAACCTTGGAATAATTCTCAACGTCGTCACACGCCAGGCGATCGACAATCTGAAGGCGGACGCGGCGGCGGTTTTGCTGATCGCTCCGCCCACCTCGATCCTCAAATTCGCCGCCGGGAGCGGCTTCCGGACGCCGGAGATCGAGCGCACCCGGCTGCGGATTGGGGAAGGACAGGCCGGGAAAGCCGCGCTCGAACGAAAAACGGTTAGCATCCCCAATCTGGCGACCGACACCGGCGGTTTCCGCCGGCCGATGATCGACGCAGAAGGCTTTGTATCCCATCACGCCACCCCGCTGATCGCGAAGGGGCAGGTCAAGGGAGTTCTGGAGGTCTTCCGCCGCACGCCGCTGAACGTCGATTCGGATTGGTCCGGCTTCTTCGAGATTCTCGCGGAGCAGGCCGCGATCGCGATCGACAACGCCCAGATGTTCGACGGCCTGCAGCGCTCGAACACCGATCTGGCCATGGCCTACGACGCCACCATCGAAGGCTGGTCGCGCGCGCTCGACCTGCGCGATAAGGAGACCGAAGGGCATACCGAGCGCGTCACCGATACGACGCTGAAACTGGCGCGGTCGATGGGCATCTCCGAAGCGGAATTGGTCCACATCCGCCGCGGCGCTCTGCTGCACGACATCGGCAAGATGGCCATCCCCGACAGTATTCTGCTCAAACCCGGACCGCTGGATGAGCACGAGTGGGAGATCATGCGGCAGCACCCCGTCCGGGCGTTTGAACTGCTCGCGCCGATCGCGTATCTGCGTCCGGCGCTGGACATCCCCTATTGCCATCACGAACAATGGGACGGATCCGGTTACCCGCGCGGGTTGAAGGCCGACCTGATCCCCCTCTCGGCCCGTCTCTTCGCCGTGGTGGATGTCTGGGATGCGCTGCTGTCCGACCGGCCGTACCGGGCAGCCTGGTCCGCGGAGAAGGTCATCGAGCATATCCGCTCGCAATCCGGCACCCATTTTGATCCGGCGGCTGTGAAGGCTTTCCTGGCCATTGTGTGAGGATGTGGAAGAAATGCATATTCACCGTCAAGCCCGCCCTCGGCCCCCGCTTCGTATTCATGCTTGATCCCATGAGACAAGAACGGGATCAAGCATACTCCGCGAGGGCAAGCAGGTCGGGCCGGGGGACACGAAGACACCAAAGTAATATTTTTCTTGGTGTCTTGGTGTCTTGGTGGTTAAGTCGAAGTTCAATTTACCACCAAGACACCAAGTAAAAAATTATCTATTTGTTTTGTTTTCTTAGTTCCTTTGTGTCTTCGTGGTAAATATTATTATTACCACAAAGTTACGACACGAGGATATCTACTATGATTTTATGTCTTTGTGGTAAATTAATAATCATCCAGCGACCTAATATGCGTTCTGACTCAAGGGGGAATGATGAATTATCCACCGCTTCAGGATTCCACCGATGGCATCGCCCACGCAATCGTCGACTCCGCCTACGCCGTCCATTCCACACTCGGGCCCGGATTGCTGGAAAGCATATATGAAACCTGTTTTTGTCACGAATTGAAAAAACGCAATCTTTCATTCCTCCGGCAAGTATCGGTTCCCATCGTATACAACGGCATCACCTTCGATGAAGGGCTTCGATTGGACGTATTAATCTGCGATACGGTGATTTGCGAATTAAAAGCCGTCGAGCTGATGCATCCCGTATTCACAGCCCAATTGCTTACCTATTTGAAATTGACAGGCAAACGACTCGGATTTTTAATCAATTTCAATGTCCCAATAATCAAACATGGAATCAAGCGGATTATCCTGTAGAGGTTTGGGAAATCCCAATTAACCACCAAGACACAAAGACACGAAGAATTCATGAACTTGTTGTTTGTCTTTCTTGGTGTCTTGGTGTCCCCCGGCCCGACCGCCGAGGGCGGGCTTCGTGGTAAATAATTTTAAATTTAACCACCAAGACACAAAGATACAAATAAAATAAACAAAGGACCTGTCCGATAAGTATCATCAGACAGGTCCAGTGCGCGTGTTCCGAAGGAGCAACACCAACCAAGTTCTCTTAACCCTCTTGCGGTTGGGAAACAATGCCGCCGGCAGGGTTATCCGAATATCTTTGCCCATCCGGATTTCGGCTGCTGCTCGTGCAGCTTCTCGGCCGCCTCGGCCTCGGCCTTGGTCTTATGGACCGTCCCGTCCGGGTGGTTGGGCGGGGAATACAGGGTGTAGAGAAGGAGCTTTTCCTTCTTCGAGGCGTTGATGACGTTGTGCCAGGTGCCGGCCGGGACGATCGCCGCCTCGTCGGCCTTGACCAGGTGCTCTTCCTTGCCGTTGAGGACGAACTTGGCTTTGCCCTTCTCGATCCGGAAGAACTGGTCCACCTTCTCGTGCACTTCGTTGCCGATCTCTTCCCCCCCTTGCAGGCACATCACCACCAGCTGGGCGTATTTGCCGGTGTACAGCACCTGCCGGAAGAACTTGTTCTGTTCCGTCTGCTTTGCGATCGGGCCAAAATAGCCTGTCATGGAATATCCTCCTTTTGCGGGTCGGAAACCGATTGCTTTCATTATATAGTCACGTGCCCGAAAAGGCGCAATCCCCTCTTTCCGCCCTCCCGGGAAACCTGAGCCGGCACTCCGAAAACGGGGGGGCAAGCATGAATACGAATCGGTGACCGAGGGTGTTTTGGTGTCCCCCGGCCCGACCAGTCTGCCCTCGCGGAATATGCTTGATCCCATTCTTTTCTCATGGGAGAAAGCATGAATTCGAAGCGGGGGCCGAGGGCGGGCTTTGTGGATCCCCCCCTTTTCCGCCTTTTTCATATATGTGGTCCGGTACCATTCATGCTCCGGTCAATCCTCCTTCCATGCTGGCCGAACCTTTTCTTGTCACCTACCCGTCACATCTGCTTCTTCCAATTATCCTCCGGTATGGATGTGTTCCGTTTACCATCCCATCCCACCTCCCCTATCCCCTCCTCCCTTCCCGTCTTACGGGAAGGGAGGAGGGGGACGGCCCGAGCTGTGCTCGGGCCGGGGGAGGAGAGATGGGATGGATCACATAATACCCACTCCGCCAGTGGACTTTTTCATTCTACTCACTGCCAAAGGCAGTGGCTTTGAAACCTAATAAAAACCACCAAGACACTAAGAATTCAGAAAAACTAAAAGGTTCATGTTCTTTCGTAAACGCATTTTCGTGTCCTTCAGGTTTTCCTTGGTGCCCTTCGTGGAGAATATCGGGCAATTAAAAGGAAAAACCTGCGGTCAGTAGGTTTTCTGGACGGGACGGGCAGATTTGGACTGCCGACCTCACGGTCCCGAACCGTGCGCTCTGGCCGAGCTGAGTCCCGCCCCGGCTTCGCCGTGCGAGGCGGGGGGAGCGAAGCGACGAAGCAATCTCCCAAGAGCGGCTAAACAAACAGCCTCGCCCAGTGGAAAGGATGATTCTTCTTCGCTCCTTAAAACCGCCCGCCAAGCCGCGCGGTCGTTTATTATTTCGCTACGGTTTTATTCCTAAAGGCCTTACTGATGACGGCATCCTTTATGAATAGAATATTCATGACATCAAAAGCGTCTTTACCGCCTTCCGGCCACCAAAAGAAAGATTGCGTAACCGTCGGTTTCAGGGGAAAGTGCCATCCGGTGCTAAAACTCCCCACCAAGGGCCCCGAAGGCAATAACCGTTCCTCATGGTGCACAAGTCTTCCCGGCGCTCCCATGATGTTTTTAACCTGCTCGTACGTCATGCCCAGCAGAACCGCGTTATATTTCTCGGAAGTCGAAAGGGCACCTTCGCTAAAAGCCAGGTCGTATGCGATCCATGAGAAAATTTTATTTCCTATCCCGCTTTTGGGGTCAAATAGATAATAAATGGTTCCGTCTTTGGTATTGTTCTCCGCATTGAATTGCCAAAAGTATCCCGGCGGCTGCGGAACCGGCGGAACATCGCTTGGCCCGGGTGTCCCGAGGGCCTTTTTTTCAACGGGAGCACCCAGGAGTTCCATGGCTTGATCGTACGACATACCGATTTCGAGTTGGTTGTATAAAGCCAATGCTTGGTCATACTTGGCGCGCAGCACCGCCGGGTCCTGGGTGGCTTTTGCGGGTGTGCACGATGCCGTGACTCCAATGCAAAAGAGCGCGGCGATCAAGTTCCCGAGCGTGCTATTTTTCATATAACTTCTCCCGTCGGCTGCTTGTCATCATTTTACACGAAACATCATCGGATTAATAACCGCAAAATATCACCGCGGAAGGAGAACCGCGAAGGGAAAGGCATCCTCCACGATCTCCTAGCCAACGTTTTTTAAGAATCCCGACTTACCCTCCCGGTCGGGGTATGGTGCCACGTTTACTGAAAATCCTACCTTTCGGTAGGTTTCAGTCGGGGCGGGCAGATTTGCCCGTCCTGGCGGACGGTCCGGGGAACCCCGCTCTTGATCTCAGAAAAGCTGATCGTCTGCTCAGTTGGCGGGTTAATCATCAACACTCGTCTCTTCACACACCTGGCCGAGCGGGGCAAGCTGCCTCCCGAACCGTATGCTCTAGTCGAGCATAGCCACGCCCCGAAGGCTGGTGGGGAAAAAGAAAAAACCTACGGTCAGTAGGTTTTTTAGTCGGGGCGGGCAGATTTGGACTGCCGACCTCACGGTCCCGAACCGTGCGCTCTAGCCGAGCTGAGCCACGCCCCGAAGGCCGATATTATATCCGTCCGGCACCATTGCGGCAAGAAGGGGATTAATGCGGCTTTTGGCCGTTGCCGTTGGTCTTGGGCTGGCGGGCCGGGAGGTGAATGCAGAAGCGGCTGCCTTTGCCTTCGACGCTTTCCACCTCAACCCGGCCGTGGTGCAGCTCCGCCATGGATTTAACCACCGGAAGGCCGAGCCCCAGCCCCCCCTTGCGGCGGGTCATATGGTTCTCCACCTGGTAGAAGCGCTCGAAGATCTTGCCGATCTTCGCCGCCGGGATGCCGATCCCGTCATCCACCACTTCGAGATCGACGTACCCGGAGCGTTCCTTGGTGTCCGGCTCCTGGGCGCCGGCCGCGACCAGGATGTGTCCGCCGGTATCGGTGAATGCGATCGCGTTGTCGATCAGGTTGCCCAGCGCCACCTGCAGTTTCTGCCGGTCGCCCTCCACCACCAGCCCGGCCGGTTTGCATTCCGAATCCAGCGAGAGGTACTTTTCCTTGGCGGCCGCGGCGAACTTCGCGATCACTTCCTCCAGCAGTTCCTTCACCGGGAATACCTGCAGGCTGAGCCGCGTCACCCCCTGGTCCGAATGGGTCAGGCGCGAGAGCTCGTCGAGGATGGCCTTGAGCCGTTCGGCGCCGCGGATGATGACCGAGAGGTGTTCGGCCACGTCCGGCGTGGCGCCATCCTGCAGAAAGGCCGCGTGCCCCAGGATCAGGCCGAGCGGGGTGCGCAATTCGTGGGAGGCGATCGCGATAAAATCCCCCTTCATCTGATCCAGGGAAGCCAGCCGCTCATACTGGGTCTGGACCTGAGACAGCAGCCGGGAATTCTCGATGGCCACCGCAGCCTGCGCCGCGAGGGTCTCTAGAATAGAGACGTCTTCTCCGGTATAATTCACCCCGCCGCGCTTGTTGAGCGCCTCCAGTACCCCGATCGGCCGCTCCCGGAAAACGAGCGGTACGGCAAGCATTGAACGGGTGGCCAGGCCGACCTGCTCGCCCACCGAACGATAGAGCCTCGGATCCTTGCTGCCCTCCTGAACCACGACCGGCCGCTTTTCACGGAACACCTGCCCGGCGATGCTTCTGTCGATCGGCACCGTCATGGATTGGAGCGACGTTTTTTGAAACCAGGGCGAGGCGGCGAAGCGGAGTTGCTGGATTTCCGGATCGTACAGGAGCAGCGAGGCGACTTCGCTGTCGGTCAGTTCGGAAGCGACGTCCACAACCGTTTGGAGAAGAGGTTCCAGGTCGAGTGTAGAGGAAAGCACCCGGTTGGTTTCCAGCAACCGTTCCAACCGGTGAATACGATCCGTGGGGGAATACAGCGGAGCAGTCATCTTCTCATGCGACCGGATTATAGCATAGCGAAATGGCGAAAAAAGAATTAATTCAGCATAAAAAAATGAGCAGCCGCACGCCAAGCGTGCAGAATCAAGGTTCTAAAACGCCAGGAACTGCGTGGCAGGCCGAGGGGCATTTCTCATCCCGCGAAAGCGGGAGAAAACGCAAGGAGGTTTCACACATGTCGGGATCCGAGAAGAAAGTCCGTGTGGCAATCATCGGCGTGGGCAACTGCGCCTCCTCGCTCGTCCAGGGCGTGGAGTTCTACAAGAATGCCGCCGATGACGAGCGAGTTCCGGGGTTGATGCACGTCAACCTCGGCGGCTATCACATCCGCGATATCGAATTTTCCGCCGCTTTCGACGTGGTGGAGGGAAAGGTCGGGAAGGATCTGTCGGAGGCGATCTTCGCCTATCCGAACAACACGATCAAATTCTCCGACGTCCCGAACAGGGTGTCACCGTCGCGCGCGGCATGACCCACGACGGGCTCGGGCAAGTACCTCTCGAAGATCCTCAAGAAGGCGCCCGGGCCCACCGCCGACATCGTCGGGATCCTCAAGGATACCAAGACCGACGTGGTGGTGAGCTACCTGCCGGTCGGTTCGGAGATGGCCACCAAGTGGTACGTCGAACAGATCCTCGAAGCCGGCTGCGCCTTCGTCAACTGCATCCCGGTCTTCATCGCCAGCGCCGCCCTACTGGCAGAAGCGGTTCGAGGAACGCGGCCTGCCGATCATCGGCGACGACATCAAGAGCCAGGTCGGGGCGACCATCACCCACCGCGTCCTGACCTCGCTGTTCGTCGACCGCGGCGTGATCCTGGACCAGACCTACCAGCTCAACTTCGGCGGCAACACCGATTTCCTGAACATGCTCGAGCGCGACCGGCTCGAATCCAAGAAGATCTCCAAGACCAACGCGGTCACCTCGCAGCTGCCGTACAAAATTCCGGCGGATAACGTGCACGTGGGCCCCAGCGATTACGTGCCGTGGCTGACCGACCGCAAGTGGTGCTACATCCGCATGGAAGGCACCACCTTCGGCAACGTCCCGCTCAACCTGGAGCTGAAGCTGGAAGTGTGGGATTCACCCAACTCGGCCGGCGTGGTGATCGACGCCGTGCGCTGCGCCAAGCTCGCGATCGACCGCGGGTTGAAGGGCGCGATCAACGCCCCGGCTTCCTACTTCATGAAGACCCCGCCGGTGCAGTACACCGACGACGAGGCCCGCAAGCTCACCGAGGATTACATCGCGGGGAAGTAAAAAGCAGGATGAAAGACCAGCGCCGCTTCATCGGCGAACCGATCCAGACCGAATTTTCCGGGCAGCCGCTTCTCACCAAGAAGGCCGGCTGCCCGGTTGCTTTTACCTGGCGCGGGGAACGTTTTGCCGTCACGGAGATGCTGGCCGAGTGGCACGATTATGCCCGCCGCGGGCGGATGGCGGACAATATGACCCCCGCCCACGCGCAGGCCGCCTCCCGCCGCGGATCGCGCGGCGTGGGCCGGGATTATTTCACCGTCCGAACCCCCGGCGGCAGGGTGTTCACCATGTATTACGACCGCGCCCCGCGCAGCAGCGCGGAACACGCGGGGGAATGGTGGCTGGTGAGCGAGGAAACCGAATCCAAGTCTGATTAAGAAAAGGACTGTCCACGAAGAGCACGAATAGCACAAGGGGAAAAACCGCCTGCCGTATCGGCCTTCCGCCAAATCCATCGAAAATTCCTCCCCCCCCAGTGCCACACCCCGGTTTCTTCGATTTCTTCGTGCTCTTCGTGGATTTAGCGCGGATTTTCCTGAAACCTTAATGGTTATCCCCGAAGAAACACCCGTATAATCTTTTCGGCGTTGTAATCCAAGCCGTTACCCCAGGAGGTTTTTCATGCACATCGTCACCGACAGCGGATGCGATCTGAATCTGACAGCTGAGGAGCAAAGAGATCTGGACATTCATGTCGTGCCGCTGACCGTCACGCTGGGCAAAGAGTCATTCCAGGAAGGCCCGCAACTGGATGCGGCTTCCTTTTATTCCAAGCTGGACTCGGGAGGCATACTGCCCACCACCTCCCAGCCGTCCGCGGGCATGTTTGCGGAACTCTACCGGTCGCTCGCCAAGACTTCCGCGTCGATCCTTTCCATTCACATCTCCTCCGGCCTGAGCGGGACCCTGAATTCCGCGCTCGCGGGCGCGACGGAAGTGCCCGAAGCCGATGTGACTTTCTTCGACACCAAAAACCTTTCGGTCGGATCCGGATGGATGGTGGAGGCCGCCGCGCGCGCCTTCAAGGCCGGGTGGGCCAAGGAGCGGGTGCTGCCGTTTCTGGAAAGAATCCGCGCATCCACGGAGACGATCTTCACACTTAAAGAATTGAAGTACCTGATTCACGGCGGGCGGATCAGCCACATCAAGGGATTGCTGGCGACGGTTTTGGATATCAAGCCGATCATCGGCGTGGGGAAGGAAGACGGGAAATACACCCAGCTCGGGCAGGCGCGGACCATCTCCGGCGCAATCCAGAGCCTGGCGGAGGTCATGCAGAAACGGCTGAACCCCGCCGGCCCCTACCGCGGCCAGGTGGTCCATGGCTTGAATCCGGAAGGCGCGGCGGAACTGCAGAAAGCCATCACCGAACAGCTGGCATGCTATTGGCTGCCGGTCAACCGGCTTTCACTCGTGCTTGCCGCGCACACCGGCCGCACGCTGATCGGCGCCGTAATGGCGCCGCGCGCGGTTTTCGAGGGCGTGTCTTAATTCTCCCGCGGCGTTTCGCGCCCGGCAAGCCCCCAGCGCAGGAATAACCACGGTGCGATGAAGATCATCCACAGTCCGGCCAGCCCATATCGCAGGTATCGCAGAATGGGCCCGAGCGGCGGATTAATTCCATTCCAGAAAAGCCCCAGACCCGCATAGATCATCAGCATTACCGACAGCCCGAGCAGGAACCTCAGGATCCGTTTTCCCAGGGTTCCTCCCGCCGCAAACGGCGCCCAGTGGTTTTTACAAGCCAGGCCGATTCCCATTCCCAGGATCAATCCCGCAAGGGAGATGATCGGATTCGGATCACGGGGATGGATCAGGCTGATCCGGGCGGCGTTTTCGGCCCACGCCGCCGGATCCACCGTTCCCGACAGGCGGGCCAGAATGGCGGATTGTAAAAGCAAAACGATGATCGAGGCCGCGGCGGCCGCCAGGCATTGCGCGGGAAACCCCGCCCGCGCCAGGACCGGCCCGAGATGCCGGATTCCCGCATCGACGAGGAACCACACCATAATCCCGGCCAAAAATCCGGCCAGCACGTCGCCGGGAAAATGGACTCCCAACTCGATCCGCGAAACGGAGATCCCGATCGCGATCAGGATGCCGATGCCCAATCCCCATCCGTGCCGGAGTTTCCCGCCCAGCCAAGGCGCGACCGACCAGGCGTTCAAGGTATGACTGGACGGCATCCCGTAACCGGTTTCGCCGGCCAGCGGCTGGACCCGCGCGTCCAGCCAATACGGGCGCGGCATGTGAAACGCCAGCTTGAGGATTCCGCCCAGTGCCCCGCCGCCGAGGAGCAGCAAACCAAGCCGCATCCCGGTCCGCGCGTCGATGCACCAATAAACCGCAAGGCCCAGGAGGAGCAGGAACTCGGCCGTCCCGAGAAAAGAGAGCGCGTGCATCAGCGGCGTCAGGAAGGCGGCATTCGCCTGCAGCCATACGACCGCATCGATTCCCCATTCCCAATACCCGTTCATCCCGCTTTACTCCCGTCTTCGAAAAGCGTACACGGATGACACCGAAAAAGCCGAAAACACCGGAAGAATTATAGATTTTTTCGGTGTTGTCGGATCTTTTCAGTGCTTCGGTGTACTCTCAGGTTTTCCACGATGCTTCCTGAATGATCCGATTCTATCCCGAAACCATCACCTTCCGCCTTCTTTTAAGGGTTTATAATTGCCGAAATTCGACATCTCCAGGGCTCCCAAGACTCCGTCTGCGGCGCATTCCCTTCAGGCGGAGTTTTCCCGGAATCCTGCTGAAAACTCCCGGAGGAACTCATGACACGACCGATCGTTACGATTGACGGCAACGAGGCGACCGCCTACGTAGCCCATAAACTGAGCGAGGTGATCGCCATCTACCCGATCACACCGTCCACCGCGATGGGCGAACTCGCGGACCAATGGTCCGGCGAAAAGAAAACCAACATCTGGGGCACGGTGCCCTCGGTGATGGAGATGGAAAGCGAAGGCGGAGCGGCGGGCGCGGTCCACGGCGCGCTGCAGACCGGCGCGCTCTCGACCACCTTCACCGCGTCGCAGGGGCTCTTGCTGATGATCCCCAACATGTACAAGATCGCGGGCGAACTGACCCCGACCGTTTTTCACGTCACGGCCCGCGCCCTGGCGATGCACGCGCTCTCGATCTTCGGCGACCATTCCGACGTGATGTCCGTCCGCCAGACCGGCTGGGGGATGCTGGCTTCCGGCTCGGTCCAGGAAGCCCAGGACCTGGCCGCGATCGCGCACAGCGCCACCCTCAAGGCGCGCATTCCGTTCATCCATTTCTTCGACGGATGGCGCACCTCGTCGGAGGTGAGCAAACTCGAACGGCTGACCGAGGACGACCTGCGGGCGATGGTCGACGACGAGCTGGTGCGGGCCCACCGGGCCCGCGCGCTCTCCCCGGACCATCCCTTCATCCGCGGCACCGCCCAGAACCCGGACGTCTATTTCCAGGGACGCGAGGCTTCGAATCCCTTCTACGACGCATGCCCCGGGATCGTCCAGGAGACGATGGATAAATTCGCCGCCCTCACCGGCCGCGCCTATCACCTCTACGATTACGTCGGGGCGCCGGATGCCGAGCGGGTGATCGTGCTGATGTGCTCCGGCACCGACACGGTCCAGGAGACGGTCGAAAGCCTGGTGGGACGCGGGGAAAAAGTCGGCGTGGTGCGGGTTCACCTCTACCGCCCGTTCTCGACGGACCATTTCGCCAAATCCCTGCCCGCCACGGTCAAGAGCATCGCCGTGCTCGACCGCACCAAGGAACCGGGCTCGGTCGGCGAGCCGCTCTACCTCGATGTGGTCGCCGCGGTTGCCGAAGCGGTGTCGCGCAAGAGCGCCCCGTTCGCCAGGGTCCCGGCGGTCATCGGCGGCCGCTACGGGCTGGCCTCGAAGGAGTTCACGCCCGGCATGGTCAAGGCCGTCTTCGACGAACTGGCCAAGCCCGCCCCCAAGAACCACTTCACGGTCGGGATCAACGACGACCTCACCCACTCCAGCCTGGAGTACGATCCGAACTTCTCGGCCGAATCCGATTCGACCGTGCGCTGCATCTTCTGGGGAGTCGGGTCGGACGGCACGGTCGGCGCCAATAAGAACTCGATCAAGATCATCGGCGAGGAAACCGAAAATTACGCCCAGGGCTACTTCGCGTACGACTCGCGCAAGTCCGGCTCGGTGACGACCTCCTACCTGCGCTTCGGCCCGCAGCCGATCCGCGCTCCGTCGCTGATCTCGCAAGCCAATTTCCTGGCCTGCCACCAGTTCTCCTTCCTGGAACGGTTCGACGTTTTGGTCCCGATCAAACCCGGCGGGACCTTTCTGCTCAACAGCATCTACAAGCCCGAGGAAGTCTGGGATCATCTTCCGCGCGAAACCCAGAAATCGATCCTCGATAAGAAACTGCGCTTCTACGTGATCGACGCCTACCAGGTCGCTCAGGATACCGGGATGGGCGGCCGGATCAACACCATCATGCAAACCTGCTTCTTCGCCATTTCCGGCATCCTGCCGCGCGAGGAGGCGATCGAACAGATCAAGAAGGCGATCAAGAAGACCTACGGCAAGCGCGGCGAAGCGGTGGTCAAGAAGAACTTCGAAGCCGTGGACGCCACCCTGGCGCACCTGAACGAGGTCAAGCTCGAAGGGCGCAAGGCGGATTCGAAGTTCGGCCGCCGCCCGGCCGTTCCGGCGGAGGCGCCCGAATTCGTCAGGAAGGTGCTCGGCCCGATGATCGCCAACGAGGGCGAATCCCTTCCGGTGAGCGCGATGCCGGCGGACGGAACCTTCCCCAGCGGGACAACCCAGTGGGAGAAGCGCAACCTCGCCCTGGAGATTCCGGTCTGGGACAGCGCGATCTGCATCCAGTGCGGCAAATGCTCGCTGGTCTGCCCGCACGCGGTGATCCGCCAGAAGGTATACGCGCCCGGCCTGCTCGCCAAGGCCCCCGCTTCCTTTAAAAGCATCGACGCCAAGTTCAAGGAATTCCCCGGCGCGAAATACACGATCCAGGTTTCGCCGGAGGATTGCACGGGATGCGGCTTGTGCATCGAGGCATGCCCGGCCAAAGACAAGACCAACACCGCCCGCAAGGCGATCAACATGGCGGAGCAGCCTCCCCTGCGCGAACAGGAGAACGCCAACTGGGCCTTCTTCCTCAACCTTCCGGAAGCCGACCGCGCGGCCTTCCAGCCGGCGACGGTCAAGAACTCCCAGCTTCTGCAGCCGCTGTTCGAATTCTCCGGCGCGTGCGCGGGCTGCGGCGAAACGCCCTACGTCAAACTGGTCTCGCAGCTGTTCGGCGACCGGATGGTGGTGGCCAACGCCACCGGCTGCTCCTCGATCTACGGCGGCAACCTTCCGACCACGCCGTGGAGCTTCAACAAAGACGGCCGCGGTCCGGCCTGGTCGAACTCGCTGTTCGAAGACAACGCCGAGTTCGGGCTGGGCATGCGGTTGACGATCGACAAGCAGACCGAATACGCGCGCGAAATGGTGACCCAGCTGGCCGCGGTTCTGGGCGACGAACTGGTCAAAGGCCTGCTCGAAGCCGACCAGAAGGATGAAGCGGGGATCCGCGCCCAGCGCGAGCGGGTCGCCCAGTTGAAGAAGAAACTGGAAAAATCGGCCGAACCGAAAGCCAAGGACCTCCTCAGCCTGGCCGACGCCCTGGTGAAGAAGAGCGTCTGGATCATGGGCGGAGACGGCTGGGCCTACGACATCGGGTACGGCGGGCTGGATCACGTCCTGGCCTCGGGCCGGAACGTGAACGTCCTGGTGCTGGACACCGAAGTGTATTCCAACACCGGCGGCCAGGCGTCCAAATCCACGCCGCTCGCGGCGGTGGCCAAGTTCGCCTCGCGCGGCAAGGCCGTCGGCAAGAAGGACCTCGCCCTGATGGCGATGTCGTACGGCAACGTGTACGTGGCGAAGGTCGCTTTCGGCGCCAACGATCAGCACACGCTGAAAGCCATCCTCGAGGCCGAAGCCTTCGACGGGCCTTCCCTGATCATCGCCTACAGCCACTGCATCAACCACGGGATCGACATGCGCAAGGGGCTCGACCAGCAGCGGCTGGCCGTGCAATCCGGCGCCTGGCCGCTCCTGCGCTACAACCCGGCGCTCGCGTTGGAAGGGAAGAACCCGCTGGTCCTCGACTCGAAGGATCCGACCGTACCGCTCAACGAGTATGCCTACAACGAAACGCGCTACCGCATGCTCCTGCAGAGCGACGAGAGCGCGGGCCGAGCTGCTCATGGGGGAGGCCAAGAAATTCCTCGCCAAACGCTGGGCGTTCTACCAGCAGATGGCGTCGGCGCAGACGCAGGAGCAGCCGCCGGCCAAGGAATAACGAACCGAACAGAGTCATTCCGAGGAGCCCCGAAGGGGCGACGAGGAATCGGTATCTTCTACGCAACCGATTCCTTCCCTCGCTTCGCTCGGGACAGGCGGGGTCTAAAGACCCCTCGGAATGACCCCCTTTAGTATTCTCTCGAGACCCCTCCCCATCCCGGGGAGGGGTCTTTTTTCCCTACAACGTTTTTCTAATACCTCCCGGCTAATATCGATGTACCGGATTACAATTGAGTTCCAACGGGATCAAGCCGATAAAAGGAGCCCTCATGACCGACCTTTCCACGACCTACCTTGGATTGAAACTCAAAAACCCGCTAGTCGCCTCGGCTTCGCCCTTCTCCAAGAAGCTCGATACGATCCGCCAAATGGAGGAGGCGGGGCTGGGGGCGATCGTGATGCATTCGCTCTTTGAGGAGCAGATCACCCTCGAGAGCAACGAACTGGATCATTTCCTGAACTACGGGACGGAATCCTTCGCCGAAGCGCTGACCTACTTCCCGGACCTGGAAAAATATAATATCGGACCGGAAGCCTACCTGGAGCTCGTCCATGCGGCGCGCGAGGCGGTAAAGATTCCGATCATCGCATCGCTGAACGGCATAACCAGCGGCGGGTGGGTGGATTACGCCCGCCGGATCGAGCAGGCGGGCGCCTCCGCGCTCGAACTGAATCTTTATTACCTCCCGACCGACCCGAACCTGAGCGGCGCCGAGCTGGAAGAGGAATATCTGCGCCTGGTGCGCGATGTGCGCGCCAAGATCAAGATCCCGCTCGCGGTCAAACTCAGCCCGTTCTTTACCGCCATCCCGCAGATCGCCAAACGGATGGCGGGCGCCGGCGCCAACGGCCTGGTGCTCTTCAACCGGTTTTACCAGCCGGACCTCGACCTCGACAAGCTGGAAGTCACACCGCGGGTAAAGTTGAGCACATCGGACGACCTGCTCCTGCCTCTGCGCTGGATCGCGATCCTGCACGGTCGGGTGAAGGTTGACCTGGCGCTAACCGGGGGCGTGCATACCGGCCGGGACCTGATCAAAGCCGTCATGGCGGGCGCGAACGTCGCCATGACCACTTCCTCGCTCCTCCAGGACGGGCTCGAGCACGCGCATGCAATCTTGAAAGAGGCCGAAGTATGGATGGTCGAGCATGAGTATGAGTTGATCCATCAGATGCAGGGCAGCATGAGCCAGAAGTCGGTGGCGCAACCGGCCGCCTTCGAACGCGCCAACTACATGAAGGCGCTGCAAACGTACGACAACCGTATGCCCCGCTGAGGCAACCTTCTGTTTTTATAAACCGATCCGCGGCGAATCATCGGGCCTTACGGCCCGATGATCTTTTCTTCAGTCCCCGCCGCTTGGCCGCCGTCTCCGCAAGGAAACTGAGCCCGACCCACCAGCGCACACGGCCTGCCGTCATGGCAAAGAAACGCCATACGGCGTCGGATCCATGATTTCCGGAATCCCGTCGGCGTCGACATCCACCCAGCCCAGCATCAACCCGGGAATGGTCTTATCCACGCATTCGTCCGCCGCGTCGACCTGCGGGCCGTCGGTACACGGCCAAAGGTGGCTGGCCGGATAGCCGAACAGATGGAACAATTCGTGGGAAAGCAACGTGTCATCCAGGCGGTTGTCAGGGCCCGCCAATTGCTTCTTATCGTCCACCGCAACCCAGATGTTGACCGCCGTGTGGACCGGTTCGCAGGCCATATCCGCGTACCCGAATGAAATTTTATCCACCCCGCCCCAGGCTTTCCGGAGGTGGTTCTCCGAAATCCAGATCGACCTGGAAGACAAGATTGTATTTCGCCGGATCGTAGCCGGTCAGCGAAAGAATCTGGTTCACCCGGATATGGTAATTATCGAGGGACGCCGGCACGGGGATCACCGCTCCGGTGGTTTGCAGCTGCAGGATCGGACCCGGGTCCGACGGCCCGCGGGGGTAGGCGGCGTATTCCGTGTTGACTGTCGCGGTGGCCGCCTGCAGATCGGCCAGAACCTCGGCCTGCGGAACGCCGAGGTTCTGGTAGTCCAGGAACACGACCAGTATGGAATAGACTCCCGCGGGCCGGCACATCGGCCCCCCGGAGTATCCCTTCTCCGTGTTCGGCGTGAGATCCGGAAAAATGTGCAGCAAAAAGGTTTGGGTCGTACCGTCCGGCGATCGATTCACCTGATACAGTTTATTGCCGATGTAGGCCGTGCTGATCCAGGGATCCTCGACTCCGTAGCGGTATTTCCGCCCGATGGCGGGCACGATCGAGGAAATGCCGAATACGTCCTTATAGGTCTGAAGGATCGACGCCCGCGCGGCAGGATCGATCGCCAGCGCCGTGTTCTGCACGGTGGGCGATGGCGTTTGTGCTACCGCCCCCGTGACATGGACAGTGACGGCGGCTGAGGCGTAGGCGGATTTGTCGTCCGTCAACGAATACAGGACGAGCGAATAATCGCGCGAACCGCCGGAGGGCGTCCAGAGGAATTCCGCGCGGAACGGATTGGCGCCCGATGTGTTCGACTGGGTGGAGACGTTATTTCCATCCGCCTGCAACGCGATCTCGGCCGCGACCGCCCCCGACGCCTCGGCGATGATCCGCACGGCCGGATTTTCCGCGGACACGCCGACCGTATCACCGTTCTTCAGATTGAGGAAGCACAGCACCAGACCGCCGGTGCTGTCGGTCATCTGGCTGGGGACGTCCGCGCAGGATTCGGCAGCGGCAGACGTCGCGGATCGGGTTGCCGAAGCCGTCGCCCCGGAAACGGCGGACGCGGCGGAGGTGGATGATTCCACATGGAGATTGCATCCGCAAAGAGCGGCTAAAACCATCAAGATTATTCCAACATGGAGGGAACGCCAAGTCTGGGACATTGTCAGCTCCTTTGCACCCCTGCACGGATATTTCAGAACGATCATCCAACATCATTCCATTGTACTTCCGGGAAGCCGAACCGGAAATCGGGCATTCATCTTCCAAGGCGTATGCTTCGCGCAACCATCCCGGCTGACCCCAAGCATTCGGAGCCTTGGCGCCGGGCCGGAGCCGGAGCCGAAATCAAGACCGACGCGGTCCCGGCTATAACCACGCGGGTATGACCCCTCCCCTTCGCTTTGCTCAGGGTCGGGGCAGGCATTCAGGAGCGGAGTGGGTGTTTCATACAAGGTGTCCCCTGGATGCCGGCCACGAGCGCGCCGGCATGACGATCACATGATATCAAGTAGAATCCCCTTGATGCGCATCCTCCTGATGACTTACGGAACGCGCGGCGACGTCGAACCCTTCGTCGCCCTCGCGCACGGCTTCGTCAAAGCCGGCCACACCGCGCGGCTGGCCGCGCCGGCGGTGTATGCGCCCCTCGCGGCCGGCACCGGGATCGAGTACATCCCTCTGCCCGGCGATCCGGGCGAGCTTGCGGCGGCGATGGTCCGCGAGGCGGGGAACAATCCGCTGCGGATGATCGGCGTGATGACGCGCTTCGTCTTCCCGCTCGCGGCCGAAGTCTTCGGAAGGCTGCGGGAGACCGCGCCCGGGTCGGATGCGGTCGTCCATTCGTTCCTCTTCACCCACGCCGGGTACGAGCTGGCCAAATCCCTCGGGGTTCCGGATTATTCCGCGCAGATGTTCCCGATGTTCGTGCCGACCTCCGAGTTCGCGGCACCGGGCTTCCCGGATATCCCGCTCGCCGGGATATACCGCAAGATGACTCACGTTTTGTTCAATAATATTTTCCGGCATGGCGGTGGACTGCTCTACATCCGGGTCCGCCGCGGCCGCGCGGACCTCCCGCCGCTCACCGGATGGCCCTTCTCCCCCAAAGCCGGCCGCGTCACGCCCCTGCTGTTCGGCTTCAGCGAATACGTGGTCCCCCGCCCCGCGGACTGGCCGGCCTGGGCGCACATCACCGGGTACTGGCAAATGGAGGAACCGCGCGAGCAGGATATTCCGGCGGAGGTGCGGCGCTTTCTCGATTCCGGCCCAGCGCCGGTTTACATCGGTTTCGGAAGTTATTCCTCGCAGGATGCCGCTCGGTTGATGGTAATTGCGCGCGAAGCACTCCGGCAAACCGGCCGGCGTGGTGTTCTGTTGGCCGGAAAGCAGGTTTCCCTGCCGGAGGATGAGGATCCGGATTTTTTGACGGTTGGATCGATCCCATACCGCTGGCTCTTCCCCCGGATGGCCGCCGTTGTGCATCACGGCGGCGCCGGAACGACCGGCGCGGTTCTGCGGGCGGGCGTGCCGAACATCATCGTCCCCTTCACCGCCGACCAGCCGTTTTGGGCGGCGCGCGTCCGCGCGCTCGGCGCGGGGCCGGAACCGGTCCCGTTGCGGAAACTGACCGCGGAAAAACTGGCCGAGGCGATCGACCAGGCTGTAAACGACAGCGCTATGCGCGCCCGCTGCCGCGAACTCGGAAAAAAGATCGACGCCGAGGACGGCGTCGATCGTGCGGTGGATTTTATTGTGAGGGAATCCTCTCCCGGTGAATGATGCAATCGTCTTCGATCAGCAATCCTGCGGCCGGACGAAAAGGAAGAACGCGTACGCCAGCGCCAGGACGCCGTACAAGGCCAGGCTGAACCAGCCGAATCCATTGACCTCCCCCTGCAGTTGAAAAACCAGCGAACCAATACAACCGATCGTATCCTGGATGAGCAGCGCCACCGCGATCGCCCGGCGGGCTTCCACGGAAGCGGCGGCCCGGCCGAATGCCATGAGCGTGGCATACCCGAGCAATGCTCCGCCGAGCAACTGGGTGGCCCATATGCCCGCTCCATTCGTGGAAAGCCCGTACAGCTGGAAGACAAATGCGGGGAACAGGGCGCACGACGCGCCGAAGAAGATCGCGAAGAAGATGTTGATGGTGAACAGGTGGCGCAGTTTCATGGTTTTTCTCCTTGGGAGGGGCGGGGAATTCCCGGCACGACCGCTTTACTTATATCCACTTGCCCGTTCCCCGTGGCGGGATCAAGCGGAGCGATGGTTGCGGGCCGGGATCCTTTTTTCCATGGCGATGGCCTTCGATCAGCCGGGCCTACAGGAAGAATACCAGCACCACTTTCAGAATAACGTCGGCCGCGAAATGGGATGCGATCGCGCTTTCCAATCCATACCGCCAATACAACCAGCCGAACAGAAGCCCGATGACCCCGTTCAAGACAAGCACGCTGGAGACGGTTGCGAAATCCACCGGCATGCCGACGATTATGATGTTGGAGATGTGGAGAGCGCCGAACGCCAGCGTGCTGAGAATGTTGGCCGCCCATAAAAGCGCCGTCCCCGGCCGCCCGGTCTTTTTCCCAAGCAACAGGCCGCCGAACCAGGCCAGGCCGTTCAGGAGGAACAGCCGCAGGCACACTTCCTCGTTGAACGCCGCTCCGGTCGACGCCAGCAATCCTTCCCACCACGACCAGCGAAAATCCGGGACGGTAATCCCCGCGGCGGCGATGCTGGAATCCACCCATGGGCCGAATACATATTGACTCAGAAGGAGGAGCAATCCTCCGGCGGCCGCCCCGGTTACAACGCCGATCAGCAAAGCCCGTCCGAGCGGAGCGGGCTTCGGCTGCCGGTACAGCAGCGCGCGGATAAAGGGCGCATCCAGCCCGGTTCCTTTGGCAAACAGCAGGCCAAGCGCGGTCAAGGGGATGTTGATCACAACGGCTTGCGCCACGGTAAGCAGGACCATCGCCAGGAGGATGATGTTCGCCCAGGCTTCCGGCGTCAGGGTGGAATTCGCCGGAACCGGCGAGGTCAGCGCCGGATTGCTGATGGCGATCGAGTACGGCAGGACGGCCAGGGTGGCCGGGATGGCCAGCAAGCCGAACAGGATCAGCGTCCTCCATTGATACTTGGGTTGCGGGATGGTATTCGTATTCTCCATATTCCCTCCCGGGGTCAGCATGGATACGTCCGGATTGTCTTTTCCGATATACGCTGCCGGGCAGCGATCCGGTTCGCGAACGGTTGCCGCCGGATTTCGGCGCGGAGCCTTGCCGGGAAATTGTTGCGGTAGAATGGCGAACGCAATTTGCGGATGGCATTTCCGCAATCCCATAATATGTGAAAATCATGGATTATTCAAATTCTTGCACCGTCCACCTCATCCGCCACGGCGAGACCGACTGGAATCTCGACGGCCGCTGGCAGGGGCACTCCGACGTGCCGCTGAACCCCGCGGGGCGCGAGCAGGCATTGCGCCTGGCGCGCCGCCTCGCGGAAGAAGGCGTCCGCTTCGACGCGCTCTATTCGAGCGACCTGAGCCGCGCCTGGGAGACGGCCGCCGCGATCGGCGCCGCGATCGGGCTTCGCCCCGCCGCGGCGCCCGCCCTGCGCGAGATCGATCTCGGCACGTGGGCCGGCAAGACCCACGCCGATATCGCCGCCGCGTACCCCGATCAGTGGCGCATGCTGGAGCGCAACGAGGATTTCCCGCGCGGCGGCGGGGAAACGTTCGCCGCATTCCAGGCCCGGGTATTGGGCTGGCTGGACGGCGCGGCGGAACGGCACGCCGGAGGAAGGATCTGCGTCGTCACCCACGGCGGATGGATCCGCGCCGCCGCGCTGCACGCGCTCGGATTAACCTGGGGCGAGCGGGACCGGGTCCCGGCGATCGGAAATGGATCGGTCACGATCCTTACGGGCGCCGCGGGCCGCTGGACGGTCGCGCAAATGAACAACACGCCGCGCGTCCGCCCCGCCGGCGGGGAGAAGGAACAGGTGGAGGAAAATGAAGGCTAGATGGATAGGATTTGAAGAAAAAACCAAAGCTCATCTCAGGATCCGACGGGGAGTTTGAAGTATGCACAGCGCAACAGCCTTATGCGTTGTAACGCGCCCCCGCCGCGGCCGGGTCAGGCTTCGTGGAATCCATTTTTTCTTCGTGTTCTTCCGGTCTTCTTCTTGCTCTTCGTGGATTCTTTGCTTTTTCCGGCGAATCCATCTATAAATAAGTCATCACGGAACGCATTCCGCCACAGGAGGCCGCCATGACCGATCTTATCCGCATCCGCCGAATGCTTCCCGGTTTCGTTCTGCTTGCGGCTTTGGTCTCCTCCTCGCTGGCCTGCACGTCCTTCAATTTCCTTGTAGCCACGCCCACCCCCACCAGCACGCCGACCGCCACGCGGACGCTCACTCCCACCCTGACCCCGACCGTCACCATCACACCGACCCGGACGGTCACGCCGACCGTCTCGTATCTCGACTGGCCGGTTGTGTTCTCCGATTCGTTCGACGACAAGTCCGGCAGGTGGTATATCGGAACGGAATCGAATGCATTTGGTTCCTTCGATTGTTCGATCACCGGCGGGGAATATTCCATCCGCGTCACCGCCAAGCAGTCGTTTTTCTGGCGGTGGCCTGCCGATCTGGGCAAGGTCAAGGATTTTTTCGTTACAGTCGAGATGCAAAAGGTATCCGGCGCGGTAACAACTGATTTCGGACTGATCTTCCGATCCGGCACCGATTTTTATTATTTCGCCATCAATCCGGATACCCAGAATTATTTCATTTTAGCTTTCCAGGACGACGAATGGTATCCCCTCACCTCCATGAAAAAGTCCAGCCGGATCGATCCCGAGGGGGTCAACCGGCTGGCCGTGCTCGCGCAGGGCTCGACCTTAACGGAGTTTATCAACGGCAAAGAAGTGGAAATGTTTGAGGATGATATATCCGGCAAAGGAGAGGTGGGCATCGCACTTGAGCTCGGCAAAGCCGGGGATAAGCTGAACCTCACGGTCGATAATTTCGAAGTCACGGCGCCCGAGTAATCGCGCCGATCGGTACGGCGGGATGCCGCCGGGAATGCAAGGCTGGAAGGGGAAGGAGAATTTCTCTAGGAAAGCGCAGGACGTTTCGAAGCCGGAATCGGTCTGCTTCGATCTGTGGCGGCGTGCTCCGGTCCCCATACGCCGCTAATTATCACCCCCCTCACGAAAATATGAGAATTTACGCATGGTTTATTTAGACGGTATGCAAATCAATATATAAAGTATCCATCCACTGTTGCGGATTCCCGCATTGAAAACCAGGCGCTGATGGCACGCCATCCTACCCGACCGGAGAAGAACACCATGAAAAACGCCGCGCTTCGTATCCGACCGCTTTTTATCGCACCCATCCTGCTGGCTCTTTCCGCAGCGCTGTCCGCCTGCGGCGGGCTGCTTCCACAGGCGCCCACCCCGACCTGGACTCCCGACTTTACGCCCACGCCGACCGCCACCTTCACGCCGACCGCCACTCTGGCGTTTACCGAATGGCCGGTCGTGGTTTCGGAATCCTTCAATGCGGAAAACGCGAATTGGCCGGTCGGGGATGTCAACAACGAATTTGTAAAAGGTATCGAAGCCGTGGTGGGTGGCAAATACTATCTAAAACTCACCGCCAAGAAGCCTGTGTACTGGAACACCTTCCCGGAAATGGAAAACATGCTCGATGTTTATGCGACGCTTAAAGTGGATCAAATCTCGGGATCCAAAACCGCGGAATACGGAATTATCGTCCGGGCGACGGATAGCGCGCATTACTTCTACAGCATCGGTTCGCTGCTGCAGGGATATGAGTTCCAAAGCATCACCGGCGACGGCGGGTCGATCCTCACATTATGGACTCACTCCTCCCGAATTCTCATCGGCGAACCGAATGTCATCGGCATAAAGGCCGAGGGGCAACAATTCACCTTGTACATCAACGGTGAGCAGGTGGATGATGCGCTGGATCCCGCCCCCGGCCCGGGCAAAGTCGGGATCGGCATCCTCCTCTACAAGGCCGGCGATACGATCGAATTGACCTTCGACAACTTTGAAGTACGGACTCCCACAGGGAGCTGAACTCCGGGGGCTTGGAACACCCAAAATAATTTTTAAAAGCGAAATCCTGGGTGGTTCGAAATCCGTCCGAATGGTTCGTCCGTTGCCAATGCAAAAACCGCCCGGCGGAACCGCCGGGCGGTTTTTTTAGTTAAGCGCGGGTCGGAGCCGGCGTCATCGTGGCGCAGAATTCCGATGCCATCCATCCTTCCAGCCCCGATGCTGTCCGGACCGGGATCCACAAAGTGCCGTCTTTTTCCACCGGCGGTCCGAGCACCTCGACCACATCCCCCTCCTGAAGCGAGTCGATTTTCTTTCCAGCCAGCCCCGGCGCGTCGCGCAGGTATACGCCCTGCCCGCCCGTGCCGTGCACCACCGCGGGTACGGGCGTGGCGGTGGGGGTCAGGGTCGCGCTCGGTTTGGGCGTCGCGCTGGGCGGGGGTGAGATTGTCGCGCTCAGGGTGAGGCTGGGCCGGAGGGTGAGCGTGGAACTCGCGGTCGGGAGCAGGATCGGCTCGAGGGTCGTGGCCGTTCCCGCAGCCGGCGCGGCGGCCGGCGCGGTTCCAGCCCAGGCCGCAAGCAGCGCCACTCCGATAACAAAGGCGGCGGCCATTCCCGCATAGGCGCGGACGTTTCGTTCCGACGGGCGGAAACCGAACGCCAGATACGTCCCGATCGAAGCCAGGAGCGACAGCCCGGTGTGGATTCCCCAGGTCAGCCATGCGGTGCTCGCTGCGCCGCCCGCTCCGGCCGCCATCAATCCCGCGGCCGCGCAAATCGGCGACAAGCCTCCGTAGGCCACCACCAGGCTCGGTATCCATGCGTCGGCCGCGCCGCGCAGGAATCTCCAGGTCAGCGCGATCGCCGCCAGGACAACCACGATCGCCGTTAGCAAATCCGGCATCGGCGGATATTCTCCGCGGGCCGGAAGGAATGAGAACAGGTAGGCGCCTGCCCAGGCGGCGAGGAAAGCCAGGATCCACGCCACGACCAGCGCGGCCAGGTTGCGGACCGCGAAGCGGAAGGATCCGGTCACCAGCCCGAGCGCGGTTCCGGTCAGCGGACTGAGCAAAGGGGAAAAGGCCAAGCCCGCCACAAGCAGGACGGGGGATGAAAAGACGAAGGACAGCCCGATTAAAAAAGCCGCCAGCAGGGTGTACAGAAAAAAATCCAGGCGCGGGAACGCCCGTTGCGCCAGGTCGTCGAGGGCCTGATCCCGTTCGTCCCGGCCGATGAAGGGGAGCAGGGAACGGGTGCGCCTTCTCCTCAGGGAAGAAAGCGGCGGTGCGGCATCGTCGGAAATTGGTTGTCGCGGATTGGTCACGCTGTCCCTCCCGCCGGCGTTCGTCCCCTGCCCGGCCGCGCCGATCCTCCCTGCCTGCGGGCCGGAAACGGCGTTGCGCGCGGACCGGCCGCACCGGAACCCGCGGTCATCGGTTTCCATCCGATCCGGATCGAATACCCGTACTCCGTTTCATTATAGCCCAGCCCAAAAAGCATGGTGTATAATGACCCCATGGCAGAAAAAACCGCCCGTCCGCAGCGAAAGAGTCGCTTGGGCAGAAGGCTGCTGATCTACGGGGGGATTCTCCTCCTCGTCCTGGCAGCCGCCGCCGTCGGTCTGGTTTTTCTCGCGCGGGATGAAGCCCAGACCCGCACCGCGCGCGATATCTTCATCATCCTGCTGGCGCTCGAATTCATGGTGGTGGGCGTGGCGCTGACGGTCCTGGTCATCCAACTCGCGCGCCTGATCCTCCTGGTCGAGATGGAGCTCCGTCCCATGCTCGAGAACGCCAACGACACGCTCGACGCGCTGCGCGGGACCACTTTGTTCCTCAGCGAAACGCTGGTCGAGCCGGTCCTGAAGCTGCAAAGCTCGCTGGCCGGCATCCAGCGCGTGTTGGAAGTGCTGGGAATGTTTCGAAAGCCTTTCAAGGGATAAATTCCCCCATTCAAACACTGGAGAAAGGAGTAACAAGCATGGCGGATAACGATGGTGATCTGGGATCCTTTGTCGCGGGATTTTTAATCGGCGGCCTGATCGGCGCCGGAGTGGCGCTGCTCCTCGCTCCGCAGAGCGGAGAGGAAACCCGCGAGATGCTTCGCGAACGCGGGATTGAACTGAAGAACCGCGCCGAGGAAGCGGCATCCGAGTTCGGTTCCAAGGCGGAATCCTACATTGAAGAAGGACGCGACCGGGTCGAGGGGGTGGTGGAATCCGCGCGGACGCGGGTCTCCCGCCGCAAGCCCGGCGCCGCGGAAGGCGAAGCACCCGGCTGACATCCCGTTTTCCGCCGCCCCGCGTGATGGTGCCCGGCATATAATTCAAGTATAAAATCACACGCCCGGAGGTTTCTCCGGGCGTGTTGCATTTCTTCTTCGAATGGAGGGAATGGGGCGGCGCGGACTACGGTCCGGCGATCACCTCGAGAAAAATCTGCGCCACTTTCGGATCGAACAGGATCCCCGATTGCTGGCGGAGGTAATTCCGCGCATCCGCATCCGTCCACGCGGCGCGGAACGCGCGGCGTGAGCGAAGGGCGTCCCAGACGTCCACGACGGCGAAGAGGCGCGCCGAAAACGGGATCTGGTCCCCCTTTATTCCGCGCGGATAGCCCGATCCGTCCCAACGCTCGTGGTGACAGAATGGAATGTCGATCGCCGTGCGCAGGTAGTTGATCGAGGACAGCAGGTCATACGCGTATTGCGGGTGATTCCGCACAACCGCGCGCTCCTCTTCCGTCAGCGGTCCGGGTTTGAGCAGGATGCTGTCCGGGACCCCCATCATCCCGATGTCGTGCAGGATGGCGCCGCGGTACATGAGCACCAGTTCGTTTTCGGCGGCGCCGAGGGACCGCGCCAGCCGAACCGTGGTCTCCGCCAGGCGCTGCGCCTCCCCCGAGCTTTCACGGTTCCGCAGCTCCAGCGTGCGCGCCCAGCCCGTCAGCGTGTCGGTATAGGCCAGGGTCAGCTCGTCGTTGGAGGCCTGCAGCCCCTCGAACATTTCGGCGTTATCGATCGCGATCGCCGCCTGTCCGGCGACCATCTCCAGGAACGTTTCCTCTTCCGGCGCCAGGTCCAGGGGAGCGCGCTGGAATATTTCCAGGACCCCCTTCACCAGGCCTTTGGCCATCAGCGGTATGCACAGGTAGGCGGAAAAATCCTCGCCGGCGGTTTTCACGTATATGCGGGCGGAATCCGTTCGTTCCTCCAGACGGGGCACCTTGATCGTCCGGCGTTCCTGAGTCGCCTGATTGGCATAGCTCCCGGCCTTGCGGATGAAGGTTTGTTCCGGGATTGTGTTTCGGAAGCCGCGCCCGCAGGCGAACCGGTAAGTCTGCATGTCCGGAAGGAAGACCAGGATGTCCGCGGCATGGGCGCCCAGCAGGTCGGCCAGCTGGCCGAGCAGGATATTCAGCACCAATTCCAGCTTGAAGCTCGAGGTGATGGCCGTGTCGATCGCGCGCATCGCGATCAGGCGCTGCATCCGGCGTTCGGTCAGTTCGTTCAGACGCGCCAGCTCCGCGTTCCGCTGCCGCAGTTCCTCGGCCTGGCGCGCCAGGGCCTCCTCCGCCTGTTTGCGTTCGGTGATGTCGCGCCCGTACACGTTGACATAGCCCGCGCTTGGAATCGGGGTCAGGGTGCAGGTATAGGTCCTCCCCCCGCACGGTATTTCTATCTCGCGCAGGGCGTTGGTGAGATACACGTCCCCGATCAAGGCACGGCATTCCTCCGGAACCGGACGGCCGACTTCGGTATTCCACATTTCAAGGAAAGGCCGGCTGGCTTTGTTGGCAAATTGAAGATCCCCGTTCGGGGATATCCGCATCACCGGATTGGGGTTCTCCGTCGGGAACCGGGAGAGGATTTGGATCTGCTCGTCCGCCTGCCGCTGTTCGGTGATATCGCGCGCGGAGGAAAGCGCGCCGGTCACCTCGCCGCGGGCGTTTTTCAGGGTCCGGCACCACCACCCCAACAGCCGCTTCTGCCCGTCTTTCCGGCGCTGCCAGCTTTCCAAGTACACGGTGTTTTCATCGCCGTTGAAGAGCGGCTTCACGGCCTTGTACGTATCCTGCTCGCCTTCGAAGTACGATTGCGCTTCCTTTCCCAGCACATCCCCGCCGAAGAATTCGATCCCCGCCCGGTTCGCCCAGGTGTAGATCCTTCGGTTGTCCACTTCCATTATGATTTCCGGAATCGCCGCCAGCAATGCTTCGTGCCGGTCGGCCAGCGTGATCAATTCTTCTTCGGCCTGCTTCTTTTCGGTGATGTCGCGGAACGTGCTCAGCGTAAACACTTCATTCCCGATGGCGATATGGTCCGTGGACAGTTCCAGATCCCTCTTCTCCCCGTTTTTCCGGAGCGCCTTGTACACAAAACGCTTCACCCCGGCTTTGTTCACCTCCCGCATCCGTCGCCCGATGTAATCCCGGCTCTCCGGCGCGACGGTTTCCAGCAGCGGAACGGCGCGCAGTTCCGCCAGTTCGGGGTAGCCGAGGATCTCCTGCAACGCCTTGTTGGCGTCGATGATCCGGTTCCCCTGCGAAAGGCCGATCCCCTCCAGCGAGCTGTCGAACAGGCTCCGGTAGCGGCGCTCGCTTTCCCGCAGGGCAAGTTCCGCCTGCTTGCGCTCGGTGATATCGATCAGCACGCCCTGCATATTCCCGTTCTCAAGCTTTGTGGCGCTCCCCTCCACCAGGATCCGCGAACCGTCCTTTCGTTTTAAAGGACGTTCGAAGTACACCGCCTCGCCGGCGCGAACCCTCTCCGTCCGCAGGCGCCCTTCTTCGCGCAGGTCGTCGGGGTAGGTATCGAGTATGGTCATCCGCAGGATTTCGTCCTGCGTGCACCCGAGCAGCCGGCAAAAGCTCGAATTGGCGAGAATGAAACGGCCCTCGGGATCCAGAAGAAGGATTCCGACATTGGCCTGCTCCACCAGCTGCCGGTATTTCTGTTCGTTTTGGCGCAGTGTTTCTTCCGCCTGTTTGCGTTCGGAGATATCGCGGCTGATCACCAGGTACGAGGTTGTCCCCTGGCGCGGGAACGGCGCCGCCATGACTTCCACATCCACGATCGTTCCATCCAGGCGGATGAATTTTTCCTCAACCGGGGAAACCGGCTTGCCGGTCTGCGCCTGCTGCCGCGAACGCTGGATCACGATTTCACGGTAGTCCGGATGCACGAAATCCAGCACCGGTTTGCCGATCAGGTCGTCCTGGGTTTTCGCTCCCAGCAGCCGGACGGTCGCCAAATTGGCGTATGTGATTCTCCCGTCCCGGTACACGGCGATGGAATTGGGGGATATCTCGAACAGCAGGCGGTACCGTTCCTCGCTCTCACGCAGAGCTTCTTCGGCCCGCTTCCGTTCGCTGATATCCTCGATGAATCCCTCGAAGTAAAGCGGGCGGCCGGCGGCGTCCGTGATGTTGCGGATGTTCAACAAGCCCCAGAATGTGCTCCCGTCCTTGCGCCGGTAGAGATTTTCGAAGGTGGAAAGGTCGGGGTTCTCGGTGGTCAAGCGGACGATCTCGGCCCGCCGCGCCGGATCGGCGAAGAGATCGGCCGCATTCCGGATGGAGGATTTCACCTCCTCCGGGGAGGAATATCCGAACATCCGCGCGAACGCCGGATTTGTGCTGATGACTTTTCCGTCGAGGGAGGATTGGAAGATCGCCAGGACGGAGTCCTCAAACAACTCGCGGTAGCGCCGTTCGCTTTCCCGCAGCTCGGTCTCCCGCTCCTTAAGATCGGTTACTTCGTGGTAATTGACCAGGATCGCTCCGATGGCGGGGTCTTCCAGGTAGTTGGTGGAGGAACCCTCCACCCAGCGCATCTTCCCGAACTCATCCCTGATCCGGAGAGTGAAAGGGATTGGCTTCCCGGGGGAATGGAGTATCTCCGCGTATATCGCTTGGACATTTTCCAGGTCATCCGGCCAGACCCAATCGAGGAACCGGCTTTGAAGGACTTTATCGTCCGGCGAACCGAGTATCCTTCGAGCAGTGGGACTTCGATAAAGGATTTTCCCTTTGGAATCCAGGAAAGTAAAAATATCGTGGCTGTTTTGGACCAGCACCCGGAATGCCCGGTCGTCATTCCACAAGGCGCCGGCCGTGGGCGGAGTTCTCTGATCCGGTTTTCCGGTTTTTTGCGGGCGGATACGAGGAGCGGTTTTTCTCCGGGGAGATTTCGGGGAGTCAGTTTTCTTTTTCGTCATCCGCCACCTGGTCTTTCCAAGGATTGGACGGAATATCATGCCGTGGAAGGCGCGTCCGGAGGCATCCCTTTCCGTCTGCCACGGCTGCGGATCCCAGCCGGGACTGAGATCCATGCGGATGAGTTTGAACCTAAATTGTAAACCATCTTACCGGTCGGCGCTCGGCGGTTGGTAAACCCGCCCGCCGGCCTGATATGCGGTCCCGGGAGCCAGGCAGGCCTCCCGGCGGTTCCAGCCGGCCTCTGGGAACGGCCTCAAAAAACCGCATGATTCCCGGCGGTATAATACGCCCGTTCACACTGACTGATACACCGGGAGCGCACACGATGGATGTTATTCGCTTTGGAACCGACGGCTGGCGGGGAAAGATCGCAGAGGATTACACCTTCACCAACGTCCGGAGGTGCTCCCAGGGATTCGCCAGTTACCTGCTCGGGAGCGGTCTGGGCGGGCGCAAGGTGGTGGTCGGGCACGACCGGCGCTTCGACTCGGAACATTTCGCCGCCGCCTCGGCCGAGGTGCTCGCCGCCAATGGTTTTTCCGTGCTTCTCACCGACGGCCCCACTCCGACCCCGACCATCTCCTTCGCGATCGGCCACGAAAAGGCTTGCGGCGGGATTAACATCACCGCTTCGCACAACCCCGGCACCGACAACGGCTTTAAAGTCCGCGATTCGAACGGCGCGGCCATCGCCCCGGATAAACTCAAACAGATCGAAGCAGCCGTCCCCGGCGACTCCGCGCAGGTCAAGCACATCCCCTTTGCCCGCGCTCTGCAGGAAGGCTCGATCCGGACGTTCGACCCCGCCCCGGCCTACGCCGAGCAGATCCGCCGGATGATCGACCTGGAGGCGCTGAAGCAGGCGCCGCTGAAAATCCTGTTCGATCCGATGTGGGGCAACGGGGCCGGGTGGCTGCACCGCCTGCTGGGAGGCGGACGGATCGAGATCGTCGAAATCCACTCGGAGCGCAACCCGCTCTTCCCGGAAATGCTCCGCCCGGAGCCCATCCGCCCGAACGTGGACGCCGGCCTGCGCGCCACGCTCGAACACAAAGCCGACGGATTGATCATCACCGACGGGGACGCGGACCGGGTCGGGTTCGGCGACGAAAAGGGAACCTTCATCAATCAACTGCAGGTGTACGGCCTGCTCGCGCTGTATATGCTGGAAGTGCGCAAACTGCGCGGCGCGATCGTCAAGACCCTCTCCACCACGTCGATGCTGGATAAGCTCGGGGAAAAGTACGGGGTCCCGGTCTATTCCACCGGAGTCGGGTTCAAATACGTCGCCCCGAAGATGATCGAGACCGACGCGCTGATCGGCGGGGAGGAATCCGGCGGCTTCGCCTTCCGCGGCCACGTCCCGGAACGCGACGGGATTTTGGCCGGGTTGTTCCTCCTGGATATGATGGTCCGTCTGGAGCGCAAACCCTCCGAACTGGTGAAGTACCTCTACCAGCAGGTGGGCGCGGAATATTTCTACGACCGCATCGATCTGCGGCTGGATCCCGATCAGCCCGGGCAGCGCGAGGCGGCCTTCGCGCGCGTTACCGCCGCCCGGCCGGAAAGCCTGGCCGGATTGCGCGTCACCGCCCGCGACGACACCGACGGATTCAAATTCTGCATGGAAGACGGCGGCTGGCTCCTGGTCCGCTTCTCGGGAACCGAACCGATCGTCCGCGTGTATTGCGAGACCACCCACGGCGATAAGGTGCGCGCCCTGCTCGAGGACGGCGTCCGGATCGCCGGTCTGCCCCGCGGGTAAAGGGGCCGCATGCCTCCCTCCGACCGGTTCGCGCGCGTGCCGCTGGAATTCCTCCCCGGTCTGACCGATACGCACTGCCATTTGAATCTGCCGGCCTTCGACGCCGACCGCGCGCAGGTCCTGGAGCGGGCGCGGCGCGCGGGGCTGGAGCGGATCCTCATCCCGGGGATCGATCTGCCCGGCAGTGCGCGCGCGGCCCGGATCGCGCGCTCGGATCCCATGCTTAGCTTCGCGCCCGGGATTCACCCGCACGAGAGCGGGACGTTTGACGACCAGGCCCTGGCCGAACTGCGGCGGCTGGCGCGCGACGAAGGCGCGCGCGCGATCGGGGAAACCGGGCTGGATTATTTCCGCGACCTTGCCCCGCGCGACCGCCAGCGCGGGGCCTTCCGCGCCCAGCTGGCGCTGGCCGAGGAGTTGGGGCTGCCCGCGATCGTGCACGTCCGCGACGCGCAGGCGGATGCGCTCGCCATCCTCGAGGAATTTTCGGGCCGGGTGCGGGGCGTGCTGCACGCGTACTCCGGGGATCCGCTCCTGGCGCAAAAGGCCGCCGAGCTGGGATTTTATTTCGGCATCGCCGGACCGCTGACGTATGCCGGGTCGGAAGCGCTGCGCGCCGCGGTCCGCGCGCTGCCGCCGGACCGGATCCTGCTGGAGACCGACGCGCCCTACCTCCCGCCGGAAGGCAACCGGGGAACGCGCAACGAACCGGCCCTGGTGCTGGCGGTGGCGCGGCGCGCCGCGTCGGAGCGCGGGATCGATGTGCGGGAAATGGCGGATCTTGCCCGGCGCAACGCCAATCTGCTTTTTGCCTGGGAGTGAGAGAAAATGGATTTATTCCCGTTGGAATTGGTCCGCGAGGATTTAACCACGGTCGATGCCCGGATGCGGGATTTTTCCTTCCCCTCCTCTGCGCCGGTGGTCGATTCGCTGGAACGCCTGCTGGCCGCCGGCGGCAAACGGCTGCGGCCGGCTCTCGCGCTGCTGTTCGGGCGGATGCTGCGCGTCGCGGAGGAACCGCTCTTCCGGTTCTCGGCATCGGTCGAGGTCATCCATACCGCGACCCTGATCCACGACGACCTGGTCGATCACTCTTCCACCCGCCGGGGCGTGCCGACGGTCAATGCCAAATGGTCGGCGGGGACCGCCGTGCTGGTCGGCGATTTCCTGTTCGCCTGGGCGGCGCGGCTGGTGGCCGCCACCGGTTCGGCCGCCACCGTCGAGCGGTTTGCCGAGACCCTCGCGACCATTGTCGACGGCGAAATCCGCCAGCTCTCCGCCGGAGATGCGTGCTGCGGCCTGGCGGAGTATGAAAACCGGATCCAATCGAAAACCGCCGCGCTGTTCGAGATCTCCTGCATGGGCCCGGCCCTTCTGGCGGGGGATGGCGCCACGGCCGATCAGGCCGCCCGGTACGGCAACTCCTTCGGGATGGCGTTCCAGATCGCCGACGATATCCTGGATTTTATCGGCGACAGCGCGAGCACGGGCAAGCCCGCAGGCCAGGACCTCGCGCACGGGTTGGTCACCCTGCCGGCGATCCTCTATCTCGCCTCCCGCCCCGGCGATCCGGATGCCGCTGCGTTCCGCGCCGGAAACCGCGCGCCGGAAATCCTTGGCCGGCTGTTCGAAAAAGTCCGTTTGTCCGACGCGATCGAGCAATCGCGGGAGTCCGCGCGCCGGCACATCGGCCACGCGGTCGAATGTCTCGCGTCATTTCCAAAGAGCGAGTACCGCGATGCGCTGGAAACATTGGTCAAATCGATCGTTTGAATCCACGAAGGACACGAAGCCTGCCCCGGTTGGGGTAGGCCGGGGAGAAATCGGAAGGGCACGAAGTGTTCGTCATTCCGGCGTGGATTAATTCTGATCGTCATTCCGGCGTGGATTAATATGATCGTCATTCCGGCGTGTGCTTAGCCGGAATCCACTTTTTTTCGTCATTCCGGCGTGGATTAATGTGATCGTCATTCCGGCGTGTGCTTAGCCGGAATCCAATTCAACCACTCACGATACCATTCAATATGCAACTGGATCCCCGCTAAAACCACCCCGCTGCGCGGGGCGGGCGCGGGGATGACGGCCGCCCACAGGTGGTTGTCCGTCATGCCTGCGTGCTCATGGCAGGCATCCATATGTTCGTCATGCCGACGTGAAGTAAAGTGTTCGTCATTCCGGCGTGTGCCTGCGGGCTCGTCATTCCGGCGTGTACTTAGCCGGAATCCATTTCGTATACCCAAACGGATGCATACTTCCGTCTTCTGGATTCCCGCTTAGATCACGCGGGAATGACGTACCAATTCTGGACCCCCGGCCCTTACATCCCGCTGCGCGGGGCGGGCGCGGGGATGACGATCGCTCGCCCGTCGGTCTGCATGTCACGGCACATGCGTGATCAATCCTTCCAGCTGCCAAATGTGATCCCGTTCGTGCCACAGCACCCGGCGCAGCGCTTTGCGCGGCGACCATTTCTCTCCGAACTCCTCGATCAGGGTATCCGCCTCGGCCCAGTCCGGCAGCTTTTCCGTAAACCGCGCGCGGACGACCTGCAGCCGCCCGACCGCGTCGCCCGGCATGTCGGCCGGCTCCACCATCGCCCCCATGCGGTTGAGGATCATGTTTTCCGTTTCCCACATGTGGCCGAACAGATCATCCAGCGTCTTCCAGTTGGGCGCGTTTTCCGGCTGCGAAAGCGAATCCGGCAGCAGCGCGCCGGAAAGCCTGAGAAAATCCTGGCGGCTCCAATCCAGAAGCCGCCCGGCCATGTCCAGATCCCACGGGCGCAGCGGCCGGGCATCGTCATCGAAGAACGCATGCACCGGGATCGTGGAATCCTTCGGCCAGGGGTTACTCTCCATCCGTTCCGTGATCAGGACCTGGACCGATTCCTCGAACGGGGCCGGATTGCCGTCTTTCTTTCCGAGCCATTCGAAGTACTGGCGCACTCTGTTCCCCGCCTGCGCGACCGCTTCCTCTTCCGTCCGGCCGGAGCTGTAGCAGCCGATCAGATCGAAAACCGAGAGCACCCAGCAGGCTGGATCGAGGTTTTCGATCCCGGAGCGGAGCTGGGTGGCGGAAGTGGATGAATTAGGCGTTTGCATGGGAAGTTTTCTTTAAGTCAGCCCTGGGATTTCATCGGGAGTACAAGGTGAAAACGA
The DNA here is from genome assembly GCA_963724345.1 of uncultured Chloroflexia bacterium. Taxonomy (GTDB): domain Bacteria; phylum Chloroflexota; class Anaerolineae; order Anaerolineales; family RBG-16-64-43; genus JAFGKK01. The sequence goes on along the minus strand of CAVRUI010000003.1, from coordinate 302,322 downwards.
AATCCGGTTTGGCGGGATGGCAATTCTTAACCGGGAGAATGATTGTCAAATTGTATCGCAATAACTAAATTCCGCAGTCATACTTCTACTGCGGCTGGCAAGACATGCATTTCAATTTATCCCATTTATCCACAGTATGGATTTAATAATATTATTTTTGTTTTCTCTGCGCTCTTTGCGTCTCTGCGGTGAGATTTTCACTTCCCCCCATCAGCCGCCCGTAGCGTTCCGTCAGTTCGCGCAAGCGGGCCGCAAGGTCCGGGTGCAGATCTCCGGCGCCGAAACGCCACCCCCAGTTTCCCGCCGGTCGGCCCGGAAAATTCATGCGCCCCTCGCTGCCAAGATTCAATGCATCCTGGAGCGGGCAGATCGCCGTCGCCGCAACGGAAGCCCAGGCCATCCGGATGAAATCCCAGGCCGCTTCCCCGCCGTCCCGGTACCGGTCCGCAAGTCCGCGTTCTTGCTCCGAAAGGGAAAGATACCATCCAAGCGTCGTGTCGTTGTCGTGCGTTCCGGTATACACCACCGTCCGCGGCTCGAAATTGTGCGGAAGAAAAGGATTGTCCTTCTCGCCGTCGAAGGCGAACTGCAGGATCCGCATCCCGGGCAGGCCGAGCTGCTCCCGCAGGGCCGTCACATCCTGGGTGATCACTCCCAGGTCTTCGGCGACAAACGGCAGGCCGCCGATCGCCTCCTGCAGGCACCGGAACAGATCCTCCCCCGGACCGGGCATCCAGCGTCCGATCTCGGCGGTCGGATTGCCGGCCGGGACTGCCCAATACTTGAGATATCCGCGGAAATGGTCCAGGCGGACGATGTCGCAGGCGCGCAGCGCCGAACGCACCCGGCGGATCCACCAGTCATACCGCTCCAGCCGCAAGGCATCCCAATCGAAGATCGGGTTTCCCCACAACTGGCCGGTCGGGGAGAAATAATCCGGCGGTACGCCGGCCGCGACGGCCGGGCGCCCGTTTTTATCCAATTGGAAATACCGTTTCGCGGACCACACCTCGCAGCTGTCTTGCGCGCAAAAGATGGGCAGATCCCCGAGGATCAAGATTCCCTTGCCTCCCGCATACGTCCGCAGCGCATCCCACTGCCGGCGGAAGAGGAACTGCTCGAAGGCGATCTCATCCAGATCCGCATTCAAGGCCTGCCTCGCCCGCGCGACCGCCTCCGGTTGGAAAAGCCCCAATTCCGCTTCCCATTCCCACCACGGGCGCCCTCCGTGCGCGCGTTTCAGCGCGAGGAACACGGAAAAATCTTCCAGCCACCCGCGTTCTTCGCTGCGGAACCGCCGGTACTCCTCTTCCAAAACAGGAAGTCCGCCGCCGGTCAGCCGCTCGAATGCCTTTTGGAAACATTGTGCCTTGAACAGCGCCGCGCCGTTGAAATCCGCGGCGCGTTCGGGGAATGTTGGGTGGGCTTCAAGCTCCGCCGCGGAGAGCAATCCTTCGGCGGACATGGCTTCGGGGCTGACCAGGGATGCGTTCCCGGCGAAATCGGAATAGCATTGATAGGGCGAATCTCCGTACCCGGTCGGGTTCAGCGGCAGAATCTGCCAGATGGTCTGGCCGGCATCCGCCAGAAAATCCACCCAGGCGCGAGCCTGCGGCCCGAGATCGCCGATCCCGAACGGGCCGGGAAGCGAGGTTGGGTGAAGCAGGATTCCGGCTTTGCGTTTATTTTTCATTAGTGATGGCTAGAAAAACCTCACCGCAAAGACGCGAAGATCGCAAAGAATTATTTTTAAAAACCTTAGCGTCCTTTGCGTCCCTGGCCCAGCCCGACCAGGGCGGGCTTCGCGGTGAAAAGGTTTAAACCCGCGCTCACCGGTCCAGCACCTTGCGGTAGACGGCAAGGTACTCCTCCACCGACCGCGCCCATCCGAAATCTTTTTGCATGCCGCGGATCCGGGCCGCGGTCAGGCGGTCCTTCTGGCGGAACAATTCCTCCGCCCGCCCCAGCGCCATCGCGGCGGACGTGGAGGAGGCGTCCTCGAAGACCACGCCGGTGCCCGCGGCGTCCGAAACATCCAGGACAGTATCCTTCAATCCCCCCACCGCGCGGACGATCGGCAGGCTGCCGTAGCGCATCGCGATCATCTGGCTGATCCCGCACGGCTCGTAGCGCGAGGGGACCAGGAAAAAATCCGCGCCTCCGTAAATCAGGGACGCCAGCTCGTCGTGGTACCCGGTCTCCGCCGCGGCCCGCCGCCGGTGGCGCGCGGCGAAGGCCTGGCATTGCTGCTCCAGCCACGGCTCGCCCGCGCCGAGGATCACCGCCTGGTTGCCGCGCCCGCACCAGCATTCGAGCGCCGGCAGGGCAAGGTCGATCCCTTTCTGCTCGTTCAGCCGGCTGACGATTCCGATCAGCGGCGCATCCGGATCGGGGTCGAGGCGCATTTGCTTCTGCAGTTCCGCCTTGTTCGCGGCGCGCATTTCGATCGAGGCCGCGTCGAACGGATGCGCCAGGCGGGGATCCGCCGAGGGGTCCCAGACGGCCGGGTCGATGCCGTTGAGGATTCCCGTCAGGCGGTCCTTCTGCGTTCGCAGGTAATCCTCCAGGCCCGCGCCGAATTCCGGGGTGAGGATCTCCTCCGCATACGAAGGGCTGACGGTGATGTTCATATCGGCCGCCGCGATCCCGAGCGGCAGCAGAGTCGAGAACGCCCAGTACGGAAGCGCGCCGAAGCGGTCGCCCTCCGCCGGATCGGAATCCCCTTTGGCGGCGGGATGTTCCGGGACGCCCAGGCCGAACTGGGCCAGCGCCCAGCCGGCGTTGTTGCCGAAATACGGAAGGTTGTGGATCGAGAGGACGGAGCGCGTATCTTTAAAGAAGCGGTCCTGCCGCCCGCGGCCGGCCAGCCAGAGGTTGGCGGCCGCCGTATGCCAGTCGTTGGTGTGAACCAGGTCGGGTTTCCAGCCCAGGGTGCGGGCCAGTTCCAGCGCCGCCAGCGAAAAGAACACGTATTTGGGCGCATCCCGGCCGGATTCGGAGTGGTAGATCGAATCCGCCGCCCGCAAGGGCGGACCGTCGATCAGGTATGTGGGCACGCCGCCAAGGTCGATCTTGTAGGCTTCCGCCTGCATCATCGACCCGCGCGCGGAGACCGCCGGACGGGCATCCGGTTTCTCCCCGGCGACCCTGGCGCGCAACGACGGGTGCAGCGGGAGGACGAGCCGCACGTCGTGGCCCCTGCGCCGCATCTCGGCCGGAAGCGCCCCGGCGACATCGGCCAGGCCGCCCACCTTGATCAGCGGCGCGGCCTCCGCGGCGAGAAAAAGCACTTTCAATTGTTTTGGATTTCCTTCGGCCACGGTTGCGCTCCCTGAACAATTCCTTCCTATTATAGCCGGAGCGCCCCTTTCCATGCCTTTATCGGATATCATCATCCGAATAAACTTTATGGGGCGATGGAAAAACCTATTCATAATCTCCACCCATCCTCCTCCCACCTTTCCTTTCAAGCCGTTTCCGCTACAATGGATGCAGGCAATCATTCAGGCGCCAGTCGCCGGAGGTCACCGTGAGAAATCGAATTGTCCTTCTACCCTTAACCGCATTGGTATTCGCTGCACTTGCCTGCAATTTCGAGCAGCAGGCCGCCCCCACCTTCAGCCAGGAGCAAATCCAGACGCTCTCCGCCCAGACGCTGATGGCCATCCAGTGGCAGACCCTTTCCGCCGGCGGGAACACCCCCGGAGGCGGACCGGGACCGGGCACCACAGCCACGGTGGAGATCCCCGCCGGCACGGCCACCAATACCATCCTGCCGTCCGTCACCTCGACCGGGACCCTGGCACCCACATTAACCTTCACGCCCACCGTGACGAACACGCCCGTCCCATGCAACTGGGCCCAGTTCGTTTCCGACGTCACGATCCCGGACAACTGGGAGACGGGCCCGCTCGACCACTTCACGAAAACATGGCGTTTGAAGAACATCGGCTCCTGCACCTGGACCTCGGGCTACTCGCTGATCTTCGATCACGGCGATCAGATGGGCGCGCCGGCTTCGCAGACGCTGACCCCGGGCACCGTCGCGCCCGGCGGGACCATTGACGTATCGGTGGATCTGCTCTCCCCGAACTCCGCCGGCACGTACCAGGGGTTCTTCAAACTGCGCGCGTCCGACAGCACGGTATTTGGGATTGGCGCCGGCGCGGACACCGCCTTCTGGGTGAAGATCAAAGTGGCGGTGGCGCCCGTCGCCGCGCCGGCCACCGATCAGGTACTCACCCAGGTGTCGATCGCGGCCGGCACCGTCGGCTGGGCGGATGCCGCCTGCCCGGCGGGCAGCGTGGCCGTCAGCGGGGGATTTGCCGCCGGCAGCAACATGGTCGTCTACACCCAATCCAAACAGCTGAACGGTTGGCGGGTGTACGCCAAGAACAACTCCGGTTCGAGCCAATTGCTGAACGCGTACGCGATCTGTCTTTCGAACACCGCCGGCTCCACCCAACAGATTCTTAAACAGATCACCGTCGCCGCGGGAGACATCGGCTACGATACCGCGCTTTGCCCGGCTGGAAGCGTCGTCACCGGAGGCGGGTTTGCCTCCAACCCCGATGCCCACTGGATTTACAACTCGAGCATGAACGGGAACGGCTGGCGCGCGTATGCGCGGAACAACACCGGCTTGGGCCAGGTGTTGAACATCTACGCGATCTGCCTTTCCGGCGCGGGAGGCAGCACCAGCATGGTCGGGGAACAAATCACGGTCGCCGCGGGCAACAGCGCCGGCGGCGATGCGCAGTGCCCGGCCGGAAAACTGGTCACCGGCGGAGGATACGCGCTCGGCAACAATCTGGTCGTCTATAACTCCTCTTTGAAATCGGACCACTCGAAGTGGAACGTCTTTTCCCGGAACACCGGCGGCAGCGGAGCGTTGATGAACATCTACGCGATCTGTTGGACACCCTGACCGGCATAGCCATGGGAAAAAACGCTCTATGCGGTGTGCCTGGTGATATCGAGTTCACGAATGCCACGGGCGGGCTTATCAAGCCCGCCCGTCCTATTAATCCACGGAGGGCACGGAGGGCAGGATGAGTCCGTCATGCCCGCGTGTACTTAGCGGGCATCCATCTGAACCAAATACGAATAAGGATTTTTTATCTCAAGGCTCCTCCGTTATTTTGTGGATTATTCGCAGAGTAAAATAATGCGCGGGACGTCCAAAAATACATCGGAGCAGTCCGCCCAGCTCATCGCCATAACGTTTTTTCGTTACCATAACAATCCGGCACTCATAAAGCGCGGTGGAAAACTCGGCGGCGCCGGATCTCCCCGCCGCCGGTGTGGTTTCCGAACCGGGCCTATCCGCGCTCTCCGCGCCAAAATCCGTCCGGAACTTCCAGAAAACCTCCAGAGAATCTCGTTTGTACCGGGATTTTCATCGCCCCGAAGGCAATTCTCCACTACAATAGATTCGGTACAGCATCCCATTCCGCACCCGATCCAGGAGAAAACCATGAAGCGTCGTCTGCCGTTCCTTCCACTCATCGCGATGATCCTATCCACGCTGTCCTGCATCCTTCAAATGGACACCCAGTCCACGCTGAGCCCGGGGCAGGTCGACACCCTGGCCGCGCAGACGATGGCGTACATCCAGTGGCAAACGTATTCGGCCCAGGGCACCCAGGCCCAGCCCCCGGCGGCGGATACACTCGCTCCGCCTCCCGCGGGAGCCGACACGGCCACCAACACCCTGCTGCCCTCGGTCACCAGCACCAGTTTTGTTCCTTCCGTAACGCCGACCTCCGTCCCATGCAACTGGGCGCAGTTCGTCGCCGACGTCAACTACCCCGATGGAACGGAACTGGGGCTGAGCAACTCCTTCACCAAGACCTGGCGCCTGAAGAACATCGGCTCCTGCACCTGGACTTCCGGCTACTCTCTGGTCTTCGACCACGGCGACCAAATGAGCGCCCCGGCCTCCCAGCAGCTGACAACCGGAACCGTCGCGCCGGGCGGGACGATCGACGTTTCCGTAAATCTCAAAACCCCGAATGTCGCCGGCACCTACCAGGGCTTCTTCAAACTGCGCGCGTCGGATAGCGCCGTCTTCGGGATCGGCACCGACGCGAACACCGCCTTCTGGGTGAAGGTCGTCGCCAAGGCGATCCTGGCGCCGCCCGTCGCCGCCCCGGTGACGCAGCAGGTGCCCAAGACGGTTTCCGCCCCGGCCGGAGGCACCATGTCCACCACCGCCGTCTGCCCGGACGGGACGGTCGTCACCGGCGGTGGATTCATGGTCAACGTCGGAATGCATGTTTATACGCAAGCCAAGAACGGAAACGGCTGGGCGGTCGTCGTCAAGAACAACCTTGGCACGGCGCAAAACCTCACCGTATATGCCATCTGTCTGACCCTGCCCTCGATCAGCTCAACCCAGGTCAGCGACTCGGCCACCGCCATCGGGGGCGGCGGCCTCGGCACGGCCACGGCCACCTGCCCCGCCGGAAGCACAGTGACCGGCGGCGGCTTCACCGGAAAGTCTGACGGCTCGCTGTGGACCTTCTTCTCCAGCCAGAGCGGCAACGGGTGGAGAGTGTCCGCCATGAATTTCGCGGCCGGCAACCAGAACTTCGACGCGTATGCGGTATGCCTTTCCGGAGCGCCGGTGACCGTCACGACGCTGAACGGCGATAAAGATCTCGCTCCCGGCACGACCGCGCTTGCCGAAGCCTCCTGCCCGGCCGGGCAGGTCATCACCGGCGGCGGATGGGTCGTCTCCAACGACCTGACCGTGTTTGCCGCGCTGATGTCCAGCGGGTATTGGCGCGTGTACGTCAAGAACAACGGAACCCATACCCGGGCATTCCAGGCGCGCGCCATGTGCCTCGGCGTGGCGTAAGGAGTAATTGAAGCAATACCCGACAGCGGAGATGTTCCATCTCCGCTGTCAATTCTTTCCCTCGCAAGGTATTTATTCCTCGAAGGATCCGCTTTACAGGAAGGAATGAAACGAGGTTGTGAATATCCTGATCTCCGATAAAATATTCAGGATGGGGAAATCGAATCCAAGGGTCGGGCAGGGCGCTAAGTGAGAACCCGATTTGTGCTCCCGGCGGCGATGGCGGCATGGGCGATTGCATTGGGCGGATGCAATCCGACGCTTACCGTCCCGCCTTTACCCGATTGGACGGCAACCTACTTTTTCACGAAAGGCGATCAAACCAATCCTGAAATAATATTGCCATCGCTCACTATCCAAAATACCCCTTCGACAATAAAGAGCGGAGCTCCTTGCTATCGAGCTGAACATTTAATTGAGTTCAAGGTTCATTCGCCTTTGAAAATCCGCCCCAACGCCCTGTTTGATGCAACGTTCAGCCTTCAAAATACCGGTTCATGTGCCTGGACTTCCGATTTTTTACTGGTTTATGCGTCCGGTAACCGGATGGGATCTCCGGATTCTCAACATTTTTTATCAGAAACCGTCTTGCCAGGATCAATCGTCAATATTTCCGTTCAGCTACGGTCTCCCAACATAAGTGGCAATTACCACATTGGATTTAAAATACGCTCGCCCAACGGCATTCTCTTCGGAGATGGAGATTCTGTCTTCCCTTTTACTTTCGGTATAGAAGTCCGATCCGGATTTGAGTCCGATACCGATCCTCCGACAATAACGAAAAGCGGGGTCAGAAAATATCTCCCCGCAGGCCAAGTGTCGCATATCACCGTGGCCTGTCCAGAAGGAACCGTAATCACCGCGGGTGGATTTATTATTTTCAACTCCCGCGTTGTCGTTTTTGCTCATTACAAGGAAAATAACAACTGGACTATCTCGCTTAACAACCATTCGAACCAAGATGAAGAGGTTTTCGCTGAAGTATTGTGTTTGAAACACTCCTCAGCGCAAGCATCGCAATATATCAGGAAATTCGTGGTTCCGGAGCGAAGCACCTTTTCAGGATCCGCGGATTGCCCCGCCGGGAGTATCGTAACCGGAGCAGGTTATTATTTCAATCAGGACGAGGGTTTACAGATCCGCCAAAGCGTAAGCAACGGAAACGGCTGGCAATTGACGGTTCGAAACGATAAGGACACAGATTCCACTTTTTACATTAATGTCATTTGCCTTTCCGGAATATCGGCGGTCACTACGGCGGTGGCTGCGTATCAGGACTTTCAATTATTTTCGTACGCAATGCCGGGGGTTAATTGTCCTGCGGGACAAGCCACAACCGGAGGCGGATGGGATCTTCTGGATAATGATGATTTGGTGCTCTTGGGATCTTTACCGTGCAATGAGGGTTGGTGCTTAATCGTGGAAAATCCGGTAAAAAGGGATCAAGGCCTCGTAAGAATTCGGGGAATCTGCCTTCGGTTTTTATAACGAAGGTGATTCTGTTGCCGCTTCAAAACCACATTACTCCGGATCCGTTGTGAGTGGATGTTTATCCAAAGACGCCGAAGCGGGAAACAGATTCAATCGCGCCACGATCACCTCCGTCCGCCCGGGTTCGACCGTGAAGGATATGGTTTGCGAAAGCTCCCACGCCAGGATGCCCGGCGCGGATCCGGAAGGCTCGATCTCCGGCCGGGAGATCTGGCTGACGAGCACGTTCCCGGTGCGGATGTTTTTCACGCCGGGAGAATGCCGCGCTCCGACCGTCACCGGTTCGAAGACGGGAGCGGGCGAACCCAGCACCATCTGATAGTCCGGGCAGACCTCCGACACCAGCCGCATCCGCACCCGCATCGCGCGCATGTCGACATTGCGGAAGCGGTAGGTCACATGCACGCCGCGCGGCGTGAGGCTCACGCGCTTGACCATCCGCAGGCGGTACCCGAAGAAGCGCAGGAAGACCGCCGCCCCGTCGGCCAGCCGGAAATCCAGGCGCGCGTCGGCTTTCTCCTCCGGCTCGTCGTCGAACGCGAAGAAATCGTTCAGCGCGCGGCGCCTGGCCGGCAGGCACGGCTTGAGCTCCGCCGAGCGCAGCCGCGGCCAGATCGGGAGGCGCCCCTGGCCTTCCGGAATGGATTCACCCGAAAGCCGGGCCAGCCGCCGCTCGCCGCCCTCCGGCTGCATCTCCGGCATCGGATCATTTTCCTGCGGCAGCCAGTCGTCCGGCAGCGGTGCAAAATCCGGCGGCCTGGCCTCGATCAGAATCGTTCCGGCGGGCACGGCGAGCGGATTCCCGACCAGCAATTCCCCGCGGCGCAGGTCGAACCAGTGCAGCAGCCGCCCGCCGTAGGGCGAGAGGATGGCCATCTGGTCGCCTGTGCGCAGGAGAATTTCATCCTCCCCGTCGCCGGTCAGATCGTCGATGTGCGCTTCCATCCCGGTGCGCGGCGCGAGGGCGGCGAGCTCGGCGGCTTTGGCGACCGCGATCGCCGCGCCGATCCCCTCCCAGGCCGGGTCCCCGCGTCCGCCGACGCCCACCGCCCCGAAGCGGTCCTGGTGGGCCGAGTACACGCGTTCGGCCAGCGCGAACAATTCGGCGCCTGGCTTGCGGTAATCTTCCGAAGCAGCGGATACGGCCGCTTCGGCGGGAGCCATCCGCATGCGCGCGGCCGTGTGCATCCGGCGGAAATGCTGCAGGCGCGGCGCGCGCGCGAGAAAATCACTCCAGCCGCCGTAGCCTTCTTCGTGCAGCGGAGATTCCGGATCCGCCAGTTCCCGGTCGAGCGCCCGCCCCCACACCGGCTTTTCGACGGCGAGTTCCGCTTCCGGTTCGGGCGCATCCTCCAGGAAGGAACATGCCAGGCCTTCCTCGAGTTCGATCCAATCCAGCAGTTCGTCCAATCCGGCCGCGTCCGCGCGCGGGTCCAAACCCGTGTCGTATCCCCATAACCCGAAGGCTCCGGCATCCTCGGCGATCACCGGGAACAGCCGGTCCGCATCCGGGTGATGTTCCCATTCCTGGATCGCGGCGGAGAACGCGTCCCGCTTCCGGAACCACGCGGCAAAATCCATCCGGTCGCGCAGCCGCGAATCCTCCCACAGGGCGGTCAACCCGCCCGATCCGCCCAGCCGGTGCACAAACGGCGCGGCCGCCCCCGCCTCCCGCAGCGCATCGCTTTCCAGCACAATCCGGCGGTAGCCGGAAGCAAGCAGGAGCGGGGCGAATTTGGGAGCCCAGGTGCGCTCGGGGCTCCAGAAAGCAGCCGGCGAAGCGTCGAAATATTTTTTTAATGAGGCTCGGTGCACCGCGATCTGGCGCGCGTTATCCCCGTCCTCGCCCGCCAGCAGGAGCGACTGCGCGTACGTGCTTCCGAGCAGCCGGAAGCGGCCGTTCCGCAGGCCGGACCGCACCGCATCGAGGAAGGCCGGATCGAACCAGCACAGCGCGTCGAGCAGCGTTCCGGAAAGCATCAGGTTGTATTTCAGACCGGGGTGGTTGGCGAGCACGTCCAGCACGCCGCGATAGCATATGCGGCTGGCCCGCTCCGCCTGCTCGCCCAGAGGTTGGTGAAAGAGAAAACACAGCGCCAGGCGAAGGGTCATCGATATTTGAATGGCAGTGGTGGCGGGATTATACCCTGACCCCTCCCCTACCCCTCCCCAAATTGGGGAGGGGAAAGGGGAGGGGTCGCTCGACGGATATAATTCCCCTCATGGACTCCCATCTTTGGCGTCTGATCCTCGATCCACCCTCCGACGGCGTGCGCAACATGGCGGTGGACGAAGCGCTCCTGGAAGAAACGGCGGCCGGGCGCAGCCTGCCCACCCTGCGCCTCTACGCCTGGGAACCGCCGACCCTTTCGCTCGGATTCGCCCAGCCCGTTGCGGATGTGAACCGCGAGGCGCTGCGGCGGCTGGGCTGGGGCTTGGTGCGCCGGCCGACCGGCGGCCGCGCGATCCTGCATACCGACGAGCTGACATATTCGATCACCGCGCCGGAAAGCCACCCGCTGATGCAGGGCGGCGTGCTGGAAAGCTACCGGCGGCTGAGCCTCGGATTGCTTGCCGGTTTGCGCCTGCTTGGCGTGGAGGTGCAGGCGGACGCCGGGCAGCGCACCCGCGCCATCGGTAATCCCGTCTGCTTCGAAATCCCCTCCCAATACGAAATCTCCGCCGGAGGCCGGAAGTTGATCGGCAGCGCCCAGGCCAGGCGCGCAGGAGGCGTGTTGCAGCACGGCGCATTCCCGCTGCGCGGGGACCTTGCCCGCATTCTGCAGGCCCTCGCCGGCCCGCAAATCCCGGCGGAAAGAATCCGCCGCCGGGCCGCAACGCTCGGCGACCTGCTCGGGCGCGAGGTTTCCTGGCAGATGGCGGCCGATGCCGTCGCCCGCGGCTTTACGGACGAGTTCGGAATCGAATTCCGGCGCGAAGGGCTGACGGAAAATGAAAAAACGCGCGCCGATGTACTGGCGCGCGGGAAATATGCGACGGATGAATGGACAAACCGTGTTTAGCACGGAGGTTGTTTTCCAAACGATTACCTTGATATGGAAATTTATTTGATTATTAGGCCACAAAAAGCACAAAAAGCACAAAGCTAAAACTATTAATTTCTTCTGTGCCTTTTGTGCTTTCTGTGGCGATTTGTTCTCTTTTTGTTTCACGAAACAATAATGACCCCCGGCGAATAAAACACGCGCCGGGGAACTGGCGCGCGGGAAATACGGAAACGAAGAGTGAGCGAACCCGGTAAAGCGAGGATGTTGTTTCTCCAGCGATCACCGCAGAATGGAAGACTAATGGAATTATTGCCACAAAGAGCACAAAAAGCACAAAGAAAGTGATTGAGAATTCTTCTGTGCCCTTTGTGGCAATTTGGACTTTCTCTCTGTGGACGAGCCGTGCATAAGAATCTACGGATTACGTCACCTGCAACCCCACCGAATCCATCGCCAGCAGCGACCCGTCCGCCGCGCTGAGGTCCGAGATCTCCAGGCGGACCGACGTCCCGGCCGGAATGCCCGCCAGGCTGATCGTCACGTTGAAGGTCCCCGGAGTGCCCATCCCCGTGGAATCGACCAGGAATGATCCTTCGGCCAGCACCGTGCGGGCCGGGCCATAAATCTTGTACGCAAGGTTATTCTCGAAAGGCGAGATGGTCACCGTGCCCGCCAGCTGCGCCGAACCGCTGACCGAGGCGCCCTCGGACGGACCGGTGATGGTGATCGCCCGCTCGTCCCCGCCGGGCGTATGCGAAATGAACCGGGTCAGGATCAATTGGTTCTCGATCAGCCGCAAAGATTCCACGACCGGGAAATTCGGGCAGCACATCGGATCCGCGGGACCGTGGATCACGGCGTCGACGACGATCCGGCCGCCGACGACGATGACCATACCGATCAGTTGGGCCCGGTCGTCGAGGTACCGCGAAGGACCCTGCATCGGCGCCCCGCCGCTGTTCAGTATGGCCACGACCGACATGAAGAAACCCGTCCCGCCCATATTCTCCGAGAGCACGATCGCCGCGTCCTCGACGCCGTCGCCGTTGAGGTCGCCGAAGGCGATCGGATCCATGAGGGTCACGTGCAGGATGTTGTCATTCGATTCGGCGCGGTCGTATTTGCCGTCCGTGAGCGTGACCGTCTCTTTGGATTCCGGAAGCGCGTAGGTGCCGTTGCGGAGCATGTCCGCCGTCAGAGGCGGCACCGTGGCGGTCGGGGGCTGCGGGGAGTTCGGAAAGCGGGGTCCACGTGGGCACGGCCGAGGTTCCATCCGGCGGCAATCCGATGGTCGGTGTCGCGGCGCCGGGTAAGTTGCAGGCAAGGGAAGCCAGAAAGAGAATAATGACCAAGGCGATGATGCGCGAGTGCTTCACGAGCCTCCTTAATGAAATGCCGGGGCATGCCGGAAAATTAAATCCGGCGCGTATGGAAGCGCGCCGGTGTGCCGTCTCAGGGAGTGGCGGAGGCGGTTGGGAGCGGCGGCGACGTGGAGCCGGCCGGAACCGGCGTGGCGTCGATGAAGACCACATTCTTCAAACCAAGAGACATCAGGAACCGTTGCAGGTACGCTTTGCCGTTGGTCAGCGCCGTCGGCAGGATTCCGTCCTCCAGCGCCGCTTTCAGGATTTCCTCCTGGGCGGCCTTGCGGGCGGCCGTTTCCAAATCCTTCGTGCCGGACGCCAGAATCCCGGTCTCCCGGTGGTAGACGTAGGATTTCTCGTTATCCAGGGTGGCCACAAAAACTTCGGCGGCCGGGATGACCATGTACACCACACCCTGCGCGTCGATCCGGACGTCCCCCGGCTCGAGCCGGCCGAGGTCGATCCCCGCGACGACCGTGCCGTGCGCCACCAGCAGCAATTTATCGCCGAAGAGGAACCCGAACGGGCCCTGGTTCGATTCAGCGGTGATAACCTTCTCGATCGTGTACTGGACCGTCTCCAGCCGCGAAAGCGAGCGGATCTCCTTGATGACAGTGACCGGATCCGGGTAGATGGTCGGGGTCGGATGGGCGAGGTTCCCGATCTGATTGGAGATCTGGTTCACGATCCCGCCGGCGCTGTCGAACGGCGCCCGAATGGCGGTCACGACCAAACCCACCGCCACGGCGGCGATGAGCAGAATTCCGATGATGAGAACCCAGACTTGTGCCTTTGTCATGCCGTTATTATACTTCCATGGGGAATAGTATGCCTGAAAAGATATTGATCGTGGAAGACGAAACAGCCCTGCGGGAAACGCTCGCGTATACGCTGGAACGCGAGGGGTTCGAAGTGCGGGCCGTGGAGGACGGCGCGAAAGCGTTGACCGCGGCGTTGGAACATATTCCCGACATCATCCTGCTCGATATCATGCTGCCCGGGATCGACGGATTTGAGGTTTGCCGCCGCTTGCGGGCCCGGATGAACGTCCCAATCCTGATGCTCACGGCGCGGGAAAGCGAGATCGACCGCGTCGTGGGCTTGGAAATGGGGGCGGACGACTACATCACCAAGCCGTTCCATATGCGGGAACTGGTCGCGCGGATCAAAGCGCATTTACGCAGGGTCCGGCTGTTGCGGGAGGAAAAAAGTCCGCCGGTTGCGGATGAAGTCCCCCCGCAAGAGCCCATCGTCTGCGGAGATCTTTCCATTAATATCGCCCGCGGAGAAGCTCTCCGAAACGGGAACCCCCTGCCCCTCAAACCAAAAGAATACGATCTGCTGCTTTACTTCGCCCGCCACCGCGGGCAGGCCCTCTCGCGGGAACAAATTCTTGAGCGGGTGTGGGGCTGGGAGTATACCGGCGACAGCCGGACGGTGGACGTCCACGTGCGCTGGCTGCGGGAGAAGATCGAACCCGATCCGGCGAACCCCGTGCGCCTGGTGACCGTGCGCGGCGCCGGGTACCGGTTTGAGGGGTAAATGAAACTCCCAAATCTCCAAAGCATCCGTTGGAAAATAGCCCTCCCGCAACTTTTTTTGTTTTCAATCGTCCTGCTGGGATTGCTTCTTTTCCTCTCAGGGTTTCTGCGGAACGCATACCTTGATACGCTTAAATCCAGGCTCAAGGCGGAGTGCGACCTGCTCGCTTCGGAAACCAATTCGCTCCAACAAACCGGCGCCTCCCCTTCGGCTTTGGAAGAATATGTCCGGAAAACAGCAGGCAGCCTGGACCTCCGGTTCACCATCGTTGCTGCCGACGGCAAGGTGCTGGGAGATTCCGAGGTCGATCCGGCAACGATGGAAAACCATCTCACCCGGCCTGAAGTACAGCAGGCGCTCGCGCAGGGAACCGGTTCGAACGTCAGGCGAAGCGCCACGACCGGAATCAACACACTATATGTCGCCGTTCCCATTCGAACGGAGGCGAATCCGGCGGGTGTCGTACGGCTGGCCATTCCGTTATCGGATGTGGATGCCGCCGTACTTCGCCTTCAGACATCCCTTCTCGTCGCGATCGGGGCCGCCGCCTTCCTGTCACTGGTCCTTTCTTTCCTGGCGGCGCGCCGCGCGACCCAGCCGCTGGAGGAGCTCACCGAAGCCGCCCGCCGGGTTGCGGCCGGGGAGCTTCACACCACCATCCTTCCCTCCGGACGCGACGAGATCAGTCAGTTGACCGCCGCATTCAACACGATGACCGAACGCCTGCGCACGCAGGTTGAATCGCTGCAGACGGAACGCGGCAAATCGGCCGCCGTGCTGGCCCAGATGTCTGATGGCGTGGCGATCTTCGACGCGCAGGGGAAGACATTCCTCTTCAATTTGGCCGCCGGGCACATGTTGGGCATCGATGTGGACACGGCTGCGGGGCGATCGGCGGCGGAAGTCCTCCGCCACCACCAATTAATCGAATTGTGGAAGGAATGCCGTGACAGCGGGAAACCGAATTCGACGACGGTGGAAATCGGGGAGGGGCAATTGCCGCTTCAGGCAGTGGCCACCCCGCTCGGCAAATCCCTGCAAGGGTCCATCCTGGTGATCTTTCAGGATTTGACCCGACTGCGGCGGCTCGAAACTGTCCGGCGCGATTTTGTCGCCAACATCTCCCATGAACTCCGGACTCCGCTGGCATCGCTCCAATCGCTGGCCGAGACGCTCCACGAAGGCGCCATGGAAGACCCTGTCGCCGCCGGCCGGTTTCTCGACCTGATGCAGACGGAAATCGACACGTTGAACCAGACCGTTCGCGAATTGTTGGAACTCTCACAGATCGAATCCGGCGAAGTGCCGCTGGCTTTGCAGCCGGCCGATCCGAGATCCATGTGGAGCAGTGCGGTGCAAAGGCTCCAGATGCTCGCCGAACGCAACGGGTTGACCTTGTCGAACGAGACGGGTGAAAACCTGCCGCCGGTATCCGCCAATTCCGGAAGGATCGAACAGGTGATGATGAACCTGATCCACAATGCAATAAAATTTACGCCCGCCGGGGGAACCATCACCGTGATCGCCCGGGCTTTGGATGGGGAAGTGCAATTTTCCATCCGGGATACCGGAGTGGGGATATCGGCGGAAGATTTGCCGCGGATCTTCGAACGTTTTTACAAAGCGGATAAATCGCGCTCCGGCGGAGGAACCGGCCTGGGGTTGTCCATTGCCCGCCATATCATCGAAGGACACCGCGGCCGGATCTGGGCGGAAAGCACCGAAGGCAAGGGCAGCACGTTTTTCTTTACGCTCCCCATTGCGAAATCCAATTAATCCCCTTCTATTTCATCTCATTTCCTTTTACATCGCACTATGAAAAGCCTCTAACGCAAAGACGCCAAGGCGCAAAGAAAACCTTTTAATTTTTTTTCTTTGCGCCTTTGCGTCATGGCGCCTTTGCGTTTTTGGTTGTTCCTGCCGAATCTTAACAATCCGTTAACAATCCCTTGTTTGAGCCTTAATCCTCCTCGTCTAGAATTCAAGCATGAAAATAAATCGAATCCTTTGGAGGAAAAGCATGAGCAGGAAACTTTTGTATTCCATTGCGTTTATGACGGCAGCCGGGTTGTTCCTGGCGGCCTGCGGCAGCGCGGTCCCGGCAGAGACCCCTGCGGCGAACCAAACCGTGGCTGCCACTCCCCTTCCGGCCGGCTCGGTCCAGATCAACGGCGCGGGCGCCACCTTCCCGCTTCCGGTGTATTCCGCCTGGACCTACGCGTATCAGTACGTCGATCCCTCGGTCGTGATCAACTACCAGGGTATCGGATCCGGCGGCGGTAAAAAAGCCATCATCGACGGGACGGTTGATTTTGCGGGTTCCGACTCGCTTCTCAAGGACGAGGAATACACGGCCGGCAAGGACCTGCAGATGTACCCGGTGCTGGCCGGCGCCGTGGTACCGATCTACAACATCCAGTGGGCGAAGGATTTCGCCTCCGGCGCCAAGATCCCCGTGGTGGTCCTCGACCGCCAGACGCTGGTCGACATCTACAACGCCAAAGTGACCAAATGGGACGACCCGAAGATCCTCGCGACCAATCCGGATCTGAAGGACTATCTGCCGGAGGCGGCGATCACGGCCGTGCACCGTTCCGACGGCTCCGGAACGACGGAAATCTTCACCAAGTCGCTGGCTTCCTTCAGCCCCGACTGGACGGCCGGGGGCGCCAGTTCCGTGGAATGGCCGGTGGATAAAGCCGGCAACGGCATCGGCGGCAAGGGCAACCAGGGCGTGGCCGCCGCGGTCATCAACACCCCCAACTCGATCGGCTACGTGGAACTCTCCTACGCCGTTACCAACAACATGGCATACGCCTCCATGGTCAACAAGGCGGGAAAAACCGTGGTCGCCGATGCGGCCAGCCTGAATGCCGCGATGAGCGATTTCGCGGGCGCGTTCTCCGACAAGCTGACCGCCACGATCGTGGATGCTCCGGGCACGGCCTCCTGGCCGATCGCCGGATACACCTATCTCATCCTGCACTCGCAGAATATGCCCGACTGCGTCAAAGCGCAGAAACTGCTGGAGTTCATCCGCTGGGCGCTGACCGACCCGGCCGCGGCTCAGCAGGCATCGAACCTGGGTTACTCCGTCCTTCCGGCGGCCGTGCGCGATACGGTTCTGGCCAAGCTCGGTGCAGTGACCTGCAAGGGAACCGCGGTCCTGCATTGATCTCGGCGGTCGGGGGGACGACACAAGAGCTTATTGGAGAGCCTCGCAAGCCGGGGCTCTCCAAAGCCTCATTGAGGGAATGATGATCCATAGAACGCAGGCGGCTTTATCGGTCCCCGGGAAAATCCGCAAGCGGGTGGAAAAAGCCCTTCGCCACGGCGACCGGGTCTGGCAGGCGCTGACGGTCGGGATGGGGCTCGGCGTTTTGCTGCTCATCCTCGGCATCGGGTGGATCCTCTGGCGGGATTCGGCGGACGCCCGTGCGGCGTTCGGCCTTTCCTTTCTCCTTCCTACGTCCGACGCTTCCTGGAATCCCGTGCTGGAAAAATTCCAAGCTTGGCCCTTCATTTATGGGACCCTGATCACATCCGCGGCGGCCATCCTCCTGGCGCTTCCGATCAGCCTGGGAATCGGAATTTTCCTTGCCGAGCTGTGCCCCGCCTGGCTGCGCCTGCCGCTGGGATGGATGCTGGAGCTTCTGGCCGCCATTCCCAGCGTGGTGTTCGGGCTGTGGGGAATCTTCGTGTTCCTGCCCCAGGTCGTGGAACCGATCGGTTCGGCGCTGGGGCGCACGCTGGGCTCGCTGCCGCTGCTCGGCGCGTTCTTCACCGGCCCGATCCCGGTCAGCGGCGCCAGCCGCCTGGCCGCGGCGCTGATCCTGGCAATCATGATCGTCCCGACCATTTCGGCGGTAACCCGGGACGTGTTCCTCGCCATCCCGCGCTCCCAGCGCGAAGCCGCCTTCGCGCTCGGCGCAACCGAATGGGAAACGATTTCCCAGATCCTCGTTCCGTACGGCCTTTCCGGGATCCTGGGTGCGGTGATCCTCGGGTTGGGGCGGGCGCTTGGCGAAACAATGGCGGTGACGATGGTGATCGGCAACAGCATCGGCGGAACGCTTTCGCTGCTGCGGCCCGGCTACACCATGTCGAGCATCATCGCCAACGAGTTCGCCGAAGCTGTCAGCCCGTTGCACAGCCAGGCATTGATCGAGATCGGTTTTTTACTTTTCGTAATCACTTTGCTGCTTAATCTGTTGGCCCGATTCCTCGTCTGGCGCGTGGCCCGCCGATCGCCCCAGCAGGAGGTGCGCGGATGAACCTCGAGCAGACGCACGGTCACATCCAGGCCCGCCGCGGGTACTCGCGCCGGAAACTTTCCAGCGGAGTGATGCTGGTCCTGACCGGATTGACGACCGCGCTGGCGCTGGTCCCCCTGTTTTGGATCATCGGCTACGTCGTCCTGCAGGGCGGGAAATACATCAATGGATCGTTCTTCACCCAGCTCCCGCGGCCTCCGGGGATGGCCGGCGGAGGCGTATTGAACGCCATCGAGGGCACGCTCCTGTTGGTCGCGCTCGCCAGCCTGTTCGCAATACCGCCGGGCGTGCTCGCCGCGTTCTACGCCGCTTACTTTCCGAACACGCCGCTCGGAACGGCGGTCCGGTTCTCGACCGACGTGCTTTCCGGCGTGCCGTCCATCATCATCGGCCTCTTTATATACGCGGTCGTGGTCAAGGTGCAGGGGCATTTCTCGGCGCTGGCGGGAGGCATCGCGCTGGCGATCCTGATGCTGCCGACGATCATCCGCACCACCGAGGAGATGCTCAAGCTTGTGCCGCCCGCAATGCGGGAAGCATCGCTCGCGCTCGGGGCGCCGGAATGGAAAACTTCCCTGAACGTAGTGCTCCCCGCCGCCGCCAACGGATTGATTACCGGCTTCCTGCTCGGGCTGGCCCGCGCCTCCGGGGAAACAGCGCCGCTGCTGTTCACCGCCCTCGGCAACGAGTATTTCGACATCGCGGCGCAGGTCCGTTCCGGCCTGGCATCGGGCCGGAATCCGTTCGCCATCCTGGCGAATATTCTCGAACAACCGGTGGATTCCCTGCCGCTTACCATGTGGAAGTATGCCCAGCAGCCCTACCCGGAACGGATCCAACAAGCCTGGGCCGCAGCCCTGGCGTTGATGGGATTCGTGCTTGCGACCAATATCGCCGCCAGGCTATGGATCGTCTTTCGTTCCAGACGGATGAAAGGATGAACCTCATGAACATTGCCCGCGCACGTTCTCAGTCTTTCGCACTTCCGCGGGTTTCCGCCCGATCGATGGAAGACGCAGCCGAAACCGAAACGAAGGGCGCGGCCCGGCCGACGAAAATTGAAATCCGGGAGCTTTCCGTGTTCTATGGAAAATTCCGCGCCATCGCCGAAATCAGCATGGCCATCCCCGTCCACCAGGTGATTGCCATCATCGGCCCTTCCGGCTGCGGCAAATCCACCCTGCTGCGCGCGATCAACCGCATGACCGACCTTACTCCGGGATCGCATGCCGAAGGGGAAATCCGTCTCGACGGCGAGAACGTCCTCGCTCCGGGAATCGACGTGGTGCAAATCCGCCAGCGGGTCGGGATGGTGTTCCAGCGGCCCAACCCGTTTCCCAAAAGCATTTACGACAACGTCGCCTATGGACCGAGGTTGTACGGGATCCAGCGCAGGGTGGAAATGGACGAGATCGTCGAACGCAGCCTGAAGCAGGCGGCCTTGTGGGATGAGGTGAAGGATAAACTCCATCAGTCGGGGATGGCGCTTTCCGGCGGCCAGCAGCAGCGCTTGTGCATCGCCCGGGCGCTGGCCGTCGAACCGTCGGTGATCCTGATGGACGAACCCGCCTCGGCGCTCGACCCGATCGCGACGCTGAAGATCGAAGACCTGATGCAGCAATTGAAGGCCGAATACACGATCGTGATCGTGACCCACAACATGCAGCAGGCGGCGCGGGTCGCGGATTACACCGCCTTCCTGATGATCGACGGGGAACGGGCCGGCCGCCTGATCGAATACGGGCCGACCAACAGGATCTTCACCCGCCCGGAGAAAAAGGAAACCGAGGATTATGTAACCGGGCGGTTCGGTTAAATCCGAAATCCGAGGATCACCAATGACACGCCAGATTCTGGATCAACGAATGAGTCACTTGCAGGACGAAGTCCTTGGCTTGGGAACCATGGTGGAACAGGCAGCGGCGGATTCCATCCAGGCGCTGTGCCGGCGGAATGCGTCCGATGCGAAACGAATCGAAGCCGGCGACCGCTTGATCAATGCCCGGCGCTTCGCTATCGAGGCAGACTGCCTGGCGTTGATCGCCGAGCAGCACCCCAAGACGCACGATCTGCGCCGACTGGCTGCAATTCTTGAGATCATCACCGAACTCGAACGCATGGGGGATTACGCCAAAGGAATCGCCCATATCACCCTCCTGATCGGGCCGGATCCCGGCCCGCCGAAACTGCAAAACCATCTGGAGGATATGACGGCCAAAGCCAATGCCATGCTGCGCCGTGCGCTCCGGACGTTTGTCGCCGGTGACGAGCTGGCGGCGCGGACCATTCCGCCCGAGGACGACGAGGTCGACCGGCTCTACAATCTGGTATACCAGGAACTCGCGGATTGGATTAACGCCCGCCCGGAAACGATCTATCAATCCACCCGCTTTCTCTGGGCGGCCCACAACCTGGAGCGCTTCGCCGACCGGGTGACGAACATCTGCGAACGGACGATTTTCACGGCCACCGGGGAAATGATTGAGTTCTCATCTTCCGGCGGCGATTGATTGGAAGGAAGGACGATACGCTTATGAAAAAACAACGAGTGCTTTTCCTGTGCACCGGTAATTCCGGCCGATCGCAGCTGGCGGAGGCGATCGTCAACGCGCGCCTGGCCGACCGCTGGGAAGCCTTCAGCGCCGGAGTCCGCCCGGCGGCTTCCATCCATCCGCTCGTTCCAAGGGTGCTGGCGGAAATAGGAATCCCGTTCGCGGGAGAACCCAAAAACGTCGAACGGTTCCGGAATGCCGCCTTGGACCTGGTCGTCACCCTGTGCGATTCCGCCCGGCAGGAATGCCCGCTTTGGCTCGGTTCCGGCGAGCGCGTGCACCGCGACTATCCGGATCCGGCGCTGATGGGGGGGACGGAGGAGGATAAGCTGGCGGCGTTGCGGAAGCTCCGGGACGATATGCTCACGGAAATCCCGTATCTTTTGGAAAGACACGGGGCGGGGAAAATGAATGTCTGATCCGCATCCGGAGCAGCAGGTTTTCCGGGATGGACGCCTCCCTCCGGCCGGGAGACCTGCCTGACCTGGAAATAGGGAGGAAATTCCGGCGATCCGCGGCCGAACGCGCCGGTATGTCAAAAAGACACGCCTGTCATATAATCTATTGGCACATCCAGGAACCGGTGATTCACCCGTAAGGAGAGATCCCCATGACCCGCAACCTGTTCGAACAGCAGCTTCACCGCCTGCAGGACGAAATCCTTGAACTGGGATCCTCCGTCGACAGATCGCTGCTCGAGGTCGTCGTCGCCCTGCGCCGCCGGGATCTGGCGGCGGCCCGCCGGCTGGAGGCGCATGATGAGATCATCAACAAGAAGCGGTTCGCGATCGAGGAAGACTGCCTGACCCTGATCGCCACCCAGCAGCCGATGGCCCGCGACCTGCGGATCCTGGCCGCGATTCTGGAGGTGATCACCGAACTCGAGCGGATGGGGGATTACGTCAAGGGGATCGGGCACATCATCACCATGCTCGGCCCCGAACCGCTGCCGCCGGACCTCTTGGACCATTTTGATACGATGGCGTCCCTATCCACCAAGATGCTGCGCCGTTCGCTGGATGCCTTCATCGCCGGCGATGCCCGGGCCGCCAAGGCGATCCCCGCCGGAGACGATGAAGTCGATAAACTGTACAACGAGGTCTACCGCGAGCTTGTAAACCAGATGATCGCCAACCCCGATTCGATCGACCATGCCACCCACCTGCTGTGGGTGGCCCACAACCTCGAACGGTTTGCCGACCGGGTGTCCAACATCTGCGAACGCACGCTGTTTTTCGCCACCGGCGAGATGATGGAAATTCGCTCCACCGACGACGAAACCGGGCATGGGTCCAACCGCATGCCCGACGGCGAATGATCCGCGGATCGCGATGATCCGACGCGGCGGAACCGTTGCGCTGGCTGTCCTTTTTATCTTCAGCCTGGCATGCACCTCCGCCGCCACAACCGCCGCCCCTTCCCCGGCGCCAAAAAGCCGGATCGAAAGCGTCCCCTCGGGCAACCCGAAAGGATCGCCCGCGACGGATTACTGGCCGCCGGAAGCCGTCCCCGGGTGGAGCAAACCCGTTCCCCTGGAAGGGCCGGTCAACACGGCCGGCGGTGAAGACAGCCCGTTTGTCACTCCCGACGGCAACACCCTCTCCTTTTTCTTCACACCCGCCGTTCAAATTCCTTTCTAGCAGCAGGTGTCCGATGGCATGACCGGCATCTGGGTCAGCCGATGGAATGGCGAAGCGTGGTCTGAGCCGGAACGGGTGCTGTTGGTGGAGCCGGGCGCGCCGGCTTTGGACGGGTGCCCGATGGTGATCGGGGACCGGCTGTATTTTTGTTCCATCCGTGCCGGGAATACGCGCGAGATCGAATGGTATTACGCCACCCGGAAGGACGGGGCCTGGGGTGATCTCGCCAACGCCGGCGGATGGATGAACGGGACGGTCGAGGAGGGCGAGATGCACATCACCGCCGGCTACCGGGAAATCTACTTTGCGTCCAAACGGGCCGGAGGGCTGGGAGGGCTTGACCTGTGGGTCGCGCCCGCGACGGCGGATGGCTGGGGCGAGCCGGTCAACCTCGGGCTGCAGGTGAACACTCCCGGCGACGAGAACCGGCCCTTCGTCACCGAAGACGGCCGCGAACTCTGGTTCGATTCCTCGAGCCGCAGCGGGAAACCGGGGCCGTCGGTCTACCGCTGCCTGCGGCAGGCGGATGGATCGTGGGGGGAATGCCGGGAAATGGTGCATGGCTTCGCCGGGGAACCCAACCTGACCGGCAACGGACGGACTCTATATTTCATCCACCATTTTTATTCCGCCGACCTGAAAACGATGATCGAGGCGGATATTTATGTATCGTACAGGGAGTGAGACGCCGCCGTAGGGACGACCCAATGGGTCGCCCCTACATGCGCATCGGTCCAGACAACCACCTCGCGTTCGGTAGACCGAGGCGGTTATGCCGACCGAGGCGGTCGTGCGAACCGACGCGGTTATGCCGACCGACGCGGTTGTGCGAACCGAGGCGGTTATGCCGACCGAGGCGGTTATGCCGACCGACGCGGTTATGCCAACCGACGCGGTTATGCCGACCGAGGCGGTTGTGCGAACCGAGGCGGTTATGCCAACCGAGGCGGTTATGCCGACCGACGCGGTTGTGCGAACCGACGCGGTCCCCGCCAAGATCACGCGGGGATGACGGACCGCGTCGGTCTGGTTTTCGGTCTTGACTCGACCATCGGACTATGTTATAAACATCACAATCTCATATATCGAAAAACTTAGACGAGGAAAACCGTCCCGAAACCGGGCACAGCGAATCGGACAGGATTGTATTCCTGGTGGAAGTCCGATCCCAGCGCGGGAACGGCAAGCGCCTCCGAGTTTTTCAGACCAAAGGGTTCATCCCCGGTAGTCTGAAACGGACCTGCAACCGTTACCTCAGCAGAAGGCGCGGCGACGCGCCTCAAAGAGTGGGACCGATCGGCAAAAGATCCGGCTGCCGGAAGGTCTCCCAAGTAGGGTGGCACCACGAGAGCTCCTCTCGTCCCTTCGGACGGAGGAGTCTTTTTTTTCCCAAACCCCTTTCGCCGGATCACAAGAAAAGGAGAGCGCCCATGACCATTTACACGGATGCCAATACCAAGCGGGTGTGCAACTTCGCGGCCGGCCCGGCCGTCCTGCCCCAGGCGGTCCTCGAAAAAGCGCGCGATGAGATGCTGAATTACAACGGGAGCGGCATGTCGGTCCTCGAAATGAGCCACCGCTCGGCCGCCTTCGAGGATATCATCACCCGCGCGGAAGCGGACATGCGCGCGTTGTACGGTATCCCGACCAATTACAAGGTGCTCTTCCTGCAGGGCGGCGCCAATTTGCAATTCGGGATGATCCCGATGAACCTGCGCGCCAAGGATGTGCCAATCGACGCGGTCCTCACCGGCAACTGGTCCAAGGCCGCGATCAAGGAAGCCAAAAAGAGCGGTCCGGTGAACATTGCCGCGACGACCGAGGCGACCAATTTCAACCGCATCCCCGCCCAGAATGAGCTTAAGCTGGATCCGAAGGCGGCCTACCTGTATTTCACCTCCAACGAGACCATCGGGGGCGTGGAATGGCAGACCGAGCCGGTTCCCCCGGACGGGGTTCCGCTGGTATGCGACGCCTCGTCGGATTTCGTCAGCCGGCCGCTCGAAATCTCCAAGTACGGGCTGCTGTATGCCGGCGCCCAGAAGAACGCCGGTCCCGCGGGTGTGGCGGTGGTGATTCTGCGCGAGGATCTGCTGGCGCGCGTTCCGGAAGGCCTGGTCTCGATCCTGGATTACAAGGTGATGGCCGAAAACAAATCGCTCTACAACACCCCGCCCTGCTTCTCGATCTACATAGTCGGACTGGTCGCCAAGTGGCTGCTCGACCTCGGCGGGCTGACGGAGATCGCCAAGCGCAACAAGGCCAAGTCGGATGTGATTTATTCGGTGATCGACGCCGAATCCGGATTCTTCAAGGGGCATGCCGAAGTTGCCAGCCGCTCGCGGATGAACCTGACCTTCCGCCTGCCGAACGAGGACCTGGAGAAGAAATTCGCCAAGGAAGCGGCGGCCGAAGGCCTGCTCGAACTCAAGGGCCACCGCTCGGTCGGCGGCCTGCGCGCATCGCTCTACAACGCCCAGCCGATGTCGGCGGTGGAAGCCCTGGCCGGCTTCATGAAGGAATTCCGCAAGAAGAACGGCTGAGGCTGCGGGCGAAATACACACTCTCCTTTTTTGTACCCGTATTTCAGAACACCAAGCGCGGATGGTTTCCCATCCGCGCTTTTTTTATCCACGAAGAGCACGAAGACGATCCGGCCAATAAATCCTCATTCCGGGCAAAGATGGTCGAGTAGGCTGCCGATCTTCGGCAGCCGTATCGAGACCTGCCCGATGATCTCGATACGGCCTCCAAAAAGCGTCGGCCTACTCGACCATCTTTCATCTACGCCGGTGCCGCGTTGTTTGGATTGCACACAAAATCCACACCGGATTTGGATTCTAGCTTTTCCCGGCAATTCGCCGTGATGCCGAGGGATTTGGGTATAGGATACAATTGGTAAAATTCAACCTCAACCGACCATATTCTTGGAGATCATACTTATGACCGACCAACCGGCCGAGAGAACCGAAACCACCACCCCGCCCTGGCGCAATCTCGATCAGGATATCCGCAAGCTGTTCCCGTGGAACCTGGAAAACCTGCTGGCGGTGACCCTCCTGATCCTGGCCGTGATCACCCGGCTGTACGGATTGGGGGACCGGGTGGCCAGCCACGACGAGGTGAACCACTTCGTGCCCTCGTACGATTTCTCGCAGGGCGCCCAATTCCGGTTCGACCCGATGACCCACGGCCCGCTGCAGATGCACCTGATCGCGCTCTCGTTCGTGGTCCTGGGCGACAGCGACTTCACCGCGCGCCTGCCGGCTGCGCTGTTCAGCATCGCCACCGTGGCGATCGCGCTGTTCCTGTTCCGGCGTTACCTCGGGCGTAACGGCGCGCTCGTCGCGGGCGTGTTATTCCTCATCTCGCCCTACATGCTGTATTACGGGCGGTACCAGCGCAACGAAGCTTTTATCGTCGTCTGGGCGCTCTTGACGATGTACGCCATCCTGCGCTACCTCGAACGGGGCGAATGGGGAATCCTGGTCCTCTTCACGGTCGTCAACGCGTTGCACTTCACCGACAAGGCTACCGGCTTCATCTACGCCGGCGGGCAGATGATCTTCCTGGTCGGATTCTTCCTCATCCGCTTCGGGCTCCGGCCGGATATCAAACGGCTCACCAAGGTCCGCCTGTTCGCCAGCCTGGGCGTGGCGGCCGTCCTGCTCGGGGTCATGGCTTTCATGTGGCGGGAGGCCGGCCGGCTGTTCGAGACGAATCCGGATCCGCTGGTCTTCCTGCCGTCGATCGTCGTGGGCGTCTTCGGGCTTGCCGTCGCCATCGTCGGGATCGTCCTGCTGATGCAGGATTCCGGTGCCGAAATCCGCCGGGAACGATCCTTCGATCTGATCGTGCTCCTCGGAACGCTGGTCCTTCCGCTCACCGCCGCCGTCTGGATGTCCACCATCGGACATCTTTTCGGCGTCACGGCGCCGATCGACATGAATTTTTCCTACGCCTCGGATCTGCGCACGCTGCTGGACATCCAGCAGCCGTATTCGGGGATGCTGGTGACCCTGCTCCCCTACTTCGTGTTGCCGACGATCGCCGCGATCGTGATCGGCTTTTGGTGGAAACCCAAGGAATGGTGGAAGCTGGCCCTGATCTTCTTCGGGATTTTCGTGCTGTTCTTCACAACCATCCTGACCACCGTCGGCGGATTGTTCGACGGCCTGGTGCGTTACCTCGGATACTGGATGGTGCAGAACGGGGAAAGCCGCGGGAGCCAGCCGTGGTTCTATTACCTCTTCGTCCAGATCCCGATCTATGAATACCTCCCCGCGATCGGCGCGGTGATCGCGTTCTTCATCGCCCTGCGGCGCCGGTTGTGGGCCGCGGCCCCCGGCGCGCCGTTCCAGCCCGCCGTCCGCGACGACGAGGAGCGCCGGCCGGTCCCGGCCATCGCGCTCTTCCTGTTCTGGGCGCTCTTCAGCCTGGCGATCTTTTCGTACGCCGGCGAGAAGATGCCTCAGCAGACGATGCTGATCGCCGCGCCGATGATCCTGGCCGCCGCCTGGGCGGTGGGGTATCTCCTGGACACCAAATCCCTGGGGGAGGTTTTCCGGATCCGGCAATGGAAATTCGAAATCCCCGCCGGCATAACCCGCGGCCTCCGCAGCGCGGTGCTGGCCGCGTTCGTCGTGCTCGGGCTGCTTACCGCGCGCACGGCCTACTTCGCCGCGTACATCAACTACGATTACCCCAACGAATACATGGCGTACGCCCACGGGGCGCCCGGACCCAAGATCGTCTTGAAGGAAATCGAACACCTTTCCTACCTCACCACCGGAGGCAAGGACATGGTCGTGGCGTACGATAATTTCGTCCGCTATCCGTATTGGTGGTATCTGCGGGAGTACAAGAACAAGATCGATTTCGACGTCAACCCCGGGATGGATATCCGCAACGCGGCGATCGTCGTGGTCGGCGAACAGAACAACAGCAAGGTCCTCCCGATCCTGGGGGAGGATTACGTCAGCTTCCCGCAGATGCGGATGTGGTGGCACAACCAGGATTATTTCACCTTGAAATGGGATTTCATCGACAGCGAATACATCGCCGACGCGCGGTTAAAGGGGGTGGATGATCCGCCGCCGATGTCGAACGCCGATTACCTGCGCCTGTTCTGGGGCCACGTGGGGCCGATCTTCACCGACCCCGCCACCCGCTCGGCCGCTTTCCAGATCTGGCTCAACCGCGATTTCAAGCCGTGGGGGGAACTGATGGTCGTGCAGGGAAGACCACCAGCAGCGCAGGATACACCTTCGAAGACTGGTCGCTCTCGGAAAAATTCTACGTATACTTCCGCAAGGACGTCCTGGACTATCTCGGAGGATCGCTGGAGGGCTCGGCCGGCGGCAACACGGCCTACGATCCCTACTCGCTTTCGCGCATCGATCTCATCCCCGATTTCTCCTTCGGCTCGAGCGGCAAGGGACCCGGCCAGTTCATCGCGCCGCGCGCGATCGCGCCGGCTCCGGACGGGAGCCTGTACGTGGCCGATTCCATGAACCACAGGATCCAGCATCTGGATTCGAACGGCAACCTGATCAAAGAGTGGGGAAGCTACGCCAGCATCGACCAGGGCAACGCCCCCGGCGGAACCTTCAACGAACCGTGGGGCGTGGCGGTCGGGCCCGACGGTTCGGTCTACGTCGCCGATACCTGGAACCACCGCGTGCAGAAATTCACTTCCGACGGCACCTTCATCACGATGTGGGGCGCGCCGATCAGCAACACCGCGGCCGAGATCACCTTCTACGGCCCGCGCGCGATCGCCATCAACGCCCAGGGCGAGGTGTTCGTATCCGACACCGGGAACAAGCGGATCCTGGTCTTCACCGCCGACGGCGTTCCGATCACCCAGTTCGGCACGCCCGGCGCCGGCGAGGGCCAGCTCGACGAACCGGTCGGCCTGGCGGTCGACGATCTTGGCCAGGTGTACGTCGCCGACACATGGAACCGCAGGGTCCAGATCTTCGCCAAGGGGCCGGATGGAGCGTACGTCCAGGCCGCGGCGTGGAGCGTCGATGCCTGGTACGGCACCACGACCGAGATCAAGCCCTACCTGGCGGTCGATTCCAACCATCATGTCTATATCAGCGACCCCTCCACCTGCCGGATCATGGAATTCACCGAACGCGGGGTGATCCTCTCGGTCTGGGGAAGCTGCGGCGACGACGGCAACTCCCTCAACTCCCCGACCGGGCTGGCCCTCGATCCGCTCGGCGGCTTGTGGGTCAGTGATTCCCGGCACGACCGGCTGGTTCACTATCAACTTCCCAACTCCGGCGGAGGCGTGCTGAAGCTCCCATAGGAAAAAGCAATAGACAGGATTTACAGGATTTGATCAGGATTGACAGGATTTGTGAAGAATTAATACACCTATCCTGTCAATCCTTCTTTTTAAAATCCTGTCCATCCTGTCCATTCTTTCCCGGTTGACACCTTGCGGGAGCGCCGCTATTATCCGCCCATGATGAAACGCTTTTGGCGCTGGCTTTTTTACGCCCTGACTTCCCTGCCCACGATCGCCGCCCTGCTCCTGGTCCTCACCTCGGATTCCTTCGCTCCTCGGACGTTGGTCGATAAGGTCCGCCTGATCACCGCCCCGTACGAATTCGAATTCATTTCCTGGACGGCGGACGCCGTCTGGGCCAAGGTGATGCAGTTTACGCTGGGCGAGGAACGGTACCTGACCACCTCCGCCTGGCATGACCTGGTCATCGGATACGACAACCTGCTCGACAAAATCTTCGCCAAGGAAGACGAACTGACGCGCATCTTCTCGGACCCTGCGGTGGCCGATCCGATGGCGGCGTCCGCGGCGGTGCGCGCCGACCTGGCCGCGCTGCGCCGCAGCCAGGCCGAGCGCCAGAATCTCGTGGAATCCATCCTCCAGGAACAGGTCTCGGCCGAAATTCGCCGCGAAGGATTTGCCGTCGGCGGAGAAGTCGTGCCGCCCGTGCTCTTCCGCTTCACCCCGATCCCGATGGGGCTGATCGTTTCCCCGCGGAATGCCATCCGCCAGGACGCCAACATCCAACTCCTGCCCGGGCTGACACTCGAGCAACAGATCATGCTGGAGAAGGAAACCGAACGCAGGCTCGACGTTTCGGCGCTGGTGGTGCCCTTCGGGGGCCTGGGCACCTTCCCGACGATGATTATGGAAAGCTCATGGACCGCCTGGGTCGTCGAAGCGGTAGCGCACGAATGGACCCACATCTACCTGTCTCTGACCCCGCTCGGAATGGGATACGAAACGTCGCCGGAACTCCGGACGATCAACGAGACGGCGGCATCGCTGGTCGGGAAGGCGATCGGCGGCCTGGTAGTCCAACACAACTACCCGGAATGGGCGTCCGTGCTCCAGGATGATTCCACAGGCGGCGGCCTGGCCGCGCCGCGGCCGGCTTTCGATTACCGGCACGAGATGTTCGTCACCCGGGTGGAAACCGACCGGTTGTTGGGGCTTGGATTAATCGATAAGGCGGAATCCTACATGGAGCAGCGGCGGAGGTTCTTCGCGGAAAACGGCTATGTCATCCGCCGGTTGAACCAGGCGTTCTTCGCCTTTTACGGCACCTACGCCGATTCGCCCGGGGAACGCGGAGAGGATCCGGTGGGGCCCGCCGTGGTGAACCTTTTCGAGCTATGTCCGTCGCCCGGAGCCTTCCTGCGCATCATCTCGCAAGTCACCAGCCTTGCGCAGCTGCAGGCGCTGGCTTCCGGCGGACGGTGCGGATGACGCGATGGACATGCCCTTCTTCCCAGGCCGCAAGCCCGACCCCCCCGAACCGCTGGCGATATTCCTGCCGCCCTATTTTGAGGGGACAGGTGCCGAATTTCTTCGGCGGCTGGGAAAACCCAAACCCCGGATCATAGATCCATTCGGGCAATCCCCTGCTTTGGCACTGGAACTGGCGCGCGGCGGTGCGGCTGTGCTTCTGGCATCGCCCAACCCCGTCTTGCGGGCGATCCTCGCGCTGCAGGCCGATCCTCCCCCTCCGCAACTCATCCGTGAGACGCTCGCCCGCCTGGCGAATTCCCCTTCCTCGCTTTCCCCCGACCGTCCGGGATCGGCGCCCGAAAATCTGGAACAGCATATCCGCAGCCTGTACCTCGGGACGTGCGCGTTCTGCGGCAGGGATTCCGAGGCGGACGGATTCGTGTGGGAATACGAAACCGAATCGAAGGCGCATACGCCTGGGGGCCAGCCGCCCGCGCGCGAATTATTCAAGGAATCGAAGAAGGGGAAGCCCAAACCCCGCCTGATCCGCCGGATCTGTTCCTGTCCGTACTGCAATCATACGATCGAGGAACCGGCTTCTTCCGGCGAAGACAAGGGCATGCCGACCGAAGGCTCGCGTCGGATGCTCTATCATTACGCGCTGGAACGGATCGCCCCGCTCGACGACCCGTCGCGCACCAACGCCGCGGATGCGCTGGATGCCTACCCCTCGCGCTCGTTGTATGCGATCGTCCTGATCCTGCGGCGGCTGGAGATGATGGCATGCGAACCGGAAGAGAAGCGCTGCGTGGATCTGCTGCTGCTTTCGGTATTCGACCAGGCGCATATCCTGCGCGGCCACGGCCGCCATATCCGCACGCGCCCGCGTTCGCTCCAGCCCCCCGCGGAATTCCGCGAGGTGAACATCTGGCAGGCGCTGGAAAGGGCGGTGGAGGAGTGGAGTCTTCCCGCCCGCCCGGTCCCGCTTCGCAAATGGCGGGAGGGCGAGCCGCTTGAGCCGGGTATAGTCCACACTTTTGCCGGCACCGCGCGCGAATTGGCGCCGCACCTTGCCCCCATCCGGCCGGACGGGATGATCAGCTTTCTTCCCCGCCCGAACCAGGCGGCCTGGACTCTCGCCGCGGTCTGGGCGGAATGGCTGTGGGGACGGGCGGTCTCGGCGCCCATGGCGGGCACGCTGCAGCGGCGCTGGTTCGATTGGAACTGGCATGCGCATGCGCTCACGGCGTCCGCCGCGGCTCTCGCGGCCCACCTGCCGGCCGGAACGCCCGTAGCCGGATACTTGGGCGAATGGGATCCGCCTTTCTTCGCGGCGTCAGTTTGGTCTTTCTATCAAGCCGGTTTCACCCTCAACGGCCGCGCCGTCCGCACCGACCCCTGCACCGCGCAACTGCTCTGGACCGCGCCCGGGCCGGAACACACACCGCTCGTCTACGGTCCGCATAATTTCGAGGCGGCGGGCGAGGTCGCGCGGCTCGCCGTCCGTCAAATGATCTCCTCGCGCGCCGAACCCGTCCCGTGGGATTTGCTGCACGCGGCGGCCTGGAGCGAGGTGGTTCACCGCCACATGCTGCCGCCCGATTCCGCCCAGCCGGATGACAGCGAATTCCTGCGCAGCCAGGAATTCCTGGCCAGGACCGTCAAAGGCGATCCGGAAATCAGTTCCACGGAGAAAAAGGGGAAAGCGAATACGGCGTCACCTGGTGGCTGCCGGGCGACGAATCGATCACCAGTCCGCTCTCGGATCAGGTGGAAACGGAAGTGGCGCGCACGCTTCTGGAGGACGGGCCGATCCGGACCGAGGAAGTGGACCGCCGGATCTGTTCCTTCTTTCCAGGGTTGCTCACGCCCGACCTGCGCCTGCTCCAGGCCTGCCTGGATTCATACGGAACGCCGGCGGACGGCGGCCGGGGATGGACCCTCCGCCCGGAAGATGACCCCGCCTCCCGCACGGAGGAACTGAAAGGGATGCGGGGATCGCTCGCCGGGCTGGGCGCGCGGATGGGATTTTTTGTCGAGAACGAACGCGAGATGTACTGGACCGATTCATCCGGGCGCAGGAAGTATTGTTTTGTATTCACCGGCTCGGCCGCCGTCGGCCGCTATCTGCTTCAACCGGTGTTCGACGCGGACCGTTCATGGCTTGTGCTGCCCGGAGGCCGGGCGGTCCTGGTGGGCTTCAAGCTGAAGGGGAATGTCCTGTTGCGCCGGGCGGTGGCCGAAGGCTGGCGCTTTCTGAAATTCCGCCACATCCGGCGCCTGCTCGAAGACCCGTACCTGCGGCCGGAAAACCTCGACGAGCGCATGGGCTTGGATCCGCTCGAAGTGACCGAGGATAAGGTGCCGCTGCTTTAAAACCTTTCACCGCGAAGCCTGCCCCGGTTGGGGTAGGCCGGGGCCGCAAAGGGCGTGAAGAAGATATTGAATTAAATTTTAAAACTCGTTGTGTCCCAGTCCACCCAAATCGACTCGGGATTTGCGCGAGGGTTCCATCCCATCCCCCCTTCCCGTAATACGGGAAGTACTTATAAGAATCATCGGCTACACGTAGAAATCCATCCCATCCCCCCTCCCCGTCCGCATCTCGGCAAATTCCAAATATTCTGATACCCTCCCCCCTTCCCGTAATACGGGAAGGGGGGAGGGAGAATTGAATCACATAAAGTAATTATCGAAGATCAGGGAGGGGGGATGGGATGGTCAAAAAGGAGAAAGGAAAGCGTATCGAATTTGGATCAATTCGATGAAGTGTGGAATTGGATTATTTTTTCTTCTCGACGTACCAATCGCAAATCGATGCCAGGCGGTCGGAGGGATCGAACAGGGGGCCGATGGCTATGCCGGCGATTCGCGCATCCACCGCATAGTTATAAATCGGATGCCAGAGGAACAATGCCGGAAGCTGGTAGGCAAACCGGTACTGGAAGGTCCGGTACAGGCGCGCGCGTTCATCACGGTCCATCTCGGTCCGGGCCGTCTCGAGCAGTTCGCTGATTGCGCGATCGTCCAGTTGCGAATAATTCTGCCCGTCGGGGGATTGCGTCTGATGCCAGAACGGGTAGGGATCCGGGTCCGGGTACGGAGCCAGGTTCAGATCCACCAGCGCGGCCTGGTACGTCCGCGGGGCGAGGTGATCCTCGAGCAGGGAGCGCATGTTGGCCGCCTGCAGCAGGACCTGCACGCCGACTTGCGCCCATTGGGCCTGGAGCGCGCCGGCAACCGCCTCCTGCCGCGGATCTTCGGCGTACACCAGCGTGAATTTAAGAAGATTTCCTTTTTCATCCGTCCGGACATAGGCGTCCGTGCCCGGTACCGCCCCCGCCGGGATGGTCCATCCGGCCGAATCGAGCAACCGCGCGGCTTCGTCCGAATTGAACGCCAGCGGCAGTAGGTTCGGGTCCTCCGCCCAGGTTCCGGGGAGGATCGGCCCGGCGGCTTGTATAGCCTGGCCGGCCAGAATCGAAGTCGATGATCTGCTGCCGGTCGATCGCGAGCAGCAACGCCCGGCGCACTTCCCGCTGGGCGAGGAAAGGCACATCGTCGTTTTTTAAATTAAGGAAGACAATCGATGCTTGCGGCAGCCGCGCCGAATAGATATTCCAGTTGGATCCGGTCAGCACCGTCTGCAGTTCGCCGGAGGTAATGCCGCCCAATCCCATCACAGCCCCGGATTGAAACGCGTCGAACGCCCCCGCCTGTGTGGGATAGTAGAGGAAATCGATCTTTTCCAATGCCGGCTTCGTCCCGTAATATTTATCGAACGGGCGCAGCGTGACACCCCGGATCCTTTCCCCCTCCACGATCACGGTTTCCACCTTGAATGGGCCGGAACCGATCGGTTTAAGGTTGAAAGCCAGGGTATCCAATTCCTTCACCCCGGTGCCGGAGAGCACATGGAATGGAAGCAGGCCGGTGGTGAGGTAATCGAGGAATGGGGCGTAGGGTTCGGAAAGCGTGAAGCGGACTTCTTTCGCTGAGATGGCCGTTACTTTTACCGACCGCCAGAGCGCGGCCAGGTCCTCCCGGCCGGGGTAGTCGGCATCCTGGATCAGTCCGAAGGTGTAGACCACATCCTGGGCCGTGACCGGTTCGCCGTCGTGCCAATAGGCGTCATCCCGGATCCGGAAATCGTAGGTCAATCCATCGGAGATGACGTACCCTTCGGCCAGGTCCGGGATGGGGACGCCGGTCGAATCAAACCGCAGCAAGCCGGAAAAAACCAGCCGGTCCACATCCTGGTCGGGGGGATTGCGGACGTCCAGGACCGGATTGAGCCGCTGCATCCCGCCGACGAGCGCCTCCGAGTATTCCCCGCCAAGCGTTTCGGGAGCGGCCGGGAGGATCGGGGCATTCGTGCCGCGCAGCGCGAGGATCAGCAGCAGGACAAGCACAACCCCCGCGGCGGCGATCAGTATCTGCCAGCGGAAGCGCTTCATGCTTGGATCCGTCCGGACTGGGGAATCTTCACGCGTGGTGTTGTGCCCATACGGCGGCCGGGGATGGTATGCAGGGTTTACCGGAAGGCGAGAACGGTGATGAAGGATAGGGCGAAGAAGAGCGCGCTGAGAATGATGGTTCCATTAAAGAGAGCCTTCTCCACTCCGCGCCGTGCCCGGAACACACCGCCCGCGTCGCCGCCGGTAAGCCCGCCCAAGCCGGCTTCCTTGCTTTGCAGGACGATGACGACGATCAGGACGACGCCCAGGATAATTTGTGCAATGCTAAGATAATCCTTCACAGGACCTCCGATATGCGGGTGATGCCTTATTGGGGCTGCGGGATTATATCAGAAACCCCCGGACGGCCGTTTAAACCGGCAAAAGGAAGAAAGCCCAGGCCAAAATGGCGTAAACCGCGAGCAGGACGCTGCCTTCCAGCCAGTTGCTGCGTCCGTCGGCGGCGATCAGCGCCACAACCGCCACCCCGGCGACCACCGAAATCACCTCGAAAGTGTTGAAAACCAGGGTCAACGGGTGGCCCATCGCCAGGCTGGCAAACACCAGCAGCGGCGCCACCAGCAGCGCGATCTGCAGGCAGGAACCGAGCGCGACTTCCAGGCTGAGCTCCACCTGGTTCCGTATGGCGACATTCACCGCCACGAAATGCTCGGCTACGTTGCCGATCACCGGCACGAGGATGATGCCCAGGAAGAACTCCGACACGCCGCTGGCGGCGATCACCGGTTCGATCACGCCGACGAGAATCTCGCTCAGCACGACCACCCCGCCCGTGGCGAGCCCCAGCCGGACGAGCGCGCCTTTCCACGAGCCCTTGGGGTGAGCGGGCTCTTCGACCGGCGGCGGGATGACCCCGTTCTTCTCGCTGAGGGAATAGATCAGGCTGAGGATGTAGATCAGCATCATCGCGCCCGCCACGCCCAGGCTGAGATATTCCACATGGGTGCTTTCCAGCGAACCGGCGCTCTGGCCGAACAGCGACGGCACGCTCAGGGCCACCACCGCCAGCGCCAGGAGGGTCGCATACCGGCTGGCTGTGTCGCTGGAGAAACGCTGCGTGCCGTTCTTGATCCCTCCCGCCAGCAGGCTGACCCCCAGGACCAGGAGCAGGTTCCCGATGATCGAACCCGTGATCGATGCCTTCGCCAGCTCCAGATAGCCCTCCCGGATGGCGACCAGGGTGATGATCAGTTCGGCGGCGTTTCCGAGGGTCGCGTTGAGCAGCCCGCCCACCCTGGGGCCGGCGCGGGCGGCAAGGACTTCGGTGGCGATCCCCATCTGCTCGGCCAGCGGGATCAGCCCGATGCAGGCCAGGATGAAGATCAGGATCGGGGACGCGCCGAGCGCCCAGGCCGCCGCCGCGAGGAGCGAGGCCAGCAACAGCGCGTCGAGGAAACGGATCTTTATTTTGGGAAATGAGTTAATTTTCACGGGATCGATTTTCCGGCATTCAGAGGTGGAGAATAGAAACCGCGGGGATTATACATTGATTAAAGGTGGTCGAGTAGCCGCGGACGGAAAATCCATCCGCGGTGTATCGAGACCACCTCTTGACTCGGAATAACCGCGCGGTCTCGATACGCTCCGCGCGAAATATCGCGCGGAGCTACTCGACCGGCTTTTGGCTTCATTGATACAATAAGGTTGTCATGGAAAAAGGCGCGCTCCTGAACGACCGCTACGTGCTCGTCAAACCGCTCGCCAGCGGAGGGATGGCGCACGTCTGGCTGGGGCGCGACGAACTGCTCAACCGCACCGTGGCGATAAAAATCCTGCGCGAGGAATACACCCGCAAGCCGGATTTCCAGGAACGGTTCCGCCACGAAGCGCAGGCGATCGCCCGGCTTTCCCATCCCAACCTCGTCACCGTTTACGATTTCGGGGTCCACGACGGCCGGTACTTCATGATCATGGAATACATCGAAGGCGAAGACCTCAAAACGTTTCTGCGCCGGGCCCGGCCGCAGCCGCTGGAGACCTGGCTCGACATCGCCATCCAGGTTTGCGAAGGGCTCGGTCTGGCGCACCGGGCCGGCCTGGTCCATTGCGACATCAAACCGCAGAATATCCTCCTCGCCCCGGACCTCCTGGCCAAGATCGCGGATTTCGGGATCGCGCGGGCGATGGTTTCCAAGGGTCTCGTCCTCGACCGAACGCAAACCCAGGCTCTGGAAGATGAGACTGTTTGGGGCAGCCCGCAATATGTCTCGCCGGAACAGGCGGCCGGGGAATCTCTGACGCCCGCCAGCGATATTTATTCCACCGGTGTCATGCTGTTCGAGATGCTCACCGGCCGGCTCCCGTTCCCCGGCAAGGATCCGCGCACGCTGATCCTCCAGCATCAAAATGAACCCGCCCCTTCGCCCCGCCTGCTCAACCCCGAGATTCCCGTGGAGCTGGAAGGGATCGTCCTGCGGGCCATGTCGAAATCGCCGGCCGAGCGCTACCGGAACGGAGATCAAATGGCCCGGGTGTTGAAAGCCCTCCTCTCGGAAAGCACGGCGCCGCTCCCGGATGCCGCCCCGACGGCGGATTTCCCGGCGGCGGAAGAGGAGCCGGGGATTGATTGGAAAGCGGCCGGTCTGGGGTTTGCGAGCCTGATCTCCGTCGGGGGGCTGATCCCCCTCTGGGTATACGTATACTTCCTTTATAACCCACCCGGAAGGTGATCCCGCAGTCGCTTTCTCAGCTGCTTTTTTAGGGCTTTGCCGCGATCCTTACGGCCGGGTTAACGTTAACGAAATACAAACCAAGCATTGGTATAATCACGTTTCATGGCGGTTTTGGAGCCGGAAAGCCCTACCGCGGGTGTAATCCAAATCGGAGGCATGTGTGAATTCCAACCGTACGCGCAACATTGTTGCGATCCTTATTGTCATGTTCTTCATGGGGTACCTTCTCGTCAGCTGGTACAACAACCAGCAGGCGAGTATTCCGACCATTCCCCTCAGCCAGGTGGCGCAGGAAATCCAGGACGGCAAGATCGAGCAGATCATCGTCATCACGGACGACCTGGAAATCCATTATGCGGGAGATCTCCAGGCCAAGGCCCGCAAGGAATCCACTTCGCCCCTCTCTCAGCAGCTGGAAAGCTTCGGGGTGACCCCCGCGGAACTGGATAAAATCAAGATTGAAATCCAGGCACCCAACGATTGGGGGATGGTGTTCAATCTGCTCTCGTACCTGCTGCCGGTCCTGGTTTTGGGCGTGTTCATCTACTTCATGGTCCGCCAGATGCAGGGCACCAACAACCAGGCGATGATGTTCGGCAAGAGCAAGGCGCGCATGCTCTCCGGGGATCAGCCCACGGTGACGTTTGACGACGTGGCCGGGGTTGAGGAAGCCAAGGATGAGTTGCGCGAGGTGGTGGAGTTCCTCAAGGAGCCGGAAAAATTCATATCCCTCGGCGCGCGCATACCCAAGGGCGTCCTGCTGGTGGGATCCCCCGGAACCGGGAAAACCCTGATGGCCAAAGCCGTCTCGGGCGAGGCGGGCGTGCCGTTCTTCTCGATCTCGGGCTCCGAGTTCGTGGAGATGTTCGTCGGCGTCGGCGCCAGCCGGGTGCGCGACCTGTTCGAACAGGCCAAGCGCCACTCCCCGTGCATCGTGTTCGTGGACGAGATCGACGCGGTCGGGCGCCAGCGCGGGACGGGGCTGGGGGGCAGCCACGACGAACGCGAGCAGACCCTCAACCAGATCCTGGTCGAAATGGACGGCTTCGACACCGACACCAACGTCATCGTCATGGCGGCGACCAACCGGCCCGACATCCTCGATCCGGCGCTCCTGCGGCCGGGCCGCTTCGACCGGCGGGTCGTGCTCGACCGGCCGGATATGCGCGGCCGCGAGGCGATCCTGAAAGTGCACGTGCGCGGCAAGCCGCTTGCTCCGGACGTCGATCTCGTCAAAATCGCCAAGGGCACGCCCGGTTTTGTCGGCGCGGATCTCGAGAATCTGGTCAACGAAGCGGCGATCCTGGCCGCCCGGCGCAACAAGAAATCCATCGGGCAGGAGGAGTTCGAGGAGTCCGTCGAGCGCGTGATCGCCGGGCCGGAACGCAAGAGCCGCCTGATCACCGATGCCGAAAAACGGATCATCGCCCACCATGAGGCCGGACACGCGGTGGTGATGCAGGCCATCCCGGAAAGCGATCCGGTCCACAAAGTATCGATCATCTCGCGCGGGATGATGGGCGGCTACACCCTGGCACTGCCGGAAGAGGACCGCACGGTCCGCGGACGGCGGGAATACATGGCCGAGCTGGCCGGGCTGCTGGGCGGCCGGGCCGCGGAGGATCTCGTATTCAACGACATCACCACCGGGGCCGCTTCCGACATGGAACGGGCCACCAAGACCGCCCGCAACATGGTCACCCGCTGGGGGATGAGCGACCGCCTCGGGCCGATGGTGTACGGCCAGAAGGAGGAGTTGATCTTCCTCGGCCGCGAGATCTCCGAACAACGCGACTACTCGGACCAGGTGGCGAATATCATCGACGATGAGGTGCGCAAACTGGTTAACGACGCATACGAGGTCGCCAGAGGCCTGTTGACCAAACACCGCGAGGATCTGGACCGGGTCGCCGCGCGGCTGATCGAGATCGAGACGATCGATGAGGATGAGTTTAACCGGCTGTTCCCCGCTCCCCAGCCCAAGCGCAGCGGAACGCCGATCCCGCGGGTCAAATAATCCCAATTTAACCATCCAAATTAGGTGACCGCCGGCGAAATTGCCGGCGGTTTTTTTCTTTGGTTTCAAGCGGCTCAGCTTGCCCCGCCTTCCAGGAAAAAACCAAACTCCAGAAACCGTGGCAAGCTTATGTTGGGTTTTCATAAAGTAAAACCTCTGAAAAAGGGTCATGCTGAGCGCAGCGAAGCATCTGTTCCTGCGTTTCCAGACCCTTCGCTGCGCTCAGGGTGACATTTTCAAAGGAATTAAAGTAATCTACACCGGAATTCCAGCTCCGAATTTCCCTCTTTTTTGCTTTCTGTCTTCACGTGATATTAATAGCTATTGCGGTTGCATGTTATACTTATTTGAAGCAATTTCCCCATATTTTCGGGGAAATATGCCGTCCGGGTTGAAAGAAAGGGGGAGCGGATATCTCATAGATTGTGCTTCAACCGGGAAGACATTGGACCGTCCTACCAAACCGCGGTTTAACCCGATTCTCTTTCGGCGTACAGTTCAAGGTACGTTCATTCAACGCGTCATCCGGAGAATCGCCGACCCGCGGTTCCGGCGGGCGCGTCAAATCCTCGCCGGGCTCGCGGTCCTCTCCCTGCTCCTAATAACTCCGATCGCCCCCCGCCAGACCGTCCAGGCGGAAGTGCCCGCGGGCCAATCCGAATATTTCATCCCCGGTTTCTCGCAGGATCTCCGCACCATTCTGGTCGATATCGACAACGACCCGGTCATCACCAATACCATGCACAATGTGATCACCGTCTCGGTGGGCGGGGACAACACTACCGTCTATTACGACCATTGGGAGGACGGCTACGGAACGCTCGCAACCGGGTACAACGAGCGCTACACGGCCAACAAGGGCGATATCCTCACTTTTGAATCCTCGGCCATCCCGTCCAACCCGCGCGGCGGCAGCCTTGATTCCTGTCCGGGAAGCGTCTTCCCCGCCGGCGGATCACCGGGCGGACAATCGAATTACTGCTACGACGGCCGCGATCGCATTTACACGGTCGGCGGCGCCGTTTCGGTGGCGCAAGCTTTCTGGCCGACCTCCAGCGGGACGGTGTTTGCCAACGCCTGGGAAATCTATCCCGTCAAACCCTACGAGACTAGTTACGTCATCCCGGTCGGCGAGGATCTGTATCCGGCCTACGCGGACTTCGAACAGGTTTTCGTCCTCGCCCAGGCCACCGAGAATGGCACGACCATCAATATCAACGATCCGCGGACGGTGGGCGTCGATGTGAGCGTGACGCTGAACAGGGGCGAGGTCACCGGGCTCTCCCATATCGGCAAAGGGACAACCGTCACGGCGGACCATCCGGTCCAGGTACAATTCATCGTGGGGGCGTTCAACGCCGGCCAGACTTCCGAAAGCCGGAGTTATACGGCGGTGCCCAGCTTATTGTGGTCGTCGACGTACTACGATCCGGTGCCGGGTTTTGCCAGCCAGAATACGGATCTGTATATCTACAACCCCACCGCCAGTCCATTGCGGATCGATTTTCAAGACACCACCGGCAGCGGCTTCTTCACCATCCCGGCCAACGGCACCTCCCGCTACTCGGCGGCCGCCCCGAACGGCGCCGGTCGGTATGTGCCGCAAAACAGCGGCGTGGTGCTGAAAGCCCACGACGGCACGACGAAATTCTGGGCGATCGGTTCGCAGGATACGGAGAGCGGGAACTACAACGCCGGTTTCACGCTTATTCCCGACACCGCGCTCACCAGCGAGTATTTTGTCAGCTGGGCGCCGGGTTACGACATCTACACCTGCGGGACGCCGCCCTGCACCAACACGTCCCGCGTATTCATCACTCCGACCGTCAATAACACCACGGTGTACGTGGATTACGGACCGGCGGACGGCGTGGTGGACACGACCTATACGTTGAATCGGACGCAGGTGCAGGCCATCGGCGACCCGGACCGCGACAACACCGGGATGCACATCTGGGCGAATTATCCGTTCGCCATCGTCTGGGCGCAAAACGCCGGCGTGACGCTCGGATCGCCCGCCATCGACGCCGGATACACCATCCTGCCGTTCAACCGGCAATGGATGGACATGGTCGTCTCGATGGATAAAACGGCCAACCCCGGTTCCATCCTGCCGGCCATCGGCGAGACCTCGACCTTCACGCTGACCGTGGAAACCTACACGGTCGGCGTCTCCGACGCGACCGTGCTGGATGTGCTGCCCGCCGGCTGGGAATATGTAGCCGGCAGCACGACGATCACCCTGCCCGCCGGCGCCGGGACCATCAGCGGCGCGCACGCCGATCCGGTCATCGCCGGGCAAAATCTGAACTGGAACGATTTTTCAGACGCCGATCCGCCCGACCCCGATCCGCTGGATATGATGCCGGACGAAACTCTCACCATCGTCTATCAGGCCCGGACCATCGCCATTCCGCCCACTTCGAGCCTGAACACCGCGACGGTCACCGGCACCTACGGCGGGTCAACCTACTCCGGCAGCGACAATTCGGTGGTCTATTCCAGCCAGCCGGATCTGACGGTCGTCAAGTCCAACAATACCGATAACTACACCGCGATCGGCGGTTCGTTCACCTGGTCGCTGCAGGTCAGCAACGGAGGCTCCTCCGGCTCCGCGCTGTTCACCTCCGG
Organism: uncultured Chloroflexia bacterium; assembly: GCA_963724345.1. GTDB lineage: Bacteria > Chloroflexota > Anaerolineae > Anaerolineales > RBG-16-64-43 > JAFGKK01. Next base: position 260,059 of record CAVRUI010000003.1, on the reverse strand, counting down.
CCAGTTCATCCTGCGGGATTATCTCCCGGGCACCGCCAACTACGGAGCGGTAACCGTCACTCCTGGGGCAACGCCGCCCATCGGCCCCGGCACCATCTCCTGCCTAATCGCCGGCAACGTCCTCACCTGCTCGGCCGCCGGCGGTTCGGTGACTCTCCCCACCAATGCATCCTTCACCGCCGCGTTCAGCGTATCCGCAACGTCCGGCGCCTCGCTGATTAATCCCACCGGCGGCACCTGCTCGGTGGATCCGGACGGCGTGAACGCCGAAAGCAACGAGGGCAACAACGCCTGCGCCAACACCGTCACGATCGCCAACCCTGATCTCACCGTTGCAAAATCCAACAACACGGCCAACCGCGGCGGAAACGGCATTCCCTTCACCTGGTCGCTGCTGGTGGGAAACGGCACCACGTCGGGGCCCGCAGTCTTCGCCAGCGGGCAGACCATCCTCACGGATAATCTCCCGGCCGGACCGGGCTACACATCGGTGACGGTCACCAACGGCGGCACTCCGCCGGGCGGAACCGGTACGATCAATTGCATCATTGCGTCGAACATATTGACCTGCACCGCCAGCGGCGGGACGGTGATCCTCCCGACCGCCGGATCGTTCACCGTTTCCTTCATCGTCACCCCGGCGAGCGGCACCACGCTGGTCAACCCGCCCGCGGGCGGTGGGAACATCTGCCGGGTGGACCCGGGCACCGCCATTTCGGAGACCAACGAAACCAACAACGATTGCGCGGCGAACACGGTTACTATCACCCAACCGGACCTGACGGCCGTGAAATCCCACACGCCTGCCGGGGCCCGAGGCATGGGCGTTCCGTTCACGTGGTCGCTGCTTCTTTCCAACGGCGCCGCCGCCGGCCCGGCCTTGTTCACCGCCGGCCAGATCATTCTGACGGATAACCTGCCGGCGAATGCGACCTATGGAACGGTGACAACGACGTACGGCGCAACTCCGCCGACGGGGACCGGCACGGTTCTCTGTACCGTCGCGGGGAATGTCCTGACCTGCACCGCCAGCGGCGGGACGGTGATCCTGCCCACGGGCGGCTCATTCACCGTCGCGATCGTCACTACCGCGACCTCCGGCGCCTCGCTGGTCAACCCCACCGGCGGGGTTTGCCAGGCGGATCCGGGCACCGCCATCGCCGAAAGCAATGAGGGCAACAACGCCTGTTCCGAAACCATCACCATCAACGCCACCCAGCCGGATTTCACCATCACGAAAACCAGCAGCGCCGGCAGCATCGTGTTTGGGGATTCCTATGTCTGGAGTCTCCAGCCAACCAATGGAGCGTCCTCCGCGCCGGCAACCTTCGCGGACGGGCAGACTATTCTGACCGACAACCTGCCGGCGGGGCCGGCGTACGGCACGGTGACCATCACGCCGGGCGCCACGCCGACGACCGGGACGGGAACCATAAGCTGTTCCATTTCCTCCAATACACTTACCTGCTCCGCCAGCGGCGGAACGGTGGTCTTCCCGGCCGGCGGCTCGTTCATCGCCGAATTTTCAGTGACGCCTGTCGCCACCGGCTCGCTGGTCAACCCGGTTGTGGGGGGAACCAATATGTGCCGGGTGGATCCGAACACCGTCATCGCCGAGAGCAACGAGGGCAACAACAACTGCGCGGCGAACACCGTAACGGTGACCGCACAGCCGAATCTTACGGTGACAAAAACCAACTCCGGCAGCCCCTATGTGTTGGGCGCCGCGCCCGGCTACTTCACCTGGAGCGTGCTGGTGGCCAACGCCGCCGGCGCCGGCACCGCATCGTTCGCGGCCGGACAGACCATCCTGACCGACGACCTGCCGGCCGGACCGGCCTATTCCACCATCACGGTCGCCAACGGGGGGACCGCGCCCGCCGGCACAATCCTTTGTTCCATCACCGGCAACACCCTCACCTGCGTGGCGACAACCGCGGTGACCATGGCGGCCAATGCCTCCTTCACCGTGACCTTCCGCGTGGCTCCGGTGGCTTACGGCGCCCATATCAACCCGAGCGGAGGGATCTGCCGCGTCGATCCATCCGATGTGATCACCGAAAGCAATGAGGGCAACAACGACTGCTCCAATACGGTGACGGTTAATGCGCCAGACCTTACGGTGGCGAAAACGGACAATACCGGCGGCAACGGTACGGTGGGCAATCCGTTCAACTGGACACTGACCGTTTCCAACGCCGGAAACCTCGCGGCGGCGTTCACAACCACGCAGGTGATCCTGCGCGACCCGCTCCCGTCCGGCCCGGCCTACGGCTCGCCTGTGGCGGGCAATTTCGTGAACATCACCAATTCCGGCAGCATCAGCTGCTCCATCGCCGCCGACGTGCTTGCCTGCACGGCCAGCGGCGCGACGGTCACGATCGGAACCGGCGGAAGCTTCACCGTCACCTTCTCGGCAACGCCGGCGGCGGCCGGGACCCTGATCAATACCGCCACGGTGGATCCCAATAACAACATCGTGGAAGGCGGCGAATCCAACAATTCAGATACCGATACGGTGACCGTCATCGAACCGGCCACTCCCACTCCGACTTCCACCGCGACGGAGACCCTCACCGCTACGCCGTCGATCACACCGACGCCAACGCCGACGGTCACGCTGACCGAGACGCCGACAGAAACGGAAACGCCGACCCGAACTCACACGCCGACGGTCACGCTGACCGAAACGCCGACCGAGACGGAAACGCCCACCCGAACTCACACGCCGACAGTCACTCTGACCGCGACGCCGACAGAAACGGAAACGCCGACCCGAACTCACACGCCGACGGTCACGCTGACCGAAACGCCGACCGAGACGGAAACGCCCACCCGAACTCACACGCCGACAGTCACTCTGACCGAGACACCCACCGAGACCGAGACCGAGACACCCGACCCGGACTCACACGCCGACGTTCACGCTGACCGAGACACCCACCGAGACGGAGACCCCGACCCGGACTCACACACCGACGTACACACTGACCGAGACACCCACCGAGACGGAGACCCCGACCCGGACTTCACACACCGACCTTTTCGCTCACTGAGACACCCACCGAGACGGAGACCCCGACCCGAGACTCACACACCGACGTTCACGCTGACCGAGACACCTACCGAAACGGAAACACCCACCCGGACTCACACGCCGACGTTCACGCTGACCGAGACACCTACCGAAACGGAAACACCCACCCGGACTCACACACCGACCTTTACGCTCACTGAGACACCCACCGAGACGGAGACACCCGACCCGGACTCACACGCCGACGTTCACGCTCACTGAGACACCCACCGAGACGGAGACCCCGACCCGGACTCACACACCGACGTTCACGCTGACCGAGACACCTACCGAAACGGAGACGCCGACCCGGACTCCCACTCTGACAGAGACGGAAACATCCACGCCCAGCCGCACCCCGACTTCGACGCCGACTCTCACCCTAACCGTGACACTGACCGTGACGCCGACCGTCACGCCCACCCAGACCCAGCAGCCCGGACGGATCTACGGCACGGTATTCAACGACGTCAATGCCAACGGCAGCCAGGATCCCGGCGAACAGGGCATCGGCGGCGTCACCGTCACCCTTTACGACAACCTGGGCGCCGTCGCCGGGACGCGGATCACCGCGGCCGACGGTTCCTACAGCTTCGCCAACCTCGACTCGGGCGATTATGAAGTCGTCGAATCCGATCTGCCCGGTTACATCAGCACGACCAACAACTCCGTCCCGGTCACCGTTATCGCCGGCAGCAACAATCCGGTCAACTTCGGCGACCGCCTGATCCCCGGCGGCAATCCTTCCATCATCACCGGCACGGTCTACAACGACGCCAACGGCAGCGGAACCCGGGATCCCGGCGAATCCGGCATCGGCGGCGTGACCGTCGACTTGCTCAATGACAGCGGGACCTTGATTGCCACGACGACCACCGCGCTCGACGGCACCTATTCCTTCCCCGGCCTCGCCGCCGGCATCTACACCGTCCGCGAGACCGATCCGTCCGGCTACATCAGCACCACCCCCAACGCGGTCGGCGTCGTCCTCAGCGACGCCTCCAGCGCCGTCGTCGATTTCGGCGACATGATTCCGGTCGGCCCGGCGATCGCCGATCCGGCCGTGACCAAATTCGGCGATCCGGCTTCCGCCACGGTCGGCGACATTGTCACCTTCGTCATCACCGTCACCAACCTCGGCACCGCCAACGCGACCAACGTGGTGCTGGTCGACACCAAGCCCGCCTTCCTCGACATCCTGGCCGTCAACATCTCGCCCGGAGCCGGATTCCCCACCACCATCGCCGGCAATACCATCACCATCGACTTCGGCACGCTCACGCCCGGAGAAACCTACACCGTCCAGGTCGTCACCCGGGTCAACAACCTCGGCACTCCGCCCGGCGGCGCCAACAACGCCGCCGTCTCCTCAAGCTCCGCCGACGCACGGCTCGGCAACAACGCCTTCAGCGCCCCGCTGGCGATCCTAAATCCCATTGCCGGCCTGCCCGAGACCGGGTTCGCCCCGGACGTCGTCACCGATCTCCCGGTTCAGCCGGAGGAGAAGCTGTACACCAAGCTGGACGATCTGACATTGGTCATCCCCAAACTCGGGGTACGCATCCCGATCGTCGGCGTCCCGCAAACCGGATCCGGCTGGGATATGACCTGGTTGTGGAACCAGGCGGGCTGGCTGAATGGCACCGCCTTCCCCACCTGGGCCGGCAATTCGGTCATCACCGCCCATGTCTACCTGCCTTCCGGCAAGCCGGGACCGTTCGTCAACCTTTACAATCTCGCCTACAACGACACGATCTACGTCCTGCTCGACGGACAGCAGTACATCTATAAAGTGCGCGCCGTACTCCTGGTGGCTCCCGACGATCTTTCCGTCCTGCGCCACGAGGAGCTCCCCTGGCTGACCCTCCTCACCTGCCGCTCCTACGACGAAGCTGCCGGCGCCTACCGCTGGCGGGTCGTCGTCCGCGCCGTGCAGGTCGAAGTTAAATAGATCGCCGCTGCTTTTTTCACCAACCCCTCATTTTCTGGGCGCCAACGGGCGATGGGTTATAATTCCTCAGCCTTGTACCGGGTAAAATATTGAATCGAAAGGCCGCGCATGAGTTTTGGTATTGATCTGATCGAACTGATCCGGACCGTCGGGTATATCGGCATCATCGCGATCATCTTCGCGGAATCCGGTTTGTTTTTCGGCTTCTTCCTTCCGGGGGACAGCCTCTTGCTTACCGCCGGCCTCCTGGCCGCGCGCGGGGAATTGAATCTGTGGATTCTGCTCATCACCCTCGGTCCGGCGGCAATCCTGGGCGACAACGTCGGATATTGGTTCGGCAAAAAGGCCGGCCCGCCGATCTTCAGCCGCGAGAATTCTCTCTTCTTCCGCCGTAAGAATCTTCTGGCGGCGAAAGCTTTCTATGAAAAGCACGGCGGGAAGACGATCACCATCGCGCGGTTCATGCCGTTCATCCGGACGTTCGCGCCGATCGTCGCGGGCGCTGTGGAGATGGATTACCGCCGGTTTATGTTATTCAATCTGATGGGCGGTTTGCTGTGGGCGGTGGGCGTCACGCTGGCGGGGTATTTTCTCGGACAGTGGATGCCGCCCGAAGTGCTGGATAAATACTTCCTTATCATTCTGGTCGTGGTGATCCTGGTTTCGGCCAGCCCCGCCATGATCCACGCCTGGAAGGAATACCGGCACGAAGCATGGGCCTGGGTGGTAAAGCGTTGGAATGGGTTGCGGGCGAAACGGCCGGACCCGATAGAGTAAAATCCGGTTAAGCCGGCGCGAAAAAGGAAACGCAATGCCGATTTACACCTATCGCTGCACGGAGTGCGGCGTCGAATTCGAGCAGCACCAGGCTTTCTCCGATCCTCCGCTGACCAAATGCCCGGAGTGCGGAAAGAAGTCGCTGCGCAAGGTATTTACCCCGGCCGGGATCATCTTCAAGGGGAAAGGCTGGTACGCCACGGACAATCGCTCGCCGTCCGGCGGCGTGAATATCAAGAAGGAAAAAACCGAGAGCGCGGCGGAAAAACCGGCCTCGGATTCTTCAACCGGGGCCGCTCCGGAAAAGAAGAAGCCGGAAACCAAATCCGGTTCCTCCACAAGCGAATCGAAGTCATAGTTTTCAAAATACTATTAGGTTTATTTTGAATTAGCAACAATGGTAAAGAATTGTCGGAATCAGTTTTCGGACGTCAAATTATTGGCTTGATGTTTTTCGCTCACTTCCATCCCATCCCCCCTCCCTGAAAACCGATAATTATTATGCAGATTCATGTTCTCCCTCCCCCCTTCCCGTTATACGGGAAGGGGGGAGGGTATCAGCATGCTTGTTTACCGGAATGATGACGGGGAGGGGGGATAGGATGGTATATACCGCCCTGCGATTGCGGGGCGCGAAAGACGTAACTTGATCAAGTAATAACTACATCTGGAACCCGTTGCGGGCGCGGATCACCTTATACGAGAAGTTTTCCACATAATTCATAAGCTTTTCGGATATTTCCTGCCATTCGTGCGAAGCGAGGAATTCGTCCATCGCCTCCTTGCCCGGCGCAACGCCCCCCACCATGATCTGCGGGCCTTCCCCGAAGGCGGTGTACCAGGCGTCGGTCGGTTCCACCCCCAGCTTTTGCATCCCCGGCAGAAATTCCCGCACGATGAATTCGAAATACTCCTGCGCCTGCCCCGGAAGAATATCCCAGGTCATCAGCAGTTTGACCGCACTCATGCGCCTCGCTTGTAATCCAGAACCACCACGTGGGTTTCTTCCGGCAGGTCGGCCCTCGTGATCTTCAGTGATTCCTGGGTCTTGGGCGCGGAGAGGCCCATTTCCTTCACGAATTTCTGGAGCGAGTCCAGCTTCAGGGTGATCTCGGGCGTGCGGTAGTGCATCGGCACCACGATCGAAGGCTCGAGCAGGCTGATAACCTCGGCTGCCTGCGATGCGTTCAGCCCGCCTCCGCCGCCGATCGGGACCAGCGCGACATCCACCGCTCCGAGGTTCTCGATCTGCTGCTGGGTCGGGACGTAATCCAGGTCTCCGAGGTGTGCGACCGTCAGTCCGTTGAAATCCACCAGGTAGAGCGTGTTGGCGTCCTTCGCTTCGGGCTTTTTCTTCTTCCCGGAAACGTCGTCCGGCGCATGGCGGGTGGAAATCCCCGTGATGAACACGCCGCCGATTTCGAATTCGCCCGGACCGCGGATGACGCGTTTCTCGCCCTTGACCGAATCCACGCAGTTGTGGCCCGGAGAGTCGTGCGAGATGCAGACGATATCCGCCTTGAGCCGCAAGGCGTCGTATCCGACGCTGTCGTCGAACGGATCGATCACCACCGACGCCATGCCGCGTTCCATCATCCGGAAACAGGAAAGGCCGTACCACACGATTTCCATGGGTCATCCTCCGAGAGTCTGGATTATACTCGATGGGAAGGGACCATGGACGACGGACCATAGACCATTGCCGGTTTGGGAATGGGATTGCGTCCCGCGGCCGATGGAAATTAATACTACGCCTTATGCCACAGACCCATCCTCCCCAACCCTGCTTGATGCCCGGCGATGCCGGACTGCTTCCTTGGGAAATCGGAGGCGGGCGCGTGGAGCGCCCGGCGGAAAACGCCCCGCCGCGTTCTGCACCCGCAACCGGAACCCCGCCGCTGATCGACCGCGCCGGCCTGCGCCTTCCCCCGGTTCAGACTTATGCGGATGCGCAATTGGACGATACGCAGAATCTGGCGCGCCCGCGGTTCCGCTGGAAGGCGCCGCTGCGCTTCTCCGTGCGCGCGCGCACCTCGATCCCCGATCCGCGCGGGACGTTTGGCTTTGGATTCTGGAACGATCCGTTTTCCCTTTCGCTCGGGATGGGCGGCGCCGCGCGGAAACTCCCCGCCGCGCCGCAGTGCGCCTGGTTCTTTTACGGCTCACCGCCGCATGATCTTTCGCTGGCCGAAGGAGTTCCCGGTTCGGGCTGGAAGGCGCAGACGCTTTCCTTCCGGCGGCTCCCTCCGCTGCTGCTCGCGCCGGTCGCGGCCGGCGGAGCTCTGCTTGCCGCGATCCCCTTCACGCGGCGGTGGGCATTCCGGCAGGCACGCCGTTTATTCCGGGCGGAAGAACGCATCCTAGAAATCGACCCTTCCGCGTGGCACGAGTATGTCATCGAATGGACTGCATCCGCGGTCCGGTTCCTCGTCGACGGCAAGGAAACGTTGCGTTCGGCGAATCCGCCGCATCCCCCGCTCGGCCTCGTGCTATGGATCGACAACCAGTTCGCGGTCGCCTCGCCGGAAAAAGGATTCGGCTTCGGCGTGCTGCCTCTCGAACGGGAGCAAACGCTGGAACTGGCGGATGCCCGGATTGAACCCCCTACCCCCGCATGATAGAATGCGCCCATATCCCGGGAGGCAGCAGGAACGTCCCGGGATATTTTTCCGGCGGCGGATCAGGTTTCTTCCCGCTCCGGATCCCGGATGATGCATGAACTCCTCAACCGATTTCGAAAACCTTTCCCGCATCGTCGGGCGCGTGATGGCGGTCGAAGAAACGATGCTGGGCGGGCCGAAACAGAGTTTCATATTCCGCGCGCGCGGGCGGCTCACCCTCGACAGCGCCGAGGCCTACGGACAGCTGGCCGACGCCGTGAAGCCGCTCGGCCTTACGGCGCTTCTGCGGGAGGCGGACGGCCGCCAGGAAATCCTCCTGGTGAAGGAGCTCTCCCGGCCGGGAGGCAACAACCCGCGCATCAACCTCCTCCTCTTCCTTCTCACGCTCGGGAGTGTGATTTTTTCCGCGGCCGTCAACTCCGTGCCCGCTTCGGCCCTTCCCTGCGAGACCCCGACCGGGCTGGCCGAAAGCCTGGCCTATCAATGGAGGATAATCGTCATCCTCTCCCGGCAGAGTTTTGGCAACCTCGCCGCCGGTCTTCCGTTCGCGTTGAGTTTTCTGGCCGTCCTCGGGACGCACGAATTCGGGCATTACCTGGCGGGCCGGAAAAATAAAACGCGCGTCACCCTGCCGTTTTTCATCCCGCTCCCTCTGATCAGTCCGTTCGGCACGCTCGGGGCGGTGATCTCGATGCAGGAACCTCCCCGCAACCGGAACGTGCTGGCCGAGATCGGGATCGCCGGACCGCTGACCGGCTTCCTGGTCGGCCTGCCGCTGCTCGTGATCGGCCTGGCGATGTCCAGGGTCGAGGCGCTGCCCGCGGCGCTCGGCGCTTGCGAACAATTTTCCATCGAAGGCAATTCGATCATCTACATCCTGGCCAAGCTGGCGGTGTTCGGGCGGATGCTCCCGGCGCCGGCGCACTTCGACACCCTGCCCGTACTCTTTTATCTGCGTTCGTTCTTCGCGGGTTTTCCGTTCCCGATGGAGGGCGTGGATGTCATCATCCACCCGCTGGCCTTCGGCGCCTGGGCGGGTCTCATGATCACCGGATTGAACCTTATCCCTGCCGGTCAGCTCGACGGCGGCCATCTGCTTTACGTCCTCCTCGGCGACCGGGCCGGCCGGGTTCTCCCCTGGATTATTTTCGGGATGGTCATCCTCGGCTTATTCTGGCCGGGCTGGTTTCTCTGGGTGATCCTGATTTTCTTCCTTGGCCGGGGGCATGCCGAACCGCTGGATACCGTCACGCCGCTCGATCTCCGTCATCGTATCCTGGCCTGGACCGGGCTGATCCTCTTTGTGCTGATATTCACCCCCATCCCATTGCAGGTCTTCGGTGCCTGAAGAACTCTTTTACGACCTAACCCCCGAACAGCTGCGCGATCGGATCGCGCAGGGCCGGTTGCCGCGCCTGATCGACGTGCGCAATCCCGAGGAATTCGCGTTGTGCCGCCTGCCCGGCGCCGAGCTGCATCCCGCTGCTCAGATCGCCGAATGGAGCAAAACGCTCGACCCGGACGAAGAGATCCTGATCTACTGCCACCATGGAATCCGCAGCCTGCACGCGGTGATGTACCTGACCGCGAGGGGTTTTAAAAAGGTGATGCATTTGCGCGGCGGATTGGACGCCTACAGCCTGCGCGCCGACCCGGGCGTTGCCGCGGTATTGATCGATTGCCAGTAATCATGCATGATAATGCGCTAAAGAAAACCTGTATCCGCAAAAGGCATAAAGCGCACAAAATAATGGCTGAGAATTTTTTTGTGTTTTTTGTGCCTTCTGTGGCAAATATTTTTGACCTCTCCGAATTAATAAAAAAACGCCCCGGCGGATGCCGGGGCGTTTTTGGGTGACAGGGTGTGATTACTTAACCACAACGACGTTGGAAGCCTGCAAACCCTTGGGTCCTTTTTCAACGGAGAATTCGACCTTCTGGCCTTCTTCAAGGTTCCGATAGCCTTCGCCTTGAATAGCGGAGAAGTGAACGAACACATCTTCGCCGCCTTCCCGGGAAATGAAGCCATAGCCTTTCCCGCCGTTGAACCACTTGACCGTGCCGGTGATACGCTCAGACATTGTATTTGCCTCCTTTTGGCAAAGAGAACTGTGTTAGGACGACAATCTGTTCCATCGGAAAGACTAGAACAAAAAGTGGCTCACGGATTTACCGTGAGCCACTGTCGTTACTGCTTCCAACGTGAACCAACTGGTATCCTACGAGGTCAAAGGATAGCACAGTCCGGCAGGGCTGTCAAGGGGCTGTTTTTTGCTCCACGAAGGAGCACGAAGGGAAATCAGAAGATCACGAAGAATTCCTGATTCTTTTTCTTCTTATTCTTCAGGTCTTCTTCGTGTCCTTCGTGGATTCTTGCTCGGCCAGCCAGCGTTCGGCGGAGATCGCCGCCGCGACGCCCATCCCGGCGGATGTGGCCACTTGCCGGAAGGTCGGGTCGGCCGCCTCGCCGGCCGCGAATACGCCCGGGACGCTCGTGCGCATCCGGTCATCGACGCGCAGGTATCCTTTTTCATCCATATCCAAAAGCCCTTGGAACAGCGACGTGTTCGGATCGTGGCCGATGAATATGAATATCCCGTCCATCGGAAGCACGTCGGTCTTTCCGCTGGAAACATGGCGCACCACCGCGCTTTTTACGGCGTCGGGCCCGCGGATTTCCTCCACGACCGTCTCCAGGAGAAACCGGACCTTCGGATTCTGTTCCGCCCGGTCCCGCAGGATCCTGCCGGCGCGCAGTTCGCTCCGGCGGTGGACGATCGTGACCTGCGAGGCGAAGCGCGTCAGGAACAGGCCCTCCTCGAGCGCGCTGTCGCCGCCGCCGACCACCATCACGTTGCGGTTGCGGAAGAAGGCTCCGTCGCAGGTGGCGCAGTAGGAGACCCCCTTTCCGCGCAGCAATTCCTCTCCGGGGATTCCCAGCTTGCGCGGGCTTGCCCCGGTCGTCACGATCAGCGCCTTGGCTCGGTATTCGCCCGAATCGGCGCTGATGCGGAAGGGGGATGATTTCAGATCGACGGCCGTCGCGGACGAATAATCCACGATCGCGCCAAAACGTTCCGCCTGTTTCTGAAACAGTTCATACAGATCCGGACCCTGGACCCCTTCCGGGAATCCCGGATAATTTTCGATCGTGTAGGTCAACGAAACCTGTCCGCCCGGTTCCGGGCCGGCCAAGACCAGTGGGCGGCGCTCGGCGCGCGCCGCATACACCGCCGCCGCCAGCCCCGCAGGCCCGGTTCCGAGGATGATGACATCCTGATCCGGCGCGGGTTTCCCGCCTGCCATTTCATTCGAATTGGGTTGCATGTTCCTCCTGCCGCGTTGCCCGGCGCAGGGAACCTTACCCACCCTGCCGTCAATGGGTTTTCGCCTGGACGCGCCTGACATTATACCGAATGCGGCACCCCTTCCGCCGCCGGCCGGGCCTTCTCTCCGGCGGCTTGACCCTCCACCCAAGCGGTGGAAGAATCTCCCCATGCACATCACCGCCTGCGTCCTGGAATTGGAGATTCCCGGTAGCGTATCGCTCAAGGAAAAACGCGGCCGGATCCAGCCGCTGCTGGCCAAACTTAAAAGCCGGTTCGGGCTCGCGGTGGCGGAGATCGCCCGCCTGGATGCCCGTGACGGCGCCACCGTCGCCTGCGTCGTGGTCAGCAACGATCCGGCGCACAATGAACGGGTGCTGCAATCCGCGCTGCATTGGATCGAAGTCAACCGCCCGGACCTGGAACTCCGCGACGCGCACATCGAACCGCGCTGACCCGGTGGATTCCATGATCCATCATAAGAATTGGAATTTCTTAAAAAAAGGAACCTTAATCCCATTCCCCTAAAAAGGCGCCTTATGAAGACCATTTCCGATCCCGCCGCTTCATCCGATGATAAGAGCATCCTCATCCGGCGCGCCGTTATACAGGCGGTCCTTCAGTCCCTCCTCCTGGCGCTGTTGCTCTTCCTTCCGGCCGGCACCCTGCAATGGCCCATGAGCTGGGCTTTGATTATCGTATTCGTCGGCGGAATGCTTGCCACCAACCTTTGGCTTACGCTGCGCCACCCGGGATTGGCGCGAGAACGGCTTTTGATACCCCCGTCGACCATTAAATGGGATTTGCCCATCACGCAGCTTGCCAACATCAACCTGTTGCTGGTGATGCTTCCTCTGTCGGGATTGGATTACCGCCTGCGATGGTCCCCGCTTATTCCGTCCGGAATTTCCCTGGCCGCACTCTGCATCTTGATCGCGGGCTTCTTCTTCACCGGATGGGCAATGGCGGCGAATGATTTTTTCTCATCCGCCATCCGGCTTCAATTCGACCGGGGACAGACGGTCGCCGCCGGAGGACCGTATCGTTTTATCCGGCATCCGGGTTATCTTGGGATGATTTCGCAATTCCTGGCCGTTCCGGTCATGCTGGGTTCACTCTGGGCACTGATCCCGGCCGCTGCCAGCGCGGGGTTGTACATTCTCCGCACGAAATTGGAAGATGATCTTCTGCAGGAAAAACTGCCGGGGTATGCGGAATATGTGCAGCATTCCCGTTATCGTTTGATCCCTGGAATATGGTAAGTTCAAACCATTGTGATCACCGGCGGTAACGCCGTCATTTGCGGACGCGAATGCAAGTCCAGGCCGCGGCCCAGAAAGCAGGATGAGAAGGATATGACTGTCCAAGATCAACCCGCATTGCCAAAATTTTCCGGAGGCCGGCTCGCAATTTCGATCCTGCTTGGAATCCTGCTCTCGGGTTGGCTGGCCCTCACGCCGGTGCTCGCGCTTGCGGGAGGCATGCGGCTGTTCGAATATATTCCCGAAAGCTTTTCCTACTTCAGCCTGGTTCCCCGGGCCGGAAACCTGCCCCAACCGGTCATCGGGTTGTTCATTTCCCTCTTATCCTTTCTCCTGCAAGGCGCGGTCTTCCTCCCGGTGTGGTGGGCAACCCGCAAACGTCCGGGCGGGAAAATCCTGCATGCCGTAACCGGCGGCCTGGTTGTGACCGCATTTTATTTGCTCGGATGGGCGCTGGCCGGATTGCCATTTCCGGAGCATTCCATCATCCCTTCCGTAATCCGCCTTCTGCTGGCTGTGGTCGCGCTTGGGATTGTATTCCGCCCGCTCGAGCGCTCTGCTCCCGCCGGGCTCGGCAAACCGGATGCGTCCACACTGCTACTGGCCGCCGGCGCCGCGATCCTCCTGCTTCTCCCATGGATGATTTTCGGGGCATTGGGTTCGATCGGGGACACACTTGCGGCCTCCGTCCAGGCGCTTTCCTACGGTGCCGGCGAGGAACTTCTTCTGCGCGGGATTATTACGGCGCTTCTGGTGCGCGCCACCGGCCGGCCCCGGCTGGGCTTCCTGATGGGGATCCTGATCGGTCTGGCGATGCAAACCGGATACATGCTCCCGCTTGGCGACTGGCTTTCCATTTTCCGTCTGTTCAACACCATCGCCGTCGGCCTGCTGGCCACCGAACTTGCCGTGCGGGGGTCCTTGTGGGGGGCGATCCTGGTTCACACGGCCTTCGAGTTCGGTTTCCCCGCCTGGGTGGATGGGCGGATGGAATTTTCCCTCCCGCATCCGGCCGCGCTGGAAAGCCTCGGCTTGGTATTCCTGCTCGGCGTGATCTTCGCCGCCGTCCGGATCGCATCCAAAGTGTTCGCCAAACTCCAATCCGCTTCATTGCGGATATCGGTGACCGCCGCCTTCGCCGTCATCGCCCTGGCCGGCTCGTCGGTTGGATACGCCGGATGGGGGCATCCCGGTTTCACCGAAGACGGATTCCTGATCGTGTTCCGCGAACAAGCCGATGTATCGGCCGCGCAATCGATCCCCGACCGCACGCAGCGGATCGCCTTCATCTACCAGTCCCTGACCGCCACCGCGGAACGGGTTCAGGCTCCTCTCCGGGCCGAACTCGACCGGCTGGGCCTGGAGTACCGTCCGCATTACCTGATCAACATGATCGAGGTCCGCGGGCGCGCCGATCTGATGGCGCGCTTCGCCGGCCGCCCGGAAGTGCGCGAAGTGCTGCGCAATCCGAATGTCCGGATGCTCAACTACAACGAGACCATGGATCTGCTGGCCCTCCCCCTCACGGGGAACGGAGTGGAATGGAACATCGCCGCCGTCGGCGCGCCGGCGGTCTGGGAACAGGGCGTGGACGGGAGCGGGATCGTCGTGGCGGGAGCGGATACCGGCGTGGATTGGACCCATCCGGCCCTGCGATCCAAATACCGCGGCCTGTCCGAGGGCGCGGCCTCGCACGATTACAACTGGTACGATCCGTGGGATAACACCTCCGCGCCGTGGGATGACGTCGGGCACGGAACCTATACGCTGGGGACGGTCGTGGGGGAAGACGGAACCGAAAACCGGATCGGGATGGCGCCCGGCGCGAAATGGATCGCCTGCCGCAACATGCGCTACGGGATCGGCAATCCCGGGGCCTATCTCTCGTGCATGGAATTTTTCCTGGCGCCCTTCCCGCTCGGAGGCGACCCATTCCGCGACGGCCGGCCCGAACTCGCCCCGCATGTGATCAATAATTCCTGGGGCTGCCCCGAACGCGAAGGCTGCGGCGCGGCTACGCTCGCCCCGGCCTTCCACATCCTGCACGCGGCGGGGATCATGATGGTCGCCGCCGCCGGAAACGACGGCCCGGCCTGTGCCACCGCCGTCGATCCGCCCGCCAACTCCGGCGACGTCTTCACCGTCGGGGCCAGCGAGAAGGGCGGCGGCCTGGCTTTCTTTTCCAGCCGCGGCCCGGCGGGCGGAATCCTCAAACCGGATATCGCCGCACCCGGCTGGCTGGTCCGCTCCAGCATTCCCGGCGGAAAATATACGATCTCGGCCGGAACCTCCATCTCCGCCCCGCATGTGACCGGCGCGGTGGCGCTGCTGTGGTCGGCGTTTCCCGAACTCATCGGGGATATCGACCGCACCGAAGACATCCTGCGCCGTTCGGCGCTTCCGGTGACGGTCGGCCAGGCCTGCGCGGTCATGCAGAAGCAGGGCACTCCCTGTCTGTGCGGCGGGGATTCGCTTTCCGTTGTTCCCAATAATAGTTTTGGGGCCGGGATTCTGAGGGTGGATGCGGCGTACCAGTTATTGGCTTAAGATCAAATCCTTTTACCGCAAAGGCCGCAAAGGTCGCTAAGAACACGCCAAGGAAAGAAAAAGGGGTTTATTAAAATACTTGGCGCTCTCTTTGCGCCCTTGGCGTTCTTTGCGGTAAAGGGTTTATTCTTTTTTCTTCGCCTCTTCCCATAGCGCGTCCATTTCTTCCAGCGTCATATCCTTAATCGCCTTGCCGAGCCGGGCCGCGCCCGCCTCCACAAGCCCGAAGCGCTTGCGGAAGCGCGCGTTGGATTTGCGCAGCGCCAATTCCGCGTCCACCTTCAGCCAGCGCGCCAGGTTCACGACCGCGAAGAATACGTCGCCCAGTTCATGTTCCCGTTCCCGTTCGTCCGCGGCGGCTTCCAGCTCCGCGAGCTCTTCGGCGACTTTGGCTTTTACGCCCTCGATCGCCGGCCAGTCGAACCCGACCCGCGCCGCGCGCTTCTGCAGGCTGACGGCCTGCTCGAGCGCCGGCAGCGCCAGCGGCACGCCGTCGAACAACCCCTTCCCGCCCGTTTCCTTCCCGTTGCGCTCCTCGGCTTTGATCTGCTTCCCAGTTCGCAAGCACCTGCCCGACGCCATCCACCCGTTGATCTCCAAACACGTGCGGGTGCCGGCGGTGAATCTTCTCGTCGATTCCGGCGACCACGTCCGCCATCCGGAAATCCCCCGCCTCGGTCGCGATCTGCGCGTGCAGGAGGATCTGCAGCAGCAGGTCGCCGAGTTCCTCGGTCAGCCCGCGCGGGTCCTCGCGGTCCAGCGCTTCAAGGACTTCGTAGGCTTCCTCGAGCAGATTGCCGCGGATCGTAAGGTGGGTCTGCTCCCGGTCCCACGGGCAGCCTTCCGGCGCGCGCAGGTGGGCGATCGTCTCCTGGAATTCCTCGAGCGCCCCGGGGAGCGGCGGGACATACAGCGTCGTCAGATGGGCGGTCCGCTCGCTGCGGTCAATTTCATACAGCGGGATAGCCTCCACCAACTGCCCCTGCGTCCCCGCGGCATGAATAAGCCGCACCGGATGCTCCTCCGGATACTGGTTCATCAGCGTCAGCTTGACCTCGCCGGCCAGCGTCCGCGAATACAATTGCGCCACCAGCGCGTGCGCCGAGGGCGGGAAGGGCGGATGATGCCGCGCGGCAAGCTCGGCCGCATCGGAAACATACAGCCCGTCCAGCGCGTCCACGCCCAGCGCCCCGAGGGCCGGTTCGATGAACGAAAGCCCCTCCACGATCCGCGCCGCAAGACCGCGCTTTTCCGCACCGGCCAGGATCTGCGGCACGGTGGATTCACCCACCCGCGGGCTGCCGGGGACGGCGTAGCACACGCCCTCCGGCCGTTCCGCAAGGCGCAGGATTTCGGCCGCGATCGCCTTGTACACGTCGGAAAAATCGTCCGCCTGCTCGTAGAAGGAATCCATCGGTTTCCAGGGGAGCCCCGGCAATTCGTCGACAGCCGGGTGGCGCGCGGTGCGGACCCATACCTCGTGCGCCGCAAATAAAGCTTCCCGCGCCTCCTGGGTGAGCATTCCCGCCCCGCCCGGTCCGAGTCCGACGATGGTGATGTTGGCAGCCATTTGAACACCTCCAAAAACCATTTCACCGCAAAGACGCGAAGAGCGCAAAGGATTCATGTCGATTGCCATCCCATCCCACCTCCCCTATCCCCTCCTCCCTTCCCGTAATACGGGAAGGGAGGAGGGGGACGGCCCGAGCCGTGCTCGGGCTGGGGGGAGGAGAGATGGGATGGATAATATAAAATCTTTGCGCCCTTTGCGTCCCCGGACTACCCCAACTGGGGCAGGCTTTGCGGTAAAAGGGTTTAAAGAATGAGCCGGGGCAAGTGTACCCCGGCTCGTGAAAAATCGACAGGAAAACGCCCTGCGGTGAAGGATTACCGCTTGGTGTAGGTGGGCGCCTTGCGAGCCCGCTTGAGGCCCGGCTTTTTGCGTTCCTTCATCCGGTCGTCGCGGGTAAGCAGGCCTTCCTTGCGCAGCACCGGGCGAAGAGTTTCATCCATCTTCACCAGGGCCCGCGCCACGCCCTGCATTACCGCACCGGTTTGTCCGGTCACGCCGCCGCCGGACACCCTCGCGCTGACCGACATGGTCTCTTCCCGGCCGACCACGCGCAGGGCCGAAAAGGCCAGTTCGAGATCGCCCACGCGGGTGAAGTAATCCTTGGCCGCTTTCCCGTTCACGATCAGCGCCCCGGCTTCCGGTACGATCCGGACTCTCGCGGTGCTTTCCTTGCGCCTTCCGACGCCTTCGAAATATTTGGCTGCCATCGATCGATCCTTTCCTTACGCCAGAACCTTGGGTTGCTGGCTTTCCTGTTTGTGCTCGGCTCCCGCGTACACCTTGAGCCATTTGATGATGGATTTCCCGCGTTTGTTGTGGGGGAGCATGCCCCAAACCGCCGCGCGGATCACCCGGTCCGGATGCTTGGCCAGCTGATCCTTAAGCGACACGCTCTTCATGCCGCCCGGATACCCGGAATGGTGGTAGTAAATCTTATCCGTGAGTTTCTTCCCGGTGACACGGATCTTGGTGGCATTGACGACGATCACGCCGTCGCCGGCTTCCACTCCCGGAGTGAAGGTCGGCTTGTGTTTGCCGAGCAGCACCGCGGCCACCTTGCTCGCCAGACGGCCCAGAACCTCGCCGTCGGCGTCGATCACGAACCACTCCCGCTTGATATCGGCTGCTTTCGGGATGTATGTCTTTTCCACGTCGTTTTTCTCCACGAACTTACTTTTTGGGTGGCGGGAGTGTTATGACCCGCCGCCGGGATACTCGATCTGCATCAGGCACAACCCGTGTGCCGGCGCGGGCGGAGCCGCCTTCCCCTGCCCTCGCGACGCGGGAAACGGAGTTGCGAGCAGGGCGTGAAATGCTTCGCCGCTGTATCGCCCGCTCCCCACCTGCAACAGGGTCCCCGTTATCGTGCGCACCATGCGGAACAAAAATGCGTCCGCTTCGATCCAAAATTCCAGGTCCTCGTCCTTCCGCAGCCACTCCGCCCGCAGGACCGTCCGCACGGTGTGCGAACCTTCCCGCGGGGCGCTGCCGAAGGCGCCGAAATCTCTTTTCCCCGGAAGATCGCGCGCCGCCCCGGCCATGGCATCCACGTCCGGCGCGGGCCATACCCGCAGCGCGTACCGTTCCCGCAGCGGGTCCGGCCAGGGCGCCGTGATCACGCGGTAGCGGTAGCACCGCTTGAGCGCATGGTAGCGCGGATGGAAATCGTCGGCCGCGCTTCGCAGCTCCGGGCAGGCGATGTCGTCGGGGAGCAGCGCGTTCAACGCCCGCTGCAATTCCCCGGCCGGATGCGCCCACGCGAGGTCGAACGCGATCACCTGCCCCGCGGCATGCACTCCGGCATCGGTGCGCCCGCCGGCCAGAAGCGGTTCATCCCGCCGGCCGAGTGTCCCGAGCGCCGACCGCAATTCGCCTTCCACGGTCCGGAAGCCCGGCTGCGCCTGGAACCCCCGGAAGGCGGTTCCATCGTATGCGATCGTTGCCTGGTAACGTGCCATCTTCCCCCTCCCGAACCCGGGGGCCAGCCCGCAAAACTATTCGACGAACTCCAGCAGCACCATTTCCGCCGCGTCGCCCTTGCGCATGCCCAGCCGCATGATGCGGGTGTAGCCGCCGGCGGTCTTCTCGTAGCGCGGTGCGATTTCGTCGAACAGGCGTTTGACGGCGGCGGCGTTGCCCAGGCGGGACGCCGCCACTCTGCGGGCATGGACCATCTTCGCGTCGCCCGCTTTGATCCCCAGTTTGGCAAGGGTGACCAGCTTTTCCACCGCGCTGCGCACCGCCACCGCCTTGGCGCGCGTCGTGTGGATCCGTTCGTGCTCGATGAATTGGTTGATCAGGGTCCGCCGCAGCGCGTTGCGTTGCCCGGTGGAGCGCCCCAATTTTTTTCCGGCTATCTGGTGTCGCATGGCTGACTACTCCGTCTCTGTTTCGTGGGTCGCTTCCGCGGTTTCCGATTCCGGACCGCGCAGGAAGCCCTTCTCGCGCAATTTCTCCCGAAGTTCATCGAGGCTCTTTTCGCCGAAGTTGCGGATCGAAAGCACGGCGTCCTCGCCCTTGTTCAGGAGTTCCAAAACCTCGCCGACGGTGGTGATCCCGGTCCGCTTGAGCGAGTTGAACACGCGCACCGAAAGGTCGAGCTGTTCAATCGGCGTCTCGAGGACTTCGCTCGAGATCTTCGGCGCGACCGCCTCGCTCGTCCCGATGGTCAGGCTTTCCTCGCTCACGCCCGCCAGGTCGCGCAGGTGGGCGATCAGGATCCGCGCGCTCTGGCTGAGCGCCTCTTCCGGGCGGATTGTTCCGTCGGTCCAGACTTCGATGACCAGGCGGTCGTAGTTGGTGTCCTGCCCGACCCGCGCGCGCTCGACGTCGAAATTCACCCGCTTTACGGGCGAGAAGATCGCGTCCACCGGCAGTTCGCCGATCGGCATCCGCCCGCGCTCGTCGGAGGGCGAATATCCGCGCCCCTTCTGGACCGTGAATTCCATGTCCAGCTTGGTCTTCGGATCGTCGACCGTAAACAGGTACAAGTCCGGGTTTACGATCTCCACTTCCGGAGGCGGAACCACGTCGGCCGCCGTGACGGTGCCCTCGCCGCTTATTTCGAGGCGCATCCGCGCGGTCTCGCCGGAAACCATCCGCAGCCGCATTTGCTTTACCTGCAGGAGGAGCTGGGTGACGTCCTCCTTGATCCCTGGAATGCTGGAAAACTCGTGCGAAACGTCGGAAATCCGCACCGAGGTGACGGTGGCGCCCTCCAGCGAGGAGAGCAGCACCCGGCGCAGTGCATTGCCGAGCGTGATCCCGTATCCGCTTTCCAGCGGGCTCAGCACGAAACGGGCGTAGTTCTGCGCCACGGCGTCGCGCTCGATCTTGGGCATGACCATGTTGGTAGATATGCTCACGTCGATTCTCTCCTCCGGCGCACCCTGTGGGACCGCGCGCCGGGTGTTCGAACCACGGCCGGCATCCCTCGCGCGGAAATCTTCCGCGCCGGGGCCGGCCCATGACGTTATCGCGAGTAAAACTCGACGATCAGTTGTTCGTTCAGGCGGATGTCCGAGAGTTCATGACGCTCCGGCAGCTTGGCGATCCCGCCGGAAAGCGTGTCCAGGTCCCGGTTGATCCAGGTCGGGCTGGCCCGGCCTTCGACCGTTTCCGCCAGGCCTTTGAAGTACGTCCGGGTGCGCGAAACCGCGCGGACTTCGATCTTATCGCCCGGCCGGAGCACGTACGAAGGAACGTCGGTCCGGCGGCCGTTGACGTTGAAGTGACCATGGGTCACCAGCACCCGCGCCTTGGCCCGGCTCTCGGCAAAACCCATCCGGTAGACGACGTTGTCCAGCCGGCTCTCGAGGAGCTGCAGCAGGTTCAACCCGGTCATGCCGCGTTTCTTCAGGGCTTCCGTGTAATAGCGGCGGAACTGGGCTTCGAGGATGCCGTACACCCGGCGCGCCTTTTGCTTCTCGCGCAACTGGCGGGCGTAGTCGGAAAGCCGCTGCCGTTTGAACTGCGCATCCTTGCCGTGCGCGCCCGGCGCAAAAGCCCGCCGGTCGAACGCGCATTTTTCGCTCAGGCAGCGCGCGCCCTTCAGGAAAAGTTTATCGCCTTCACGCCGGCATAATTTGCAGGCCGGTCCTATTCTCTTCGACATACTTGTTTCCTTCCTCGGCCGGCAGCTCCCGCTGCGCAGGGGCACCGGCCCGATATTGGTGGATTACACCCGGCGCCGTTTCGGCGGGCGGCAGCCGTTATGCGGTACGGGAGTGACATCCCGGATGGAGCGGACTTTCAGCCCCGCCCCCTGGATGGCGCGGATGGCGGCTTCCCGCCCCGGTCCCGGCCCGTTGATGTAGATGTCGAGCTCCTGCATCCCCATCTCCTGCGCGACTTTGGCAGCCTGCTGGGCGGCCATCCGGGCCGCGAAGGGCGTGCTCTTGCGGGATCCCTTGAAACCCGAGGTCCCTGCGCTGGCCCAGGCGACGGTGTTGCCCTGGCTGTCCGTCACCGTGACGATGGTGTTGTTGAAGGAGGCAAAGACATGCGCCTGTCCGTAGGCGACCGTCCGCTTTCCCTTCTTGCTTGTGGCACGTGGTGCACGAGTTGGTCCTGTTCCTGCCATATTCCCTCACTGCCATAATCGAACCGATACTTCCGGATAAAAACCGCGCGATGGAAATCCGCCCAGCCGCGGGAGGGGAAGGATCCCCATTGGATTTCCGGCGCGGCAAACTTGTACGGGCGCAGCGTCGCTGCGCCCCTACTATTTCTTCTTGGCCCCGCGCCGGCGGCCGCGCCCGGCGACGGTTTTCTTCGGGCCCTTGCGGGTCCGCGAATTCGTCTTCGTCCGCTGTCCGCGCACCGGGAGATTCCGGCGGTGGCGCAGGCCGCGGTAGCAGCCGATTTCCACCAGCCGCTTGATGTTCATCTGGACTTCCCGGCGCAGATCTCCCTCCACCGTGAAGTGTTTGCCGATGTATTCCCGGAGCGCGGTCACCTCGGCTTCCGTCAGATCCTTGATCCGGGTGTCCGGACTGACCTTGGTCGCCTGCAGGATGCGCTTCGAGAGGACGGGGCCGATTCCGTAAATGTAGGTCAGGCCCACTTCGACCCGTTTCTCACGGGGCAAATCGACGCCTTCGATACGAGCCATGGTTATCCCTGCCTCTGCTTGTGCTTCGGATTATCGCAAATGATGTAGACCTTGCCCGACCGGCGGACCACTTTGCATTTCGGGCAGCGTTTGCGTACGGAAGATGTCACTTTCATGTTGCCTGCACTCCTTTTTCCTGCTTGAGCCAAACACTGGATTATACCGGCGGCCCTGAATTCCGAAAAGCCTGCCCCGGCGTGAGTTAAGCCGGGGACCGCCCGCATGGGATTACGGCAAAGTAAGGATCAGCGGCTCCCCGTCCGTCACCGCGACGGTGTGTTCAAAATGAGCCGTCCGCGATCCGTCGGCGGAAACGACCGTCCACTCGTCGGCCAGCACCCGGGTTTCGGGTGTCCCGGCGATCACCATCGGTTCCAGCGCGATCACCATGCCGGTCCGCAGCACGGCGCCCGTGCCGGGCTTCATATAATTCGGCACAGACGGTTCCTCGTGCATCGCCCGCCCCACGCCGTGGCTGGTGTAATTGCGCACGAGGTGGAACCCCGCCGCGTCCACCACCCGCTGCATGGCCGCCGCAAGGTCGCCGGTTTTGTTCCCGACATGCATCTCCGCGATGACCGCTTCCAGCGCCGCTTCGGTCGTCTCCAGCAGCCGCCGGGTGAGGTCGTCCGGCTCGCCCACGGCGATCGAAAAAGCCGAGTCGCCCACGTACCCGTCGAAGACCGATCCGCAATCCACGCTGACCAGATCCCCTTCGCGGATCCGCCGCTTCCCTGGGATTCCGTGCACCAGTTCCTCATTCACCGAGATGCAGATCACCGCCGGGTAGGGAGGCGATCCATATCCCAGGAAGGCGGGTTTGGCGCCCATCTTTTTAATGACTGCCGCGGCCGCCGCATCCACGTCGGCGGTCGTCGCACCCGGGCGGATGGCCGCTTTCGCCGCTTCGAGCGCCAGGGCGTTCACCCGGCCGGCTTCGCGCATGATCGCCAGTTCCCGGTTCGATTTCAGCGTGATGCCGCGCGACGGAGACATGATCCTCCCCTACCGGACCGCGGCCAGGAGTTCCTTGGTCACGTCGTCGATCGGCTTGGCTCCGTCGATCTCCGCCAGCACACCCTTGCGGCGGTAATACTCGATCAGCGGGGTGGTTTGTTCGAAATACACGCGGATCCGGTTCTTAACAGTCTCCGCCTTGTCGTCTTCGCGCTGGTACAGCTCCGAACCGTCCACGTCGCATTTACCCGCGGCCTTGGGCGGATTGAACTTCTCGTGAAACACATGCCCGCCGGCGCGGCACGACCAGCGTCCGCTCAGCCTGTCCACCAGCACCTGCGCGTCCACCTTGATGTAGGGCGCCTTGCGGACCGTCCCCAGTTTTGAATCCGCCAGGAACTGGTCCAGGGCTTCGGCTTGCGGCACCGTCCGCGGAAAACCGTCGAGGATGGCGCCCTTGGCGCAATCCGGTTTCCCCATCCGCTCGCGGATCATGGAGATTGTGAGGTTGTCGGGCACCAGTTCCCCGCGCGTCATGTACCCCTGCGCCAGCACCCCCAGTTCAGTTTTACGCTGGAGATGGTCGCGGAACAGGTCGCCCGAGGAAATGTGCGCCAGCTGCAATTCCTGGCTGAGCACTTTCGCCTGCGTGCCTTTGCCCGCGCCGGGTGGTCCAAGGAGAACGATTAATTCTGCCATGTCACTTCACCAGCAGGGATTCGTCGTACCCGCGCAGCTTTAATTCCGCCTCGAGGGTGAAATACAGCTCGCGGACGACGCCCACCACGATCAGCAATCCGGAAGAGGTGATCAGCAGCTGGCTGCGCTGCGATCCCAAATCGACGATCAACCCGACCAGGAAGGGCAGGATCGCCACGAACCCGAGGAAGAACGCGCCCGGGAAGGTGATCCGCCGCATCACGCGGGTGAGGTACTTTTGAGTCGCCTCGCCCGAAGTGACCCCGGGGATTTGCGCGCCGCTCCGCCGCAGATTCTCGGCGAAGTTGGCCTGGGTGAACTGCACGTCGGTGTAAAAGAACGTGAACACGACCACCAGAACGAAGAAGATGATGTAATAGCCGGCGCTGGCCCCGTTCATGAAGCGCACCACGCTCATCGCCGCGCCGTTGAGCCAGTTGGTCGTATCCGGCACCGCCTGGACGATCCAGCCGGCCGCCACGCTCGGCATGGAAATGAAGGTCCCGGCGAAAATCAGCGGGATCATGCCTGCCATGTTGACCATCAGCGGCAGGTTGGCCCGCACCGGCATCGCCTGCCGGAATCCGATCCGCCGGCCGGGGTACATCACCGGGATGTTGCGCCTCCCCTGCTGGACGATGATGATCAGGAAGATCACCGCCACGATCACCAGCAGGTAAACCGCGAAGCTGGTCAGGCCGACGGTGCCGCCGGTTGCCATCGCGACCAGATTGGCGGGGATGCGCGAAACGATCCCGGCAAAGATGATCAGCGATAGGCCCTGGTTGCGCAGCCCGTATTCCGAGATCAATTCGCCCAGCCAGATCGAGAACATCGTTCCGGCGGTCATCGTGACGATCACGGCCACCGAAGGCAGGTTCCAGCCGAAATTCGGCAGAATGGGCTGGGCGGTGTTGGTGTTGATGGCGTTCACAATGCCGATCTGCGAAAGCGATTGCAGCGCGGCCATCGGGACCGCGATGTAATAGGTCCAGCGTTCCATCCAGCGGCGCGCGCCCTGCGGATCCTCGCGCTGGCGCTGTTCCATGCCGGGGATGATCGGGGCCAGCAGCTGCAGGATGATCTGGGCCGTGATGTATGGGTACGGCCCCATGGCCATCACGGAGAAGTTCGCGATCGTTCCGCCGGAAAGCATGTCAAGCATATTGAGGAAGGTGCTGCCCTCGGTCGACAGCAGGGCGCGCAGCGCGGCCAGGTTCACGCCCGGCACCGGAACGTGCGCAGCCACCCGGTAGAGGACCAGCAAACCCACGCTGATCAGAACCCGGTTGCGCAGGTCTTCCGCCGCCCAGAGGTGCCGCAGGAAACTAATCGCCTTTCTCAGCATCGACATGATTCCTCCAAAAAAAACACCCGGCTGCGATGTTACTCGCGCGTTTCCTTTTTCACGGCCGCCTTTTTAACGGCCGCCTTTTTCACGGCTTTCTTTTTTTCCGGTTTCGGCGCTTCGGCTTCCGGCGTCGCCGCCTCGGGCTTGGGGGCTTCCCAGGCTTCGATTGTCCCGCCCGCCGCTTCGATCTTCGTCTTGGCGCCGCCCGAGACCTTCTGCACCCGGACCGTGATTGCCGACTTGATCTCCCCGCGTCCGAGGACCGCCACCGGCTGCCCGGCGTTCCGGACCAATCCCGCCTCGATCAGCAATTCGGGGGTCACCACGGTCCCCTTCGGGAGATCCGCCAGCTGATCCAGGTTGACTTCCTGGTACCGCACCCGGGTCAACGGGGAAAAACCGCGCTTGAACGGAAGCTTCCGGAAGAACGGCAGGTTGCCGCCCTGGAAATATTGAGAAGGTCCCCCGCCCTGGCGTGCGCCCTGGCCCTTGGTGCCGCGTCCGGCCGTCTTGCCCTGGCCGGCCGAGATCCCCCGGGCGACGCGTTTGCGCCGGTGGGTGGAACCGACATTCGGAATAAGATCGTGCAACTTCATGACGATTTCTCCTTGCCCGCTCCGGCTTCCACCTTGACCATGTGGTTCACCTTCGCGAGCATCCCCCGGAGCTGCGGCGTATCCGCCTGTTCGACCGTCTGGCGGATCTGCCTCAGCCCGAGCGCCCGGATCGTCGCCTTATGACGGTAGGTTTCGGAGATCGGGCTGCGCAGGAGCGTGATCCGCAGGATGCCGGCCGTTGCCGGCTGTGCGGCTTTCGCCTTTACGGTTTTCGGCCGTTTCACGGTCTCCGGCTTCGCGGTTTTCGGCCGCTTCTCGGTCTCCGGCCGCTTCTCGGTCTCCGGCGCGGCCGTTTTTTTCGGAGTCTTCTTCTCAGTCATTCGCTTTTCGCTCCCAGAACGGCATCACGTAGCGCACGTCCTTGCCGCGGACGGCCGCCAGCACCTTTGGATCCTTGAGCTGGTCCAGCGCATCCATGGTGGCCGACACGACGTTAAGGACGTTGGCGGAGCCCATCGACTTGGTAAGGATGTCGTGAACTCCGGTCGCTTCCAGGACGGCGCGCACGCCGCCGGCCGCGATGACGCCCGTCCCGGGCGACGCCGGCTTGAGCAGAACCACCGCGCCCCCGCACTTCCCGGTCACTTCGTGCGGAATGGTGGACTTGGAGAGCGGAACGTTATGCATCAGCCGCCGGGCCTTTTCGGTACCCTTGCGGATTGCATCCGGGACCACCCGGCTTTTGCCGATGCCGATCCCGACCCGCCCTTTGTTGTCACCCACCACCACAACGGTCCGGAAGGTGAAATGGCGTCCGCCCTTGACCACTTTGGCCACCCGGGCGATATCGATCACGCGCTCGTCGAATTCGGGCTTGATGACCTCTTCCCGTCTATCGTATCGTGCCATCGTCTACTCCATCGCGCTGTCGCGCTAATCCCGACTAGAACTGCAAACCGGCTGCGCGGGCTGCTTCCGCCAGCGCCTTTACGCGCCCGTGATAGCGGTACCCGCCGCGGTCAAAGACCACCTGCTTGATGCCTTTGGACTGCGCCCGCTCGGCCAGCGCCTTGCCGACTTCCTTGGCCTGTTCCGATTTCTTCAGCTTGCCGATCTTGGCGCGCAGATCCTTATCCACGGTGGAAACCGCCACCAGGGTCCGGCCGGTGGTATCGTCGATGACCTGGGCATAAATTTGCGAGAGGCTGCGGAACACCGAGACTCTCGGCCGGTCGGACGTACCCGCCACGTGCTTGCGGACCCGGATGTGGCGCCTGATTCTTTTTGCTCGCGTGATTTCGGACTCATTTTCCTACCTCATCCTTGGATATCACCGAACGTCCTGCCCCGCCCAAAAGCGCGGAAGCCGGCCGCGGACCCGGAAGCCGGGAAACTCGAACCGGGGCGCGGGATCCTGACAGAACACGGATTATTTCGCCGCCGCAGTCTTGCCGGCCTTCCCGGCTTTGCGGCGCACCTTCTCGCCGACATACCGCAGCCCTTTTCCCTTATATGGCTCGGGAGGGCGTATCTTGCGAAGATCGGCCGTCATCTGGCCCACCAGTTCGCGGTCATAACCTTTGACCAGGATGATGCGCGCCTTTTCATCGACCCCGAAGGAAATCCCCGCCGGTGCTTTGATCGTCACCGGATGGGAAAAACCAAGGCTCAGCACCAGATCGGTGCCTTTCAATTCGGCGCGGTAGCCAACGCCCTCCACCTGGAGGCTCTTCTGGAATCCCTGGCTCACGCCGACGACCATGTTATGGATCAGCGCCCGCGCCATTCCGTGCGAAGCGCGCTGGGTGCGGGCGTCGGACGCGCGTCCAACCTCAAGCGCATCGGCTTCCTTGCTGAAACTCAGGAACGCCGGGAAGGTGCGGACCAACTCGCCTTTCGGTCCCTTCACCTTGACGGTGGTTCCTTCGATTTGAATTTGGACTCCCGCCGGGATTTTTACCGGCAATCGACCGATCCGTGACACGCGAACCTCCTTCTGCCTTCATCGGTCCGGTCCGAAGACCGGGCCGGCAATTACCACACCTTGCAGATCACCTCGCCGCCCACGCCGAGTTTGCGCGCCCGGGCGCCGGTCATGATCCCCTTCGGGGTGGAAACGATCGTGACACCCAGCCCGGAAAGCACCCGCGGGATCTCGCGCTTGCTGGCATACACGCGGCGTCCGGGCCGGCTGACCCGCTCGAGCCCCGTGATCACCGGCCGCCGTTCCCGTCGCTCGCCCATGTATTTCAAATACACCCGCAGCACTCCCTGCGGAGCATCCTCGGTGACCACCTCGAACTTTTCGATATACCCTTCGTCCTTGAGAATCCCGGCCAGGGCCGTCTTCATTTTCGAAGTCGGCATCGCCACGAGCGGGTGCCCGGCCATGAGGCCGTTCCGGATTCGGGTGAGCATATCGGCAATAGGATCAATTACAGTCATCAGACCACTCTCCTTCTCGGGGCCAAGATCGCCCGTCGATTACCAAGACGATTTGACCACGCCGGGGATCTTTCCACTGAGTGCGCGCTCACGGAAGCAAATCCGGCACAACTGGAATTTGCGCATGTATCCCCGCGGCCGGCCGCATACCCGGCAGCGATTGCGGACCCGTTCTGCATACTTGCGCCGCGTTTCGCGGATAATGATGGATTTCTTGGCCATATCGTCTTATCCCTTCTGAAATGGCATTCCCATGAGCTGCAGCAGGCGGCGTCCTTCCTGGTCGTTCTGCGCCGATGTCACAATCGTCACTTCAAATCCCCGGACCTTGTCGATCTTGTCGTACTGGATCTCGGGGAAGATCAGCTGTTCCTTGAGGCCGAGGGTGTAATTGCCGCGCCCGTCGAAAGCATCCGGCGACACCCCGCGGAAATCGCGCACGCGCGGGAGCGCGATGTTCATCAGCCGGTCGAGGAATGACCACATCCGTTCCCCGCGCAGGGTGACCGTGACGCCGATTTCTTTCCCCTCGCGCAGTTTGAAGTTTGCCACGCTCTTCTTGGCCTTGGTCACCACCGGCTTCTGGCCGGTGATGGCGGTCACGTCGCCAACCGTGGCTTCGAGCGCCTTGGGGTTGTCGATCGCTTCGCCGCAGCCCACGTTCAGCACCACCTTGCGGACCCGCGGAATCTGCATCACGTTGGAATAGGAAAACTCGCGCTGCAGAGCGGGCACGACTTCTTTATGATAGCGATCCTGCAGAATATGCGTCATGCTTCTTTCTCCTATTTGCCGGCGTAATCCAGCGGGCTGTCGCAGGATTTGCAGTAGCGTCCGCGGCGTTCATCGCCGGGCCGGCGCGTCACGCGGGTGGCCTTTTCACACTTGGGGCACACCAGCATGACGTTGGAAACATGCATCGGGGCGGGGAATTCCACCGTGCCGCCCTTGATCGAAGAACCGGATCCGGTCTTGGTGGTCTCGCGGGAATGCTTCTTGGCCAGGTTGATTCCCTCCACCACCACCCGCTCCGCCTTGGGGAGCGTGCGCAGCACGAGCCCGCGCTTGCCGCGATCGGACCCGGTCAGAATTTCCACGGTATCGCCCTTCTTGATGTCCACGATGTGCTCCTCTAGATGACTTCGGGCGCCAGGGAGACGATCTTCATGAAACCCTTCTCCCGCAGTTCCCTCGCCACCGGTCCGAAAATGCGCGTGCCCTTCGGGTTTTCCCCGTCCGCATCCAGGATCACGGCGGCGTTGTCGTCGAAACGGATGTAGGAACCGTCGTCGCGCCGGTACTCTTTGGCGGTCCGGACGATCACAGCTTTGACCACTTCGCTCTTCTTGACCGTTCCCTGCGGAGCGGCGGATTTCACGGCCGCCGTGACGACATCCCCGATGCGGCCCGTCTTGCGGCGCGATCCGCCGTGAATGTGCATCACCAGGATTTCGCGCGCGCCGGTGTTGTCGGCGACGACGAGTCGGGATTCCTGCTGAATCATTCCCCACCTCCGGTTTTGTCGGCGGGCGTGGCGGCCGGTTTGGCCCCGGCGGTTACTTCGGTCTCGGGTCCGGCGGCCGCCACCTCGTGGATCCGGCGGTCGTGGGCCAAGACGCTCTCCACCGCCCAGCGCTTGCGGCGCGAAATGGGCTTGCTCTCCACGATCTTCACCCGGTCGCCCTTCTGGCAGCCCTGTTCGTCATGCGCCAGGAACTTCTGGCTGCGGTGAACCACCTTGCCGTAGAGCGGGTGGCGCACGGTGCGGTCCACGCGGACCACCACCGTCTTGGTCATGCTGTTGCCGATTACGGTTCCGATCATGCGTCGGCGCGGATTGGTCGTCATTTGGTCTTTCCTTCCGGAGCGGGCTCGAGCTCCCGCTCACGCAGCAGGGTGCGGATGCGCGCAATGTTCCGGCGGGCGATCCGCAGCCGCGAGGTGTCGTTCTGCTGGCCCATGGTGAACTGGAAACGCATGTTCATCATTTCCTTGCAGGCCTGGTCCAGCCGGACGCGCAATTCTTCCGTATCCAGCGCGCGCAATTCCTTGATAGTCATCCCGTCACTCCTTCGCGCCGGCGGCTTCGATCTTGGAGATCATCTTCGTTTTCAGGCCGAATTTGAAGGCCGCCAGGCGCAGCGCATCGCGCGCCGCATCCTCGGGCAGGCCGCCCACTTCGAAGATGATCCGGCCGGGTTTCACCACCGCCACCCAGTGGTCCACGGCGCCCTTGCCTTTGCCCATCCGGGTTTCCGCCGCCTTGATGGTGATCGGCTTGTCGGGGAAAATCCGGACCCAGATTTTGCCGCGGCGCTTCATGGAATGCACCAGGGCCCGGCGGGCCGCTTCGATCTGGCGCTGGGTGAGCCAGCCCGGCTCGAGCGCCTGCAGACCGTACTCGCCGAAATCCAATTCGGTGCCGCGGGTTTCGTGGCCACTCATCCGGCCGCGCATTTGTTTGCGCCACTTGACGCGCTTGGGCATCAACATGCTGATATTCCTCCATCACCGGTTCCCCGCGGAGCCGCCCGGGGGCGGACCCGGCAGGTCCCGTGCTTTGCCGATTACTCCGAAATGTATGCGCCTTCCGTCATTTCCACTTTATCTTCCGTCTCCGGACGCGCTTCCCCCTTGAAAATCCAGACCTTGACCCCGATCCGCCCGTACGTGGTGAGCGCTTCGGTCCGGGAGAAGTCAATGTTGGCCCTCAGCCATTGCAGCGGGACGCGCCCCTCGCGCATCCATTCGGTCCGCTTCATTTCGCTGCCCGAGAGCCGTCCGGCGCACATCACCTTCACGCCCAGCGCCCCCTGGCGCATGGCCTGGGCCACCGCGCGCTTCATGGCGCGGTTGTGGCTGATGCGCCGCTCGAGCTGGCGGGCGATATTGTCGGCCACGAGGGATGCTTCCATGTCCGGCTGGGTGATCTCCTGGACTTTAAGATCCACCTTGCAGCCGGTGACCTTCTCCAGGTGCTGGCGCAATTCCTTCACCGCGGCGCCCTTGCGGCCGATGAACACGCCCGGCTTGGCGGTGAAGACGAAGACCCGGACGAGGTTGTGGTCGCGCTCGATCTCCACGCGCGCGATCGCCGCGTCGGTCGCGTTCTTCATGATCATTTTGCGGATGGCGGCGTCCTGGTGCAGCCGCTCCGCGTATTCCTTGCCCTCGGCGAACCAGCGGCTCTCCCAGGTCTTGTTGACCCCCAGACGAAAACCAATCGGATGGATTTTGCGACCCATACCTGCTCCTAATGAATGGCGCCGAAGCGCTCGATCACTCTTTTTCGCGCAACACGATGGTTACATGCGACGACCGGCGGAGGATCGGCTTGAACCGACCCCGGGCGCCGAAGCGGCGCCACTTGCGGGTGGGAGCCTCATCGGCGAACAGCCGGGCGATCACCAGATCTTCCTTGTGCAGCCCCTGGTTCTGAACCGCATTGGCAATCGCCGATTTGAGCAGTTTGGCCAGCCGGGCGGCCGCGGTCTGCGGCATGGCCAGCAGATAGGCGAGCGCCTCTTCCGCTTTCCGGCCGCGGACGGCGGTCATCACCTGGCGCATTTTTTGCGCCGAGGTCGGCGCATAGCGCATTTTGGCGAGGACGTCAGCCATTGCCGCCCTCCTTCTTCGCCGGCGCACCGGCACCCGCCGCCGGCGCTGCCGCGCCGCCCTCGACCGCCGTGACGGCTTCCTTGGTCACGTGGCCGCGGAAGGTCCGGGTCGGGGCGAATTCACCCAGGCGGTGGCCGACCATGTTTTCCGTGACGTAAATCGGCACATGCCGCCGTCCATCGTGCACGGCGATCGTGTGCCCGACCATCTGCGGAAAAATCGTGCTGGCCCGGCTCCAGGTGCGGACGACTTTTTTCTCGCCCTTCTGGTTCATGGCTTCGACCTTCTTGAGCAGCTTGGGCTCGATATACGGGCCCTTTTTCAGCGATCGCGACATGATTGCTTCTCCTCGAGCTCGGCGGCTCGGATCCTACTTGCGTTTGGACGGCCGGCGCCGGACGATAAACCGGTCGGTCTTCTTGTTGTTGCGCGTGCGATATCCGCGGGTGGGTTTGCCCCACGGGCTTTTCGGACCGGGCATGCCGGCCGGCTGGCGGCCTTCGCCGCCGCCGTGCGGATGGTCGCGCGGCGACATGGCGGTGCCGCGGACGGTCGGGCGCACGCCCATATGGCGTTTGCGTCCGGCCTTGCCCAGCTTGATGTTGCGTTTGTCGACGTTGCCCACCACGCCGATCGTGGCGTAGCAGGTCTGGCGGATCAGGCGCATCTCGCCCGACGGCAGGCGCAACTGCGCGTACTGGCCTTCCTTGGCCAGGAGCTGCGCCCCGGTTCCGGCGGAACGCGCCAGCTGCCCGCCCTTGCCTTCCTGCAGCTCGATGTTGTGCACCATCGTGCCGACCGGGATCTGCGAGATCGGCATGGCGTTCCCCGGGTGGATCTCCGCCTTCGTCCCGGAGAGGAGCGTATCCCCGACCTTGAGCTCGAGCGGCGCGATGATGTAGCGCTTCTCGCCGTCGGCGTAATTCAGGAGCGCGATCCGGGCCGAGCGGTTCGGATCGTATTCGATCGCCGCCACCTTGGCGGGAATATCGAACTTGTCCCGCTTGAAATCGATCATCCGGATGTGCCGGCGGTTGCCGCCGCCCTGATGGCGGACGGTCACCTTGCCGTAGCTGTTGCGGCCGCCGCGTTTCTGCTTCGAAACGATCAGCGAGCGTTCCGGCCGGCTCTTGGTGATCTCCTCGAACGTGGAGCTGGTCATCCCCCGCCGTCCCGGCGAGGTGGGTTTGTATATTTTTACCGGCATGGGATTATCCCTTCACCCCTTCAAAGATGGGGATGGTCCCCTTCGACAGCGTGACGATCGCCTTTTTGTAGGCGGCCCGGCGGGTGCGCAGGCGGCGCGTCCGGAGCGAGCGCGATACTTTGGGCGTGGCGATCACGATATCCACCTGCTTGACCTCGACGTTTTCGAACATCTGCAGGACGGCCTGTTTCACCTGAATCCGGGTCGCGTGCGGCATGACCTCGAACGTGTACTGGTTTTCCTTGGCCAGCCGGATGGACTTCTCCGAAATGATCGGCCGGCGCAGAACGTTTTCCAAATGCTCGGTCATTCCGCCCTCCCGGGATCCAGCCATTCCCGAATCTGATCCAGGGCCGGGAGCGACAGAACCACCTTTTCATATTTAAACAGGTCGCGCATGTTCAGGTATCCGGCGCGCAGAGTCTTGGCCTGGGTCAGGTTGCGGGTGGAGCGTTCGACGATCTCGTTGCGCTCCGAAAGGACCACCAGAGCGCTTTCGGAACCGGCCACCGCCTGCAGCGCCTGCGACATCGCCGCGGTGTTGACCTTCGCGAGCGCGATCCGGTCGACCACCACCACCGCCTTATCAGACAGCTTGGCCGAAAGGGCCGAGCGCAGCGCCGCCTGGCGCATCTGGCGCGGCATCTTCAGCGAATAATCCCGCGGTTTTGGGGTGTGGACCTTGCCGCCGCCGCGCCACTGGGGGGCGCGGGTCGAACCCTGGCGGGCCCGTCCGGTCCCCTTCTGCTTCCACGGTTTGCGTCCGCCGCCGCTGACTTCCCCGCGGCCTTTGGTCTTGTGCGTTCCCAGATGCGCGCCCGCCTGCTGATAAACCAGCGCCTGGTGCATCAAGTCCTTGCGGACCGGAGCTTCAAAGATGGCGGCCGGCAGTTCCACCGAACGCACCACTTTTCCTTTCATGTTGACGACTTCAACTTCCATCGTTATCGCATCCCTTCTGGCGTCTCGGCTGCGGCCTATTGCTTGCGCGCTTCGCGGATGATGACGATGCTACCTTTGGAGCCGGGGACGCTGCCCGCGACTCCCAGCAGGTTTCGTTCCGCATCGATCAGGGCCACCCGCAATCCGGAGGACGTGACCCGCGCGGCGCCCATATGGCCGGCCATCCGCTTGCCCCGGTAAACCCGGCCGGGGGTCGTGGTGGACCCGATCGATCCGGGAGAGCGCTGCCGGTCGGATGCGCCGTGGCTCATCGGGCCGCCGTGAAATCCGTGGCGTTTCATCCCGCCCTGGAACCCCTTGCCCTTGGAGTTGCCGATGATGTCCACTTTTTCGCCGGTTTTAAATATATCGACGGAGATCTTGTCGCCCTGTTTCGGCGCCTGATCGGGGTCGATCCGGAACTCGCGCAGGTAGCGGAGCGGCGGGAGGGAGGCCTTCTGCAGGTGGCCGAGCTGTCCCGCGGTCAGCCGTTTGCTCTTGCCTTCGGCAAACCCGAGCTGAACGGCGGAATAGCCTTCCTTTTCCTTCGTCCGGACCTGGGCAACAAAACACGGCCCAGCTTCAATGATGGTGACCGGGATCATGCGTCCGGCATCGTCAAATATCTGGGCCATGCCCAATTTTTTCCCAATTAATCCCTTCATCCTTTTTCTCCTCTATACAACCCGGGACTGTCAGCCTGGGAGGGGCTGCATCATCCCCGCGTCCGGCAGTCAATCCCGTGCTTGCGCGTTGCGCAAGCGTACGGGACTCTTTCCGGCCGGTGATTTCCGGGCTAGATCTTCATTTCCACGTCGACGCCGGCCGGCAAGTTCAAGCGCATCAGCGCGTCCAGCGTCTTCGCATCGGGTTCCAGCACTTCGATCAGCCGTTTGTGGGTCCGGATTTCGAAATGTTCGTGGGAATCCTTGTCGATGTAGGCTCCGCGCCGGACGGTGAACTGCTCGTGCTCCGTCGGCAGGGGAACCGGTCCCACGACGCGGGCGCCGTTGCGCTCCGCAGCCTCGACGATGCGTTTGGCGGATTGATCCAGTATGCGGTGATCGTATGCTTTTAGTCGGATGCGAATTTTCTGTCGAGCCATTTGTGATCGCCTAGTCGATGATTTCAGTGATCACGCCGGCGCCCACGGTCAGGCCGCCCTCGCGGATCGCGAATTTCGAACCCTTCTCGAGTGCCACCGGAACGATCAGCTCCACGTTCAGGTTCACGTTGTCGCCCGGCATCACCATCTCCACCCCTTCCGGCAGCGTCAGGTTCCCCGTCACGTCCATCGTCCGGATGAAGAACTGCGGCCGGTACCCCGTGAAGAACGCCTTGTGCCGTCCGCCTTCCTCCTTCTTCAGCACGTACACTTCGCTCTTGAACTTCATGTGCGGCGTGATCGAGCCCGGCTTCGCCAGCACCTGGCCCCGTTCCACCTGCTCGCGCTCAATCCCCCGCAAGAGCACTCCCAGGTTGTCCCCCGCCTGCCCCTGGTCCAGCAGCTTGTGGAACATCTCCACCCCCGTGCACACCGTCGTCTTCGTCTCGTGCAGCCCCACGATCTCGAGGGCGTCCCCCACCTTCACGATCCCCCGGTCCACCCGCCCCGTCACCACCGTCCCGCGCCCCTTGATCGAGAACACGTCCTCGATCGACATCATGAACGGCATTTCCGTGTGCCGCACCGGTTCCGGAATGAACTCGTCCACCGCCTTCAATATCTCGAGAATGCACTTGTATTCCGGCGCGTTCGGATCCTTGCTCGTGCTCTCCAGCGCCTTCAGCGCCGAGCCGCGCACGATCGGGGTCTTGTCGCCCGGGAATTTGTATTCCGTCAGCAGCTCCCGCAGTTCCATCTCCACCAGCTCCAGAAGCTCCGGATCGTCCATCATGTCCGTCTTGTTCAAAAAGATCACGATCGACGGCACTTCCACCTGCCGCGCCAGGAGCACGTGCTCCCGCGTCTGCGGCATCGGCCCGTCCGGGGCCGCCACCACCAGAATCGCCCCGTCCACCTGCGCCGCGCCCGTGATCATGTTCTTGATGTAATCCCGGTGTCCCGGCATGTCCACGTGCGCGTAGTGCCGCTTTTCCGTCTCGTATTCCACGTGGGCAATGTTGATCGTGATCCCGCGTTCCTTCTCCTCCGGCGCGTTGTCGATGCTGTCGTACGCCCGGAACTGCGCCCGGCCCTGCATCTGGCACACTTTGGTGATCGCCGCCGTCAGCGTCGTCTTCCCGTGGTCAATGTGCCCCATCGTCCCCACGTTCAGGTGCGGCTTGTTGCGATTGAATTTTTCCTTGGCCATGTTCAATCTCCCTTGCGTAAGAAATCCGCCAACGGAGCGGGACTTCCCCCGCTCACCCTTTTCCGATCGCCGCCTGGGCTTCCGCTTCGGCCAGCGCCTGATAATGATCGAATTCCATCGTAGACACACCCCGGCCCTGGGTGGAAGACCGCAATTCGGTGGTGTATCCGAACATTTCCGCCAGGGGCACCATCGCATGAACCGCCTGGACATTCCCCGGCCGGGCTTCGACGCCCGTAATGTTCGCGCGCCGGCTGGCCAGGTTCCCCATCACATCGCCGAGGTATTCCTCCGGCGCGACCACTTCCACTTTCATCACCGGTTCCAGAAGAACCGGCCCGCCCTTCTGCACGCCCTCCCGGAAGGCGAAGGTCGCCGCCATCTTGAAGGCCATCTCGTTCGAATCGACTTCGTGGTAGGAACCGTCGTACAGGGTGACCTTGATGTCGACCACCGGATACCCGGCCAGCACCCCGGCTTCCGCGGATTCCCTGACCCCCTTCTCCACGGCCGAGTGGTACTCCTTGGGGATCTTTCCGCCCACGATTTTATTTTCGAACACCACGCCCGAACCCGGCGCGCCGGGTTCCAGCGCAATCACCACATGGCCGTACTGCCCGTGCCCGCCGGATTGCTTGATGTAGCGGTATTCCAGCTTCGGCACGGGCCGGGTGATCGATTCCCGGTAGGCCACCCGCGGCCGGCCGACGGTGGCATGCACATTGAACTCGCGCCGCATCCGTTCGACCAGCACCTCGAGGTGCAATTCACCCATCCCTGAAATGATCGTCTGCCCGGTGGTCTCGTCGCTGCGGACCCGGAAAGTAGGATCTTCCTCCGAGAGTTTGTGCATCGCCTGGGAGAGTTTGTCCTGATCGACCATACTCTTCGGTTCGATGGCCACCGACACGACCGGCTCGGGGAAGGTGATATTCTCGAGCAGGATTGGATTGGAAAGGTCGCTGAGCGTGTCACCGGTGAAGGTGTCTTTCATGCCCAGCACGGCGGCGATGTCGCCCGCACCCACTTCGTCGAGCTCTTCGCGCCGATCGGCGTACATGCGGATCAGCCGGCCGACCCGTTCGCGCTTGCCGCGTCCCGAAGTCAGGACGGTCGAACCCTGCTTAAGCTTTCCGGAATACACCCGGAAGTAGGCCAGGCGCCCGACATACGGATCGGAAACGATTTTAAAGACCAGCGCGGCAAGCGGCGCGCTGTCTTCCGCCGGCCGGACTTCTTCCTCGCCGGTCTGGGGGTGCGTCCCGCGCACCGCCGGGATGTCGAGCGGCGAAGGCAGGTAATCCAACACCGCATCGAGCACAAGCTGCACGCCCTTGTTCTTCAGGGCCGATCCGCACAGCACCGGTGCGGCCTTGCCTTTGATCGTCTCGCGGCGCAGCGCCGCTTTCAATTCCTCGACCGAGATCTTCTGCCCTTCGAGGTACTTGAGGGTCAATCCCTCGTCGAGCTCGGCGATCTGTTCGACCATGTGCGCCCGCCGGGTTTCGGCTTCGGCCTGGAGCTCGGGGGGAATTTCCACGACTTCCGCGGTCTCCCCGGTCTGGTCGGTCCACAATACCGCCCGGCTCTCCAGAAGGTCGACCACGCCTCGGAAGTTGGCTTCCTCGCCGATCGGGAACTGGAGCGGGATCGGGTTGGCGCCCAGCCGCGCGCGAATGCTTTCCACGCTGCGGTCGAAGGACGCGCCGGTCCGGTCCATCTTATTAATGAAGCACATCCGGGGCACGCCGTACCGGTCGGCCTGGCGCCAGACGGTTTCGCTTTGGGGTTCCACGCCCTGCACGGCGTCGAAAACCACCACGCCGCCGTCGAGCACCCGCAGCGACCGCTGCACTTCGGCGGTAAAGTCGATGTGCCCGGGGGTATCGATGATGTTAAGGGTGTAACCCTTCCACTCGGCGCTGACGGCGGCGGAGACGATGGTGATGCCGCGTTCGCGCTCCTGGTCCATCCAGTCGGTGACGGTCGTGCCGTCGTCCACCGACCCCAGCCGGTGTGTTTTGCCGGTGTAGAACAAAACGCGCTCGGTAGTCGTAGTTTTTCCGGCATCAATATGCGCAATGATGCCAATATTGCGGACTTTCTCGAGCGGGACTTGGCGTTCCATGGTTGCTTCCTTTATATCATCCTGGTGTTGACGTGAACCAACTTCCGATTTTCGACCTGGCCTTACGGGGCCAGGCCAA
Source organism: uncultured Chloroflexia bacterium (assembly GCA_963724345.1). Taxonomy (GTDB): domain Bacteria; phylum Chloroflexota; class Anaerolineae; order Anaerolineales; family RBG-16-64-43; genus JAFGKK01. The sequence continues at coordinate 221,515 of CAVRUI010000003.1, read as the reverse complement.
ACACCAGGCTTCCCGCCAAGAACCTTATCCTCGGTTTGTAACGACCGCGTCTACCACCGGTAGTGGGCGTATGCGCGGTTGGCTTCGGCCATCTTGTGCACTTCTTCGCGTTTCTTGACGGCCGTTCCGGTGTTGTTCGCGGCGTCCAGCAGTTCGCCGGCCAGCCGTTCGATCATCGATTTTCCGCCGCGCGACCGGCTGGCGGTAAGAAGCCAGCGCACCGCGAGCGAATCCCGCCGGTCGGCTTCGACTTCCACCGGCACCTGGTACGTGGCGCCGCCGACCCGCCGCGGTTTGACTTCGATCTGCGGGCCGACGTTCTGCAGCGCCTGCTCGAAGACTTCCAGCGGATCTTTCTGGCTGCGTTCCTTCACCAGCTCAAAGGCGCCATAGACCACGGAGACCGCAGTGCTCTTCTTGCCTTTGTGCATCACCATGCGGATGAAGCGGTTGACTTTGACGCTGTTGTAGCGGACATCCGGGGGAACCACGCGGGGTTCCTTGCGCGCTCGTCTCGACATCTTTATGACTCCTCACGTCCTCTGCGGCGTTGCGCTCCGCAGGGGCGGATTACTCCTTCTTGGCTTCCTTGGGCCGCTTGTTGCCGTATTTGGAACGGCCCTGGCGGCGGGCTTCCACGCCGGTTGTATCCAGCGTGCCGCGAACAATGTGATACCGAACCCCGGGGAGATCCTTGACGCGGCCGCCGCGGACCAGCACCACGGAGTGTTCCTGCAGCGCGTGCCCCTCGCCGGGGATATAGGCGGTGACTTCAATGCCGTTGGTGAGCCGGACGCGGGCGATCTTGCGCAGCGCCGAGTTCGGTTTCTTCGGGGTCATCGTGCGGACGACCGTGCAGACGCCGCGTTTCTGCGGCGCCCCGCGGGGTTGGCGGATCCGGCGCTGCTTGCGGGCGTTCAGCGTGTATAAAAGCGCCGGCGCCTTGCTCTTCCCCTTCTTCCAAGTCCGCCCTTTGCGGACCAACTGATTGATTGTCGGCACGACGTACCTCCCAGAATTTCCAACCCGGTTCGAAACCGGATGCGATCACCATGCCCTGTCATCAGGGGAGGCCATCCGACATACGCGATGGCCTCGCCCCACGCTGGTGTGTATGCAATTCGGGCGGTGGACGGATTTTCCACTCCACCCGGGGTATCCAAGGGCAACGGGGCGCAATTCTACCATGTGAAAAAACCCGAGTCAAGCTATTCTGCGGCATCCGATGGAATCCCTACGTTTCCCCTACACAAGTATGAGAGATGGATTAGGCTGTTTTTTTGGATTAATGGTTGCCCTTCTCAACCGCCTCTTGACTCGGGGTCCCTTCAGACCTATAATACCTTTTCGCCCAAAAACCTCTATTTATCCTCGCAGCACCTGGAGCAGCAAAAATCGCTCGCCTCGATGAGAGGCAAGCCACTTGTTCGACCGGGTACCAGGAGACTACGTATGATCCTTAGCGGACGCAAATCCTACGCACGAATCCCCGACATTTTCAAGCTGCCCACCTTAATCGAAGTCCAATTGGATTCCTTCGCGTGGTTCAAGAGGGAAGGGCTGGCGGAACTGTTTGACGAAATCTCCCCGATTGAATCCTTCAACAAAGGCATGCGGCTTTATTTTCCCGGCGAAAGCCCGGAAGCCAAACAATGGAACCTGAAATACTGGTTCGAAGAACCCAAATATTCCATCGAAGAATGCCTGGAGCGGGATATCACCTTTGCCGCCCCGCTCTACGTTTCGGTGCTGCTGATCGGGACCGAAGTTCCTGAACCGATCAAGCAGGACATCTTCCTCGGCGACATGCCGTTGATGACCGAAAAGGGCACCTTCATTATTAACGGCAGCGAACGCGTCGTGGTTTCCCAGCTGATCCGCTCGCCGGGCGTGTACTTCGAGGCCGAAGAGGACCGCGCCACGGGCCGGCTCCTGGCCTCGGCCAAGCTCATCCCCGACCGCGGCGCGTGGATGGAGTTCGAGACCCGCAAGAGCGATTATCTGATCATCCGCTTCAACCGCAAACGCACGGTGCCGGTCACGATGCTGCTGAAAGCCCTGGCGGCGGTCAGCGGTGACAATCCCGATTCCCCGCTCAAGGAAGGAACCGACGCGGAGATCCTCGGACTGTTCACGGAATCGGACACCAACCCGGCGCGGACCTTCATCGCCAATACGATCAAGCAGGAACCCGCCTGGGAGCACCGCGAAAAGCGGACCCTTGCGCAGGAAGCGCTGATCGAATTCTATAAACGCATGCGCCCGGGGGATCCCTCGACGCTCGACAACGCCCGCCAGTACCTCCAGGAGCAGCTGTTCGACCAGCGCCGCTACGACCTGGAGCGGGTCGGCCGCTACAAGCTCAACCAGAAGCTGGATCTGCACGCGCTCATCCCCCTGAGCCACCGCACGATAACCCCGTGGGACATCATCAAACTCATCGAGCGGCTGATCCTGATCAACAACGGGCTGGAAAGCCCGGACGACATCGATCACCTCGGCAACCGCCGGGTCAAGACCGTCGGCGAGCTGATCCAGAACAAGATGCGCATCGGCCTGCGGCGGACGGAACGCGTCGTCCGCGAACGCATGTCGATCCGCGATCAGGAATCCTTCTCGCCGATGAACCTGATCAACATCCGGCCGATTGTCGCCGCGGTGCGCGAGTTTTTCGGCTCGAGCCAGCTCTCGCAGTTCATGGATCAGACCAACCCGCTCGCGGAGCTGCGCCACAAACGGACTCTCTCGGCGCTCGGCCCCGGCGGGCTGCGCCGCGAACGCGCGGGCTTCGATGTGCGCGACGTCCACCAATCCCATTACGGGCGGATCTGCCCGATTGAAACACCTGAAGGCCCGAACATCGGCCTGATCGGCCGCCTGGCATCCTACGCCAAGGTCAATCCCTTCGGATTCATCGAGACCCCTTACCGCAAGGTGTACCGGTCCTACCCGGCCGGGGATGCGCGGTTGATCGGCCGGCATCTGGCCGAAGACATGCTCAAACCGGGGGGCAAGGACCTGCTGGCGAAGAAGGGCGATCTCATCAACAAGGATATTGCCTCCAAGCTGGCTCAGGCCGGCGGCGAGATCGCCATCATCCCGTTCGTGTCCATCGAGACGCTGTACGTATCGGCGGACACGGAGGATAAATTCATCATCGCGCAGGCCAACGCGCCGCTGAACGAGTTCAGCGAGTTCGTGCGCCCGCGCGCATCCTGCCGCCATCACTCGCGGTTCATGTTCGCCGCCCCGCCCCAGATCGATTATATGGATGTGGCGCCGAGTCAAATCGTCGGAATCTCGGCCGGGCTCATTCCCTTCCTCGAACACGACGACGCCAACCGCGCCTTGATGGGTTCGAACATGCAAGCCCAGGCCGTGCCGCTCATCCGGCCCGAAGTCCCGGTGGTCTCCACCGGCATCGAACCGCAGGCGGCGCTGGATTCCGGGCAGGTGATCCTTTCGGACGTCGAAGGCCAGGTCATCTCGGTCACCAGCGACCAGGTCGTGGTCCAAACCGGGAAAGGCAAGAAGATCTTCAAGCTCCGCAAATACACGCGCTCCAATCAGAGCACCTGCATCGACCAGCGTCCGGCCGTGATCAAGGGCGCCAAGATCAAACCCGGCGACGTGATCGCCGATTCCTCCTCGACCGAATACGGGGAACTTGCGCTCGGGCAGAACGTGGTGGTCGCATTCCTCTCCTGGGAAGGCGGCAACTACGAAGACGCGGTGCTGATCTCCGAACGCCTGGTCCAGGAAGATAAATTCACCTCGATCCACATCGAAAAGCACGAAGTGGAAAGCCGGGATACAAAGCTCGGGCCCGAGGAAATCACCTGCGACATCCCCAACGTCGGCGAGGAAGCCCTCAAGGACCTCGACGAGCACGGGATCGTGCGGATCGGCGCCGAAGTCGGGCCGAACGACATCCTGGTCGGAAAAATCACCCCCAAGGGCGAAAAGGAACTCTCGCCCGAGGAAAAACTTCTGCGCGCGATCTTCGGCGAAAAATCGCGCGACGTCAAAGACACCTCGCTCCGGCTTCCGCACGGCGAGCGCGGCAAGGTGGTCGACGTCAAGATCTTCACCCGCGACGAACATCACGACCTGCCGGCGGGCGTCGAGAAAACCGTCCGCGTGTCGGTTGCGCAGCGCCGCAAAATCACCGAAGGCGACAAAATGGCCGGCCGGCACGGCAACAAGGGCGTCGTTTCGCGCGTCGTCCCGGTCGAAGATATGCCGTTCCTGTCGGACGGCACGCCGGTGGACATCATTCTCAACCCTCTGGGAGTCCCGGGACGCATGAACATCGGCCAGATCCTGGAAACCCATCTGGGATGGGCGGTTTCCAAGCTCGGGTTCCGCGCCATCTCGCCGGTATTCGACGGCGCGGACGAATTCGAGATCGAAGCCGAGCTTGCCCGAGCCTGGATGATCGATAGAACCTGGACGGATGTGACTCAGAAGGCCTGGAAATGGGCGCACCAGCAGGGCCTGAACGAAGAAACGATCGTCGACGACGACGAAGTGCGCCGGCTGTACCTGGAAAACGTCCTGCCGAGGCAATACAAGAAGGACCTGATCACCACCGACATCCACTACGCCCACCGGGCCGCGACGGCCGAATGGCTCAAGGAAAAGGGTTTCAATCCGCAGCTCTTCTTCCGCTTCGACGAAAACACGCCGCTCTCCCTGGCCGACCGGCATGCGTCGGATCAGGCGGCGATCGATGCCGTGCTGACGCTGTGGCTGAAGGAAATGGATATCTCCGCCTCCGGGCTTTCGAGCGAAGCGCTGCGCCAGAAATCCGAGGAGGTCACCCAGGACTCGGGGGTTCCCAGCCCGATCCTCGGGAAAGAGGCGCTGTTCGACGGCAAGACCGGCGAGTCGTTCGACCAGCCGGTGACAGTGGGCGTGATGTACATGCTCAAACTGCACCACCTGGTCGAAGACAAGGTCCACGCCCGGTCCACCGGCCCATACTCGCTCGTCACCCAGCAGCCGCTGGGAGGCAAGGCGCAATTCGGCGGGCAGCGCTTCGGAGAAATGGAAGTGTGGGCGCTGGAAGCCTACGGCGCGGCCTACTGCCTGCAGGAAATGCTCACCGTAAAATCGGACGACGTCCAGGGACGGGTGAAGGCGTACGAAGCGATCGTCAAGGGCGAGAAGATCGAGGAACCGGGCATCCCGGCATCGTTCCGGGTCCTGGTCAAGGAACTGCAATCCCTCGGCTTGTCGGTCGAAGCGGTCACCGATACCGGCGACACCGTGAAGTTCGGCAAGGACGAGGAGAAGGCGCGCCCGCCGAAGATCGGCTACGGCCTGCTTTCGATCGGCGGGGATTGAGGAAAACCCTTTCACCGCAAAGAACGCGAAGAACGCAAAGTAAGCGCAAAGATAATATTGAGAAAAGACCGGCAGGCGAAATCCTGCCGGTTTTTGTTTGGCGTGCTATGATTACGAACCAAACCCTCGACAATCGACGATCGACCATCGCAATCTGCGTCCGGTTTTTTTACGATGGTCGATGGTCTATGGTCGATGGCCGGAAATTGAGGCTGGCAAATCGGAGGCCCTATGGAAATCAAGCTTGTCCCCATCGAAAAACCGGAAGATGTGAATTTCATCCTCGGGCAATCCCATTTCATCAAGACCGTCGAGGATCTGCACGAGGCGCTTGCGGGAGCCGTCCCCGGAATACAGTTCGGCCTGGCGTTCAACGAGGCTTCCGGTCCGTGCCTGGTGCGCTGGTCCGGAACCTCCGCGGCGATGATCGAACTGGCGAAGAAGAATGCGCTCGCGCTCGCCGCGGGGCATGCGTTCATCATCTTCCTGGAAAACTGCTATCCGGTGAACGTGCTGAACGCCGTGAAGAACGTTCCGGAGGTGTGCCGGATATTCTGCGCGACCGCCAACCCGGTTCAGGCGGTGGTGGTCGAGACCGAGGCGGGGCGCGGGATACTCGGCGTGATCGACGGCGGTCCCGTGCGCGGGGTCGAGAACGAAAGCGATATCGCCGACCGGAAAGCCATGCTTCGAAAATTCGGATACAAACTGTAGCCCTTTACGACTTCATGCACATCCGGCAGATTTCCCTCGACACAAAGGATTCCCCCACCCGGGAGTTTTATCCATTCAATCTTCCGGTCTTTCAACAACCGATCCGGCTTCCATTCCGGGCGGCGGTCACCTTCTTTATCGGGGAGAACGGATGCGGCAAGACGACCCTGTTGCAGGCGCTCGCCACCCGCTGCGGATGCCAAATCTGGAGGGAAACCGAGCGGAGACGGTTCAAGAACAATCCGCACATCGATAAATTTCCGCGCTTCCTCAATGTCGATTGGGACGGCGCCCGGGTGCCGGGGATCTATTTCGGATCGAATTACTTTCAATTCTTCTCGGAAATCCTGGACGAATGGGCGGTCAACGATCCGGGACAACTAAAATATTTCGGAGGCGATTCCCTTCTCAACCTCTCGCATGGGCAATCGATACTGGCGTATTTCCGTAAAATGTTCGCGCTCGACGCGGTTTTTTTCCTCGACGAGCCGGAGACCGCGCTCTCTCCGCGCAGCCAGGTGGAACTGCTGAAACATTTGCAGACCGGCGGGCGGGACGGGGACGGGCACGCCCAGTTCTTCATCGCGACCCACTCGCCCATCCTGCTGGCCTGCCCGGGTGCGGCGATATACGGTTTTGATAACGGGGCCATCCGGGAAGTGGAGTACGAACAAACCGATTATTTCCGGATTTATTACGAGTTCATGAACCGGCGGGAGAAATTCCTGTAATTCTTTTCACCGCAAAGCCGCGAAGAACGCGAAGAAAACCATCCCATCCCACCTCCCCTTGCCCCTCCTCCCTTCCCGTATCACGGGAAGGGAGGAGGGGGAGTTTCCACAACAAGCGTGTGGAATGGATCGATGGGGGAGGAGGGATGGGATGGATCAGAGTGAATTGAAGTTATTGAGAGTTGATAAAAAAAACTCCCGCAATTTCTGCGGGAGTTTTTTGTTTAGTAGAGTTTGACTTTTTGTTGAGCCATCAGAACCCGGACCTCATGCACCTTCTCGAGGCGGCGGTCCAAAACTTCCCGGACCTTTGCCTCCAGTTCCTTGGTCATCACACCCTTGGTCGGCTTGATGGTGGCGGTGGCGATCAGCGGCTGGTCCAGCGGATGCCCGATCTGGGATAGGATGTAGACGCTCGCCTCATGGATCTCGGGAACCTCGCGCACAATTTCCTGCGCCGCCAGGAAGGAGAGGACGTTGTAGATCTTCCCGACGTGCGAGATCGGGTTCTTTCCCGCCGCCGCTTCGAGCGAAGCGGTCCGGAACGGGGTGATGAGCCCGGTCACCCGGTTTCCGCGGCCGACCGAACCGTCGTCGCCGCACTCCGCGGAGGTGCCGGTCATCGTCAGGTAGACCTCGCCGTTGGCGTCGTCGTCGGCGGTGTTCACATCCACCATCATCGTGCGGCCCGGCGTAAGTTTTTCCGCGTAGGTCTGGAGGGAATTCCGCACGCCCTTGCGGATTTCGATGTATTCGCCGAGATCCTGGATTTCCGTTGAGATGAAGGGGACCGCGCAGGTCAGGATGATCTGATCCCCCTTGCGCATTCCCATCACTTTCACATCTTCGCCGAGGGGGAATTTCTTGATCAATTCGTAATTCAAGTATTGGGCGGTTTCGAAAACGGCGTTTTCCACCATGGAGCGGGGCCAGTGGGCGCAGCCGAAAGAAGTGTCGTTGGCCCGGACATTATCGACCGTGTGCGCCAGTTCGGTCGCGCCGGCGCCGGCGAAGCAATCGATGACCATGTGCTTGTCCGGATCCAGGTTCTTCATCGTCTCCCGGATGTGCAATTTGGTGGCGTTGATGGCGATTGCATCCATCGGGATCATCCGCCCCTTGTACTCCGGGGTCCCGCGGCCCGCGATCTGGATGTGAATCGGCGAGAGAAGCTCGCCCTTGCCGAACCCCACCTGGACTTCGCCCGCCACGAGCTGGACCTTGTCGAAATTATGATGCAGCACCGTGCCGAGATTCTCCTGGCACCAGCGCGTGTATTCCACCGATATGCGCTCGGCGATCCCGTCGCAGAGTGAATCCGGATGGCCGATCCCCTTGCGCTCGACAATCTCCACCGGATACTCTTCGATAAATCGTCCGACGGCTTCCGTGACCACGATATTCCGTTCCATTAAGCCTCCCGGGCTGCAAATTCGCGCCGATCGTCTTTCCGACGGCATCCGCGGCAAACCGGCGCTTAAGATCATAAAAGGCGCCGGTCGCGGGTTTTCCCGTCCAATGGACAGGGTCGATTCTTTTATTATCGGAAAGAAACAGCGCAGGCAAATTTTCGGCGCGGAGTGTACCATAGCGGATGGACAGCGTCAATTGAAACATCCTATATATGTACCCAGTCCGGCCGCCCAATCCCTGTAAAGGAGACCAACACCCAAGGTGTTTTTTCGGACGACATTCACTCTGTACGGAGCTGCACAGGCGTATTCACGATGGAGTGGAAAAGGTATTGCCACAAAAAGCACAAGGAGCACAAATTTATTTGTGAATTATGTGCCTTTTGTGGCAAAAATATTTCCAGGAGAAGAAGTGGTTGCGGGATGGTCGTTGGAAAAATCAGGTGGGCTATGGGATAATTTCGGGGCGAGGGATATTTCGTGCCAAGAGAACCGCAAGACAACGAATACGGGTTTTCGCTTGCCCGTACCGATTTTCAACGCGCCCGCCAGCGGGCTTCGCTGCAGGAAGTGATCAGCCGATTTACGGGGAAATCGGCCGAATTGCTTTCCTTCGAAGAAGTCCGGGATAAACTGCACGCCATCGGAACCGGCGTGAACCGGGGCGTGCAGAACATCCCGCTGGATTCGATCGTGGGCAGCGTCGGGCGCTACACCGATTTTTCACGCACCTTTCTGCCGAAAAATCCAAGCGACGAGGAACGCTGGGCCAAGGTTATGACCCTGGTGACCGATCCGGAGGGCGGAGGCCTGCCTCCGATCGAAGTGATAAAGCTCGGCGACGTGTATTTTGTCCAGGACGGGCATCACCGGGTGTCTGTGGCGCGGCAGCTTGGCGCGCAGACGATCGAAGCCTACGTCAACGAAGTCACCACCAAGGTGCCGTTCTCCCCCGATTCCGACCCGGAAGACCTGATCCTCAAAGAGGAGTACGCGACCTTCCTGGAAGCGACCCAGATGAAAAAAGTCCGGCCGGATGCCGACCTGGAATTGACCGTTCCGGGATTGTACGAGGACCTATTGGATCATATCCAGGTCCATAAATATTTCATGGGGCTGGACGAAAAGCGCGACGTTGCCATCGGCGAAGCCGCTGCGCATTGGTACGATACGATCTACCTGCCGGTGGTCGAAGCGATCCGCGAGCGGGAGATCCTCAAGGAATTTCCCGGGCGGACGGAAACCGACCTCTACATGTGGGTCTCGGAGCACCGGGCGGAACTCCAGCAGGGGCTGGGGGATTTCATATCGCCGGAATCCGCCGCCCTGGATCTGGCGGACAAATTCGGAACGCGGGCGGGCCGGGTTGCAGCGCGGATCGGGAAGAGCCTGGCGCGCGCGGTCGTCCCGGATGCGCTGGAGAGCGGTCCGGCCACCGGCACGTGGCGGGAATCGAAAACCGATCAGGATGAGGAATGCCTGTTCGGACAGCTTCTCGTGCCGATCAGCGGCGAGGAGGCCGGCTGGACGGCGCTGGATCAGGCGCTCCTCTTCGCCAAGCGCGAGTGTTCGCGGATCCACGGGTTGCACGTCGCGCGCGGCGGGGAGGCGGCCGAAGACGAAAAATTGGAAGCCCTGCGCGCCGAATTTACCCGCCGGTGCGAACAAGCCGGGCTCACCGGCGGGCTGGCGGTCGAGGAGGGCGACGTCACCAAGGCCATCTGCGAACGCGCGCTGCTCGCGGATCTGGTGGTACTCACGCTCACCCACCCTCCCGCGGACCAGCCCTTCCTGCGCCTGGGATCCGGATTCCGCGCGCTCATTCAGAAATGCCCGCGGCCGATACTCGCCATCCCCGGCGATCCGACGCCGCTCGACCGGGCGCTGGTGGCTTATGACGGCGGCGCAAAATCCAAGGAAGCCCTGTTCGTCGCCGCATACCTCGCGTCGCGCTGGAACATCCCGCTGACGGTGCTGACGGTCGAAGAATCCGGCATGGACGCCGAAGACATTCTGGAGGAAGCGGACGAATATCTGCACACCCGCGGCGTAAAGGCCTCCCTTATTCTGCGCGCGGGGCCCGTATCCGACGCGATCCTGCGCACCGCCGGTGAGACCGGCAGCCAGCTGCTGATCCTCGGCGGGTATGGAAGCCATCCCGTTTGGGAGGCCGTGCTGGGAAGCCAGGTGGATGTCGTCCTGCGCCAAAGCCGCCTTCCGATGCTGATCTGCCGTTGAGCAGGTGATGATGGAAACCCTATTTGAAAAACCGCACCGCAGGTTGAATCTTTTGACGGGAGAGCACGTCCTGGTCTCGCCCCACCGCACCAAGCGTCCCTGGCTCGGAATGGTCGATACCGCTCCGGCCGCCGCCCGGCCGCCGTACGATCCCGGCTGCTACCTCTGCCCCGGGAACGAACGTGCCGGCGGAGCGCGCAATCCGGCCTATGCGGAAACATTTCTGTTCGACAACGATTACGCGGCGCTGCTTCCCGGCACGGAGCCGGAATCCTTCGAGCGCGGGCAATTGCTGCATGCGGAAACCGAACGCGGCCTGTGCCGGGTGCTGTGCTACTCGCCGCGCCACAACCTGACGCTCGGCAATATGGAACCGCCGGCGCTCCGCCGGGTGGTGGAGGCCTGGACGGAACAGTACTCCGAGCTTGGGGCGCTGCCCTGGATCCGGCATGTGCAGATCTTCGAGAACAACGGCGCGATGATGGGCGCCAGCAATCCGCACCCGCATGGCCAGATCTGGGCGGAGGAGCAAATCCCGAACGAACCCGCCAAGGAGACGGATCGCCAAAGCCGGCATTGGCAATCCCGCAAATCCTGCCTGCTGTGCGACTACCTCGGCGTGGAATATGCGCAGAAGGAACGGATCGTTTGTGAGAACGATTCGTTCACCGCGCTGGTCCCCTTCTGGGCGGTATGGCCATACGAGACGATGCTCGTGGCGCGGGCACATCGCGGGGCGCTGCCGGATCTGACCGATAAGGAACGCGGCGACCTGGCGGAAATGCTGCCGCGCCTGATCCGCGCCTACGACCGGATCTTCGACGCGCCCTTCCCGTACAGCATGGGTTTCCATCAGCGTCCGACGGACGGCGACCCACATCCGGAATGGCACTTCCACGCTCATTTTTATCCGCCGTTGCTGCGCTCGACCACGATCCGGAAATTCATGGTCGGATACGAATTATTGGCCCAGCCGCAGAGGGACATTACCCCCGAATCCGCGGCCGAACGATTGAAGAATTTGGTTAATTAGGATATAATATATCCATTATCGACGAGGGACTCCGAATAACACCCCGATTCCAATTTTTATAAGGGTAATTGCGATCCATATTTCATATTAAAAGAAAAACCGTCTGCATTCGCCGGCTATTTTTACATCTGGGAATCTTATCCCATTCCAAAGAATGGCGTTCGGGGTTAAGAATGGGCAGGACCGAAGGGAGCAAGGCAATGAAAAAAATTACCCGCAGAGTATTCATAAACTTATTGACGAAAAGCGCCGGTGCAGCGGCCATGATGCAGCTGCTTAATGCATGCGGGATGAACTCCACGGTGGTATCGGGAACGCCGACCAATACGCCGTTCGGGCCCGCCGGACAACAGCCGACGAAAATGGGTTCGATTTCCGGCGCGGTCCTCCCAACCGATACGCAACTTCCCAGCGATACGCCGCTGCCGAGTGATTTGCCTTCGCCGACCGCCCTGCCCGCGACGGATACGGCGACTCCCGCGGCGAACCCGGCCTATCTGGCCGTCGCGCGGGGAGGCGACGATCCGGAGGCGCTCGTCCGCGCCGCGGTCGAAGCCATCGGCGGAATGGGGCGGTTTGTGCCCGCCGGCGCGAACGTGATCATCAAACCCAATGTATGCACGTCCAACCGCACCTACGACGGCGCCGCGACGACCAATCCTTGGGTGGTCGGCGCGCTGGTGAAGATGTGCCTGGAGGCGGGCGCCGGGCGTGTGCGCGTATTCGATTTTCCGTTCAACGGGAGTTCTTCGCTGCATTATTCGGCCAGCGGAATCGCGGAACAGGTAATCGCCGCCGGCGGGGAGCTTGAAAAAGTGGATCTCAATAAATTCCGGCCAACCACACTCCCAAACGCTCGAAGCCTGCAATCGGCCGCCTTTTACAGCGAGGTGGTCGATGCCGATGTGGTGATCAATGTTCCCATCGCCAAGCACCACAGCGGCGCCGGCTTGACGCTTGGCATGAAGAACATGATGGGCGTGGTCTGGGACCGGGGAGCCGTCCACTCCGCCGGCCTCCATCCGGCGATCGCGGATCTGGCGGATTTTATCCGTCCCGAACTGACGATCATCGACGCCATCCGGATCCTCACGGCCAACGGTCCGATCAGCTCCAGCTGGAGCGATGTCCGAAAAATGGATACGGTCATCGCCTCTCCGGACATTGTCGCGGCCGACGCGTACGCCACCCGGCTTTTCGGCTGGCCGGATCCGAACCGGCTCGGCTACGTTCGGATCGGCAATGAAATCGGGTTGGGGCGCAGCGACCTGGAAAACCTGAAGATCGAGGAAATCCCGGTGGGGTGAGCCACCACTAACTTCCTCATCCCATACCCCGGTCCCTTCGGGACCACCCCTCCCTCCTAACCCCGCTTCGCGAGGGCAGGCGCCAGGAGAAGGGGGAGGGGATGAGGCGGCTTCACAACCAGTCCACAGGTTTCCCGGGTAGAATATTTTCACTGACGAACATCGGAGCAAAGCCATGAAACTGACGAGACGGGAATTCTTGCGCTGGACTATGGTGGGCGCGGGCGCGTCGATCGGTGCGCAGATGTTAAGCGCGTGCGCGCCGGCCGCGTCCGGCGGCATGACCCGCCTGCCTCCCCCCACCCCCGCGCCGGGCGCCACATACCTGGCCGTCGCGCGCGGAGGGGACGATCCGGAGGCGCTGGTGCGCCGGGCGGTGGCCGCAATCGGCGGGATGGAACGCTTCGTCCCAAAGGGCGCCAACGTCGTCATCAAACCGAACGTCTGCTCGGCCGGGCGCGCGTATGAATACGCCGCCACGACCAACCCGTGGGTGGTCGGCGCGGTGGTGAAACTGGCGCGTGAAGCGGGCGCCGCGCGCGTGCGCGTCTTCGACAATCCCTTCGGCGGCACCGCGGAAGACGCCTTCGCCACAAGCGGGATCGCCGAGCAGGTGGCGGCCGCCGGCGGCGAATTGGAATACCCGGCCGCGATGAAATTCGTGTCCGTCGATCTTCCCGCCGGACAGACTCTCAAATCCACCATCGTGTACGGCGACGTGTACGACGCCGACGTGCTGATCAACGTCCCGCTCCCGAAGCACCACAGCCTGGCCCAGCTGACGATCGGCATGAAGAACATGCTTGGCGTTATCCGCGACCGGCCGCTGATGCACGCCGGGTTGAACCAGAAACTGGTCGATCTCAACCAGTTCCTCGTCCCAACCCTGACGATCGTCGACGCGGTGCGGATCCTGACCGCCAACGGGCCCACCGGCGGAAACCTGGACGACGTGCGCAAGCTGGATACCGTGATCGCCACCCACGACGGGGTCGCGGCCGACGCGTATGCGACGACCCTCTTCGGGTGGGAGGATCCGGAGCGCCTGCTGTACGTGAAGTACGGCGCCCAGCGCGGGATCGGACGCAGCGATCTGGCCAATCTGCAAATCGAGGAGATCGCCGTTGGCTGACAAACCGCGCAAGCTATTTCAATGGAAGGACCGCTATTGGCGGACCGTGCGTTCCGCCGTCCAGGCTTCGGCGCTGGCGCTTTTCCTCTTCCTCTTCGTGCGCACGGTGCGCGGCGGGATCCCGCCGCTGGCCGGTAACCTATTCCTGCATCTGGACCCGCTGGCGATGCTGGCGGGGCTGCTCGCCTCAAAGACCTACATCGCGGGAATGGCGCTGGCGCTCCTGACCCTGCTGCTGACAATTCTTTTCGGGCGCGCGTGGTGCGGCTGGTTGTGTCCGCTCGGAACCATCCTCGATCTGTTCCACCCGCGCCGCTGGAAAAACAAACAACCTTCCATCCCCGAAGGCACGCGCGGGATCAAACATTTTCTGCTGACGGTGATCCTGACCTCCGCACTGCTTGGCAGTCTGTGGCTGATATTCCTCGATCCGCTGACGATAATGATCCGGACGCTGACCGAGGCTCTCTACCCCGCGCTGGACCGAATCATCCTCGCCGTGGAAGAGGCGTTGTACGGCGTCTCGGCGCTGCGCGGGGCGGTCTCTGCGCTGGATCGAACGCTCCGGCCGGCGCTGCTTCCGGCCGATCCGGCGTTCACCGCGGGGGGCGTGTTGATCGCGGCCTTCTTCGCCGGAATAATCGCCGCCAATGCGCTGGCTCCCCGCTTCTGGTGCCGCTACCTCTGCCCGCTCGGGTCGCTGCTCGGCCTCACAAGCAAGATCGCCATTTTCCGGCGCGAGGTGAACGCCGGCGCCTGCAACGAATGCGGCGCCTGCGCGCGCATCTGCCCGACCGGCACGATCAATCCGGAAAAAACCCACGCCAGCGATCCCGCCGAATGCACGATGTGCCTGGATTGCGTAGCGGCGTGCCCGCGCGCCGGGCAATCCTTCCCGGCCCACTCAAGCCCGGCCGCATTGGAATACGTACGATCCGGGGAGAAGGCAGGCGCTCACCGCAATCGGCGCGGCCATCGGCGGCAGTGGCGCTTCTGCGCACCGATCAATACCTGCGGCGGGATCTCCCGCACCTGCTCCGCCCGCCGGGGGCGAAGGAAAACGATCTGCTCGCCAAATGCATCCGCTGCGGGGAATGCGTGCGCGTCTGTCCGACCGGCGTGCTCCACCCGTCGGTGGCCGAGGCCGGCGTGGAAGGATTTTGGACTCCGGTGCTGATCGCGCGCGCCGGCTTCTGCCAGTATTTCTGCAACGCCTGCGGGCAAGCCTGCCCGGTTGAGGCCATACCCTCTCTGCCGCTCGATGAAAAGCAGCAGGCAGATGATCGGCGCCGCCTACGTCGACAAAAACCGCTGCATCGCCTGGTCCGACCATCAGGAATGCCTGGTATGCGAGGAGATGTGCCCGCTGCCCGAGAAGGCGATCACCGTGGATTACTCGGAATTCTCCGGCGGCGCGCCGGTGGTGGACCGCACGCTGTGCATCGGCTGCGGCACATGCGAATACAAATGCCCGGTCAACGGCGAAGCCGCGATCCGGGTGTACGCCCCCGGAAGGGACAGCGTGTAAAAAATCATAGACAGGATTTACAGGATTTGTTCAGGATTGACAGGATTTCGTTTTTTTTTCTTAATAATATCGGGGCAATCCTGAAGCAATTCTGATAGACCTGTCAATTCTTCATTTTTACCCCATCCCTGCCCCGCGTTCGCCTCCCCCTATCCCGCTTCGCGGGATGGGGGGATTAGAACCACACTAAGCAAACGGAGATACCCAGGGGGGAGGGCAGGAGACAGGATTGACAGGATTTTAAAAAAAAGATTTACAGGTTTTTTAAATTAATATTTTAACCTGTACATCCTGAAGTAATCCTGTAAATCCTGTCTATTCTTCTTTTACCCCAACGCATCCTCGAGCACCTGGCGCACCGCGGCCCGATCCAAATCCTTCTTATCCAGCAGGGCGACGGCTCCGGCCTCCAAGCCGATCCGGCGGAACTCCCGGTCGGGATAGGCGCTGATGAGCACGATCCGCGTGCCGGGCGAAGCGATCCTCAGCCGCCGGACGCATTGGATGCCGTCTTCGTCCCTCAGCACCACATCCACCAACGCCAACTGCGGGCGGATCCGTTCGGCAATACGGATGGCTTCGGCGGTGTCTTCCGCCTCATACAAACAGGAAGACGGGTACGTCGTTCCGATCAGTCGGCAGAGCTGCTGGCGGTAGCGGATGCTGTCATCCACCACCAGGATGTTGATGGCAGCCTCCGGGGACGGTTGGGCCGGCGCCACATCGTGCCCGGCCACGCCCAGCACCTCCGGATGGCGGACGGAGTAGTTCACCGCTTCCAGGCGGCTGTTCACCTCCAGGGTGCGGTAAAGGCTGGTCAGGTGATTCTCCACCGTCTTGATGCTCAGATCCATTTGCTGGGAAATCTTCCGGTTATCGCAGCCCTGCGTAAGCAGCCGCAGCAGCTCGCGCTGCCGGCGGGTGAGGGTTGGGATCGACGGCGGGTGAAACGCCGGGCGATGGTGAACCAGGCGGTCGATCAAGGGGCTGGAGATCCAGCGTTCCCCGGACAGAACCCGCTGGACGGCAAGCTGCAAATCCGACAGCGGTTGATCTTTTAAGTGGTAGCCGTTTACCCCGGCATCCAGCAGGCCCACCACGTACGCCTCGTCGTCGTAAGCGCTGACCACGAGGATCTTCAGTTCCGGATACTGCGCCTTGATCCGTTGGATCGCCGCAACCGGCTCAAATTCCGGCATGGCCACGTCCACCACCAATAAATCCGGCCGGAGACGGGCCAGGGATTCCTCCAAGGCGGCGCCGTCCCCCGCCTCGCCGGCAATCCGAATTTGCGGGATGTTCTCCAACGCATTTCGTAAACCGGCGCGCACGACGGCGTGATCATCCGCAAGCAGAATGTCAACCATGGCCTTATTAAACTATATTCGCTATTGTTCTTCCAGATGCGGGGGATTTCCCCCTGCCGAACCGGGGGTTAATCATGGCCCCGCCGGGGGGGGCATAGATTGTACACAGAGCACGTCCCCCATAAAATGAAATTGGTTCCCGCGAATTCCGTCCCTGCGCATCCACAGACGAATGTAAGGCGTTGCCCGGTGTCTCCGGCCGGACAGCGGCAATCCGAAGGGGGCGCTCCACAGGAAAAATGTTAACCTATACAGAACCTTGAAGGGAGGTGAACGCGGAAAAAAGACCCGTTCCATCTGCAAACAAGCTTGTCTGCAGTTTCCATGCGTATAAAAAATAATAAGGAGGCGAAATGCTACGGAAATTCGGACGCGTTGCTTTTGTGATCGCGCTGGCAAGCCTTTTGCTGGCAGCCTGCGCCACAGCCACCGTGCAGGTTCCGGCCACCAAGGCCCCCACGGCGGAGACCGGCGGGTCGACAGCCGCTCCAGCCGACACCCAGGGCGCCGCGCCGGCGGCCGGGACGAATTGGTGCTCCGGGACGAAGATCGTCTTCTTCCCCGGCGGTTCCGCGGGCGGCGGGTTTGAGACCGTGGTTTACAACGGCGCCGTCGCGGCGGCCAAGGACACCGGCGCCGACGTCCAATACGTGTGGTCCGACTGGGATCCGGCCAAGATGATCACCCAATTCCAGCAGGCGATGGCCACCAAGCCCGACGGCATCGCGGTCATGGGCCACCCGGGCGACCAGGCCTTTGATCCGCTCATCGACCAGGCCGAGGCGGAAGGCATCATCGTGACCAGCATGAACACCCAGCTGCCGCTGGCGCAGGCGAAATACGGCTCCAACGGCTTCGGCTACGCGGGCGCCATCCTCTACCAGGCGGGCTACAGCCTGGGCCAGGAAGCCGTCAAGCGTTCTGGCGTGAAGGCGGGCGACAAGGCGTTCCTTTGGGGCCTGCTGGCGCAGGCCGGACGCGGCGAGCGCACCAAGGGCGTGAAAGATGCCCTGGAAGCGGCCGGGCTTACCGTGATCTACCAGGAAATCGACGACGCCACCAATGCGAATGCCTCCGCCGGCGTGCCGGTCTTCACCGGGATCGTGTCCGCCAATCCCGACATCAAGCTGATGGTGACGGACCACGGCAACCTGACGGGCACGGTGCAGAGCTTCCTCGAAGCCGCGGGGAAGAAGCCGGGCGAGGTGTACGCCGCCGGCTTCGACATCTCCGGGAACGCCATCTCGGCGATCCAGGCGGGCTGGCTGCAACTGGTGATCGACCAGCAGCAGTACCTGCAGGGCTACTTCGCCGTGCTGCAGATCTGCCTCACCAAGAACTACTCGTTCGGCGGGCTGCAGATCGACACCGGCGCGGGCTTTGTGAGCAAGGACAACATCGACGTCCTGGCCCCGCTGGTTCAGAAGCAGATCCGGTAAGCGGAACGTAGTTGTTCTGCGGATGAAAATAGGCAAGGGCTGAGCGGCTCGCGGCCTTCAGCCCTTGCCTTTCAAGTACCCTTGCGATATGGTTGGAAAAGCGCCGGCCCGGGTTTGTGCGCTTTGAAAATAGGAGAATATCAATGGAAACCTGCCGCCTCGAACTCAAGCACGTGTCCAAGACCTTCGGCGAGGTGAAGGCCCTGGAGGACGTGAACCTCAGCCTTGGGCAGAACGAAGTCGTCGGCCTGCTCGGCGACAACGGCGCCGGGAAGTCCACCCTGATCAAGATCCTCACCGGCTACCACCAGCCCACCTCCGGGGACATTTTCTTCAACGGCAAAAAGGTGGAACGCCTGACGGTCCCGAAAGCCCGCAAGCTCGGATTGGAGGCGGTGTATCAGGAGCGGGCGCTGGCCGAGCTGCAGACGGTTTGGCAGAACATCTTCATGGGCCGCGAACTCAGCGACCGGCTGGGCTTCCTGGACATCCAGAGGATGAAAGACGAAACCCACCGGCTGATGTCCCAGTCGATGGGCTTCACCTCGATGGCGGTCAGCCCCGAATCGCGGGTGGGCAAGTTCTCCGGCGGCGAAAAACAGGGCGTCGCCATCGTCCGGGCGCTGTTCTTCAAGGCGGACATCATCATCCTCGACGAGCCCACCATGGGGCTTTCGCTCAAAGAGACGGCCAAACTGGTCAGCTTCGTCGACGAGATCAAGAAGGCCGGCAAGTCCGCCATCTTCATCGACCACAACATTTTGCACGTCTACAACGTCGCCGACCGCGTGGTGGTGCTCGACCGCGGCCGGATCGCCGGCGAATTCGTGACCAAGCACATCTCGCTGAACGAGCTGATGGAAAAGATGGTCCGAGTTCGCCGAAACCGGAACGCTCAACTGATCCCGGATGGATGCCATGACATCTCAAACCCGCGAACCCGCGACTGAGCATTACCAAGAGCCGGCCACCCTGCGTCGGCTGGTCCGCACCTACAGCGGTCAACTCGGAATCCTGGGGGTCTTCATCTCCCTCTGGGTGATCTTCATTTTGGCCGCACCGAGGACCTTCCTGGCGCCGAACATCTACTCCGCCTTCATGACTTCGATCCCCTTCTTCGCGCTGATGGCGATCCCGCTGACCATCGTGGTGATCGCGAAGGAGATCGACCTCTCCTTCCCGTCGATCATGGCCATGGGGATGGTGGCCTTCTCCTTCATTTACAACCATACCGCGTTCATCGCCAACGACAACATCCAGGTCCTGCTGGCCATCCTCGGCGCGCTGGCGACCGGCGCGCTGATCGGCGCCCTGAACGGGCTGATCATCGTCCGGGTCGGCATCCCCTCGCTGGTGGTGACGATCGGCACGCAGTTCTTCTGGCGCGGGGCGGTGCTGGTGCTGACCCAGGGCGCCAACTTCAGCCTGAGCTATATATTCAACACAGTTTTTTATAAGGCGCTCGTCGGTAAGATCGGCCCCTACCTGCCGATGCAGATGATCTGGCTGATCGTGGTCGCGATTCTCGGCTGGGTGCTGATGAACCGCCACCGCTTCGGGACGCATGTCTACCTGATCGGCGACAATATCAACAGCGCCGAGCTGATGGGGGTCAACACCGGGCGGGTCCGCATCCAAGTCTTCATGTTGATCGGATTGGTCGCGGCCTTTGCCGGTGTGATCGCCAGCTTCTACGTGGCGTATTTCTGGCCCAGCCTGGGCGAAGGGTACCTGCTGAGCACTCTGGCCTCGGTCTTCCTGGGCGGGACATCCGTGTTCGGGGGCACCGGGACGATCCTTGGCACCTTCCTCGGCGCGTTCATCATCGGGGCGATCGAGGCGGCGACCGTGGCGGTCGGCCTGACCGGGTTCTGGACCCAGCTGATCTACGGCTTCATCATCGTCCTGTCGGTGATCATGCATACGTACCTGCGCAGGCGCGCGGATTGACGGGGCGGGCATCCCGCAATGGAAAAAGGGCTGCGGAAACGCAGCCCTTTTTCATCCCCGGGTCTTTCACGCCGGTTCGATCGTCCAGGTCCCGGTCACCCGGATCACGGTGCCGTTCCCCGGCCAATAGAGGTGAGTCCAATAACTGCTGCCGCGCAAGACGGACGGATTTGCACCCAGCGTGACGATGATGTGGTCGGGCGTGTAATGGGCGAAATATTTTTCCCGGTTGACCAGCGGCTGGCCCAGAGTGGGATCCAGCGCCACCCAGCCGGCCGGTGGAAAATAGACGTCCGGCCAGGCGTGTTCGGCCTGTGCGCCGGATTCGGTCCCCGGTTCCACGTAGCGCAAACCTTCGAAGTAGCGGGCAGGGATGCCCTGCGCGCGGCTGAGCGCCACGAGCAGATCGGTGAACTCGGTACAATCCGCGCCCATCGGCCCCAGCGCGGCCTGCGCTCCCCAGTTCCCCTGATTGCGGGTGTACCTCAATTTGTCCCCGATGTAATCGTAGAAAGCCTGCACCTTCGCGCACGCGGTGTCTTTTCCCTCCGCGAGCCGGCCGGCCAGGGCCGCAATCTGGGGATTGGCGGATTCGATGTGAAGCTCGGGCTGTATGAACTCCTTCGGCAGGTCGCCGCGGCAATCCGATAAATCGTATTTCAATTCGTTCACCGTAACCTGGTATTCGATCTCGATCGTCCGGGTGGTCCCGGCGGGCTGCCCGGAAAAATCAAATTCGGCGTATGCGTTTCCGTATTCGTCGGTTACAGGTTGAAAGGCGGAGGGGGAGATTTCCATGGACTGCACGGTCTGGTAGGGGGCGAAATCGCGTATCATGGCCACCCAAACGTTCTGCTTTTCCGGCCGGCCGGGGCCGTCGTTCACGACCTCCAATTGCTGGCGGACGATGTAGCGCCGGCTGCCCGGCGCAGCGGCGACGGAAACCGCGCTCGCCGCGGGGGTCGCCGCCGACGGCCGCGCCTGGCAACTGAACGCGAGGCAGGCCAAGAGAACGACCCAGGGCAATCGCCGGAAATACTTCTTTATGCCGCCTCCTCTCTCCCATCGTCCGGTTGCATTCGTTGCGCGCGCAATGCCGCTTTCGTTTCCCCGCTTGGTCACGCCTCACGTGCGGCAGGTGGGCTGCGGGTCATTGTAAACCTTGTTGCGTAAACGAGGCGCCGAAGGGAGAGGCCCGGTATAATGAAGAAACCATCGTTGCGACCGCGGGTCCGTACACCGCCGAAGGCTCGCCCGAGAGATCCGGTCCGGTGAAGGCCTGTTACGGCGGCGGACGGCCCCGGCCCCTCGGGGCTTGGCGCTCTCATTGTGGACAGTTGTCGATGACTCAAAAACACAGGGAAAGCGGCGTGGCGTGCCCGCTGCTGCACGTGACGAACGTCTCGCTGCTGTTCGGCAAACGTGCCGGATTGAAAAACGTCTCCTTTTCCCTCGACCCGGGCGAAGTGCTCGGGCTCGTCGGCCGGCGCGGGGCCGGCAAATCGACCTTTCTCAATCTCCTCGGCGGCGTCTACGTCCCATCGTCCGGCAATATCTCACTCAACGGCCATAAAATCCTCCTGCGCAATCCCCTCCAAGCCCAGCAGGCGGGCATTGAATTGGTGCACCAGAAAACCCTCCTCGTGGAGTCGCAAAACGTCCTCCAGAATATTTTTTTCGACCGGGAATTGTTCCTCGTGCGGTCCCGCTGGCTCCCTTTCCCATTCCTTACGGATTGGAACCGGATGAGCCGCGAGGCCGCGGAATGGCTTGCCCGGTTCGAACTGCCCGCCGGCCTGATGTACAAACCCGTCAGCCTGCTCTCCGACGAGCAAAGGCAGGTGGTGGCGCTGTGCCATGCCTTGTGCCGTCCGATGAAACTGCTTTTGCTGGACGACACCCTGTCCTCACTGAATTATCAACGCCAGCAAATCCTCCTGGAAATCATCCGGGATCTGGCGCGGCAGAACGTCGGGACGATCATCTGCAGCGACAACCTCAGCCACCTCTTCGCGGTGACAGACCGGATCCTGGTGCTCTTCGAGGGGCAGCCCACCACCGACCGGCGCACGTCGGAAACCACTCCGCGGGACATCGTCGAGCAGATCGTCGGGACCGCCCGCCAGGAAGAAGTTTCTCCGATCATCTGGGCTCTGGAAAACTACCATCTGGCCGAACAGCAGACCGACGAACTGCGGCGTACACAGGCCCTGTTGCAGGAAAGCCTGGAAGCCAAGGACTCGCTCAACCGTGAATTGATCGACCGGCTGCAGGACCAGGTGAAGGCATTGAATCAGGTGAACTGGGCGCTCCAGGCCGCCCACCGGCGCCTGGATACCGAACGCGAGGAGGAGCGGAAAGCCCTCGCGCGGGAACTGCACGACCAGGTCATTCAGGACCTGCTCAGCTTCAATTACCGGCTGGAGGAGGCAGGCACCAAGCTGGGATCGATGAATCAGGAGGCGGAGCTCGCGGCGCTGCGCGAGGGAATTCGGCGGGTGATCGGGGACTTGCGGCAGCTGTGCAGCGATCTGCGTCCGCCCACCATCGACACCCACGGACTGCCGGCGGCCATCAGCTCCTTTGCCCTGGAATGGGCGGAACGGAACCGCATCTCCCTGCACCTGGAAATCGATCCGAATCTGGGGCGGTTTCCGGAAGGGATTGAATTATCCGTCTTCCGGATCGTCCAGGAAGGATTGAACAATATTCGCAAACACGCCGCGGCCAAAAACGCGTTTCTACAAGTGCGGCGGACTCCAACCGCAAACTTGCTTCTTCTGCTAAGCGATGACGGGCAGGGATCGACCAAACCCCTCGATCTGGCCAGTCTGTCTGCGCAGAAACACTTCGGATTGGTGGGCATCAGCGAACGCGTGGCGCTGCTCGGCGGCTCGATGCAAATCGAAACTCCCCGCGGCGGCGGGCTTGCCCTGCAAGTGGAGATCCCCAACCCGTATCCCTCGTACAACAATTAGCATTCGATCAAAGGCAATAGACAGGATTGACAGGATTTGTTCAGGATTTACGGTTTTTTTATTTTTTTTAACTTGTCAATCCTGAAGTAATCTTGTAAATCCTGTCTATTCTTCCTTTTTCAATCAGAGCCCGCCCCTTTTCCCCGAAGACCGTATAATTACCTGGAAATCATTATGGGCAGAGAAAATTCCGATTCCGATACTTACCTCTTGTCGGCGCTGACCGTCCTCCGGGAATTGGCCGCCGAGATCAACCGCCTTTCGGCCGAGAACACGACCGCCGATGCGCTGCGGCTGATCGCGGATACGGCCGTGCGCCTGGTCGACCGGAATGACGGGGACGACCCTGCGACCGTGATATACGCCTACGACCCGGAACGGGCGGCGTTCGATCCCGCCTCGCGGACCAGCGCCGGCGAGCGCGGGGAAAACATGGTGGATGATTTCCCCCGCCCCGACGGAATAGGCGCGCGGGCGCTCCGGCATCAGAAGCGGATGCTTTCTTATGAAGAGCCGTCGCTCCCGATGCAGGAGAACAAGCTCCAGGCGGGATTCCGCACCATGGCGTGCTACCCGCTGCTGGCCGGGGAAAAACCGACCGGCGCGCTGTACCTCCTGCTGAAATCCGAACGGCGGTTCACGCCGGAGGAACTCCTGAGCCTGGACCTCCTGGCCGACCAGGCGGCGGTGGCGCTTCACAATACGCGGCGCTTCGAAGGGATCAACCGCGCGCTGCAGCGCAAGATGGACGAACTGGAACGGCTGCACAACGCGGAACAGCTGATCTCCTCGCGCAGCAGCCTGGAAGAAACGCTGCGCGGAATCCTGCGCACGGCGGTCGAACTGACCCGCGCCTCGCACGGCTCCTTCCGTCTGCTCGACAAGCGCGCCGGCACGCTGCGACTCGCCGCGCTCTCCGGGGGGGAAGAGATCCCGTCCAATCCGGCCGAGCCGGACCTGCCGGTCGACGAGAGCTCCAGCGTGGTGGGCTGGTGCGCCAAACGGCGTCAGCCGGTGCGGATCGACGATCTGCGCGCCGCGCCATGGAACGGGATCTACCGCCCGCTGCATTCCAAAGGCCGGATGCTTTCCGAGCTCGCCACCCCGCTCCTGGGCGCGGGCGGCGGCTCTGGAGGGCGTGATCAACCTCGAAAGCCCGCGAACGGGCGCCTTCCGCGAGGACGATCAGCGGCTGATGGAAACGCTGGCCACCCAGGCGGTGATCGCGCTGCAGGAAGCGCGGCTGCTGGAGGCGCTGGAGGAAGTCACGGTCCGGATGGTGCGCTGGCCGCTCGACAAACTGCTCGAGTTCATCATCCAGCAGGCCTGCGACCTGATCAATGCGCCGCACGGCGTGGTATGGGTGCTTTCGTCCGCGGATCCGGAAACGCTCGTGGTGCGCGCGGCGACCGCCGGGCACACGCCGGGCGAAACCCTGCCGCTGGCCGGGAGCATGACCGGCGATTCGATGCGCGAGCGCCGTCCGCTGATCAGCCCGGACGTCGGGCGCGATCCGCGCTTCCTGCGGCACGATCTGGCGCGCCGGATGGGATGGGTCTCCGGGTTGATCGTGCCGCTCCTGATGCGCGACGGCACCCCGCGCGGCGCGCTGACCCTCTACACGGCCGAACCGCGCACGTTTTCCGAATGGGATCAGCGCCTGCTCACCTGGCTGGCCAATCACACCGCGATCGCCGTCCAGGACGCCGAGGCGCTCGACCAGCTGGCCCAGGCCCGCGAACGCCAGACCCTGGCGGAAACATTCGCCGCGCTCGGCGACGTATCCGCCAACCTGCTGCACCGGGTCAACAACCTGGTCGGGATCATCCCGGTGCGGGTGGAGGGCGATCCGGGAAAAACGGCCGGCCCTCGGCGAGGATGCCTACCTTTCCGCGGCGCTGGCGGAGATCGAAGACAACGCGCGCGCGGCGATGTCCGCCGCGCGGGAGGCCATGGCCTACCTGCGGCCGGTCAAACTCCAGCCCACATCGGTCGAGACCTGCTTTCGCACCGCGCTCGAGCGGCTCGACCTTCCGGAGGGGATCCGATCGTCGGCGGAGGGACTGGATTCCCTCCCGCTGGTGATGGCCGGCGAAGAGCAGCTGCGGCTGGTGTTCTTCAACCTGATGGAAAACGCGGCCGACGCGCTGGCCGGGATGGATCCGTCCGGCGGATCCGGCCGCCGGTCATCCGGATAGCCGGGCACGCGGCCTGCCGACCCGCTCGGCGGGTCGGCCCGACGGGTGGAAATCCTGTTTTCGGACAACGGCCCGGTGTCCCCGCCGACCGGCGGGAAAATATCTTCGACCTGGCCTTTTCCACCAAACGCTCGCCGCGCAAACTGGGTTTCGGATTGTGGTGGGTGAAGACGCTGATCACGCGCCTGGGCGGCGAGATCCGGCTGGTCGGATTGCGCGAACGGAGTGCGCGTTTCAGATCCGCCTGCCCGCGGCGCACCGGGGGATAACAATCCGAGAAGTCCCTGCCTGAACGGGACCAGGGATGATCCGAATCTCACCGCGAGAGCGTCCGCCCTGGATCGTGGCTGGGATCCAGCAGCGTCACGGAACACGTTCAGGATGCGCGCTAGAACACCCCGTTTCGCATCATCCGTATAAAACCTTGGCGTTCTTCAGCGCCTTTGCGGTAATGATTCTCTCTTTGATCTATATATCGCATAGGATATCCATGACCAATTCGCAGACAATCCTCGTGGTGGATGACGACCCGCGCTGGCGGCAGATCGTGGCGGACGTCCTGGCGGACGCCGGATATAAAACCGTCCTCGCCCCGGCCGCGCCGTCGCCGCTCCCGCCCTGCCAGGCGGCGGTGGTGGACGTGTCGCTGGACTCGGACGATTCGGGCAACCGCGACGGATTGGCGCTCGCCGCGAAGCTCGGACCGATCCCGGTGATCCTGCTTTCCGGCGCGCCGGAATCCGAGATCGCGGAATTTGCGCGGACCCGCCCCCACATCGCCGGACACATCGAAAAATCCGCCTTCCGCAAGGAAGCCCTGCTCGCTCTGCTTGGAGCGCGCGCTGGCGAAAGACGCTCCGCGGAACGGCGCGACGCGGATCCTGATCGTCGAGGACGATCCCGGGCTGGCGCGAACATCTATTCCGACATCCTGGGGGAATCCGGATACGAGCTGCAGTTCGCCGTTTCGTACGGGGAGGCGCGCGGGTTGCTGCAACGGGCGCGGTTTCAGGCCGCGGTCGTCGACCTGCACCTGGTCTCCTCCTCCGATCCCGAGGAGAACCGCGACGGGTTCGCGCTGCTGCGGGTGGCCGGGACGCGCAACCTGCCGACGATCGTCGTCAGCGCGCTCGGCGCGCCGGACGACATCGACCGGGCCTACGACGAATTCGGAGTCTTTCGCCTTCATCGAAAAGGAAGCCTTCGACCGCAAGGCCTTCAAGCAGACCGTCGGCGAGGCGATCCGATCCTCCGAAACGCAAGCCGAGGCGCCGGCGGCTTCTCCCGCACCCGTCCGCGGCACGGATCCGCTGGCGGAATTGACCGAACGGGAACTGGAGGTGCTCGGGCTGCTGGCGCAGGGAAACACCAACCGCCAGATCGCGCAAGCGCCTGACGATCACCCCCAACACCGTAAAGAAGCACGTCGACCACGTGCTGCAGAAACTCGGCGTCGGCACGCGGTCCGCGGCGGCGGCGATCGCGGCCCGCGCGGGCCTGGGCCGGTAAAGCCCCTCTCCTTTTCCAGTCCACCCCAAGAATAGCCACAAAGGGCACAAGGACTAAAGAAGACCTGAAGGCATTTTCTTTGTGTCCTTTCTGCATTTTGTGGCAAAAAGGACCGGCGTCTTCAATAACGGTTCAGTTCCATTTTCCTTCCCCGGCTTTTCCACAAATTCTCCATAATTCCGGAGCATAGTCACTACTATCGGCGCATCGAGCCGGCGGCCCCGATTCGCATGAAAAGCCATCCAACCGCCTTTGAAGGAGCACACGATGAAATACTTTTGGATTCTCCGGATTGTGGGAGTGATCATTCTCCTGGCCGGGATCGCCGCCGTCGGCTATTTCGCCTACACGGCCGGCGTGGCGCAGGGGCAGACGGCCGCCCCCGCCATTGTGGAAACCGGGCACGCGGAAGTCACGGGCGCCGGCTGGGGCTTCCACCCCATCCGCGGACTGGCTTTCTTCCCCGTGCTGCTGTGCCTGGCGCCGCTCTTCCTGGTCTTTTTCATATGCCTGCCGCTGCGGATGCTCTTCGGCCCGCACCGCATGCACATGCACATGCACGGCCGCTGGCACGACCGCGAAGGCGGACCCGACGTCCCGCCGCCTTTCGAGGAATGGCACCGCCGCATGCATGAGGAAGAAGAAAGAAAACAGGCAGCTGATCCTACCCGCGCCGCGGTAGGGGCGACCCAATGGGTCGCCCCTACCGGCGCACAGCCGTGCGCCGCTATAACCGAGATCTCCGGCGCCCCTACAACCGCGATCCAATGGGCTGCCACTACGGACGGAGATGGGATGAGGTTCCTCCCCGAAGGTATAATCGACCGCAAGCGCCATGAAAACCATCCTGGTAGTGGACGACGAACGCAAAATCACGAACCTGGTCCGTGATTATCTGATCAAGGCCGGATTCCAGGTCCTGACCGCCGCGGACGGACGCGAGGCGCTGGCCGCCGCGCACGAACGCAAGCCGGACCTGCTGATCGTCGACCTGGGCCTGCCGGATATCGACGGGCTGGATGTCACCCGCACCCTGCGCAAGGAATCCTCCGTTCCGGTGATCATCCTCACCGCGCGGGACGAGGAGACCGATAAAATCCTCGGGCTGGAACTCGGCGCGGACGATTACATCACCAAACCCTTCAGCCCGAAGGAACTCGTCGCCCGGGTCCGGGCGGTGCTGCGGCGGACGCGAAATCTCCAAACAGGATTCCGAGGGCGACCTCGTGCGCGCGGGTGACCTGCAGATCGACCTGGCCCGTCACCGGGTGCGGGTGAAAAATCAGGAAGTGGATCTCACCGCGACCGAATTCGAACTGCTCGCGGTCATGGCGCGCCAGCCCGGCCGGGTGTTCACCCGCGCCCAGCTCCTGGACGCCATCCACGGTGTATCCTTTGAATCCTTCGAACGGGCGATCGACTCCCACATCAAGAACATCCGGCGGAAAATCGAACCGAACCCGCAGGAGCCGGTGCACCTGATCATGGTGTACGGGGTGGGGTACAAGCTGGCGGAGGCGGGCGAAGGCGGATCGGAATTCCATGAGAGACAGGCACTGGTTTGGCTCCGATCCGCCCGGCGAAGAAGGCGCGGGACTTCCGCCGGATTTTTCCGCCTATGAACATCCCTACATGCGCCGCCGGATGCACCGCTGGCTGGAAGACGGCCGCCGCCGGGGCAGGTTTCCCAGGCACCCGTTCCGGTTCCGGATCGGCTGCCTGGTTCCGCTGTTTTTCCTCCTCTCGACGCTTCGGATGCATCGCCGCGGGTTTGATTTCCTTTTATCAGTATGGAATTTCCCGCGACGCTCCGCGCGCCTACATTTTCATGCCGATGCTGGTCTTCCTTTTTTGTCGATCGTCCTGGGCGGAATCCTGCGCCGGATGGTTAATCCGCTGGACGAAGTCATGGATGCGGCCGACAAGGTCGCCGCCGGGGATTACAGCGCGCGATTGAAGGAGGAGGGTCCGGCTCCGGTGAGAGCCTTCACGCGTTCCTTCAACACGATGACCGGCCGCCTGCAGGCCTACGACGAACAGCGCAAACGCATGCTGGCCGACATCTCCCACGAACTGCGCACCCCGCTGACGGTCCTGCAGGGCAACCTGGAAGGCATGCTCGACAACGTGTATCCGCGCGACGAGGAGCACATCCAGCTGCTTCTGGAGGAAACCCGGATCCTCTCCCGGCTGATCGAGGACCTGCGGACGTTTTCACTGGTGGAAACGGGGAAGCTGGTCCTGCAGAAGGAATCCTGCGATCCGGTCCGGATGGTGCGCGATCTGGTGAACGCGATGCAGACCTATGCGGGAGAAAAGGGTGTGACGCTGGTCGAGCGGGCGGAGGCGGGTGCGCCCGCGGCCGATCTGGACGGCGCGCGGATCCGGGAAGTGCTGGAGAACCTTGTTGCCAACGCCATCCGCCACACACCCGGCGGCGGGATCATCACGGTCGGTTGCCGCCGCGATCCCGAGCGCTCCGAGCGGCTTGAATTCCGAGTCGAAGACAACGGGCGCGGAATCCCCCCGGATCTGCTGGCGCACATCTTCGACCGGTATATAAAATCCGTCGATTCGGGCGGCACCGGGCTCGGGTTGGCGATATCCAAACGGCTGGTCGAGGCGCACGGCGGCGGGATTAGCGCGGAAAGCGCACCGGGAAAGGGGACAACGATTCTGTTTCTGGATTCCGTTCTCATCCCCGGATTTATCAGCATAACCACAGATTTCTTCAATTTTAATAGCATTACAATATGAATATCATCCGTGATTGAGAATCTGACACCATAATCCACGCACTGGCTTTTCCATCGGAGAACAAAATGACCATTAAAAGAAATTCCAAATCATCCCTATACCCGCAAGCAGTTCCTTCAACTTTCAGCTGTCGGCACGGCGGCGGGCCTGCTCACCGGATGCCAGGCCGCACCGGCCGGCGCGCCGACCAATACCGCAATTCCCGTCTCCCCGACCGCGGCATTGACGGCGCGGCCAACCGAGACGAAACGCAAGCAGCCGGATATTTTCAGCCGCGTCGTCCGGACCCACGGAGAAGGAGTTCTGGGACGGCGATGCGCTTTCTCCGGCGGCCTTGCGCCGGATGGTCGACGCATCGATCACGCGCCTGACCGGCCTGAGCGACGCGCACGAGGCCTGGGCGTCGCGGTTTTCTCCGGACGACAAAGTCGCGATTAAAGTCAATGCTTTCCGCAACAGCCTGATCTTTACCCACGTCCCGCTGGTGACAGCCGTGACGGATGCGCTGCAGGATGCCGGCGTACCGGCAAACCAAATCGTCCTGTATGATTATTTCACTTCCGAATTGGAGACCGCGGGGTTCACCATCAACCGCGACGGAGACGGAGTGCGTTGTTACGGAACCGACGACGGCTACACGGATAGCACCGACATGGGCGGGGACGATGTGCGCCTGAGCCGGATTCTCGACGACTGCACCGCGCTCATCAACATGCCGGTGTTGAAATCCCACATGATCTCCGGGATCACCTTCGCCTTGAAGAATCATTTCGGCTCCACCTTGAATCCCTCGGCCCTGCACTATCCCATTGAAGAGAAAATGGCGGCGCTCAACGCGCTTCCGCAGATCAAGGACCGGACCCGGCTGATCGTGGGCGACATCCTCGAAGCGAATCTCGAATATTCCAATTCGTACCCCTACTGGAAGGCGGATTACAATGGGGATTCGATCCTGATGAGCTTCGACCCCGTGGCCCACGACACCGTCGGTTTGGAGATTCTGACCAAGTTGCTTACCGAAAAAGGCGTCTCGACCGTGAGTGACACCCAGATGGCGGCCCCTTGCCTGACAAGCGCCGCGGCGCTCGGCCTGGGAACCAACGTACCGGAAAATATCGACCTGGTGGAATTCACCGTCTAGTGTGATGGCGCAGCAGAAAGGGTGACCGTGCGGCAAGAACCGGATGGTTCCGATCATTCGCGGAAGAGTACGGGGCGGCCATACTTCGGGGCGGCGATATTCGCTTTCTATCTCGCCGCGCTGGCCGGATGCGCGCAGACGCCATCGTTCCAACTGGTGAAAACGCTGCCGGGATCGAATGCAATCGCGGGATGGACCGCAACCGGGAAGACGCAGACGTACAACCGCGAGACCCTGTTCGATTACATCGACGGCTCCTCGGAATATTATTTCACCTATACCTTTGAGGAAGCGGCGGTCAACCGCTACGAAAAATCCGACGGGGCGTCGCTGAACGCGGAGGTCTGGCAGTTCCAGGATGCGAAGGATGCGTACGGCCTGTTCTCCGGCCGCACCGGCGGCGAGGCTGTCTCCCTCGGCGGCGCAAACGAAGCCGCGCTCGAAACGGGCAGCCGGCTGCTCTTCTGGCAGGACCGTTTCTACGTCAACCTCGCCGCCCTAACCCCCGTATCCGACGAAGACCTGCGCCTGTTTGCCGAGTTCATTTCGAAGGCGCTGCCGACCGGCGGCGAAAAGCCGGAGTTGGTCGGCCGCCTGCCAGCCGACGGTCTGGTTCCCGGGTCGGTGAAATTCTTCCACATGGAACTGGCCATCCAGGACCAACTCTGGCTCGGCGGAGAGAACCTGCTCGGATTAGGGATGGATACCGACGCCGTCATCGCCCGCTACCAATTGGGCGGAACGGAGTGGCGATTATTGCTGGTGCAGTACCCGGATTCCGCGCGTGTGGATGCCGGGTTGCAGGCTTTGGCAAGCGGCGTGGTGGAAAATCTGGCCGCCGCGGATTCGAACGGCATGCTGCTCGGAGCCGCAGTCGGGCAAGGCGATCCGTCCCATGCGATGGAATTACTGGGAAAAGCGCTGGGGAAATAATCGCCGCCCGCCCGAAAGGGTTAGGCGGAATTGGCCCATTCGGGGGTGGAAAATCAATTCCTGCGGGATATACTTACGGATAGTAACCTAACAGAATATCTGGAACCGGCCGCGAAGCCTCTGGCGTGAAAAACCGCCCGGGGCTTCTTTTGTTTTAAGGCGGTCTCCGCATTAACAAGAAGGTTGCGAATCAAGAGGAGCAAAGCGTGGGGTCACACCGGGGTGGTGGGGGCCGTAATGCTTTGCTCCTCCTAATTCGCAATCTTTTTTTTCGATTGAAATCCTCGAACGGCCGCAGCCCATTACCTCATTGGGCGACCGGCCTTCCGCAAAATACCCCGATGGTTGGCCCGGTTGGGTGTATATAAATAAAAACGAAAGGGTATGATTGACATTTAAAGCAAACCGGCCAAGACGCCTCCGGATGGAATTCCACCGGAGGCGTCTGCGTTAAAAATCGGCTTTCGGTTTCCCCGCCATAAAGCGCCGGACCCCGGACCGGCGGCGAAGGCGGGTATTCCCATACGGCATTTCCCCCGCACGCCGGACACGTTCCGGGGGTGGAAAAATTTCTGCAATCCGGAGGAAACGATGAGCAGCAATCCGAACGGAACCACGATGCGAAAGACCCTCGGCCTCACGGGTGTGACGGTCAACGCCATGGCGCTGATCGCCCCGGGCGCCTTCCTGTGGATCACGTTCCAGTTGCAGGCGGCCGCCGGCATGAACGGCGCCGGCATGGACAAGGACATCTGGAGCGGCGTGCTGTTCGCGCTGATCATCGCCTTTCTCACCGCGCTTTCGTTCGCCGAACTGGCGCGCCGGTACCCCGACGCCGGGGCCGGCGGATCCTATTACTTCGCCGAGAAGGCGTTCCTGGACCGCGACGAGCCGGCCCACCGGCGGTTCGCGCGCGCATCCAAATTCATCACCGGCTGGGCGGCGCACCTCTTTTACTGGGTCTACCCCGGCGTGATGGTGGCAATGATGGCGACCCTCGTGGCTTATCTCTGCGGGCAGTTCGGCATCACCGTCTCGCCCCTCGGCCTGGTCGCCGTCGCCGTCGTCTTTGCGGCGTTCGTCGGATTCATCGCCGTGCGCGGCATCACCGGATCCACCGTCGTCAGCATGGTGATCAACATCATCCAGCTCGTTTCGCTGGTGGGATTTTCGGTCCTGGCGATCGCCTTCCGGCTGACCAACCCGCTCGGAGCCGATGGAGTGGGCTCATCCGGCGGCCGTTTCGGTGGTGCTCCCCCACAACCTGTTCGCGATGCTGTTCCAATCCACGATCGCCATCCTGATCCTGGTCGGGTTTTGAATCGGCGACATCGCTCGCGGCCGAAGCGAAGAATCCGCGCCGCGACATCCCGCGCGGGGTGATCCTCTCCCTGGCCATCCAGGGCCTGTTCGCCTATCTGCTGCAGTACTTTGCCGCCAACTTCGCCATCTCTGAAAAGCTGGCCGTCACCGCTGCCGGACGGATCGACAGTGACCGGGATGGCCGCCGCCGCGGCGTCGGGCGCCCCGATCGGCGACCTGGTCAAACAGATCGGCGACGCCATGCTGGCCGGGAACGGGTTCGCGCTGATGATCGTGATCGCCTTTACGGTCGGGCTGGCCGTGCTCGGCACGACGCTGGCGGCGATGAACACCGCCGTGCGGATTTCCTTCGCCATGGCGCAGGACAAGGAGATGCCGGGCTTGATGGGTGTCCTGCACGGCCGGTACGCGACCCCCTATGTCGGGATCTGGCTGCTGGTGGCCGTCTCGGCCGTTTTCGGCGCAATCGGCGCCCAGAACGTGGTCGCCCTGACCGGTATCACGCTGGCATCGAACTTCGGCACGTTCGTCCTGTATGCGCTGATCTGCGGGTTGACGTTTGTGGCGTTCGCCGGGCGCAGCGAGTTCCGCACGTGGAAACACGCGCTCATCCCGGCGCTGGGTTTGATCGGCAACATCGGGATGCTGCTGGCCATCACCGTGATCGGACTCGCGGCGGGCGGGGGCTCGCGCACCGCCACGATTGTGGCGCTGGGCATATCCGCGTTGTGGGCCTCGGTGAGCGGCGTGTACCTGGTGTGGAACAGCCGCAAACAGGGAAGGGCGATCCTGCCCGCGGCGCCGTCCGCCGGATGGGAATAACCGGAGGATTGCCCGCCGCGCCGGCGGGGATGGGACGGACAGGATCCCGCCGGCGCGGTGGTTTTCAGGAGGTGCCTCGATGGAGTTCCGCGTAAACATGCAGACGGCGGTGTTGCCCTCGGCGGGATCCCCGCAGCGCTCCCTGCTGTCCACCTCGATGGACGTTTCCGGGATGCTGACCGGGGTCGGGATCAGCGACACCGGCACGCAAAGGGGGGACAACCAGGACGCCTTCCGCATGGCCGAGGCCTCCGGAGGACGTCCCCCGCTGCGCGCGCTTTTTGCCGTGGCGGACGGCATGGGCGGGTTGGAGCACGGGCGGTTCGCCAGCCACGTCGCCCTGCAGGTGTTTTTTGAATCCTTCCTGCGCAATTCACGGCCGAAGGCGGAGCACGCACTGCGCCGGTCGATGGAGGAAGCGCACTTCGGCCTGCATCAGGCGATGGAGCAGCTTGGCATCCCCCGGATGGGAACCACCCTCACCGGCGCGTACGTGGAGGGGTCGCGCATATACCTGGCGCACATCGGCGACAGCCGGGCCTACCTCATCCGCGGCGTCCGCGCCGAGTGCCTGACCCGCGACCATACGACCGTCGGCGAGATGGTCCGGATGAATATTCTCACCCCGGAAAAAATCCGCGGCCACGACCGCCGCTCGGAACTGACCAAGGGGCTCGGACTGGGGCTCTTCCTGCAGCCGGACATCCAGCGCCTGGACGCGCGCGAAGGCGACCGGCTTCTGCTTTGCACGGACGGGGTCTGGTCCGCCCTCGAGGACGAGCAGCTTGCGAATTTGTCGGCCGCCCGGGAATCCCCGCGGGAGTTCGTCCGGGCTCTCGTCGACCTGGCGATGGAAAACGGAAGCGAGGACAACGTCTCGGCGATTGTCATCCAGCTGAACTCGCTGCCCGCGTCCGTTTTACAGAGGAGCGGCTGCCGGGCCGGTGGCTTCGCCGTTTGCGGGGCGGGCGGACGCCCGCCCCGCGGCCTGAAAAGAGCCGCCCATCGGAAGACCCGATGCTATAATCCGGAGAGCCATGCTAAAAACGGGAGATCGATTCGACAGATTCGAGATACGATCGCACATCGCCCGCGGCGGGATGAGCGACATCTACCGCGCCTACGATCCGGAGGCGCAGCGGGACGTGGTGCTGAAGATTCCGGACGCCGCCGGGGTGGGCGATCCGGTGCAATTCGAACGCTTCCAGCGCGAGCTGGAGGTGACGCAAACCCTCCATCATCCGACGATCCAGCGCGGCCTCGGTTCGGGCGTCTTCAACCGCATTCCCTACCTGGTCGCGGAGTACGTCGAGGGCCGTTCCCTGCGCGAGATCATGGATGCCGAAGCCCCGCTTCCCGTGGACAAGGCGACGGATTTGATCCGTAAAATCGCGGACGGAATCGCGTATTGCCACGAAAACGACGTCGTCCACCGGGATCTGAAACCGGAAAATATTCTCGTCACGGCCGCGGGCCAGCCGGTGATCCTGGATTTCGGCCTGGCGCTTACGCGCAAAGGGCGGCGGGTGACGTACCCCCGGCTTTCCTCGATCGCAGGAACGCCGGAATACATGGCGCCCGAGCAGGTGGACGGGCAGCGCGGGGACCGGCGGACCGACGTCTATTCGATTGGAATTATTTTCTATGAGATGCTTACGGGGCATCCGCCCTTCGGCGGGGACAGCCCGATGGCGGTGATGGGACAGCACGTCTTCGGCGCGATCCCGCGCCCGGACAAGGACCGGCCGGCCGTCTCCAAACCCCTGGCCGCGACCATCATCCGCTGCCTTCAGAAAAAACCAGACGACCGCTTTCCGGATGTCCGCGCGTTTTTGCTCGCGCTCGATCATCCGGAAGCGGTCGACCTTGAAATCCTGCAAACGGCCGGGGGAAAACCCGCCGCCGATCCTTACCTGCGCAACCAGCTTCTTCTGGCGCTGGCCATCAGTTTCGGGATCCTGCTCTTCCTGGCTTTGGCGGGGCTTGTCCTGCAGTGGGTCCGGTTCGGGAATTAAGCGTTTGATTTATTTACGGCGAGCTTTTTCAACCACAAAGGGCACAAAAAGCACATATAAAATTACCGCCGCCAAAGGCGGCGGATTTTATTTACCGCACATGGAAGGCGCGTTTTTATCTTCTTTTTGGCAAGGCCACTTGCTGCTCCTTTGCTCCTATTTGCATTTCCGAAAAAACCATCCCATCCCACCTCCCCCCTGCCCCCCTCCTCCCTTCCCGTGATACGGGAAGGGAGGAGGGGGATGTCCTGAGCGGAGCGAAGGACAGGGGGAGGCGGGATGGGATGGCGAGGTTGTGTGTTTACTCCGTGAAGGCCAGAATATCGTCCATGACCGCTGTCGCGGTGGGCTTGGCGCCGATCGTTTCGCCCACGGTATCCCGCTTCTCGTCGATATCGCCCGAATAGTGCAGCGCTTCGCGGTTCCGTTCGCCGGTGCGGATGCGGATCACATCTTCGACCGGGTAGATAAAGATCAGGCCGTCGCCGATCTTGCCCGTCGCCGCGGACTGGCGGATCACGTCGACCGTCTTGTCGACGTTTTTATCGCTCAGGACGATGTTCAACTGGATCCGCGGCAGAAGGTCCACCGTGTAATCCCCGTTGCGGCCGGAAAGCTTGATCCCGCCCTGGCGGCCGTGGCCGCGGATCTCGGCCACGTTCATCCCGATGATCCCGATTTTATGAAGCGCGTCCTTGACGTCGTTGAGCTTCTCCGTGCGGATGATGGCTTCGATTTTCTTAGTCATGCTGTCTTCTCCTTTCGGCCCCGCGCTAGGCGTAGGCCGGCTCACCGTGTTCGCTGATATCGAGCCCGACTTCCTCTTCGTCGTGCGTTACCCGCAAGCCCACCGCAGCCTTGAGGATCCGGGCCAGCAGGTAGGTCATTCCGAACGCGAACAGGATCGATACCGCCACAGCCGCCGCCTGGATCAGGAGCTGCGACGGATTGCCGTAGAACAATCCGTCGGCTCCGGCGGGATTAACCAGCTTGGAGGCGAACAGGCCGGTGGCCAGCGCGCCCCAGGTGCCGCCGATGCCGTGGCAGGCCCAGACATCGAGCGATTCATCCAGGCCCATCTTCTGGCGGGCTTTGATCGCCAGCAGGCTGATCGGCGAGGCAAGGCCGCCGATCACGATCGCCGCCAGCGGGGTGACGTATCCCGCGGCCGGTGTGATCGCGACCAGGCCGACCACCGCGCCGGTCACGGTCCCCAGGACGCTCGGTTTGTGCCGGCGCCAGGTGATCAGCATCCAGCTCAGGGCCGCCGCGGCCGCCGCGGTGTTCGTCGTCACCACCGCATTCACCGCCAGGCCATTGGCCGCCAGCGCGCTGCCGCCGTTGAACCCGAACCATCCCATCCATAAAAGCCCCGCCCCGAGGACCGTGAACGGGATGTTATGCGGCTCCATCGGCGCGTTGCCGAAACCCTTGCGCGCGCCGATCACCAGCGCAAACGCCAGCGCCGAGAACCCGGCCAGAATGTGCACCACCGTCCCGCCGGCGAAATCCAGCGCGCCCAGGGAGCGCAGGAATCCGCCCGTGCCCCATACCCAGTGCGCGACCGGGTCGTAAACAAGGGTCGCCCAGATCAGCGTGAATAAAAGGTATGTTTTGAACTTGATCCGTTCCACGAACGCTCCGGTGATGAGGGCCGGAGTGATGATGGCAAACATCATCTGGTACGCCATGAAGGCCAGATGCGGGATGGTGGCGGCGTATTCGGCGTTCGGCGCCGCTCCCACGCCGTTCAAACCCAGGTACGAGAGGCCGCCGAGAAAACCTCCCAATCCCTTCCCGAAGGAAAGCGAGTAGCCGAACAGCACCCACTGCAGGCTGATCAGCGCGATCGTGATGAAACTGAGGTTGAGGGTGGAGAGCGCGTTCTTGCGCCGGA
Source organism: uncultured Chloroflexia bacterium (assembly GCA_963724345.1). Taxonomy (GTDB): domain Bacteria; phylum Chloroflexota; class Anaerolineae; order Anaerolineales; family RBG-16-64-43; genus JAFGKK01. The sequence continues at coordinate 183,742 of CAVRUI010000003.1, read as the reverse complement.
CCATTCCACCATAGAAGAACGCGAGCGCCGGGGTCATCACCAGCACAAGCGCGGTGGAGATCAGCATCCAGGCGGTGTCTCCGGAATTGATTTCGGGCATCGGTTGTCTCCTTAACGAAAAATCCCCGGAGAGGGCAACATATCCTCCGGGGGCTTCGCGGCCGAAATGAGATTTGATTTTCTTAATGATCGCGCGGACCGGCCCGGCGGGCAATTCCCCATTTGGGTGTTTTTTAACCCGGCCCCGAACTGTTTCGCCTTATTTCGTATCCGGTTTGGTCGGCCCCCTCGTCCCTTTCCCCCCCAAACGGGGTAAAGGGCTAAATGGCCTGCTATCAGGACGACGATTTGCCCGCCAAGGCCTAGACTAAGGCTTGAAATACAAGGGAAAATGGTCCTCGACCCAGAATGTCCGAAAGGCGGATAGAAGCATGTGCCGGATCGCCGCAGTCAAATCCAAAGAACCGATTGCCCCCTCGCCCATATTGAAGATGATGGCCGCGATGCAGAAAGGCCACGACAATTCCGGTTTTGCGATGGTGATGCAGGATCTGGACGGTGTGTTCGCCGCGCACAAGGCGCATCCCCTGCTTTCGATGGCCTGCACGCCGACCGGGTTGGAGCGCGCCGAGCAGATGCTTGGGAAACTGGGATTCGGGCTGGAGTTCGATTGGCGGCCCGAAGTGGACCCGTCCCCCGCGCTCGACATTCAGCGCATGCCGCTGTACGTCTTCCGCAACTACCGGTACCCCGACCGCATCCTCGACCGGCCGTTTTCCGAACAAAAGACCCTGCTGGTCCAAACCCAGCTGGCCCTGCGGCAGGTCCTTTCCGAGGGCGGCGAAGGGTACGTCTATTCCTTCTGGCCGGACGTCCTCACCCTCAAGGAAATCGGCGATCCGCGCGACATCGGCACCGCGTTCGGCTTGTGGGAGGAAGACCATCCGCTGCGGGCGCGGGTGATCAGCGCCCAGTGCCGGCAGAACACCAACTACCAGATCGTGCGCTATGCCGCGCATCCGTTCTTCCTCGATGGGTACACGCTGATGGGCAACGGCGAGAACACCTTCTTCCAGAAAAACAAGGAGTTCCAGCAGACCCTGAGCGAAGCCTACCTCGGATTTGAATCCGACACCCAGTGCTTCCTGTACACCCTGCACTACGTGACCGAGGTCCTCGGCTGGCCGGTGGAATATTACAAACACGTCATCACGCCGCTCTCCTTCGAAGAGATGGCCCTGCGGCCCGACGCCCCCGTCCTGTATGAGATCCGCCATGCCTGCCAGAATTTGGAGATCAACGGCCCGAACACGGTGGTGTTCGTCCTGCCCGACGGGCGGATGGGGATCGCCTGCGATGCGAAGAAACTCCGGCCGATCGTGGTGGGAAGCGCCGCGGGAATGGTGGTCGCCGCGTCGGAAGTGTGCGGCCTCAACCGGATCCTCCCGGACCGCGATACGAGCGCGGATGTGTACCCCGGCGAACGCGAATTGGTGATGGTGGATGCGAATCTGGAGGTGCAGCGATGGCAGCAATAACCGATTGGGAGGTGGACCAGCGACAGAGCCCGGGACCGGGATCCATCGCGGGCAAACCAGCCGGGGCGCGGCCTGTGAGCGGCGGAAGCGCCCGGCCGGCCGCGGGAACCCGCGTGCCGCTTGCGGCGCCGGTGTATGTGCGGGACACGCATGCCATCGACCAGCCGTGGAAAATCAAATGGAATCCCGACACCTGCATCCGCTGCGGCGCCTGCGTCGCCACCTGCACGTTCGGCGCATTGCAGCCCCGGCTGCAGCGCCGCGGGCAGACTGTCTCGGCCGGCCGGGTTCCCGTCCCGCTGGATACGACCGAAGTCATCCTCGCCATCCGGCAGTCGAACGACCTGGCGCAAGCCTGCCGCGGCTGCGGGATGTGCGAAAAGGTGTGCCCGACCGGTTCGATCCGCCCGGTCGCTAACCTGCACAACCGGTTTGCGGTTGTGGCGCGGCAGGGCGGGACGCCGATCAAGCGCGGCGGACGCGCGCATCTGATCCCCGGACGGATCCTCGATTCGATCAAGGTCGGACGGATCAGCCAGATGACGGATCCCTCGCTCGACGCCGCCCGGCACACCTTCGATCTGCTCACCCCGCTCGGCCGCAGCCTTCCGGCCGACAAACTTCCGCTCAAAGTGGAGAACGGCAAATTGGTCTCCGCCGGCTGGGCTCCGCCCGTCCGTTGGATCTACCCGATCCTGATCGGCGACATGTCGATCGGCGCGCTTTCGTGGCGGATGTGGGAAGCGCTGGCTCTCGCGACGGCCTACCTTAACGAAGAATGCGGCCTGCCGGTGCGGATGTGTTCCGGCGAAGGCGGGATGCCGGTGAAACTGCTCTCCTCGAAATATCTGAAGTACATGATCCTCCAGATCGCTTCCGGACATTTCGGCTGGAACCGGATCATCAAAGCCATGCCCAAGATGGTGACCGATCCGGCCGCGATCCTGATCAAGATCGGACAGGGCGCCAAGCCCGGCGACGGCGGATTGCTCCCGGCCGCGAAAGTGGCGCCGCATATCCAGGCCATCCGCGGCGTGCCGCGCGCCGACCTCTTGAGCCCGCCCAACCACCAGGGGCTGTACAGCATCGAGGAAAGCGTCCAGAAGATGTTCCTGAGCATGAACGCCGCGTTCCAGTTCCGGGTTCCGGTGGCGATCAAAGTGGCCGCCAGCTCGACCTCGGTCTCGGTGTTCAACAACCTGGTGCGCGATCCGTATCACATCGTCGGCGGATTCTTCCTGGATGGGATCCAGGGCGGAACCGGCGCGGCGCACGAAGTGAGCCTGGATCACACCGGGCATCCGGTCCTTAGCAAATTGCGCGACTGCTACCTGGAGGCCGCCAGCCAGGGACTGCAGGGGCAGATCCCGATTTTCGCCGGGGGCGGCTTCGGCCAGACGGGCAACCTCGCGGCCGACGCGTTCAAAGCCATCTGCCTCGGCGCGAACGGGATTTTCGCCGCCAAGATCTTCCTGCAAACCGCCGGCTGCGTCGGCGACGAAAAAGGCCGCTGCAACGCCTGCAACACCGGCCAGTGCCCGGTGGGCATCTGCACCCAGGATCCGGCGCTGGTGGCGCGCCTGGATGTGGACGCGGCGGCCCAGAACATCGTCGATTATTTCCTGGCGACCGACACGGAACTTAAGAAGCTCATGGCTCCGATCGGAAACTCCAGCCTGCCCATTGGACGCAGCGACGCGCTGATTTCGATGGACAAGGCGGCCGCCGAGCGGCTGCAGATAGCGTACGCATGCTGACTCTGTCCTAACCCCCACTCCCCGACTTCGCCCGGGAAGATCACCCGGGCCAAGTCACCCCTCTCCCCCTTCCCCTTACGGGGAAGGGGGAGAGGGGACGGGGGTGAGGGGGTTAGGACAGCGGAAGGAAGAGATCCCATGCTCCACCTGACGACCTTCACCGAAAAGAAACGCTCCTCCACCCAGGAAGTCCTGCAGCGGATCTATGCCGCCATGGCGGAGGGCGAAACCGACTTCGTCATCGACGCGGCCGGCCAGCACGACATCGGCGGCCCGCTGTGGGACCGGCTCGGCCGCGATCTGCATTTCACCGTCACCAACCCCGGCCAGCGGGCGGGGTCGATGGGGATGCCGGGGACGGAAATCATCATCGAAGGGCCGGCGCCGGCCGACGTGGGCTGGCTCAACGCCGGCGCGCGGATCATCGTGCGCGGCGACGGGGGCGACACCACCGGCCATTGCGCGGCCGACGGGGTGATCTACATCGGCGGGCGGGCCGGCACGCGGACCGGATCGCTGATGAAGCACGATCCGGCCTTCGCCGCGCCCCAACTCTGGATCCTCAAGAATACCGGCTCGTTCCCCTTTGAATTCATGGGCGGCGGGATCGCGGTTGTGTGCGGATACGAATGCGACGCGCTCGCTTCGGTCCTCGGGCAGCGCGCCTGCGTCGGGATGGTGGGCGGGACCGTATACGTGCGCGGCGCCGTCGCGGATCTTTCGAGCGAGGTGAAACTCGCCGCCGAGCTCGACGACGAGGATTGGCGGTTCCTCTCCGAGGGCATGCCGCGCTTCCTGGAAGCCACGTCGCATTTGGATCTGCTGGACGAGCTGACGGTCCGCGGGGAGTGGCGCAAGATCATCCCCAAAACCGCGAAGGAACTGAAAACCGCGAAGACGCGGCGGGCGATTTCCGAATTCCGCGCCGCGCAGTGGGTGGAAGGCGGAATCTTCAGCGATGTCCTCGCGGATTCGGGCGAGGTGGTTCCGCTGGTACCGCGCGGGAATTACCGGGCGGCCTTCCCCTTGTGGAACAACGCGGTCTTTGCCGCGCCGTGCGAGTACGCCTGTCCGAACGGGATCCCGACCCAGGAACGCATCCGCCTGCTGCGCCAGGGGAAGGTCCGGGAAGCGCTCGAATTGGTGCTGGAGTACAGCCCCTTCCCCGGATCGGTGTGCGGAGCCGCCTGCCCCAATCCGTGCATGGCCGCGTGCACCCGCGGCGCCGTCGATTATCCGGTGCTGGCCGGTCCGCTCGGGGAATATTCGATCGATTTGCCCGCTCCGCAGCCGGCCTCCCCGACGGGAAAATCCTTCGCGGTCGTCGGCTCGGGCGCCGGCGGGCTTTCCGCCGCCTGGCAGCTCGCGCTGCGCGGTCACAAGGTCGCCCTGTATGAACGGGAAACCGGCCTTGGCGGAAAGATGTTCTCGGTCATCCCGCACGACCGGCTGGAGAAAGACATCGTCCGCCGGGAGATCGACCGCCTGCTGGGCTTGGGGGTCGAGGTCCACACCGGGGTCCAAATCACCCGGGAGCTGTTCGAAGACCTGCATCGCCGGCACGATGGAATAATCGTCGCCGCCGGCGCATCCAAACCGCGCAGCCTTCCCTTCCCCGGCAATGAGCAAACCGTCTCCGCGCTGGAATTTCTGCGCGCGGCCAATGCCGGCGCCCTCCCCATGGATCTCCGCGGACGGCAGGTCGCCGTCATCGGCGCCGGCGATGTGGGGATGGATGCCTGTTCCGTGGCATGGAAAGCCGGCGCCCGAAAAGTAACCGCGGTCGACGTGCGCGCGCCGGCTTCCTCCAGCCGCGAGCGGGCGGCGGCGCTTGCGCTGGGAACCCGCATCCTGTGGCCGCTCACCGTGCGCGAATACCGCGACGGCAATCTGACCTTCGAAAAGGGAGAGCCCGCCCTCCCCGCCGACTTCGTCATCGTGGCGGTCGGGGAAACTCCCGACCTGGATTGGCTGCCGGAGAACATCGGGCGGGTGAAGAATTCCTACCTCGCCGTTGATTCGGACGGCCGGACGGCTGATCCGAAAGTCTATGCGGCCGGGGATGCGGTGAAGCCCGGCCTGCTGGCCGACGCGGTCGGCAGCGGGCGGACCGCCGCCCTGGCGGCGCACGCCGATGCGTCCGGCGAACCGTTCCGTTCCCAACGCAAAGAAGCCATCCCGCGCGAGCGGCTGCACCTGGATTACTTCATCCCGCAGCTGGACCGCGCGCCTTCCGAGCCCCTGGCCGAGGCCGACCGCTGCATATCCTGCGGCACCTGCCGCGACTGCGCCATCTGCGTTTCCATCTGCGGGCAGAACGCCATCCGCCGCATCGAGGAGAACGGAGACATTTCCTTCACGGTGGACGACGAATTGTGCACCGGATGCGGTTTCTGCGCCGCCGCCTGCCCAAGCGGAATCTGGACGATGGTGTCGAAGCGCGAAAAGGAAATCGACACCTTGTGATGCGCGGCCGGAAAATCTTTGGACAGGATTTACAGGATTTTTTTACTGCTCAGTCGGATTTCAATTCATGGTACACCGAGACACCGGAAAGAGCCGATTACACGGATATTTCAATGTAGTAATTCCGTGTCATCGGATCTTCTCGATGCCCGCCCCGTGAGCGATATTTGCGAACAGGGTAATCCGTGTACGCTTTTCCCGGCCTGAGCAGATACTTTTTTCTATTTGCGATTTACACCTTCTAGCCGGAAAGAACACAATCCCATTTTTATTGGAATATGATTAATAAGACTTATCCGGCCTGCTTTGTGCTAGAATCATCAAAATCATGGAGATATTATGTCCAATTTACTGATCGCGTTTATAACCGGCCTGACGACGGGCGGCTTAAGCTGCCTTGCGGTTCAGGGAGGATTGCTGGCCAGCTCGGTGGCTCAGGAAATTGAAAAGGAATACCAGCCCCGGCCAAGGCATGGGATGGTGAAATCCAATTCCGCACCGCCACCGAGTTCCGCGCTTCCGATTTTGCTTTTCCTGGGCGCCAAAGTGGCCGCCTATACAATCCTGGGATTGCTTCTGGGGTGGCTGGGGTCCATGCTCCAACTGACTCCCGGTATGCAGGCGGTCCTGTTCATCGGAATCGGAATCTTCATGCTGGGGAACGCCATGCGCATGCTGGATGTCCACCCAATATTCCGCTACTTCGCCATCCAGCCGCCAAGGGTTCTCACCCGCTTCATCCGCCGGACAGCCAAGAACGGAGAATCGTACGCCACCCCGCTGTTCCTCGGCGGCTTGACGGTCCTGATCCCGTGCGGCGTGACGCAGGCCATGATGGCCGTCGCGATGGGGACGGGAAATCCGCTGCAGGCCGCGGCGATCATGTTCGCGTTTACGCTCGGCACCAGCCCGGTGTTTTTCACCGTGGCGTACCTGGCGACTCAGCTTGGAGCCCGGCTTGAGAAGTGGTTCCTGCGCGCGACGGCGCTTGTCGTGCTGGTTTTGGGGGTGATCTCGATCAATTCCGGGTTGACGCTCACCGGTTCGCCGCTGGCTTTCGGCAACTGGAATTCCATCGGCGTTCCGGCCGCCCCCGTTGCGGCCGCGAGCGAATTGACCCTCACCGCCCGCAACGACGGTTACTTCCCGGGCGTGCTGTACGCCAAGGCCGGTGTGCCGGTGGAGCTGACCCTGGTCACGGAAGACGACCGCTCGTGCTCGCGCGCGTTCGTCATCCCGTCGCTGAACATCCGCCAATTGCTGCCCCAGACCGGCACGGTCCTCATCGAGCTTCCTCCCCAGCCCGCCGGGAAAACGATTCCCTTCTCGTGCACCATGGGAATGTACAGCGGAAGGATAATCTTTCAGGATTGAGGCGGAAAATAATAGACAGTATTTACAGGATTTTTTCGACAAATTCGTACACCGAAGCGCCGAGAAGATCCGATTACACCGATTTTTGGGGGGATGAGGTGGCAGTTGATTGGGGAAAGACAATCCAATTTTTTTCAGTGTCATCGGTTCTTTTCGGTGAAATCCGTGTACAAAGTAAGGAGTTGATTCGATGGTGAAAAAGACTTTTCGCGTGACGGGAATGCAATGCCCGAATTGCGCGATGCAGATCGAAGGCTTGGAGGACGAATTGGAAGGGGTCGCGAGCATCCGCGCGAGTTACCCGAAAGCCCAAGCGACCATCGAGTTTGATGAAAGCAAAATCAGCCTCGCCCGGATTTTCGAATTGGTGCAGCGAAAAGGCTACTCTCTGGAAGAGATCCTGTAGACGCGGCCGGAAAATCTTTGGACAGGATTTACAGGATTTTTCAATGATTTTTTCTATGTGCGATTTGTGCGTTTAGTGGCGATGAATAGCCACAAAGAGCACAAAAAGCACAAATTTCTTTTTTGGGATAATTAATTAATTTTTTATGTGCCCTTTGTGATCTTTGTGGCAATGAATGATTACCTTTAGGTGCGAACGAAAAATCTGTTGACAGGATTTGCAGGATTATTCAATGATTTTTTCTATGTGCGATTTGTGCCTTTTGTGGCAATGAATAGCCGCTAAGAGCACAAAAAGAATAATTGGTGAACGCACGGCCGGAAAATCTTAGGACAGGATTTTCAGGATTTAAAAAAGAGATTTATTCTTTGTGCGATTTGTGCCTTTTGTGGCGATGATATACCCCAAACGGGGTATCCGGGAATGGCCTGCATGCAGGAAGACAGGCCGGACGCCCGGGCATACACTGTTTTTTAATTGATATATCCGGATGTCGGTGTACCGCGGAGGCTCGAACAGGCCCGGTATGCCATTTGGCCTGAGCATCTCCCCGCCCCCGCTCAGGCCGCTGTTTTTTCGCCTCTTCTCCTTCTTCCCGGATACCGATGTCCGCCGGCCGCATTCCGGCCGATGGAAACAGGCCCATCGATGGAAGTTCCAATTTCCAAACTCGCTCCTCCCCGCAATGTCATGTTCGGTTCTCTGCGCGAAATCGCCCAGGCGCTTTCCGCCGCCTGGGATCTGGACACCACGCTGGCTCTGATCGCGCAACGCACCAACCACGTCATGGGCACCGATTCCTGCTCGCTGTACCTGCTGGATCCGGAAGCCGAGATCCTGCGCCTGCGGGCATCCACCCGCCTGGCGCACGAATTGCTCGGGCGGGCCTCCCTGCGGATGGGCGAAGGCCTGACCGGCTGGGCGGCCCGGAACGGGAAGCCCGCGGCCGTGCGCGAGGCGAAACTGGATCCGCGGTTCAAACTTCTCCCGGAGACCAACGAGGAGGGATTGCGCTCCCTGCTGGCCGTCCCGCTCACCAACCGCGGACGGGTCATCGGCGCGATGAACGTCCAGACCGCCGTGCCGCGCGATTTCACCGAGGACGAAGCGGAATTGCTGATGCTGATCGGGGATCTGGCGGCGGGCGCCTTGGACCGGGCGATGCTCTACGACAGCATGAACCGGCGGCTGGATGAACTGACCACCCTGGCCAAGGTCAGCCGGACGGTCACCTCCCAGATGGTCCCGGACGAAATGCTGGAACTGGTGGCGGAAATGGCCGCCGAGGTCATGCGGATGGATGTCTGCTCGCTGCAGCTGATCGACGAGGACCGCCAGGAGTTGGTGATGCGCGCCGCCTGGAGCCGCAGTCCGGCCTACCGCCGGCGCCCGCCGCTGCGCATCGACGAGGGGATCGTCGGCGAGGTCATCCGCAGCGGCAAACCGGTGATCGTCGCGGATGTCCGCGAAGATCCGCGCTACCGCTTCAAAGAGCTGGCGCGGCAGGAAGGCCTGGTGTCCATGCTTTCGGTTCCGCTCATCGTCCGCGAGAAGGTCATCGGGGTGATGAACTGCTACACCGGCAGGCCGGTCGAATTCACCCCGGAGCAGACCGCGCTGTGCACGACCCTCGCCAACCAGACCGCTCTTGCGATCGAGAACGCGCGCCTTTCCACCAGCGCCGCGATCGTGCGCGAGATGCATCACCGGATCAAGAACAACCTGCAGACGGTGGCGATGCTCCTGCGCATGCAGCAGGACGACGGCCGCGGCGGATCCACGGCCGACGCGCTGCATTCCAGCATCGGCCGGATCATGAGCATCGCGGCCGTTCACGAAGTGCTCTCCCGCCAGGGCTTCCGCCTGGTGGACCTCCGGCCGGTGACGGATCGCATCGTCCACCTGATTTCGCAGAATATGGTGCGGCCGGACCTCAAGGTGACGATATCCGTAGAGGGGGAATTGCTGCTGCTCCCATCGCGCCCGGCGACCTCGCTGGCCCTGGTGATCAACGAACTTCTGCAAAACGCGCTGGAGCATGCGTTCGACGGCCGCTCCCAGGGCAGCGTCCGGATCCTCCTGACCCAGACTCCGGAGGATACGCTCGTGGAAATCGATGATGACGGCGTCGGTTTTACGGAGGATGCACCCCGCCCGCATCTCGGTCTGGACATCGTGAACACCCTGGTCCGCGACGACCTGTGCGGGAAGATCGAATTCCACAGCGACTCCGCCGGGACCCGGGCCATGGTGCGCATCCCGCGCGCGGAAGCTTTTCAGGAGGCGGAATGAGAAAACTGAAAATCCTGATCGCCGACGATGAATCGCTGATCCGGATGGGGTTGAAGACCATCCTGACCACCCTCGGCCACGAAGTGCTGATGGCGGTGGACGGGCACGAAGCCCTGAACCTCTTCCACACCCGCACCCCGGACATGGCGATCCTCGACATCCGCATGCCCTTTACCGACGGGCTCACGGCGGCCAAGGCGATGTACCGGCACCGCCCGATCCCGATTCTGATACTCACCGCCTTCGGGGAGAAGGACCTGATCGAAAGCGCCGCCGCCCTGCCCATTCAGGGGTATCTGATCAAACCCGTCGACGAAGCGGATCTGGCGGCGGCGATCGAGGTGGCGGCCGCCCGCTTCGACCAGTCGCAGGCCCTGGCGCGCGAAGCGGCCGAGTTGCGCGACGATTTGGAATCCCGCAAGCTGGTGGACCGGGCCAAGGGCCGGTTGATGCGCGAGGGAAAAACCGAGGAGGAGGCGTACCGGGAAATCCAGAACCAGGCCCGCTCCAAACGGATCTCCATGCGGGTGGCCGCGGACGAGGTGCTTCATCAGCCGTGAGGGGAATAGACAGGATTTACAGGATTTGTTCAGGATTGACAGGATATTTCAATGATTTTTTCCATGTGGGATTTGCGCCTTTTGCGGCAAAGAATAGCCACAAAGAGCACAAATTTCCTTGTCGGGACGGACGAATCCTTTTCGAAGATTGAAACGCTCGATTTTGATCGCGCGGCGGGAAAATCTTTGGACAGGATTTACAGGATTTGTTCAGGATTGACAGGATTGTTTTTGAATTAATTCAATAATTTCCTGTAAATCGCCCTAAAATCCTGTCAATCCTGTCTATTGATTTTTCATACCCCGAACAGGCCATATCGGCCGCCCCGACAAATCAGCCATTCGGACGCTTGACGCTGATTCCAGACGGAAGATAAAATATGGTTAATGGAATAAGAGGTCAGGGCCATGAAGCCCGTCCTGCGGATGGACCGTGCAGGGCGGGCTTTTTTTATTTGCCCGGACGTCGAAAAAACAGCGGATGGCTGTTCCCGGAAATTCCGCCGGAAAACACACTACATCAATGGAGGCCAGGATGCCAGGAGTTGACGAATTATTCGGTTCCAACGTCTTTACGGATTCCATGATGAAGGCGCGGCTGCCCAAGCCCGCCTACCGGGCGTTGCGCAAGACCATCGAGGAGGGCGTGCCGCTCGATCCGCAGGTGGCCGAAGTGGTGGCCTCGGCGATGAAGGACTGGGCCGATCGAGAAGGGCGCAACCCATTTCACCCACTGGTTCCAGCCGATGACCGGCATCACCGCCGAAAAGCATGATTCCTTCATCTCCCCACCGCCGATGGCCGAATGATCATGGAGTTCTCCGGCAAGGAGCTGATCAAGGGCGAACCGGATGCCTCCTCCTTCCCGTCCGGCGGCCTGCGCGCCACCTTCGAAGCCCGCGGCTACACCGCCTGGGACTGCACGTCGCCGGCCTTCGTCAAGGACGGCAGCGCTGTGCATTCCGACCGCTTTCGTCTCCTACACCGGTGAAGCGCTCGACAAGAAGACGCCGCTGCTGCGCTCGATGGACGCCCTGAACACGCCAGGCGCTGCGCATCCTGCGGCTGTTCTGGGCAACACGACGACGACCAAAGTCACGACCACGGTCGGCCCGGAGCAGGAATATTTCCTCATCGACAAGGAGTTGTACGACCAGCGCCAGGACCTGATCCTCACCGGCCGCACCCTTTTCGGCGCCAAGCCGCCCAAGGGACAGGAGCTGGAAGACCACTACTTCGGCCAGATCAAGGAGCGCATCGCCGCCTTCATGTACGAGCTGGACACGAGCTGTGGAAGCTGGGCGTTCTCCGCCAAGACCAAGCACAACGAAGTCGCGCCGGCGCAGCATGAACTGGCGCCGATCTTCACCACCACCAACATCGCCACCGACCACAACCAGCTGACGATGGAGACCATGAAGAAGGTCGCCCTGCGCCACGGCCTGGTCTGCCTGCTGCATGAAAAGCCGTTTGCCGGCATCAACGGCTCCGGCAAGCACAACAACTGGTCGATGGCCACCAGCGACGGGCAGAACCTGCTCGAGCCCGGCAAGACGCCGCATGACAACATGCAGTTCCTGGTCTTCCTGATGCGCGATCATCAAGGCGGTCGACGAGTATGCGGACCTGCTGCGGGTCTCGGCCGCCAGCCCGGGCAACGACCACCGCCTCGGCGCCAACGAAGCGCCGCCGGCGATCATCTCGATCTTCCTCGGCGAACAGCTGACCGACATCCTCGACCAGATGGAGGCCGGCGGCGCGACGAAAGCGAAGCAGGGCGGCACCATGAACCTGGGCGCTTCCACCCTGCCGCCGCTCCCCAAGGACAACACCGACCGCAACCGCACCTCGCCCTTTGCCTTCACCGGCAACAAGTTCGAGTTCCGCATGGTCGGTTCGTCGCAGTCGATCGCCAGGCCCAACTTCGTCCTGAACACCATCGTCGCCGAAAGCCTCAGCCAGTTCGCCGACCGGCTGGAGAAAGCCAAGGACTTCGAGGCCGAAGTGAAGGCGCTGGTGAAGGAAATGGCGCGCGAGCACAAGCGCATCATCTTCAACGGCAACAACTACTCCGAGGAATGGGTGACGGAAGCCGAAAAGCGCGGCCTGCCGAACATCCGCTCGACCGTCGAAGCCACGCAGGCGCTTACGGCGCCGAAGAACATCCGCCTTCTGGAAAAGCACGGCGTCCTCTCCCAGGTCGAAATGGAATCCCGCTGCGAGATCATGCTGGAAACCTACATCAAGACGATCAAGATCGAAGCCCTGACCATGGTCGAAATGGCCAAGCGCCAGATCCTCCCGGCCGCCGTGGCATACATCTCCGAGCTCGCGGGATCGATCCAGGGCGTGAAGGCGACCGGCCTGGATGCGGATACCGGCGCGCAGGCGGGCATTATGAAGGAAGTCTCCGCCATTACCGCCTCGTTCCAGAAGAACATCGCTCTGTTGGAGAGCAAAGCTCTCGGAAGCCGGCGGCCTGCACGGCGACACCTACAAACAGGCGTGCGCCTTCCGCGACTCGGTCTTCACCCAGATGGCGGTTTTGCGCGAAGACGGGGACAAGCTGGAAGAACTCGTGGACGAGGCCCTCTGGCCGTATCCGACCTACAGCGACATGCTGTTCAACGTCTGATCCATGCCGCCCGCACGGCGGATGAACGATCTTATGGAAAATAAGGGACAAGGCGATGATGCCTTGTCCCTTCTGTTTTTACAATCCCGCATACCCAGAATGGACAAATCGTAAATCGGCGAGATAAGCGCAATTAATTTATAACCTTGATGGCCTTCCGCCGTATTACATATTAAGGTAAAATTTTCTCGTAAAGGCCGAATGCCAGCCCCCCTCTGGTATTTGGCTTTTACATTTAATTGGTTATTTTGAACCTTCCACAATCGCGATTTCTTCCGGTGTTAACTCATATAATTCATAAACCAGCGCATCGATCTGTTTATCAGTCGATTCGATCATGCGCTGCAACTTCTCTTGCTCGGCCGCGTCCTTCGCGATTACCTTGTGTTTGTGCAGGTCAAGCATTTGCTCGACGAGAGAGATCATTTGATTGTAGCGAACTTTATCTGTAAGATTGGTAAATATAATATTTCGAATGGGTAGTTGTTCAATGTATTGTGTCCAGAATTTCACGTACCCGCCACGTAAATGCGTGGATATTCCCATCAAGTGACTGAATAAAAGCTTTGAATTGAGTAGGCCAAGGATATATTCTGGAGAAAGCGCTCCTTGCTTGAGAAGAATTCCATATCCTGTTTTATAGAAATATCCTGTCGAATCAATTGTAAATGACGAGATATTGTTGTAATCAGGTACGACGATCTTCGTTTTTTGGAATAGAGTCATACTTTTTGGATATCCGAAGGCGTACCAATTGGATCCTTTAAATTTCCCCTTTTCCCTTTCGGCCAGTAAGGACTTGTTTTCCTCCAAATAGGACAAGGCTTTAGGAAATTTGTCAGACATTTCCGATGCAGAAAATAATCTACAGTGGTCTTCAGATATTTCATAGGGGCAAATGAGAAATGAGTCAGAGAGTAATGGGCTATAGCGACGAATATCTTTTCCACGCAGAAAAGGTACGGCGATATCAGCTTCAACGCTCACTTCTCTATTTAGTGTTTTTGATATTCCTTTTATGTATTTCTTTACGCGGCAACAGTTTTCTAATACAAATACATCATCTGCACTTGTCTGTGTTCCCACGAAAGTATGAGCGATATCCCCCAACTTCAAAGGCAAATTATTGAATTCTTCTTGAAGATCTGTTTCCTTGCCTAACATAAAATTCCACTCGGCTTCAGTAATTGAGGCGGAGGGAATTTGCCCTTCAATAGCAGAGCCTTGTTTCTGCCACTCAATAAGATCAGTCGCTTTCACAAAACGGCATTCGCTTGTTTTGGCTTTATTTAAAAACAACAAGCATGTATAAGTTGTCGCGCCGACAAACACCTGCTGTTCACCAAAGTGAACAACCTCTGCTAAGTTTTTGCCCTCGGAAATCAAATTACGCAAACCCCGGCCATACTGAGCATTAAAGAATTTATGAGGCAAAATAAAACCCAGCCGACCTTTTACATTTAATAGGCTCATCCCGCGCTCTACAAACACGACATAAATATCGTAATTGCCCGAACTGGCTGCCGTAGTAGAGTTGTTTGTAAGCCTCCACTTCCAATGGCGCCCATTCCTTCAATGTCTGGATCCGGATGTACGGCGGATTCCCAATCACAGCAATCAAACCCACCCGCCTGCATCGCCTCTGGGAACTCCAGCCGTCCAATCGAATGGATTCACACGCCGCAATTCATCCGGATCAGGCATGAGCTGTCCGGTGAAATAATCCGGTCCGATCAGGCTGTTGCCGCATTTGATGTTTTTATCCAGGTTGGGCAGTGCGCGCTCGGGAAGTAGCTCCAATTGTTTCTGCCGGTTCAAGCTTTCGTCGTTTTCTCCTTCCAGCACCTTGAGCAACAGGCTCAGCTTGGTGACTTCCACCGCTTGCCGGTCAATATCCACGCCAAAGATATGCTCGGTCAGAATGCGCTTCTTTTCGGTAGTGGTCAGTTTCCAGGCATCGCCTTGTTGCCAAATCGCATCGTTATGTTTTCTCCGGTTCGTTGGCTATATACCAAGCCAGGTAATGATCCAGCAGGAATTGATATGCGCCCAACAGGAACGAGCCGGATCCGCATGCCATATCCAGCACTCGGAATCCTTTGAGCTGTTTCGGGCTCTTGCCTTCCACCTGCTTGCCCACCGTGTTTTTGACGATGTAGTTCACGATGTAAGCGGGCGTGTAATATACGCCGCCTGCCTTTTTTACTTCCGGTTTTTCCTCGACCTTGGCCTGGTGCGCCGCTGTAAGCCGGATGACCTTGCCGAGGAATTGTTCGTATACGTTGCCCAGGATTTCGACCGGCAGCACGCTGAATGCATAAGGCGATTGTGGAAAGTACAGGTCGGTCAGGATCGGCTTAAGCGCTTTATCGTCTAGCACCAGATCCGGAGTCACGTGGTCACCAGATTTGGAGAAATCAAACAGGCCGGAGTTGTAACGGGCATCCGCCTTGCGGCATAGTTTGATCAGTTCGGGGTAGATATCATCGCCTTCGGCCAGCCGCTGCAAACGGCCGTATGGCTCCACGCCGCGGTCTTCCGCCATGCGCAGAAAGATGATCCGATCGATGGTCCGTTGCACCGCATCGTTCATTTCGTCAATCGTCAGATCGGGGTTGCGCAAGGCAATATTGTGCGCCAGCGAATTGCGCCAGCCTTCGATTTCCTTCAGGAACTCGGCGTCCACTTCGGATGTGCCGCGTTTGCCTCTGCTGCCCTGCGCGAAATTGTCGAAGGAACCGCCCCACACCGCCTCGCGCGAAAACACGTCCCAAACTTCATGCCAGCGGTCGGCATACTCCTCATAGGTCATATAGGTCAATCGCGCCGCGGAGGATTTATCCCTATCCGAAGGCCGGATCCGGCAATCGTAGGCGGCCCACTCGTGAAAATCGGTCAGGACCGAAAGCGGCAGCTTGGCGCTCCAGGCATAACGACGCAGTTGATATGCCGGACTTATCGCAGTCTTTATATCCACGCCCGGCTTCTTGGCCTCGGCGAAGAATTTACGGTCCCGCCCCATCCGGAACACGTAATCCGGCGCCTTCTGGGCTTCGTTCCTTCCCATCTCGAGCGAATCCTCGACAATAACCTCGCGGTAATCGGGCGCGGCCTGTTGCTGGTTGTGCACATCCCAGTTCAGCGCGATGAACAGCGGGTCGATGAATTCCTGGCGCGCCTGGGCTTCCTTGTACCCCGGCGCCTAGGAAGGCAGCCGGTTGGTCGAAAAATGCTTTACCAGTCGGGCTATTTCGTCTTTGGATTGATCGAAGGTATATGTCATATTCAGACCATGAAAGGGGAAAGAATTGAGCTTATCAGTGATTGTACTCGATTGTCCGTTTTTCAATACACAAAAAAAACAACTTGGCGTAGAAGTAAAGTTAAGCTATTTGATCAGCCGAATAGAACTGGAACGCGGATTACACGGATTTCGCGGAACACATCGTGAAGAAGAACCTGAGTTATTTTATTATCATCTGCGCAATCCGTTCTTTTCCGTGAAATCCGTGTACATTTTTTCCACTGGAAAAGCAGATCCTTCGGCCTTCGGCCTCAGGATGACATTCTTACGGCCTCAGGATGACATTTTTCCTGTCACTCTACGCCTTCAAGGGTACCGCGCTCCCGTCAGCTCTTCCGATACTTTCCAAAGCCTGGCCGCAACCGCCGCGTCATGGGAAGCCGCGCTCGACTGCACCTTGGCGGGATATCCTTGTATTTCCTGCCAGCCGCCGGGACCGTAATAGTCGCCTCCCCGCACGTCCGGCGCGGTCGCGGCATACAGCGTCGGCAGCGCGCCCATCTCCGGCTTTTGGCCGAGGAGGGGAGTTATGAGGTGGACCATCCGCCAATGCGCATCCAGGTTGGTCGCCGTCCAGCCGGGATGAGCCGCGGCGGCGATCGTCTTCGCTCCCGCGGCTTCGAACCGCCTTTGCAGCTCGTACGTAAAAAGCAGGTTGGCGAGCTTGCTCCGGCCGTACGCCTGTTGCGGATCGTAGCCCTTCTCCGCGTTCAGATTTTCAAAATCCATTTTGGCCCACCGATGGCCAGCGCTGCTGACCGTAATGACGCGCGCGCGGGGAGTGCGGAGTATGCGGTCCACGAGCAGAAGGGTCAGGGCGAAATGACCCAGGTGATTGGTGCCGAATTGCAATTCAAAACCGTCGGCTGTCTTCCCGAACGGGACCGCCATGATCCCCGCGTTGTTGATGAGAATATCGAGCGTGTTGAAGCGGCTCTTGAATTCGCCGGCAAACCGCCGCACCGAAGCCAGATCCGAAAGATCCAGCGGCATGAGTTCAGCCTTTGCCTCGGGATACTCAAGCTTGATCTTTTGAACCGCCGCCCTTCCTTTATCCATGTTGCGGCAGGCGAGGATTACCGCCGCGCCCCTGCGGGCCAGCGCGCGCGCCGTTTCGTATCCGATCCCGCTGTTGGCTCCGGTGACGACGGCAATTTTGCCGGTCAGATCGGGGATATTTCGCGGCCGTCCATTTGGATGTCATGCTTTTCTCCGTATCGCGAATGAAATTTTTTACCTGCTCAGCTTGGAAGAACGGGTACGCGGATGACGCGGAATCCACGGATTTCGCGGAAAAGCTCTTTGAGAAGATCCCAAGAATTTATAAACCATCCGCCCATTCCGTTCTTTTCCGTGAAATCCGCGTACTTCTGTTCCAAACACTTTGGCATACCCTGAGTAATTGCGAATTTTTTTACATTGCGGCTATCGGCGACCCTTTTACCGTACGGCCAACTGATTTTGGAAATAGTTTAATCCACTGCGGTTTCCTGTGGATGCGGCGCCGGCAGCCTTACCCTTCTTTTCGCGCGCGGATGACCAGAAACCACGGGTTCTTCATCAGGCGCTCGTAGCCTTCCGGATTTGCGCGCCGGAATTCTTCGGTCGGTTGCGGCTCCAGGAGCCGCTCGATACAAAAGCCGGCCGCGTCCAGATCACCGCTCATGGCAGTCAGCGGACGGCGGTAGTACTGGACTTTTCCCACATTCTCCCATTCATCATCCAGCTTCTCCAGCTGGAAATAATCCTCCCGGTGGTGGAGCTTCCAATCCATAAACGGATGGTGTGTGGAAAATACCAGCAACCCACGCGGTTTCAGAACGCGGTGGAACTCCAGAAATGCGGGGCGCCAGGCCTTGAGATAGTGCATCACGAGCGGGCAAACCACAAGATCGAATTCCCCGTCGGGCGCAAAATCGAGCGGCCGGGAAAGGTCGGCCTGCAGCACCTTCGCGCGGGCGCCCGCCCTCGCCCGGGTCAGCGCCACGAATTCCGGATTGAGGTCGAACGCCGTCACATCCGCGCCGTGCGCGGCCAGGTATTCGGAATACCATCCGGAACCGCATCCCGCGTCCAGCACCCGGGTGTTTTCGAGCGCCGGAAGCAGGGAGAGAACGGCGGGCCGTTCATAATACGCATTCCACGGTTTGCTGTCGACCGTTTGAGCGTACTTGCCGGCCATGGATTCGTAGCTGGCACCGGTATGTTCGGTCATCTGCGTCCTCTCCGTTTTCGATCGGGCCGGACCGCCCGCAACGGGGGCTCGGGAGCGGTTATTTTAATCCCTTAACTTTTTCCCGAATGTATTTCCGGGTAATTCCCTGCGCGGATAATTCCGAGGGTTCTTTTTCAAGCAACCTTTCGTAAAACGATTTCAATTCTCTTTCTGCATCCTCTTTATCCCCGGATCGTGCGGATAAAGCGATCAGGATTTTCTCGGCCTTCGCATATTTCCCTTCATTCTCGAAGTAGCAGAATAGATCAAAGAGTGTTTTACTGGACAGATCGGAAGGATCAATATTTTGGATTATCTCATCCACTTTGCGGGATATTTCCACCGGATGCGACGGGTCTTTATTAGCGTCGATCTGCAAATAAAAAGTGAGCGACCGGATAAAAGCGCCAAGGCTTTCCGGCATTTTCCCCTGCAATCTCAGGATCTCCCCTTCTTCCTTGAACAAATCCGCGATAAACTCCAGCCGCACCAAATTCGTTTGTTCATCCGCCGACAGGTTCCTGTATAAACTCTCCTCGTCCAGCAGCCGTATCAGCTTTCCATCCAATCCCAATAATTGCTCCAGATTTTGGTCGATCTCTATCAAAGCATCTGCATAATCGCCGGATTTCTTCAGGCCGAGAATCCTGGAGAATACGATGGCTGCTTGTTGGATTATTCGAAGCAGGTAATCATCCGAAAGCATATTTTCACCTGATGTATTAACCGCACTTCGCAACGGCCGGCGCTCCAAGACACCTCTCGACAAATCAATTCCATATACCACGCCCACGTGCTGAGATACGCTTTTTGAAAGGAAGCCCGGGCCACAGCCGAAATCCACAACTTTTAGTTCGCTGGATAAGTACGGCAACAGTACGTAATTACACAATTTCTCCCTTGAGGATCTATTTCTCTCAAACTCCTTCTCGGTAAAATCACGATGGGACAACCTTCGGTATTCCGGTTCAATTTCCCGAAAGAAATAATGGGGGCTCCAGCTTAGAGCAGTCAAGGATAATTGTCTTTTATATCGTCTTGGTGCCAGTTTTAGGAGTAATTCAACCCATCTGGCCCCGAGGAAGGATTGATTCTCTTTTCCCAGGGTCAGGATATTCATAATGATATTCCAGTAATCTCGCATGGCTGCCTTCATGGTTACGAATGTGCAGGAACTACAGAACCATTATTCCTGCATTTTCTTCAAACCGTTTACCTTGCCCTCATGCATCCGGCCGGAGGCACGATCCGATCATTATACTTAATTCATGCGCGAAGGATACCAACCCGATCCTACCATTTAGAATAACCACCAAGACACGAAGACACCAAGGTTAGAATTGTTTTCCTTTTTACAGGTCTTGGTGTCTTGCGAATAATGCACTTTTCATCTACGCCTTCTCTCCGGGTACGTGCATAAAACGGTATCCAAATTTTCGCCATCACCCAGGCCGGCAAAATAATCGCATATGGACGTGTTTTTGACCGCGCATTTGTGACAATTCGTTTTTTCAGCTTCATTCCATGGGCAAGGATCCTGTTTCCAGGGAACCGCGCCGCCGGAGCAGAGATCCAGGTCGAGATTCCCCCCTTTTAGTTTTCTCACCATTTTTCCTCCTTGCTTTCCCGCACGACACCCGCCCGCAACCAACTTCGGGCGGGCATGCATTCCCCCAAAACCCGGTGCTTTCGCCGGCGGGAGACCATGATCATTTTACCTGTCATGCTTATGGAATCTCCTTCTGATCATCACAATATTGACGACAATTATTGATAGCAGGCATATCAGGCTGAGGATGAGGCTCCCAAGAAAAGGCAACAGGTAATGATAAAAAGACAAGTCGCCGGCCGCCCAATCCCACATCCACACTTCGTTCGCCGGCGAGAGCGCAAGTTCAATATGCTCCTGCATGTCCGGACCGGAACAATCCAGTCGAGACACTTTCCACCGGAGTGAAAGGACTATCCATTACGTAAAAGCCGCCACGGCTGCCCGGCTTGCAGCCCATCGACAGCGGGCCGAGGCCGGCTGGTTT
Organism: uncultured Chloroflexia bacterium; assembly: GCA_963724345.1. Classification (GTDB taxonomy): domain Bacteria; phylum Chloroflexota; class Anaerolineae; order Anaerolineales; family RBG-16-64-43; genus JAFGKK01. The sequence continues at coordinate 163,159 of CAVRUI010000003.1, read as the reverse complement.
TTCGATTCCATTCCAGCTTCGGAGATTCCAATCATACAACCGGCCGTCTTCCATTTCCAGCAGCACTTCACCGTTTTCACCCGGGCGCAAATCGCTTATTTTCCCTGCGGGTGTTTCGACCCTCTCCCATTGGACAAAGTATCCGTAGGAGATCAAATTTCCGATGTGGATCGCCCCGTTTATCAACAACAGGGAAATGACCATCCATAAAAAAAAGGAGAGCAGGAGGGAAGCGGAGATATAGGCCGCCCGGAACAGTTTTCCTTCATTTTTCATCGTGCATCCCCTCCTTTGCGGAACACGTCCGTTGCCCCCCCGCCGATAGAACATTATAATCATCCCATGCTCCCCAAAAACATCGGGAAGTACCGGATCCTCGACAAAGTCGGGTCGGGCGGAATGGCCATCGTCTACCTGGGCCAGGAGGAGGTCTTCGAGCGCCAGGTGGCGGTAAAGGTGCTGCCCTCCCACCTCGGGCAGGATCCCGACAACCGCGAACGGTTCCGGCGCGAAGCCAAGGCGATCGCCTCGCTCGAGCACGCGGCCGTCGTCCCGGTCTACGATTACGGCCAGGACGGCGAGCAGCTGTTCCTCGTCATGCGCTACATGCAGGGCGGTTCGCTCAAGGACCGCCTGACCCATGGCCGGATCCCGCTGCCCGCCGCCGCGACGGTCATCCGGCGCATCGCCTCGGCCCTCGACAAAGCCCACTCGATGGGCATGATCCACCGCGATATCAAACCCGGGAACATCCTCTTCGACCTGGAAGACAATCCCTACATCACCGACTTCGGCCTGGTGAAGATGGTCGAATCCAGCGTCCAGCTGACCCACAGCGAATTTTTCGGAACGCCGGCCTACACCAGCCCGGAACAATGCCAGGGGGATAAGGATATCGACGGGCGGGCGGACATCTATTCGCTGACCGCGATGTTCTTCCACATGATCACCGGCAGCCCGCCCTACGAATCCAACAACGCGATGGCGCTGCTGATGAAGCACGTCGCCGACCCCATCCCGCTCCTTTCGGCGACTGCCCCGGATCTGCCCGCCGCGCTGCAGAAGGTGATCGAGCGCGGCATGGCGAAACTGCCGGCCGACCGGTATGCGACGGCCGGCGAAATGGCCCGGGACGTGGAACGGGCGGTCTCCGCCGCGCCGGAAACGCCGCGGGCGGAAGGTCCGTCCGGCTGGGCGGCGAGCCCGGCGTCCGCCCCCGCCACCGAATCGGCGCGCCCCGTTTCCTTCGATGCGCTGCGTTCGGCGAAATCCGCCGCGCCCGCGCGCGGCGAGGATTTGCCCACCCGCAAGGATTCCTTCGCCCCGGGGAAGGTGCCCGCCGCCCCTTCCGCGGGCGTCCCCGGAATAAGCGACAACTCGGAAGCCACCAACGCGCTCGACTTCCGCGCCATCCCGACCGAACGGCGCCGCCTGGAATGGACTCCGCAGGCGGACAGCACCCCTCCGCCGCCGGCCGGGAGCTCCGCGTCCGCCGCCTCACCGTTCGCCACGACGAAACCATCGGCCGCTTCCTACACCGAGCCTCCCAAACCGGTCGAGAAGAAGGCTTCCGGAATCCCGATCCTGATCTTTGTCGTATTTATCCTGATCATCAGCTTGGTGTACTTCGCGGTGCAGAAGGGATTGTTCTAAGATTAAAAACCTTTTTCACCGCAAAGGGCGCAAAGAGCGCAAAGATATTTTAAAATAAAATTCTTCTTGGCGTTCTTCGCGCCTTTGCGGTAAAAAGGTTTTACCGGGCGATCCCGCGGCATCGTCAGGCTGTCGCAATGGAGTTTTCCCGATGCCAATCCGTGCGCGAATTAAGTCTTTTCTATCTCAACCCCGTCTTCTTCTCAATTCCCTGTTGTTGTTTCTTTTCTCCGCCGCCTGGATCGGGGAGTTCCTGTATTGGCTGCCCAAAGACGCCTTCGGAACCAGCCTGAATTATTGGGCTTATACCGACTGGCTGATCGATTATTCCCAGGGGTTTATCCGGCGCGGGTTGTCGGGAGAAATTTGGCTCCTCGTTCCGGATTCCATTCCGCCATTGGCTTTCGTCGCGGTGTTTTCCTGGATCCTGATCCTCGCGGTCGCGTTCGGCTACCTCCGGCTGCTGGCGCGACCTTTGAAGAATTTTCATCCGTTGACCCTGTTCGGCCTGCTGTTCCTCCCTTCGCTGTTCCTTTTTTTCCTGCACGACCACAACGCCATCGGCCGGAAGGAAATTCTCGGATACGCGACGGTGCTCCTCCATCTCCTGGTCGTCGAAAAATCGTTTCCGCCCGGGGACGGTTCCCGGCTGCCGGACGGGAGCATCCGGCGCTACGTCCGGGGATTGCTGCCCATCGCCGTGATCCTTCTCCCGGCGATCATTCTCGTCCACGAGGGGAATTTCCTGTTGTTTGTTCCGCTGCACGGGATGATCACGCTGACGGTCCTGCGATGGAATTCCCCGAGGGGCTTCCTGCGGGCCGCCGGACAAACCGCGCTGCTTTATCTCCCGGCGGCCCTGGCATTTGGCGCCGTATACCTCTCCGGCACGCCGGGCCACTCGACGCTGCTCGGCATCTGCGAAAAATGGCAGGCGGCCGGCGCGCTGCGGGAAGCCACCTGTGTGCTGCCTCCCTCCAAGCTCAGCGGATCGACCCTGCCCGCCTCCTTCGAACCCATGGAGTGGCCGTTGGCGCAAGCCGCCTCGCTGACGCGTTTCTTCATTTCCATGCGCTGGAAAGATTGGATTCTGATTCTCCCGACGCTGGGAATTATGCTGTGGTTCCTGATCCGGCAGGCGGTGTATTCCATTCTCCGTTCCCGGTCTCCGCAGTCCTTCTCCCCGCAATCGGCGCGGCGCTATTCGGGCGTCTTCTTTTTGAAGTATTTTTGCGTTCCGCTCCTGCTGGCCGTGCCGATCTACTTCACGGCATGGGATTACGGCCGGTGGTTCACGGTCACGTGCATCAATTTCGCCATGGTCGCGGTCTCGGTGAACCTGCCCGTCTGGGAGTTCGCGCTTCGGAAGAAGGCGGCCGGGGAAGTCCGCCGTGGCCGAGTCACGGGAGTATGCGGATAATCGCCTGGTCTTTTATGCCGTCTCGATTGTCATTTGCATCCTGGCGGTGGTGTTATGGCTGCCCCATTATTGCCTGTTCGAATGCCAGATAATAAGAAGTCCGCTCCAGTTTTTTGACCTGACATTTTTTGCGCGGTAGGGGGAAAAACCTTTTCACCGCTAAGTTCGCAAAGGACGCAAAGATATCGAAAAATTAAAGCTTTCTTTGCGGTTCCTTGGCGTCCTTTGCGTTCTTCGCGGTTAATGGTTTTAAAAAAAGCCGGCTCTTTTGGAGCCGGCTTTCATCATTTCGAGAGATCCCCGGTTTTTCCCTTGGCGGGCGCCAGCGTAAACTCGATGTTGTAGACGTCGCCGTCGAATTCGGTGTTGACCTTGTAGCCCGAGTTGTAGAAGACGGTGAGCATCGCCTTGTTGGTCGGCAGGACCTTGGCGTAGAACTTCTTGATCCCGCGCTGCTTGGCGATCGCGGCACAGGTACTGCAGCAGGAACGTGCCCATGCCCTTCTGCTGCCACTCGTCCTGGACGATGAAGGCCACTTCCGCCGCCTGGGTCTTGGGATCCAGGAAATACTGGGCGATCGCCACGATTTCCTCGCCCGAGACGCCCGGAACGGTCCCGACGATGGCCAGGTTGTTGATGTAATCGACGTTGGTCAGCTGCTGGACGTCCTTGTGCGGGAAGGTCATGGTGTGGGTCATGTAGCGGGTGCGCAGCGAGGTCGCGCTGAGCGAATAGAGCATCTCCGACAGCGCCGCCTCGTCGGTGGGCTTGACCGGGCGGAAGAAGATCTCCGTCCCGTCGTTGAGCGTCTCGTAGATCTCCAGTTCCTCCGGGTAGCGGATCTGTTCCGTATCCAGGTCGATCTGGTCCTGGTACAGGTACTTCTGTGCCTTGGCGGCCTGGATCAGCTCGGCTGCGGAACTTGGGATGGGCGATGTTGATCAGCGACAGCACCCGCTCGCGGATGCTCTTGCCGTGCAGGTAGGCGACGCCGTACTCGGTGACGACGTAGTGCACGTCGCCGCGGGTGGTCGACCACGCCCGCGCCCTCGGTCAGGTGCGGCACGATCCGGCTGATGGTGCCGTCCTTGGCGGTGGAGGGCACGGCGATGATCGCCTTGCCGCCGCGGCTGCGGGCCGCGCCGCGGATGAAATCCACCTGCCCGCCGATGCCGCTGTAGAACTTGTAGCCCAGCGAATCGGCGCACACCTGGCCGGTCAGGTCGATCTCCAGGCCGACGTTGATCGCCACCATCTTGTCGTGCTGGGCGATGATGTGACGGGTCGTTGACGTACTCGGTCGGGTGGAACTCGAAGAAGGGGTTGTTGTCGATGTAGTCGTACAGCCGTCTGGAGCCCATGCAGAAGCTGGCGACGACCTTGCCGCGGTTGAGCGTTTTTCTTGGCGCAGGTGATCGCGCCGCACTCGATCAGGTCGATGATCCAGTCGCCGAACATCTCGGTGTGGACGCCGAGGTCCTTCTTGTCGCGCAGGCACTCGGCCAGCGCCTGCGGCATGCGGCCGATGCCGCACTCGATCGTGCTGCCGTCCTCGACCAGCCGGGCGATGTTCTGCCCGATCCGCCGCAGCACATCGTCCGGCTTCGGCACGGGGCACCTCGATCAGTCGGCTCGTCGTACGGCACCAGCACGTCGATGTCGTTGACGTGGATGAAGCTGTCGCCGAAGGTCCGCGGCATGTTGGCGTTGACCTGGGCGATGACGTACTTGGCGTTGGCCGCCGCCGCCTTGACGATGTCCACCGACACGCCCAGGCTGCACAGCCCGCTGGCGTCGGGCGGGGTCACGCTGATCAGCGCCACGTCGATCGGAATCCGGCCGCTCTCGAACTCGCTGGGAATCTCCGAGAGGAAGATCGGCGTGTAATCGCCGATCCCCGTTCCGATGGTGCGCGCGGACGTTGTCGGCGATGAAGAACGTGTTCATCTTGAACCGGTCGCGGAATGCGCGGCTCCAGCATACGGCGTCGGGCCCATGGTCAGCAGGTGCAGGATGTGCACGTCGCGCACATCTTCGCAGTGCTCCACCAGCGCGTTGACCAGGTGCTGCGGCTGTGCCGCAGCCGGTGCCGATGAAAATGCTGTCGCCGGACTGGATCAGGCGCATCGCCTTGGCGGCGGTGCTGATCTTATCGGCGTATTTTGTTTTCCAATCGAATGTATTCGGCATGCCTGCTCCCTGCCCGCCTCACCCCTAACTCCGTCGCCGTAGGGGCGACGCCAATGGGCCGCCCTTACTCTTTTTCCACGCTCATGCGGGCGTCGACCGCGATCGGAACCGTTCCGCGCGGGCCGACCACATACGGGTTGATGTCCATTTCCTGGATCTGGGGAATTCCGTCACCAGCTGCGAAAGCCGCTGCAGTCCCTCGGCGATGGCTTCGATATCCACGCCTTCCTCGCCGCGCACGCCCTGCAGCATCTTGTAGGTGCGGGTGCTGATCAGCATCTGCTTGGCCTCGTCGGCCGTCAGCGGCGCCAGGTAGAAGGAGACGTCCTTCATCACCTCGACCATCGTCCCGCCCATGCCGAACATCATCAGCGGCCCGAAGCGCGGGTCGCGGTTCATCCCGAGGATCACCTCGCGCCGCCCTTGCACATCTCCTGCACAAGGACGCCCAGGATCTGCGCCTTCGGCGCCTTGCTGCGGAACCCGGTACATCATCAGGTCGAAGGCGTCCATCACTTCCTGGGCGTTGCGCAGCCCCAGCTTCACGCCGCCCACGTCCGATTTGTGGATGATGTCCGGCGACCAGATCTTCAGCACCACCGGGTAGCCGATCTGGTCGGCGATATTGGCCGCCTGCTCGGGCGTGGTGGCGAGCGCCCCCTTGGGCGTGACGAAACCGTAGGCCTCGAGGATTTCCTTGGCCTCGGCTTCGCCGACCTCGCGCAGCCCCTGGCGGAGGTGGCGCTCGATGATGATCTCCACCTTGTGGCGGTTGACCGGGAAGAGCCGGACCACCCGCTTGGGCTTGTTGCGCCAGCGCACGTACTCGGTCATCACCTTGATCACGTCGCACGGCGCTTTCCGGCGAGTGGTATTGGGGAACTCCGCCGGCGCGCAGGACACCCAGCGCCTCGGCGATTTTCTCGGCTCCGAGGAAGCAGGCCAGGACGGTCTTCTGCGGCTTTTTCTTCACCACCCGGACGATCGCTTCGGCCGTCGGGCAGGCATTCGGTCATGGCCTGCGGGGTCAGCAACACCAGGGCGATGATCCACGCTCGGGTCGTCCAGGACCGTATCCAGCGCGAATTCGTAGCGGTCGGCCAGGGCATCGCCCAGGACGTCGACCGGGTTGTGGATGTTGGCTGCCGCCGGCAGAAATCCGGCGAGCTTGTCTTTGGTCGCCTGCGAGAGCTGGGCGAAACCAAGCCCCTGCCGTTCGATCGCGTCCGCCGCCATGATGCCGGGACCGCCGGCGTTGGTGATGACCGCCACCCGGTTCCCGGCGGGCAGCGGCTGCAGGTCGAACGCTTCGGCAAAATCGAACTGCTGTTCGATGGAATCGCAGCGGATGATCCCGGCCCGTTCGAATCCAGCCTCGTACGCCGTTTCCCCGCCGGCCAGGCTGCCGGTGTGGCTCGAGGCGGCCTTGGCGCCGACCGCCGTGCCGCCGGATTTGATCAGCAGGATGGGCTTGGTGTTGGAGATCTGTTCGGCCCGGCGGACGAAGGTGTTGCCGTCGGTGATGCTTTCGAGGTAGCCCGGCGATCACTTTGGTTTCCGGATCGTCGCCGAGGGCCGAGATCAGGTCCAGCTCGTTGACGTCGATCTTGTTGCCGATGCGGACCAGCTTGCTGAAACCGATCCCGGAGGCGTTGGCCATATCGAGGATCGCCGCCAAGAGCGCGCCGGACTGGGAAAGGTAGCCGATGCCGCCCGCGGCGGGCAGATCCCCGCCGAAGCTGGCGTTGATTTTCTTCGAGGGGGCGATGATGCCGAGGCAGTTGGGGCCGATCACCCGGATCCCGTATTGGGCGGCGGTCTGGGTGATGCGCTGCTCGAGCGCCAGGCCTTCCGGGCCGACTTCCTTGAACCCGGCGGTGATGATGATCACCGCTTTAACGCCGAGCTTCCCGCATTGGAGCATGATCGCCGGCACCACGGGGGCCGGGACGACGATTACGACCATGTCCGGCACCTCGCCGATCGAAGGGAGGTCCGGGAAGCATTTGATCCCCTCGATCTCCGCCACCTTGTTGTTGACGGGGTATAGCTTGCCGGGATACCCGGCCTGAATCATGTTTTGGAGGATTTCGTATCCGACTTTGGTTTTCTGGGACGATGCGCCGACGATGGCAACGGATTGGGGGTTAAAAAATTTCTCAAGAACTCATGACGTTCCTCGATGGAGTTTTTCCGGCTCAAAAACGCGCTATTTTACCACAGTGGAAATCCGCCGATCAAGCTCGCGGACCCGGTTGCGCTTAAGAGTATACCGCCTTCCACCCGATTCGGAATGCGGGCCGGCCTCGGGGAGGTTCGGAAAAACCGCAAAAAGGGACGAAAAAATGTGTAAAAAAAACGTCTCCATCCGGAAGCGATATGCGCGCCGCGCCAGACTGCCAATGCGCACCCGGGAGGCGGCCAGGTTATCCGGCCGGGCGGATATCACGTCCACCCGGGCAATGGCAAACCCGGAAACCGCATTCTCTCGAGCATGTTTTTTTTCTGTGCCTTTTGTGCCTTATGTGGCAAAGAATGGCCACAAAAAGCACAAAGGGCACAAAAAAATAATCCTCATTACTACTTTTAATCAATGAAGCGAGGGTGTCTGAAAATTATTTAACCTGCGCGAGTGAGGGAAGAAATCCTTGCTTTCGTAAATCTTCTCCCCCCTCTTCTGGCGTAAGCCAGGAGAGGGGGTTGGGGGGTGAGGAAGGAAAACAGTTTTCAAATCAGGAAAATCCGTGCAATGGTTATCGCAGCACGCTGAACGCCACCATCAGAATCACCGTCAGCAGGATGGCTCCGGCGGCGATGGCGATGATCGTCTCCATCGAAAGAGGACCGAGGATTCCACGCGGCCGGCGGACACCAGGCGTCCCGGATTCCACACCGATTGCTTTTTCCGGCAGGATGTTCCGGGCGGTTTTCGAGGACCTCCCGGGCAAACGCGCGGATTCCTCTCCGGGCAGGATGCGGTTATCCTTGTCGATCAACTGGATATACCGTTTGGTCAATTCCATTTCATTCGGCGTGGTGAACATTCGAATGTTCTTCGGGTAGGCTTCCTCCGGGAAATCATCGGTGCCGGACGTTCGGCTTCTCGGCTCCCAGACCTTTGCGGCGGATCTCGACGCCGCCCGCCTCGCCATCGACTGCCCGGTCCCGCCGCGTCTGGGGGCAACCGCCGCCGTCAGACCGCCGACGGTATCGGTTTTCAACACCGCGCCGCAGGAGGGGCAGTACGCGGCGTCGGGCACCTCGCCCAGGACCCGGCCGCAATTCGGGCAGCGCAGTTTAACATACGACATGACCGCCAGGGTGATCGTGATCACCCCGCTCACCACGCCGGCGGCCAACACCACCCCGCCCCAGATTCCGATCCGCGTCCGGGCGATTCCATAAACGGTAAAGAGGACAATCGAGACGACCAACAGCAGCGCCGCAGCCTCACGGTACGAGCGCGCGGAATTGGAACGGTTCTGATATTCTTCGACGACTTCCATTGCATTCATGTCCGCCTCGCAATCCAAACAGGAGATTTAGACCTTCCGGGAAACCAGAACACCCTTGCCGATGGGAACGATGAGAGAATCCATCCGCGCATCGGCCAGGGCCTTTTCGAGCATCGGCCGCAGCGCGTCCCCATGGCTGACAGCATTGTCCGCGGCGAGGATTCCCCCCGCCGCCATGTTCGGCACGACCGCGTCGTAGCAATCCGAATAGATTTCCTTTTCCGCGTCCAGGAAACAAAACGCCACGCGCGGAAACCCGCGCAGTTTTTCCCGCGCGTCGCCTTCGACAAGTTCCACCACGCTTTCGATTCCGGCAAGCCGGATTGTTTCCCGCGCCAGCGCGATCTTCTCCGGCAGCAACTCGAAGGTCGTCAGCCGGCGGCGGACCTGCTCGCAGGCCAGGGCCAGCCACATCGTCGAATACCCGGCGCTGGTCCCGATCTCCAGCCACGATCCATCCGGAGAAGAGGCCGCCAGCAGCGCGAGAAATCTGCCCGTCTCAGGCGGGATCTGACGCAGGCGTGCGAGCCGCGGCGTGCCGTCCGCGCGGTCGCGGCGGTCGATTTCCTCCAGGTACTTCATTCGTTCCAGAATGGCCGGCCGGATACTATGGAACATGGTTGTCCCTCAAGCACTCCTTCCCGCATGGCGCAGGATGCGCATCGCCTGAAGCGTCACCCACCGGCTGGTTTCCTCCGGATTCCCCATTTCACGCCAGGTGCGCGTGCGGAACGGGCTGGTGCCTTTCCAGCGGCCGTCCGGCCGCCGCTTCGCTTCCAGCCAATCGATCGCCGCCCGCGCTCCCCGGTGATCGAGGGCATTCAGCTCATCCATAACGCGCAGTGTGAAGAGAATATCCGCATGGTAGAACAGGGGGAAACTCAGTTTGAACCATATCGGATTGACGCGGCCACCCGGGTAATCCGCCTTTTCCAGGCGGTGGTCTTCCAGCAGAAACCGGATGCCGAGCCGGATGGCTTCTTTGACTTCCTTCGTCCGCGCCCGCTTCGGAACAGCCGCCAATCCCCACAGCGTGCGCGCCGCGCCCCAGGCGCATGCGCACCCGTAACTGGACCTGCACTCGCAGGGGCCGTCCGCCATCGCCTGCGCACAAAAGTGGATTAGAGTTTTCCACACGGAAATCTCTTTTCGCCGGCGCCTGCAACGCATATCGCAGAATGTTTCCGTACAGGCAGGACCACCCGTAGTATTTGTTTTCCAAGCCCTCTTCGACCTGGTGCCGCGTGGCGTCGAGCATATACTCGACGCCCCTTTGGAACCGCTCGTCCCTTCCGTCCACGCCCAATTCCGCCAGCAGCACCATGCTCCAGTGCGTGCTGTAAAACTTCGGCCCGTAATAGCCGTGATCGATTTTCCAATTTCCGCGCTTCGACTGGCGGGCAAGGATCGCCGCCGCCGCCCCGGTCTGCATGATCCGTTTTTTGGCTTTCAGGATTTCACGCGCCGTGACCCGCGGCGGGCGCAGGTCCCGCAAGGTTTGATACGCAATCGAGGGAATCCCGGAATCCAGCAGCCACCGGACCCGGTCATCGGCGGGTTTCATGCATTCCTCTCCGGGCGAATCAAACGATGTGACATCCTTGAAATTATAGGACGGATGCAACTAAAAAACGAAAGACTGGGAATTTACTATTCTGCCATTAATGGTTTTCCGGCCGGGCTGCCAGGCTCCACCGGCCGGATTTAAGGGGCTTCGGGATCCGTATCGAGGGCATCTCGTACAAACCCACCTTTGACAATCGAATATTCGAGCGAATCCGCGACGCCCTGGCGGATGATTTCCCGCTTGCGCGCGACGTATGCCGCCCGCAGGTTTGGATCGGCGCGCAACCGGTCCCGGAACCGGAGCAGTTCCAGGGCTTCGGCCGAGCCGCGCGCAATAACGTGGGCATGAATTGGGAATCGTTTGCCTTCGAACTCGAGCGACCCGACCCGCATCGGCCGGTCTTCCGGCCATGGATCGCGGCCGGTCTGCTTTTGAAAACCCAGATCGGCCAGGACCGCCTTCGCCCTTTCCAGCTTGCCCGACTCATACATCACCAGCAGATCAAGGACGCCCTTCCCGTCACACCCGGGAACCGCCGTGCTGCCGACGTGTTCGACCGTTATCGAGGAATCCCGTACGACGATAAGGCGGATGATCTCACGAGCGGCTTCCGGAGCCAGCGGATCATAGGGAATGCACATGGCACCCGGATGGCTGTGAGAGCCGATGGGCTTCGGTTTTTGCGTCTCCATCACCGCTCAGGATTTGACCCGGTTCAGGATGATGAGCGCGGCCAGGACGCCGGGCACCCAACCGATCAGGGTGAGCAATGTGACGATGACGATCGAACCGCATCCCTTGTCGATGACGGCCAGGGGAGGCAGGATGATGCAAAGGATGACCCTTCCAAGCGACATAGCATTCTCCTTGGTACACGGATTACCCCGTTCGCATATTCCGCTCACGGGGCAGGCACCGAAAAAAGCCGATTACACCGAAAAGCATTTGGGTTATCTATATCACTAACAACTGTCATCATATCCCTAAAATAAATCGGTGTTATCGGGTTTTTTCAGTGTTTCGGTGTACGAATTATCAGACCTGAGAAGTAGTTACGAATATCATTTGAATCTACGGAACGGGGGAACGGCGGTTTTACCGCGCTCGTCCGCCGCCCGGTTTATCCATTCAACCACAGCGGGCCCAATACGAGCCGCAGGGAAATATAGAGCAGCGCGATGTAATACAGGATGTGCACCAGCGCCTGCCTGCGGGTCATCGCCTGGGCGCTGGATGCATAGGCGGGGTTGTCCAGCCCCTGGCGGTGCCAGACCCCGGCCGCGATGAGGGCGAAAACCGCGAACCATCCCGTGCGCAGGAAGAACGCGACGATCAAATCCCCAAATCCGAGCCAGGCGATCGATCCGACCGCCGCCAGAACCGCCAGGATCAGGACCGCCGCCAAACCGAGCGCCACCCGAAGATCGTCCTTTTCCTTGAGCGAGGAAAAGATAACCTGGAACAGCGAGCCCCCGTCCAATTTCCCAAGCGGGATGAGGTTAAAAATGGCGAGCACGCCGCCCGCCAGGAGCAGATCGGCGCCGAACCCCGCGGGCCAGCCGCCGGATGCGCCGCGCAACAGCGATCCGATGAGCATGAAGACGACGTTGGCCATGATGCCGGCTTGCAGCAGCCAGGCGACGGTATTCCAGGGCAGCAAATCGCTCTTGCGGCCTTCGGCCGGATCGACGGGCGCCGCCGCGGCGCCCAGCGGAAACAGCCACCAGATCCGGCTGCGAATTCCATTCTGCCTGAAGACAAACAGGTGGCCAAGCTCGTGGACGAACATCTGCAGGACGAGCGCGAGGCCGAGGCTCAGCGCCCGGCCGGCATCCCGCAGCGGTATCCAGCAGCATGCGGTGAAAAGGATGAGGAAGAGCGCCGGGGAGAGTGCCTGAATCCATCCCGCCCGTTCCTTCCCGATCAGCCGCCAGACGGAATCCTTCACGCGCGGCTGTTCGCCGGCGGAGTGGCATTCGTTGCGCGCAAGCTCTTTCGATGAAGGCATCCAAAAAATTGTATCCCGCACCCTAAGGGTGGTCCACCCTTAGGGTACCTTCCACCCTTAGGGTGGCGGGATGCCCTCTCCCGTATGGCATAGGCAATCGGCGATCAATTCCGGCTGCATACGGCACCTTTGGGTAATGTCCGGGCGCTTTCCCCCGAAACCGGCAGTCTTTCCTGCGGGATTTTAACCTATCGGCGTCCGAACGTCGCCCCGTGTGCTCCCTTCCCGCTGTTTTTTCGGGAAATCCCGCCGACCCGGATTTGGCCCGTAAAATGCCGGGCGGGGGCTTGACTCTTGAAATTGTCTAGAGTACTCTATAACACAGAGTTCTCTATAGGAGGCCCCATGAACGTCAATCCGACAGAAGCCGAACGGGCGCTGGCATCCATCCGGGAAACCGAAGAGCAGATGCGCAAGACGCTGGGCGCCTCCGGCGGCGCGTATCAGATCATCATCTGGGGCGTGATCATGGCGGTCGGGTATACGCTGAACCAGTTTGCCGACCGGCTGGGGGTCGTGCTGGTCGCCGTGCCCTGGATCATCATGAGCGTGGCCGGGAACATCCTCTGCGCCGTGATCAGCATCCGCATGGGCCGCAAATTCCATCATCCGATGGCGGCGCGGATCGCGTTCCTGTGGGTGGTTTTCCTTCTGTTTGGGCTGATCGGAGCCATCTTCATCCATCCCACCGACCCGCGCGAGATCAACCTGCTGATTTACCTGCTGGTGATGCTGTGGCTGGCGGTGATGGGGCTCTGGGTGAGGCTTTCCCTGTTATGGATCTCCCTGGCGGTGACCGGGCTGCTCGTGTTCGGATACTTTGTCCTGCCGGATTACTTCTTCCTCTGGCTGGCGGTCGTGGGCGGCGGGACGATGATCGGCAGCGGATGGCTGCTGCTGCGCGGGAGAGGATGATCATGGCGGAACTCGACGAGATCATTCATCAACCCATCCGCCTGCGCCTGATGGCCGCCCTGGTGGCGATCAAATCCCCGGAAAGCGCCGAGTTCACGCTCCTGCGCGACATGCTGCGGGTCACCGACGGCAACCTGGGCGCCCACCTGCACCGCCTGGAGGAAGCCGGGTACGTCGAGATCACCAAAACGTTTGTGGACCGCAAACCGCGCTCGTACATATCGGCAACCCCTCTGGGGCGGAAAGTGTTCCGCAGCCAGGTGGCGGCCCTGGAAGAGATCATCCGCGGCTCCACCGGCGGCAAAGGAAGAAAGTGAGGATCTTTATCGAATGAAGGTCTCCATCCGGGACAAAAAAGACACCGAATAATAGTTTTTGAAAGTTTTACAGGATTATAGAGAAGTTATCGGAACAATCGACAAACACGGGCCCGTTCCAAAGAATATCATCGGGCGAATTAATCAAGCGGAATTCCGAATCCGGTTGATCCGCGGCCCCATGCCTGCAGTCGGTCCGGCCGGCCGCAGGAAAATAAATAGAAGGGTATCTGCCATGACCAACGTTATAGAGGTTCAACATTTGCGCAAAATCTACGGCAAGACCGTCGCCGTGGATGACCTATCTCTGGATGTGCAGGAAGGCGAGATCTTCGGAATGGTCGGCCCGAACGGCGCCGGCAAGACGACCACGATCGAATGCCTGGAAGGGATGCGGTCCTTCGACGGCGGCGAGATAAGCGTCCTGGGGATGGATCCGGTCCGCCAGGAGCGCGAGCTGCGGTATGTGATCGGAACCCAGCTCCAGAAATCCCAGCTGCCGGAGCAGCTTACCGTCGGCGAGGTGCTCGACCTGTTCGCATCGTTCTATCCCAATCCGGTCGCGTGGCCGGCGCTGCTTGAGCGGCTCGGGCTGAAAGAAAAGAAAGACTCATGGGTTTCAAAACTGTCCGGCGGACAGCTGCAGCGGGTGTTCATCGCCCTGGCGCTGATCAACCGCCCGAAGCTCGTGTTCCTGGATGAGCTGACGACCGGTTTGGATCCGCAGGCGCGCCGCAGCATCTGGGACCTGGTGCGGGAAGTCCGCGCCGGCGGCTGCACCGTTTTCCTGACCACCCACTTCATGGAAGAGGCCGAGACGCTGTGCGACCGCGTCGTGATCGTGGATCACGGAAAGATCGTGGCCCTGGATACGCCCGCCGCGCTGGTGAGCAGCCTGGGCGCGGAATCCCGCGTCCTGTTCACCACGAAACACGCGCTGGATCCGCAGGCGCTTCAGGCGCTCGACGGCGCAACCCGCGTCGAACGCGACGGGGACAAAGTGATCGTCTACGGCCGCACGCCGCAATCCGGGAAGCAGGCGCTCATCAGCGAAGTGGCCAATTGGCTTTCCGCGCAGGGCGCCGACTTCGGCGACATCCGCATGGAACAGCCCAACCTCGAAGACGTGTTTTTGCAGTTGACCGGCCGCGCGATGCGCGACTGACGGACGGAGGAAACCATGAAAAGCTTCTGGAAACTCACTTTGGCGGAAGTCAAACTCTATTTCCGCTTTCCGATCGCCGCATTTTTCACCCTGGCCCTGATGCCGATGATCCTGGTCATCCTCGGCGCGATCTTCGGCAACCAGCCCTCGCCCGTCTACGGCGGAGCCGGGTTCCTGGACACCGCGGTCCCCGGGTTCATCGCGCTGGTGATCGCGATCAGCGCCGTCATGTCGCTGCCGCTTGCGATGGCCAATTACCGCGAGCGCGGCATCCTGCGCCGCTACCGCGCGACGCCGGTCAGCCCGGCGGCCGTGCTCGGGGCGCAGCTGGTGACGCAGTTTGCGATGACGATCCTCGGGATGCTGTTTCTGATCCTCATCGGCAAAGTGCTCTTCCACCTGCAATTCGAGGGAAACATGGCCAACGTCATGGCGGCGTTTTCCCTGGGCTGCCTTAGCTTCTTCTCGATCGGCATGCTGCTGGCGGGGGTGCTGCCCAATGCGCGCACCGGCACCATCATCGGCAACGTCCTGCTGCAGCCGATGGTCTACCTGTCCGGCGTCACCATCCCCCGGGAGGTGATGTCGAAAGGCATGCAGGAGGCGATCCGTTTCAACCCGCTGACCCACGTGGTGACGCTGATGCAGGGGATGTGGCAGGGGGACGCCTGGTCGCAGCACCAGACCGAGGTCGTGATCCTGGGCGCGATCCTGGTCGTGGCCGGCATCATCGCGGTGAGGGTGTTCCGCTGGGAATAAAGGTGCCCCTATATCGCGATCGATCTATAAAACACACAGGAGCCAAATCGGCTCCTGTGTGTTTTATAGATTTTCTCCACAACGACTTCACCCGCGGTCCGTCAGCCACGGATGTGTCGAAACCGAACCTTAACCTTCCGGATTTGCCGCGGTTCCGCCTTCCGGATCACCAGGGATAAGAACCAGATCTTTGCCTGTGGTGTAATTATCTTCTTCCATTTGCTCTTTCGAAAAAAACCATCCCATCCCACCCCTCCCGTCAGCCCGTTGGTAAAAACGGACTCGCTGATCCCTCCCCTCCCTTCCCGTGATACGGGAAGGAGGGGGAGGAGAAAGGAGGGGTGGGATGGGATGGTAAAGTGGTTCTATTCCAAGAAGGATCCAGAGCCGGCAACCGGGGTCAAATCACCAAATCGCCCGCCCTTTTGAATCAACTTTCCCCTTGCGGGATCACAGAAGTCCCTCGATCGGCGTGTATTCCAATCCGAATGCATCCGCCACGCCTTTGTACGTAACTTTCCCGTTTACCACATTGGCGCCGAGCCGGATCTCCGGATTCGCCTTCATGGCATTGCGCCAGCCGCGGTTGGCGATGTCGAGCGCGTACGGCAGCGTGGCGTTGGTCAGCGCCTGGGTCGAGGTCTTAGGCACCGCGCCGGGCATGTTGGCCACGCAATAATGGACGATCCCGTCCAAAATATAGATCGGATTGCCGTGGGTCGTGGGTTTGGAGGTCTCGAAGCACCCGCCCTGATCGATCGCGACGTCCACCAGCACCGCGCCCTTCTTCATCGTCTTGAGCATGTCGCGCGTGATCAGCTTGGGCGCCTTGGCGCCGGGGATCAGCACCGCGCCGACGACGACGTCCGCGCGGGTGATCAGGTCGCGGACCGCAGCCGGGTTCGACATCAGCAAAAAACAGTTGCTGGGCATCACATCGCTCAGGTACCGCAACCGGTCGAGATCGGTATCCAGCATGTATACCCGCGCGCCGAGCCCGCAGGCCATCTTGGCGGCGTTGATCCCAACCACGCCTCCGCCGATGATGAGGACCATCCCCGGATCGACGCCCGGCACCCCGCCGAGCAGGATGCCGTCTCCACCCTGGGCCATCTCCAGGTATTTGGCCCCCTGCTGAATCGCCATCCGGCCGGCCACTTCGCTCATCGGCGTAAGCAGCGGCAGGGATCCGTCCGGCTTCTGAATGGTCTCATAAGCGATGCACACCGAACCGGTGGCCATCAGCGCGCGGGTCAGCCCCTCGGCCGCGGCCAGATGCAGATAGGTGAAGACGATCTGGTCTTCGCGGATCATCCCGTATTCGGATTCCAGCGGCTCCTTGACATGCATCACCATATTCGCCCGGGAAAAGATTTCCTTCGCGCTGAGCACGATTTCCGCGCCGTGGGCGGAGTACTCCGAGTCCGAAAGCCCGCTGCCGATCCCGGCGGAGGCTTCGACCAGCACCGTGTGCCCGTTCTGCCGGAGCACTTCCACCCCGGCCGGAGTCATGGAGACCCGGTTTTCCTCGGTTTTGATTTCCTTTAATATCCCGACAATCATATGCAGCTCCCTAAACGCTTTGCCTGTGTTCCCCCGGCGGAGGGATGGGGGGAAGAGGGCTTGAAAAAAACCTGTTTTCCACGGAGGGCACGGAGGTGCACGGATTTATTTCGGGTTTTCCTCCGTGCGGCTCCTTGTCCTTCGTGGATTTTATCGGAATTCAGTATGGCGCGTCAGAGCTCCAGTTTCAGGAATTGCGTGACCGCCCGCGAATCGAAGTAGGTCCCCGAAAGCGAGCGGATGTGGGCCAGGACCTTATCCTGGGACCAGGCGGCGCGGTACGGCCGCCCGGAGCGGAGCGCGTCCCAGACGTCGACCACGGCGAATATCCTGGCCGCGGGCGGGATCTGCTCGCCGCGCAGCTGGCGCGGGTACCCCGTGCCGTCCCACTTTTCATGGTGGCAGTAGGGAATATCCAGCGCCGGGCGCAGGTAATCGATGGGGGAGAGCATCTCGTACGCGTACACGGGATGCCGGCGCATGATCACCCATTCCTCCTCCGTCAGCGGCGCGGGCTTGAGGAGGATCGAATCCGGGATGGCCATTTTGCCGATGTCGTGCAGGATCGCGCCGCGGCGGATGTGGGCCAGGTCGGCCTCTTCCAGCCCCATCGCGCGGCTCAGGCGCAGGGTCAGCTCGGTGACCCGTTTGGTGTGGCCTTCCGTTTCACGGTCCCGCAGATCGAGCGCCCGCGACCAGCCCTCCAGCGTGGTGTCGTAGGCCAGCGCCAGATTGGTGTTCGAACGCTGCAGGTCCTCGAACAACGCGATGTTCTCGATCGCGATCGCCGCCTGGTCGGCGGCCATCTCCGCAAAATCCTTCCAATCCGGCCGGGGCGTAATCGCTCCGCGCTGCAGGAGTTCGAGCACGCCCTTCACCGCCCCCTTGATGATCAATGGAATGACGTAGGCCGAGGCGAACCCCTCGCCCGCCAGGCTCTGCCCGGGATCCCCGAATTCCGACGGATCGGTGATATGCAGGCTGCGGCGTTCGAGTGCAGCCCGGCCGGCCGGGCCTTCCCCCAGCGGGATCCGGCTGCGGGCGATCGCATCGCCCCAAAAACCGCGCCCGGCGGCGTATTCAAGGATCTGCAAATGCGGGTTGAGAAGCAGGATCGCGGCCGCATCGACCCCCAGCTGCGGCAGCGCCTGATCCAGGAGCAGGTTGAAGATCAGGTGCAGGTCCAGGTTGGTCGTGATCGCCAGGTCGATCGCGCGCAGGGCGGCCAGGCGCTGGAACTGGCTCTGCAGCTTCTCCTCCGCCCGCTTGCGGTCGGTGATGTCCTGGACCATCCCCTCGTAGAAAAGCGCCCGGCCCTCGGTGTCGAAAATGATCCGGCTGTTGATGCAGACGGTGATCGGGTCGCCGTTCTTTTTCTTCCAGACGGCCTCGAGGTTGCGGACGGCCTTGCGGGATTTATGCTGGTCGATCAGGTAGCGCAGTTGCTGCGGATCGGAATAGAGGTCCTTGCGCAGATCGAGCGCCAGTGTTTCCTCAGCCGTAGCGTACCCCAGCATCTGGACCAGGGCGGGATTGACGTCGACAAAACCCTCCGACGGCGTGATCCGGAAGATTCCCTCCAGCGCGTTTTCGAAGATCGACCGGTAACGCTCCTCGCTGTTGTGCAGCGCGTGGAGCATCTGCCGGTTCTTCTCCTCCAGGCCGATCCGCTCGAAGCAGCGGCGGAGCGTGGCGGCCAATTCCTGGAAATACAGCGGCTTGCGAAGGTAATCGTACGCGTCGCCGTGCAGCGCCTTGATCGCCGTTTCGGTGTCGGCGTAGGCGGTGACGATGATGCCGAGCATCTCCGGATGTTTTTGTTTCAGCGCGGTGAGCAGGTCGAGCCCGTCGCCGGAGCCCATCGGCAGGCGGATATCGAGCAGCGCGACCTGGGGGTCGAACCCATCCGACGCCGTTAGCGCGTCGTTCGCATTATGCGCCACCCGCACCGCATAATCCTCGGCGAGGAGCATGTCGTTCAGCGATTCGGCGAAATCCACATCGTCGTCGACGATCAATACGCGGCGTTCAGCGGCCATTTCCAACTCCTGCGGTTCGGGAAGGGAACCATGCGTTTTGCAGATTGTCGTTTTCGATCGACCGAATGATGTCCAGCATCTTCTGCGGATCGAACGGTTTGATCAGGAAGCCGGCGACGGACATCGTCCGCAGCTGGTCCATCGCCCCGGCTTCCTCCTCGGCGTAGCCGGTGACAATGATCGTCGGCAGCGAGCGGTTCCGGCGCCGGAGTTCCAAATACACTTCCAGGCCGGAGAGGACCGGGAGCTTCAGATCGAGGACGAGGATATCGATCCCGTCGGCGAGTACCTTCGCCACCGCCTCCCCGCCGTTGGTCGAGACGAGGACCTTATACCCGCGGTCCGAGAACAGCTGGCGCAGACTATCCGCAAAATCCGGATCGTCGTCGGCCATCAGAATCACGCCGTCCGGCTGGACGTCCTCAAGCATCCGCAGCAACCGCGTCGTATCGAACGGTTTGCGCAGAACGCCGAGCGCCCCGTGCTCGATCGCCTGGGTCAGGATCTGCTCGACGCTGTAGGCGGTCATCATCACCACCCGGGCCCCGGGGTTGATCTTCCGGATCTCGAAGAAGCTTTCCACGCCGTTCATGCCGGGGAGTTTGACATCCATAAAGGTGATGTCGAAATTTTCCCGGCGGAAAATGTGCACGGCGGATTCTCCGTCGAAGGACAATTCCACCCGGTGGCCCGCCGCGGTCAGGATCTCCCCGAGGCTCTCGGCGAAATCGCGGTCGTCATCGACGATGAAAATATTCAGGGAATTCATGGCGCGCGATCTCCTTTCGAAAGCATTCCCGCCCGTCGGCCGTTCCCGCCCTTGTTAACCGCCGCGCGGGAAAAAAGGTGCGGCTCCGCATGGAACCTTAACCGGATTCCTCCGACAGCGGCAGGCGCACGACGGCCGTCGTCCCCCGCCCCGGCTCGCTCTCGATTTCAATCGTTCCGCCGTGCTGTTCCACAATCCCCTTGACGATCGACAGGCCCAACCCCACTCCAAAACCCTTGGTGCTGAAGAGCGGTTCGAAAATGCGCGGCAGGACATCCGGCGGGATCCCGCCGCCCGTGTCGCGGATCGAAAGGGCCAGCCGGCCGGCAGCCTGCCTGGATTCGACCGCCAGTTCCTTGGTTCCCCCGTCTTCTTTCGGCAAGGATTGGATCGCCTGGCGCGCGTTGTCCAGCAGGTTGATGACCACCCGCTGGAAGCGTTCCCCGTCCAGCCGGATGCGCGCCCCGGAAGCCAGATCCCTGCGCAGGGTGATGCCTTCCGGGATCGTCTGTTCATCCAGCAGGCGGTTAAGCCACTCGTCGAACTCGATCGTCTGCCGGTCCAGGTCCGGCATGCGGGTGTAATCGAGGAGTTCGGAGATGATGGTATCGCAGCGGGTGATGTTGCGCTGGATCCGGTCCAGCGCGCGTTCCACGCCCAATTCCCGGTCGCGGGTTTTCAGGTCCACGGCGGTGGCCGAGACGCGGATGGTGGCCAGCGGGTTGCGCAACTCGTGGCTGACCGTGGCGGTCAGCTGACCGAGCACCGCCAGCTTTTCCTGGCGCACAAGCTCATCCTGGGCCTGCCGGAGCGCACGGGTGCGTTCCTCCACCTTTTCCTCCAGGTGCTCCGAATATTCCCGCAAATCCTCTTCGGCCCGGATGCGCGACGAAAGGTACCCGAGCGTGGAGGCGAATAAGTTCAGGAGATCGCAATCCTGTTCGGTGATCGGGCGCCGCCGCAGCAAGTTATCCATGGAAATGAACCCGATGACCTTTTCTCCGTTCCACATCGCCGCCTGAGCCTGGTCGCCGCGTCCGATTTCAACACCATCTCCATCCCGTAGAACCGCATTCGGCCACAGCAGCGCGATCGGCCGGGTTTGTTTTAGAATCTCCAGCTGAAGCGCCTGCGTGTGCAGATGGATTTCCCGTTCATCGACGGTGTTGCCTTCGGGATCGGTCCCGTATGAGCCGTCGATGATCCCCGCCTCCGGCCGGTGGAACCAGATCCCCATCCGGTCGAAATCAAGCCGCGCGCGGCTCAGCGCCACCGCCTTTCGGCACAGCGCATCCACCGATTCGGCGCGCGAGAGTTCGTTGCCGATTTCCAAGAGGATCCGCAGCCGGTTCTGGAATTGGCGTTCCTTCTGTTCGCTTTCCCGCAGCGTTTCCTCCGCCCGTTTTTGGGAGCACAAATAGCCAAGGGTGGAGGCGAACAAATTCAGGAGTTCGCAATCGTGCTCGCTGACCGGCCGGTGCCGGAGCAGGTTGTCCATGGAGACGTAGCCGATGACTTTTTCCCCGTTCCACATCGCCGCCTGCGCCAGCGAGCCGCGCCCGAGGATGTGGTTTTTTCCGTCGCTCAGGTTCGTATCGGCGGTCAGGAGCGCGATCGGCCGGGTCTGGTTCAGGATCTCCAGATCCAGGTCCGAGGTCGACAAGTGGATGCCGCGTTCATCGACGGTGCCGCCCTTCGCATCGGTGCCGAACGACCCGTCGATTAAGCCGAGAGCCGGGTTGTAGAACCAAATTCCCAGGCGGTCGAAGCCAAGCCGCGCGCGCCCGAGCTCCACCGCCTGGCGGCAGAGGGCATCCTCCGATTCGGCGCGCGAAAGCTCATTGTGGATTTCGAGGAGAGTCCGCAGCCTTTCCTGAAAGCGGCGTTCCTCCTGTTCGCCCGCCCGCAGAGACTGCTCCGCCTGCTGGCGCTCCTGAAGAAGGATGGCCCCCTTCAGCGCGGTGCTGATTTGCCGGCTCAGCGCTTCGCGGTTCGCGCCGACCTCCGTCTGCAGCGGTTCCAGCATGAGGAACCCGAGCTGGCTTTCGTCGCGGAAGTGAAGTGGTTCCAGCATCCGGGCGTAGCGTTCGTCCAGCGGGAGAATCTCCCTCGGCACAAGCATCCGGGAAGGGAATCGAACGCCTTCCGGCGGCAGTTTCACGCGTCCCGATTCGTTGTACGCCAGGATCAGGCGCGACCAAACGGTCGGCGCCGTGCCCCCCATGCCCTCCGGCTTTTCATACAAGGAAAGATAGCAGGCCCGGACCCCCATCCGGGGGAGCTGATCCGCCACGACATCGGCCAATCCGGGGATATCGAACGCCGTCATCAGCGGCTCGCTGATGCTCGTCATAAAATCGAACGCCCGCCGGTTCGCCTGCAGCCGGCGGTACACCTGCGACCATTGCGCCACGTCCCCGATCAAACTCTCCGCCTGCCGCCAGAGCGAGTCCGGTTCTTCCCGATTTTCGGCAAGGGCCGCGGGCAACGCCTGGCGGCGCAGCACGGAAAGCACCTGGTGCCACTGCGCCGGGTCGGCGCCCAGTGCCGCGGCGCGGCGCAGCGTGTCATCCCACGCATGCAGAAAAACACTATGGGAATTCTTCCTGCCGGCGGTGTCGGAAAGCGAATCGAGCAACCGCGCCTGCCATCCGGATTCGAGGCCGGGCGTCGACACTCCCGCGGCGGCGGTCATCTGTTCGAGGATTTTCCTGCGGTGCACGGCGGGCGTTTGTTTCGGGGCGCTTGCGGCCGGCGTTTCGTCCGCGGCCATGATGGATCCGTCCAGGCGCGGGAAACAACCGCACGATTGCCGGATCACCAGTTCCGTCGGAAGGATCACCGTCCGGGGGATATCCTTCCCGGCCAGGAGATCCAGGAGCAGCTCGGCCGCTTTCCGTCCCTGCTCATACAGCGGCTGGCGGACTGTGGTGAGCGGAGGCGCGGCGTAGCGGGCTTCCTCCAAATTGTCGAATCCCGTCACGCACATGTCTTCCGGGACGCGCATTCCCCGTTCCCGGATCGCGGCCATCGCACCGATCGCCATTTCGTCGTTGGCGGATGCGATCGCTTCACAGTGCACTTTGCGCTCGTCCAGCAGGCGATGGACCGCCGCCGCTCCGGCTGTCGCCAGGTAATTCCCATCCGTCACCAGGTCGGCGTCGAAAGTCAGATGGTGCGCGTCCAGCACTTCGCGGTATGCGCGGAACCTTTCCTCCGCCTCCGGGTTGGTCGCGGGCCCGCGGATGAATGCGATCCGCCTGAATCCGTGGACCTCGACCAGGTGCGTGATCGTCGCGCGCACGCCGGCGGCGTTATCCACCAGGACGCTGGGGATGCCCTCGAGCGCCATGGCGACGCTGACCATCGGCAGGGGGCGGAACCGATCGTAATAGCGCAGGACCCGCTCCGGCCCGACGAATTGCCCGAGCGAGCCGGACATGGCGACCAATCCATCCACGTTTTCCGGGCCGGCCAGATCGTAGACCACGTTGCGCTGGAGATCAAACTCATGCAGCGCGTTCAACGCTCCGCCCACAAAGCAAATCAGACTGGCGTCGCGTTCCTCGGCCGCGTCGGCCACGCCCGGCCACACGTTCGCCGCATAACCGATATCCCCCAGTCGGCCGATCAGCAAACCGATTGTCCGGCGGTTCTTTTTCGCGCGGGGGGATCTTGCGGCGGGTTTCATCCGATTACCCTATCCGGTTCCAGCATTCTTTGTACACGGATTACACCGAACAGAGCCGAGGACACCGAGAAGTAATCGTTTGTTCTTTTTCCCCATTATTCGACCTCTCAAGCCGAAAAGAAATAATTTATTCGGTGTTTTCGGAATTCCTCGGTGATTCGGTGTACGTTTTTCCGGTCTGAGCAAACACCCCAATAAATATAAACACCGACCTGGAAGGAAGACACTTGGCGTTTCATTCCAAAGAGGAGGCAGGCGGCATTTGAGTTTCAGGGTTGATGGGGGTAAAACGCGGGAGGGGCAGCTGCGCATTGGGCAATCACTCCAGTCCGTTGACACCGGAGCTTTTCCGGGATCGTACGCCCCTGGGCGCAGAGACCGGATCTGCCGAATTTTACCGCCGGCCTCTCCGTCTTCGATACTATTGTATCCCATCGCCGGAGGATGGCGGACGGTAGTGCAGGTTGTTGGAGATAGATATGATCTCCTTCTTAATAATAGACATAATTTGTCATAATTATAACCCGCCTTTTGGGCGCATCTCCGGTCCGTCCCGGTTGAACTAATCCGTGGAGTTCAGCCGTCCGGTGTGATTACGACCAGGGCGAGTTGGCCCGTATACTCTTCCAAATCCTTGCGGCCGGGTGCTGTGGAGATACCCTCGGCCTTCATCATCGCTCCGATCATGCGCGGGTGGCGGCGCAGCCGCAGTTCCAGGAAATCGGCGATCCTCCCGATATCGGTGACGACTACCGCCGTCCCTGAAAACCGGCGCGCTTTCACCCGGACTTCCACCTTTGGGCTCGCCCGGATGTTGCGCACCCAGTCGGCTTCGACCCCGCGCGAAGAACCCAGGTAATACCGGCCATCGTCTTCCTCATATTGAAGCGGAACGACGCGCGGCCTGCCGGACTTGCGCCCGGTGGTCGTCAGGAGCAGGACCAGGCGCCCGATCAGCGGTCCGAGGCCGAGCGCATAAGCGATCTGCGGCGGCCAGTGGATCAGGCGCAGGAGGAATTTGGGGGTGCTCGCGAAACCGGACATGGCTCTGCTCCTTTTATGCAGGACAGTTTACCCGCGCGCGATGGAACCGGCGAATCTTCCAAGGTGGACCGACTTCATTGGAAAGTATGTCTGATTGAACCGGATAAAAGACTGATGAAGATCCACAATAGAATATATAGAGGGATGGCTAGAAGCACAGCGGCAAAGTTCATCCCCAACGCCTGCCCGAGGGGATTTTTCAGCAACCGTCGAAGCGCACGGGTTCCAACAACCAGAAGGAAGTAAGCCAATACCACGCAGGATACGATCAAGGAAAAGGGATCCGGGAGCAGGGAAAACGGCGCGCCCGCCAGGATGCCCGCGGAAAATATTAATGCGCCGATGTGAAACAAATCCTCGTGGATCTTTTGTGCCTGCCGGCGGTTGCGAATCATGCTTTTGACCACCGCCGCATACAGGATCAGCAGAACGGGTACCGCCAAAACCATGATGGCAAAGCTGGAAACGACGACGGAAACTGGATTTTTCAGAATCCCCACCAGGTTCGCCACGGCCAAGGTCAGAATGGTGAGAAAAACGCACTCCCCGAATCCTCTTCCCCGTCCGATCGCTTTATCCAGCGTGCGGACGGTGGGGATAAAGGCAAGGCGGAAAAGATCTTCACCCCAGAGAAGTATTTTTCGGAAGAACAACGTTATCTCATCATCCATGGTGTTCCTTTCAGGACGTCGGCTTTTGCCCCTCGAGTGCCGGCGGGAGCCGAGGAACGCAATTCATTAATTGTATTCATTGTGCATGAAAAGTGGAAATCGATGCTTCACGAGGGCAGCCCGCCCCGGCTGGGTCGGGCCGGGGGCGCGGGGATGACGTTCATTTATTCAACCAGGGGAGTATGCTTTTCCGAGGCGGCTTGGCCTTCTTGACGGCGCTGATCACCTCGTCCATGAACTGCTGCGCGGCTTCTTCCGGTCCAAGCGCCAGCTTTCCGCGCACGCGGTCCGCGTATACCCCGACAAACCCAATGATTTCCATTCCCGTTTCCTTTGGAAACCGGGATGAATACTTCCGCACCCGGATCTGCTTGAGGTCCGCGCCGACGACGATCGTTTCGGTGCGGTCGCCGCTCCGCGCCCAAAGCAGGTATTGGTCCGTCAGGACCAGCCCCAACACCTCGGTCGAATCCGGGCTGCCGTCCAGCCATGCAGCCAGCCGTCCGAAGCCCGCCCGCTCGGTCACGGTTTCACAAACCAGGAGCGTTTCCAAATCCAGCGCTCCCAGCTTGTTGGCTTCGAAATATTCCCGAAACCCCTTCCGGAGCTTCGGATTCAACTGGCCGATGGAGGTGGAGCGGGTTGTCCGTTCGATGGTGGCCATGTTTTCCCTTCGGCGGTTCCGGCGGCGAAATGGGTGCGGCCGGCCTGCGGCTAAAACCTGCGGATGAACTCCAAAGCGATCCGAAGCGCATTGTCCAGCGCCTGCGGGTTGACCTTATCGTAGTTGTCCGACGGCTGATGGTAGAAATCCACCATCTGGGAGGGCACCCGCATGCCGAACAGGCAACCCGCCCGGATGCCTTTCTCCCGGAAGGGCATGGTATCCGTCCCGCCGCCCGCAAACGGGAAAGGCGAAACCCGGAAGGGCGCCTGCACGTCCACCGCCGCCTGCACCAGCGCGTCGACGACATCCGGCGAATTCCGGATTGTGCCGTTGCGGTCGCTGGTGAAGATCTCGATCTCCGGATCGTAAAGGCTTTCGAAATTGACGAACACCGCGTCCGCCGCCCGCAACTCCGCCTCGTGCGCGCGGACGTACGCCCGCGATCCGCGCGTCCCCGCCTCCTCGCTTCCGAAGGAGAGCAGCCGGATCTCCGTGTCGGCGGGCTGCCACTCGGGATGCCTTTTCAACACGCGCCCGATCATCAGGAGGGTTGACACCGCCGAAAGGTTGTCGATCGCGCCCGGAACGGATCCGCCGCCTTTATCCCGCTCGGTGAAGGTGAACCCGATGAACACGCTGACCGGGAGGACGATCCATGTATACCACCGGAGGACGGTCGCCAGCCATCCCAGCGGCGAGCCGAAGGCGAGGGCGAGCCAGTGGAGGAGCAATCCGGCGGCAAAAACCAGGACCCCGATGATCAGGATGCCTTCGGCGACATAATAACCATTTTTAAAATAATGAAGATAGTTGAATTTCAGGGCGGAATCGTGATGCCCGCCGAACATCAGGATCCGTTTCGGTTTTGCAGCGGATTTCGGCTTGAGTATCCCCACGATATTCTCGGACGGTTTCTTCGGATACAGTCCGTCGATGAACTCCCAGCCCAGGATGAACTCGAAGATCAGGATCAGGAAGATAAAGACCGTAATTCCCAGTCCGAGGCTGGTGAAAAAAAGCGGGGCAAAGGGGAGCAGGCCGAGGTGGAAGCAAACGGCGGAGAGCACGCCCAGGGCGGATGCGAACCGAAACCATTGCAGGAACGCACCGGGCGCGCAGACGAAAGGCTCCTCCCGGACCTCGTCGGTCACTTTTTCCATTTCGGTCTTTACCACGGCGGCGCGGGCGCGTTCCTTCGCGCTGCACGGCGAACCCGGTCCGATCTCGACGCAGACCCGCTTTATAAATTCGCACGCGTATTCCAAATCCGCTTTTTCAACCGGAGATGTCATTTTCCGTTCCCACAAATCGAGGCGGTTCCCTAGAGACCGACGCGGTCCTGACGTCTGACCGACGCGGCTCTACCGACGCGCCCCAGACCGAGGCGGTCTTTCAAATCGCGTCGGTCTTCGCGATGGTCCAGCGCGTCATTATAGGCTTGTTTGGAAATTCTCTCTTTTCCAACGGCAATCGTACCGTCACTCGATCCATCCACCCTCAGTGCCTGCACGGCCGGCAGATATTATCCGCGACGATCACGAACCTAATTTCACGACCCGGAGTAAGAACCACACATTCGGCAATTATATGAAGCACGTGGCCATACTCTTGTAATTTGTAGCGGATGCCGTTTCCGAAATCCCGCCGGGATATGAAGGAGTGGAGGGTATGGACGGTAATTTCCACTGGATTTCAGGCAAATTATCTAATTTCGTATAGGCTTAAGACCGCGTCGGTCCCCGCTAGGATCACGCGGGGATGACGGACCGGATCAAGCGGGGATGACGGACCGACGCGGTCTTAAGCCTCGCCCTTGACACCCCCGCCCCATCTGTGCTAAAAATAGCCCCAATCGAACAGTAAAAACGTCGACGAGGACGAGTAGGCGTAAGCGCAGCGGCAAGAGAGCCGGGCAGCAGCAGGTGCAAGCCCGGTCCGCCAGCAGACACCGAATGGACCTCCGAGTTGAGCGGGCGAAATCAGTAGCCCAATCCGGCGCCTCCGTTATAAGGCAAGGGTATTAATCGGTCGAAATCCGAGCGTACCCGACCAAGTGAGGCTGGCCCAAACCCCGTCGCAATCACGATGGGGTTTTTTTATTCCCGGCGATCGCCGGGCGGGCAGCCTAACCAGGGTGGCACCGCGGGATCCCCTCCCGTCCCTGAGACGAGAGGGGATTCTTCATTTAACCCCTCCCCCGACCCCTCCCCAGAATGGGGAGGGGAGAAAGAGGAGGGGCAAGCGAGGTGCCATGATTACGGTAACCAACAAGAGTTCACACCAGGGAGAAATGGATGCCGGCTCGTCATCCCGGCGTGGTCCTGGCCGGGACGGCATGACAACCGTCGCTCCGTCATCCCGGAGTGCCCTTGGCCGGGACGCCCCGGCGCTCACACCGATCGTGCGTGAAATTTCCGCCGACCTGGAGACGCCCACCTCGGCCTACCTCAAGCTGCGCCGGAACGGCCCGTCGTTCCTCCTCGAATCGGTCGAGGGCGGCGAACAAGTCGCGCGTTATTCGTTCATCGGCGTCGAGCCGCGCTGCGTCTACACCCTGCGCGGAAGGACGCTGGAGCGAAGCGAAAACGGCGAAACGCAAATCCTCACCGCTCCTCCCGATTCGGACCCATTCCGATTGCTGGAGGAGGAGATGAACCGGCTGGGGACGCCCGTTCTCCCCGTTGAGCCGGTCAAGCTCCCGCGCTTCCTCGGCGGGCTGGTCGGTTACCTCGGCTTCGAGTGCGTGCGCTATTTCGAGCCGCGCCTGGATCCCCTGCTCCATCCTTCGCCCCTCCCGGAAGCGATCTTCCTGCTGGCGGATACGATCGTCGCCTTCGACCACGTCCGGCGCAGCATGTTCCTGATCGCCTACCCGTTCGACGGGGAGAAGGAAGCCCGCAAGAAGCTCAACACGCTCGAGAAAAGGCTGCGCAAGCCGCTGGCGGCCGAACCCGCGCGCGCAACGGGGGCCACCGCGCCGGTCGAATTCGAATCCAACGTCGGCCGCGAACGCTACGAGAAAATGGTGCGGCTCTCCAAGGAGCACATCTACGCCGGCGACGTGTTCCAGGTCCTGCCCTCGCAGCGGCTCTCGCGCACAACGAACGCCGCGCCGTTCGACATCTACCGCGCGCTGCGCCGGCTCAACCCCTCGCCCTACATGTTCTTTTTCGATTTCGGCACCGTCGACGGCGAGCCGTTCTACCTGGCCGGGTCCTCGCCGGAAGTGTTCGTCCGCCTGGAAGGGAACCGGGCCAGCCTGCGGCCGATCGCCGGCACCAGCCCGCGCGGCGCGACACCCGAGGAAGATTTAGAGATCGAAGCGCGGCTGCTGGCCGACCCCAAGGAGCGCGCCGAGCACGTGATGCTGGTCGACCTGGGGCGCAACGATCTCGGGCGGGTGTGCCGTTACGGGACCATTAACGTTCCGGAATACGCCGTGATCGAACGCTACTCGCACGTGATGCACATCGTCTCGCAGGTGGAAGGCGAGATGCGTCCCGGCCAAACCGCATTCGACCTGGTGCGGGCTTCGTTCCCGGCCGGGACCGTCAGCGGCGCGCCGAAGGTGCGGGCGATGGAGATCATCTCCGAGCTCGAGCCGGACGGGCGCGGACCGTACGGCGGCGCGGTCGGATATTTTTCCTTCGACGGATCCATGGATACCTGCCTCGCCATCCGCACGCTGGTAGGACGCGGCAGGACCGTATCGGTCCAGGCCGCGGCCGGGATCGTCGCGGATTCCGATCCGCAGCGCGAATACCAGGAAACGATGAACAAAGCCCGCGCCGTGCTCATGGCCGTGGAGCAGGCGGAACAATCCTAACCCCCGCTCCCCCGGCCCTCCCCTCGCTGTGCTCGGGGACATGCTCTCCCCCTTCCCCTTACGAGGAAGGGGGAGAGGGGTGCCGATGCTCCGGTGTTCCTCCGGAGCAACGGCGGGGTGAGGGGGTTAGGACAGGAAAAGGAGCAACCATGATCGCCGTAATCGACAACTACGAATTCCTTCACGTACAACCTGGTCCAGTTCCTCGGGGAGCTGGGCGCGGAAGTGGAAGTGTTCCGCAACGATCAGGTGACGGTCGAACAATTGGCGGAAAGCCATCCGACCCACCTGGTCGTCAGCCCGGGGCCGGGAACCCCGGACGACTCGGGTGTCTCCAACAAAATGATCGCCCATTTCAGCGGCCGGATCCCGATCCTCGGCGTGTGCCTCGGCCACCAGTGCATCGGCGCCGTCTTTGGCGCGAAGGTGGGCCGCGCGGCGGGAATCATGCACGGCAAATCGTCGCGGGTTCACCACACCGGAGCCGGAATCCTCGCGGGCCTGCCCTCGCCGCTCGAGGCCGGGCGCTACCACTCGCTGATCGTCTTCGATCCCGTTCCGGCCGAACTGGAAGTGCTGGCGCGGGCCGAGACGGGCGAGATCATGGCCCTGCGCCACAAGTCGCATCCGACATTCGGACTTCAATTTCATCCGGAGTCGGTGCTCACCGCCCACGGGAAACTGATCCTGAAGAATTTTCTCGCGTTGTCCGCCGAAAAAGCGGCGGCCGTTTCCGAAAAAAAGGAGGATACCAACATGCTCAAACCATTCATCGCCCAGGCGATGCGGCGCGAAAACCTCGACGCCGCGCAGGCCCAGGAGGCCATGATGGTGATCATGACCGGCGGCGCCACCCCGGCCCAGATCGGATCGTACCTGACCGCGATGCGGATGAAGGGCGAAACCATCGAGGAGATCACCGGTTCGGCGCGCGGGATGCGCGCCAACGCGCTGCCGGTGAGCTTCGCGCACCGCCCGCAGACTCTGTACGATACGGCCGGGACCGGCGGAGACGGCGCCGGAACCTTCAACTTCTCCACCGCGGCCGCGTTCGTCATCGCCGGCACCGGGCGAAAGGTCGCCAAGCACGGCAACCGCGCCGCCTCCTCCAAATGCGGAAGCGCCGACGTGCTCGCCGCGCTCGGGGTCAACATCGACATGGCGCCTGCGGACGCCGTGCGCGCGATCGACGAGGTCGGGATCGCGTTCTTCTTCGCGGCGAAGTATCACCCGGCGATGAAGCACGCGATCGGCGTGCGGCGCGAGATCGGCCAGCGGACGATCTTCAACCTGCTCGGGCCGCTGACCAACCCGGCCGGGGCCGATGTGCAGGTGATCGGCGTGCCGGATCCGGCGCTGACCGAACCGCTGGCGAAAGTCCTCGGCGGCCTGGGGGCGCGCGCCGCCTACGTGGTGCACGGATACGGCGGATTGGATGAGCTCAACGCCGGCGGCCCGAACCGGGTCAGCCACCTCAAGGACGGCGCGGTGCGCACGTTCGATTTCGATCCGCGCGACGCGGGGATCCCGCGCGCGGATCCCTCGGAACTCCGCGGCGGGACGGCCGAGGAAAACGCGGAGATGATGAGGGCGGTCCTCGCGGGAAAAAGTTCGCCGGCCGTCCGCGACGCGGTGCTCCTGAACGCGGCGGCGGCGATCGCGGCCGAGAGCGGCGATTTCCAAAGCGCGCTGACCGACGCCCGCCAATCGCTTTCTTCCGGCGCGGCGCTCAAAATGATGGAAGGGTTGATCGCGTTCAAATAATTCCTCAACCCCCTCCCCGCCCCCGTAGGGGCACGGCGACGCCGTGCCCCTACGGGGACCGGGGAGGGGGTTGAGGCCGGTGGACATTATGCTCGCACAAATCCTCGACCACAAACGTTCCGAAATTTCACGGCTCGACCTTGGCCTGTGGAAGAGCCGGGCGGCGGAATCCCCCGCGCCGCGCGGCTTCCTGCCGCTGGATGCGAAGCGCGCCGCGCGCCCGCGCATGTCCCCGATGCTCGTGGCGGAGATCAAACGCGCCTCGCCCTCGCGCGGGGAGTTGAACGCCGGGCTCGATCCGCGGCTCCTGGCGCGGCTCTACGCCGAGAACGGCGCGGCGGCGATTTCGGTCCTGACCGACGAAAAATTTTTCCGCGGCTCCGCCGACGATCTCACCGCATTGCGGGGCGAGCGGCTCCAGACGCCCGCCGGCGCTCCGGCGCCGCTCCTGCGCAAGGATTTCATCCTCGCGCCGGTCCAGCTTTTTCAGAGCCGCGCGCTCGGGGCGGATGCGGTGCTGCTGATCGCGGCCGCGCTCGAGGGCGGCGCGCTTCCGCACATGCTGGCGCAGTCGCTCGAGCTCGGACTTCACGCCCCTGGTCGAGGTGCATACCGGGAAAGAACTCGACCGCGCGCTGCGGATCCCCGAACTGCGCTGGCTGGGTGTGAATAACCGGGACCTCGCGACCTTCGAGGTCCGCACAAAGACCTGCCTCGAGCTCGGGCCGGAAATCCCGCCCGAAATCGGATCGGTCGCCGAGTTCGGGGATCCTCTGCGCGGCGGATGCGCGGACGGCGGGCGAAGCCGGGTACGACGCGGTCCTGGTCGGCGAGGCGCTGGTGACCGCGAAGGATCCGGCGGCGAAAGTGCGCGAACTTTCCTCCTTCAACTCCCCCCATCGGACGAAATCAGATGGGGAAGGAAGGAGGGGGGATGATCGTTAAAATTTGCGGCCTGACAAACCTCGACGACGCGCTGGCCGCGGCCGAACTCGGCGCGGATTATCTGGGATTTAATTTTTATCCGAAGAGCCCGCGCTCGATCGCAGAATTGGAGTGCGAGCGCATCGTCACCACGCTGCGGAAGGAATTCCCGCAAACGGTGTGCGCCGGCGTGTTTGTCAACCATCCGCCGGCCGACATCGCCCGGATCGTGAAGCGCTGCGGCCTGGATGCGGTCCAGCTTTCCGGCGACGAACCGCCGGAGGTCCTGGCGGCGCTCAGCGCGGCGCGGATCCCGGCCTTCAAGGCGGTGCGCGCGCCGATCGACGAGGGCAAACTCACCCAACTCGCCGAGGCCGGCACGGCCGAACCGGCGCTCCTTCTGGATGCGAACGTCAGCGGCCGGTACGGCGGGACCGGCCGGATCGCGGATTGGGATTGGGCGCGGTCGATCGCGGCGCGCCTGCCGGTCTTCCTGGCCGGCGGGCTCACGCCGGAGAATGTGGCCGACGCCGTACGCGACGTCCGCCCGTGGGGAGTGGATACGGCCTCCGGCGTGGAGAAATCGGCCGGGAAAAAAGACCGCCGGATGATGGCCGACTTTCTGGCCGCCGCGACGCAGGCGCACCAGGAAATCGCCGTCCGGATCGATCCCGCCCGGGTGGAAGACTCACCGGAGATCCTGGCACTCCAAAAACTCGCCTACCGGAGCGAAGCCGAGCTCAATCAGGATTTCTCCATCGCGCCCCTGACCCAGACGCGGGCGGAGATTGAATCGGAATTCGCCGCCAAACGTTTTCTGAAAGCCTGCACCGGCGGACTAATCGTCGGCTCGGTGCGGGGCGAACTCCGCAACGGAACCTGTTGCGTCGGGCGGTTGATCGTTCACCCCGACTGGCAGAACCGCGGGATCGGCAGCCGCCTCCTGTGCGCGGCGGAAACGCTTTTTCCGGAAGCGGGACGTTTCGAGCTGTTCACCAGCGACCGCAGCGAACGGAACCTGTACCTCTACCGCAAGATGGGCTACCGCGAGTTCAAGCGCGAACCGCTGAACAAGCGGGTCACGCTGGTGTACCTGGAAAAAGCAAAGCAAGGCAGTTGAATTATAGAATCCACGGAGAACACGGAGGGTTCCTCATCCCTTACCCCTGCACCCCTTCCCCTTCTCCTGGCGCCTGCCCTCGCGAAGCGGGGGTATGCCAGGAGAAGGGGAAGGGGACGGGGGATGGGGATGAGGAAGGAACGCGAATACGAAGCTGAACAATTGCTCTGGAGATTAAAGAGTATGAAACAGCCTGCCATGAACAGGATCGCGCTTTCCGGCATCAAGCCCACCGGCATCCCCCACTTGGGAAATTATCTGGGGATGATCCGTCCCGCGCTCGATCTGGCGACGGATTACCGGGCGTTTTATTTCATCGCCGACGCGCACGCGTTGAACCAGCTGCACGACGCCGCCGAACTGGACCGCCTGATCTTCGAAGTGGCGGCGACTCTGCTGGCCCTTGGGTTGAATCCGGAGAAAGTGACCTTCTTCCGCCAGTCCGACATTGCCGAGATCTTCGAACTCGCCGTCATCCTGGCGGCCGCCACGCCCAAAGGATTGCTCAACCGGGCGCACGCCTACAAAGCCGCGGCCGAGACCAACCTCGCGGCGGGGCGCGACGCCGACGCCGGAATAAACATGGGGCTGTTCACGTACCCGATCCTGATGGCGGCCGACATCCTGCTGTTCGGCAGCCATGCGGTGCCGGTCGGGGAGGACCAGCGCCAGCACGTCGAGATCGCGCAGGATATCGCCCAGGCGTTCAACCGCACCTACGGCGAAGTCCTGACGGTTCCCGAAGCGGTCATCGGATCGGCAATCGCCGACATTCCCGGCACGGACGGCCGGAAGATGAGCAAGAGTTACGACAACATCATTCCGATATTCGCGCCGCCGAAAGAACTCCTCAGGCACATCATGGGGATGGTCACCGATTCGCGTCCTCCGGAGCAGCCGAAGGATCCCGAGCAGGACAACCTCTTCCGGCTGTACCGGTTTTTTGCCTCTCCCGCGGAGATCGAATCCATGCGCGAAAAATTTCTGCGCGGCGGAATCGGGTATGGCGAGGTTAAAAAATCGCTGTTCGTCGTGCTGGAGCGCACGTTCGGCGAGGCGCGCGGCCGGTACGAGAAATATATCAACGACCGCCCGTTCTTGGAGGGCGTCCTGCGGTATGGCGCCGTGAAAGCGCGCGCCGTCGGCGCCCCGATGCTGGAAAACGTGCGCAAGGCGGTCGGGATCCGGAGTTATTGATCTACGGAGGACACGGATAGGCACGGAGAAAACCCTTTTCAAAAACCAAAGGAGGGACTATGACGCAGTTGATGTTTCAGGACGAGACATTCGCTGTGCTTGGTGCGGCGATCGAGGTTCATAAAGAGTTGGGCTCCGGTTTCCTTGAAGGCGTTTATCAGGAAGCGTTGGAGATTGAATTGACGGATCGAAAGGTTCCCTTCGATCCTCGCAAAGGACTGGCAATCTGTTACAAAGGTAAACCGCTCCGCAAAGTCTATGAAGCAGATGTGGTCTGCTTTGAAAAAATCATAGTGGAGTTGAAAGCGCTGGACCGGCTTTCAGGAAAAGAAGAAGCTCAGATCCTGCATTACCTGAAGGCTTCCGGGATGAAAGTGGGGTTGTTGATCAACTTCGGGAGCCATGGACGATTGGAATGGAAAAGATTTGTTCTTTAAATCCACGGAGAACACAGAGGGACACGGAGAAATTCATTTTTTCTTTTCTCTGTGTTCCTCCGTGCACTCCGTGGATAAAGAATTTTTCAATTGCGCAATCCAGTAATGGATGAGGTCAAGGATCATGACAACTCTCTCCCCAAAATTCGGCCAATACGGCGGGCAGTACGTTCCCGAAACGCTCATGCCGGCGCTCGAGCAGCTCGAAGCGGAATTCGTGCGCGCGCGGGACGACCGGGCGTTTCAGAGCCGGCTCGGCGGGCTGCTGGTGGATTACGCCGGGCGCCCGACTCCGATCACCTTCGCCGCGCGTCTGACCGCGCACCTGGGCGGGGCGCAG
Source organism: uncultured Chloroflexia bacterium (assembly GCA_963724345.1). Taxonomy (GTDB): domain Bacteria; phylum Chloroflexota; class Anaerolineae; order Anaerolineales; family RBG-16-64-43; genus JAFGKK01. Next base: position 127,597 of record CAVRUI010000003.1, on the reverse strand, counting down.
ATCTATCTCAAGCGCGAGGACCTGGCTCACACCGGCGCGCACAAGATCAACAACGCGCTCGGCCAGGCCTTGCTCGCGCAGCGGATGGGAAAGCGGCGCATCATCGCCGAGACGGGAGCAGGCCAGCACGGCGTCGCCTCGGCCACCGTGGCGGCGCTCCTCGGGCTTGAGTGTGTCGTCTACATGGGCGAGGTGGACATGGCCCGCCAGCAGCCGAACGTCTTCCGGATGCGCCTCTTGGGGACTGAAGTGCGCCCGGTCTCGAGCGGAAGCCGGACCCTCAAGGACGCGATCAACGAAGCCATCCGCGATTGGGTGACCAACGTGGAAAGCACGCACTACCTGCTGGGCTCGGCGCTCGGCCCGCACCCGTACCCGACGATCGTGCGTGAATTCCAAAAGGTGATCGGGCGCGAAGCGCACATGCAGATGCTGGCCAAGACGGGCCGGCTGCCGGACACCGCCGTCGCCTGCGTCGGCGGGGGCTCCAACGCCATCGGCCTCTTTTCCGGATTCATCAACGACCCGGAGGTAAGGCTTGTCGGCGTCGAAGCCGGAGGGGAGGGGATTGCGAGCGGGAAGCACGCGGCGCGTTTTGCCGACCCGGAACGCGGACGGCTCGGCGTCCTCCATGGAACGCGGACATTCGTGCTCCAGACGCCCGACGGGCAGATCGCCGAGACGCATTCCATCTCCGCCGGCCTGGATTACGCCGCGGTCGGCCCGGAACATGCCAACCTGCGGGATCTCGGCCGGGCGGAATACACCGTCGCCACCGACTCCGAGGCGCTCGAGGCGTTCTCGCTCCTGTGCAAACTGGAGGGGATCATCCCGGCGCTCGAGAGTTCCCACGCCGTCGCGGAAGCAGTCCGCCGCGCGCCGAAAATGAAGAAGGACCAAATCCTGCTGGTCTGCCTTTCGGGGAGGGGCGATAAGGATTTGGATACGGTAAATAAATACCTTTCCTAACCCCCACTCCCCGACTTTCCCCGGGAAGAACACCCGGGTACAGTCACCCCTCTCCCCCTTCCCCTTACGGGGAAGGGGGAGAGGCGGGATGGGGGTGAGGGGGTTAGGACAGTATTGACTGGAGAAACCATGCCTTTACCCGAAATCGAACGCGCTTTTAAAAGGAAGCCCGCCTTCATGCCCTACTTCCCGGTCGGGTATCCGACCCTGCCGGATTCGCTGGATGCGCTTGAAGCGCTGGGCAGGAACGGCGCCGACCTGATCGAGGTGGGAATCCCGTTTTCGGATCCGCTCGCCGACGGGCCGGTCATTCAACAGGCGACGCAAACCGCCCTGCGCAACGGCGTGACTCTCCGACAGGTGCTCGATTCCACCGCCGAACTGCGCCGGCGCGGCGTCACGGTCCCGCTCATCCTGATGGGTTATTACAATCCCATTCTGCAATTCGGGCTGAAGGAATTTGCCCGCGCCGCGGGAGAGGCCGGTGCGGACGGATTGATCGTTCCGGACCTGCCCGTGGAGGAATCCGCCGAGCTCGAGGAAGCACTCGGCGGCGGGCTTCCGTTCATCCGCATGCTGGCGCCGACCACCGCCGCCGACCGCGCGCATAAGATCTGCGCGGCCGCCAAGGGATTCCTTTACCTGGTATCCGTCACCGGCGTGACCGGTGCGCGCGATAAAGTTTCCGCGGATCTGCCCGGGTTTATCAGCCGGGTGCGCGGCGCGGTCCCCAAAGGGCTGCCGCTGTGCGTCGGATTCGGGATCACCAATCCCGGCTCAGGCGGCCGAAGTCGGCCGGATGGCCGACGGCGTGATCGTGGGTTCCGCCTGCGTCCGCGCGATCGGCGGCGCACAGGATCCGAAACGCGCGGCGGCGGAATTTGCGAATGGATTCCGCAAAGCGCTGGACGGCGCCTGATCGAAGATCAATTGGACAGGATTTACAGGATTTGAGATCACGATTGACAGGATTTTCTTTTTTTTATTTTTCAATAGTTATTACCCCGTCAATCGTGTCTATTTCTTTCTGATCCAATTAACGGACGGGATTTACAGGACTGGTAAATCGAAATAACCTCCGAAAATGTCATCCTGAGCATACGCCTTGGCGATAAAATTGGGAAATCCTATATACTGGTGTTGTCGGAAATCGTTCGGGCCGCCTCACGGAAATCATCGCTTACATAAATACCCATCCCGCGGGATGAACGAACCGAAAGGGGCAGATCAATGGGTTTGATGGTCGCGCTTGTCGTGCTTTCCACGCTCCTGTTCCTGGGCGGCACGGGATTCATCCTTTGGATCGAACTCCACCTCAACCTCGGCGCGCCCATCCCGGTTTCCCCGCCCGATCCGGACGGCCCGATGATTTCGATCCTGATCCCCGCTCGGAACGAATCGCGCAACATCCGCCGCTGCATCGAATGCGTCCGGTCTCAAACCTACACCCGTTGGGAGATGATCGTCATCGACGACCATTCCACCGACGACACGCCGGATATCGTCTCCGGGATTGCGGCGCAGGATCCGCGGATCCGGCTTTTACGCAGCAAACCGCTGCCCCCTGGGTGGGTCGGGAAATCCCATGCGCTGGCCCAGGGCGCAAAGGAAGCCCGTGGCAAATGGCTGTGCCTTCTGGACGCGGACACCTTCGCCGCTCCCGAGCTTCTGGCCTCGACCTGCCATGAGGCAAAGATCCGCGGCGCCGATCTTTTATCCATCGTCACCAATCAGGAATTGCAGACCTTTTGGGAGCGGGTGATCAGCCCGGTGGCTTTTTCGGGCCTCGCCGTCGTTTATAACCTTGAAAGGATCAACGATCCGCGCATGCCCGACGCGATGGCCATCGGGCAGTACATCCTCATCCGACGCACGGTGTACGAGGAAATTGGGGGGCATCACGCGCTTTCGGATTCGATCCTGGAGGACCGGGCCATCGCGGAGACCGTCAAGCGCGCGGGGCATACCATCCTGCTGGTCGACGGACGCGCGCTCGCCAGCGTCCGCATGCACACGTCGCTCAAGGAGATCTGGGAAAGCTGGGTGAAAACGATCTACCCCGGCTTGCGGGATCAACCGGGGATGGTCCTCTTCCTCGCCGGAGCCGCGATCACCGGGGCGGTGATTTTCCCGGCATGGTGGATCGCCGCGTGGACCGGGTTGATATTTGTCCGCTCGCTTCCGGCCGTCCTGATATTTCTCGAAGCCACTCTGTTTTGGATGTATTTCCTCCGCAACCGGATCATCAATCTGGCTTCGTATAAAATCCCCATGGCATATGCCCTGACCGTTCCAATCGGGATTATTTACTTCAGCAGCATGATGCTGGATTCGTTCTTCCGCGTGCGCTCCGGGCGGGGCCTTACCTGGAAGGGCCGGACGTATCTGGCCAAGTAGGGGCAGTCTGCAATGAATAACCTCCTTCCGAAAGCTTGACGGGGTCAATGCATTTCGAGTAATATATGAACATCTACTCAGGTGTATCGGGCATCGGCGCATTGCGAATTAAGCCAAAGCCGGTACCCGTTTGGGAAAGAAATGAATTCTGGAAAAGGTGTGCGCGCGAAATCGATGGATGCAAAGCTCCGGCGGATTCCAACGGCTTTTCTTGCCTTGTGCCTGTGCGCATCCTCTCTGCATTTTATGGGTTTGCACGCCGACCGATGCCTGCCGGCAACGGCCGAGGAACCCGCGTCCCACGACCACGGACACGAGGATCCGGGCGAGGATCATCTATTTCTTATAAAAAAGCATTCCTCCGACGACTTCCTGAGCGACCGGAAATTGATCCAAAGGCAAGTCCTTTGCCTGCCTTCGTTCGCCCTTCCCCCATTGCTTCCCCCTCCCAAAAATTGAACCTGCCGCTGTCCGGTTGATCGGTTATTCCGACCGGGTTTTTGATTCCGACCGGGCGCCCACCGGCTGCCCGCCGCGGAATCCGGAGTCCGCTTGCGCCTGCAGGCGCGCGTGCCTTCGCCCAAAATCACGATTTTGGAGTGTGTCAGCGCATGGACAATCTAACCAAAGGGATTCCCCTGCAAGGCCTCACCCAACAGGAGGCGATGGAACGCCTGGCCACCAACGGCTGCAACGAATTGCCGTTGGCCCGGAGGAGCACCTTCCTGCACATCCTGTGGGAAATCATCCGCCAACCGATGTTCCTGATGTTGATCGCATGCGGAATCCTGTATCTGCTGCTCGGCGATGCCGAGGAAGCGCTGATGCTGATCGGATTTGTGTTCGTCATCATCGGGATCACCTTCTACCAGGAGCAAAAAACAGAGCGCGCGCTGGAGGCGCTCCGCGACCTGTCCAGCCCCAGGGCGCTGGTGATCCGCGACGGAAAACAGCAGCGCATCCCCGGACGGGAAGTGGTGCCCGACGACATCCTGCTCGTCGCCGAAGGCGACCGTATCGCGGCCGATGGGGTGCTTCTCTCCGGCAGCTATGTCAGCGTGGACGAATCGCTGCTGACCGGGGAGTCGGTCCCCGTGCGGAAGAAACCCTGGGACGGCCGGGTGGATATCGGCCGCCCCGGGGGCGACGACCAGCCCTTTGTGTTTTCCGGAACGCTGGTGGTGAAGGGCCAGGGGATAACCCAGGTGCGGCACACAGGCCCGCGGACGGAGATCGGCAAAATCGGCAAGGCGCTCGAGACGCTCGAGCCGGAAGATACCAACCTGCAAAGGCAAACGGCGCGGATCGTCCGCAATTTCGCCGTCGTGGGGCTGAGCCTGTGTGCCATCGTCATCATCGCCTTCGGATTAACCCGCGGTGATTGGTTGAATGGATTCCTGGCCGGGATCACGCTCGCCATGGCCACCCTGCCGGAGGAGTTCCCGGTGGTGCTGACCATCTTCCTGGCGCTGGGCGCCTGGCGGATCTCCCTGCACCACGTACTCACCCGCCGGATCCCGGCGGTGGAGATGCTGGGAGCCGCCACCGTTCTGTGCGTCGATAAAACCGGAACGTTGACTCTCAACCGGATGACCGTGACCCGGATCGACCTCGACGGAAATCATTACGACGTGGACAGGAAACAGATTATCCCTCCCGGAGCCCCTGCACGAAATCGTCGAATACAGCATCCTCGCCAGCCCGCCGGACCCGTTCGACCCGATGGAAAAAGCCATGCAGGAGCTCGGCGGCCGGACGCTGGCGAACACCGAGCATCTCCACCGGGATTGGAATCTGGTGCGGGAATATCCACTCTCGACGGAACTCCTGGCCATGTCGCATGTCTGGCGATCGCCGGATGAACAGGAATTCATCGTGGCCGCCAAGGGCGCTCCCGAAAGCATCGCCGATCTGTGCCATTTCGACGGCGCGCAAATGGAGGCGCTTCATTCCCGCATCCACCGGCTGGCCGACGAGGGACTGCGCGTGATCGGAGTCGCCCGCGCGCGCTTCCAATCCCCGGCGCTTCCGACAAAACTCCACGATTTTCAATTCGAATTCATCGGCCTGCTGGGCCTCTCCGACCCGGTCCGGCCCGAAGTGCCGCAAGCCCTGGCACAATGCTATACCGCAGGCATCCGCGTCATTATGATCACGGGGGACTATCCCGCGACGGCGCAGAACATCGCGCGCCAAATCGGCTTGCGTCCGGCGGACCAATTCATCACCGGCCCGGAATTGGATTCCCTGGGAGATGCCGAACTGCGGCAGCGGATCCGGGCGACATCCATCTTCGCCCGCGTGGTTCCGGAGCAGAAACTCCGGATCGTCCAGGCGCTGAAAGCCAACGGGGAGGTGACGGCCATGACCGGTGACGGCGTCAACGACGCGCCGGCGTTGAAGGCCGCCCACATCGGCATCGCGATGGGCGGGCGCGGTACGGATGTGGCCCGGGAAGCGGCCGCGCTCGTCCTGATGGACGACGACTTCACATCGATCGTGAAAGCCGTGCGCATGGGGCGGCGGATCTTCGACAACCTCAAGAAGGCAATGGGATTCATATTCGCCGTTCACATCCCCATCGCCGGGATGTCGCTTCTGCCGGTCCTCTTTAAATGGCCGCTCGCGCTGCTGCCGGTGCACATCCTGTTCCTGGAACTGATCATCGACCCCGCCTGCACGGTGGTGTTCGAGATGGAACAGGACGAGGCCGATATCATGAAGCGTCCGCCCCGGCGTTTACAGGATCCGCTTTTCGGCCGCACCATGATCCTGGCGGGGTTGATCCAGGGGATCGGGGTGTTCGCCTCGGTCCTGGCGGTCTTTGCCGCCTTTTTGCTGAGCGGCTTTGGCGAAGCGGAGGCGAGAATGGCCGCCTTCGTCTGCCTGGTTTTATCAAACCTCGGATTGATATTCGCCAGCCGTTCGTGGAAGAAATCGATCTTCTCCATGGTAAAGATCCCCAACCCGGCGCTGTGGTGGATCTCCGGCGGCGCCGCGGGATTTCTGGCCCTCGTTTTGGCAATTCCCTTCCTGCGGGATATTTTTCATTTTGCTCCGCTCCATCGAGCGGAACTTGCCGTTATCGGGATTTCCGTACTCGTCAGTCTTCTGATATCCGAAAGCATCAAGTTCGGGCCGTTGCAGCGTTGGCTTGAAGGCTCTCCATCGGCGCCTCTGCCTGCAGAATCGGACGGCCGGGTGTAATTGCAAACCCGCCGTCCCATTAATTTTGGAGGAATCCATGGCCATCCAAATGAAGATCGCCCGCGCACCGGTTTTTCTGGTTCTGGGCGGCATGAGCGCCCTGATGTTCGGATTGATCACCTGCGCCCGGAACCTTTCGGGGTGGACCCTCGCCATATGGGGAGCGGGTCTCCTCGTGGAATCCCTGGGCCTGTCTCATCATCTCGTACACCCGAAGACGGGTCCAGGCGTGAATACATCGCGAAAAGAGTATTTGGCGGCGGCCGGGATCCTGGCTGTATCCATCATTCCGGCGTTGGATTTTCTGGCGTTTCCGGCGGTGCTGCCCCGCATACCGGGGATGCTGGATGCGGGATTGATCCTATGCGCGCTGGGTTTATTGATCCTGCTCCGCTCGAAAATTTCTTGGGAGTATTGGCTTCGCGAGGATGTTCTCGTTCCGGCGATCCGGCGTGAAATCAACGGCGGACCGAATCACGCCAACCGGTTCCTGGAATTCGCCGGAGTCAGCCTGTGGGCGATGGGGATCTGCACAGGGTTCGGAAGCCTTGCGGGGATCGCCGCCACAATAGCCTTGCTTATCCCTGGGACTCTCCCTCTAAAACCTCGCGAGACCTAAAGCTCGACCAGACCGGGCCCCGTAGGGGCGACCCAATGGGTCGCCCCTACGGACTTCACCCTCCCTCGCTCCGGCGGGGGATTTTTAACGGTCTTCTTATTTTTCCAACTAATTCTTCATCACTTCTGAACACCTGCGCAACCCCGTCTTCATCCCGATTTGGATAATTACTAGCATCCATTATGAGCCTCAAATAGAAGGGAAAAATCCTATGACGACCCCTGCCCGCTCGACCCCCAAACGCGGATTTTTTTCCCGCCGGCGGATTTTGCTTGTGGCTATCCTGCTCGTCCTGGCCGCCGCCGGCGTATCCGGGTACTACCTGTGGAAGGGACAAACAGCTTCCACCGCCACGGCAACCACCGCGGTGCAAACCGCCACCGTGACGCGGGGAAACATAAAACTCTTCGCGAGCGGAACCGGGGATCTCATCCCCTCCGCCAAGGCCACCTTCGGATTTTCCTCCTCGGGCACGGTGGTGGAGGTGCTGGCCAAGGTGGGCGATATCGTCGACGCCGGCCAGCTCCTGGCCCGCCTGGATGATTCCGCCGCGCAAAAACAATTGATGCAGGCGCAGCGCGCCCTCACCGAACTCACCTCCCCGGCCGCAGTCGCGACCGCCAAACTTGCGGTGGCCGACGCCAAGGTGAATGTGGTCGGCACGAAGGCGACCCTGGCCTACCTGATCAGCCCGGATGTGTTGTATTGGGAGGAACAGGTGGCCGCGGCGGAAAAAGCGCTCGATCAGGCCAAGGCGGATGCTGCCGCAAACCCCTCCGCGGAAGCAGATAAAAAAGTCCAATCGGCAGAGCAGCACCTCAAGGTATACAAAAATTACCTGGCCCAAGCCTGGCTGGATTATTGGAACGATTATGTCCCCGAAACCTTCCTGACCATAGTCACGGAGGGACGCGATAGGGTGAAGAAGGTTATACCGCCGTCGGATGAAGACGTCGCATCGGCGCGCGCGAATTACGAACTGGCCAAACACACGCTGCAGGAAGCCGAATGGTACCTGATCGCGATCACCACCGGCGCGGCGCCCGACGGCGCCACGGGCTGCCAGCCTGGCGGCGTATGAAACGGCGCAGGAGAATCTGGCTTCCGCCCAGGACTCCGTCGCCGCCACAAATTTATATGCGCCGATCCATGGAACCGTCATGGCGGTGGGGTTACAAACGGGTGACACCGCCGGATCCGCCTCCACGATCACAATCTCCAACCTGGATCAACCGTACACCCTGGAAATCTTCCTCGATCCGAGTGACTGGAGCAACATCCAGACGGGCTCCGCCGTTGAAGTCACCTTCGATCTGCTTCCGGATAACGTCTACACCGGCAAAGTCCTTTCGATCGACCCGGAATTAAGCAGTACCAGCGGTTCGTCGTACATCCACGCAACCATTCTTCTGGATACGCAGGTCAAGGTGCCGCTCCCCTTTGGAACCACCGCATCGGTCGATATCATCGGCGGGGAAGCCAATAACGTCCTGACCGTTCCGCTGGAAGCGGTGCATGAAATTTCCGCCGGGAAGTACGCCGTGTTCGTCATGGTCGACGGCAAACCCCAGCTGCGCATGGTGGAGGTCGGCCTGCAGGATGCGACCAAGGCCGAAATTAAATCCGGCCTTTCGGAAGGGGACGTCGTGACCACGGGCATCACGGAGACGAAATAATGTCCACCCGGGCGATTGTCGAAACCTCCGACCTATCCAAGATCTACGGCGTGGGGGATATCCGCGTGGCGGCCCTGGAAGGCGTCAGCCTCCGGATCCTTCCGGGGGAGTTCATCGCCATCATGGGCCCCTCCGGATCGGGGAAGAGCACCCTGATGTACATCCTGGGGTGCCTGTCGACCCCCAGTTCCGGGACGTACGTCCTCGACGGGGAAGATGTCAGCCACCTTTCCCGGCAGGAACTGGCGTTCATCCGCAGCCGGAAAATCGGTTTCGTTTTCCAATCCTACAATCTGCTGGCGCGGACGACCGCTCTGCGCAACGTCACCCTGCCGCTGCTGTATAACCGGTCGCTGCAATCCAATTCGCAAGCCCGCGATGAAAAAGCCCGCGCGCTCCTCGAATTGGTCGGGCTGGGCGACCGGCTCAACCACCAGCCGCACGAACTTTCCGGGGGCCAGCAGCAGCGCGTGGCGATCGCGCGGGCGCTCGTCAACGACCCGGTGATGATCATCGCCGACGAGCCGACCGGCAACCTCGACAGCCGTTCCGGCGATGAAGTGATGCGCATCCTGCAGGATCTGCACCGCAGCGGGACAACGATTGTCATGGTGACGCATAATCCGCGGATCGCCCGGGAAGCCACGCGGGAGATCCATCTGGAGGACGGGCACGTGGCAAACGTCGTGGAAAACGGATTCCACCAAGAACACGAAGTGAAAACCTGAAGGACACGAAGCGTTTTCGGAAAAGGATAAATCCTTCGTGATCTTCTGAATTTGCTTCGTGCCCTTCGTGGAAAAGAAAGGCATACACATGAACCCTCTTGAAATTTTGCGCGTCTCCTGGGAAGCCATCGTCCGCAACAAGGTCCGATCGATCCTGACGATGCTGGGGATCATCATCGGCGTGGCCGCGGTGATCATGGTGGTGGCCTTCAGCGCGGGCACGGAAGCCACCATCCAGGAAAACATCACCGGCCTGGGCTCCAACCTGATCTTTGTCACCGCCAACTTCAGCCGGATCGGGCCCGGCGGCTTCTCCGCCGGCGCCTCCGCTTCTTCCTCCGGGCTGGTGTTCGACGACGCCACCGCGATCGCCGACAGCGTGACCGGCGTGAACGCCGTGGTGGTGGAACAGGGAGCCACCGAGACCGTCAAAGCCGGTGAGACTACGCTCGACAGCATCTCCCTGCTGGGGACCACGCCCGGATTTCCCACCGTCCGCGATATGACCATCAGCGCAGGGCGGTATATCAATCAGAACGATGTGGACCGCAAACTGAAAGTCGCGGTCCTCGGATACACCCTCGCCGAACAGCTGTTCCCCGATACCGATCCGGTCGGCCAGCTGATTTCCGTCGGAACCGTCAAAATGACCGTCGTCGGGGTTCTGGCCAAAAAGGGAACGGTCGGTGAAGTGGATTACGATTCGCGGCTGTACACCCCGATCACCGTCATTTTCTCCCATTTCACCGATTCGCGCTTCGCCCGGATTGCCGGAGACCGGGTGCGGCTGGTCTACGTCAAAGTCAATGATGTCAAGAATATGGATTCCGTCATCCTGCAGATCAAGCTGCTGCTGGCCAAGCGGCACAAGCTCACGCTCGACAACCTCGATGTGACCATCACCACCCAACAGGACGTGATCAGCGCGCAGGAATCCACGACCTCGGCGTTCCGGTCGCTGCTGGCGTGGGTGGCGGCCGTATCCCTGCTGGTGGGCGGGATCGGGATCATGAACATCATGCTGGTGAGCGTGACGGAACGCACGCGCGAAATCGGCGTCCGCCAGGCGGTGGGCGCGACCCCGGCCGACATCCTGCTGCAATTTCTCACCGAAGCGCTGCTGCTGAGCCTCTCGGGGGGAATCCTCGGCATGCTGAGCGGGTTTGCGGGCGCATGGCTTTTCTCCGCGTTCAGCAGCACACGCACGGTTGTCCTGCCCAGTTCGATCCTGCTGGCTGTTGGATCCGCGGCGCTGGTGGGAGTGTTTTTCGGGTTTTACCCGGCCAGCAAGGCCTCGCAGCTGGATCCGATCGAAGCGCTGCGGTACGAATGATGCCCTTCATCCGGCGGGAAGATCACCCGCCACCTTCTCCCGACTGATCCTTCGCTTCGCTCAGGACAGGCGCCGTGAGAAGGAAAGATTTTGTTGAGTGAATGCTGTTGTAATTCAATTCCCAATGAGGTGACTTTATGAAACGGACAAATATTTCAACCTGCATCGCCATCGCCGCCCTGGCGCTCGGCCTTACGGCTTGCGGCGGCGCGAATCCGTCATCCGCCGGCACGGCCAACCCGGATCGGCTGAACTCGAATTACGACAAAGCGCTTCCGGTGGAAACCCAGCTCGTCCTCGGCACGCTAAAACTGGAAGGCACGCCGCAGGCCGTGGAGCCGGCGATGGCCGCGCAGTTGATTCCTTTGTATACCCTGCTCCAGCAGCTGACGGGCAGCGGCTCGGCGGCGCAGGCGGAAATTGACGCGGTGCTGGAACAGATCCAGGCGACGATGACGACCGATCAAATCCACGCCATCGCGGAAATGAAACTTACGCAAACAGCGATGGCCGATTACTTTGGCGGCGCCGGCCGGTTCTCCGCGAGCGGCACCCGGACTCCGGGCGCCGCGAGCGGGGCCAACGGTCCGGAAGGAGGGTTCATCGTCGAGGGCGGCGGGCCGCCGGCCGGATTTGAAGGCGGCGCTCCGCCCGCCGGGTTTGAAGGCGGTCCCGGCGGCGGAGGAGCCGGCGCATCCGGCAACGGCGGATCCAGCCTGAATCAAAATCAAATCGCCACGCTGAGGGCGCAACGGACGGGGACTCCCGGGTTCCAGGGGAGCGGCACCCCGTCGTTCCTGATCAATCAGCTGATTCAATTGCTGGAAAAGAAAGCCCAATCCCTGACCCCCACGCCATAGCCGCGCGGTCCGGGAAAAAGCACAGTGCCGTCTTGTGAAGACGGCACTGTGCTTTTTCTATCCGGATAAAACTGAGAACTCGTTGAGAAAATTCAGCATCCGGGCTGAATTTTCCCGATTATCAACCGAACCGTCTGGACTTTATCCGGGAGCGTGCAGTATAAATGGCATGGGCGCACCGGATTGCGAGCCGCCGATGCCGCTCAAAGAGATCGAAATATGATGAATCACAGATTGTTCATCCCCATCACCACGGCAGTATTCGCAATTATCCTGGCCGCCTGCGCCCCGATCGAATTCGAAACCTACCCGGATGAGACAGCTGCCGCGGGCGGGACTTCGGTAAATAACGCGGACCGATTGGGCACCGAGGATACGAGCACCCTGCCGCTGGAAACCCGGTTGATCCTCGGAACGCTGCGCCTGGAGGGAACAGACCAGGCCGTCGGCAAGGACCAGGCCGCCGTATTGCTCCCCCTCTGGGAAAAGTGGCACGATCTTAACCGGAGCAACACCGCAACCGCCGAGGACCGGAATACGCTGCTGACCGAAATCCAGGCGGCGATGACCCCGGATCAAAGCAAAGCGATCTCTGCCATGCAGCTGACCCAGGCGGACGTCGACGCCTACATGCTGGAAGCGGCGCAATCCATCCCGGCTTCCGGCGGCGGCAATGGATCCAATCCGTTTTCCGACGGAACTCAAACGCTCAGTCCCGGCGAACTGGCCACCCTGCAATCCGTCTACCAAGGCGGCTTCGGCGGCTCCCACGGACCCGAATGGTTGCTGCTGCACGCGCTGCTCGACCTGCTCGAATCAAAACAACAAGCCTGATACCCTTCTTGACAATAAGCGCCGCCCATTTCGGGCGGCGCTTCCTTTATTGGGAAGGACTCGGTTTATTACTAGATCCACGGAGGGCACGGAGAAACACGGAGAAAATCTGAACAGTATTTTCCGTGTCCTCTGTGGATCCAGGTTTTTTTCTCCGCGACTCGTCGATCGCTTTACACCCCACTTAAATTACCGTCCGGATAAACTCCCCCATCTGCCGGATGGATTGGGCGGCTTCCGGAACGAAGGGCGCGAAAACCTGGAAGACGTGCCACATGCCGCTCCACACGACAAGCTCGGCCCGCCCCCCGGCGTTACGCACGCGTTCCGCCAAACGCACCGAATCATCCAACAGCACTTCGTCCTCCCCCACGTGAAGCAGGACCGGCGGCATTCCATGCATATCACCGTACAAGGGCGAGATCAACGGATTGCGGGGGTCCGCCGACATGATGTAATCGGAATGGATGGAGGAACCCAAAGGCGACGATCCTCCCTCCGGGAAGATCGGATCCACACCGCCTTTGGTACGCATCGAGGAACCGGTCCAAAGCATATCGGTCACGGGGGAGATGCACACGGCGGCGGCCGGGAGCGGAGCGCCCTCCTTCTGTAAAGAGAGGATCAGGGCCAGCGCCAAATTGCCGCCGGCGGAATCTCCGGCGACGATGATTTGGTGCGCCTTCCAGCCTTCCGCCCGGAGACCGCGGTAGGCATTCAAGCTATCCTCGAGGGCGGCCGGAAAGGGATGCTCCGGCGCCAGGCGGTAATCCACCGAGAAAGCGCGCGTCCCGGCCGAGCCGGCCAGGCGGGCGACCATCGCCCGGTGGGAGATCAGCGAACCGAAAATGAACCCTCCGCCATGCATGTACAGGAGCACCCGGTCCGGCGAGGCGTTTTTTGGAACGATCCACTCTCCCGGAACGGTCCCTGCCCTGGCTTTATGGACCGCCATCCCTCCCGGAATCCGAAGCAGACGGGCGGCATTATCGGTCATCCGGCGCAGTTCGGCGACGGTGCCGTGTTTCCCGTTCATAAAATTAGTGTTTTGGATGGCGAATTGGATTATTCGTCCGCGAAAGCTTGGCATGATTGCTATATTCTATTGGGGCTGTTTAAACCATCCAAGTGATCGTCATGCCCGCGCCTGCCCCCGCACAGCAGGGGTGTACTTAGCGGGCATCCACTCCGACAAATCCCCGGATTCCCGCTGAGACACACCCGCTTCGCGAGTGCAGGCGCGGGAATGACGACCAACCGGGGCGAGGAATCATCCCTGAAAAATCCATTCTTCCACTTTTTGGGCAGCCCTGCATTCTTCAATCCGGAATGAAGGCGGGCCTATCCCCACGAATAATCCAGCGCCTGGAGGAACGCGCGCGCCAGGATCATGTGCCCGAGCGCATTCAGATGCACGCGGTCGGACGCCAGGTCATCCGGCGAGAGGTCGCGCAGCGCCCGGTCGATCGCCGCCTGCGTATCCACCAGGATCGCCTGATGTTTCACCGCCAGATTCCGCGCCACCCCGCCGAAGCGGTCCATCATGGCGCGCATGGGCACGTTGCGGTCGGATTCGACGAAATAGGGCGTCATCAGGATCAGCCCTTTCAACCGCGGGCGGGTCTCCCGCAGGAGCCGGTCGAGGGTGGCTTCATACTCTTCGCTCGAAATCTGCCGCGCCGGGGGGAGGCGGAGATCGAACTGGCCCCAGACGTCGTTGATTCCGATCAGCACCGAAACCCAATCGGGTTTGAGGTCGAGGACGTGTTTGGTCCAGCGCGCTTCCAGGTCCCGGACGGTGTTTCCGCCGATGCCCATGTTCCGGATCCGAAGCCGGTGCCCGGGATACCCGGCGCCGATCAGGTTGTTGACGTCATTAACGTACCCGTTGCCGAGCAGATCATCCGGCGCGTCCGACAGCGGCTCTTCCCTCCCCCATTCGGTGATGGAATCTCCGATCATGACCAGCGTGCTGCGGGGTGAAATTTTCACGTTGAAATCTCCTTTCGCATAAGGCGTCTGCGGCAATGGAAAAGGTTCAGGCGGAATCCGATTTCCGTACGGAAACGTTAAGCAGGCCTCGTTCCTTCGCCTCGCGGACACACTCCGGATCCATGAGCCGTTCGATCTCTTCGATTTTCTGCCCGATCGTGAATGCGGAAATCACCTGGCTGGAGTAGCGGACGGCTTCTTCCAACAACTCCCGGTATTGCCCGGGTTCCGCGCGGGGGTCATTCCACACCGCCCGCCCATTCTTCACTTCAAAACCGCATCCGATGCTGCGGGCCTTTTCGGTCAGAATGGCCTCAAATGCGGATCCGACGCCTGTGCCGCCGGCCCGGCTGACCATGATGAAGAGCAATTCCACCAGCGTGTCGAAATACTCCCGCAGCAGATCCTCACGTCCGGCCGTACGCGGATAGCTTTCGCGCGCCCGGCTGGCGACCTTGCCGAGGATGACGGTTTCCCGGTCCGCGGGCGGGGGCGATTGCGGCCGGTCGGGATGTACGAGGACGTCGAATCCGGAAAATTCCTTCTGATCACCCGACGCCACCACCCGCACCCGGTATTTCGCCCGGGATAGGCCGAGGGACACGGTGTAATCGTCGCTCAGGCCGGTCCGGGCCGCCTTGCGGATGGACGATTGTTCGAATGCAGCCGACAGCCCGAACAACAGGCCGAAACCCTTTCCCACACCATCCTCCGCGTTTTTCAATCCCAGAACGGAATGGAGAGCAGGATCGATAAAAATCACGCGTCCTTTTTGATCCGCCAGCAGGAGAAAACCTTTTCCCTGTTCGGGGATCAACATATGGAGGTCGACGTCCTTTCCCGGTTCGGGCGACCAAAACCGCAGATAAAGGCCGAGGGTCCAGACGACATAGGCGCTCACGTATAGGATGTCGAACAGCCCGCTGGAAAAATTCAGTTGCCCCCCGGGATAATACAACCCATGCCACTCCATGTAAGAAAACAACAAGTCCGAAGAGGAATGGAGCAGGATCCCCACCACGATCACCCCCCACGGAAGCGCCAACTGCCCCCCCAGAAAGATCAGGGCCAGCATCAAGGTCATGGATAACAGGGTCAGATCGCAAACCGGATACGCAAGCGAAAAGAACAATTCGATCGGGGCTCCGCCGCCGGGATCGGCAAGGATCGGAGCGATGACCAGCCCGACCGCCAGGACGATAATCACGATCAGCATCGCGGCGTACCAGAACATCCTCCGCCGGGAAATCGAAGCCCGCAGTGAGCTATATTGCAGACCGATGGAGAGAAATAACGGGATATACCCGATCAGCCATACCACATCCGCGACGGAAGGGTACGGGACGTCCGGGTTGCCGGTCAATTCGTACGCCAGCCAGATCAACTCCCCCGCCGCCCAAAAGAACAATCCGATCGTCATCGCCCCCCAAATCAGCGCCGCCGTGCGGCTTGCCCGCAGATGGCGGTACACTCCGTACGCCAATATGGCTCCCATGAAGCTCAGCAGCATGGGAAGGATCGCCGAAACGAACAGCACAACGCCGGGGGATGGAACCAGGATGTACAGCACCACCGTGATCCCGATCAGGATTCCGCCCGCTATGGATGCGTTGCGAAAGATCATCTTTATCCTGCTCATAGGGCTCACCTCATCCAACGCTTTTCCAGAAATGCCTCCGGTTCCGGCAATCTGCTTTATTTCCTCGTCAACCGGAACGCCATATCGAACTGGAAATCCGGAAGAGGCACGGCGCACGACCCGCTGCCGGCGCAGGAGATCTCAAGGGGCGCAAGGAATTCCCCCGACCATGTATGGAAGGGAGTGACGACGTAATCGCCCGCCGCCAATCCGGCGATCTCCAGCACGGCGCCGCTGCGAACCGCGGAATACCCGCGGACTTCTTCGATCGTCGTTCCTTCCATCGTGTAATCCTGGACCCAGAACAATCCGCCCTGCTCCCCCGCCACACCCCAACCTCGGATTTTCGGATCGGCGCTAGTGATTTTCAACGCGGAAGGATTCCACTTCACCAGCGGTATACCGGCCAGGAACCGCGCCAGGCGCGAGGTATCGGCGAGCATCCCGGGGGTCATTTCCCCCCACGCGCCGCTGTTCCACTCCGCGGGAGTCGCGGCCGCCCCGGCCGCCAGCGCCGCCCAGATGGAATTGTGGAAGAGCTCCGGGTAGTACACGTTTCCGGGGACCCCGAACTCGCCGGTCCAGTTGGGTTTCGCGTCCGCATCCCACATCCTTTGCGTCCAATCCGCCAGAACCTGCGCGGCGTGGACCGCGTCGACTTTCTGCCCGCCGAAGGAAAAATCATACAAGTGCACCTGCGGCATGTCCATCGCCGCCCAGCCTTCCGGCCATCGCCCCTCGCCCGAGTAACTCGCGGTGGTCGGGTGGCGATAGGGATCGTTCTCCACGAAAAAGGCGTTCACCTTCCCGTGCCACGGGTTGAGCTGATCGTAGGCGTTGGTCAGGTTAATCTCCGAGACGGTCTGCCACATCCCGATCGCCGGGCTGTACCCCCAGCGGGCGATCATGTAGCGGTACAGGTTGGCCTGCCAGGCCCAGGCTTCTTCCGAAGTAAAGAAGGAATTTATATCCCCCAGTTTGCTGAAGCCGTTGGATTCCCAGCGCCCGCCGGAGAGGGAATGCGTCGCGTCGCGCAAATCAGGATGGGCCCAAACCGTGAAGACCAGTTGGATTCCCTTGGCCTGGGCATCCTTTACGATCACGTCGATCGACCCCAGGTTGTTGACCGAGTATTTATCGTAAGAGCTGCCGACCGGCGACATCATGTACAGCGGCCACCACACGACGTAATTTTCCGCGCCCGTCTTCATCGTTTCGAACAGCGTCACCCCTTTATCGATGGAGAATCCGGAGGTCAGGATACTCCACGCATCGCAATGCCCGACGCCATAATAGGGAGTCCCGTCGTCGTAGGCGAGATAGCGGCTGCTGTAGGCGGAATCGACAAGGTTCCCGGCCCGCACCCAGCCGTGAAGGTCCGAAGGCGTGACCGCGAAGCTGCCTTCCGCCGGCGCGCTGCTTCCATGGACATCCGTCATGACGAGCCGATAGGTCCAACGGCCTTCGCGCGAGGGCGTGAAGCGGATGCGCCAGGCGTCCTGCCCGTCCCAGAAACCCGGCGCCTTCATTTCCACACCGCCCGGGCCGGAGAACGTGCCGTCCAGTTTCACCTCGCGCGTGTCGTAGGGATTGGAATACTCCGCCTCGACGGTCAGGGTCATTTCGAGCGACTCATACCGCGGCAGCTCGGTCCGGTCCAGACGCACGCCGGAGATCACCGGTTCGTTCCCGGAAGCGGTTGCGGTGGGATGGGCCGGAAGGGGCGTTTCCCCGCCGGCCGCGCCGCAACCGGCGGCGGTTATCGCAAGCACCACTACCGGAATGGATATCATCAACCGGTGGTGGATCCGGTGAAAACCAATCATGACCCTCTCCTTGTTATTTAATATTCAGGATAAATGGTATGACCGTATTCGCTCCATTCGCGGCATGCAGCCGGGGACCATCAAAACAGAATTGCCAGGAGAAATTCCTGGATCATACGCGAGATTTCAGTCCAGGTCGGTTCGGCGGTTTTCCCTGGAAGCGGATTCAATCCATGATCTCCGCCCTTGACGATCACCAGCGTCGAAGGCACACCGGCCGCCTTCAGGCGTTCGTCCAGCGTCAACGCCTGTTCGATCGGGACGACCCCGTCCTCATCCCCGTGAAAAATCAGGAAGGGCGGATCGTCGGGAGTGATGTACGTGACCGGACTGGCGGGCGCAAGCAGCGCGTTGTTGGTCCCGGCCAGCGCTCCGAAAGCGAAGTAGATCGCCATGCTCACCCCGCCCTCGACCACCTGGGTGAAATCCGATAATCCCGAGAGGGTCACCACGGCCTGCACCCGCGAGGATTGATCCGGATACTCGCCGACGTCGAACCCGGCGGAAGCGTCGGCCGTGCCGAGGAGCGCCGCCAAATGGCCGCCTGCGCTCGCGCCGATCGCGCCGATTTTCGCCGGATTGATGTTGTATCCGGCGCTGTGGGCCCGCAGGAAACGCACCGCGCACATGACGTCCTGGATCATCGCCGGGAATTTTATGGTGGAGGTCGCCAGGCGGTAATTGACCGAGACCACAAGGATGCCCTGATCGTTGAGAAACCTCCAGCCTTTCCCCTCGGCCTTGTCCAGTTCGCGCCAGCTGCCGCCGTGGATGTAGACCAGGACCGGCCACGGTCCGCCGGATTTCGGGTAGTAAACATCCAGCTTCTGCGGAAGCCCTTCCATGGTGCAGTAGGTCACATCGATATCGGAGCCGCCGAACTTATCGGCGGCGAAGGTCGCGGTGGCGGTGGGGGCCGGGCTGGGGGTGGCGGTCGGCGTGGCCGGAGTGGAGGCACATGCGGCGAGGAAGAAAAGGAGAGCGGCGGCAAACGCAAGTCGATGATGCATATGCTTGTATCTCCGTATTTCGATCTATTATAGCCCGGTTTTCCGGACGCCAAATTCGATCCGGATCGTCGGTAACGAAGTCCAGGGTATATTGTCCACGGAGGACACGGAGGGTCACGGAGTTTTGATGTCATTTAACTTCTCTCCGTGCCCAACTCCGTGATTCTCCGTGGATATTCTGTTTTCAAGGGGTCAGGGATAGGAGCTTTGGACAGGCATCGGTATAATCTCCAGCGAGCATCCTGGAGGAGAAAAAACCATGGCATTGAAGATCACGCGCTGCGCGGAAAATCCGATTGTCTGGCCCGGGAAATGGGATTGGAGGATGAGCAACGCCTACAATCCCGGCGCGCTGTATGAGGACGGGAGGTTTTTCCTGTACGAGCGGGCGGCCGGTTCGCTGCGTCCGCATCAATGCTCCATCGGCCTGCTGGAAAGCACGGACGGGGTGCACTTCCAGCACGTCTCCGACAAGCCCGTGCTTACGCCGCAGATGCTCGGGTATCCGCACGGCTCCGTCCAGGATCCGCGCGTGGTCCGGATCGATGGCGTCTACTACATGACCTTCGCCTTCCGGCGCTTCGCCTGGAATATTTCCCCCACCGGGGTCGGCGTGCCGGACGCCGCCCAGGGCGAGTTCCCCGGTTTCGATCCGGCGGCCGATAAAAATCAAACCCGTTCGGGGATCGCCGTATCCCGGGACCGGGTGCACTGGGAGTTCCTCGGCTGGGCTACTCCGGCCGACATCGATGACCGGAACGTGATCCTGTTCCCGGAGAAGATCGGCGGCCGGTTCGCGCTCCTGCGCCGGCCGATCGGGTTCGTGGCGACCGACACGTGCCACGGCGAGGAACACCCGTCGATCCGGATCTCCTACTCGGATGATTTAAAACGGTGGACGGATCCGGAGGTCGTGATCCGCCCGGAGTTCGGCTGGGAGGATAACCGGATCGGCGGTTCGGCCCCGCCGGTGCGGACGGCGAACGGCTGGCTGACGCTTTACCACGGCGTCCAGACCGTCTTCGCCCCGACCCGGCGGGTGATCTACCGGCTGGGTGCGATGCTGCTCGACCTGGCCAATCCGCAGCGGGTGGTTGCGCGGGCGCCGGATTTCATCATGGAACCCGAGGCCTATTACGAGAAGTTCGGCCTGTTCATTCCGAATGTGATCTTCCCGACGGGAGTCGTCGTGAAGGAAGGGCTGTTGTGGATTTATTACGGGTGCTGCGATACGGCGATCGGCCTGGCGACCGTGCCGCTGGAGGAACTGCTGGAATATATTTTAAGGACAGGACGGATACAGACTATCCCCGGACGGACAAAGCCTTTTTAGGAAATTCATCCGACCATCGACCGTCGACCATAGACCATCGTAAAACCTAGACCACAAACGATGGACGGTGGATCATGGAAAATATCATTTTACCAATGGCTGACTTCACGATGGTCGTCAGTCGATGTTCCTCGCTACCTTCGCGGCTTTGAATCCTCTTTGGCGGCCGAACTGCTGATGGGCGTTAATTCTGCGGATTCCTTCTGTTTTTGTTTCGCAAGGTCGGCCGGTGCCTGCCGCCCCGTGAGTCTCCGAAACAGCTCTGCCACGCCGCCGAACAAGCCGTTGAACAACGAAGGAAACCCTTGATAGCCGTTGGGGGTCATGTTTTTCATATCGGCTCCTGTCGACGATCGACGATCGACTATCGATCATCGCAAATTCAGCTACTGCGAACTTGGTTTTTCCATGACCCACCGTCTGTCGTCCATGGTCCAGGTTTTTCGATGGTCGACGGTCGATGGTCGATTGTCGGCATCAGACCTCGACCCGTTCCACCTTAAAAAGCACCGGCCTCAGCCCATCGGTGCAGGATTCAATCTTAACGACTGGATTTCCGGCGTGCATGGCGTGGATGATGGGACGCATATCCGCCCAAGCCCACGTGCAAAGCCCTTCCGGCGGATCCCACTCGCTTTCGGTGATGAATTCCTGCCCAACCTCGTGTCGGCCGCAGGGTGTGGGCTCCCCATACGGGTATTGTTTGTACAGATCCTCGTTGAACGACTTTCCGGATGACGGTGATTTTGCATTTGTAGTTGGGCATGTAAGCTCCTTGCCCCTCACCCCTGACCCCTCTCCCAGCATACGCTGGGAGAGGGGAAGCCGGTGTTCTTCCGGCGGGGTGAGGGTGTGAATTATTTTCCTTTTTTCTTCCGCATCCAATCCCGCAACACTTTCCATCCAATCACCTGGACGCCGGAGTCGCGCACAAAATTCCGCAGTTCGGAGCTGGTGAACGCCTGGTAATCCGCGGCGCGCGCCCGCCAATCCTCGGGCGTGATCGCGCGCAGTTCGGGCGAATCGACGGCGGGATGGAGGATGAAGTAGGTGAAGTCCCGGCGAGAGCTCCTCGAATGCGCGGCGGGCCGTCCCGATCCGGTCGTCGGCGTTCTCCAAAGGCATGATGAACATTCCGTCGAAGAGGGGCAATCCCCGCGCCTCGAACCCGGCGGCCATGCGGGTCATGGCGGCGCCCGCCCGGCGGTTGTATCCCCATGCCGCCGCCGTCTCCGGATCCATCCGGAATGAAAAGGCGGGAAGCTGTTTGCGGGCGGGGATGCGCATGTAGTCCGGAAAGAATTTGGGATGCCAGGCCGTCCCCATGTGGGAATCCACATGGGTCAGATCGATCCCGGCCGCCTGGGCCCGGGCAATCTGCGCTTTCAGTTCGGCCGCCACGGCCGCGGCTTTCCCGCGCTTCTGGGGCGGTTCCGAACGGCGGTGGAAAAAACCCTCGTCGTCGAGCAGCCCGGAACGCGGATCGCGGGTCGAGATCGGCCCCCAGCGGTACGTGTCGTATTCGCAGGTGACGGTGAAATGCAGGCCCAGGTCCATGGCCGGGTGCGCGCGGTGGTATTCGGCAACTGCCGGGAACCACGGGCAGACGACCATCGTTGCCATCGAGGATACGATCCCGGCGTTCAGAAGCCCATCCATCGCCGCGGCGCTGGAATGGCAAAAGCCGATATCGTCGGCGTGAATGATCACCACCCGGTCGCTGTCGGAATATCCGAGTTCATGCAAAACAGGATTGGGGCGCATGGAAATCTCCGTAGTAAGGCGTCATGCCCGCGCCTGCCCTCACGCAGCGGGGGTGCACCTGGCGGGCATCCATTCCTGTAAACCCTGGATTCCCGCTAAGAGCACCCTCGCTTCGCGTTCATCCCGGCGCATGAACCAGACGCGCGCCGGGATGCTTTGCGAGGGCAGGCGCGGGAATGACGATCAAACTTGGCAAGTTGTCACCCAAGTAAACCATTCTTCCACCTAGTAACCCCCAGCGGTTTCCGGGTGAGAGTCAGCTTTCTTTCTCCACGACGATCGTGCACTTCGTGACGAGCGCGGCGATCGCGCCGATCGCCGCCAGTTGCGGGGCGAGAAACACGCCGACGACCCCGAGCGTGACCGGAAATTCGATCAACGTTTTTCCCGCCTCATCCCGGATCAGGATCCGCCGGATGTTGCCCTCGTGCAACAGCTCCTTGACCTTGGCCAGGAGCGCATCCCCGTCCACGTGAAATTCTTCAGTGCGTGTTTTTGGGTCGGTCATACCGTCTCCTTTATCCCTCCCCTCACCCCGCCGGAAGAACACCGGCTTCCCCTCTCCCAGCTTATGCTGGGAGAGGGGTCAGGGGTGAGGGAGAGAAAATTAATGAAGATACCCGATTGCCTGCAGGATCAGAACGCCGATGCCCGTCAGAAGATACAGTCCTCCGGCGACGGCCGGCGCGCAACCTGTCGAACGCGGGGCCTTCTCCGTTCCGGAAGAATCGGATTGGGTCGTTTCGGCTTTTCTTTTTTGGACGGCGCCGTGAAGGATAATGCCCGCACCCAGCAGCGCCAATACAATTCCCAATCCGGTGACCGGAAGGCTTGGGAAGATAAGGTATTCGAAGTTCAGCGCAAGCAGAACGATCAGAAACAGCGCGGCAATAAACAATACCTGGGGCATCGGTCGCGCACCTCGCATGTATCAACCGGCGCAGAAGGTTCCGGCTCCACCGGAATTTACAGGTAATGGCGGCTGCGATTGTAACCCGTATTCCGCCATCCGGCTTTCGGTAAAACGGAGACCGCGCCCGGCTACCAGCCCAAAACCGGCTGGATCGCCGACCGCAGTTGGGTGGCCATCATCGCCTGCTGTTCCATGCTCGGGTGGGTGCCGCATCCGATCCCGACCATGGGGATCGAAAAAAATTTATGGACTTTCGTGTCGCCCTTCCCGTTCAGCGCGTCGACCGTTTTGGTGATGGCGTTCTTCTGGTCGGTGGCGAATGTGTTGGCGACGTTTGGCCAGTGGTCGCCGAGCATCGGGCTGGAAACGACAAACATCTCCGCCTGCGGATACCAGCCGCGCAGCCGTTCGATGAACGCCACGTACGCATCCGTGAAGGCCTCCACGCCCATCGGTTCCCGCTCGCTGTCGCCCGGCGAGAAATCGTTCGTCCCGAGCGCGAGCACCAGCACGTCCGGGACGAACAACTTGGGGTCCCACTTCGGCGACGCGGTCTGCTCGAAGAAGGTCAGATCGTACACTGCCGGCATCGGCCGCGCGTCGTATTGGGAGCTGTAATTGCGGACCAGGCCGATCCCCGATACGGCCGAGACGTGGTACTCGGCATTGAGGCTGCGCGCCAGGACCGGGCCGTAGGCGAGCCGGGCGTTGTTGTACGGCTGCCCCCAGCCGTCCGCCTGGCACTCGGCGGAATTGTTGTCGGCCTCGATCCCGGCTCCGGCGGTGATCGAATTGCCGATGAATTCCATCCGGCGCACCGGGCGATCCGGCGGCGGAAGGATTTCGCCCGCGAACTCGAACCCGAGGAATTTGGAATATCCGATGCTGGCTTCGGTGCGTTTGACAAACTCGACCGTATGCTCGGCGTTTTCAAGCCCGGACGCGATTTCGTAGTGTGTGACGCCCTGCTCCGGCGCGATCTTGACCGGCTTCCCGCCGTCGATCAGCGCGTCGAAATAATTGCGGTTGGTGCCCCATTTGAATTCGTCCTCGAGCAGGATCGAAACTCCCGTACCGCGGAAGCGGGCGCGGATGTACACCCCCGGCGCGGAAAACTTGGGTTGCTTCGCATTGGAAAAATCGATCCGGCCGGTATACAGAAGGTTCGGATCGTCGGGCGCATAGACTTTGGGCGTCGTAACGGCCAAACGGGTTTCCGCCGCGGAGAGGTCCGCGGTCGGCGTGGCTGTGGGCGGAATGAGTTTCGGCGCGCAGGCGGAGAGCACGGTGGTCAGCCCGAGCCCGAGGAATTCACGGCGGGAGATTCGGATCGGCATGGCTGCCTCCTATGATAAGTGGAGGAATCGGCAATTCCGCGTAAATTATATCCCGCCAACATCACGTGCTTCGAGTATGCGCGGCGGCAATTGTGCAGCGCCCTAAGGTGAAGGGAACCTTTTACCACCCTTAGGGCGGGGTGTCCGGCGCTTCTTTTCCGCCGGATCAATCCTTACCCCGTTCTCCGGCAAACAATCAGCATATGCTCGCTCATTCCGACCACCGCCGGATGGGTGCAGGTTTGAAAATGCGTTTGCAGCCAGATCCGCCAGCGCTTCGGATGGCGGGCCAGCGCATTCACTGCTTTGGTTTGGCGCGAGCCGATCCCCTCCAGCCCTGCCAGCGCCAGGATCTTCACCGGCTTGTCCCGGAAAGCGGCCGTGAATTCCTCTGGGAGAAAGAAGTGGCAGGCGGTGAATCCGGATGTCCCCGGGTACCGTCCGCTGTCGCGGATATTCCGGAAACACGGTTCTTCGATTTCGTCCGGGAAAAGGATCAACTCAACCGCCATGACGCTCAGGCGGCTCATGACGGAGACAAATACCGGCGCGCGCTTCTTCGCCACCCGGATCAGCTCATCAAGCGCGCGGCTGCGCTGGCGCCGTTCCAGAACGTGCGACAGCGGTCCGCCGGTGCAGATCACGGCATCGAAGGTTTCATCCCCGAACCGGGAGAGACCTGTGATCGAACCTTCGACGACCTCTTCCACCCGGCCCTGCAACCCGGAGCGCCGGATTTGCCGCCGGGCGAACTCCAGGTTGGCGGGTGTGAGATCCAGCAGTGTCATGCGGTAGCCCCGCTTCGCCAATTCGACCGTATATCTTCCCGGCCCGCCGCCGGCATCAAGGATGCGCCCTTTTTTCGGAAGGTATTTTTCCAGGAAGTGGATGGTCGTGTCGAATTCCAATTGGAAGTAAGGGCTGCGGGTCAGCCGATTCCACTCCTTGCGGACCGTCGCGGTGTAATATTTTTTCACCCGGTTTGCATACATGGATCACCTTATCATTGAAAATAATTATGGCGGCTTATACCGGGGGTTCAGCGGTTACGCTCTTTTTCCCGCCGCATCCAGCGTCAGCAGAAAATCCCCGCGCTCCCTCCGATGGAGGATCTCCAAAGCGATCTCGACGGGCGGGAGAGACTCGGTTTGCACGACGTGCCGGGCGTATCTCCCCAGATCCGACTCGAACTCCGCGTGCATCTGACGCACGACTTCGTCCTTCAGATGTCCGGAGCGTCCATGGACCCGGCGCAGCGCGGTCTCCAGCGGCGCCCGCAGCACGACATAATGGATGGACGGACAAAGCGGTGAGAGTTCCGAGGCGATAAACGGCAGGAACCACGGGCCGAAAATGCCGTCGAGGAAGACGTCGTATTCCCGGCGCGCGAACGCGGCCGCCGCGTGCACCGCGGCCGCGATTACCGCCTGGTTTTGCGCGTTCGCCGCAGCCAGGTGCGGTGGAACGGGATGGGCCGGAAACGTGTAGAAAATATCCGAGGGGATATGCACCCCGCGCGGATTCCGATCCGCAAGCAGTTTGGATACGGCTGTTTTCCCGCAGCCCGGCGCGCCGGTGATCAGTGTGATCGGTTCCATGGAAAAATTATATCCCGCCCCAAGAATCCGGTCCACGGATCCTCTGAGCTCCATCCATTTCACGGCTTCCGCGCGGCGGATACTTCGCCGGTACCTCCCACGCAGGGAAGCGCCCCGCGCAGTCCTTCCCTTCCGCCTCCGCGACGTAAAAAAAACTCTCCCGATTTAAGGAGAGAATTTTCCATGAGAGGCCAGACCGCGCCGTATCGATCGATCTTCTTCCCGATCACCGCCGGGTTGTCCTCGCAAAACTTCCCAGAAGTGAAACCGGGCCCGGAGCATTATTCCATACGCGATACTCTCAGCCTCCACAGCCCTGCAGTCTTGGGGTTTTACTTTGAACAGCGGAAGCCGATGTAATTCGTCCAATACTCTTGCTGGGGGATATGCGAGCGTATGGCGGCGCGGATATGGGCTGCATCATCCCCCCACGAACCGCCGCGGATGATGTGCTCCAGCCCGGCGGCCGGGCCGCGCGGGTTGACCTGGCCGGACCGGCTGTACGGACCGTACCAATCCGCCACCCACTCGTAGACATTGCCCGCCATATCCAACGCGCCGTACATGCTGGCCCCATCCGGAAAATCACCCGCGGGTGAGGTGTCGCTGCTGCCGTCGTCGTATCGGCTGTCCTTCCAGCTGTCCACACAGTTGATGTCACAATAGTTGGCCAAGGTGCCGTCGAAGGTATTCCCCCAGGGGTAAACACGCCCGTCCGGCCCACGGGCCGCCTTTTCCCATTCGGCCTCGCTGGGCAAATGGCGCCCGGCCCAGGCGCAGTAGGCGGCGGCCTGGCTCCAGCCGACGTAGACCACCGGGTAGAGGGCATAGGCGCCGTTCCCATAATAGCTGCTGCGGGTGAGCGAGCTGTGGTCGGCCGGTTCCGTGCATGCGCCGGCCGCTGCGCACAGGGCATACTGGGCGTTGGTCACCTCCGACCGGTCGATCCAGTAGGCGTCCAGGTACACAGTGTGCTGCGGCAGTTCCTCTTCCATTGCCTGCGGGTCGTCAACCCGGGAGCTTCCCATGATGAACTCACCGGCCGGGATGTAAACCAGCACCATGCCATCCACATCCGCTAGCTGAGTACTGATGCTGATTTGCGTGGGCATGGGAGTAGGATTCGGGGTGACGGTAGGGGTCGCGGTGGAAGTGGGGATGAAGACGTCGGCCGGCTCAACGGTGGCGGGCAGAGAGGTCGGGGTGGCCCCCGGGAGTGAGGCGAGGAAGGACGAGAAGCCGGGCGACAGGACAAGGAAGAGAAGGAGGAGCGCGCCGGCAATTACCGCCCCCAGGATCCATCTTCCACGGACGCGGCGCCTGCCGGGCGGCGGCGGTGCGTGGACCTGTGCAGGCGCGGGCGGGGAGCAAGCCTGTTGGAGTAACTTTTCGACGCTGGGCGGGGGCTGGTAAGGCGGAGAAGAGGAGGCGCCTCCGCCCGCCGGCGCGTCCTCCTCCCGGTGAGAACTCGCGTGAAGGGGCGCCCATACGTTGACTTCCGCCAAGGAACTGAACATCTTCCGTACGATCGGGCCAATTTCGTTCTTCAGCTCCGAATCCATCTCGGCTTTGGATTTGCCGGGTTGCCTGATCTCCAAGACCTCATAAATATTGGTCATGTGGAACTGGATGGTGTTGACGTCTCTCCCCAGGCGGACGGCAATCTCCTCATGGGTCAAGCCCTCGGTGCATTTGTAATACAGCACCTTCATCTGGTATTTGGTGAGGAGGGCGATTTTCTCTTTATTGGCCATGGGAAACCCGCCGGTTTTTTAAAAATGGGAGGTTTTTTGGAGGAAAACTGTATGGAAACCTCAGCTCCCGATTTCTAGAATGGGTTCATTCACAGGGAAAAGATCCCGAGGAGGTCCCAATGTCTGCTCAGACGGTCACACAACAAGTCCGCTGGCAGGATCTCAGCGTCAGGACTGAGATCGATACGGTAATGGAGATAGCCCGCCGGCAAGGCTGGCAGGACTGCGAGATCTTCGGCAGCGGCGCCATGATCACGAGCCCACAGGAAGAACGGGGCTGGAAGTTAATTCCGGCCGATATGTATGAGTATAGCATACCCCCTGAGGCGGCGCGCAGGGTCCTGCAGGTGATCAACGCCGGAGTGCGGGTTCAGGGTGTGATCATCGCCGACGACCAGCGCCGGGAAGCCCCCACGCCACCTGACAACCCGGGCAAATCGCTGGAATGGGTCGGGCCGCTGGCCGCCCAGGCAGGCAAAGCGCTTCTGTGTCTGGTGGGGGCAGCCGCAATGGTGGCCTTCGTCGCCGGTATCGTATCCATCCTGCTCATGGGGTGGCCCCTAGTGATCGGCATGCTGGTGCTGGGGGCCTTCTCAGGAGTTAAATTTGACCCGAAGTTGGTGATCCTGGTGGACGACGGCAGCGGGGGGAGTGCGTGGATCGCATTGTTCACCTGGTACGAATAGTACCTCTGCGCTCCTTGTGACTGATCCGCCTCTTCACCTCCACTGACCCGCCGGCGGAAAGGCATGAACAGGAAAAAACAAAGGCGATGGCCTTCTCGGCGCATCGCCTTTTGCTTTATGACTACAGGTTCGACTGAGTTACGGCCGCAGAGTCCCCGCCCAGATCTGCCAGGCGAGCGCGGTCTTGGCCACCAGGCTCAGGACGATGTACATCCGCTCACCGAAGAGGTAATTTTTCCAGGGACCGACCTTCTTGTATTGCAGAAACATATTGACCGCGAAGATGCTGAAGAACACAAAGATGGTCGGGACGATCCAGTAGACGAATGCCGGCGGCTTGGCGTCCGAGGATCCGAGCGCTCCGTAGAACGTTAAGAAAATGACGATCCATGGAACGATCCCGGCAAGGCAGCCGTAAATGAACGCGGTCCAGTCGGTCTTGGCGGTGGTCTGGTTGTGCAGTTCCATCATGATCCCGAACAAGTTCATCATCGCATTGATCCCGAACAGCAGGATCAGCGCGCCCAGATCCGTCACGCCGACCAGCATTCCGATCAGGACGATCATCAGCGAGGATGAGAGCGCATACTCGTAGAACCGCGCCGGGTTCATGCCGCTCTTGAGCTTGGCCACATACCAGTTGTAGCCGAATGTCGCCAGCGAAAAGTGGGCAACGGCCGAAATCAGCAGGAACACCGCCACCGCCGGCCCGAAGCGCAGTTCGAAGGCTTGCGTGGGATTCGGCACCAGAGTCCTTGTCGCTGTGTCGAAGCGCAGGAAATTGGTGAACACCGGGTAGGTGGTGTTGTTGCTGATCACCCACATGAAGACGCCCTGGATCAGGTGCAGGAATCCCATGACGGCGTTAAAGGTTCGCAGGCCGGTGTACGTTCTTTCGTCCGCGGCCGCGGGCGCCGCCCGGCTTACGGCTTTGACCGGAGTTCTCTTTGCAGCTTTCTTCGTAGCCATTTTTTCTCCTCTCCCCTCCCCGGCCCTCCCCAATTTGAGGAGGGAAAATAGAGAGGGCTGTAAAATAATCCCTCCCCCCGTATTCCTCACCTGCAGGAAGAATATAGGAAAACCCCGGCCGAGGCAAATGGCGAAGCCTGATCCCGCGCAGCAGGGTTTGAGGCATGGGCAGGAAGGGGCTTCACATAACCAGGACGATCCCGAATACGACCTCGACGATCAAGCTGATGATGTTGGATTGCATCACCGACCGGTCGAGAAACATCGACCCGGTGCGCACGGCGGCGATCGCCAGGTACATGACACCCAGCGCCTGGTAGACCTCCGGAACGGGAAGCAGGAAGGGTGCCAGGCCCAATCCGATGAAAAGCCCTCCCATCACGGCGCGGATCTCCGTGATCCCGCGCGGGCCGGCCGCCTCCAGCCCGGTGAAACCCTTGATCGCACGCGGGGCGAATAGGGAAATCCCGCCCGTCGCGATCGTCGCCAGGGCGCAGATGATTTTCAGAATTTGCAGAATATCCATGGTTCCTCCTCCGCCTCAGGCCCGTTTGCCGTACCAGAACTTTTTCCAATCGCCGCCGCTCGATTGCAGCGCGAGGAAGGTGTACAGCGCGCCGGCCCAGAAACCCAGGACCATCATCAGCACCACCCAGACGGCCGACGGGACAGGCGCTTTTTCCCGGAACACGATCCAACACGAGAACAGCGCAAATCCGACATATAAATCCACCAGCGAGACGATCCCCCACGGCATGGCCAGCAGCTTGGCGCCCTCGCCGGAAAAATCGCCGATGGTGAACCCGTAAATTAAAACGCCGGTCATCGCCAGCAGACCGAGCAACGCGATTGCTTTGGCAAGTTTCATAATTCCTCCTTGGACGTGTGTCGCTGAAGAGGAGTTGTCCACAAAGTGGAGCGGCCTTTGTATGGATGATACCCGGCACCTCTGGGACCGTCATTCCCGCGCCTGCCTTCGCGCAGCGGAGGTGATTTTGGCGGGAATCCAGTGTCTTACCGCAAACACAAGTGTAAAGGCCCCTGGATGCCCGCTGAGAACGCGCGGGCATGACGATCACAACCACCTTGTACCATCTACGTCCGATCCCCGCGTTTCTTCGGGAACCACGGGATGAAGGCGCTGGTCCGATCGATATAATCCTTGTATCCGGGGCGGGTTTCCATCGTTTTTTCCAGAAGCGCCACACCCGAGACACGCAGGAGCAACAGGGTCATGAGCACCGGACTGAACACCGCCCACCAGCCGCCGGCGCAGGCGCCGACCAAGTAGAACCCCCACCACTGGGCGGCATCGCCGAAGTAATTCGGGTGACGAGAATAGCGCCAGACCCCGGTATCCAGCACCCGGCCCCTGTTGGAGGGATCGGCTTTGAACCGCGCCAATTGCATATCCCCGGCCGTTTCGAAGTAGAAGCCGACCGTCCAGACGAGAACGCCGAGGACATCGATCACCGTCAACCGGTCGGGGACCGCGCCGGATTGCGCGGCCAGGAGAGGCGCGGAGATGATCCACATCAGCAAGCCCTGCAGCAGGAACACCTGGAGACCGCTTTTCCACCACCAGCGCGGGCCGTTTTCCTCGCGCCACTTGCGGTAGCGGAAATCCTCACCTTTGCGCCAGTTGCGGGTGAGGATATGAATCGAAAGCCGCAGGCCCCAGATGGTCACCAGAATCCCGATCAGCAGTTTGCGCGCCAGAAAACCGTCCGGCGTCAGCGCAAAATACACTCCGTTGGCGACGACGAACCCGGTCCCCCAGAAGATATCCACTATGCTGGAATTTTTCAGGGAAAGGCTGAGGAGCCAGAGAACCGTCATGCAGCCCAGGATGACGGCCAACCCGATCCCGTACACGGCAAATCCGCTCATATCCTCCTCCGTTCTACGCCCTGGAGACGCAGGCAAACCCGATCACGCCCGGACCGATATGCGTGCCGATCACCGGATTGATCTCTTCCATCCAAATCTCGCCGGCAGGCAGCAGGTTGCGGATTTCATCCAGCAACTCCTGCGCGCGTTCGGCCGCCGCCGAATGCAGGATCGCCGCCTTTTCGTAAGGGCCGGATTCCAAAAGCAGTTCGATCAGCCGCTTCACCGCGCCGCCGCGGGTGCGGACACGCTCCGCCGCCGGTTCCCCGTCGTACATCTTCAGGAGCGGCTTGATCTGCAGCAGGGTGCCGAGGGTCGCGAGCGTAAAATTCATGCGCCCGCTGCGGCGCAGGAACTCAAGTGTATCCAGCGCGGCGAAGACGTGCGTCCGGGCGATTTGTCCCTCCAGCATGGCCAGGATCTCCGCCATCGTCCGCCCCGCCGCGGCCGCCTCGGCGGCCGCCTGGACCAGGAAACCCATCCCCAGGCTGAGCTGGCGGGAATCGAAGACCGTCACCGGAACGGCGGTCGTCTCTTTCGCCGCTTCACGGGCGACGTTAATCATGCCGCTTAGTTTTTCCGAGATGTGAATGGATAGGATCTCCGACGCCCCCTCGGCCGCCAGCCGTTCGTACTCGACCCGGAACACATCCGGACCGGGGACAGCCGTCGTTGGAACGGGATGGAAGGAAGGCAGCCGTTCGTAAAATTCGCTGCGGGTGAGATCCACCCCATCCAGATATACCCTGCCGCCGGCGTGAATATACAGCGGGACGACTCCGATCCCGTATTTGCGGATCACTTCCTTTGGCAGGTCGCAGGTGCTGTCGGTGACAATTCCAATCGCCATGGGCCAACCTCCATGCAAGTGAATGCCGATTAACTATGGATTTTAGAATATTCGACGGGGAAGTCAATCTTGCGTATAAGGTTGCGACCGGCCGGCCATTAATCTAATTGGAGGCCGATATCCATAATGAGGGCTGGGCGTGGAAATCGATCAATCCGCCGGCAAACCGCTGACGAGGAACGCGATCACCGCATTAAGGATGACCGATGCGTAATACGCCGCGCCGATCCCCTGCCTGAGGTTTTTCTCTTTATCCTCCACGACGATGAAATCCAGCCAGTTGCGGGTGAACCTGCGGGTCTTGATCCGGTACACCAGGTGGACGGTCAGCATCAGCAGAATGAATACGGCCGCGAAAACCGCCGCCCGCCGCCACCCGAAAAGAAGCACAAAGCCGGCGAGTACGGCCAGGAGGATAAAAATCTTCGCCACCTTGAACCAGGCCGGCTGCAGTTTGTGACCTTTGACGAAATTTGTGTCGTAGGAAATTTCCTGCAATAAGTTCTTCATGGTCAACTCTCTACCCCTTCCCTCACCTCCAGCCTCCCCTACTCCGCCGGGATAGGAAAAGCGCGGGGAAAAACTCACTTGTCTTTCCCGGCGATGAGGGAGGTTTAGGGAGCGTTACACCGCTCGAATTTCCACTTTTCCAGACCGGTCTGATGCTCCGTTGCCGCAAATCCCATCGACTGATACAGCCGTCCTGCCGTCGGAATCCGTCTCGGCGACGATCACGAGCGTCTTCAGGCCGCAGCGTTCCATCGCATACCGCGAAGCCTCGTACACCAATGTGCCCGCGCATCCCCGGCGGCGGAAATCCGGATGGGTCTGCACGGATTGGTAGCGCCCCACCGCACCGGTGTGAAAGATCCCCAGATCCGCCACCAGCTTTCCGCGGAGGAAGGCGCCGAACCAGTCGCCCATTCCGCGGGCGGCCATCCTCCGGTAGCGGTCCATCCTCCGCTGACTGAAATTCCGGTGTTCGTCCTCGGTGAATTCCGGTTCGCGCGTGATCACCTGGTTTTCGACAGCCTGCGCCCAATCGCCCTCGGAGACAAGCGGCCGGACGGCCAGATCCGCCGCCGGATGCGCGGGCGGATTGAGTTGTCGGGCGGTCAGGACGGTACACTTTACCAGGCGGAAGCCGTTCTCCAGGAATGGGGCGGCGATTCCCTGTTCGCCCCGGATCGTATCCCAGCCAAAGGTCATATGGCGGGTCGCCGGGGGAACTCCGATTTCTCCGGAAAACAACTCCGTCCAACGCGGATAATCGCCCTCGGCCGGGGGTTTCTCGAATAATAGGAAGTTGCCCCAGTAGAAAGTCGGATTCGAGGGAGTCCGCACGACGATGTATGCGCCGCGGTCGATGATTTCCCCGTCGAAGGCGGGGAAGATCAAGTCCGTGCGGTAGCCGAGCGATTTGACTTCCATTCAAGCACTATCCTTTTTTGTGTTTTAAAAGCCCCGCCCTGAAGCTCATCCCGCCGCCGAAGTACTTTTCAGAAAAATCTTCGTGTCCTTCAGATTTCTCTTCGTGTGCTTCGTGGATTCTTCGAATTGTCCGATACTGGAATGGATGCGGAAAGATTCAGGAATACCGCAACCCGCTTCCGCACCGCTTCGACCTCCGCCCGCGACCAGCAGGCGCTCAGGCTGACCGCACTCCCGTCGACAAGGACCGCCTTGAGCGAGTAGCTCGGCGCGCCATCGCTCCACTCGTGGGTTTCAACGGCGATTTCTTTCACCGACGCAAGCGGATACTCCTGCACCCGCCGGCGCAGGATCGGAGCCTGGAAGGCAAAATAAAAGACACCCATCCGCCTGTCGAAGACCATCTCGGTATTCATCCCGGCGACCGCCGCCCAGACCAGGAACGCGCTGACGAAAAGCGCCCCGGCGGAGATTGCCGCGGCGAACAGAAAAAAGAAATTCCAATAATTAATCCACCGGATGCGGAATAACAATTCATACGGCGCCAAAAGCGGAAAGAAGGAGAGCAGCAGGAAGAGAATCCTGTTTCCGGCCGGCAACGGGGAATAGACGCTTAATCGATCGGGTGTTTGAACGATGCGCAATTCCATGGAACTCTCCCGGAAAGAAATCCGGAGCGGATGAGGCGCCGCTCCGGGGATTGAAACGATTTCACGAAAGGGAGCCCGCGGCGGCAATCAGATCCCCGGGATGATCAGCGTCCGCATCAGGTTGTTCGGGGTGGTGAATCCCTTCTCGTCGAAACCGCCGGTGAAGACCGCCACCACATCCAACCCGGGGATGACGTAGATGTACTGCCCGCCGGCGCCGTGCGCGGAGAACCCCTCGAAGCTGTTCATCCACCACAGGTAGCCGTACCCGACATCCTCGGCGCTGTTGCGCTTGCCCGTCGTGTCCGCGTATTTCTCGGTGGACAGCATCACCCACTCGCGCGGGATGAGCTGTCTGCCGCTCCAATCGCCGTCGCTTACGAACAGGAACCCGAACTTGGCCATGTCGATCGGCCGCAGTTCCAAACCCGTGTTCCCGAAGGGAACGCCCTGGGAATCCGCCGGCCATGCGAAATCCTTGATCCCCATCGGGTCGAAAAGCGTTTCCCGCAGATAGAACTCGGCCGGCTTGCCCGCCGCCTTTTGCACGATGGCGGAGAGCATGTGGGCGGCCAGCGGGTCGTATTGAAAGACCGTTCCGGGGGCGGCGGAGAACGACTGGCTGAAAAATTCATCCGTCCAATTTTTTCCCGCGTCGGCCGGATCCGGGGTGAGGGCCTGCTTGTGCCCGACGGTCATCGTCAGGAGATGACCGATGGTAAGCTGGGTAAGCTTGTCGCCCGCATTCGCCTGCCGCTCCGGGAAGAAGTCGAGAACTTTCTGATCCACGTTCTGGATGTACCCGTCCCGGATGGCGGTCCCCACCAGCGCGGAAACGACGCTCATCGTGCAATCCGCAAGCGGGTGCCGGGTATCGCGGGAGAAGCCGGAAAAATATTGCTCCGAGACCAGAAACCCGTTGCGGATCAGGAGGAAGCTGTGCACCGGCAGGCTTTCGAAGCCGATCTTCTGCCGCATGTCCTCGATCGCCGCCGGATCGATCCCCTGTTGAACCGGCGATGTGGACGGCCACTCGCCGTTCGGATAATCGACCGGCGTGGTCCGCGGGAGGCGGGTCGGGCGGATGGTCGGCGCGACGGCCAGCAGCGGCTTGGCGGGCGCGCAGGCCGCGGCAAGCGACAAACCCGCCAGGCCGAGGAATTCACGCCGGGTCATCCGGCGGATAAGGTTACGCGAATTTCGTTTTCCCATGATGGGTTTTTCTCCTGTATGCGCGTCAAAGTCCCGGATATGCCGGCTGTGTACAACAAGCCGGGAAGGATTGCATCATACCACTGCTTATTGTGGAAAGTCATTGTACGCGGATTTCGCGGATTATCCGGATTGCGCTGATTTTATTTATCCGTGCACCACGCCGTCATCCGAACAATCCGCGTACTTTTTTTATCCGGGCAAACGCTCGGGATTGATTAATCCACAATGAATAATTTAACACCGGTTTTCGTATACGAACGGTGCGGAAGCACCTCGTCCGCCACCTGATAGGTCATCCCGGGCTTCAGAACCTGCATCCGGCCGTCCTTCCCTTCGGAGTGCAGTTCCCCTTCCAGGCAAAGGACGATGTGGCCTTTGCTGCACCAGTGATCCGCGCGGTAGCCGGGCGAATACTCGACCATCCGGACGCGGATCCCGCCGAAGGTGCGGGTCCGCCACCGCGCGATCCCCGTTTCTCCCTTGTGTTCCTCCGGTTCGATCCGGTCCCAATCCGTCACTTCGAACGGGAAATCCAACATTTGCATGGCGATTCTCCAATGGTCTGCAAGCCGGGCCGGCGGCCAGCCCGTGAAATCATCGGCGGAATGGTATCATAAACCGGAGGTTCGATTTTATTCATTGAATTTTTTCCGTGCATCTCCGTGTTCTCCATGGAGAAAAAAGATCCCACGGAGGGCATGGAGGTGCACGGAAAATAGTTCTTTGAACATTCTGATAAAATATTGACACCTCTGCAGCACAACCATATACTTTATTTAGCAACTATCGCCTCGTGGCTGCCCCGCGATTCAGATAGAAGCGAAAGAAGGATTTCGATTTTATCCGCCCAAGGAGGCAGTCCATCCCATGCCGAACCGCCGACCCAACACCTCCCATCCATTCCCCTGCGGCCGATTCCCGCGGCGCAGCTTCCTGAAGCTCGCGGGCGCCGCGGCCGGCGGCGCCGCGCTGGGCGGCTGCGCTCCGCTCGCTCCCGCCCCAACCGCAACGCCCGCTCTGACGGCGACCGCCGTAGCACCCGCCCGGGTGGCGATCGCGAAGGCGGCGACATACGATCCCGCGCTGGTGCGCGCGCAGACTCAAGCTCTCTTCGACAGCCTGGGCGGGATCGGCGATGTGGTTCGACCGGGCGATAAGGTCGTGGTGAAGGTCAACCTGGTCGGCGGCGCCAACGGCGGTTTCCCGCCGCCCGGCACCACCGCGCCCGAGAGCTACATCACCCACCCGGCGGTGGCGCGAGCGATGTGCGAGCTGCTGCGCGACGCCGGCGCGAAGGATATTACCGTCGCGGATTCGGTCTGGAACCAGTCGGATTTTGAGGCCTGGGGATACCCCGCCATGCTGGCGGATACGGGCGCGGAAATCATCAACCTTAACCAGACCGACCCGTACGGGGATTACGCCACCGTTCCGGTCGGCGAGGGTTGGTTCATCTACGAATCCTTCCGCTTCAACCGCCTGATCGAAGAGGCGGACGCGCTGATCTCGGTGACGAAGATGAAGTGCCACTACCTGCTCGGCATCACCCAGTCGATGAAAAACCTGATCGGCCTGGCGCCGTACAAGTTCTACGAATTGAAGGCCGGCGACGGGTACCGCACCGGCTTCCACGGAAAGGAATCTGAAACGCGGACTCGGCTGCCGCGGGTGGTGATGGACCTCAACCGCGCCCGGCCAGTGAACCTCTCCCTGATCGACGGGATAAAAACCGTGGAGGGCAGCGAAGGGCCGTGGAACGGCGATCTGCGCGCCAAGAGTCCGGGGATCCTGATCGGGGGCAAAAATCCGGTCGCCACCGATTCGGTTGCGGTGGCGGCGATGGGCTTCGACCCGGCGGCGGAATATCCGAACCCGCCGTTCCTGCGGGCCGAGAATCACCTGAACATCGCCCGCGCGCTGGGGCTGGGAACCAACCGCCTGGAGGAAATCGAAATCCTGGGCGCCGCATTGGACGAAGTGAAGATGGAATTTCAGCCGGCGTGGTAAGAGTTTTTGCAGACCGACGCGGGACCCGCTAAAAGCCCCCCCGCTTCGCGAGGGCAGGCGCGGGGATGACGGACCGCGTCGGTCTGCTGTGCGCCGGCCGCACCAGGCGCCCCGCGCGGCTTTCCATGGGGAAGAATCAGAGCAGCGGTCCCAAATCAAAATCAATGTCGCCGGGGAAATTCATGACAAAGGATTTTTCCTTCTCTTTGACAAGGAACACCCAGGTTAGTTTTCCGGTCTTGACGCTGTCGATGGTGCCTATTTGCGACGTGAAGAATACCATCGTATAAACCCCGTTCACCTTCACGTCCCATTCCGAGATATTGGCCGACGACGCCTGATCCACATACTCGCTTGGAATCCGCGCGTTCACAATTAAGAATGTGTCTGCATCCCGGGTTGGGGAGTAGGAATCATTCCCTATCACGAAATAATCGGAAAGATCGACGCTGGTGAATAGGATGCCGATCTCGTTCACCAGAATCGGGGCTCCAATACCGGGGATGGGCGTGCGTGTGATGGTCGGCGTCGAAGTGGCGGTGGGAGTCGGCGTCATGGTTTTCGTCGGGGTGGCCGTGGGTGTCGGCGTATCCGAAGGAGTGGGCGTGAAGGTCGGACCGAACAACTGGCCCGGACCGCACCCGGAAAGGAACAACGCCATGAGAATGATGCTGAAAGCAGGGAACAGGCGGGATCGGTGCATACTCCTCCATACGGCTGTTACGGGCGTACCCGGCGGCTGCGTCGGGGAGCCGCTGACCTCTCCATGATTCCGGCACGTTCTTTTTTTCGTCGGGTGTCAGGGATTGGATGATTATCAACCAGTATACGGTATGCGGATCACGCTTGGGAAGCGCAATCCGTCATGACAAATGTAATTAGATGGCGGATAAATCCCCCGAAGCTCCACGGCATAGCCGCGTATTCCGGTTCGATACTATCGAGAATGCCATCCCATCCCCGCCGCGCCTGAAGCGCTGTGTTTCCACAAAACCCGCCTTTTCCCAGGCCCGCCGCGCAATTGACAAGGTTATATTCAGCCATGGGATGATCCGGGGTTGAGTACACCGAGGCACGGGAAAGAGCCGATGGCACCGAAAAATATATTTCAATTTTTTCAGTGCCATCGGTTTTTTTCAGTGTCTCGGTGTACTGTTTTTATTTCTGCTTTTTCGCCAGCTTGCGCGCAATGGCGGCGATGAACTCCGGGCTGCTGCCGCAGCACCCGCCCACCACCTGCGCGCCGCGGGCCACGAGCGCTTCGATCCGCCCGGCAAATTGCTCCGGGCCGACGTCGTACACCGCCCTTTCGCCGATCATTCTGGGAAGACCGGCGTTGGGTTTGGCGATCCAGGGAAGGATGGTCTTCGACCCGCGCAATTGTTCCAGAACCTCGTCCATGACATCCAGCCCTTCGCCGCAATTGGCGCCGAACGCCGCCAGCCCCAAGGGCATCAGCGCCTCCAGCGCCTGCCGGGAAGTGGTTCCCATGATCGTCCGCCCCGCGGGCCCGAAGGTCATCGAGCAAAAAACGGGGAGAGCCGACGCGCGTTTCGCGCCCGTCACGGCCGCGCGCGCCTCTTCCAGGTCCATCATGGTTTCCACCCACAGCAGGTCGACCCCGGCTTCGGCGAGCGCCCGCGCCTGTTCGGCGAAGGCATCGACGGCATCGGCGAAGGAAAGGCCGCCCATCGGCTCCATCATCTCCCCGCACGGCCCGATATCGCCCGCGACATACGCCCTGCCGGCTGCCGCCTCGCGCGCGAGCACAACCCCCGCGCGGTTGAACTCAACCGCCCGGCCGCTCATCCCGGCCCGCTTCAACCTGATCCGGCTGCCGCCGAAGGTGTTGGTGAGGATGATCCGCGAGCCGGCGTCGATGTAGGCGCGGTGCGCGTCCGCGATCCGCTTTGGATGCGCGACGTTCCATTCTTCGGGGGGCGCGCCCGGTTCAAGTCCCTGGGCCATGAGGAAGGTCCCCATCGCGCCGTCGGCGAGGATCGTTTCGCCGTCCGCCAGGCGCGCGAGCAATCCTTTTTCCCGGATGCCGGGGTTATTTCGGTTTTGCGCACCAACTGTCATTTGGTCTCCGGATCCGCCCCCGCGCTACTCGAAAATGATCGTCCGCTGCCCGCACAGGAACACCCGCTCGTCCAAAACCAATTTCACGGCCCGGGCCAGGACCGATTTTTCCACATCCCGCCCGGCCTGGATCATATCGTCGACAGTGTGGTTGTGGCCCACCGGCAGGACTCCCTGGGCGATGATCGGCCCCTCGTCGAGCTTTTCGGTGACAAAGTGCGCCGTCGCGCCGATGATCTTCACCCCGCGCTCATACGCCTGGCGGTAGGGGCTGGCGCCGGTGAACGCCGGGAGGAACGAGTGGTGGATGTTGATCATCCGGCTGGGGAAGCGGTTGATGAAATCGGCGGTGAGCACCCGCATGTATTTGGCGAGGATGATGTACTCCGGATCGTAGCGCGCGAGCTCCGTAAGGATCGCCGCTTCGTGTTCGGTCCGGCTTTTCTCCCCGTGCGGGATGAAGGAAAAAGGAATATCGAATCGCCGGACGAGCCCCTCCAAATCCGCGTGGTTGGAGATCACCGCCAGGATTTTCGCGTTCAGGTCCCCGAACGCATGGCGCAGCAACAGGTCGCCCAGGCAGTGATATTCCTTTGTCGCGAGGATCACGACCCGCCGCTTCTCCCGGCCCGGGAAGCGGACCGACGCCCCCGGCGGAAGAACCGCCTGCAGCTCTCCGGCCACCCGGTTCTGATCGAGGGCATCCTCGACCGCCGTGCGCATGTAGAACCGTCCGCTTTCGTGATCCACGAATTCGTTGTTTTGGATGATATTCACCCCGTGCCGGAGCAGTACGTCCGTGACGGCGTGGATCAGGCCTTTGCGGTCCGTGCATTCGATCAGGATGATCTGAGGATTATCGGGCATCGCATTTTCCACAGTCGGAGAAAGATCCTTTCCGTTGGATCAGCCGGTTTTCTTTTTCTTCCCGGCGTTCCAGCGCATCCCCATATACCGGTCGCCGCGCCGAAGGTCATCGATCATTTCCTCCAGCCGCTTTTGTTTCGTCTGCGGCAGCTTGGCGCGGTTGATCCAGGAGAGCCAATCGTTCTGCTGGTAGGCCGGGCGCGCGCGGTAGGCCGCGGTCAATCCGGCTTCGGCCAGCGCCCGCCGGACATCGGCCGGCATCTTCTGGATGGCGCGGGTCAATCGGGAAAAGTCGCGCATCGGTTTTTCCTCATCCCGGTTCGACCGCCGCCTCGGCGGCAAACCCGGCCGGCTAGATAGCCGCGGTTCCTGCGGATCGATCCCGATGCCGCCACACCACCGGGGGCAAGTTACTTTATCGATCCGTTATCTATTACTGGCGACGGCAATTAATAAGATTTTACTCCCTATTACTTGGAGAAATTGGCGCATCCCTTGTAAAAACTTCTTATTTCGGCGGTTTTTTCCAATCGATCGAGCAACGCCACAGCCGGCGCCTGCGAACGGATGCGCCGGGCGCCTTACCGCCATACGGCGAGGATGATACCGGCCAGGCCGAACCCGATCAGATGATTCCCGACCCGGATCAGGAAGAGATTGAAGGGGATCTTTTCCCAGATCAGTTCGCCGATCTCGAGGGGGACGATGAAGCCGAGCCAGGCCAGGATGCCGATGAAGAGGCCGTCCACCACCGTCGTCGCGCCGGCCAGGTTGACGATGATCGCGAGGACCAGCGCCAGGAGCAGATGCCCGATGGCGCCGACCGGCATCCACCGGCTGGAAGGTTTCAAATCCGCCTTGGCGAGGCCGGCCCAGGCGTCGCCGAACACCTTCGGCTGATACCAGACGAGCCCGACCCCCATGTGCACGACGGCGGCCACGACGACTGCGAGCAGGTTGATGGACGACAAGTTGAGGTTCGCAAGCATTTTTCCTCCCATGTCCGGCCGGAAGGCTTCCGCCGGCGCGAGAAATCCGCGGCCTAGGCTGGCGCGGTTTGATCGATGGATTGCACCCGCCCCACCCGGCCGTCTTCCAGCATCACCTTTATGCCGTGCGGATGAGTTCGGGCTTTTGGTCAGGATCCGTGCGACGACCCCGGCCGTCAACACGCCGCTGCGCTGATTCTGCTTTTCGACAATCTGCACCCGCAGGCCGGGGCGCAGCTCGCTTCGTTTTGGGATAGTCATGAAGTAATTGTACTCATTTTCATCCACGAAGGACACGAAGAAAAACTTGAAGGTCACGAAGGATGGAGTGTTAAAAACCGTCCTTATAATTGCGGCGTTCCCCTTTTCCGATGCCAGATCCGTGGATCCACGAAGGACACGAAGGAAAACCTGAAGGTCACGAAGGATGGATTGGACCATCCTAACCCCCTCACCCCGTCTTCGACTTGGCGTTCCTCCAAGTCGAAGATACCCCTCTCCCCCTTCCCCTTACGGGGAAGGGGGAGAGGGTGAGTAGAGAACGGAAAAGGAAACAACTCCGGGATTGCCGGAGTCGTTTCCTTTAGGAGAAAGGAGAATATTTCCGAGCCGGTTACCCGGCAGCCGGATGAAAAAAGAAAATCAGCCGCGCATCAAGCTATTGAACAAAATCCATCTTGTTTTTTCCTGAGACAATCCTGAAAATCCTGTCTATGATTTTCGTCCCAGGATCCGGTCGATCTCTTCCATCTGCGCCGGGGCGAGCGGGCCGAAGCGGATCGCGCCGCAGTTTTCCTCGGCCTGCTTCACGTTCTTGAAACCCGGGATCGGGATCGCGTTCGGGCTGCGGGCCCAGATCCACGCCAGCGCGCCCTGGGCCAGGGTCCGGCCGCCGGCGGTCAGGACGCCGCGGATCGAATCGAGTTTATCCAGCCAGTCCTGGGTGGGCTTGCCGTTCTGGAAACCCGGGTGCCAGTTGGCGTGTTTGCGCACGTCATCCTCCGCGAAGGTGGTGGCGGGTGAGAATTTTCCGGTGAGGAGCCCCATCCCGAGCGGGCCGCGGATCATGCTGGCCAGGTTCCATTCCTCGCACAGCGCGAGCAGTTCCGCGCTGCCATCCAGCAC
The DNA here is from genome assembly GCA_963724345.1 of uncultured Chloroflexia bacterium. Taxonomy (GTDB): domain Bacteria; phylum Chloroflexota; class Anaerolineae; order Anaerolineales; family RBG-16-64-43; genus JAFGKK01. The sequence continues at coordinate 85,047 of CAVRUI010000003.1, read as the reverse complement.
GCTCAACTGCTGCTCGATCACCCCGCAGCGCTTCGAGGTCGAGAAGGCGCGGATGGCGTCGATGCGGTCGGTGCTCCAGCCGTAGGTGCGGATCTTGCCTTCCCCGACCAGCTGCTCGAGCACTTCGCGGGCTTCCAGCGCGCGTTCGATCTTGTGTCCCCAGATGTGCAGCAGGTAGACGTCGAGGTAATCGGTGCCGAGCCGCTCGAGGCTGCGTTCGAGATCCTCGCGGATGTGCGGCGCGGCGTCGCTGTCTTCCTCCGGCTGGCTGTAATTCGTCACCGCCCGGGCGGCTTCATCAACCTTGTACCCGAACTTGCTGGCGAGAACGACCTTATCACGGCGGCCCTTCACGGCCTCACCGAGGACCCGCTCGCTGCGACCGGCGCCGTAATTGGCGGCGGTGTCGAAGAAATTCACGCCCAGATCCAGCGCGGCATGGATGGCGCGGATCGATTCGGCGTCGTCAACGCCGGTCCAGCCCGCCGGAGTGCCGGTCAGGGTCCAGGGTCCGCCGATCGCCCAGCAGCCCAGACCCATCGGGCTGACTTCGATTCCGGAACGGCCAAGCGTGCGATTGGGTGTTGCTTTCATCTTGAGTTTCCTTGTAAAAAAAGATGTCGAGTTCTGCCCACCCCAGCCCTCCCCTCCCTAGCCCTCCCCAAATCCGCAGGTGACATTCATCATGAGGGGATCATCCTTCCCGCGGATTTGGGGAGGGAAGGGCTGGGTTTCCACGTACCGCACCGAAAAACGTCCGGGGGATGCTTCCTCCACCCGGAACGGATCGCCGGTATGCGCCGCCAGCAGCGTCGCGCGCGATTCCGCGAATTGTTTGAAAAAGCGCCGCCGCTGGGAGCGGGCCAATCCGGGGTCGACGTCGAAATCCGCGGCCGACCACTCCGGATGCGCCGCCTGCGCCGGATGGTGCAACAGGTCGCCGAGGAACCACAGGTTGGAATCCTCCAGCTCGAACAGCAAGTGGCCCGGCGTGTGACCCGGCGCATGGCGGATCCGGAGCGGGCCGATGCGTTCGCCGTCGTGCGCAAATTGCACGCATCCCCCGTCCATCAGCGGGCGGACGCTGTCTTCGAGGCACGGGTGGCGCTTTGGGTCGCCGGCGGGGAAGCTGTTCCAGTACGCCCACTCGCGCGGATCGAGCACGTACTTCGCGCGCGGGAAAGTCGGCTCCCAGCTTTCGCCGTTCCAGGTGGTCGGCCAGGCCGACGTGATCCTGATGCAGATGGGAAAGGAACACGAATTCCACATCGTCCGGCCCGACGCCCAGGGCGGCCAGGGTCTCGCGGTACGGAAGATTCTGGTGATCCCAGTACGGTTCGGCCGGGCGGGTTTTCCCGTTGCCGGTGCCGGCCTCGATCAGGATCGCCCGGCTGCCGTTTTTAAGCAGGAACAACTGGGTCGAGGTGACGATCATCCCCGTTTCGCTCAACCGTGCGTTGCGGCCGGCGGGCGAGGCCTTGCGGATTTCCTCAGCGGGAATCCCCGGGAAGAGAACGCCGTGCGGCATCGCCTCGCCCTCCCATTCGACGATCTGAAACAAATTCCATTCATCAAATTTTTTCGGTCCACGCGTTTCCAATAGGTTCATATTATCCTCTCTCCCCTCCTTTGCCCTCCCCTCCCTAACCCTCCCCAAATCCGCAGGCAACATTCGTCAAAGGAGGATCATCGTCCCTGCGGATTTGGGGAGGGAAGGGTGGGGTCAGCACTCCGCCAACGGCAGGTCGCAGTAGTTGGGGCAGCACGAGTCCGCTTTGACCGTCTGCCGTTTGAACGAGTATTCCCACACCTCGGCCCGGATCGTCGGCATCCCGAACCGGCGGGCGACGGAGACGCGGTTGTGCCCGTCTTCGACGTAGTAGCTCGTCTCCGGCTTTCAAAGCCCGGATCGGCGGCCAGCCGGCTTCTCCGGCCAGGAGGTAGACGCTGATCCAGCGGTCGCGCAAATGCGGCGCGAGCGGGCGGAAGTCGCGGTCGAAATCGGCGCCGCGATCGACGCTTCCCACAATCCGCCCGACGGGAATTTCCATCATCCCGCGGTAATGCCGCGCCGGTTCGAGATCCGGCAGCAGGGTGCGGAAACTTTCCAGCCCGCCGTCCTTCGAAAGCAGGCGCCGGAACAAAAATCCCGCCTGGGCTTTCTCCAGCACCTGCTGGAACTCTTCGATCGCCATAATTCGCGAGTAGGATAGAACGGCATCTGTCTGCATGGGATCCCTCTTTTCTACTGCAACCGGTTGCACGAGGACTTAAAAAAAATTACGCGGATTGCCGGACAACAAGCTCGACCGGAACGGTGACGTGCGTCACGGCGCGCGTCTGGATGTACTGCAGAAGGTTCTGGGCCAGCAGCCTCCCGGCCAGCGGAATGTGCTGGCTGATGGTCGTGAGCGTCGGCGTAACTTTTTCGGCAATCGTAAGGTTATCATACCCGACCACCGCCACATCCTCCGGGACGCGCTTCCCGATCTTCCGCAGAGTCTGCATTGCCGCGATCGCCATCAGGTCGCAGTTGACGAACACCGCGTCTAGATCCGGCGCGCGCTCGAGAAGCAGGCGCATATTTTCGGCGCCGGATTTATCGCAATAATCGCCGTGCACAACCAGCGCCGGGTCCACCGTCAAACCCGCCTCTTTCAGCGCGGCCGTATATCCTTCATACCGAAGTTTGACTTCCTTCTCCTCGGCCGGCCCGCCGAGGAAAGCGATCCGTTTTCTGCCGAGGCCGGCCAGATGCCGGGCCGCCAGTTTTCCACCTGCCTGGTCGTCTCCGATTACCGTGCAATACGGGATTTTGGGATTTGGCGCGCCCCAGGCGATGAACGGCGCGTCCATGTCAACGAGCATCTTGATGTGCACCGCTTTTCGGGTGGAGGTCATCAGGATGAAACCATCCGCCCGCCCGGTCGCCAGATGCTGCGCGGGCCATTCGACGTCGCACGGGTCGACAAACAGCATCAGCAGGTCGAACCCGTTTTCCTTCAAGCCGGCGGTTATTCCGCCCAGGATTTCCATGGTGAATAGGTCGTTTACCGAAAATTCCTTGTACATCGAATGAGTCACGAAAGCGATAGTATTGCTCTGTTTCAGGGTTAGCCGCCGGGCCGGCATGTTGATCTGAAAGTGCCTTTTTTTTGCGATGGCGTTGATTTTATGCCGGGTTTCCTCGCCGATCAGCGGGTTATCGTTAAGCGCCCGCGAGACGGTCGATTTGGAGACGCCGGCTTCCCGGGCGATATCCGCAATGGTGCAGGATTTCTTCTTCTCCACGGTTTCGGCTTTCATCGTGCCGATATTATGCAACCGGTTGCATGGAATGTCAAGGGGCAAAAGGTATATTGTATAAAATAATGTTTTCGATCATAAAAAACCGTTTACCCACAAAGCCACCAAGACACAAAGAATTCAAAAACCAAGAATAGGATTTGCTTGGTGTCTTTGGTGTCTTGGTGGTTCTATTTGTTGTGATCTGAACTTATTGATACCACCAAGTCACCAAGACACGAAGAATTTTAAAAACCAAGAATTGGATTTACTTGGTGTCTTGGTGTCTTGGTGTCTTGTGGTTTAAAATGCGTTTTTACTCCAGAAAATCAATTGACCACTAAGTCACCAAGACACGAAGGAAAATAGAATAATGCATGTTTTTCTTTGTGTCTTGGTGTCTTGGTGCTTTTAATACAGACTTTAAGAAATACTTATTACCTCCAAGTCACTAAGACACTAAGACAAGAAGGAAAATAGATTAATGCATGATTTTCTTAGTGTCTTGGTGTCTTGGTGTCTTGGTGTTCTATTTGTTGTGATCTGCACCTATTGATCCCACCAAGTCACAAAGAATTCATGCGAACCGGAAGCCGTTCGCCGCGAAGGTGATCAGGATGCAAGCAAGCAAAATCCCCAGGCAGATCCACAAGGTTGCCCGCACTTCGGAAGTAAACACCTCCGCCTGCGAGTCGCGCCACTGCTCGACTTCCTGCCTCACGCCATCGATCTTCCGGAAGAATAACACCCACCCGCCGAGATAGGCGCCCAGCGCGGCAATGGTTACTCCCAAGGGAGCCGCTCCCGAGCGGATCAGAAAATCGGTCACATCATCCGGTGGAAATTGCCCGCTTGCGAAAACCAAAGGAAGGATGACCCAGGCCAGCAGCGTGCTGAGGAACATCATCGTGGCGGCAAGCTTGATGCTTTCGAGCGCGAAGTTCGTGCGTTTGGGAACCACAAGGATAAACACCAGCCACACGAGCAAAGGCAACCCCGGGCCGGCAAGCGTGTTGGCAACCTTCTCGGCCGGCGTGAATTCTCCGGTCAGGCGTACGTGCGCGCTGAAATCGAGGAAATTGATGTCGAACCCGGTGAGCTTCGCCCCGGCCAACACGCCCGCCAGCGCATGCCCGCCTTCGTGCAGGAAGGTATAGAGGAACAGGCAGAAGACCGCCAGGGCCAGGAACAGGAAGAATTTTTGGATTCGGCGCCGCCGGATTTGGGATATCAACTTTTGCCTCATGTCAATATTCGCCGCGCGGCCGTGAACGGATCGCCCGACCTTATATACCGTCCAGATAATCCTTCAGGTGCGCCATCGCGGACCGGTTTCCTTCGGTGATATCCTGGGAGTGCAGGAACACGCCCTGGAAGCGGAAACCCTTCTGCGTCACAACCTGGTTGAGGTAGTCCACCCGCGTTTGCACCGGCAACCTCCACCGGCTCCATCCGGTTTCGTCCTCGAGGATGAACGCGTTCGACGGATATTGTTTGAGGAACGGCACCAAATCGCCCCATTCGGGGTACAGGCTGTCCTTGGCGCCGTTGTTGCGCTGCATCCAATGGATCCCCAGATCCACCGCATGGTCGGTGACCGGCCGCAGCTCTTCGCTCATCAGGATCAGGTCGGGGATCACGTCCGCCAGCGCCGCATAGTGCGCGTCCACCGCGGCCATCCCTCCGCGGGTCAGGTTCCGGATCTCTCCTTCATAATCCTTGTAATGGGTGAAACAGCCGAGGTACATTTCGCCGTAGATTCCGCCCAGCGAGATCTGGTACCCGTCCGGAATCGAATCGGCCTGCCCGCGGAACCAGCCGCCCAGGTGTTGAAGGAAACCGTTGAAGGCCTGCAAGTACCCCGCATCCCAGGGAGTCGGATTGGTGACTTCCGCGGGGTACTGGCCCGGGCAGACGTACACGTCCTGCAGCCGCGGCCGCAGCCATTCCGGCCACAATTGATATTCCGCCATCTGGCCGTACACCCGCAGGACGCACTGCATCCCGCCGCGTTTGATGCGGGTGATCAGATCCTGCATGTGTTCGAACGTAAAAGTTGTTTCCGCGGGTTGGAGTGCGACCCACGCGAAATTGAGATTAAGCACGGAAGCCCCCAGGCCGGTCGCCCGCCGCACAAGATCGTCGATAAAGTCGCGCTCTTCCTGCTGCGTGCCGCCCCACCAGGATGTGTAAACGCCGATAAACCGGTCCGCAAGCGGCCGCGCCGGAAATAGAACCTGTGCCGGCTGGACCAGAGCGGTGCGGGTCGGCGTGGCCGTTGCGCTTGGCTGCGGCGTCGCGGTCCGGGTGGAAGTCGGCGTGATGGTAAGTGTGGTCGTCGGTGGTGCCGGAAGGCTCAAGGTCGGTTCCCCGGTCCGTGCGGGAGAACAACCGTGCAGCACGGCACCCGCCGCCATCAGGGCGGCCGAACGCAGAAAATCGCGGCGATCCATCTTCCGTTTTTTCATCGCTTCTCCGGTTTGCATGAGTTAACCGCCAACCGGCCTCCTTTGGGACGCCGGTTGATTCTTATTCTTACACAGGATTGTCACGAGGGAAAGAGGAGGATTTGCCGGAAGGTCATCCGTATGGATGATGTTTTCCCGGCAGGAAGAAAATTTTTCCCGCGCGCGGATCAGCGATCCCGCGCTTCCGGCGTGACCGGGATGCTTTCCGCGCTACCTTCGCATTCACCTTGACCGGGCGGAGGATGACCTTCACCCGCGATTCTCCGGGGCGGTCGATCTTGCGCAGGTCGGCGCCGTACTTCTTCCCGAGCCTGTCCGCAAAGGCGTAATCCTTGTCGGGGGATATTTCGGCCCGCGCCCGGATCTCCAGCGTGCGCTGCGGGTTGGCGCGGTCGAGGACGAACAGGGCGCATTCGGGATGCGCCTGGAGATTCTTTCGTTTTCTGGCGGGTGGTGTTCAACGAAAGCTTGACCTCGCCGTCGTCATCGAAAAGAAACCATAACGCGGTCACCTGCGGGAAGCCTCTCGGGCCGATGGTTGCGAGAACGGCGACATCGGTGCGGAGCAGATCCTTGTGCGATTCCGGAAATGCGTTCATCGTACCCTCCCGTCGGGGCGGGCGCATCGCCGCGAGCGCATTCTTCCCAGCCGCGCCCACCCGCGGGAATTATATGCCTTATGAGGATTGCCATTTCATGAATCCGGTCCCTATGCATCTTTCCGGAAAAGAAACCGGCCCTCTTCTAAGGGCCGATTTATGGGCAACCGTTCCCGCCCCTTCCGGGCGGTTAGGGTCGCTCTCAGTTTGGAATGATCCCTGTTTCAGGCCCGCTTGATCAGCCGAATCAGCCACAGCAGGACGATCGCGCCGACCAGCGCCGTTACCAGAGCTCCTAGGAGGCCGCCAGCCGAAATTCCGAGCAGGTAAAACAGCCATCCTCCCAGCAGCGCGCCGATCACTCCCACGACCAAATCCCCCACCAGGCCGAATCCGCCGCCCCTCATTATCCTGCCGGCGAGCCAACCCGCGATCAACCCAATTACCAAAAACAAGATCAGGCTTGTAAGATCCATTTCCATGCCTCCTTTCGGTATCCTCATCGTACCGGTTGCGGCACGGATACCATCCGGTACGGGATTCTCTTCCGGCCGTACAACAAATTGCCATTCGGCCGGAATGCAATTCCAGATTCAGTTTATCCAATGGTTGGTGAATGGATTATGAGAATTTTTTCCGCCGGAAGGCATGGCGGGGGAACGTACTTCTGGCGGGGTCCGCGGGAGGGCCCCCAACTCACCGGCACCCGGGGCCGGACGCCGGCAGGATATTCGGATCACATTTCCCCCCTTCCCCATCGCAGCGACTGATAGCTCAGATATGCCAGGTATCCGAAAAGAAGGGTGATGTAGATGCTGCGGAAGAGGAACAAGCCGGCAACCGCGAGGACCGCGCCGGCGACGATCGAAATCCGCAACGACCGGCGCGCCCCGTCGATCGGATCGGCCCGGATCATGAGCCGCCGGACGATATTCCCGCCGTCGAGCGGAAAGACCGGCATGAGGTTGATCGCCCCCCACAGCAGGCTGACCCACAGCAGGTCCCCCACGAAATTTTGCAGGAAGGCCGCGCCGAAGGGGAGGAGCGCGATCGGGACCGGCACGATGCCGCCGAGCGCCGCCCAAACAACGGTTCCCCCCGCCGCGAGAACGGCCGCGATCACCGCGCCCGCCAGCAGGAAACCCGTTGCGGGGCCGGCGAAAGAAACCAGCGCCTCCTGCATGGGCGAGAGCGGGACGTACGCCCAGCGTCCGCCCCACGGGACCGGCTGCGGCTCGGTATGCCCGCCGGCAAGATGAAGCACCACGGACGATCCGATCCCGAACCGGCGGAACATTAGCGCGTGGCCCAGTTCGTGAACCAGGACCGATACGAACACCGCCAGGACCCAGAACAGCATCCCCAAGACGTCGCCGGCGAGCCCGCCGAAGAGCAGTGCCATCACCCAGAACAGCGGATGGACGCGGACCGGGATTCCGAACAGGGTGAAGTTCAGGTCGTAGCGGGTCGGCGGAGGCGGTCCGAAAAGGTTCATGGGGTGTGTGGAAGAATTAGTTTAACTTGAATTTTGAATAATTGTAAGAGGTTCTTGCGGAAAATGGATTCCAGGAAATCTTTTTTAAAATTCATGAATGGGGTTTTCTGAAAGGATCCGTCCGTCGGGGGATAAATCCCCCTCTTTTTAACAGCGCCGGAGATATCCGGCTTTAAGAGCCCGGCCTTGGGCGGGCGAAGTTGGGACTTCGGAGCTTCGGCTGCGAACGGATGATTTCGCAGAGATTGCCCTGTCGATTTCGGCGCAATCCGCCATACCCTCCTTAATCGATATCCCGATTTTTTCGTTATAGAGCGGTTCCGGAAAAAGCCTTTAAATAAATCCTCTCCGCATCCGGCGGAGAGGATCGAAAATCGATATTGGTTTTCTGCATCCGGGAGAAATTCTAAATCGTGGTCACGCTGATATTCTGCTTCTTCTCCTGCTTGAGCTTGCGCTTTTCCTTCAGCGAATGTTTGGCCTTTTTCTTGTCTTCCCGGCCGGCCTTATCTTTGCTTCCCTTGTCGCCCATCTTGATCCTCCTTGGTTGAGAATAATCCGGATCGGACCGGGCTGGATACTCCAGCAACCCGGCATGCCGTCTCTCCCCACCCCTCTATTTTATACGCTGTTCCGTAAATTGTAAAACGCACCGGTGGACTTCGTCCACTCCGGCCGGATGGGCGCGCGAAACCAATTTATGGAAAGCCTTCCAGTACCTATGCCGGTTTTTCGGATTTACCGGATCTCCACCGGTCAATAAACTTTTTCCAATCCAGCCCCTCTCCCCGCAGTGTCTGGTCCAGCAGCAGCCAGCCGAGTGGAAGCAGAATGAACGGATTCAACAAGGTCACCCACAGGCTGCCGGCATAACCCACCAGCAGCAGGATCGTCACATCCCGCGCCAGGTCGTACCAATAGTGCAGCCATCCGGCCAGCGGAATGCTTTCGGTGCGGTACCAGATCCAGCCGAAGATGGAGCCGAAGAACACGTTGGAGAGCGCCAGCTGAAAGGCGATCACCGCACCCGCTCCCAGGAGCTCGAGCGGCGTCCGTTCGCCCGCGGCGACCTGGACGATGATCGGGGCAACCAGAATCGGCCAGTGCCATAATCCGCGAATCGCACCCGAGACGATCATTGCGCCCGCCTTGCCGGCCGAGGGGGCAAGGCGCGGGAGCAGGTAGGCGCTCCAGCCGGTTTCCTCGCCCACGCCGGTGATCCACCCAAGCGCCGCCATCACCGCGATGCTGACCCATATATAATCCGCGACGGGCGAAACAACCCTGTCGCCGAAGGCAAGCCCGATCAGCCCGGGAAGTGTCCAGAAGGCGAGCATCGCCATGACAATCCATCCGTAATACTTGGGAAGGCTCCACTTCCAGGCGGGAGCCGATTCCTTATGGTAAAAACGCCACATCAAAAGCGCCGCCAGCGCCGGCCCGAGCATTCCGAGCATATGCCCGGCCACGACCGAACCGGTGGCCGCGGCCGGATTCCCCTCCCGCGCGAACATCGGCGCGAGCCAGGCATCGGCGCAGAAGAAAAACGGCCATGAGAAAAGAAAGCAGATTAACGCATACAGGACGACTGCGCGGGTCTCTTTGGATTTGGGCATGGTCGCATCCCTTTGGAAAAGGATTTTGTTGGCCGGGATCGCGTGGCCGCCGGAGTCCGGTTTTCCAGGCGCACGCTCAAGCGTATTCCGCATGTAATTCCATCTTAACTTCCGTAAGGTCATCTGCCGCCAGGGGTCATCAGGATTCCTTCGCCTACGGCGGGCATTCAGCGGATCCGCATCGCTTCCAATAACGAATGCAATCCGTCCGTCCGGATTTCATCCAGCAGGTTTTCCGCTATGCGCAAGTGAACGATCCAGGTCGCCATACTCCTCCCCTCACCCGCTTTCCGCCGACACCCTTTCCAGCCATTCCTTCACCAGCCCCTCAAACAAAACGTCCTGCTCGATCTGCAGGTTGTGGCCGGCCTTGTCGAGGATCACAAACGAAGCCCGCGGGTAGTTTTCAATCACGCGCCAGATGTCGCGGTACCCGACCGAGCAATCCTGCCGGCCCATCAGCATGAGCACCGGCTTGTCGAAGGGCTGCTCCAATTGATCCACCGCGAACCCGAACGGCACATTTTTCCCGAGGCTGTTTTCGAGAAAATCGGTGTCCATCATCTTCAATCCCGGGAGGACTTCATCCCGGAAGCGCGCCCACACCCGCGCGTTCTGCAGGACGTTTATCGATTCGAACTGCTTGCGGTCGTTTTCGGAAAGGCTTTGCAGAAGCGCCGGATCGCGTTCGAGCACCCGCAGCGGCGGCACATCACCCTTGTCGATGCCTTCGGGCGTGACCACCCACGGCGCCGCCACCGGGCAGATCAGCAGCATCCCATCGATCATGGCCGGGCGCTTTTTCAAGAGCCCGCGCGCCAGATAGCCGCCGTAGGATTCTCCGGCCAGGAGGAAACGCTCGCCCGGGATGATCGCATCGATAAACGCGAGGATGACCTCGAGCATTTGATCCGAACCGGTGATCCAGGGTTTTCCGCCGGTCCTGCCCATCCCCGGCAAATCGAAATAGATCCGCTTCCAGGGCTGCTGCACGGATTGGAAGACGGGTTCCATGCAGCCCTTCATCAGCCGGTGATCCGGCCCCCAGCCGTGGATCATGAACACCGGCCGGCCGGAACCGTGGATTTCATAATAGAGCGTGACGTCCTTTATGGTGAATTCCATGAATTGATCCCTATGGGTGTATTCGCAGGGGATTTATCCGGCGCGGGACCCGTTCGGCACGGGACGTTCCGGTATGGCCAACACCGGGATTATTCCATCTTCATACCCGATATCGAACAGCATTCCTTCGGATGTTTCGCCCATCATGATCCGGGGTTCCAGGTTTACAACAAAAAGAGTTTGCCGTCCTTCCATCTCTTTCGGATTCGGCCGCTCTTTCTTCACCCCGGCCAGTATTTTTCGTTGATGATCGCCGAAATCGACAATCAATCGGACAAGTTTTTCCGAATGGATCAACTCTTCCACTCTGACGATTGTGCCGACCCGGATATCAATTTGCTTCAGGAGGGACAAAGGGATAACCGGCTTTATCAACGCTTGTTTATCCATACTTGTTTGCTCCGTTCCGATGGGATCCGCCTGGCAAGCATGCAAACCCACTCCTCCTCGCGCTCCTGAGCCAGAAGGTTGAATCCGTAATCCTGCAGACAGGCCCGGAGAGCCGGGGTTTGCGATAAAAGGACGCCCGACAAAACCAATAAACCATCCGGTTGCACCAACCCATCCAAACCTTCCGAAAATAATTGTTCCAGAGCACCCGCAAGGATATTGGCGATAACCAATGAGGCCGGACCACGATCTCCCGCCTCTTCGGGTATCGCTTCGATGGACCCCTGACGGATCCGTATCTGTTTGTCCACCCCGTTCAATTGGAAATTCTTAATGGCTGCTTCCATCGCCTTCGGGTCGGTATCCACGGCGCAAACACAACCCGCCCCCAATTTTACGGCGGCGACAGCCAGAATACCGGTGCCCGTCCCCACATCAATAACTTTTGCCCCAGTCGAAAGATGCCGTTCCAGCACCTGCAGACACAATCCCGTCGTGGGATGTTGTCCGGTTCCAAATATCCCCTCCGCATCGATCCAGATGGGGATCCGGTTACTGCCGACAGGCGGCTCTCCCCCGGCGGGCAAAATGATCAGTCTTCGCCCGGCCCAAAACGGCTGCGGAGCATTGATTGGGGATTGGACGTTCATATCGAAATGACCGTTTTCCTGCCCGAAATCGACAATTCCCGGGGATGCTTCGCCAAGAAACCAATTCCAGTATTTCGATTGCACCTGCCGAGGATATCCCGCCGGCCGGACGTCCCTGGTTATTTCTCGCGAACGAGGATGATCACCGGAATGATGCGAGTCGTTTTTTTCCGATAGTCGTCAAAGCCGGGCATCATTTCGACCATTTTGTCATATAAGCGCGTCCGTTCCGGTTCCTCGGCAACGGATGCCCTGGCCGCAAATTGACCGGTGCCCGCTTCCACTTCCACCATGGGATTCGCCACCAGGTTGTAGTACCAATCGGGATTGGTCGGCGCGCCGCCTTTGGAAGCAATGATCACGAACCGATCCCCGTCGGTAATATACGCAACGGGGTTTATGTGTTTTTGTCCGCTTTTTGCCCCAATGGTGTGCAAGATCAGCAACGTCTTGCCGGCGAAAGGGCCGCCGACCCTGCCGGCATTATCCCGAAATTCCTTGATGATTGCCTTGTTCCAATCATTTTGTCTGTTCATCGTGAATTCCTTTTCGGCTCCTCATGAAGCGCCGGGGCCGTTTGGCCGGCTTTTTTTACATCACCACAAAAATGCGACGCTGCGCTTGCCCAGAATCTCGTCATCAAATATCCGTTTGGCCGGCTTATCGGCCATGCCAAGGCACACATGGAGCGGCAGCAAATGCTCCTCACGGGGGTGGCAGTAGCGTGCGGAAGGCGCTTTCTCCCATTCGATCAGGCGCTGTTCGCGCCGGGGTTGGGACATCGGACCGGTGCAAACCTCGATCAGCCAATTCTGAAAGGCGTCGTTGGCCGGATCCGGCACAGCATTCCCCTCCCATGCAAAGGCGCCCAGGTTGTGAAAGGAAAATCCGGATCCGATGACCAGAATATTTTCATCCATTAATCCCCGCAAAGCTTTTCCCAAAGCGATATGCGCCGCCGGGTTAAGCCCCTCCAAGAGCGAAAGTTGAAGGGAGGGAATGTCTGCTTGAGGATACATAAGTTTCAACGGAATGAATAAGCCGTGATCAAACCCCCGTTGAGGATGAATGTTAGTTGGGATGTTGTTTTTCTTTATAAATTCCGCCGCCTTTTTCGCCACTTCAGGGCTGCCGGGTGCCGGGTAATTAATGGCGTAGGCTTCCTCCGGGAAACCATAGTAGTCATAAAACATCGGGGGATTTTTCGCCCCGAGCAGTGTGGCCGCCTTTTCTTCCCAATGGGCACTGATGACAAGGATCACATCCGGTCGGACAAGCTGCCCGGGCAGTTTTTTCATGAAGTCGATCATCGCCCGGTGACCCGGGTCCCCGAGAATTGGCAAGGGCCCGCCGCCATGGCTGAAATAGACGATCTGCGCTTTCGTGCCGGGACTGTTTTTGCTCGCCATTCGGACCTCTTTAGCAGGGCAACCCTTTCAGCGGAGTGCCGCGGATCTCCAGTTTCACAGGGCGCCCGCTTGCGGATAAGCAGTTCGCCCGCCCCGGCAGGGCGGTCCGGAGACCGGATGCATATGACCGGGTTCATTATACTGATTCCGAGACAGAAACTTGGTCCTTGATATACAATTATTACTGTGATACAATTAGTACTATGCGACCCTGAAAAAAAGTTTTGAGATCATCCCCGCCGGTATTTCTCCGGAGGATATTGTTGCCCGAGACCGGTGCAGGACCGGTTCCATCAAAATGCGCTCAGACGCAAAAAACAGGAGGCAGCGATGGCTCTCAAAGGATATTTCATTTGGTTCAGGGAAAACTGGCCGAAGACCGGCGTGATCGCCGGCATTTTCCTGACAATCTATCTGGTCGTGCTTGTCCTGCCTAAAAGCCCGCTTTTGTTCGCCTTGCTGATGTACACCCCGCTCTACATGCTCCATGAAATTGATGAATATATTTTCCCGGGCCGCTTTGCCCAATTTATGAACAAGAATATTTACAAGATGGATCCTGAAACCGGCCTCGTCGACTCGACTGCTGTTTTCGCTATTAACATCGCTGTCTGGATTATTTTTTCGTTCTACAGCCTTTGGGCGGTAACGGACGTGACTCAGGGGGCCTGGATGCCCTACTTCTTCATCTTCCAGGCTTTGATTCATATCCTGCTCGGGATCATTGGCAGACGGTTTCTTAACCCGGGCATGGTTTCCGCCTGGCTGGTGCATGTCCCCTGGGCGATTTGGACGATTTGGCTGTTAGTTCAGGCCGGAGTGATCACCAATCCATACTGGAATAATTATCTCCTGGACGGCCTGTGGGGCGTTGTCTTCATGGTATTTGCGGCCCTCTTCCTGCTGATCCGTTACAGACTCAGGCCTTCGCGCCGGTGACGGCCGTGAAAAAGCGACAGTCCGTAAAAGCGAATTATGGAGTTTACCGGCCGGCGGGTCCGCATACCCCCGCGCCGCCCCCCGGTCCGCCCCGCCGGGGTTGTTTACGATTTGAGCGGTGACGGCTGCGCCTGCCCCGCGCTTTTTGCGGGGGAGCGAGGGTTCCGGAATAAAAATCCCTTAAGCGGGTGAAGCAAAACTGACCGCCTTTGCTCTTGGAGCGGTTTTTTTCCGAAGCGAGGTTGATCCTGGCGTGGATCAGACGCAACGCCCGGTTGGGCCGAATTTAATCCCTCAAAGGTATCTACGTTCTTAAGTTAAAAGCCATTTCAATGCTTCCGTTCTTTCTTGAAATATCAATAGTGTAAAACCCTGATTTCTGCATACGGTTTCAAAAAATCCAAAATGCTCCATATGTTCCGGTTTGATAATTTCCGCAATTTTCACTCCCAGGATTAACCCTATTAGCCTTAATGTCCTCGGTCGATAATAGATTTCGACGGTTTTTCCGGATATTCCAGTAATATTCCTATGATCAATTAATACTCTTTTAATTCTATTGTTTCTCATTGTTTCCGTAATATTTTTTGCCATATTCAAGGAGCCATCATAATCAGCGATACCCCGTGTAATTATCTCTATATACTTTTCTTCTTTATGAAAGCAGAGTTCCCATTCCATATCAATGCCTCTTTTTGCGATACCTATTATGACCTGCCCAGCGGTTTACTGTTTAATCCTCCCCCGCGCCCGTCCCCGCCTGCCTCAGTACCGGTGGTTCCCTGCACTGCCCGCGTTTGCTCTTGGAACAGTCTTGATAACGAGGCGGGGGCCGTTTACTCGCCCCGGCGAGTGGGTCTTGGGCCGGCTGCGCACGGCCAGGTTAATTATACTTATTTCCTTTTCGAAGATATATCCACAAAGACTCCAAGCCGAAGTCTGTCCTCGCGCCCGCCCCCCCGGCCCGCCTCGCCGGAGGGCTCGCGGAGGATCCCCACGCATCACGGTTTTTCGAGCAGGGATGGCCGCGCCTGCCCCGCGCTTTTTGCGGGGGAACGAAGGTTCCGGTAGGAAGGTCTCGCGAGCGGCGGAAGCGAAACGGCTCGCCTGTGATCGTGGAGCAGTTTTATCTGCTTGGCGGGGGCGGTTTTGCCGACTGCGCAAAACCAGGTTCATAATACATGTTTCTTCATCGAAGCGTACACCATGGAAGACTTTCCCTCGAAGGCCATATCAGCTGCAAGCGCGTGCCGGGCGGCATTTGTTTTTTCATGGTTGTTATCCAATAATATTTTAATACTGAAGAATTTGTCCAATATGTTTTTATGGAATTTATTGTTGTTTATTGCCAAGCAATTGACAAATTACCGCTTCTTGCGGCGAAACAATAGAAGATATTCCGGCTCGACCCAAATCCAATTATATTTTGCGACCTTTTTGCCAATATCAAGTTCCGCAAGATTGTATTCAGTAAACGAAATGATCTTGAATGTTTTTCCCAATGCTTTTCGAAAAGCCGATCGTGTCTCCCTTGGCATATCTTTTACGGACGGCGGAATGATCACCATTCGAACCCAATCTCCCGCCCGGATCGGTCGATTTAATTTATCCCTGCGTAATGGCTTCACATTTTTCATAATAATGGTTTTTTATTCCATGCTCATGATCCGGCCTAGGGGGAAACCGTGAGCGAACCGGCATCCAGGGCTATCTCGTAGAAGCCGTGCGAATCCCAGGGCAGGGCCGATCCGTTCTGGGAAACCGTCCCCCCGCTCACCGTCACGCGCAGGTACATGCCGGCCGGAAAATGAGGGGGGAGAGTCCAGCTCCAGATATAATCGCTTCCCGAAACCGCGGGCGCAGCCTGCGAAAGGATTTTCTGGCCCATCCAATAGGCGGCAACCTTATAAAGAACGTCGATCCAGGTATCCTTCGCCGCCCTCGTGTGATGCATGCTTCCCGTCACGTTGGCAATGTCGACCCCCGCGTACCAGTTCTGGGATGTCGGCAGCAGGGAATGGAACAGGAAGATCAGCCACTTCCCCCCCGAGCGCGCCGCGTCGATCTCCGCGTTCAGGACTTTCTCCGATTCGCCCCCGTTCGCCATGAAGACCGGCAAGCTCATCGGGTCCGTCGAATCCATCGGAGCGATCATTCCATAGGCGACCCCCCTGTTTACGAAATAGAAGTCTGCCGCATACGGAGCCCAGCCCCGGTCGCCATAGGGCGCGGCGAAGCTCCAAACCGGCCGGTGGGAGATCGCATTCGTGATGTAATCGGCATTCCGGCTTATCTCAAGCTGCTGCGACGCCAGCGGGCCGCCCCCCGTGCCGGTGTCGGATAAAAAAGCGTGGGGGTGGTTCACCGTATGGTTCCCGATTTCGTTCCCGTCGGAGGCGGCCTGAGCCCAGACCGCCACGAAGTTGCCCGACGTTCCGCTCCATCCCTCGCAGATGTAGAAAGTCATCGGGACGCCCTGGGCCTCGAGTTCGGCGTAGTGAGCCACTTGGGAAGGCTGTCCGTCGTCGAAGGTATAACTCACCGCCGCGTCGAAGCCGGCCCAATTAAGAACAGTCAAAGTGCCCGGCATCCCGCTCGGCCGGGATACACCATCCGTCTCCGGGTAAGCCAGTCCTGAAACGGCGCTCTTCTCGATCGGCAGCAAGGGCGGCTCCGTTGGCGTTAAGGAAATTGTTGCCGTAAAACTTGGCATGAGTGTTTCTGTTGGAGGAAGTGCAGTGTCCACGGGGGAGATTGAGGTTATATTTGCTGAACAGGATGCCAATATTATTGTTGCCAGGAATGAGAAGCATATTGATTTTTTCACAGGCAACCTCTGTTTTTCGTCTTTATTGCATAAAAGCCTGGTGCTCTGCTGCCCGGCCGGCAGTGCAGGACCGGGCTCATTATACATATTTCCACACCGGAGAGCATGCCAACGAAGACCCCGGCCGAAGCCTGCCCCCGCGCCCGCCCTCCCGAGCGATGAGCATCGGCGATCATCCGATGCGAAGAATTCACGAGTGGGGGAAGCATCACCACTCGATTCTGTTCTTTGAGTGGTGATGTCTGCGGAGCGTGGGTCTGCCCACGCGGAGTAAAACTGCCCGCCTTTGCTCCTTGAGCAGTTTATTTTCCGGAGCGGGAGTGTTCATAGCGGGGATCCGTTGCAACCGCGTATTGGGCGGTTTATTCCCGTTCGTCCGGAAAATAATAATTGATGGACTTCCTCTTAAGGCATTTTCTCCACATAATTATGCAGTGTTTCAAGCGCACGCTGATTAATGAGTTCGTAATTGTCTTTTTCCAATGTAATTTGTTCAGCCGCCAGGCGCTCTTTAATGATTCCCAGGAGAGCGCGTGTCAGATGTCGACCGATCTTGCCCACATTGCGGATAAGCCAATCTGTCGATCCCGTCATGGGAACCGGTTCATTGGCAGGGTACGGATCCTGCAAGACATGCGGTATGTACTGTTGGAGTATTTTGGCATCCGGCGAATCGATAATAACGCAGGTTTCCTGAATGTAATTCAACCTTCCCTCTTTGGTAAAGAACGGTTTATATTGCATTTGGGCAAGTTCCGGCAATAAAACGGAAGAAAAGCGGGATGTTTTCTCTTCCCGAATCCGGGGCCAATCACGGTCAAGCATCTGCAGGGCGGTTCGATTATTTTCCTGGAATGCTTTTGCCAGTTGCCGGTCCTTCATAAGCCTTCGGAGTGTTCCTATCATTTCCCCCTGAAACCGATCCATTTCAAGCAACGCCGGTATCCCAAACATCTCATACCCCCGCGGCAGGACATTTATGGAAAGCAGAAGATGAATGGTGGCCTGGACTTTATCCGGAAGATGATCCAAATATTCTATGTGAGGTTCGGCAATTCCCCGCAGGGTTTTCAGGATGGATTCCTTTGTCTCACCCATTTCCATAAGATAGGGAACTTTGGCCGAGGCATCGCCGCATTTATTTACTATTTCCACCATTCTCGGATCTTCCTGAAATTGATCCGTGAGCGATACGATTTTTGAATAATCGTGTTTATGGATATTAATGGATTGAAAAATGATATCCAAAAAAGGAAGAATGGGGGAAAGAACATAGAATTGATCCGTATCCACCTTGATTTTATGATCCTTAGGGGTTGACATAATTCCTCCTCATGGGCGGCGCATCACAAGACTCACTCCGGAAACGCAATTCCATGTACGGGGTCGGCAACCAAATATTATTACATATAAATTTCTTTTCAGCTTTCCAATAATTATTCCGTACGGACAATATACTAATTCCCCAATATTCAATGAAATTCTCAGTAATTATATAGGAATATACACCAACCATCGGATATGTAATGTATCGCTTTGGTTACTTTCAATAAACCGCCCAACGGCCTGCGGTTCAGCCTGTCCCCCGCCTGCCACGCGCCTTTAGCAGAGAGCGGGTGCGGTTTGCCCGCCCCGGCGGGTGGGCCGGGGGCCGGCCGTCTCCGCCGGAGCCGGCCACGGATGCGCCGCAGACCATCGGCGTCACGCGTTAAGATTTCGCACGAGTCCTTCCAGGCCGAGGAGGGCGATCGCCGCCAGCAATAACATCCAGCCAAAGGGGATCTGAATGCGGATCATCGAACCGGCAACGGCAACCGGCAGGCCGAGTCCGAGGGCCAATGCCAAATTCCGGTAGTGCCGCTCTTCAAGCGGATCCGCACCCTGGGCGGGCGAATCGCCGCTCAGGTTATTTTGGAACATCACAATGTCCCAACCGGCGATGGCGAAGGTTGCGCCGAGGATCATCCATACCGGCGTGGCGGACATCAACAGGCCGGCCGCGGCCAGGCCGATGGACAGAACAAGCCCCGCCGTCGGGAAAAAACCGGATCCCCATTAAAGGAAGCCAGCCAGGCCGGAAGAGCCAGCCCTACGCCCAGGACGAACCATCGCCCGATGCCGGCAAACCCGATGGTCAGGCAGGCCATACAGGCGATCGGAAAAACGAGCTTGAGGATTCTTCGCCAAAGCATCCCGTCGTCTCCTACCGTTCCTGTTGGATATGGGAGGTCCGCAGCGCCGTGCGTACCAGCGGAGCAAGCGGCTGATCGACCTGCCATTCGACCACGGGGATCCATAGCTGCGTGATCTTGCCGATCTGCAAACGGCGTTCCACCCGTGTGAGCCGGACCGCCAAACCGGTGGCCGGATCAACCGGAAGCACGCGCCGGGCGTATTCGATCGGATCGGGACTGATCAGAAGCGCCTGGTACCCGTGTGCCCGCAGGCGCGGGAACAGCCGCCAGTCTTCGGGAGCCAGAGGGCTGAGGATCAAAATGAGGGAATGACTCGAAAACATATGCAGGGGTGTGAATTGAAGGCTGTTGAAACCCGCGTCCGGTTCGGGGACGGCCTTGCTCAGCGCATAAAGGATCCGGTTGAGTTGAATTTTTCCGTATCCGGGAAAAAGGCTGACGATCTGCTTCCCGAAGATCAGCAGGCTGACGCGGTTGCCCTGGCGCAGGAACACCTCGGACAGCGAAGCGGCGGCCCGGGCGGAATGTTCGAACAGGCTTTCCTCCCCGATGCGCAGGTCCGTTTTTTGGCGGGCATCCAGGATCAAACCGATATCGGCGATTTCCTCCTGCTCGAATTCTTTTGTGAAAAACTGATTTGGGTGGCGGGCGGTCCGGCGCCAATCGATCCGGCGCAGCGGATCACCCGGATGATATTCACGCACGCCCCAGAAATTCGTGCCCCGTCCGCCGAGACGGGCCGGGTTCGAGCCCGCCGTATGCAGGGTGCGCGAAGGCCGCAGGGGAAACGGGCGGATTTTTCTCAACTCGGGCTGGACCGCGGCCTCGGCAGCCGCGGGCAGATCCACCTTGATTCCGATCAGCCCGAGGGGATCGCTGACCACGACCCGGATCGTTTGCCAGGAGAAACTTCCGCGGCGGGCCTGGAAGGAGTATTGGAGTTGGGCTGCGCTCCCCGGCACCAGCGCCGCCGCCGTCCGCATCCGTCCCTTCACAGCCCGCATCCCCAGCCGGAGCGGATCGGAGAGTTGCACGCAAACGGTTTCCGGCCCCAGGTTGCGGACGGTCACATTGACGCACAGGGAGGAAAGCCCGCCGACGGTGTTTTTCTCCACCGACCGGGTTGCCCGTAATTTAATTTTTTCAATCGAAGGCGATTGCCAAATCCCCAATCCCAGGACCGCCAGAAACGGAAGCGTCATCCAGATCAGATCCCCATTCCGGGCGAGCAGGGCGATCAGGAACAGGCCGAAGACGGTCAGGATCAGGGATAAAGTCTTGCTATTCATGCGCAGTTTGTAAAACCGGAACCGGAATCGAGGAGACGACCTCCTCGATCACCGCGTCTTCGGTTTTTTTCGAACCCCACAGGTTGGGGTCCAGGAGCAGCCGGTGGGCGAGAGCGGGCTGGGTGAAGGCTTGGATGTCGTCCGGGACGACATAATCACGGCCATGGATGGCGGCCCAGGCCCGGGCCAACTTCAACAAAGCCAGCGATCCGCGCGGGCTGACGCCCACCACCACCTGATGATGCGCCCGGGTGGCGGCAACCAGATCGACCATATACCGCCGCACGTCCGGGTTGATATAGACTTCCTCGACGGCCGCCTGCATGGCGCAGAACGTTTCCGGCGTGATCACCGCCTGCAATTCGACTTTATCCTGCCTGCGCTCCGCCCGCCGTTTCAGGATCTCATCCTCCTCCTCGGGTTTTGGGTATCCGACCGAGAGCTTCACCATGAACCGGTCGAGCTGGGCCTCCGGAAGCGGAAATGTTCCCTCGTACTCGATCGGATTTTGGGTGGCGATCACGATAAACGGCTTGGGCAGGGGAAGGCTTTCCCCTTCCAGGGACACCTGGTACTCCTGCATGGCTTCCAGCAAGGCGGATTGGGTTTTGGGCGACGCCCGGTTGATCTCGTCCGCCAGCAGGATATTGGTAAACAGCGGCCCCTTGCGCAATTGGAATTTGTTTTGGTTGCTGTCGAACACGTATCCGCCGGTGATGTCTCCGGGCAGCAAATCCGGAGTGAATTGAATGCGGTTGAATCCCAGCCCCAGGGCGGCGGCGAAGCTGTTGGCCATCAGGGTTTTGGCCAGACCCGGATTATCTTCCAGCAGGATGTGGCCGCCGGACGAGAGAAACGCCGCCATCATCCGGGTGAGCACGTCGTGCTTCCCGATGACCGCCTTTTCGACTTCCCGGATGACCCGCGCCGAGAGATCGGCCACCTGTTCAATGCGGATGGGTGCCGAAGGGTTTGTCGTCATGTTTTTTCTCCATCAAGGATTCCATATACGTGAGAACTTCTTCGATCGATCGGTAATACCCGGCCGTCTCGCGGCCCGACCACCGGCGGGCCAGCCTGCCGGGAGCCCGCAGGATATCCTGCGCCATCCGGAGGAGGGACGGGGCCTCCGCGGCCGGCTCGGCCGGAAACAAAAAACCGTAAATGGATTCGGGGATGGGAATCCGGCGCTGCCGCAACGCTTCATCGACTTCCCAATGCGCGGACTCCGGCTCCCGGGACGTATAGATCACGGTCAGCATTTTCCCCAGATTCTGCTTGAGGATATTCGGCGAATCGATCTCGTCGATGGTCAGCGGAATTACAATCCGCCAATGGTTGATTTTTTCCAGGGTGGTGTTGGAATCCGGTGAAGGGGTGAACGAGGCATTGGGGGATCTTCTGAAATTCCGGAAGAACGCATAGAGCATGATCGAAATGATCAACAAGATCCAATAAATCATCTGGTCGAGGCTCAGGACGGTGCGCCCAAACAACCAAACCAAAAGCGAAAGCGGCCGGACGAAGTTATCCAAAATGAAACCGCGGAAGAAGAACACCAGTAATAGGGCCGTTCCCAGCAGGAGGATCAACAGGGCGGAACGCCGGGGAAGGCTCATCTCAATCCGGCTTTCCCGCGGCGCGGCCGGATTGCACGATCGCGTTCAAACAATCGAACGCCTCGCGTTCGTCCTCCGGACCGGGTTGCCGGTATCCATAGCGGGCCCCTTCGAAAAGCCGGGTCAGTTGATGAACCGGAGCCTGCGGGATGCCCCGGGCTTCCAGCAAACTCTCGAAATCCCGGGCCGTCATGGTCTCCTCGAGCCGGATGCCGCGTTCCTTTTGAAGCGCCCGGCTCATCTGGCGGTAACAACGCACGATCACGCTCCGAACATCCGAACCGGTTTGCAGCGCGCGAATCGCCTGTTCCGCCTCATCCTGCACGGCGTCCGGTAACCGGGTAATTCCGCGCGGCCAGAAAAAGAGCCGAACTCCGATAAGGATCAATACGAGCGCCAGGCCGATCCACACCACCCAAGTCAGGCCGGTATTGATGGGACCGAGCGGCTGGGGTTCGATTACGGTTTGCGGCATGAGGATTTCCGGCGCCTGGGGGTCGAAAGTAACGACCACTCCCTGCAGGATGAACAGAAGGAATATCGCGATCATCGAAAAAGTGAGGGTGAACAGGGCGGGCGCCAGGATCTCCCGCCATGGAATTTTTTTCCGGAACTTGAACCCGGCATAAACCGCAGCCAGGATCAGAACGACCACCAACGCTATTTTTAGGATCCCGCCGATGGAGATAAAAATCTTCGGCGCCTCATCCTCCGGAATCTTCACCTGGGAATCCCCCACGCCCGGAAGCGGAATTCCGGCCTGGAATTCGAGCCGGGACAATGCCGCGCCGATCCACGCCGCCGCAATAACGGTCAACAATAGGAGAACCATCGCCCTGCGTTTTGCGTCGTTGGTCATTTCAATTCTGTGGATTATTGCTCCGCTGTGATTACCGGCGAAGTACCGGGCAAAGGGAAGCGATGAGACATCCCTCTTAACCCATTAGCGCCCAACGTCCTGCGGCCATCTACCTCGCCATTACTTTCCGGAGACGGCATAATATATATCTCCAATGGTATTCCAACTCATTGGTGATTATCCAGACCCGCCCAACGGCTGGCGGCTCTGTCCGCCCCGGCTCCCCTTCGCTTTTCTTGGCCTCGTTCCAGATCCAAGAATCATTCTATCCTAAAAGTAAAAACCCTAAATCGACATTTATTCGACGCCGGTCGGTCAAAGCCTGCCCTCGGGTGGTTTTATCGGGGTTCGCCTGCAGCCGCGGGTCGGGTGCAATAAAGGATACGCGGATTTTATTCAAATCGAAGCCGCGGGTGCCGGCTTGCACACGGACGGCATGAACGCCGGGAGCCAAAATCACAGTAATGGACTCGGTTGCGCCTCCATTGGGGCAATCCAGCCCGGTTTTAACGGCTGCACCATCCACCCACAGGGTTGCCTTTCCGCCTTCGCTGTTGGCGGTATCGAGTGTGATGCCGTACCGGCCGGCCGTCCCGGCATTGATTGTGTAACTTGCCCAGGCATAGGCTCCTTCCAGCCGGATGGGGCCATCGTGATCGCCGGTACTCCAGCCGTCTTCGCGGATGTGGTAGCGCCCGCCGGACATGATCCCCGGTACCGGGTAACCGACAGTGGGCGCGGGCCGCCCTGTTGACGCCAGCAGGCCATCGAAGGCATTTAGTTTGGGAGTTGGCTGTGAGCCAATGACCGCATCGTAGGGAACCAGCCCATGCGTCAGGTTGACGCCCAGAAATGTGAGGTACAAATCGCCGCCCGCCATAAAAAATGTATCTGCGGTGCGCCGGTAAACAGATTCCATGCGCGGGTCGATTTGGGCCCGTTGGACGGCGCTGTCCCCATCGGCAAAATCGTCCAAACCCGGACCAGCTTCATAGGCAACGCGCTTCAAGCCAAACGCCGAAAGCCAATAGACATCCGCTGCCATCGTGCGGTAGTGCTCCGGCCAAGCTTGATCGTATGCGGTAAATATTTCATCCACGGTGACGTTCGGGTCACCGACCAGCCCTTCGGGCATCCCGTGAATGTATCCGGATCCGCCACCGCCCCAGATGTAGGCGTTGACCGGGCGCGGGGCGCTTACATGGGCCGCGCCGTCGGCGTTGTTGTAGTACCTATCCAGGAAGATCAAGCCGGTCGTAAGCCAGTGCTGCCAGGCGGCTTGCGTCTCGAACAACGGGCGGACGCGGCTTAACATGGCGTCGTCGCCGAAGCGGACGCGGAAGATATCGCTTATCTCCATCACCCGCCGCGCCCAGTAGCGCGGCACGCCCTGGCCGTAGTCGGTTTCGCCGCCGTTGCTTTTGACCTTATCGTCAAAGTTGATGCTGGTCTGCGGGTTACCGGCCAAATCCCGGTCCACCAACTCCTGCATGTGGGTCCACTGCGGAAAGCTGAAATTCCACAATTCGTTGGAATACTCGACGTAGATCTTGCGATCCCGCTCAAGGGTTGTGGAAAGCAGGTCGGCCAGTTGCACCACATAGTCGTCGCTGGCGAAGGTGGGAATGTTGATCCAGATGTCTTTATCCAGCGTGTTGGCCAGCAAAATGGCATATTCCCAGGGAGCGCCTTTGCCCTGCCATCCGTAACCGGGGGCTTCGCCGTAGAAGGTCAGGTCATCCGGAGTGTTGCGGTCCGCCCACTCGTGTTGGACATTCCCGTTGGTGGAAGTGAAGTCCATAAAGCGAAGGACTTCGCCGCGCGCGTGCAATCTCAGATATTCGGCGGTGAAGACCGCGTCCGGAGGGTAGCTCTCGCTGCCGCCAATGCGGATGGGGCGCATCAGTTTTAACCCGGTCACGCCCGTATGGACATCGCTCTCGGGGGTGCGTTGGGTGTTGCGGAACCGAAAGATGATGGTTGGATACGACTCGGTAACGACCAGCAGGGCGGTAGTCAGGTTGCGCGCGGCATCGTAGTGTTGGTTCTGCAATGTCCCGCCGTCCACTTGGATATCCGCCAGCCCGTTGAAGTACAGCGTGTAGGTCCCGTTGAATCCTGAAGTTTCGCGGATATAGGCGCCATCCAGCGCGTACAGGTCAAAATCGCTGACTGGCATCCCTTGTCCATCCACGGGGCCCAGGTCCATCGTTCCGGGAACCCAGACGCGCGCATCGATTTTGAAGATATTGGCGAAGGCGCGCGAACCGTAAGAGTTGGCTTCCAGGCTGATTCCGAGCGCGTAGGGCTGCTTTTCGGATGCAGGGAGTGTTTCGGGTTGTGGCAAGGCAGTAGGTTTACTTTGCGTTTCGGCTTCAGAGGTCTGCGAAGGCATTGGCGTTCCCGGTGAAGCGGCGGGGCCAACGCATGCGCTTAATGTCAGCGACAACATCAATAGAATTGCGGTTCTCATGGTTGAGTCCTGTGGTGCCGGGTCCACGTGATGGAAACAAGCCCCCGACGACCGGCGCCCACCCGCTCGGCCGGTTGTGCGGGGATCAGTATACATTATCCACCGCTGAAGAGCATATCCACCATGGTATTGGATTCCATAATTTTTAAAAAAGATTAATCCATCTTCTCAATCCATATGCCTTCCCGATCCGAAAATAGAGTCGCTGCCCAACGCCTGCGATTCAGCGGCCGGACTTGGATAACATGGAATGGGTTTAATTTCTGATATCGATATTGTGCAATTTGACTCGCGTCCATCGAAACTAGAGTTGCCGGTAGCGAAACACAATGCTGACCGCGTTGGTGCCATAGTTAAGGTCGTTGGTGGCGGTCAACAAATTACCGTTATGCGCCAGGAACAAATGATAGTATTGAGCCCGGTCCCGCAATTCAGGTATCTCGGCCCTTTGCCAGCTTTGGCCGCCATCCGCCGTAATGGCGAACCAAACGGTTTTATCCTCGAGATCGAAAACCACCATGCCATTCCTGGCATCCAAAAAGCGCATCGCGGCCAGCGGCGACCCCACCGAAGAGAGCATCTTTTCGCCCGGTTTCAAACCAAGGGAATGCACTTGCCAGCTCCCGCCCCCATCGGTGGTGACAAATAAATTGCCGCCCGTATCCAGGATATAACCGTCGCTCGCCGTCCGGAGCGCGATCGCCGCAATACCCTTCACGTCCGGCGGCAGGGTCATGGTGGCCCAACGGGCGCCGCCATCGGAAGTTGTTCGCAGGATAAAGGTCGAAGCGGTCCACCCGATTTGCGCATCCAAAAAACTCATATTAGAACAGTCGAAAGACGCCACAGTCTGCCAGGTTTTCGCGCCATCGGTGGAGACGCGAACACCGCCATTCCCGCAATGCCAGGCAACTTTTTCATCCACGATCTCCAATCCATGCCGGCAGAACAGGGCATTGCCGGCCTTGGTCCAGGATTGGCCGCCGTCCGTGGTATAGCGCACGTCATCATCGGCCCCCGCGGTGATACCGTAACTTTCGGTGTGAAAACCGGCCAGGGTCACCACGTAAACAAGGTAAGCGGGGCCGATATCTCCCTTAAGGTTTATCGCTGGTATCCTGCTGTAATCTATCCGGCGGATGACTTCCCAGCGGCCGGGGGAAGAAAAATCGCTGGAAATGGCCGCCCCATCCGGGGACACCGGCGCGAGAGATAATGTACAACCTTCCAACAACACCATCCCCAGCACTACGAAAATCAAACCCAGCTTATGTTTAACTGGCATGTATCACCTTCTCAAAGGGTTTTACCCAATGTTGGTCTTCAGCCGTGGTTAATCATAATGCAAATTTTTACGATTTTGAAGCGGGCTAATGGATTGCGATTCAGCCTGCCCTCGCGAAGCATCACCACTCGGTTTGCTCTTTGAGTGGTGATGTCTGCGGAGCGGGGGCCTGCCTCCGAGGAGAGCTCCGGTTCGAACTGTTCTTCGAGTCTGCGCGAATTCGATTGCGAAGCGGGGGGGCCAAATCGGCTGCATGCGCCCGGTAAACCTGGAGGCCCATTCTACACGCGGGTTGAATGGATTGAATCATTACGATAGAATAAGTAGAGCATCGGCCGGAAATCAAGCCAATTAATTCAGGTAATACCTTGCCAACACACAATTTCGATAATCACAATCTTGTCGAAACCAGAAATAAAGCGCCCTCTCCCGGGTGGAAAATCCCGCGCCGCATCGCGGGCTTCCTGTTTCTTTCCCTATTGTTCGCGCTCGTCTACACTCAATTTCCCCTCTACTCTTCGAATCAAAATCAATACTTTCTTCACGGCCTGGCGACCTCCGGTTATGGATTCCTGCAAAAAGACTGGCTGGCCAATACCGCAGACCCTACTCCGGTTTTTAGTGCGCTAGTCTGGCTCACCGAAAGCGTCTTCCACACGAATATTCCTTTCTATTTCTATTATGCGCTTCTAATGGGTGTATATCTGTATGCATCTCTTTCCATCGCCGCCGGTGTTTTTAATCTTCGCCGAACTAAGTCGGGGATTTTTCTTCTCCTGGTTCTTCTCCTGCTAGCCCATTCCGCTCTTCTGCGTTTCGGTTTTTCCCGTCTTATCGGGGCGGAATGGCCGTACATTCTGGAGGGCGGTGTCGCGGGTCAGCGGATCCTCGGCACCGTGCTCGAACCAAGTGTATTCGGCGTGTTTCTGACCTTATCCATAGCCCTTTTCCTTCGGAAAAAGCCGCTGATGGCTGTGCTCAGCGCAGTGCTGGCGGCGACCATTCATCCCACCTACTTGCTGAGTGCCGCCGCTTTGACGGCCGCCTACCTGTGGATCATGGTCTCTGACGCCATCCATGTTCCGCCCCAGGAACGGCCGGCGGAAATTCGCCGTTTGCTCCTCACGGGTGCGGCGGCCTTCATCTCCGTTTTGCCAATCCTCGGTTATGTTTATTTGAATTTCGCCGCGATGCCGTCCGCAAGCACCACGCAGGCACAGGATATTCTGGCTCACTATCGGATCCCCCATCACGCGGTCGTAAGCGCCTGGTTTGACACCACCACGATAACGCAGCTTTGCATCGTGGCTTTGGGATTGTTCCTGGTTCGCAAAACCCGGCTGTTCCCCATTGTATTGATCTCCACCCTGACTGCCATCGCATTAACCCTGACTCAGATCGCTCTGAACAGCGACAGCCTGGCCCTGATTTTTCCCTGGCGCATTTCCATCTATATCGTTCCGCTTGCCAGCGTGGCCATCCTGGGCAGGATCGTCGCCTGGCTCGTGGAAAGGCCGGCTCTGCAGAAAGATACGATTCCAAATGCGCTTCGCCTTGCGGGCGGGATGCTCGTAGCAGGCTTGCTGCTGGCAGGAATCGCCCGGTCCTATTTGGATTTCTCGAACCAAAGGAAACAACCGGAGCGGCCGATGATGGCTTTTGTGGAAAGCATCCGTGCTTCGGATCAGGTATTCCTTATCCCGGTAAAAATGGAGAATTTCCGGTTGGTGACGGGCGCGCCGGTTTTTATCGACGATAAATCCATTCCCTATCGCGCCGACGATGTCCTGGAATGGTACAGGCGCAATCTGGTCGCCAAGGATTTCTATCGCAACCCAAACTGCGATACCTTGGGTTCCTTGCGGGTCGAAGGCATTACCCATATCGTCATGCCGAAGAATGGATCTTTGGACGGTTGTCCAAATGTGGAAATGCTTTACCGCGATGATTTTTACATCGTTTATTCCATCGTTCCCGGCGCAGATCCTTCCGAATAATTTTGAATTTCAGACAGAATATTCTTGCCGGGGGATTATTCTCCAGAACCTCCACAATCGCCAAATAGCTCAGGGTCGGCCCGCCTCGGCATACCGGCCCGGACGCCACCCCTTGCCCCCGCTTTGCAAGCAAGGCGCTTCCAAAAACCGAAGCGCCTTGCTTGCAAAGCGGGGAGGGTATCGGCTGCATGCGCATGCCGAGTTAGGGTAATATATAAACACGGAATATTTTCCAACTAGTAAATAAAAAGCATTGTTTATCCGGTGTTTCCTTATACGAAACGATTAAAGAGGAAATTATTGTCTCGATGAAACCGCTTGGATACTCCATAGCCGCATTCATCGTCGCGCAAAACTCGCTGCGCGTGCAATCATTTCCAACATAAGCCCACTGAAATACATGATCCAATTCATGCCGCGCCACAAATGACTTGCCCTCTTCACCCAAGTCGGATCGGACAATAATATTATTATTGCAGAATACACCATTTAATCCGGGCATATCTTCATATGGCGCGAAAATAACTGCACTCATTAATTCAGTACGATCGGGATTTATACCGGCTGCTTTTTGCTCAATTAATTCATTTAATATTTTTACTTTCTTTCCATTTACAGGATAATAATTTGTATTACAAACTTTTATTTGAATATCTCGTGATCCTGCTTCGCAGAAATAATTATTACTGCCATTTTCCAAATAAGCAAAGAATACAGCGCAGCTGAAAACGAAGAAGGCGAAGGAAAAGAGAAATAGTTTTATTCGATTCATAGTTTCCCCGTCCCGACGGCTTGCGGTCCAGCCTGCCCTGCAGGACTCTCGCGCCCGCCCTCGCGCAGCATCCCTGCTTGAGTTTGCTTTATAAGCAGGGATGGTTGCGAAGCGAGGGAATCAAAACTGCTTGAATTCGAAGCGGGGGTTTCCCCCCGCCCTGCCCCCCCCGGGCAATGAGCACCAGCGATCTTCCTGTGCGAAGACTTCGCGAGTGGGGGTAGCAACCCCACTCGCCTCTGGTTTTTTAAGTGGGGATGGTCCCGGCACCGGGGGTGCCGGTGTGAAGATCTCGCGTGCGGAGGCGGCCTGGCCGACCGCGCAGAACCCGGTTCATTATACCGATTCCCGGGCCGAAGAACATAGCATCGTAGACTCCACCCGAAGGCTAATCCGGCTGTATGCGCGTGCCGGGTGAATTATTTTTTAATGGATCCCTTGCGATTCATTAATGCTCCCGTTATCCAGGTTGTCAGGAATATTAAAGTAAATGGCAGCCAGGTACCAATAAATCCATTCATGCCGGTGAACATAACCAAACTGCGCATAATGACTAATGCGATCACAAAGAAATCCATTCCCATTATAAACAGAAGAAATATTATTGCTGTCCGTAAAGGTGATGTGTAATGGAACTTTCTAAAATACACGGAAGATATAATGAGAAAGAAGATTGGAGCGGCAAGTAAATGAATGATCAGAGCTTTTCCTTCGCCAACTGTCGCCATTCCTATTCCCATTACTGCAGCGCATAACGCCCAACCAATGAATGCATGAGCAAGAATAATGGCCCAATTTCGAAAATTCATGTCTTCTCCTTTATTATGGAATTTATGAATTATTGCCTGTTTAAATGATTATTTACCATACACTGCCTTTGAATAATATTGTATACGGCATTGCATCCAATTAGGTTATTAATTTCGCCCAACGGCTTGCGGTCCAGTGTGCCCCGCGTAACCCTCGCGCCCGCCCTCGCGCAGCATCCCTGTTTGAGTTTGCTTTATAAACAGGGATGGTTGCGAAGCGAGGGAAGCAAAACCGCCCGCCTTTGCTCTTGGAGCGGTTTTGTAAGCGTAGCGGATGCCGTTTGCCCGCTCCGGCGAGGCGGGCCGGGGCCGGCTGCGCAGGACTATACACATTATGCCGATTCATCCATCGAGGGCTATGCCGAGGAAGACTCCAGCCGAAGGCCAAATCCGTTGCGGCGCCCGGTTGGGTCATAATTAATTACTTTTTAGATTTTTTCACTCAGTTTGGATTTATATCTTGGGAATCGTTTTAAGATAATTTCTACGATGTGATTCGATTCTTCTTCATTGAGAATAGATCCAAAGCGATAAGTTTGGGCTTCTCCCAAGAAAGTATGTCCGCCAGTAATGGAAACACGTCCGCGTGTAAAACTCCAGAAAGCCGAGCTTCTTCTTGTCCAGAATGAATGGAATAGATCATTTTGTTTTGACAGGTGAATTCCAGAAATTATTTCTGCGGGTATTTTATTTGTAACTCCGAAACCATATATCTGATGTCGTATGTGAACATATTCATCAGTAATAGTGATCAACTCCCGTCCTTTCAACTGCCAATTTATTTCTACATATGAGAATAGCAGAAGAATTAATAAAATCATAAATGGGATTATCAATGCAACCGGGTTTTCCTTATTTAGCGCATAGGCCATTCCACTTGCATATAAAATAATAATAATGGGAACCATAATGCATCCACTCGCCAATATTCCAATAATCAGGCTCATGATTTGATACCATTGTTTTCGATATGGCATGATTAAGTAAATAGCGCCATCGGCTTCATCAATTTGGTACCGCTCGGGTGTGTCGAACATAAATTTAATGATCTCGTCTTGAAGCGTCGGCCTTTTGCCCGTTCTCATCACGCGGAAAAGCCTTGTCCCGACCGGCGATCCGGTCCTGGGGGCTGGCCAGTGGTGAGATCAGTCCACTCATCTCACCGCTTTCTTCACGAGCGCGCCGATCTTCGCCTCTTCGGCGGCGGTCAACTCCTTCAGCGCGAAGGCGACAGGCCAGAGGGCGCCTTCGTCGAGGTTCGCCGCGTCACTGAAGCCAAACGTCGCGTACCTCGTATTGAACTTCTGCGCGCCTTGGAAGAAGCAGACGACCTTGCCGTCCTTGGCATACGCGGGCATCCCGTACCAGGTTTTCGGCAAGAGGGTCGGCGCGCTGGTTTTGATGATGGCATGGAGCCGCTTGGCCATACCGCGATCCGGTTCCTTCATCGCGGCGATCTTCGCCAGCACGTCGCTTTCCCCGTCCATCTTGTCCTTGTTCGCGCG
The DNA here is from genome assembly GCA_963724345.1 of uncultured Chloroflexia bacterium. Classification (GTDB taxonomy): domain Bacteria; phylum Chloroflexota; class Anaerolineae; order Anaerolineales; family RBG-16-64-43; genus JAFGKK01. Next base: position 53,441 of record CAVRUI010000003.1, on the reverse strand, counting down.
CTCGGCCGCCTTCAGCTCTTGGGCGCGCTCCTTCATCGCAGCTCGTTCCTCATCCGTGAATCCGCCGGACTTCCTGTTGTTCGAGTCGGTGCTCTGGGCGGGCTTCTGAATGTCCTTCTTTGTGCTCATAGAAACCTCCTTATACTGACTTTTCAATTAATGAATCACAAAACACCCTAATGGAATGCGTCTTTTCTTGTACAAATCGTAATATATACTTATATTTGTTAATATTCTCTTAGAACTCAAAACGCCCAACGTTATGGCGCTCAGCCGATGGACCGGTTGTGCAAGATCTGGATCACTATACTTATTCACCGCCGAAAAGCATACCCACGAAGACCCGGCCGAAGGCCAGATCGGCTCCAACCGCGGGTTGGGCCTGTTGAATTAATATTTATTTTTCTTCAATTCAGTGCTTAACGTGGGCATATAAAGAATAGTCCAACCGGCGGTGCACTATTCTATCGCCGGTTGGACTATCAATCGCTGGTTCGATAATTAATGCTATTGATTACCAAACAGTTTGCCCGCCATCCCCAAAATATCATCTACGGCCGAGCCGTCTTTGTTTGCGTCCAGCAAGGAATTGATTGTGCCCATAACATCCGGTTGGGATTGTTGAACTTGTTGTTGTTGACTACCAAGAAAACTTGATCGGCCCAACGCCGCGCATCGCCCGACTCCGGGCCAGCAAGACTACCGCCAATTACAAGTGCCTTCACGAACGCATGACCTTTGGAAAATAGAGCGGTATGGGGTCGAGGGCATGCGCTTGTTGGGCGCACTCTTGATCAGCGTCCGTAAACAGATACATGCATGCTGCTATCGGAGTTGAATGGCTCCTGCCTCCAGCCTCCCCAACGGTTCTTCAGTCGCAACCCTGCGATTCTTGCCATCAGGTCAAGTTCGCTGGGCCAGGCGTAACGCTGAACCACCGGATTCAGGTGGATTCCCGAGGAAGATAGGGAAATATGGCTCTCCTCAATCATTTGCTTTCCCGCGTCATGCCGAAGCACATCGAGCCGAACCTCATTGACTTCAATGGCTTCCGCTTCGACATATTGGTCATTTCGCAGTCGGTACAGAAAGGCGGGCACTAAGGCCTCAATGACAAAAGTGCCATCCTCGGTGAGATGGTTGGCAACATTCAGAAAACATTTGACTTGATCTTCCTGGGTTAGCAGATTAAACAGCGTATTCCACACCAGATAGATCAAGCGGTAGGCACCAGACACCGGTACATCCGCAAAGTCGCCAATTACGACGAAGATTTTGTCACCCCCAGGTTGAGCCCGCAACTGGTCAATCATAGCGGTTGAAATATCGATACCATCGACACGAATACCGCGAGCGGCGAGTGGCAAAGCAATCCGCCCGGTGCCAATGGCAAGTTCCAAAACGGGGCCACAGTCAGCCAACTGAGCCAAGAACTCGACTGCTGCGACCTCGTCACCGCGCTTTATAGTCGCGATACTTCGCGGAAACATCATCCCCAAAACTCATTATTGGTTCATAATCTTTCATCGCTCAAATCAATCTCCCTTCAGCGCCCAACGGCCTGCGGTGGAGCCTGTCCCCGCGCCTGTCCCCCGCCTGCCCGCGCGGAGCATCCCCCACTCGACTCTGGTTTTTGAGTGGGGATGTTTGCGCCCGCCCCGCGCTTTTTGCGGGGGAGCGATGGGAGCGATGAGCGCCGGTGCTCCTCCGGTGCGATAGGTTCGCGAGCGGGGGGAGCAAAACTCCTCGTTTTGGCTCTTTGAGCATTATTGGTTGCGCCTGCCTTCGCGATACCCTCGCGCCCGTCCCCTGAGCGATGAGCATCGGCGGTCATCCGATGCGAAGAATTCGCGAATGGGGAGAGCATCACCACTCGGTTTTGTTCTTTGAGTGGTGATGATTGCGCGGCGGGGGAAGTGGAGGAAGCGGGGGCCGCCTGGCCGGCTGTGCTTATTTAGGCTCAGTATACAACACGCACCATCGAAGATGCCAACCGCCTTCCCTCCCGGCCGAAGCCTGCCCCCGCGCCTGCCCCCCGAGCGATTAGCGCCGGTGCCCCTCCGGTGCGATAGGTTCGCGAGCGGGGGGAGCAAAACTGCTTGCCTTTGAACTTTGAGCAATTTTGACTGCGAAGCGGGGGCCAAGGTGTGCCCCCGCGCTTGTCCCCACGAAGCATCACAACTCGGCTTGTATTTGGAGTTGTGATGTCCGCGGCGTGGGGAAGAATGCGCAGGATCGATTGGATCTTTGAACCTGCGCGATGATAAAGCCGGTGTCGGTTCCAACCGCGCTTCGGGCGAGGAGTAGAACATTAGTTTTATTAATATCCAATAATTTTTTTATTTGAAACACCCGACCAAACCTTCTGATATTCAATAAATCACAGGAATATCTGCTCTTTTTTTAACCTTTGGATTCCAATTAATCATTTTGTGTCACAAACGAAAAATATATATATTTACTGTAGGATAATTATTGTTGACATATTAATTACGAGGAGGATATGGATGGCTAATACAAAGAAAACCCAGACAGGAAATATTCTTCCATCTGCGCTAATCAGTAAAAAGATCAAGGAATTGGATGATTGGCGCGGAATAATGCTCGCGAAGATACGCGAGATAATTAAAGAAGCTGATCCGCAGATTGTCGAAGAATGGAAATGGGGAACTCCCGCCTGGTCCCATAATGGTTTGATATGCACTGGTGAAACCTACAAAGACCACGTCAAAATGACATTCGCCAAGGGGAAAACCTTGAAGGATCCGGATAAACTTTTCACACAAGATGGAACCGTAAGGCGTGCGATTGACATTCATGAAGGTGAGAGAATAAACGAAAGAGCCTTGAAGAACCTCATCCGTGCAGCCGTGGAATTAAATCTGAAAGGAAAAGAGTAAGAGAGTGGCTGACGATGAGTCCGCTGGAGCGCGTTGTTAGGCGGCGGCCGGGTTAACTGACGGGCCTGAGCTTACTGTTGACTGACTATATCGGCTGAGATCTCCACCGCCGGCGTCGTTCCTCTATTCTCAAGCCAGTGCGTGGTGTTCTTATCCTCGGGCCAGCCCACTCCCGGCCCATACTCCTTAGCTGCTCCATTTCGATGGTCAGTGATCGTCCCTTGCAGTATGTAGACCATGCCCGGCCTGTCTTTATGGTCGTGAATTGGGCCGAAGACGCCTCCAGGATCGAAAGTCACTAGTCGCATCCGCAGTTGGCGCCCCGCCATGCCCTCGATTTCAGGGCCAAGGTCAAGCACTGCCAGCAGCTTCACCATAACACCTTTCGTCTCAGGTAACGCCTGCACGTTTCTCATCGCGGTCTCCTTTCGGTACTTTTGGCCGCCCAACGGTCTGGCGCGTGAGCCGCTTGGCCGGGTTTGCCGGACTGGGATCTGTATGCTTCACCCGCGCCCGCCCCCCGCCTGCCCTCGCGGAGCATCCCCACTCGACTCTGGTTTTTGAGTGGGGATGTTTGCGCCTGCCCCGCGCTTTTTGCGGGGGAGCGATGGGAGCGATGAGCGCCGGTGCTCCTCCGGTGCGACAGATTCGCGAGCGGGGGGAGCATAACTGCTCGCCTTTGCTCTTCGAGCAGTTTTGTATGCGCCTGTCTTCGCGGTACCCTCGCGCCCGTCCCCTGAGCGATGAGCATCGGCGATCATCCGATGCGATGAATTCGCGAATGGGGAGAGCATCACCACTCGGTTTTGTTCTTCGAGTGGTGATGCTTGCGCAGCGGGGGAAGCGGAGGTAGCGGGGGCCGCCTGGCCGGCTGTGCAAATATAGGTTCAGTATACAACACACACCAACGAAGACGCCATGCGCCTTACCTCCTGGCCAAAGGCCAGAGCCTGCCCCAGCGTGTTCTTGGCGAGAGTTGGTTCCAACCGCGGATTGGGCGTTTTCGATTTCATTATCATGAAACGATTTATATAAGAGTGTTCTTATAAATGTAATCTTGCATAATTGCCATTCAAAAGAGGAATTAATAAAATGGATCCTGCCAGTGCTAGACCTATGAGTATTACAAGCAATAAACCCAATATTATCCATCTTCTACTTCGAGATTCATCATATTCAATAACCGAAGTAATTATTTTTGGTGATGACGTAATAGGAATAATTTTCCCATCAATTATTTTAATATCAGTATCTATCAACATCGGTTGGACATTTTCTACTGCATCCGGTATGCCATTTTGATTTTTATCGCTGAAGACTTGACCCAATTTTGCCATTGCAAACCTATATTTATCTTGCGCCTCTTGAGGCAGTTCAGAAACATTTGTGAATATCTTCCCATCTGTATTTATAATGGTGGCTCCACCTGAATTAATTGAAATATTCTGTATATTAGTCTCAGAATTACTCTCCAAGATATCCGGGATTCCATTCTTATTATTATCAGCTAATATACCCGCAATCTCTTGATATATTTTTCGAATTTCAGGCGGCATATCATCAATACTTGAATATGATTTTCCATTTACTACTATCATTTGCATCTTCCTCTCCTATTTTGAAAAACGCCCAACGGCTTGCGTTTCAGTTGCCCGGCCGACTGTGCAGGACTAGGTGGGCGCTCCGTGGTTTGGCCGGTTGCGCAGAACTGCATTCATTATACCGAGTCCGCCCCCGAAGAGCATACCAACGAAAACCCAAGCGCGAAGGCCGAATGCGCTGCAACCCATTTTGGGGCCGCCCTTATTTTTTATTGATAATTTTATTACGTAAATAAACAAAGGATCAATGTCAGTATTTATGTGCTACTGGCTGTGTTGCCAGCCGCTTAGCGGTGTTAGTTGTATCTGCTTCGAAAGATCATAAGCCGTCGACAAGTCGTTGTCGTTTTCCACGAGCACTCGTCCGAGAACGAGCACCGCATTGTTCGGCGAGGATATCTGCGTTATGCCGCCCGGCACATGTCCTTTCCAGCCGGGACCGCTGATCAGGTAATCGCCGGCCTCGGTTCCCGTGGTGCGCTTGCCGACGTAGGCAAAAATAGTGTTGTTCGACGGATCGGTGAACTGCACGCTGTAGTAGCGGCCGGCCATATCCGGCACGTGCAGGACTTGCGGTCCTTTGGAGAGATTGAGCCAGCCGACCGTTGCGAGCGTGTCGTGGTTCACGCCAGTAGTCATCAATTTTGAGGCCGAAGCGGGCGCGTGGAGGGGATCCGCAAAAAGTGCTTGGGGTTCCGTATAGAGCGTATTGACCGGGATGGGGCCGTCGCCCCCTCCTTTAACGAGGATCGCTCTCTTGTATACGGACAGCATCATGCGTGGCCAATAATAGGTGAAAAGGAACCATGACGCGACCATGACCGAACCGAATAAAAGCAAATGCTCCATAATTACACCTCGACCACCGGCGGTACCGCATACTCGCCGTTGAGAATGGCTTGACCTGGCACATATACGCGCAGCCAGAGTATGAAGTTGCCTGCAGGCGCGGGCAGCCAGTTGGATTCATGGCCTGCCGGAGCGGCGTTCTGAAGGTAAATGTCAACGGAGCCGTCGGCGTTCGGCACGAGTCCAGAGCGATCGCTGACGCTGTACCGATTGATCGGATTCGCCACAAAGCGATTTTGCGCATCGCCCATCGTCAGCGACCAGAAGGCATTATTCGGTGGAAGACCGCCCGGCGGGAAGTGAATGATGTAGTCGTGCTTTCCGGAGAGCGTATGACCCGCGTCATCTCCGGACGTCGTCCAATACATCGCCTCCTGCGGTACGTTTATCGGGCCGGGAAATATTTGAGCGCACGCGGCTCTGAACATCATGCCATTTCCGGGCTTGCCGCATCCGCACATGGTGAGCCAGCCGTTGACCTTCGTAGTCTTGATCCTCGCGTAAATTTGGGCCGAGACAAACGACAGCCCGAAGCCGATGAAGAAACCTTGCACTACGTCATTGCGCACAGTTCTTGTATGGGCAAAAAAGAGTAAATAGATGAAGAATAAGCCGCATATCAAGCCGATGAGTGCCGTCAGAAAAGTGGATATTCTGTTATTCATATTAATTTCCATATCACTTTTGACTTAGCGGTGTGGCTGTGTCTGCTTTGCAAGCCCATAGGCAGTAGGGAGATTGCTGTCACAAGCATTCGGCCTATTTTGCCACCCAACGGTCTGCGGTTGAGCCTGTCCCCCGAGCGATGAGCATCGGTGGAACCCGCCCTCGCGAAGAATCACCGCTCGTTTCTGAACCTTGAGCGGTGATGATTTCGGAGCGAGGGTTCCGATGCGAAGAATTCGCAGGTGGGGGCCGCCTGGCCGGCTGTGCATATATAGATTTAGTATACAACACACACCAACGAAGACACCATGCGCCTTACCTCCTGGCCGAATGCCGGAGCCTGCTCTCGCGTGTTCTTGGCGAGGGTCGGTCCAACCTCGGGTTGGGCGTTGTACAGGCTGGGGATGTGCGACGCCATGCGATGGGACTTGCCCATTCGCTTGGTTACTTACCAGTCTCCAGTATCTCGATGGGCGACGGGATATCGACGCGATTCAGCCCGCCGCGTGCGTAACGTACCCGAACGACATTACCCGGCTGCACCTTGGGTAAAGACTCGAGGTAGAACAGGAAACTTTCCTCACTCTGAAAAGACGGTTCGCCGTTTACCGGTTGCACTTCCATCAACAGCAAAACTAACATCCCACGTTTGCGCAATGGCCGGATCGCCGTCGATTTTAGAATGCGGGCGTGTGCTTCGCGTCCGTAAATACGGACCCATGTCGAGATGACCTTTGGAATGAACCAGCGCAGCCCCACATACAGGATGCCCCCCAGTAAGACCGCCAGCAGCCCATACTTAATGGAAACCCTTAGCATCTGCATGATACTCCACGCAAACGCCAGGGCCAGGCCGGTGAGGAACGTTAAATATATTAACATCCAACCTACATCCAGGGACATATGAGCGGTGAGTTTTTCCACCAAAGGAAAGATGAGTTGGTTGACCGCGGTCTCCGCCTCGGCCGGGGAAATACCAGCCTTCTCGGCATAGAATTGGATGGCCGCGCCGCGTTTCCCATCCACGATCATCTGCTTCACTCGCTCGGCCACTTCTTTGGGGATTTCCGTCATCACTGCGGCAGGGGATGTTACCTGACCAGTTTCAGATGTGGTAATTTCTGACCAAACAGTGATGTGCACGCTGGAATTGCAATACAAACAAATGGCGACCCTTTGCATAGGGGTGACAGATAGCGGCGCACCGCACTTGGGACAGTTCAAACTTTCTATTGTCATTCCACTTTGTCCTTTTCTTACTCTATTTCCCGTCTCAGCTCAACGGCCTGCGCTTCAGCTGCCTGTCCGGCTGCGCATGATTAGGTTCAGTATACAACACACGCCAACGGGTCGGTTCCACCGCGGGTTGGGCAGCGTCATATTATAAACTTTAAATTCCTCATCGTTTTCCATGTTCCAAACATATGCGCCGAAGAAAACTATTAATCCTTGCCTCGCCAAGGATCGCAGCGCTGTCATCTGAAACGTGTGGTTGGGCGATAGGTTCATCCCTTCGCAAAGTGTTTAGCAGCCTTAGCCATTGCTTTAGCCCGTACAACCGCTCGATCTTTGGGCGGCGCCAGGGTTTTTAGTGAATGAACGAGGGTTCTAGCCGCCTCAGAGACTTGCTCCACAGCTAAGTTAAACGCTACTTCATTGGCCTTTGAAGGCTTGTTGAACCCGCTCAGCTTACGTACGAATTGAAGTGCCGATGCCTGGATTTCCTCATTTGTCGCGGGTGGCTCAAAGTTGAACAATGTCTTAATGTTCCTACACATAGCCACCTCCAAAATGGATCGTCTTTTTAATCGCCCAACGTCTGGCGGCTCAGCCGCGTGTTAGGCGGCTGATATTCTATTTTTGGCGTCCAACATTCAGACTCGACAATTATCCGTTCCACAATAAGGGCAGCAAATATGGTTGGCGGAAACTGGAATAGACAGCAGCGCGTCGCATTTCTGGCAGCGTACTGCTTGGCTGCCAACATCAATTAAGTAACCGCAAGAGTCGCAAACCACCTGCCGCGCCCCGGGCATGGTGTGAAGCTCCGACCCGCAGGAACCGCATTTATGGCTTTCCGTCTGCAGGGGCCCTGCCTCAACATATTCACCGGAAAGTCCATACAACGTCAAGAGTTTCTCGCCATCCTCCGGCAAGAGATGGGGCAGCCACGCCTGACAGAAGTAGGAGTATTCCATCCGCAGCGGAACTCCAGGGGGAGGCTTATCGGGATCCAGCGCATCGATGCCCTTGGCATGGAGCATTTCGTAACCCTCTTCCATCTGTTTCTTAAACGCTTCAGCATAAGGCCAAAACGGACCGGCCACTCTCCAGGCTCCGCCCGGAGTCGGGATGCGCTGGAAGGAATTCGCCAACCTCTGCATTTGTGATTCGTATTCAACCATCCGGGAGTCGAAATCTTTTTCGACAAAACATTCCACCTGATAGGCGATGAACTGATCCCGAAAAGCCGCGTCTTTATAGGCGCGGGGCGACGCAGCGGTGGGGCACTCCCGCAGCCATTGGGTATAAATCTGACGATACAATCGGCGGCACTCCTCACGATCTCCCCGCGCTTTGGCCTCATCCATCTGCCCCTGTACTGTGGCGTAAATGCGGTGGTAAACGGTGTTGCTCAGCCCGGCATTTGTATCGGCGTTCGCAATACGGAAATCGTAGTCCGTTAATGCACCGCAATAATCACAGTAAATATAGGCGGTCATTGATGGGAGTGACTTGGGCGCACCGCATTGACTGCAATTCACTCTCTTGATGAATTGTGAATGCGCCTTTAATGACACAGGGAGGGTTCCGCCTTGGCGAGGAAGATCAGCCGAGATTATTGTTGACGACGGGAACACGGTTGACTCTGTCGGTTTACGCTTTCTAAAATAATTCATTGGAGCCTCTATCGACGATGGTTTGGGCTATTATCATAGTAAATGATTGACTGATGCGTCGGAGTAATACTATGAATGCTATTTTAGTCCTATCCGCCCAACGGTCTGCGGTGGAGCCTGTCCCCGCGCCTGCCCCCCGCCTGCCCTCGCGGAGCATTCCCACTCGACTCTGGTTTTTGAGTGGGGATGTTTGCGCCTGCCCCGCGCTTTTTGCGGGGGAGCGATGGGAGCGATGAGCGCCGGTGCCCCTCCGGTGCGATAGGTTTGCGAGCGGGGGGAGCAAAACTGCTCGCTTTTGCTCTTTGAGCAGTTTTGGTTGTGCCTGTCTTCGCGGTACCCTCGCGCCCGTCCCCTGAGCGATGAGCATCGGCGATCATCCGATGCGATGAATTCGCGAATGGGGAGAGCATCACCACTCGGTTTTGTTTTTTGAGTGGTGATGATTGCGCAGCGGGGGAAGCGGTGGGCCAAGATGTGCCCCCGCGCTTGTCCCCACGAAGCATCACAACTCGACTTGTATTTTGGAGTTGTGATGTCCGCGGAGTGGGGAAGAGTGCGCAGGTTCGGTTTGATCTTTGAACTTGCGCGATTATGAGGCGGGGGTCGGTTCCAACCGCGGGTTGGGCGGCGTTTATTAAATTCAATTAAATAATACTCTTTGAACTTTTCATGAGAAAAGATATTCTCTAAATTGTTCTACCTGACATACCGTAATTCCTTTTTCATCAAACACTACTCCGTCTCGATGGCAGTAGTAGGCACAATTCCATTTACTCATTGCCTCATCCCAACGTTGCTTCTCCTTTAAATACTTTTTTTCTTCATTTATTTTACTCACTTTATAATTCTCCTGTACCACAAATATTCCCATTATTGGTAGTATAACAAATAAGAAACCGCCAATACCAATAACTATCCAAGGCATCCATCCGCCAAGATTTATCAATGAGGTTGAAAATAAATTACTCAATTGTCCAAGGTTGAGTAGAATTATTGTTACGAATGAAATTGATATAACAAACAAAATAAATGTCAATACAATCGCCAAAATCCCTTTGCATCCAATCCCCTCATTTTTAATTGGTCCAATTGGCGGCGACAGCTTTCTCGCGAGTCCGACTGATGCATTCCGACCAATCGCGATAACTCCTCCACTGGATTCCAATGTTTCATTTTTAGAAGATACTCCTTCTGTGGATCCTGAAATAATTCCAGTTGATCGTCCATTGGCCACGATAATAGATACTTTCTGAATTGAATCATCATTGTGGCACACAGGACAATTTAGTGACATCAGTTAATCCTTATACTTATCGATAGTATATTATATTACACTATTATATAAAGTATTTAGCCGCCAAACGGCCTGCGGTGGAGCCTGTCCCCGCGCCTGCCCCCCGCCTGCCCTCGCGGAGCATTCCCACTCGACTCTGGTTTTTGCGTGGGGATGTTTGCGCCTGCCCCGCGCTTTTTGCGGGGGAGCGATGGGAGCGATAAGCGCCGGTGCTCCTCCAGTGCGATAGGTTCGCGAGCGGGGGGAGCAAAACTGCTCGCCTTTGATCTTTGAGCAGTTTTGGTTGTGCCTGCCTTCGCATTACCCTCGCGCCCGTCCCCTGAGCGATGAGCATCGGCGATCATCCGATGCGAAGAATTCGCGAATGGGGAGAGCATCACCGCTCGGTTTTGTTTTTTTTGAGTGGTGATGATTGCGCAGCGGGGGAAGTGGAGGAAGCGGGGGCCGCCTGGCCGACTGTGCTTACAAAGATTATGTATAACCTCCTGGGCGAAGGCCAAAGTGTACGTCCGCGAGAATGCGCAGGTTCGATTCGATTTTTGAACCTGCGCGATTATGCAGCGGGGGTCGGTTTCAACCGCGGGTTGGGCCATTAATATTTTACTTATTTATTTATCGTTTTTCTGACGACATCTTTAATTCTCTTTTCACGAGTTTCAGCCTTGACCGCCTCATTAATAACCCTAAGAAGATAGCTCTTTTTCCCGATAGGCAAAGCATTAAATTCTCTTTCAGCACCAGCTTCTTTCAAAGCCTTTTGTAGATCACGCGGAATTAATATTTCTTTTTCTCTATCACGTACTTTAATTTTTACTTTAATTAGGTCTTTCTCTTTTATTTGAACGGCTTTGACAATTTTATTTCTTATTCGCAAATAATGACGGCCTTCTCCGACTGGAAACAAACTAGCCAAGAAAGCATCCGAACTATTAATTTGCACTTTTACTGGAACAGCTGCACGTGTTTTTAATGCCACGGTAATATCATGCGGAATAGAAATTGCATAATATTCCATACCAGAAGCCCATCGTTCTAAAATAGCTTTAAACTCAAACTCTTTCCCAGTAATAAATTTCGAATTGAATGCCTTACCGTTTTTCAAAGTAGTATCCCCTTTCCTACGTTTCATCGTAAATATTATATCAACAATTTACTGAATATAGTAAATGGCCCAACGGCCTGCGGTTGAGCCGATTGGCCGGCTGTGCAGGACTGGGTTCCAGTATATTATCAGAAACCCCAAAGAACATACCAACGAAGATTCCATCCGAAGGCCAAGGTGTTCCCCCGTGAGAATGCGCAGGTTCGGTTTGATCTTTGAACCTGCGCGATTATGAACCGGGGGTCGGTTCCAACCGCGGGTTGGGCAGCCTTAGGGTTGTAATGCAATCACCGCTACGATAATGATCCAGATGATGTATGTAGCCACATTGAATCTATTCGGCCAACCCATATAGACAGGAGGATGACCAGCCACGCCAGCTTTAGGATCCTTGATCCTGGAGATGATAATGGTTCCAAAATAAGTAACCAACCCTATCCAGGCCAAGACTATTCCGAATATCAGTGCGCCTTGATATGATGACCACATGGGATTGTGGAGCAAACTGCGGACCGCCAGCGTCGCGGCAATTGGGAAAGTAAGAATCACAATCACTCCGCAAATTTTATGAATGATATTGATCCTATTATTGGTATCCTCAGTAATCGGATCGGTCTTAAAGACTCCGGCGCCGAACAGGGCAATCACGATCAAGATGAACCACCAACGGCTAATTGTCCCAGTAATTGGCTGTAAATTAGGCCATATGGTGATCAGGAGGGCAAGAACACTGGCACCCCAACAAAAGAATGCCAATCTCATCATCCAACCAAAACGTCCGATCTCATATTCACTGACCATACGCCAAGCTGGGTCGAGTTCCCGCTTCAGGAAGTGAAGCAGGAATAGAATGGCAAGGAAGACAGATGCAAAAACGATTGATGTATAAGCGGATACCATAGTTGATCGATTCCTTTCTTCTCTAAGGCTGCCCAACGTCCTGCGGTTGAGCCTGTCCCCGCGCCTGCCCCCCGCCTGCCCTCGCGGAGCATTCCCACTCGACTCTGGTTTTTGAGTGGGGATGTTTGCGCCTGCCCCGCGCTTTTTGCGAGGGAGCGATGGGAGCGATGAGCGCCGGTGCTCCTCCGGTGCGATAGATTCGCGAGCGGGGGGAGCAAAACTGCTCGCTTATGCTATTTGAGCAGTTTTGGTTGCGCCAGTCTTCGCGCTACCCTCGCGCCCGTCCCCTGAGCGATGAGCATCGGCGATCATCCGATGCGATGAATTCGCGAATGGGGAGAGCATCACCACTCGGTTTTGTTTTTTGAGTGGTGATGATTGCGCAGCGGGGGAAGCGGGGGCCGCCTGGCCGGCTGTGCTTATATAGGTTCAGTATACAATACACTCCAACAAAGACGCTATGCGCCTTACCTCCTGGCCAAAGGCCAGAGCCTGCCCTCGCGTGTTCTTGGCGAGGGTCGGTTCCAACCGCGGATTGGGCCGGCTTTATTTTCGAATATTATTTATAGCATTCTCTATTTCGTCTACATGAAGATTTCTATGTATCGATCTCTCTAGTAATCGACTATTCACCTTTTTCATTTCTTCTAGTATTTCTTTAGGGCATTTTTCCAATTCATTATCTACTCTTTCAGCCATTGTAATAGCCAATCTTGCAGCTTCATTTTGGGGTATCGCCTTCAATAATGGGGTTAATATATCATTCAATTGGTCATCGTAGGATGGGGCATGTAATTTACCGTTCTTTATTGCTGACTCTATCACGAATACGACACGTTGATCCCACAATGCCAAATGAGCAAACGTAATTGATATTGTCCATTCACTTCCAATGCTAATGGAGAATTCTTCTCCTAATATTTGGTTAATCACATTGCGCATTCTTGTCGTTGATTCTCGGTTTGCTTGAAAGATTTCCTTCTCTTCCATTAGTTGTTACTCCTAAAGTAATTTGCCAGTCCAATGGCTTGGCACTCAGCCGCGTGGCCCGACTTTTTCCAGCAAGCATTTTACCGTAAATAAAGAAAGGCAGTTTTACCCATTTTTCGCGGCGCCTTGCCACGTCGGCTGCGGCGCCTGGTTGGGCAAAAGTATTTATAATGACTCAATATCCGCCATCGGTAACGGACGATCTTGAATCCAAGATTCAATCAATGGGTTTAACACGTTGGATTTTTTCCAAGTCCATACGTGATTGGCATCTTTTACTAAAAATGCTTTCGCATTCGGAAGAGCAGCCGATGCCATGCGGGCAGATTCATGAACAATACCGGGCTCTTTCTTGCCGGCAAGAATAAGTGTAGGCACAGTACTTTTCTCGAATCCTTTCGGTAATGCTGCTTGGTAATAACCAACTTCATACTCTCGTTGTAAACGATCTGCGGTAAGTAATTTGAAATCCTGCTTAGCTCCGGTTATCATTACTGGATCTGTTAACCCAAACTGCTTAACTTGGGCATCCAATACGCTTTCGCTTTTCATCATCGCTATCGATAATTGATAAAATAATGGCTTTGCCATTAAGTCCATTAAATACATACGCTTAAAGTTTGCACTACAAGCCACAGCATGCAGTATTACATTAGGATTCATAGCAGCCATCAGAATGACCAATTGACCACCAAGCGAATGGCCTACAATGTGAGCTTTTCCACCATTGGCGCGTTTTTGGATAATATCTAATAACATCTCTGCACATTCTTTCTGATTGGTCAGTTTAATATTTATACTTTGACCGTGATCTGGTAAGTGTGGCAATATACAATCCCATGCGGAGAAATAATCAGTTTGTGGTTTCCACATCCAATCAGTAACTCCTGCCCCATGAATAAAAACAATACTCTGAGAATCTCTTTTCCCTTTTTCCGCAAAATATAGGCTCATTTGACCTCCAGATTTAGCATTCTTGATTTAAATTGCCCAACGGCCTGGCGCTCAGCCGCGTGGCCCGTCTTCTTCCAGAAAGCATTTTACTCGCAAATAAAGAAACGCATTTAAACAATTTTTGACCGCGCCTTGCCACGTCGGGTGCGGCGCCTCATTGGGCCAGTGCTTTCTTGAGAAATTAGTCTTAATTTTGTTGGATTTCAACGACACCAGTTTCGAGGTTATAAAAGCTCAGTACGATTTCCAGTGACCCTTCGTTGATTGCTTTCCTTATAATGGTAGATCCTTCTATTTGCTTGGCTAATGCTTTTAAATAGTTTCTTGTTGAATTATTTACTATATCCAATCCTTGTATAGAAGATTGGTCTATCGACGGCTTTATAGCATTCACCAAATATTGAAAATTAGTTGGTACTTTGCCTGCACCTCTCATCGTTTCCAAAACAAATTTTACGCCTCCGCAATTTGAATGGCCTAAGATGACAATAATTGGACACTGGAAGGTAATTACTCCAAATTCCATCGCTCCAATTATTGAATAATCAAGGACTAATCCAGCAGTGCGAACGACAAACAAATCGCCTAAATCCTGGTCAAAGATGATTTCAGGAGAAACGCGAGAATCCGAACATCCCAAAACTATGGCGAATGGCTTTTGTCTGTATGCGACTTTTAATCGCTTACTTTCCGAAATATCAATTTCTGATTTATTGTCTACATATCTTTTGTTGCCTTCAACTAATCGATTGATAGCTTGCTTTTTCAAATTCTCTCCCATATCGTCCATTATGGATTTGGGGGTTATGGCCCAACGGCCCGAGGTTGAACCTGTCCCCGCGCCTGCCCCCCGCCTGCCCTCGCGGAGCATTCCCACTCGACTCTGGTTTTTGAGTGGGGATGTTTGCGCCTGCCCCGCGCTTTTTGCGAGGGAGCGATGGGAGCGATGAGCGCCGGTGCTCCTCCGGTGCGATAGATTCGCAAGCGGGGGAAGCAAAACTGCTCGCTTTTGATCTTTGAGCAGTTTTTAAGGCCAGGTCAGCTGCAAGCGCGGGTTGGGCGCCATTGATTATTTTTTTATAATTGATTTTTCTTTTAAATAGAAACCTCGAGAAAGGAAAGAAAACTACTTTTTCCGGCACTTTTATTCCGGCGTCTTCCTCAATGAATGTTCCATGGAAGGTCGTCGCGGTTTATCACAAAGGGATCCGCGAGGAGGATGTCGGCGTTGAGGTTGGAAATCATGGACCAACTACTCCCCGGATAACTATGCCAGCTCTCCCAGAAGGCAATCCGGGGGTAATCTTTCTTGATCCGTTCGATGATATGCGATAGATCCCAGGTCCCATTCTTTAAAAAGGGGCCATCAGAACTAGGTCCGAACCCCGCATTGCCGAGGGGCTTTCCCATTTTTATATACGCAGGATAGTCCGAGATCGACATGTCATCCGCGTAGTTGGTGCCCGCAATGATGTCGACGTAGTTGTCCCCGGGATAGGCCCAATCTACAGCCCGATAGACATAATTTGTCACTGTTTCATTACCGTATGTAGACGTTGGTGAATATACCCAGATGAGATTATCAAGACCTTTTTCCTTAGTAAATAAATCGTGCATGGCGCGGTACACCCGGATGTAGGGTTCGGGATCAGTGCGATGGGAGTCTATGCCCCACCAGAACCAAACGCCATTCATTTCCTGCATGGGGCTGAAGAGCACGACAACGCCCGCGTCGCGGAGTTCCTGAAGAGCTCCGGCGATACGGTCCAATTTACGCATCCAAGCCGCGTGGACGGGCTTCTCGGGATTGAGGAGATCATCCAAGCTTGCTCCGGGTGGCAGGCGGCTTGTTGCTGCAGAGGGTCCATCCCACGTTCCGGGATTGCTCGCGAGGTTGGTTTCATCGTTAAACCAAGGGTTCTGAGGGTTGAACGCGAGCATGACAATCCCACCGTTACGCGCGTAGTCGATCAAGACTTCATTCGCCTTCGAGAGCTGAGCGGGAGTGAATGAACGAGCAAACTCATAATCGATGCCGATGATGCCCGGCCATTCCCCGGTTTTATCATGCAGGGCTTCTATCATGGTGCGGTAGCCTTGGTAGTACGCATCGTCCGTGATCTCGTCGCCGTGACCAGCGTTCTGCCCGCTGATGGCGCCGCGGAAATCCGAGGCGAAGGAGAGGGAAGTTATGAAATCCAAGACCTGAGCCCGAGTAAACACGGGGGGTTTGGGAGTAGGCGTTGGAGTGTTCGTTGGCGTCATGGTAATGGTAGGTGTTGTCGTCAGTGTCGATGTTTGTATAGGCATTGGCGTTGCCGTCAGACCTGGGGTTGCATCACATCCCACTAAACCTGATAAAAGCATCAATGAGAGCAACAAGATGATAGCTCTATTTGAAAATATTTCTTTTCTCATCTTATTCTCCTTTACGGTTAACAAGGCGCCCAACGACCGGCGCATGAGCCGCTTGGCCGACTGTGCTTGATTAGGCTCCCAGTATACAACGGTTCAACGAAGACGGCCGCAACCTTACCTCTTGTCCGAAGGCCAAAGCCCGCCCCCGCGTGATCTTAGCGGGGGTCGGTTCCAACCGCGGGTTGTGCGAACTTGAATTTTATTACGGTAAATAATCTAGATCCGCAAGATCTTTATGCCTGCCACTTGCCCTTTTATTAGTTTTTAGATCGGATAAACCAATAATGTTTACTCTTATTCCATCAATATCGGCAATTATCTTATTATCATAGCATTTGGTGAATTTAACACCATCAACATCAATAATAATTTCAATACGCATTGGTGTCTTGCCCATGCGAATAATATTCTTTTTACTCAGGAATAATTCAGGAGATATATTTGGTTCACTAAAACCAAATTCCTTGACGGTTCGTACTAGTTTATTTGCGTTTTCTTCACTGTTTTCAACCCAAATATCAATATCATTTGTTGCGCGCGGATATCCATGATATCCAACTGCATATCCACCGATAAGTAGATATTTAACTTTATGCTCGTTTAATAACTTCAAGAACTCTCTGAAGTCGTTTGGAAGCTTCTTTTCCATAATTTATCTTCCGCAACACCTCAATGTATTGAAGTCTTTTTATGGGTCCTTGCGATATCCAAAACGACTTATCTTCGAGTTCAATTTCTTTGTAACTCGATGAGATAGTAAGTTTTCTTATTCTATTCCCCGGTTGTTTTTTATTCATACTCATACCCTTATTATATCAAAATAGCTCGATAATAATTCGTTCGCCAAACGGTTCGCGGTTGAGCCTGTCCCCGCGGAGCAAAACTGCTCGCCTTTGCTCTTGGAGCAGTTTTGGTCGCGAAGCGGGGGCTGCCTGGCCGGCTGTGCTCTCGTAGGTTCAGTATACAACAAGCGCCATCGAAGACACTAGGCGCCTTGACCCCTGGCCGAAGGCCAGAGCCCGCCCCCGCGTGATCTTGGCGGGGGTCGGTTCCAACCGCGGATTGGGCGGCATGATTCTGTTCCAGAATAATTACTAGATTCACTTTTCAAACTTCCTGGGGTCCCCCTTTTTTCCGCATCTTCCTCATTTCGTGTTCCATGGAAGGTCATCGCGGTTAATCACGAAGGGATCCGCAAGAAGGATATCGGCGTTGAGGTTGGACACCAGTGACCAACTCGATCCTGGATAGCTGTGCCAGCAGACCCAGAAGGCAATACGTGGGTAATCGTTTTTGATCCGTTTGATGATACGCGATGTGTCCCAGTTCCCACTTAAGTCAACGGGACCGTACTCCGCGATGCCAAGAGGCTTTCCCATGGTCACGTAAACGGCGTAGTCCGAGATCGACATATCATCCGCGTAGTTGGTGCCCGCGATGATGTCGACGTAGTCGTCTCCCGGATAGTCCCAATCCACGGCCCGGAAGACGGTGGACGTTCGGGTGTTGTTACCGTACGTAGACGAAGGTGAATAAATCCAGATGAGATTGTCCAGGCCCTTCTCGTTTGAATAATAATCGTGCATGGCACGGTATACCCGGATGAAGGGTCCCGGGTCGGAGGGATGAGAGGAGATGCCCCACCAGTACCAGCTGGCGTTCATTTCCTGCATGGGACGGAAGAGCACGACCACACCCGCGTCGCGGAGTTCCTGAAGGGCTCCGGCGATCCGGTCCAATTTGCGCATCCAAGCCGCGTGGACAGGCTTCTCGGGATTGAGGAGGTCGTCCAAGCTTGCTCCAGGCGGTAGACCGCTTAGCGCACTCTCGGGACCCTTATCCGAACCGGGTTTGGCCGTGATGTCTGTCTCATCGTGAAACCAAGGATTTAGCGGGGTTAAGGTGACCATGACAATCCCACCGGCGCGGGCGTAGTTGATTAAGACTTCATTGGCATCCGAGAGCTGGGTGGGAGTGAAGGAACGGCTCCATTCAAAATCGTCGCCGATGATGCCCGGCCACTCCCCGGTTTTTTGATACAGGGCTTCAATCATGGTGCGGTAGCCGCGGTACCAGGCATCGTCCGTGATCTCGTCGCCGTGACCCGCGTTCTGCCCGCTGATGGTGCCACGGAAAACCGGGGCGTTTGAGAGGCTGGCGATGTAATCCAAGACCTGAGCCCGCTGAATCACAAAAACTGTGGGGGTAGGTGTTGGAATGGGCATTGGTGTCATCGTGGGAGTTGGTATTATCGTCGATATCGGTTGTTGGTGAGAGTGTTGGCGATGCTATTGGACCTGTAATTGCGCCACATCCCATAAGAGTTGCCAAAAGCAATAATGCGAACAACAAGATGGCAGCCCTGAAGAAAATGGTTTTTCTTTTCATCATGGTCTCCATTGACGGATTGCTGTGCCGCCCAACGGCTCGCGGTTGAGCCTGTCCCCGCGGAGCAAAACTGCTCGCCTTTGCTCTTGGAGCAGTTTTGGTCGCGAAGCGGGGGCCGCCTGGCCGGCTGTGCACCTGTAGGTTCAGTATACAACAAGCGCCATCGAAGACGTTATGCGCCTTACCCCCTAGCCGAAGGCTAGAGCCTGCCCCCGCGTGTACCTAGCGGGGGTCGGCTCCAACCGCGGGTTGGGCCGCATCATTTTCCTAACTCAATATCACTTCTTTAATTGCTATCGCGAATGACGTTTGGTCTTCGATCGCGCAACCAGCTACTATTGGACGTTCTAAAGAGGAAAATACTCCTTTCCCAAGTATATAGTCACATGCTTCTTCTGAACTTGATATATTGAATCCACTATCACAAAACTTTTTGTCTGGATAATTATGCTCATACGTCGCTATATAATTGATTTCTCCCTTTTCAAGGTTTATTTCCTTTATAAGAAGGGCGTCAGAGCGGATGATTCCCAAAGCGCAATACCTACTTCGTTTATCAATAATCGCAGTAATACGTGGGGTTTGTAGCTTATCGTGCTCATAATCTAATCCGCTTAATACAGATATCATGGCATCCCGCATCCGCATACCAGATGCCAGTTTTTCTGCGATAGGATCTGTATGGCTACCATTGCTTACTATTGCGTAGTTTTCAACAATTCGAAGGCAATTGTAGGATATATATGGATTTTTATAGATATCCGATTCAAAGCCTTCTTTTGGGACGATAGATATTGATTGTCCACTTATTGTTGCCCGTCTATTTGGAAACGATCTTGACGAAACCCTATACATAATTACTAATCTATCTTCTTGGGTTTTTCCGATAGCGACAATCCTACCTACATACATAGTTTACTCCTCAAGAAGTGCGGCCCAACGGTTCGCGGTTGAGCCTGTCCCCGCGGAGCAAAACTGCTCGCCTTTGCTCTTGGAGCAGTTTTGGTCGCG
This sequence comes from uncultured Chloroflexia bacterium, assembly GCA_963724345.1. GTDB lineage: Bacteria > Chloroflexota > Anaerolineae > Anaerolineales > RBG-16-64-43 > JAFGKK01. The sequence continues at coordinate 33,468 of CAVRUI010000003.1, read as the reverse complement.
AAGCGGGGGCCGCCTGGCCGGCTGTGCTAGCATAGGTTCATTATACCTACACTTCCATCGAAGAACGTACCATCGAAGACACCAAGCCGAAGGCCAAGTCGGCTTAACGCGCTGGTTGGGCGGTGTTTACTGTATCGCACAACCCCTTTTTAAATATATCTCGAGGCGAGTATTTATAGTAAAGTGCGATATTCTTTCAACAGTTCATCCGCAAGCACCTTTTCGGAATGGGTTTCCTCATAACATGAAGAGGTCCAGGTACTTGTGCATTTTCCCCATTCGCTTTTCGGTACAATATAGCCTATATAACCATCTGTCAAACTAAAAAACAGTTTATACTTACTGTGGAGCAGAGCATCAACTTGGGTCCCGAATGAGCTTAAGGATTCACCGGGTATGGTCAGGATTTGCGCTTCCCCCAGATCAATTATCGAAATCTTAGGAACCCATCCTAGTCTTTTAGTGTAAACTTTTATGTTTATATTTATACGATTAGTCCATGATTGGAGAGATAGAATATCTTCGGCTAGGGAGAGACCGAATCTTTCGGCCTGGCCGAAAGTCCCACCCGATCGATTCCATCCCCCGGGAGGATTAATATCTCCGGCATGCCTATTAAAATAAATCGCGATTCCGCCATTTGATTCCTCTAGTTTTTGTCTCAGATAATAAACGAAATCGGCGGAAATCAGCTTATTATCGGGCCCCAAGATAACCGGATGGACAGCAAAATTCACAATTGTGGCTATGCATTTATCCCTAGAATTTAGAAAACGGATGATCGTAACCGCACCGTCTGGTTTACGTTCAGGATTACGGCGGTTTTCCGTTGTTGTTTGGAGAAAGCCGGTATCGATATATGCCTGCGCAGGTTGAAGCTCAAAGTTTGCCTTTATGATGCTTTTACTTATCAATTCCGAAGCATTTGGAGCCAATGCCGGTGCTGCATGGCTGTGTGTAGCAGAAACAAATATATGATCCGGCGAAATTCCAGTCTCTTTTATAATTATATCCGCAAACGGACCTGTATTTGGAAAAGAATAATCACTGAATACTAAATCTGCAGATACAAATACCACTTTCTCCTTACCATCGTCCACTACAACAGATCGGACAGTAATGGGATCATGGACCCCGTCCGAACTATATTGCCCATAACCTGGTAAGTTGAATTTAGTTGTTGAATCCAACGGTATCAAATCTAGGGTGGCCGCTCCAACTTTTAATTCTTTATTATCCCCATCATTGGCGGATAATTCAGGGCTTGAAGATGAGGAAGATGGAATTACTGTTGCTGAGTTTGGAGTTTTGATGAGGCCAAATAAATGCTCAAACCCGTTGCCTGAAATTAAAGATATGATGGTCATAAAACATATCGTCAAGAAAATAACTGCCATTGTTCGATGGTTTTTGTTCATTGTTCTCTGCGCAATCAATGGCGTCCCTAACGAACATTATATACCCCCCTTACCTGCAGTAATATCGCCCAACGGTTCGCGGTTGAGCCTGTCCCCGCGGAGCAAAACTGCTCGCCTTTGCTCTTGGAGCAGTTTTGGTCGCGAAGCGGGGGTCGCCTGGCCGGCTGTGCAGGATTAGGAACAGTATACTTTATTCACCGCCGAAGAACGTACCAACGAAGACACTAAGCCGAAGGCCAAGTCGGCTCGATTTCGCGGGTTGGGCGTTCAACTCTTTATTGTCATTCAATATACATCTCTTAAAAGAACAAATTGTTTATATCATTCGATACGGTTTATCGTTAACGTTTACCGTTCCCATAACTTCTTTACTATATTTAAGAATGCATCATTATTCGTATGGCTTGTTGTTTTGTTTACTTTTATTGTAAACATCTTGTTTTCGTATCTGCTCAGGACAAAGAGAAAATTGGTACCATCGCTATGAAAATAAGCTTCATCGCCTACTCCCAATAGTGGTTTTACACCTGGAGCGTGTTCATTAGCCTTGCGTATGGATTCATAGGATAATTTTGCCGCTTGAATTGTTTCATACTCTTCATATAAAAAATAAAGCGCACCAGTTTTTCCCGTAACAACATCGATTTCATCTGCAAAGTAGCTCGAAAGGGATGTTTTGATGTTGCCAACCAAGTAAGTTGAGGCATCCTCAAGATGGGATGACTCTCCGAGGATTTGCTCGGCTTCTTCGAGAGATAGACTTATGTCAGGTTTCCAATCAATTATTTTCGTAGATTGTGGAGATGGGGTTGTTTTATACATACTCGTGCATGATGTCAGAACGAATAACATAATTATTGTTGTTGTAGGCCAATGTAAAATATTCATGACTTATTTTCCTGATATAAACTCATATAGAATTATATTGTAGAATAATATGAATAACATAAACGCCCAACGACTGGCGCGTAAGCCGCTTGGCCGACTGTGCAGGACTACACTCCAGTATATTACAATTCCCTCGAAGAATATACCAACGAAGACCAAAGCGCGAAGGCCAAATCCGCTGCTAGCGTGTGTTGGGCGGCATTAGAACACAAGAGCATTCTGCCGAGCACGAATTGTGGTTAGCAATTCTGAATGCACTTTTGTTAATTGGACCTGACCATCTGTTAGCTGATCAAGATCATGTGTCAGGATGTCCATAAATTGCGAAAGGGACGCTTGTGCCGTGCCGAGATCATATCGCGGTAATGTGCCCCCCAGCCGAGCTTGCAGTTTCTGATCCGCCTCTTTTTGGAAGAATTGATAAGGGCGTTGACCCTGATGACTGCGAGTAAAAAGCTCCATGAGGCTATGGCGCATGTAATGCAACAGCTCAATCGCTGACCATGGATAACCTCGATGCAAAGCACTGTCGACTTCGAGAGCATACCGGATACATCTATCGAGTTCGCGGTCCAAAGGTTCATCGTCCAACTTCCGGTTGGCTAAGCCAGCGGCTTCGATAGTAGAGCGATCAATTCGCCCCAACACAAGCAGCATACTGTCAACAACGTTGGGGCTGGTGTGGGAGAGAGGGTGGTATCGAATAGACAATTCCATTAATGACTTAAAGACGACATCTGCCTCGTCCTCATCGGGGATGAGCAGGGCGATGTGTTCATCAATCGAGGCGAGGGAGGCACACCATTGGACAAGTTCTGCCTCGACATCAATCTTGACTTCATCTTTTACTACCACGTCAAGATCAAGATCGGAGTAGCCGTCCCAATTGCCGCGGCCCAGTGAACCAAAAACTGTAATGGCTAATATGCGTGGATCGTTTTCATAATAGGATGCGATGTGATGGAGTATTCTTTGGTGCTGTACTGTTCCAGGTAGATCCTTGGCTTTATACATTCCTTGTTGTCCTTCCATATCCAAAGCCGCCCAACGACTGGCGCGTAAGCCGCTTGGCCGACTGCACAAGCATAGATTCATTATACATATACTTCCATCGAAGAACGAACCAACGAAGACACCATGCGCCTTGACCTCCTGGCCGAAGGCCAAGGTCTACCCCCGCGAGAATGCGCAGGTTCGGTTTGATCTTTGAACCTGCGCGATTATGAAGCGGGGGTCGGTTCCAACCGCGGGTTGGGCAGAATTAATATTTCTCTTCTATCGATAATACTGTCCTGTCGATGGAGGAATATCCCCTCTTTATGCCTCTTCCTGGCATCGTCTCCCCCATACCTGAAACAACGTCTTCAAGTGTGGACGAATGCCTTACGAAGCGAGATGCATCCAGCACGTCGCGTGCCTTTGCCACAACTGCGTCTTTCAATTCCGTCGGCTCCACGACTTCAACAAACCCAGCCAGACCGAAAACGAGCATTTTTGCCAGGAGGTCAGAATCCATTGTCAGAGATATTGTCATCCATCCTTTATCGTTTGCATCTTTAATAAGTTCCCAACGTCCAGGCATCAGCCATTTAATGAACGATATCCGCTCAGGATGAATCCGTAGTACACAGCTATACTCGGACGGTAAATTTTCAAAGCTTTGCGCCTGTGCACGCCAATATGTTGGCAGGTCAAAATCGGGACGGCGTGAAAACGACTGATCGAGCAGGCGCACCGAATGTATACGGGTAACGCGATAGGTACGCAGTTCCTTATCCCGTTCAGCCAGTAAATACCACACACTCGATTTACATACCAAACTATATGGGGCTAAAAGACGCTGTGGTTATTTTTCCGTCAAAATTCTCATACTCCACTTCGATGAGCCTGTCTTCATAAACAGCTTTCTGAATATCATCCCAGAAGGGTGAGATGGAAGCGTCATGCCACCACCATGTCGGGTCGATCATCAAGCGTTGTCGAATATGATCGGCGGTGGAATGATGTGTATTCGGCAAAGCAGCCAACAACTTAAGTAAGAGGCGTTCCCCTGCGTCACCCAGACCGACGTCACGTAAGGCGTCACTATTATTGGCGACAAACAGACTTTGCACTTCGAATTTATTCAAACCTGTTAACGTAGTGCGATATTCCTCCACGAGCGTAATCCCACCTCCATGCCCGCCTTCACTGTAAACAGGCACGCCTGAAAACGATAGTGCAGTGATGTCGCGCAAAATCGTTCGGCGCGAGACCTCCAATTCTTCCGCCAGCGCTTTGGCAGTCATCTTGCCGCGTGTTTGCAATAATAGAATGATCGATAATAGTCGGTCTGCTCGCATCGTTTTCCTCAATTTGGGTGACACAAGATGTCACCCAATGGAATGTATCATCAGAATATATCAGAAAACAAAAGGAGAAACGAAATGATACAGACAAAGAAAGGTCACTTAAATTTGGGGGATGGGCAGTTGTACTACGAGATGGCAGGCAAAGGAATGCCACTTGTACTGTCACACGCGGCATTCCTCGACAGCAGAATGTTCGATGCGATCTGGGAGCCACTGGCAAAACATTTCTGCGTGATTCGATACGATATGCGTGGCTTTGGGCAATCCAGCCCTGTGACGGGTCCGCTTTGCCGCCGCGATGACCTGGATCAACTTCTCAAGCATCTCGAAATAACAGAAGCACATTTGGTTGGATGTTCCAATGGCGGACAGATTAGCCTCGACCTGGCGCTTGAACAGCCTCAACGCTTCAAATCTTTGACCTTGGTTGGCTCCACCCCGAGTGGCTTTGAATTACACGGAGAGCCTCCCCGCTACATGCTTGAAATGTTCGATGCGATGCAAAAAGGTGATATCGATCACTCGAACGAACTTCAAATCCGAATTTGGTTGGATGGCGAAACTCGGGAGCCAGAACAGGTTGACTTAATGTTGCGTAGAAAGGCTTTGGAAATGAATCGCATTCCCGTATCGCAAAGTACATTTTTCATCGCCGATACACAGCCGATCAATCCGCTTAACCCACCTGCAATTACTCAATTGGAATCGGTAAACAGTCCAACATTGGTTGTTGCTGGAGCGCTTGACCACCCTGAAGTACTGCGCGCTGCTGATGAAATGGTCAAGCGGATTCCCAATGCCAAAAAATCCATTATTGCGTCAACTGGGCATGTTCCCAGCTACGAGCAGCCAGATGCTTTTGTTAAACTGTTGCTTGATTTTCTAGGCAGCGTGAAATAACGAACTTTCCATTCAAATCGTCACATCCATCCGCATCATATTGATGGATGTGACGATTCTTCTATCTCCACTTCGTAGCTCACTCTGGAATCTTCTAATCGCCCAATTCGTTACATAACTTCTTCAAGCGTGGATACTTTTTTCATATTGATCCAAGACAATGCCAATTTGTGTAGATTAATACTTTTATTTTGTAGAGAACTGCCCAACGGCCTGGCGCTCAGCCGCGTAGCCCGCCTTCTTCCAGAAAGCATTTTAACCGCAAATAAATAAATGCATTTAAACAATATTTCGCCGCGCCTTGCCTCGTCGTCTGCTGCGCCTGGTTGGGCGGCAATAATTTTCTTTTTTTATCTTCTTACTCTTACGGCTTCTTGTCTTCAGCCAATGTTGATACTAGATTCTTGTTGTGTCGCTGCGCACGCCCGACACCCATTGTGAAGGCTATCAAGGCATAAAATAATAGCGCGATAATTGTTAGTGTGCCCTGAGGAATACCAATTCTCCCGGATATCCCTTCCCACCCAGTAGCATATAGCAAAATAATTAACAAGAGAGTAGCACCGATGAAATTGGGAATGAAAGATAAAAGACCGTCCACGTAGAAATATCCAAGTGCCGGGATCAGAAGGTTTAATATACCAGCTATCAAAGGGTTCTTTTTCATTGTTACTCTCCTCGAATTTACTAATTTATTCAGTTGTCCGTATTGAACCATTTTTTCGTCTGGGTATTGGGTCTCCAATTATTAGAAGTTCCATCAGTTATTAATAAAAAACTGTAAGGCTAAAAATAAGACAATACCACCAACAACAAATATAGTAGTACCCAGAATTAACGTTTCCGTTAATAGTTTTCGCCAGTCTAGGTGATATACCCCTTTTGACGGCAGGGAAAGGAGCAAGGGGATGGTAATAATCGGCGATCCAGGGAGGAATACTCCCAAAACTTGCCAAAGGCAACTACCTCTCCCCTTGAGCTTACCTAGTTTTCCTACAAAATCTACCGAGAAGATCCATAAGCCAATTGCGCCTGCAATAAGCAAAGCAAGTCCAATGTTTTCGAGCATTCTTTCTCCTTCATCATAGTCAGATTTATGTTTGTAGAAGCCTGCAAATTACGGATGTGTTTTACATTATATCAAGGATCAGCCGCCCAACGGTTCGCGGTTGAGCCTGTCCCCGCGGAGCAAAACTGCTCGCCTTTGCTCTTGGAGCAGTTTTGGTCGCGAAGCGGGGGCCGCCTGGCCGGCTGTGCCTATGTAGGTTCAGTATACAACAAACGCCATCGAAGACACTATGCGCCTTGACCCCTGGCCGAAGGCCAAGGTCTACCCCCGCGAGAATGCGCAGGTTCGGTTTGATCTTTGAACCTGCGCGATTATGAAGTGGGGGTCGGTTCCAACCGCGGGTTGGGCGGTTTTTGCTTTTTTTAATTCAAACCTTCACTCGGATGAAATTCTTCGTATATGAAATGATTCTCCATTCCTTGAATACGAATATCATCGATTATTTCATTACTCAATTCTTCTGATATAAAGCGATATCGTTCTTTTAAATCAAGGTGTTCAGGAAAATCTATATATATTCCATTTTCTTCCAACAAGTTTTCCAATTGGTTATATTCATTACTAAGTTCGTGGTTGTTAATTTCATTTATTTTCTTGATAATTGGTGAACCAATAAATTCTAGTAAAGGTATTTGCTTCGCTTTTTCATACTTCTCTTCAAATTCTTCAATTTGATATAGCCATTCCGCTTCCAATTCTGGCGGCAGACTATCTTTACCTCCAGATACAAATGAGGCATTATATTTTTCACTAATTTCTTTTTTCTTCTGAGAATTGAAAATTCTTTGGATTTGGTTCTTTATGAATTCGTTTACCTGGCTCATTTTTCCCCTTTTTCGGTAATATTACCACCTTTTTCTTTGAGCGCCCAACGGCTTGCGGTTCAGCCGCCAGGCCGGTTTCACAAAATCGCTGAGACTTGGATCCATTCTACGTGATTTCGTAAAACTCCGCAGCCTTGGCCCCTGGCCGAAGGCCAGGTCGGCTGCAACCGCGGGTTGGGTGCATTATTTCTTCTTGTTTTTTACTTCCTAAAATGTTGGGTCAGCATATTCTCTCCAGAATTTATAAAATTAAAAAGGAAATCATAAAAGAGGTCAATTTTGGTGACCAAGGCCGAATTGGTGGCCTATGGCGTTAACGGAGCCGATGCGGTAGGATACGCGGCGGTACTGCATGTGGCGCTCTGGCTGCCGATCACTCTCCTGAGAGCTTATTTCATGACCCGTGAAGGGATCAAGTGGAGCGCCTCGCTGCGGATGGAAAAGGAGGCAGCAACATGAAAAGGGCGATTCCATTTCTCGTGGTCTGCTTTCTGCTTGTCTCCTGTAGTATGTCTCCCGAGTGGCAAGCTACCATGACCGCCACGGCCCAGACGGCCACGGCATCCATGTGGACGAAGACATTCACTCCAACCTTCACACCCACATACACCGCGACCAGTACTTTTACACCCACTTTCACTTCCACCCCAACTGACACTCCCACGATCACGCCGACGTTCACGGATACTTCGACACCCACGTTCACGCTGACGCCGACCTTCACCCTGACCCCCACGTTCAGCTTCCCGCTGGCGACTGTGAGAACGGCGCAGGCTCCTTGTATGTATGGACCATCGATGGAATACCTGTGGAAGGTTGGGCTGAAGAAGGGGGATACGGGAAAGGTCAAGGGACGCTCGCCCTATAATAGCTGGCTGTATGTGCAAATGGACGAATACAGCTATAACGGACACAATATCTATTGCTGGATTCCCGGCTCCCAGCTGGATGTCGTTGGTGATGTCAAGACCGTGATCGTTCAGGAGGTCTACCTTTACATGTCGCAAACGGGGTTTTATAGCGCACCTCCGTGGGTCGAGGCAAAGCGCGATGGGGATTATGTGACCATCACATGGGGTGAGGTCTGGATGACGGAAGATGACGACCGAGGCTATTTCCTGGATCTCATGGTCTGCCAGAATGGGTATCTGACCTGGGTGCCCAAGCACTTGCCGACACAGCGTGACACCGAATTCACCGTGGAAGACGATGCCAATTGTTCCCAGAATTCCGGCGGCATGCTCTACGCGGTCGAGAAGCATGGGTATATCCCCCCGGGGGTAAAAATCGATTGGCCGAAATGATCCCTAGGGAGAACGAAAAATCCCTGCCGGAACAACCGGCAGGGATTTTTGATTGTTTGAGCGGGTGTTACTTCTTCTTCAGGATAACGCGCGAGGCAACGGCGCGGCAGCCCTTGACCTCGCCGTAGACCGGCACCGGCTTGGCATCTGTCTCAACGATCTCTTCGCCCAGGTCGGAGAGCATGATGGAACTCGAAAATGTTTTTTATGATTTGATTAGGGATTTAATTTCTACAAATTCTGATTTACGACCTGCAATTATTAGGAAAATGGATTTCATTACAGGCAGGAATAATAGCCTGCAATAAGATAAGTAGACAAGGCTAGGGAAATATGAAAATAAAAGAAATCGAAAGGTTCACTTTTGGGATTTGGTCGACTATCCAAAGACATGCTTTGAAGAATTCGGCCTTTTGTTCTAGTACTTCTAGGACGGAACTTTATTGTCCGGAACGGGACTTAATTGTCCGAACGGAACTTAATTGGCATTCTCCAAATATAAAGATAAGCTTTATTGCGCCCAACGCACAGCGCTCAGCCGCGTGGCGCCCGACTTCTTCCAGCCAGCATTTTACCGTAAACAAAGAACCGCAGTTTTAACCATTTTTCGCGGCACCTTGCCACGTCGGCTGCAAGCGCCGTGTTGGGCCGTCACTAAAAATGCGAAACGTTTTTTACCCAATATATACTTCTTTTGTTTTTCTATGACTTCTATAGAACCATTACTCTGGATGCATGAAACATTACACGTTTCGATGAATTTAGAAGCGGCGACCTTTCCTCAGCAACAATCGGACCAATTCAATAGATCCCTCCCCTGCAAGGTAATAACTAAAAAGCAAAGCCGCTTCGTTCGCGCTTTGCCTCGTCAGCTGCTAAACCTGGTTGGGCGATTATTCTATTTCCGTCTCCGCCGGAGGTACATCAGGAACCCCAACAAACACAGGAACAACACACCGGCGCCAATGGCTGACCCGAACAACACAGCGCCCGGGACTCCTTTCCGGCCTCCCGTCACCGGGATCGCCACAGAAGTCAACGTGGGAGTGGCGGATGGACTGGATGTCACCCGGACGCTGGCAGATGGCAGGCCGGTCCTGGTCCTGGTCGTGGTACTGGTACTGGTCGATGAAGCGGTGGATGAAGGAGTCCTTGTAAAGGTCGGGATCCCATAAAAGATGGGGAACGGGCTGGGCGTATTGGTCGGTTGCTGAGCGGGGGGTGCGGAAGTCCATGTAGGCGTTGCTGTCTGTGTAGGGGTCAACGTGACGGTCGGCGTGTTCGTGGCGGTAGGAGTTATCGTACTCGTCCCGGTGGCTGTGGGCGTGAACGTGGGAGACGGACTGGATGTGTATGTGAAACTTGGCGTAAAGGTTATGCTTGGCGTCTCCGTGATGGTCGGGATCGGTGTGTCCGAAGGGGTGTCTGTCTTGCTTGGCGTCAGCGAGATGGTCGGCGTACCGGCAGTCGGGGTGCGCGTTTTTGTGGGAGTGGGGGTCGCGCAGAAGGCGGTCGCGCTGGCGACCTCGACGTCGGCCGCGTCCTTGACCGTCACCATGACCGTGCCGTACAACCCGTTGATCGAAAGCGTAATACTCTGGCCGGAAGTCAGCAATCCGGTCGGACCGCTGGTCAGGAAGACACTGTTCTGGAAGAGATTCCAAGTGTAGTTGACGGTCATGTTCCCCCCGGTGTTCGTGATTGTGAAGATCGAATTCCCCGCCCCGTCGCAGCTGCCGGCCACCACTATGTTTGGAGGCGCCGGTGTCTTCGTTGAGGTGCTTGTTATCGTGGGGGTTGGGGTCGCGCAGAAGGCGGTCGCGCTGGCGACCTCGACGTCGGCCGCGTCCTTGACCGTCACCATGACCGTGCCGTACAACCCGTTGATCGAAAGCGTAATACTCTGGCCGGAAGTCAGTAATCCGGTCGGACCGCTGGTCAGGAAGACGCTGTTCTGGAAGAGATTCCAAGTGTAGTTGGTGGTCATGTCCCCCCCGGTGTTCGTGATCGTGAAGATCGAATTCCCCGCCCCGTCGCAGCTGCCGGCCACCACTATGTTTGGAGGCGCTGCCTGCATGGCCGGGGCAGCTTGCTTAACCGAGCCCCCGCCGTTCATAATTATTTGCGGCCCATGGTTCTGCTGGAATGCAATGCCCGGCGCTCCAGAAATCCCACCTGCCAATGCCAGCCCCGGCAGAACGGCCAAGGTAATCCATGCGGCCCACTTGAGCGGTAGTCTCTGTTCGTACGATTCCATGGAAGGAATGGATGCCGGGATCGGTTTCATTCTGCCCCTTTAACAATTATTACGACTAAATGAACGGAAAAGAAATCCGGGAAGATTATAATCCCAAACCATCAATTGTGGATATTTTTTTCCCATTTTCCATATTGGTCTGTCCGTCAAACCTTGCCTGACCTGCACCCCGGAATGACCCAACCAGTTAGCCGGGAAGCGCCGACCAAACTGGATCACGGGCATACGCCAAAAGGATCGTCATTACAAGGTAATCGAGCAGCCCATCTACGACAGATCTTGTAACAGCTCGCCCAACGGTTCGCGGTTGAGCCGTTTGGCCGACTATGCAGACCTCGTTCCAGAATCATTATACTTCGCCAAAGAAACATACCAGCGAAGACCCTACGCGAAGGCCAAACGGCTCAACCGCGGGTTGGGCGGATTTATTTTTGCTTTTTACGTAATAAATCAATCAAAACACTAGTTGAGAATACTTTTATGTTCTTCTTTGGTAATATTAAGTTACTCCAAATCCAATTGTAATGATCAATTACTTGTTCCGCTGATATTGATGGTCGATTTGCAGTTGTATGGCCATCATTTGGCACAATAACTAAATAATCCTTACTGGTTGCTGATTTTATTGTTGTATCAACACAATAATCGGTAGCACAGCCCGTTATGATTAGCTCATTTATGGAATTTTCCGTGAGATACTTTTCCAATTCGGATTTGTAAAAACTATCACACGCTGATTTATGAATTATTCTATCTTGATTATTCTTCTTTATCTCTGGAATCAATTTCCATTCTTCTGTATTTGGAAGATATCCTTCGTCCTTATTTCCATCATGTTGGATGAATACTACTTTTCCATTTATGGAACGAACAATATCCGCGATAGAATTAATATTGCTAATTACTAAGTCGGATTTATATCTGGGAGTTTCTTTGACAAACATCCCTTTTTGCATATCAATTATCAATAATGCGATCATTTTCCCTCATGTAAGGTTTTGAAACCGCCCAACGGCTCGCGAGTGAGCCGCCTGGCCAGCTGTGCTTATATAGGTTCAGTATACAATAAGCGCCAACGAAGACACTAGGCGCCTTGACCCCTAGCCGAAGTCTAGGTCGGCTCAACTCGCGGGTTGGGCGGTTTTGAATTTATTGCCTTACTGCATACACGCTTACTTCTTTTTGAATTCGTTGGCCAACTTTGTCTTTTGCGATATCCAAGTCGTAATCAGATTGCAGACCCATCCAGAATTTTGCGGATGTGCCGAAATATTGCGCTAATCTGAGTGCGGTATCGGCGGAAACGCTCCGTTTTTCCAATACTATTTCATTGATCCGCCTTGGCGGAACACCGATCGCTCGCGCAAGCTTATTTTGGCTAATACTCATGGGCTTTAGGAATTCTTCCATGAGTATCTCGCCAGGATGTACGGGGTTGAGTTTTTCCTTTGTCATATTCTTTCTCCTAGTGATAGTCGACGATTTCCACATTATGGGCATTTCCATCTCGCCATTCGAAGCAAATTCGCCATTGTTGATTGATACGAATACTGTATTGCCCTACCCGTTTTCCAAATAGCTTTTCAAGCCTATTTGCTGGTGGTATATGCAAATCAATCAAATTCTGGGCGTTATTTATCATTCTTAGTTTTCGATAGGCTATTTGCTGAATATCGTTCGGTAAAACGGACGAACGAATTCGATCATTTATCCTTCTTGTTTCTTCATCTCTGAAGGACAATATCATATTGTTTTATTGTATAACGCGTAACGTTATATGTCAAGTTAAGGGGTTTCTGGCTTTGAACCGCCCAACGCCCTGCGGTTGAGCCGCCTGGCCGGCTGTGCTAATGTAGGTTCAGTACACAACAAGCGCCGTCGAAGACGCTATGCGCCTTGACCCCTAGCCGAAGGCTAGGTCGGCTCCTGCGCCTGGTTGGGCGCTCTTCACTCTGGGTTATTACTATTGGTTTTCTTGATGGTTCAACATGATGTTTGTGATAAATTGATCCAAAGTTTCTTTTGAAAAGTGTTCGCCTTCCCTTTCTTCCAATTTACAATTCGGTAGCATCTTCGAAGTCATTTCTGCTGTGTTGAATGGGACATCCTTATCCGTCCGGCTATGCTCCATGTAAATCGCCCCTCTTATTTCTGAAAGAATAAAACCCCAATCCATACACCTAATCCGTAAATCCTGCGCAATTCCAAAGCAGTCGTTCATCATCGAATCTCGTATATCATTTTTTAGCATGTCTTCTTTTGTAATATTCGAAAAAAACACATCCTTAGCTACCTTTTTCATCTCAGCAATGCTTGCATTCTTCTTTATTGGATATGGCCAAAGCTCAAGGACGGTATCATCAAATAATGCTGGCGTTCCGCTAAATATAAAAATGTTTCGGATTCTATCTGGTAGGTTGTACCCGATGGAATAGCTATACGGAGCTCCAGATGATATACCGAATACGTCAAATTTGCGAAAGTCTTAGTTTGTCAACCAGGACAGAAACGATCTTCCCCCATTCGGCTATGTTTTCCATCTGATAAGGAGATGATTCTCCATATCCAGGACGGGCGATACAAATCAGTCTCTTTCCTGCAGTCAATCAGATTGTCAAATAATTGATAGTCGCAAATACTAGCTATCATTCCATGTTGAACAAGTATTGGATACCCATTTATATCTCCATACTCTTCATAAGAAAGGACATTCCCTCCCTTATATGCGATAATTTGCGTCATGAGTTATTCATTTTCCTCTTTCAAATAAACTTATAGCGCCCAACGGTTAGGCGCTCAGCCGCGTGGCCGGCTGTGCTGGACAAGGTTCATTATACTGATTCCGCCGTCAAAGCGCATACCAACGAAGACATCAAGCCGAAGGCCACGTCGGCTGCTGCGCCTGGTTGGGCAGAGTTAATTTTCGTTTACAACGAAACCATTACCCATTTAACCATTTCAGTGCCGATTCCTCTTCAGTAAATACACGGATATTCAATTCGTGAATATTTGAAACATATTCAAGAAACCAATTATTCATTGCGGTCCTATGAATATCTATAACTGCAACTTGATCTACTCCCTTCCCGCGTAGATTTAATAATTTATCTTTTGCCAGAGCAAGGATCTCCTGATATCCAAATTCCCCTTCAAGTTCCCTAATATCGATTAGTATTTTTGATAAATGTTTTTCAAGGGCGCTGTTGAAGATATTTACTGCTAAGTAATTTACATTCTCTCGAGAACGCATGCCTCTTGTATATACATGTAGGTAGTTCGGTTTTTCTTCTATTGCTAGATTGAATGCTTGTTGACCCATTTTTCTCTACCTCCTCTAGTCCACAACCCGCTTCCTTCGTTATGCCTCTCCTTTATTGTAAAATAAACCATATAAGTATTAGGATATAACGATCGAATTACTCTGCCCAACGGCTGGTGGCTCAGGCGCTTGGCCACTTCCGATTTGTAGCTATTATTTTAGCAGGATTTCCGAAATCGCATTTCGATGTTCGCTCAAAAAGCCTTGGCCAAAGCCTGCCCCCGCGGAGCAAAACGGCTCGCCTTTGTTCTTTGAGCAGTTTTGGTTGCGAAGCGGGGGTCGCCTGCAGCCACGTGTTGGGCGGCCAGAAAGCAGGCATGGAGTTGTCAAGATTATTCGGTGGCTGCCTTGGGATGGGCAAGCGCGGGGCGGTTTCGTTCGGGCATGCATTCGAGTGGACGATTGCGTAATGGTCCGGCAATGGGCAGATAAACTGGAAAAGAGCAAGGGGATGACGTCAACGATTCACGCCACTTGACGGAGCCGTGGCCCGCCCGATATACTCCGCGGCTATCAATCACCGGAGGTACAGAATGGTCACAAAAACTCGTCCTTTCTTTGCCATGGTGATCCTTTGGCTTGGAGTTACAGTAGCATGCTCGTTTGGGACCGCGGGCGATAGCACCCGATCGCCGGCCATCCTCGGGACAACCAGGTCAAGCGCCACGCCAGTTACCAACAATGTGGCGAAAAATAGCGCACCCACTTTCGCCGAAGGCGGCTGGACCGGCGGCGAAGCCGAGG
This sequence comes from uncultured Chloroflexia bacterium, assembly GCA_963724345.1. Lineage (GTDB taxonomy): Bacteria > Chloroflexota > Anaerolineae > Anaerolineales > RBG-16-64-43 > JAFGKK01. The sequence continues at coordinate 18,394 of CAVRUI010000003.1, read as the reverse complement.
CTCGTGTTACCGGTAGTGACACTCGGACGATCACCGGCTCGCTCAGCACGGAATCGTCAACGGAAGGGGGCACTACCACGCTCATTTATACGGCCGGCATTGACACCATTAGCATCTCCATCTCGACGGAGTACCAGCCCTTTGACATAATTGCCAGTCAGGATAACTTTGAAGTCGAAATCAGCTCCGACCAGCCGCCATGTGAGGTTACCTACCAGGAAACCAGTGACAAACGGATTGAAGGCACCTTCCTCTGCGAGTATGCCGAGATCATGATAGGTCCGACTACAGGGCCAGCCAAAATGGAGGGGTCGTTCACGGCCACGCGGTAGCAGAGGAGGGCAACGTCGCTCTCTTGGATCCTTCCTGACCATCGAATTTGCTACCCCAGCCTTCAGGATTGGCCGCCCAACGGCTGGCGGCTCCGCCGCTTGGCCGCATTCGCTTTGTTATTACCATTCTAGCAGGAATTCTAAAATCGCATTTCAGCGTTCTCTCTTTGAGCCTTGGCCAAGTCGGATGAAACCGCGTTTTGGGAGTTGAGAAATTCCTATTAAATAATTTTTGTTTCTATACCCATGGTTTTAACTTCTTGAATGAATTCTTTTTGACCTTTTCTCACTCGATTCCAATGAGGGCATTTAATCTCCACCTGAGTGATGAATCGATTGTTCTATCCCTGCGCCAGCAAACCTATGGCTGTGATCTCGTAAACAATGGAATGAGGCGGCTCACGGGTCAAGGTGGGAAGAAAGATAGTGTGAAATGATTCACCGGGTTTAAAATTAGAGATGATATTTCCCGCCTCATCAAAATTTCCATAAACCGTGTAATTGTCCACGCCAAGATAAGCGCCATTCCGGTTGCGCGCGATCAAGCGGAATAACACCTTGCTCACCAACTGGTCGCTTGTGTTGGTTACATCCAGGTCGGCTCCGTACTCGAATTCCAACGTTGATCGAAACCCGCCAAGGCTGACTTTAAGGTCGCGGGTGTAGGGAATCGCTATTGCTTCTTCAAGGTCAGAAACGAGGTTAAGCGTTTCCCATTCAGGTATTACCTCGCCATCATTGGCGGGATAGATGTGGATAGTGGTGGGTACAGTCTCGCCGGGCAGGATCAATCCCCAGCCGTCTTCCGGCCACAAGTAATAACGCACATCTTTGGTTGTGTGCACGATTTCACCGGCACGATTGATCACGCTTACTTCCGTATTGTTGACCCTGACTGGAAAGGCATTGGGGTTTCGTACCAGGGCTTCAACATTGGTATATCCTGGCACATCGGCCCATTTAGACCATTCCACGATTTCCAACTTGAGAAGGGTAGGTGTCGGTGTGGGTGAGGGTTTTGGGATAGCTGTTGCGGAGGGAACCTGCGTATCTGTTGCGACAGCCGTAGGAGTACTGGTTTCGGTACTGGTTTCGGCACTGGGTTCTGATGCGATCGGTTCAGGTGTGCTGCATCCCGTCACAGCCAGTAAAGAAAGAAACAATACAGTGGCGGAAATGTATGCGTTTTTCATACGTGATAGCCTCCAACCATTCTAAACGAGATGTTCTGTCAACATCCCATTTTTAGAACCAGCCAGAAGTAGACCCGATCAGGTTTTCGTGGCCCCGAATTGATTGGGCGAGAGACCCGTAGACGCCCAACGGCTTGCGGTTGAGCCGCCTGGCCGACTGTGCTAATGTGGGTTCAGTATACAACAAACACCATCGAAGACTCTATGCGCCTTGACCCCTGGCCGAAGGCCAGGTCGGCTCCAACCGCGGGTTGGGCGTTTGGTTTTTGATTGTAATAATTAGGATTTTTCCAATAATAGGTAATAATTCATTTATGGTATCTTTGACATTTCCCTTTCCTTTACTAAAAGAAACCATCGTACATAACTTTCAGTATTTCATACCACCCCATCTTGGGTTTCCACTGCATATCAAAGAGGGCGGCATTTGTGCCAGGGGATAGATAGTTGTACCAAGATGTTTCGTCTCCTACATCACCCAGTCCTATATCATATGCGCCTACGTTGATGTAAGCCTGAACAACACGCCGGTAGGCCTCCGCTTGAGCCTTTTGCGGGTCGTCTACTTTTGTATACACTTGGCGCGGTGTATACCACACCGGAAATTCTTTGGTGGGACAAGAGGTGATTTCGGGAGCCGCCAATTCAATACCCAATGCTTGGATCTGGCGCAAAAAATCTTCCATGAACTCCTGCGAAGGCATATCATAAATCCAATGGTTGTTCTCAATATCCACTCTATCAATCAGTCCTTCTTGTTTAAGCGGTTTCACATAATTCATAAATCGGATACCGAGATCGGGCTGCAGGCACTTAACCCCCCATTCCGTCTCATAACAAAACCTCTCTTCCATCTCAAAATCATCTGTGATGGTTATCTTCGCTTCCGGATCAATTTTTCTTATTGTCCTTGCTGATAATCGTGTCGCATCCAATAACCCGACATTTCGTTGCCAAAATCCCCATTTATCAGTACTAAATTCGCTGATTACCAATTCGTCCTCTCCATCCCACTCGGATATGACACCTTTGTACTTCATCACCTTGACACTTACCGTGAATTCCAATATTTTAAGCAGCTCGGCTTTCGTAAATCCGCCGTTGTATATCGAGTCGGGTACATCCCCATTCCAAACTAAATGCTGCGCCCTGAGGCCCATATGATTCTCGCGTGCAAATTGTATGATTTGGTCTGCTTTTGTCCAGTTGTACGGTATGCCGGTTGGAATTTTCCCAGAGTCCAACTGAGACTTAATAGTTGTCCAATTATTGAGAATATTTCTCCAGTCCTCTGTTGTTAAATCCTTAAAAACGATCCCGTTATCCAAATCCCAGGTAATAGTTAGCAGGTTTGCGTTTTTAATAACGTTCGCAAAGTTTGGGTTGTAGATTTGATAATTTAATACGGGCATGGCGAACTGGGCGTTTTTTGCATCAGAAATATCTCGTGCCAAAATGGAACGCCATATACCATCGGTTTGTATTCCCAGAGGCACACCATTGACGACAAATAATAAGGTCTCACCCCCCTTGATCGTTTTCCTCTCGATAAAACTATCGGGATTTGCTTTCACTAACCCCAACAATTGTTTGGCGTCTCTTTCCACACTGTTGACCATAACTTTTCCGCCATAAGCATGGACGTAATCAACAATCCAAACATGCAAATCGTTTGCGTCCGCCAAATTTTCGGGGGCGGGCGTCGCTGTCACGGTTGGCTTAGTTGTCGACATGGCTGTTAATGTGGCGCTAAATGTAGGGGTTGGCGTAGGCGTCAATGTCGGCCCGCAACCTGAAATCACTAAGCTCATTGACAATAAAACCATCACGAAATAACCAATTGCTATGATTCGCTGTTTTGTGTTCATTTATCTTCTCCTGCCTTATGCCGTTCGCACCCGATGCCTATTGAAGCGAGCCATATGCTATTGAACAAAATGGTTAAGGATGCCCAACGTCTTGCGGTTCAGCCGCTTGACCGGCTGAGCCGGACCAGGTTCCCATTTTATAATTACTCATCGAAGAGTGCAAACGCCCAACGGTCTGCGAGTGAGCCGCCTGGCCGGCTGTGCAGGACCAGGTTCTAGTATATTACGATTCCCTCGAAGAACATACCTGCGAAGACCCTAGCCGAAGGCTAGGTCGGCTCAACTCGCGGGTTGGGCGGCGCAGACAATAGCATTGCTCGAATAAATATTTACGAATACTATTTGCAAATTATATTTATTAGTTCTTTGTTAATTACATGACTTTCCGAATCCACTAAACCAAAATCCATATTTTTATATGACCAACATGCATACCCTATTTTATATTCCCGAAATATCCGAATAATATCCCTATACCACCTTATACTGCTGTCCTTTGGTGCTCGATCAATTACGCCAAATTCTCCACAATACAAAGGCTTTTGGGTTTGCCTTGTAAATTGAATTGCAGGCTCAAGATCATTCCTTATTCCATTTTCATTCATGGCTAGTCCAATATACCGATCCAATCGTTTTCTAAATTGTGGGTATTGTTCTAGATATGTGTCTAGACCTATAATCATGCCCGGATAAGTTAATTCCTTGTCATATAATTTAATATCATCTGTCCAGTATGCTTTTTGATGTGTAAATAGTAGCGGCTCATAAAAATGGAAAGTATATAAAACATACGGATCATCAAATAGATCAATTTCTTTCAGCGTTCCTACTGAATTCCACTCATTGCCGCCCACCATTATTGTGGCTTCTTTATTGATTGCACGAATGGCATTATGCAATTTATGAGCGAGGATATTCCAGGGCGCGCTGCTCGGAAGCACAATTTCATTTAATAATTCAAAAATTATTTTTAGTCCTTTTTGGTTTGAGTATCGTTTAATTATTGTTTTCCATAATGCGATTAGTCGTTGTTGAGCCTCGTTACTTGAAAATAATTTGTTTTTCCCCGCCGTTGCATCGAAACTGTAGCCTGGCGCTCGATGAAGATCCAGCACAACATTAAGTTTCTTCTCTTGACACCAAGATAAACAATTATCTATATATTTCAGTCCGCTTTCCTGATAATAATAAGGCTTTTCATCATTTTCGATAACGCAGTAATCGATTGGTATTCTGACATGGTCCATTCCCCAATCAGAAATCTGGGTAATATCTTGCTTAGTTATGAATGTACTAAAATGTTGATGATCTAACTTACTATATTGAGCCAGCCAACCCCCTAGATTAACACCCCTTTCAAAACCATCAATAATTTCCATAATGCCTCATCCTTCTATTCCAAATTTACTATGCAGTACATCACTATCGACCGCCCAACGCCCTGCGGTTGAGCCGCCTGGCCGGCTGTGCATTCATAGGTTCAGTATACAACAAGCACTATCGAAGACGCTATGCGCCTTGACCCCTGGCCGAAGGCCAAGTCGGTTCCAACCGCGGGTTGGGCGTCGTGATAACTGGGGCTTTTCAAGGTAGATTGTATCGCTTGATTAATATATTTTAAATATTTTGGAAATTCTTGACAATAGGAGCAAGCCATTGGGTCGCCCCTACGATATTAATCGCCCGTGGTTATAACGGAACAATGCGCCAGGTGTAATCCACGATGAGGAAATCCGACAACAACCGGCCATTAACACCCGAGTCGGTAATATCGCCTTGGAATAGCATGGTTCCGGCTTTGAGGATAAACCGTTCCGAATCAATCCACTCGTTGCTGGTGCCCACCGCGGGCTGATTGGTGAATGGATCCAGCGGAGCGCTTTCCATCAATGCGACGTGCGCGCCACACACACTTCCCAAATACGGAACCGAATTCATCCAAAAGATGAAGTGGATGGAATCGGGAGACCAAGAGATCGAGCGGAGAAGATCCCCCTGAAGGTAGGAAACGCTTCGCGATCCGTCAGCCGCGGAAAGGATGAGTTCGTTCCGATCCGAGCCGCCCGCTGCGGCTTTGACATAGGCCGACCACCGGTGATCCGGCGAAAAAACGATTCCCCCACGATCGTACTTGGCGAACCGGATGGCTTTGGCATCCGCGACGGCGACCTTCCAGATAGCTACCTCCGGATTGTGGTCCGAGAAAGAATTGGCTTCTGGAATGATTACGAACACGGATTGCGAATCCCCAGCCCAATGGACCCGTGGTGGCTGGGCATAAGTCGGATCCATTTGGAGCGTATGATAATTTTCCAGATCAACGATCCGCTGACCGGTTCCGTCGGCGTTCATAAGGAACATGTGCTTCTGGTTAACGACCGCCGCCTGCTTTCCGTCCGGGGAATAGAATATTTCGCCGTCGACCGGTTTGGGATTCGCCGTCCCGTTTTCCGCATCCACCCACCATAAATTGTCGGGCGTATAGCAGAAACCGCGGTAGTCGGCCGCCAGGTTGGTGTGAAATCCGATGTCGTGGGTTCCCGGAATCCAGTGCAGGTCCATCGGGATGACCGGCTTATCCGGATGTTTCCCCATTTTCGAGAACCATTCCGGCGAGATCAGTAGCCCGGTCGCGTCGCCGATCCTAGAGGCCCATAGTTCCACGATGTTTTGCGTGCTTTCCCGCGTATAGCCAAGATATTCTCCGTCGCCGGAAAAACTGATCCAGACTGTGTTGCTTGAATTAGGAAGCAATACGGCGGCTTCCCCTTCGTTCCAAATCCAGGCGTTTCGACCCAAATATGGATTATCTGTAATCTTGCGGCCGGAGAACGCCAGACGTAGCCGCCCGATCGTATCCGGATGGTTCTCCGATGTGGGGCAGTATGAAATAAAAGGCGCAGAGGTTGGAGCGAGGGTCGTCGTCGGCGACGGCGCGTCCGTCGGTGATGGTGTCGGCGAAGGCGATTCAGCGGAAGGGATGGACAATTTCTCCGCCGGCGATGTCCGAGGAATTGCAGGAGTGCCGGAACACGCGCTGAGGAGGAATAATACAATTATGGAAATGATTACCTGCATACGGATCATATCGGCTTTCCAGCGTTTTCCAGTATGAGGAACTGGAAGTAATAATAATTTACACCATAATATGGATTTAGGGGTTATTGATTTTGTGTCAATTTTGTAATAGGCGGATAGTCGACGTAATAATGACGAAACCGTGCAATTTTAAAATCGTGCAACTGCTCAGGTTCCCCTTACAACATCACAACGGGCAAACTTGGTTTTAAACGGTTACACAACATTTTTGAGTGCGCCCAACGGTTCGCGGTTGAGCCGCCTAGCCGGCTGTGCACTCGTAGGTTCAGTATACAACAAGCGCCAACGAAGACGCCATGCGCCTTACCACCTAGCCGAAGGCTAGGTCGGTTCCAACCGCGGGTTGGGCGCATTTATTTTGCAGAATATACTAAACAATAACTATGATCATAACCATATCCATATTTATCCCAACAAATTATTACTTCTCCATCAAATTGTAATGTTTTTGATATCTCTCGAGCCACATCCCAAGCCAGAGTTGTAACCTTTCCGTTTTTCTTTAGATTCGCAATTTCGATTACGACCTTGCCAGAGGTTTTCATCAGTCTTTTTAGTTGTTGAAATATTTTCTGAATATTCTTCAAATACGCCGGATACCCTTTGCCCTTTTTCATATATCCAGAAAAAGGATCTTCCTCATCATATTGATTCATATATGGCGGGGAAGTGATTGTAAAATCTATAGTAGGTAAACCCAATGTAGATAAATATCGCGAATTGCTTACTAGGAGATTATCTGGTTTTTTCAATAGACTTTTTGCATATTCTGCTTTAGCTGCAATAATCTCAACTCCAAATGGAATACGCCCAAGTCTTTCTGAGACGACAAGAGTTGTTCCATAGCCTGCAAATGGATCAAATACAATATCACCAGGTTTTGTATATTCCTTTACGAAATACTCTACCAAGCTTTGTGGAAAACGCACATCATCATCTTTGAAGTTATCGGGTAGGTCTTTTTCATGCGAGGAAGTAAGTGAGATGTAGGTTTTCATGATTTTATTATATGTGCGCCCAACGCACAGGGTTCAGCGTTTTGGCCGGCTGAACAGGACTAGATCTATTATACTAATTCCGTCATCGAAGAATATACCAACAACACCATCAAGCCGAAGGCCAAATCCGCTGCAACCCATTGTTGGGCGCACTTAATTTGTCTTTTATGAACTTATTCCATTATTTGTAGTGAAAATACACCAAACCATGTTCCCGCATAAATAATCTTTGGATTGTTGGGAACGATAACAATTGTTAAGATGTCAGTTTCGTTCAAGCCGAAGAAAAACCAATTCTCGCCTCCATTGGAGCTTGTAAAAATACCATTTCCAAACGTCCCTGCATATATAGTATTTGGTTTGATCGGATCAACTGATAAGGAGAGAATTGAAGCATTTTGGGGCAAACCGTTGTCCATAATCAACCAATCCTCTCCTCCATTTGTGCTCTTGAACACTCCCCCTCTCTCGGTTCCTGCATATAAGGTATCTGGACTCAATGGATCAATAACAATAGTGTAGATACCTATATTTTCAATATTGTTATTGATCTTACGCCAATCCGCGCCGCCATTCGTACTTTTATATAAACCACTATTAGTAGAAGCATATAATGTAGTTGGATTCACATTATCAATTGTCATGGCATAAATAATACATCGTATTGAAGAACAGATCTCATATATAGACCACTCAACACCTCCGTTTGTGCTTTTTTGGACATAACCATTTGATGTGCCTACATACAAAGAATTTGGTTTATTTTGATCAATCGCCAAGGAATTGAAACAGCATTCACCCTCAGGTTCGGATAAAACAGAAACCCATTTATCACCATTAGTAATACTTTTATATACCTCTCCCATACTAGATGCATATATGGTAGTAGGATCTTGTGGATTTACCACTATTCCATTTACACTACTTCGTAAACCGTTATTTATTGCCTTCCATTCTGTACCGCCATTTTCGCTCCGATATACACCAGTAAATGTGCCCGCAAATACTGTATTATAATTTTTAGGATTTAGAGCAAGAGATGTAATTACGTTGCTTTTTAATTTATTATTGACATCAGTCCATGTCTGACCGCCATCAGTACTCTTCATCATTCCGTTATAAACCGTAGCAGCATATATTTTCTTTGTATCATAGGGATCAATTGTAAATGTATTAATAAAATAATCATCTAAATCGCTAACCTTAAATATATTCGTACCACCGTTTGTACTTTTATATACACCACCATAATTCGCAACATATAAAATGTTTGTATTTTCAGAGTCCATTTCAATCCCAGCACAACCGGCGTAAGGGATGATATTGTTACTTGGCCTCCAATATTCCCCACCATTATAGCTAATAAATAGACCATTTATAGTTCCTATGTATAAAGTGTTCGGTGTACTCTGATCTATCTCAATCGAACAAACGACACAATTATTTGGAAGGCCGGTACTTTCAATGTTCCACGTTTCCCCACTGTTGATGCTTTTATATAATCCATCACCGTCTGTACCAATATAAATTGTCGTCGGTGTGTTCGGATCGATTGCCAAAGAATTATAGTGATTATATCCAGGACCAGGTAATACAACTTCCCAGTCATCACCTCCGTTAATGCTTTTATATATATCAAATCCGGCAAAATACAGAGTGGACGTGGTTTTTGGATCTATCGCAATTGCATTTACTATTATATTTGTTGGAAGGTTGTCGTTGATGGCTATCCAATTATCTCCTCCGTTAACACTCTTAAACATCCCATTCGAAAATGTTCCAACAAATATCGTGTCCGGAGAAGTTGGATCAATTACAAGTGAGGTAATAGGGTCGTTTGGTAAGCCAATATTAGCCAAAATCCAATTATAACCGCCGTCGGTACTTTTAAATACGCCTCGTTCCATCGTCCCAACGTAGAGGTTACTTGAAGTAATTGGATCTATCGCTATCGAAGAAATTTCACCGCCCTCCGGCCCAATATCTGTCCAATTATGGGGTAAAACACTTTCAGTTAATGTTGGGGTAAATGATCTTGTTAGTGATGGCGCAAGGGTAAATGTAGATATATCTGGTTATTTTGCAGTTTTTACCATAGTTGTTGGCGTTTTGGTTAGTGGGAGTGTATTCAATGATGGAGAATCATAATTAATATTTGAGCGACAACCTGAAATGGTGGCAAATACTATAAATGCACTTACGAATAATATTTCAATTCTGCCAATAGCGTTCTTTCTATCGGTTTTTATTATTTTTTCTACTATTTTCATATTGTATTTTCCTTTATTTCAAAGTCTGACTTGTCGTTATTAGTTAATATAATACAATATTTAATAATATTGATATATTTAGATGTTACATTCTTGTAACATGAAATCGTAGCGAAGGAAAAATAAAATCAGGTAGTTTATGATTGCGCCCAACGGCTTGCGGTTGAGCCGCTTGGCCGGCTGTGCAGACCTCGGTTCAGACTCATTATACTTCGCCAAAGAACATACCAACGAAGACCCTATGCCAAGGCCAAGCGGCTCAACCGCGGGTTGGGCGAATTCACTCAGAAAATAATAATTGCCAATATTTATCAACCTCTAACATCCCACCAACCATCTGGAATTGCATTTTCCAATTTCTTCCTGACCAATCTTCTCCAAGATTTAAATAATATTTTTCAATCTGGCTTGGTGATTCCTTTTTCCAATAATTCATAGTTACTGCTCCATTTTTATGTAATCGTATAAAGAAATAATACCAAGTCTTCGGTTTTAGAATATTAGTCACAATTTCTGTAGTTGTAAGATACTTAGTCGTCCATCTATCCCAATAATTATGTCCATAATCATCACCATTTATTGTTAAACCCCATCCACGATACGAATCTTCTTCCCATATTCCTGAATCCATAAGGAAATTCACTGAACTTCCATATTCGTATCGGAATAGAACCAATACTCCATTATTGTCATATAAATCTTGCGCATTACGGATTAGTGCTCCAATTAATTCGGGACTTCGATCAAGCTTGATAGTCAATATACTGTCGCGTATCGATATCATAGCGAAGTTATTTGGCGTCCACCATCCATAGCTATAATCTGAACATATAAAGTCATCAAACCAAATCACTTTAGAGTCCGGAATTATTTCTTCAGTTTCTTTTTGTATTGAAGAAATTACTTCATTGGAATTTGGTTTTGGGGGACATATTGATGTCTGAGTAGGATGGGGCGATGGAGACGATGCTTGAGTTATTGATTTAGTTATTGAGGGGTAGTCAGATGGTAATGAATAAAATGATGGTGACGCCATCTTCTCCTCTGTGGATTTATCCATAATTGTCATTACTGAGCAACTTATAGAAAAGAAAATTACGAAAAATAGGAAAAAGGCCTTATTCTTCATTTCACTACCTATTTAGGTTTTCGCCCAACGGTCTGCGGTTGAGCCGATTGGCCGACTGTGAAGGACTGGGCTCCAGTATATTACGATTCCCCCGAAGGGCATACCAACGAAGACTTTAGCCGAAGGCCAATTCGGTTCCAACCGCGTGTTGGGCGAAATAATTATTATCTTGAGAATAAAGCCTTTCTAGAATTGTCTACAAATACACTATCCTAAAAGCCACTTAATGGCTTCTTCTCTTTCTTGAAATACTTGGAATTTAAATCCTTGACTTAGAAAGACTAATTCTAAGAATTCGAATTTTTCTTTATGTTCCGGCTGAATAATCTCGGCAATACGGATATTCATAATTGCCCCAAATACCTTCATTATTCCTGGTCTTTTAAATATATCAATATTATTACCTTCAAATTTCTCTACTTTACTATGGTCAACTAATGCCTTGGTCAATCGATTATTTTTCATTGTCTCAATAATCGCCTTTGCCATTCCCAGCGAACCTTCTTTATCTGCAATACCAGACGTAATAATTTCTGCGTATTTAGGATCATTATGTATCGTTATTTCCCATTCCATAAAAAGCTCCTTTTATGCTTTTGTTCTTCTTTTACGCCCAACGGCTCGCGGTTGAGCCGCTTGGCCGGCTGTGCGGACCTCGGTTCAGACTCATTATACTTCGTCGAAGAACATACCAACGAAGACCCTACGCGAAGGCCAAGTCGGTTAGTATGTTATATAAATAGAAGGACACGGCAGATCGATGGTCGGTGGGTCGCAAAGACCGCGTTGGTGCATGGATCGCCGTGTCCTTCATCCGTTGAGCCCGAACAGTTGCCTGGTCCTTGAGACCGTATCCCTACTAGCGCGGGCCCAGTTCCATTATAGACTTGGAGGTCCTCATGTCTACTCCCAATCCCTCTTTCATCGGCATTGACGTTGGAAAATCACAGCTCGATGCCGCACTCCACGACAATCCCGCCACGCACTCTTTCCCAAATACTCCTGAAGGCCTTGTAAAGATTTTTGCTTGGATTTAGGATGTTTCCCCTGCTCTCGTCGCCGTCGAAGCCTCCGGCGGATTGAACGCGCCCTGTCCATTTCCTTTCCAACGCCGGCATTAAAAGTGGCTGTCGTTTCGCCCAATCAGGTCTTCGATTTTACGTTATATAAATAGAAGGACACGGCAGATCGATGGTCGGTGGGTCGCAAAGACCGCGTTGGAGCATGGATCGCCGTGTCCTTCATCCGTTGAGCCCGAACAGTTGCCTGGTCCTTGAGACCGTATCCCTACTAGCGCGGGCCCAGTTCCATTATAGACTTGGAGGTCCTCATGTCTACTCCCAATCCCTCTTTCATCGGCATTGACGTTGGAAAATCACAGCTCGATGCCGCACTCCACGACAATCCCGCCACGCACTCTTTCCCAAATACTCCTGAAGGCCTTGTAAAGATTTTTGCTTGGATTCAGGATGTTTCCCCTGCTCTCGTCGCCGTCGAAGCCTCCGGCGGATATGAACGCGCCCTGGTCCATTTCCTTTCCAACGCCGGCATTAAAGTGGCTGTCGTTTCGCCCAATCAGGTCCTCGATTTTGCCAAGGCCCATAATCAGAAGGCTAAAACCGACAAACTCGACGCCCACAATATCGCCTATTTTGCCTCGATTATGAAACCTCGTGTATTTTCGCCTCCCTCTCCGGCACAGGAAAAACTTTTAGCTCTCGTCACTCGCCGGCGCCAGATCGCCCATATGATCATTCCCGAGAAAAACAGGCTGATGCAGGCCAGCCAGGATATTAAGCCCCGAATTCAGGAGCATATTGATTGGCTGGAAGAGGAAGAAAAAGAAATCGAGGAGAAAATGCGGGATCTTATCAACTCGGATCCGGAGATGCGAGAGAAGCTCGAGATTTTGAGTTCCGCAAAGGGTGTTGGTAGTGTTTCCGCCTTCTCCATGCTGGCCGAGCTCCCCGAAATGGGCACCATCGGTGGAAAGCAAGTCAGCGCCTTGCTTGGTGTGGCGCCGTTCAACCGCGATTCCGGAAAAATGAAGGGGAAAAGGCGCACAAAAGGCGGGAGATACAATGCCCGCTCGGCCTTTTATATGGCCACGCTTTCTGCCATCCGGTGGAATCCAGTAATAAAGCGTTTTTATCAGCGGTTGCTATCCCAGGGGAAAGAGAAGAAAGTTGCTATTGTCGCATGCATGCGGAAATTCATCGTCATTCTCAACGCCATGCTGCGCGATCGGAAACCGTTTATGGTCCAATCAAGTTTCGTTTAAATCCCTTGACTTTAATCACAGTTGCTCCAACCGCGGGTTGGGCGGTTTTACTATATTTATTATGGAACTAGTTTCCATAATAATAAATGTCACTTAATTCTAGATATGGTGTAATACATTACAATAATCTGGTTAGCTTCTGCAGCATCATGGTACTGTAAATCGAAGCCAACCTTCACGAGACTGTTCCTGGAACATATCCAGCCCCTTCCAAAATCATTATATCCGGATCTAGGCGAATACATTATTTCAGGATCAATTTGCTTGACTTGGTAAATCAATGAGAATTCAATTATTGATGGATTAATCATAATGAATTATTCCCATTATTACGTGCAATAATATAAATCCATAAATACTTTGAACCTTCTGGAGGATTTTGATAATCAAAATCAAATTTGATTTTGTATGAACCAGAAAACTCGTATTCTATTAATTTTACCGTTTGTTGATCATAATTTACTTCAGAACCAATAGGTAAAGGTTCTTTAATGGTTTCTTCGATAACCACTGGTGTCGTAGAGTTATTTACTGATGTGATTAAATAGGTAATACCTCCAACACTAATTGCCAATATCCAGCATAATATGCAAAGAGTAATAGCAATAATAACGAGTAATATTCCGATACTAATCTTTACTGATTCCTTCATAATTACCTTCCCTTCATACCTAATATAATCTGTATCAATTATCGAAAAAGGCCCAACGGCTCTGCGGTTGAGCCGCCTGGCCGGCTGTGCTTATCGTAGGTTCAGTATACAATAAACGCCAACGAAGACACTAAACGCCTTACCTCCTGGCCGAAGGCCAGGTCGGTTCCAACCGCGGGTTGGGCGTATTTATTTTTTATTCAATTTGCCAACGGTTCAAATTTACAAATATTGCACATAAAGGCTCATTTAGGAACGCACGTGACCTATCTCCCATATGTGTAATTAATTCATCCGCATATTTTATTGATTCGGGCGGATAGGGACCCAACTTTAATTCCCATTTTCCTTTTATATCTTCCAGGGATAAACCCGCCTGTATTCCTTCTCGAGTTCTATGCACAATTTCTACTTGTGAAATAGTCGATTCCCATATTTCAATTACTTTGAATGAAAGATTCCTACCTATATGAAGAACCGCATGGCAAGCGACACATATGGTAGCGAGATTATCAGGTTTACTCTCACTAGTTTCATCAAGATGGTGGATATTCATATATTTTATTGCTTTATGACCACAATACGCACAAGTATAGTTGTCTCTCTCAAGGATCATTTTTCTGATACGATCCCATTCACTCTTCGGGGGTCGTTCTGGATGCCATAACTTAGGGTTAATAACACTTGGCCGTAATATAAACATATGCCCCTTTTTACGTATTTCTTTTTACGCCCAACGTCCTGCGCTTCAGCCGCGTGGCGCCCGACTTCTTCCAGTCAGCATTTTACCGTAAACAAAGAAACGCAGTTTTAACCATTTTTCGCCGCGCCTTGCCACGTCGGCTGCTAGCGCTTGTTGGGCGTACTTTTTTTCCTTTCCCCTACGCGACCATTCTCTTCCAATACCTGGCGGGCAAGTTGACTATCCCTTCACTTTCTTGCCAATAAAGCACATTTAGCCCTTTTTGTTATATTGCGAGAAGAACGCATCTTCGATCATTAATTAATAAACCGCCGCTGGCATGCGACGGTTACACAACTTTTTATGTACGCCCAACGGTCTGCGGTTGAGCCGCCTGGCCGGCTGTGCTCTCATAGGTTCAGTATACAACAAGCGCCATCGAAGACGCTATGCGCGTTACCACCTGGCCGAAGGCCAGGTCGGTTCCAACCGCGGGTTGGGCGGTTTTGATTTTCTTTATTATAGGATTAGTTACCATATTTTATCTTGATAATCTATATTGAAGGTGGTGTACGAAATATAAAGTCTCCTGAAGCCAATAGTAAGTAGTAAATATATTATTACCGTTGACCATTCTAGCATAGTTTCCAGTGGTATCAATTGCTTGGAATCAAAGATACTACAAGCTCCAGTAATCGATAGCTATAAAGCTACCAACTAGAATTGCGCGAAGTGCAGCGGCCAGAACTAATTTTTCGAGTAATGCCATAATATTGTCCCGAAACCAATCAGGGCCGATCCAATGAATATCGAGGATACTGGTTTGACTGATCAATAGTAACGCCATAAAGTGAGGCAACATTATCCGGAAATAAGTAAGTAATGCTATACCAAAGAGTAGAGAACCAATGGCAGTTGCATGTCAAGGTCAATTTAAGTCTCATTGGATAGCTCCTTTTAGGTGATTCATGATAACGAACATCCTAATAACCGCCCAACGTCCTGGCGCTGAGCCGCCTAGCCGACTGTGCTAATGTAGGTTCAGTATACAACAAACGCCATCGAAGACCCTAGGCGCCTTGACCCCTAGCCGAAGGCTAGGTCGGCTCCTGCGCCGGGTTGGGCGAAATTGCTTTTTCATTTATATCAATTCTCTAAATAAATGGTTTAGTTAATTGTGAGATATGGATTATTTATCGTTGTAATTTTCGAATATCGTTTGCTCGGTTACTTCATAGTCGTCAAATTTATCCCAAATATATACATTTATCTCAGTTTTATTCATATGGTATACCTGAATTTTCCCTCCAATATATACCCTTTCTGATTTTGGGTGTGATTGTTGGATTTCTCGCTGTTCATTCATAATCTTTCGAAGGTCTATGGGGAGTTGCAAATTAGTAATCGTCTTACTTTCTGGTTTAACTCCTACTCCATAAGGTAGTTTTTCAGATACGAAATTATTTACGGATCGATAAACGTAATTATGAATTATGCCATCTTCTTCTGAATATCCAATAGTGATATATCGTTGATGAAATATTTTCAGGAATTCCATGTTCAGTTCGGAATATTTTGTACATTTTGGATAGAATATTGGGGAAGTGATAATTTAAGTTCATCAATTCCATGAACCACTATCCTATCATTTAATTCAATAAACCATCTACCAAGAAAGCCCTGGATACCAGTACAACAAATAATCAATTGTAAATGTGGCACAACAAATGCTTTACTAGTAAACATTATTGGAGTTCCATCTGGTGAAGTTGCCAATGTATCAGTAGCAACAAATACTTGTTTATCATCAGTAAAATAGACCAAAGATTACATTAGGCATCCTCTATGAAATATGGGAATGTTTTCGCCCAACGTCCTGCGCTTCAGCCGCGTGGCACCCGACTTCTTCCAGAAAGCATTTTACCGTAAACAAAGAAACGCAGTTTTAACCATTTTTCGCCGCGCCTTGCCACGTCGGCTGCTAGCGCTGGTTGGGCGCACTTTTTTCCTTTCCCCTACGCGACCAATCTCTTCCCATACCTGGCGGGCAAGGTGACTATCCCTACACTTTCTTGCCAATAAAGCACATTTAGCCCTTTTTGTTATATTGTGAGAAGAACGCATCTTCGATCATTAATTAATAAACCGCCGCTGGCATGCGACGGTTACATCACTTTTTATAGTACGCCCAACGGCTTGCGGTTGAGCCGCTTGGCCGGCTGTGCAGACCTCGGTTCAGACTCATTATACTTCGCCAAAGAACATACCAACGAAGACCCTATGCGAAGGCCAAGTCGGTTCCAACCGCGGGTTGGGCGAATTCACTCAGAAAATAATAATTGCCAATATTTATCAACCTCTAACATCCCACCAACCATCTGGAATTGCATTTTCCAATTTCTTCCTGACCAATCTTCTCCAAGATTTAAATAATATTTTTCAATCTGGCTTGGTGATTCCTTTTTCCAATAATTCATAGTTACTGCTCCATTTTTATGTAATCGTATAAAGAAATAATACCAAGTCTTCGGTTTTAGAATATTAGTCACAATTTCTGTAGTTGTAAGATACTTAGTCGTCCATCTATCCCAATAATTATGTCCATAATCATCACCATTTATTGTTAAACCCCATCCACGATACGAATCTTCTTCCCATATTCCTGAATCCATAAGGAAATTCACTGAACTTCCATATTCGTATCGGAATAGAACCAATACTCCATTATTGTCATATAAATCTTGCGCATTACGGATTAGTGCTCCAATTAATTCGGGACTTCGATCAAGCTTGATAGTCAATATACTGTCGCGTATCGATATCATAGCGAAGTTATTTGGCGTCCACCATCCATAGCTATAATCTGAACATATAAAGTCATCAAACCAAATCACTTTAGAGTCCGGAATTATTTCTTCAGTTTCTTTTTGTATTGAAGAAATTACTTCATTGGAATTTGGTTTTGGGGGACATATTGATGTCTGAGTAGGATGGGGCGATGGAGACGATGCTTGAGTTATTGATTTAGTTATTGAGGGGTAGTCAGATGGTAATGTATAAAATGATGGTGACGCCATCTTCTCCTCTGTGGATTTATCCATAATTGTCATTACTGAGCAACTTATAGAAAAGAAAATTACGAAAAATAGGAAAAAGGCCTTATTCTTCATTTCACTACCTATTTAGGTTTTCGCCCAACGGCTCTGCGGTTGAGCCGCCTGGCCGGCTGTGCGACGTAGGTTCAGTATACAACAAGCGCCATCGAAGACATACCATCGGACCCTACGCCGAAGGCCAGGTCGGTTCCAACCGCGGGTTGGGCGAAATAATTATTATCTTGAGAATAAAGCCTTTCTAGAATTGTCTACAAATACACTATCCTAAAAGCCACTTAATTGCTTCTTCTCTTTCTTGAAATACTTGGAATTTAAATCCTTGACTTAGAAAGACTAATTCTAAGAACTCGAATTTTTCTTTATGTTCCGGCTGAATAATCTCGGCAATACGGATATTCATAATTGCCCCAAATACCTTCATTATTCCTGGTCTTTTAAATATATCAATATTATTACCTTCAAATTTCTCTACTTTACTATGGTCAACTAATGCCTTGGTCAATCGATTTATTTTCATTGTCTCAATAATCGCCTTTGCCATTCCCAGCGAACCTTCTTTATCTGCAATACCAGACGTAATAATTTCTGCGTATTTAGGATCATTATGTATCGTTATTTCCCATTCCATAAAAAGCTCCTTTTATGCTTTTGTTCTTCTTTTACGCCCAACGGCTTGCGGTTGAGCCGCGTGGCCGGCTGTGCGGACCTCGGTTCAGACTTATTATACTTCGCCAAAGAACATACCAACGAAGACCCTACGCGAAGGCCAAGTCG
>CAVRUI010000002.1:0-184928 GCA_963724345.1 uncultured Chloroflexia bacterium | reverse complement strand
GGCGTTCCGCAAATCCCCAACTTTTTCATCCTGTACGCGCTGCTGAAGGAATTCGGATTGGTGGAATAATTTCAAAGGCTCTTAACGCAAAGGCGCGAAGGCGCCAAGAAATTCAATATTTTTCGGCGTTCTTTGAAGAGCTTTACTTCTCTTCAGGGCGGTCACCTGATTTATTTATATTGCGACTCGCTTTATCCGTGTAATCCGTGTTCTCATCCGTGAAATCCGTGGTAAAAATAATCACCCCTTGACTCTCCCCATACGGGAGGGTGTAAAAATACGCACGAGGCCTCACTCTCCGCGTTCCCGGTCGGACGGACTGCCGAACGCGGGGCAATCTCAACC
The DNA here is from genome assembly GCA_963724345.1 of uncultured Chloroflexia bacterium. Lineage (GTDB taxonomy): Bacteria > Chloroflexota > Anaerolineae > Anaerolineales > RBG-16-64-43 > JAFGKK01. The sequence goes on along the minus strand of CAVRUI010000002.1, from coordinate 184,583 downwards.
GTACGGAGCAACGCATGATCAAAATCGGAGATTTTTCCAAACTCAGCCTGGTATCCGTGAAGACACTGCGGTTCTACGACGAAATGGGGCTGCTTTCGCCGATCGAAACCGACCGTTCCTCCGGGTACCGCTACTACTCGCTGGACCAGCTTCCCCGGCTGAACCGGATTCTGGCGCTCAAGGACCTGGGGTTTTCACTCGAACAGATCGCCCAGGCGCTGGAAAACGGCATCTCCCTGGAGCAGCTGCGCGGGATGCTTCGGCTGAAGCAGGCCGAACAGCAGCAGCGGGTGCAGGAAGAGCAGGAGCGGCTGGTGCGGGTGGAAGCGCGGCTGAGACAGATTGAAATGGAGGCCAGCGTGTCGAAATACGACGTGGTGATCAAGAAACTCGAGGCGCAGAAAATTGCGTCGGTCCGGAGGATCATCGAGAATCCGCAGGGAGTGGGAAGCATGTTCAACGAGCTGTTCGGCTACCTGGGAAAAAGGGGGGTTCGTCCGCTCGGGCCGCCTTACGGGATCTGGCACGATCATGAGTACAAGGAAAAGGATCTCGACGCCGAAGTGGCCGTGGCGGTGTCGCAATCCTTTCCGGCCGGCGAGGGCGTCCAGCCGGGCGAACTGCCGGGCGTTCCGGCGGCGGCCTGCACCATCCACCAGGGCCCGTACGAGGATTTCTCGAACGCCTACACCGCGATCGCCGAGTGGATCAACGCCAACGGGTACCGGATGGTCGGGCCGTACCGCGAACACTATCTGCGCGGCCCCGGCCCCGGGCCGATGGATCCGAATTCCTACGTGACCGAGATTCAAATTCCGGTGGAGAAGGCGTAAGGCGACGATCGACAAGCGACCATCGACCATCGGAAACCGACCATGGACGATGGACCATGGACCATCGCCGATAATCGATCGCGGAGGTTCTGTTCTTCCATCGTCGATCGACCATCGACCATCGATAAAACATCTCCCAGTATGAAGTCTTTCGATGGTCGATGGTCTATGGTCGATGGTCAGAAGGTTGAGAATTCCATCCTTTTACGAACAACAATGAGGTGAAGCCATGAAAAAGCTGGATTTGAAGAAAGAACTTGCGGATTACTACAAGGCATCCGCCAAAGAAGGTTGACGAGGTCGATGTTCCCGCGATGAACTTCCTCATGATCGACGGCAGGGGGGATCCGAACAAGGCCCTGGAGTATGCCGAGGCGGTGGCGGCGCTCTATCAACTGGCGTATACGATCAAGTTCCACATCAAGAAAGGGAAGAAGCCTGTCGATTTCGCCGTGATGCCGCTCGAAGGATTGTGGTGGGCGGACGACATGCGCGCCTTCGGCACGGGGGATAAATCCTCCTGGAAGTGGACGATGATGATCCTGCAGCCGGATTTCGTCACCCGCGAGATCGTAGAATCCATGCGAGCCGAGGTTGCGAAGAAGAAAAATCCGCCGGCGCTTTCCAAAGTCCGCCTGGAAGCTTTTGCCGAAGGGCCGGCCGCTCAAATCCTGCACATCGGCCCATATTCGGCCGAGGGACCGAACATCGCGAAGGTTCATGACCACATCAAGCAATCCGGCCGCGCGCTGAGCGGGAAGCATCACGAGATCTACCTGAAGGACCCGCGCAAATCCGCGCCGGAAAAGCTTCAAACCATCGTCCGCCAGCCGTATGCGTAGGGGCGGGAATACCGAACGATATCGTAGGGGCGAACGGCGGTTCGCCCAGACCAACCGTATGCGTAGGGGCGGACGGCGGTCCGCCCATGTAGGGGCGACCCAATGGGTCGCCCCCACGATTGAACCGCAGGGGCAGGGCCACCCCGCCCCAACATGGCAGCTCATCGATGAACCTCGAATTCCAGGAATATCAGGCGAAGAAAATCCTCAACGTGCACAAGCACGTCGACGGCGGCTGGTTCTGGGACAAATACAGCGCCCATCCGTACATCGGCTGCCGCCACGGGTGCGAGTTCTGCTACTCGCGCGGCGGGCACTATCTGGGCAAGCGCGATCCGGAATCCTTCGATACCCTGATCCAGGTGAAAACCAACGCGCCGGAGCTCCCAGGAATTCGGAGCGGGAATCGCGCAGGAGATTAGCGGGTGGCTGGAGGAAATCTTCCTCACCCCACCGGAAGAACACCGGCTTCCCCTCTCGTGGCATAAGCCAGGAGAGGGGACTGAGGGGTGAGGACCAATCGCCGTTTCAAAAGAGGAGCATATGAAAAAAGTGATCATCATCCTCATAACCATCCTGGTCGTATGCCTGGTCGTCGCCGCCGTCGGCGGATACCTCCTCTATCAATCCTTTACCGGCCCACTCTATCAGCCCGGGGACGTCCGGGCGGAAAAGAACCTGAGCGCGCCGCTCGATCCTCCGGCTCAGCCCGCCGAGGCCGGCGTGTGGCTGGTCGAACCGGGTATCCGCCTGCACTATTTCACCGCCGGCGAGGGAAAACCCGCGCTGATAATTCACGGCGGGCCGGGCAATCCGCCGGTTGCTTCGTGGAGCGGGCTGAAACCGCTGGAGGGGGAGTACCGCTTCTATTATTACGACCAGCGCGGATGCGGCGAATCCACCCGCCCGTTCGACAAATTCACATCTTCGAATTATTACGAGAATATGCAGACCTTGAATAAAAGCCTCGGCCTCGGCGCGCAGGTGGCGGATATCGAACGCATCCGCCGGATCCTGGGCGTGGAGAAGATCACGCTGATCGGGCACTCCTTCGGCGGATTTATCGCCGCGCTGTACGCGACCGAATTCCCGGAACGGGTCGAGAAGCTGGTTTTGATCTCGCCGGCCGACATGCTGGTCATGCCGCAGGAAAACGGCGGGTTGTTCCCGCTCGTCCGCGAACGGCTGCCGGAATCCGAGCGGGCCGAATTCGACGCGTTCATGAAGGAGTATTTGGATTTTCAGAATGTCTTTTCCCTAAGCGAGGCGGACCTGATCGCGCGCAATCAGCGTTTCGGTGGTTATTTCGTACAGGCTTACCCCGGCACGCCCGGCCTCGCGCAGGGCAGATCCGGAGGCTGGATGGTATGGGGAATCTACCTCAGCCTGGGCCAGCGCCACGATTACCGGAACGCGATGAAGAGCACCGCCTTCCCGGTCCTGATCCTGCACGGGGCGGACGATCTTCAGAGTGAGGAGACCACCCGGCAGTACCTCGGGATTTACCCGCAGGCCGGTTTTTCCGTCATCCCCGGCGCGGCGCATTTTGCGTTCGAGGAAAATGCGGCGGAGTTCGCGCGGGCGGTGGGGGAATTCTTATCGTGATGTTTTAATTCATTTCTCCTCCTCACCCCCATCCCCGTAGGGGCACGGCGACGCCGTGCCCCTACGGGGATGGGGGTGAGGATTTTTTCACGCCCCCTTTACGAACCGTCCAGAAAATAATTCATACGATAGACGTGGATCGGAACGATCATGAGGAGGGGCCATGCCAAACGGACGCTCCGCAGCCGGAATACTCCGCCGCCAGTGGGGATTTGTCTTCCTCTTTCTGGCCGCGTGCAATCTTCATATAGCCTCCAGCACGTCCGCCCCCGCCGGCATCACACCCGAGGCCGCGGCCGGGACGGTTTCCAATTCCGGCGGCGCCGGCTGGAAGGTGGAAATCCTTTCGCCGCAGCCGGGAACAGAAGCGGCCGCCGGCGTGCCGCTGACCGTCACCGCCCGCTGCACGGGCGGCGAAACGATCGAAGCGACTCTGAAGGTCGATTCCAATATCGAGGCGGTGCATTCGGGATCCATCGCCCCGGGTGAAACCGTCGCGCTGGATTGGAAAACCCCCGTCGAAGGCAAACACCTTCTGGCGGTGGAATTCCTCGACACCGGGAAGAACTCCCATGCCGCCGAGTTGGATATCACGGTCGTCCCGGGCGGCTCTTCCCACACCCCCACTACAACTCCGGCCACCGGCGCCTCGATCGCCTTCGTATCCCTATCGGATGGAGCCGTGTTATCCGCTTCCGTCGATTCCGCCGGCTTTGCCCAGGCGGTTGTCACGGTGGAAGCCGGCGGCGATGAAAAGCTTGTGGTCGTGAAAGACGTCATCCTCGAAGCCGACGGCCTGCAAGTAGCCCGGGCGCACAACGATTCCTACGTCCTGCCCTTCCGGGCGGAACTGGCCTGGACGCCCTACCGTGGGAATGGGAAATACACCCTGACGGCTTATGCCCGCACGGCGGAGCAAAACGAAAATCATTTCCAGGTCCTGGCCCAGGCTTCCCTGACCGTCAGCGTGGAGGGCCTTCCAGCCGGCGCGGAATCGCTCCGCGACCGGTTCATCCGCCTCTACTCAGAACGCTTCGGGTTGTCCGTCCCCGTTCCGCCGCTCGGGCGCTACATCCGCCCCAGCCCGGAAGCCCTGGATCCGTCGCGCTGGGTGAGTGCCGCTTACCTCGGCGATATCAATTACGAAATCGACCTGTTCGACGATGGAACAGTGCGCACCAACCGGATGGCGGTGAACCACGCCGATCCCGGGCTGGCCACAATTTGCCGGCCGCTGGGCGTTCTGCGGATGCTGGGGGTATTTGTGGATTACGGCAATACGGGCATCCCGCGCGATCAGGCTTTTGCCGCGCTCGCCGCCGCACAGGCGCAGACGGCCGATTGGCACCGATCCTATGCAACCGAGCATGGGCTTTCCGCCCCGCTCCTCGAGCTCCAAATCACGCCGGCCTTCGTTTCCGCTCCGCCGGTCCCGGGCGAATTCCTCACCGCGGCCCAGATTCAATCGCTCACGGGGATATCGACCCGCGATTACGATCTGGTCGCCCAGATCGACCTTGATTCGGGGACCGCTCTCTCCCTAAAATACGGCGGCCTGGGTTTCACGCTTTATGGCGGGTGCCTTCCCTCCGGATCGGACAGGGTCAATTTGTACATGACGGTTGTTTCACCAGCCGATCTGGCCAGCGCCTTGTACGGCTCGCTGCTGGTCCATGAACTCTCGCACAGCCTCGGGTGGCAACATTGGTGGCCGACCGGAACCGCAGGCGCCAACAATCAATTAATCTGGAACTACGATCAATCCTCGTTCCCGTTCCTCTTCTTCGGCTGGACCGATGTGGACGGCGACGGAACGATCGAGATCCTCGATCCCAATCCCTACGGAACATGAAGCGCGACGGGGACCCGGCACAAAGAGAGATAATGTTCGATGCTTGATGTACCCATAAGGGTATCCCTTCCTCTGGCGGTGTTAATCGTATGCGGCGCCTGGAATTGAAGGAGGAAGGGGAACTGAGCCCGGTTTGTATATCTCCAGTTTCCGCCCTACAATAAATGAATAGGATTTTTTTATATTGATGACGGAGGCGCCGATGAAGAAGGCTTTGCGGATTCCGGCTCTGGTTCTCATCTTCGGATGGTTCACCTCGTGCGGCCCCCAGCCGGCCGCTGGTACGCCGATGCAGACCCCAACCCTTCGACCCTCCGCGGCCGTCACATCCACCACGAGCCCCCTTCCGGCCATGTCCATCTTGTCCATTTCACCTGGGCTGGAAGAAACCGGCCGGTATATTTCCATTGTCTCCGGCGGCGATGTGGACACGGAAACCGTCTCAGGCGCCCGCCGGAGCGGGAACGGGGAGGCTCTGAGCTCAGCCGACGGCAACACCATTTCCGACGGCTTCATCCAGTTCAACATCGATGATTCGGTCTTCTTCGCCGGCCGGCCGACCCCCAGCGTGAAGATCGAGATCGAGTACCTGGACGAGGGGACCGACCTGTTCACCGTGCAGTACGACGCTGCCGGCGGCGGGCCGTACGGGGATGGCACCTTCAAGGAAAGCAGGCCGGTGGTCAAAACGGCCAGCGGCGGCTTCATGACTTCCACGTTTGTTCTCAAAGACGTCTATTTCGGGAACCGCGACAACGGGGCGGATTTCCGCATCGCGGATATGTTCGACGGGGCGGAGACCATCCGCAAAGTGACGGTGACTTTACTGCCGGTCCCGGCCGTCATCAACGTGGACGAATGCGGCGCCGACCCCCGGGACGACCTGCCCGACAGCGACGCCATCCAGGCCTGCATCAACCGCGCCAAGGACGGCGATACCGTCACCTTCACATCCGGGGAGGATACACCGGGATACAAGGGATACCTGATCGATAAAACCATCTTCCTGGAAGCGGTGGCCGCCCGCCGGTACCTCACCTTCACATCCACCGACCCGGACAATCCCGCCCTGCTGCGGGCCGGCGCGGGCTTGAAAGGGTTCGTGGTCCAGCTCTTTGCCCGTTCCCGGATCGCCAATCCGGGAGAGATCGATTACATCACACTCAGCCACCTGCACCTGGACGGGAACCGGGATGAACGCATATGCCTCGGACCGGACGGGGTTTACGACGGCGCGGGCGACAGCTGGGGTTCCTACCTGCCCGAGTGCACCCAAGGCGGCGACTCCTGGTGCGCTCCCGGGACCCTCAACTTCTTCGGCGTCATGGACTGGAGCGACCCCGCCCAGGATTACGCCGGGCATCCGGATCGGTGGAGCACCGGAAACCTCGTGGAGGACATGCACATCACCAACACCGAGTGCGGCACGGCCCTTGGGATGGGCGGCGCGGATAACGTCATCATGAACACGGTCGTCGAGACGGCCGGCGACCACGTCCATGCGGCGGGCTGCCCGCAAACCGACCCGGACAGCGAAGGGATCGGGGATTGGTCGGACGGCATCACGTTCAACGGGCCCGGCCATCTCATCCTGAACAACACGGTGGTCGATCCTTCGGACGTCGGGATCGTCTTCTTCGGCGGGCGCGCGACCGTCATCCGCGGCAATACCATCCGGATCACGGCCGGCAATCACGGCGCATTCGCCGCGATCGCCATCCATCCCTGGAGCCTGGGGGACGTTTCCTTCGGGCAGGTGAGGGGCAACACGGTGGTCAGCGAAGGGGATTTCGACCTGCGGCAATCTCCACGTCGGGATCAACATCGGGCCGCATATGTGGGGCGGAGCCTGCGTCAATAATGTTTTCACGGCTGCGATCGGGAATGCCAGCTGCTCGCTCGAGCCGGTCCAACCCGCAGCGGTTCTGTGCCCCTCCAGCGGACCCTGCCAGCTGTGGGCCTCGATCTCAGCCGGATCGACATACCTGCTGAGCGACAACAATGTCACCGGCGCGCACATCAACTACCTGGTGGAAGGCCTGGATCAAGTCGGAACGCTGATCGACACCGGGAACGTCAGCAGCACCCCGCGCCTGAGCGACTGGGGCGCGGCCCGCACCGGCTGCAACGGCGTCTTCTGGGGACCGACTCGACCGCGTGGCCCACCACCCGTCCCTGCCCGGCTGGACGGACCTGCGCATCCATTGCGAACGGTAGAACTCAGGTATCTCCGCGCGGTTACCAGGGATCCGGTAAATTTTATTCCAGCCGGCGGCGGTCACGCGGCCGGCACATAGCACATCCATACGTTCCCGTTGGCGAAGACGCGCGAGCGGACGAGCTTCATCGGCATGGCCTTTGGAAGCCCGTCGAACATCGTCCGCCCCGCGCCGAGGACGACCGGCGTCACGACGATCTGATACTCGTCGATCAGGCCTTCCCGCGCGAGCTGGGCGACGATGCTGCCGCTGCCGAGGATCGCCATATCCTTCCCGGGCCCGGCTTTCAGGGCGCGGATCTCCTCCGCCAGGCCGTCCTTTACCAGCCGGGTGTTGGCCCAGGCGGCCTGCTTCAGAGTCCGGGAGAAAACGATCTTCGAATGCGCGTTCATCCGTTCGGCGAGGACCGGGTCGTTGCGCGCCGCCATCGGGGTGGGCCAGTAGCCCGCCATCAACTCATACGTTTTCCGGCCGAACACGAGCACTCCCCCGCCGCTCGCGTTCCCCTCGACGAATTTATCCCACTCCTAATCCGGCACGGGATTGTGCGCCCAGTTCATCTGATTGTTGCGGTCCGTGAAGTAGCCGTCCAGGGATACGCTGTTGAAAACAATTAATTTGGCCATGGTTGCCTCCCTTATATCCGTTTTATCAAGTTGTATACCGCACCTGACAGGTGGAGCCCACCTGTCAGGTGCACACGGATTACACCGAAAAGAACCGGATGACACCGAAATGCACAGCTCAATTAATATTAATACAGTGTCATCGGAAATCTCGATGTCATCCATGTACTTTTCCCGCGGCCGGCTTCATCGCCGTCACCTTCACGATGCGCCCAGACTTATCATAGGTCGTCCATTCGCCGACCTGCCGGCCGTGCTCGAAATACCCGGAGCGCATCCTGGTCCCGTCCTTGCGGAACCATTCCCAATACCCTTCCTGGACGTCTCCGATCATGCGCCCCTTGGCCCAGATGCTGCCGTCGCGATGATATTCGGTATGCATTTTTCCGGCGGTTTTTCTGGCAGGCATATGAATCCTCCTGAAGCGGCGGCCCCAACCGGGACCCCGGACCGCGCACTTGCATGCTTTCATCCTATCCGGGATTCAATTAATGGATTGTTAGCGGAGGTCGAGCAGGCCATATTTGCAGGGGCGACCCAATGCCCGTCCTCGCGTAGTGCATAGGTTCGGGTTGATTTCTTGAACCTATGCGTTTACGTAGCGAGGGGGTCGCCCCTGCGCCATGGGGATGGGTGATTGCGGGATTACAGCTTCCGGACGATTTCCGACAGCGGTTTGCGCGGCCTGGCGGCCGGAGTTTCCGCCGGATACCCAAAGGCGACGGCGGCGATCATCTCGCCTTCCGCGCCGAGCCACGCGCTCAATTCCTCATAGGCATAGAAGACATCGCACATCCACAGGGAACCGATCCCCAGATCCTGCGCCGCCAGAAGCATATTCTGGATGGAGGCGCCGATGGATTGGATATCGACCACGTCGTCGAACATCTGGCCGGTGGTGTGGGCTTCCCAGGGCCGCAGCCCCTGCGGATTGAAATATGAAAACGGTTGCCGGCGCCTGATCCATGACTTTCACCGTCCACTCGCTGCTGCCCGTTTCCTCCCCGCGGGATTTGGATGCGGCGATCCCCTCCCTCATGATCCGCACCATCTCCGCCCGCTTATCCCCTCTGACGACGAAGAACCGCCATGGCTGCCGGTTCTTGCCGGACGGGGCCTGGGTGGCCGCCAGCAGAATGGCCTGCAGCTTTTCCTCTTCGATGGACCGTATCCTTGAATTTCCGGATGCTGCGCCGCGCGGCGATGGCTTCAAGAGTGTTCATGATTTAACCTTCTCCATGGCCTGAATAGGATTATTTTATCCGTCTCGTCCGGAAGAATCTTTTGAAATTCCACCATCCGGAATTCTCTCCGCGCCCTCCCCCATCCGGCCATCAGCCTGCGCCGGTATCCGCGGAAAACCGCTTTCGTCCCCGATACACCACAGCCTCGAACCGGTGGAGCGCAATCTGCGCCGTCAACTTCTCCATTCCCATGCAGATCTCATCGGCATGGTGCGCATCCGAGCCGAGGGTGACGGATTCTCCACCCAATTCCCTGTACCGGCGCAGGATGGCCGGACTGGGAAGCGAAAAATCCAGCCCCTTCCGCAACGGCGAGCTGTTCAATTCGAGGGCTATCCCCGACCGGATCAGTGCGGATAAAACCGAATCGATGAGGGCGGAGGGCTCCCGGGATTCCGCAAGTACCGCCTGGGCAAATCCATGTGGGCGAGCGCGTCAAACCCGCCAAACCTGACCATTTTCAGCGTCTCCGCATAGTGCAAATCGTAGATTTCGTCGGCCGAATATTTTTGCAGAATATCCTCCGCCCCGGCCCATGTGCCCTGGAAGGTGTGCACGCTCCCGAGCACAAAATCGAACTTCCGCTTGGTCATCGTTTCGAAATCTCCGCGGATACAAGTGCGGTTCGGCGAACTCGATCCCCTGAAGGATCTCAAGCTTTCCGTCGAACAGAGCTTTCGCGCGTTCAATCTCCGCGGAATAATTCGCGTGATTGTAGAATCCGTAATTGGAATCCGCCGGGTTCAGATCGATGTGCTCGGTAAAGCACACGATGGAGACGCCCTTCCGGACGGCGGACCGGCACATTTCCATAATCGGGCTTTTGGCGTCGGAGGAAAAAGTGGAATGCAGGTGACAATCCACAAGCATGGGATATTTCCGTCTCCTTCCGGATGGTATCATTTATGCGGCTGGGAGACCAGCGTTCCGAGGAATACATTATCGAAGTGAGGAAAATATCCCCAGCACGATCGGAATATCGGTCCCGGCGTGGAACAGGACGGATCCCCACAGGCTGTCCGTCTTCTGCGTGATATACCCCCAGGCCAGCGCCAGCGGAAGGAGGATCACCAGGAACATCAGGACGTCGGGCGTGTAGGAGACGCCGGTATGGTGCAGGGCAAAGGGGATGGCAATCACAAGATTGGAGAGGAATCTTCCGATAAACGGACTGTACTTCCGCAGGAACAATCCCCGGAAGAGAAGTTCCTCGTTGAACGCGTTTCCAAATATGAAAATCAATATCCACGGAGACCAGGCGAGCACCTCTGCCACTGCAGATCCTTTCCTCCGAAGAACAACTCCGAAACCGGAATGGAACCCGCCACAGCCACCAGAAAGGCTATCCCTCCAATGGTAAGGCCCCGTTTGAGATCGCCCCGCTTGAGAAAAATCGATCCAAGGCCGGCGCCCGACGCTTTGGTAAGCAGGATGACGGTGACGATAATGATCAGGCTGCTATCCAGCTTATCCAGGGCGATCCCCGCCGGTGTGTCGATGGAGACGCCGAGGAGCTGCAATAACCACTCGCGGGAAGGCAGATAAAAATCTATGGCCATCGCCAGCGCGGCCGTGAAACAGGCGAACAGGATTTGCCAATACTTTTCAAAGCGCGGGTTCCCGCGCGCCCAAAGCGCCGCCGCCAGCAGCGAGCCGATCAAGACAATCCTGGCGATCGGGTCGACCGTTTCCGGCAGGACCGGCCGGAGATGGCTGAACACGACAAAGAGAAGCAATCCGGAAAGCAGGAATAAAACGAACAGTACCGCCCGCTTTCCCCCGCTCGTCACAGGAACGCTATTTGTCTCCATCATTCATTTCACCTCTGGGGTTGGCAAGCGCAATGATGAGAATGCGAGGCCGTCATGCCTGCATGTATTGACGTCATGCCTCTGATCGGCATCCAGAACCTCATTGATGTCTTAGCGATCAGGACATCCATCCCCTGCGCATCTGTCATGCCTTAGCACCCGCCAGGATTATCACACGAAATAAAACAAAGGAGGATTTTATAAGAATGCCCGGACCACCTTGATGGTCTTAAGCGCGGGTGAAGGTCAACCCTTTCCGCCCTCCGCGCGTTCCTCCTCACGGTCGGTGGCGAGCGGCGGAACGGGCGAGAGCGCGGAAATCTCCGCCCGCAATTCCGGCGTCATTTTGATCTCGACCGATTTCAGGGAATCTTCAAGCTGTGCCAAGTTTCGCGCCCCGATGATCGGCGCCGTCACGCCGGGATGCCCGGCGACCCAGGCCACCGCCAGCGCGGCGGGCGTGAACCCGCGCGCGGCCGCAAACTCGGAAAACCGCCGGGCGGTTTCGTGCGCCCCTTTTTCCGCATAACGCGCCCGGTACCTCTCGCTCTGGATCAGCCGTCCGGAAGACGGAGGGCGCGGAGCTTCGTACTTGCCGGTCAGCAGGCCGCCGCCCAGCGGGCTGTAGGTGATCACCCCCAGCTGCTCCGATTCCGCCATCGGGAGGATCTCCACCTCCGCCTGGCGCTTCACCAGGTTGTACATCGGCTGGATGCACTCGAACCGCGCCCACCCTTCCCGGGCGGAGATCCCGAGCGCCTTGGCGACCTGCCACGCGGCGAAATTGCTCGCCGCCGGATAGAGGATCTTCCCCCATTGCACGAGATCATCGAGCGCGCGCAGGGTTTCCTCGAGCGGCGTATTCTCATCGAACCGGTGGATGAAATAAAAATCGAGGCGGTCGGTTTTCAGGCGCCGCAGGCTCGCTTCGACGGAGGCGATGATGTGGCGGCGCGAGGCGCCCCGCGCGTTGACATCCTCCCCCGTCGGAAAATACACCTTGCTGGTGATGACGACCTCATCCCGGCAATCCGCGATCAGCCCGCCGAGGATTTCCTCCGCCGCGCCCGCCGAGTAGGTATTGGCGCAGTCGAAGAAATTTATCCCGGCTTCCCGGCAGCGGCGGAACAGCGCCTGCGAGGCGGCTTTATCGGCGTCCCCGCCGAACGACATCGTCCCGAAGCACAAGGCGGATACCTTCACGCCGGTCCGGCCGATCGGTTTGTATTCCATCCGGGTTCTCCTGGTTTAATTTGCAGAAACTGGCAACTTGAGAATAATTGTAATCGGATTTCGCGAAAAGACCGGCGCGGCTCCGGCCAGGTACACGCCGGGATGACGAGCCGCGTCGGTCTTTACGATCGCGCGATTTATTAAATATCGAATTCCGCCACGACGAAGGTATGGTCGGAGGCCTTTTCAGCCCTGCGCGCGTCAACGTCGATCCAGGCTTTGGTTGCCTTATCGGCCAGCGGGCGGGTGGCGAAGATATGATCCACGCGCCAGCCGATGTTGCGTTCGAAGTTGGTCGCCACGCGGTAATCCCAAAACGCATATTGCCCGGGTTCGCCCGGGTGGAATTTGCGGAACACGTCGACAAACCCCCACGCGCGCACCTTTTCGAGCGCCGCGCGCGCCTTCGGGTGAAAGTCGACATGATTTTTCAGCCCCTTCGGGTTGTGCACGTCGATTTCCTCGGGCGCCACGTTGAAATCCCCGCACCAGACGAGCGGTTCCTCCGGAGAATAATGCTTTTCCAGCAGCTTGCGCAGGCGGCCGAACCAGGCCAGCTTGTAGGCAAAGTGCTCGGATTCCACGTCGCGCCCCTGGGGAACGTACGTGGTGATCACGCTCACGCCGGACGCCTTGAGCCGGATCAGCCTGGCTTCATCCCGCTCCTTTCCCGTGTCGAACCCGTAAAAGACCTCGCCCGGCTCCTCGCGGGTGGCAATCGCCACACCGGCGCCGGCCTTCTGTCCGCGGAACACGACGTGATAGCCGGCCGCGCGGAAGGCTTCGACCGGGAAGTCGGGATCCTGGACTTTGGTCTCCTGCAGGCACAGGATATCCGGCTTTTCGCGCGCCAGCCAGGTGGAGATTTGATCGATCCGGGAACGGACGGAATTGGCGTTGAAGGTTGCGATTTTCATACGGCACGTCCTTTCAATAATATTCCTTACGTCAGCAAGATCGTATATCTATTGAAATTAAAATTCCATCAGAGGGGCGGGGCTTCCATCGGATTCCGCGCAAATTTCTTCCGGATCGTCAGGTGTTTTTTAATTCCCCATTTACTATGGATTTCAACCCGGCCGGGCGGGTCTTCCGGAGCGTTACCGTGTCACACCCGTTGAAAGCCGCAAATCCGGCGAGGGCTTTGGCAAATCTTCCATAAAACGCCTTGGAGGGCTTGAAACCCTCCTCGAGCGAGATGCTGTGCAGGATCATCCTTCCGGTGGCGCGGTCGGCCTGCGGGTCGATCCGGCCGACGAGCGAATCACCGTATAAAATGGGCTGGACGAAATAGCCGTGCGTTCTTTTCGGCGCCGGAAGGTAGCATTCCAGCGTGTATTCAAAATCAAACAACCGCTGCGTCCGATCGCGCTGGATGATCAGGTTATCGAATGGGGAAAGGATGAGCACGGATTTCCCGGGGGCCGGCGTATTCGAAATTTTATCCAGGGTTCCGTCCAGCAGGTAATAGCGGCCGTCCGGAACACTGCGAATGACCGCCTCAACGATCGTTTTCGCCTCCACCAATTCATCAAGGACCCGGGTCATGGCGTCCCAGGGCACCGCCCGGAATTTTGAATCCCGCACGGAAGAAGGTTGTTTGAAGGCACAGATCTCCTTCGCCGTGGCGATCCCCATCGCCGAGAGCGCCTGGAGGATGAGATGCTCGGCCGTTTCCCGCTCGCCGGGCATGCGGGTATCGGTTCCCGGTGGCAGCACGCGCTCGGTCAGGTCGTAGACCTTCTGGAAATTGCGGCGCTCCGAAATCATCAGCTCGCCGCGCCAGAACAGCAGCTCCAGCGCCGACTTCGCCGGCGCCCAATCCCACCAGGGTCCGCGTTTCCGGCCGTCCGGCGATTTGAAATCCCTCGCGGTCAGCGCCCCCTCCGCGCGGATGCGCGCCAGCACATCCTGGAGCGGAAGTCCACCCTGCCCGTTGTGGTACTGCAGCCAGGGATGGTCGTTGTCGCGGAACTGCTTCATCCGGTACAGGACGAAACGGTAATCCGAGATCGGCAGGTAGGCCATCGCGTGGGCCCAGTATTCGAACACGGCGCGGTCGGCGGCCTGGAGGTCGTGGAGCATCGCCGGCGCATACCCGGGCTGGCGGGTCCACAGGACGTGATGATGGGCCCGTTCGACGATATGGATCGTGTCGATCTGCACGTACCCGAGGCGGTCGATGATCCGCCGAAGGCCGGCCTTGCCCGGCTCCGCTCCGGATTTGCCGTTCAAGAGTTGCGCGTCCAGGATGATCCTGCGCGCGGCGGATTTGGCGAGGGTGACGGGACTCATGGGAGCCAATCTTTATCAAAAGATGAATTATTTTACTTCCAATACCGTTCAAGAAAGGAGGGTGAAAACGATTGCCGCATCAAATAGCGCAGGGGCGACCCTCGACCCTCCGCATGGACCAATTGGGCGACCCAATGGGTCGCCCTACACCTCGGTCGCCCCTACGCCTCGGTCGTCATCAATTTCTTGATCTCCGCCCTATTTCAATGTATCCCGGAACTCCAATGCCTGCCGCAGGCGGTCGGTGCAGATCCGGGATATGTCCAATCGGGCCGACGCTTCCAAGGATTTCACGTCGTTGATATCCCAGGCGTGAATGTCGATCCCCTGCGAGCGGATGGCGGCGACCGGCTCCGGCCACAACTGGGAGGAATGCAGATGGACGGCGCGGGCTCCCGCCAGGCGGGTGTGATGAACCGCCTGATAGGCGGTCACGTCCAAGGCCATCCAGCTTTCCGAAAGCGGGGCAAGCAGGTCGATGGCGATGCCCGGGCACACCCGGCGCATTTCCAGAAGCAGCGCCGGCTCGAAGGATGTGACCTCGATCGAGGGCCAGAACTTTTTATTTTTATTAAGGATTTCGCCGATCAGGACCGGCGCTTCCGGCTCCGGCCCCTTGATTTCGATCTCCAATCCGATCCGGCCGCCGATCCGCTCCACAACCTCCTCCAGCGTGGAAATCGGTTCTTCGGGCGCCGGAGGATTTTCCGGGCATTTCACCCGGACGCCGCGCAGCTGCTCCAACGTATGCGCGAAGATCGGCCCTTTGCCCGTCGTGAATAAATCGAGATAGTAATAATGGTAGACGACCGGGATCCGATCGGCGGTCAGGCGCACGTCGAATTCCACCGCGTCGGCTCCCAACTCGATCGCGCGCTCAAAGGAGGCAATGGTGTTTTCCGGCGCCTCGTTGGGAACACCGCGGTGTGCGACGATTTCGAATTTTTTCATGGTTGGAAACCTCGGAAAATAGTTGTCAGGCTGAGAGCTTACCCCCCGCCTGCCTTCGCAAAGCATCTCTGCTCGGTTTTGTTTCATGAGCAGAGATGATTGCGCAGCGGGGATCGACGAACCATCGGTGCTCTTCCGATGTGAGGATTTCGCGAGTGGGGGCTGCGAAGCACCTAACTCCAAGTATATAGGTCCTTCGCTCCCCCAACCTTCTACAACCTTTTTACCGCAAAGCCGCAAAGGGCGCAAAGTGATTAAAATAAATAATAATTCATTGTGACCTTCGCGCCCCCGGCCTCGCCCGGCGAAACCGGGACAGGCTTCGCGGCGAAAAAGTCTTTTTCCCCGGTCTTTGTTACCGCGCGGACCTCTGGAACGGCATCCGGATCAGCCGGATCAGCGCCTCCAGCTTCTTGCGAAGCCTATTCGAGTACAGCAGCGGAATGGCCTGGCGGAAAAGCTCGTGCGCCCAGGCCGCCTTGGGCGACCAGTAAAACTCGCGCGGCAAATTCAACCGGTCGTAACTGATCACCTTCGGGTAGGTCATCGAGCGCAATCCCCATTCGCCGCCGACCCGGCCCAGGCCGCTGGCCTTGACTCCCCCCCACGGGACTTCGGGCGCGAAGAACGGCCACAAATGATCGTTCACCGCCACGGTCCCGACCTCGAGCCGGCGCGCGATGCGCCAGGCCCGTTCGTTGTTCCTCGACCAGACGCTCGCCGTCAGCCCGTAATCCGTCGCGTTGGCCAGCCGGACGGCCTCCTCGTCGTCCTTCACCCGGATCACGGTCACCACCGGTCCGAAGCTCTCCTCGCGCACGACTTCCATTTCCGGCCGCACATCGACCAGGATCGTCGGTTTGTAAACGGGGGCGGCGGTTCCCTCCAACCGGCCGCCGCCCGTAATGACTTTTGCCCCCTCCGCCGCCGCCTCGCGGACATGGCGCTCCACCCGCCCCAGCAGCGCCTCGTTCATCAGCGCGGTCACATCGCTCTCGCCCGGCTTGACGCTGGTCGACACGCGCAAATCCCCCACACGCTCCCGCAGCCGCCGGACGAATTCGTCCGCGATACTCTCCTGAACGTACAACCGGGCGATCGAGCCGCACACCTGGCCGTTCACGGTGTAGGCGTAGGTCAGCGCTCCGTCCACCGCCCGCGCCAGCGGCGCATCGTCGAGCACGATCATGGCGTTGTTGCCGCCAAGCTCGAGCGTGGCCGGGATCAGCTGCCGGCCCGCAATGCCGGCCACTTCCCGGCCGGCCGCGCTTGAGCCGACGAAGGAAACGTGGTTCACGCCCGCCTGCAGGAGCGCCCGTCCGGTTTCCGCCCGCCCGGTCACCACCTGGAACAGGTCGCGCGGCACGCCGGCCTCATGCAGGATCTCCCCGATCCGCAGCCCCGTGAGCGATGCAAACTCCGACGGCTTGTGGACGACCGCATTCCCGGCCAGGAGCGCCGCGAACGACGACTGCAGGGAAAGGAGCACCGGAAAATTGTAGGGGGAGATCACCGCCACGACGCCGAGCGGCTCGGGCACGATGCAGGTGCGCTTGGTGATGTGGAGCAGGCCCTGGCCCTGGCGGCGGATGCGCAGGACCTTCGGCGCCAGTTTCAGATACCCCGTCAGGCTGGTCAGGACAAGCAGTGCGTCGCCGATAAGCGATTCGGTTTCGCTCTTGCCCATCTCCCGCGAGACCAGCATCGTGATCTCGTCGGCGTGATCCACCAGCGCCTCGCGGACCCGCTCCATCACGCGGATCCGTTCGCGCAGCGCGAGCGCGGCCCAGGCCGGCTGGGCGGCGCGCGCCCGCGCCACCGCCTCCCGGATCTCCTCTTCGCCGCAGACCGGCACGGTGCCGAGGATCTCGCCCGTGTTGGGATTAATCGATTGGATCGTTTCCGCCGCTTCCGAACAAGAACGGAGGATTCACTGCAATCTGGATCATGGATTACTCCTTGGCGTTTGTCATCCTGAGGCCGCTTGCCCCCCGAGCGATGAGCATCGGCGGGCTTCCGATGCGATGCATTCGCGAGCGGGGGAAGGCCGAAGGATCTGTTTTTTTCTTTTCAATTTTGGTATCCCTTCGGCTCGCCCGTCTTACTCGTACACACAAACCCCAATTCCCGACCTGACAGGTGCACAACACCTGACAGGTGCATTGCACCTGACAGGTCCATTCCATCGGTGGACAGCACCTGACAGGTTCATTGCACCTGACAGGTGCGCTACACCTGACAGGTCCGTCCCACCGGACAGGTCCGGGACTCTTCAACTTGCCGATCTCCCGCTACTTCGTTTTCCCCGGTATCTTGCTCATCGCCCGCTCCGTAAGCGCCGTGATCGTCAGCGAAGGATTGACGCCGGGATTGGCGGAGATCATCGAGCCGTCGCAGATGAGCATGTTTTCGTACCCGAACACGCGGTTGTCCTTGTCGATCACCCCCTCGGCGATATCCTTCCCCATCACGCAGCCGCCGAGGATGTGGGCCGTGGTCGGGCTGCCGAGGATGGTTTCAGTCAGAAGCGCGGCGGGCTTGCCGTGGACGATCCCGGCGAACTTCCCGGCCAATGCATCCGCCTCGGGAATGAACGCGGTCGGAGCCGCGCCGCTGTCCACCGAAGTGGTCAATCCGAAGATTCCTTTCGAGAGCCGCAGGCGGCTGTCGATCGTCTGCATGAACAGCAGGATCTGCGTCCGTTTCGCCCAGTCGTCGACGAAGATGACCTTCAGGTTGTCGATCGGATGGGCGATGAGGTCGCCCAGCAAACGCAGCAGCCGGACGAACACGTTCCGGCCGCGCGCCCGTGGCCACGCCAGCAGGCGCCAGAATCCGGATCCGGCCGGGTAGCGGACCGGTTCGAGGTGGCTGGATTCATCGGAATGCAGGATGGAGCCGATCGCGATGCCTTTCGAAAACTCGGTGTCGCGGTCCAGCGCCGTAACGGCGCTGATGCTTTCCGAGTTCGTCCGGACGCCAAAACCGATTTTTTCGGAGAGGCGGGGCAGGGAGGATTTTTTCAAATCCAGGAGCAGGTCCACGGTGCCGAGCACGCCGCCGGCAAATACGATTCCGCGGCAGGTGACTTCTCCCTTCGGCCGCCTCAGCCGGGCCGTGGAAGACCGCCACGTGACGGCGTATCCCGCCGAGCCGTCCGTTCCATCCAGGGGCCGCACGTCGACTGCTTCCGACTCGGCCTGCACCTTGGCCCCAAGTCCCTCCGCCAGGTAAAGATAATTTTTGTCGAGGGTGTTCTTGGCCTCATAGCGGCAACCCAGCATGCAGCCGCCGCAAAACCTGCAGCCGGTCCGCGCAGGCCCTTTTCCATTAAAGTAAGGATCCGGCACGGTGATCTCGGGCTCGCCGAAATACACAGCGACGTTGGTCGGCTCGAAGTGATCCTCCTTGCCGATTTGCCGCGCCAGTTGCTGCAGGGCTTTATCGCCCGTCTCCAGGCGCGGGTTGGGGTTGGCCCCCAGCATCGCCAGGCCGGTGCGGTAAAAATCCGCCAGCTCATTTTCCCAATCCGCCAGGCGAGCCCAAGGTTCGGCCCGGAAGAATTCGCGCTTGGGCACCGGCAGGGTGTTGGCGTACACCAGCGATCCGCCCCCCACGCCGGCGCCGGACATGATCGTCACATGCCGGAAGAAGGTCATTTTGAACAGGCCGAAAAACCTCAGCGGCGGCATCCAAAGCCACCGCCGGAAATCCCAGTTGGTTTTGGGGAAATCCTCCGCGCCCAGCCGCTTGCCCTTCTCGAAGACGATGACCGAGTAACCCTTCTCGGCCAGGCGCAGGGCCGAGACCGATCCCCCGAAACCGCTCCCGATGATGGCGTAATCGTAGTCAAATTTCCGGTTAATCGGCATCTCTTCCCTCCAGGCGTGATTCCATGAGGACGATGGGATTAAATGGAATTAACACCGGGTGATCCTGGGAGGTTCCGGAATGTTGTGGACCGATCAGTTTTTCCCGTCGACGGGGGGATTACCCGACCATCAGCCGGTAGAGCCGGAACACCCGGCCCGGATTTTCCGTTGTCCGAAAGGTGATGGTGTGCGCGGTGTCGGCGAGCGCGGTTTCCAGCACGAATCCGTTCAACCGGTACCAATCGTTCGGGTACCAGCTGTCGCGCGCGGTATCCAGCTTCACCCAGTCCGCATCGTCAATCCGGTATTCCACGGCCGCGGAATCCGGGCCGACGACCGAGTACAACCCGGCCATCGTCCCCTGGAAGGCGAAGGTGACTTGTGCGCCGGGGGCCGACGCGGCGAGGAAGCCGACCGGCGCCTTCAGGTTCCCGTTCAGATCAGGCATCCAATCCGCAACGGTTTCGAAACCGGAGATCGACGAGGCTTTCCCACAGGGAATGAGCGAACCGTGTTCCCACGGATGCTGAGTCATCGGTGAAGGAAGCGAAGCCTGCGCGGCTTTCGCGTCCGGAAGGCTCCACACCCTGTCCAGGAAGCCGGTGATGAAACCGGCGTAGACGGTGCTGCCGAATTCGGTCGGGTGGACTCCGTCGGGCGCGAACTCGGCCCAGGTGAAGGCCCCCGCCTTCATCCGGTCGAAGATCTCCTTGTATAGATGAAGGGAGCTGTTCCCGTAGTGCGCGGCGACCCGCTCGTGGTCGGTTACGGCGCCGGGGATATTGCCATCCGCAAGCGAATCGCTGAACCACTTGGCGGCGATGTGCATCTGGAGGATGTCGATATCCGGGCTGAGCGCGCGGGCGTGCCGGACGATCCCTTCCATCGCCTCCACGCTTCCGCCGTTGACGGCGAACTCCAGGAACAACAGGTCCACCGGCCCGTGCCCGAAGACATCCTCCTCCAGCCGGAAAGCGCCCAGCTCGGCGGGTGTACCGTTCAAACCGGCGTTGATGAAATCGAAAGTGGTATCGGGGAATTTTTTCAGCAGGTAGCGCATGACCATCTCGCGCCAGGCCAGGTTGGTGACCGATCCGCCCAGGAACGCCACCCGCCCGGTTTTAGCCTGCGTGAATTTCTCCTTGCTGCGCTCGAAATTCCCGCGCACGACGTAGTTGGGATCGGCGGCCGGGGAATTCGCCGTGGCCGTCGGAGCAACCGGCGTTTCGCTGGGCCTGATCTCCGTGGGGGCAAGAGAAGGCGTGGGAGAAATTCCGGCGCCATTTCCCTGCGCCGCCGGAGAATTTATGGCGCCGCAAGCGGCGACGAACGAAAGGAGAATCGCCTCCGCCGGCAAAAGCATCAACCGCCCGACCCGGTTCAATCTTTTCATCGAATCATTCCTTTACCCATCACGCATTTATTTTCAATTTAGAAATCATCCTGGCGGATTTGTCGAAAGCTAATAAGAAGTCCATACCCCGAAACAAATCGTGGTCTCGCCCGCCCTGGCGGGCTAGGGATACGGCGGAAGATCGCCGCCAACCCGGCCACCTTATCATAGGTTCTTATTGCGGGGGTACATATTTGTACACCCGGACATAATCCGCGTAGAAGTAATCCGGCAGAACCGCCTCCTCGATCGGCCCCGTGCCCCAGGCGTCGGGGCCTGTTCCGAAGTTGCCGATCTCGCACGACAGGATGACGAAATTGGGCGCCTGGGAGACTCCGCCCGCCTGCGTGCGCCAGGTTTCCCTGCCGTCGATGAAAAAGACGTACACGTCGGGATACCAATCCAGCCGGTATTCATGCCAGCCGCCGTCATTGGTCCCCATGCCGTCGACGTTCTGCACGGCGCTTTGATGCGCTTCGCCGTACCCGTCCCAATGCAGAGCGTGATCCACCCGGTCGATCAGCCAGGCCCACTCCACGATGTCGATCTCGGTTCCGTCGCGGCCGGAGCCGTCGACGTTCCCCTGGCTGGTGTTCCACAGCCAGAAACCGCAGAAATGCCCTTGCTGCGTCGGGAATCTCAGCCGCGCCTCGAACCGCCCGAAAGCCTGCTCGAAGGGCAAGGGCTGGCCTTTGATGCCGGTGACAATCGCGCCGGTCGAGAAGCCCACCTTCTCCTTTGCCGTGCGGATCACCAGCGCGCCGTCTTCGATATAGACGTTTTCCTTCTTGTAGTTTCTGCGCCAGGGTGTTTCCGGCCAGTTGTCCTTATGCCCGTCTTCCAAGAACCAGCGGGAGGTATCGATCTGCCCGCTGAACTCGTCTCCGAACGCGAGCTCCCCGAAGGTGCCGCCTCCCGGGGTCGCGGTCGCGGTCGGCTGCGGCCGGGGCGTGGGAGTGTGTGACGGTTGCGCCAGGGTTGGAGCCTCCGTCTTCGCCGGCGTGACGGCGGAGGAGGCGCACGCGGTCAGCAGGGCAGCCGCCGCGCATGAAATCAGCACTCTGCATAATTTCATCTTTCCGGTTTTCCTTTTCCATGGAGATGAAGGGACTTCAAGGGATCGCCGTCATGATTTCCCCGGCGCCCGCTGATAATATCATGGTTTGTGATGAGGATTTTGCCGCCTGGAGATGCCGGTGGATTTTCTATTTGGCGTCGATTCGTTTCCTGTACCGGTCCACTTCCATCTTAATTCCCACGGCAAAGAAGGCGAAAAAGACGGCGCTCAGTCCGGCGCCGATCCAGACGACGTCCAGCTTTTTGGAAGGGGTGCAGCCGTTGCAGAAGTCCATCACGAACGCCTGCGGATATTGCTGAATATTGTTCATGTTCTTTTCCCAGATCTCGGTCGCGATCGACGCCGTCTCCTTCGAAACGATGCCGACGACCGGCCGGGAGACAATGTCCTCACAGGCGGGCCAATCATGGACGCTGCCGTCCAGAACCACCGTCCCGTCGAAATTTGTGATCAGGAGAGTCGTATATTTTTGGACGAAAAAATAATTCGTCGTGGCTTTCCAGGTCTCGAGCGAACCGCAATCCACGTATCCATCCAGCACTTCGGCCCAGATATCCACCGGGTTGTTCATCATCCGCTGCCGGATTTCCGCCATGGTTAGTTTTTCGGGGGCTCCGGGAAGATCCTTGGATAATTGAAATTGTTCCGCCGCAAGGTACAGGAAGACCATGGATAGGAACAGGCATATGGTTCCCATCACCGCGGGAAATTTTCTGTAAAGCGAGATCATGCGTTCCTCCTATCGGCGGGGAAATTCGCCGGTCGTCATCGCTTGCGCTTCACCATTTTCCCGATCCTCTCCGGCAGATGAAGCATGGGCCTGTCCTGCGGGCCGCGGACGGCCGCCTCCCAGGCCAGGCCGGCCACGTCGTAGGCCGCGCGCGGGTAGCCGAGGCTTTTGGCGTTGCGGCTGCGGCGGGCCAGCATCTCGCCCCCGTCCGCGAGCCAGTGGCTGACTGTCTCCAAAGCGTCGAGCGGGTTGCGCACCAGTTCCCCCGCGCCGCCTTCCGTCACGTAGCCGACGTTGCCCGTCTCCTGGCCTTCGATGTAATCCGTGAGCAGGATCGGCAGTCCGCAGGCGAGGCTTTCGGTGAGGATCAGCCCGCCCGCCTTGCAGACGATGAAATCCGACGCGTGCATGAGCTGCGGCATGTTGTCGACGAAATTCAACACGCGCGCGGGTTGGTGCCATTCGACGGCCTGGAACTCGCGGAACAGCGCGTCGTCTCCCCCGGCGATAACCGTCAATTGCAGCGGAAGCCCGGAATGGTTCAGCGCGCGCAGGATCCCGCCAAGGTTTTTGACCCGCTTGCCGCCGACGAGGATCGCGCTGCGGAGCGCCGGCGGCCAGCCCAATTCGGCGCGGACGGCGGCCGGTGACCGCTCTTCGTTCCCCAGGTTCGGGTGGACCGGGATCCCCGTGACGACGACTTTCTCAGGCGCCAGGCCGCTTGCGATCGCTTCCTCGCGCGCCACCGGCATCGAAACGCAGCACCGGTCCGCCGCCTTGTGAAAATAGATCCGGTGCACCGGCGCGTAATCGGTGACCACGTTGATCAGCGGAACCCTGTACCGGATGAGGGTAAAAACCACGGCGAGCGGAGCCTGGTAGATCGGGTAGGTCGTGATGATCGCATCCGGATTTTCGCGCCGGATAAGGTCGCCCATCACCTGAAACAGGACCGCCGCCAGCGCGTTATGGATCATGCGGGTGGTCGTCCGGGTATCGGTTACCTCATAATTCAATTTGTAGAGATTGGGAATCTTGCGGACGATCCAATCGTAGCTCGACCCGCTCCGGCGCAGGAGCGCCGGGACGCGCTTGTCTTCCAGCGGATTGACGATCTCGACCGCGCACGCATCCGGATGCGTCTCCTTCAGCGCCGCGGCGACGGCCAGCGCGGCGCTGCGGTGGCCGTAGCCCGCGTCGGCGGTAAGAATGAGGATGCGTTTTGTGACGGTCACGGTTGCCTCCCCCGGGGTCTTACTGGCACGCCGGTACTTCTGAAGATGTCACCCTGAGCGCCCGCCCCGCGAAGCGTCCCGGCTCGGATCTGGTTTTTAGCCGGGATGGATGAGAAGCGGGGAAGCGAAGAATCTACACTACATCTGAACAGCTGCTTCCCCCGCTGCGCAAAGAACCAGCCCGAGTGGTGATGCTCCCCTCACTCCGCAATCAAAACAGCTCAAGAAAATGCGAGCAGTTTTGCTCCCCTCGCTTCACAACTATCCCTGCTCAACAATCAAATTCAAGCAGGGATGCTCCCCCCATTGCGCATTCATCCCGGGGGCAGGCGCTCAGCATGACAACCTTTGATCAAACGGTCCGCCGCCGGGCGAACCAGTTTTTCAGCCGGTGGAGAATTCCCTTCTTCGCCTTCGAATCCTGCAGGGCGGAGAGATAGGTTTTTAGATCGTGGTTCTTCGCGACGTCCTCGAACTGAAGGGTAAACCCGACCGGCGTCTCGACATGGGAGAAGAATCCGCCGAGGGATCCCGCGATCGGCGCGGGCGGAGGTATCAATTCGACCAGGTCCGAGGTATTAATGATACGGAAGGATTTTTCACAATAACGGTCGTTGAAGGCCGTCACAAACGCATTATCGCCGATCCGCGGCGAGCCGTAGGTATACAGCGCGGCCGCCTTCCGGCCCGTCCGGGCGCCGATGTCGGGCAGCGCGATCGTCGCCAGCGCGCCGCCCAGGCTGTGGCCGGCGATAAAAAGCCGGCTGCCGCGGGGCGTCTTTTCCAGAGTATCCAGTATCTCCGCGCGGAACAGGTTGTATGTCTGCAGGAAGCCGTCGTGGACTTTCCCGAAATTGGGCAGTAAAAACGGGACCAGTTGGATCCGCAGGTTTTGAAACCATTCCTGGTCGGTCACCGTTCCGCGAAAAATAAGAAAGACGTCCTCTTTCCGCCGGGCGATGAACCCGATCGGCACTGCTTGGGGATCTTTTCCGACTGCCCGGCGAACGCCGCGCAAATCGTCGTCGAAAAAGCCGCTGATCGCGACGGTGTTTCGCCCGGCGGGCGCAAGGAAGCACAATTCCTTGATCAGGGTATGGCCGCCCGTCAGCTTCCAGGGGCTTCCTTTTAAGAATGCCTCAAACTGGGCGTAGGCCTGACCGGTAAGCTCACAGAGTTCGATGGCGCGTTCGAGATCAAATCCTTCCGGGAAATACACGCAACAACCTCCGATAATTTATTGGCAGGCCGGGTTTCTTCCAGCAGGGATTCTACCCGTAAATGGGAAAGGATATTCAGGGTATTTTCGCCGCGCGTCTTTTACTCGTCGCCGCGGTTTGGACTGCAGTCGCCGTATTACAGAGGCTCGATTTCCCCGGGGAGTGGCTTCTCTTCGATCCAGGCTCGTACGGTTTGGGCAAACAACCCGGGCGCCGTCAAGGCCCAGTTGTGTTCTTTGGCCATGGATGAGTTTTTCCCAAGGTTGATGAACCCTCCCCGGACGTGCGGTAGAACCTTCACCAGGTCCCGCACCGATTCTTTCATGGCGCTGTATTCCCTCCGGCCGGAGATCACCAGGATGGAGGCGGCGGCCTTCTCCAGGCCGGCCGGCAGTCGGAATTGTTGATTTGCGATTAACAGGTTCACCCATTCCGATTCGGTCATGTCCTGGAAATCTTTTTTAAAGTAGGAATAGAATTCATCCGGGATGCCGGCCGCATACTTCATGTTCAGGCGGATCCACCAATCCGTGTTCTTGAACGGGGGTATCGAGATGCGGTAGGTCCAGGCCAGAAGTTCCCGCGAGGCAAGCCAGCCCATTCCCGGAATGGGCCGCAGCAGCGCGCTGGAAATGACCGCTTTATCCACCCGTTCCGGCGCGGACGCCAGGAGTTGCACGGCGATCTGCGCGCCTTCAGACAGCCCCACCACGCACGCCTGTCCTCCATTCGCCTGTTGCAGGATCAGATCCGCCGTCTTTTCCGCGGCCAACTCCATGCTGAAAGGCGCGATCCGCCGGTTGCGGCCGTGTTCGGGCTGGTCCGGAACCAGGCAGTGATAATCCGGCAGAAATTTCACGACCGGCTGCCACATCCATCCGCCGGCTCCCCCTCCGTGCAGGAATACGATTGTCTTTGCGTCTTTGGGGCCGAACGTTTCACAGGCTAGGGATGATACGGTCATTTTATTCCTCGATTCGCAACTACTCAGCCGAAATAATTGGTGGTACACCGAAACACCGAAAAGAGCGGAGAACACCGGAAACTTCTATTTGAAACCTCTGAAAATGTCACCCTGAGCAGCCCGCCCCCCGCCCGTCCTCGCGGAGCATTCCCACTCGATTCTGGTTTTTGAGTGGGAATGAGTGCGAAGCGATGGGAGCGATGAGCATTGGTGTTGCTCCGATGCGAAGCATTCGCGATTGGGGGCAGCGAAGAGTCTGGAAACGCGGGAACAGATGCTTCGCTTCGTTCAGCATGACACCCTTTTTCAGAGGTTCCTTTTTATATAATCCGTGTCATCCGATCTTATCGGCGTAATCCGTGTACGCTTTTCCGTCTTGAGCAGTTACCTCGATTCTATTATAGCGGCGACTTCATCCGCGTAAACCGCCCAATAATCCGTTTCCAGGCACGCGAATCCTTTAGCGGCTCAGCGGGATTTTATCTCATCCCGAATTCCCACAGGGACGCGAGCAGCAGCAGCGGGATCACGAGCAGGTAGATCCATAAAACATCCCGGATCGCCTCCCGCGATAATCCAAGGAACTTTTTCCCATCGTAATACGGCTTGGGATGGTAAAAATTCAATCCCAGGTTCACCCCGGCGCCGGCCGCCAGGATCGAAGGGATCAACTGGAAAATCAGGGTGCTTAAATAATAAAAGGCTTCTTGAGGATCCGCCAAGCGGCTGACGTGGGCGCCGTCGATCGAGACTATTCCCCCGATCCAGCCGCGGTAGGCGATGAACGGATAGGGGAAAACAACGCCCAGGCCGCCGAGCGTATTGGATACTGCTCCAATGAGATTCCCGCCGGTATCCAGCAGGGCGGCCTGCAGGCGGTTGTTCTGGTCGAGCGCGGCGAGGATCGGGCTCGATTGCGCGTTGGAGACGATACTATCCCGATAATCCAATGCAAATTGGTTGCCGGTGTGAACCATGATCATACCGGCTACGACTGAAATCAGGTACGTCAGGCCCACCGTTAAAATCGCGATGCGCGCCCGGGAAAGCGCGCGGCCGATCGAAACGATGATGGACGAGAGGCTACTTTTCATATCTCATACCGCGTCATTATCCAAAGAGGCAAATACTCACCCGCGCGGCCGGGCGCGCAATGAAAACCGGTGTGAGCCGGTCAATTTACTTATTATCGATTCCAATACGGATGTTGTCAAAATATCCCGTCAAGCCGGATCCTTTCGTAGAACATGCCACTAATTGAAGAGAGAATCCCGCCCGCTTTATGGACTCGGTATCCACAACCTGGTAGGAACCGGCATTCACATTATTTATAAAATAGGTGAACGTGGCCGCCCATGGATCGTAATCGATGCGAAAGGTAAGCCATTGCCCGAATTGGGCGGGATTTTCCCCGGCCATCCGATCTTCCGTCACTGTCTGATCGCTTATGATGAACCAATGATTAAGGCACATTGAACTCAAGTTGTTTTGGGGATCCAAAACAATAATGCAATTGGCCATGAATGTTTTTTCGGATGAAAATCCGCCCAGGGTAAGGCCGACCACGTCACCGGATACTAATTTATCAACCTTTACGTCGGCTTGGATGAATAATGGTTTTTTAGGCGTATAACCGGCAAATTTCTTCGTTTCGGCCCACTCACACTCTTGCGTGTTCTTTTGTTTGACAATGGATAAATAACCGTTCTTTTGAAAAACATCCCGGAGAGATTGATCGGCAACCCCCCATAATTCGCCATTCAGGCTGCCATCGTACTGACTATCGTTAAAATTATCATAGAGTTCGGTATCCGCTTGATTGAATAATTTCGGCGTCTGCGTAGATGTATTCGTCGGCTTAAGCGTCGGCCTGACGGTTTCCGTGGGAATTGGCGATTGCCCGGCGGTATTGGTCGCAGGAAAGGTGCTTCCAGCTATTTGCCCCGGATTACATCCGGAGACAAGCAGCGCGAGGATCAGAGTGGTTGGCGCTATGCAATAGGCACATGCCGTTTTCATAAATTCCCTCCATAATCCCGGCTACCAGGTTTTGACCGATACTGAGCTTCTCCGTAACAAGAAAATGAATGGCTGCTCAGTAAATTCTTTACTTTCTCCATAACCGGTAACTTGTAAGGCCATGCGGGATTCTACTGCTGTCCTTCGACCTTAAAGCATACGTTCTCCATACGATTATTGGGTTATTCACCAATAATTTCCCGTGTAAACCGCTTAGCTCAGCTTCCCACCGCACTCCCGGCCCGCCCCCTATGCTCCGGGCTGGTGCTGTCCGCGTTTCTCCCCCCTTTTTACGGGGCGCGGGGGCCGCCGAGCCCGACCTTTTCCTGCAGGCATGTTTCTTGGATTG
This sequence comes from uncultured Chloroflexia bacterium, assembly GCA_963724345.1. GTDB lineage: Bacteria > Chloroflexota > Anaerolineae > Anaerolineales > RBG-16-64-43 > JAFGKK01. The sequence continues at coordinate 156,212 of CAVRUI010000002.1, read as the reverse complement.
CGTGATTGCGAAGGCATCTCGGGAGTTCAATCCGCTGCATCCTGGCTCGAGAGGGAGGTCAGGCGGTCCAGATAAATTTGCAGCGCCGGAAACAGGGGCCGGTATACCTCCTCGAACAGGCGCGTGTAAAAATCGTGCCGGGAAGGATCGGGCTCGGCCGGCCGGGGGAGAATGCGGGTCATTTCGCGGGCGGCCTCGCGGACTCCCGCATGGCACCCGGAGGCGGCGGCTGCCAGAATGCCGGCGCCCAGCGAGGCGGCCTCCGTCGTCTCCGCGCGGAAGACGGGCTTTCCGGTGACGTCTGCGATGATCCGGCGCCACAAATCGTTCCGCGCACCGCCGCCGATGGCGATGTACCGGCTTACGGACCGGCCCAGCGCTTCTTCCACGCCCGTCGTTCCCAGGCGCTGTTCGAATGCCGTCCCTTCCAAAATTGCGCGGTAGAGGTGCGGCAGCCCGTGAACGCCGCGCCAGCCCACGACGATCCCGCTCGCGGCCGGATCCCAGTACGGGCCGAGCACGCTGTTCCAATAAGGGACCACCGCCAAACCCTCGCTGCCGGGCGGCACCGCTCCGGCGGCCTGATCGTAGAATTCCTGCAGCTGCGCCGGATCCAGCCCGGGGCGACCCGCCATTTTTTCCATGAACCAGGAGACGGTATACCCGCCGCCCAACAGGACGGTTTCCAGCAGATAGGATCCCGGGATTCCGCCGGTCATCGTCCGGAAGGCGGGATCGATTACGCAGGCATCGCTGTGCGTTCCGGAAATGACCGAAGTTCCCAGTGAGAGATAGGCGTCACCCGGAGCAGTGATCCCCACTCCCAAACCGCTCGCCTGCCCGTCCCCAATCCCCGCCACCACGGGCAAACCGGCCGGCAACCCGCATTCCTCCGCGGCGGCGGGCAGAAGCGCCCCCACCACCGTTCCCGGCGCGCAGACCTCGGGCAGCTGGTCCGGCCGAAGCCCGATTTTCTCCAGCAACGGCCCGGCCCAGCAATGGCGCTCGATGTCGAACATTCCCGTCGGATCGGCGGAGCCCCACCCGGTGCGGTACAAGCCCGTAAGGCCATGCACCAAATATGCATGCACGTCCAGGAATTTACTCGTGCGCGCGAAGATCTCCGGTTGGAATTCCCTGAGCCAGGCGATCTTGGCGATGGTCAGGTTCACCGAAAGCCGCTTGCCGGTCAGGCGGTGGAATTCCGGCCCGCCGAAGGAAGCCTCGAGCCCTGGCAGAAGTTCACGGGCGCGTTCGTCGATCCAGAGAATGCCGTTGGTGAGCGGCCGGCCCCGTTCATCGACCGGAACAAACGTCTCGCGCTGGTGCGCGATGCATAATGCTTTCACCCTTCGCCCATCCACCCCGCTCACCGCCTGGCGGAGCGCTTCGCGCGTCGCCGTCCGCCACGCTTCGGCCGGCTGCTCGTGCCAGGTGGGACGGGGTGTGATCAGCGAAAGGGGGCTGTAGCCGTTGGCCACGGCCGACCCTTGGCAATCCCACACGATCGCCTTACAGGCGGAAGTGCTGCAATCGATGCCGATGACCAGCGGGGATGAATTATCCATCGTGGGGTTTTTCCTTTGCCGCTCCGTATCAGGATTCACCGGGGCAGGCCAACTGCCTGACCACCCTTTCCATTATAGGATATTTTCGACGGCGGAATGAGTGAACGGCCGAGGAACGGGAGCGACTTCTAATCCAAAACCCGTCCTCATTACAATAGCTTCCATCAGAAATGAACGGATCCAACTCATCAGCGAAAAGCCCAACGGCCAAAGCCGCCGCGCCCGCCCTCGCGGAACCCTCACGTCCGCCCTCGCGTAGCATCCCTGCTTGAGTTTGATTTTTAAGCAGGGATGGTTGCGAAGCGAGGGGTGCAAAACTTTTCGCATTTGCTTCTTGAGCATTCTTGCTTGCGGAGGGAGGGGAGCCTCCCCGCTCGAGCCTGTTCCCCGAGCGGGGAGGGTTGCGAAGCGAGGGAAGCATCACCACCCGGTTCTGCACTTCGAGTGGTGATGCCTGCGAAACGGGGGAAGCAACGCCGCTCGGATTGGCTCTTGGAGCAGTGTTGAATGCGCCCGCCCCGCGTAAGCCTGCCCGCGCGTTCTTTGCCGGGATGCGCAGGTTTGGGTTGCTTTGATGCCTGCGCGATCGCGAAGCGAGCCGCCCTGCGCCTTTTGCGGGGGAGCGGGGACTGCCTAACCCGCCGCTCTCCTCCGCGCCAGTTCCGCGCGGATCGCGGCATGCTTCTCGCGCGTGATCGGATAGGCGCGCACCGCCAGGAAACTGAGCAGCAGAACCGCCGCGCCGACCGGGCCGATGAGCACGCGCATCGCGAGAAGCGCCGAAGCGGGCTGCACGGGGTTGGGATTTGCCGCGGTGGAATTTATGTATCCGGAGAGTTCGAGCGCCCAGCCGGAGACGAACAGCCCCACGGCCAGGCCCATCTTCTGCAGGAAGACGAAGAAGCCGTAGAAAATGCCCTCGCGCCGCTGGCCGGTCTCCAATTCATCCAGCTCGATCACATCCGGCACCATGCTCCACGGCACCAGGTACCCGACCGAGATGCCGATCCCGGCCATGGCCGCCAGGAGAAACGTCGGCACCACGTCCCCCGGCCGCAGGAAGAACAGCCCCATCAGGGCCAGCACGAAGAAGCCCGCGCCCAGGTAATACACGTTCTGTTTTCCGATCCGGTCGCTGACCCTGGCCCAGATCAGCACCCAGATGAAGGAGGAGAACTGGATCGCCAGCAGCAGGAAGCTGAACATGGCCATATCCAATTTGATCCAGTCCTTGGTGTAGATCTGCAGGTTGTTCTGGGCGAATTGGATCGCCAGCCACGAAAGCATGTAGATGATTGTGACCAGGATGAACGCTTTGTTGCGGAACGCGATCCGCAGCCCTTCGAAAAATCCCGGCCCGCCGGCATCCGGTTTTTTGTTGATGGCGAAATCCGGCTCCCGGGTTCCGAAGAAGGTGATGAAACACGGTATCGCGATGGCAAAGGACCAGATTGCGGCGCTGATCATGTAGCCCAGCCGGGGGTTATCGGGGAACTGGCTGACGATGATGCCGTGGAAGAAGGCCGCCAGCACCCCGCCGACGATCGAGAAGCTCATCCGCACGGAGGAAAGGCGCGTGCGCTCGTCGTAATCCTGGGTCAGTTCCGCGGTGAGGGCCGCGTAGGGCACATTGACCGCCGTAAAGGCAAAATCCAGGAAGACGGCGATGATCAGGTAATACACGAACTTTCCCGCATCGTCAAAGGGCGGCACGATCCATTGCAGGAAGAAAAATATCGCGAACGGAATGGCCGCGATCAGCAGCCAGGGGCGGCGGCGTCCCATCTTGCTCACCGTGTGATCGGTCAGCCAGCCGATGATCGGATCGTTGACCGCGTCCCAGATCTTCACGATCAGGAAGATGTTGCCGGCCATCCCCGGGCGCAGCCCGGCGACGTTGATCAGGAAGTTGAGCAGGAAGAATCCGTTGATGGCGGTGACGATCGCCGCCCCCAGGTCGCCGGCGCCGTAGGCCAGCTTCGTCTTGCGGGAGAGTTTGTCGGGTGTCATGTCACCTCCACAGGTCGATGGTTTTCGAATGGTCGATCGTCCAATGGGATCGGAAGTCGGGCGGCAGCGCGACGCCCGCCGCCTGCGCCTGCGCGCGGAGCCGGAAGTGATCGTACAGCAGGTTGGTGAGCGCGCGCATCCGCCGCCGCTCCTCGGGGAACGTGAGATTGTGCGTGTCGAAAAGGATGCTCACCAGATTCATGCGGGGCGGAAGGTTGTAGGAATGCCCGTCGGGTTCATCCAGGTGAATGTTCAGCAGATTGGTCAGCTCTGGGTCGAGACAGGCCACGAGCAGCCCGGGATCGTAAAAAGTCCCGCCGCCGTCCATGTACTGTTGGCCGTTCAGGACGGTCGGAATGGTGTAGGTGTTCATGCTCCAGCCGGCGAGGAGTGCGCGCACCACCGGGGCGGGGACGATCCGCCAGGCGCGCCCGCTCCACTCGAAGCCGCGGGCGGGTTTGGTCATCCCAAAAAATTCGGTGTACCCGTCGGTGCGGGCGGCCGTCACCGTCAGCGGGAGAGCGATATCGTCGAAGGTGATTGTATCGGGATGCTTCGACCCGGTGTAGGCCGCCAGCCTCTCCAATAAGAACCCCTCGAGCGGCCCCAGGTTAGCCCAACCGGTCCAGAATTTGACCGGATTGAGGTTTACCGCGACGATTTTGCCCGCCTCGCAATGCGCCATGAAGTTTTCGAGATCGTCCAGGGCGGTGCGCGCCGCCGGGGTATAGATGTCGGGGTGCCGCGCGGCGGCGAGCTGGACGGCATGGAAGAATCCGTTGAGTACCCCGGCCGAGACGCCGTAAATCTGGCGGATCTCGCCGCCCCCGCGCGCAAAGCCCTCATCCACCGCCCGCGTGGCGACCATCCCGCCAAGTATGCCGGAAAAGCCCCCCGCTCCGTAGATAACATTGGCCGGCTGGTCGAAGGGAAACGAATCCAATTGCCCGTTGAGGATCTCCCGGAAGCGCGCCGTCAGGGCGACGCGGTTCTCCACCGACTGGCGCATATTGGTGGAGGCTTCCGTGCTGCCGATATAGGGCAAATCCACGTGGCCGACCACCGGCTGGGAGCGGCGCGGATGCGGCGCGCGGCGCTTGCGCGAGCGCTTCCGTCAATTCCCGCTGGCGCCCCAGCAAATCCAGGTAGCTCTCCGCCAGAAGCGGCTGGTTGCGCTCGTGGGATGAGTGCATGATGAAGGAGGATGTGAACCAGTTGATCGGCCATGGGCGGACGGCGGCCTGGGGGCTCGCGCGCAGGATCGGCCGCGGATCGGCGGCTTCCAGATCGGCCACGATCGCCCCGGCGTCCACGATCGACGGGCGGCAATCGTAGCGCCAGGCTCCGTTCACCATTTGGGCATCGGTGGAAAGGCGGGTGCTCAGGCCGGCGATCAGCGCATCCAGGAGCGGCGCATCCTGCGGCGGGGGAATGTGCACGAAGGGATAATCGCATTGCAGGCTGTCGTCCGGCGGCCCGTACATGCAAAGAATCGCGTCGCGATCCACCGCGCACAAGTATAACGGCACGCCCAGTTCGGAGAGCCGCCAATCCTCGCGGCCGGTATAGGCGCGCAGGCGCGAGGCCACCCAGCGCCGCAGGGGATTGAGGGTGTGGAAACCATAGATTGGGTTTAGTTTCAGCGCGCGCAGGTCGCGGCTGCGCGCCCGGCCGAGGAAGCGCCTGAAATCCGCCGGAGCGTTGAGCGCTTTGCCCCAGACGAGCGGATATTTTTGGGCCGCCCGGGCCAGGGCGAAAACCAGCGCCGCGAGATTCCCCCCGCTCACTCCAAAGATCCGCCCCACCGCTGCGCCATCGCCAAGCAGGCGTTCGGCCCACTCCAGTTCTTTGCAAATCCAGGGCAGGTCACCCAGCTTGGCGGATTGGAAGATGATCGTGGCGGGGGAAGCCAAGGCCCGGGCGGGGGTTTTCACGCGCGGAATCGTACCGTAAGTGGGGAGTAATCGCAACCAAATCTGCGATCCACCGCGGGGTGGGAAGAATTATCCTTGTCCATTAACTTTTTTCGGATGTATTGGCCGAGAGCGACATGGGTTTATTTTCCCCGGCCTTTGCGCTTTCAAAGGACGAAAGATCCTTTACTTCCTTCTGCAATTGCTTGACGTCGCGAAGGACGCACAGCCCCGGCAATACCTCTCCCGTCGCCCGGTTGGGCATATAAGCCGATACGACCCCGAGAATATCCACTTTGTTTTCTTCGACAATGTGAAAAGCCGGCCCGCCGCTTACGCCGTTTATCGCGACGCCATCCGCGAGGTATGCCCTTTCGTCTTCCAACCAGCAGCTGATTCTACCCGCAAACAGGCATAAATTTTTTGGAGAAACAGCGGGGAAACCCGCCCAGCACACCTCTTTTCCGATGGGAACATGCATTCCTTCGGGCGTTAACCCCAAAGGCAGTTCGGGAAAATTAAAGTACTTTGAAGGGGAAATGATAATCGCCGTATCCAGAGATTCATCGATAAAGATCGCCCTTTTTTCTTCATTGAGCAATATGGAATCTTTTGATTGATGGTGCTGGATCCGGATGGGTTGTTCCCAATGATTGGCCTGATTAATAACATGCGCGGCCGTCGCGATGCCGCACAACTGCTTATTTTTTGAATAGGCCACCAGAAAACCGGTTCCCATGACGTCCGGGGAGGATATTTTTACGATATAGGAAGAAATAATTTCAAATGCCTCTTGCCATTCCATCGTTGGCATTCTGTATGCTCCTTTAATTCCACCCAACGGCCGGCGCCTCACGCGCAGGATTTGGTGCATTCTACCCCTACTCCACCGAAGCAGAAACCAATGAAAATCCCAATCCGAAAGCCGATTCAGCCTTCGGGCTGATCCGTTTCAGACTAAAGCGGCAGCGCCGGCGGCAACCATAAAACGGCGACTCCGCATACTCGATCCTCTCCCCCGTCGCCCGCATCGGCGGGAAATACCCCATGCTGGAGGCGGCCTTGCGGATCAGGTTCATTATTCTGGTTTCCGGAAAAGGCCCCAAACTCCGGCAATTACAAAGAATGCGGAAAAGATAAACCACATCCCGCTGGGCCCGGGCGTTGCTCCAAAGATATTTATTCCGGCTCCTAAAAATAATATGCCTGCGATTATATTTAAGACCGCAGAGATTTTACGAAAAATTGGCGAAGTCGACTTGTTCATTGAAATTAGCTCCTTTGGATGGATAATACTTGAATATCTTTATAGATTGCCGCCCAACGTCCTGCGGTTACCCGCCCGGTCGGCCGTGCAAGGACGGATTCATTTTACTTATCCCTTAGCCGAAGAGCTTCCCTTCGTCAAGAACAAATCTTATAGGAATCTGCTTGCGCGCAGTGTTTAGGATCGGTGAGCATGTGAGTCTATATCAATCCTTTAAGCTTGGCTTTGGTGTATGCGGCAATGGTAAATCCGTCGGTGATTTTTTCGTTTGCTATCCATTCTTCCAATTCTTTGACGGTGAGCCACACAAAGGAGTCAATGCCTTCATCTTTGTTGGGGTTGCCGATGGACGATAATTTGGCGTAGAACAACGAAACAGCCCCGCCTTCAAAACCCGTATTGTTATAGAACTCGCCCATGTCTACAAGGTTGGCAATTGTTCCGCCGGTCTCTTCCTCAACTTCTTTTCGAGCGTTTTCTTTGGCGGGCAGGTTTGGCTCGCCATATCCGCGCGGCACTTCATAATGCCACTTGCGGGTAGGATGGCGATACTGATGAAGAAGCATTATTTTGCCCCGGTATTCGGGTAGAACCACAGCACCGTGCCCTCCGCTCAAATTAGCGTTACTCAATACACGACAGTAGCCGTTCAAACGTCCGCCGGGAAATTGAACCAAGTCGCGAACAACAAAGAAATACGGGTCATCAAAAACAACACCGATATCCGCCCAACTTTCTGGTAATTTCTTTTCGGCAAGTTCTTTTCGGCGTTGTTCCTGCCAGGTTTTTATGGCGTCCGGCTCTTGAATAATCTTTATCAAGGCATCATTTTCGCCAACGAGGATTGGAAATTTATTGAGCAGATTGTAGTAATCCATGGCATATCCTTGTATTCTTTATTTTCATTCTATTCTATAAGAACAACGACTACAATGTTTCCAGTAATTCCTCATATCTCTTCCCTTAAACCAAGCGAGCAAATGTCTTTCTTATAGAACCTTTATTTACCCACTTGCCGCAGGCTCAATGATTTTGTTTACACCAAGCACTGGGCATCCATCTGGCCCTTCCTGGATCCCGCCCCGGCCAAGAGCACGCCGGGGTGACGTTCACGTGGAGCACGCCGGGGTGACGTTCACGTGGAGCACGCCGGGATGACGATCACAGAGATCAAACCCCAATTCCTGACGTAAAAGGAAAGCGCCTCCGTTATCCGATCGGAGGCGCTTTCCTTATTCCCGGAAAATAATGCCGGTGCTTTTTCAAACCGGAGCCGAGATGGTGATGGAGGAGTCGTACACAAGAGTCTGCTCTGAATGATAAGCGGTCCCGCTCAACTCGCCGTCCACCACCTGTTTCACCGGCAGGCCGCTGGACGTCGCCACCCAGATCTCATCGTGGTTGGTGATCAGCGCCCCGTTCACGGTGTTGGTGTAGGTGTACGTATAGGCGAGAGCCGGCGTGCCGTTCACGGCATCCGGACCCACCAGCAGGACGTCGCTGATCGCCGTGGGATCGAGGCGGTCGATGAAGTTCGCGATCAATCCGCTCAGGTCGAGCTGAATCCGGCTCCAAGCGCCGTTCACGTGCGCGTAAGTCGCCGAACCGATGATGATGTATTCCCGTTCCGGTCCGCCGGAGACGCTCGAGAACATATGGAACTTATCCGGCAGAACCACTTCCCCGTGCACCGCGACTGTATTTTCGCCGGCCGTGGTCGAGGCCACAACCCGGTAGGGTCCGGCGGTCAGATGAGCCTGGATCGCCTGCAATACGGCGGTCCGGGCATCGACCGACGGCGAGGGTGTCGGACTGGGAATGGGGGTCCCGCCTGGTGTGGGCGAACAGGCCGCAATCAAGAGCGAAAGGATCAGGCTTGGGAACAGAATCCTGCTTTTAGGGCTTTCCGAAATCCGTTTGAAAGAATCGCTTGTGGGTTTCATTAGTCCTCCTTTGGGCCCTGGAAAAAACCTTCTTCTTGCGGATGCAAGCAGGGCGCCTCTTGTTCGTGTCAAGACTGTAAGGTTTCCGGAGTTAGCATTTGATTAATGCCGGAAACAAATCCGCCGGCAACCGCGAATGCGGGTGAATATAATCGCATGCCGCTGTCCGATTTGTCCGGCATGCCGCCCCGGCTAAGAGCACCCTCGCTTCGCATCCATCACCACTCAAAGAGCAGAGCCGAGTGGTGATGCTTCCCCCGCTACGCAGTCATCACCGCTCAAAAGGCAGAACCGAGCGGTGATGCTCCGCGGGGGCAGGCGCGAGGGCAGGCGCCGGGATGACGATCTACGCCCGCTCTCGCGGGGTTTGTGTTGCATCGATTCTTGCCCCGGAGGGGCATTGTGTCTCAGAGCGGGCATTTATGCCCGCGGGTACAGCGATGACGTTCGTCAGATTATCCGCATCCGACAGAAGACGTAAGATCCTCCGCGCCCGCGCGGGGATGAATCCCCGCGTTTATAAACGACGCCCCCGCTTCCCAACCAAAACAGCTCATAAAGCAAAGGCGGGCAGTTTTGCTGCGCGGAAGCAGGCTCCTTCGGGGTAAAAACCGTCCTCTATCATCGGTTTTCCCATCGTCGATCGTCCGTTGTCGAACCCCGCCTTTCTGAAAATCCTCCAGAATATCTCCAATAATCGCTCAAAAACCGGAAAAACTGTGGACTTAGCGGCAAGCATGCGCAATAATATTTGTCAACAGGAAGACCATGAGGGCTGAGAGGGAGGTCGATATGAAGACGGCAAAATTCCCGCAAATGATTGTGGTCCTGGGCGCGGCTCTTTTCGGAAGCGCCTGCATTCTGCAGATGGCCGCCCCGACGACGCAGATCGTCGTCGTGACGGCCACCCGGGAAGGGATCGCCGCCGAGCCGTCGTCGCAGGCGCCGGACCTGCTCCCCTCCCCGACCCTCGAGTGGACTCAGACCCTGACGCTGACCTTCACACCGTCGATCACCGCCACCTTCACAAAGGAACCGGTGACCATGACCGCCGGTCAGACGCTGAGCTGCGTCAAGGGGCCGCACTGGATTCTGTTCGAATGGGTGGCGGCCATCCCGGAGGGGGAAACCGTCACCCTGACGGCGCGCTCCACGGCGGAGTGGCCGGACTATTACTATGTGCGCAAGGGCGACGGGACCGAATGCTGGGCATTCGGCGCCAGCTCGACGATCCACGGCGATCCCGCCACCCTGCCCCTGCGGGAAGCGCCGCCCCTGCCGACGATCACCCTTGTGGTCGAAAATAAAACCCACGTCCCCCTCGGCGACCTGTACATCCGCGGGAAGAATGAAACCAATTGGGGCGCAGACCGCCTCGGAGCCGGCACGGTCGCGCCCGGAGCGTCCTTCAGCCTGAGCCTGACCGCGGGCTTCTACGACGTGCAGATCCGGGACACCCACACCTCCATCCTCTACGTGAAGGAAGACGCGCCGATCGGAGCCGACCAAAACACCCGCTTCATTTCCGTGGCCACGTCGATTAATTTCCGTCTGGTTAACGGCAGCCCGGACCATTCGATCTGCCGGATCCTGTTTATTCCGATGGACCTGAGCGAAGGGTTCGTCATTTCCATCCCGGGGGACGGGTCCTTTACTCCCGGGGAAACAATAACCTTCGACCTGTTGGTGGGAGAGTATGGTTTCCGAATGTTCGACTGTGTCACCAATGCAACCATCTGGGCGGCAAACGGCATGTACTTCGGCCCCACCTTTCCCGGGATGACCCTGCATTAAACCGAACCTTGCCGAATCAATTCGAAGATTGGTTCACCCGCAAGGTGCATTAACAATAGTGATACCGGATTGGATGGCGCCGCCCTCGTTGAATTCAACGAGGGCGGCGGCGATTATTCCATGGCATCCATCATTCCCCCGCGCCCTCCCCCCTAAAAACACTTCCCCCCATCCCTTCGGGATGGGGGGATCAAAACCACACTCGACATATGATGCCACTCAGGGGGAAGGGAAAGGGCCATCAATCATTTAGTAAGAAGTTCCACCACCCCGCGCGACCCGTCCACCCGCACGCGCTGGCCGGTTTTAAGCCGGGTCGTCGCATTGTGAACGCCCACCACTCCCGGGATGCCGTATTCGCGCGCGACGACCGAGCCGTGGGTCATCATCCCGCCCGTTTCCATCACCAGCGCGCCGGCCGAAAGGAACAGCGGCGTCCACGACGGATCGGTCCCCGGGCAGACGAGGATCTCGCCCGGCTGCAGGTTCGCCCGGCGCGGGTCGAGGACCACATGAACGTTTCCCTCGGCGACTCCCGGCGAGACCGGGCTGCCGGAGATTCGATTCTCGGAATCTCCCTCATGCGCGGCGATCCCTTCGTAGAAGGCGCGCCCGTCGCTCAGAAGCAGGCGCGGGATCTGCCGGCGGCGCATTTCGCGTTCGTAGGCGCTCCGGCGCCCGGCGATCAGGCCGCGCCAATCACGGTTTTCGCGCGCGGCCAACGCCCGGATCTCAGCGATGGTCAGGTAGAACAGGTCATCCGCATGCTCCAACTCGCCCGAGGCCGCAAATTCGCGCCCGACCTTGAGCAGCTCGCGGTGGATGATGTACATCATCCGCACCGCGAAGAACTTCGGGCTCTCGCGCGCGCCCATCAGCTGGCGCGCCCGCCCGGCGAAGAAGCGCACCAGGCCCGCCTTCACCCACCCGCCGCGCGTCCGGCCGACGGCCGCCGCCAGCCTTCCCACCGCTTCCTCGGCCGAGGCGGCGCTGCGGACGAAAACCACATCCGGCGCCCGGGCTTCATCCTCGATCTGCAGGAAGTTGATCAGCATCTCGAACACATGCGTCGGTTCCTCAGCCCAGCGCGTGCGCCCCAAGTCGATTTCGCCAAATCCGCGCCCGCCGTATTTTTCCAGGAACCGCTCCGCCGCGCGCATGACCGGCGCGGGCAGTTTCCCCGCCTGGTACAACCGGGCGAGTTCCTCGGCCTGCCCGCCCTGCACCGCGGCGCGGGAATCCGGATCGCTCCGGATGGCCTTGGCCATTTCCCACAGGGCCAGGTCCATTTCCGTTGTCGGATTGTAGGGCATCCCGCGCGTCACCTGCAGGACGAGGTCCTGCACTTCGGCCCGGGCGGCCGGATCCTCCAGCGCCTTGCCTGCGATCATGTTGAGCGCATTCCACGCGGACATCCCCGCCGCCACGCCGGAGACGAATCGCAGGAACGTGTACGGAAGATTACCGGCGGCCAGGTCCGGCAGTAAATGGTTCACCCGATCGAGCCTCTGGAAACGGTCGCCCGTGATCGCGGCGCATCGGGCTTCCATTTCCGCCAGCAACCGCTCGCCGCCGGCGACGATATATTCGCGCCGGGCGCGGGGCGAGATCAGATTGCGGAGCATATTGAATCCGAGCGGCGCGACGAAACGCCCAAGCCGGAACAACGCCGTCAGGCTGATCCCCGCGCGGCCCGGCCGAAGGTCCGGATCGTCTTTGATCTGTTCCACCGCCTGCCCGATGGCCGGCTCAACCATCGCGGTGACGACCGGCGCAATCCGGCGGCCGATTGAATTCGAGAGGATGGGGGTGAAATTCATCCAGATCCGCTCGCCGGCGGTGTAGAACACGGTCTGGGTCTCGGAGGTGTTCCGGACTCCGAATAATTTGGCGGCGACGCTCACGATCATTTTCAGCGAATCCTGTCCCAAGGGCGTCATCGGATCCTGCATCCCCTGCACGGCCGCGAAGGAAAAGAACACTTTTAGCTTTCCGTCCGCCAACCTATCCGGCACCGGGAAGAGCGAGGTGATCGGACGCGATTGCACGATGTGGAATTTTCCGCCGGCCAGCGCCCATTCGATATCCTGCGGATCGGGGAAGAGCGCCCGCGCCCGCGCGCCGAGCCGGGCCAGCTCGAGGATTTGTCCATCGTCGAGCGCCTGCCGCGACTTGGAATCGTGTTCGCCGCTTTCCGTCCCGCCGCCGGCCCGGCTGTGGATCTGAAGCGCCTTGGCGCCCAGCTGTTTGGAAAGGATGCGCTCTTCCGGCATTCGGACGACATAATGATCCGGTTCGACTTTTCCCCCCACCAGCGCCTCCCCCAATCCGAAAGTCGCATCGATCACGGTTTCCCGCCGGCTGCCGCTGAGCGGGTTGGCGGTGAAGAGCACGCCCGAGCATTCCGATGGGATCATGCACTGGACGGCAACCGCCAGCGCGAGGCCTTCCGCCGGAACCGCGTTGCGCATCCGGTAGCCGATCGCGCGCGCGGTCCACAGGCTCGCCCAGCATTCCACGACCGCCTGCAGCAGCGGGTCGGCGCCGATCATGTTAAGAAAAGTTTCCTGCTGGCCGGCGAAACTCATCTCCGGGAGATCCTCCGCGGTCGCCGAGGAGCGCACCGCGACCGCCGCATCCGCGCCGGGGCCGAGCGCGCGATAGGCGGCGCGGATTTCCTCCGCGATCTCCGGCGGCATACGGCCTTGCCGGAACAGCGCGCGGATTTTTTCGGCGGCGGAATCGAGAAGGTCCGGCTCGACGCGGTCGATCGCAGCAAGGCGGGAAGCGATTTCCTTCTCCAATCCGTTCCGGCCTACAAATTCGAGGTAAGCCCCGGTGAGAATGCAGAACCCCGGCGGCACCGGCATTCCGCCACGGATCAATTCGCCCAGGTTGGCGGCCTTGCCGCCGGCCAGGGGCAGATCACCGCCTGTCAATTCGGATAGATTTCTTATCCAACGCATAAAATAATTTTCCTTTCCACATGGGGCTCGGGATACTGTCAACGAGTCTCTATTCCGCGGAAGAAGATCTCCAGCATGAAGTGAATCGTTTTTTCGGGATCCGGTATCCGGTCGCCGCTGAGGTATATTTGCACGTACAAACCGGCCAGCATGGTCAGAAGCGTGCGCGCGGCCTCGGCGGGATCCACCCGGCGGAAGATCCCCTGCCGCACTCCCGTTTGAATGGCTTTCGTGAATTGGGTGGTATACACGACGAAGAAGGAAGCCAATTCCGCGTGCACCCGGTTCCGGCTGCCGGGTACCTCGCGGCGGATCACCTGGAAGAGATCGAACAATTCGCCCCGCAGGCGGATGCCGGCCCTGGCGATGGCTTCGATCTGCCGGTGCGGGTCGTCCCCGGCGTCCACCGCCGACAGGGTTGCGTGGACGCGGGAGGAGCTCCGGTCGAGGAGGGCGTAGACAATCGCCTCCTTGCCGGGGAAATGGTGGTAGACGGTCGCTTTCCCGATCCCGGTTTCCCCGGCGATCTGGGAAATCGAAGTGGCGGTGTACCCCTGGCGGACGATCAGTTTGCCCGCCGCCTGAAGGATTTTCTCGCGGGTATCGGTTGTCGTCATGATTCGCCTCCCGACCGACCGGTCGGTCGGGAGGAAGGATATCATACGGGCCGCGAAAGGTCAAACCAAAGGCAGGGGCGGTACCCGGCCCAGAGATGCGGATACATAATGGATTTATTAATCCACGGAGGGCACGGAGGGTCACGGAAATAATCGGAAGAATTCCTCCGTGTATCTCCGTGTTCTCCGTGGATAGCCGAACTCCTGAGGCATATCCATCGTCAATAATCGAATTATCGACAGACGAGGCGTCAATTGTCGGGTTTCCCATCGCCGATGACCGGTTTTTCCAATAACACAATCCGGTACGCTCCGCCCAGCAGGGCCGGCTTGTCGCTGAGGATGCGTGCGCCCGCCCCGGCCGTGAGATCCGACAACCGCCGGGTGATATCGGTGCCGATGAGCATCGTGGTCACGTTGAACAACCGCCTTCCCCAGTCAGTCTTCCGTTTCTCCGGAAGAAATTTATCGAAGACTACCGCCCGCCCGCCCGGGTTTCAGCGCGCGCATCGCCTCGCGGAAGCACGCGGCGCCGTCCGGTGCCACGCTCAGGATCAGATGCAGAATCGCCGCGTCGAACGAACCGGGAGCAACCTGCTGCGCCTGCGCGTCGCCCTCGCGCAGTTCGATCTCCCGTCCGGGAAGCGGCAGCTTCCGGCGCGCCTGCGCCAGCATCTCCGGGCTGAGGTCGATCCCAAGCGCGCTGACGCCCTCCGGCAGGAGAGGCAGGTCGGCACCCGTCCCCACGCCGGGGATAAGCACGCGTTCACCCACCTGCAGATTCAAGACGGCCACAGAGTGTTTCCTGGCCCCCCGGACGAAGAATTTATCGAACAACGGATCGTACACCGGCGACCAGAGACGGTAGATGAATTTATTCCAAGTGTTGGTTAGTTTCACAGCGCCTCTCCATCCTCACCCCTGTCCCCTCTCCTGCCATAAGGCAGGAGAGGGGAAGCCGGTGGTCTTCCGGCGGGGTGAGGTGTTCTACCAGATTCCCGGCAGCAGGCGATAGCGCACCCGCTGTGCATATTCCGCGTAGCCGGGAAGCTCGGCCTGCAGGGTGCGGTCTTCGAGTGCGGTGCGGAGGACGATCAGGAGAACGGACCCAAGGCTGATGAATATCGCCCCCCACGAAGCCAGCATGACCGGAATCGCCAGTTCGAACGCGATCATTCCCAGGTAGCTGGGATGGCGCAAAAAGCGGTACGGTCCGCCCGCGGCGACCGCATGCCCGCGGTCGGATTGGATGCGCACGATCTGCGAGAAAAATTTATTGTTGGCGACCGCCCAGGGAACAATGGCATATCCCAGGAGACTGACCGCGAGAGCCGCGAGTTGAATCCCGACGGGAAACCCGCCCGTCCAGCCGTAACGGAAATCCAACCCGGCAACGACGTAGCGCGCCGCCTGGAAAAGGCGAACGCCGCTGTTGATGGCGACGTCCCACTTTTTGGCTCCCTTGGGCGGAGAGAGGCGCTCGGCCGCCAGGTCCGGATATTGACGGAACATGACAAAACCCATCGCCGTCATCATGAACGCGTTGACCGCCAGCACGCCCCAGGCCGGCCACCAGTCGATCCGCCCGGCGGACCAGAACAGGAACACGCCCCCGCCGACAAGGCCCAGGACGGAATCCAGGATGTAACGGGCAAGCAGTTTTTTAATCATGCGCCATTCCTCTTCTTCGGGAACGCCGTCTTGCTAGCTCCCGCCCAGCCGGTACCGCACCAGATAATTCACCTTCGCCAGAACCGGAACATACCGGATCAGATTGTGGAACCCCAGGCGGGGTTCGTTGTGCGCGAAATAACTCCATTCCTCCAGCAGCCGGATGCCCCCGCCCCAGGATTCGAGGTCCTTGCCCGCATCCAATCCCCACGCCAGGCGCGCGCCGACTTTGTGCAACAGGGGATGCATGTTGTGCAACCGGATCGAGAATTTGGTCAGCGCGTCGAAGGCCAGTTGGCAGCCGGGGAACCGTTCCGCCAGGAGGCCGACCGTTCTGCGCAAATCCTGTTCCTGCAGGTAGGGGAACACACCCTCGGCGATGAAAAGGACCGGCTTCCGCTCCGCCACGATGGCATTCATCCAGGCCGCGGAGGCGGCCGAGCCCTCGATCAGGTGTTCCCGGGAACCGGGGGGGATGATCGTCCGCCGCAAGGCAATGACCTCCGGCAGATCCAGCCCGAACCATAACCGGCGGCCGTCGTCGACGCGCGCCGCGCGCGTATCCAGCCCGCAGCCGATGTCGACCACGATCCCGCCCGGGTTCTCCGCGAGAAACGCCCGCGCCCAACGGTCGAACTGGCGGGCCCGCATCATCGTGTAGACAAGATCCGCGCCGCTGAGCTTCATCGCGGGGAGGTCGTCCGCTTCGAAACGCGCGAGGATCTCCCGGGCGCGGTCGTCGCGGAGGATCGCATCCGGCCGTGCGCTTTCCTCCGCCCGGCAGGCAAGCGTGGCCAGAAGTGTCCGGGCAACGGGTGAAAGATCGGCGACGCGAAGTTTGTCCATAATTTGGATCCCTTTCAACCCCTCCGGAAAAGAGGAGGGAAACTTTCGGATGCGCCGGGCTTGCGGCTCAGCGATCCCCAAGCCGGTAATGCACGACACGCACCATCCCGGCCAGGAACGGGAGGTACCGCATGATCCGATAGCCGCCCAGGCGCGGCTCCGGCTCGTCGAAATAATTCCACCGGCCGAGCAGGCGGATGCCGGGCGCCCAGGCCTCCAGATCCCGGTCATCCTTCAGCCCCCAGAGCGGCCGGGGCATATCCGGCGGAACCGAATGAAAACGAAATCACCACCGGCGAGTAGGCTTCGCACACCAGCTCCGCGCCGGGAAAGCGGCCGGCGAGGGTTTGCACCAAGCGCTTGACGTCGGCCTCTTCCAGGTACACCAGCACGGCCTCGGCCAGAAAGAGGATGGGCTTGCCCGCCTGTCCGCTCAAGGCGTCCATCCAGGAAAAATCGAGCACCGAACAACCGAGTAGATGGCTGCGCGGCGTCTCGTCCAGAAGTTCCTTCCGCAGTGCGATCACCTCCGGCAGATCGAGGCCGTACCATTTCACCCGGCCGTTGTCGATCCGCTCGAAGCGGGTATTGAGCCCGCAGCCCAAGTCGACGATCACCCCGTCCGGGTGCTCGGCCAGGAATGCGGCCGCCCGCCGGTCGAACTCCCTCATGCGCAGCAGATAACTCGACCTGTTCGTCCTTCGGCCGCTCGACGCCGGAGAAGTCAAAGTCGATCCGGCCGACCAGCTCCAGCGCCTTCGGGTCGCGCAACAGCGCATCCGGGCGCCGGCTTTCCAAGGCCCGGATGTACAAGGGGATCAGGAAAGTCCGGGCGACGGCGTTCAGGTTT
Organism: uncultured Chloroflexia bacterium; assembly: GCA_963724345.1. Classification (GTDB taxonomy): domain Bacteria; phylum Chloroflexota; class Anaerolineae; order Anaerolineales; family RBG-16-64-43; genus JAFGKK01. The sequence continues at coordinate 138,767 of CAVRUI010000002.1, read as the reverse complement.
CGGATGGCGTGCGGGGGCATCGAATCCTCCTGGTGACGGCCATTCGGGCGCCGTTCTCCGGCAGCGAAAAACCGCCCCACAGTATTCAGCGAGGGCGATCTCCCGCCGCTTGCCGGACGTCTTATTACTGAATATGTGTTCAGATGTTATTCTATTTATCCGGCAGCGTCAAGCGGGAATATGTCTCCCTGCTCAGGCGTTACCCCGGGGAAAATCGCGGCTTTTGGAGGCTGCAGGGAACTCAAAGCCGGGCGGGAATCGAAACCGCCCGCCGGGGATCCCCATTTTCGATCGGGGGAAGTTCGGCGATAATTGGGGCCAGAACTGTCATCCTTCTTCGAATGGGAGAACGATAGGATCAATCATATGCCGGATGAGTGGATTATCCGCCTCTTCCAACCGGAAGATCAGACCGCGGTGAAAACCCTGATCCTCGACGGGTTGCGGGAACGCTGGGGGGAACTGGATCCTTCCAAGAACCCGGACCTGGCCGACATCGCCGCGTCCTACGCGGAGGGTTCTTCCGGGTGGCGGAGATCGAGCGGCCGGATCGTCGGGACCGGCGCACTCGTCCCGCGCGGAGAAGGCGTTTCGGAAATCCGCCGGATGTCGGTCGCGCACGATCTTCGCCGGCGCGGGATCGGCGGCGCAATCCTCCGCCGCCTGATCGAGGACGCCCGCTCCGCCGGCTGCCGCACGATCATCCTCGAGACCACCTCCACCTGGCGGGACGCCGCCGGCTTCTACCGCAAGCACGGCTTCCGGGTCACGCATCGTCAGGGAGACGATACGTACTTCCTTCTGGAGCTAAATCCCGGTCCGTCTTCTGTGGTATAACCGCTGGCAAAAGCGATTGCTGAGGAAAATGGGAATGGCGTTTCATCGCATCGTCGTCAAGCTCGGCACCTCCACCCTCACCGCCGGCACCCAGCATCTCTCCATGCCCCACATGGTCGGCATCGCGCGCCAACTGGCCGCCCTGCGTGAAAAAGGCGCCGGGGTCCTCCTGGTCACCTCCGGCGCGATGGCCGCCGGCCGCGAACGGCTGGGGTTTCCCTCACTGCCAAAAGGAACGCCCGCCAAACAGATGCTCGCCGCGATCGGCCAACCGCGGCTGATGGCGCTCTACGAGCAGGTCTTTTCCATGTACGGGCTGATCCCCGCCCAGGTGCTGCTCACGCGCGCGGATCTGGCCGACCGCCGCCGCTATTTGAACTCCCGCAACACCCTCACCGCCCTGCTGGATCACGGCGCCATCCCGGTCATCAACGAAAACGACACCGTCGCCACCGAGGAGATCCGGATCGGCGAGAACGACAACCTCTCGGCGCTGGTCGCCAACCTGATCGACGCCGACCTGCTCCTGCTGCTCACCGATCAGGTGGGGCTTTACACCGCCGACCCGCGCTCCGATCCGGATGCGATCCTGGTCAACGAAGTAAGCGAACCGGAAATTCCGGAGGCGCTGTGGAAGGCCGCCGGCGGCACCGAGAGCGGCCTGGGAACCGGCGGGATGCTGACTAAACTCCAGGCGGCGGATCTGGCGCGCCGTTCGGGCACGACCGTGATCATCGCCTCGGGCGAGACGCCCGATGTGCTCCTGCGCGCCGCGGCCGGCGAGACGGTCGGCACCCGCTTCCTGCCGGTGGCGACCTCGGTCGAAAGCCGCAAACGCTACATCCTGGCCGGCGGGCGCGCCAACGGGGCGGTGCGGATCGATTCCGGCGCGGTCCAGGCGCTCGCGCGCGGCAGTTCGCTCCTTCCGGTGGGGGTCAAATCCGCGGAAGGGAACTTCGAACGCGGCAATTCGATCCGGGTCCTGGATCAAACGGGCAGGGAAATCGCCCGCGGGATCGCCAACTACGGCTCGAACGAGCTGGCGCGGATCATCGGCAAGAAATCCGAAGAGATCGAATCCATCCTCGGATTCAACTTCGGGGATGAAGTGATCCACAGGAATGATCTGGTGATCCTCTGACCTCGGATGAAGCCCCCCGCTGGGGGCCGGCAGGCTGAGCTCTTCGAAGCCGATCGAGGCGGGTCTGGACGGAACGAAGCGGCGGTCTCGGAAAAAACCGAACGGCGGTCCGTGCTTTGACCTCACCGTAAACGGATATCCGCTTGGCCGGAGAACGCAATGAACAATCAGAATCCCTCCCCATCCGAACCGGCGCAAGATCCGCAGAAAAATCCGCCGGAGAAATATACCTACAGCCTTTACGCAAAGCTGGTCGGGTTGGCCTGCATGCTCCTGTTCGGCGTGTTCAGCGCGGCGAGTTTCTTTCAAATGTGGGAAAACGGGATCGATCTGTTCACGGCCGTCGTGTTTCCCGCGTTCGCCTTCCTTGGATTATTACTGTTCCTGTGGGCAAGCAAGCGCTGGACAGTGAGCGACGAAGGGATCGCCGTCCGGTCCTGGTACGGGCGGGAGGAAATTCATTATTGGATCGATCTGGATTCGGTCGAACCCGCGGGGCTGGGAAGCGGGATCCGGATCAAGGATAAATTCGGGAAAACCGTCCTGTCGCTCGATCCCTGGATTGCGCGTTACGGCGAATTCGTCGAGGCCCTCCAAGTCAACAAACCGGAGTTGTTCGAACAAAAAACCGAGGCATTGACCGTCCCCGCTCCAAGGATCCTAAAGCGAAATCCAATCGTATATCCGATCGGGATCCTGTTTTCCCTGCTTCTGATCGTCCCGGGAATCCGCGGCCTGCTGGAGGGCGACTGGCTCGGGCTGCTCCTGGCGCTCTTCGGGGCGGTGATCCTCTACTTCATGCTGCGCATCCCCCACTCCGTCCACTTGCTGGAGGACCGGCTTCAATTCCGTTACCTGCTCGGGGAACGGACGGTCCGCGTCGGCGACATCTACAATATCTACGCCCGCGCCGTGCAGGACGTCCAGGGAGGTGCCGGCGCGTCGGTTATCGTGGAGTTGATGAAAGGGGGAAAAATCGAACTGGCCGGCTTCCGCGAGGGCGCTCCGTCGGTCGCCAACGCGCTCCGCAACTGGTGGGAAGCCTACGTGAAGGCGCACCCGCCGGTGGAGGAGAAAGACGGCCGCCAGGACGACGAAGAACAAACCGATGAAGGGTGAAGCCGTGAAAATTCCAGAACGGGAAAATGATTGACGGGCTTGCAGGCGCATCAAGGAGATGCCATTGCCGTGATATCCCATCGTGAAGTTCTTCCCGTCTCCCCGGATCCTTCCCCCGAAGCCGTCGAGCTCCTTCATTATCTATATGAGATCTCAGGCTGCCGCACGCTCACCGGCCAGCACTGCGCGCCGCTCCTCGGCTCCACCCGTCTGGCCGGGATGCAGAAAATAACCGGCCGCTATCCGGCCCTCTTCGGGCAGGATTTCGGTTTCAGCGCGGCGGGCACCTGGGACGGGATCAACTTCCGCCAACAAACCGTCGACGAGGCCATCCGCCGCCATTCGGAAGGCTTCCTCATCACCCTCATGTGGCACGCGGTCTGCCCGACCGACCGCGAGCCGGTCGATTTCGACGAGTCCATTAAAAGGAAGCTCGCCGACCGGGAATGGCGCGATCTCCTGAGCCCGGGGACCGAAATCCACGAGCGCTGGAAATCCCAGGTGGACGTGATCGCCTGGTTCCTGGCGCAGCTGCGCGAGGCTGGAGTGCCGGTCCTGTGGCGGCCGTATCACGAGATGAACGGCGGCTGGTTCTGGTGGGGGAAGAAAACCGGCGAGCGGGGATACGCCGCGCTGTACCGGATGCTTTTCGACCGGCTGACGAAGTTCCACAAGCTGAACAACCTGATCTGGGTCTTCAACGCCAACGAAGTCCGCGAGAATGTGGATCCGTACGATCGTTATTTTCCCGGCGCCGATGTGGTCGACGTGTTTGCCACCGACGTCTACAAGGGCGGATTCGCCCGCCACGATTACGATCAACTCCTGGCCCTGGCCGGCGAAAAACCAATCGCGCTCGGTGAAGTGGGACCCATGCCGCCGCTGGAAATTCTCCGCGCCCAGCCGCGCTGGGCGTGGTTCATGCATTGGGGCGAGCCGATGTCGTTGTGGATGGAGCGCGAGGTTGTCCGCGGCCTTTTCGAAGCGCCGGAAACGCTCTCGCTGGAGGATCTGCCCTGGGTGAGGATAACCAAGCCTCGGATTCATCACCCGGTGATCAAATAATCTCCAATTATCCCCTCTGCCGCAAGGGTCTTGTACGCGGATTTCGCGGAGAAGGAAATAAGATCTACGAACAATCGCTATTTTAATATATGTGCGAAATCCCGTCTTTCCGCGTAATCCGCGTACTAAGATTTCCGATCGAAACCGTTGCATATCCAATTACAGTTCTAATCCATATCTCCAGGTTGAAAATCCATTAGTGTTAGAATTTACCCCCTGATTGGGAGAATCTCATGTCCATGAATATGACCGACCTCGGCAAACGCGCCCGCGCCGCATCGCGGATCATGGCCAAGGCGACAACCGATCAAAAAAATAAAGCTCTCTCGGAGCTTGCCGCCATCCTCGGCAAGGACCGGCAGCCGATCCTGGACGCCAACGTCCAGGATGTGGCGGCGGCAAAAACCGCCGGCCTCGCCGAAGGCCTGGTTGACCGGCTGACGCTCACGCCCGCCCGGCTCGACGGCATCGCCGCCGACCTGCGCAAGGTGATCAACCTCCCGGATCCGGTCGGCGAGCGCTACGACGTATCCACCCGCCCGAGCGGCCTGCGCCTCTGGCGCCAGCGCGTCCCGCTCGGCGTGCTGGGCGTGATCTACGAATCCCGCCCGAACGTGACGGTCGACGTGGCCGGGCTCGCGGTCAAGACCGGCAACGCGGCCATCCTGCGCGGCGGCAGCGAGACGATCCATTCCAACCGGGCATTGGTCGACCGCTGTCCATTCCGCCCTGCGCTCGGCCGGTTTGCCGGAGGATGCCGTCCTCTTCGTCGACGACCCGGACCGCGCGCGGGTGACCGAATTGCTGGCGCTCGACGATTATGTGGACATGATCATCCCCCGCGGCGGGAACAGCCTGCACCGCTTCTGCCGCGAGCACAGCCGCATCCCGGTGATCACCGGCGGAATGGGCATCTGCCACCTGTACGTCGAACACAGCGCCGACCTGGCGCGCTCGCTCGAGGTGATCCACAACGCCAAGACCAAGCGGCCCTCGGTGTGCAACGCGCTGGATACGGTCCTGGTGGAGCGCGCCGTCGCGGCCAGGTTCCTGCCGATGCTCATCACGCGCATGGAAAAAGACGGCGTCACTTTCCGCGCCCATGAAAACGCGATTCCGTACCTCGGCAGCCCGCTCCCGGCATCGGTCAAGCCGGCGGGACCGGAGGATTTCGACACCGAGTGGATGGCGCTGATCCTCGGACTTAAAGTGGTGGATACGCTGGACGAGGCGATCGAGCACATCGCGCTCCACTCGCAGAACCACTCCGACGGCATCCTCACCGAAAACCGCGCATTGGCGGCGCGCTTCATGGCGGAGGTGGATTCGGCCGCCGTGTACGTAAACGCCAGCACGCACTTCACCGACGGCGCGCAGTTCGGGCTGGGCGCGGAAGTGGCCATTTCCACCCAGCGCCTGCACGCCCGCGGCCCGATGGGGCTGCGCGAACTGACCACCTACAAATGGGTCGCCGAAGGGGATTACCTCATCCGAACCTAGGTCAACCGGGGGATTTTGGTAGAATGTCCCGAATGGCGGCCGATCGGCCGCCGCTTGTTTGGAGCATAGGGAAAATAATAATGCAGACAGAAACCGCGCAACCTGTTGCCAAACCGAAAGTCGGAAGGTTCGCCCCGCGCTATCAGGCGATTCTGGTATTCACAATGGTGGTCTGCAGCGGGATGAGTATTCTGCTGTGGGTCATCCGTGCGGTGAAATCAGGCACGACCGTATATGCCTCGTTGAATTTCAATCTCTTCCTGGCCTGGATCCCGGCCGTGTTTGCGCTGATCGCGTACAATGCCTACCGCAAGGGATCCTGCTTCGGCGCGGGCGTCGCGCTGGGATGCGCCTTCGTCTGGCTGTTCTTTTTCCCGAACGCGCCGTACCTGATCACCGATCTCGTGCATCTGCGCCCGCGGGTGGAGGAGATGCCGTATTGGTTCGACCAGATCCTCTACATGGCCTTCGCCTTCACCGGCTGCTACCTGGGGATGATTTCGCTGATCCTTATGCAATCCCTGGTCCGCCGCTCGCTGGGGACGGTCGTCAGCTGGCTGTTCGCCCTGGCGTCGCTGGTCGCCGCCGGATTCGGGATTTACATCGGCCGCTTCCTGCGTTTCAACAGCTGGGACATTCTGCTCAATCCCATTCCACTGATCAAGGAAATCTTCAGCTGGTTCCGCCATCCCCAATCCAATTCGGATGCCTTCATCTTTGCGCTGACGTTTTCAATTTTCTTCGCGGCGATTTATTTCGTCGTGGTGGCGATCCTCAACCTGCGGCGCGCGGAAAACAAAGAGTAGGGGCTCCCGTTCGTGCATGCGTCATACCGGCGCGCACTTGGCCGGTATCCGTTGCACGTTAATCTGGATCCCGGCCAAACACACGCCGGGATGATAAATGTGTTTACGTCATACCGGCGTGCACTTGGCCGGTATCCATTGCGCTTCCAAATGGATCCCGGCCAAACACACCCTCGCTTCGCTTTCATCTCGGCTCATGAACCAGACTCGAGCCGAGATGCTTCGCGAGGGCAGGCGCGGGGATGACGATTTAAAAAAGCTTCCGATATAAAAAGAGACCTACGGGTCTCTTTTTATATACGATCGGATGCATTCCCGGCGGCAACGCTTATTCGTCGCTGTTTTCCAACTCTTTCGCCGCGGGAAAATTCTGCGCCAATTCCTCGCTGACGGCTTTCAAACCCGGTTGGAAGGCCGTCCACAGCGGAACCAGCAGCAATCCCGCGCCCGCCAGGACGAACATCGCCGGGAAACTCCATTTGACCACCGCGCCGGAAACGGCCTGCGAGATCGGGCTGACGCCGGTGTTGGTGAGCATCAGCATGCTCATCATCCGCCCGAGCATCATTCGCGGCGTGCGCGATTGGATCCAGGTCAGGACGAGGATCGTGATATACCCGTTCCCCAGCCCGAGCAGGAAGATGATGACAAAAAGCACGGTCGTCGACCGGATGAACCCCATCGATCCGATCGCCAGGCCGAAGGCGGCCAGTGCCGCGAGCAGGAGAATCCGGAGGGACTTTCCACCTGGGCGGGGCAGCTGCGCGGCCAGAATGTACCCGACCAGGTTGCCGCCGGCCACGGCGGATACCAGCAGCCCGAACGCCACCGCCCCTTCCGGAAGATAATCATTGGCAAGCACCGGTATTCCTATCAGTACCGGCCCGATAAATAGAAAATTGACGGCCATGACGACCACGAACATCAGCCGCAGGGCCGGATCGTCCCACAGGAATTTCATACCCCTTTGAATGGACCGCAGGATGCCGTCCGCTTTTTCGGCGGCCGGGGCCAGGGCGCCGCTCCTCACGGTATTCATCAACAGCAGAGCGGCCGCGGACACGGCGAAACTGAGCGAGTCGGCGGTGTACGCCAGGGCGACTCCGCTCGTCGATTTCGAAAGCCCGCCGATCAGAATCCCCGCCAGGGTGGGCCCGACGAAGCCCGCCAGCTGGGTCGACCCAAGAATGACCGAATTGCCCGCCTGCAAATCCCGCTCCTCCACCAGGAGCGGCACGATGCTGTTGCCGGCCGGGACGGCGAACCCCGCCACCAATCCGAAGCCCAGCGAGATCGCATAAATCATCCACAGCTGAACCGTGCCGGTGAAGACCGCCAGCCCCAGCAGGCCGGTGAAAATCATCCGCAGGAAATCCGATGCGATCAGGATCGCGCGCGGAGAAAACCTGTCCGTCAGGGCGCCGCCGATCAGCATGAAAATCGCGCGCGGAACCCCGCCCAGGGCGATTACGAGCCCCAGCACCAGCGGGTCGTCGGTCATTTGCAGCACCAGCCAGGGGGTGGCGATCAAATAAAATTGATCGCCCAGGATCGACGTGGCGGTGCCTCCGACCAGGAGCCGGAAATCCCGCAGCGAGAGGACCCGAGCGATGGGATTTTTCGGTAAGGTGCCGGGAGATTCGACAATCGGCGCAGCGCTCATAATTTCGTCCATTATACCCATTCATCTTTTAGAAAAAATCCTTTTCACCGCAAAGCCTGTCCCGGTTGGGGTGGGCCGGGGCCGCAAGGACCGCCAAGAATTCCTAATATTTTTAGAACTACTCAGCCCGCAAGAACTGGTACGCGGATTTCACGGAATCCACGGATTTCGCGGAACACCTCTTTGAGAAAGCCCTATTAAAAATTAAATAATCCGCGCAATCCGTCCTTTTCCGAGAAATCCGCGTACATTTAATCCAATCACTTATATATACCCGAGTAATTACATATTTTTTTATATATTCTTTGCGTCCTTTGCGGTTAAAGATTTCCCCGGTCCACCCATATTCTCCGTGGTCCTCCGGTTAAGGATATAATTCTTCCTCACCTGAAGGTCGACGCAGGATATTGCGCATCATCGAGGATCCATGATCGAAAAATTGGCGGGGATCGAAGCCCGCTACGAGGAATTGCACCGCCTGATGGCCGAGCACGCGGGGGATTATGCGCGCGTGGCCGAACTGTCGCGCGAGCGCTCGGAGATCGAGCCGGTTGTGCATAAATTCCGCGAGTACAAACAGGTTCAGGATTCCCTCGCCCAGGCGAAATCGATGCTGGCCGAGCACGATCCGGAACTCCGCGCCATGGCGGAAAGCGAAGCGGCCGCGCTCGAACCGCGGATCGCCGCGCTCCAAATGCAGCTTAAGTCCATGCTCATTCCCAAAGATCCGCGCGACGAGCGCAACGTGATCGTGGAAATCCGCGCCGGAACCGGCGGGGATGAAGCCGGGTTGTTCGCCGCCAGCCTCTTCCGGATGTACAGCCGCTACGCCGAGAAGCACGGCTGGAAAAGCGAGATCCTCTCCCAATCCGATACCGGGATCGGCGGCTTCAAGGAGATTATCTTCGAGGTCAAGGGCAAGGGCGTGTTTTCGCGGTTGAAATTCGAATCCGGCGTGCACCGCGTCCAACGCGTTCCGGTGACCGAATCCTCGGGCCGGATTCACACCTCCACCGCCACCGTCGCCGTGCTGGCCGAAGTGGACGAGGTGGAGATCGGCATCCCCGACAAAGACATCAAGATGGAAGTCTACCGCTCCTCGGGCGCGGGCGGGCAGAACGTGCAGAAGAACGCCACCGCTGTCCGCCTGACGCACATCCCCAGCGGGATGGTGGTGCAGTGCCAGGACGAGCGCTCCCAGCTGCAGAACCGCGTGCGCGCGATGTCGATCCTGCGCGCGCGGCTGTTCGAGATCGAGGAGGAAAAGCGCCGCTCCGAGATCGAACAGGACCGGCGCTCGCAGGTGGGCAGCGGCGAACGGTCGGAAAAGATCCGCACCTACAATTTTCCCCAATCGCGCATCACCGATCACCGGGTGGGCGTTTCGCTGCACAACATGACGGCGGTGCTGGACGGGGATATCGACCCCTTCATCGACGAGCTCGCGTCGCAGGACGAATCCGATCGGCTGAAGGCCGCCGGCGAAGCGTGAACGATCCGGAACCCCTTTTGCCCACCGTCGGCGCGGCGCTGGAATGGGCGCTGCGCGAACTAACACTGGTCGAATCCGGCCCCCTCCTCGCCCAGGTGCTTCTGGCCCGCCAGCTGGAGCAACCCCGCAGTTGGATCCTCGCCCATCCGGAATACGCCCTTTCTCCCGCCCGCGCCTCCTTGTATATGTCGATGGTTGACCGCGCGCGTTCCGGAGAACCGCTCCCCTACCTGACGGGCATCCAGGAATTTTTCGGCTTGGAGTTTGAAGTCACCCCGGACGTGCTCATCCCGCGGCCGGAAACGGAATTGCTCGTCTCCACCGCTCTCGAATGGCTTGCGGATGGCCGGCGGGAAACGGGGCGGGAAGCTTCCTCGATCCGCGCGGTGGACTTGGGGACCGGGTCCGGATGCATTGCCACCGCGCTCGCGGTTCACACTCCCGGCTTGCGCATGGTTGCCGCGGATATTTCCGCCGCCGCGCTGGCCGTGGCGGCGCGCAACTTCCTGCGCCACGGAGTACGCAACCGAATCCATCTGCTTCAGGCCGACCTGCTCAGCACCCTGCGGGGCCCGGTCGATTTTCTGTGCGCCAATCTGCCGTATGCCCTGTCCGGTTCCCTGGAAGGATCGCCGGTCGTCCGATTCGAACCGCGGCTGGCCATCGACGGCGGCCTGGACGGGCTGCGGCTTGTTGCGCGCGCTATCGATCAAAGCGCAAGCCGGATGGCCGCCGGCGGTTTGGCCCTTTTCGAGCTCGATGCCGCGCATGCGAATGAGGCGCGCAAACTTGCCAAAAGTCGGTTCCCAAATGCCTTGGTAAAGGTAAAGAAGGACCTCGCCGGATGGGAAAGGCTGCTGATCGTTAGAACGTGACCCGACCTTCCCCTGCTCCCGTCCCACTCCCGAAGTCCTATTCTGTGCTAACCCCCTACCCAGGCCCCTTCCCCTTCCCGATCCCGATGTCCTATCCTGTCCTAACCCCCTACCCCTAGCCCCTTCCCCCTTCCCCTTACGGGGAAGGGGGAAGGGGAAACGCATATTCATAAAAATATAAATTTCCTGGGGGTAGGAGGTTAGGACAAAATACAGATAAAATATGCCCATGGCATTACTCTTCTCCCGGATGCATCACCCACAAAAGGAATAGTCACCCATGTCCGCTAACTCCGCCTCCTCTTTGGAACAACAATTGCGTTCGGCCTTCCCCGCTCCGGACGAAGTGCCGGCCGGGGTGCGTCCGGATCCTTCCGGCTACGAACGGCTGTACCTGCTGGACGGCAAAGTGCGAACCTGGGAAGGCGAGCTCAGCGAAGTGCGCTCGCCGGTCTGCCTGCGCGCGGACGGGAAGCTCGAGCGCGCGTTGATCGGCCGCGCGCCCGTGATGGACGTCCCGGCCGCGCTGGCCGCGCTCGACGCGGCCGCGCGGGCCTGGGACGGCGGGCACGGCGCGTGGCCGACGATGAGCGTCTCGGGCCGGATCGAAGCCGTGGAAAAGTTCCTGGCGCGCATGGCTCCGGCGCGCGATGAAATCGTCCGCCTGCTGATGTGGGAGATCGGCAAGAACCTGGAGGACAGCCGCAAGGAGTTCGACCGCACGGTGGATTACATCCGCCGCACCGTCGACGCGCTCAAGGATCTCGACCGCACCAGTTCGCGTTTCGCCCTCGACAGCGGCATCATCGCCCAGGTCCGTCGCTCGCCGCTGGGCGTGTGCCTTTCGATGGGCCCCTTCAATTACCCGCTGAACGAGACCTACACCACCCTGCTTCCGGCGCTGATCATGGGCAACACGGTGGTGATCAAGCCGCCCAAGTTCGGAACGCTCGTCCACCAGCCGCTCCTCCCAGCCTTCGCGGAGTGCTTTCCGCCGGGAGTGGTCAATTTCATCTACGGCCGGGGGGCCCAGATCATCGAACCCCTACTGCGCAGCGGAAAGATCGACGTGCTGGCGTTCATCGGATCGAGCCAGGTGGCCGATCTGCTCAAGCAGCAGCACCCCCTCCCGCACCGGATGCGCGGGGTGCTCGGCCTGGACGCCAAGAATCCCGCGCTGATCATGCCGGACGCCGACCTGGAAAACGCGGTGAAGGAATGGGTGCTCGGCTCGCTCAGCTTCAACGGCCAGCGCTGCACCGCGCTCAAGATCCTCTTTGTGCACGAATCGATCGCCGGGGAATTCCTGGCGCGCTTCCGGGATGCCGTGGGCGCGCTGCCCTTCGGGATGCCCTGGCAGCCGCAGGCCCGCATCACCCCGCTGCCGGAACCGGACAAGGCGGTCCGGCTGAAGGCCTACGTCGACGAAGCTCTAGCCAAGGGCGCGCGGGTGATCAACCCCGGCGGCGGAACGGCCTGCGAATCGTTTTACTTCCCGGCCGTCGTGTACCCGATCCCGACGGATACCGAGCTGTACCATGAGGAGCAGTTCGGACCGGTCGTCCCGGTCTGCTCGTACCGCGACGAGAAGGAATTCTTCGATTTCGTGACGCAGTCGAAATACGGCCAGCAGGTGAGCCTGTTCGGCAGGGATCCGGACAAGATCGGCACCCTGATCGACAAACTCGCCAACCAGGTCTGCCGGATCAACCTCAACAGCCAGTGCCAGCGCGGGCCGGATTCGCTGCCCTTCACCGGGAGGAAGGATTCGGCCGAATCGACTCTCTCGATCACCGACGCGCTGCGCGCCTTTTCGATCCGCGCGCTGGTCGGCGCCGAATCCAATCCCGCCAACCGGGATCTCATTCAAAATATCGTCAATGGCCGGAAATCGAGCTTCCTTAATACCGATTTCATCCTCTAGAGATAAAAAGAATCCACGAAGGCACACGAAGTGAAAACCTGAAGGCACACGAAGTTTTGTTTTTAAATTCTTCGTGTCCTTCAGGTTTTTTTCGTGTATCTTCGTGGATTCACATTTTCTTTACCGGATATCGATGGAATGATCGTACAATACATCCATTCCATATTCAGGAGGCACGATGCAGCCGCCGATCGCCTACCCGCTGACCTTTTCCTTCAAGATCCTCTCCTTCGCTTCGCAGTTTTCCGTCCGCGATTCGGGCAACAATCTCATCGCCTACGCGCGCCAGAAAATCCTCGCCCTCAAGGAAGCCGTGACGGTCTTTGCCGATGAGCAGCAAACCCGCCAGCTGTTCAGCATTAAAGCCGACCGGATTATCGACTGGTCCGCCCGCTACAATTTCACCTCGGTCCAAGGGGTGAGCCTCGGGGCGGTCAAACGCCGAGGGATGCGGTCGCTCTGGAAAGCCACCTACGACATTCTCGAGGGCGATAATCCCGTGATGACCATTCAGGAGGAAAATCCCTGGATCAAAATGGCGGATGGGCTGTTGTCGGAGATCCCGATCCTGGGGATTTTCTCCGGCTACTTATTTCACCCGGTCTACCTGGTGACCCGCGGCGACAACACCCCGGTGATGCGGATGACCAAACAACCCGCGTTTTTCGAAGGAAAATTCCTCGTGGAAAAACTGGGCAATCTGAACGAATCCGAGGAGCAGCGCGTACTGCTCAGCCTGATGATGGCGATCCTGCTGGAACGTTCGCGGGGGTAATGCTATCCACGAAATTACACGAAGGGAAAACCTGAAGGAACACGAAGTATTGATTATTTTTTTAATATCTTCGTGTTCTTCAGGTTTTTTTCGTGTATCTTCGTGGAAAAAAACTTGCCGCCGGGAAAATCCCGGCGGCAGGAACACCGATAAAGCCACGGAAAGGCATGGATAAGCTACGCAGGCTGGATCTTCACCATCGCGGTCATGTTCCAGCGCAGGCGGGCGTCGGTTTTGTCGAGAACGACCGTGACCGTGTAGACGGTCTCGCCCAGCCGGTTCTGCCCGTAGGCGCTCACGGCGACGACCTTGCCCGTGATTTCCAGACCGGGGATCGCGTCGAAGGTCAGGACGGCTTTATCCCCGATCTTCACCTTGGTGACGTCGGTCTCGTTCAGGTCGACGGTTTTCACCTGCCACACGGAAAGGTTCGCGACCGCGGCCACGACTGCGCCCGGCGAGGCGACCTGCCCGGGATGGAGGTCGAGGTATACGACGGTTCCCGCAACCGGCGAGCGCAGTTCCATGGCCTGCCTTCCGGCAACGGCCGCCGCCAGGCGCTTTTCGGCGCTCGCCACGCGCGCTTCGGCGAGTTTGATTTCTTCCACCGCGACGCCGTCCGGGTACTGGCCGAGCTTTTCCAGCGCGGCTTCCCACTTGGCCGCCAGGAGCGCATACTTGGCTTGGGTGATCTCATAGGTCGAATCGTCCCAACCGTTGGATTCGGCGACTTCCTTGTTCTCACGCGCGGTCTTCTCGTCCAGTTTCGCCTGGGCGGCCAGCACCGGCCCGGTGCGCTTAACTTCAACGAGTGCCTGCCGCGCGGCGAGCAGGTCCTGCTCCGCGGCCGCGACTTCCAGTTCCGCCGGCTCGTAACCCGCCAGGCGCGCCAGCACGTCGCCTGCCTTCACCGTTTGGCCGTCTTCCACCCGCACCTCGGCCACCACCCCGCCCGCGGCAAACGCCAGTTCCGCGCCGGTCTGCGGGACGACTTTCCCGTCGGCGATCACTCCGCTGCCGTCCTTCACGGCCGGCAGCAGGGTGCCCGTGGCCGTGCTCTTGGCGGAGGCGATTCCGCCCGTGCCGATCAGCGCCAGCGCGCATACGATCACAAGTATCCCGGCCAGGCCCGCCCCAATAGCAAGTTTTCTTCTGTTCATTTCCTATTCTCCGATCGTTTGATTTTGGTGGCGAACGCCAGCGCGCAGAAGATCGCGATCACTCCCGCGACGGCGCCGCCGATGAGAATGCTTTTCCTTTTCATATTTATTACTCCCGGTTCAAGATAAACGTTCATTATTTGTTTCAAACCTTCACTTTTTTCGAACCCGTCATCCCCGAGTGGTTTTATGGGGGATCCATCACGTCTTTCCACGATTGTCTGGATCTTTCCTTGGATGCCTGCTACGAACACGCAGGCATGACGGACCTTTTCGTCGTCATCCCGGCGTGTTCTTGGCCGGGATCCATTCCTCAATTCATAGAAATCATCTTTCTGGTTTCTGGATGCCTGCCAAGAACACGCAGGCATGACGAACCCTTCGTCGTCATCCCGGCGTGTTCCTGGCCGGGATCACTCGTACGCTAACGACTCGCGCACGCTGATCCGCGTGGCGCGCAGGGCCGGCCACAGGCTGGCCGCGACCGCCAGGACGCTCACGATCGCCAGCCAGGCAAACGCCCCCGGAACCGAGAAGACGAACTCCAGCGGCATCAGCGCCTCGCTCAGCGCGCCCGCAAACAGGATCCCGCCGGGTATGCTGAGCGGCACGGCCAACAACCAGGAGATGAAGCCGAGCAGAAGCCCTTCGCCGACAAAGATGGCCGCCACCATCGGCGAGGCCGCGCCGATCGCGCGCATCATCCCGATTTCCCGCCCCCGTTCGACGACGTTGATCGACATCGTCCCGGCCAGGCCGAGGCTGCCCACCACCGCCGCCAGAACCGCCATCGTCAGGAGGATGTTCACCAGCAGGTTGAACTGATACTGGTTGGTCTGCCGCACCAGGCTCACGCCCATGATGTTGACGGGATTCAATCCCTCGGCCAGGAAT
This sequence comes from uncultured Chloroflexia bacterium, assembly GCA_963724345.1. GTDB lineage: Bacteria > Chloroflexota > Anaerolineae > Anaerolineales > RBG-16-64-43 > JAFGKK01. Next base: position 123,516 of record CAVRUI010000002.1, on the reverse strand, counting down.
TTTTCCCGCATTTGATCGATGGCCGCTTTTTCCAGCACCGGGTCCTCGCTTGGAAGTTTGACCACGACCACCCCGGTCCGGTTGACGGATCCGATCGCGCGCGCCAGCGCCGAAAGCGGCACAAAGCAATCCTTCTGGCCGTTGTTCAGGTTGATGATCAATCCGACGATGGTCCAATCGGCTTCCCGGCCGTCGATGCTTACGGTGATGGTGTCGCCCACCTTCAGCCCGCGGTCCTGGGCGATCTTGCGGTTGATCAGGATCGCCCGGTCGTCCTGGGGAAGAAACGCGCGCCCCTCGGCGATGTTGAACTCGAACATATTCGAATCCGGCGGCATCGCCCACAGCTGGGTTTGCACTTCCTCGCCGCTCGGGAGAACCAGCTTCGCCCCGCGGATATCCCAGGCTTCGGCCTGCACCACTCCGGGGACCTCTCGGGCGATCTGAACCAGCTTCTCGGTCCGTTCCGGCCGGTCGAAGGACATCATGATGTTGAATCCGAAATCCTTCAGTACCACATCCAGCATTTGATTCAGCGAGAGACTCACGCCCATCACGGTGATGAACATCACCCCGCCGAGGGTCAGCGTGGCCAGCGTCAAGAGGACGCGCGCCTTGCGGCGGAAGGTGTTGCGCAGGCTGAGGATCGCCGGGCGCGGCACGGCCTGGAAAAGGGCGATTTTTTGCTGGGCGGCGAGGAACAGCCGGTCCACGATCGAATTCCCAAATCCCCCGCCCAGCCCGTAGTTGCTGATCGCCTGGCGGCAGGATACCCGCGCCCCGCCGATGACGGGCGCGAGCGCGGCCAGGACCGGCACCACCAGCCCGACCGCGATCTGGACGATCACCGACGCCGGAACAAACCCGGCCCCCACCGGTGCGACGTTTATCGTGCCGAGCATATAAGCGGTCATGTACTGCGCCCCCACGGCGGATAGCGGAACCGCGATGAGCAGAGCCATGACCCCGTACAGGAGCGCGACCCCCAGATAGATCCGTACAATTCTCCAGAAGGTGGCGCCCACCACCTTGAAGATCCCGATCTGCCAGATTTGCTGCGAAAGCAGCGCGTTGAGCGTATTGACGATCAGGAACGCGCTCAGCCCGAGCGAGATGATCCCCATCCCGGTCAGGATGATGAAGACCCCGTCCACGATCGATTGCGAAAAATGAAAGCCGGGTTTCTGCAGGTAGAACCCGCCCGTCTGCAGCCCGGCTTCTTTCAGGTGCTTCTCGAACGTCCGGGCGGTTTCTTCCGCGGCGGATGGATCCCATTCCGCAAGCAGGATGTTGAGCTGGTTGTACGCCGCCGCTCCGGTCAGCCATTCCACCGTTTCCGGCGTGGCGAAGAAGGCGCCCTGCGCCCCCTGGTATTGGGGGGGAATGGATTGCGTGGAGCGGGCGACGCCGACGATCTGCACCAGGCGGGTGGAGTTCCCGTGTTCGATAAGAATCGGATCGCCGGTCTTGAGGCCGAAATACACCATGGTCTGTTGTTCCATGATCATGGTTTTATACCCCGGCCAGACCCCTTCGGTTTTATCCAGCAGGGAAACCCGCTGGTTCTCGAAATCCTTGCGGCCGGTCAGGCTGGCTTCCCGCCACTCGATTTCACCGACCTTCCGCCAGCGCAGGAAGCTGTTGATCACCGCTTCGGCGTCCGCCACACCCGCGCTCCCGCGGATGGATTCCACCTGCTCCTCGAGGATCGGCGCGGCATACAACTGGATCATGGGAGCCTTCGAGCCCAGGCTCTGGCTGCGGATGGAGCCGTTCATCATGCCGGACATGTTGATCACAAATCCGAGCGCGAACACTCCGACCGCGGTCGAAAGCACGGCCAGCGCCGTGCGCGTTTTATTTTGGGAAAGGTCGCGCCAGGTTTTTCTCCAGACGATGCTCATTGCAATCCGGCCTTTCCGTTCTGATGGTCCTTTTCGATTCTGCCATCCAGCAGATGGATCACACGCCGGGTGCGCTCGCTGAGTTCGCGGTCGTGGGTGACGATCAGGACCGTCTTGCCCTCGCCGCGGAGGGATTCGAACAGCCCGAACATTTCCGCGGCGGTATGCCGGTCCAGGTTGCCGGTCGGTTCGTCGCCGACCAGGAGCGGCGGATCGTTGGCGAGGGCGCGCGCGATCGCGGCGCGCTGCTGCTGCCCGCCGGAAAGCGTGCTCGGAAGCTTGTGGGCCTGTTCGGGAATCCCGACCCGCTCGAGAAGATGCATCGCCCGCTGCGGCCGTTCGCGCCCGGGAAATTTTCCGCAAAAATCCATCGGCAGGATGGTGTTTTCCAGGATCGTCAGCGTCGGGATCAGCTGGAAGAACTGGAAGATCACGCCGATCGAGCGCCCGCGCCAGCGCGCGAGTTGATCCTCCGTCATGGCATGCACCGCCTGCCCGTCGACGAGCACTTCGCCGCCGGAGGGCCGGTCGATGCCGGTGATCATATTGATCAGCGTGGATTTTCCGGATCCGGACGGCCCCATGACCGAAACAAACTCTCCCGGCCCGATCGTCAGGTTGATCTCCTTGAGCACGTTCACTTCCCCGCCGCCGGTCGTGTAATTCTTGGCCAGATTGCGGAGGTCGATCAGTTGGTTTTCATCGCCATATGGATATTCCATGATCCCATTTCCTTTCTGGTATCGTCGATCTCATCCGTTGGATTTTTCAAGTCCGGCGCCGGCCGTCCCGGGCGCAGGCAAAGCCGCGGCCAACCCCGTGTCGGAACGGGATTTGGCGCGAGACAAAATCTGTTTGGTGATTTCGGATCCTTCCGGCGGCACCCGGGTGCCGAACTTCTATCAAACTCTGCAGATACCCGTTTCCAAACAAATTACGCTGTTGTCATTTCCTTAGACCAAGAGCATGCCCCGTTTGTTTCGGGTCGATTACGGGTTGAAACCGGGACCGGCGGCCGGCCGCATTTGGGTAATTCCACCGGGAACACTCAAAAATGATGACGTCCCCTTGCGGAATTCGATTGTTCCAATTACACTTCGCCGCCCGTAGGTTTTTTTAAGCTCATTTACCGGCTTGCCGGGAACGACCCATCTTCGGGATGGCGCACCCGGCGGGTTGCGGCAAATGCGGATAAAGGATGGCTATCAATAATAAATCCCGGAACCTCGGCTAGCCGGAGACCGCCGTCGATGCGCAATATCCTTTCGCGAGCAGTGGTTTTTCTTGAACGCCGGCCTTGGCGCCGTTACGCCGCGGTGTTTCTGCTCGGGTTGATTCTCCGGGTTCCGGTCCTGCTGCTTGTGGCCGCCGATCCGTCACGAGCCGTCCCGCCCGGCGACGCGCCGGGGTATCTTCAGTTGGCGGTCAATTTGTTTGGCCACGGAGTTTTCTCGCAGCAAACGGGTCCCCCATTCTTTCCGGATGCCTACCGCACTCCCGGGTACCCTCTTTTTCTCGCGCTCATCTTTCGGACAACCGGCATCTCGGTCATCGCAGTCGCAGCCGCGCAATCGCTCCTGCACGCGCTGACGGGCGTGATCGTTTTCCGCTTCGGGGAAAAAGAATTCAGCTCCGTCCGGACCGGTGTGACAGGCGCCCTGCTCTGGGCGGTTGCTCCCATTCCGGCCGTTTTCTCCGGAATCCTCCTGACGGAAATTTTATTCACTGCGGTTTTTCTCCTGTTGCTCTGGCTTATATCCACCCCTTCCGGGCTGCGGGTTGCGGCCGGCGGGATCGTTTTGGGAATTGGGATATTGATCCGACCCATCGCCCTTCTGCTTTGGCCGGCGCTGCTTCCGGCGGTCTGCCGGGATTCGAATGTCCGGCGCGCGCTGGGAAAATGCGCGCTCTTCAGCGCGACCCTCGCGGCGGTCGTGGCGCCCTGGGTCTACCGCAACGTCCTCGCGTTCGGAAAACCGACCTTGGCGGCGGTGCAGGGCTACAACCTCCTGTATTACAACGCGGCGGGATACATCGCTTTGCGCGACGGACTGAGCCTGATTGAAGCCAGAGACGCCGCCGCGGAGGAATATCAGGAGTATCTCCGGGAGGAAAACCTGCATCCGGAAACCATGATGGACGAGTCTGACGCGATGTCGGCCGCCGCCGCGCGCATCCTGGCGGCGGACCCGCTCCGCAGCCTGTGGTTCAACGGAGTGAACAGCCTGAACGGGTTCCGGCCGGGCGTCTCCTACTTCTATATGTTCCTTGCGCCGGATGCGTTGACTCCCGTCGACCTTTCGGAGGGCGAACTTTCTCCGGCCTTTTCGCACCTCGACCGCCCGGGAATCCTCCTGACGACCATTCTGCTGGGTGTCTTCTACGGAATCCTGTTCCTGCTGGCCGCAGCCGGGTTGATTTTCCTGGTATGGAAAAGAGCCTGGAAGATCCTTTTACTGCTCGGGTTGCCCTGCGGCATCCTCATCTATGCGCCAGGAATATCCAGCAACGCCCGCTTCCGCATCCCCGTGGAACCGGTGCTGTGCCTTCTGGCGGCCGTTGCCCTATCCGACCTCTTCCCGCGCCTGATCTCCCGCTTCACGCGCGCAAGCTCGACGGTCTCCAAGACCTGAAATTTCTTTGCCCCAAAGCGGGAATCCTTTTGGCCGTTCCTCCCGGCAGACAACTCATAGATAGACAAATCCTCACGGGAGCCGGGCTGCATTTTCAGCGCGGCAAAATTGGAAAATCGAGTGCGTCCGACATAAATCCCACTTGCGGAATTTGGAGGGTTCAAGTACACTTTATGAAATTCTGTTCTGGGGGGGGATGTGGATATGGCTACCGGACGCGATAAAGCTCTCGAATCGGCTTTAACCGAACTCAAAAAGAAATATGGGGACGGCGCCGTCATGCGGCTGGGGGAATCCATGCGGCTTGCGGTGGAAGTGATCCCCACCGGCTCGATCGCCCTCGACATCGCCCTGGGCGTGGGCGGAATTCCCCGCGGCCGGGTAACCGAGATTTTCGGCCCCGAATCCTCCGGTAAGACCACCCTTTGCCAACACATCGTCGCCGAAGCCCAGAAGCACGGCGGAAACTGCGCCTACATCGACATGGAACACGCGCTGGATCCGACCTACGCCGCCAAATGCGGCGTGGACACCGACGCGCTGTACGTCGCCCAGCCGGATACCGGCGAGCAGGCGCTGGAAATCGCCGAGACGCTGATCCGCTCGGGCGGCGTGGACGCGGTGGTGGTGGATTCGGTCGCGGCGCTCGTGCCGCGGGCGGAGATCGAAGGCGACATGGGCGACGCCACGATGGGCATGCAGGCGCGGCTGATGAGCCAGGCGCTGCGCAAGCTCTCCGCCGTGATCCGCCAGACCAACACCGCGATGATTTTTACCAACCAGCTGCGCCAGAAGATCGGCGTCATGTTCGGAAATCCCGAGACGACCACCGGCGGGATGGCGCTCAAGTTCTACGCCTCCGTCCGGCTGGACGTCCGGCGCATCCAATCGATCAAAAACGGCGCCGAAGTGACGGGCAGCCGCACCCGCGTGCGGGTGGTCAAGAACAAGGTCGCCCCGCCCTTCCGGGAAGCCGAATTCGATATCATGTACAATGAAGGCATCTCCAAGACGGGCGACCTGATCGACGTCGGCACCGCTCTTGGGTTGATCGTCAAGCGCGGCGCATTCTTCTCGTTCCAGGACGCACGCATCGGCCAGGGGCGGGAGAACGCCAAGCAGCACCTGAAGGAGCATCCGGAGATCACCGAGCAGCTCGAGGCGGCCGTCCGCGAAAAGGCGATGGCCGGGGCGACGGTGGTGGAACCTTCCGCTTCCACAGAGGAAGAGGAAGAACCGGGTGCGGAAGCCTAAGCCTGCGGGCTCGGGCGGGCAACACAAACAATTTTGCGTGGAGAAACGACCGGGAGATTTTTCCCTTCCGGGAACACTCCACGGGCTACGGACTGACGATAAGCACTTCTGGAACCCCCCGCGGAGGGCGGGAAATGGATCAACGGTTTTGGCCGTCCGGCAATCCAAGGAAGCGTTTCCGATTGCACGCGTCCCGTTTAGCGGGCCGGATCGGAGCAAGCGGCCGTCGATTCCACGTCATCGCCAGGTGTTAGCAGGCGGCTGACGACGGGTTCCAATCCATCCTTTTCGATCAGTGCTTAGGCAGCCGTAGCCCCTTGCCGGGTTACGGCTGTTTTTTATCCCGCTTTCGCGGGATGAGGTCGCACCATCGCTTCCGCTCCGCAATACCGGGCGGTGGTTCATTCGAGGGATGGATGCCGAGAAGGATCTCCGCACTGCGGGTGGGACGCGACGGCCGGAAGATCACCGTGGTGCTGGAGGGCGGGGAATCCTTCCCGCTCACCGCGAAAGCCGCCGCCGCATTCTCGCCCGGGCAGATGCTCGAACCCGGCGAACTCGAACGGCTCAAACGGCAAAGCGCGCTGGACGATTCCTATGCCCGCTGCCTGGGCCTCCTGGGACGCCGGCCGCGCTCGCGCGCGGAGTTCGAACGGTACCTGCGCCGCCGGAAACTCGATGAGGCGGAGATCGCCCTCGTCCTCGACAAATTGGCGGGGCAGGGCTGGATCGACGACCGCAAATTCGCGCGCGAGTGGGTGGAGAACCGGCAGGCATTCCGGCCGCGCTCCGTCCGCGCGCTGCGCATGGAACTGCGGCGGATGGGCGTCCCGGACGACGATGCCCGCGACGCGCTGGAAGGCTTGCCGGAGGAGAAGGCCGCGCTGGCGGCCGCGCAAAAAAAGGCGCCGCGCCTGCTCCGGGCAGCGGGGAAAAAACCCGAAGCCGGGCGCGAATTCCAACAGAAGATGACCGCGTTTTTGGCATCGCGCGGTTTTGATTACGACCTCGCGCGGGAAACCGCACGGAGCGTCTGGGAGAAACATTCCCGGTCCCCAGAGGCCGAACCGAAATAAAAAATATGGTTTAGGAGGTTGCAGCATGGGTGAGATATCGATCGTCGTGACGATTGTGCTTGCCGCAGCGGCCTTGGCGGTGGGAGGTATCGCCGGGTTCATCATCCGCCACAGCATGGCCGCGCGCCGGGCGGCGGAAGTGAAAACGAACATCAACTCGCAGATCGCCGCCGCGGAGAGCCGCGCGCGCCAGATCGAAATCCAGGCCAAGGACGCCGCCCTCAAACTGCGGGACGGCGCGGAGGAGGAACTCCGCCGCCGGCGCACGGATCTTTCCGCCGAGGAGGAGCGCCTGCAGCGCCGGCGGACCGAGGTGGACCGGCGCATGGAGCGCCAGGAACAGCGCGAACAGATGATCAACAAACGGCAAAGCGCTCTGGACCGCCGCGCCAACGATCTGGAAAAGGTTCACGCCGAGCGCCTGGTGGAACTGCAGCGGGTGGCGGGGATGACCGTCGATGAGGCGCGCGGGATATTGCTCGCGGATGTGGAAAAGGAATCGCGCGCCGACATGGCCCGCACGATCCGCCAAATCGAGGAGGAAGCGCGCCAGGAGGGCGAGCGGCGCGCGCGCGAACTGGTGGCGGACGCCATCCAGCGCGTGGCCTCGGATCACGTTTCGGAAGTGGCGGTTTCGGTCGTGCCGCTGCCGAGCGAAGAGATGAAGGGCCGGATCATCGGCCGCAACGGCCGCAACATCCGCGCCTTCGAACAGGCCGCCGGAGTGGACGTGATCGTCGACGACACCCCCGAAGCGGTGACGATCTCCTCCTTCGATCCGGTCCGCCGCGAGGTGGCCCGCAGGTCGCTGGCCAAGCTCATCCTCGACGGGCGGATCCATCCGGCCCACATCGAAAAGGTGCTCGAAGATTCGCGCAAGGAAGTGGATAAGGTGATCATGGAGGAGGGCGAACGCGCCTCCTTTGAAGCCGGGGTTCCGGGGCTTCACCCGGAAATCCTCAAGAAGCTGGGCACGCTGAAGTTCCGCATGTCCTACGGGCAGAACCAGCATTCGCACTCGGTCGAAACCGCGCTGCTGGCGGGCGTGATCGCCGCGGAACTCGGAGCCGACGTGGCCGCGGCCAAGGCCGGCGGTCTGCTGCACGACCTCGGCAAGGCCATGGACCACGAGGTGGAGGGCACCCACGCCGCGATCGGGGCGGATTTCATCAAGCGCTACGGGGTACCCGAAAAGATCGTCAACATCGTCGCGGGCCACCACCATGAGGTGGAGCAGGATAGCGTGGAGGCGGTGATCGTCGAGTTGGCTGACGCGATTTCCGGCGCGCGGCCCGGCGCCCGCCGTGAGAATCTCGAACAATACGTCAAGCGCATCCGCACCCTGGAAGAAATCGCCACTTCCTTCGAGGGCGTGGTCGAGGCGTATGCGCTTCAGGCCGGCCGCGAAGTGCGGATCATCGTCCGCCCGGAGAACCTGGACGACCTGGCGTCGGTGCGTCTGGCGCGCGACGTCGCCCGCAAAATCGAGGAGGGGTTGCAGTACCCGGGTCAGATTAAAGTCACCGTCATCCGCGAAACGCGGGCGGTGGATTACGCGAAGTGAAAAACTCGGGCGGCTTTTCAGCCGCCCGAGTTTTTCATCCTGAGGAGGCAAAGCCTCCGAAGGATCCTCCGTTGGACATAATTCCGAGGGGTCTTTCGACCCCGAGAAATCGGTTTCTTAAATACCGGAGAGATGCTTCGCTTTCCCGAATCTCGCCAAGCTAGGGGTCGGGACAAACGCTCAGCATGACATCCATTTATAAATACAGCAGCCGCGATCAATGATCGCGGCTGCTTTCCATTACATCATTTGCAAACGCGATCAGCGATCGCGGGTCGTCATTCCGAGGGGTCTTTAGACCCCGAGGAATCGGTTGCGTAAGACCGGAGAGATGCTTCGCTGGCCCCGCTGCTCTTGTAAATTCAGGCAACCGGTTTGTCGGCCTCCAAAACCTTTTGCACGGATTCCAGCAGGGTCGTCAGCCGGACCGGCTTGAGCAGGTAGCCGTCTCCCAGCGTCCGCCCGATGACCTGGTCTTCGGGCGTGCTGCGCGCCGAGAAGAACAGGATCGGCGGCGGATTGGAGGCCGTCGTCTTGAGTTTCTGGGCGACTGAGAATCCGTCCATGTCCGGGAGCATGATATCCAGCAGGATCACATCCGGACGGTTCTTTGCCACCTCGGCCAGCGCGTCCGCCCCACGTTCGACCTGCGTCACTTTGTGCCCGGCGCGGGTCAGGATCATTGCGGCCAGCTTGAGCGTATCCACGTCATCGTCCACGACCAGAACATTCCCCATATAATATGGCTCCCTCCGCGAATTTTTCGGCGGTCCGGCATCCCGGTCCGCCGCGCCGTAATAATGGTTGATATTCTACGCGCAAGCATGCGATCCGGCCAGCGCGGCTTGACTGTGTTTTTCCGCGGAATGTCATACGCCGGCGTTCACGGATTTTCCCCGTGATTTCATCGCAAATACCACCATTCCCACCACCAGCCCCCGTTCTCCAAAGCCGAATCCGGTCCCGGAAGCAAATTTGAATAGGGCAGCCGTTTTCCCTTCGAGGGCGCCGACCAGGCGTAGCACCTGCCGTTCCACCAGAAGTACAATCCGCTGGATTCCGCCATACGCAGGGATTCTTCATCGCCCGTGGTGAGAAAACCTTCGCCCACCAGCAGCGGGCCCGCTTCCGGGCCGCACATCACCCTGCGCCAGCCGGATGCGATGACCGGAAGGGGATTCTTCTTCGGGTGCAGGATATCGTCCGGGAGCCGGTTGGGTTCGCCCGGCGTGGGCGGGAACCCGAGCCGCAGGACGCTTTCGCCGTCCGGGTAGCGCGCCCAGGCGCTGTCGGGCCAGCGGGTGCGGGTGTAAACCCGTCCATCGACTTTCGCGCCGCCCGGCGAGAGCAGCCAGATCTCGTCGCCCGGGTCGTTCAACGCAATATGAGTCTGCGTGCGGAAGAACACCCGAAACTCGTTCGGTTCGATCCACGTTCCGCCGGGGATGATGAACCTTCGGCTCCCGCCGTGGTAATTGTCGTCCAGCATCCATCCGCCGATGTCGACCGCCTGCCCGCTTATGTTGAGAAGTTCGATGAATTCGTCGTTGTAGTCGATGAAGCCGTCGCGGTTCCAATCGCCGCCCGGTTTGGGGAGAAACTCGTTGATCAGCACCCCCTTGGGGAGTTTGGTCGCGGTCGGCGTCGGAGAAAGCACGCTGTTGGCGCGGCCGGGCGTCCCGCGCACCAGGTTGCCCGCCGCGTCGCGCCCGTTCATCACCCAGCCGGTGTTGGTCCCCCACCACGGCGGATCGGCGGATCCGCGTTCCATGCTGGCGTATGCGGGCGAAGCGCTCCCCGCCGGCCAGGCCCTGCCGCGCGCGCCGGCCGAGTTGATCGCGCCGCCGGCCGGATCGAATAAAGTCAGTTCCTCGCCCGAGTTGGAAAGCGCGCCCGAGTAAAGCTGACCTGCGGAGATATCGCTCAGCGTCTCATCTCCCCCCCGCTCGAGGATGAAAAAGCTTCCCGGAGCAATCGAACCCGCCAGCGATACGGAAACATCTCCGCCGTCGGTCAGGACCCAGCCGGAAAGGTCGATATCGGCGCCTCCCGGATTCCACAGTTCGATCCATTCGTCGTTCGCGTCCGCCTGAGTCCCGGCCCAGGCCACTTCATTGATCGCCACGCTGTGCGGCGGATACGATATTGGTGGAAGGGTCACCGTCGGGGTGAGGGTTGCCGTCGCGGTTCCCGATCCGGTCGGAGATGGAGTGCGGGTGGAGGTGCGGGTGGGATCCAGGCATGCGCCGGAAAACGGCGCGCGCGGCGTCCCGTTGACCGGATACCCCGCCGCATCGGTACCATTGCGGTGAACAGCGTCGTTGGAACACCATGCGGAATCCGTATCGGGACTGGCTCCCTTGCGTTCCATCGCCGCGGCCGTTGCCTGCGATCCGGCCGGCCAGGAGCCGCCATTGCCGTTAGCCGTATCCACGGTGCGCCCCGAGGTATCGATCAGGTAAAGCGATTCGCCGCCGTTCACCAGTGCGCCGGTATAGATCCGGTCTGCGGCGATGTCGGCGACGGTCGTATCGTCGGTCCGTTCCAACAGGAAGAAGCCTCCCGCGCCGATCGTCCCGGTGAGCGGGACGAGAATGTCGCCGCCGTCGGTAAGCGTCCATCCGGCCAGGTCGACATCCGCCGCGCCCGGATTTCACAGTTCGATCCATTCGTCGTTGGCCGAAGCCCGGGTCCCGGCCCAGGCCACCTCGCTGATGATCACCCACGGCGGCGAGTCTGTCGTTGGGGAATTCGCGGCTGTTGCAGTCGGAGTAAGCGTCGGCGTGTCCGTCAACGTCCATTCGATTGTTGGGCTCGGGGTATCGGTGCAGCCCGGAGAAAGCGTCGCCGTTCCGGTATTTTCATATGTGCCCGTCTCTGTCCCGGTTGGTGTTGCAGTATTACTGGACGAAGACGGATCCGTGCCGGTCGGGCTCGCCATTTCCGTGCCGGTCGGGGTCGCCGTCTCCGATCCGACGGATGCGGGAATAAAAAGATCCGAAGCGGTGGGCGTTTCCGTCTCCGTTTCGGACCCTTGGCGTGCATTCTGGATTGGCGATGAAATGCCGCTAAGCAGAAACCAAGTGAATGCCGCGGCGATAGCTATGCCTCCCCCTCGTTTCATGACATCCCCCTTTCGATTGTCGCGTCAGAATTTTCGAATTACGCGTTGATCGGCAATCCCTTGTCGAGTTTGGCTTTGACCTGTCCTTCGATCCAGGTGTAGGTGCGCGCCAGGCCTTCCTCGAGCGTCACCTTCGGCTCCCAGCCGAGGACCTTCTTGACGAGGGTGTTGTCGGAGTTGCGGCCGCGCACGCCCAGGGCCCCGGCCACATGCTTCTTCTCGAGTTTGACGCCGGCGATCTTCATAATCATGTCCGCCAGCTCGTTGATCGACACCATCCGGTCCTGCCCGAGGTTGACCGGGCCGGGGAAATCCGAATGCATCAGTTTTAAAATTCCCTCGAGCGTATCGTCGACGTAGCAGAAGGAACGGGTCTGCTCGCCGTCGCCCCAGATCTCGATCGATTTCTCGCCCTTGAGCTTGGCCACCGCGATCTTGCGGCACAGCGCGGCCGGGGCTTTTTCCCGCCCGCCCTCCCACTTGCCCAGCGGGCCGAACATGTTGTGGAAGCGCACGACGTGCGTTTCGATCCCGTACTGCTCGCGGTAGTGCTGGCACAGGTGCTCGGTGACGAGCTTTTCCCAGCCGTAGGCGTCCTGCGGCTGGGCCGGGTAGGCATCCTCTTCCTTGAGGGGTTTGATGTTCGTTTCGGTCTGCTTGTATTCCGGGTAGACGCAGGCCGAGGAGGTGAACAGGTAGCGCCGGATTCCGTTGACCCGCGCCGCATCCAGGGTGTGGGTGCTGATCAGGAGGTTGTTGTGCAGGATCTGGGCGTGGAACTTCGAGATGAAGCCCATCCCGCCCATGTCGGCGGCGAGGGCGAAAGTCTCCTCCACCCCGCGCGTGGCCTGCAGGCAGTCGTCCCAGCGGCGCATGTCGAGGATCTCGAATTCGTCGGCCGGCGAGGGTTCGTATTCCGGATACTTCAGGTCCGTCCCGCGCACCCAGTAGCCATCGCGCTTCAGCCGCTTCACCAGATGGTGGCCGATGAAACCGCCCGCTCCGCTGACCAGCACTTTTGTTTGTGCCACGGCATCTCCGTCGTGTGGATTATCGTTTCAATTATTGGTACGCGGATTTCACGGATTTCTCAGATTACGCGGGTATAGCCTTTTAAAAAAATTTTTAGGGAAAATCCGCGAAATCCATTTATTCCGCGCAATCCGCGTACATGACGGGTTTTGAAAACACAACCCGGCGAAGGATTGCTCGCCGGGTAATTATATCGCAAGCGGAAATCCCCCAGATAAAGCGGTTTTTTTATACGCGAAGATCCGTTACAGCTCCGATAGAAACCCGAAGATCCGGTCGGGTGCGCCCTGGATATGTTCGTGGACGAAATCCGGATACATGTCCATCCGCTTTTTGGAGGTGATCTTATTGTAGGCGGCGAATTGGGTGGAGGGCGGGCAAATTTCGTCCATTAATCCGATGCTCCACAACACCTCGGCCTTGATGTGCGGCGCCAGATGCTGGATGTCGATGTATCCCAGTTTTTCGAACACGGCGCTTTGGTTCTCGTGGCGCGGGTTGAACCGCCGGAAATAATCCTTGAGCTCGTTGTAGGCGTTCTTGGCCAGGTCCATTTCCCAGACCCGCTGGTAGTCGCTGAGGAAGGGATACACCGGCGCCGCGCGGGCGATCCGCGGTACGAGCGCGGCGCAGGCCACCGTCAGCCCCCCGCCCTGGCTCCAGCCGGTGACCCCGACGCGGTCCGCGTCCACGTCCGGCATGTCCATGACGATCTTGGCCAATTCGGCCGTGTCGAGGAAGTCCTGGCGGAAGAGCAGCTTCTCCGGATGGCCGTGGATGGCGTCATCGAGCCCGCGGATGAAGTGGCCGTTCAGCGTGGTTCCACTGACGACCGAGTTATCCGCCGAGAGCCCTCCCTGCCCGCGGGTGTCGAGCGCCGCGACGGAAAATCCCTGCGAGACGTACGCCAGCTTATCGGACCAATCTCCGGAATCCATGGAGTAGCCGTGGAACATCAGCACCGCCGGGTGCTTGCCCGAGGGTTTTTCCGGGCGCAGGAACTTGGCGTGAATGCGCGCCCCGCCCACTCCGGTGAAGTACAGGTCGAAGCATTCCGCGCCGCGGGCGCGGAAATCGGAGCGGACCATCTCCACTTCGGGCGGGACCGCGTTCATCTCCGCCAGCGCCTTTTCCCAGAACGCGTCGAAATCAGCCGGGCGCGGATTGGTCCCCTTGTATACCTTGCACTGCTCGAGCGGAAAATCGAACGTCAGCGGCATGCGTTATCCTTTGAATTCGGATTCCCGCACCGCCCGTTTGCCCCCGAAGGCGTGGATGGTGCGGGTGTTGGCGATGCGTTCCCCGTAATGTTTGACGCCCTTGGGCACCAGGCACTCCTGGCCGGGCTTAAGCGCGATGCGCTTGCCGTCCATATGGAGGATATATTCCCCCTGGACCGTGACGATGTACTCGTCGTACGGATGCGAGTGCTCCTCGGCGGTTCCCGCCTCGCGGCCGCTCCATAGAATAAGCTGGCTGCCGTCCGCGCCGTCGAATACAAATCCCTCCAAGCCCGCCACGTAATGCGAACCGGCGTGAATGGTGTTTTTCGGATTCTTCATGAATTTCGGGAAATCGTCCATGATGCCTCCTTGAGAAAGGGGCGCAGCCCGTTTTTTTACGCCGCCGGATCCGATCCGTCGGCCGGATGAATATATGGAAGTATTGTACCCGAAGGCGGATTTCCCGCGCGCCGGCGCCCGGTTGCGTACCGGAACCGGCGTCGCCGCGCTTCGGTTGCGGATCCCGCCGGGAAAATTCCTATCCGGAAATTTTCGTGTCCGGAAAGCGGCCGATCAGCAGCAGTAGCAGCACCGGCCCGGAGAACAACGCATCCATCACACCCATCGGCAGAAACCACGTCAGCACTGTGAGCGTGATGACGGAAAGGATGATCCCCAGCAGCCATCCCCACAGCATTTTCCTGAGAATTCCGGCGCCGGCCGCCAACCGCAGCAACCCGCAGATGACGCTGAACCCCAGCGTCATCTGCCAATGGGCCGCAATGTCCCCGATGATGAATTGCGGGGCAAAATCTCCGGCCGGGACGAAAAGGAAAACCGCCGGAACCACCTCGATCAGTCCGTGAAGGAGCAGAAGCGCGGCGGCAATGGCCAGCAGCCATGCCGGCCATCGCGCAGGACTGCTGTTGACCGATGCAGCCGAAGGTGTATCCCGCCGGGCGCGGACGGGCATCCGCGGCGCTGCATTCTTCCGTATCGATTTCATGTGGGATCTTCTCCTGGGTCGTCGCAAATTGGGCTTTATTTCGAAGGCAAATAATTTTCGCTCAAGGCAGGGCGGTCATTCCAGTCCTTCCGGGTAAATCAAGTTTGCTCCGCAATCCACGCCCGGAGAGCCCGGCGAGCACATCGGCCGGGCGCATTACCCGCCGGCCGTGTTCATCCTCCAAAAGAGGTAACCCGCCGCCAAGGCCAGCAGGACGGCCGCGGCGATCAGCGCCCATCCGGCCGCATCGCGCGGGAACGAAAGGCCCTGCGCCAGCGCCCTGCGGCGGAGAACCAAGCCGGCCGCCGCCACCGGCACCGCGGCAATCAAGCTGATCCAAACAAGGATGGTTGCTGGATCCATGATCCGGCCTCCGCGGAAAAATATATCAGAATTTCTTGATCACCCGCTCCAGCGCATCCAATCCAAGTTCGAGCTTTTCCATTTCCGGGCCGAAGCTGATCCGGGCGTAATGCTCGTAGCGGGCGTGGAACCGGCGCTTGTCGGGGTTGACGTCGAAGAAGACTCCCGGGATGGTGATGACCTTTTCCTTCAATCCTTCCCGGAACAAATTCATTCCGTCGTGGATCGGCGCGGGCAGCCGTTCGAGGTTGGCCCACACGTAGAACGTGCCGGCCGGATCGACATCCACCCGAATGCCCATTTTCTTGAGGCGCTCAAGCACGTAATACCGCTTCTTGCGGAAGTGCTTCTGGATCGCGAGCGTCTCGGCCCGTGCGAATTCCGGCTTCAAGAGTTCGAGGGTCGCGGTCTGGAACGGATGGTTGGCGCCGCCGTCGAGGAACGAACCGGCGCTGCCGATCGTGTCGATCACATCGCGCGGAGCGAGGGTCCAGCTGATGCGCCAGCCGGGGTAGCGCCAATTCTTGGTCAGGCCGTCGACCACGATGATCGAGTCGCTGTCGACGTCCTCCACTTGCGCCGCGGCCGAAACCGTCCGCCCCAAATCCCCGTCGTACAGATAATGCGAATAGAACTCGTCGAAAATCATCGAACAGCGGCAGGTGCGCGCCAGGCGGTACCAGGAATGCAGTTCCTTGCCTTCCACGACCTGGCCGGTGGGATTGCACGGATTGCTCAGAAGCAGCGCGCTCAGCCCCCGTCCGAGAATTTCATTCTCCAGATCGGGAAGCGGGATGTGATACCCGCGGCCGGCCTCCAGAAGGATGGGGATGGCGGTAAAGGCTTTGAAAACTCCCAGGAGTTCTGCATAGGCCGTGTAATCCGGCAGGAAATGCCCCATGTTGACGTTTCCGAGCGCGGAGGCGAGGCGGGTGAGGGCGAGGCGTCCGCCGCTGGCGATGCTGACGTTTTCAGCGGTGTACTGCGAAGCCATACCCTGCCGGTAATGGCGGTTGTAGTAGTCCGCCACCGCCTGACGCAGCGCGAGGTTGCCCTCAATCGCCGAATACTGCCGGCTGAGCGCAGGGATGTCGATCGAGGTGACCCGCGGCGGCGCGTCGGGCAGTTCGCCGGTTTCCGGCGACCCCTGGCCGAGGTTGGCCCATTCCGGATTGTCGTAGGAGAACCCAAATTGGGCGGCCTCCGTCATGACATAGATCACGCCGGTGCGCGGGACGCTGCGAAAACCTGGAGTTAGGGATGGTTCCATTCAACCTCTGTTTGAGCTTCTTCCATTTCAAATAATTGTACGCGGATTTCACGGAAAGTGCGGATTATCGAAAAAGATCTCACCGCAGAGACGCGAAGAACGCCAAGAAATTCTGGAAAATGTTGGCGTTATTTGCTTCCCCGAACTCGTTTTATTCGTGACAGGCCACCTGAGGAATCTTTACAGCAAGATCCGATTATTCCGACTTAGCAACTCCTCGGTGATCTTCGCGGCGGATTGAACAAACAGCGGGCACTTGCCGGTAAACGCTCCCGCTTCCCGGACGCGCTTCCAATCTTCCGGTTTTTTCGGATCGATTCCGAGCAGCTCCCGGCACAGCACCGTGCCATGCTCCTTCTGGAATCGCTCGATCAACGCGGTAACCTTGGCGTAATTTTTCTCGCGCGCGCCGGGTTCGGCGGGATCGGTGAATCCGTAGCGGGCTCCGAGGATGAAAGCCGCGCCCGAAACCGCCCCGCACACATACCCGTTGCGGCCCATCCCGCCCCCGAACGATGCCGCCATTTTCACGGCGAGGTTTTCTTCCGGTCCCAACTCCGCGGCGAACGCTTTGACCACCGACTGCGCGCAATTCAACCCGCCGCGCATATATTCAGCCGCTTGCTCACTTTTCTCCATGAAATCGTCTCCTTTTTTTATTGCCCTAAAGGCGTACCCTTTGCGTCCGAAGACCATCTCCCGAATTCCCGCCCGGGCCCGCGGCATGAGCCGCCTGCGGCCGCCCGCTCCGGCGCGGCCTTACTTCCACTCCGCCAGTTTATACAGGCTGGCATACGGCCCGACGGTGTAATCGGCCCCCATCAGGAGCAGGCTGGTCTTCTCCGGAATGGAAGCCGGGCTCAGCGTGATCGTGCGGGTCTTCGCGTAAAAACCGGGCCACAGGCCGGCGGCGATTTCGAGAGTCGCCCGGTCGTAGTGGGTCGGGATGATCAGCCTCGGCTGAACCTGGTCCATCTGGTGGAAGCCGGTGCGGTTGGTCGCGTCCATCATGCTGAAGCTGTTGCTGAACTGGGTGACGGCCAGATCCACCTTGCCGATCGTTGCCATCTGCTCGGCGGTGAAGGATAACTGGCCGCAGTCGCCGAAGTGGACGATCCGCAGATCCCCCGTTTCGATGACGAACAGGAAATTGGTCGCCTTGGCCGGGTCGTCCAGCGGATCGTTGGGGAGGTGGGCGGAGACGATCGCGGTGATTTTTACATCCGGCAGATCGATCGTCCCCGTGGTCATAATGATTTTCCGGCCGGGGAAGGATTCGACGAATTCCTTGAAATAATGATCGGTGTGCAGGTGGGTCGTCAACAGGATATCGTCCGCCGAAGGTTCCTTCGTGAGAAAACTTATGTTCCAGACATCAATATAAATGTGGCGGCCCGCCGGTGTGACCAACTCCACCTGGGCGTTGTCGCCGTAGGTCAAAGTGACCGAGGGCTTCTCCGTCGCGGTCGGTTCCGGCGCCGCAGTCGGTTCCGGCGTCGCGGTTGCGGCCGGCGCGGCCGGGGCGCAGGCCGAGAGCGCCAGCGCGCACACGGGGAATGCCAGGAGCAAGAATGTCCTTTTCATGACTGGATCCTTTCGATTTTTAAAATGGGCGTAATTTCCATAACCCATGTCCAAACGGTTGTCGAGATCATCGGTGGATACCGGTTCCGCGCCGGTCCGGCGGATTTCCACTCACGCGGATGCCTGAAAGCGTTGGGAAAACCAGTGATATCAGGAATGCCGAAAAATATTTCTATCCGAAAAACACAGTTCCCAATAATTTGCCGCGCCGTAAATTATACCCCGCCGGAATGCCTTTCTAAAAAAGGCCCGCGATCAGGTGACGGTGAACCGGACAGCCATGCTGAGGATGAGCGAGGCAAGAATGATCAGGCCGTTGCACAGCAGGCCGAGCCGGCTGAAGGTTTTCACCCGCCCGTACTGGCGGATGCCGATGATGGCGAAAACCAAACCCACAAGCGAAAGCAGGAAGGATACGCAAAACAAAGGCGAGATGTCGAGACTTTGTTCCGCCGCGCCGGCGGCCGGAGCCGCCGCGAGGAAGAACACGTCCACATAGATGATCAGGATCGAGACCAGGGAGAGGATGAAGGAGATAATTCCCCAAACGGAGGGCTTGAGGATCTCCACTTCCTCCACCCTGGCCAGATCGAGTCAAGCCGGGATTCATCTTCAAAATCTCCGCGTGCGCCGGCGACTGGAGCGCCTTGGCCGCGATTTTCCGGACCTCTTCGGATTTATCCGTTTCTTTCGCCCGCAGCAGCGCTTCCACCAGGCGCGGATGGCTGTTCTTCAGCTTGCTGATTTTTTCCGCCGCTTCGATGCGGCGGAACGCCAGCCCGCCGTGTTTTAATTCCTGCAGCAGTTTTTCCATTTCAGAGGTAAGAGGCTGTTCGCTCATGTTCCACTCCTAATGATGGTTTTTCCCGGTTCGTCCGGTCCGCCGCACCATTCAACTTTACCGGGAAGGGGATATTTTACCCTGAACGCTTTCGATGTGGAACAGATCGAGTACTTCGTTGATGGCTTTGTGAATTGGCCTGCACGTCATACGTTCAAACCATACCATCCTTCCTCCCCTCGCCCCTCCCTCCTTCCCGTGATACGGGAAGGAGGGAGGGGGAGAATAATTAATTTTCTTGCGACGAGGTTAGTCGGGGGAGGGAGGATGGGATGGCAATAATTTTTAGGCCATCAAATACTTTGTGGATTGAGCAAAACGCGGCCAACCATCTCCAACCGTTCAAGCGGAATGTGTCGAAGATCCCAGGAAAGGACCACACCCTCGGGCACGGCGGATCTCCTCGGCGCGGGAAGGCAATTCCCAACCCGCGGCATCCGCGAGAAATGCCAGCGCCCCGCTTTCATCCGGAGTGCCGGGCGTTTGGGCTGCGGGGGTACAGGCGATGCCAAGGATCATCCGCGGTGCGAGCGGATTAAAAAAATTCCGCCCGAAAACAATAACGGGCGGACCGGAGGCGATTTATTTTCCTGATAAGTGGAGGGTTATTCGTTTTCCTTCTGTCCCTTGAAATTGTTCCGGTATTTTTCGATGAAAGCGGGATCCAAGACCGGCATCGGGTTGGAGTAAAGGTCGACCGGAAGCGGATAGTTGGTCCGGCAGTCCGGACAGGTCCAGTTGGAGGGATGCTCGCCGTTGCTCAGGGAAAAAGTATAGCCGACCTGGCAATGCGGACACCAGACTTCGATCGCTTCGTACGTGCAATGCTGGAGAAAGCACGGCGCTTCCAGGTCCTCGCAAAGGTAAACCAACTCCTTTTTGCAGTCCTGGCAGCGGAAAAGGACCAGCTCCCCCATATTTCCTTCCGGGATTGTTTCGTTCGGTTTATCCGTCATCTTGCCTTTATGAGAACCGGTTGAATTAACTTTGCCGGCTTCCCCCTTCGGACTTCCCTGTCCGGTTCAGCCTGAACGGCTTGCGGAGCCCATTGTACTCCCGGCATGCCGCCGGCAAAACATCCATTCTTCCTATTCGATTCCGGCCACCGGATCGGCTCGGTTAACCCATTTAATTCGGATGAGGACGCCGCTCACCGGATCAAATCACCATGATCACCGCATCCTGGGCGTTTAACTCGGCGTACAGCTTATCCAATTGTTCCCGGTTCCGGGCGACGATCCGCACGGTCAGCGAGATATATTTTCCGCCAGCGCTCGTTTTGCGGCTGACGTCTTCCTCCTTTAACCCCCCGGCGTGAGTCCGTATGATCGCCATCACATCGGCTTCGAAGTTTGCGCGGGGAAATCCGACGACCTTTACGGGAAAGTCGCAGGGATACAAAGAGGGGAAAGCGGTTCGGTCAGGCATATCGAGAGTGGGAATTATACACGGGAGGAATTAAGCCTGGGGATTAAGGGCATTCCAATTCCGTAGAAAACCCATCCCATCCTTCCTCCCCTCGCCCCTCCCTCCTTCCCGTGATACGGGAAGGAGAGAGGGGTAGAACAATTCCAGTAAAAGTTGAATGATTTTCGGGGGAGGGAGGATGGGATGGCCGCATTGGAACGGCGGACTGCGATCTGCGGGGCTGGCAGCATCCCCATGGAAACGTCGATCCGGGCAGAGCCTGTGTTTTCAGGCGAAGATCAATCCGCTTTCTCCTCCAGCATGCACGAAAGGGAATCGCCGCCGCCGCTCGCGGCGATCAGCGTCCCCAGAGGATTCGTTTCCGCTTTTCCGCCCTTCACGGACGAGACTCCTTTTACGCCGGCCAACAGCAGCTTCCAGTTTTTAGCGGAGCCCTTTTTGACGGCGGTGACTGTACGGCCTTCGCGCTTTACTTCGAAGAGAGTTTCCGATGCGCCGTCCACGCGAAGGAACGGACGCCGCCAATATCCCGCCATCGGGGATCTCGTAGGCCCGCAGGACGGGGCCGTCGGAGTAGTCGTAATCCGGTTTCCCTTCTTCACTTCCGAGCGCGAGCAGTGTGCCCGGCCGCACCCACAGCGGGACGCTGAGGAAGCCGAGCTTTTCCTCCATCCAGCGCGGGCCGTCGGCTATTTCACCGGTGAAGAAGTTCGTCCAGCGGCCGCGCGGCAGGTAATAGGAAACCGCGCCGTCCGCCGAAAACACCGGCGCGACGAGCAGCGAAGGCCCGAGCATATACTGGCGGTCGAGGGTGTCGCAGGCGGGGTCGCCGGAGTGTTCCAGCATCATCGCCCGCATCAGCGGTATGCCGGTCCGGGTGGCCACGAGGGCTTGCGCGTACAGGTATGGCATCAGGCGGTTCTTGAGCTTGGTGAAATGGCGGAGCACCGCCACCGCTTCCTCGTCGAACAGCCAGGGAACGCGATAGGAACTTTCGCCGTGCAGGCGGCTGTGCGAGGACAGCAGGCCGAAGGCGATCCAGCGTTTGTACAAATCCGCGGACGGGGTGCCGATGAAGCCGCCGATATCGTGGCTCCAGAATCCGAAGCCGGAGAGGCCGAGGGAAAGCCCGCCCCGCAGGCTTTCCGCCATCGCCTCGAAGGTCGATACGGAATCCCCTCCCCAATGAACGGGGTAACACTGGCTTCCGGACGTTCCCGACCGGGCAAAGACCACCGCCTGCCCCTTGCCCCGCCGTTCGCGCAGCACCTCGAACACCGTCCGGTTATAGAGCAGGGAATAAAAATTGTGCATCCGGACCGGATCCGAACCGTCGTGATACACCACGTCGGTCGGAATGCTTTCCCCGAAATCGGTTTTGAAGCAATCCACGCCCATGTCGAGCAGTGTCCGGAGTTTGTCCCCGAACCATTTCACGGCCCCCGGGTTGGTGAAATCCACAATCCCCAGCCCGGGCTGCCAGAGATCGGTCTGCCAGACGCCGCCGTCGGGCTTGCGCAGCAGGTAGCCCTGCCGCATGCCTTCGGCGAACAGGGCCGACCTCTGGGAGATATATGGGTTGATCCAGACGCTGATATGAAGGCCGCGCGCCTTCAACCGCGCCAGCAATCCGGCCGGATCCGGAAATTCATCCCGGTCCCATTCGAAATCACACCAGTGGTAATCCTTCATCCAGAAGCAATCAAAATGGAAGACCGAGAGCGGCAGATCCCGGTCGGCCATTCCCTGGATAAACTGCGTGACCGTTTCCTCGTTATACGTCGTTGTGAAGGAGGTGGTAAGCCAAAGGCCGAACGACCAGGCGGGTGGAAGCGCCGGGCGGCCGGTGAGGGCGGTATACCGCTCCAGTATTTCCTTGGGCGAGGGGCCGTAGAAGATGAAATATTCCAGGGATTCCCCGGCGACGCTGAAATCCACGCCATAGGAACGCTCGGAACCGACCTCGAAGGAAACCCGGCCGGGATGATTCACGAAAATCCCGTATCCCCGGTTTGTCAGGTAGAAGGGGATGTTTTTATAGGCTTGTTCGCTGCCTGTGCCGCCGTCGTTGTTCCAGATATCCACAACCTGGCCGTTCTTCACGAAGGCGGTGAAGCGTTCGCCCAGCCCGTACACGCACTCCCCGATCCCCAGGTTTAATTGTTCTCGGAGGTAGCGCCCGGAATCCTGCGTCTCGAAAAGCCCCATGCCCCTCAGGCCGCTGAAGGTAAGCACACGGTCCTCCGCGAGAAATTCGACCCGCCAATCCCCCGTCCGGGAAACCCGCGCCGAAAGCCGCCCGCTGGAGAGCCCGACGGCATCTTTATCGGCAGCCACCTCCACCGGGGGGAAGGCTGCCCGATTAACGCAAATTCCGGGGAGGCGGGCTTCCCGCCGAGGTGGTGGGTTATGCGGACGCGGATGACATCCGCCATGGGGGATGAAAGCTCCAGCTTCAGCATGGCGTGGTTCAGCGTATCGCCGCGTTGGACGACCCGGTTGGTCGGCGCGTATACGGTGAGGGAATCCGGTCCAGTCTCGACATCCCAAACCTGCACCGGATACACCGCCGTCACCCCCTTGCGCAGGGACCAGTATCCATCATTGAATTTCACGGCTCACTCCTTTTGGATCCGGAAGGATTTCTTCAAACAAGAAGCAGTGCCCGGGGAGGCAGGCTCGCGAGCGCCTCGTATCCGGCCGGCGGCGCGGCGCGCAGCGGCGCGATGGCGTTAAGGTTTTTCAATTACCGAGCTTCCAAGACCCGCCAGGTCTGCGCCTTTTTTAGCCGGTGTTTTTATTTTAACCTGACAGGTCTTTTTACCGTTTTTATCGCGACATTCCCTTTTTTCAATCCATCCGCCGCGGCCGTCAATCGGATCGCACCGGCCCGCCGCGAAGAACGCACAATCGCCAGGCATTTGCCGTGAAAGGCCGACCGTTCCGAAGCCTGATAGGGTTCGTGGCAGACCGGGTCGCCGTTGTCCACGCCCGCGATCATTCCGGGGCCGGTCAATTGGAACCGCACCCGGTTGGCCGCATCCGGGACAATCACCCCTTTGGCGTCCACGATATCCGCGGTGACAAACGCCAGATCCGCCCCGTCGGCGGAAAGGACCTTGCGATCGGCCGAGACCCTTACCGCCGCGGGAACACCGGCCGTGCGGACTTCGTCGCGCGCAACGGTCCGTCCGCCGCGCCGCGCAACCGCCCGCAGCACGCCCGGCCGAAACGGAACCCGCCATTCCAGATGCGCGGGGCCCTCCGCCTCGAAGCGCCGCGTCCCCAGAGCAATTCCTTCCCGAGGAACAATTCCACTTCCTCGCAATTGGTGTAGGCCCAGACTACGACCGTCTCCCCTGCCCGCCAATTCCAATGCGGCAACAAATGCACCATCGGCTTTTCCGTCCACCGGCTTTGGTAAAAATAATAAATGTCCTTGGGGAACCCGCATGTGTCCACAATTCCAAAGTAGGAACTCTTCGCCGGCCAGGCGTAGGGGGTCGGCTCGCCGATGTAATCGAAACCGGACCAGATGAATTCGCCGGCGATGAATTTCCGCGAATTGACGATCTTCCAGGAAAGCTCGGCGCTCGTGCCCCAGTCCACGACCGAGTTGTCGTAGGAGGAACACTGCCGGTCGGCGCCGGTGAGCACGTTTTTCCCGTCCGGGTTTTTATATACTCCGCGGGAGCGGACCGCCGAGCTGGTTTCGCTCGCATACATTTTCCATTCCGGAAATTGTTTATGGTGCAGGTCATACAGGGGGGTGGTGTAGTTGTATCCGACGGCGTCCAGCCGGGCCGAGGCGTCCAGGGCGGTTTCCATGTAGTTGCTGCCGTGCGTGACCATCCGCGTGTTATCTTCCGCGCGGACCCAGCCGGCCAGTTGCTCCGTCAGCTGCACGCCCCGCTCCGTCGTCACGTCGTGGATCTCGTTGCCGATGCTGTACATGACGATGCTGGGATGGTTGCGGTCGCGGCGGACCATGCCGCGGATATCGCGTTCCGCCCACTCCCCGAAGAAGCGGTGGTAGTCGTTGGCCGCCTTGCCTTCCTCCCAGGCGTCGAATGCCTCGTCGATCACCAGCATTCCCATCCGGTCGCACAGGTCGAGGAGCGCCGGTTCGGGCGGGTTGTGCGAGGTGCGCACGGCGTTGCAGCCCATGGCCTTCATGATCTCCAGCTGGCGCTGGATCGCCCGCGTGCTGACCGCCGCGCCGAGCGCGCCCAGATCGTGGTGCAGGCAGAACTCCGTTCAGTTTCAGCCACCGGCCGTTCAGCGAGGCGCCCCCGTCCGGATCCATCGCGAAGGTGCGGATCCCGAACGCCGCCCGGTACTCATCCGCCGTCCGGCCGCCGGAGACGATCTTCGCCCGGAGTGTGTAGAGATTCGGTTCCTCGAGCGACCAGAGGCGCGGGTCGGCGACGGGCATCGCCATTTCGAAATCGGCGGTTTGGCCGGCCGGGATTTCCCGGGGATCGGATGCCTGGGATACGATCCGCTTTCCGGCGGGATCGAACAGTTCCAATTGCAGGGATGCCGGGCATGCCGCGGCGGCCTGATTGCGCACGCATACATTTACCTTTGCGATGGCGGCCTTTTTCTCCACCTTTGGGGTGCTCACAAACAATCCGCATCCGTCGACGTGCAGCGGGTCGAGGACGGCCAGCCAGACGTTGCGGTAGATTCCGCTTCCCGAATACCAGCGGCTGGTGGGCTGTTTGTTTTCCAGCCGCACGGCGACGGTATTCGATTCCCCCAACGTCAGGTGCGGCGTCAGGTCGTATTCAAAGGAAATGTATCCGTACGGCCGCGCGCCGAGCAGAACCCCATTGATCCACACCCGGCTGTCCATGTACGCGCCGTCGAATTGGAGGAAGACCCGCCTGCCCCGCCAGGCCGCCGGGGCGGTGAAGGTTTTCCGGTACCAGCCGGCGCCGCCGTCGAGGAATCCGCCGCCGGCGCCGGAGGGCGAGTCTTCGCGGAACGGGAGCGCGATGCTCCAATCGTGCGGCAGGTCCAGGCTGCGCCACGACGAATCATCCAGCGCGGGATCCGCGCCCCGGTCCGCTTCTCCCAACCGGAATTTCCATCCGCCGCTCCAGTTTTTTCCCCGCATTCCGTTGTAGGTGTCGGTTTGTGCATAGCGGGTGGAAACGGATGCCTCGGAAACGGCGGGGCGGGAAGGCTTCCTCGCCCGATCGGCAATTCGTTTGACGGGTTTTCGTCGGCGGACGGATTTCACGGGCATAAAATAACCTCTTTTTCCTCATTCTCCACCGGTCTCCGTAGGGGCACGGCGTTCCCGTAGGGACGGCGACGCCGTGCCCCTACGGGGTGGGGGATGAGGATCGTAGTATGGGCGGACGGCCGTCCGCCCTTACGACTCGGGGACGGCTTCGGGCGCGCCGTCGACTTCCAAGACAATCACCGAATTGATCGGATCCGGAGCGCGGCCGGGAAGATCGATCTCGATCCCTTCCCCCGCCCTCCGGAACGGGAGCGGCGTGCCCGGTCTTCCCATCGGATACACGGCGCCGATCATGTTGCGGAGCGCGGGAAGCCGCAAAATTCTCTCGCGCGGCCAATCGAAGACATGCACAAACAAGAGCCCGGGTTTGGACGTGCACCGGAAATGGCCGGAGGTCTCGGGGAACGGGCCGGCCGAGGAGCCGTAAATGCTTTTCCCGAACGCATTCATCCACCGTCCGACGGCTTTCAGCCCCGCCCGCGTCTCCCACGGCAGGCTGCCGTCCGGCTTGGGCCCGGCGTTGAGGAGCAGGTTGCCGCCCTTGGAAGCTGTCTCGACCAGGCTGCGGACAAGTTCCTGCGCGGATTTCCAGTGGTGATCCCCGGCGTGGTAGCCCCAATGGTCGTTCATCGTCAGGCAGCTTTCCCAATCGCCCTCCGGCGCGGTTTCGGGAATGGTCTGCTCCGGCGTGCGAAAATCGCCGAGGCCCTTCTCCCGTTTGACCCGTTCATTGACGATCAGCGACGGTTTGAGAACGCGCAGATAGCGGTAAAGCGCCTTGCCGTCGGCGGCGGTCCACCACCACTTCTCCCCGCCCCAATCCCCGTCGAACCACAACAGGTCCGGATCGTAGCGCTCCACCAGCTCGCGCAGCTGTTCCTTCATCTCCGACACATAGCGGTCCTTCATCCCCGGGAGCATGTCGGTCAGCCCGGAGCCGTCCGCGACCGGGAGCTGGGAGGAGTGATGCCAATCCAGGATCGAGTAATACAGGCAGAAATGGATCCCGCGGCGCCGGCACTCGCGCGCCAGTTCGGCCAGCGGATCGCGGCGCCATCCGGAAAAATCCACGAAGTCGTACCGCGGACCGGTTCCATCGCCGGCCGCCGGTTCGAAGCCGCGCACGCGCGTCTCGAACAGGCTGAACCCGTCGTGGTGTTTGGAGGTGATGACAAGGTAGCGCTGCCCCGCGCCGGCGAGCGTCCGGATCCAATCCGCGGCATGAAAGCGGCTTGGGCGGAACCGCGCGGCGGCCTGCGCCTCGTATTCCGCGCGCGGCCAGTTCTCCTGGTACATCACCCATTCGCCGCGGCCGAGGACCGAATACGGGCCCCAGTGCACGAACTGACCGAAGCGCGCCTCGCGCCACCAGCGCATCCGCTCCGCGCGCTGGGCGGGAGTCTCGCGCGCCGGGTCGATGGAGAAGGTGAACCAATCCAAGCCAACCGGGCCGTCGGGGAACACCAGGAACAGACTCGTGCCCGCCTTCGACGGGCTCGAGGCGCGCATATTGTTCGCGGAACAAATCCGCCGCCCCGGTCGCCTCAACCGCCAGGGTTCCGATCTTCTCCCCGTCGGGTTTGTCGATCCGGATCTCGATCCTGCGTCCGCCTTCCTCGGCGGCGGCATACGCCATCCACAGGTCCGGCCCGGCGCCGAAATCCAACCGCCCGTATCCCGCCCAGGCGCCCTTCTCCTCCGTGTGAATGGAATCCCCGTCCGGGGCGCGGTCGTCGATTTGGATCCCGCCGCTTTGCTGCAGAAAGGAGTGGGCGTGGTGAATCCCGGAGGCGGGAGGGATGGTTGTTTTGGAGTGGCGAAGAAAATTCATGAGTGAGAACCTGCAGATTAGATGAATGCGTAGCAGGGGTGCTCCAAGCCGGCATCCAGGTTTTTTTATTGGAGAGTGTTGTGGATCCCGGCCTGAACCACCCTCGCTTTGCATTCATCCCGGCTCATGAAACACGAGCGAGCCGGGATGCGCCGCGAGGGCAGGCGCCGGGGTGACGATCTTTTCAATTCTCCGGGACGAGCTCCCGAATACCTAATTCCCGGGACCGGTTTTCCGTGTTTCCCAGGGCGGTCTGGATTCGGTTTTTCCCTCGACGCTCGTCCGGTGGGCGGCATCGCACAGCGGCCGCTTCTTCGAGAGGCCGCACGAGCACAGCGTCACGCGGTTGCGGACCTCGAGCGGCATGCCGTCGGAACGGATGATCGGAATATTGCCCATCACCCAATATGCCCCGCGCACCGCGCCCGAGGAAAGAATATCCGTCGTATAGGCAATCGCCTGCGGGAGATCGGGTTCGATGTCACGCTCCTCGCCCTTCAGGCGGTAGGTG
Organism: uncultured Chloroflexia bacterium; assembly: GCA_963724345.1. Classification (GTDB taxonomy): domain Bacteria; phylum Chloroflexota; class Anaerolineae; order Anaerolineales; family RBG-16-64-43; genus JAFGKK01. The sequence continues at coordinate 95,618 of CAVRUI010000002.1, read as the reverse complement.
ATCGATCCCGACGGGCAGCGTTCGACCATCGAGACCACGTTCGAGCGCGCGCCGATCTCCTCGGTGAGCAGGACCAGTTGTTTGATCGTCGTCCAGCGCGTTCCGCAAAAACCGGATTCCATGCAGAGGTAATCGTCGTGCCGGACTTCGATTTGCACGCCGCCCGGAAAAAGCTCCTGGCGTTCCGCGGTCGGGCGAACGTCCGCCGTATCGGTCCCGTCGAACCCGATGGCGGCGTGCGTGCTGTCGCAGAACGGCATTTTCGAGGATTTTCCACAGCGGCAGAGAATGTAAGTATTGCCGGTGTCGTAGCGCTTTCCCATTTTCCACGTCAGCGGCTCGCCGTGCTCGGACACCACCTGAATTTTGTCGTAAAGGGGGATGCCGCCCTTGACCAGGATGGGGCCGTTCTTCTGGACAATGATGACTTTTTCCGGGATGGGTTTTGGATTTTCCGTCATGAGCGGTCTTTTCCTCCAGCGGGAATTCAGATCGAAGCAGGACACGCGCCGATCCTCAGCCTTCCATTGTACTCCGCGCCGATTTTTTCGTTTGAAATTGCCGGCATTCGCGCTTCTCCGAATGAAAATGAAGGAAAATCCACGAATAGCACGAAGAGCACGAAAAATTTTTCTTCGTGTCCCCCGGCTGGAATTACGCCGGGGCAGGTTTCGTGGATTCATAACCGCTTGAGGGGGAGAATTGAAAAAAAGGGCATGCAGACCATGATTTCCGGCCGGCATGCCCTTTCCAAATTCAACGATCGGAATTTACAGGTTCGCGTGGATTGCGTCCAGCCGGCCTTGGCGTCCGGGATGTACTGGAGCAGGCCGCTGATTTTTTCGCAGCCGTAATCCGGGCACAACCCGCAGTTGGCGAGCCCGCGCTCCACGGCGCATAGGCGCGGGGCGCACTCCGAGCAATGGCCGCCACAGACTGCCGGTCGTCGCCAGGCAGCCGTCGCAGGTGACGCATTTCGCATCGATATTCGGGACTGTTGTATTCGACCCTCCACTTGGCGGCGACTTTTTCCTTCGCGGCCTCGTCCCTGGCCTGCGTGGCGAGGTACGCATCGCACGCGGCGCAATCCAATCCGCAGACGGCGATCAATTGACTCATGATTTCCTCCTGAAATCGATGCCGGGGATATTTAGCTTTCGCGATTACCGGCGACCCGTCGTGAACACCTTTATGGCAGCGATCATTATAGGACGGTGGGAGTCTTCCAAGGAGGGTGAATTTTTACAGGGCGGATTGCTTTCCTCACCCCCTAACCCCCTCTCCTGGCTGACGCCAGAAGAGGGGGAAGAGAGCTGTAAACACGATCATGCCCGTGAAAGGATGCTCGACCGAATGGGGATACGGATTTTTCGAGTACCTGCCGAGAAAATCGAGAGGATTTGCCATTGATATTGGCAGACATCCTTGCTTCCTTCCGGCTTCCCTCCCCCTCTTCCGGCATCAGCCAGGAGAGGGGGCCGGGGGGGGTGAGGAAGGGAATTGAAATACGCGTGAAGGCAAATCCGAAGATGCCGGGAGGATTGTGAATCCACTGAGAACACGGAGGTTCACGGAGTTTTTTTTTAAATTTCAAAGAAATAATCCGTGCCCTTTGTGCCCTCCGTGCGTTGATCGTAATTGGAGCTCAAAGAGTAATACCACGAAGACACCAAGACACAAAGGCACAAAGGGGAAAATTCAACATTTCCCTTTGTGTCTTCGTGTCTTGGTGGTTGGCAATTGATGCGCCGCTCAAGCTGCAGAAATCATATTTCCGGTTCCCGTTAACCGTGACCGCTCCCGGCCTCATATGCCTGCACGTCCGCGACCGCCTTCTTGACGTTGACGAACGGCAGGACGATCAGCCCCATCACGAAGAAGAAGATCAGCGAGAGGATCGCCGGGCGCAGGCTGCCGAACACCTGGTTCATGATCGCGAACAGGAACGGCCCGATCCAGGAGGTGCCGCGTTCGCTCACCTCGTAGAAGGAATAGTATTCGGCCTCGCGGGTGGAGGGGATCATCTGCGCGAACAAACTGCGGCTGATGGCCTGCGAGCCGCCCAGCACCACCGCGATGCACGCGCCCAGGATGAAGAACTCGATCACCCGCGTATCCCCGCGCAGCCCGCCGTAGGCGTAGATCACCACGCCGGCCCAGATCACCAGGCTGACGATAATCGAACGCTTGGCGCCGATCCGCGCGGCCAGCCGCCCCCACAACAGCGCGCCGAAGAAGGCCATGAACTGGATCATCAGGATGACGATCGTGAGCGTGGATTGCCCGATCTCCAGCCCGCCGCGCAGGAGCGGCGCGGCGGCGAAGGTGGCCGAGACGGCGATCACGGTCTGGATCCCGTCGTTGTAGAGGAAGTAGGCCAGCAGGAATTTCAGAGTCTCCGGGAAGCGGCGAATATCCCTGAGAGTCCCCCACAGCTGCTTGAACCCCACGCCGATGTAGCTTTCGCCGGCGGGCAGGCGCTTGGTGGCCCCGCGCGGGTGCAGGCGGGCCCAGGTGAAGAAGGAGAAACCCAGCCACCACAGGCCGGCCGAGGCGAGGTTGATCCGCACCGCCACATCCGTGGCCATGCCGATTTTGTCGTGCAGGAGATAGAGCGCGAGGTTCGCCACCAGCAGAAGGGCGCCGCCCAAATACCCCATCGCCCAGCCGTAGGAGGAGACTTTATCGCGCTGATCCGGGGACGCGATATCCGGCAGATACGAATTGTAGAAGACCATCGCCGCGCCGAACGCCAGGTTGGCGATGATGTAGAGCAGGCCGCCCATCCACCAGATGGGAGCGGTGGTGAAGAACAGGGCGATGGTGGCGACCGCGCCGAGCACGGCGAACAGCTGCATCATCTGCTTGCGCAGGTGGGAATAATCCGCGATCGCTCCCAGGATCGGGAGGAAGAGCACCTGCAGCCCGACCGAGATCGAGATGCAGAAGGGGAAAAACGAATCCGGCGCGACGGGGATGCCGGCCACCCGCGCCATGCCGTCGGCGAACGGTTTGGCCGCGTCCGCCGCGAGGCTCGCCACATACGGCGCCAGGAAGACGGTGCCGACGGTGGTGGAGAAAGCCGAATTGGCCCAGTCGTACATCGCCCAGCCGAAGATTTCCTTTTTATCGTTCACCGGTGCGTGATCATTCGTTCGAGGATTCATGGGCGCTCCCTTGGCGAAGAAGATCCTGGGAGAATTGTATTCAGAACCCGATTTCATTGCCAGTCTCCGGACAAGGCCGAAAATGATCGATGGTATACTTAACATCCCTAAGACAGGATTAGTGGGATTACCGGTCCGTCCTCTTTTAAGGCCGGATTTTTTATTTCAGCGCGCCGTAAATCCCTGAAATGAGGTGACATGTGGCATTCCGTGTCGGCGATAAGGTCATTCATGCCTCGCATGGCCTGGCGGACATCGTGGGAATGGAGAACAAGGAAGTGGCGGGGATCCTCACCCGCTACTATGTCGTCCGCACCAAGGACCTGACGATCTGGATCCCCGTCGACCATTCGGAAAACGGCAGCCTGCGCATGCCCGCCTCCCGCTCCGAATTCGAGCGCCTGTTTCCCATATTGCGCGCGCACTACGATCCGTTTTCCGCGAACCGGATGGAACGGAAAACCCAGATTCAATCGCGGATCCGGGAGGGCAACTCCGGCGCGCTGTGCCGCCTGATTCGGGATCTCTCGTTTTACAACCGGAACCGCAAGCTGAACGACACGGAAGGGTTGATCCTCGAGCGGGCCGTCACCTGGCTGGTCGACGAGTGGCAATTCGCCATGTCCGTCTCCCCGGTCGAGGCCCGCCAGCAGCTTAATCACCTGCTCGACGAGAGTTTCCAGAATTCGAAAGAACAGTAATAGAATTCTATTTATCTCACCCTGAGCGCTTGCCCTCGCGTAGCATCCAGGCTCGCATCTGGTTTATGAGCCGGGATGAATGCGAAGCGAGGGCCCGCCTTCGCTCCCCCGCAAAAGACGCAGGGCAGGCGCGAAGGTGGCGAAGGGCCTCAAAAATGGCAGCCCTAAAAAAAAGCGCGCCCGGCCGGGCGCGCTTTTTTCATTCCGGATGTTTGGCTCCGGCCTCGGGCCGTTTTTTCCGGCGCCGGGCCGCGATCGCGGTTAATTCTTCCTCGACGCAGGGCAGGTATCCGTCCTCGAAGGCTTCCTGCGCTTCTTCCGTATCGCGCGGGAACACCAGGCAGACCGAAGGCTTGAATTGCGTGTTGTGCAGCCGGCAACCCCGCTCCGGGAGAAGGAAAACGCACCCGCGCGGGCCGAGCGCCGTCCGGTAGAGCATGACCCCGTCATCCTCCTCCGGCCCGGTGAATTGGTCGGGCGTGGCGAGCTGATGGTCGATCAGCAGCCGGTATTCTTTGATCTCCACATCCGCCCCGTACATGCAGCATTCGTCCGCGCATGCGAAGGACAGGCAGGGGGAAAGTTTGGGTTTGTGATTGCGGGAAGTTTTTTTCGCGACCGAAGCGGTGGTATCCATAAATCGATGCAATTCCTGTGAAGAAGATTCCTTTCCAAATGAGTTGGCCTGCCCGGTGGACGAAAACCCAATTCGGTTCCGGTGTTTCGATTTATTAATCGAATGGGATCTTCCAAGGGATGCTTTTCAAAAACCATTTTACTCGAATATGCCGTGAATGCAAGCGTGCAATAAAATTTTCATTTCGCATTCATCTGCAAAGGATGGAGGATTGCGGCAACCAAGGCGCCGATCGCCCGGCCCTCTTCCCTTCGTCCCGGCGCGCGATCTTTGTGCGGCATGCCCTCGGGCATAATTTCGCCCGCGTCCCGCGGACGTGGAATGGCGGATCCCGCCCGGTTCTGCCCGCGGTAAAAATCAAATTAATGAACAGCTCCTCGATGGAGCCGCGCCCCAAAGGTAAAAAGGATGTGAATTCTTTTTCCCGGCCGCAGGATTTTCCAGATCGGTTGTATATTCCTTTTTAGCTGACCGGCCTGTGCGCCGGAAGCCATCGCTTCGATCCATCCGATGAAAATCCGGAAAGGAACTTCCATGAAACTCAATTTGGTCGTATTAATCCTCGCGGGAACGTTTCTGGCCGGATGCGGCAGCCCTGCGCCGTCCACGGCCGCCCAACCTTCCACCGCCACCGTTGCGGCCCCGGCGGCCGCATCCGATATGCACGCCACCGACGTGCTGGTCGCATCCAAGATGGCCGGGCTGCTATTCAACACGGAAACCATCCAGAAAAACCTGGATGACGACACCACCGCCATGGCCGAGACGACCCTCGACACATCCAACCTCTTTGCGGGGCTGCCCGGCGGCGGCGGCAAACTGGCCGAGCGCGCGGAACTTCCGCTTGTGCAAATCGGCACCGTGCCGCAGGGATTCCTCGATCCCCTGCCCGAAAGCGGCGCCATTCCCGGCGAAGCGGGATCCTGCGGCGCGGCCGCGAGCCAAACCCGATGTGACCTTCCTGACCGCCGGCGGTCAGGCCGTCACGCCCGCGCTGCTGCTAAGTTTAAAATTGAAAACCATCCCGACCAAGATGGTCACCCTTCCGCAATCCGATCCGGAAAGCCTCGGGGCGCTCATCAATTCCCTTTCGAACTTGAAGCGCGGCGATCCGCGGGCGGGAACCGCGCAGGGCTGGAACGAGATGCTGTGGGACAAGCTCAAGGAACAGCAGCAGCCGGCCGAATCCCTGATGGATTACCAGTTGTGGAACGCCTCGCCGGACATCGAACAGGAGGTCGCCGATCTCTACCGGACACAATTGGAGGAGATGGGCGTGCCCGCGGTTGTCCTCTCAGCCTTCGACGCCTCGGATACAACCGGCTGGTATGCCAATACGCCTCCGACCGATGAAGACGCGCTGGCCGGGATGGACATCACCGCCGTGATGTCCGGGAGCGTCGAAGGCACCGTGCACGAGCGCCGCGATTTCTCGATCTCCGGGGCCGGGATGACCCCCGAGTACGGAACCCAGACCGGCGAGGGGACGGTCACCTGGGATGCGCCCGAGTTTGGGCTTCTGACCTTTGATGTGAACATCAACCTGGATGTGTTCGACGAGCGGGGCCACGCGGTCGGCGGGAAGGTGACGGGCGAGGACGCGGCCAACGGGTACACGGTGGAGATCACCTTCAAGGCCGACGGCACGCGCGAGGGAGTCATCCTGCGCGGCGGAGAAGTCGTCGGAAAGCTCTCCATGAAAGTCGACGAAGCGCAATTCACCAACTACCTGGATGTGGATACCAATCAGTCCGAACCGCTGCCGCTGCCGTAGAGAATTTCATACTTATCAATTAATAAGATCCGGGCTGCGCCGATAAGCGCGGCCCGGATCTTTTAGTAGAGTATGTGGAAGCCGCCAAGCCCTGGTCATCCAGCGGCGAATTCCGCCATGGTGGTTTCATATGCCCTTTTGCTCAACTCGTTCAACGGCAGGGAGAAAAGTTTTTCCGATATGACTTCGACCGCCCACGGGCCGGCATAGCCCATGGTCTTCACGCAGCGGATCAGGCCCGGAATGTCGTACTCGCCTTCCCCGCAGAACCTTCGATTGGAGGGATCGTGGTGCGGGCTTCCGGGCAGCGTGCCGTCGTTCAGCTCGACATTGATTAAATACTTCAGGGGAATACGGCGGATATCCTCAAACGTCCATCCCTGATTTGCCACCTGATATATGTCGATGATCAGGCCGCCGTTTTTCGCCCCGGCCGATTCCACCATGGCAACGGCATCCGGGATGTTGTCGATCATGGCGCAGCCCATGATTTCAAAACCGATCGTCGCGCCGAATGTCTCCGCCTCCCTGCATAACGCGGCAAAGGATTCCACGACGCGGGGCATGGGACAGGCCGAATTGTAAAAATCACCCACTTTGACATGCTTGGCGCCCAGCGCCTGCGACGCCTCGAGCAGCCGCCGCTTGCGGCTGTCCGATTCCGATTTTCTTCCGCCATCCAGGAACCAGTCGGTGAGGAACTCCAGCTCGACGTGCTTCAGGCCGTTGTCGTCCAGGATCATTTTCATTTCCGGGAGGGATCTGTGGACGAGGATATGCTCCAGATCGGTATGCCAAATCCCGATTCCCTTAAAACCGGCCCTGGCGGCGGCCTGGACCCTGTCTTTAAAATCATACGGGCTGATTTCACCGCGGCCCGGGAACACGCCGGCGGTCGTCCAAAACAGATTCATCAGATCGGGTTTAGGGTTCATAAGATTTTCCCTCGATGTTTATCGTCACCGGATAATTTACGCCGCCGGCCTAAAACGGGATCCACGTCCGAATATCAACATCTGAAACAACTCATGCGATTTCCACCCCTCCGGAGACGAGACGGACGGCAGGCGCATAGGGCCGGTAGATCGGCGCGTTCCTGAGGTTGGTCCACGTCAGTTTCCGGATAGATCCTCCGCGGCTATGTTATGCTCTTTTCTTTTTACTCGTAAAAATTTTTATAGGCCATCGGCAGGAGATCCGCGATGCCGACTTTGATGAGTGCGCCGTCCTTATCCAGGAGCACCGCGGCTTCCGGCGCATAATCCCAAATCAGCTGGCGGCAGTTCCCGCACGGCGGAATAACCGGGTAGCCGGTGGTTCCTCCCTGGACGGCCACCACGGCCGTCAAATTCCTTCTCCCCCGAGCTGAACGCCGCCCCGATCGCGATCGGTTCCGCGCACGGGCCGTATCCGACGGATTCCACATTCACGCCCGTGTAGATTTTTCCGGATGCGCACAGAACCGCCGCGCCGACCGTGTGCCGTTCCTCGCGGTAATGCTTCGTCACCACCTCGACGGCGGCTTGGACGAGTTGGCGGTCTTTTTCCGTGATCTCGAGATATTTCATAATCATTTTTCCTAAGACCCTTAGGGTCAGCAGTGTTCCCCGCCCATCCTTTGTGCTCTTTGCGGCTATTTATTTTTGCCACAAAGGGCACAAAAAGCACAAAGAAAAATACTAGACGAAACCTCCAAATAGGCCGCCTTTCCCGTCGCTTCAACGTAACAATTCATAAACCGTATCGCACGCACCAACCCCGTGCGATTCATTTCGAGTCCCGGGAGGCCTGCCCCGGTTGCTGGCATCGGCAGATCTGAACCTGCCTAAAAAACCATTTTGTGACCTTTGTGCTCTTTGTGGCTAATATTTTTTACCACAAAGGGCACAAAAAGCACAAAGTGAATTACGGGATGAGGCCTCACACCTACTCCGGCTGCTGGTACCAGTAGGCCACCGAGGAGAAGTTGGCCGGCACCTCGTCGAACTCGCCGTGATGAACGGTGATGCGGATCGATTTCTTGAATGGAATCCCTTCCGGGTGGAAGCGGTACTGGCTGAGCCGCTGGCGCTTCAGCCCCGCCAGGAGCGTCATGCCCACGATCCCGAACCGGCTGAGGGTCTTGACCGTCAGGCCGTGATACGGGGCGCTGAACTCGGTCCGGCCGCGGCGGCTGGTCTTCATGTAGTACCACGCGCCCTGGTAATAATCCTCCAGCCCGGTGTATTCCAGACTCTGCTCCGGCTCGCCGTCCACCCAGATTTTGGTGTTGCCCTCCAGGAAGTAAAATCCGGCGCCCCTGTTCGCCCCTTCGGTGTTGAGCACCACGCCCGCGTAATGCCCCGGGCGGTCCGCCTCTCCCATCGAAGCGGAATCCAGAATCAGGAAGGGTTGGCCCTTCGTGGTGGGGGCTTCCTCGCGGTAGGCGGCGTGGAAATAAGCCTGGCGCTCGAGCGGTTCCGCGTCCGGATACTGCAGGTACGTCACCGCGCCGTAGAAAGCGGGCACCCACAGCTTCTCGTTCCGGTTCACCATGACCACCCGCGCCTTTTTCCGGAACGGCATGTGGAACTGGCAGACGTACCCGCCGGCGGTCATCATCAGGTAGCGCGAGACGTAGTGGCGGTACTCGCCGAACCCGACCCCGAAGAAATCTCCCATCGGGGCGCTCACCGCGGGCGCGGCGGCATCGTCGAAATAAATCTGCACCCACACGTTTTTAAGAAGGTCCGGGAATTTGTCGAACGGGGCGATGTGCCGGATCGATCCCAGGTTGCGCAGGATTACCGGCAGCGTGATTTTATCCTTATACACGTCGAAATCCACGGTGGGCGCGGCGGTGCACCAGAAGTTGACGATCTTGCCCGGGCCTTCCATATCCGCGAACGCCCAGCTTGCCTGCGGCGGGATGGGGACGCTGTCCCGGTGCATGGCACCGGCGAACTCCTTCCAGGTGGGGACGAGCGACCCGATCAGACGGTCGTGCCCGTGGGTGGTCACCTGCGCCACCCGGTAATCCTTCAGGTACGGCAGGCCGTGCCGGTCGTCGTCGGTGTGCCATTTTTCGCTTCGATCGGGTGACATGATTGGCCTCCTTTGTACACCGAAACACCGGGAAGATCCGAGGACACCGAAGAAATTTATTTATTTTGCTTTCCGGTGTCATCGGCTCTTTTCGGAGTAATCCGTGTACACTTTTTTCTCGTTATCCGCCGTTCATTATGCCCCGCAACCGGTTTAATTGCTCGCGCAACGGATCGATGTGGCGGATGTATTCGAGCGTCACAATCTTCGGTTTTTGTTCCTCTCTCTTCGGCGTTTCGGTGTACGCCTTTCTGCTCCTCAACCGCCGTTCCCGTCGAGTTTCACCAAAGAATGATCGTTGTCCGGCCGAGGGCTATATCTCGGGCGTATCTTCAAATGGATATTTCGACCCGATCGCCAGCTGGTACTGGCCGGCATACATTAAAAATGAAAAGGTGACATCCGAAATGGTTTTCGACACCGACAGAGTATCGATACGATCGAACTCCCAGCATTGGTTCATCCAGGCCGCCGCCTCGTCCGGGTTGGATCCTTGATACGGGATCCGGACCAATTCGGCGAATGCCGTGGCGATAATTTCTTCCTGTCCATCACCCGCCGATACCTTGACATTCAAATTCATCGAGACGGGCTTGTTGTGTTTCCTGGAATATGTGATCCCCAGATTGAAAGTTTCCCCCTGGATTTGTTTGCTGCAATAAATTACTTCATCGTCGCCGTAGGATGTTGTTTTTTTATCGTCGCAGGAATACTTCCAGGCTGTTGATGTAGGACTCAAATTCGGTTCTTTCAATCTCGATCGGGGGTCTCGAATACCCTTGCTCGATCATTTTTGCCAGGCCGGAATTATTAAACCAGGTCCATCCAAGGAACGCCACGACCGCCGCGGCGCAGATGCAAACGAATAAAATAATGCCGATCGCCAGGAACCCTTTTTTGGCTTCCATCCCGCACTCCCGTGTTGCCTCTATATATTCTCCCTAGAACAAAACGCTGGCCATCGAATTCCAATCCGTATACACGTGCCCGTCGTCCCTCAGGATCAACGACCGGATTTCGTCTTCGTTCCCGCTTTCCTGTATGCAATACGGGAAGTAGGTGAGGGAAATGGGGCCCGCCTCGACGACCTGGGGGCCGAAGGAAAGCGTGCGGATTACCTTGCGATCCTTCACGTACTTTTCCAATTCCCGCATCCATTTATCCAGGCCGTGGACATTGTCTTCTATCCATTTGGCCGGCTCCAGATTGCGGGGATTGCCCGGCACGGTCAATTTCCGGAAGGTCAGCTGGCGCACCCCGTGCTTTTCCGCCAGGGCCAGCCACTCGTGGACGCTCATCTTCATCGAAACATCGTGCAGCACGACCGTCCAGCGCAGGATCATGCCGCTCTCGAGGATTTCCTCGTACAGGCCGCTTTGCCTTTCGACCTGCCCGGCGTTGTCGATCGATACGGCGTAGACGCTCAGCCCGTTTTCGGCCAGCTCCCGCGCATACTGATCGACATCCCCGTTGGTCTGGATTTCGGTCGGGATCAGTTTTTCTTTGGCAATCTTCAGTATCATCCGGACATCTTCGATATTTTTCAACGGTTCCCCCCGGGATGTGATCAGCAGCGAGGTTGCCCCGAGGGTCTGCGCGAAGCTCAGAGAGAGCCGCACCCGTTCTTCATTGAATTTGGCGACCCCGATCGAATCGGGCGTCATTTTGGAAATGCAGTACGGGCAATCGCGGGTGCACCCGAGGGATGGCACGCAGATGGTGATGTTATTCGCCTTCATAGGGTCCTTTCATAAGCCCGCGGCTCAAGTCCGCTGCCGCATGAATTCCGGCATTTTACCCGGAAAGATAAAAAAAGGCGCTTCCGGCTGCAGGGTGGGTTGACGCTCGGAGAAAAGGGGAGCGCGGAAAAATAATTTTCGAGCGTCAACCCACCCTGCTACACCCATGCAGCACGGACGGGGCTGGAAATGTGCCCGGGCGGGGCGGCGCACGCCGGGGTGTGACGCGTGCAATGTGTCCTCTGTAAACGACGGCCGGAATACAGTGAAGCGATAATAAAAACCCTGCCCGGTGCGGTTTATCGGGCAGGGTTTGTATCCAGGGGGAAGGAAAATATTAATCGCCGACGTGGATCTTCAAATCATACGGCGACGGCCTGCCCGCGCCGGTTTCAATCCAATCCCTCAGGCTGAGCAGGAAGGTCGCCCATTTGGTGCTGCAGTGGTACATGAATTCGACGGGTTCCTTCCAGCCGGCCTGCTGGAAGAGAACGAAGGTCTGATCCTTCCGGAATTTCAGCCGGAAGCTGACCGCCGTGCCCACCCACTCGTCCGGGCCGGCCACGCACTTCCACTCCACCAGGGTGTTGGGCGCGCGCCGGATCACCTTCATTTTGGTGAACCCGAAATTAATGATTCCCCCCGCCTTTGGATTTCCCTTCGTGCCCACGACCCACCAGCGGGAAAGCCCGTCGAGGGTTGTGAGGGCTCTGAATACCGCTCCCGGTTTTGCCCGGATGCCCACCCGATGCACAATATCCGCCATGGTGTTCTCCTTTCCGGGTTGCGCCGGATCGAAGCGTTCGTCGTATTTTTTCCGAGCGCCTGCCCCCCCACTTGGCTGAACCGATCGTCATGCCCGCGCGATATGCAAATTCCGGCATATCCTGAACCGGGATCGATTCGAAACGGCGGTGTTCGTGGCCGGGACGGCACAACGATCTCATTTTTCTTCGTGTCCTTCCGATCCGCTTCGTGTCCTTCGTGGAATCGTCAGGGAAGCGAATACGACGTGAGTTCGACCGTCGTGGTCGCGCCCTCGAACACGGTGATGTTCTTCACCATCCCGACCCCCGGCGCAAACCAGACGGAAGAGGTGATGTTCAAATGGACCGGCACCGTTATCCCGGAAATGGTCGTCTTGAGATTCCAATTCGATTCGATGTCGACCCGCATTGCGGTGAAGTTCCCCGCCGCGGTTTTTATCTCCTCGAACCCCGCGGCCGAGTAGTGGCTTGTATAGGTCCCGTCGGAGGTGAAGACCGACCCGCCCGAGGTGGTGTGTTCGCCGTGCAGGCTGAGCGTCTGGATCCAGGTGTCCCCCGTCTCGATGGCGGCCGGAAGCGTATCGCCTTCGGAACCGGTGACGGTATAGGTGAACATCGCATTCGGGGATTCAATCGAGGCCGAACCGCCCGGGGAAAGGGCCGCCAATCCGGTCAGGTTGCACTCCCAGGAGATCGATGTGACCAGATCGCCGAAATGGTTATCCACGGTAAAGGCGGCGGCGTTCACACTGGAGATGATCGAAGAGTAGTCGTAATCCCCGGTCGGCGACCCGCTGACGTGGTAGTTCCATAAGGCCGTGGGCGCAACCGGAAAATACACGTTGGCGCAGGCCCCGGCGGATGCCGCGGGCGGCGCGAGCGGAACGGCGGTTACCGGGTCCCCGGATGGGCTGCACGCCGGCAGGACGGCAAGAAGAAGGATCAGGCCGGCCGGCGGGTGAAAGCTGCCGTGCACAGGTGAAGGATTATTCTTACCCCCGTTATGGTTGAGTGATTCCATATCGCCTCCCTTTCGGGCGCTCCTGCCCGATATGCGCGTTCTTGTAAATTATTTCGGAGCAAGAACTCCAGTTTTCGAAAATTATGAATGGATTTCCCGAAGTAAACCCGTCCGGGAAACGCCATCCCCTGGTTTCAAACGGCATTATAGAAACAACCGATTAAGCGGATCATTAATTCCGGAAGATGAGGAATAAGCCAAACGATCGGTGTTTTGCCCCTGTTGGATTCCAAAAGAGGCCGGGAGGACCATCGATGATCTTCGGATTAAAGCCCTGCCTCATATCATGTAAGCCCGTAGGGCTTTCGTGTCATAAGCGAGGGGTCTTCAACCCCGAGGAACCGCGGGAACAACGCGTCCTATGTCCGTTGCCCTACCCGTCGGGCTGAAGCCCTGAAGAGACCATCGACGATCGACCATCGACCATGGCCGTTAATTGTTCTTGTTTGGTTTCGTGTCTAGTAAAAAGTGTTGATTGTGGCAATGGTTTTATCGATTCACTAGGTAAAATTATCATCTTCTTCAACCATCGACCGGTTTTTCGATGGTCGATGGTCCATGGTCGATCGTCGGTTTTTCCGATGGTCGATGGTCGATGGCCGGTTTTCCCGCATCGCGCCTTCCGTCGGGCTGAAGCCCTGAAGAGACCATCGACGATCGACCATCGACCATGGCCGTTAATTGTTCTTGTTTGGTTTCGTGTCTAGTAAAAAGTGTTGATTGTGGCAATGGTTTTATCGATTCACTAGGTAAAATTATCATCTTCTTCAACCATCGACCGGTTTTTCGATGGTCGATGGTCCATGGTCGATCGTCGGTTTTTCCGATGGTCGATGGTCGATGGCCGGTTTTCCCGCATCGCGCCTTCCGTCGGGCTGAAGCCCTGCCTTATGCCATGCAAGCCCCTTCGGGGCTAAACCGCTATTAGCCCGCAGGGCTTCCATATTATCAGCGAGGGGTTTCAACCCCGAGGAAACCCCGATGGGGAAAATCCATCCGGCCCGGAATTAATGCCCCGATCCGGGACAGCAGTTCCGGATCAGGATCATCGGTGCTGTACTGTCAATGGAATTTCCTGAAATCCGTGAAAAAGACCGGGGCTGCCCCCGCCAAGTGCGCGAAGCGGGTTCACGAAATGGCGGCTCAACACAGCCATTTGCGGACGATCCTTGTTTCCATCCGGCTCGACGGTGAAGATGTAATCGTTCCACCACGGCCCGGCCGCCCAGTATGTCCAGCCCAGGTAGACATCGCTGTTTTTATCCATATGGGTCAGCATATCATCCAGCGCCTTCAGGCAAGTCTCATTGGCGCCGCCGGCGAACTCGCCCAAAAAGCCGCGCTTCTTGTTTTGCCGCAGCCAGCGCGTGAAAAAGGAAAGCCGCTCCGAGCCGATCGTGGCGCTTACACAGGCAGGCTGGGTGCCCGACCCGTCATCATCCATATATTGATGGGCTTCAAAAGCATAGTTGTCGCCGGGATCTTTGATGCGAAGCATGGCGATGGCGTTCGAGGTGCCGTACCAGTTCAGCCCCCAATTGGCCGCGCCGCTCCACGCATTTCCCGGCACCAGGATCAGGTTCGTGGCCCCCGTATCGCGAATTGCCTGAATGGCGGCGTTGGCGTCGCCGAGCCACAATTCGGTCGGCATGGTATTTGGTTCGTTCATGAGCCCGAAGATTACCCGATCGTTGCCGCGGTAATGGCCGGCCAGCCTGGACCAAAAATCCGTGAAGGCGGTTACCGGTACCGTGCTTTCGCCGATGATATTCTTGTAATACCGGGCGAAGTTGTGCGGATCGATCAACACATAGGCGCCCTTGCCCGTGGCGTAATTCACAATCGTGTCCATTCGCCCCTGTTCCTGGGCGTCGAATTCGGCGAATTGCTCCTTTTGCAGCCGCTCCCAGCGAAAAGGCAGGCGGAAAATCGTCATTCCTTTGTTGATGAAATAATCCACCTCATCCGCGTTCGGGTAAATGTAATCCTGATCATAGATGCCCGGCACATCGATATCATCAAATTCGGCCCCGGCCAGGTTTACTCCGGCATACAGGAGGTGCGATGCGCCGGTGGTGGTGGGCGTGAGGGCGTCTGACTGCGGGATCAGGCTGATATCGTCCAGGTAAAATGTGGGCTGGCTCCCGCCGCTGCCGTCCTGCCACATCAGTTCGTTGAGTTCGGCCGGGCTCCCCACCTCCGCCAATGGAACCGTAACGAGCTGCCAGGTATTTGCTTTTATGGTAATTGGAAAATTTTTTCCGGCTTCGGTGATATGGAAATTAACGGATTGACCGCCGGTGCTGCCGCCATGCACCCAAAAACGGATGGCGGAGATACCGCCCGCGGAAATTGCCGAATCCGTATGAAGGTAGAAGCCGCCCCAGGCCGCCGTAAAGGTCACGGCAATGGATGCCGACCCGCCGTGAACGGGCTGGGGATTGTCGAAGCGGCGGGTGGCATCCCACGACCAATCCTGCCAGCCGCCGGCCAGCGCATCGGCATAGATTACGGCGGGGCCGGCGGGCGTCATGGTATCCGTTTTTGCCGCAGTGGGCGCCAATGCAAGTGTGTTGGGGATAGCGGACGATACTGCGGATTGGTTTGTGCCGGCGGGTGTGGATGGGTTGGTGAGATCAAATAATTTACCCATACTGCAACTTAAAAGGAAAAGATTGATTACCACAAACAATATTCCATTCGCCTTAATTTTATTTTTCACAGTTCCTCCTGTGTCTTCACGAATCCGATATCGATTTTCTTCGCTCAAGTTTACTCCTGGATCCAAAAAGAGACCATCGACGATGGACCACCGACAATGGACCATCGACAATCGACCATCGACCATGGCCGTTAATTGTACTTGTTTGGTTTTGCGTCTGCAGAATAGTGTTGATTGTGGCAATGGGTTAATCGACTCACTAGGGAAAATTATCATCTCCTATAACCATCGACCGGTTTTTCGATGGTCAATAGTCGATCGTCGACCGTCGGTTTTCCCCTAATAATTCGTCCACATCAGAAAATTCCCAAGACACTTCCCGGAAGTGCCGCATTCAAAAATAAGCGACAGCTGTGAAGCCGTAAAGAACCATGAATAGAGTTTTCCGCCCTCAACCAAAAAGTACAATCCTTTTTCATCGGGCGTCCACAGATAGCCGGATTTCTTCTGCACATCGGCCCAGCTTCGAACCAACACCGCTTCCCGGGAATACACATCGAGGCCTTGGGCACGATCCACAACAAACCAATTCCGTTCCGGTGAAATCACCAGACCCCGAATTTCATCAGCCGGGCCGGCGATCTCCGTGAGCTTGCCCGCCGGGGAGACTCCGAACAATTTCCTGCCGTCCATCGAGAGGCATAAAAAATCATATTTCGCGTCCCCGAAATATTGGCACCCGGAAAAGGATTCTCCCGGGGCCGCAAGGATGTTTCCCTCAAAATCCGCCAGGTGGAAATTCCGGTCGGATTGGTGTTTTTCACCAGTTTCAAAAAGGATCATCCGGTGGTCCGGATCGATCACAATATCAAAAAGAAAGCGCTCCGGTCCGATTGCGTTGATTTTTTCCGTCTCCAGATTCAAATGGAGCAAAGTCACTTCGGTCGTGCCGGATATGCATTGATAATATTGTTTGGTGACCATCAACAGGTCGTTGGCATTGTTCATCCAGAGGATGGCCGGTTTATCCCCGCCGGTGTAATACGTCCGGATGCCCTGATCCGGGCGTTCCGTCGGACTCTGCGAATTCAGTGTAAACCGTCTGTAACTTCCGACATCCGATATCCCTCCCGTTCCCAACTCCACTCCGTTGATATAGAATATCTTCTTTCCGTCCGGCGACCAGGAGATCTCGAGAACATCCGCAATTCCCGGGTTTGTCAGCCGGCGGAGGATATGCAGATCCGTGTCGTAGGTGAACAAATCCATCGAGGATCCCACCGGGTCCGCGATAAATGCCAGATATCGGCCGTCGGGCGACCATTGAACCCGGAGCAGTTCCCCGATCGGAAGCCCGCATTCCCCCCAATTGTGATGCTCGTACATGATCGCGTGCGTGGTAATCTCGGCAACTTTGATTATTTTTCCGTCTGGGATATGCATCAGCCACAATGACATTTCCGTCCAGGGTTCGAAATCGACACTCCCGCCGGTATACATGTCTCCGACAAATCCTCCCATAAAAAGGACGCGCCATTCACCGTCCGGGGAATACTTGCCGAGTCCGAATCCTTCGGGAAAATCAATCCGCCTCATCCCCGACCCGTCCGGATTAAGCAGAATTCGGCCGGATAATAGATAAGGTCCCTCCGGATTTATCGTGGGATAGTCCGTTGGAGAAGAGGGCGTATCGGTCGGCAAAGGATACGTCGATGAAGGAGTGGGTGTTCGTTCCGGAGTACTTACCGGGGGAATTTCCGTACGTGTGATTGACGCACGGATAGAGGCCGGGGCCGGGGTTATTGCCGTATTCTTTCCGGTCGAGCAGGCGGTGAATGATGCGAGCATAAGGAATATTAATATTCTCTTCACCGTTTCCTCCTTGCCGGTAAAATGAACGACATTCGCATATGGGAATTATAAAGGTGTTTTGTGACCAAGTTGTCACAAAATCATTTCAAATTCGGCACCACTCAATGGAATTTGCAACCAACCGCTTGCGCTTCGTCCGATTGCCGGTTTGCAGGGTGGGTTGACGGGGTCGTCATGCCCGCGCCCGCCCCGTGCAGCGGGGAGTTTCAAACTCAAGGAAACCCCGGCGGACAAAAATCTTCTCGTATCGCGTTCTCCGTCGGGCTGAAGCCCTGACTGATACCATGCAAGCCCCTTCGGGGCTCAACCGCTATTAGCCCGCAGGGCTTCAATGTTATAAGCGAGGGGTTTCAACCCCGAGGCGTTCAACCCCGGGGAAACACGATGCAAATCAGCCCCCGCCCGTCGGGCTGAAGCCCTGCCTTATGTCATGCAAGCCCCTTCGGGGCTCAACGGTTTTAGCCCGCAGGGCTTCCATGTTATAAGCGAGGGGTTTTAACCCCGAAGCGGCCCCCGATGAGATAAAGATAATCGTTCTCGTCGTCCTCAGGTTCGCCGAAGCCGCAGCCGAGGTTCAGCCCGACGGTGCGCGCCCCGGCCGCGGCATTACTTCCCGGATGGAATACCCCATAACCGTACGGCTCCGTCATCCGACGCGGATGCCAGCAAACGTCCATCCGGCGAGAAAGCCACGCTGGTCACGGTCGTCATATGCCCCCTCAACACCCGCAATAGGGAACCGTCGGACATTTTCCACAAGCGGATGACGTGATCCGCACCCGCGGAAGAAAGGAGCCTGCCATCCGGGGAAATCGAGATGCATGTTATGGCTCCGATTCCCATGTTTTCGAATCGATTAATGTGCGGATTATTTTCCCGTCCGGCAAACTCCACATTTTTATGGTTCCATCCCACGATGCGGACACCAAAACCGTTCCGTCCGGCGAGAAGTTGACCGCGGTGACCTGGTCCGAATGGCCGTCGATTTTGAGTATTTTCGATCCATCCGACACATTCCAAAGCGTAATACCGAACCCGCTGGATACCAGGTATTTTTCATCCGCGGAGAAGGAAACATAAAATATGGAGTGGGATTCAGCATTCATCTTTCTTACCAACCGGCCTTCCGGCAGGCTCCAAAAACTAATGATGGAATCCCATCCGCCCGAGGCGATCAAACCGCCGCCGGGTGATATATCGATGCTGTTCACCCCGGGAGCGCTCAACTCGAGTTCGAGATACCGGGTGCCGTCGATAACATTCCAGAGGTTGATGGATCTATCCCAGGATCCGGAGGCCAGGTGTTTTCCATCCGGCGTAAATTCAATATCGGAAACATTGCCGCCCGCATAAAAGTTGCTCCCGGCTTTAAGAGAAGGAACCCGGTAAAGGTAAATGCTTTGAAGCGCCGGGATCGCGAGCAATCGTCCGTCCGGAGAGAAACGAATTCTTCCCGCTGAATTCCTTCATAATTGTCTCCCGTAGCATTTATGCTTGCAAGCTCCTCTATTTGTTCAATGTGATCCAATAAATTGAATAGATTTGTTTCCGTCGGTGTAGTAGTAAGCGTGGGAGTTATGGTCGGAGATGGGGTAAGCGTTGGGGTATAGTGGGGCTGGAAGCAGGAGTAGATGTCATGGCAGGCTCAGGAAAATAAGAGAAAGAAATGGAGCATGCGATTGTCAATGGAATCACCAGGACAAACGGTAATACTCCGGAGTATTGATGTACATAGGAATTCCTTATCATATTTTATCTCCATTACCGCTTGAGAAATATTCATCTCATTATTATGACCAAAAATAGTATTGATCCTGTTACCAGTTTGTTACGGTATTAACACAATAATTATTATCCCGCCCAACGCCTGGTATTTCAGCCCCCTGGCTGGCTTGGTCGGGCAGCCTGCAACCGCCTTATTACCGTATCGTATCTCTCGGTTCCGCGAACTCAAACACCTGCGCCTGGGTGAACGAAACCACGGCTTGGGTTCTGATCCGGAGCGTACAATTCGGCACGCCGGTTCCGCCGCAAATCGTATCCTTTTCCATCACGAGCCCGCCGATAATGGTCTTCAACCCGGGGTTGACCAGGGACCCATCGCCGGCTTCCGAACCCATCAGCTTCCGGACCGGTTCAGGCGCGGCCGCCTTATCCTACCATCCATATTTCACCGCCGGTACCATTGGCCCCGCTTGCCTTGTCTACTTTTCCCCGGTTTCGCCCCTCCTCATCATCCGATTTCTCATAGATCGGCAGGCATCGATCCATCCGATGATGTTCCTTTTGGTTGTTGGCATATGCCATCACGGCCGGCAATGAACGTTCATCGACGGTCAGCGCCCCATAACTTGCCTGCCATTGGAATTTTCCAGTGTCGCCCGGCATGTGATTAATGGCGAAGGCGCTTGCCCCCTTGATCTGCCGGACGCATTCGGCTACCGCTATCTTGGGCGGTATGGATGCTACGACGTGTACGTGATCTTCGACATTCCCGGCGGCGTGAACGATCAATCCCAATTCCCGCCCTTTTTTATACAGCACCCCGTAAAACATTTTTTCGCGGTCCGCAATAAGGGTCGGCTCCCGTTCGAAGGTAGCCCAGATAAGGTGATAATGCAAACGCCAGAATGTCATTTTTGTATCCCCCTTTTTCTTTTGGATTATACCCGTCGGGCGGAAGCCTTGCTTATTTCATCAACCGATCGCGCTTTATTTCCCCCGTCGGGCTGAAGCTCTGAAGAGACCATCGACGATGGACCATGGGGACGATGGCCGTTAATTGTTCTTGTCTGGTTTCGTGTCTTTTGAATAGTGTTGATTATTTTGTATGGTTTTTATCGGTTCACAAAGCAAACCATCGTCTCGTACAACTATCGGCCATGGTCTATCGTCCATCGTCCATCGTCGGCCTTCCCGGAGGGCTTTCATGTTGTAAGCGAGGGGTTTAACCCAGAAGCTCTGACCCCGAGGAACTGCATTGCGAATCATCCCATCTTCGTCGGGCTGAAGCCCTGAAGAGACCATCGACGATGGACCATGGACGATGGCACGTTAATTGTTCTTGTTTGGTTTCGTGCTGATCGATTAGTGTTGTATTTTGTTTGGTTTTTATCGATTCTCTAGGGATAACTATAATCTCAAACATCCACTGACTGGTTTTTCGATTGTCGATGGTCGATGGTCGGTTTTCCTGCGGGGCTTCTTTGTTATCAGCGAGGGGTTTCAACCCCGAAGCGCTCAACCCCGAACGATCCCCGATGGACAACAACCTTCCCGCGTCGCGTTGTCCGTCGGGCTGAAGCCCTGCCTTATGTCATGTAAGCCCCTTCGGGGCTCACCGTTTTAGCCCGCAGGGCTTGCATGTTATCAGCGAGGGGTTTCAACCCCGAAGCTTTCAACCCTGAAGCGGGCCGGGGTTGGTTTAGCTCTGTTTGCATGAGTGCCCCTACTCTATTTGTGTAAGTGTTGTTCAACGGGTAATACAAAAGCTGTTTGTAAAGGTGCGCGTCAAGGATTTTATCCAAAAATAGTTCCGAGACGTATATATGCAATTCAAGAACCCGACAATAATCAATATATCTTAGCCTAGAGGCGGTTTGGCATTTATTCTTATCAGTATCCTCTGTGCTTTTTGTGGTAATAATTCACATTCCCAAATTCTGAATACTTTCCAACCCATTTTTCGCAATGTCCGGGTAACAATAAGATCCGCTTTTTATTGTTTTCTATTTTATTTTTCCAGAATTTTCTATTTGTCTTTGGAATAATTGCGCAGCCGGTATGACCATGCCAGAAACAGCCGTCAAGGAAAACAACACTCTTTGCAGTTTTAAAAACAAAGTCTGGTTTCCCGAAGAGATTGTTCTTTTCTACTCCAACCGGATATATGGTTTTTACGCAAATAGCTTATGAATAATATTTCGGTACTCTTATTACCTGTACCGCGTATTTGCGACATATTCCATGATCGTTTTTGTTTTGAAATACGGTCCACCCTAGATAACCTTTGCCCTTTTCCATCTTGCCATTGCCGGGTCAGAGTAGATTGTAAAGAAATCTTCGAAGGATCTTTCACCGCATTTTTGTATGCTTCATTTTTTTGTTTTATTATTTCAGGAACTATAAGGTAAATCCGATTATCAAGCATTTCCGACGATTGCGTTTTTGTAATAGAATCATCAATTGTAGCAAGGAAGAGGCCCTTTCCCCGAACACCTTCAGTGGCAATTTGACGCCAGCGTTCCCCGCACGGTCCTTTTTGCCGTGAAAATTATACAATCGGGTGCATTTTTTGTGTAATATTTCTTTGTTGGCAGTAAGAAATCAGGTTCCCGTTAATAACGCATTGCTCTTCAAAAGGATAATTAAGTCTTTAAAGACTAGGATTATTGATTCGAAAGTCTTTCCCGCACGGGCACGGCGGCTTTGTGATATTGATAAAAATAACTTATTTAGAATGGAGAACGGCTTTCCTTTTTCATCCGTCAAATAGTCCAATATTACCTTATCTCCAATTGTATTTTCCTGCTGTAAATACAACCGATAACATTCTTTCTCGATCTCCTGCAAATATGAACTGAAATTCTTTTTAATTGAAGCTGAGGACGCCCCTTTAATTTTCAGAACATTTTCTATTCCCTTCTGTACAATTATATCTACTGAGGGCATATGCTTCTGAAAGTCTGGGATATAGATTCATTTTTCCCTTCCGAAAGGTGGCTCTTCTTTCATTAATTGGGATGGGATACGAAAGGGGCTCATTATATTTTGCGTTGCCGATGTTTCAATTACAGCTTTCGAGACCGATTCAACAACCGGAACAACGACCGAATTTCCAAATTGCCGGTATGCTTGGGTATCCGAAACCGGAATTCTAAAAGAATCCGGAAAGCCCATAAGCCGTGCACATTCACGGGGTGTCAGACGTCTTGGTATATTGCCATTCTGCTTTACTAGTATTTCAGAACCATCTTTATAATAACGCGCGCTCAATGTGCGGGTAATACTGTTTAGCGTCCACTAAACCAAAACCGAAGCCGTTTCCCAGACGGGCGTGTTTTTCAGCATATCGCTGCAAATATTCCCAAAGATGTGGTGTTAATGTATATTTCTTGTCCACCTGGCTTTCAAGAATATCACCTAAACGCGGTCGCCTATCCTGTATTTCCGGAAATGAAAAATAAATCGGTTTTCGAAAACCGACGATAAATATCCGCTCCCTGTGTTGAGGCACCAATAATCTTGCATCAATGACTTTAAAGAATATGGAATATCCAAGACCCTCTGTAAGCGTCTGATAAATTATTCTGAATGTCTGGCCTTTATCATGTGATACAAGGTTTTTGACATTTTCAAGTATAAATGCTTTGGGTTGTTTATCCCGGATTATCCGGGCTAATTCAAAGAATAAATTACCCTGCTTCTCATCATCGAAGCCGTGTTTTTTTTGAGGCTGTTCTTTTTGGAAACGCCGGCGATACTGAACGGCTGACAGGGAAATCCTGCACACAGAATATCATGGTTTGGAATATCGTCGCTCCGAACCTTGTAAATATCGCCGATAGGTGTTTCATTAAAATTTTTAGAATAGGTTATCTGAGCATATTTATCCCAGTCACATGAGAATAAACACCTCGCTCCCTGTCTCTCAAAGGCAATGCGAAAACCGCCGATACCGCAAAAGAGATCGATAAACGTAAATTGCTCCCCCTTGATCATCTTTCCCCCTTTTTTCCTTTAAATGTCTTTCCCATAATTTCTATTATATAACAAATAATGGACAATTATTATCAATTATTATCCGAAACGCTTTTTCCTCCGGGTGAATCTTTCGTAATATCGAAGTCAATAATACCTGATTATATTCATGGGAGAATATTCTGAAAGTGGTTTTTTGCTCCATGCTTGGAAACTCAGATATATGTTCGGTTTTGTCTGATTTCTATAACTATTTCCATGATAGCATTAAATCAATACACATCGGAATCTCAAATCCAAAGCTCGTACTCACGTAACGCGGTTGCTCGTTTTTACTCCTCTAATAGCCACCTCTTCCAGTAATCTTTATAAAGCGATCTATAGCCCAGCCGGATATTTGGACGGGTAACATTAGGTTCGATATTTATTTCATATAATAATGAACATAATTTAATAAGAACACGAAAATTTATTATGCATTTTCTTGTTTCCTATTACGTGATTATTCTTTTTCCTCTGATCAAGTCGTCGAATAATTTAGTAGAACCTTCTGAACCTGGTTTATAATTTGTGGAAGTGAATTCCAAATCGTTTATTCGAATGTTTAATAACGATGCGAATTGGTTCTTCGCCGGTAAATCCGTTTCTATTTTTTCATATATAATTGGTAAGTATCGCATCAGCGCAGAAAATCCATTTGTCCTTGGAAGGATATTTCCTTGTGTTTCAATATCCGAGTTCCAGGCACAATTCCATCGATCTTTAACCGCATCTAGGTAATTCCAAATAATTTTTGCTATCTCAACATCTTTTCCGTCTATAAACATATCTCTAAATATTAAAGATTTTATTTCATCTTGGGTTGCATATTTAGGTTTTTTGTCCCTTTTTTAATTATTTCTCGATCTGCTTCGGCTCTATCAATAGAACCTGATATTAATTTTATTATTCATTCTACAATAGCCGCCTGCGTAAATGTCTGGCGCTCTCTAGTTGCACGTCCAGGATTTTTATACGTCCTTCGAGCGGGCTTCCCTGTTTGTCTTTAATCATTTAGCTATCTATGCGATGTTTTTTGAGGGCTAGGCAATTTTGTATATTCATAGAGATCATATACCAAAGATTTGTTTACTTTTGTTTGAGCGAGGTTAATAGTAGCAAATACCATTGCCTGATCCTCAATATCCATATCGATAAATATGGTAACATTTAATTCAAATATTCCACCTTTATAATTTTGCATTCCTTTTATTCTATGTTGGCCATCAATAATTTTGGCTACATTTTCATCTTTCCTAATTAGCATTATTCCTTTCGACTTAATATATTCAACGTCATCAGATGATATTGCTATAATAATGCTTGTCGGAAATGTTGCATCAACATTTTGTACATAATTTTCAATTTCCTTAATTCGTTTAATTGATATTTCTCTTTGTATACCAAAATAGGTTTCAAAGTATCGATCTTCTATTCTCCTTACATCGGCAAAAGAAATGCTTATTAAATCCAAATAATTCAGTTTACCAATGTAGAATTTTCCTATCGGCTGAGTAATTTCCAAGCATTCTATTTCAATAATTTCGCCTTTCATGTTATTTGCCTCCCGTAAAATTATCAAATTGTCCAACAAATCTACTGTATTCAGTTCTTTTTATTTCTTCAAAGTCAACCGTATTCGTTATTGCATTATCCCATTACTGTCATAAATTGTTCTAATATAGTTAATATAATTGTCGCAATTGAGAGATTATGTATTAATTCATTATTCAATTCCTAACTCAATAAGAATTGGAAGTTGAATAATTACATAAATAATTGCGGATAAAGCCGCAATAAACTGTCCCAATAATATAAATCCATTTGCGTAATATAATATTATCTGTCGACTTCGATTTAAAGATAAGTTGAATTATCCCATTCCATTTATTTTCTTTTCCAGATAAATAAATAGTTGTAGAAATTATTGAAGCCGAAATAATTGAAATTTCACCGTTAGTGGTAAATATTTGAATGTTGGGAGATTTATTGGTAAATAATAATATTAGATAAGGAATCCAAATTGGCATAAATCCAAAGAACAAAGTAATGATTAACCAGTAAAAACCATCTTCCCAATCATTTCGGGTAAATCTATCAAGGTGTAAAAACCTTGTTAGGAAATTATCTTTCAAGAGGTTAGTTCTATTATTTTGCATTTCTACTCCTCCATTTTGGGCTTGTAATTCATAATAATCAATTCATTTACTTTGTGTCTTGATCCATTCGCAGCAACCCATCTGGTAACAGGAAGTTTGATCATATTCATCCCTTATAAATAGTTCTAATTATTTCGATATCAATATTAGAAACCATTATTCGAATATTTTTTCGTTTTAATTCATAAAGCATATTTGATAAATTATTTTGATCTCTTAATGTAAATCTGTCATAAGTGTAATGCGTAAATGAAGAAGTAATGTTAATTGGCGGATAGGGAGGGTCACAATAAATAAAATCTCCCTCGGATAAATATTTATTCTTGGATAACAATTTTTCAAAAGGAATATTGTATATAGTTGTATTTTGTAGTATTCGACTACAGTTTAATAATTCTTCTCTTGATGGAAATATCAAACGGTGACGCTTCCCACACGGAACATTATATTTTCCTTGTTTATTTACTCGGTAAATCCCGTAAATCCTGTATGGTTTAAATATAGAAAACGAGCAGCATCTAGCGCTTTATTCGAATGTGAACTGTTGTATTTATTTCGAATAATATAATAATATTTTTCAGAATGATTAGATGCAAGTTTCTTTAACATATAATAGATTTTATTTGGATCTCGTTTAATCGCGCGATAAATATTCATAAGTTGTTTGTTTTTATCCGAAATATACGCTTTCTTTGGATCAATAAAAAAAAGCATGGCGCCCGATCCAAAAAATTACCCAATAATTATTTATTTCAATTGGAATCAAAGGTGATAATCTAGAAATTAGTCGATATTTTCCCCCTATCCAACGGAGTATTGGTTTGCTTTTAGTCACATTATTCTCATTAATCCGGTCAACGGCATGCGTCTATACGGTTTGGCCGGATGTTTAGAACTAGGATCATTGTCCACGATACATCATAGAAGCATAACCATCAAATTCATTATGCCTAAGTTCAAATGAGCTTCAGCGCGGATTTGGCCGAGCTCCTAAATACTATCCCAAATTGCAGATATATTTTTGCATGTTGCTTCTACATCCCTTGCCATTCTCGCCCTCAATCGTGCTCCATGATGTTTATGACCCCCCGACACATCAATATAAGTAACATTGACGCCTTTTTAATTTCATACCATTTACATTTGCTGCCTCTAGCATGATTTGAGAAATAATATTTATCTCTCGGGGTTTAGGCGGTTTTATACCAAATTCAAATTTAATTATTTTATCTACCCGCCCCTCTCTTACATGTAAGTCAGGGCGAACACTTATTATTACATCATCATACCGCAACTCTAAGAAAAAATCTTGCAATATTTCATATTTGTTATCTGAAAAATATTTCTTATACAATCTTAAGTCGCGCATTATGGCCCAGTCTAGTCTTCCTCGTTCCACTACAAATATTTGCTAATTCCTGTAATTGATTTGCGTTCTGGACTAACCATTCCGGCTCTTCTTCTCCACGATGGTATGCAGCGATCCTATCTCGCGCATCTCTATAATACAGTATCCTCGCTCTTGCATCATCTTCAGATGGGTATTTATATTGGCGCAATATTGAACGTTGTTTCGACGCTTCTGCTGTCATGTAATCAGCAAGACCTTTCAAAGATAACTTTTTCATAAGATTTCTCCTTTCAGCATAACATCAAATTATCGATTATATCCACCTATCCATCTTCATGCCATGCGGATTAGCTTATCGGCATTTACATAACCTCACATGCAAATATGACATTTATTCCTTCTTCTTCCCGTTCCTTCCCTCATCCCATTCTCCCCTTCTCCTACGGTTCAGGGCAAGCCTTACCACCGAGGCATCCTTTAATCCTTCTTCGTGTCCTTCAGGTTTCCCCCCGGCTTGGACCACGCCGGGGCAGGCTTCGTGTTCTTCGTGGAATCCCTATATACTCCCCTTGGCACGCAATTTGCACCCTCTTCCCGGGAAGGGATCGGCCCTGATTTCAGGCCTCATTTCATGCGATGACCAATCGACGCCTGCCCGCCATCCTCCTCCTCTGCCTCGCGGCGCTGTTTCTCTCGGCCGCGTCCGGCGCCCCGTCCGCCCTGCCCTCCCGGGCGCCCACTCCGCCCGCGCCCGGGGATCGGGCCCGGATCATCGCGCTGGTCGGCGAGGCGGTCGCCGCGCATACCGAGGTGGCGGCCTTCAATATATATGAGGTGAAGGTGGAGGAGGTGCTGTTCTCCGCCGACGGCAACTGGGCCCTCGCCACGCTCGCCTACCTCGAGCCCGGCACCCATGAGCCGATCGCGGCCGAACCCGGGATCGCGCTCGGCCGGCGCCTGGGCGCGGATTGGGCCGTGACGCTCCAGGCGGACAAGGATTGGGATGCGGTCCTCGGGCAGGCGCCGGAGGATCTCGTTTCGGCCGATACGAGGAAGCAGTTCACCACGCCCTCCGCGGCCGAAAAGAAGGCGATGGCCAAGGCGCTCGGCGGCTACCACCTGCCCTGGCCGGCCGGCGGGACCAAGCTCCTGACCCAGTCGGTGAACCACTCCTCCTCGATGGCCTATGCCTTCGATTTCTACGATCCGGCCCAGCCGATGTGGCCGATCGTCGCCGCCCGCACCGGGACGGTCAAGTACGCGGTCTGGACCTACCCCAACGGCTATTACGACGGCAACGCCAACCACCTCAATTACCTGGTGCTCGAGGATACCTCGACCGTCCCGACCACCTACCAGGTTTACCTGCACCTGGCGCAGGATAGCATCCCGGCCGCGTTCCGCACGCCCGGCGCGCGGGTCTACCGCGGCCAGTTCCTCGGGATCGCCGACGATACCGGCTTCTCGACCGGCCACCACCTGCACTTCCAGGTCCACACCAATTCCTCCTCCTACTGGGGCAATTCGATCGATATCACCTTCGACGACGTCGCGATCAACGGCGGCCGCCCGCGCCGGGTGGATGAAGCCAAGTGGTTCGGCGGCCAGGGCCAGGATTATTACGTCTCGCAAAACAAATCCGGGACCGATTTCGTCGCGCCCACCGCCGGCATCACCGCCCCCGCCGATCAAACCGCGGTCAGCACGTCCACCGTCCGCCTGCAGGGCTACGCGGCCGATTCCGGGAGCGGGTTCAGCCACGGCTACTTCATCGTGAACAAGGGCAGCGGCTGGGAGCAGGCCGGCCCGATCCAGACCAGCTCGCCCGTTTACCTACGATTGGGATATGTGCGCCTCGGGCGTCGAGGCCGGCGCGGTCAGCATCTCGCTCCGCGCCTGGGATCGCGACGGCAATCCGGTCGACGGCTACCCCGGCCTGCGCTCGATCGTCCACACCACCTCCTGCCCGGCCCCGCCGCCGGCCTGCAACCCGGACGCCGACCAGGTCGCGCTGTTTGCGGAGATCAATTTCGGCGGCGCGTGCGCGATTATGGACGTGGGCGATTACGCCAGCGGCGCGGTCCTGGCGCCGGTGGGGGGCGACGCGGCCAAGTCGATCCGGGTCGGCGCGAACGTGATCGCGACGCTCTATTCCGAAAACAATTATTACGGCCGGACCGAGGCTTTCGAATGCCGACGACCGCTCGCTTGGGGATAATCCGGTCGGCGCGGATTCCGTCTCCTCGCTGCGGGTGCTCTACCGCAACGCCACGCCCGGCCCGGCCGAGATGATCTGGCCCGAGGGAGGCGCCACCTTCCAGCGCGGCGACGCCCTGGTCTTCTTCTGGCGCCCCGGCGTATCCGCGCTCTACTCCGGCTTCGAAGCCGATACGGTCGGCCCGCTCGGAGAAAACCGCCTGCCCTACCGCTCGCTGGACGGCAACGTGACCGGAACGCTCGGCGCCCAGAAGTGGTACCTGATCCAGCGCTCGTGCTCGGGCTCCGCCTCCTGCCTGAGCGACTGGCGCGAACGGACCTTCAACGTCGACCGCCGCGCCGGCCTGGCCGGCCGCGCTGACCGCGCCCTTCACCGACGGGATCGAAGGCACCGTCACCAACTGGACCGCAACCGGTCTGTGGCGGGTCGCGAATTCGCCGGTCGCATCCGGCGCAAAGGCCTGGGTCTACAACCGCGCCTCCGATTCAACCTACAACACCGGCGCCAACTTCGGCTTCCTCACCTCGCCGCCGATTAACATCCCCGCCGCCGGGTACACCCTGCGCTTCAAGTATTGGGTGGACAGCGAGACCTCAAATCCGCACTGGGATCAGCGCCGGATCCAGATCGCCGTCGACGGCGGGAATTACACCAACCTCTACCAGCTCACCGACGACAAACAGCGCGCCTGGCAATCCGGCCCGTTCATCGATCTCTCGGCCTACGCCGGGCACAACGTGCGCGTGCGCTTCGCGTTCTTCTCGGGCGATGAGTACGGCAACGCCAACGGCGGCTGGGCGATCGACGATTTCCAGATCGCCTCCCAGGCCGCGCCCGCCTGCGCCGATCCGGGCGAATCGAACAACACCGCCGCGGCCGCGACCGTCCTCGGCGGCTCGACCCTCGGCGCGCAGATCTGCCCGGCCGGCGATATGGACTACTACCGCTTCACCGCCTCCGCCGGCAACCGCGTCGTCGCCCGGCTCGAAAGCTTCACCGCGCTCAAGCCGTATATGGAACTGCTCGACACCGACGGCACGAGCGTCCTGGCCGCCGGGAACGGCGGATCGGTCGGCTTCCAGATCCCCGTCACCGGCACCTATTACGTCAAGGTCCGCTCGGCGAATCATCCCTCCGAAGGCGGGACCGATCACGGCTACACCATCCGCCTGACGACCGATTCGGATATCCCAACCGTTTCGTGGGTCACGCCCTCGCAATCCGGCCAGTTCCTCTCCGCGCTGCCCGCCAACCTGGTCGTGAACGCCGGCGACGGCGGCGGCGTGGCCAAGGTCGAAATCTTCAGCCACACTTCGGATTGGGCCGGATCGAACTGGACTCCGGTCTGCACCGACACCAATTCCGCCGACGGCTGGTCCTGCCCGCTCAACCCGGCCAGCCTGCCGGAGGGCACGGCGCTGGCGTTCCAGGCCCGCGTCACGGATTGGGCCGGCAACCAGGCCGTCGCGATCGTGTGGGGCATCGCCAACGACCGCACCGCGCCCGGCGCTCGCCGTCACGCCGCTTCCCGCCCAGCAGGATTCGACCGTCGTGAACCTGGCCTGGACCGCGAGCGATTCGTTCTCCGGCCTGGCCGGCTTCAGCGTGCAGACCCGCATCGATAGTGGATCGTGGACCGACTGGCTGACCGGCCTCGCGCCGGACGCGCGCTCGACCGTCTACGCCGCCCAGCCCGGCCACGCCTACGGCTTCCGCGTCACCGCCTTCGACCGCGCCGGCAACACCGCCATTGCCGAAGTGAGCACGACGATCAAATCCTGCACGCCGGACGGGTTCGAGAGCGACAACACCCCGCTCCTGGCGAAAGAGATCTTCATGGGCGTCCCCCAGCGCCACACCTCCTGCCCCTCGGGCGATTCCGACTGGGTCTTCTTCCAGGTCACCGCCGGCACGACGTATTTGATACGCGCGCTGGCCCAGGGGCCGACCTCGTGGGCGGTGCTCGAACTGGTCGCCTCCAACGGCACGACCGTCCTCCTGCGCGCGCTCCCGCCCGGCACGAGCATGATCGGCCAGGGCGCGGCGATCTGCTGGATCGCGCCGCGCAGCGGGGTCTACTTCGTGCGCGCCTATTCGCAGGATCCGCTCGCCGCCGGCGACGAGACCGCCTACGACCTGATCGTCTCGACCGGCTACTGCGGCTTCCTGCCGGGCATATTGCGCTAAACTGTAGTTGTGTATCATTACCATCCCATCCCACCTCCCCCTGTCCCTCACTTCGTTCGGGACATCCCCCTCCTCCCTTCCCGTAATACGGGAAGGGAGGAGGGGGAACGAGGGGGAGGTAGGATAGGATGGCACTCAGGCTGACCCCATGAAACTCGTAATCCAGATCCCCGCCTTCAACGAAGAAAAATTCCTGCCCGTCACGCTGCGGGCGCTGCCGCGCCGCATCCGCGGCGTGAGCGAAATCGAGGTGCTGGTCATCGACGACGGCAGCACGGATGGCACCGCGCAGGTGGCGAAGAACGCGGGCGCCAAGGTCCTCTCGCTTCCCGCCCACCGCGGGCTGGCCTTCGCGTTCGCCGCCGGGCTCGAGGAATCGCTCGCGCTCGGGGCGGATATCATCGTCAACACCGACGCCGACAATCAATATTTCGCGGAGGATATTCCCGCGCTGATCGCGCCGATCCTCGCCGGCCGCGCCGCGCTGGTCGTCGGCGATCGCGGAGTCGCCGCGCTCAAATGGTTCTCGCCCGGCAAGCGCCTTCTGCAGCGCTTCGGCAGCGCGCTGATCGGCTGGGTCGCGGGGATGCGCACGCCGGACGCCGCCAGCGGCTTCCGCGCCTTCTCGCGCGACGCCGCGCTGCGGACGCTCGTGATGAGCGGCTATTCCTACACGCTCGAAACGCTGATCCAGGCCGGCGCGCGCCGCGAAGCGGTGGAATTCGTCCCGGTGCGGACCAATCCGCCCGCCCGTCCCTCGCGCCTGGCAAAGGGCATCCTGCAATATCTATCATTCTCCGGCGCGACCCTGTTGCGCTCGTTCGTCATGTACCGCCCGCTGCGCGTGTTTTCGATCCTCGGCAGTTTGTTTCTCCTGGCGGGGCTCGCGCTCAGCGTGCGCTATTTGTATTTCGCCGCGTCCGGTTTCGGCGCCGGGCACGTCCAGTCGGTCATCCTCGCCGCGGTCCTCCTGATCGTCGGCGTGGTCGTCTTCTGCATCGGCCTCGTCGCCGACCTGATCGGATTCAACCGCCGGATTCTGGAAGAGGAACTCTTCCGCACCCGGCGGATGGAGCTGGAAGGGAAAAGGAAACGCTGACCTCCCCTCTCCCCTTCCCGCCTTCCCTGTAAAGGGAAGGAGGGAGGGGGATGTCGTCCCGGCGGTTTTTGCCGGGAGGACAGGGGGTAGGAGGTTAGGACAGAAGGAAAGGAAGAACAAACGCTAGCGACCATCCCATCCCACCTCCCCCTGTCCCTCGCTGCGCTCGGGACATCCCCCTCCTCCCTTCCCGTAATACGGGAAGGGAGGAGGGGGAACGAGGGGGAGGAGAGATGGGATGGCAAAAAGTGGAAAATGATCATGCCCGCCATCCTCGTCGCCACCACGTCCTTCCCGCGCTGGGAAGGAGATTACCGCGGCACCTTCATATATGAAGGCTGCCGCGCATTGGCCGCGCTCGGGGCGAAGGTGCGCGTCGTCGCGCCGCACAGTCGCGGGCGCGAAAACGCACGAGATGCTGGAGGGCGATCGAAATTTTCCGGCCGCGCTATCTTCTGCCGGAGCGATGGGAACTTCTTCTGGAAACGCCCGGCGGATTGCCGGTGTTGTGGAAGGAACGCAAGCTCGGCCGCCTGGCCGTGTTCCCGTTTTTTATTTCGCATGCGCTCGCGATCGCGCGGCTCGCGCGCGGCTGCGACCTGATCCACGCCCACTGGACCCTTTCCGCGTTCGCGGCCTCCCTCACCGCGCCGCTCCACCGCAAGCCGATGATCTGCACCGTGCAGGGCAGCGACGTGTACAAGGCGATGCGGATGCCGCTCTTCGGCGCACTCGGGCGCAGCGCGCTGCGCCGCGCGCGCCGGGTGATCGCGCTGAGCGGGGCGCTCGCCGATGAGGCCGCCGCGCAGGGCGTCGATCCGCGGAAGATAACCGTGATCCCCAACGGCGTGGATGCCGCGCTGTTTGCGCCGAATGGAAATCCACGCGAACCGGTCGTGCTGTTTGCCGGCTCGCTGATCGAACGCAAGGGAGTCGCCGATCTGATCCAAGCTTTCGCGCTCCTCCGTCCCCGCCACCCGGATTGGCGGCTGGTCGTGATCGGCGAAGGACCGCAGCGGATGGAATTGGAAGCGCTTCGCCGTTTCGTCCGGTTCGTCCGGTTTCGTCCGCTTCACCGGCGAGCCTTGTCCCGGCGGAAGTCGCGCGCTGGATGCGGCGGGCCGGGTTGTTCGTCCTGCCCTCGCGCGAAGAAGGCCAGGGCGTGGCGATGCTCGAAGCGCTCGCCTCCGGCACGCCCTGCGTCGCCTCGCGCGTCGGCGGAATCCCCGAGGTCCTTAATCCGGATTGGGGCACGCTCGTCCCGCCGGAGGATCCGCCGGCGCTGGCCGCCGCCATGCAGGATTTGATCGAACGCGCGGATCTGCGCCGCGGGATGGGGCGCGCGGCCGCGGCGGGAGTGCGCGGGCGGTACGATTGGCCCGTGATCGCGCGCCGGATTCTGGATGTGTATGCGGAAGTGGTGTCATCCTGAGGACGCGGTCTGAGCGTCCGAAGGATCGGCTCCGAGCAGGATGCATGGGATCGAGGGGTCTTCGCGATCGAAGCATCGCGAGCGGGAGGTCGGATGACCTGGGCTCCAGGGATGACATGTGTAAAGTGGGAAATTTCAAGCAGGTATGATATTGTAGAGCAGGTGATAGAGAAGGCGGCCGAGATCCAAACGGCCGTGGAACGGATGCTTGTTCAACCGAAACAAAAAGCGAATGGATGGAGGGCGCTGGATAGGATTTATAAGATTTTTCAGGATTGACACGGTTTTTCAACAAAAAAACAAATCCTGTAAATCCTGAGAAAATCCTGTAAATCCTGTCTATTCCTCCGGCCATTAAGAAGGAGAGAGACTCATGATCCACCGCAAAACACTTTTCGCCGCCGCCGCGGTTCTGGCCGCGCTCGCGCTTTCCGCGCCGCTCCCGGCGCACGCCGCCGCCACCGCCAAGCAGCTCAGCACCAACTTCACCCTGGTCAATCTCGATAAAGACAATCCCGCCACCGGCGCGATCTCCTACCTCCTGGAAAGCGGCGCGAGCTGGCCGGGCGTTTCGGCCGGCAACCTCAGCTTCAGCCTGCCGCCCAACGGCGGCTCGATCCAGATCAAACAGTATTTCGATCCGACCATGCAGCCCGGGCGCGGCTCGGTCGTGATCGCCTCCGACCGGCCGGTCGGCGCGATCGTCCAGATCCAGGCCCGCGGCCAGACCCCGACCCAGGGCGCCTACACCGGCTTCCTCGAGGGGCATTCCGTCTACTACGTCCCGCTCGTGGCCCGCAACCGCTTCACGCTTTCCGGCACCGGCAACAGCCAGATCATCATCCAGAACGCGGACGCCGAGGCGGTCACGGTCACAATCGACCTGATCCCCAACACCGGCTCGAGCGGCAGCTACACCCGCACGGTCGCGGCCATTCCGCCCGGTGTTTCCTATTATTACGACCTCACCGCGGAGACCAACCTGCCGGATAACTGGATCGGCTCGGCGGTCGTCACCGCGCTGAACGCGAAGAAAATCACCGTCGTCTCCAACTTCTTCCAGGGGCCCGACATCCTCCAGACCTTCAACGCCTTCCCGCAGGAGGAGCTTGGCCCGGAGTGGATCGTGCCGATCTTCTTCTCGCGCCTGGAGAACGGCATGAGCACGGTCATCACCGTCCAGAACATCGGCGGCGCGGAAATCGCGGCCGGCGCGCTGGCGATGCACTGCCGGACCATCTGGGGCAACACGCCCGCCGGACTCGATTTCACCAATCCCATCCGCCATCGCGACCAACGGATCGTATTCCTTCAATCCGATCGGCGACGCGCAACTCTACCCGGTCGCCTGGGCCGGGACGTGCGAGGTGCAGGCGCCGGGAGCGACCCTCGCGGCGATCGTCCAGATGCGCTACTACAATTCCCCGACCGGCGTGATCGGCGCCTCGGCCTATGAGGCGGTCCGCGCCGGCGGCACCGACCGGGTGATGTTCGTCCCGCTGGTGGCCAAGGTCCTGCCGAACGGGTTCGCGAGCGTCGTCGGGATCCGCAACCTCGGCGCTTCCTCGACCGTCCTGACCCTGCACTACATTCCCGCCACCAACGGCAACTGCCCCGTCGCCTCGTGCGACATCAACCACGACGGCGTGGTCGACGCGGCGGATGAGATCATCATCACCGGCCTGGTCCTGCCCGGCGCGAGCAGCCTGCAGCGCAACCACCGGCTGGGCACCGGGACCGACAGCGCCGAGGCCGAGAACGGCCTGCCCAACAACTGGGAAGGGTCGCTGCGGATCGAGAGCTCGAGCCAGCCGATCGACGGCTACGTCCAGCTGACCTACTACAAGAACGTCAGCGGCGACCAGTTCATGGCCCACCGCGTATTCACCCGCGCGCTTCCGTGATGACAGCGTTCGCTTATTGGAATTCTGCTGCTGGGATCGACGCTTGCCGCCTGCGCGCAGGCGTCCTCCACCGCCGCCGCGGGGGAAGGCCCCTACCCGGCCGATGGTGAATACTTCGGCCCGGTCGCGACCGACTCCGCCAAGACCCTGCTTACGCCGATGCCGCCCTCCGACGCGCCCGCGCCGGACCCGGGCTTGTCTTCTCTTTCCGGCGCGCTGTATTCCTACACGATCCATAAAGTCATTTCCGGGACGATGTTCTATCTGACTCCGGCCGGGGGCGATAACCGCGATGCGATGCCGTCCTTCCTGGCCGGGCCGGATCCGGCCCGCGGGGATATCACCGGGCGTTCGGATGCCTACGGCAACTTCGCCTTCACCAACGTGCCGCCGGGGAGTTATTTCCTGATCGTCTCGGCTCCCTACAACTGGTGCCCGGCGGAGGTTGGGCCGGACGATCCCGCCGCGCGCCTGATCCGGGTGCAGGCGGGCGACCGCCTCGCGCTGGGAGTCGTCTACGTCTCATGGCCGTAAAGACAAAACCCGCCCTCTGACCGCAGAGACGCAGAGGTCGCAGAGATTTTTTTATAATAATTTCTCTGCGTCCTCTGCGTCTCTGCGGTGAGAATTTTTCCTGTGTGCTTGTGAACCATGGAGATTGCGCATGTGCACAAAAAAATTTGAAAACCAGCTGGAAAACATCCTGCGGGATGCGCACATCGCCTACCGGCGCCAGCCGTCGATCGGCGGCCTGCGTCCGGATTTCATCGTCACCGGCCCGCACGGGGAAAAAATCGTCCTGGAGGTGAAGATGTGGGATCCGCGCGGCGGCAACACCGCCCGCGCTTTCCACCAGGTCCAGCTGTATAAAAAGGCCACCGGCGCGGACCAGGCGCTGATCGTGATGCCGGATCTGAAGAAAAATTACAAGCGCCGGGGCGTCGTCAAAATGGACGCGGTCGTGCCCACGCTCCAGAAAATGTTCCACCAGCCGCAGGAAGGCCAGCCCGCCGTCCCCACCGCGCCCCGGCCGGAACCCGCCAAGGGGAAAGCGCGGGTTGGCGCGGAAGGCGCGCGAATTCCCCCGCGCCGCGCGCCGCGGCCCGCGCCCGAGCCGGCCTCTTCGAAGCGGATGATCTTCGCCGCGATGCCGTTCGCCAGCGAGTACGACGACACCTACTTCATCGCGATGTCGCACGCCGCCGAGCAGGTCGGCGCCGAGTGCAAACGGGTGGACCTCAAGGAATTCTCGGACGATATCGTCGCGGAGATCAAACGCCTGATCACTTCGAGCGTGGCGGTGATCGTCGATCTTTCGGAAGCCAAGCCCAACGTGCTCTACGAAGCCGGGTACGCGCACGCGCTCAAGAAGCCCACCGTCCACATCTGCTCCACCCCGCTTTCCGAACTCCCCTTCGACGTCCGCAACTGGAACACGATCCCCTACCGCCGCGGCCAGACGGCTCTGTTGAAGGAACCGCTCGTGCGAAGGCTGAAAGCCGTAATGGGGAAGGGATAACGTTTAATGATCGGCGCGGTCCGTCATCCCGGCGTGGTTCATAAGCGGTTTGCTCGTCATTCCCGCGCCTGCCCCGCGCAGCGGGGTGGTTTAAGCGGGAATCCATAGCGTCCTTCACGCATACTTCTCACATAAGCCCGCTCGGGCTTCCATGACATAAGGCAGGGCTTCAGCCCGACGGTCGTCATTCCCGCGCCTGCCCTCGTGCAGCCGGCGTGGTTTAGCCGGGATCCATAGCGTCCTTCACGCATACTTCTCTACATAAGTCCGCTACTGGATGCCTGCTATGATCACTCAGGCATGACGATCTGCCCGAGCGGTCGTCATTCCCGCGCCTGCCCTCTGGTCCTAGCCGGAATCCATTATTTCAAACGGGTTTACTCGTCATCCCCGAGTGCTCTTATCGGGGATCCAGAAATGTCTCTAGAGGAAACACTTCGTGATGCTACTGGATGCCCGATAAGTACACCCTCGCTTCGTATTCATCCCGGCTCATGAAACAGAAGCGAGCCGGGATGCTCCGCGAGGGCAGGCTCGGGCATGACGAATGATCGTCATCCCGGCGTGGTTTAGGCCGGGATCCATATCGATCTCTATAAAATTTTTTTCTGATTCTCGTGGATGCCTGCTACGAGCACCCTCGCTGTGCATTCATTCCGGCTCATAAACCAGAGGCGAGCCGGAATGCTTCGCGAGGGCAGGCGCAGGCATGATGTTACCGAGGGGATCGCGCCGGGCTTGAAACCCCACGCACACAATACGGGAGCCCGCCTGGGCTTGCATGATATAAGGCAGGGCTTTAGCCCGACGGGCGACTCGACGGCGATGTTTATACGGCTCGGGACAGGCTCACTATGGAATTATTTCAGGTCGTTGTCTTTCCGGCTCAGGATCTTCCGCTATTACATAATCAATGATTTTCTTCGCGTCTTCGCGTCCCCTGCGGTGAGAAATTCTCCGCGCTCTCTGCGTCTCTGCGGTGAGAAATTATTTCCTTCCCCCCGAACGCCACGGCAGCAGCCTATCCAGCGTGGTCGCCTCGCGGATCTCCCCCTTCTCATCGGCCAGGATCACTTCCAGCCCGAGCCCGAATTCCGCAAGCGCCTGGCGGCACGCGCCGCACGGCGCCGCCCCGTCCCGGGTGACGACCGCGATCGCGCGGAACCCGCGTTCGCCCGCCGCCGCGGCCGAAAAGAGCGCCACCCGCTCGGCGCACAGCCCGACCGGGTAGGAGGCGTTTTCCACATTCGCGCCGGGATATATTTTTCCAGCCTTGGTCTGGATCGCCGCGCCCACCGGATATTTGGAATACGGCGCGTAGGCGTGCTTTCGCGCCGTGAGCGCCTCGGCGATCAAGTGTTTTTGTTGCTCGGGAGTCAATCGAATTTCTGGCATTCCAAACCTTCCCTCCCCCCAAATTCACTTCCCCCCAACCCTTCGGGATGGGGGGATTAGAACCATCGGAAGGAAATTACCTCTCAGGGGGGAGGGGTTATTTGCGGCTTTTCCGTTTGGTGGATTTCTCGGCGGATTTCTTCGGCATCTTTTCGGCGACGGTTGTTTTTTTCCTGAACGTCTTGGCCGGCACGCCCACGACCACGGTTTCATCCGGCACGTCGTGCGTGACCACCGACCCGGCGCCGGTCCTGGCGCCCTTCCCGATTTTCACCGGCGCCACCAGCATCGTATCGGACCCGATGAACGCGCCCTCGCCAATCTCGGTCTTGTGTTTCTGCTGGCCGTCGTAATTGCAGGTGATCGTCCCGGCCCCGATGTTGGCCCCCGCCCCGACGGTCGCATCCCCGAGGTAGGAAAAGTGGCCCATCTTGGCGCCCGCGCCCAGCCGCGAGTTCTTCGCCTCGCCGAAGTTGCCCATGTGCACGCCGTGTTCGAGGTACGTCCCCGTCCGCAGGTGCCCGAACGGCCCGATGGAAACATCGTCTTCGAGGGTCGCATCTTCCACCACCGAGCACTCCACCTTGCAGCGGTCGCCGATCGTGCTGCGGCGCAGGATGGTGTTCGGTCCGATCGCGCAACCGCGGCCGACGGCCGTTTTCCCCTCGAGGTGCGTGTTGGGGAGGATCATCGTGTCTTCGCCGATCACGGCGTCCAGCGAAATATATGTTGTCGCCGGATCCTGCATCCCCACCCCCGCGTCCATCCAGCGCCGGTTAATGCGTTTTCGGAGGATGGCTTCCGCCTCCGCCAGGTGCGCGCGGGTGTTGATCCCGATCCATTCCTCCTCGTCCGCGACGTGGATCGCCGTCACGCCGCCCTCGCGCGCCGCGATCGCCGCCAGATCGGTCAGGTAGTATTCGCCCTTCGGGGAGGGGCGCACCTGCGCCAGTTTTTCCCACAGCCATCCGGCGCGGAAGCAATACGCTCCCAGGTTGATCTCCTTGACCGCTTTCTGTTCCGCCGTGAGGTGGGCATCCTCGACGATTTCCGAAACGTTCCCGGCATTGTCGCGGATCACCCGCCCGAAGAAGCGCGCGTCTTTTCCGATGCCGGTCAGCATCGCCAGCGGTCCGGCCATGTTTTTTCCCGCCTCGGCAAGCTTCTTCAGCGTTTCCGGCCGCCAGAGCGGCATATCGCCGTAGAACACGATGACGTATTCCGCTTTTCCGCGCAGCACGCGCTCCGTCCGGCGGACGGCATCCGCCGTCCCCAGCAGTTCCGGCTGCACGACAAACTCGGCCTGCTCCCCGGCCGCGGCCCGCACCGCTTCCGCCCCGTGGCCGACCACCAGGACCGGCCGTTCGGCGCTCGCGGATTTGGCGATGTCGAGCGCCAGGAGCACCATCGGCCGGCCGCACAGCGGGTGCATCATCTTGGGGAGCGGGGATTTCATCCGGGTCCCCAGCCCGGCGGCGAGAATGACTGTGCGAAGTGTCATGCGATTTTCCTTTGCGCCGGATCGGCCGGTTGTCGTTCGGGCACTTTTGGCGAAAAAGAAACGAAGACTTCCCGACCCAGAGATTCGCAAACCTCTTCGAAGTCTTCGAGTCTTCGTTTCCATAGAGGCTGGGGCGCCAGGTTTCGAACCTAGATCCACGGATTCAAAGTCCGGTGTGCTGCCGTTGCACCACGCCCCACTGTATGTTGCGCGCGGGAATTGTAGCACAGGACCTTGCGGCGGGGATGAGGCGATCTAATCGAAAACGCGGTAGGGCGCGGGCGCGCCGTCTTCGGGGGCCAGGCCGAGTTTTTCGGCTTCGTCGAAGGTGAGTTTGCCGGGCGAAAGGAAACCGCCCGCCTCCAGGACCGCGTCGTCCCAGAAGGTCTTCGCATCCTGCGATTCCACGAGCTGTTCGCCGAGGTTCCATTCCGGCTCGTGAATCTCTCCGCCCACGGTCTGCTGAACCCAATCAGGCATAGGCACCACTCCGGAAGAGGCTTCCTGCATCAGTCGGTCGGTGTGGAATATTTTCTCGAGCCGGCGGACGGCGTCGGTTAATTCGTCGAACAGGGCTTGGGCGGGGGTCGCCTTGGAAAGGAAGACCACCAGGCTCGGCCCGCTCGGCATCGGCGCGACGATCATCTGCCGCTTCTCGCCCGATACGTGAAAGATCGAGGGCGGATCCTCCTGGATCTTGCCCAGGAACGGCACGGTCCGGTGCAGGACCGCGGCAATGGAATGCTGGACCGCTTCCATGTCCTCTTCCATCACCTCGAGCACGTCGCCGGCGCGGTGGGTCGCCTGCCCGCCTTCCTGGCACAGCCAGGCGGCGTCCGCGTCCAGCTTCTGGCGCAGGTCGGTCAGCACTTTTGCGGCGCGGTCTTCGCTGGGCTGGAAATTCTCGCCGGCGAGGATCGAGCGCACGGCGAACAGGAACTCTTCCATCGGGAGGGGCTTATTGAAGAAGGCGCGCACGCCAAGCCGCTCGGCCAGCGCGCGGATCGCGGGTTCGGAAAAACCGGTTGTGACGATGACGGGGATGTTGACTTTCTGGATCTGCCAGCGCTCGACCAGCTCCAACCCGCTGATGCCCGGCAGACGGACGTCGATCACGATCAGGTCCGCTCCGTGTTCGGCCAGCTCCAGCGAGGCCTCCTCCGCCGAGAGGGTGTCGATCACGTCCAGCGACGGATCCATCAGCTGGATCGCGCTATGGATCATCCGCGCGATTTCCCGCTGATCTTCGACGATCATCACGCGTTTGCGGCCCATAAAAATATTGTAGCACAACTGGTCGGGCCGGGTCACCAACCCTTTAGTCCGCATCCGCGCTTCCCGTGGGGCGGGTATAATTCCGTGGATGACCGAAAGAGCGCCGGCCCCGCGTTCCCGCACGCTGCTGTACGCCATTCTGGGCGGGATCATTGCGGCGACGATCCCCTTTTACTGCTCGGCCGTCTTCCTGATCATCCTCCATCCCACGCCCACCCAGAACGTCACTCCGAGCTACACGGCGCCCGTCATTCCCACGCGGCAATTCCCGCTGCCCGCCACCCCCACGCCCCCGCTCGGGCCTCAGCTCACCTTCACGCCGACCCATACCGCGTTCACTCCGCCCACGCCGACCCTCACGCCGATCCCGTCCGAGACGCCCCGGCCCACGCACACCCGCGCGCCACCTCCGACCGATACTCCCCCGCCGACCGCAACGCCGACGGATGTCCCGACCGACACCCCGGCACGCCTGAGCCGTAATGTCATCCGACCCCGAGCCTCGAGCGCGACAAGCGCACCGGAATTTCCCATAAGCTATGGGTTCGCGAAGATAAGGGTTGGACCGGGGAGCCCGCGGGGATGGACGATCAGCCGTTCGGTGGAATTCAAAATCCGAACTGAACAAGATTTCCGTTCACGAATTGGTTTCCCGGTGGAGTTGGACGAGGTTGGGCGAGCGGTAATCCACTGATGCGAAGGGTTCGGAATGGGGGAGAACGGATGATATTGCGATGATTGAATCGAACGGACGGCCTGACCGCTAGATCGCGTGATCGCTCTTATTGTTCTCGGGGAACGATGCCTTAGACATACCGATCGCCTGTCCGGTAATCCGCGAACTGAATGATCCGCCTCGCGGTAAAGATTCTCCGAAGATCCCGATGGCGTTCCCGTTCATGCGATGTCAGCCATATCCACCGTACGGCCGATCGCGAGGTAGTGGAAGTCGACTAGAGGAGATTGATGTAGTTGGACGCAGGTCGATTAGAATCCCGCGAAAATCAGAACGTGTCGGGGAGGGCATGAACAGTCAAGGAATTCCTCATACCGACGGCGCGGGCGCGGTGGACGTCACCGGAGTAGACGGAGCCGTAAAATCATTAACCGTGGGGTATGATAATGCCTGTGTGGTCACAAACCATAATTCCGTTTACTGTTGGGGGGATAATTTTTTCGGCCAATTGGGGGAGGGGACAAGAAAAACAGCAACGTTCCGGTATTCATTGGCAGAGAAACGGATAATATCGTCAAAATCGACATGCAGACGTATACGATTTGTTATTTATTAGACAGCAATAAAATGAAATGCTGGGGGTGGAACGGAGATGGACAGGTTGGGAATGGGTCGTATGACCTAACTATATTTCCCCCGACGGAAGTTATGGGTTTATAAATTTTTGGCGAGGAAGACCGGTACGGGGAAAGCAGCCTAGTGCGTGAATTGTCCTGATTCCTCGCGGTTGCGCCGCTCGGACTGATGCCCATAAAGTGAGCTCCATCCAATCCATTAACCGGCCGCTAGAGGTTTTGCTCTTAAACATTAATTCTTCGTGTTCTTCTGATCTTTCTTCGTGTCCTTCGTGGATTTTACAGCCTCTCCACCACCGCCTTCGCCACATCGATCGTGCTGCTGACCCCGCCCATGTCGTAGGTGCGCACCCGCCCGGCCTTGATCACGCCGGCCACCGCACTCTCGAGCTCCGCGGCCTTTTCCGTTTCGCCCAGCCATTCCAGCATCAGCTTCGCCGCCAGGAAGGTGGCGATCGGGTTGACCTTGTACTGCCCGGCGTATTTGGGCGCCGAGCCGTGGGTCGGCTCGAAGACGGCGAACCCGTCGCCGATGTTGCCGCTCGAGGCGAACCCCAGCCCGCCCACCAGCTGCGCCGCAAGGTCGGAGAGGATGTCGCCGAACATGTTGGTCGTCACCAGCACGCCGTACTCCTGCGGATTCTTGATCAGCCACATCGTCATCGCGTCGACGTTGGCTTCCCACAGCGGGATGGCCGGGTACTCGGCGGCGATCTTGCGCGCCTCGCGCGTGATCAGGCCGGAGGTTTCGCGCACCACGTTCGGTTTTTCCACCAGCGTCACGGTCGGGTAGCCGCGCTTTTGCGCGTACTCGAACGCGGCGCGCACGATCCGCTGGCAGCCGCGCCGCGTAAGGATCCGGCACGAGAGCGCGATATCCTCCGAGGCGCTCGAGCGGAAGGCGGCCATCGCCGGGCTGCGCGCTTCGAGCGCGGCGCGCACGTCCGGCGGCAGCGGGTGGAATTCCACCCCGGCGTACAGGTCCTCGGTGTTCTCGCGGAACACCACCAGGTCGATCCCCTCGCGGTAGTTGAGCGGATTGCCGGGGTACGCCTTGCACGGGCGCAGGTTCATGTACAGGTCGAACTGCTGGCGCAGGCGGACGATCGGGCTGCGGTAGGTGAGCCCCTTGCCGCGCAGCTCGGGATTCAGCTCGGCGGCCGCCTCCTCCTTGGGCTTGGAGGTGATCGCGCCGAACAGCGCGCAGGTGGCACGTCTTCAAGAGGTCGATCGTGCGCTGCGGAAGCGCGTCGCCCTCCCGCCGCCAGAATTCCCAGCCGATGTCGGCCGGCGGATACTCCGCATCCAGATCGGACCTGGTCCAGCACGATCCGCGCCGCTTCCATCACATCCTGCCCGATCCCGTCTCCGGGCATCCAGGCAATCCGATACTTGGCCATTGCACGTTCTCCGACTTAATGGGACGAAAGTATAGCATAGGCTTTCTCGGAATCCACGAAGACACACGAAGAAAAACCCGAAGGACACGAAGTTTGTTGTCTTTTTCAAAAAGATTTCTTCGTGTCCTTCCGATCTTCTTCGTGTGTCTTCGTGGATTCCGGATAAGTTGCCTTTCCCCCGGCGGTCTGCTATGATCGAAAACTATGGACGATAAAGCGCTTTCGGAGCACCTGAAAACCCTCCTCCGGGCGCAAGGCCTTTCGGCGTTCGAGGCGCCCGTCCGCGCCGTGGTCGCCGCCGCCTGGAGGAAGTCCGCCCCCAAACAAAGCGTCTCGCGCCTCGGCAGCCTGCACGCGCTTCAGCCCGGCACCGGCCGCGCCCCCCGCCCCAAAATCCTCCTGACCGCCCACATGGACAAGATCGGCCTGATGATCGCCCAGGTGGTCGACGGATTCTGCCGGGTGGCCGAGATCGGCGGCCTGGATCCGCGCATCCTTCCCGGCCAGCCGTTCACCATCCACGGGCACGAACCGGTCTCCGCCGTCGCCGTCCTCCCCCCGGATGCGCTTCTGCCGCCCGACCGGAAGGCCGACACCGCCCGCCTGCAGGATCTTTGGCTGGATACCGGCCTGCCCGCCGCGGAAGCCGCCC
The DNA here is from genome assembly GCA_963724345.1 of uncultured Chloroflexia bacterium. Classification (GTDB taxonomy): domain Bacteria; phylum Chloroflexota; class Anaerolineae; order Anaerolineales; family RBG-16-64-43; genus JAFGKK01. The sequence goes on along the minus strand of CAVRUI010000002.1, from coordinate 51,052 downwards.
GGCTCATCCGCATCGGAAACCCGGTCTCCTTCGCGCAGGAGCCGGTCGAACTGGCCAATGGACGCCTCACCGGCCCGTCCCTCGACGACCGGGCCGGGGTGGCCGCGCTCACCGTCTGCCTGGATGAGCTGGCCTCCCGCCCGCACCGCTGGGATGTGATCGCGGCGGCCACCGTCCAGGAGGAAGAAACACTCGGCGGCGCCGCGACCTCCGCTTTTGCCGTCAAACCGGACCTGGCCGTCGCCGTGGACGTCACCTTCGCGTCCGGACCGGGCCTTTCCGAATACAAGACCTTCCCGATCGGCGAGGGACCGACGATCGGGATCGGGCCGAACGCCCATCCCGCGCTGTGCCGGGCGTTCGAACAGGCCGCGGCCAAAGCCGGGATCAAGTATGCGCTCGAGGTGATGCCGCAGCATTCCGGTACCGACGCGTATGCGATGCAGGTGACGGCGGAAGGCATCCCCACCGCGGTGATCGGCATCCCGCTGCGCTACATGCACTCGGCGATTGAAACCGTTGCGCTCGCGGATATCCGCCAGACCGGCAGGCTCCTGGCGGAAATGGCCGCCGCATTGGACGATAAATTCCTGCCCGATTTGAAATGGGAGTAGGCGGATGACACCCACCAAGCACCGCAAATCCGCTTCAAAGAAACCGGCCGCCAAATCCGCGGGGCGGGCGCGATCCGTTCCCGGGAAAAAAACGAAAGCCGCCGCCCTCCCCGCGCCGCTCGGCGGGGGGCTGCCCCTCCTGCGCCGGCTGAGTGAAGCATGCGGAGTCTCCGGCGACGAAACGGCCGTGCGCGGGATCATCCTCGAAGCGCTCAAGGGAAAAATTGAAATCCTTCAAGGTCGACGCGCTGGGCAACCTGCTGGTCGCCTGCCGGACCCGCGGCAAAACCCGGATGCGGGTGATGGTCGCCGCCCATATGGATGAAGTCGGGCTGGTCCTGATGCAGGCCGGAAGCGACGGGCTGTGGAAATTCGAGACCGTCGGCGGCGTGAACGAACAAACCCTTCCCGGCAAACCGGTCCGGATCGGCAAGGATAGTATTCCCGGAGTGATCGGCGTCAAGCCGATCCACCTGACCGAAAAGGAAGAACGCGACCACCCGATTAAACAAGATTCCATGACGATTGACACCGGCGCCAAGGATAAGGAGGGCGCCACCGCCGCCCTCAAACCCGGCGACCGGGCGGCATTCGCCGCGGCCTTCCATGCGGAACGGGGCGTCATCCATGGCAAGGCGCTGGACGACCGCCTGGGCGTCGCCGCGCTGATCGAACTGGCCATCGACCCGCCGCCGGGCGTGGAGCTTGCGGCGGCCTTCACCACCCAGGAGGAAATCGGCCTGCGCGGAGCGCGGGTCGCGGCGCATGCCCTGGATCCGAAACTGGCGATCGTGCTCGACGCCACCCCGGCTCTCGATCTGCCGATGTGGGACGGAAGCGAGAACACCGCCTACAACACCAAGCTCGGCGGCGGCCCCGCGATCTACGTCTTCGACCGCGGGACGATCTCCGACTCGCGCCTGGTCCGCCTGCTCCGGGATGCGGCCGAGAAGCGCGGGATCCCGTATCAGATCCGCCAGCCGGGCAGCGGGGGAACCGACGCCGGCGCGATCCACCTGGCGCGGGCGGGCATCCCCAGCGTCTCCGTCTCCGTCCCCTGCCGTTCGTTGCACGGGCCGGTTTCCACGGCGCGGGTCTCGGATTGGCGCGCGCTGATCGCTCTGGTGCGCGGCGCGCTGGAAGATCTCGGCCGGCGCGGGTTGCCCTGATGGAAAAAGGGATGGGGATATTATGAATCGCTGGATCTGCGGTCTGTTCCTTTTCCTCGCGGCCTGCTCGTCTCAACCGGGCACGACCCCGGCCGTACTGCCGAGCGCTACTCCGCAACCGACCGCCACCCAATCGCCTCTTCCGACCGAAACCCGGACTCCCACCAACTCTCCCACTGCCACGTTCACGCTCACGCCGACCATCACCGCCACGCCGCGCTCCGTGATCCACGCCGGAAACGCGGGGAATCTCGCGAAGGCGTTCCAGATGCCGCATCCCAATACCCGGTCGACGGTCTTTTCTCCCAATAGCACCCGGATGTTGATTGCTTCCGGCAACGGGCCCGGCAGCGACAACCTTGTCAGCCTGTGGTGGCCGGATCAGGAGCAAATCTTTAACCTTGCAGGGTCGACGGTGATTGTCTGGGAAGCGGCCTTCTCTCCGGACGGTCGGCAGGCGGCGTACGTCGTCGACAACCCGGGGCAGGATTTCCGCGGCTACGTGATCGATGTCGATGCGAAAACACCCGTCTCCACCCTGAAGGGAACCGGCACCGCCTACACCCTCGCGTATTCTCCCGATGGAAAACAGCTCGCGCTCGGCGGGCTGGGGGTGTACCCCAATGGAGCGATCTGGATCTACGACACATCCGATTGGAAGGTGATCCAGGAATTGCCCGTGACCGGGCAGAACGTCCTCGACCTGGCCTACTCACCCGACGGGAAACGGCTCTATAGCTCCGGCACCGACGGCCGGATCCGGATCTGGGATTCTACGAACGGCACATTGCTCCTGACCTTTCAAAAAGGCCGGCAGGCCAACCGGATCGCGCTTTCTCCGGAAGGATCGCTCCTGGCATCGATCTCCTGCTCGGTCAGCGACGCCTTCGGGTGCTCCAAAGGCGCCGTGACGGTATGGAACACGGCGGACGGGAAAATCCTGAAGACGTTCGAGGATATCGCCAATGCCGTCGCCTTTTCACCCGACGGGTCGTTGCTCGTCACCGGCGGAAATTTTCACGATCCCGCCATCCGGCTGCGCTACACCGCCAACTGGCAACTCGTCGGGGAAGCGGCGGCGATGGCGGTCTGCATCGGCTTCTCTCCCGATGGCACTCTGCTGGCCTCCGCGGATGTCGACGACGTGATGATCTGGTCCATTTCCTAGAAAGACCATCCCCCGGCAATCCGGGGGTGGTTGGAAGGAGAAAATCCCGTGAAAGCATTGATCCGCAAGCTGACCGAAAGCTACGGCCCCTCGGGGCGGGAAGCCGAACTGCGCCAGATCGTGCGGGCCGAGATCAAGGGCCAATGCGATTACATCACCGAAGACGCGCTCGGGAACCTGATCGGCGTGGTGAAGGCCAAGGCCAAATCCGGCCGCCGGATCATGCTGGCGGCGCACATGGACGAGATCGGGCTGATCGTTTCGCACATCGACGACCACGGATTTGCGCGCGTGGCTCCGGTCGGCGGCGTGTACCCCGCCAACTGCGTCGGGAGCCGCGTCCGGTTCGCCTCCGGCCGTCCCGGCGTAATCGGCGTCGAGGAGCGTGAAGACAACAAGCGCACGCCGCAGCTTTCCAACCTGTACGTGGATGTCGGCGCGTCCGACCGCGAGACCTGCCCCGTCCGGGTGGGCGATATGGCGGTGTTCGACCGCCCGTACGCGGAAGCCGGCAGCCGGCTGATCGCCAAGGCGATGGACGACCGGATCGGGGTGGCGATCCTGATCGAGACCATGCGCCGCCTGAAGCGCACCCTGCACGAGGTGCAGTTCGCGTTCACCGTCCAGGAGGAAGTCGGTTTGCGCGGCGCGACCACCGCCTCCTTCCACCTCGAGCCGGAGATCGCCGTGGCGGTGGACGTCACCACGACCGGCGACACCCCGCGCTGCCCGCCGATGGCGGTCGCCCTCGGCAAGGGACCGGCGGTCAAGGTGCGCGACCAGCGCATGATCTCCGATCCGCGGGTGGTCGAATGGATGACCGCCGCGGCCGCCGCGCAGCGCATCCCGTATCAACTGGAAGTCCTCGAGCACGGATCGACCGACGCCTCCATTATTCAAATTTCACGCGGAGGCGTGCCGACCGGGTGCCTTTCCATCCCGTGCCGCTACGTGCACTCGCCCTCGGAAATGGTCGACCTTTCGGACGTGGACTACTCGGTGAAACTTCTGCTGGGCATGCTGCAGGGGCCGGTGAGCTTCTGAGTTCATTGCGAGCGACCGAAGGGAGCGAAGCAATCTCCCGCTTCGAAAAAGCAGGGGATTGCTTCGTCTCTTCGCTCCTCGCAATGACTCCTTCTTCTCAGCGAGACCTTCATGGTCTCCCTTCCATTCCCTCCGATGGCCGGCAACCCGCAAATCCCCGATTTTTCAGCCCGCAATCGAACGAGTGATAAAATGCCTTCGTCCATATGTGAAGGAAAAGGAGACAAATGCTTCGAACATTACGACGCTTATCAATCCTGCCCGTCCTGGCGCTTGGGCTCGCGGCCTGCGGTGCCGGTCCCTCGGCGGATGATTTAAAAGCCACCCGGGCGGCGGCTTTGACCGAACTGGCCCTGCCAACCGAAACGCTTCCGGTCCCAACCGGGACCATCACGCTTACTCCGACGGCCGTCACCGCAACGATCTCGCTTACCCCGACTGTGACCCGCACCTCCACCCGCCCGCCGGTGGTAAACCCGCCGGCGTGCGATAATTCCATGTATATCAGCGACGTGTCCATTCCGGACGGAACCATATTGCAGCCGGGAGAGGGGTTTATCAAAACGTGGAGCCTCCGCAACACCGGCACCTGCCCCTGGACCACCGCCTACGCTCTCGATTACTCGAGCGGCGCCCGGATGGACGGCGTCATCACCTACGTGCCCCAGGAAGTCGAGCCCGGAGGCACGGTCGAAATATCCGTGGGGCTGTCGGCTCCGACCACCCCCGGAACCCAAACAGGCTATTGGCGCTTGAAGAATGCGGACGGGGTTTTCTTTGGGGAGTGGGTGTCCGTCAAGATCACCGTTCCGGGAAGCGCCGCCACCACGGCGCCGACGGCGACGGCCACCAATACCTAGGCGCCGGGCGCTTCATTAAGCGGGTAAACCGGAAAGACATTAAAATACGTCCGCCGGGATTTCCGGGTGATGGAACGGAATACTACAACGGGAGAGTGATCCATGCTCCGAACCTGTTTCCGAATCTTCCTTCTGCTGGGCCTGGCCCTTGCGTCCAGCGCATGCGGCGCCAACACCGGCTCCCCGACGATTCCCGCGGAGGAATCCCTCCCTCCAACCTGGACCGGCAGCGCCCTGACTCCGGAAACCACTCCCCTGCTGCAGGAATCTTCCAGCCCGGATACGGCCGCTCCGGCCGATGCGACTCCCGAGATCACAGTCGACTCCGGCGGCGCTCCGACCGCCGAACCCACGATCGACACCGATGGCGCCGGCGGCCCGACCCCCGGGCCCACGATCGAAACCTCCGGCACCGCAGTCCGTCCGGCGGGTACGACCACCGGCCCCCGGTGCGATGATGCCCAATTCCTCGACGATGTGACCATCCCCGACGGGACGGTCTTGAAGCCCGGAGAGGACTTTAAAAAGACGTGGAGGATGAAAAACACCGGTGTCTGCACGTGGACAACCGAGTATGCGATCGCCTTCGCCTACGGCGAGCAGATGCGCGGATCCGAAACCAAACTGCCCAAATCCGTTTCTCCGGGCGCCTATGTGGATATCACGGTTAAATTGAGAGCGCCGTTGTTTAATTACTGGTATGGAAGCTGGTGGAGGTTAAGAAATAAGCTGGGAGATGCCTTTGGAGATTTTGTTTACGTTTCTGTAATTGTTGAGGAAGGCACGCCGTTTCCCACGCCGACCCCGGGATAGCAAACAGGCGCGTGCCCTGCACCGGCAGGCCCACTTACCGATAACCCTTTGACCGGGACGGTCTCAAAAGTGGAAAAACGAATTTTTCCGGGGATGATTCCTTGCCCCATTTTGGTCGTCATTCCCGCGCCTGCCCTCGCGGAACTCTCCAGCTTCCCTTTTTTCCATAAGCTGAAGTGGTTGTGAAGCGAGGGCGGACGCGGGCATGAAGATCACGTGGGTGTTCGATTGGTCTTTATAGACAGCCCCCAGTCTGCGATGAAGATAAATTCTTCCAAGCCGGTCCTTTTTAGCTGCGTCCCCCGCGGTTGCCCGTCCGAATCTCGATGACTCCTTTTCCGGAAATCCGCACGGGGATTTTCCAGACGCCTTCCCCCGCGCATTCCACCCGGACCGGGGCGCCGTTCCATAGAGTTTTGACCGGATCCTCCGGAAGCGCAAGCCAGATCGCGCCGTCGGCCTCGCGCCCCAGCCGCAATACCGCGCGCAGCGTACCGCGGGACGCCTTCCATTCCGCCACTTCCGCCCCCTGCGTGAAATGCAGATTCGATCCGAGATATTGAATCCCGGTTCCGCGCGGCCGGACCGCAAGCAACACCGACCCGTGCGCCGGCAATTTCGCCAGGCGCAGCCGCCCGGCATCGGTTTTCAATATCCCTTCATCCCAATAGGAGAAGACAAACAGCTCATCGGGAATGCCGGTCAGTTCCCGAAGGTCGAGGAACCGGTCGGCGGGGCGGTCCGCCCAGTTGAATACGCCGATCACCCACCATTTCCCGAGCGCGCCCTGCATCGGGAGCACCGCCGTCGAAGGCGGCGATTCGCCTCGTCCGGCCGGGAAATCCGCGGCGCGGTACACCGGCGGGAAAATCGATTGCGCCATCCGAACCGCCGCGGGTGAGAGCGCGGCAAGATCGTCCGAAAGCAAAACCATGCCGCCCGAAAGGGCGATCGCCGCCGCGAGCGAGCGCCGCTCATCGGCGGTGAGCCGGGTTTCCGCATCGCGCGCCAACAGGCAATCCGGATCGTTCCACCACCAGCGCTTGTGGAGCGGCGCGCGGGCGAGCATGTTGCGCACCGAGTTCAAGGCGGATGGCAGGGTCGGATCGCCGAGCCCGGCCCAGGTATGGTGGAAGAGGTGCGGCTTCCAGATCGAATCCACATCCGGACCGATGCGCATCGCATCGAAAATGCCGATCCCCGATCCAAGCGGGCAGCCGCATCCGAGCAGAAAGGTTTGTTCACCGGCCGCCGCGCGGATCTGCTCGAGCGCTTTGCGCAGCGCCTGGGCCCGGGTCACGGCCGGGTCCGCGAGCCGCGCGCCCTTCACCGCCGGAAGATACAGGTAATCCAGCTTCAGGAACGGAAACTTCCATTTTTTCACGGCGGTTTGGATCACCCGGCGGATGTGATCCGCGACTTCCGGCCGGGTCACATCGAGGGAACGCGTTTCGCGCACCCATGCCAGCTTGACGTTCGACATCACCCCTTCCGCCTTGGGCGCCAGCCAATCCGGATGGTCCTTGGCAATCCGGGATCCCGTTTCAATCAGGAACGGGGATATCCACACGCCGGGGGTGAATCCGGCCTTTCTGGATGCGCGCGGAAATTTCCTCCATCCGGGACGGAAATTTGGAATTGCGTTCGAGCCAGTTTCCGGCATCGGCCTGATACCCGTCGTCGAGCTGGATCAGCCGCAGGGGAAGCCGCGGGCGCAGCGCGGCGGCGGCATCCGTGTTCCTTTCCAGTTTTTTCTGGTCGATGGACGTGAAGTAGTAATACCAGGAGCTCCACCCCTCGGGCGCGGCGCGGCGCGTGCGGGCGTTGTTCTCGCGCGCCGCCGCGTCGAAATATTCCGCGGCGGGCGCTCCCTGCGCGAGATAGGCGAAATCGGTGGCCAGGGTTCGGCCGGGGTCGAGCCGCACCCCGTCGGCATCCGCCTCGATCCGCAAGGAAAGGAGGTCGTCGCCCAGCCACGTTTCCACCGTGCCGAATTGCTCGCGCTGGGCGAGAAATCCCGCCACGAGCTGATCCGCTTCCGCGTCGCCGCCGATTGCGGCGAACATATCCGAGACGAAATGGCCCGCGCGTCCCGACGACCGGCGCTGCGTGCCGGTATGCATTGCCGAGTTGATCGGCCCGAGTTTTGGCCCCGGCTGGCGGTCGCCGCTTTTGCGCCCGCCGCTGCAGCTCCACGATTGCCAGCCGTTGACAAACATCGTCCGCCGCGCAGGTTCCACCGGCAGCCGCAAGCCGCCGCCGGCTCCCATTCGTTCTCCGGCAAGGCACATGCCGATACTGTCGACGTGCAGCGTCCGGGTGCCCGAATTGGCCAGGACCACCCTCCAAATCAGGAACGGGTGCGCAAGAGGCAGGCTCCATTCGATCCGCACCGCAAGGCCGCCCCCCGCATCGGCATTCACCGCGAGAGTCCGGCAGCGTCCGTGATGCGGGTCCAGGCGTGTGCCGGTCTTTGGCTTGCCCGGGATCTCCCCGAGCATCCACCGCACTAAGCGGTTTCCGTCATGAAAGCCGGCGCCGATGCGGGCGTGTTCGAGAACGGCGGTTCCGGGTTCAGCGGCGGCCAGATTCCAGGTGCCGGTATCCGGATCAAGTTGTAGTTGAAGGAACCGGTTACGGATGGTTATCATGGTAAAAATTGTATATCAAAATGGAAACGTCATCCCGAGCGGCCTTCAGGCCCCGAGGGATCGGCGACTCCTTCCACAAAGCATGTCTGCCATCATTCATGCGCGTCGAAAAAACCATCCCATCCCCCCTCCCATTACTACCATCCCTCTGTAAACACCCGAAACTACCCTCCCCCCTTCCCGTAAAACGGGAAGGGGGGAGGGCGAGGCGGATTCTCGTTTAGTGATGAAAGCTGTTGGGGAGGGAGGATGGGATGGCAACACATGTGATTGTATGCACGCGCAGCCGATTCCTCGCCCTGAAGGTCAGGGCTCGGAATGACCGGTGTGGACCGTCATCCCGAGCCGAAGGCGAGGGATCGGTGACTCCTTCTTTATTGCACGCTTATCCAATCCATGCGTTACCGATCCCTCGGCCGCTGAAGCAGCCTCGGGATGACTCCCTAGGGACGCTACCGCTCCCGCCTTACATCCATCACCGGTATCACCGGCTCCCGGCCCAGATCGTAGAAGCAGGCACTCGACCACAGGTACTCGCTGCGGATTGCGGCCAGGCGCCACTGCGCGGAAACCGGTTTGTTGTGAATCAAGTCGAGAAGAGCGTTGCATTTTCCGCGGGTCTTTACTTCCTCGATCCGCACGTCCCCCCAGATCGGCGCGCCGTGCCCCTCGCCGCCCGAGCGCGCGTGCAGATAGTGCATGAGCGGACCGCGCCCGCGCCGCCTGAGCACGGAGGCCATGCGCGACGCGGTGAAGTCGGTAAACCCGTCGACTACCGTGCGGATGCTCGCGGCGCGCGGGCGGCAGAGCAGGTTCAAGTGTGAGGGAAGCAGCACGAATGCGAACAAAGCAAGCTTGCGGGTGCGGCCGAGATAATCCAGGGAATCGAACACGATGCGCGCGCAGGCCTCGTTGGCAAACAGGTGCTTCCATCCGCCGACGGCGGCCGTGACAAAGTAAACAGGTTCGGAAAGATTTAGCTCGTGTGAGTCCATATTCTCCCCCTTGGAGATGTTTTTTCTGCTGCCGAATTTTTAGAAAACGTCTATATCACCGGTGGCTCTATCCCCCTTTCCGTTATCGGGATGTACTCGCCCTGCATTTCCGATTGCGTTCGTACCCCGCCCGGGATCCGGATCACAGGAAGTTTCCGGAAGAACACGGGGAGCAATACGCCGGCGCGCCAAAATGCGGTCGCCGCCATCCCGTGGGCCAGGACCGCGAACAGCGGCGGGGTTTCGCGGGTGTAATACGTCCAGCACTCGCGCGTGGTGCCCCACAGTTCCAGGAAGTATCCCAGGCCCGCCCCGGCCAGGAAGAGGATCAGCGCATGCCGCCGGTTGCCCGGCGAGATGATGATCAAAGCGCACAAGAGCAGCGCGGCGAGGGTGAACGGTTTATTGAACGTCCCGCGCGTGTAGAACAGCATCAGCAGGGAAAACCCGCCGAACACCGCCCAAAACAGCCGCGTCGTCCAGATCTCCGGCACCCGGCGGGCGAGCGCGGCCAGTACGCGGAAGATTTTGTCTATCGCCAGGGTCGCGATCGGCCAGGCCGGCACGATCCACAACGGCGGCCTTTCGCTCGTGTAATAGGTCCATAACTGTGTCTGGGTTCCCCAGGCTTCGATCGTCAATCCGCCGAGGGTGGCCACGAATACGATCCAGGCATCCGTGCGCAGGTCCGCTCCGCACATGATCAGGATCGACATGGCCAGGAAGATGCCGATCAGGAGCCAGTCCACCTGCATCCAGACCGGGTAATCCGGGTTGACCTGGCCGAGGTAATCTTCCGCCAGCGGCCACCAGACGACGATGATCAATGCGATCACCGCCAGGAACAAGCTCAATAGGAAGTAGGAGGTTCGATTCCAGCGCAGGCTGACCGGAACCGAAGGTTTGGGAAACATCATTCCGTTCGACTCCAATGGCCGGGGGGAATTTCCGTGCGCCAAGCTTCTGAAGAGAATCCCCCGTATCCCAAATTCGCGGCGGATTATAACCCGGGAGCGGGAATTCATCCTTTCGATCGAGGGAAACCTCCGCATAAAAACCACCCCCCCCCAAGTGCACGTCCCCCCATATGCCCGCCCCCTCCCCATTTGCTTTGTATCATTTTCATACCAAGGAAAAAAGTCTACAAGCAAATGGGGGAGGAAAAAGAAGGGCGGGCATATGGGGGGACAAGAGGGGGGTTGGCAAACGGGGGAGGAAAGAGGAGGGAAAAAAAGATGCCCTTTCGGGCATCTTGTGCAGCGGTTCGTTTCGGGCCGGTCTAGCAGACCGGATAGCCGCCGACACAGGTCGGGGTATTGGTTGGGATCGGTGTCGGCGACCCGGTGGGCGTCGACGTCTTGGATGGCGTGACGGTGGGGGTATTCGAGGGCAACGGCGTGCCGACCGTTTTGGTCACCGACGGAGTTGGGCTCTTGCTGCTGCTGACGATGATGACCACGTAGAAGGACTCATTGCCGGCGTCGCCGATGCCGAACCGGCCGGCGTTCGGGATCTTCAGCATATAGTATCCGGTGTAGGTGCCGGCCTCGGTCGGGGCCTTCATCGTAAGGCTGATGTCCCGCTGCTCGCCGACGTCAACCGCATCTCCGATCGATTGGGACGAGGGGGCGCCCATTTGCGCTCCGGAAAGGAACACCACCTGGGTATCGGCCGGCCAGTCGCAGGTTCCGGTATTTTCCAGCCGCCACGTTTTCACGAAGGTCTCCCCCGCCGCCATCTTGGTTTCATCCGGGATGGTTACATCCTTGACAAAATGCGCCCGGTAGCAGGGCGTGGGAATAACCGACACCGGCGTCACCGACGGGAGTTCGGCCACTGTTGCGGTCGGGGCAAGAGTTGGAGTGTTGCTCGGAATGCCCGGAGTATCCGTGTCGAGGACGATCGGATTTGTCGGAGTCGTATTCAAGTTGGGAGCGCTGTTGGTCAGGACGGCATACAGGGTCATGATGTGCGCCGTCGCCTGGTTCATCACCGACGAGGGGCTGGCCGGCGCGCATGCGGTTGCCATCAGCAAGACCAAAATGGCAACCCCCAGTATTCTGATATTCTTTATCATGTTTCCACCTCTCCGGGCGTATTGTATAGTAATCCGCCGCTTATTTTCAAGCCTACCTCTACTTCGATCTCTTGGGTGCAAGTTTCATTCCCGACCCGGTCTCTGGCGCATATTTTCGAGGTATGCCTGCCTGCCGCCAGCCCGCTCCAGCGGACGGAAAACGGCCCGGATTCCAGCCGGGTGCGGATTTTCCCATCGAGATAAAACTCGACTTTCTCTATGCCCAGGTTGTCGGTCACGTCCACCTGGAGGATCAACGCTTCGCCGCCGCCGACCGAGATCCGCTGCGGAGCGGACGGTTGGATCCACCGGATAATGGGCGGAGTGTTATCAAGCGTCACCGGTATCGCGACGGTGCGGATTTTCCCGCCTGCAAAAACCGCGGTAAGTTGAACCGACCAGACTCCGTCGGCACCGGTCGTATCCCACTCACCCAGCACGTCCTCCCGCACCGGCCGTTCCCCGGAACCGAGCGTGTACCACACGGATGGGTAAAGCCCCGGTCCGGCCTGAAGCAGGTATCGTTCCATCCCCGCTTCCGCCGCGGTTCCGCGCACCACGACTTTTCCGCGCACAACCGAAAGCGGCGACGGGCCGGAGATGTGTAAAGACTCGAAATACGGAAAAGAATCCGGGAGGGTGTCGTACGTATCCGGCGGAATGGGGAAGCCGGATCGTTCCGCCCAGATCCGCGCCTCTCCCTCCAACACGAAGAACACCTTCTCGTCGATCAGATTGAGCGGAGTCCACAATGTGGCCAGCCTTCCCGTCTCGCGGTTGACCGCCACCGGCCGGTAATAGGCGTCTGCCTGCGAGGGTTCGTTTCCCGCGAGGAAGATATCCGAAACCGTGGCCGGGCAATAGCGGCTGGGAAGCAATCCGGAAGGGACGCATACATCCCGGCGGACTATCCCGGGCGGTTCGGTCCACGTCTGGACCGGGAGCGCGCGCAACGCCCAGCCCGCGGCGGCCTGCGCCAGAATCCAGGACGGCTTCGGGTCCGCGGCCTCCGCCGCGTACGCCCGGCCGCGGACTCCCACCGCGAAGCCGGGTGTCAGCGCAAAGGCCCAGGCGCTCTCCGCGGATAACTCTTCACCCAGTGCGGCCGCGACCGTGCTGCGGGATCCCGCCAGCGCCGGCGCGGCGAGGTCTGTGCGCGCGGACCGGTCGGAAAGGATATCCTGCAGAAGGAAGGCCAGATCGGTTCCGAACACGCGCCGGGTCTGGCGCTGCGCATATTCCTCGAGCGGCGTTCCGTCGTTCTGCTCCACCCGTAAAATAACCGCGGCGGCGCCGCTCGCGAGGTCGGCCGTTTCCAATCCGCCGCCCGCCAGAGTCGCATAGGCTTGTGTAATGGCGAGAAGCTCGACAGGTTGTTGAAGCCGTTCCTCCAAAGTGATCCCGGCGGTTCCGTTATCGGTCAAGCCGAGGAGTGAAAGGGAGCGGCCGATATGGTCGCCGCCCACGCTGGCGGCCATTCCAACCGCAGCCGCGAGCGCCCGCTGCTGAAGCGCCGTCCGCGCGGAAAGCGGCCCGCGGTACTCCCGGTTCGGATTTTCCGGGAGGTCCGCGCGGGGAATATCGAGCAGCATCGACGCCGGCGAATATCCGCGCGCAAATGCCGAGAGGTACACAAACGGAAGGAGCGCCGTTCCCGCCGGGCCGCGGGCGCTCGAATCCCCGCCGCGGGCGGAGGAGAAGTACGCCAGCACCTCGCCGGTCGCCGGATCGATCACCGCCAGCGCGAGATCCTCCGGCAATCCGGACCCGGACACCGGGCCCAGCAGCGCGGCCATGTCGCACGATTTCCCTTCCAGCGTGGGCAGGGCGGCGGACGGGTCCGCCGGCGGAGCGAGCAGATTTTGCGCCGAGCACAGGAGCTGCAATTCGAAATCCAGATCCATCGTCGTAAAGACCCGGATCCCGGACCGGGGCAGTTCTTTTTTCGGGAAGCGGCCGTCAAGGCGGTCGCTGGCCAGTTCAAGAAAAGAATCCAGAATCGGAAGTTTTCCGCCGAAAACCGGATCCGGCCCGCCGGGCGCGGACGGTTCGTCCGCCGCCGTGGGTGTGGGATCCGCGACGGCGCGTTCCCATTCCGCTTTGTTTATAAAACCGCCGTGGAACATCCGGTTGAGCAAGGTGACCCGGGCATCGTACCAGGCCGCGGAATCATCTTTCAGAGCCGGATCCGCGGCGAGCGTTTCCAACGCGGCGCATTGCGCATCCGAAAGCGCCGCGGCGTGCACGCCGAAGCTCGTCAATGCGGCGTCGTCCACGCCGACCGACCCGTTGCCGTACAGCCGGACGTTGATCATCCATTCGGCCAGTTCGAGCCTTCCGTAGCGCGCGGCCAGCGCCGCCGCCAGGCGCGCTTTTTCCAGAAAGCCGTGTTCACTCCCATGCATCGCCAGCAGTTCGGCGGCGGCATCCGCCGCCGGATCGTTTGCCCCCGCCAGGGAATTGGCGAATGCGCGCACCGCACCCGTCAGGTCCGGCGAACGGATTTCCTCAAGCGATAAATTCCGCGCGGCAAGATACGCGGGAAGGACGCAATCCGTTTCCGGCGCGTTTCCGGCCGCATACCAGCGGGCTTCCCGGGCGCGCGCGGAGCCGGCTTCGATCAGCAGCTTTCCCGTCCGGTCGTAAAAACGCGCGCCTTGCGGCCGGGCTCCCATCTGCAGATCCGGCGCGGGAAGCGGTAAAGGGGCCGTCAGGATCACCGCGCCCGCCGCGCAAATCAATCCCGCCGCGAGCAGCAGAATCCTGCCGAGCGGGCGCGCGCGCTTTCCTTTGCGGGCCCGGCGCAGCCGCCTTTCACGAACGATCCTTGAAAGTTGTGATTCAAGGCGCATGCAAAGGATTATACTTTAGCCCTTCGGTTGCCATACGGAAAAATGAGTACACCGAAACACCGAAAAAACGGGACGCTGAAGCACATCATATAACAGGGATCTCGGTGAACATCGGTATTTTCGGTGTATCGGTGTCGCGAATAACCCAGTGCACCTATTTTTCGAACGGAGATCCGGAATGCCGGAACTAACCGCGGGATTGACCCATGAAATGTCGATGACCGTCACGACGGAACGGACCGCCAAGCACCTCGAGACGGGCACGGCGGCGGTGCTCTCCACGCCTTCGATGGTGTGGCTGGTCGAACACGCCGCCCAGGTGCTGGCGCAGATGCACCTCCCCGGCGGGCAGACAACGGTCGGCGCGGAAGTATTCGTCCGCCATCTGGCGCCCACGCCGCTTGGAATGAAAGTGACCGCCAAAGTCCGGATCGAGGAAATCGACGGCCGCCGGATCGTTTTCTCGGCTGAGGTGTTTGACGAAAAGGAAAAGGTCGGCGAGGGGCGGCACGTGCGCGTGATCGTCGATCAAAAACGGTTTATGGAAAAAGTGAAAGGGAAGACCTGATCAACCCTCACCCCTTCCCCTGTAGGGGCGACCCAATGGGTCGCCCCTACATCCTCGGGGATGGGGGTGGGGAGGTTGGGTCGGTCGTGCCATGTTTTATCATCTTTGGACCGAAGGTTGTCAAATGAACGCGTCGGATTCCCGGCGCGTGGCCGGGGCGCTGGAAGCGCTCGGGTACCAGCCGGCCGCGCGCCCCGAGGATGCCGACGTGATCGTGCTCAATACCTGCGTCGTGCGCCAGAGCGCGGAGGATAAAGCCTACGGCCGGCTGACCTCGCTCCGGCCGCTCAAAATTCGCAATCCGGATCTGGTGATCAACCTGATGGGCTGCCTGGTCGGACGCCGGGAGCCGGATGGCTTGCGAAAACGTTTTCCATTCGTGGACGTGTTCTCGCCGCCCTCGGATCCGCGGCCGCTGGTGCGCTTCCTTCTCCGCGAGCGCCCCGTCCACGCCTCGGGGGAGACGATCGCCGCCCTTCAATCGGCCGTTTCGGAAGATTCGACTCCCGGACGGGCGCGCTTTCCATTTCTCGCTCCCGGCGATTCCGGCACACCGCCGGCAGCCGCGCTGGTGCCGATTGTGCTGGGCTGCTCGCATGCCTGCACCTACTGCGTCATCCCTTACCGCCGCGGCGGCGAGCGCTCGCGGCCGGAAACTGAGATCATGAAAGAGGTCCGTGATTGGGTCGAGATGGGGGCGCGCGAGGTCACTCTGCTGGGGCAGATCGTCGATCGCTACGGAAAAGATACCGGCGGGCCGGACCTGCCCGCGCTGCTCCGGAAGGTGAACGCGATCGATGGATTGGAGCGCATCCGTTTCCTCACCTCGCACCCGAACTGGATGACGGACGAGCTGATCGAAGCCGCGGCGGATCTGCCGAAGGTGTGCGAACACATCGAAGTGCCGGTCCAGGCGGGGGACGACGCGGTCCTCGAGCGGATGAAGCGCGGCTACACCGCGGAGGATTACCGGAGCCTGATCGGCCGAATCCGGTCCCGCATCCCGGACGCCTCGATCGCCACCGACGTGATTGTCGGTTTCCCGGGCGAGACCGAGGAGCAGTTCCAGCATACGTTCGACCTGCTGGCCGAATTGCGGCTCGATGTGGCACACCTGGCGCGCTATTCGCCGCGCCCGGATACGTTCTCCGCGCGGAATTTTCCCGACGATGTGCCCGCCGCGAGAAAAGATGCGCCGCTTCCGGCTGCTCGAGGAATTGCAGGAGCGGATCGCAGCCGAGAAAAATGCCGCGCTGCTCGGCAAGACCGTCGAGGTGCTGGTCGAAGGAAAGCATAAGGGGCGCTGGTTTGGGCGGACGCGCACCAACCGGTTGGTGTTCTTCGACGATGACACCCGCGATTGCAATGGCGAAATTGGTCGATGTGGAAATTACACTCGCTTCGGCATGGAGTTTGCAGGGAAGGGCGAAAGGCAATAGACAGGATTGACAGGATTTGGTCAGGATTTACAGGATTTTAAAAAAAATTAAAAGAAATCCTGTCAATCCTGAGAAATCATGTAAATCCTGTCTAATTTTTTTCACTATAATAAAAAAATCGCCGGATGTTATCCGGCGATTTTTATAGTCAACGTACCCCGCGATGCCGTGTGCTGCGTGATTTTGAACCTGCTTGCGCAGGTGGGAACCTACCGTCGGGTCCAGCCTTGGCCGAGGCCTATCGCTTCGCCCTCGTGAGAATAAGTCCCCATGTTCGGAGTATTGGCTCAAAACCGTTGTGCAACATCACGAACACAGCAGGGCGCGATTCTTATACCACCATTGCCGGGCAAGTGCAATTACCCTTGCTTCTTATTCGTGCGGGTCGCAGACCAAAACCGACCCGCGCATTCCGCCAAGGCAGGCCCGCGCGGTAAAATCTACGCCCTTTATTTTGTTTCGTCAAGCAGGCGGATGTGCAAATCCTTGAGCTGCTTCGGATCGGCCGGCGAGGGCGCGTCCGCCATGACGTCGATCGCCTGCTGATTCTTCGGGAAGGCGATCACCTCGCGGATGTTGGGCTCGTCCGCGAGCACCATCGTCAGCCGGTCGATGCCGGGCGCCATGCCGCCGTGGGGCGGCGCGCCGTATTCGAACGCCTCGAGCAGGTGCCCGAACCGGGCGTGGATTTCCTCCTCGCTCAGTCCGATCCGCTCGAATATTTTCTGCTGGATGTCGCGGCGGTGGATGCGGATCGAACCCGATCCCAGTTCGATCCCGTTGATCACCAGGTCGTACGCGTCCGAAAGCACCGATCCCGGGTCCGTGTCGATCTTGGGGAGATCGGCTTCCTTGGGCATGGTGAAGGGGTGGTGTTCCGCCTCCCAGCGTTTCTCCTCCTCGTTCCAGTGGAACATCGGGAAATCGATCACCCAGACGAGGGAAATCTTATCCTTGTCCGCCAGGTTGAGCCGGTCGCGGAAGAGCATGCCGCAGCGCGCCGAGGACCTTGTTGGCCGTCATCAGCTTATCCGCCACCAGCAGGATCAGATCCCCGTCCGAGGCGCCGGTCAGTTGTCTTCAGCGCGGCGGCTTCCCCGGCGGTGACAAACTTTGCCACCGATCCCTTGACCCCCTCGCCGGTGTAGGCGACCGTCGCCAGCCCCTGCCCGCCCTGCTCGCGGGCGAACGTCATCAGGTCGTCCACGTCCTTGCGGCTGTACGCGGCGCAGCCCGGCGACGGCGATGCATTTGATCACGCCGCCGCTTTTCAGGACTTCCTGGAACACCTTGAATTCGCTCTTGGCGAAAACCGCGCTGACGTCGTGGAGCTCCATCCCGAAGCGCAAGTCGGGCTTGTCGATCCCGTAGCGGTTCATCGCCTCGTGCCAGGTCAGCCGCGGGAACGGCGTCTGGTGGATTTTCTTCTGCGGCGCGACGGCGGGGATCAGTTCGGTGAAGAGGCCCTCCATCAGGTCGAGCACGTCGTCGCGGTGGACGAACGACATTTCCAGGTCCAGCTGGGTGAATTCGGGCTGGCGGTCGCCGCGCTGGTCCTCGTCGCGGAAGCAGCGCGCGATCTGGAAGTAGCGTTCCACGCCGGCCACCATCAGCAGCTGCTTGAGCTGCTGCGGGCTTTGCGGCAGGGCGTAGAAGCACCCGGGGTGCACGCGCGACGGCACCAGGTAATCCCGCGCGCCCTCGGGAGTCGTTTTGAAGAGGATCGGGGTCTCGACCTCGATGAACCCGTGCGGGTCGAGGTAATCGCGCATGAATTTGGTGATCTTGTGGCGCAGGACAAGGTTGCTTCTGCAGACGCTCGCGGCGCAGGTCCAGGTAGCGGTATTTGAGGCGAACGTTTTCGTCGACAGGCGATTCTTCGTTGATGTTGAAGGGGGGAGTCAGCGCCGCGTTTAAAACCACCACCTCGCGGGATTCGACCTCGACCTCGCCGGTGGCGAGGTTTGGATTCTCCATCCCGGCCGGGCGTTTGCGGACGATGCCGTGGATCTGCACGACGAACTCGTTGCGCAGTTTCGCGGCCGTCTCGTGCGCGGCGGCCGCCAACTCCGGATTGGCCGTCGCCTGCACCACCCCCCAGCGGTCGCGGATATCGAGGAAGATCACCCCGCCGTGATCCCGCCAGCGGTCGACCCACCCGGCCAGGGTGACTTCCTTGCCGATATCCCCGGCGCGCAGATCGCCGCAGCGGATGGTCTTGTACATGCTCGCCTCCAGAAGGAACGCTTCCGCCGGCCTTGCCGGCCGTGCGGGTAGATGCGGATTATACCGAATTGGAGACCGCCACCCCCTTCTCTGCCCTCCCCCGTTTAGCGGAATTACGCTAAACGGGGGAGGGCAGGGAGGGGGTGGCGCGGGCGATGGCGATCAGGTCCGAGAGCAGCCCGTAGGCAGTGGTCTTCGGACTCGGTGCGGTGCCGCCGATGATCAACCCGGGCAGCGAATCGGTCTCCAGGAACAGGATCGTTCCCGTGCCGCCGACGGAAGCCAGCGGATCGTCCATGGAAACCTGTTCCGGCCGGACGGAGCCCGCCACGCCGTCGGTGGTGCGGATGGCGCGGCAGACCAGCTTGAACGGCCGATCCTCCTCCCGGGCTCGGCGGACCTCCGCCGGGTCCAGGATGCCGATGCCCTGGCGCGTGACCGCCGCCGGCGCAAGCGGAAAATCCATCATCACGTTCACCAGAGCCGCCACTTTAAGCACGGCGTCCCATCCTTCTACGTCCGCCAGCGGGTCGGTCTCGGCGATCCCGGCCGCCTGCGCCGCCTGAACCGCCTCCTCGAAATCCATCCCCTTCTCCATCCGGGTCAGCAGGTAGTTGGTCGTGGAATTAAGGATCGCGCGGAAGCCGAGGATGCGCGCGGCCGGAAGCGCTTCCCGCTGCAGGGAAAAGACCGGCGTGCCGTCCATAACGGCGGCTTCGAACAGGAATTGCCTGCCCGCCTGCCGCGCCACGTCCCTCAACTCGCGGTAGGCGAAGGCTGCCGGCCCCTTGTTGGCCGTGACCGCGTGCCGTCCGCTGCGGAGCGCGGTCCGGATATGGGAAATTGCCGGCTCGCCGTCCCCGCGATTGGTGGGTGTGATCTCCACCAGGATATCCGCTTGTGAATTCTTCAGGAGTGATTCGAGGTCGGCTTCTTCAAAGGATCGCTTCCCGATCCGCTCCCCGGAATCCGCAAGGCGCAGAAATTCATCCATGTTCAAACCGGCCGGGTTCCAGGCGCAGCCGTGCCGGCGGGTGGCCACACCCGCCAACTGAAAAGACGACGCATAGGTTTCCTGCAGGAGGGGTTGTTTCTCCTGCAGCATGCGCGCCAGCGCGCGGCCGACGGTTCCGAAGCCGAGAAAAAAGAGGTTGTATGTTTTCATGGAAAACCGGGATCGTCCGATCAGAGTTGGTCGTGAATTGTACACGGAATCTTCCAAGAAGTCGTTCTAAAAACATTTTTACCGCAAAACCTGTCCCGAGCAAAGCGAGGGATCTAGCCGGGGCCGCAAAGAGCGCCAAGGTTATATTGGTAATCCCTTCGAGTGCTTTGCGTCTTTACGTTCGATATCCGTATTCCGAAAAGTTAATCCGGACCAAAGATGAGAGGCATCACCAAAAATAGAATGAACATCACGACGGCGCTGATTTTCGGGTATTTGTAAATGGTGAATTTCCCCAACCCATAGCTTGTTCCCGTCGACAGGATGAATACGGCGGGGATTTTTACCGCCACCGGGATGAAAGGCAAGCCCGCGAACAACATCTGGAAGGCCACAACGATGAACAGGTGAACCAGGTAAATCTCGTACGACACTCCGGCCAATTCATGTAATACGGCGTTTCTTCTTTTGAAATAAATACCCGCCACAGCCATGGCCGTCATGAGATAGGACAAAAGCAAAATCGACCGGATAAACACGATGCAGAACAAGTAGGCCGGCGCCAGGGAGTTTGAAACCGCAAGGTGGTTGAAGAATTCCTGCCCGAGAACAAAATAGGCGGCAGTGGCCGCGAAAGAAATGCCAAGCCAATGCCAAAGCGTTAACGGCATGGGATCGTTCGCAAACCAACCTTTGTCCCGGGCGTATATGCCGAATCCAAAATACAAAGCCATGATCGGAAGTTGATTAATATTAACCTGGATCACATTCGGGACAATGATCCAATTTGCATCCGGAACAAAAAGAAGAAATAGAAAATCCACGGCCACGGCCAGAAGACCGAACCACGCCAAGCGGGATAATGTCAATTTATTATCCGGCGGACCGACGAGCCCGGGTTTGCGGAATCGGGTGATGATTTTATACGCCACCGCAAAAAGGATATCGACATACAGCAACAGGGAGATAAACCAAAAATGCATATTGTTGGGCTGGCCGAGGACCATCGGCCCCACCCTCGCATCCCGGACGCTCAGCAGGGAGCCGATCCAATAATCGAAATACGTTCCGGTCCACTCGCTCGTTTTCGAACTGAAAAACGGGATGATGATCAAGACGGCGAAAATCCAATACATCCCGAGCCTTCTAATTTTTTTCCAGATAAACTGCAGCGTGGTATCGTTCCGCAGGGAAGGGAGGACGAAGAAACCCGCCGCAAAAAAGAAAAAAGGCATGATAAAAACGACGAGCCACTCCCGCAATACATCCCCCAATATATTCTGCGTATCGTGAACGGCCCAGTACGGGGAAAGAAAACTGTATGCCGCGGCCGAATGATAGAGTACGACCCCGAGCATGGCGATCACGCGCAGAAAATCAAACGAATAATTATGTTCTTTCTGAATTTCTGTTTTGATTGCCATGGCGGCGCCTTTAACGCGGATTTTTAATAAAAACCGCCCCCTGCGGTTTCATCCAATTTCGAAATCCCGATGTAGACGAATTGGTTCGGAGGAATCCGGGAAGCCGTTTTTCTCCTGCTCATTCCCAGCGGAAGGTTTTGGCCGCAAGAACCAATCCCACAACCAGCACGCCCACCAGCACGATCACCTCGGTCCCATGGCCGCTCCAGGCGTCCCCCTTCCACAATCCCTGCATCAGCGTCACCACGTAAGTGACGGGAAGAAATTTGCTGACGGCCCGGACTCCTTCCGGAAGGATTTCGAGCGGGATCGTCGCGCCGGAGAGGAACATCATCGGAAACGCGATCACCATCCCGACCGTCTGGGCGATGCGGGCGGTGGGCGCGAGGCCCGCGATCAGGTAGCCGCAAGTGAACATCGCCAGCGCGCTCAGGCTGAACCCGGCCAGAACACTCAGCCAATTCCCGTCAAACTGCATGTGGTATCCGAACGTACCCACCAGGACCAGGAGGATGACGCCCAGCAGCGTCATCAGGAAATACACGGCCACGTCCGAAACAAGGTAGAGCGCCGGGGAAAGCGGCGTCACGCGGAACCGCCGCAAGACTCCGGCCTCGCGCGAACTGGAGACGGCGATCGGGATGCTCATCAACCCCACGCTGATGATGATCAGGCCGATGTAGGCGGGGACCGAGACGTCGACCGTCCCGCGACCGCCGAACATAGCAGATCGGCTCGTTGCCGTAGATCGACCCGAACAGGACGAGCATCATCGGCGCGTAGGCGAGGGTGAAGAACAGCGCGATCGGTTCGCGCAGGTACAGTTTGATCTGAGTGATGGTGAGTTTTCCCAATGCGCGCATGGCTTCTCCTTAATCCCGCAACTCGCGGCCGGTCATGGTTAGGAAGACGTCGTCGAGGGTCGCCTGCTCGGTGCGCAGATCGCGGTAGCGGATTCCCTTTGCGCCGAGCGCGTTCACTACTCCGGCGACGATCGCGTCACCCCGGCCATAGACGACGACACGGTCGGCCGTCTTGTCCACGCGAACCACGCCCGGAACCTCCTTCAGCATATCCGCCGGGAGGGGATCGTCCGTGAAAAAGACCACCCGGTTCTCGGCGTTCAATCCGCGGACCAGGTTCGGCGGAGTATCGAGCGCGATGATCCGGCCGTGGTCGAGGATCGCCACCCGGTCGCAGAGCCGCTCCGCTTCCTCCATAAAATGCGTAGTCATGAAGACGGTCTTGCCTTTTTCCCGGATCTCCCGGACCAGGTCCCACATCGCGCGCCGGGCCTGAGGATCCAGGCCGGTCGTTAATTCATCCAGGAAGATCAATTCGGGATCATTCAAAAGCGAGAGGGCGATAAAAAGCCGCTGCCGCTGGCCTCCGGAAAGCCTGGAGACATAGGCGTTGCGTTTTTCCGCCAGGCCCATCCGCTCCATCAGCGATTTCCAATCCACCGTGGACGGGTAGAACGAAGCGAACAGGTCGAGCGCCTCCCAAACCTTTATCCGCGGCGAAAGCGCCGCCGACTGCAATTGGACGCCGATTCGCTTGCGGAGGGCATTGCCGTCCGCCCGCGGGTCCAGCCCGAGTACGCTCACGCGGCCGCCATCCGGCCTGCGCAAGCCCTCGCAGCATTCGATCGTCGTGGTCTTCCCTGCGCCGTTCGGCCCGACCATTCCAAAAATCTCCCCCTCCCGGATCTCGAACGACACATCTTCCACGGCTACGACCTTCGCATATGTTTTGCGCAGATTTTCCGCCTTGATGACTGTCATGCGTCCCTCCCGTCCAATCCGTCGGCTAAAAGTCCATTCCTATTTTCATTATATGTGTTGGCGCGATCTCAAACGGAGTGTTGAAGGCCGAAAGCGGTGCGAATGCCGGCCGGTTGGTGTTTTGGCGGAGGGATTCAGCGGGATTGAATTCGGATAAAAAGAGTGCGGAAGTAATTTATGGAAAAATCTCCTGCAGCCACGTCAGCGGATTAACCTGAAAGCCCCCGACCCAGATTTCCCAATGCAAATGCGCGCCTTCCGATCTTCCGGTATGGCCAACCAAACCGATCACTTGGCCGGCTTGAACCATTTCGCCGACTTGGACCATGAACTTGCTCTGGTGGCAATAGCGGGAATACACCCCCCAGCCGTGGTCGATCACGGTGGTGTTGCCGCAGATCACACGCTCCTCCGCAAATACCACGCGTCCCGGCGCAGGCGCGAGAATTTCCGTTTTATCCTGGGCGTAATAATCCACGCCGGTGTGGAACGTCCCGTACGAGTTGCCGTTGTAAGTCCGCCAGTTTCCAAATATCGAAGTCAGCCTCGGATTCGAAACGGGAGGCTGAAACAGTTCCTGCCAATACCGTTCCTCGGTAAAAGGAGCGACGATGGATTTCATCTCGTCGCTTTCGGATTGAATAGTCGCGGGGTCGATCGTTTCGGGAGGGACATTCAGATCGGTTTTTTCGATGATGTAGTCGCCGATCTGGAGCAGCACATCCTGTTGAAATGCGATCGATCTTCCGTCCGGCAGCGTCACCAGGACGACCAGGGAGACTGTCCCGGGTTGGGCGCGGGCGTAGATCCCCTGCAAGGCCGCAAACCGGCTGTTCCAGGGCCGGAACCTCAGAGTTTCCCCGCCGAGCGTTCCCTCCGCCTGTGCATCCTGCGGCGCTCCGAGGGTGACTTCCGCCGTCGTTCCCTGCACGAGCGGCAGCGACCGGAATTGGATGTTCTCGACCGGAGCCGGCCAAGCCCTCAGCGGCTGTTCTCCGCCGACGGTAAGCAGCGACTGGCCGGAAAACTGATCCGCCTGGGAGGAAAGATTGTTCAAGCCGGTCAGCTCCCACGGATTTTTTCCTTCAGCGGCGGCAAGCGCCAGAAGCGGCGTCCCCGTCGAAAGGGAAAGTGTCCGGCCGTTTTCCCAGCGCGTCACATCCGCCGCGCCTTCTTCGGGCTCGACCAGGATCATCACCTGCCCGGCATAAAGGCGCTCGGGGTTCACGAGCCGGTTCAAGCGCAGCAGCGTATCCACGGGGACCCCGGTCCGGAGGGCAAGCGTCGCGAGGCTTTCCCCCAGCTCCACAGTCCGGGTGGATAGGATGCCGTGGATCCCTTCATACCCCGGGATCACCAACCGGTCGCCGGGGTTAAGGATGTGATTTTCCGAAAAACCGTTGGCGGCCAGAAGATCGGGGATCATGATCTTGAACATATCCGCGATCGCCCAGTAGGAATCCCCTTCCCGAACAACGTATACCGGGCCGTCGACCTGCGCCTGGACGGCGGGAGTCCGCGCGAGCGCCGGGATGATGATCAAACCGATAAGGAGAAGCCGTTTAATGGAATTCAACGCGGTCACCGACCTGAAGTTTGTTCAAGGCATTGGGGTGCAATTCGAGAACGAAGATGGCCGGAGCGCCGGACGCATAAAACGGGCGCCAGGGAAGCGCCTGGACGCGGTCGACGACGGTTCCCTGCGCGTCCAGCCAAAAGACGGCGAGGGGAAACGGAACGAAGAACATATGGATGGACGTCTCCATCTTGGAAGGCCGGTTGTAGATCAGCAGCGCGCCTTCGTCCTCGGCCAGGCTCCACCGGAACATCAAGCCGAGCAGCTTGCCGCCGAAGCCGCGGCACAGGCGGACCCGCCGGGCCAGTTCCGCGCCCGACGATGCGATCCGCACGGCGGCCGTTTTTCCGCATCCCCGGATGAGTTCCGCTTCGCGCATTGTTCCTCAAATAAACAACCGCGCGGCAAACCGCGCGGGATCGCAGTCCGAAACATTCCAGAACACGCTCAGCCGGCCACGGGGGATTCCCCATCCCGCGAAAGCGGGACATAGCGCGCCGCTATCGGCGCGCCGGTGAACGCATCTTCGGGCCGGATCATTCAGGCGGCATCCGTCCGGGGAGCTGGCTGGTCAGCACCCGCTCCACGCTCTCGACCAGATCCTGCGGCGTGAACGGCTTCGAGATGTAATCGTTCACGCGCGCCACATGCAGGCCGAGTACGCGGTCGATGCTCTGGGCGCGGGCGGTGACCACCACCACCGGAACCTTGGCCAGGGTTTCATCGGCCCGCAGCCGGTGAAACACTTCCCAGCCGTCCATATCCGGCATCATCAGGTCGAGGAGCACCAGGTCGGGCTTCCAGGAACGCGCTTTTGCCAGACCCGCTTCGCCGCCGATCGCGCCTTCCACTTCGTATCCTTTCCGTCCGAGGATCAGACGGATCAGATCGATGATTTCTTTTTCGTCGTCGATGCACAAAAT
Organism: uncultured Chloroflexia bacterium; assembly: GCA_963724345.1. GTDB lineage: Bacteria > Chloroflexota > Anaerolineae > Anaerolineales > RBG-16-64-43 > JAFGKK01. Next base: position 25,704 of record CAVRUI010000002.1, on the reverse strand, counting down.
GCGCGCGGCGGCCATCCATCCTCCTGCGACGGTCTCGGCGACACATCGGCAGTGATCGGGAATAGTCTACCACCGCGTCGTCAGAATGCAAGGATTTCGGCCCGCGATTTGGCGCTGCGATTCGTCCCATTCCTCCCGAAGCCGGGAGATCATGGAATATTTTCCGATACGCGAATCCGCTTCAGGTATAATCTTTGCATGTTCCGCCAACCTTCCATAAATCAGGCGCGCCCGCGGACCGCAGGGCTACCTGCGGCCTCCGCAGGGAAGACGCGCGGGCGGACGATCGGAGTCCCCAATCCGGGGTTTTGGATGCAAGAGCCGCGGAGCTTTTCTCCGGCGATCGATAATTCCGTCGATACTGGCGGCGTATTTGTCGGCTTGCGGCGCGGCGCCGTCCGCCGCCCCGACTCCAACTCAAACGCCGTCCCCCTTCCGCCCTTCACCTTCCTCCTCGGCAACCATCGGCCAAACCGCCGCCGCAACCTTTACTTCCGTCCCCGCGACCATTACCTCCACCCCCACGCCGGAACCATCCGCCGAGGGGCTTGCCATAGTCGAATACCACTACACCACGTACCGGTTCAGCGACGAGATCTTCATGACCACCGTTTGGTTCCGGTCGCAGCTGGATTGGCTGGCGGGAAACGGGTACCACACCCTGAGCGCCGAGCAGCTGGCAACCTTCCTCGCCGGCGGCAAGGTCCCCGCGAAATCCGTCGTCCTGACCTTCGACATCGGCACCGCGGAGCGCGCCGATTTCAGCGAAAACATCATCCCGGCCCTCCGGCAACACGGTTTCCACGCGCTGTTCTTTGTCGTCACGAACGCCGTCGCCGATGAATGCGGACCCGGGAATAAAGTATGCTGGCAGGACCTGCGGGATTGGGCGGCGGAGGGATTAATTTCCGTCGAGAGCCACGGGGTATCCCATCCGGATTTCTCCACCATCACCACCGAGGAGCAGCGCTGGGACGCGCAAACCTCGCGGCAGATCATCGCGGAGCGGACCGGGCGGGAGCCGATCGGGTTCGCCTATCCCTACGACTCCTACAATGAGGGCGCGCCGCGGGTGATCGAATTGGTCGGATACAAGTTCGCCGTCGCCGGAAACACCCGCAGTGACCGTTCGGTCCGCCGCGCCGATTCCCACCGCTACGATCTGCCGCGCATGTACCCGTATTCCAATCCTAAGATTTATCCGGCGATTTACGCGGCCGGTGGAAAAACTTTCGGTGACTTGATCGCGATGTACAGCCCGGCGTCCGGCGCCTTAACTGCCACAAGCACCGGGCCCACGGCGAGCGCCACAGCCGCCACGCCCGCCGTCGATGCCGGAAGCTACTTCTCCGCCTGCGCGAATATCGACCAGATCTCGGATCCGTCGCAGCGCCTGTTCTCCATGGAGCGGCTTTCGATCCCGGCGGAGGTCGCCCCGGAGACTCTCGCGAAACTCGCCGCCCCGATCATCGCCAAACCGTCGTGCAACGTGGCGCGCGGCAACTTCCCGCGCGGGATCGTCCTGCACGCCACCCGCGGCACGCTGCAGGCCACCCTCAACGAGTTCCAGCGGCCGCTCAACACCAGCGCGCATTACGTCATCGACCGCAACGGGCAGATCTACCAGATGGTGCCGGAGAGTTCTGGGAGCGTATCACGCGTCGTGCGGGGGAATCCGGTCGGTGTGCCTCGCCACCTGCCCGCTGTGCGAAAAGCCGGACGGCACGTTCCTCGAACCCTATCTGCAGTCGATCGGGGTCGAACTGGTCAACGACGGGCAGCTTGGGCATCCGGAGACGTACGCGGGGCTAATCTACGAAGACTATCTCATGTCGTTTGGATACCGGTACTGGGAAGATTACCCGCCGGCGCAGCTGCAGGCGCTGGTCCTCCTGGTGAATGACATCCGCGCGCGCTACGGTATCGCGCTCGAGCTGGTCGTGGGTCACTACCGGATAAATTACAAGACCGATCCCGGCCCCGCGTTGAACATCTCCTGGTACCGGGTCGGCAACCCCGCCCGGGCACCGATCTTCTCCGAATAATTAAAACCCTAACGCAAAGACGCTAAGGCGCAAGGACGCTGGAGCAGAAAGAAAACCACTCACATTTGTTTGGTTTTCCTTTGCGCCTCTGCGTCTTGGCGCCTTTGCGTTTAGGTTTTCCTCTTTATTATGCCGGATCGATTTCGCGGATCAATTGAAACGCCTCGGCCGCCTGCACGCCCACGGTGCTTCCGCGCACACGCGCCAGGGATTCCACCGCCAGGAGCGAGCGGGGGTGTGGAAACTCCCTCAACTGGCTGCGGTATGCCGCCAGCGCTTGTTTCTTTTTTTCGAGAAACGGGGAGATATCGACGAAGACGGAAGGCAGGAAGGCGTCCTCCGCCACCGGCGCGGACCATTCCGACTCGGAAAGAGTCTCGTAGCTCAGGACCCTGCGAACCGGGGATTTCCCGATCGGACGCACCGCGACCAATGCGGCCCCGAACACCGCCCGGTGATCCGAATGCAGATCCCCGCGGTGGGGGATGTACGCCGCCGCCGGCTCCAATGAATCGAAGAGGGCGGAAATGGAATCCGCCAATTCATGCGCCGGCACAAGATCCAGTTTGGGCGCGGGAAAATCCAGAAAATGCACGGCCGACACGCCCAGCACGGCGTGCGCGGCTTCCAACTCCCTGCGCAGCGTCTTCACCTGGTTCTCGTCGTACAGATCCGGCGCGCCGCGTGTGACCACCACGACGTCCACCCGGTCGCCGCGGGCGGCATGCCGCGCGATCACTCCGCCGCAGCCGAGGACTTCGTCATCCGGATGGGTGGCAACGACAAGTATGTTCATGGGTTCTTCCGGGGGAGGGATTTTTCCAGTTCGATGATCCGCGCCTCCAGCGCCTGGATGCGGTTGTGGAGGGCGTACATCTCGTTCTCAGGGTTATGGCCGAGCAGCGACCCGATCCGCAGTGTCGGGGTCTCGCCGCCGGCTTCGTTTTCAATTTCCACTTCCGTCAGCCACAGCAAACCGCCGCCGGTCTGCACCAGGAAGCCTTTGGATTTATCGTGGTGCACGATGCGGCCCGTCACGCCGCGGAAGGAATGGCCCGTCGCCACTTCCGCGCGCCAGACGACCAGCTTGCGGCCTTCCATAAATGTAAACGCTCCCGGATACGGATGGGAAGCAGCCCGGACAAGCGCCTGGATTTTTTCGGCCGGTTCATCCCAGCGGATCGCGCCGTCTTCCGGAGTGCGTTTCCCGTAATAGGTCGCTTTGGCGTCGTCTTGGGGCACCGCTTGCCATTCCCCTGCTTTCAACCGCGGAAGCCAGCGGTCCAGCGCGGCCGCCATCGCCGCCTCGAGTTTCCGTTCGACGTCCGCGGAATAATCCGCGTTCGTCACCGGGAACGGTTCCTGAACAAGGATCGGCCCCGCGTCGGCGCGTTCGTTCATTTTGAAAAACGTCGCCGCCCCGCTCCTGCCCTCCAGCGCCATCCAGGCCACCGGAGCCCGCCCGCGCCCTTCGGGCAGGCGCGTGGGATGGAACCCGACGCACCCCAGGCGGGGGATGGAGAGCAATTCCTTTTTAACCATCTGCGAGAGCCCGACGATGAAGAAGACGTCCGGCGACCAGCGGCGGACCGTCTCCACGGTCGCGGGAGCGTTCAAATCCCCGAAATCCGCAAAGGGAATTCCGGCTTCCCCGGCAAGCGCGTCCATCCGGGTGTAGCCGCTGACGTTTGCGGAATTCTCAGGGGCAAGCCCGAGCACTCCGGCCACGCGCATATGGTGGCGCAGGAGAGCCTGCAGGGTGAGGTACGAACTGTGGACGCTGCCGGCGACGACGATCACCGGTTCCTGGGTTTGGGGCATGAAGGATTAATTATCCCTTTGGGATGTCCGGATCCTTGAGAAATTTTTCTTCCCCGACGATCATCACCGCGATTGTACGCCAGATGATCCACAAATCAAGCCGGAGCGAGCACTCGTCCACATATTTTGCGTCATACACCCATCGTTCCGGCCATGTAAGATAAATGTTGCCGTGGACTTGCGCCAACCCGGACATTCCGGGCTTCACCAGCAGCCGGTTGCGGCCGTTCGCGTCGTATTCGGCCAGCTGCCGCGGGAGCGCGGGCCGTGGACCGACCCACGACATCTCGCCTTTCAGAACGTTCAAGACCTGGACCAGCTCGTCCAGTTTATACCTCCGCAGAAAGGCGCCGACCCGTGTCAGCTCCGGATCTCCGGGATGAATTTCATGATCCGGAGTCCGGAGAGCGTGGGTCATCGTCCGGAATTTGAAAGCGCGGAAGACCTTCCCGTGCATTCCCAGCCGGTCCTGGACGTAAAAGACCGGCCCGGGCGATTCCAGCCGGATGGCGAGGGCCGCGATCAGGAAGAACGGCGCAAGGACGATGAGCGCCAGGATCGAAAGGAACAGATCCAGGAGCCGCTTCCCGTACCGCCGGTAAAAGCCGCGGGGCGCTTCCGGGGTCGGCATCATCCGGTCCGCGTGTGCATATTCGGATTGCGTTCAGGGCGTATCATTTTTTGCGGGTGACCGCCTTTTTCGGCCGCGGGGATTTTGATCCCTGCTCGCTTCGATAGCATCGGATGGCATCCAGGGCTTTTTTCCGCTGGGCAGAGGGAACCAGGATTTGGACCGCCCCCATGCCGTCGATGGTCATCCCGAGCACGTACCCGGCGGCCTCCTGCGATATCTCGCAGGCGATGTCCTGCGCCCGCAGGTAGCTTTGTAGAATCTCCCCCTCCTGCCTGCCCGCAACGGTGTCCACTACTTCATAATGATCTGACATGGTTTCTCCGAGATGTGTGTAAGGTGGGTTGAAGCATAGGTGAAGATAACGCTTGCACAGGCTGCCTTATGCTTCAACCCACCTTATATGGGTGATCCTTCATACCGTCAGGTAGCCGGTCAACGAAAGCACCGCCCGGCCGGAAATCCGCACCCGGCCTTCAGCGGGCAAATCTTCGCAAAATAGTTCGCCGCCCCGTTTGGAAACCTGGCGGGCATGCAGCTTTGGTCTCCCAATGCGCTCCGCCCAATACGGGATCAGCGCGCAATGCATCGATCCGGTCACCGGATCCTCCGGGATGCCGATCGATGGGGCAAAAAAGCGTGAAACGAAATCCTCCCCATCCCCCGGGGCGCTGACCGAGACCTGGTACGGATGCAATTTCGTCAATCCGGCCATATCGGGGGTCATGGATCGGATCACGGCGGCCGATCCGAAGATAGCGTACAAATGTTTATCTTCACGCGTGTTCCACACCTCCGCCGGGCGCGCACCGAGCGCCTGCTCCAACCCGGCGGGCGGATCGCAGCGCTGCGGTTTGTAGCGCGGAAAATCCATCACCTGAAGGTCCCCTTTGCGCGCCACGATCAGGTCGCCGCTCCGGGAATGGAAGCGGACGGTTTTCCTGGAAGGCTGCAGGATGCGGAGGATGACATACGCCGTCGCGAGCGTCGCGTGCCCGCACAGCGGCACTTCGGCCGAGGGTGTGAACCAGCGCAGTTGAAACGCCGCGCCGTCGGGGACGAAAAACGCCGTCTCCGAAAGGTTGTTCTCCATCGCGAGTGACTGCATTCCGCCGTCGTCGAGCCAGCGCCGCAGCGGGACAACCCCGGCCGGATTGCCGCAGAAGACGGTATCGGTGAATGCATCGACCCGGTACATTCGCAAACGCATACGCAGGCAATCCTCCCGCAGGAACGGAACGAATTCGGAAATGATACCGCAAACCAATCGGAACAGGCTGAAAAAGCCAACAGGTGGTCGAGTAGCCCCGAAGGGGCGTATCGAGACCACTTTTTCGACCGAAAATTCTTTTTTCACTGTGGCGTCGGTGGTCTCGATACGCAAAGTGCGCTACTCGACCACCTTTTTCCGCACCCTGTTAGGGTCGGTGTATTCGCGGTATGAACCGGGGCACGCGATTCATGTACTCGCGGTAACCGGGAATCCGCCGCAGGAGATCCCATTCCTCAAACCGGGTCTGGAGGAGGACCCATACCAGTCCCAGCGCGCACGCCAGCGCCAGCGTGGCGTTCGGCCGGATAAGGAGGATGCCGAGGAATTCGAGGATCGTGCCGGCATGAATGGGATGCCGGATCCGGGCATAGATGCCGGTTTCGGCCAGGGCATCCCGCGCCGTCGGCGCCGCGGCCCGGGTGCGGATTGTTGCCAGCGCGATCACGATCACGAGCGCTCCGGCGGCGATCAGCAGCCAGCCCGGGATAACGGCCGCGATGCCTGGAGAAAAAAGTAAAGGGGATTTGGAAATCGCGGCGAGTATAAACCCAGATCCCCACACCGGGATGCCGAACACGTCGCGCAGCAGCACCGTCAGGAGCATCCCTCTCCGCTCGCCCCATTTTGCCGAATACACGCTCGTAAAGGCGCTGGCGAGGTTACAGGCAAAACCGATTATCAATATCAGAAGGAAAAATAACATAAACTACCCCTGTCTCCACGATAGAGCAACCAATAATTGTGTGTCCTAAAAAAAGTTGTGGATATTGGATCCTACAATTTGAAGATTGTCGTCCTTTTTCACTCCCTCATCCGACCTTCGGCCACCTCCCGTCGCTGCGCTCCGGGACAGGTTCTCCCAGCTTATGCTGGGAGAAGGAAATGATGAAGGTGAGGTTTAGGGAATTTTATACAGCACAATCCTGTAAATCCTGTCAAAAGTTTTTTAATCCGCCATATCCAAAAGCCCGCTCTAGCGCATCTCGAACACCAGCCTCCACGAACCGGCGAACGCGGCGCCGGCCGCTCCCCCGGCCACCGCCGTCTGCCCCGGGCAGGTCGGCGCCGAAAGTTCGCGCACCACGGTCAACCCGTCGCCGAGGGTGACCTGGTAGACCTTTCCCGCTTCGATCTCGTAATCGGCGTATCCCGGGCTGAGCTCCGGCTTCATCCCGGTCACAAATGTCGAGCTGCCGCCCTCCCAAAGAATCCGGATCGCCACGCCCGCCACGCCCTGGCCGCCCGGCGTGCGCACGAGGACCTGGACGAGCGGTTTCGTGATCAGCGGATTGCAGACCTGTTCCCGGGTGACAAGCACAAATCCCGGAAGCACGGTGGCGGTCGAATTCCGGGTGGGCTTGAGCGTGGCGGTTGGAAGCGGCGGGACGGTCAGGGCCAGGGTCGGATTATCGGTGGGCGTCGTCCGGGAGGTCGGGGAGCCTTTCGGCGTACCGGTCAACGCAAACGACGCCACGGGTGTTTGGTCCGCGAGCGCGACCGAGAGGCGCGCCAGGCCGCGGGCCGCATCCTCCGATCCGCGCGCCGCCACAACCTGCTGGGCGAGCGAACTCAAGACCGCGGGGCTAAGCTCGGGGAACAGCTCCAGGCGCGTCCGGGCGCGGTCGAGGTTCCCGGTGGCCTGATACGCGGTAGCGATCAGCAGGATGTATTCGCCGCGGTAGACCGGTTGCAGCGAGGCCGGTTCCGCCCCGCGAAAATCCGCCGGCCGCAGAACCCACGCGTACCCCACCCCGAGCGCCAGCCCGAGGATCAGCCCGACCGGCAGCCAGATCCATTCCAGATATTTTTTCATGGCGCCGCCGAGGGGAGGGTGGAATAGCGTTCCAAGTCGCGGGCCAGATCGTACAGGCGGGTGCAATCCTCCGCCGGGTAACCCGCCGCCTGGTAGGCATCCGCAATCCGGCGCACCACGCCCGCCAGGTCCGCCTGGCCCAGGCGCGAAAGCCGGACGGCTGCCTCGCCGAGATCCTTGTCGGCGGCGTAGGTTTCGGCGACCATCAGCACGTAATCCGCCTGGTATTCCGCGCGCAGCTGGTCCGGAGAAATTTCGTTGTACGTCACCGGGCTGACCGACCAGCCGTACCACGCCCCGATCAGTACGCCGATCACCGTGCCGGCCGTCAGCAGAAGGAATCGCTTCATGCCGCCTCGGGAAAAGCAAACCGGGACGCTGCGCACGGTTCACCGAATGCAACGCCCCGGAACGTTAAAAGGATCACAGGCACTCCCATCCAGTGCCGAAGGAGGGAATTGAACCCTCACCCCGCCGAGCGGGACACGATTTTGAGTCGTGCGCGTATGCCAGTTCCGCCACTCCGGCAATCCCGTCCGAGTATAGTCGAGCGCCCAAATCCGGTCAATACGTATCCACGAAGGACACGAAGGTTTTTTTACTTATTGTTTTTCATTTCCTGTCGAGCGTCCGAGTCCGGTAAATACGTGTCCACGAAGGGCACGAAGGATTTTTTTACCTCTTGTTTTTCGTGTCCTTCGGATCTTCTTCGTGTCCTTCGTGGATTCAATCCTTCGCCCAATACACATACCGGTATTGCTCGCGGAAACCCATTCCCTCGTACATCGCCATCGCCACCGGGTTGTTCGCCATCACCTGCAGGAAGGCCGTCTCCGCGGAATGCCGCCTGCCCCAATTCAGAATGCCGGCCATGATCTGCTTCCCAAACCCCCGGCGCCGGTGGTCCCTATCGATCACAATGTCGAAGAAGGAAAGGTGGTCCTGCCGGATCACGCCCAATCCGCATCCGATGATTTTTCCGCCGAGGCGGATGGAGGCAAACGTGCAGGGCGGATGGATGAGCCGCGTCAGCGCGCGGACGGTTGGGTGATGGCGCGGATCGTAGGCGTTGTAGGCGCACAGCGCGGTGATCCATTCTTCGGTCATTTCGTCCTGAAGCACGACGTCGGGGGCCGGCGCGGCCGCGGCGTCCTGGAGCGGAAGCGTCCGCACGCCGGTTTCGGCTTCCGGATGGTAACCCTCGTCCGACAGGATCAGGTCCAGCTCCCGCGGATCGCTGGCCGCTGTTATTTTGAAAACCGTCCGCTGGCCGCGTTCGCGGTACATCGACTCGCACAGGCGGATCTTTTCCATGACGTTCCGGCGGGATGGATACAGCGGAACGATCGAATTCGAGCGCCGCGAGAATCCGTCCGCGAAGCGGATCACCCAGCCGTCGTACAACGACGTCTCGAAAGCCGGCCAGGCGTTCAGCGAGATTTCCTCCAATAGGCGGATTGCGCCGGATGGATCTTTCTCCTCCGGACCGGCTGCATCAGGAGTTTTCATTTCCACGCGACCTGCGGGGAGCGGTAGTAATTCACTTTCCACGCGGCCAGCCTCGGCCCCTGCTCTCCCAGCCGGACCCGGTATTCATTCCAATCGCGGTCGGCGGCTTTCGACCAGCCGATTTCCGCGATGCTGATCAGGCGCGGGAAGAGCATATATTCCGCCTGGTCCCAGAGGCGGATCGTCTCGGTCCATAACGGAGCCTCGACGCCGAGAATCTGCCCTTCCGATACGCCGTCCAGCTGCGTCGCCGGATCCCAGGCGTAGGAGTCCTCCACCTCAATGTAGCCCGCCCAATTCAACCCCAGCTCGGTGGACGGGTTGTATTTTTGATCCAGGTAGGTTCGCGAGGCCGGGGACATGATCATCTTGGCGCCCTTGCGCGCCGCCTCGACCGCCAGCGGGCCGTTCCAATACTGGACGATCGTCAGCGGCAGCAGGTCGATCCGGCCGACCTCGTCCCAGCCGATCATCCGCTTGCCGTATTTGTTGACGGTTGATTGCGCCTTCTGCACGAAGGAGTTGTACTCGTCGGGGCTGAGGGTCTGGACTTCGTCCCCGCCGATGTGCAGGTACGGGCCCGGCGTGATCGCCGCCACCTCGCGGATCACGTCGTCGATGAATTTGTAGGTGATATCCGCTCCCACGCACAGCGTGCTGAAACCGACTTCGATCCCGGTGTGCGGGGGGAGCGCCACGCCGTCGCAGTTGAGTTCCGCGTACGAAGCCAGCGCGGCATTGGTATGGCCCGGCATTTCGATCTCCGGGATGACAGTGATGTACCGGCTTTGGGCGTAGGCGACGATCTCGGAATACTGCTCCTGGGTGTAAAAGCCGCCCGGATCCCCGCCGACGGAAGTGGCCCCTCCGATGGCGGTGAGGAGCGGCCAGGATTTGAATTTCAATCCGCCAGCCCTGATCGTCCGAGAGGTGCAGGTGGAGCCGGTTAAGTTTGTAGTAGGCCATCTCGTCGATGAAGGCTTTCACGTCCGCCACGCCGAAGAAATGCCGCGCCACGTCGAGCATCGCCCCGCGCCAACTGAAGCGCGGCTGATCCCGGATCACCCCCGCCGGAACGACCCACGGGCCGGGTTGGACGGTGGGTTGCTCGATCTCCGCCCGCAGCAGCTGGCGCAGGGTCTGGATTCCGCGGAACAATCCGGCGGGCATGTAGGCCGCCAGCGCGATCAGATCCGGCGTGACGGCCAGGGTGTAGCCCTCCTCGCCGAGCGCCGGATCTCCGCCTTCCAGGGTGATGTAGATATTCCCCGCCCCGGGCGCGCCGGCGGCCGGGGTCACCGCCGGATTGAATCCGGTTGCGGGTTTCAACTTCTCCGCCAGGTAGCGGCCGATGGCGGCGATTTCCTCGCTGCCGGATTGAACATAAATCCCCGCCGCGGCGGTGAGGGAGAATCCTCCGGGCGCGGGTTGCACGGATTGGGGTTTGGGAATTAACTGGTTCATCGTCGGAGGAGCCTCCGGTGTGGCGCTGGGCGTGATCGGCACGGTCGGAGTATCACCGCCGGATTGGATTGCAGGTCCGCATGAGAAAAGAAGAGTTGCACCCATCATGATAGCCAGAAAAAGATTCGTGTGTATCCAAGTCCCCTTTTCTCTCCGCATTGTTCATCCCTTTCTTCATATCAGCTCTGCCGGAAGCATCTTGTACGCGGATTTCACGGATATATCGGATTACGCGGATAACCGGAAAAGTTTTTTCAAATAATTAATTCCAGAAATAATCCGCGAAATCCGGAAATCCTGCGTAATCCGCGTACAAGAATTTCCAGGCTGAGCCGTACCAAGCTCTACGAAAAGAGCCCGTCCCCGAGCGGCCCCAGCAGCATTCCCCCGTCGAGCCCCAATTCCCAGACCATCGCCCCGCCCAGGCCTTTCTCGCGGATATAGCGCACCTTCCATCCGATCAACTCGGCATCCTCGTAGGAAATGAATACGCCGCTTCGGTGTTTCATGCAGCCAGGGGACTTTCGCATCCTCCTCCCAATAGCGCTGGAAGGTTTTCAACGGGCCCTGCGCGATATCCGAATAGCTCATGAAGCCGGGCTCATCCTGTCCCATCGCCGGGCCTTCCGCGCTCTGGAAGAGACCGTTGCCGCCGACTCCCCTCCAGGAGCGTCCGTAGAACGGAATGCCCAGGACGATCTTCTCCGCCGGAACTCCGGCCGCGAGGTACGCCCGGACCGCGGCGTCCCCGTTGTAAGCGGCGCGCGACACCTCATCCGGATCCCGCGGCGACCCGTACAGCGGCGAAAGCAGGCCGGTCTGCGGTTCGGATGCGACGTGGAAATCGTACGTCATCAGGTTGATCCAATCCAGCGACTTCTGGATCTCGCCCAGCTGGAAATGGCTGATCGTGTCCGGCGCGGCGGGGCCGGCGAGGGTAAGCAGGTACTGCCTGCCGGTCGCATCCTGCAGCGTATTCATCTGGTTCCGGAATTCCTGCACGAGCAGCGTGTAATTTTCCATATCCTCGGGCCGCCCCGGATACAAGCCCCCGGCCACCGGATATTCCCAATCCAGATCCACCCCGTCAAAGGTATCCCCATAGCGGACCAGGTAGAGATCCAGGCAGGATTTGACAAAGCGCATCCGCGACGTTTCCGAGAGCGCCACATCCGAGAAATGCTCGGACCACGTCCATCCGCCGACGGAAATCAGCACTTTCAGGGCGGGGTACTTTTCCTTTAATAGTTCCAATTGCCGGAAATTGCCGCGCAGCCCCTCGACCGGGTCGGTCAGTCCGTTAACGCTCTTGTTGCCGCCGAAGAACCGGATCGTGTCCGCATCGATGTCCCCATTCACGCACTCGCCCTCCGGGCTGATGTTCGAAAAGGCGTAGTTGAGGTGGGTGAGTTTTTCCCCTTGAAGCTGGGAGAGGAAAACCGCGCGGTTGTAGACGTCCCAGGAGGCGTAGTAGCCGACGAGCCGGTAAGGAGCATTGGAGGGAACGCTGGTAAGCCCGGGGGTATCCGCAGCCGCGACCGTGTTTGTGGCGCGTGTGGATGCGGGCGGCGTTTCGAACTCCAGATTCCCGCATCCGGCGGCGGATAAAACGACCGCCGCCGCCAGGAGGATGCATCCTCCAGCTCCGAGACGGTTTCCATTTCGAATGGAAGCGCTTCCATTTCCAGCCGGAAATGATTTTAAAATCGCATTTTTGGAATTCAGGGAAAAAAGTTTTATCGACATTGGAATCCTTTCCACCCCTTGCCGGTCGAGTAGGCGGTGTTATTCCGCCGGATCGAGACTCCGTCATGCCCGCGCCCTTTAGGCGGGCATCCAGTTCTCTGGATTCCCGCTTGGGGCACGCGGGAATGACGAACAAGTATTTTACACGATGTTAGCGTTCTCTCTGGAGTTTTCAGAAAAGGGTTCCCGGAAAAATCCGCGGATGGGAATATTCACCCCAAATTCATGCGGTAAATCACTCTCCGCGGAAAATTTTTTCTTACTCAAGCATGCTATAATTTTTTGAATCGAAGCGTTCGGGGGAGAAGCATTCGTTCCTTTTCGAAAGGATTTCTCCGTGGGCAACGATCTCCGAACGTCGATTAAACCTGTGCGTTTACCTCCGCTGGAAGAAGAATTCGTACCGGCCGCGCTGTACAACCGCGCCTTCCGCAAACAGGTTCAATCCAACGGCGTTCCACTGATCCTGGGCGTGGAGCGCGAACACGGGCGGACCCTCCGGTATGAAACCCGCGTCCTTCCCGAAAACCATCCGCTGGCGGCGGAAAACAACCGCTACGTCGAGCGGCTTTTAAAATTCCTGCTCTGGCAAAAAGGCGGCTGGAAGGTATCCGTCGGCGGCCCGCAATCGATCGGCGAATATATCCGCCGGACGTATTCGCCGGAAGGCGGGCGGCGATTCGATTATTTCTTCATGGGGCGCGACGTGTACGAGAAGGAATTCACCGTCATCCCCTGCCGGCCCGAGGATGTGCCTCCGGTCCGCGAATCCGGAAAACCGCTCGGGCGCCATCTGGAAGGCTGCCGGATCGGGTTCGACCTGGGCGCTTCGGACCGCAAGGTGTCGGCGGTGATCGACGGGAATCCCGTTTTCAGCGAGGAGGTGGTCTGGGAGCCGCGCAAACACGCCGACCCGGATTATCACTACCGCGAGATCCGCAAGGCGCTCGAGACCGCCGCAGCCAAACTCCCGCGCGTGGATGCCATCGGCGGCAGTTCGGCCGGCATCTTCATCGACAACCGCCCGATGATCGCTTCGCTCTTCCGCGCGGTTCCCCCCGAACGCTTCGGCGAGGTCCGCGGGATGTTCCTGCGCATCCGGGATGAAATGAAAATCCCGCTCGAGGTGATCAACGACGGCGACGTGACCGCCCTCGCCGGCGCGATGTCGCTCGGGGACAACGCGATCCTCGGGATCGCGCTCGGCTCGAGCGAGGCCACCGGCTACGTCGATGAAAACGGCAACATCATGGGCTGGCTCAACGAGCTGGCCTTCGCGCCGGTGGATTACCGCGAGGGCGCCGCGCTCGACGAGTGGTCGGGCGACCGCGGGGTCGGCTCGCAGTATTTCTCGCAGCAGTGCGTCTTCCGGCTCGCGCCCAGGGCCGGGATCTCCATCCCGCAGGATCTGACCGACGCCGACAAACTGAAATTCGTCCAGGAGAAACTGGAAAAGGGCGATCCCGGCGCGCTGCGCATCTGGGAAAGCATGGGCGTCTTCCTCGGCTACGGCATCGCCCATTATGCGGATTTCTATCCCCTGCGCCACGTGCTGATCCTCGGCCGCTGCACCTCGGGCCGCGGCGGCTCGCTGCTGCTCGAGGGCGCGCAGAAAGTGCTTGCGCTCCGAATTCCCGGAGCATGCCAACGTGCACATCCAGCTCCCGGACGAGAAAAGCCGGCGCGTCGGCCAGTCGATCGCGGCCGCCAGCCTGCCCGCGCTTGAACCCAAGGAGGACGCATGAAATTCCATCAGCCCGCCGCCGAGCTCTTTATTCCGGACGGCATCGCGCTTCCCGCCGCGCTCGAGCGCACAACCCACCTGGCGGTCTCGGCGCATCAGGACGACCTGGAGATCATGGCCGCCTCGCCGATCCTCGAATGTTTCCAAAGCAAGGAGAAATGGTTCACCGGCGTGGTGGTCACCGACGGACGCGGCTCGCCGCGCGACGGCCTGTACGAGGCCTATACCGACGAGGAGATGTGGGCCGTCCGGCGCAAGGAGCAGAAGAAAGCGGCCGTCGTCGGCGAATACGCGGCGCTGGCGCAGCTCGATCATCCCAGTTCGAACATCAAGGACGGGGCCAATTCCAAACCCGTTGAGGATATCGCCGCGCTGCTCCAGGCCTGCCAGCCGCAGATTCTCTACACCCACAACCTGGCCGACAAGCACGATACCCATGTCGGCGTCGCGCTCAAGACGATCGCCGCCGCCCGCTCCCTGCCGGAAGCCTTCCGCCCGAAAAAATTCTTCGGCTGCGAAGTCTGGCGCGACCTGGACTGGATGATCGACGACGACAAGATCGGTTTCGATGTTTCCGCGCAGGAGAACCTGCAGGCGGCGCTCCTGGGGGTGTACGATTCGCAGATCACCGGCGGCAAGCGTTACGACCTGGCGAGCATGGGCCGCCGCCGGGCGCACGCCACCTACTTCGCCTCGCACGGCGTCGACACCGCAACCGGCATCATCTTCGGGATGGATCTCACGCCGCTGCTTGCCGATCCGCAGCTCGACATTGCCGAATACATCCACGGATACATCCACCGCTTTTACCTGGATGTGACAGACCGGTTTAAGAGACTGGGGTTGAAATAACTGGCGAGAGTCATTGCGAGGAGCGAAGCGACGAAGCAATCTCCTGTTTTCAACCATAGAGGGAGATTGCTTCGCTCCCGGAGCCTGCCCTGAGCGCAGCGAAGGGTCTGGAACCAAACGAATAGATGCTTCGCTTCCCCTCGCTGCGCTCGGGACAGGCGCTCAGCATGACATCCCATGACTTAACGTTTCCACTCCGTGAACCTCCGTGTTCTCCGTGGATATTTTTTCAGAGGAACCCAATGCCAAAAATCGAAATCCCCCCGATGGATCTCGCCCTGCGGCCTTTTCAACAGTGGGACAAGGGTTGGTTCGCGCTTACCGCGGGGGATTTTGCCGCGGGGAAATTCAACGCGATGACGGTTTCCTGGGGAAGCCTCGGGATCATGTGGAACCGGCCGTTCGCCCAGGTGGTCGTCCGCCCGACCCGTTTCACGCACCGCTTCACCGAGGAATTCGACGACTTCACGCTGTGCGCATTCCCCGAGCCATACCGCAAGGCCTTGAACATCCTCGGAAGCAAATCCGGACGCGACGGCGACAAGATCGCAGCGGCCGGATTGACGCCCGTGGCATCCCGGTTTGTCGCCTCTCCGGCCTTCGCCGAAGCCGAACTTGTTTTCGAATGCCGGAAAATCTATGTCGAGCAAAATCGATCCGGCCGGGTTCCAGGATCCCGCCATCGATGCCAATTATTCCGGCGGCGATTATCACCAGGTGTATTTCGGGCAGGTCCTGCGGATTTTCGGAGAGGAGAAATACTTGGAACACGGATTGCACGGATAAAAACCGGATTACCCGGATGAATAATTAAAATAAATTTTCTCTGCGTCCTCTGCGCCTCTGCGGTGAGATTATTACTCCCATCATGCTATAATCCCCATCAACCTCTCGCACACAGGAAAATATCATGCGCCTCGGCATCATCGGCCTTCCCCAATCCGGCAAAACCACCGTCTTCAACGCGCTCACCCGCGGCCATGCCCCGACCGGCTCGATGCTCGGCGGCGGGCGGTTCGAGGTGCACACCGCGGTGGTCACGGTCCCGGATCCGCGCGTGGACAAACTCTCCGCGTTGTTCAAACCGCGCAAGACGATCTACGCCCAGGTTACGTATGCCGACATCGCCGGGATCGAAAGCAACCCGGACGCGAAAGGCGAGTTGAAGGGGCCGCTGCTTGGGGAACTGCGCCAGATGGACGGCCTGCTGAATGTGGTGCGCGCGTTTGCGGATGAGGCCGTCCCGCATCCGCTCCATAGCGTCGACCCGGCCCGCGACGTGACGGCAATGGAATCGGAACTTCTGATCAACGACCTGATCACCGTCGAGCGGAAACTCGAGCGGCTTGAGGATGAACTGCGCAAGGGCGGCGTGAAGGACAAAGCCCTGGCCCAGAAGGAAGTCGAGCTGTTCAAGAAATTGCACGCCCATCTGCAGGAAGACAAACCCCTGCGCGAGATGGAATTCACGCCCGATGAAGAACGCGCGCTTTCCGGGATGGGACTTCTGACCCAGAAGCCGATGCTGATCCTGTGGAACCTCGGCGAGGGGCAGAAGGAACCTTCTCCGTCCGCCCCGGGACGCCGTTCCGCCACGGCCGGGATCCAGGGCAAAGTGGAGATGGAAATCGCCCAGATGGCGCCCGAAGAAGCGGCGGCCTTCCTTAAGGAATTCAGCATCGAAGAGCCGGGGCTGAACCGCGTCATCCGGCTTTCCTACGACCTGCTCGGGCTGCAATCCTTTTTCACCGTGGGCGAGGACGAAGTGCGCGCCTGGACGGTGAGGCGCGGCGCGCTGGCGCCGGAAGCCGCCGGCGTGGTCCACACCGATTTGCAGAAGGGGTTCATCCGCGCCGAAGTGGTGCACTACGACGACCTTACGGCGCTTGGCTCCCTGGCCGAGGCGAAGACCAAGGGGAAACTGCGGCTGGAAGGCAAGGAGTATCCGGTCAAGGACGGCGACGTCCTCAACATCCGGTTTGCCACTTAATTCATGAGAGTATCCGAAAAAATCCTTTGTACACGGATTACACGGATAAAAACGGATTTCACTGAAATACAATTCTTATATTTCTTCATTACAATAATAATCATGTCCATCCTGAAAAAATTCTGAAAATCCTGTCTATTGCTCTTAATTCCCGCCGCGAGGTGCAACCATGGCCAAAGACAAGAAACCGCTCCCCCGATTATCCCTGGCCCGAATTTCCTTCACCAAAGATGATCTGGCCGCTTCCGCCAAGGCTCACACGCCGGAAGCAATCGCGCAGGCGGCGGCCGAGGAGCACGGCGGGGCCGGCTCACAGTACATCGGGGATATGGTGCTGGGCGGATTGGACGGCATCGTGACAACCTTTTCGGTGGTCAGCGGGGTGGCGGGCGCCAACCTGGGCGCCAACGTCCTCATGATCCTGGGGATGGCCAATCTGCTTGCGGACGGTTTCTCAATGGGCACCGGTTCGTTTCTCTCCCTGAAAAGCGAGCGGGAATATTACGCCAAGGAAAAAGCGCGCGAAAAATGGGAGGTGGATCACTTTCCCGACGGGGAGAAACAGGAATTGTTGGTTGTGTACCGCAATCAGGGTTATTCCGAGGCGGACGCGAAAAAGCTGGTGGAAATCAAGAGCCGCGACTCCAAGCTCTGGGTGGACGCGATGATGGTCGAAGAACTGGGCATGTTGCCGGATGAACGCACCCCGCTGCGCTCGGCGCTGGCCACCTTCTCCGCGTTTGTCCTGGCGGGTTCCATCCCGCTGCTGGTTTACCTGCTGGGGATCTTTGTGCCGATCGCGCCGTCCACGTCGTTTGTCGTTTCCCTGATCATGTCGGGGGTGGCGCTCTTCATCCTCGGCTCCGCCAAGGTTGTCGTCACGCACCACAATCCGATTCGCAGCGGGCTGGAGATGCTGATCGTCGGAAGCCTGGCCGCGGGGGTGGCGTACATCGTCGGGATCGTGCTGAAGGGGATCGTCGGCCCTTAGCGGGGGAGGGGCGGCGCAGGGTTCCGTCCGAACCGGTTTGATCCGGCGGGCCCATTAAACAACGCATCGGCCGCTTCGGTCGATGCGAATATCTTTACGGAAAATCCTTATGGTGCTCGAACGTGCGTGGCCTGCGGAATGATGCCGGTCAGGATTTCTTTTCTTCTTCCGTCTTCGGCTTTTCCTTTGCCTTATCGTCGTCGTCGTCCTTCAACGCCTTGCGGAATTCGCGGATGGCGGTGCCGATTTCCTTGACCCGCCCCACGCCGAAGATAAGCACCACGATCAGCAGGACAATCAGAAGTTCCGGGATTCCCAATCGGATAGGCATGGTTCATTCCTCCTAAATTTTTGGCGGCTCTCACCCCGCCGGAATTTTTACCGGTTCAGCAGTTCCTTCGCCCGCCCCAGGACGGCATCCGCGGTGAAACCGAATTTTTCCTGCAATACAGCCATCGGCGCCGACGCGCCGAAGGTGTCGATCGAAAGGATGACGCCGCGCTCGCCGACCCACTTCTCCCACCCCTGCGATACGCCCGCTTCCACGGCCAGGCGCTTCGGCTGATTGGCGGGCAGGACGGATTCGCGGTAAGCGGCATCCTGCGCGGCGAAGAGCTCCCAGGACGGGAAGGATACCACTCTCGCCGGGATTCCCTCCTGTTCCAATTTTTTCGCGGCCGCCAGGACCGGGTGCACTTCCGAGCCGGAGGCCATCAGGATCAGTTTGGGGGCGCCGGCCTTGGATTCCCACAGAACGTAGGCGCCCCTTGCCGTCCCCCGCGCGCTTTGCGTTTCCGTCCGGTCGAGGATGGGCAGGTTCTGGCGGGTAAGGGCCATCACGGTCGGCCCGTGAGTGCGCTTCAGCGCCACCTTCCAGGCTTCGGCGGTTTCGGCCGCGTCGGCCGGCCGGATGACGACCAGGTTGGGGGTCGCCCGCATCGCCGCCAGGTGCTCGATCGGCTGATGGGTCGGCCCGTCCTCGCCGAGCCAGACGCTGTCGTGGGTGAAGATCCACAGGACGCGAAGTTTCGAGATCGCGCTGAGCCGCACCGCCGGGCGCATGTAATCGTAGAACACCATGAAGGTCGAGCCGAAGGGGATGAACCCGCCGTGCAGCGCCAGGCCGTTGCAGATCGAACCCATCGCGTGCTCGCGCACGCCGAAATGCAGATTGCGCCCGCTGTAATCCCAGCCGCCCTCGACCGCGCCCTCGATTTTTTCCTGGGGCCCGTTGGGCTTCTGGAAGTTTCCCAGCTTCTTCATCCAGGTGAAGGTGGAGGGGTTGAGGTCCGCCGCCCCGCCGAACAATTCCGGAAGTACGTCGGCCAGCTGCTGCAGGATCTTCTCCGACGCCTTGCGCGTGGCGATGTTGCCGTCGGCGGGCGCGAAGGCCGGGAGCTTTTCTTCCCAGCCTTTCGGCAGCTCTCCGGTGATCCGGCGGCGGAGTTCCGCGGCCGGCTCCGGGAACTGACCCGCGTATTTTTCCAGGAGTTCGTTCCACTCGTTTTCCTGCCGCGCGCCGTTTTCCATGCATGCGCGGTAAAGCGCGAGCGCTTCCGCGGGAATGAGGAACATCGGTTCGACCGGCCAGCCCAGCTTCTCCTTGGCGCCGCGCAACTCGTCCGCTCCCAGCGGTGAGCCGTGTGCTTCGCTCGAATCCTGCTTCTTCGGCGCGCCGTACCCGATGTGGGTCCGAACCCGGATCAAGGTCGGCTTGGCGCTTTGCGCGCGGGCATCCGCCAGCGCCTTGGAGACCGCCCGCACGTCGTTGCCGTCCGTGACGGAAAGCACGTTCCACCCGTAGGCCGCAAAGCGCGCGGAGACGTCCTCCGTAAAGCAAAGCGCCGTCGACCCGGAGAGCGAGATTTTATTGTCGTCGTACAGGACGATCAGCTTGCCCAGCCCGAGGTGCCCGGCCAGCGAGGCGGCTTCCGACCCGACCCCTTCCATCAGGTCGCCGTCGCTGGCGATCACGTAGGTGTAATGGTTGATCAGCGGGAAACCGGGGCGGTTGTAACGGGCCGCCAGATGTGCCTCGGCGGCCGCCATTCCCACCGCGTTGGAAATCCCCTGCCCCAGCGGGCCGGTGGTCGCCTCCACCCCGGGCGTGATCTCCGCTTCCGGATGCCCCGGCGTGCGGCTCTCCCACTGGCGGAAGCGCTTGATTTCCTCCATCGGAAGGTCGTACCCCGTCAGATGCAACAGCGCATACAGGAGCGCCGACCCGTGCCCGGCGGAAAGCACGAACCGGTCGCGGTTGAACCATTTGGGGTCGGCGGGATTGTGCCGCAGGACCTGCGTCCAGAGCGTGTACGCCATCGCCGCGGCGCCCATCGGCAGCCCGGGGTGCCCGGACTTTGCCGTCTCGACCATGTCCACGGCGAGGAACCGCAGGGTGTTGATGGAGAGAGCCTCGAGCTCGGGGGATAGGGTTTTATTCGTCAACTCGGATATTCCTTCCTGTATGTTTCGGTCGACCATCGACAGTCGACCATCGCAAAAACCTTCTATGGCGGAGGTCTTTCGATGGTCGATCGTCCATGGTCGATCGTCGGTTTTCGATCGTCGATCGTCAGCCCGCGGAGCAGTATTTTACCGCACCGTCAATGCAGCCGATAGACAGGCGGCCGTTCCGATCCTGTCCACATCCCCAATTCGGGTAGAATACCCCATGGAAATTCCAATAATAAATATGGAAATACAACATGACAAGATTCTGCCCGGTGACTGCCTAGAAATCCTTCCCCAATTGCCGGGCGAATCCGCCGACCTGATCTTCGCCGATCCGCCGTACAACCTCCAGCTGCGGCAGGAACTCTACCGCCCCGACAGCTCGCGGGTGGATGCGGTCGACGACGGATGGGACCGGTTTTCATCCTTTGAGGAATATGACCGCTTCACCCGCGATTGGCTCTCCGCATGCCGCCGCGTTCTCAAACCGTCCGGGAGCCTGTGGGTGATCGGCACCTATCACAACATCCACCGCGTCGGAGCGATCCTGCAGGATCTGGGATACTGGATTCTCAACGAGATCGTCTGGATTAAATCCAACCCGATGCCGAACTTCCGCGGCGTGCGGTTCACCAACGCGCATGAAACCCTGATTTGGGCGGCACGCGAGCGCGGGGCCCGGTACACGTTCCATCACCACGCCATGAAGGCTCTCAACGAGGAGCTTCAGATGCGCTCGGATTGGGTCCTCCCCGTGTGTTCCGGCAGGGAACGGCTGCGTGAGGGCGGAGAGAAGGTGCACTCCACCCAGAAACCGGAAGCGCTCCTTTACCGCGTGATCCTCTCCAGCACCGATCCCGGCGGCCTGGTGCTCGACCCGTTCTTCGGCTCGGGAACGACCGGCGCGGTGGCCAAGCGCCTCGGACGGCATTGGCTCGGCATTGAAAAGGATCCCGTGTATATTGCGGCTGCCCGGCGGCGGATTGATGCGGTTCCCGGGGCCGGAGTCCAAAAGGAATACCTGTCCACCCCCGACCCTCGCAAGCGCGAACGGATCCCGTTCGGGCGGATGCTGGAAGAGGGCCTGATATCCGCCGGCGATACGCTGGTGTTCAATTCCCGCGGCCGCGAGAAGGCGCGCGTGTGCGCCGACGGCTCCCTTTCCTGGAAAGGCAAGCGCGGCTCGATCCACCAGCTGGCGCGGCTGATCCGCGGCGGACCCTGCAATGGCTGGGAGCACTGGCTGGCGCTCGACCGCCGGTCCGGAAAACGCATCCCGATCGACAGGCTGCGCGAAGAGTTGCGCGAACGGGAAAAGCCGGTCGAGTAGGCTGAGCGCCTGCCCTCGCGGTACCCTCCGAGCGATGAGCGCCGGTGATCTCCCGGTGCGAAGAATTCGCGAGCGGGGGAACCGGGGGTTGCGAAGCCCGTATCGGGACCGATCATAGCGAAGGATGCTGGTGGTCTCGATACGCGAAGTGCGCTACTCGACCACCTTCTTACTTTCAAGCGAGGTTTATATGCAAATGGACAAACCCACCCGCTGGTCCCTGGACATCCTGTTCCCATCCCCCGATGGACCGGAGATTAAAAAGGCGCTCGCCGATTTGGACCGCAGGGTGGCCAAGGCGGAAAAAAGCCGGCGCCTGCTTTCCCCTCGGATGTCCGCGGCGGCGTTCGTCGGCCTGGTCCGGGAGTTCGAGGAAATCCGCGCGCTAGCCCGCCGGATCGCCGCGTTCGCCGAACTGCATTTCTGCGAGGATACCCAGAATCAGGCCGCGCAGACGCTGCTGGCCAATACCGAACAGCACATGGCGGAAATCGAAAACCGCCTGTTGTTCTTCTCCACCTGGTGGAAAGCCCTTCCCGCCGCGCCGGCCCGCCGGCTGCTCGCCGGCTCCGGGCCGTACCGCTACTACCTCGAACAGATCCGCCGCATGGCGCCGCATACGCTCTCCGAACCGGAAGAGAAAGTAATCAACATTAAAAACGCCACCGGCTCGCGGGCTCTTGCCACGCTGTATCAGGCGATCACCAACCGCTATCTGTTCGACCTGGAAGTCGACGGCGCGCGAAAGCAGTTCAGCCGGGCCGAACTCACCGTCTTCACCCGCTCTCCGGATGCGTCGGTCCGCGAGGCGGCCTACCGCTCGATGTACAGCGTCTACAGCCGCGAGGGGCCAATCCTGGGGCAGATTTATTCCACGCTCGTCCGGGATTGGCGCAATGAAAATGTCCGCCTGCGGAAATTCACCTCCCCGGTCGCGGTCCGCAACCTCGCCAACGATCTTCCGGACAAGGTGGTCCGCCTGCTTCTGGACGTATGCCGCGCGAACGCGCCGGTGTTCCAAAAGTACTTCGGGCTGAAGGCGCGCGCGCTGGGCATGCCCAAACTGCGCCGCTACGATATTTATGCCCCCATCGCGCCGTCGGAAAAGCAATTCGGTTTCGGCCGGGCGTGGGACCTGGTGCGCAAAAGCTTCGAGGAGTTCGATCCGGCCTTTGCCTCCCTCGCCGAACGGGTTGTGACCGACCGGCGGCTGGATGCCGAGGTCCGTCCCGGCAAGCGCGACGGCGCCTTCTGCATGAGCGTGCTCCCCTCGCTCACGCCGTGGGTGCTCACCAACTACCAGGGCCGCGCCTACGACCTGGCTACCCTGGCCCACGAACTGGGGCACGCCGTGCACGCGCTCCTGGCCGAGGATCTGCCGCTCTTCACCTACGATGCCAGCCTGCCGCTGGCCGAGACGGCCTCCACCTTCGCGGAAATGCTGCTGGTGGAAAGCCTGTTAAAGAAGAGACCGGCGTCGAGGTCCGCCGCGATCTGCTGTTCCGCCAGATCGACGACGCCTACGCGACGATCATGCGCCAGGCGTTCTTCGCGCTGTTCGAAGTCGAGGCGCACGACGCGGTCGGCAAGGGCGCGACGGTCGATGATCTGTGCGCCAAGTATTGGGAGAACCTGCAGGCCCAGTTCGGAAGCTCGGTCGAACTGGCGGATGAATTCCGCTGGGAGTGGGCGGCCATTCCCCATTTTTACGAAATGCCGTTTTATGTCTATGCCTACGCGTTCGGCCAGCTGCTCGTCCTGGCGCTCTTCCATCAGTACCAGGCGGAGGGTCCCGCCTTCCTGCCGCGCTTCAAGCGCATCCTCTCCGCCGGCGGGTCGGCCAGCCCGGCGGCGATCCTGAAACGCGCGGGGATCCATATTGAGAAGTCGGAATTCTGGCAGGGCGGATTCGATCTGCTGGAACAGCGGATAGCCAAATTGGAATAATCAATCACTCCCAATCCCGCCTCCTAAAGTGCAAAAACTGTCAAGAAAGAATTGTTGGGACATCAATTTTCGTCTTGCCCGCGCGTATTTAGCGGGCATCCACTCCGGAAAACCCTGGATTCCCGCTAAGATCACGCGGGAATGACACCAATCCATTGCGGTATCACCCAAGCCAATTATTCTTCCTCTTTGTAAACAGCCTTTGCGGCGGGGCGGGAGTGCTAAGTGTCTGCGGATTTCCCGAGCAGCAAGCCAATTCGGCTTACGCCCTCGGTGAAGATGTCGGTCGGGGTCAGCAGGCTTACGATCGCCGCCTGCGTGTCTTCCATGTCGAACATGTATCCCGGTTGAACGATGACGCTTTTTTCCTTCAGCAGCCGCAGTGCGAATTCCTCATCATCCGTCCCGGTAGGCAACCCGACGACCGAGTACCAGCCGCCGTCGCGCGGGAAGAGCGTGACGCCCGGGACGCCGCCCAGGATTTTCTTCAGGGTTTCCTCATTCGCGTCCACCCGCCGGCGGATCTGCTCGCGGACCTGCGTGCCGAGTTCCAAAAGCGCGGGAGCGGCCCGCTGGACCGGCGTGCCGACCGACAGGAACGCGTCCGCGATGAACTCCAGGCGGGCAAGCGCCTCCCGCGTGTCGCGCTCCGGCCCGCCGACCACGATCCAGGCCAGCTTCATCTGCGGCAGGCCGCAGGATTTGGAAAGCCCGCCAAGGGTGAAAGTCAGCGTATCCGGGTTGCCGGCCGAGGAGACGATGCTCCCGGCGCGGGCCGGCCCGGGATAATCGAGGAACACTTCGTCGACGATCAGCGCGAGCCGGTGCGTGGCGCAAAACCCGCTCAGCTCACGCAGTTCCTCCCCGGTCAGCATGCTGCCGGTGGGATTGTTGGGCGAGACGGCGACCACCGCGCGCGCGCCGGGCGTCAGGGCACTCGAAAAGCGATGCCGGATCCCAGCGCCAGTTCTCCCTCGAAAGCGCATAAGGTTCTGCCGCCACCCCCTCCAATTCAGAGATCAGGGGAACCAGCGGGTAGCTGGGCTTTGGAAATAAAATGGATTTCCCCGGCGTGCACAGCAATTTAAAAAGGAAGCCGTAGGCTTCGCTCGTTCCGGACGTCAGAACGATCGAATCAGCGGAAATGTTAATCCCATGCTCGCGGTAATAACCGGCCACGGCGCTACGGGCGGCCGGATGCCCGCGCGGGTCCGGCTGATAAGGCTCTCCGGCGCCATCGGCCAACGCGGCGCGGATCACCTCGAGCGGATACTCCAGGCCGGCCAGGGTGGGATTCGAAACCGTAAGATCCCAGAGTGGCGAGTTTTCCGTGCGCTTTTCTTCGACGGCGCGGTAATACTCGTTCGGCGCAAGGTCGGTCTGAACGCGGGAGGAGAATCGCATCCTGTGAGAATACCACGGAATTAAATAGACAGGATTTACAAGATTTGCTCAGGATATCCAGGAAAAATAAAAAATCCCGTAAATCCTGTCTATGATTTTAAAAATACGTTCTAAAGGAATCGCTCGAGCCATTGCAGCGCCTGTTCCCACATGGCAGGCGTGAATTCGTGGGCAATTCCAGGGAACTCCCGGCACTCCACTCTTTCCGGCGCCGTGGAATAGAATTTTTCCAGCCGGAGTGCGAATTCTTTCACCCGGCCCGGGTTGAAGTGCGGATCCTTTTCGCCGGTCAGGAACAGGACGGCGCGCGGAAAGAATTGGTCCGGACAGGCGGCCGGCTGATGCCGGGCGGCGTAGGCCGCCAAGCGGCCGCGGAGTTCGGGATCGTTCTCCTCGAGCGTTCCCTCGAACACATCATCCCAATACGGGGATCCGATGATGGATACCACCATCCGAATTCGCGGATCGATCACCATTGCCTTGAGGCCGGCGAATGCGCCCATCGAGACGCCGGCCAGGCCGATTCGCTGACCATGGTTCCTCCGAATTTGAGCAAGTCGACAAAACAAATAGACAGGATTGACAAGATTTCTCCAGGATTTTTACAGGATTTATAAAAAAATCCTGTAAATCTCGGAAAAAAATCCTGTTCATCCTGTCTATGATTTTAAAAAAAACGCCCGGTCTTTCGAC
>CAVRUI010000001.1:0-101256 GCA_963724345.1 uncultured Chloroflexia bacterium | reverse complement strand
GGCAGCGGCACCGCCGTCTCGCTCGTCAACCGCAACGAGCTGGGGGATCTGCAGCGGATCGGCAAACGCTATGCGATCCAATTCCAGGAACGCCCGCTGCCCGAAGATGCGGACGTCGAACGGATCGTCTCCGAGCGGATCATCACGCTGCTGGAGGCAAAGGTGCGCAACCGCGACAGGCTGCAGACCGAGCGCATGCAGCGCTTCCTGCCGCTCGCGCGCTCCCTGGGTGAAAGCGAAGAACCCGATTTGCTGGCGATGCTGCTCGACGATTTTTATCAGGAGACGTTCCACGCGCCGCTCGTCCCGCCGGAACCGGGGGATGCGACGCCCGCCCAGCGCGCCGCATCCCGTTCCAAACGCCCGCATGCCGAACACGGCGGCGGGCACGGCGGCGGCCGCCCGCCCTCGCGCGGCGGGGGTTCCCGCGGCCCGCGCGGCGGCAAACGGCGGTAAATTATTTGGGGCACCCACGAGAGGCGCCCCAGTTCGCACCATCCCCCCACCTCCACATCGGTCCCCCTCCCCCTCCCCGTGATACGGGGAGGGAGTTACATACGCCAGCGATTTGTCAGTTGGTGCCCCTTGTATTCACCACCGTTCGCGCCATCCCCTCCCGCCTCCCCCTCGGTCCCCCTCCTCCCTCCCCGTGATACGGGGAGGGAGTCACATACGCCAGCGATTCGTCAGTTGGTGCCCCTTGTATTCACCACCGTTCGCGCCATCCCCTCCCACCTCCCCCTCGGTCCCCCTCCTCCCTCCCCGTGATACGGGGAGGGAGTTACATACGCCAGTGATTTGTCAGTTGGTGCCCCTTGTATTCACCACCGTTCGCGCCATCCCCTCCCACCTCCCCCTCGGTCCCCCTCTCCCTCCCCGTGATACGGGGAGGGAGGAGGGGGATGTCCCGAACGAAGTGAGGGACGGGGGGAGGTGGGAGGGGATGGTTCCAAGGGGATTGTCATGCCATACGTTTCATTCGAACCCCATTAAGGATCCATCCGAATTAATAAAAAAGGGCGGCCCAATGGGTCGCCCCTACAATCAATCATCACTTGCCACGGGTGGTCGCCATGCGCCCCTACCCGTTCCGGCGCTTCTCTTCCCGCTCCTCCTCGGTTTTCCGCAACTCCTCCGCGCGCTGGATGCGCTGCTTATCCTGCTCCCCCTCGAGCTTGCGCAGGTCCTCCTGCCGCTGGATCCTCTGCTTATCCTGTTCCTGCTCGAGTCCCCGCCGCCCGCCTTGGAGTTGGTCCTGCTTTCGCTTCGCTTCCCGTTCCTCTTCGGTTTTCCGCAACTCCTCCTGCCGCACGAGGCGCTGCTTGTTCTGCTCGATCTCGACCTTGCGCAGCTCCTCCTGCCGCACGAGGCGCTGCTTATCCTGCTCGATCTCGAGCTTGCGCAGTTCCTCCTGGCGCACGAGGCGCTGCTTGTTCTGCTCGATCTCGAGCTTGTGCAGCTCCTCCTGCCGCTGGATGCGCTCTTTATTCTGCTCCTCTTCGATCGCCTTGCGGTCCGGCTGCGGCCAGTTGGATGCGGGCGTGTTCGTTGGTTTTTCGTCGGGGGTCATATTATCTCCAGGGGGGCAGGGCAACCCCGCCCTTACGATCTCGCAGGGGCGACCCATTGGGTCGCCCCTACAGTATATATACGATCGATCCCGTCAGGGCGCAGCGTCGCTGCGCCCCTATCTTCTCATCGCCTGATACAGCGGTTTCAGCCGGTCGTACATCTTCAGGTAGACCTTCCGGTACAGCTCATCATACACCTCATGCACGCGCTGGTCAGGGTCAAACTGGTCGCGGATGCGCGTCATGGCCGCCACCGCCGTCGGGAAATCCGGGTGCAGGCCCGCTCCGACGGCCGCGTCGATCGCCGCGCCCAGCCCGCTGGCTTCATATATATGCGGGCGCGCGGTGGGCAGGCCGAAGATATCCGCCGTAAGCTGCATCGCCGCGCGGCTCTGGCTGCCGCCGCCCGCCACCCGCAGTTCGGTCGGGCGCACGCCTGAGCGCCGGGCCGTCCGCTCGGCGCCCTCGCGCAGCGCGTAGGCCAGGCCCTCCAGGATCGCGCGGTAGAGGTGCGCGCGGGTGTGCACGTCGCTGAACCCGATGATCGCGCCGCGCGCCTCCGGGCCGGGCGAGCGCAGCCCCGGCGACCAGTACGGCTGCAGCACCAGCCCCTGCGAGCCGGGCGGGACGGCGTCGACGAGTTCGTCGAACAGCGTCTCCGGCTCCACCCCGCGCTCATCGGCGATCCTTTGCTCGCGCTGGCCGAACTCGTTTTTAAACCAGTTCACCATCCAGTACCCGCGGTTGATCTGCAGTTCGAGGTCGTACGCGCCCGGCACCGCCGAAGGGTACGGCGGGATGAGCGGGACGATCTCGATGTAGCGCTTGTGGGTGGTGTTGATCGTGGCCGAGGTCCCGTAGCTCAGACAGCCGTACTGCGGCTCGATGCAGCCCGCGCCCAGCACCTCGCAGGCCTTGTCGGCCGCGGCGGCCACGAGCGGCAGCCCGGCCGGGATCCCGGTCGCCTCGGCCGCCTCCGGCGTGATCTCGCCCAGCCGCCCGGCCACCGGGATCAGTTCCGTGAGCAGTTCCGGGCGGATCGGGACAGCCTGCCACTTCCAGCCCCAACTCGCCTCCCAGGCCTGCTTCTGATAATCGAACGGGACGTAGCCCACCTGGCTGCCGACTGAATCGACGTACCGGCCGGTGAGCCGGTGCACCAGGTAACCGGAGAGAAAAAGATACTTGAAGGTGTTCTTCGCCACTTCGGGCTGATGCGTGCGGATCCAGTTCCATTCGGCCTCGGCCTGCAGGTACGCGACCGTCTCGCTCGCGCCGATCGTCGCGAACGCCGCGCCCCACAATCCGCCCACCGGCGCGAGATTTTCGGTCCGGCGCTGGTCGAGCCAGACGATCGCCGGCCGCAACGGCTTGCCGTCCTTATCCAGGTTGATCATCGTCGAGCGCTGGGTGGTGACGGCCGCCGCGGCGATGCTCGATTTTTCGACTCCCTCCATCGCCCACAGCTCATGGCACGCCTGGCACAGCGCATCCCAGTAGACATTCGGGTCCTGCTCCGCCAGCCCCGGCGCGGTCGAGTAGTACGGCTCGATCGGGACCCGCGCCTTGGCCAGCAGGTTCCCGCGCGGGTCGAACAGGAGCGCGCGGACGGATTGGGTGCCGTTGTCGATTGCGAGAAGATTGTCCGGTGTCATGAAGATGGCTCCTTGTTGGGGCGATCTGTACGGGGCACGGCGGCGCCGTGCCCTTACTCGATTGTCGGTCGAGTAGCCCGTGTGATCTTCACGGGCGTATCGAGACCACGCGCCATATCCAAACCGGTGATCTCGATACGCGAAGAACGCTACTCGATCACCTTCAATGCTACTCGACCGGCTTGCTTCCCCGCATCCCCCACCGTTTCTCCCGCTGCTCGTCGTTCATATCCAGCCCGAGCGTTCCGCCGGGGTTGAGGATGTTGTGCGGATCAAAATGCGCCTTGAGCGCGCGCACCGCATCCATGCATTCCGGACCGATCTGCGCCTCGAGCCACGGGCCGGTCTGCTTGCCGATCCCGTGATGATGGCTCATCGCCGCGCCGGATTTCTGGATCGCATCCAGCACGCCGTATTGCATCCGCAGATACTCGTCGACGCCGGCCATGCGCGCGATGAAGATGAAGTAGAGGTTGGTCCCCTGCGGGTAGGAATGCGAGAGGTGCGTCATGCAGATCGTCTGCGGGCGGCTCTTGACGAACGCGCGTACTCTGGCGTGCACCTCCCGGACCTGGTCCCAGCGCACGGCGCACTCGAGCGTGTCGATCATGATCCCGAAGTCGTTCAGATCCTCGCGCAAGTACGGGTCGGTGAAGCGCGTGCGCTCCCAAGATTTCGTCACCCGGAACGGCGTGAGCGGGAACGCGCCATGCCGGCCGGCGATCCCGCCGATCTTGCGCGCGACGAGCCCGGCGTAATCGCGGTCGCCGTCGGCCGAGCCGAGCAGCAGGCAGCGCTGCATCGGCTTGTATCCGAGCGTCCGCAGCACCGTATCCGCCGCCGAGCCGTGGATATGATACATGCGCATCGCCACGTCCGTCTCTTCCGGATCCGAAAGCCGGAATACCGAGGGCATCCCGAATTCGCCCTGCAAAGTCTCGCGCGCCGCGGCGAGCCCCTCCTCCCAGGTGCGGAAGAGGAAGGAGTAGCGGCGGGTATTCTCCGGCCGGTAACGGAAGACGCGCAGCGTGACCGACGTGAGCACGCCGAACGCGCCTTCCGATCCCATCATCATCTGGTTGAGGTCCGGCCCCGTCGCGCAGCGCGGGTAAGCCGGGGTGGAAAGTTTTCCGTGCGGGGTCGCGTATTCCTGCGCCAGGACGATATCTTCTATCTTCCCGTAATAAGTGGAGTTCTGGCCCGCGCCGCGCGTGACCACCCAGCCGCCGACGCTCGAATACAGGAACGATTGCGGGAAATGCCCGCAGGTGTAGCGCCGCTCCGCGCAAAGCGTATCAGGCGCGTTGTTGAGGAGCGCTTCCAGGTCCGCCCCCGTCATCCCTGACTCGACGGTGATCGTCTGATCGGTTTCGTTGAAGGTGACCAGCCGGTTCATGTTGCGGCTCATATCCAGGCACACCCCGCCCCGCACCGCCTCGCGTCCGCGCGTGACGGTCGAGCCTCCCCCGTACACGTACAGCGGGATCCGCTGATCTTCGCAGAATTCCACGAGCGCCTGCACCTCGCCCGCCGTCCGCGGCGAAAGGACCGCATCCGGCAGGTTTTCGACGATGTGCTCGCGCAGGCGCAGCGCGTCGAACGCGCCCGCGCCGTAGGAGGCGCGCACGCGCGCGATGGCGGTGGTATCGATATTTTCCGCGCCGACGATCCGCTCGAACGATTGCCGGCGCGCTTCATCCAGGCGCGCGGGAGCGTCGAGATCGAATTTCTCCATCCCGGTCCGCCGCGGCTCGGAAAAATCCGCGTCGGTCATGCCGAAGGTTTCTTTGATGAGCGCGTACATCCCGCGGTTGGGGTGGCGGAAACCTTTCGGATCCCCCCATTTGAAAAGGGACCGGTATGAATCCGCCGGCGCGGGTTGTTCGATCCAATGCGGGGAATTTTGCGGCTCGGTCATTCATTCACCTGTAGGGTGG
Source organism: uncultured Chloroflexia bacterium (assembly GCA_963724345.1). Classification (GTDB taxonomy): domain Bacteria; phylum Chloroflexota; class Anaerolineae; order Anaerolineales; family RBG-16-64-43; genus JAFGKK01. The sequence goes on along the minus strand of CAVRUI010000001.1, from coordinate 96,093 downwards.
GTTCATCCCACCCATGCATATTCCAATTATCGGCTACATCCGGGTGGGATGAACCCACCACGTCTTTGATCATCAACGAAGCATCGGTGGGTTGCCCCGCCTATTCGATTATCCATTGACGAATATGTCTGGGCGGGGTAACCCACCCTACAAATCCCGTCCACCCACCCGCCTGACCGTGTCAAACGAATTCGCGATTCGTAGGGGCGACCCAATGGGTCGCCCTTACAGTTATTCGCCCCCGCGGTCCATTTCGAATAATCCCCGGGCGGGATGACCCCGCCCCTACGATCCATCGGTGACACCGCGGTCGCGCGCCCTCGCGGTCATCGCGCCCCCGCGGTCATCGCGCCCCCGCGGTCATCAATCCCCCGGCGGCGCATAGGCCCGCCGCCACAGCGCGAGGTAGGCGTCGGCCTCGTTCCGCCAGCGGAGATCGTCCCATCCGAGTTCTTCCTGGCAGGTGGAACGGATGCGGTCCATCTCGGCCGCGGCGCCGCCGGGCAGGGTCAGGCCGAGCCGCGTCCGCCGCAGGAGCAGATCATCCAAATGGATCACGCCTTCGGCGCGCGCGGCCCAGCGTAGTTCGGCCCACAGCGTGGGCACGCCCGCGATGGGCTGCAGTTCGCCTTCGCGCGCGGCGCGCAACAGGTCCGGCGCGGCGTGCCCGTAGCGCCCGAGCAGGCGCACCTGCTGCGGCACGCCCAGCCCGGCGGTCTCGGCCAGGCTTGTAAAATCACCATACTCCAATTCGTCCAGCGCGCGGGCGCGGCGTTCGATGCGCGGGCGGCCGGGCAGCCGCCGGCGGATGAAGTTCAGCGTCTGTGCGGCCATGTGGCGGTACATCGTCAGCTTCCCGCCACAGATCGTCACCAGCCCGTCTTCGTCCCACAGCACCTCGTCGCGCAATTCCTTCGAGGGGTTGGATTTTCCGGTGTCGAGCACCGAGCGGATGCCGGTTTGCTTCGAGCGCACATCGCGGACGGTCAATCCCAACGATGGGAATGCCTTGCTCACCGCCGCCATAAGATACTCGACCTCAGTCCCGGTGCATTGCGGATCGGTCTCCATTTCGGCGCGGTAATCCATATCCGTATTCCCCACCAGGGTGACGCCTTCCCAGGGGAAAATAAGAATGTAGCGCCGGTCCGACGGATGCTGGAATGTGATCTGGCGGTCGAGGGGGAGTTTCTCGCGCGGGAAGAAAAGGTGGCTGCCGCGCAGGCGGCGCAGGCGCGGTTTCTGCCCGACCTGCGCGCGCAGATCGTCGGCCCACGCGCCGGTGGCGTTGATCACGACGGCGGCGCGCGCCTCGGCCGTGCGGCCGCTGACCTGATCGCGGATCCGGACTCCGCACACGCGCTTATCCTGCCCGCGCAGCAGGCCTTCGACCCGCGCGTAATGGATCGCCCGCCCGCCGGCCCGCACGCCCTCCTGGATCACGCGCAGGACCAGGCGCGCATCATCGGTTTGCGCGTCGAAGAAGCGGTACCCGCCTTCCAAACCTTCGTGCGCCACAAACGGGCAGATCTTTTCGACCGCGGCGGCGGAAAGGTGGCCGTGCTGCCACTTGCCGGCGATCGCGTCGTAGACCGCGAGCCCGATCCCGATCACCCAGCCGGGCGGCATATCGCTTTTAAATTCCGGGAGGAGGATTTTGAGCGGGTCGATCAGCCCGCGGCCTTCTTTGAGCAGCCGCTGGCGCTCGCGAACCGAATGGACGGTCAGCATGACCTGCCCGGTGTTGAGGTAACGCAGGCCGCCGTGGACCATTTTGGAGGAGCGGCTCGAGGTGCCGGAGGCGAAATCACCCGCCTCCACCAGCAGTGCGCGCAGGCCTTCATGCGCGGCCTCGCGCAGAATGCCCGCTCCGACGATTCCCCCGCCGACGATGAGGACGTCCCACGGTCCGGAAATCCCGTCCCACACGGCGTCGCGATCGAAGATTTGCGGCATGGAGGCTCCTTTGCATAGCCACAAAAAGCACAAAGGGCACAAATATTTCTTTGTGGATTATGTGCTTTTTGCGGCAAAAAAGAAAGCGCCGCCATGGCGATACGTACAGGTTGTTGAAAAAGGCTGAGGAGGTCATTGCGAGGAGCGAAGCGACGAAGCAATCTCCTTCTTTTTCAGAAGGGGAGATTGCTTCGCTCCCATTGGTCGCTCGCAATGAATCCTGTTGATACCTTTTTCACCACCCTGCTTAAGCCTTTTTTTCCTCCTCCGACCGGTAATACACATACAGCAGCACCGTCGACGCGGCTGTCAGAAAATGCCACAGCGCGTGCCACTGCCATGGGCTCGCCGGGACGCACGGCGCCCCGGCTTCATCCGCCATGTTGATCCAGTATGCGGCGAGGAAACACGCGAGCGAGGCAAGCAGGTAGCGCGTGCGGATCCGCATCGGCCGCCGCAGGCAATGCGCGGCGGCTTCGATCAGCGCGACTCCGAGGATCAACCCGCCGAGCAGCGTTCGCCGGTATGCGGGCGCGGCGAACCACAGCGTTCCGAGCGAGGCCAGCAGCAGAACGTACGCGATCACAAAGGCGGCGTCGTTCCTGCGGCGCAGGCGCGCCAGGCTGTAGGTGAGTGCGAAGCCGGTGAAGGCGTACATGCCCATGTAATCCAGCCAGCGGCCGATCTGCGTCAGCGTGACGTGGAAGAAGAACGAGGTGATGCCGATCGCGACCACCGCTCCGCCGAAGCCGGTGATGTAGCCGCGCGCGGCGGTCATCCGGTTTTGGCGGGTGTCGCCGAGCGGCAGATCGCGCGCGGCGAGGATCAGCAAGCCGGCGAGGATGTAAAACAGATTGGAGTATGCGCTCCACGGCTGGGCGATGCCGCCGGCATGGAACGCCTCGCAGAAACAGACGGGGTAGCACGCCGCGAGTTCCCATCCGGGCCAGCCCGTCAGGGGTGGGCGGCTGTCGGTCCAGAGGGCGAAGCCGGTAATGACGACAAACGCCACCAGCGGCAGGAGGAACGGTTTCAAAATCCGCATTCAATATTCGTAGGGGCGCACGGCCGTGCGCCCGCAGGGGAGACCCATGCTCGATATGAATCGTGCGCGTCTGTGTCCTCCATCCCATCCCACCCCTCCTTCGCCTCCCCTCCCTTCCCGTATGACGGGAAGGGAGGGGAGGGAGTACAAGGGTGACCTGCGCTTACCGGCGGATTGGGAGGGGTAGGATGGGATGGCATCGTCCATCGTCTATGGTCTGCCGTCCATCGTCTATGGTCTACCGTCCATCGTCTATGGTCTACCGTCCATCGTCCATGGTCCGTGGTCTATGGCCGGTTCTCTTTCTGCCGGAATTGCGTTTCGTACAACTGGTTGTACAGCCCGCCCCGGGCGATCAGCGTATCGTGCGTTCCGCGTTCGACGATTTTTCCGCGGTCCATCACCAGGATCAGATCGGCCGAGTGGATCGTGCTCAGCCGGTGGGCGATGACGATATTGGTCCGCCCGGCCATGACGCGCTTCAACGCCTCCTGGATCAGCGCCTCGGATTCACTGTCGAGGTGGCTGGTGGCCTCATCCAGCACGAGGATGCGCGGATCCTTGAGGATCACCCGCGCCAGCGCGATGCGCTGCTTCTCGCCGCCCGAGAGCCGGTAGCCGCGTTCCCCGACGATCGTATCGTAGCCCTCCGGCAATCCCGCGATGAAGGCGTGGATGTTAGCCGCCCGGGACGCCTCCTCGATCTCGGTTTGGGAGGCGTCCGTCTTGGCGTAGGTCAGGTTGGTGCGGATGGTATCGTGGAAGAGGTACGCCTCCTGGGTCACCATCCCGACCGCGGCCGAAAGGGAATCCAGCCGCACCTCGCGCAGGTCGCGGCCGTCGAGGAGGATCCGGCCGGCGATCGGGTCGTACAGGCGCGGGATGAGGTAGGTCAGCGTGGTCTTGCCCGCGCCCGAAGGCCCGACCAGCGCCACCAGTTGGCCGGGCGCGGCGCGGAAGGAGATATCCTCCAGCACCATCCCGCGCGCCTGGGAAGCCGTCTCCGCTTCCGGTTCCTCCGGCTCGTTCCCGGCTAAAAACACGCCGGGATGACGGACCGCATCGGGCGTGGAAAAAACCGTCGTCACCGCGTCCATCCCGAACCGTTTCACGCCGCTCAGGAGCCCGTGTTCATCCTTCGAATACAGAAAGGATACGTTCTCGAACACCAGCTCGCCCTTCACCCTCCCGAGCGGAGGCGCGCCCTTCTTCTCCGTAATGTCGAGCGGCAGGTCGAGGACCTCGAACACGCGCTCGAAGCTCACCACCGAAGTGGAAAATTCGACCGGCGCATTCGCCAGTCCCTGCAGCGCGCCGTACAGGTTGCCAAGGTACGAGCCGAACGCCACGATCGTCCCGACGGTGAAGGATTTCAGGATCACCAGATACCCGCCGAACCCGTACACGAGGGCGGTGCCGATCGCGGTCAGGATTCCCATCGAGATGAAAAACAGCGCCCCGATCAGCGCCCTGCGAATCCCGAGGTCGCGCACGTCCGCCGCCCGCTCGCGGAACCGGCGGGTCTCGTCCGCGGCCCGCCCGAACAGCTTCACCAGCAGCGCCCCGCTGATGTTGAGCGTTTCGTTCATGTGGGCGTTCATGCGCGCGTTCGTTTCCATCTGGCGCCGGGCCGTATCCCGCAGGGTTTCGCTCAACCGCCGTGTCACCAGGATCGAAAACGGAAGGACGATCACACTGATCAGAGTCAGCCGCCACTCGAGCGTCAGCATCACCCCCAGCACGACGGACGCCTGGACGGCGTTGGTGACGATGTTGACCAGCGTGTTGGAAATCGCGTTTTGCGCGCCGACCACGTCGTTGTTGAGCCGGCTCATCAGCTCGCCCACTTTGGTGTTGGTGAAAAAGCGCAAAGACATGGCCTGCAGCTTTTCAAAAAGCGCGACGCGCAGGTCGAAGATCACGCCTTCGCCGACGCCCGCATTCAGCCGCCGCTGCACGACTCCCGCCGCGCCGCCCAGCACCGGGACGAGGAATAGCCCCGCCGCGAGCAGGATCAGCCGCGGGATGTCGCCGGAGGGCAGGACTTTATCGATCATCTCCCGGAAGATCAGCGGGGAAACGAGCGAGAGCATCGAGGTGAAAAGGATCAGCAGGAGCATTCCGGCGATCTGCTTCCAATAGGGACGGGCGTAGGCCGCCACGCGCCGGAGCAGTTCGCGGGTCACCGTGGGTTGTTTGTCTTCCGGGTTCAACATCGCCATCCGGCCAAATCCGTGCATGGGTTCTCCTTGGGTCCCGAGATCGGGATGAGAGTATTGTAGCCCCTTTCCCATAGGCCTTTCGGCAGGGACAAGCGTCCTCTTGAAGGCCGGCGACAATCATTGGTAATATTTGGGGATCATGAGTTCCTGGCTGCGGTGGTTTTTATCCGGAGAGAAATCAAACCCGCTCTCCGGCGGCGGAAGGCCGGAGCGCAGCGCTTCCCCGCACGGCCGGATAAACCCGGTCCGCGTCGGGGTCATGCTCGCTTTCCTCGCGGCCGTACAATCCTGCGGTCCGCATCCCGCCATGCAAGGCGTGTACGTTTTGGGAGTCCTGGGAGTCGTACGCGACACGCCGTCTCCGACCCCCTTTCAGCCGCGCGCGGCGGCCCGGCTGCACTTCCCGCAATTCAAGATCGACACACTCACCGCCACGGACACGCCCACTCCGACTCCCAGGCCGGCGCCGCTGGAATGGTACGACTACCCGGTCCTGCCAACCGTCAGCGACCGCGCGCGCGAGGTGTACGGCCTCGGCCTCACGATGGGGAACAATCCGGTGGCGTTTTCGGTGATCGGAGATTGCGAGGCGATCCCCGCGCGGTTCTTCGGCGTGTTCGATTCCATTCCGCCCAATTACCGGTTGGGGGAGTACGCCTACCTCCAGGCGACGATCGACCGCTTCCGGGGAAATTTCAGCCGGATCAGCCGCGCCGCGCACGACAGCTTCACCACTTCCTCCGTGCTCTCCCCGCTTTGGGCTAATCCGACCTACTGCATCGCGGGCGAGACCCCTCTCGATTGCGAACTCCGCATCAACCGGCCGAGCATCGCCTTCCTCGTAGTCGGGACAATGGACTACCTGAACCCGCCGCGCTTCGAACCGCAGATGCGGATCATCCTGGATACGCTGATCGCGCACGGCACCGTCCCGATCCTTTACCTGAAGGCCAGCAACTGGGAGGGGGGTTGGGCCATCAATGCCACCGTCGCCCGCCTGGCGTACGAATACGATATGCCGCTGTGGAATTTGTGGCGGGTGGTCCAGCCGCTGCCCTGGCACGGTCTGCAGGCGGATGGAATGCACCTCACCTGGTGGTACAACTACTTCGACGACCCCTACGCCATGACCTTCGGATTCCCCTGGCGAAATCTCACCGGGCTCCAAACCCTCGACACGGTCTGGAACGGACTGACCGGATCCCAGCCGTTTGATCCGGCCGGAGTGCCCGCCGCTCCCTCCTCCAAATAAATCCATCACAATTTCGCATGGGCGACCCGCTGCCTGCCCTCGCGCGGCCTTTTTCCTTTAATGGCAACATGATCGCGTGGGGGCGACCCAATGCCCGCCCTCGCGCCTGCCCCGCGCTTTTTGCGGGGGAGTGCGCAGGTTCGTTTTGATTTTGGAACCTGCGCGTTCACGCAGCGTGGGGGTCGCCCTTGTATCCAATCGTATATCGGCGAGGGCGATTCAGGGGCCGCCCCTACTACCTTTAATTTATAATGGACCCGTCAACGGAGGGCAGGATGAGAATATCAAGATGGCTCCCGCCGGCAGCCGCCGCCGCGTTCCTCCTCACGGGGTGCGCGCTGGCCGCGACCCCCGAGCCGACCTCCACCCAGACGCCGGCTCCTCCCACCGCCACCGATACGGAGGTTCCCCCCACTCCGACGGCGGCGATTACGCCGACCGAAACACTGCCCCCGACCCCGACTCCGTTTGCCCCATTCAATGCCTTCATCGCCCCCACCGATTCCGCCAATCTGCGGGTCGGCCCCGGGATACACTTCCTGATCGTGAAGGTTCTGCGGGCGGGATCCCAGGTGCTGCTGCTCGGACGCTCGCAGGGAAGCGAATGGTTCTACGTGCAGGCCTACGACGCCACCAAGGGCTGGGTCTATGGAAAACTTATAAAGCAAACCGGCGATCTGCTTGCCGCGCCGGTCATTGAACCGGAGAACTCCAGCCTCATCCGCGGCCGGGTGCTGGATGCGATTGGAACGCCCATGAGCGGGCTGGTGTTCACGGTCCGATTGAGCACATCCCCGGAGGGCCCCGCCAATGTCGTGATGACGGATGCCGGCGGGGGGTTCTTTTCCTACCAGCCGTATCGGGGCGGCGTATTCACGGTAACCTTTAAGGAAGCCGATTGCAGCAGCAACGCGTGGTACGACCAGAAATGCGATTATTATAAAAAAGGGTACGCGGGGATCGTCTCTCCGCCCGCCCGGGCCGTCCGCCTGCCGCAGGAAGGGATTCTCGAATTCACGTGGAAATGACGGAAACGGTAACCTTTCGGGACCCTTAGGGTCGGGGTAACCTTTCGGAACCCTTAGGGTTGGGGACCTCAACCTTGGGTCGGAACCCCCTAAGGGTTGAGAGAACCTTTTCTTGACCCCGTCTTTGTATGCCGGTCCGGCACGATCGAATGCATCCCATCCCACGAAAGGGGTAATCTCATGAATTTAAAAAATCTGGCCATTGCAGGTCTGATCGGCGCTGTGATCAGCGTGTTCTTCTCAAGCGTGCCGGTTCTGAACTTCACCAACTGCCTCTTCTGCGCGCCGTACTGGGCCGGCGCCATTTTGGCGGTATGGATATACCGGCGCCTGACCGGCTGGCTGACCCTCGGCCAGGGTGTGGTCATCGGGCTGGCCGCCGGTCTGCTGGCCACGCTGGTCAGCATGCTCCTGAGCCTGTTGGGATTGATCGATACTGCCGGCCTTATGAACAAGGTGCAGTCGGTCGTCTCTGCCAATCCGGATATTCCCATCACAACGGGGATAAATTTCAACTGCAGCATCGGAATCGAATTCATCTTCGGCATCATCGGCGGATTGATCGGCGGGGCTTTGTTCCGCACCGACAAGGCGGGTCCGCCGTCGTCCGAACCCTTGAAACCCATAAAACTGTAACGGGCTGCGGGAGATCGATGTCATGGGCGTGCGGGAAGTCCAAGCCAAAAGCATTCTGCAAAAAAGCGGCCTGCCGGGCATCGAGTACGTGATCAACCCGTATACCGGCTGCGTGCACGGATGCGTCTACTGCTACGCCCGCTTCATGAAGCGCTTCACCGACCACCCCGAGCCGTGGGGCGCGTTCCTGGACGCGAAGGTCAACGCCCCGGATCTGCTCGCGCGACAGCTTTCGAGGCGCCGGACCCCGCTCCGCGAATGCGTGTTCCTCTCCAGCGTGACCGATCCGTACCAGGCGCCGGAGAAGAAATACGAACTGACCCGCCGGCTGCTCGAGGTGCTGGCGCAGTACGACGTTCCGGTTTCGATCCTGACAAAATCGGACCTGGTCCTGCGCGACGCGGATATCCTCGGCCGGTTTACGAGCGCCGAAGTGGGGATGAGCTTCGGCGTGGCGGATGATGAATGGTCGCTGCTCCTCGAGCCCCGCGCCTCTCCGCCTTCGCGGCGGCTCGCCGCGCTGCGCGCGCTCCGCGAACGCGGGATCGAGACGTTTGCGTTCGTCAGTCCCTTCATCCCGGGCATCTCGGACATCCGCCGTGCTGTGGATGCGCTTGCCGGCGCGGTGGACGGATTCGGCGTGGAGGCGATCAACACCGGCGCCGGGACCTGGGCGGCGACCCTGGCCGTGATCGCCCGGCGCGACAAATCCGCAGCGAAAGAAAGTAACCGCCTTGCCTCTGATCCGAAATATTGGCGCGCACTGGAAGCGCAGACCCGCCAACTCGCCAGGCAGGCCGGGATGAAGCTGACCGGCTTCTTCCACCATCGGGATCTCTGGGGTTAACGTCATCCCGGCGTGCACCTGGCCGGGGTCCAGTGCGTCACCCCGGCGTGCACTCTGGCATCGGCCGGTCCAAGTAGCGTCACCCCGGCGTGCATCTGGCCGGGGTCCAGTGCGTCACCCCGGCGTGCATCTGGCCGGGGTCCAGTGCGTCACCCCGGCGTGCACCTGGCCGGGGTCCAGTACGTCACCCCGGCGTGCCACCTGGTCCGGCGGTCCAGTGCGTCACCCCGGCGTGTACCTGGCCGGGGTCCAGTGCGTCACCCCGGCGTGCATCTGGCCCCCGGCGCGCCTTGGATGCCGGCCAAGTACACGCCGGCATGACGGCCGCGTGCGTACTCCCGCCGGCATGACGGCCGCCCTATCCCATCCATCCAAGGACGTCACCCCGGCGTGCATCTGGCCCGGGCGCGCCTTGGATGCCGGCCACGTACGCGCCGGCATGACGGCCGCCTTAATCCCCAATCCTCCTCGTTTATGTTATGGTTATTTTCAGAATCTCATTCATTCTCCCACTCAGCGGCGTCCGTCCGGGCCGTCCGCAAGGAGTTGATCCCATGTACGCTCCCGTCGAATCCCGCTACGAAGCGATGCGCTACAACCGCTGCGGTCGCAGCGGGCTGAAGCTCCCGGCCGTCTCGCTCGGCCTGTGGCACAACTTCGGCGGCGTGGATGCGCGCGAGAACGCCCGCGCGATGATCCGGCGCGCCTTCGATCTCGGGATCACCCATTTCGACCTGGCCAACAATTACGGCCCGCCGCCCGGCAGCGCCGAGGAAACCTTCGGCCAGATCCTCAAAAGCGATCTGGCCCCCTACCGCGATGAGCTGATCATCTCGACCAAGGCCGGCTGGGGAATGTGGCCGGGGCCGTACGGGGATTTCGGATCGCGCAAATACCTGGTCGCCAGCCTCGACCAGAGCCTGCGCCGGATGGGGATCGAGTACGTCGATATCTTCTACCACCACCGCCCGGACCCGCAGACCCCGCTCGAGGAAACGATGGGGGCGCTGGCGGATATCGTCCGCAGCGGGAAGGCGCTGTATGCCGGGATCTCCAGCTACCAGCCCGAAACCACCCGGGAGGCGTCGGAGATTCTGCGCGGGATGGGCAGGCCGTGCACCATCCATCAGCCTTCCTATAGTATGTTCAACCGCTGGGTGGAGGACGGCTTGCTGGATGTCCTTGGCAAGGAAGGGATCGGCTGCATAGTGTTTTCCCCGCTCGCCCAGGGCCTGCTGACCGACCGCTACCTCGCGGGCATCCCCGCAGACAGCCGGGCCGCGCACAGCATCTTCCTGCGGCCGGAAAACATCACCGCCGAAGTGATGGCCAAGGTGACGAAGCTGAACGAAATCGCCCGGGCGCGCGGCCAGAAACTTTCCCAGATGGCGGTCTCCTGGGTCCTGCGCCGCCGGGAGGTCACCTCGGCGCTGATCGGCGCGAGCAAAGTCTCCCAGATCGAGGACGCGGTCGCCGCGCTTCAGGCTCCGCCGCTCACGGCGGAGGAGCTGAAAAAGATCGAGGAGATTCTGTAGAGAAAATGACTGCGACGCATCCCTCTTCCGCCGGAAAACGCATGCCGGTCGTCTTCATCGGCCACGGCTCGCCGGAGAACGCGCTCGACGATAACGCCTTCACCCTCAACTGGAAAAACCTGGGGAAATCGCTGCCCAAACCGAAGGCCATTCTTTCCATCTCCGCGCACTGGCTGACCGAGGGGACGGCCGTTACGGGGATGCCGCAGCCGCGCACGATCCACGATTTTTACGGGTTCCCCGAACCGCTGAAAAAATACCGCTATCCCGCCGCCGGCGCTCCGGAAACCGCCGTGCGGATCGTCAAAACTGTCACAGCCGCCCGGGTGCAACTGGATGATGAATGGGGTTTGGATCACGGCACGTGGTCGGTCCTGGCGCAGATGTATCCGCGGGCGGATATTCCCGTTGTGCAAATGAGTTTGGATTATTATCTGCCACCCGCCCGGCAGTATCAGCTCGGCCGGGAGTTGGCGCCCCTGCGCGATCAGGGGATCCTGATCCTCGGCAGCGGCAACCTGGTGCACAACCTGATGGCGGTCGATTCCCATGCCGGGGCGTTCTCCTGGGCGCGGGAGTTCGACGGCTTTGTCGAATACGCGCTTGCCGAGCGGAATGACGATGCGCTGATCCGCTTCAACCGCGAGCCGTCCGCGCAGCTGGCCCATCCGACCTTCGATCATTTTCTGCCGGTCCTTTACGCGCTCGGAGCCAGCGAGAAGGAAAAGCCCCGCCAGTTCAACGGCGGGATCTTCGCCGGATCGGTGGGAATGCGCTGCGCCGTTTTCGGAGAATAAGACCAGGGCGCATGGATTTTTTCATTTCCGTTTCCGCGCCGGATGATAGAGGAGAAAATTCATGCCCGAACCCCAGGTAAAGAAAGTCGCCTGCCCTTCCTGCGGCGCGCCGCTTCTGTTCGGCGCCGGAGAGATCACGACGGTTTGCACCTTCTGCCATGCGGTGGTCGAGCGGCCCCTGCAGGCCGATCAGCCCGCTGTCCTTAAATCCAGCCCGGCGCGCCAGCCGGAACCGACCTCCGGACCCGCCCGGGGTTCCTCCGCGACATTCATCCGGCTGATGTTCTTCCTCGGCCTCGCGGTCGCGGCCGGAATGATCCTGCTGGCCCTCGTGTTCGTCGTTCAAGACGTCTCCCCGCGGGTGTCGCTGATCCTGAACGGACCGATCATCCCCTACCCGGTCGACCGGATCGAAGGGCCGGATTTCATCGGCCTGGCCTACGACATCCCCGCCGAAACGTATCAATTCGTCCGGCTGGATCCCGTCCGGGGACGCGTGGTCTGGCGCGGAAAGAAGGTTGAGACTTCTTCCGATGTGCGCTCGGTCGTGGCCGGCGATGGAAAATTTTTCACCGCCGAAGGGACCCAATTGCATGCCTATGACGCCGGGACCGGAACCGGACTGTGGCAGGCGAAACTTTCCGACGAGTTGGAGTACTGCGACGAATGCCTAAGCGTATCGGGGAACCGGGTTGTCGTGTTCACCCGGGATTATGTGATCCAGGCCTTCGATACCGGAACCGGAGCCTCCGCCTGGACACGCAGGATGTTCGGATACACCCGGGGGTTCACCATCGCCGGCGGCGGATTGTGGGTGATCGACAGCGTCGACGGAATCTTCAGCCTTTTCTCGCTCAGCCTCGCCGACGGATCCGTTCAGCAGAAGATCACACCCGCTTGCACGGGAAAAAATAGTTCCTGGGCGGAAAATCTGGATTCGAATTCCGCGTTCCTCTTCGATCCTGATCCGTCCGTGCAATCCCCGGACCGGTCCCTCTACCTGTTCTACGGGTACCGCCCCGGCTGCATCGAGCGGTGGGATGCATCTTCCAACTCGCTTCTTTGGCAGGTCGCGGACGACGAGGGCTATTCCCCGTCGAATGAATACACAATGCTGTTCACTCCGGAGACGCTCTATTTCGCCTACGAGGATGCGCTTTGGTCGGTCACAAAAACCGGCGGCGCGCCCCGGCGGCTTTCGGAGGGCGGCGATTACGAACTGGTCCCGCTGGCGTTCGAGCAGGATGTCCTGATCCTGCGCACCAAGCGCACGCGCGGCACGGCGCAGTTCGGGTTGCGCGGCTTTGATCCCGTCTCGGGAAACATACTTTGGGATCACCCGATCGAGAACAGCGAACCGGCCGATCCGCCGGATGCCGCGTTCGGGTACGTGGACGAAGACGAATCGATCTGGGCCTGGCGGATTTTTATGAACCGGGTGCAGATATATGATTTTCGAGTCGAACCCCAGTCAAATACTGTTTGACTCGCTCGACCCGGGAAACGGGAGTTCCGCCGGCACGCAGACGCTTGCGCTGGATATTTCCCAGGATTCATATTTCGGGCCGAAGATTCTATCGTGGGAGAATACGGTCGTCTGGCTTGTTGCGGATTCCAAACTGATGGCGATCGACATCTTGACGCGAAAAGTGATCTACCATTTTCCATAGCCGAGTCGCACGCCCCGGCCCACCCCAGACGATGATCACCTATCGATCCATCACAACCGCCGACCCCCAATACGATGCCGAGAAGGATCTTCGCAACCGGGCGCTGCGCCTGCCGCTCGGGCTTGTGCTCTCCACCGCGGATATCTCCGGAGAAGAGAAGCAAACGCATCTGATCGCCTTCGACGATGCCGGGGCGGTTGTGGCCTGCGTCCTGCTCGTTATCCCGGGAGATGGGACCGCCCACATCCGCCAGATGGCGGTCGACGAAAGCCGGCGCGGCCGGGGAATCGGCGCGGGGTTGATCGGATACGCGGAACAGACCGCCCGCGGCCTGGGAATCCGCCGGATGACGATGCATGCGCGCGTGTACGCGCGCGGATTCTACGAGCGCCTGGGATACCGCGCCGTGGGGGATGTCTTCACCGAGGTGACCATTCCGCACATCGAGATGGAGAAGGATCTGACCATCGACGATAGACGATCGACCATCGTGAAAACCTGACCATGGCCCACGGCCAACCAAAAGCTCGACACCTCAGCTGTCCCTCCCATTAGCGCAACAGTTTGTGATATCCTCCGGCAATGACCGATGCCGGATTCTCCCCAATTATTTTTTCCCAACCCGTCGCCGATCTCATCCGCCATCGCTTCTCCTGCCGGTCGTATGCCCCCGAGCCGATCGGCGGGAAGGAACGCGGGCAGCTGGAAGAAGCGCTGGCTGCGGTTGGCAGCGGCCCGCTCGGAAGCCCGCTCCGCTTCCGCCTGATCGCCGCAACCGCGGGGGACAGCCAATCCCTGCGCGGATTGGGAACCTACGGTTTCATCCGCGGGGCGACCGGCTTTCTCATCGGCGCCGTCCGTCCCTCGAAATATAACCTTGAGGATTACGGTTATCGTTTGGAACAAATCATTTTGCTCTCGACCGATCTGGGATTGGGGACCTGCTGGCTGGGCGGCACATTCACCCAGAGCGGTTTTGCCAGAAAGATCTCCCGTGCAAGGGGGGAGATTATTCCGGCCGTGGCATCCATCGGCCGCATGGCGGATCCGGAGCAGGCCAAGCGCGGGGCCATGCGCCGGTTGGCCGGATCGGCCGGACGCCTTTCCTGGAATGAGCTGTTCTTCGATAATTCTTTCGGAAATCCTCTCCCGCGCGAAACGGCCAAGCTGTACGCCGAACCGCTGGAGATGGTCCGCCTGGCACCTTCCGCGTCCAACAAACAACCGTGGCGAATCCTCCGCACCGGGAACGACTGGCATTTTTATCTGCGCCGGACGCCCGGATACCGTGAAGGATTCTTTCAGAGGATTCTGCGCCTAGCCGACCTTCAGCGGGTCGATATGGGCATCGCGATGTGCCACTTCGAACTTGCCGCCCGCGATCTTGGGTTGCGGGGGGAATGGATCCACCGCGATCCGGACGTTAGGCATGTGAATCCATTGATGGAATATTCGATAAGCTGGGCGGGCTTGGAGTGAATTTTATCCGTTTGGGGAATCCATTACAGTCGCCTTATGCAGCGGCTTCGGCATGCCATACCGGAAAGGTGCGTTCCCGGTTCTGATCGCACAACTTCATTGCACGTTCGCAAAATCCTCTATTTTCCAATTCCCTTCCGTTTTGTTTCATTCTGTCTGCCATCCCATCCCACCGCCCCTATCCCCTCCTCCCTTCCCGTAATACGGGAAGGGAGGAGGGGGACGGCCCGAGCGCGCTCGGGCCGGGGGGAGGAGAGATGGGATGGATCATAATAACCCCTCCACCGGCATATCCTATTCGTTCTATATTCTGCCAAAGCCATTGGGGTAAATGCTAATAATGAGCAGTCACTCACCGCCTGCCCGTGGGGAGTTGGTCCTACCGGCTGAATTGGATCGTCCAGTAATACCGGTACGGCGAACCGACCACCCAGGCATACCCCACCCCGGTCTTGTAATAATATCTCCCGAGGATGTTGTCGTGGTGCGCCGGACTGTTCCACCACCAGTTCCACGCCTGTTCGACGGTATTGTATCCGCCCAGGATGTTCTCATACACGCCGCCGGTGTGCGCAAAATATTTATTGCACCCCATGTCGATGCTGTGGTACCGCGCGCCTTCCGCCAGCGGCCCGTACCAGGATAACGTCCACAACCCCGCGTCGGTGCGGGCCTGGTTGATCCGTTCGTAAATTTGGTTTTCAAAATCCACATTCAAAGAATACGTGCAGCCCGGGAACGGATTGGTCGGTTCGGCCGGGGCCGGCGAGGTTTGGGTTTGTGTAGGTGTCGCCGTCGGCGTGGAGGTTCGGGTCGGTATCGGCGTATCCGTGGGAATGGGGGTTTCGGTAAAGGTCCGGGTGGCCGTCTCGCTTCCGGAAAGCGTCGGAGTCACCGTCGGGGTAAGAGTCACCGTCGGAGTACCGGTTGGGAACGCCGTCGGCGGAGGGTCGACGGGTGCGGCGGACGAGGGTTCGGCCGTCGGATAGATTTTTTTCGTCGCGGTTGCGGCCGCCTTGGGGAGGCTGGTCTTGGCCGGAGGATTGCCCGCGGGTGGTTTGGTCGTCGGCGTCACCGACGGCAGGATGATGATCGTCAGTGTGGCACTGGGCTCATTCGTCGCAGTCAGGATCTCGACGACTGTGAAGGTCGGGGTCCGGGTGATTTCCACCGTCGGGAGCATTGTCGCGGAAGGGAGAAGAAGCGGCGTTTTCGACGCGAAGTCGGGGAGAAAAGGCGTGCTCGAAGGCGGGAGGAACGCGTTGAGGTCTTGGATCGACGTATTCGGATCGCCGCCCGGGATCGATGCGGTGACCATCGAACAGCCGAGCGCCACCGTCGCGGGCAGGATCCAGAATAGTGGCCGAATTCGCTTGTGAAACCCCATGATGTTCGTCCTCGTTCCCGTCCGTCAGGCGGAACGTATGATTATCCTAATTCGAAACGGAGGGACAAAGGTAATCTTTTTCCCTTACGTTAGTCTTGTTTTGGTGTGACATGGGAGCCAAACGGGACGAATGGGTCATCCCGAAGGTACTCCTTTTTCCACGCTTCCACACAACAATCGGAAAAATCCTCTCTACCAACAAACGGCCATGCTCCTCAGTCCATCGTCCATGGTCTGTTCCTACGACGCGCCGAAATCCACGGTGAACCAGCCCTGGCCCGCGCAGTAGGCATACCCCACGCCGTAGTCGACGTACGGCCAGTTGGTCCCCAGGACCATGTCCCGGTGGCCCGGCTCGTTCATCCACCACGTCACCGAGACGCTCGGCGTGCCGCCGCCGATGATCTCGCCCCAATACCGGCCGTAGTAACCCCACCGTTGTTCCCGTTCCTGCGGCGTGGAGCCGTCCGAGCCCGTATGCGACATGTACTTGTTCACCACCATATCCACGCTGTGTTCGCGGGCGGAGTTGGTCAGCTTGCTGTTCATGATAAGCGGGTACTTCCCGTTTTTGGCGCGCTCCTCGTTGAGCATCACCGCGACCTGCGCCTCCCAATCGAAATTGAAAGTCGCGCATCCGGCCGAGGTCGGGCCGGTGGTGGGAGTCGCCGAGGGCAGAGGGGTTCTGGTTACCGTCGGCGTAAGGGTGATGGTCGGCGTGGACGTCTCCGTCGGGGTATTGGTCGGGGTCGGGGTTTTGGTTCGGGTCGGCGTGGCGGTTTCACTGCCGGAAAGCGTTTCGGACGGCGTCGGGCTGCGCGGATCACCGGTCGGCGTCGGCGTGACGGTGGGCAGAGGAGTCGCGGTCGGCATCGAGGTCGGCGTGACGGTGATTTGAACCCCGCCTTTGGGCATGGAAGTGGCGCTGGGGTTGGCGGCCGGCGGTTTGGTTTTCAACTTTGTGGGCGAAAGGTACGGAGTGATTTTCAGCGTCGGGGTGACGGAAGGAAGAATGACGATCGTCAGGGTCGGTGTCGGCGTGTCGGTCCCGGTCAATGTAAAGAGGATCGTCACCGTCACGGTCGGCGTGTCCGTCGGCGGGAGGGTTGTCGCGGAGGCGGTCGCGCGCAGAGTTTGGCTGGGAGAAACCGGCAGGAACGGCGTGTTCGAAGGCGGGCCGAATGCCTTCAGGTCGCGGACGGCCTCCGCTTTATAGGCGTCGGGGATCGAGCCGGTTACCAGCGAACAGCTCAGCGCCAGGAACGCAGGCAGGAACAAGACCAACTTGGAGTAACGGGTCGCGCGACTCATACGTATCGTTACGGCGGTTTCACCCTTCGATTAATAATCATAATGGTAAAAGGAATGATGAAGATAATCTCCTCCCTTACGTTAGTCTTGCCTTTGCCAATTAATCCGCTGTGGTAGTACGAATGGGGAGAGTAATTAGTCCCATCCGGCGGCGGAGAGCGTAAAGGATCGATATACCTTCGAAACATCGCATTCGTATTTTTTTACCCCCGTTTCCGGCCGCGGAATCGACCGGGCCGCAATCCGGAGCTGGAAATCGCCCGGCCTGATAGAATGACTGCCATGTCACAAAGGAAAAAGGTGTCAGATGGATAGGATAAAAAATATTCTCCGGCATTGGATTCCACTGGCGGTTGTCATCACCGCCTTATGCGGGTTGGTCTTCCTGGCTGTACAACAGGAACTGCGCCAATCGGCGAATGATCCTCAAATCCAGATCGCCGGGGATGCGGCTGCGGCGCTGGAAAACGGCGCGGCGGCGGAATCGATTGTGCCGTCGGAAAAAGTCGCGATCGAACGCAGCCTGTCGCCGTTCGTGATGGTTTTTAATGATGGCGGCGAGGTAATCGGGTCGTCCGCCCTGCTGCACGGGCAGATCCCCCAATTGCCGGCCGGCGTTCTGGATTACGTGCGCTCGCACGGGGAAGACCGTGTGACCTGGCAGCCGGAACCGGGTGTTCGCATCGCCGCCGTGATCGTCCGCCACGCGGGCGCCCAGCCGGGATTTGTCCTGGCAGGCCGGTCATTGCGCGAGGTGGAAGTCCGGGAGGATAACGTCCAGCTGGAAGCGACCGCCGCCTGGATCGTCACCATGGCGGCATCGTTGGCCGCGGTCATTTTCGGAGAATTTTTCCTCGCGGAGAAACGCAAAAAAGTGTCGGCCGGATAACCCGGTCCATCCGCGGTAATTCGCTCTCTTCCGGTCGGAAAAAAATCCTTCGCTTTTCCTCCCGCCGGGAAAAATTTTTTCCAGCAGAGGTGAATATGGCTCATCCATTGGTCGACCAACTGCGGTTTACGCGAAGCGAGTATCTGCGGGGCCTGGAAGGACTCCCGGAAGCGGATGCCATGCGCCGCCTGCCTCCCCTGAACTGCATCAGTTGGAACGTCGGGCATCTGGCGTGGCAGGAGCAGTTGTGCTTTTTATACGGCGGGCAGAAGAAAATCCTGCTTCCGGACCTGAACACCGATTATGCCTACGGCGCGCCCGCCTGCGCCCACGGCCTCGCGCTGGTGCTCACGGCTTGGCGCGCCGTCACCGCCGCGGCCGACCCGTGGCTCGATACGCTCAAGACGGCGGATCTGCTGAAGGTTATCGATCGCGGCCCGGATTTCGGCAAGTACACGCTCGGTTCGCTGATGCAGCGCGTCATTTACCATTACTGGTATCACAACGGGGAGAACCTCGCCATCCGCCAGGCGCTGGGCCACACCGGCCTGCCGCAATTCGTCGGGGATATCGATACGCTGGCGCCCTTCCGCATGGAGTGAACCTCCCGCGGCGCGCAGATCCTAGGCCGCGGCGGAAGCGGTCCGTCATACCTGCGTGCTCTTTTCCGTCATACCTGCGTGTTCTTTTTCCGTCATACCTGCGTGTTCTTTTCCGTCATGCCTGCGTGCTCTTTTCCGTCATACCTGCGTGTTCTTTTCCGTCATACCTGCGTGCTCGTGGCAGGTATGACCACGTCGTAAAAACCAAAAAGACCCGTCAGGCCTTTTCCGAAATCCGAAGGATCTTGAATTCGAGCAAAGACCTGACAGGTTACATGCATTCTCCAGACAAAAATCCCCGGATGGGCTATCATATCCGCCGGTCACAAACCCTCCCCAGGAAGGCCCACCCCATGCGCGAACAAAATCTCGGCGGCAAGTGGCAGTTCCGGCAGGCAGGCACCTCTCCATGGCTGCAAGCGGCCGTCCCCGGCGGCGTCCACACCGACCTGCTCGCGCTCGGCCGCATCCCGGATCCGTTCCACGCCGACAATGAATTGAAAGTGCAATGGGTGGCCGAAAGCGACTGGGAATACCGGAAACTTTTTCGCGCCGATCCGCAGCTTCTCAAGGAGGGGAATTCCTTCCTCGTCTGCGACGGTCTCGATACGCTGGCCGAGGTGAGCCTCAACGGAACGCCGCTTGGAAAAACCGACAACCAATTCCGCGCATACCGCTTTGACGTGACCGGCATTCTCAAAGACGGGCAAAACGAACTGGGTATCCGCTTCCGCTCGCCGCTGGCGTTCATCCGCGCACGCCAGGAGGAACGGCCGCTCACCGGCGGCGGAGATATCCCCGGCGGGCCGCACCTGCGCAAATCGCCATATCACTGGGGCTGGGATTGGGGCCCCAAGCTTCCGGCAATCGGCGTCTGGCAGGGAATCCGGCTCGAAGGATTCTCCGTCGCGCGGCTGGATGACGTCCACATCCGCCAGCACCATGCGGCGGGGAAAGTGCGGGTCGGCGTGCGTGCGGCGGTCCAAAGGTACTCGGAACAGGCGCTGCGGGCGCGGGCGATCCTGACCGCGCCGGACGGCTCGCGGTCGTCCGTGGATGCCGCGGTGGATTGCGGCGCGGCGGAGATCTCGATCGACGTGCAGAATCCTCGCCTGTGGTGGCCGAGCGGGATGGGCAAGCAGGATCTATATCAGCTGGAAGTCACACTGGAAGCGGAGGGCGCGCTGCTCGACCGGCGCTCATACCAGATCGGCCTGCGAACCGTCGAGCTGAAGCGGGCGCCGGACGAATGGGGCGAATCCTTCACCTTCGTCGTCAACGGAGTGCCGCTGTTCGCCAAAGGCGCGGATTGGATCCCGGCCGATTCCTTCACCCCGCGCGTGAGCGATGATCGCATGCGCGCGTTGCTGCAATCCGCGGTGGACGCAAACATGAACATGCTGCGGGTGTGGGGCGGCGGAACCTACGGCGAGGAACGCTTCTTCGACTTGTGCGACCGGCTCGGGATTCTGGTCTGGCAGGATTTCATGTTCGCCTGCGGGATCTACCCCGATGACGACGCATTCGCCGAAAACGTCCGCATCGAGGCGGTGGAAAACGTCCGCCGCCTGCGCCACCGCGCCAGCCTCGCGCTTTGGTGCGGCAACAACGAGATGGAGCAGGGCTGGTCGGAATGGAAATGGAACAAGCCCGACGATCCGGATAACCAGAAGTTGAAAGCCGGGTACGACCGCATGTTCCACCATCTGATCCCCGCGGTCGTCGCCGGGGAGGATCCCGACCGGCCGTATTGGCCCTCCTCGGCTTCCTCCGGCGATCCGTTTGTGGACCCGAACGGGGCGCAGCGCGGCGATATGCATTATTGGGGAGTCTGGCACGAGCGAAAGCCGTTCACCGCCTACCGCGGGCAGTTCCCGCGCTTTGCCAGCGAGTTCGGCTTCCAATCCCTGCCGCCGCTGAAAACCATCAAAACTTTCACCGCCCCCGCGGACCGCAATCTGACTTCCTACGTCATGGAACACCGCCAGCGTTCCGGGCCCGGCAACCAGGTGATCCTTTCCCAGATGCTGGATACCTTCCGCATGCCGAAGGATTTTCCGTCGCTCGTTTACCTGAGCATGATCCTCCAGGCGGAGGGGATGCGGGTCGGCGTGGAGCACTGGCGCCGCAACCGCGCCCGCGTCAGCGGAACGATCATCTGGCAGCTCAACGACTGCTGGCCGGCGATTTCCTGGGCGTCGCTGGATTATTACGGCCGCTGGAAGGCGATGCACTACGCGGCCAAACGGTTCTACGCGCCCGTCCTGCTTTCGGTCGAGGATACCGGGGAGCGCCGCGCGATCCACGTGACCAGCGATTTGACCCGGCCATGGGAAGGGGAAGTCCGCTGGCGGCTGGAGACGCCCGCCGGGAAGGTTCTGGATCACGGCCGCGAAAAGTTCGACGCGGCGCCGCTCGCGGACACGCCCGTCCGGGAATTGGATTTCACCGGCCGGATTGACTTTGCCAACCGGCGGGAAACGGTCCTGGTGTGTGAACTCTGGCAAAACCGGACCCGGATCGCTTCCTGCGTTTCGCCGTTTGCGCCGGTCAAACACCTCACGCTCGAAGATCCCGGCCTGAAGGCAAAAGTAAGCCGCGCCAAAGACGGATTGTCCTTTTATATCTCGGGGAAAAAGCTTGCGTTGTTCGTCGAATGCGCGCTCGATGGCGCAGACTTGGTATTCAGTGACAATTACTTCGACCTGCCCGCGGGCGCGAGTCACCGGATCAACGCGCCGCTCCCCAAAGGCTGGACCCTGGCCCGCGCGCGGAAAGCTCTTCGCATTCGCTCGCTCGTGGATTTGTATTAGGAATTCCCTCCTCCCTTCCCGTGATACGGGAAGGGAGGAGGGGACGTCCCGAGCGGCAGCGAGGGACAGGGGGAGGTGGGATGGGATGGTGGAAATCCCCGTTATACGAGAATGAAGGAGAATAAAAACGGGTCGGTTTCCGTGCGGTATATACAAATTAAACCAGGATTAACAATCTCCATTTATCAGCATCCAGAATAAAACAAATCACATCCTCTTCAAACACTCATATGCATCGGGGGTAATTTTAATCGCCGGGTGCTCCATCCCCTCCTGGATGCCCTCCGAACGATGGATGGAGCAACCCGGCGTGGCAGGAGGCTGAAATGAACGACAAAATCCTTTCCATCGGCGACGAAGCGCCGAATTTCGAACTTCCCAGCGATACCGGAAAAACCATCAAGCTCTCGGATTATCGCGGCAAGCGGGTGATCCTTTACTTCTACCCCATGGACTTCACATCCGGATGCACGACCCAGGCCTGCGGTTTCCGCGACAATTTCGAACGAATCGAGGAAGGGAACGCCGTCGTCCTGGGAGTCAGCCCCGATGACGTTGCGTCGCACCGCAAGTTCCGCGAGAAGTATCACCTTCCCTTCCCGCTCCTGGCCGACAAGGATCACAGCGTCGCGCGGATGTACGGCGTTTGGCGGAGCGGGCTGCCGGTCCCCGGCGTGATCCGCAGCCACTTCGTGATCGACGAAAACGGCACTCTGGCGGATGTCCAGGTGAACGTCAAACCCGAGGACAGCGTCGAGCGCGCGGTGAAGGCCGTCTCCGGCGAGGCGGAAGCCGTCCGCTAAAGAGAATCCACGAAGGACACGAAGAAAACCTGAAGAACACGAAGAATAAATTATTATTCGTGTTCTTCAGAATTTCCTTCGTGCCCTTCGTGGAGTAAGAATCCTCCCCGTTTATCGCCTTTGTCTCTTGATAAACGGGGGAGGACAGAGGAGGGGGTAAAATTATGTGAGCACTCACGGAGCCGCCGATGAAACCACTTCTTCAAAAACCCGATTGCATCCGCCTGCCCGTCCCGGACCTAGAGGCGGGGCTCGGCTTTTATCGGGACCGGTTGGGGCATGAGCTGATCTGGCGCACCGCCGATTCGGCCGCCTTGCGCCTGCCCGATTCGGACTGCGAGCTCATGCTTTTCACCAAAGGTCCGGCGGAGGCGATGGATTGGAAAGTGGAATCCGCGGAGAAAGCCGTGGCGGCATTCGTCCGGCGCCGGGGGCGCGGTCGTCGTACCGCCGTTCGACATCCCCGTCGGCCGCGCCGCCGTGGTCCGCGATCCGTGGGGGAACGAGCTCGTCCTGCTCGACCTGAGCAAGGGGACGTTCCTCACCGATTCCGCCGGCAACATCACCGGATTGAAAAAGCCCTGACCGGCGTCCTCCGTCGGGAGACACCATGGAAGAAATCATCCTTGCCGAAGAATATCCCACTCCCGAGGAATACATCGCGCTGCGTAAATTGGTCGGGTGGACCATCCCCGATCCGGCCGCGATCGCGCCCTCGCTGCGGAATTCGCATTATTGCCTTTGCGCCCGCGCGCAGGGAAAGATCGTCGGCATGGCGCGGATCATCGGCGACGGCGGGATGGTGTACTACATCCAGGATGTGATCGTGGATCCGGCCCGGCAGGGCGAGGGGATCGGCAAACGGTTGATGGACCGGATCATGGAATACATCCGCCGCCACGCCGTCGAGCATACGATCGTCGGATTGATGTCCGCCTGGGGGAAAGAGGAGTTTTACGAGCGGTATGGGTTTATGCGCCGCCCGAACGGGAAATTCGGCGCCGGGATGACGATATTCTGGGAAGCCAGCAAGTCGGTCGAGTAGCCCGCGCTTTTCGGGCGGATCGAGACCGGCGGCTATGAAGATGTGAGATTGTTCGGTCTCGATACGGCCGCTCAGAGCCGCGGCCTACTCGACCGGCAAATCCGGCAAGGGAGTAGACGCCATGCCCGAACCAAAAGAAAAAGTCACTCTCACCGCCGGGCAGGAAACATTGATGATCACCCTCTACTGCCGGACTCTCGCCGCGCCGAAGGGCGTGTTCCAGGACGACGAGGCGTGGAAGATTGTGGAGAAGGTCGATTACGATTTTTCCCGCTTGAAGGTTAAACCCGGCACGCGCCTGACCATCTTCATCCGCGCCAAGCGGCTGGACGATTACGTCCGCGGGTTCCTCACCCGCAATCCGGACGGGATCGTCCTGCACCTCGGCTGCGGGTTGGATACGCGCTTCTTGCGCGTCGACAACGGCCGCGTCCGCTGGTTCGACCTCGACCTTCCGGATGTGATCGAATTGCGCCGCAAGTTTTTCGCCGAATCCCCCCGCTATCGCATGATCGCTTCTTCCGTCACCGACTTCCGCTGGATGGAGCAAATCCCCCGCAACCGACCGGTCTTCATCGCCGCCGAAGGGTTGTTGATGTACCTCTCCGAGGATCGGGTGAAGGAGCTCCTGTTGCGCCTGCGGGAAGCCTTCCCGGGCTGCGAGATCGCCTTCGACGCCTTCAGCACGCTGACCGCGCGGAACATCCATCGCGCCGACGTGTTGAAAACAACCGGCGCCACGGTCCATTGGGGAATCGACGACCCGAAGCAGATCGAAACCTGGGCCCCGGGGATCCGCCTTAAGGAGGAATGGACCTTTTTCAAATCGGAAGATATCCGCAAATTGAATTTCGGCGTGCGCCTGATGTTCGGCCTGGCCGGGTTGTTTCCGGCCGCGGCCAAGGCGCACAGGTTGTTGTACTATTCTCTTTGAGGAGAAATTAGGCTGAGCCGTTGGAGAAAGTGATCCACGAAGAGCACGAATAGCATAAAGCGATAGAATTTCATAATTCGTGCTCTTGGTGCTCTTCGTGGAAGAATCCCGAAATAATATACTCGAATAAATCGGGAACGCAGGAGAAAGTGAGGCACCCATGTCCGACAAATTCGAAACCGCCACCTTCGCCGCCGGATGCTTCTGGTGCATCGAAGCGGTCTTCCAGGATGTGCGCGGCGTGGATCACGTGGTATCCGGATACACCGGCGGGAAGAAAGTCGATCCAACCTACGAGGAAGTATCCACCGGGATGACCGGCCACGCCGAAGCCCTGCAGATCACCTTCGATCCAAAGGTGGTCACATACGAAGAGCTGCTCGAGATCTTCTGGCATACGCACGACCCGACCACGCTCAACCGCCAGGGGCCGGACGTCGGCACGCAATACCGCTCGGCTATTTTCTACCACGACGATGCCCAGCAGCAGGCGGCCTTGAAATCCAAACGCAAGATCGAGGACGAGAAGCTGTGGCCGCTTCCGATCGTCACCGAGCTCGTGCCGTTCACCAAGTTTTACGCAGCCGAGGGGTACCACCAGAATTATTTTAAAAACAACCCGAACCAGATGTATTGCGCGCTGACGATCAATCCGAAGGTCCGCAAGTTCCGGATCGCGTTCCGCGAAAAATTAAAGAACCCCGAAGCATATCCGTAAACATCCGGCGGGGAAATAGACAGGATTTACAGGATGAACTGGCGGTCGTCATGCCCGCGTGAACCTGGCGGGCATCCAGGAATTAACCAATTAAGGTCGAAGACAACACTGGATCCCCGCTAAGATCACCCCCGCTCCGATTCATCCCGGCTCAAAAACCTGATGCGAGCCGGGATTCTCCGCGAGGGCAGGCGCGGGGATGACGTTTTTAATCCAAACAACCGCCTCTACGAAACCCACGCGGGCATGACGTGCTTTTTCATAACCGTAATATTCCGCCCCTACGCCACCTGATAAATATCACTGTAAATGGCGTAGTTCTCGTAAATCCGCCTCACGTAATTCCTCGTCTCCTCGTATCGGATGACCTCCACGAATAAATCATCATCACCGCCGGCCAGGTCGCGCCAGAAGGCGGCGCTGCCCGGCCCGCCGTTGTAGGCCGCCAGCGCCATGAACATATTGCCGCCGAATGCGTCGCGCTGCTGGGCCAGGTACGCCGCGCCGAGCTGGACGTTGATGACCGGCCGGTAGAGATCCGCAAGCGTCAATCCGCTCATCCCAAGATCGGCCGCGACCGCTTCCGCCGTCGACGGGATCAGCTGCATCAGGCCGTGCGCGTTGGCGGCCGAGGCGGCCGAGACGCCGAAGAGCGACTCCTGCCGCACCAGCGCGAAGAGCAGCAAGGGAGGGAGCGAGAAGCGGGCCGCCTGCGGGACGAGGATGTCCGCAAAGTGCGGTCCGAAGCGGATATGGCTGAAGTAGGCGGGCGCGGCAAGCATCTGCTCGTCGTTCAAACCGGCCGCGTCGAGCACCTTGCGCGCGGCCTGGATCGCTCCGGGGTAGTACCCGATCGTCGCAAAATACCGGCTGAGGTAGAGCGACCCGGCCGGATCGCTTCCCGCCGAGGACCACAGGCTGTCGAACTCGTACCGGGCGTCGTCGGTAAGGCCGGTATCCCACAGGATCCGCCCGCGCAGAAGGCGCGGATCGTTCCGCACGCCGGCGTAGCGCTGATCCATCGGCAGTTCCGCCGGGAAAACCGACTGCACCCAGGCCTCGGCCTGCAGGTACTCTGCATCAATGTCAAATACAAGGTTGATATCGAAGGAGCGGGCGAAGGCTCCGGTTCCGGCGAGCAGGTCGGCCGCGCGCTCGGAATAATAATCGGTCGGCGAAGCGGCCTCGGCCTGCTCGAGGGCCGCCTTTGAGCCGCCGGCATCGCCGCGCTTTTCGCGCGCCTTCGCCGTCCAGAACAGCGCCTGCGACCGCGTATATCCGTCGCCCGAGGATGCGCCCGCCGCCCAGGCGTTTTCCGCGCCGACCCAGTCCCCGCTGCGGTACAACGCGATCCCCGTCTGGTGGCGCGCTTCCATCGCACTCGAATCCCCCGGGTAATCCTGCGCCATGCGCATCCAGAGTTGTGCCGCAAGCGCGAGGTCGCCGCCGCGTTCGGCGATCCGCGCGGCCGTGAATAGCGCCTCCGCCGCGCGCGGGTGAGCCGGCATCGCATCCGTCAGGCCGGTCAGGATCCCGGCCGCGCCGGCGTAGTCATCCAGCCACGCCCAACGCGTATAGGCGGATTCGAACAGCGCCAGATCCCAGTATCCGCTGGCCGGGCCAAGCGCGGCCGCAGTGTCCAAATCCGTCTTCGCGTTTTCCGGCTGGTCCAGCGCGCGGTAGGAGAGGCCGCGGAAGTACAGCGCCTTGGCCTTCTCGTCGGCCGCCCCGCTCAGATGATTGGAAAGCACCGCGACGGCGGTGCCGTATTCCCCGGCGTAATAATCGATCACCCCGCGGGTGATGTCGTACACCGAATACCCGGCATGCAGGAGCTCCGCCAGGCAGCCGAACGCATCCGGCGCGGCCGGGTATTGCAGCGCCGCCTGAAAATACGAGTATCCCTCCTCCGTCCGGCCGAGCGCGATCAGCACACTGCCGATTTTCTGGTTGAGGCGCGCCTTGGAATTACCGCTGGATACTCCGGCCAGCACCTCCTGGTACAGGGGGATCGCCGCTCCCCCGAGCTTCGCCGCCGTAAGCGCGTCGGCTTCTTTTTCGATCAGCCGCAGCCGGTTTGCCGGATCGGAGGCATCCGCCGCGGCGCCATAGGCCTGCACAGCCTGATCGGTCAGCCCGCCGGCCAGCGAGGAATTGCCGACCCGTTCCTGCACGACATCGTTCAGGATTCCGGGCGCGATCGCCAGGAACCGCTGATAGGCCGCGACCGACGCCCCCCAATCCTGCTGCGCCGCGGTGATATCCCCCAGCAGAAGATTCGCCCGCCCGGCATATTCTCCCGCCGGAAGGTTGGCAAGCATTCCCTCGAGCATCCCGCGCGCCTCGGCTGGATTCCCCGCGAGGTACGTCGCCCGCGCCAGGAAGAAAGCCGCGCGTTCGCTCTCCACACCCGCGGCCAGCGCGGCGTTGTAGTGCGCGATCGCGGCGTCCCAGTCCCCGTTCAGCAGCGCGCGGTCGCCGAGCCGGATGCTTTCGTTGGGTGAGGGAGTCGCCGTCGCGAGGATCGTCGGCGTCGGCGAGGGGCCGATCGTCGGCAGCGGCGTGACGGGCGAGGTTGTGACCGCATGCGGCGTTTCCGCGATGGGAAGCGCGCAGGCGGAGAGCAGCGCCGGGAGCAAGAGGAAAATCGGAAATGCGTTCTTCATAAGTTGGCCAATCGGTATGATCTCTCTAACGCGATCCTTCGCCCTTCCAGGGCTCAGGACGGCCTCCATAATAAAAGCCGGCTGCTGCCTGGATTTTTTAGAAGACTCCCATTCTCCCAACGAATGGGAAATACATCGGCCGTTTTTGACAAAGCCGCCAGCGCATGTTACCATATTCCGGCGGCGCTCTCGCAAGGGGAGCGCTTTTTGTGCGGGAGTTTACGATGAAGGTAGTCCTCACCGGCTCGGTCGCATTCGACAACCTGATGACGTTCCCGGGTCTGTTCCGCGAGCAGATCCTTCCCGAAAAACTGGATTCCCTCAGCCTGTCGTTCCTGGTGGATACTCTGCAAAGGCACCGCGGCGGGATCGCCGGGAACATCGCCTACACGCTCGCGCTGCTGGGCGAGCGGCCGTACCTGATGGCCACCGTGGGCAAGGATTTCGCGGAATACCGCTCGGCGCTGGAAGCGGTCGGCGTGGATACGTCCCTCACGAAGGAATATGCCGATTGCTACACCGGTTCCTTCTTCGCCACCACCGATAAATCCAACAGCCAGCTGGCTTCCTTCTACCCGGGTGCGATGGCCCGCGCCGCCGAACTCTCGGTTGCCGGGATCAATCCGCGGCCGGATTGGGTCGTGATCTCCCCCAACGATCCGGCGGCGATGATGAAATACGCCCGCGAATGCCGCACGCTCGGCCTGCCGCTGATGTACGATCCCTCGCAGCAGGTGGCGCGGATGGACGGGGCGGACGTCGCGGTCGGGATCGACGCCTGCAAGATCCTGATCTGCAACGAATACGAATTCGGGCTGATCGCCAAGAAGACCGGCCGCACCGAGGCGGCGCTCGAGGCGGCGGTGGAGACCGTGATCGTGACGCTCGGGGAAAAGGGCTCGCGGATCAAGGCCGGCGCCACAGTGATCGAATTGCCGATCGTCCCGGCGGTGCGCGTGGCCGACCCGACCGGCGTGGGCGACGCGTTCCGCGGCGGGCTTCTTAAAGGAATGATGCACAAGGCGCCGTGGGACATTTGCGGCCGGATGGGAGCGCTGGCGGCCACCTATTGCATCGAGGAAGTGGGAACCCAGAACCACAAGTTCACCCGGGCGGAATTTCTCGCCCGTTATGAAAAAGCGTTCGGAAAAGATCCGATGGTGGAAAAAATTCTGACCTAACCCCCTCACCCCTATCCCCCGTCCCCCTCTCCCCCTTCTCCTGGCGTAAGCCAGGAGAAGGGGAAGGGGTGACCGCGAAGGGGTCGGGGGATGGGGGTGAGGAAAGATCTTAAAGGAGCAATCATGAAACGCGACTTTGATATCAAGAATCCCAAACTGGCCGACGGCGGGCGGCTGCGGATCGAATGGGCCGAGCAGGAGATGCCGGTCCTGCGCCAGATCCGCGAGCGCTTCGCCAAGGAACGGCCGCTGGCGGGCCTGCGCCTGGCCACCTGCCTGCACGTCACGACCGAGACCGCCAACCTTCTGCACACGCTGCAGCTGGGCGGCGCGGACGTGGTCATCTGCGCCTCCAATCCGCTCTCGACCCAGGACGACGTGGCCGCGTCGCTCGTGACGCATTTCGAGATCCCGGTCTACGCGATCAAGGGCGAAGATCATGCCACCTACTACCAGCACATCTATGCCGCGCTGGATACGCACCCGCACATGACGATGGACGACGGCGCGGACCTGGTTTCGACCCTGCACAAGGAACGCCCGGAACAGTGCAAGGAGGTGGCCGGCGGGACGGAGGAGACCACCACCGGCGTGATCCGGCTCAAGGCGATGGCCGCCGCCGGCGCGCTGCGCTTCCCGGTCATCGCGGTCAACGATTCGATGACCAAGCACTTCTTCGACAACCGCTACGGCACCGGCCAATCCACGATCGACGGAATCGTGCGCGCCACCAACATCCTGCTGGCGGGCAAGAACTTCGTCGTCGCCGGGTACGGCTGGTGCGGCAAGGGCCTGGCGATGCGCGCGCGCGGGATCGGAGCCAACGTGATCGTGACCGAGATCGATCCGGTCGCCGCGATCGAGGCCGTGATGGACGGCTTCCGCGTGATGCCGATGGACGAAGCCGCCGCGATCGGCGACGTCTTCTGCACCGTCACCGGCGACGTGAACGTGATCGACGGGCCGGATTTCGAAAAGATGAAGGACGGCGCGATCGTTGCCAACTCCGGCCACTTCAACGTGGAGATCAACATCCCGGCCCTGGAGAAAATGGCCAAGGGCAAACGCAAGATGCGCGAGTTCGTGGACGCCTACACCATGCCGAACGGCCGCAAGATCAACATCCTGGCCGACGGCCGGCTGATCAACCTGGCCGCCGCCGAAGGCCACCCGGCCAGCGTGATGGATATGTCGTTCGCCAACCAGGCCCTCAGCGCCGAATACATGGCCCAGAATTCCGGCAAGCTCGAAAAAACCGTCCACCGCCTTCCGGAGAAACTCGACCGCGAAATCGCGCGGATCAAGCTGGAGGGGATGGGCATCCACATCGACACCCTGACCCCGGAACAGCAAAAGTATCTGACTTCGTGGGAAGAAGGGACATAACCCCCTTCCTCCCCCGTTAGCCGCTCTTTCAACGCTAACGGGGGAGGATAGAGGAGGGGGAAGACGCGGGTATAGATATGAAGTCCGGGCGGCCGATTGGCCGCCCGGTTGTTTCCCTCCGTCACCCCGGCGTGTTCTTGGCCGGGGTCCAGGAATTACGGTTCCACAAGGTCCCGACTGGGTGCCGGCTTATCGGCCACCCCCATTGGTAAACGCTCCGTCATCCCCGCGCCTGCACTCGCGAAGCGGGTGTGAACCCCTGGCGGGGACCGCGTTTGTAGGGGCGACCCATTGGGTCGCCCCTACGTCATCCACAGGCGGCCCACTGGGTCGCCCCTGCATTATTACCCCCGCCAATACTTCTTCATCACCTCGGCCAGCCCCTTCTGCACCTTGCAGTTGCGCAAGGCGAACGACTGCATGACCCCGTCGATCTGCGATCTCCGAGAGACCCTTGAAGCGCTTGGCGAAGGCCGGCTGCATCAGGCTCGCGAAATAGCCCGCCTGCAGCGCTTGCGCCATGTACCTGCGATTGGATGGATGGTCGATCTCCGGGTCGCCGATCGTCCGTTCGGCGATTCCCGCCAGCCGCTCGACCGCCTTGTGAACGGGAGTTTTCCCCGCCGGCCTATCCAGCCAGGAATCCGTCCCCAAGAGATGCTTGGCGCGCAGGATCGGCCGGATCAAACGCATATACTCGCTCTTCGGATCGACCGTCACGATCCCCATCACGCCGACGTCCTTGTAGGTCCAGATCGTCCAGTGCGCCGCGTGCTCCTCGAAAACGGCGATCTGTTCGTCAAGCGCGCGCAGACGGTAGGCCGCGTCCGCCGCCGGTCCGGTGTACAACGATCCGAACTCGCCGACCCACAGCGGAACTTGGTACTGTTGCGTAAAAACCGTGCCTTCGCCCGCGTTGAAAACGTCCGCCTGGCGCTTTTTATTCCAGGTCTTCCCGTCGAATTTCCCCGGGTACCTGCCCGAGAACAGACCCGCCGGCGTGTAGTTGTGGCTGCTGTACACCAGGTTGGGCGCGAAGGGAGGGTCGAGCTTGGAAAATCTTGTCGAGTAGTAATCCCCTTCCAGGAAGATGATGTGGTCGGCATCGACCTCGCGGACGGCGCCCGCCGCGCGCCGGTACAGCTTGTTTATGGCCGCCCAATCGGAGGGATGGTAAGCCCGGAACCGCCCGGCGGAGCACCCCCGTGAACGGCTCGTTCATCAGGTTGTACCCGGCCACGGCGTCGACGCCCCGGTATCGCCGCGCGATCTCCTTCCACAATGCGATAAACCGATCCTGAAAATGCGGATGGCCCCAGATCAGCGAATGCCGGCTGGCATTATCGGAGTGCCAGTCGGTGTTCTGCCACCCCTGCACGGCGTGCAAATCCAGGATCACATACAGCCCGGCCCGCGCGCAGGCCCCGATGACCTTCGACAGGCGTTCGAATCCCTTTTCCAAATAGCGGTACGGATCTCCATCGGCCTCGAAGTGCCGGTAATTGAGCGGCAGGCGGACGACGTTTGCGCCGCACTCCTTCAGGTATGCGGCGTCGTCCTCGTTGAAGAAATAATCCAGCCAGCGGTCGAAGAGGAATTCCGCCCGCGCCGGACCAAGAATTTCCCCCATGGCGCGGCGGGTCCCGCTTTCATCCCCGGGGTACCCGTTGATGAAATTTTCCATGTTCATCCAGCCTCCGACGCACACCCCCCGCAGCCGGATGCTCCGCCCTTCCGCATCGACGATTTCCGATCCCCGAACACGCAGCATAGGCCTCCTCGTATTTACGAAATCCATTTGAGCATAATTTTACATCAAAGCTAAAACCTTTTCACCGCAGAGGCGCAGAGGTCGCAGAGTTTTTTTTAGAAAAATATTTTCTCTGCGTTCTCTGCGTCTCTGCGGTAAGATTTAATTCAGGTGACTACCACATCGATGTAGAGCGTATCCCCGAACGCCACGCCCAGCGGCGAAAATGCCCGGAAGCTGGAGATGTATTCCCCCTTCGCGAGCGGCGCGGTCAGCGTGATGGAGACGACGGCTTCGCTCCCGGCGGCGGCGGGGAAAAGCGCGAATTCGCGGCGCGTCGAGAGCTCCGCCCCGCCCACCCAGCGGAACCGGTATTCCGGCCCCCAATCGCAAAGCCCGCCGTTGCGGACCTTCCACTTCTTCTCCAGAATTTGGCCGGGTGAAACCGACGCGCGGTCGGGATACGTCAGGTCCCCCATGAAGACCAGGTTGTCGATACAGGATCCGAAGGCCGGCTGGCTCTCCGTCGGGATTGCTTCCGCGGATTCATCCGGGACGGGCGCCGTCGCAGCCAAGATCGGTGCCGGTTCGACCGTCTTTTCAGAGGAAGGTCCGGGGGAAAACACGGCAAAACCCGCGCCGGTCCCCTGTAACCCGGTTGGTGTGCCGGCCGGCGCCGGAGAGGGTCCGACGGCCCGGCACGCGGTTAGGAGTAAGGGCAGGATGAGGACTGAAAAGGAGGCGGCCCGGGCACAGGCCGGCAGGCGGCAGTTCTTCATGCGGATCCGGCTCTTCACTTCGGGCATGCGGCGATTATACAGCCCGCCCCATCGCCCGGCTTTTTGGGGAATGAAACGCCCCCCGTGGAACGGTTGCTAAGCCGCCCCATTCCGTATAAAATTCATCCCGGATGGCGGTTTCCGCCCGTTCGGCTTCGCGCCGGAACGGGGCCCCCTCTGCGGCGAGGATTCCCGATGGGGAAAATACTCGAATCGATCAGAAAATTTTTCCGCGAAGACGATTGGCCATTCACCGAAATGGAGAGTAAGCCCATCCTCCGCACCGGTTTTTCCGGTAAAAACGGCAAATGGACCTGTTTTGCGCAGGCGCGGGAAAACCAGCAGCAGTTCATCTTCTACTCCGTGTTCCCCAACCCCGCCCCCGAGGAACGGCGTCCGGCGGCGATGGAGTTCATCACCCGGGCGAATTACGGGCTGGTGATCGGCAATTTCGAGATGGACATCAACGACGGCGACATCCGCTGCAAAACCAGCATCGATGTGGAAGGCGGCGAGCTGAACCACGTCCTGATCCGCCAGGTGGTGTATTCCAACGTGATGACGATGAACAAATACCTGCCCGGCTTGATGTCGGTGCTGTACGCCAACGTCACGCCCGAACAGGCGATCCACACCATCGAAGGCAAGACGAGTTAGGTCGAAGCAACCGGCATGAAAAATACTATAGCCGCGATCGCCGATCGCGGCTATATCCTTAATAACTCCCTCTCCCGGCCCGTTTCCTTTTTCGGGCATCCGAAGGAAGCTTATCTTGAAAATCCTCTGCGTCACCGCACATCCGGACGATGAATCGGTTTTTGCCGGCGGAACACTCGCGCTGCTTGCCCGGCGCGGGGCGGAGGTCGGGATCCTGTGCTGCACGCGCGGCGAGGGCGGCGAGGCGGGCGATCTGAGGTTTGCCACGCGCGCCGGGCTTGGAGCCATACGGTCCGACGAACTGCGGTGCGCCGGGCGCGCGCTCGGATGCGCGACGGTCGATTTTCTCGGGTTCCGGGATCCGGACGTGGGCCCCGAGGACGCGCTGTACGCCTTCGCCGGATCGGCCGGGGAAGTCGTCCCGCAAATGGAAGCCTTCTTCGCCGCCGCGAAACCGCGACGCGGTGATCACCCACGGCTCGAGCGGCGAATACGGGCATCCCGGCCACTTGCTGGCGCATCAGGCCTGCCTCGAAACCGCGCGCCTCTCCGGCGTTCCCGCGCTCTATTCATTCGGCGCGGATCATGCCGATCATCCGCGCAAGCGCTCAGCCAACCTCAACGATCCGGCGGATTTCGTGGTGGATATCACTCCCGCGTTCGAATGCAAACTGGCCGCAATGGCGTGCCACCGGTCACAGGGAGCGTTGTTCGTCCGCCGGGCTTCGGCCGATGCCGGGCGCCCGGTGCCCCTGCGGGATGTCATCCAGCGCCTCGAATCTTTCCGCCGGGTATACCCGCGCGATCCTTTGCCGCCCGGGGGCCGTGATATAGTATCGCTCCTGCTGGAATTTCTCGTGCCGCCCCGGCGCGATGCGGCGTAACGAAGGAGGGTCGTCATGCAGTGGCTTGGGATCGCATCCGGCGTCTTCTGGCTGATCACCTACCTGCTCCTCATCAAACGCGGATACCAGGATAAAGCCTGCGGCATGCCGATGGCGGCCCTGACGCTCAACATCTCCTGGGAATTCATCTTTTCCTTCATCCATCCGGCCGGCGGGATTCAGCTGATCATCAACATCGCCTGGTTCGCCCTGGATTCGGTCATCGTCATCCAATACCTGCGCTACGAAAGCGCGCGCCGCCCGTCCGAAGTGACCGCCGTATTTTTCTTCGGCGCTTTTCTCTCCATACTCATCGTCGCGTTCCTGACCGTGTTGCTGGTCACGCGCGAGTTCGATAATTATGCGGGCTACTACACCGCCTTCGGGCAAAATCTCCTGATGTCGATCCTGTTCATCCGCATGCTTTTGGACCGCAGGGATCTGGCCGGTCAGTCCCTCTACATCGGGCTGGCGAAGATGCTGGGCACGTTGTGCCCCTCGATTCTGGTGTTTGTGTATCTGCCGGAATCACAGCTCACGGTGTTCTTCGCCTGGGCAATCCTGTTCTTCGACCTGGCGTACGTCGGACTGTATGTGCAGAAAAGCCGGCGGCTGGGTATCAATGCCCTGATGCGCTGGTAGAGAATAGGCTGGATCTTGCAGGATCGACATGATTTTTTCATTTTTTATCCTGAAAATCCTGTCAAATCCTGTCCAAAGATTTTTCGTCAATCTGAGTGGACATGAACTGGACCTCAATTTCCAACACTTCGTTTTTCGGAAAAATTCTGCGCCTCCCGCTGCGGTTGATTCCCGGGCGGGCGGTACTGCCCATCCTGCAGGGCCCCCTGCGCGGGAAGAAATGGATCGCGGGATCCGGGAACCACGGATACTGGCTGGGCAGCTACGAAATGGAAAAATGCGTCCGGTTCGCGGAAGCTGTCCCTTCCGGCGGCGTGGTGTTCGACCTGGGCGGGAACGTCGGCTACTACAGCCTGATCTCCGCCGTCCGGGCCGGGCCGCGGCGGCCGCGTGTTCGTGTTCGAGCCGCTGCCCCGCAACCTGGGGTTTCTCCGGCGGCACCTCGCCCTCAACCGGATCGGGAACGTGACCGTGGTCGACGCGGCGGTCGCCGACCGCAGCGGTACGGTCCGCTTCGAAGAGGATTCCAGCACATCCAAGGGGCGGATCGGCGAAAGCGGCTCGCTGGAGGTGAAATCCATCGCGCTCGACGATTGGATCGATGCGGGGCGCCTGCCGGCGCCGGATCTGCTCAAAATCGACATCGAAGGGGCGGAATTCCTGGCGCTGCAGGGCGCGCGCCGGATGCTGGCCGCGAGCCATCCGCCGATTTTCCTCTCCACCCACTCCGGCAAGGTCCATATGGAATGCCTTGCGTTTCTGGAATCGCTCGGTTACCGGGTAACTCCGCTCGATAACCGCCCGCTGGAACGGTCGCGCGACATATTGGCGTCCGTTTATTCCGGGCAGATCTGATCCCCGCTTCCGCCAATCCTCACCTGTAATCCTGAGAAACAGCCCGATTCGAATTCGGAGCGGCCGATCGTCCTGATTACCCGCACGAGCCGGTCTGAAAATGACTACCTTCCATCGAAAGTCGATGGTTTTCTCTCTCCAATTTACATATAATTAATGTGGCATGGTGATCGAGCCGGGTCCCATGCTCATCCAGCCCGCGGTCCACCGCAAGACCCAAAGAGGAAAGCGTCCATAGCCCATAGAGGAGGGTTCGCATGTCCATAGAAAAGTTCAACGTGCTTTTGCATTCCGAAGAGAAAAGTGAATTGATAGCAGCTTTGTCCGACCTCACGGCGATCGAGGAGCCCGAGGATCTGTTGAAAGCCACCAGCCTGTCAGGCTGGGGTAAATGGGGTTAAGGCCGGCCTCGCAGATCACATTCAAGCATCCGGAGGAAAACCGGTCGATCGCAGGGAATGGGTGGCACTATTTGCCCTGATTTCCCGGGTATCAGGGTAGGATTTCTCGTAGCGCGGACGGCTCGCCGCGCTACGATGTTTTTCCAAACCGGAGAAAGAACAACCTGTTGCTAAATTACCGGATTTCCACATAATTATGAGGGAGGGAATTCCATGGATATTGAAGATGTAAAAAGACAGGTTATGAGCCTGCCGGAAGTGGCCGATTGGCCGGCGATATTAGCCATTTTCGAACGGCAGGTGGCCCGCCCGCACCAGGTTTGGGAATGGCCGTTGCGCGCCTGCCGGGCGGTGGGTGGCGACGAATCGGTGGTGGCAGGCGGTTCGGCCGCAATTTTATGCATGATTCTCAGTATCCTCCTCGTGGACGATATGCTCGACCAGGATCCGCGCGGGGAGCACCTCAAGATCGGCGACGCTATGGCCGCCAATTTCTCCTTCGCGTTTCAATCGATCGCCTTCCGCGTCATCGCCAACACCCCCGTGGATGCCGGGCGCCGGGCGGCGGTGATGGATTGCCTGGCGCAGATGGCGCTCACCATGGCATACGGCCAGGATCTGGATTCGCGCAACCTGACCGGCGAGGAGAATTACTGGAAGGTGACTCACGCCAAAAGTTCGTCGTACTTCGGAACGGCGATGCAAATCGGGGCGATCCTCGGCAAGGCTAATCCAAAAACCGTCGAACGGCTCCGCCAATTGGGGTCCATTACCGGCGACGCAATTCAGATCCACGACGACATTCAGGATGGCATGGAAACCCCGGCCAATCCGGATTGGAAACAGGGCCGAAACAACCTGCTGTTCCTGTACGCCCTGACGGCCGATCACCCGGACCGCGAGCGGTTCAAAGTACTGCGTTCCCAGGTCGACGACCCGGAGGCCTTGCGGTCCGCGCAGCAGATCCTGATCAAATCCGGAGCCGTCAGTTATGCCATGTACCATCTCAGCCAAAGTTACCTGGCGGCCAAGAAAATTCTTAAGGAAACACCGCTGGCTGATCCGGATTCACTGCGCTCCGTGATCGACCAATACATCGTACCGCTGATTCACCTCTTGAAAAAACTAGGGATCGCGGTGCCGCCCGAGATCGATATACACTGAGATGGAAAAAATCAAGACCGGCCTTCGGCAGGCCGCCGATTGGCCTTTGTTCCTGATTTCCTTCGTAACCCTGCTGATCTGTCTTTTTTACGGGATCGCGGGAACGTACATCGCGCCCTATTCCGGAATCGAATACGACAGCAATTGGACAATTCTTGGTCTTGCAAATTGCTTGAGCAACAGCAGCAACCAGCCGGAGTGGTGCGCGGCGGATGTGGATAAACTCAA
Organism: uncultured Chloroflexia bacterium; assembly: GCA_963724345.1. GTDB lineage: Bacteria > Chloroflexota > Anaerolineae > Anaerolineales > RBG-16-64-43 > JAFGKK01. The sequence goes on along the minus strand of CAVRUI010000001.1, from coordinate 58,531 downwards.
CGCGGGAGATCAAATAACAGCCATTGGGGATATCCGCTATGAGGATTATCTTAATAATAACGACCGCGTCCCCTTTTCCGGGCTTCAACCCGGCGACACGATAGAGGTCTCCATCCTCCGCAACGGAAACCCGCAGATAATCCAGTGGACGCTTGTCAGCCCGGCCCTTTCCGACCGGTTAAAAAGCTTTATTCCAATGCTGTTCTATATCCCATTTTGGCTGGCCGGGACGGCCGTGCTGATCCTCATCCGTCCCCGGAACCGGCGCTGGTTTCTTCTGGTTGTTTTTAACTACGCCACCGCGGTATACCTGGCCGTCGGCTTATCCATATCGATTCTCAATTTCTCCTCTTATATTATCCATGTGGCGACCTGGCTTATTGCTCCTCTGTACATCCACCTGCATTTGGAGATCCCCAATCCGATCTTTCGGCCCCGGCAGCGGATGTATCTGTTGATTCTCTATTTTGCCGGTGTTGTTCTTTCCCTGCTGGAGCTGTTCCATGTCCTGCCCCGTCAGGTATTTTATTTGGGCTTGGCGATCGCCATCCTTGGCAGCCTGGGGCTGTTGGCCTACCGCCTTCTTACCCGTCTTTCCGCGACGGAACGGCTTGCCCTGCGTTTGATGTTCCTCGGAATCGGATTGGCGTTCCTGCCGAGTCTGTTCTATGTAACCGTCCCCCTCTTCACAAAATTAATTTCGCTGTCCACACCGGCGCTGCTGGCCACCTACATGGCCCTTCCGCTGCTTCCGTTTTTCTACTTTTACGCGATCTACAAACGCAGCCTGGGGGAGTTCGAATTGCGCGCCAACCGCGCGTTGAGCTTGTATACATTCATTCTGCTCTACAGCCTGGCAATCATCCTTATCTTTTCCGTCGCCAGCCAATACCTCCACCTGGCGGATGAATCGCTGGCGTTCAGCCTGGCCGTGACGCTGATCTTCCTGATCGCCGCCCCGGGCCTGCGCGGGCGTTTCCAGCTCTGGTTCGATACGATGGCCTACGGGGCCCGCCACAATCCGCAGGAGATCGTCCGCGATTTCGCGCTCCAGCTGCCGGCGGCCTTCGAACCCGCGCTGCTCATCCGGCTCCTGAGCCGCGACGTGACCCCGAGCCTCTTGATCCGCGAGTTGGCTTTGTATCGGAAGATGGAAAACGGATACTCTCTGTTTTACGTGGATGGGCTCACCCTGACCGACCGGCTGGTGGAACTCGGCGAAATGGAAACGCTGATTCAGAGCGCCGGCCAGTACCGGCCGCCCGACCGCGTCGCCGCCGACCTTTGGTCCTGGGTCCGGCTGGCCGTCGCGCTCCAGACCGGCGGGAAGACCAGCGGGGTGTGGCTGTTCGGACGGCGCGATCCGGACGATTTCTACCCCCACGACGACGTTCTTCTCCTGCGCACGCTCGGCAGCCAGCTCGCGCCGATGCTGGAGAACCTGCGCCTGTACGCGGAAACGCAAAGCCGCTTGGAGCGTCTGCAAACCCTGCGGGATATCGACATCACCATCAGCTCCAGCCTGGATTTGCACTTCACGCTGGAAATCCTCCTGGACCAGGTCTCGCGCCGTTCGAACGTGGATGCGGTGGACGTCCTGCTTCTCAACCCGAAGACCACGTTGTTGGAATTCGTGGCCGGGAAGGGGTTCCACTCGGATGCCCTGCACCACACCCACCTCCGGCTGGGGGAGGGATACGCCGGCCAGGCGGCCCACGAGCGCCGGCTGATCTTCGTCCCAAACCTGGACCAGGATGTGGGCAGCCTTTCGCGCTCGCCGAAGTTCCCGTCCGAACGCTTCAAGTCCTATTGCGCGGCTCCCCTGATCGTCAAGGGCCAGGTGAAGGGAGTGCTCGAGGTGTTCTTCCGGACCGCGCTCACGGCGGATGCCGACTGGTTCGATTTCCTGGAATCCCTCACCGTCCAGGCCGCGATCGCGATCGACAACGCTTCCCTGTTCGACGAGCTGCAGCACTCCAACGCCGAGCTGAACCTGGCCTACGACACCACCATCGAAGGCTGGTCGCGCGCGCTCGACCTGCGGGACGAGGGCACGGAAGGGCATACCGAGCGCGTCACCGAGATGACCGAAAGCCTGGCGCGCGCGATGGGGATGGATGAAAGCCAGATGGTCCACATCCGCCGCGGCGCGCTGCTGCACGACATGGGAAAAATGGGGATCCCCGACAGCATCCTCCTCAAACGCGACGCCCTTTCGCGCGAGGAATGGGACGTCATGCGCCGCCACCCGCTCTATGCCTACGAGATGCTTTCGCCGATCATCTACCTGAAGCATTCCCTCGACATCCCCTATTGCCACCATGAAAAGTGGGACGGCTCGGGCTATCCGCGCGGCTTGAAGGGCGACCAAATTCCGCTCGCGGCGCGGGTCTTCGCGATCGTGGACGTTTGGGACGCAACCACATCCGACCGCCCGTACCGCCAGGCGTGGACCAAGGACCAGGCGCGCGATTACCTGCTGACCCAATCCGGGAAGCATTTCGACCCGCAGATCGTGCCGGTGTTTTTATCGATAATGGAATGAGATGGGATCGTCATGCCCGGCGCCTGCCCCGCGCTTGCCCCCCGGAGCGATTAGCGCCGGTGATTTCCCGGTGCGATGGGTTCGCGAAGGGGGGAGCATCCCTGCTCGAACTTTTTCCATGAGCAGGGATGATTGCGGAGCGGGGGTGAACGAAGGGGCATCCAGCAGAATAATATTTTTATAGAGTGCATGTCGTGGATCCCGGCTGCGATCACGCCGGGATGACGAACCAACCGATCACGCCGGGATGACGAACCAACCGATCACGCCGGGATGACGAACCAACCGATCACGCCGGGATGACGAACCAACCGATCGCGCCGGGATGACTTGCCTGCGCGCCTGCCTTGTAGGGTGGGTTGACGCGCCATTGATAAATCGAGCATTTATAAAGTGATCGGCGGTGCGTCAACCCACTCTACGAATATTCAAAGTTGAAATAAACACCACAAGCGGTCGAATAATCCCTCCCAAAAATAATTTTATTCTTCGTGTTCTTCGGATCTTCCTTCGTGTTCCTTCGTGGACGAAGACGCCAATTCCGTCACCAAACGCCAGAAGCGGTCGAACATCGCCCTCGTCAGCCGGCCGGTCTGGGTATTCTGCCGGCTGGGATGATACGAAGCCGCCATCCATATCCGCCCGCCCTCCGCGGTGACGAACGGCCAATGCACGCCGTGCCCAAACGGTGGAATGCTCTCCGGCAGAACCGCCGGTTGGATCCCCAATTCACCCGCCTTCAGCAAGCGGACCAGCGCGTCGTAAGCGATCTTCCCCAGCGCAGCCAGCACGCGCAAATCCGGAAGCAACCGGATTTCCCCGGCCAGGTACGGCAGGCAATTCGCGATCTCCTCCGCCGTCGGCTTGTTGTCCGGCGGGGCGCAGCGGCACACAGCCGAGAGGAACAGGCCCTCCAACGCGAGGCCGTCGCCGCGCGCAATGGCCGCCGGCCGGTCGGCGAACCCGGCCCGGTGAAGAGCGGGGTACAGAAAATCGCCGGAGGCGTCGCCGGTGAACATCCGCCCCGTCCGGTTCGAACCGTGCGCGCCCGGCGCAAGCCCCACCGCGAGTACCCGCGCCCGTGGATCGCCGAATCCGGGGACCGGCTTCGCCCAATAGGTTTCCCCGCGGTAAGCGCGCCGTTTCTCCCTGCCCATCCGCTCCCGCCACTCCACCAGCCGCGGGCAGCGGCGGCAGGAGACGATCCGCTTCTCCAGCGCGTCCAGTTTATTCGGCAAATATCCCTCGTATAGGTATTCCGGAGGTTTTTTGGAATTTTTCCCCGGCATCCGGAGTACACTGAAACTTGTGAAAATTATACTTTTGAAACCTCTGAAAATGTCACCCTGAGCGCAGCGAAGGGCCTGGACACGCTGAAACAGATGCTTCGCTTCCCCCGCTTCGCGAGGGCAGGCGCTCAGCATGACACCTTTTTTCAGAGAGTCCCATTTTCCGTCCGGGAGAGAATGCGTGAAGTGAACGCCGTTTGCATCGTCCAACCGTTCTAAGTACCATTCTTTCATTCCATCCGCGGCATAAAGGAGAAAAACCATGAGACCCAATAAGCCTTCCATCGCCCGGTATGTTCCAGGATGCGCGATCTTCCTGTTCGCCCTCCTGGTCAGCTGCGGCGGAACCCCGGTGCCGTGCGATGCGGATATCCTGGTAACCAAAACCGCCGACACCAACGACGGCGTGTGCTCCGGCGCGGATTGTTCCCTGCGCGAGGCGGTGATCCGGGCCAACATCTGCGCCGGCACCCAGACCATCCAAATCCCCGCCGGAACCTACACCCTGACGCGGGCGGGGTCCGATGAAGATGCCGCCGCGACCGGCGACCTGGATCTCACCGGCAACGTCACGATTATGGGAACCGGGAAACCGGTCATCGACGGCAACGCCGCGGACCGGATCTTCGACGTCCTGCCCGGCGTCAGTGCCAGCCTCAGCGGCTTGGTGATCCAGAACGGCCATGAATACAACGGATCCGGAATCCGGGTCATCAACGCGACACTTAACGTCAACGAAACGATCTTCCAAAACAACATCAGCACCTGGTATGGCGACCACGAAGTGGACGGGGGCGCGATCTACGCCGCCGGCGGCAGCGCACTCGGCGTCTATATGTCGGAAATCCGCGGCAACCACGCCTTCGTCGGCGGCGGCATCGCAACCGAAGATGTCGCGGGCGTCGCGCCGACCTTGATGCTCTCCCATACGATCGTCGCCGATAATGAAGCCTTTGGCCCGGGCGGAGGCATGTGGCTCGGCCCCGGCACCCAATCGACCATCATCAACACCGAGGTCGAGGGCAACAGCGCGGGGAACGAAGGGGGCGGCATTCACAACAACGGCGACCTCGAACTCACCAGCTCCACCGTCGAGAACAACCACAGCATCAACGCCGGAGGCGGGATCCTCAACGGTTACGTCACCCTCATCGCACGGGATGTCATGCTGAGCAACAACGAGGGCCGGACCGGGGGCGGGATTTACAACCTGGGGATGGCCCACTTCTACGAGAGTTCGATCGTGTACAACACGGCCTATGAAGATGAGGGCGGCGGCGCTTTCAATGCCGACAGCGGCGGCTTGCTCCTCGACAACACAACCGTCGGCGCCAACACGGGCGGCTCCGGTGGCGGCGGCATCTTCAACGACGGCGGGAACATCCGGCTGATGTTCGTGACGGTCGCCGGGAATAATAACCAGGGAATCCACAACAGCGGCGGCGGCGAAAAGACCATCCGCAATACGATCCTGGCCGGCAATTCGGGCGGTAACTGCGCCGGGGTGCCGATTGATTCGATCGGCCACAACATCGACGACGGCGCGACCTGCGCCCTCTCGGAGGGCACCGATCTTTCCAGCACCGATCCGATGCTGGCCCCCCCGCCTCCGGTGGGAACTTGGTCGCCGGCATTCGATCTCCAAGCCGCAAGCCCGGCGATCGACTCGGCCAACCCCGACCTCTGCGCCGGAACTGACCAACACGGCGTAATCCGTCCGCAGGGCGCAGGCTGCGACCGCGGCGCGGTGGAGCGCACAGCCTCCGGCGGCGGCGACGCCATGATCAGCGGGAAAGTCTGGCACGACCTGTGCGCCGTCCCGGAACACGGATACCCGCCCACGCCGCCTCCGGGATGCAGCGATCCCGACGGCGACGGGCTTTTCATCGATGCCAACGGCATTCTGGAACCCGGCGAACCCGGCATCCCGGGCGTCACGCTCCGCCTGAAAGCAGGCTCCTGCGCCACGGGGAGCGACCTGATGACGGCCGTCACCGGCCCGGATGGCGGGTATTCCTTCCCCGCCCTCGCGGCGGGCACCTACTGCGTCTCGGTCGATGCGCTCCACGACGGCAACGACCTGGCGCTTATTCCCGGCGGCTGGACCTATCCGATCCGCGGAGGCGGACCCGCCACGACCGAGATCGTGCTTGGCGGCGGCGAAGTGCGCGCGGATATCAACTTCGGCTGGGATTTCCAATTCCTGCCGATGATGCCCGATGTCGCGCCCACGGACACCCCGACCCCCGCCCTTATCTCGTTCGGAAAGCCCAAAGTCTCCACCGAGACCCTCTACTTCTACGGGCCCAACTCCGCCGGCGACTGCGGCCCGCGCGAGGTGACCTTCCAGATCGGCCTTTCCAGCGCCGAGGGCGTGGCGAACGTTCTGTTCTACGCCCGGCTGAAGGAACAAAGCAGCGGACGGCTCGGCGCCTGGAGCAGCGGAATCTCCATGACCCCGGTCGGGAACAACCTGTATGAAATCACCCTGTGGGCGGAGAACATCCCCGACGTGCGCACCTTCGGCGAATCCTGGCTGCAGTACCAGTTCGTCGCGCTCGATAAAGCCGGAGGGGCGATCGTCCGCAGTGAGGTGTTCTGGAACGTTACCCTCCTGCGCTGCGAATACAAACCGGGCGGATTGAAGTAGATTAGCGACCCGGGACAACCGGCGGATCATAAAAAAAAGCCGCGGGGCATTTTCAGCCCCGCGGCTTTTTATATAATCCGGAGAAGAACCTACGTGGACAACCGGTAGGTGAAATATTCGTTCTCGCATGGAACGCCCCACGACGCGTGCATCTCCCGTTCGTTCAGGTCGATGATCAGCGAGCAGACGGTTTTCTGCTGATCGAGCGGATTTTCGTCGATCGCCTCGTGTGAGCAGATCGAGTTCGGGTGGTTGACGTGGTCGCGCAGGATCCCCTTCAGGGATTCGCGGTTGTGGCGGTGGGTGCGGCGGAGCAGGCGCATGGTCCGGAAGTAGCGCACGCGGGATCCGATCAGGTGATGGGCGTCGTTTTCGAGCCGCGCCATGCGCCGGCTGAGGTAGTGATTGGTGTGGGCCAGAATCCCGCCCTGGGCGTACATCATCGAGAAGAACCGCGCCGAGACCTCGATGTTATAGGCCTCGCCCGAGGCATGCACCAGGACGTGGTTGTATCCGGCCGCCCGGTGCGGGGCGAGTGCGGCGGAAATCGCCCCGGATATGGTCCGGGCGGCCAGCACCGCGCGTGAGACGAAGATCCGCGGGACTCCGATGCGCACGTCGCTCGGGTAGACCGAATCGCAGCACTGGCAAATGCCGGCGGCATTGAACCCGATGTTCGGCACCAATGCGCCGTAGGTCATCGCCAGAAACGCCGGCTCGCCGTCCGGCTCGGCGTGGATGAGAAACACATCCGATTCGTCGGCCGGAAGCCAATCTTCATTGTGCCCGATGAGCACGCGGCCTTCGGCGGTATGCTCCTCGGTCACCACGAAAGTGGTGCATCCGAGCAGGTGGAGCGCGTCGGTGGTGATCGCCTCCAGGCAGTTGACCACCATCAGGTCGTCGAAGGCGACATCCGCGCCCTCGGCCATGGCGCGCAGCTCTTCCACATAACGCGGTGTGAGTTCCTGCGCAAAGGGAAGGTATTTGTGCGCCTGCAGGATCGCCTCGGGCCACGTGAGCCGGATCTGGCCGTAGGTTTGCTCGAGGAACGCCTTGACGTTGGAGACCATATGAATGATGGACTCCCTGCGCGCCCGCCCGAATTCCAGGCCCATCTCGCGCGGTGTGCCCCCGATATGGATGAGTGGCAGCGGCTGACCTGTCATGGGATGAAGTGTAGTGGAAAAGCCGGCTTAAGACAACGGGCTCTGTGCGTGATCCATGCGATCGTTATTCCCGCGTGGTTTTGACAATCACTCAAATGTCCGTCATTCCCGCGCCTGCCCCCGCGAAGCATCCCCGCTCGTACTGCCTTTTGAGCGGGGATGGTTGCGAAGCGGGGGTGTTTTAAGCGGGAATCCATGAGGAACTCCCACAAACTACTTCTCAATAATAATCACTGGATGCCGGCCAAGTGCACGCCGGCATGACGAAGAGGAGTTCGTCATCCCCGCGCGATCTTAGCGGGAATCCATGAGGTACTCCCATATACTACTTCTCAGTAATAATCACTGGATGCCGGCCAAGTGCACACCGGCATGACGAGGAGGAGTTCGTCATTCCCGCGCGATCTTAGCGGGAATCCATGAGGTACTCCCATATACTACTTCTCAATAATAATCACTGGATGCCCGCGCCTAGCCGTCTCCCGGCCTATTTCCATTGGCTGGCGCCGGACTGGTGAAATTCATCCGCCCGGCGAATAAAACTTCGAATCACCTTCCGGATGATTTTGGGTATAAAATATTTTCCTGCGTCCGGAAACGAGCCGGTCGCCGGCCTTCCTGCCTAAAATTTTCACTCATTCCGATGCCCACCCACTGCCGCATTCCATCTGAGCCCGCTAAGATCCCGATGATCCACACCGGCGCGCGCGTCTGCGGGTTTCTTCTGTTGGCGATATTCATGATCGGCTGCGCCCTCGCCAAGGCGCAGCCCTCCGGCCCCACGCTTCCAAATCCCCCCACATTTACATGGCCCGTTCCGGCCACGAGGCCCCCGGGCGACACCGAACGCTCGTTAACCGTGGACGGACTGTCACGGAGTTACCTCCTCCACGTCCCGGCCGGGCTGAGCGCCGTTTCCCCGGTGCCGCTGGTGCTCGTTTTTCACGGTCACCGGATGAACGGCGACTATATGCTGGCGACGACGGGATTCAATATCCTCGCCGATGCAAATCAATTCATCGTCGCTTATCCGAACGGGACCGGATCGGCGCAAGCCCTCTCCTTCGACGCCGGTTTGTGCTGCGGTTCCGCGCAAAAGAATGACATCGACGAGGCGGCGTTCGTGCGCGGGATCCTTTCCGATTTGGGCGGTTTGTATGCAATCGATCCCGCGCGGGTGTACGCAGCCGGCTTTTCGAACGGGGCGATGCTGGCGTACCGCTTGGCGTGCGAGCTGTCGGATACGATTGCGGCCATCGCGCCGGTCGCCGGAAATTTGGGGTACGACCCATGCCGGCCTTTGGGGAAGGTCTCCGTCCTCCACATCCAGGGATTGAGCGACGACTCGGCGCCCTACGCCGATGAGGATTTGGATCCCGATTTGGATCCGGCCATCCGTTCGGTGAGGGGCAGCGTCGCGCTGTGGGCATACTTCGACGGCTGTACGGGTTCCCCGGATGAAAACCGGGATGGGATTGCCACGCATCTGGTGTATTCCGCATGCGCCGGTGGAACAGCCGTCGAATTGTATTCGCTTTACGGCATCGGGCACGTCTGGCCTTCGGAAAGCCTCTGGCCGGCTTCCCGGACCATTTGGGAATTCTTCGCCGCGCATCCCAAAACGTAATCCGCCCCGCACGGACATGTGCGCGGTCCTCCTGCGGGTGTCATCCCGAAGGGTCGAAAGACCCTGAGGGATCGGTGACTTCCGGTCCCTCGATGGATTAATCCGGACTCCCGCGCCCTGATATACTTCCCCCCATGACGGACCTTACATCTTTTCAAAACCTTGCCAAGCGGCTCGACGATCTCCCCAACGGTTATCCCCCGGCGGAAGACGGCTCGCACCTGCGCCTGCTGGCATACCTGTTTTCCCCCGAGGAAGCGGCGCTGGCCGCCGACCTCTCCACGGAACCGGAAACGCCGAGAGCGATCGCCATCCGGCTGGACCGCGACCCCGCCGTGATCCGCGCGCAGTTGAAGGAAATGGCCCGCAAAGGGTTGATCACCGCCGGACGGGCGGAGGGCGGCCTGGGGTACTGCCTGATGCCGTTCGTTGTGGGAATTTACGAAATGCAGGCGGGGAGGATGGACTCGGAGCTGGCCAAACGGTTCGAGGATTATTTCCAGGCCGCGTTTCGCCGGGCGGGCGCCATCCAGCCGCCTTTTCACCGCGTCGTCCCGGTTCAGGAGAGCGTGAAGGCGGATATTTCGATCGCGCCCTTCGAGAGCGCGGCGGGGATCGTCTCACGGGCGGCCGCCTGGGGCGTAACCGATTGCATCTGCCGGAAACAGACCGCCCTGATCGGGCGCCCGTGCCCGCACCCGGTGGAAGCCTGCATGATCATGTCCAGCGCGCCGGGCGCCTTTCACGGCCGCAAAGGGGTGCGGGAGCTGACCCAACCGGAAGCCCTGGACCTGCTGCGCAGTGTGGCGGCAGCCGGGCTGGTTCATTCGGTCTCGAACACCCGTGAAGGCAACATGTACATCTGCAACTGCTGCACCTGTTCGTGCGGCATCCTGCGCGGGATTGCGGAAAGCGGGATCGCTTCGGTGATCGCGCATTCGGGCTTCGTCTGCCGGGTGGATGAAGCCGCCTGCGGCGCGTGCGGCGTATGCGCCGAACGCTGCCCCTTCGGCGCCATCACCGTCGACGGCACCGCCCGCGTGGACGCGATCCGCTGCGCGGGTTGCGGCGTGTGCACGGTGGAATGCCCCAACGATGCCCTGACGCTGGTGCGCCGCGATACCGGGGAAATCGCGCTCCCGCCCGTGGACGAAGAAACCTGGCGCAAAGAACGCATGGAGTGGCGGGAACACAACCCTCCCTCCCCCTAAGTGCTCTTCCCCCCATCCCTTCGGGATGGGGGGATTAGAACGGTTCACAGAAAACCGACGACCCCAGGGGGGAGGGAACGTCGGATGGATCAAACGCAGGGGGATTACTATGTCACAAGCTCAAGAATCGAAAACGTTTCTTCGCGCCAGGATCCTTAGAAGAAACTTGACTCCCGCGGAGAAAAAGCTATGGCCGCGTTTACGTGCCCACCGGCTGGCAGGAGTTGGCTTTCGCCGTCAGCACCCGATCGGTCCATATATCGTCGACTTTTGTGCTCCCCGAAAGAAGATCGTTGTCGAATTGGATGGGGAACCTCATGCATCACAAAAGGAATACGACTCCGCCCGTTCGGATTATCTCGGCGAAAACGGATATACGGTGATCCGTTTTTGGAATCATGAAGTGATGGCGGATATTGACGCGGTCTTGATTAAGATACGAGTATTACTCGAATCCACTGGCATGAAGAATTCCGAATAGATCGCAATTCATTCCCCTCCCCCTCCCCCCAAAATTCACTTCCCCCCATCCCTTCGGGATGGGGGGAGTAGAACGGCTCACATAGACTGAAGGAACCTAGGGGGGAGAGAACGCATGGTGTGGGCGGAAATATAACCAATCACTTCCCCCCATCCCTTCGGGATGGGGGGATTAGAACGGTTCACAGAAAACGGACACCCCCAGGGGGGAGGGGAGCGGAGGGGAGGGGAGGAAACTCATGAAGTGGCGTGTTCCACATACCTCCTCCTGATGACACCCATCCCATCACTCGTAGCGGAACCGCAGGACGCCGACTGCCAGGAACACAACCGCGAACCCGCACAGCACGCCCGCCACCGGCAGCACCCCCGCCAGATCCGCGCCGCGCAGCAGGATGTCGTTCATCCCGATCATCGACCAGGTCGTGGGCAGCGCCAGCGTGATTTTCTGGGCAATATCGGGGAAGAGCTCGCGCGGGTACCAGCAACCGCCGAGCAGCGCCATCGACATGCCGAGGGCCATGCTCAACCCGCCCGCCTGAGCTTCGGTTTTCACAAACGTTCCCAGCATCGTGCCGAAGGCGACGGCGGCCAGGCCGAAAGCAGCAAACATCGCCAGAGTCGCCGCCGGATGGCTCCACCACGGCAGCCCGAAAATGGCTGTCCCGACCGCCGCCAGGATGATCATTTGCACCAGTGCGGTCGCGAACTGACCGGCGATCGTCCCCAGCAGCGCGGCCGTCTTGGTAACCGGGGCGCTGAACATCCGCCGCAAGGTTCCCTGCTGGCGTTCATAGGCGAACATACCGGAGATCCCCAGCAGCGGGATGAACACCCAGGTGATCAGCTGGCCGGCCGAGGCTTGTGCTTGCGGAGTCCATGTGGCCAGCTTCGCCTCCGCCGCGCCCGATCTCGTCACCGCAATCCATACGGGTTGTTCCGCGAACAACGTTTGGCTTTCGGTCTTGGCGGCATCGTAGAAAGCCTGCCGGGCCGCGGCGTCCGCAAAGGGACGAATCTCCTCCGCGGCGGTGGTGATGATCCCGGCGGCCTGCAGCGAACGGCCCACCGAGCCGAGAACGGCTTCCACCGCCTGTTGCGCGGCGATGGCGTCCGAATTTCCGGCCGCGGCGGTGAATTGCAGTTCCACGGTTTGCCCGCTGGCACGCGCTTCCTCCAAACCCGCGGGGATGACCAGGATCGCGGGAGCTTCCCGTTCTTTGAACCGGGACGCGGCATCCGCCCGATCGGTCAATTCCACGCGCACGGTAGCCGACGAGTTCGAGCGCCGCGATCAGATCCCGGGCCAGTTCCCCGCCGTCCTGATCGACCACCAGGATCGGGATCCGCAAGTCACCTTCTGATCCGAAGGCGGAACCGACCCCAAAGTTGAGCACCATCGTGAACACGACCGGAAGGACAAGGAAGAAGAGCCATTCCCCGCGCGAAGCAAACCGGATCACCGTATCCTTCCAGGCTATGGCCAGTATTTGTTTCATTTCCCATCTCCTTTTCAAACTGTTACCGACGGTCCATACTTCGATAAGGGCTATCCGCGCAGCATGCCGCGGCGCCGTAAAATCCAAACCGAAACCAGGAACAGCGCGGCCGCCATGACCAGCAGGCCGGCCAGAATGCCTGCGATCTGAGGCAGGCCGTCCCCCATTCCCAGCGCGACAAACCCGTCGAGCCCCCACGCGTTGGGCGTGATTTTTCCTGCAAGGCGGAACCATTCCGGCATCCCCGATGCGGAGACAAAATTTCCCCCCAGGATGCCGAAGGTCAGCATCATCGCCGACCCCACGGTGGTGACTTGGCCGGGGGTTTTGGCCAGCGCGGCCAGCAGGATCCCCCAGCCCGTCGCGGCCGCCGCCAGAGCCGCCACCAGAGCCGCCAGCGCAAGCGGATCCCCGAATGTCACATGGAACAGCACGGCGTTGATCCCGATAAGAATTGCCATTTGCGCAAGCGCCGTCAGGTAAATCCCGAGCATCTTCCCGCCCAGGATCTCGGCTTCCCGGATCGGCGCACTGGAAAGGCGGGCGAGGGTCCCGGTGTTCTTCTCCTCCAGAAGGCTTTTGCCTCCCAGCGAGACGGTGAACATCAGGAAGAAAATCGCCATCGACGGGGCGAAATAAGCCATCGGATCGAACTGAACCGCCTCTGCCGTGGATTCTTCGGTCGATACAAGCCGGACCGGCGCCCCGGAACCCCGCTCCGCGGCGGCCCGCTCCCCGACCTGCAATCCGATTTCCTGCGCCTGAGCGGGGGTGATGATGCCCGCGGCGAGCATCTGCTCCACCGCCACCTGGCCGCTGATGCGCCCCAGCTCGATCTGCTGGACGAAGGATTCCACGATTGCCGTGACCACCTGCGCGGATACTTCCCGTTCGGGATTGGCATACACTTCGATCCGGTCGGTTTCCAATGGTTTCGTTCCGCCGGTGACCGCATCGGAAAAACCGGCCGGGATGATCACCGCCGCGGCGGCTTTATTCCCGTCCACCAGGGCGCGGCCCGCGGCGGCGTCCGCCGCCGTTTGCGGATCGAGCAGGCCGGATAATTCTTCGGAAGCGAAAGCCTCCGCCAGATTGTTTCCGATTTCCCCGCCATCCAGATTGACGATCACCACGGGGATATCGGCCAGAGCCGGCCCCGAGGAGCCGGATAAACGCCCGCTCACCAGCGCCATGCCGAAGGTCAACACCACCGGGGCGGCCAGCATCAGGAGCAGGCCCGTCCGGTCGCGGAAAGCGACGGTCAGGTCCTTGAAGGCGATCTGTAAGAATTTCATGGGCGTCTCCTAATCCCGCAGCGCGCGGCCGGTGAGGTGCAGGAACACCGCCTCGAGGTTGGGTTCGCGGATGTCGATCCCGATCACTTTGACGCCGCGCGCATTGGCCACGCCGATCACCTCGGGCAGCGAAGCATTGGCGTCGTCGGCCATCAGCCGCACGGTATGGTCCTCGGCGCGCGCGCTGCGCACGCCGCTCACCTTGCCGAGGGCTTCGGCGAGTTCCGGCCCGGCGTGCTCGGAGGCGATCTTGAGTTCGATCTCGTCCTGGCGGCCGACCAGCCGGGTGAGCTCATCGAGCGTACCGAGCGCGATCAGCTTGCCATGGTCGATGATCCCGATCCGCTGGCTGAGCTCCTGGGCTTCTTCCATGTAGTGGGTGGTGTAGAGGACGGTCATTCCCTGGGCGTTGAGCGCTTTGACCATGTCGAGGATGTTGCGCCGGCTTTGCGGATCGATACCGACGGTCGGTTCGTCGAGGAACACGAGTTTGGGCTCGTGCAGCAGCCCGGCGGCGATGTTGATCCGGCGCTTCATCCCGCCGGAATAGGATTCCACGCGGTCGTTCCCGCGGTCGGTGAGCCCGACCGTCTCGAGGATTTTCTCGATCCGGCGGGCGAGGTCTTTCCCGCCCAATCCGTACATCCAGCCCCAGAAGCGCAGGTTTTCCCGGGCCGAAAGCGTGGGGTACAGCGCGATATCCTGCGGGACGATTCCGATCGCGCGTTTGACCGCTTCCGGATCGGTGCGGACCGAATGCCCGTCGATGGTTGCGTCGCCGCCGGTCGGCTTCAACAGGCAGGAAAGCATCCCGATCGTCGTGGTTTTTCCGGCGCCGTTCGGCCCGAGCAGGCTGAATACTTCCCCGCGCCGTACGCCGAAGGAAACGCCTTTGACGGCGGGTTCGGCCGCGCCGGAATACTGTTTGACAAGATCCTGAACTTCCAGAATGAGTGGCATATGTCCTCCCGAGTTTGAACTTGTTGAAATATACGCTTTGCGCGCGGAACGCGCATCGGCCGGGAGGTCTATTAAGGGGTCACATCTTGGGATGGGAGAGGGTCACAGGACGGAGTAGGAAGGGGCACGATCCGGCCATGGACCTTGGACGATGGACCATGGACCCTCGAAAATTCAATTTGTAGATCTGCTTTCTCCTCCCATCTGCTCCAATCTTCTCCCCGCCTTCGCCCCGGAAGTTCACCTTGTCTCCAGCACATCTCCTTCCCGCATCGTCTCTGTCCTAACCCCCTCTCCCCGCCTCGCCTCGGGAGTTCACCTTGTCTCCAGTACATCTCTCCTTCCCGCATCGTCTCTGTCCTAACCCCCTCTCCCCGCCTCGCCTCGGGAGTTCACCTTGTCTCCAGCACATCTCTCCTTCCCGCATCGTCTCTGTCCTAACCCCCTCTCCCCGCCTCGCCTCGGACGAACACCGAGGCTTCGGCACCCCTCTCCCCCTTCCCCTTACGGGGAAGGGGGAGAGGGGTCGGGGGTTGGGGGTGGGGAGGTTAGGACAGAATGCGATAAAATTCCCAAATCATCAATCCAAAGGGGGATTTTATGAAACGCCATATGCATTCTATGCAGGGAATTTCGGATGGGAAGTATCGAGAAGCCCGGCGCTTGCGCCGGGAAATGACCGATTCGGAACGGTTGTTATGGGCACGTTTGAGAAGAAACCAGATAAATGGATTGCATTTCAGGCGCCAGCATGTGCTTTTTGGCTTTATCATCGATTTCTATTGCATGAAGATGAAATTAGCCATTGAAGTCGATGGCGGAATTCACAATACCCAATTGGAACAGGATTTTTTCCGCGATGAAATCCTGATCTCTCATGGTATTCGAGTTTTTCGAGTTACCAATGAAAGAATTGCCGCCTCAATCGACAATGTGATTCTGGAAATTTTAAAAATATGCGGCTAATGATCGATTGTGTCAATGAGGAAAATAATCCATATCTCTACGGATTCCCTCTCCCCCTTCCCCATACGGGGAAGGGGGAGAGGTTAGGAGAGGGGGTTAGGACAGGTTCGCGAATTCGGGATGCGGCAGATGTCGTGAAAGCCTGTCCGCGAGTAAATCGAGGGGGATCTTTACCCTTACTCGGGAACGCGATAGGTTCCCATTAACACCACAACCATGGTCCATGGTCGATGGTCGATCGTCGATGGTCGGATTTCTAAATCAGTCCCAATTCCTTCGCCTTCATCGCCGCTTCGGTCCGGTCGGTCACACTAAGCTTGGCGAGGATATTGGTAAGGTGGTTCTTTACCGTGCCTTCCGCGATCACCAGTTCGGCGGCGATCTCCTTGTTGCTTGCCCCGCGCGCCACCAACCGCAGGACCTCGATTTCGCGCTCGGAAAGCGGCTCGGCCAGTGCATCCGAGGGGCGCGGGCTGAGCCGCGCGAATTCCGAAACCACCTTGGCCGCCACGGAAGGCTCGAGGAAGGATTCCCCGCGCGCCGCCAGCCGGATCGCCTCCACCAGCTTCGACGAAGGCGTGTCTTTCAGCAGGTACCCCACCGCCCCGGCGCGCAGGCCTTCGAACACGTTCTCGTCGTCGTCGAATGTGGTGAGGACGATCACTTTGGCGGGCGCCCCCTGGGCTTTCAGGCGGCGGGTCGCCGCCGCGCCGTCCAGAAGGGGCATCTGCAGATCCATCAGAATCACATCCGGCTTGAGCGCCTCCGCCTGGCGCAGCGCTTCTTCGCCGTTCCCGGCTTCACCCACAACCTCCATGCCCGCCTGGACCGAAAGCAGCGTGTGCAATCCTTCGCGGAATAAAGCCTGGTCGTCGACGATCAGAATGCGGATGGGTGCCATGCGGCTCCTTCGGGATCGCCTGTTATTCTCCGGCCGAAAAGCGAAAGGGTCTTCCCGGTGTTTATCATATCATTCCGATGGGAAGGCGCACTGGAATGACGGGCGACGAAGCGATCGTCATCCCCGCGTGATCGAAGCGGGGATCCAGAAATCCATGAATGTTTTCTGGAAAGCATTCACTGGATTCCCGCCAAGAACACGCGGAATGACGCTCACTGGTAAATATCGGTTTCATATATAATTGATCGCGAACAGGAGGACGCATGAAACGACTTTTCCTTTTTGCTCTCATTCTCGCCGCCCTGATGCTCGCGTGCAATATCCCGGGCCCGGAAACGCCGGCTCCCGTAACCAACCAACCGCCGGCGGCTTCGGAAACCCCTGAGCTCGCCATAACGCCCACCATCACCCTCACACCGACGGTCGCCCCCAACGTTCAATGCAACGAATTGTCGTTCTATTTGGAACCCGCCCTGGCATCCGGCCATACCTGCGAAACGGTTCCCGAAAACATCGAAAACGATCCCTGGCAATTGCCCGAATACACACAGGTCACGCTGCAAGGGTATGTATTGCCGCCCGATCAACCATACTTCCAGACCATTCATGTCTACCGCCTGGCGGAGTTCCTGGCATTGCGCCCCCAGGCATCCGTCAACGTGGACGCGCTGAAGGCGCTGATCGCAGGCGGCGCTCCCGGAGCAGATGCGCTGCCCGTGATGGATCTTCTCGGAGCCGCGCAGGAATTCCACGCCCAGTACAAGGTGGTGTCTTTTGCGGACGGAAGCGGGATTCGGTTCATCAGTCAATACGCGCAGTTTTGCTCCCCGATCAACAATCACGACATGTTCTTAATCTTCCAAGGCCTGACGAGCGACGAGCAATTCTATATCTCGGCCGTTCTGCGGATCTCGAATCCCATCCTTCCGGGAACCTACGAAACTCAACCCGCCGGAATGAGTCCGGATCAACCCTGCGACGGGTTCGATCCCTATATTATGGATATCACCAACAAGCTGAATGCCCAGCCCGAGGCTTCCTTTTTGCCAAGCCTGACGCTGCTGGACGCGCTGATCCAAAGCATTACCATCACTCCGTAACCATTTGCCGCAAGAAAAACCGCCCCGTCGAACGACGGGGCGGTTTGATTTCCGAACCAGATCAGGGCGTTCCGTCATCCCGGCGGGATCCTGGCTTGGACCATGGTGATTTTTTATTTTCACAGTCAGTTCAGAAACCCACGTAAAACCGATCCTGTGAAATAACCTCCACAAAACCTCCAGATAATGCCGCCGAGCAGGAAAATCCGGTGCATTTCCTGTATAGTAGATGGTGACCGCGAAAGGAGCAAACACCCCATGAACAAACCGCCTGCTTACATTTCCCTCGCGCTTCTGTGCATATTGTTTGCCGCGTGCAAACCTTCCACCCCGGAAGCCACGACGACCTACACGGTCGCTTGCTCGACGCCGGACCTGATCACCGCGATCAATCAGGCCAATGCGGATTCCGGACCGGCGGAGATCGTCCTGGCGGCGGATTGTGAATATCTGTTCACATCCGTGAACAACACTCAAAACATCGATGGTGTTGCCATCCCCAGCGCCCTGCCCGCCATCACCGGCGAGATCAAGCTCGTGGGCAACAACGCCGTCCTGAACACCAATATCATGGGATCCAACATTCGCTTCGGATTTTTCCTCGTCCAACCCGAGGGGAAGTTGAAAACAGACCGCCTGACGATGCGGAATGGATATCGCGCGCTCGGCGCCGCCGTATACGTAAACCGCGGATGGGCGTACTTCGACGAGACGACTTTCTCGGGGAATATTGCCGAAGGCGTGCAGTCTGGCACCCCCGCCGAAGGCGGCGCGATCTACAACCGCGAGGGGAGTGTAACGGTCATGGGCAAAAGCGTTCTCAAAAACAACGGCGCCCTGAACGGTTTCCTGGAACCGGATGTGGACAGCGCCGGAGGAGGCATTTTCAGCTCCAACGGCTTCCTTTTGGTCATGCGCACCACGTTCGAGGGAAATGTCGCTGATAGTGGAGGCGCGATCGCCATCCGGAGAGCGGCGAGCGGCACAGGCGAGGATGGGACCTTCATCTCCATGAGCGAGTTCCTGAAAAATAAAAATTCCGCGATCGACGCCGAGGGGGAAAGGACAGCTTTTTACATTTCCAGCGTGCATTTCATCCAGAATGAATCCTCCCACAGCGGCGGCGCGCTTCGAATCAAGGATTCCATACTTGACCTGAGCGGCGGTGGTTTTACAGAGAATACCGCCGAAACCTGCGGGGCGGTGGATAGTTCCCAGGAATCCGAACTGCTCGTTTCCTCCTCCATGTTCTACAAAAATAAAGCCGATGGCCCGGGCGGAGCACTGTGCCACTCCGGCAATTCCTTGAAAATCAGCAATAGCGAATTCGCGTTCAACGAATCCGGAACGTTCGGGGGCGGCGTGTATGCCACCCGGTGGGTATCAGTCCGCGACACCTATTTTACCGGGAATCTGGCGACCGAATACGGGGGCGGCGTGTTTGCAAGTGATTCCGTCGATATCCTGGGGTCCACCTTCTCGGAGAATTCTGGCTTGCGGGGCGGCGGCTTGTACGCCGGGTGGCTTCCCAATGTCACCGGTCCGATGCTCACGGCTAACGTTACCCAAAGCATGTTTTCAGGCAACCACGCTGTCCGGGCAGCCGGCAATCCAACTCTATCGGCCGGGGGCGGGATCGCCTTCGCCGGTAATTGGATGAATGTCAAACAAAGCACGATATGGGCCAATGAAGGCGGCGATACGGGAGGCGGCTTGTTCATCGGGCGAGGCGATGTCAGCGTGGAAAATACCACGATCTCCGAGAATTTAAGTCAGGAAGGCGCGGGGGCTTCGATGACCGCGAATTCGACAACTTCCTTTGTGCACGTCACCATGCTCGACAATCATCCCCGGATAGGCGTGGTCCTGTATGTCGACGCTCCAACGACGATGAAAAATTCGGTTGTCGCCGGAGCCGAAGGCGACACCGCATGCTTGTTTGACGTGGCAAATTTCCACGCCGTCGGTGTGAACCTCGACAGCGACGGGTCCTGCGATTTCTCGCTGACCAGTGCGGATCCCGGATTTTCCGACCTTGCCGAACACGGCGGCCCAACCCTTACCAACATGCCGGCTTTTAACAGTCCGGCCATCGACGCGGCCGCGGACTGCGGCGGGCTGACGGTGGATCAGCGCGGATTTACCCGACCGTCCGGATCCGCTTGCGATCTCGGCGCCGTCGAAGCCTTCATGCCTTCGATCTCCGGGGGGGACTTGAAATCCCAAGGAACACCGTCCCCGGACCATTGCCAGTACACGGCCAAGGTGAACGCGAGTTGCCGGGCGGGAGACGACGCGCGCACGCAGCTGATCAAGGTTCTGACCCAGGGCGATATGCTGGAGTTGCTTTCCCTGAACCCTGAACTCACCCACGGCCTGTTCGCGCTCCCCGATGGCAGATCCTGCTGGGTGTGGATGCCGTTCATGGAAGGTCCCGCGGATCCGCGTAAGAACTGCAATGCCACCATCGATCGATCCGGAGCCTACGTCCCCGAAGGGCCGGCTTGTTCCGCGGACCTGCCGAAAGCGCAATGCGAGGCGGCCGGCGGGACGATGTCCGGGGCATCCAGCTCGGCGTCGGAATGCATTTGCCCATCGGCGGCGTCTGTGACTGACCCATCCACCGGCCCGCAATCCTTGGCCTGCGCCGGGACGGGGGACAGGTCCAAAGATCCATCCGCAGGCCTGGAAAGTCTCGGAATAAAATTCTCAATTCTGCAGTTTGGTTTTTAATGATCCGGGGTGCATAGCAAACCGCCCCGTCGAATGACGGGGCGGTTTGAATTCCTATCGAGACTGGGGTGGTCCCAGCCAGGGTCATGCCGGATGACGAATCGCGTCGGCCTCGGACTTTATCCAATCGGCAATTCCACCATCACCCTCACCCCGCCGCCGGGGTTCGCTCCGATCTCCATCCGGCCCTGGAGGAGTTCGACCCGCTCGCGAATTCCCCGCAGGCCGAATTTTTCCTCGTCATTTTCCGCATTGGAAAAACCGACTCCGTTGTCCTGGACTTCCAAGCGGATGGACAACTCCTGGAAATCCAGGATCACTTCCGCCCGCGAGGCGCGCGCATGTTTGCGGACGTTGGTCAGCGCTTCCTGCAGGATCCGGTACAGCGCCAGTTCAATCTGCGGCGCCGCCGCCCGCGGGGAACCCGCCTGCTTGTAGGAAACGAGCAAGCCGGCCTCCTGATTGTCGGCGATCAGCGCCCTGACCGCCTCGAGGAACGGTTTTTCCCCCATCGGATCGGTGCGCAAGGCCGCCACCGAACGGCGCACGTCGGCCAATCCGCTGCGGGTCAGGGTCTGGGCTTTTTCAAGCGTCGCGTACAGATCCGGCGCCGCTTCCTTCCAGCCCTTGCTCTCGACCAGCGCCCGGGCCGCTTCGAGCTGGACGTTGACCACCGTCAGGTAATGCCCCAGGCTGTCGTGGATCTCGCGCGCCATCCGGTTGCGTTCCCGCGAGCGGGTCAGTTCCTCCGCTTGAACGGCCGACGCCCTTAAGCGCATATTGGCTTCCTCGAGTTCCCGCGCCAGCCGTTCCACGTCCCTGCGGATTTTCTGATCGCGGACCGAAACCTCGGTGAAGATCCATACGAAAACCAGCGCACAACCGAATATCAGCGTGTTTTGGACGGCAATTTCCGGTTGTTGCCAATCTAAGGGCGCCATGAACGCGGTCAACACCATCACATAAAAAACCGCATTCGCCCACCGGGAGAGGATTGCCGCGGCCGTGCTGGCCAGCGGCATCATCATCAGCCAGAAGTAACCCGATCCGATGTATTGAACCGCCATGCAGATGGCCAGTTGCAGGAGCAGATAGACGGCCACCTTCAGGGAAGTAGCGGGACAGAAAAATATTCGGTCGGCGGCCGCCGACAGCCCCAGATGAACGACGCCGAGCAGGATCAGTACCGCCCAGGTGGTCAATCCGAAGCGCGTCCCGATGCCGATAAACCCGGCAACATAGGCTACGACCACGGTGAATAAAATCAAGACGTTGCCGCGCCCACCGGCATCAAATCTGCGATCGAGAGGGGCAAGCATGATGATTATTCTCCTCGAATTTTTCGACTGTCCCTTTCCCGGAACGATTCCGCGAATATCATATCATCCTTCCCCATCCGGGAAATCGATTCAGGAACACGCCGGGAAAGCGGGAAATTAATAGATCGTCATGCCGGCGCGGACCGGCCCGGCCCAACCGGGGCATTCTGCCCTCGCGGAATGCGCAAGTTCGGTTT
Organism: uncultured Chloroflexia bacterium; assembly: GCA_963724345.1. GTDB lineage: Bacteria > Chloroflexota > Anaerolineae > Anaerolineales > RBG-16-64-43 > JAFGKK01. Next base: position 36,590 of record CAVRUI010000001.1, on the reverse strand, counting down.
GATCTTGGCACTTGCGCGATCACGAAGCGAGGGTTCCGGTGCGATGGTTTCGCGAAGGGGGGAGCATCCCCACTCGATCTTTGTTTACGAGTGGGGATGGGCGCGCCTGCCCCGCGCATTTTGCGGGGAAACGAGGGGGTCCTTGGCCGGTATTCACTAATAGGTTGAAGGGGGCGTGCAAGGTAATTCCTGGATGCCGGCGCGGACGGACCGAGCACCTAGGGATTTTATTTAGAAGTCTTGATTGTGAGTTCCTCATGGATCGCCATCATTCCCGCTGCGTGCTCACAACCGCGGGAATGACGAACAAACCGATTTCGCCGGGATGACGAATAAAAAAAACCGCCCGTAGGGTACGGGCGGCGGATTCTGCTGAGAGTGTGCCTGCCGTCAAGGCTGTTTCGGTTCCGTGGTCTGCTTGGGTTGGCCCCCCAGCCGCGGATCGGGCGCGGGCAGCGAATCCAGATACTGCTCCAGGAACGAGTGTGCTTCCGGATGATCCACGTGCAGCGCTTCGTCATACTCGCCCGCGGGAGGAGGCGGCGCATAGCGGACAGGCCGGTTGATTCCGAAGAGCGCGTAGAATTTGGAGACCCCGGTCAGTATCCAATAGCGGTATTCCTGCATCTGCAGCGACTGCCACTCCACGATCGACGCCATGGCGCCCTGGACGCGCGCCTTGTCGCGCACGATGCGGTGGATCTGCTCCGGCGTGCGGCGGCCGAGCGGCGAGAGCAGGAGGAGATGGGCGGTCGTAAAGAGGGTGGTGAAAGTCAGCAGCCGGATCCATCCGCCTTCCTCCCACTTGCCCACGATCTGGCCGACGAAGACAACCCCTGCTAAAAGCGAGGCGAATCCCGCGGCCAGCGAACCCCAGCGGCGGACGCGGCCGGTGAAATGTTGGAGAACATGCTGACGGATGGCCAACCCCATGATGGCAATCGGCAGAAACACTCCTACTCCGTAGAACGGCACCGCCAGGGAGGTCTCTCCGCGTACAAGCAGCATGATGAACACCGAAACTCCGAAGGTGATCGTCACCGAGCGGGTGAAGGTGCCGCGCGGATCGCGGTAGACGATCGCTTCCGGAATTTCTCCGATCGCCACATCCCGCCATTCGGTGGCCTGCGCGTCCTGAAAGGCGGTCATCGACGCTGCGGCCAGCAATCCGACCGCCAACAGTTGGTACACCCAGAAAAGCAGCGTGCCGCCCGGGATCTGGCCGAACCCGATGAAAGCCAGGTTTCCCACCAGCGTGCGGCCGAGCGTGCCGTCGAAGACATCGAAGCGAATGGCAAAGAAGGTAAGGATGACCGTGGTCAGACCGCCGTAGAAGAGGAAGGAAGTCTGCACGAAACGCCCAATCCCCGTTTTACCGCTGTAGAAATTCCAAAGCGCGCGCAGCTTGGGCAAGTGCTTTTTACCCCACTTCACGAGCGAGACGTCCTCATTAATCACGAACTGGATTCCGTTCGACATCGCCTCCAACCCGGTGAGGGCCACCATTCCCTTCATCGATGCGGTCAGCATATGCAACACCGCCTGGCCGAGTGAGGCGGATTGCGGGGATTCGGTGATCGGAATTGCAGGGACGCCATTAAAATGGGCCATTAGCAAACCGACAACCATGGCTCCGGTCAGCATAGCGAAAATTCCGAGACCGGTGAATACCACCTGCGAGGATTCCCCCCGCCCGCGGATCGTCAAATACCAAGTCACGGCCGCCAGTCCGGCTCCGATCAGAAAGTGCCAGACCCAACCGGTGTTGTAGGCGTTCAGGATGGAGAGCAGCTGGTCTCCGCCCGAAAGCGCCGAAACCACAATGGTCAACACATAATCCTCGATCAGCGTCACGGCCACGATCAGGCTGAGTGTGGGTTTAAGGTAACGCATGGAAGCGGTGTACGATCCGCCGCCTTCATTGAACGGGCCGAGCGAGAACATGTACAGCGCGCCGAATACGATGTTGGCCAGCGCGATCACCACCACGGCAAGATAGGCGTAATCCTGCAATCCATACGGGTGCAACGCGCCAAGCATTTCCCCGGTCGCATAATAAAACGAGGTGAAGTAATCCACACCGAACAGCGCCACGGCCGCCAGCAGGCCGATCTGTCCGGCGCCGTGGATGGCGGCGTGCTCCTTCTTCTCGCGGGGAGAAATCCGCCAGGCGAGGAAGATGATTGCGATCAAAAACAAGATCGAAAAAGCCATACCATACTCTTTCTTAAGAAAGGATTATCGGGGCCGGGTGTCGAAAGCCTGTTCCAGGCTTTTCAGTTCGGCGAGGAGATGCACGCGGGTCGAGGGGCTGAGGGATTTTTCCTGTCCGATCTTTTCCTGTTCCCCCGCGGCGGCCAGCGCCACGAACGCCGGCACGAACATCGTCCGCCCCGGCGGAATGACCTCGAACTCGTGCAGCTTCATTTCCAGCGCGCGGTCGTCAAAATACGGCAGGCTCAGCCGCAGCCCGCGGTTGAGGTCGTCCGCATCCGCGCGGCGCCGGATCGTGCGCACGATGTTCCGGAGATGGCCATCCGCAACCGCATGGCCGAGGGAAAGCATCCGGGCAAGCAGGATGTCCCTTTTTCCCTGGTACTCCTCATCGGCATACATATACGGGGCGAGCGAGACCGCCTGGTGAAGCGTATTCAATCCGTCCCGAAGCCGCGGGATGGCCAGTTCAGCGTCCTGCAGGAAATGGTTATCTTTCGGTTCTTCCGGCAGGACGAAGGAATTCGCGGCCGCGGCCGGAAAACCGGCGGCCAGTTGTTCGGGGATGAGATCATGGACGATTTGCCGGACAATCGCGAAACGCAGCAATGCGGCGCTTGCGCTTACGCCGGTGTAGCCGGAATTCTCCAATTGGGCAAGCCGGCCGCGAAACGCAGTCCGGGCATCCTTTACCGGGATCAAGCCCAAGAATCCGGATACTTTCTGCTCGCGGAAATCCTCCGGCACGTCGACGGCGGAAAACAGCTTCCCATGCGCCTGCGGCCAGGAAACCCGGCCGGGCAGGCGGAAATTTAATTCACCTTTCCCTTCCATCAACGCTTTGGCAATCCGGGCCGCCTGATGTTGAAGATGGTCCCGGGTTTCGCCGGATTGGTTCTGGAATAACAGATCCTCCCGGGCGCGGGCTTCTTTCAGCTGCCAGAGCGATGGATCGGAGGCCGCTTCCGCGGGAATATCCATTCCCTGCAATCGAATTAACAATTGGGATTCTGCGACCGGGTCCATGGAAAATCCTTAAACCTTCCTTTCACCGGGAAATCTTATGACGGTGATGTAAGGAAAGGATAAGGAAAACAGGCGCCGGTATAAGAAAAAGATAAAGGGATGCGAAGGGAGGATGGGGAAAAGCAGGAGAAATAGACGGTTTCGGCGGGAACCGCGGACTTTCCCATGCTTATTAATGAAGAGGGGATTGGATGGGATCGAAAAAGAGAGGCTATTCGTCGATGATGAACCGATAACCGATTCCCGGCTCGGTGGTGATCATTTGCGGCTGTTCCGAATCCGGATCCAGCTTGCGCCGCAGCTGGCTGATATACACCCTCAGGTTCTGGGTCTCGCTTTCGTACCCGGCTCCCCAGACATGCTCCATGATTTGAGTATGAGTCAGGACACGTCCGGCATTGGTGGCCAGATACGCCAGAAGATTGTATTCGGTCGCCGTCAGATGGACTTCTTCCCCGCCCCGCTCGACGATGTGCCGGGCGAGGTCGATCGTGATGTTGCCTGCGTGCATGACCGGTTCGCCCGCGCCTTCCCGCGCCGCGGCGTGCTTAAGCGCCACCCTCAACCGCGCCTGCAATTCGCCGGTGCTGAACGGTTTGGTCAGGTAATCATCCGCCCCCAGGTCCAGGGCGGTGACCTTGTCGCGTTCCGAATCCCTCACCGAGAGCACGATGATCGGCGCCGTCGACCATTCCCGGAGTTCGCGGCAAACTTCCAGTCCGGATTTGCGCGGGAGGTTGAGGTCGAGGATGATCGCATCCGGCAGTTCGGACGAGGCCTTGTCCAGCGCTTCCTCCCCGTCGGCGGCGCTGACCACCTCATACCCCTGGGCCACCAGCCCGGCACGCAGCGCGCGCAGGATCTGGGGCTCGTCATCCACGATCAGGATTTTGGTTTTCTTCATCCCGTTCCTTCTTTTCTCCGGCGCTTCCCGGCAGCGGCAGGGTGAATGTGAACCGCGTCCCGGAATCTCCCGCAACCGGACTCTCCACCCAGATCCGCCCGCCGTGCGCCTCGACGATCCCCTTGCAAATGGAAAGGCCCAGCCCGGTGCCCATATTCGGCGAGCGGTCCTCCGAAATCCGGTAGAACTTGTCGAACAGGTTGGGGTGCAGCCGGGCCGGGATCGCCGGACCCTGGTTGGTGACGGCGACCGTCAAATTTCCATTTCCGGCGCGGGCCGAGATGTCGATGGCCGATCCGGGAGGGGCGAACCGGATCGCGTTGTCGAGAAGATTGCTGATGACCCTGTCCACCTGGACATAATCGGCCATGATCAGCGGCAGGCCGGGGTCCATGTGGAGTTGGATCCGGAACACCGCCAGGGATGTCGCGAGCCGCCGCACACCCGCACGGATCAGTTCGTCCATATCGCACCAATCGCGTTTGAGGCGAAGCGCGCCCGCTTCGATCCGGGATTGATCCAGCAGGTCGCCCACCAGGCGGTTGAGCCGGTCGGTCTCCTCGTTGATGGCCGAGAGCAGATCGGAACGGGTGGTCGCATCCAGCGCGGCATCCTCCTGCAGGAGGACAGTGGCCGAGGCTTTGATCGCGGCCAGCGGGGTGCGCAGATCATGCGAGACCGAAGACAGCAGCGCCGATTTCAAGCGGTCGCTCTCTTCAAGAAGCTGCGCCCGGCTTGCTTCGCGGCTTAACTCGGCACGTTCGATATACAGGCCCGCCTGCGCCCCGAAGGTCGTCAACAGGCGCAGGATGCTTGCGTCGGGCGGCGGATTAGTTTCCCGAATATGCAGACGGAGGATCCCGACATTCGTCTGGCGCGCCGCCAGCGGGATATCCACCTCCCGCGTCCCGCCGGCGGGCTGCCCGATCCCGGCGGCCGGGCCGGCCATGAAACGCGCCCCGGATCGAAACACCGGATCGTCCGAACTCACCAGGATTTCACAGCCGGCGAACCCGAAAACTTCCGTGATCATCCGGGTGACCGAAGCCAGAGTATCGTCCAGACCGGCTTGCTCCTCGAGCACGCGCGAGAGCGCGTACAGCGTCGTGGCTTCCCGCTCCCGGATTTCCGCCCGCATGGCATGCGTGTTCGCGGAAGCGACGGCCTGGCTGATGATGACGGCCACGATCAGGAAGATCATCAGGGCCAGGAGTTCCTCCGGATTGCCCACCGCAAAGGTAAACGTGGGAAACAGGAAGAAGAAGTTGAAGGCGAAGAACGAGGTCAGCGAAGCGGTCAACGCCGGCAAAAGCCCCCAGCGCGTCGCGCTGAGCATCACCGGGAGGAGGTAGAGCAGGGCGATCACCTGGTTGGAAAGGGTCGAGCGGAGCAAGAGCAGGATGGCGGTGGTCAATGCCACCGCGGCGAGGGTCCACACGAAATTAATCCAGCGGGTGCGGTATTCAATCGGGGAAAAACGCCGCAGGTTCATGGTGAAATGGGGATCCTTGACCCTACGCGTCCCGGCGCGGCAGGCGGGCCAGCTCCGTGACGACGGCGTAATCCTGGCCGCCCCACCCGCGCGCATCGGCTTCCGCAAAGAGTTCGCAAATCCGTTCCGCGTCCGGGAGGCGCAGGCCGATTTCGGCCGCGTACTCCAATCCGTAGCGGAGATCCTTGAGCATCCAGCGCAGGGCGAAATTCGTGTCGGAGAAATCCCTTTTCAGGATGAACGGAAGCTTCCCTTTGATGATCGGGCTGGCCATCGCACCGGCCTGGATGGAATCCGCCACGAGCGAAAGGTCAAGTCCGCTCCGCTCGGCGAAGGCGATCCCTTCCCCGGTCACCAGGATCTGCGCGGCCAGCATCAGATTGTTGATCAGTTTATACGCCGTGCCCATCCCCGGCGCGCCGAACAGGAAGATGCGGGCGGAGAACGCCTCGAGGACCGGACGGACCGCCGCCAGATCCTCCTCCCTGGCGCCCATCAGGAGTGTCAGAGTCCCCTTTTCCGCCCCCTCCCGGCCGCCCGTCACCGGGCAATCGATAAACGGTATCCCCCGCCCGGCGCTCCGCGCATCCAGTTCCCGGATCCAATTCACGGAGAGGGTCGCGCATTCGATCGCGGTTGCGCCGGGCGCCATGGCGGCCAGGGCGCCCTGTTCGCCGGTCCACACCCCGCGGGAAGCGGCCACATCGGTCACCGCGTCGATCACCACTTCCGCCCCGCGGGCGGCGGCCGCCGGGCTTTCCGCCGGCTCCGCGCCCAGCCCCCGGAAGGGCTCCGCCCGTCCCGGGGTGCGGTTCCACACCGCGACCGGGAACCCCTTGCGCAGCAGGTTCCGGGCAATTCCGCCCCCGATGATCCCGAGACCCAAAACAGCAATTCGCTTCATATGCCTCCTGGTCGAAGGTCAATTGTACATCCACGGCAAATGGGGATTGACAGGAGCCGGGAGCGGGCATATTATCCTTAATGTTTGAATAGTTATTCATATATCAATCTTTCAACTTCGCGGCAAGCGGGAGGGGACGGCATGGCGAAAAAAACTTTATCCCGAAAAACCGAAAGCCTGGACGAGCATATGGCCGCGCATATCGCCGAGCTGTTTACCGCCTTCGGGGATACCAGCCGGGTGCGGATCCTCGCCTGCCTGTCGGCGGGGGAACACAACGTCGGGGCCCTGGCCCAATCGGTGGGCATCTCGGAATCCGCCGTCTCGCATCACATGCGCCAGTTGCGCCACCTGCGCCTGGTTTCCAGCCGCAAGGCGGGGCGGGAAGTGTTTTACCGCGTCGACGATCCGCATGTCCTGACCCTCTTCTGGCAGGGCGTGCGGCACGTGCAGGAAGAAGAGTAGCGTTTCTTTTCCGCGAAATCTTCTCCCAGAAACTCCGACCTCACAATTCATCCTTGCTTCCCCTTTTTCGCCTGCGCCGGACCCGGCGCGGGATCAGGAGGTTCGTATGGATACCCGAACGTCTCCGGAGCGATCCAACCTCGTGGCGGCGGCCGTCACCCGCATGGTCACCGTCTTCGTCGTGCTTGCCCTTCAGGGCGCAATCCTGTTTGCCGCCGCCGGACGCCTGGATTGGACCGGAGCCTGGATCTTCCTTGGGATTAACCTCGCCGTCATACTCATCAACGGGGTCTTCATGCTGCGCAACGGCCTTGAGACCATCGCCGAACGCGGTCGCCCCAAGGAATTCAAGAATTGGGACAAGATGGTCGGCGGGTTGTGGGGAATCATGTATTACCTCGCGGTCCCGATCGTGGCCGGCCTGGATGCGCGTTTCGGCTGGACCCGCGGATTGGGACCGGCGTGGAATATCGCCGGGGGCGTGGTGTTCGCGGCCGGCATGGCGCTTTTCAGCTGGGCGATGATCTCCAACGCCTATTTCTCCACCGCCGCGCGCATCCAAAGCGACCGCGGCCAGACGGTCTGCCGGACCGGGCCGTATCAATTCGTCCGGCACCCCGGATATATCGGCGCCATCCTGCAATCCCCGGGCACTTCCATCCTTTTGGGATCCCTGTGGTCGCTGATCCCCGCCGCCATGGCCGCGGCATGCATGATCGTCCGGACCGCGCTCGAGGATCGCATGCTCCAAAACGAGCTGGCCGGATACAAGGAGTACGCCAAAGAGGTGGCTTACCGCCTCGTTCCCGGGATTTGGTAAGCCCGCCATCCATTTCGAGAGGGGCAAATCGAAAGGAGTTGATTACCCATGAAATATCTCCGCGCTTTTTTATTCTTTGTTGCCACAGTGCTGATCTATCTCGGACTGCCGCTCCTCGGATGGGGGCTCGCGGATTTGGGCGGGTTCTTCTCCCTCGCGCCCAGAACGGGGTATGCCGCAGCGGTCGGATTGTTCGCGGCGGCCGTGGGCATCCAGGCGATTTCCGGGACGGAAGGGATTCGCGGCGGCAAGGGCGATGAATCCAAACTCAACCGGCGGGAAACCGTCGTCCGGATCGGGCTGGTAACCGGGCTGTATCTCGCGCTGCTGGCGATCCCCTTTTTCGACCGGCGCGGGATCGGGACGCTCGCCGAAGGCGCCGTCCTCCGCTGGATCGGCGCCGTGCTCTGCGCCGCCGCCTATGGATTCATTTATTGGTCGGGGCTGGCGCTCGGCAAACAATACTCCCCCGAAGTGACCATCCAAAAAGATCATCACCTGATCACGTCCGGACCGTTCCGTTGGATCCGCCATCCCCGCTATCTGGGAATTATTCTTCTCACCGCCGGTTTCTCCCTGGCCTTCCGGTCCTGGATCGGCCTGGCCGCCGCGCCGGTCATCCTCGCCATACTGCTCCTGCGCATTCACGACGAGGAAGCGCTGTTGAAAAACGAGTTCGGCGCGGAATGGGAAGCCTACGGCCGGAATACCGCGCGGCTTGTGCCGGGAATCTGGTGATCGTGTAGAGGGCGATCCAATGGATCGCCCTTCCGGTTCGACAAGATTTCGTGGATGCCTGCCAAGGGCACCCTCGCTTCGCGATCATCCCCACTCCTAAACCAGGATCGAGTGCCGGGATGCGATACGCGGAGGGCAGGCGCAGGCATGACGATCTGATTGGGAATAAAAGAGGTGTCTATGGCATCCGAACAACTATTCCTAATTCTTTTTTGGGTTCTCATCCTGGGCGTGATGGTGATGCGCATCGTTTTCACGCTGCGGGTCCGGCTGGCCGGGGAAAGGGTGATGCCCGACCGCGCCGCCGTCAAACGCGAAGGGATGGCGGCGTTCCTCGTCCGTGTCCTCGGAGGCTTTTTGGTCGTCGGCTTGTTGGCTGCCTTTGCCCTCCAGCCGGCCTGGCTGGCCGCGCTCTCCATCCCGATCCCGGGCATCATCCGTTGGGCGGGATTCTTCCTCGGACTGGTCGGCCTCGGCCTTTGGATTTGGGCTCAGATCGCTCTGGGAAAAGAATGGTCGCCCCAGCTGCAGTTGCGGGAAAAGCATCGTTTGGTGACAACGGGGCCGTACGCCCGGATGCGACATCCGCTCTATTCGGGGATGATCGTCTGGACGGGCGGCCTGGCGCTGGTTTCCGCCAATTGGATTCTCGTCGCCTTCGGGGTGCTGATGTGCGCCGTGTTCCTCGTGCGGGTGCCGCGCGAGGAGCAAATGATGATCGATGCGTTCGGAGAGGAGTACCGGGAGTATAGGAAACGGACCGGGAGGGTGTTTCCGAAACTATAGCCGTCCACGCTACGACGGCTTCAGGTAAGTTTCCACCGCCCACCCCTGGCGCGATTTATCGTACACCCCCTGCAGCAGCCACCAGGTGTATCCATCGGCCTGGCGCGGCCCCTCGATGACGGTGAACAACTCGTGCGCACCGGCCTGGTTGAGGATCTTGCCCGTGAGCGACGGCTCATCCCGCAGCCGCAGGCCGTCCTCGGTCACTTCCACCATCGCCCCGACGCCGATCGTTCCAGGCACGACCGTCGGGATTGCGGGCGTGGCCGTGTAGAACGGGGTGATGGTCAGCGTCGGCGGAATGGGAGTGTAGGTCGGCGGCGGGTAAACGGTAAAATACGGCGGGACGGCTTCCGCGGGCAGCTGAGGCAGCGGGGCGGCGAACAGGAGCACCCAGGCGACGATCACGATGGCCAGCCCGATCACCGCGCCGGCCGGCCACACCCACCAGGCAAGCGATGCGCGCAAACCGCCCACCGGCGCCGGCGCAGATTCAGGCTGCGCGGACGGCTGCGGTTCGGGGGATTTCTCTATTACCGGGCGGGTTGGGATCGTGTCCATGGGCGGGATGAATTGCGCGGCACCGGAGGCTATGCTATCCTTTCCCCGGGATGGGTGACATGCTTGAACTGACCGGAAGCCTTCACAACCATACGGGATATTCCGACGGGGAATTGTATCACGCGGACCTGGCCGCCGCCGCGGCGAAGGCCGGGCTGGATTTCCTCATCACCACCGATCATAACGTCTACGTCAGCGGCGTGGACCGCTGGATGGATTTTCCCGGCGGCCGGCGCGTGCTCGTTCTGGCCGGTGAGGAGATTCACCATCAGGACCGCATTCCCCAGAAGAACCACCTGCTGGCCGTCGGCGCCCGCACCGACCTCAGCCGGTTCGCCCGCGAACCGCAGAAGCTGATCGACGCCGTGCGGGATGCCGGTGGCGCGGCATTCCTGGCGCACCCCTACGATCCCGCCTCGCCGCTGGTGCACGAAGAAGCGCTGGGGTGGGACACCCTGGATGTGCAGGGGTTTTCCGGATTGGAAATCTGGAATTATATGAGCGAGTTCAAATCGCTCTTTCAAAACCGGCTCGAGATGATCTTTTATGCGTTCTTTCCCTCGGCCGGGATTCTCGGACCGGACCCCCAAACCCTCGCCCTGTGGGACCGGTACCTTGCGGAAGGGCGGCGCGTATCCGCCGTCGGCGGCCCGGACGCGCACGGCCACTCCTATTCGCTGGGGCCGCTGCACAAGATCGTTTTCTCGTACGAATATCTTTTCCGCGCCGTCACCCTGCATGTCCTCGTCGAAAAAATCACCGGGGACGCGGAAACGGACGGCCGGACGATCACCGAAGCTTTGAAAACGGGAAGCGGATGGGTGGCGTACGACCTCTCCAAACCGACCAAAGGATTCCGTTTTCGGGCGGAGGCGGATGGCGCAAGCACCGGTCCGGGAGGAGAGGTCCCCCTGGCTTCCGGTCCTGTGCTGAAAACCGGGCTTCCGCATCCCGCCGAATGGCGGATCATCCGAGCCGGTGAAGGAATCGTCGCGGCAGGCACGGGGGCGGAGGGTTCATTTGCCCCGCGCCTGCCGGGCGCCTACCGGCTGGAAGCCCGGCGGCGTTTCCGCGGCCGGTTGCGCGGATGGATTTTCTCTAATCCTATACACATCCGATAACACCGGATATTCCGCGGATTTGTCCCCGGGATCGGGATAATTGCCCCGGAGGATGATAAAATATCCGCCGGTTGCCCGGTTCGATCGAAGGCAGCCGATCCCATCTGATGGAATACCTGAAGGAGAAATCCATGAGGTCTGCCGCATTCCCAATGCTTGCCTTGCTCGCTCTGGCGGCCGCCTCCTGCGGCGGGCAATCCACCCCGGTCACCCCGACGGTTGCGCTCCAGTCGGATACGCAAACCGTGGCCACCTCCACGCCCGAAATCGCGGTCCCAACCGAGACTCCCTCCGGCCCGCTTGGTTCGATCTCCGGAACCATCAAACCGCCGCCGGTGGCGCAACCGGCCACAGCCATCCGCATGTATGCGCGCCAGAAAACCACCGCTCTGGTCTTCTTTACGGAAATACCCCTCGACCAGACAACCTATAAGATTTCCGGACTGCCGATGGGAACCTACACCGTGTTCGCGTGGTATTACCCGGACGGCGTGCCCGGCGCTTACACATCCGCCAAGGTGGATGTCGTCCAGACGTCTTCGGACCAGTTGAAATGCAGCAACTCGCTGATCGAAATAAAACTGACCGAAAGGCAGCCGGATTTTCAGGGCGCGGATATCAACTGCTGGGCGGGGAATTACTTCATCTACATGACGCCGATTCCTTGAGCGGCGGCATCCTTAAAATAATCGCCCGGAGCAATCCGGGCGTTTTTATTTCCTGATCCCCTTCGCTGTAGGGGCGACCCATTGGGTCGCCCCTACAAGGGGTTGGGGGATAGGGATGAGGATGGTATCGGTTATTCTCCCATCACCTGGACGATCAACTCACGCTTGCGTGGACGGATGTCAAAATCGACGTAGATGATCTGCTGCCATGTCCCGAGCGTCATCCTCCCCGCGCTGAAGGGGACGGTCAGGGAGGGGCCAAGCAGCGCCGCGCGCAGGTGCGAATGCCCGTTGCCGTCGTCCCACGTCGCGTTGTGGGCATACTCGCGCGCCGAAGGAATCATCTCCTCGAACATCCTCCGCAGGTCCGCCACGCAGCCCGGCTCGTATTCGATCGTCGTCAGCCCGCTGGTCGAAGACGGACAAAATATTGTCGCCGTTCCCGACGCGAGTTCGCTGCGGGCGATCACTTCATGGACCGCGCCGGTGATGTCGCGGACTTCGGTTTGGCCGTTGGTGGAAAGGCGGATGGGATAGGTTTGAACGCTCATGAAAAAACCTCACTCAAGAAACGGATGGAATCCCGTTTGCATCGTGTTCCATTTTTACCACCATTTAGAATACGCATAACCCTCCCCTCTGTGGTCTCCCCATTTGCCCGACAACAAATCTATGAAAGCATTACCGGCTAGTCGGGCAAATGGGGAGACGTGCACTTGAGGGGAGGGTTAACGATGGGGTTTGTTTGAAAGATGGCGTTGGATGCAGGGTGGCGGTCGTTTCCTCTTCCCCCCAAAAGTCACGTTCCCTGTTTTCTTTTCCCTCCCAATCCTCCCCCATTTGCTTCGTGAAAAAAGAAGGAATGATTATTGTAAATTCATCGGTAACGAAGCAAATGGGGGAGGAAAAAGGAGGGGGCGGGTTATCGGATCTCTATCAACACCGCCCGCGCGACCTGGCGGTAACGGTAGGTCTCGGTCCGCGGATCGTATCCGAGGCAGGTGACGAGCGTCAGCCAGGGTGTCTCCTCATGGCGGAAGGGCGAGGTATCGGCGGGCGAGACGCTGGAGTTGGTGCGCACTTCATAGATGTAGCGCTGCCCGTTGATCGTAAGGAAAATCCGGTCCCCCCAGCGCAGCGTATTCAGGTTCGCGAACGGGCCGGGCAATCCGCTCGGCAGGTAGACATGCGCCGTGATGACGGAGTTGCCGGCCGTTCCGGGGAACGCCGTCCCTTCCAGATACCCGGCCTGGTCCCACAGCCAGGTCAGATCCCATCCGTCCTTTGCAATCGGCACACCGACCACCAGCAGATTTTTATCCAACCGCGGGATGTACAGCCGCAGGTCGCCCAGCTTGGTGTACTGTTTTCCGGCCGGCTGAGCGGGCAGGCCGGTCACCCGATCCGGCGCGAAACCCGTCTCCGGAAGGGAAAGCAGGCCGACAGTTGCGGCTGAGGTGACCCGGTAGATATCGGCCGGGTTAAGCGGATCGTACCGCCGCTCGTGGGAATAGGGCTGGTTGAAAACCGAGAGATACGTGCTGGGGGGCGCAGGCACATCCCCCGGCAGGCTGGTCCATTCCGCGCTGGCCGTGTTGACCACGCTGGAGCCGGCCGGGATCGGGCCGAAGGTGACTTGGAATTGGATCGCGGCTTCCTGACCGAGCGGAAGCGCATCCCATTCGGCGTGCATGACAAGATTACCGGTGCCTGGATCGATGGCGGTATCGTCCAACAAAGTGGGCGCTACGCCGCTTCCGGGTACAAAGCTCAGCGATCCCGGCACGTACGTCAGGTCGTCCGGCAGAATGTCGTTGATGACGGCGTCATAGGCCGCCAGCTGGCTGGCCGTGGTATGGAAGATCCGGATCCGGTAGGTCACCACCATCCACGGGACCGCCGAGGGCCGGTCGACGGTTTTTTCCAGCCCCAAATCGGATTCGATGATCCGCACCGGAGCCGTCTGCCGGCGGATGCTTCCGCTCGACCATTGCATCAACGCATCGTTGGCCAGGGTGACCTCGCGGATGTTGGCCGTTGTGTCGAGGACGACGACGCGGTAGCGGATGGTGATGCTCTCGGGATTGGTCGCGTGGGCGTTCGTGATCGTGCCGAAATCGAATGCCACCGTCCCGCCCGAGCCGGTGATGAGCGGATTGCCGCCGGGTCCGCCGCCGGGGGTGCAGTTGCCGGCGGTATTCAGGCTGATGGCCGAGCTGGTCAGGTCGGCGCCGCCGGTGATGTCTTCGCAATCCACAAACGCGAGTCCCGAATCCAGCGTGTCGATGACGGCATACGTGTCGGTGGACGACGGCGGGATGGTGAGGACCAGTTGGTAGGTCAGAATTTCCCCGATCGACACATCCGGAAGCGCGGTGACCGGGGCCGGGTGGCTGTCGGCGATCAGCGATTTAACCAGGTCGCGGTCCGTGTTCAGCGGGGCACTGCTGGAGGCGGCGTAATCGTTGAGCGCCCCGCCCGGCCCGTCGGCGCCGGTCCGTTCGTTGGCGTTCAGGCCGGGCAGCGAGCTCCAGGTGGTGTTGGCGGTATTGTTGACCGTCGTGCCGAAGGGCGCGGTCACTATCGCCTGGTATGTGATGGTGAGGCTTCCCCCGGCGGGAAATTCCGTCACCGAGAAGAACATCAGGTTTCCGATCGAGCCGTTGTATATGCCCGTTAATCCGCCGGAGGCGGCATAGGAAACCGACCCAAGGTCCAGCGCCAGATCCGCGGGCAGCATGTCGGAGATTTCGACGTCGAAGGCGGTGGCGCCGCTGGCGGGGGCATGGTCCACCACGACGGTGAAGGTGACGACCTGTCCGGGCGCGGGGTTCGGGTCATCGACCGATTTGGCGATCCGCAGAGTCGGCTCTACGACGGCGAGGTCCTCGCTGTCGGTGAAGGTATCCAGGCCGATGAAGAGGGTTCCGGTATTGGTCAGCGGCGGCGGCGAGGCCTGGCTGCCGGATTCATTCAGGAGAACCGCCTGGAAACAGATCAGGAAGGAATTGTTGCCGGCGACATTATCGCCCGCGACGGTGACGGCGCCGAAATCGAAGGTCAGGTTGGCGCCGCTGCCGCCGCCGGGGGGTGTAATCGTCAGAACCGGGACCGGAAGCGTCCCGTTGAAATCAGCGCTCAGGCTTCCGCAGGTCGCCGGCGGATTGGTTTGGGTGATAATTTGCATCGAACCATCGACATACGCGAGCCCGGCCGGCAGATCGTCCAAGACTTGCAGAGTGGGTGTGGTTCCCTCCGGAAGGGTAACCAGCAACCCGAAGGTGGCCACTTCCCCGATGGCCAGGTTGTTCCCAGCCGTGTGCACGGCGGAGGTGCTTTCCACGGATTTACTGAACATGGGATCGCGGATATCAAGCGTGGCGATATCCGTCCGGTCGTAATCGTTGGGGTTCCCCGCCGGGCCGTTCGAGCCGTCGCGCTCCCCGGTTCCCGTCCCGGGCAGGCCGGGGGTCTGATCGCCCGTCCCCCGCGGACCGGGCAGCGATGTCCAGAGCACCTCGGCATCGTTGTCGATCGTCTGGCCGGGGGTGGCGTTCATGGAAACCGCGGCCTGATACGTGATGATCACCTGGCTCCCGACCGGCATGGACCCGATCGGTGATAGTGAACGGTATTGCCGGATGAAGCATTCACCACACCCGTCGCTCCGCCTGTCGCCGACACGCCGACGGATGCCAGGTTCAATGTCAAATATGCCGCCGGGGGAGTGTCCGTGAAGTCCACGTCGAAGGCGGAGGCGGTGCTGTTGGTCGGCGCGCTGCCGTCGTTGGTGATCGTCGCCGAGTAGGTGACCGTATCGCCCGCATCCACCGTGATGCCCAGGGCGGAGTGGGTTTTGTCGAGGGTCAGGAACGGCTCCACCACCCGGACGCGCAGCGCGGGCAAATCGTTGCCGATTTGAACCGGCGGGACGCCGGCATAGGCGCGCACGCTGTTGTCGAGATTTTCCCCCGAGTCGTTCTGCTGAGCGCCGCTCAGGTTGTGCACGAGCGCGTTGAATTCCACGACGACGAATTCGCCGTCGTCGTCCAGGTCGGAATTGGCAAGATCGCCGAGCTTGAAATACACATCGGTCCCCGCGCCATAGGCATCCGGATCGGCGGTCGTGCTGTTGCTGCTCCCGGAGTTCCAATCATCCAGCGCACAAGGGAGAACCGCCGGGGTGGTCGCATTCGCCGCAGTGCCGGCAAGGTTGCACCCATTCGGTATGGCGGGAACACTATCACGACCCAGGGAGGCAATCCCCCCATTGGAAACGAAAGCCACGCGCGCCGTGCCGTCATCGAGGAAGATCAGCCCGTTCGGCAGAAGATCGCGGAATTGGAAATTGACGCTGGTGCTTTCCGGGATGCGCGCGACGATCCGGTAGCGGATGATTTCGCCGATCGCCGCCTGCTCCACGCCCGAAAAACCGGTGTGCGGTTCCGAGGTGCCGACAATATATTTGACCGGCGCGCCGCTGATCGTGGCGGTGGCCTGGTCGGTCTCCGGCGAGGGAGTCGGCACGTGGTTCGGCCCGCCCTCCTCGCCGGCATAACGGATCAGCGTCTCGGTGTTGATGATGTTGCCGGGCGCCACGCCGGTGCGGATCTCCAGATCGTAGGTGATGAGGATGACGTTGTTCCCCAGGTTCGGGTCGTGCGCCTGGCACACGCCCGACCCGACCGGATCGATCAGCTCGATTCCCCAGCCGAAAAGGTCGTCGGCGGTATCGGCCGTGCCATCCGGTCCGCAGGGATCGCCGGGCCAGGAGCCGGTGCAATCCCCCGGCGCGGCGATACCGGTGTATGCGATCGGCCCGGTGCCGTTGCCGTAATACACCTGAAGGTTCAATCCCGTGCCGGGAATCTGATATTGAGTCTGGAGGAGGTCGCGGATCTGAAGGTCGAAGGCGCCCTTCAGACTGGTGCCGGTATTTTCGATCGTGATCGCGAAGGTCACCGTATCGCCGGCGTCCACGTCCCGCACGTTGCTGTTGATCGGGTTGCCGCGCAGGCCGCCGGGCGGCCCGGAGCGGATCGTCCCGCTCCAGCGCGGCGCCGAACCCGGCGCCAGGAAAGTAATGCCCGCCGGCCCGCGGCCGGCCGGGGTGAACACGTTGTCGGGATTGCTCGTCCAGACCACGCCCTTGGTCGAGGAGAGAACCGGTTCGGTCAGGATCAATTGGACGATGGAATCCGCTCCGACCTCGCCGGCGTTGGTGCTGCCTTCGATCGCATGCGCCTGGTTGGTCAGGTACATGCTGTCGGCGAACGGCTCGGTCGCGACCGTGACGGTGAAGAGGATATCGACCGTAGTGGATTGGCTGCGCGGATCGTCGAAGTCTCCGTAGAAAAAGCCCAGCCGGTTGTTGGCGGCGTTCGCGCTGAGGGCGGGGACGATCCCCGAATAATCATAAAAAGTGTCCGACGGACCGAAGTTGGCGCGCCCGGCGGCGGGTATCACGGCCGGCTGCCCGCTCTGCCCGACCGGATCGAATCCCCAGGCTGGCCCGTTGCCATGCGCCGGGGAGTCGTCGGCGTCGGGATCCGCGACGAAGAAAATGGGTTTCGGCATGTAATCGGCGAACTCGAGGTTTTCCTCGTCGCTGGTCGGCATCACGTAGGTGATGCGGTAGGTGACCGAATCGCCGGGCTGGATCCGGGCCGGCGTGGAGAAGGAGGTGCTGCCGTTGATGGCATAGATCCGCTTGGTGAGCGACCCGGTTCCAATGGCAAAGGTTTCCGCCGCGTCGTCGGTGACATTCGGCCCGGGGGTGAACAAATCGGTATCGAGCAGGCGCCCGTCGATCATGGCGTTGTTGTTAAATTCGTCCCCCTGATCGACGCTCCAATCTCCCGAAGGATAGTTATCGGTGAAGCTTTCCTGGATGATGGCGTAGAAATGGATGACCGCGGTGGTTCCGCCGTCGTTGTAGGAGCAATCGGGGTTGGGGGTGCCGCCGGCCGGATTCACGCAGCCGCCGACCATCCGCCCGTTCTGGCCGCGGGTGATGATCTCGTCGGAGACGCGGAAAGTCAAAAGGGTGGTGCCGTCGGTCGCCGGATTTTCCACCAGTGGAGGCGGCGGCCCGTCGGTCAGGTCGATCCGCGAAGTATCAACCGTGAAGTTGGCGGGGGCGAAGGCGGCTGCCGCCAGAGCATATCCGTTCCCGTTCACCTCCAGGGTGGGCGGGAAAGCCGGGTCGACGTCGAAGTGCTGGCCGTCCGAAAGGATATCGGTGAGGACGACCTGGTCGAAGGCGAAGAAATCCGAGACCTGGATCTCCAGCGTGTAATCGATCCGGTCGCCGGGCGAGTTGCTGCCGTCGGTGATATTGGCGTGGCTTTTCTGCACGGCGAGCGAACGGTCGATGAGCGTATGCTCGCAGCCGGGCGGATCGATGGAGACGGCCTGGACGGCATCGCGCGCATCGATCGGAGTCCACGACCCGGACGCCAGGGCGTTGTTGCAGGAGGATACCGCGACGCCGCCGGCGGGATCGATCACCCGCGCGCCGTCGGCGTCGTCGCGCGGCACAATAAAGGAGAACGCCGCCGCGGCGTCGGTGGTTCCCGCGCCGCCGGTGACCGACGCCCAGCGCAGGATCAGGTCGTTATCGGGCGGATTGCGGGCCCCGCCGGCCAAAGGCTGGTCTTCCAGGATGTATCCCGGAGTGGCCGAATCCAATCCGACGTATTCCAGGTTATTGGGCAGTTGGTCGGTGATGCGCAGATCGGTGATCGTTTGGCCCTGGGCGATGTCCACCGTGACCGAGTATTGCCGCGGGTAATTCGGACCGGTCGCCGTCTCGGCGGAGACGTCCGCCGGGCCGGCGTAGGCTTTGGCGAGCGTGAGCAGAGTCGGGGTGACCGATCCGGAGGTGTAGCCGCTCAGCGTCGCACTGGCCGGGTCGCCGCAGCACCAATCATCCAGCGGCGTAAACCCGAACTCGTACCCGCCGCGCGCCCGGATGGCGAGCCCGTAACCGAGATCGGCGAGGTTGCTCATGTTGACCGTCATCGCCACCGTTGCGGGCGGCTGGTCCGGCGAGAAACTGCCGAACGGCAGGCGGATGACCACCAGTTCGTCGCCGGGCGTTCCGCTGACGGTGATGAGGGTGCCGGCCGCATTGCGGGCGATCGGGTGGGTTGCCGTTCCGCCCGCGTTGAAGGTCACCCGGTAGAAATCCCGCGCCGGGATGGGATTTCCAAAGATCGTGGCGGAGATCGTGGTCGTTCCCAGCCCGTCGTCCGTCGCCGCGCCTGCGCCGTCCGCCCCGGTGCGCGGGATGATCAATTCCAGGAATGGGCCGTATCCGGTTTCGTTCTCCGGATCGTTGTTATCGAAGGATGCGGTGAAGATAACGTTTGAACCGATCATCGCCGTTGCCGGAACATTCAAGCTGACGGTCGGCGGATCGATCACGCCCGGGGTGAGCCGCGGTGCCGCCCAGGCGGGAGAAGTTGCAGCGGCCGGGGAGGCGAAACCGGCGGCGGTTATCAGCGAAAAGACGAGGATTCGGAACTGGCTGCGGCGCTTTCCCGCCGGACGGGGCCGCAGGATCGGGACGGATTCGCAAGTGGAGATGTCGGCGGGGCGCGGAGCGCTGTCGGAATCCATTCCCATCGTTTTATCTTCCTTGACCCTGGGGGTGGCGGCAACTGTTGGGATTTCATTATAGTATGAAGCCCCAGGGATAGGGGGTGACAGTTCGCGTATATAATCGGAACATTCATCACCTTGGAGGCCGCATGCGCTGGATGCGATTAATCCCCATCGTCCTGGTTCTTCTCCCGGCGTGTAATTTCCAACCGCCTGTCGGTACCGATGGTCGATCCAGTCCATCCGCCGAAACTCCCGAACCTGCCGTTTCCATGGAAAACACGCCCGCCGATGCGACGGAGATGCCGGTGGAGAATTCCCCCGAATCCCCGCAGGGTTCCGACTGGATCAACTCATCCCCTCCCGCGGAGACCGTCAAACTGATTTTCATCCACCACTCCAGCGGCGAAAACTGGCTGGCGGACTGGAGCGGCGGATTGGGGCAGGCCCTGGCGGATAACAACTACTTTGTCAGCGACACCAACTACGGCTGGGGCCCGGAAACTCCTTCAATCGGCAGCGTGATCGGCGATCACACCGACATCGGCCAGTGGTGGAACTGGTTCCTCGGGCCGTCGAGCGGGGCCATCATGCAAGCCGTCTACGCTGAGAGCGAACCGCATGCGGAATACGCGCGGCGGGAGAGCGATCCCGGCGGCGAAAACGAAATCGTGATGTTCAAGTCCTGTTTCCCCAACTCCGCGCTGGAGGGCAATCCCGGCGATCCGCCCACATCCGGTGAAAATCCGCTTCAGGGCATGGACAGCGGATCCGGATATCACACCGTCGCCAACGCCAAGCGGATCTACGCCGACCTGCTGGAATATTTTTCCGCGCACACGGACAAGCTCTTCATCGTCATCACCGCGCCGCCGCTTCTCGAATCCTCACCCGAACAGGCCGCCAATGCCCGGGCATTCAACCGCTGGCTGGCCGAAGAGTGGCTGGCGTCGTACCCGCATACCAACGTCGCCGTATTCGATTTCTACAACGTGCTGACCTCCAACGGCGGCGATCCGAACACCAACGATCTGGATGCCGGCGGCGGCAACCATCACCGGATCCGCAACGGGCTCGTGGAATACACGGCCGATCAGGGGGGCAACCTCTCCGCCTACGCCGAGAACGGCGACAGCCATCCGACTGCCGCCGGCAACCGGAAGGCAACCGGCGAGTTCGTGCCGCTCCTGAATTACTTCTATCACCGCTGGCGCGGATAAAGCGTTGCGCCACTTGATGCCGAGAGGTATGCTGGCGAGCTGTTCGCGATGGATTGTTGAGCTGCAGCCGGACCGGGATTGGATGCCGGCCCACGCTTCGCAACCATCCCCGCTTAGAAACCAAAACCAAGCGGGGATGCTCCGCGAGGGCAGGCTACGATCGCGCCGGGATGACAGGTGATCTTCATGCCGGCGCGATCGTAGCCGGGATGGACATCCTCGCCGAATTGATGGACAATTGCCTTATTCTCCGCCGGATTTCACGAAGGATATCGGCGGCCGTGGAGGGTTCATGTTCGAATTTCTTGGCGCGCTGATCAATTTCATGATCCGCCTGCTGGCGGTCCTGTTGTGCCTGGCCTTCCTGGTCACGATCGTCCTCGTGCTATTGCTGGTCAACGCCGATTCCATGCTGCTTTCGCCCGGTGTGTATCAGAACGCGCTCGTTCGCGAGCGGATTTACGACCGCCTGCCCTCCCTGGCCGCCGAACAAATCTACACCAGCCTGCACCCGGCCGGAGAAGGTGTGACCTGGGAAGGCGGGGGCAATCCGCTGCAGTACGCGGGGCCGGAAGCCCAGAGCTGTTCGATGGAGAACCTCGGCGATCCGGCCTTCCGCGATATTCTCGGCGGAATGCGCGCGCCCACCAAGCAGGAGATCTCCGCAATGGAGAAATGCGGCGTGGGAGGCAATCCCGGCGGCACGGGCGGCGCGCCGGAATTCTTCAAGGTGCTGAGCATTGATCAGTGGGGGTCGATCCTGCGCACGCTCCTTCCCGCGGACTGGCTCCAGAACCAGGTGGAAAGCGTCCTGAAACAGGCATTCCACATCCTCGATACGCCCGGCGCCCCGCTATCCATCACGATCGACATGCGGGACTTTAAAAAGCGCCTGACCGGCCCGGCCGGCACGGATGCCATGATGCAGATCATCCAGGCCCTGCCCGCCTGCCCGGCCGATTACGTTCCGGATACCTCCAACCCGTCCAGCATGCTGGAATGCAAGCCGCCCGACGAAATGATGGCGATGGTCGAACCGCAAATTACAAACGCCCTGGCCGATGCCGCCAAACAAATACCCGACCAACTGGATATCCTCGAGCAGGCGCGCAACAGCGGGGCGCTAAATCTCGATCAATCCGGCCTGCCGATCGGGCCGCGGCAAATTCTGCAGATCGGGCGCGTGATCGTGCGCCTCAGCCCGATCCTGTGCATCGGGATCCTGATCCTGGTCACGCTTCTGGTGGTGCGTTCGTGGCGGGGCTTCCTGCGCTGGTGGGGGATTCCGATCCTGGCGGCCGGAGTTGGCGTCGTTCTGACCGCGATCGTCATTTGGGTCGGGCTGGATGTGGTGATCTCGCTCGGGCGGGAGAATCTTCCGGCGTATGTTTCGCCCGGCGCATTCGATACCGGCGCCGGGGTGCTGGTGTACATCGCCCACCGGTATGCGCTCGTCACCGGCGGCGAGGGGATCGTGCTCGGGTTCATGGGTCTCGGATTGGTCGTGCTGTCGTTCTTCGTCGGGCGCCCGAGGCGCCCGGCTCCGGCGTCCGCGCCTCCCGCGGCGGCCTATACTCCGCCGCCCTCCGTTCCGGATGACACGCCGCGGGCAAGCGGAATCTTCGGATAACGTTATAACCTTTTCACCGCCAAGACGCGAAGATCGCAAAGTTTTTATTATTATTTAAGAAATTCTTTGCGACCTTTGCGTCCCTGGCCCAGCCCCACCAGGGCGGGCTTTGCGGTGAGAATTGTTTTCCCGGCCGCAGATTAAAATCGTGATATCCTTCGCATCCAAGATCCCATGGCACCCTTAGGGTCCGATCGGCCCTAAGGGTATAACGCGGAGACTTTCTATGCATATCACGGTCCGGGATGCGCTGCCCGCGGACGCGCCGGGCATCGTCCGCATCATTCAGGAATCGGCCGCCGAGGATAAAGAACCTACACCGGTCACGGAAGCGTATGTCGCGCACTATCTCGACTCCCCGGGAAGCGGGATTCTGATCGCGGACTCGCAAGACCAAACCGCCGGATTGCTCAGTTACTCCATCCGGCCGGGCTTGTTCCACGCCGCCCCGTCGTGTTTGATCGAACTGCTCCTGGTGCGCGCAGATCTGCGCGGCCGGGGAGCGGGAAGCGCGTTGGTAAAGGAGCTGCTGGCCCGGGCCGGCGCGCTGGGATGCGCCGAAGTATCCGTCTCGACGATGCCGGACAACGCCGGAGCCATCCGGTTCTACCGCCGTCACGGACTGACGGAGGAGGCCGTGTTCCTGGAAAAGCATTTCCTCCAGGCGTGACCCACGAATGTATGGAAATGCCGTAACACAGAAGGAATATCCGCCGTGAACCTCGCCCTGTATGCCGCCGTCGTCATAGTATCCGCGGCAATCCTTTTCATCGGGATCCGGCTGGCCGGACGCCTCCCCGATTCGTGGGTGACAGGCGTGTTTGCGCTCGCGCTGATCCTGTTCATCGCCCTGTTTGCACTGCGGTGGATCCATTGGATCGCGGGGGACATCCTGATCCTCCTTCTCTCGCTTTCGGCCGGGAGAGTGATCGGCGGAATGGTCAAATCCTGGCAGGCGCTGATCGTCTTTTGCCTCACCCTGGCCGTCATGGACCTCGTCTCCTTTTATTTCGGGCCGACGGCGAGCCTGATCGCCGGTTTCCGGCAGGGAAATTCCCTTCTGCTTCAATACCTAAGCGTATCCGTCCCGATGGGCGGGGAAATCCAACCGATCATGGGGATCGGGGATACGATGGCCATGGCCGCCGCCTACGGGATCCTGATCCGGCTGCGGTATCCGGCCGGCTGGGCGTTCCTCGTGCCGCTGGCGGGGCTGCTGATCGCGCTGGCCGTCGGTCTGGCGGTCGGCGGCATTTTCGCGTTGCCCTTCATGGCAGGCACGTTGATCGCCTACCTCCTCATCGATCAGAAATTTACTCATCGCGGCAATCCTTGAGCCGAATCACGCGAATGAATGTTTGACACCGGGCGGATGTTTTTTTACGTTCGCTTAAGGCAACCCCCTTTTATTTTTTAATATACAATCCATACGGGAAATGCCGCGTTTCCCGCCGGCCCGGAAATGGCAACCGGTTCCGCCGCCGGCCGTTCCGCGTTCCTGAAAGAGGGATGACCATGAAAAAATCCACGCTCGCACAGCTGACCAGCCGGGAGAATCAACTGGTTCTAACCTATGCCCCAGCCGGGCTCGGCCACCTGAGGATCACCGACGCCCTCTACGACGGGCTTCCGAAAACGGTGAACCCGGTCGTGCTGGGCAGCCTGGATAAATCCATCCAGACCCTGCACCGGATCACAAGCATTCATCCGGTGGGGCGGGCGATATTCGAATGGATGCAATCCGGCCCGCTTGCCGGATTGGCGAACGGCCTGTACCGGGCGTCCCTGCGTTGGGATACAAGCCTGGTCTACCAGGAGATGGCGCGCCTGATCGACGACCGGCTGGATCCGCCCAAGAAGATCCTGGTGGTATCCACGCATTTCGGATTGGCGCACAAGCTTGCGGCGGTCAAGAAGAAACTGGAGAAGGACAAAGGGGTCCGGATCGTGCTCGTCGTCTTCGTCTCCGACGACACCTTTCAGCACATCTGGTATGTCGACGGGGCGGATCTGCTGGTTGTGGCAAGCGAGTACACCAAAAGGAAATATGCCGCCTACGGAAAACGGATCGGGCGGAAAGTGCGGATAGAAGTATCGCCATACCCGCTCAACCCCAATTGGGGCAAGCCGCTGGGCGCCGGCGGCATGCGTCAAAAAACCGACCAGCTCAACCCCAAGAGCAAAGAGCCGATCCACATGTCGATTCCCGTCTCCGGGGCGGCGGTGGGGACCCTTTTTTCGGCACAGTTGATCGCCGCGCTCCATGAGAAATCCTCCCGGTTCTGTTTTCACATCGTTAGCAAAGACGCGCCCTTTACCAGGAACTTCCTTTCGCAAATGAGGGAAAAACCCTGGGTCGACCTGCACGTCGGGAAAAAAGACCGTGAAGTGGTGGATCAATACGACCATCTGCTGGATCAGCATGTCCTCTCGCTCGAAGTGACCAAACCGAGCGAGCAGGCCTTCAAGGCGATCCTGGGAACGCAATCCCGGGGCGGCGTGATTCTGCTGTTTTCACGGCCGGTCGGCCAGCAGGAATTTGACAACCTGGATTTTCTCGGCCGGCATGCGCTGATCCCTTCCAAAGCCACCAACGCCAATATTCAGGACATGACCGGGAACGCCATCCACATGGACCCCGGTCTGCGGGCGCGGCTGTTCGAGACGGCCCGCACCTGGAGGGCGGTCCGGATTCCTTGGGACGCACAGCGGGCGGCGGATTTCATTTGGTGGATGTTGACCTCGGGAATGTTCGCGCAGATGATGGCCGGCGGCCAAATCCGGATGGGCCGCGGCCGGAGTGCGGAATTGCAGGGGTCGAGCAGCGTCGACGAATTTTGGGATCTGGCGACGTCGGTGTGACGCGGCCGGGAAGCGACCCTCAATTATGGGGAAAGGTTTTTATTCTGGTTACAGACCATCGACGATCGACCATCGTAAAACCCGACCATAGACCTGGACGATGGACCATGGAAAATCCGACCATCGACGATCGACCATCGAAAAACCGACCGTAGACGGTGGACGTTACCTACCCGTTACCTTTACTTCTTCCCTTTCCCCTCCTGTATGAATGCGTTCCGTTTACCATCCCATCCCACCTCCCCTAACCCCTCCTCCCTTCCCGTAATACGGGAAGGGAGGAGGGGACGGCCCGAGATGTCCTCGGGCCGGGGGAGGAGAGATGGGATGGATCATATAATACCCACTTCACCGGCATAACCTTTTAAATTCTACTCACT
Source organism: uncultured Chloroflexia bacterium (assembly GCA_963724345.1). GTDB lineage: Bacteria > Chloroflexota > Anaerolineae > Anaerolineales > RBG-16-64-43 > JAFGKK01. Next base: position 11,194 of record CAVRUI010000001.1, on the reverse strand, counting down.
ACCAGAGTCAGTGGTTTAAAAACCAATCAACTCTATGTAATTTCAATCGCATCTACTAAATAGAACCAATCTCGAATTCCCATCGGCCATGGTCCATGGTCTATCGTCCATGGTCGATCCTTCCTCAGTCTATCGTCGATCGTCGCTCTCCACGTGCACCACATCCCCCGCCAGGACCGTCCGCGGCGAGCTGTCGTCCAGGCGCACGATCAGCGCTCCGGATTCATCGACCGTTTCCGCCGTCCCTGAAAACTCCCCTTCCGAAAGAATAACCTTCACCCGCCGGCCGAGCGTGGCGAGGGCGCGGGCCCATTCCTCGCGCAGGGATTCCCCGCGCACGATCTTCCGGTAACGCGGTTCGATCTCCTCGAGGATCGCGCGCAAAAGGGCGGCCCGCGGCTGCCGGCGGCCGAGCTCCACCTGAATGCTGGTCGCATCCGGCGGAATGCCTTCGACCGCGCGCGGATCAAAGTTCACATTCAACCCCACGCCGACGATCACGTAGTTCAGGGCCGCGCCGTCCAGACCGAGCTCGCACAGAATCCCGCCCGCCTTCTTCCCCCGGATCAGGATGTCGTTCGGCCATTTAAGGCACGCCGGAAGATCGCACACGCGGCGGATGCCTTCCATCACGCCGAGCGACACCGCCATCACCGGCAGCAGCGCCTGGGCCGGCCCGATCGGCGGGCGCAGGAGCAATGAGAACAAGAGGCTGCTGCCGGGCGGAGCCTGCCAGGCGCGGCTCATCCGCCCGCGGCCGGCGGTTTGGAAATCCGCAACCACCAGCGCGCCTTCCGGCTCGCCGGCTTCGGCCAGGGCGCGGATTTTATCGTTTGTGGATTCGCAGTCGGAGAAGAAGGAGACCGCGCGGCGCAGCGGCCCGCCGCCGAGGGAATTGGAGTCGATGGGATCGGTGGAGGAGAGGGGTTTCATTGGATGGTCGTCATCCCCGCGTGTGTTTTGATCGTCATCCCCGCGTGTGTTTTGATCGTCATCCCGGCGTGATCGTAGCCGGGATCCACTGCAAACGGCTCAGGAACCGTTCCGCTGAATTCCTGGATGCCCGCTAAAAGCGCGCGGGCATGACGATCCGCGCCGGGTCCGTCATCCCGAGGCCTCTTCAGAGGCCGAGGGATCGGTTTCACATGGGGCATGATAGGTGAGTCATCCCCGCGCGGGTTTGGCGGGGACTGCCGGTTCGGTCTGGGCGGCCTGGGCCAGTTCCTCGGAATGGTCGGCGAGGGAACCCAGCACGCCGTTGATGAAGCGCGGCGCGCTGTCGGACCCGAACAGTTTGGCCAGTTCGACCGCCTCGTTGATCGCCACCCGGACGGGGGTCAGCGCGCCGATGGTGAATTCCCACAGGGCGATGCGCAGGATATTGCGCTCGACGATCGCGATCTGGTCCACCGGCCATTCGGGCGCGAAGCGCGCGATCCAGCGGTCGAGCCGGGCGCGCTCTTTTAAAACGCCGAAGACCAGCGCGCGGGCGAACTCGTGCTGGCCTTCGGGAAGCTTGCTTTCCTCTTCGCGCTGGGAAAGAACCAATCCCGGCTCGTGGGAGGAGCAATCCAATTCGTAAAGTGCCTGCAGCGCGACGGTGCGCGCCTTGCGTCTTGCCTTCATGGGAAAGCGCGTCCTCGGGCGAGCGCTGTTAGGACGGGAGCGAGTCGATGTCCTCGATGTGGACGATGATTTCCCCCGCCCTGAGACCGATGATTTCGGTGATCGCCCGGCTCACCTCGAGCTGGACTTTGCGCGCCACTTCGCGCACGTCGGCGTCGGATTCCACGACCAGGAAGAGCTCGGTCGAGACCGTTTCTCCGGTGGTTTCGAGGCGCACGCCGCGCGAGGCCCCGAGCCGGAAAAGCTGGTTCACCCCGCCCGGCACCGGGCTCATGCGCAGCACGCCCGGCACGCTGAGGGCGGCGAGTTTGGCCACCGTGATCAGCACGCCCGGAGCGACGAAGATCTTGCCGGAGGCGGGAGTGGTATCCATGGTCACCTCACATCATCACCATGCCGCCGTCCACCGAAAGCACGTGGCCGGTCATGTAGGCGGCCTCGTCGGCGGCGAGAAATTCGACCGCGTAGGCGATCTCATCGGTGGTGCCCATGCGGCCGACCGGGATCATCTTAATGAGCGCTTCCTTCATCTCGGCGGGCAGAACATCGGTCAGCGGGGTGGGGATGAACCCCGGCGCCACGGCGTTGACCGTGATCCCGCGCGAAGCCACCTCGCGCGCGAGGGCCTTGGTGAAGCCGATCAGGCCGGCCTTCGAGGCGGAGTAGTTGGTCTGGCCCGCCTGCCCGGCGAGCCCCGAAACCGAAGCCATGTTGACGATCCGCCCGTAGCGGGCCTTCATCATCGAGCGGATGACCGCCTTGGAGCAGTTCCAGGCGCCCTTCAGGTTGATGTCGATCACCTTGTCCCAGTCGGCCTCGTCCATGCGCATGATCAGGTTGTCGCGCGTGGTGCCGGCGTTGTTGACCAGGATGTCGATCCGGCCCATTTCGGCGAGGGCCTTGTCGATCATCTCGGCCGCGGCCTTGGTCGAAGAGACGTCGACCGCGAGCCCGATCACCTTCCGGCCGGTCGCGGCGGCGACTTCCTTCGCCGCGGCCTGGGCTTTTTCGGACTGGATATCGGCGATGACGATGTCGACCCCGGCTTTGGCCAGCCGGTCGACGATCGCCCGTCCGATGCTTTGCGCTCCGCCGGTGACGACGGCCACGCGGTTTGCGGAAAACGTCATGATGTCCTCCTCCAAAAGCGGTTTTGAGCTGCCGGCCCGCGGGGAGGAAAAAACCCTGCGGGGATTATACCCCCAACACGGAACGGATTTCCGAGGGCGAACCTGCGGCCATGGTGCGGACGGCCGGATCGATCCGTTTGATCAGGCCGGTGAGCACGTCTTTGCTTCCGAGTTCAATGAAGGTATCCGCCCCGAGCGATTGCATGGCGCGGACGGATTCCACCCAGCGCACGGGCGAAGTCAGCTGGGCGTTGATGTCGTCCCGCAGCGCTCCGGCCGTTCGCAGCGGCGCGGCCCCGACATTTCCGATCAGCGGAACGAATGGATCCGAAAGCGGGGCGGCGTTCACAGCCCTGGCGAATTCCAGGGCGGCGCCGCGCATCAGCGGCGAGTGCGATCCGATGCTGACGTTGAGGCGGACGGCGCGCCGGGCGCCGTTCTGGAGCGCAAGCGCCATCGCCCGCTCGAGCGCCTGCGCCTCGCCGGAGATCACCACCTGGCCGGGGCAGTTGTCGTTGGCGACTCCGACGATGCCGCCGGTTTCCTGGGCCGCCTGGGCGCATAGTTTCTCGAGGACGGACGCCGGGCGATTAAGAATCGCCGCCATGCCGCCGGGCGTTGTCTTCCCCGCCTCGCACATCACCCGCCCGCGCTCGCGGGTCAGCCGGACGGCGTCGGCGAAGGGGAGCGCGCCCGCCGCGACGAGGGCCGAAAATTCCCCCATCGAGTGCCCGGCGACGCACACCGGCTGGAATCCGCCGAGCGCATCGGCCAGCACGCGCCAGGCTGCGACCGAGTGCGTCAGCAGCGCCGGCTGGGTGTTGAAGGTGTCGCCCAGTTCGGTATCGGGCCCCTCCCAGCACAGCCGGGTGAGCGGGACACCGAGTATCGAATCCATTTCTTCGAACAGGCGGCGCGCTTTCGGATAGGTGCCGGCCAGCGCCTTTCCCATGCCGATAACTTGTGATCCCTGTCCGGGAAAAACGAAGGCGGTGCGTTTGGGGTCGAGAGTCATGTTTTTTCCATATTGGCTCAAGTTGGAATTTACCACGGATTCCCCCGCGGGAAAATACGCCCTCGGGGCAGGCACTGATTGAAAACGGATTTCACGGAGGGTCAATGGAAGTAAAAAGATTTTTTTTATCCGTGAAATCCGGCCTTTATCGGCGTAATCCGTGGTACCAAAGGTGGTTGCTTTATCTAACACTTCAAACCCGCCGGGGTTTCTTAAATAAAAAAAGGCCGTCGGAACACGGCCTTTTGCCATCGTCCAGCAACTACTTCTTCTTCTCCGCCTTTTTCTTTTTCGGCTCGAGCACTTTGCGCCCGTTGTAATATCCGCACTGCGGGCAGACGGTATAGGCGGGTATCTGCGCGCTGCAGTTGGCGCACCCTACCAGGTTGGGCGGCAGCATCCCGTCATGGGCGCGCCGGCGATCCCTCCGTCCGGAGGAATGTTTTCGTTTTGGATGTGGGGGCATAATCCGAACTCCTGTGCTACGACATAAAAACGGCCGGAGACTCCCGGCTTGTGGGCGGATTATAACCCTGGCCCGGCAATTGGGTCAAGGAACGGCCGCGGCAGGCCCTATCGGGCGCCGGAAGGATCTCCGGCCGGCCGAGGCTTACTCTTTTCCGTCGCCTTCTTTCCCGGAGGAGGCTTCCGGCGACGGCTGCGGCTGCGCCGAATCGGCGGACTTTATCTCCGGGTCCGGGCGGGCCGGCGGCATCTGGGGTACGGAGGGCCGCTCACGATACGGGGAAGACTCATCCAGGATGATATCCTTCTCCATATCCTTCATGGCCGTCAACTGGGCATCCCCCGCCTTTTGAATGTCCTCCTCCAGCTCCTTTAAATCCTCAAGCTGGGCTTCCCGCGCCAAACGGGTCGGTAGGTTCTGCATTTCCTGCGAGACCTGACGCATCGACTTCCAGGCTTCTGAACGGTAGAGACGGTTGATAAAGCGGCCGATCTCCTTCGCCCCCTTGGCAAGATCCTTGGGCGAGAAGATGATCAGCGCGATTATCAGGATGACGATGAATTCCAGCGGGCCAACACCAAGAAATTCCATTGCCTAGACTCCGGACTGTATTATAAATCCTCATGGGCTGTACACGGATTACACCAAAAAAATCCGATCACACCGAATATATAATGAAAAACGGTGTCATCCGGCCCTTTTCGGTGTTTTTCGGTGTACAAGCCCTCCAATTCAACGTGGAAAATTAACCCGCAACCGTGTATCCTTGGCGCATGCGCAGACACATCCTGCCCGCCCTCACCCTGTTCCTGCTTTCCCCGGTCATCGCCGAACTGGTATCCGGTTCGGCGCCGCCTTCGCAATGGCTGGTGCCGACGACCTGGATGTTCCTGGTTCCGCTGTATGGCGCCGGAGCGGTTTTGGCGCGCGAGCTGGCCGTGCGCTGGAAAACCGGCTGGCTGGGGGTGATCCTGCTCGGGGCGGCGTACGGGATTCTGGAAGAGGGGATTGATGTGATGAGCTTCTTCAATGCCGCCTGGCCGGACCTGGGCGCATCCGCGGCGTACGGGCGCTGGGCGGACGTGGCGTGGGTGTGGACAACCCACCTGACGGTTTACCATGCCGCGTTCAGCGTCGCGATACCCATTCTGCTTGTCCATTTGATCTACCCAAAATCGCGCGGGGAAGCATGGCTTGGGTGTTTCGGTTTCGCTTGCTTCGGTTTTCTGCTTGCGGCCGCCGTCGTCGGCGGGAACATTTTCTTCCGGGCGGCTTTCCATTACGCCCCTCCGCCGCTGCCCTACCTCGGGGCGATGATCGCGGCCGCCGCGCTGATCCTGCTTGCGCGCCGGGTTCATCCTCCCGCGCCCGCCCCGGCGCTGCAGGAAAAACCCCTCCCGCATCCGTTCTTCTTTGGGTTGGCCGGGTTCGGAGCGACGGTGGCATTCTTCTACAGCGGCTGGGCGCTTCCCGAAACGAATTTGCCGCCGATCCTCACGATCCTGATCGTGCTCGCCATCGCATCGGGCATCTACGCGCTGCTGGCGGCTTCGTTCCGGCACGGGCGGCAGTTCACCGATACGCGCAAACTGGCGCTCGCATTCGGCGGGCTGATGTTCTTCATCCTGTTTGCGCCGATCCTGGAGGCTTCGGGCGGGAATAAAACCACCGGGGAAAGTTACTCCGGGATGGTCTGCATCGGAATGCTGACTTTTCTATCGCTGACGGCGCTTTCGCTGATCGTTTGGCGGCGGGAACGGCACGCGGCCAAGGCGCGGCTGTCGGACACTTTCGGGCAGGATTAAAAGGCCGGATCCCTCTTTTATATACCACCAAGACACCAAGGCACAAAGAAAATAACCCTGTCTTGGTGTCTTGGTGGTTAAAAATATTCCTAACGGTGTAAGCGGCCCAGGCGCGGAGACTTTCGGGCAGGGATGATTTGGCCGTCCGACCATCAACGATCGAAAAATCATCCATCCGGTCTCTTTGCAGCCTTTACGATGGTCGATGGTCGATGGCCGGCTCTTACGGCTCAAAAAACGGCTGGTCCAAATCCCCGTTATTGCTGTATCCAAAGGATTCCCAATATCCCTTATAGGTGGGATCGTTGGATAGCTCGATCTCGGTGACCCACTTGACCCACTTGTAACCCCACTTGGCTTCGGCGACAACCACGAACGGGAAGCCGCGCGCCGGTATAACGTCTTCCCCGTTCATTTTGTACGCCAGAAGAATCTTGTTGTCCCGAAGATACGCAACCGGAAGCGAGGAGGTATATCCGTCCGCCGCGTGGAAGATGGCGATGACCGCGGAATCCTGCACTTGCGCTTCCTTTAACAGGTCGTCGATCAGCACGCCTTCCCAAAGGATCGTGGCATCCCAGCCTTCGACGCAGTGCAGGGTCACCACTTTGCTGTAGGCGTCGTGCGCCAGCACCTGGTCGTATGTCAACGCCAGCGGTTTATCGACCAGCCCGGTCACCTTCAACGTATACCCTTCGAGCGAAACGTCCTGAGGCCCCTTGATCGAGTTCTCCCGAAAGTCGTTGACCGAGGAAAGATCCTGCCCCTCGTATTGTTTGACCTCGACGGTCGGCAGGCTCGAGGTTATTTTCTGGCCCCCGGTTGGGCCGCACGCTGCGAGGACCATTCCTCCCAGGACGACCAGGACCGGAACAGGCAAATGATTCTTCATCTTTCAATCCTCTTTCTTTTTCGCTTCGGTGGATCGGGCCCAGACGGCGATCCCAACATGCACCAGGAGCAGAACCATCATCGGCACTTCGGTGTAGGCATGCAGGCGCTGGGCAAGCGCCTTGTTGATCAGGTTGAGAGTCAGCGGGGTGACGATCCGGAACTCGGCGATGCCGTATCCGGTCAGCAGCGTGAATAATAGAAGGCCCAACCCCAGCCAGCCGCAGAACCGTCCGATTTTCCGGATCTGTTGTTTTCTATTTCTTTTGATATCCATCCTGGCAACCTAATTTATTATAATTCTTATCCATTAACTCTACATTAATAAAGAAACCCTAAATATCCCCTCATTTAAGTGGAAATGGTTAATAATTCATAGACTTCTAACGCCCCTCAGAGCGCGAATTTCCTAAAATTCATTCATCGATCGCCTGAATTCCGGGCGGTCAGACAGGAGGAGTCATGGCAATCTATCGGTATTTGATCATCGGTGGCGGGATGGCCGGCGACGCCGCGTTGCGCGGAATCCGGGCGGTCGATGTCCGTGGGTCGGTCGGCATGTTCTCCGACGAGCCGGATCCGCCGTACAAACGGCCGCTGCTGTCGAAGGGGTTGTGGCGGGGGAAAACGATTGACAAGGCTTGGTGCGGGACGGACCGACTGGACGTGGATTTGAATTTGCGGACGAAGATCGTCAGCCTCGACCCCGTCCGCAAGACGGTCTGCGACAGCGAAGGGCGCGAACATACCTACGGCAAATTATTGTTGGCCACCGGCGGCACACCGCGCCGGCTGGAATTCAACTCCCGCAACGTACTGTACTATCGGACGATGCAGGATTATCTGCGGCTGCGCGAGATGGCCGAACGCGGAAAGCGGTTTGCGGTGATCGGAGCGGGTTTCATCGGATCGGAGATCGCCGCGGCCCTGGCGATAAACGGCAAGGAAGTGGTGCTGATCTTCCCCGAAACCGCGATTGGCGCGCGCGTGTTTCCGCCCGCTCTTTCGCAATACCTCAGCCGCTTCTACCGCGAAAAAGGGATCGAGCTGCTGGCCGAAGAGCGGGTGATTGGGATCGCCGAGGCCGAATCGGGCGCGCGCCTGACCCTCGAGGGGAAGGGTGAAATCGACGTTGACGGCGTGATCGCCGGGGTCGGAATTCTCGCCAATGTGGAACTGGCCCGGGGAGCCAAACTGGAAATCGCAGAGGGCGGGATCGCGGTGGACGACTGCCTGAAAACGGCCGCGCCGGATGTTTACGCCGCCGGAGACGTCGCCGCCGTCTTCCAGCCGGCGCTGGGCTCGTACCAGCGGGTCGAACACGAAGACAACGCCCTGAAGATGGGCGAAGCGGCGGGCCGCTCCATGGCCGGTAACACCACACCCTACAAACACCTTCCGTTTTTCTATTCGGATCTGTTCGAGATCGGCTACGAAGCGGTGGGCGAACTGGATGCCCGCTCGGATATATTTGCGGATTGGCTCGAGCCGTGCCAGAAGGGGGTGATCTACTACCTGAAATCCGGCCGGGTGCGGGGCGTGCTGACCTGGAACCTCTACGACCGGATGGATTTCGCACGGGATCTGATTGCCGAGCCCGGCCCTTTTAAACCGGCGGATTTGAAAAACCGCATCGACTTCTGACAATCCCCTGGGCATGCCCCCGGCATCCATTTTCACGATCGGCCACTCCATTCGCACGGCGGATGAATTCACGAGCATCCTCCGCCGTTACGGCATCCAACTCGTCGCGGACGTTCGCAGCATTCCGCGCTCCAAGCGTAATCCGCAATTCAACCGCGAGGCACTGCCCGCGACGCTGGCCGAAGCGGGGATCCGGTATGCGCACATGCCGGAGCTGGGAGGGTTCCGGCAGCCGCGTCCGGATTCCCCCAACACCGGATGGAAGAACGATTCGTTCCGGGGATTTGCGGACTACATGCAAACGGAGGAATTCCGGGCGGGTTTGGATAACCTGATCGCCGCCGCACGCCGGGATCGAACGGCGATCCTGTGCGCCGAAGCCGTCCCGTGGCGCTGCCACCGCTCGCTGATCGCGGACGCGCTGCTTTTCGACGGCGTCCCGGTCGAAGACATCCTCGACCTCGCTCACAGCCAGCCGCATCGGCTTACACCATTTGCAGTCCGGGACGGCACGCGGGTGATCTACCCGGAACAAGGCACCGTTGATCCGGCCGTGGAAAAGGGAGTATAGTTTCCGCGAACCCCGCCCCGGATCCGTGCGCGGGCGGAAGGCGGCGAGGATTGCGGCGATGCGGAAAATTATAAAATTTCTCCCCCTGCTGCCGGTTATCCTGTACGGATGCGGCGGATGGACAACCCCCTCCGCGCTCCCGGACGCCGTTTCCCCCGCCGCCCCGACGGAAACCGCCGCCCCGACCCGGATCGTTCCCACCGTCCGATCCGACCACCCTCCCCGCTCGTGTGGCCGGATGCGTTCGCGATGAACGCGCGGATCGGGCGCGCCGTGAATTTCGGCAACGCGCTCGAGGCGCCCGCCGAAGGCGATTGGGGCGTGGTGCTGCGCGAGGAGTATTTCCAGCTGGCCGCGGACGCCGGTTTCGACGCCATCCGCCTGCCCGTGCGCTGGAACACACACGCGCTGGAAGAATCCCCCTACACGATCTATCCCTCCTTCTTCGAGCGGGTCGACTGGGCGGTGGAGAATGCGCTTTCCCGCGGTTTGGTCCTCATCCTGGATTTCCACCACTTCACTCCGTACATGGATTGCGCGGCATGCGAGCGCACGCGCCTGACCATGCTTTGGGCGCAGATTGCGGACCACTACCGCGATTACCCGCCGGAGCTGGTTTTTGAGCTGCTCAACGAACCGACCAACGCCGTTCCCGCGGCCGAGTGGAACAGCGCCCTTGCCGCGACGCTCGGGGTGATCCGGGCCTCCAACCCGCAGCGCACGATCATCGTCGGTCCGGTGAATTGGAACGCGCTCGGGTTGCTCCCGACGTTGGATCTGCCCGCGGAGGATCGCAACCTCATCGTCACCTTTCATTATTACAACCCATTCGAGTTCACGCACCAGGGAGCCGAATGGGCGGAGGGATCCGACGCCTGGCTGGGAACGGCCTGGACCGGAACCGCGGCCGACGAAAAGGCGGTCCGCGACGATTTCCAATCCGCCGCCGAATGGGGGCGCTCAAACGACCGCCCGGTCCTCCTCGGCGAATTCGGGGCCTACCAGCGGGCCGACATGGCCTCCCGCGCGCGGTGGACCGCGTTCGTCGCCCGGGAGGCGGAGGCGCTTTCCTTCTCCTGGGCCTATTGGGAATTCTGTTCCGGGTTCGGCGTATACGATCCCGCCGCAAACCGCTGGCGGGATCCGCTGCTGCGGGCATTGCTTCCCGATTCGCCTCTATTGGGCAATTAACCGGCTTCTCCCCGGCCGGAAGGCGTAACAATCCTCCCATCACCACCGTTATCCATTCATCCGGCGATCAGCCGCGGCAGCCTGGATAGTACGTTTGGTGGACCCGTCCAAAACGGTTCCATCGGCGGGTAGAATAAGCATACGCCCCGTGAATTCCGCCGGGCCTGTTTCTGGAGGAGATCGATGCCATCCGCCTCACCCTTCCTTACCTGCTTCGAACTTGGCGCTGAAAAAAGCGAGCATCCCATCAAAGCATGGAACAAATGGGGGAACCTTATCCTGGGAGTCGTGCTGACGGGAGCCGGCGTTGCCGCGCTGCTCATTGCCGTGATGGACGCATCGATCACCATGGGTCTGGCCTTTCTGGTATGCCTGGGGCTGGGCGGATGGTGCCTGTACCTGGCCTGGCACGATTGGGGCCAGGCGGCCGCCGTCTTCGACCGCGGATTTGCCGTCGCCCGCGGCGAGGATGTGCGCGAAATCCCCTGGGAGGATGTCGCCGCCGTCTGGCAGGCGATCACCAAACATTACACGTACGGCGTCCACACCGGGACCACCCATCTGTACACCGTGCAACTGGCCGACGATACAAAATACAAATTCGACAACAGGTACAAGGACGTCGACGCGCTGGGCAAGGCAATCCAGACCAGCGTCTCGAATACGCTTTATCCGAAGTACATCGCCGCGCTCAAGGCCGGCAGCCGGCTGGAGTTCGGCCCGCTGGCGCTGGATTACAACAAGTTGTACTCGGGGAAAAAGGAGCTGAGCTGGGACGAAGTGAAGTCGGTGAAAATCCAGGGCGGCTACGTCTCGGTCAAAAAGGACAAGGGGTGGCTGCGCTGGGCAAGCGCC